>NZ_CM195533.1:617500-4575730 GCF_043831965.2 Xanthobacter variabilis
GGACAAATCGCGGCTGCACAGCACCGAAAGCACGCTCGTGCAACGGGTTTGCCGCTGTGGAAAAATTCGCAGCAGGTCAGCTTGCGCCACAGGCGGTCGCGCGAACTTTCGGAAATCGAGGTCAGGGTCGGCGGGTCGCGCGTGCGCGCGCGTTCTCTATTTTCTGCGCACCTTCGGAAGTCCGGAGAGCGTTCACGAAAACGTGGAAGGCACGGAGACAGAGGGCATCGGCGGGCGTGCGAAGGGACGATGCGGCAACGCGTTACGAGGCCGCGCCATGCTTTCGCCGCGAGTCGAGGATCTCATCCGGCCTGCTTGACGATGCCGGGGTTGCGTTGACGAGGGCAGTGTCGAGAGGCATTGTCCGCGCACCTGCAAGAGATGCGTCGCGGGACGAAACGGTGCGCCGCAGCGACCTGAAGGGACGGAATGTATCAACGACGATCAGCAGCCGCTTGGCGCGATTCCGGAAGCGCGGCCGGTCTCGGTGAGGACCCGCCGCTTGGCGTCGATGGCGACGAGGAAGAGATTGATCGGCGCCGTGTTTCGGTGCGCTGGTTCGCTGCGACGCTGCTGACGGCACTGTGCGGTTCGTTCCTGATGGGAGGCGCGGTCTATGCCGCGCTCGATGGTGAACACCGCCTGGCGCTTATGCCGGAAAAGATTCGCACCACCCTGCGCAACGCGCTGGCTGTCGGTGAGCGGCCCACGAATGCTTCCCGGAAGGGCGATCGCATGTCGCTACTGAGCGACAGCTCGAACGCGCGGCAGACGTTCCGGGTTTCCACGGCCACCAAGGTGGGCGACCGTGAGATCATCAAGGTGCGGCCCTTCACGCGCGTGGCCGCCAACTTAGCCATGTCGACCACGTCGGTGTCGGCCAATATTCCCCGTTTCAACCCCGCGCAGCTGGTGGCCGATTCCACGGCCAGAGAGGAAGCCGCCCCGCAGGCGGAGCCGACCGGCGAGGTGACGGTGGTGATGCGCGAGCTGACTTCGGTTCCGCCCCATACGAAGCTGGGCGCCACGGTCCCCATGGAGAGCGTGCTGGTTAAGGTCCGGGAGATCGCGGAGCTGGCGCGTAGCCAGCCGGGCGTGCTGCCGGAGGCGATCGTCGGTACCAGCGCGCATTTCTCACCCAATGCGCCCTATCTGTCCTACGCCAGCGTGGGGCAGGATCTTGGTGCCGCCGCAGCACCGGCCCCCCGGGACAATATCAGCTTCGTGCCCAAGACTTCGGCGGAGACGTCTGGCGGCAATGACTGGTCGGACACGACCGTGGTGGTGAAGAAGGGAGACACCATCGTCTCCATCCTCACCGATGCGGGCGTGTCAAAGGAGGATGCCCGCGCGCTGGCAGCCGCATTCAAGCGCGGCAAGGATGGCATTGTGAAAGACGGGCTGCGGCTGCGCATGCTGCTGCAGCAGGAGGGCAGCCGGATCCTGCCGCTGCGCGTCTCGCTTTTCAGCGATTCGGGTCACGAAGGCACCATTGCGCTGTCCGACCGCAACGAGTTCGTGAACGTGCCGGAGCCCGCCGAAACGGAGATGGCCGGCGTTTCCGAGGATGCAGACGACGACAGCGGGCCGGGCGTGCGCCTCTACGAGAGCATCTATGAAACGGCCCTGCGCAACGAGGTGCCCCGCTCGGTGATCGCGGATCTCATCCGGGTCTACTCGTTCGACGTTGATTTCCAGAAACGTGTGCGCTCGGGCGACAATTTCGAGGTGCTGTACTCGGACGACCCCTCGGGCAATAACGAGGTGCTGTTCGCGGCTCTTACCCTCGGCAATGACACCAAGCGCTACTACCGTTTCCAGACATCGGATGATGGCGTCATCGATTATTATGACGAGGACGGCAAGAGCGCGAAGAAGTTCCTGGTGAGAAAGCCGCTGAGCGGCGGCATCATGCGCTCTCCCTTCGGCTATCGCCGACATCCCATCCTGGGCTACTCCAAGCTTCACACGGGCGTTGACTGGGCGGACGCCATCGGCACCCCGATCTATGCCGCCGGCAATGGCACCATCATCTATGCCAACTGGAAATCCGGCTATGGCAAGCACACGGAGATCCAGCACGCCAACGGCTATGTCACCACCTATTCGCACCAATCGGGCTTTGCCCGTGGCATTCGCGAGGGGATGCAGGTCCGCCAGGGGCAGCTCATCGGCTATATTGGCTCCACCGGCCTGTCGACCGGCCCGCATCTGCACTACGAAGTGAAGATCAACGGCAATTTCGTGGATCCCATGCGCATCAAGCTGCCGCGCGGGCGCGCCCTTTCGGGCAAGTTCCTGGCGGAGTTCGGCAAGGAGCGCGAACGCATCGATGCCCTGATGAACCACGGGCCGGTGCCGCCCAAGGTGGCTGGCGTTTCCGCCTCCGGCAAACCGGCGCGCGAAGCGAGCAACTGAGGACCATTCGCGCGCGGCGGATCCCGCTTCGCAGGAGGCGGGGGAAGTGCACCGGGCGCGGCGCCACGCCGCCGCGTTTCGGGCCGTGTGGTGCAGGAAAGTCATTTCCTGTTCGCCTCCGGGAAGCGAGAATGGACGCCTTGCATCCTGACAAGAGCATCCCATGACCCGCCTCGCCCGCCGCACCCTTTGCGCCGCCCTGCTTGCCGCCGCCCTCCCCTTCGTGTGCCAGCCGCTCGCCGCAACGGCCGCCCCGGTGGATGATTATTTCGCGGTCCGCGACAAGGCCATCGCCACGGCCCTTGCCGCGGCGAATGCGGGCAAGAATGGCGACGACGATGTCATCAAGGCGGAAGAAGCCGCGCGCCAGGACCTGGCCAAGCGCATGTCAGCCTTGGTTGGGCCCCTTAAGCTGAAGGGCTTGGGCAACCCCACTTATACCCTCGACGTCTTCGTTTACGGCGACGACCTGGGCACCACCCAGCTCGACGGCATGGCGCTGACCGACAAGAACGAAACCACCCGCGTGGTGGTGACGCCGGAGCCGGTGCTGCAAGCCTGGCTCACCGCGCGCGCCAAGGACAAGGACGCTCCCGCCGCAGCGCGAGGAGGCCTCAAGGCGCTTCCCAATACCGCCTATCTGGTCAACAACAGCATCGTTAATCCGGGCGGCGGCTTCATTCCCTATACCGCCCTTGCCGTGACCGCCGCGCCGGGGGAAACGGCCTATGCCAATCTCGGCCTCTACACCGATGAAGCCCCGGCCGACACCCCTCCCAATACCATCGTAGTGGTGCGGGTGGCCGATGGACGGGCCGTTCTAGGCATGATGCCGGTGACCCTAGACGCGAAGGTGCCGGCCGTCTGCACGCAGGTCTGGAAGCCCTACGATGTAAAAATTCAGGCGCTCCTGAAGGCGACTGAGACGGTAAGCGACCTGGAGGATCCCCGCTTCGCGGAGCTGTCGAAGCTGGAGGAGGAAGGCGCCGCCGCCTTCCAGGCCTGCTTTGCAAAGGCCCCGGAAAGCCAAGCAGCCCTCGCCGCGGCGACCAAGCGCGCCGAAGCCTTTCTCGACACCCTGCGCGGCCGGTGACAAAGCCGCTCCCCGCTGCGTCAATGGCGCGGCGGGGAGCTGGCGGAATTTGGTCCCCTCAGCGCTTGGATTTCGCGCGGGTCGGGCCAGAATGCCGGAACGGCAAAGGCCGCGGCGCCGCGGCGATGATTCCCTTTTTCGAACTCTGCCCGCTTTTCTCGAACGCGCCAGGAGGCCGACATGAGCCGGATCGCACAGCATCGCCCCGCCCCCCAGCTCTGCCGGCGTGGCTTGGCCCGTCTGGCGGCGGCAACCCTGGTGGCGGGCCTTGCGCTCTTGCCAGGCATGGCGACGCCAGCGGGGGCAGCCACCGTCGAAGATTACATCGCGGCACGCGACAAGCTCGCGGCTGAGATCGCCGGCGCGGTCCGGGCCGGTGAGAGCGAGGACGCTGTGGACAGGCGCAATGCCGCCGCCGTCAAGGATCTCCAGGCGCGCATGGAAGCCTTGCTGGGTCCGGTGTCGTTCCCCGGCACACAAAGCACGCCCATCTTCCTGCCCACCACGCTCATTCCCGAATTCCTGGAATCGCAGCAGCCGGACGGCCTGCTATTCTCCAGCGACGATTATCTGACCCGCGTTTTCATCTCGCCCGAGCCGGTGTTTCTCAACTGGCTCGGCAACCGCGGCAAGGCTCCGGACGCCCCCGCCGCCCTGCGCTCCGGCATGGGCGACGCCATGGGCTCCGGGCCGCTCTACAATGCGGTGATGGGTGCCGATGCGGCCTTCGTGAAATACATGGACCTGCCGGTGGCGGCCGGGACGGGGGAGAGTGTCAATGCCGCCCTCGGCCTGTTCACCCAGACGGGCGCCCAGAACGATGCGCCCAACACCATCGTCTTCACCCGCGTGGCCGACGGGCGCGTGGTGGTGGGTGCCACCGAGGTGAAGGAGGATATTCCCCCCTTCCCGGCCTGCGACAAGATCTGGGACAGCTTTGAGGACAAGGCCAAGGCGCTGATCGTCGCCGCCGAGAAGTCGAAGAACGACCAGGATCCGCGCTGGCAGGAATCCACCAAGGTGGAGGAGGAAGGCGCGGCGGCCTATCGCGCCTGCTTCGTGAAGGAGGCGCCGGCCCAGACCTTCTTCCAAGAGGCCACCAAACGGGCGCAGGAGCTGCTCGCGACGGCGCGCGGCAAATAACGCGACACCTGAGGATGTGGGCAGCATAAGATCCCGCTCGCGCCGCCCGGAAAGAGGCTGCGCCGGCCGGCACGTTCCTGAGGATGCGGTCCAACGCCGCTTCATCCATGTGGTCGCGCGGGGATGAAGCCTCATCGCGGATGCCCGAGGGCGGAGCGCGTTTGCGGGCGAGCGGTGCGCCGCGCCCCGGCGGAAATGGTCGCCCGGCTCGCAAAAGCGGCGGCACGGCCCGTCCGAGAACCGACAGCACGCCAGGGAAGCGAATGGCGTCTTCCAGCGACTGGCGGAATGCCCGCAACGCACTTTCCGCCATGGCGAATATCGCTGCGAGCGGCGGAGCCGGTGAGGTCCCGTCTATCGGCCAGAACGCGTGTCGTTCAAGACGCGTGTCGGGCAGGCCGCGCTCGAAAATCTCCGGCGCCGGCAGAAGCTCCATCGCGATGGGCATCGTCCGTGTCCGGCCTGACCATCTTCAACAGCCTGACTAAGCCGTTGTCTCCACGCGAAGCGCAATTCCCCGCGTTCGAGACGCCTTGGCCGTCGCGACACAGTGGCCATGGCGAAAAAAAGGCCCTCCCGCAAGGGAGGGCCTCGTTATCTTCAGCCTTACAGCTCAGCCGCCGGGTCAGGCCGCCTCTTCCACGCTGGTCGCCTCGCCCAGGAAGGTGAGGTGGCCATCTTCCAGGCCGATATGAACCGTGGTGCCATCCAGGATGTCGCCGGCGAGGATCTTCTCGGCGAGCGGGTCCTGAACCAGCTTCTGGATGGTCCGCTTCAGCGGACGCGCGCCATAGGCAGGGTCATAGCCCTTCTCGGCCAGGAAGTGCCGCGCCTCCGGCGAAAGGTCCAGGGTGATCTTGCGATCCTCCAGGAGCTTCTTCAGGCGGCCCATCTGGATATCGACGATGGAGTCCATCTGCTCCCGCTTCAGGCGGTGGAACATGACGATCTCGTCGATACGGTTGATGAATTCGGGGCGGAAATGGTGCCGCACCGCGTTCATCACCAGGTCATAGGCCTCCTCGTCGGACACCACCTCTTCCTTGCCGTCCACCTTGAAGCCCATGGGCTGGCGCGGATCGGCCAGGAACTCGGCCCCGAGGTTCGAGGTCATGACGATGAGCACGTTGCGGAAGTCCACCGTGCGCCCCTGCCCGTCCGTCAGGCGCCCGTCGTCGAGCACCTGCAGCAGGACGTTGAAGACGTCCGGATGGGCCTTCTCCACCTCGTCGAACAGCACCACCTGATAGGGCCGGCGCCGCACGGCTTCGGTGAGGGCGCCGCCCTCGTCATAGCCCACATAGCCGGGAGGGGCACCGATGAGCCGGCTCACGGAGTGCTTCTCCATGTATTCCGACATGTCGATGCGCACCATGGCGGTCTCGTCGTCGAACAGGAACTCCGCCAAAGCCTTGGTGAGCTCCGTCTTGCCGACGCCGGTGGGGCCGAGGAACAGGAACGAGCCGATGGGCCGGTTCGGGTCCTGGAGCCCGGCGCGAGCCCGGCGCACGGCGGTGGAGACGGCGGCAACCGCCTCCGACTGGCCAACCACGCGCTTGGCCAGCTCCAATTCCATGCGCAGCAGCTTCTCGCGCTCGCCTTCCAGCATCTTGTCCACCGGCACGCCGGTCCAGCGGGAGACGACGCCGGCAATGTGGCTGGGCGTCACCGCCTCTTCCACCATGCCGCCGGCCGCGCCCACCTTCTCGATCTCCGCCAGGCGCTTCTCCAGCTCGGGGATCACCGAATAGGTGAGCTCGCCGGCCTTCTGGTACTCGCCCTGGCGCTGCGCGGTCTGAAGATCGGCGCGGGCCTGGTCGAGCTTGGCCTTGACGGTGGTCGCCTCGCCCAGCTTCTCCTTGTCCGACTTCCACTTGGAGGTGAGGACGGCCGCCTTCTCCTCCAGCTCCGCCAGCTCCTTTTCAAGCTTGGCGAGGCGGTCCTTGGAGGCGGTGTCGGTCTCCTTCTTCAGGGCCTCCTGCTCGATGCGCAGGCGGACGATCTCACGGTCGAGATTGTCCAGCTCCTCGGGCTTCGAATCCACCTGCATGCGCAGGCGGGAGGCGGCCTCGTCCACGAGGTCGATGGCCTTGTCCGGCAAGAAGCGGTCCGTGATGTAGCGGTTGGAGAGCACCGCCGCCGACACCAAGGACGAATCCGTGATGCGCACGCCGTGGTGCAGCTCATACTTCTCCTTCAGGCCGCGCAGGATGGAGACCGTATCCTCCACCGTGGGCTCGGAGACGAAGACGGGCTGGAAACGACGGGCCAGGGCCGCGTCCTTCTCCACATGCTTGCGATACTCGTCGAGGGTGGTCGCGCCGACGCAGTGCAGCTCGCCGCGGGCAAGGGCGGGCTTCAGCAGGTTGGACGCATCCATGGCGCCATCGGTCTTACCGGCGCCCACCAGCGTGTGCATCTCATCGATGAACAGGATGATGCCGCCTTCGGCCGACTGCACCTCGTTGAGCACGCTCTTCAGGCGCTCCTCGAACTCGCCGCGATATTTCGCGCCGGCGATGAGGGAGCCCATGTCGAGGGCCAGCAGGCTCTTGTTCTTCAGGCTCTCCGGCACGTCGCCGTCGACGATGCGGCGGGCGAGGCCCTCCACGATGGCGGTCTTGCCGACGCCGGGCTCGCCGATGAGCACGGGATTGTTCTTGGTGCGGCGCGCCAGGACCTGGATGGTGCGGCGGATCTCCTCGTCGCGGCCGATGACCGGGTCGAGCTTGCCGTCGCGCACGGCCTGGGTCAGGTCGCGGGCATACTTCTTCAGGGCGTCATAGGCGTTTTCGGCGGTGGCGGTGTCCGCGGTGCGGCCCTTGCGCAGGGCCTCGATGGCCGAATTCAGGGCCTGGGGTGTCAGGCCGGACTTGGCCAGGATCTTGCCGGCCTCGGTGTCCTTCTCGATGGCGAGGGCGAGCAGCATGCGCTCGACGGTGACATAGCCGTCACCCGCCTTCTTGGCCGCCTGCTCGGCGGTCTCGAAAACCTTCGCGATGGGCTGGGAAAGGTAGACCTGCCCCGAGCCGCCGGAAACTTTCGGCAGCTTGTTCAGCGCCGCTTCCACATCGGCGCGCACCAGCGTGGGATTGCCGCCCGCACGCTGAATGAGACCGGAGCACAGGCCCTCGGGATCATCCATCAGCACCTTGAGCAGATGCTCCGGCACGAACTGCTGATGGCCTTCCCGAACCGCCAGCGACTGGGCCGACTGGACGAAGCCACGCGCGCGCTCGGTGTAGATGTCGAAATTCATGTATCTCCTCCTTCTCGCGTCCCGTCACCTTCTGGCGAAGCATGCGGAACACGCTGGGGCGCGGCCCCGGTATCCCCGGCAACCGCCGCGCGAGGCCTCCCCGGTTTCCCGTGGCCTTCCTTGCGCCGAAGCTCATGTGGGTGTGACTTGGCGGCAACGGAAGAGGGGTCGGCGACGAAATCGAGAATAACAGCCCCGTCCCCGCTTGCCCCTGGATTTGCCCCAGAATCGCACCCGAGCCCCGCCCCTGATCTCCATGTTGCCGGAGAGGAAAACGGGTTGACGCGCGCGCCGCCGGATGGGAACCGCAGGCAGCTTTGCCCCGAGGCTCCGCCATGCCCATCGCCGCCCCATCTCCCCTCGCCCCCATCGTGACAGACCTTGCGCCCGCTACCGTCGCCGCGCTCTACCGCCACCCGGTGAAGGGCCTTTCGCCCGAGCCGGTGGAGCGGGTGCGGCTCACGGCCGGCGCCTTCTTTCCGGTGGATCGGCTCTATGCCGTCGAGAACGGCCCCAGCGGCTTCGATGCCGCCGCCCCCTCCTACCGGCAGAAGACCGCCTTCCTCATGCTCATGCGCGACACCCGCCTCGCCGCGCTGGAGAGCCGCTATGACGAGGCGAACTGCATGCTCAGCCTGTGGATGGAAGGCGTGGAGGCGGCCCGCGGCGACCTCTCCACGGAGGAAGGGCGCGCCCATATCGCCGCCTTCCTCACCTTCTATATGGGCGAGGAGGCCCGCGGCCCGCTGCGCGTGCTGACGGCGCCGGCGGGGTTCCGCTTCACCGATTCCCTGCGCTCAGGCTTTGTCTCGCTGCTCAATCTCGCCAGCGTGCGGGACCTTTCCGAGCGCATGGGGGCGGAGCTGAGCCCGCTGCGCTTCCGCATGAACATCCACATCGATGGCTGGCCCGCCAATGCCGAGCTGGAGCTGAAAGGCCGCGAGCTGGACATGGGCGGGGCGCGGCTGGCCATCCTGAAGCGCACGGAGCGCTGCGCCGCCGTCAATGTGAACCCGGAGCGGGCCGTGCGCGACCTCAACGTGGTGAAGGCCCTGATGCAGGCCTATGGCCACGCCGATTGCGGCACCTATGCGAAGGTCGTGCGCTCGGGCGAGGTCCGCATCGGCGACAGCGTCCGCATTGTGCGCCCCGAGGACCCGGATCGCGAATGACACAAATACGTTGAAGAGCAGCGCTATATGCTGCGAACAGGCGGCTTGCGCCGACCGCGGCGACGCGAATGGCCGCTTCAGAGCACGAACACCAGGGGGAAGCGATGTCGGACACGGCGGCCACGGGACACGTCTATAATGTGCTTTTCCTGTGCACCCGCAACGCTGCCCGCTCCATCATGGCCGAGGCGATCCTGAACAAGGACGGGCACGGGCGCTTCCGCGCCTTTTCCGCCGGCACCCATCCGGGCAATGGCGTGCACCCGCTGGCCATCCTCACCCTGCACCGCTTCGGCTATCCCACCCAGGGGGTGCGGCCCAAGAGCTGGAACGAGTTCGCCAAGCCCGATGCCCCGCAGATGGACTTCATCATCACCGTCTGCGACGACGCGGCCGGGGAGGAATGTCCCGACTGGCCCGGCCACCCCATCACCGCGCACTGGGGCATCGAGAACCCGGCGCTGGTGGAAGGCACGAGCGTCGAGAAGGAAGCCGCCTTCAACCGCGCCTTCCATTATCTGAAGACCCGCATCTCCGTGTTCGATGCCCTGCCGGTGGCGAGCCTCGACAAGATGGCTCTTCACACCCGGCTCCTCGCCATCGGCCAGCTGGAAGGCGCCAGCGCCGCCGTGCGCGCCTGATCGCATCGGCGCGTACCGGGGGCAGGAGGCTTGACGTTCCGGCCCGCACAGCGCACTAGAGGGCATGGAACCGGCAAGCCTCGCTTTTTTCGCGGCCGTGCTGGCACTGGGCGCCGCAAGCCCCGGTCCGGCAGTGGTAGCCGTGGTGACGCGCACGCTCGCCCGTGGCCGCAAGGGTGCGCTTGCCTTCATTCTG
Source organism: Xanthobacter variabilis (assembly GCF_043831965.2). NCBI lineage: Bacteria > Pseudomonadati > Pseudomonadota > Alphaproteobacteria > Hyphomicrobiales > Xanthobacteraceae > Xanthobacter > Xanthobacter variabilis. The sequence continues at coordinate 627,423 of NZ_CM195533.1, forward strand.
GGCCTGGCCTGCGGTGATGTGCTGTGGCTGGGCTGCGCGGCCCTGGGCCTTGCGGCCCTGGCGGCTTCGCTCGGCAACCTGTTCTTCGTGATCCGCCTCGCCGGCGCCGTTTATCTGCTCCATATGGCCTGGCGCCTGTGGACGGCTCCAGCTCCGGCCGCCGATGAGGCTCCGGCACCCGCGCCGCAATCGGGGCTCGGCCTTTATGGCGCGGGCCTGGCCCTTTCCCTGGGCAATCCGAAGACCATGGCGTTCTATCTCGCCCTGCTGCCCACCCTGATGGATCTGACCTCCGTCTCGGCTCTGGGCTTCGGCGAAATGAGTGCCCTCGCACTGGTGATCGTGACCCTGGTCCTGGCCGCCTATGTGCATCTGGCGGACCGCGCGCGGCGCTTCATCGCCTCGCGCCGCGCCATGCGTGCCTTGAACCGCGTCTGCGGCGCCGCCCTGGCCGGGGCGGCGGTGAGCGTCGCCACCAAATAACCGCGTGTTTGCGCTAGATTCGCAACACGCTGCAAACCGATTCGAGACCCGATATGGCCGAACCCGTGCCCGCACAGTCCCCCGACGATTACGGCGCCCAATCCATCCAGGTTCTCAAGGGCCTGGATGCGGTGCGCAAGCGTCCGGGCATGTATATCGGCGACACCGACGACGGCTCGGGCCTGCATCACATGGTCTACGAGGTGGTGGACAACGCCATCGACGAGGCACTGGCCGGCTGGGCCCATGAGGTCACCGTCACCCTCAATGCCGACGGCTCGGTGACCGTGACCGATGACGGGCGCGGCATTCCCACCGACCTGCACCCGGAAGAGGGCGTCTCGGCGGCTGAGGTCATCATGACCCAGCTGCACGCGGGCGGTAAGTTCAACCAGAACTCCTACAAGGTTTCCGGCGGCCTGCACGGGGTGGGCGTTTCGGTGGTGAACGCCCTTTCCACCTGGCTTGACCTGACCATCTGGCGCGATGGCAAGGAACACTTCATGCGCTTCCGCCATGGCGATGCGGAAGCCCCCCTGAAGGTGGTGCGGGACGCGCCCGAGCACGCGCGCGGCACCAAGGTTACCTTCCTGCCGAGCCCCGAGACCTTCACCAAGATCGAGTTCGACTACGCCACCCTCGAGCACCGGTTGCGCGAGCTGGCCTTCCTGAATTCCGGCGTTCTCATCGTTCTGACCGACGCGCGCGGCCCCGAGCCGAAGCGCGAGGAGCTGCACTATGAAGGCGGCATCGAGGAGTTCGTGAAGTATCTCGACCGTTCCAAGACCGCGCTCATCCCCAAGCCCGTGGTGATCCGCGCCGAGCGTGACGGCATCACCGTGGAGGCTGCGCTTTCGTGGAATGACGGGTACCACGAGAACGTACTGTGCTTCACCAACAACATTCCGCAGCGTGATCGCGGCACCCATTTCACCGGCTTCGCCGCGGCGCTGACCCGGCAGGTGATTGGCTATGCCACCGCCTCCGGCATCGCCAAGAAGGAGAAGGTGGACCCCACCGGCGAGGATTGCCGCGAAGGCCTCACCGCCGTGCTCTCGGTGAAGGTGCCGGATCCGAAATTCTCCTCCCAGACCAAGGACAAGCTGGTGTCCTCGGAAGTCCGCCCGGTGGTGGAAAGCTTGGTGGGCGACGCGCTGAGCACCTGGTTCGAGGAAAATCCCGGCGAGGCCAAATCGGTGATTGGCAAGGTGGTGGAAGCCGCCGCCGCCCGCGAGGCCGCCCGCCGCGCCCGCGACCTCACCCGCCGCAAGAGCCCACTCGACATCGCCTCCCTGCCCGGCAAGCTCGCGGACTGCCAGGAGCGCGACCCGGCCAAGTCCGAACTGTTCCTGGTCGAGGGTGACTCGGCTGGCGGCTCCGCCAAGCAGGGCCGCGACCGCGCCTTCCAGGCGGTATTGCCCCTGCGCGGCAAGATCCTGAACGTGGAGCGCGCCCGGTTCGACAAGATGCTGTCTTCCGAGCAGATCGGCACGCTCATCACAGCGCTCGGCACCGGCATCGGCCGCGACGACTTCGACCTTTCGAAGCTGCGCTACCACAAGATCATCATCATGACCGACGCGGACGTGGACGGCGCCCACATCCGCACCCTGCTGCTCACCTTCTTCTTCCGGCAGATGCCGCAGATCGTGGAAGCGGGAAACCTCTTCATCGCCCAGCCGCCCCTTTACAAGGTCACCCGCGGCAAGTCCGAGACCTACCTCAAGGACGAGAAGGCGCTTGAGGATTACCTGACCACCGCCGGCCTGGAGGAAGCCTCCCTGCGGGTGGCCAATGGCGAGGTGCGCATCGGGGCCGACCTGGCGCAGCTGGTGGAGGTGGCGCGCCACTTCCGCGGCACGCTGCACGCTCTGCACCCCCGCTACAACCGGGCGGTGGCCGAACAGGCCGCCCTGGCGGGCGCGCTCTCCACCGCCGTGGCCTCCGACATCGAGCATGCGGGCCGCGCCGCCGAACGCGTGGCCGAGCGCCTCAACACCCTGGCGGAAGAAACCGAGCGCAGCTGGACCGGCACCGCGGACGAGACCGGCTTCACCTTCTCCCGCATGGTGCGGGGCGTGCAGGAAGTGGCGCGGCTTGATGCCGCCTTCATCACCTCGCCGGAGGCGCGCCGGCTGGACACCCTCTCGCAGGAACTCGAAGGGGTATTCACCGAAGCCGCCACCTTGAAGCGCAAGGGTGACGAGGCGCTCCTGCACGGCGCGGTCGACCTGTTCGACGCCGTCACCGACGCCGGCCGCAAGGGCCTCTCCCTGCAGCGCTATAAAGGCCTGGGCGAGATGAACCCGGAGCAGCTCTGGGAAACCACCCTGGACCGGAACGCCCGCACCCTGCTGCAGGTGAAGGTGAAGGAAGTGGACGCGGCCGACGACCTCTTCAACCGCCTGATGGGCGACGTGGTGGAACCACGCCGCGAATTCATCCAGGAAAACGCCCTGCGCGCCAGCGTGGACGTGTAAGGCCCCCCTGCGACCGCACGAAGCGACCGCCGTCAGGGGGCGGTCGGGGTTTCATCAGGAATCCATATGGCGGCGGTCTCATCGCCATATGGTTGGGCCCGCCCTTCCAGCGCCTCGATGCCCACCCACGCGCAAACGACGGCATCAAGCTGGTCCTCGTAGGCCTTCAAGGCGGCTCCGCGCGCACTCGCATCCGGCAACGGCAGCGCCGACAGAACGCCGGCAATGCGCTCCTCCAGCTTCCGCGTGATGACGCGCCATGTCTCCAGCAGGCGCACCCGGCGCTCCGCGATCGGCAGACCCGGCCAGTAGCTCCGTGTCCTGCCGGCCTTGTAGGGCAGCCGTTCGCGCGCTCCGGTCAGGCTCAGCAGCGCCGGATGGGGGTAGACCTCGATGAGGCAAGGCGGCGAAACACGGGTGGTGCACAGAGCGTAGCCGTCTTGCATCAGTCGCGCCTGAAGGTCGCGGCCCACGGCGCCCGGCCGCGTCGCGCTCGGCGTGTGTGTCGCGCACTTCCGGGTGCCATAGGCGCGTGACACCGCGTCGTCCGCCGCCCGCCGGCCCGTGATAGGCGCACGCGACAGGGGCATGTCCACCGCGACCACGGCCGGCGGCGCCCCCGCAAGCCGGCCAGCCGCCGCCGTCAGCGAGGCGGTTTCCCCGGTGGCTTCAAGAAAGGCACCGTAAGAGCCGGCGACCAGGTTCAGACGCCACTGACGGCCCTCCCGCGACACCACGGCAACGCCGCTCGGATTGGACGGGGTCCAGGCGGCATCGATGCCCAAAACCGCAAGATCCGTCATGGCCTCCCCTGGCGCGCGGGCAAAACGTGCAAGACTCGCCTCGCGATATTGCCGCGTACTTTCGGCTTTGCCAGAAAGGGGCACCAGAGGGAACAGCATGACCACGTCCAGCCCGCAGACCTTCCGCTCCGTCGCCGCCGGGGAGCTCACCGCTGATCAGGCGGCCGCCGAGCACAAGGCTCTCGCCCTGGAAATCGCCAGCCACGACGCCGCCTATTACCGCGAAGACGCCCCCCTCATCTCGGACGCGGACTATGATGCCCTGCGCCGGCGCTATGAGGAGATTGAGCAGCGCTTCCCGGCCCTCGTGGGCGCCGACAGCCTGTCGAGGAAGGTCGGCGCCGCGCCGGTGGAGAAGTTCGGGAAGGTCACCCACCAGGTGCCCATGCTCTCGCTGGCGAATGCCTTTACCGATGAAGAGGTTGAGGAGTTCGTGGGCCGGGTGAAGCGCTTCTTGGGCCTCAGCGAAAGCGAGGAAGTCGCCTTCACGTCCGAGCCCAAGATTGACGGCCTCTCCTGCTCCCTGCGCTATGTGCAGGGCCGCCTCACCGTCGCCGCCACACGCGGAGATGGGTCCGAGGGCGAGGACGTGACTGCCAATGTGCGCACCATCACCGAGATCCCCCAGGAGATCACCGGCGCCGATGTGCCCGACATCATCGATGTGCGCGGCGAGGTCTATATGGCGGTGGCCGATTTCGAGGCGCTGAACGCCCGCCAGGAGGCCGCCGGAGAGAAGGTGTTCGCCAATCCGCGCAATGCCGCCGCCGGATCCCTGCGCCAGCTCGACCCTTCCGTCACCGCCGCCCGGCCGCTGAAATTCTTCGCCTATGCCTGGGGCGAGGCCACCACTTTGCCCGCCGACACCCAGATGGGCATGGTCGAGACCTTCGCGCGCTGGGGCTTTCCCACCAATCCGCTGACGGTGGTTGTGAAATCCGCCCGCGAGCTGGTCGCCCATTATCACGGCATCGAGGAGCGCCGCGCCACCCTCGGCTATGACATTGACGGCGTCGTCTACAAGGTGAACGCGCTGGAGCTGCAGCGCCGGCTCGGCTTCGTGTCGCGCTCGCCGCGCTGGGCCATCGCCCACAAATTCCCCGCCCAGCAGGCCGTGACGCTGCTGGAGGATATCGAGATCCAGGTGGGCCGCACCGGCGCGCTCACCCCCGTGGCGAAGCTCGCGCCCATCACGGTGGGCGGCGTCGTGGTGTCCTCCGCGACCCTGCACAATGAGGACGAGATCCAACGTAAGGACATCCGCATTGGCGACACGGTGGTGGTGCAGCGCGCCGGCGACGTGATCCCCCAGGTGGTGCGGGTGCTGGAGGATCGCCGGCCCGAAGGGGCCACACCCTATGTGTTCCCCACCCTCTGCCCCGTCTGCGGCTCCCATGCCGTGCGTGAGGTGGATACCAAGACCGGCAAGATGGATGCGGTGCGCCGCTGCACCGGCGGCCTCATCTGCCCGGCCCAGATGGTGGAGCGCCTGCGCCACTTCGTGTCCCGCAACGCCTTCGATATCGAAGGGCTGGGCGAGAAGCAGGTGCAGGCCCTCTATGAGTGGGAGCTCATCCGCTCCCCCGCCGACATCTTCACCCTGGAGGAGCGCAACACCGCCTCGCTCCAGCGGCTGGAGAACCGGGAGGGCTGGGGCAAGACCTCCGTTAAGAACCTGTTCGCGGCCATCCAGTCGCGACGGCAGGTGGCGGTGGATCGGTTCGTGTTCGCCCTCGGCATCCGCCATGTGGGAGAGACCAACGCCAAGCGCCTCATGCGCCATTTCGGCACCGTGGAGGCACTGGAAGAGGTGGCGCTCGCCGCCGAAATGCCCGGCGAGGTCCATCCCAAGGGCAATGCCGCATGGCAGGAGCTGATCGCCATCGACGGCATCGGCGACGTGGTGGCGGAAGCGGTCATCGAGTTCTTCGGCGAGCCCAATAATCGCGAGGTGCTGAAGGCCCTTCTCGCTCATGTGACGCCGGCGCCCATGGAAGCGGTGGCGGCGGCGAGCCCCGTTTCCGGCCAGACCGTGGTGTTCACCGGCTCGCTGGAGCGCATGACCCGTGACGAGGCCAAGGCCATGGCTGAGCGGCTGGGGGCGAAGGTGGCGGGTTCCGTCTCCGCCAAGACCAATCTGGTGGTGGCCGGCCCCGGCGCCGGCTCCAAGCTGGAAAAGGCCCAGGCCCTGGGCGTGAAGGTCATCACCGAGGACGAATGGTTCGAGCTGGTGGGCTGACCCCCATGGTTTCCACCGCCGGCGGCGAGGTGGTATAGGATCGTTCCAATGTGAGCGGCAGCGCGCCGGCCAAAGGCGCGCTGGTGGCGCCCACGCGGGGGGCTTGTTCCCCCAAAGGATCGCATCTTTGCGGACCGCGTCTTCGTGAACCGCCCACCGCCTCACTCGAAACGCCAGAGCGCCGAGCTGCCATGACCTCCTTCACCGGTCCCGCCTCTTCCGCACACGCCCGCCCGCCGCGCGTGGGGCTGTTCTGCACCTGCCTCGTGGATACTCTGCGCCCGTCGGTGGGGTTCGCGGCGGCCAAGCTGCTGGAGGAGGCCGGCTGCGAGGTGGACGTCCCGCGCCAGACCTGCTGCGGCCAGCCCGCCTTCAATTCCGGCGATCGCGCCACCGCCCGCGCTTTGGCGGAACAGACCATCGCCGCCTTCGAGAGCTTCGATTACGTGGTGGCCCCCTCCGGCTCCTGCGCGGGCATGATGAAGACCCATTATGCCGAGCTGTTCGCCGGCGAGCCGGATGGGATGATCCGCGCCGAGCGTTTCTGCGCCAAGGTCTACGAGCTCGTCTCCTTCCTCGTTGACGTAATGGGCATGACCTCCGTCACCGCCCGCTATGAGGGCGTCGCCACCTATCACGACAGCTGCTCGGGCCTGCGCGAGCTCAAGGTGAAGGACCAGCCGCGCGCGCTGCTCGCCTCGGTGGAGGGCCTCACCCTCAATGAGATGGCGGATGCGGACACCTGCTGCGGCTTCGGCGGCACCTTCTGCGTGAAATATCCCGACATCTCCAACGCCATCGTGGGCAAGAAGGCGGACAATGTCGTGGCCTCGGGAGCCGACACCCTGCTGGCGGGGGATCTCGGCTGCCTCATGAACATGGCCGGCAAGCTCCAGCGCGAGGGGCACCAGATCGCCGTGCGCCATGTGGCGGAAGTGCTCGCCGGCATGGGCAACGGCCCCGCCATCGGCGTCGCGAAAAAGGATTGAGGAGAGAGGCCATGAGCATCGCCATCACCTCGCCCCAGCTGAAGGAAAACGCGGCAGAGGCGCTGAAGGACGCCCAGCTGCAGGAAGCCCTGGCCAAAGTGGGCCCCGGCTTCATCGGCAAGCGCGCGGCGGCCGCCGCCGCGATGCCGGAATTCGATGCCCTGCGCGACAGCGCGCGGGACATCAAGAACCACACGCTGGCCCATCTCGACCTCTATCTGGAGCGCTTCGAGGAGAAGGTCCGCGAGGCCGGCGGCCACGTGCATTACGCGGTGGATGCGGCGGACGCGCGCGCCATCATCACCGACATCTGCAAGCGCCTCTCCGCGAAGACGGTGACCAAGGGCAAGAGCATGATCTCGGAAGAGATCGGCCTCAACGACCACCTGGAAGCCCAGGGCATCATTCCGGTCGAGACCGATCTCGGCGAATACCTCATCCAGATCCGGCATGAGACTCCGTCCCACATCATCGCCCCGGCCATCCACCTCAACAAACGGCAGGTGGAAGCGGACTTCCGCCGCGTCCACACCGATTTGCCGGCGGACCGCGACCTCACCGAGCCCACCTCCCTGCTGGCGGAGGCGCGCGGTGAGCTGCGCCAGAAGTTCCTGGTGGCCGATGTGGGCATCACCGGCGCCAATTTCCTCATCGCCGAAACAGGCACCTCCGTGCTCGTGACCAATGAGGGCAATGGCGACCTCACCCAAACCCTGCCCAAGGCGCACATCGTGCTCGCCTCGCTGGAAAAGCTGGTCCCCACGCTGGAGGACGCCACCCAGCTCCTGCGCGTGCTCGCCCGCTCGGCCACCGGGCAGGACATGAGCGTTTACACCACCTTTTCCACCGGCCCGCGCCGGCCGCAGGATGGCGACGGGCCGGGCGAATACCACGTGGTGCTGCTGGACAATGGCCGCTCCGCCATGCTGGAGGGCGAACTGCGCGAGATGCTGCGCTGCATCCGCTGCGGCGCCTGCATGAACCATTGTCCGGTCTATCACGCCATCGGCGGCCATGCTTATGGCTGGGTCTATCCCGGCCCCATGGGCTCGGTGCTCACCCCGTCCCTCATCGGTGTGGAGAAGGGCGCCAACCTGCCCAATGCCTCCACCTTCTGCGGCCGGTGCGAGGAAGTGTGCCCGGTGCGCATTCCCCTGCCCAAGCTCATGCGCCATTGGCGGGAGAAGGAGTTTGAGCGCCATCTTACCCCCGCGCCCCAGCGCTATGGCCTGAAGGTGTGGAGCTTCTTCGCCACCCGCGGCTGGCTCTACCGGCCAGCGACCCGCCTCGCCATGGCGGCGCTGTCGCTGCTGGGGCGGAGCAAGGGCCGCTTTTCCAGCCTGCCGCTGGCGGGCGGATGGACGAAATATCGCGATTTTCCCGCCCCCGAGGGCGACACCTTCCAGGCCCAGTGGCGCGCCCGCAAGGCCTCCAGCCGGAGCAACGCGGCATGAGCACGTCCCGCGATATCGTTCTTGCCTCCGTTCGCCGCTCCCTTGGCGTCACCTCCGGGGAGGCGCCCCGCCGCCAGGCGGTGGATGACCGGCTGAAGGGCCACCCGGCCGGCGTGGTGCCCGCGCGCGGCCAGCTTGCGCCAGCCGAGCGGCTCGCTTTGTTCAAGGACAAGGTGGTGGCCGCCGCCGCCACCCTTGACCACCTGCCCTCCACTGCGGAGGTGCCCGGCGCCATCGCCGCCTATCTGCGCGCGCGCAACCTGCCGGCCACCCTGCTGCGCGGCGCCGACCCGCGCCTGGCGGCCCTGCCGTGGCAGAACGAGCCCCAGCTCGATGTCTGGATCGGCCCGTCCGACGGGCGCCAGCTGGTGGGTCTGTCCCATGCCCTCGGCGGGGTGGCCGAATCAGGCACGCTGGTGCTGCTCTCGGGCCCGGACAACCCGACCACCCTCAATTTCCTGCCCGACCATCACCTTGTGGTGGTGGATGCCCGCGACGTGGCTGGCGATTACGAGACCGTGTGGACCCGCATCCGCGCGCTGTTCCCCGAAGGGCCGCTCCCGCGCGAGGTGAACTGGATCACCGGCCCGTCCCGCTCGGCGGACATTGAGCAGACCCTGCTGCTGGGCGCCCACGGGCCGCGCAGCCTGCATGTTCTGCTGGTGGGGGAAGCCGGCTGAGCGGCCTTCACCCTTCGGAACATGATGCCTTCGCGCAACGGGTGGCTGGCAAAATGCCGCGACCGTCCAACTGTTGCCAGCGTTAACCAAACTTGGGTTGCCGCCCGGCCAAATTGGCGGCAGAACTCGATCAACACGATCCAGGGTGCCCAAATGCCATTGAGCTTGCGCTTCGCCGTGGCGCTGTTCGCAGCGCTGTTCCTCACCGTCACCGGACGACCCGCCGCCGCTCAAGGCACCCCGCACGTCTACCTCATGCGCGGCCTCGCCAACGTCTTCTCCTATGGCATGGATGATCTCGCGGCCAAGCTCAATGCCCGCGGCATTCCCGCCACCGTCTATGAATATGGCCAGTGGGAGCAGGTCGCGGCCCAGGCCTCGGCCGTGAGCAAGGCCGATCGCGGGTCGCCCATCATCATCATCGGCCATTCCCTCGGCGCCGATGCCGCGATTGAGGCCGGTGAGCGGCTGACCGCCCTCGGCACTCCGGCCAAGCTGGTGGTCACCTTCGATCCGGTCGGGGTCACCAGCGTGGGCGCCGCCTCCGGCAAGTTCGTGAACTACTACCAGTCGAACAACGGCTACGGGAAGCGCCTCACCGCCGGGCCCGGCTTCCGTGGCCGGCTCGTCAATCGCAATCTCGACAGCGTCGCCGCGCTCGATCATTTCAACATCGAGAAGTCGCCGGCCCTCCATTCGGAGGTCATCGCCTCGGTCCAGTCCCTGAAGGCGCGGCCGAAGCCGAAGCCGGCCCCCGCCGCCCCTGCCGTCGCGCCCTCCTCCCAGGCCGCGGCTTCCCCGGCGACGCCCGCTTCCGCCACCACCTCCGGCGAGCGCGCAGCGGCGGCCTCCAGCCAAAAGGCGATGTAAGTTCGAAGGGGCGGACGGCATTCCCTTTGGGAATGGACAGGACTTCCGCCGCCGCCATCCAGATAAAGGGCCGCGCCTCCCGGTGGAGGTTGCGGCCCTTGGCTTTTCCGGCCCCCCTCCTGGCGCTTTAGATCGAAAGGGAAGCGGGCTCTCCGGACCAAGGCACACCGCCTTCAATGAGGTGGAGCGTGTCCCATTCCCTGAAGCGTGGCGATGCGCCCGGCATCCGCCGGTGCGCCGGGAGATCCTGAAGGAGATTCAACCGGGGCGCGCCCCCTGGGCGCATGCCTTAGGGTCCCCGCCCACCATGCTCACCAGACAAACGCGCGTGCCCCTTGAGATCGCTTGCCCTTGAGATGGCGTGCTCCTGAGCCAGGTGCATCTTGGGATCCGGCAGCTCAAGGATCGGGTGACCCGGGCTCCTGGGGCTTGGCCTCAGAAGACGTGGTCCCAGGTGGCTAGGCCCAGGTGGCTGGGCTCAGGTGGCTGGGCTCAGGTGGCTGGGCTCAGGTGGCTGGGACAGAAGGCTGGGCTCAGGGCAGGAAGGCGCGGGTGGCGGCAGCCACGGCCATGGCGGCGGCTACGGGGATGATGTCGTTGCGCACCAGCTTCGCGGTGATCACGGCGGCGGCAAGGCCGGCAATCATGCCCTTGTCACCATGCACCGCGCCCGGCGCCAGCAGCGCCACCAGCACCGATCCGGGCAGGCAATCCAGCACCTTGCGCACCCGCGGCGTGACCGGGATGAGGCGCATGAGGAAGAAACCCGCCGTGCGGTTGAACACGGTGGCGAGGGCCATCACCAGGATGGCGAGCAGCGTGCCCCCATCAACGCTCATCGGTGAAGCCTCCGGCCAGGGCACCGGCCAGCGCGCCGATGACGATGAACCACCAGCCCGGCAGCAGGAAGGACACGACGATGGCGACCGCCGCCGCCACGCCCCAGCCCACCGCCTCGCGCCGGCCGCGCCAGTTGGGCAGCAGCATGGCGATGAAGAAAGCGGGCACCACCAGATCCACCCCCACGGCCTTCGGATCGGGAATGCCGCCGCCCACCACATGGCCGGCGAGCGTGCCGAGCACCCAGATGACCCAGGTGACGAACCCCGCGCCGATGAAATAGCCCACATCCCAGCCGCCCTGAGCGTGGTAGCGCATGGCGAGCGCCCAGTTGTTGTCGGCCAGCAGCACCAGCGAGGAATAAGACTGCCACGCCGGCAGCGGCGCGAACCAGGGCCGAAGCGAGGCCGCCATCAGCACGTGGCGCATGTTCACCGTCATGGTGAGGAAGCCGAGCGCCAGCAGCGAAGCGGCCGTCCAATGGGTGGACCAGCCCTCCAACGCCACCATCTGGGCCAGGCCCGCGAACACGAGGCCGCTGAACAGGCCGGCCTCGGCCAGGCTCAGCCCCTTCTGGGCAGCGGCGGCACCGAAGGCCATGGCGAACACCACCAGCCCCGGCATGAGCGGAAAGATGGTGCGCGCGCCATCAAGGCAGCCCGCGAGCGTGAGCGTGGTTTGGGTGTGGGCGGAGCGGGGCATGGGGACACGATGAAGCGGAGGGACAACCTTTATGGCCTGTCACGGCGCGCCGGCCAACCCGCTTTCACCCCTCGCCAGCCCCCGAAGCCTTCGCCATGCCGCCAAGCAGGGCGTCCAGCCCCTCGTCCCAGCTTGGCACCGGGCCGTATTGCGCCGCAAGATGATCGATGAACAGGCGCACCTTGCGCGGCAGGAACCGGCGCGAGGGATAAACGGCGAACACCCCGACCCGGTGGGACGCCCGCCACTGCGGCAGTACCACCTTGAGCGCCCCGGACCGCAATTGCGGCCCCACGTCCCAGGTGGAGCGCAGGGCGATGCCCACCGAGGCCAGGACGGCGGCGCGGACCACTTCGTTGGAATTGGTGCGCAGGGGGGCGCCGATGCGCAGCGTCACCGGCCCGTCCGGGCCTTCCAGCCGCCAGGGGTCCTGGCTGTGGGTGGCCAGCAGCACATGGCGCGAGAGATCGGCGATGGTGGCCGGCTCGCCCGCGCGGGCGAGATAATCCGGAGTGGCGCACAGCACCCGGTGCACGGGCGCCAGGCGCCGCGCCACCAGGCTCGAATCATCCAGGTCCGCGATGCGGATGGCGAGGTCGAACCCCTCGCCCACAATGTCCACGAACGCGTCGGTCAGCTCCAGGTCGATGGTGAGGCCGGGATTGGCCTCCAGCAGCGGGCCGATATGGGGGGCGATATGCATGCGCCCGAACGAGGTGGGCGCGGACACGCGCAGCAGGCCCCTCGCTTCCGCCGACCCATGGGCAAGCTGGTTCTCCGCCTCCTCCACCGCGGCGAGGATGGCCACCACGCGCTCGTAGAAGCCCTCCCCCGCCTCGGTCAGGGTCACCTTGCGGGTGGTGCGCTGAAACAGGCGGGTGCCGAGCCGCTCCTCCAGCCGCTGCACCCGCTTCGACACCACCGGTGGGGACAGCCCCAGCTCCCGCCCCGCCGCGGAAAGGCTGCCGGCGGTGACGATGCGAGCGAAAATCTCAAGGTCGGCCAGATTGTCGATCATGGGCGGCAGGGGCGCGATTTTTCCAGTTCTCCAACTCACTTTAGCCGCCACGGCAACAATCGGCGACGGATTTTCGCGCGGCAGGGATTATACTTGCTCCAAACACATCAGAACGGGAAACGCCGTAATGGGAGCGACGATCGAGGCCGCAGGGGCGCCGCGCCTCGCCATGCCGGAGCCGGACGCCGGCGTCATGGGCCGCCGCGCCGCCATCGTCGCGGACCTGCGGGCCATTGTGGGCGCGGGCGCGGTGATCGACCACGAGCGGGCCATGCGGCCGTATGAGTCGGACGCCCTCACCGCCCACCGTCAGCTTCCGCTCGCCGTGGTGCTGCCTTCGACCACCCAGGAGGTGGCGGCGGTGCTGAAATATTGCCACGGCAACCGCATCCGCGTGGTGCCGCGCGGCGCCGGCACCTCCCTTTCCGGCGGCGCGCTGCCGCTGGCGGATGCGGTGCTGCTGGGCCTGGCGAAGTTCACCCGCGTACGCGAGATCGACATTGCCAATCGCTGCGCGGTGGTGGAGCCGGGGGTCACCAATCTCGGCATCACCAAGGCGGTGGAGCATCTTGGCTTCTATTACGCGCCCGACCCCTCCTCGCAGATCGCCTGCACCATCGGCGGCAATGTGGCGGAGAATTCCGGCGGCGTGCACTGCCTGAAATACGGCCTCACCACCCACAATGTGCTGGGCGCCGAGCTGGTGCTGATCTCCGGCGAGATCGTGCGGCTCGGCGGCAAGCATCTCGACGCTGGCGGGCTCGATCTGCTCTCCGTCGTCATCGGCTCGGAAGGCCTGCTGGGGGTGGTGACGGAAGTCACCGTGCGCCTTCTGAAGAAGCCGGACACCGCGCGCGCCGTGCTGGTGGGCTTCCCCTCCTCCGAGCAGGCGGGGGATTGCGTGGCGAAGATCATCGCTTCGGGCATCATTCCCGCCGGCATCGAAATGATGGACAAGGACGCCATCGCCGCCGCCGAAGCCTTCGTGAAGGTGGGCTATCCGCTGGATGTGGAAGCCCTGCTGATCGTCGAGCTGGACGGGCCGGAGGCCGAATGCGCCCACCTGCTGGGGGCTGTGGAGGCCCTCGCCCGCGATTGCGGCGCCACCACGCTGCGCGTCTCCCAAAGCGAGGAGGAGCGGCTGGGCTTCTGGGCCGGGCGCAAGGCGGCCTTTCCGGCGGTGGGGCGCATCTCCCCCGACTATCTCTGCATGGACGGCACCATTCCCCGCCGCCAGCTGCCCTTCGTTCTGGCGCGCATGCGGGAGCTGTCCAGGAAACATGGCCTGCGCGTGGCCAATGTGTTCCACGCCGGTGATGGCAACCTGCACCCCCTCATCCTCTATGACGCCAACGCGCCGGGGGAGCTGGAGGCGGCCGAGGCGTTCGGCGCCGACATTTTGCGCCTGTGCGTGGAGGTGGGCGGCGTGCTCACCGGCGAGCATGGAGTGGGCATCGAAAAGCGCGACCTGATGCCGGAAATGTTCAACGAGACGGACCTGCTCCAGCAGCAGCGCCTGAAATGCGCCTTCGATGCCGAGAGCCTGCTGAACCCCGGCAAGGTGTTCCCCACCCTGCACCGCTGCGCTGAGATGGGGCGGCTGCATGTGAGCGGCGGCGCCCTGCCCTTCCCTGATCTGCCGCGCTTCTGAGGCCGCACGCGACCATGACCGAGCCCCTTTTCGCCCGCGACGAGCAGGATGTGGTGGAGGCGGTGGCCGCCGCCTGCGCGAGCGCCAGTCCCCTTGAGATCGCCGGCACCTCGTCCCTGCGCGCCCTGGGCCGCCTTTGCGCTGGCCGCGTGCTGGATGTTTCCGCCCTCAGCGGCGTCACGCTCTATGAGCCGGAAGAGCTGGTGCTCTCGGCCCGGTGCGGCACGCCGCGGCGGGATATTGAAGACATGCTGGCAGAGAGTGGCCAGATGCTGGCCTTCGAGCCCCTGGATCTCGGCCCCGTTCTGGGCACTGCGCCGCGCGCCGGCACGGTGGGCGGGCTGTTCGCGGTGAACCTGTCCGGCCCCCGGCGCCTCAGCGCGGGTTCGGCGCGCGACCACGCCTTGGGCCTACGCGCGGTGTCGGGGCGGGGCGAGCTGTTCAAGGCCGGCGGGCGGGTGGTGAAGAACGTCACCGGCTATGACCTGCCGCGCCTGTTCTCGGGCGCGTTCGGCACCCTGGGCGTCGCCACCGAGATCACCTTCAAGGTGCTGCCCCGGCCGGAAACGGAACAGACCCTGCTGCTCCACGCCCTTGCGCCCGCCCGCGCCGCCGAGGCGCTGAGCGCGGCCATGGGCTCTTCCTGCGAGGTCTCCGGCGCCGCTTTCATGCCGGCGGCGGTGGCGGCCCGGCTGCCGGGCCTTTCCGCCCGCGAGACAGTGGCCCTGCGGTTGGAAGGCGTCGCCCCCTCCGTGGCGGCGCGGCGCGAGATGCTGCGGCAGGCGCTCTCCGCCTTCGGCCCCACCGACGTGCTGGAGACCGACGCCTCCGCCCCCCTGTGGCGCGCGCTGCGCGATGTCGAGCCGTTCGCCGGACCAAGCGCGTGCGCCCTGTGGCGCATCTCCACCGCCCCCATGGCGGGGCCCGTTCTCGCCGCGCGGCTGTGCGCGGAGCTGGACGGGGAGGCATTCTGCGACTGGGCCGGCGGGCTCATCTGGCTTTCCCTGCCGAGCGAGGCCGCGTGGGCGGAGCGCGTGCGCGCCGTGCTGGCGCCTGAGGGCGGGCACGCGACGCTGATCCGCGCCACCGCCGCCGAACGGTCAAAAACCGCGGTATTCCAACCCCTCGACGGCGCCCTCGCCGCGCTAACCCACCGGGTGAAGGACAGCTTCGACCCCGCCGGCGTGCTCAATCGCGGCCGCATGCATGAGGGATGGTGACATGAACCTTCAGCCCACCATCCCCCGCGCGGCCCTTTCCGCCCAATGGCCCCGTGCCCCATACGGCCATGGCGCCTCCGCCGCGCGGTCAGGCCGCCGCTCTATCCCCGGTCGCGGGCTCCGCCGCCCCTCCACCGCTCTCCTTTGCCCCGTCGCGCCAGGACGCCGCTGATGCAGACCCATTTTTCCCTGGCGCAGCTCGCAGATCCGGCCATTGCGGAGGCGGATTCCATTTTGCGGGCATGCGTGCATTGCGGCTTCTGCACCGCCACCTGCCCCACTTATGTGCTGCTGGGCGACGAGCGCGACAGCCCGCGCGGGCGCATCTATCTCATCAAGGACATGCTGGAGGCCGGGCGGCCGGCCACCGAGGACGAGGTGGGGCCCATCGACCGTTGCCTGTCATGCCTGTCCTGCACGAGCACCTGCCCCTCGGGCGTCGATTACATGCACCTCGTGGATCAGGCCCGGGGCTATATCGCAGCCACCTATGAGCGTCCGGCGGCAGATCGGCTCATTCGCGCGCTCATCGCCCGCATCCTTCCCTATCCCCAGCGTTTTCGCCTGGCGCTGAAGGCTGCGGCCCTGGGCCGGCCCTTCGCCGGGCTGCTGGATCGCGGCGCCCTCAAGCCGCTGGCGGCCATGCTGCGCCTCGCCCCGCGCTCCACCGCGCGGACGATGGTGAAGGATGGCATCCATCCCGCGCAGGGGACGCGGCGGGCGCGGGTGGCGCTGCTGAAGGGCTGCGCCCAGGACGTGCTTCAGCCCTCCATCGACGCCGCCGCCATCCGCCTGCTGAACCGGCTGGGGGTGGAGGTGGTGCGTCTGGCCGACCAGGGCTGCTGCGGCGCGCTGGTGCATCACATGGGCCGCACCAATGAGGCCCACGGCTTCGCCCGGGCCAATGTGGAAGCCTTCAGCCGCGAAATGGAGCAAGGCGGGCTCGACGCCATCCTGGTCACCGCCTCCGGCTGCGGCACCACTTTGAAGGATTACGGCCACATGCTGCGCCGGGATCCCGCTTATGCGGAGCAGGCGGAGCGCGTCGCCGCCAAGGTGCGCGATATCAGCGAGTTTCTCGCCACCCTCGAACTGCCGACGCAGCCGCCGCGGGACCTGAAGGTCGCCTACCATTCCGCCTGCTCGCTCCAGCACGGGCAGAAGGTGAAGGCGCCGCCCGTGGAGTTGCTGCGCCGGGCGGGCTTCGAAGTGGTGGAGCCCATCGACCCCCATCTGTGCTGCGGCTCCGCCGGCACCTACAACATGCTGCAGAGCGACCTCGCCGAGGCCCTCAAGGCCCGCAAGGTGGCAACCCTGGAAGCCCGCGCGCCGGACCTGATCGCCGCCGGGAACATCGGCTGCCTCACCCAGATCGCCAGCGGCACCGAGCTGCCCGTGGTGCACACGGTGGAGCTGCTGGACTGGGCCCTGGGCGGCCCGCGCCCCGCCGCTCTCGGCCCGGGCTGAAAGCCGGCAGGCAACAGTTCGGCATCAATTCTCCGCAATTGTTGCCACTACGGCGAAAGTGCATTTCCGCCCCCGGGGTTGGACAGGGCCGCCAGGGGGCGTTACCACAAAAGGAACGCGGGCGGTTTCCGTCCCCAGCAACCGGGCTCATCGTGATGGCCAGCGCCTTCGATCTTTCGCTCTATCTCGTCACCGACCCGCGCCGCACCGCGGCGCGCGGGCTTGAGGCGACGGTTAAGGCGGCGGTGAAAGGCGGCGTCACCCTGGTGCAGCTGCGCGATCCCGACGCCCATGGCCGGGCCCTGGTGGAACAGGCGCGCGCCCTGAAGGCGCTGCTCGCCCCTTTGGGCATCCCGCTGATCGTCAATGACCGGGTGGACGTGGCGGTGGCTGCGGATGCCGATGGCGTGCATCTGGGCCAGGACGACATGAGCCCCGCCGATGCGCGCGGCCTTTTGGGGGCGGGCCGCATTCTTGGCCTCTCCGTGGGCAATCCGGCGGAATACAGGGCGTCCGATCTCGCGGGCGTGGATTATCTCGGTGTCGGCCCGGTGAAGGCCACCGGCACCAAGGCGGATGCGGGCGCGGCCATCGGCCCGGCGGGCATCGCCGCCATACGGGCGCTGACGGGTCTGCCTCTGGTGGGCATTGGCGGCGTCGACGCCGCCATCGCGCCGGAGGTGATCCGCGCCGGGGCCGACGGGATCGCGGTGGTGTCCGCCATCTGCGCGGCCGCCGATCCCGAGGCCGCCGCCAAAGCCTTGCGCGCCGCCGTATCGGCCGCACGCTGACCCTCACGCGGCGTCGCCGCGAACCGACACTTTCCACCGAACTTCAAGTGGCTGAAGGAGGCCGCACGCCATGACTCTGTCCGCCGCCAAGGCATCCCTTCCCCTCACCGACGGCATCACCGTGACCGGCGCGCTGGCGCCCCGCTTCGAGGAGATCCTCACCCCCGAGGCGCTCGCATTCCTGGCGGGCCTTCAGCGCAAGTTCAACGCCACCCGCACCGCCCTTCTCGCCCGCCGGGTCGAGCGCCAGACCCATTTCGACAAGGGCGAACTGCCGGACTTCCTGCCCGCGACGGCGAACATCCGCGCCGGTGACTGGACCATCGCCGACCTGCCAGCCGATCTTCTCGACCGCCGCGTGGAGATCACCGGCCCGGTGGACCGCAAGATGATCATCAACGCGCTGAACTCCGGCGCCAAGGTGTTCATGGCAGACTTCGAGGACGCCTCCGCCCCCACCTGGGCGAACATGATCGAGGGCCAGCTCAACCTGAAGGACCGCTGGGCCGGCGCCATCGATTTCACCGACGCCACCACCGGCAAGGCCTACAGGCTCGGCCCCAAGCCCGCCGTGCTCATCATCCGCCCGCGCGGCTGGCACCTGCCGGAAGCCCATGTGCTGGTGGACGGGACGGAGATGTCCGGCTCCCTGTTCGATTTCGGCCTCTACGTCTTCCACAACGCCAAGGCGGCCCTGGCCCAGGGCTCCGGCCCCTATTTCTATTTGCCCAAGACCGAGAGCCACCTGGAAGCCCGGCTGTGGAACGAGGTCTTCACCTTCGCCGAGCAGGAGCTGGGCCTTGCGCACGGCACCATCAAGGCCACCGTGCTCATCGAGACCCTGCCGGCTGTGTTCGAGATGGACGAGATCCTGTTCGAGCTGAAGGACCACATGGCCGGGCTCAATATGGGTCGCTGGGACTACATCTTCTCCTTCATCAAGCGGCTGGGGAAGAATGAGCGCTTCCTCACCCCCGATCGCGGCCGCATGGTCATGAGCGAGGCGTTCCTGAAGGCCTATTGCCTGTTGCTGGTGGAAACCTGCCACCGCCGCAATGCCTTCGCCATGGGCGGCATGGCGGCCCAGATCCCGGTGAAGGGCGACGCCGAGGCCAATGCCGCCGCCTTCGCCAAGGTGAAGGCCGATAAGGAGCGCGAGGCGGGCCTGGGCTGCGACGGCACCTGGGTCGCCCATCCCGACCTCGTGCCGGTGGCGCTGGAGGTGTTCGACCGCCTGATGCCCAAGGCCAACCAGCGCGACGCCGTGCGCCCTGCGTGCAATGTCACCCGCGACGACCTGCTGGAGATGCACCAGGGTGCCCGCACCGAAGCCGGCCTGCGCGAGAACATCCGGGTGGGTGTGCAATATATCGAGGCGTGGCTGCGCGGACGCGGCGCGGTGCCGCTCTATAACCTCATGGAGGATGCCGCCACCGCCGAGATCAGCCGCGCCCAGGTGTGGCAGTGGATCCACCTGGCCGCAAAGCTGGAGGACGGCCGCACGGTGACTAGCGATCTGTTCGGCGCCCTCATGACCGACGAGATGGCCAAGCTGCGCGGGGTGCTGGGCGCCGCCACCTATGACGCCGGCCGCTTCCCGGAGGCCATCAAGCTGTTTTCGGACATGTCCCTGGCCGACAGCTTCGAGGAATTCCTCACCCTGCCGGCCTACCGCCTGATCGCCTGACCACCCTGGCGCCCCTCCTTCCGGGCGGGGCGCCAGCGGAAGGCGGATGATGTTTTAAACATCACTAATTGGTGTTGAAATCTGAGTTCGCGAGGCGTAGCGTTGAATAAAGATAGATTCAACAACACTCGCCTCGGCCCTCCGTGATCACTGCCGCACAGCTCCGTGCCGCCCGCGCCCTGCTTGGCCTCGACCAGAAGGGGCTGGCCGCCCTGTCCACCCTCTCGGTGCCCACCATCCAGCGGATGGAGGCCAGCGAGGGGGTCATTCGCGGCAATGTGGACTCGCTCATGAAGCTGGTGGCGGCCCTGGATAGCGCCGGCATCGAGCTCATTGGAGACAATATGGCGAGCGAAGCGGGCGGGCGCGGCGTGCGGCTGAAGGAGCCCACCCCGCGCACACCCCTGGCAGGGACGGAGGGCTGAGACGTGGCCGACGGCGCAACTGCCGCCGCGGCGGCGCTGGGCTCCACGCCCACCGGGCCCCTGAGCGGCCTTCTCTTCCTGATTGTCGCCTTCGCGGCGATCGCGCTGGCGGCCCCGCGCCTCGCCCGGCGGCCCGGCGGCAGCGCTCTCGTCTATGGCGCAAGCTTCATCGCCGCGACGCTGGGCCTGCTGAGCGCCCTCGCCGGCCTTGTCGGTGCACCCGAAACGCTGGTGCTGCCCCTGGGCCTGCCCTGGATCGGCGCCCATTTCCGGCTCGATGCGCTCTCCGCCTTCTTCGCCCTGGTGGTGAATCTCGGCGGCGCAGCGGCGAGCCTCTATGCCATCGGCTATGGCCGGCACGAGCATGCGCCGGCACGGGTGCTGCCCTTCTTCCCCGCCTTTCTCGGCGCCATGAACCTGGTGCTGGTCGCGGCTGATGCCTACAGCTTCCTGTTCGGCTGGGAGCTGATGTCGCTGGCCTCCTGGGCGCTGGTGATTGCCCACGACAAGTCCGCGGAAAACCTCAAGGCCGGCTTTGTCTATATCGTCATGGCCACCTTCGGCACGCTGATGCTGATGCTGGCCTTCGCTCTGCTCGCGGGCCCCTCCGGCGCCTATGCCTTCGCGGACATGGAGCGCGCGCCCCATGGCGCCCTGGTGACCGCCTTGGCGCTGGGGCTGGCGCTGGTGGGCGCGGGCTCCAAGGCCGGCCTTGTGCCGCTGCATGTGTGGCTGCCGCTGGCCCATCCGGCGGCGCCCAGCCACGTCTCCGCCCTCATGAGCGGGGTGATGACGAAGGTGGCCGTTTACGGCTTCATCCGCATCGTGTTCGATCTGGCCGGCCCGCCGGACTGGTGGTGGGGCATTCCGGTGCTGGCGGCGGGCGGCATCACCGCCACCCTGGGCGTGCTCCAGGCCATGCTCCAGGCAGACATGAAGCGCGTGCTCGCCTTCTCCACCATCGAGAATATCGGCATCATCTTCGTCGGACTGGGGCTCGCCCTGGCCTTCAAGGGCAATGGGCTGGAGGCGGCCGGCGCGCTCGCGCTCACCGCCGGCCTGTTCCATGTGCTCAACCACGCTTTGTTCAAGAACCTCCTGTTCTTCGGCGCCGGCGCGGTGCTGAACGCCACCGGCGAGCGAAGCCTCGAACAGCTCGGCGGGCTCATCCATCGCATGCCCACCACGGCGGCGGTGATGCTGGTGGGCGCCGCCGCTATCTCTGCCCTGCCGCCGCTCAATGGCTTTGCCTCCGAATGGCTCACCTTCCAGGCCATCCTTCTGAGCCCGGAGCTGGCGCCCTGGGGCCTCAAGCTGCTGGTGCCGGCGGTGGGCGCGCTGCTGGCCCTCGCCGCGGCATTGGCGGCGGCCTGCTTCGTCCGGCTCTACGGCATCGCTTTCCTGGGCCGCCCGCGCACCGGGGCCGCCGCCGAGGCGCGGGAGGTGGACCGCTGGTCGCGCGGGACCATGATCGGCCTCGCCACGCTCTGCGTGCTGGCGGGCATCCTGCCCGGGCCGGTGATCGACGCGTTGCAGCAGGTGGTGTCGCCGCTGATGGGCGCGCGCATGCCGGTGCAGGGCGACGTGGCGTGGCTCTCCATCATCCCGGTGGGTGAGAGCCGCTCCAGCTATAACGGCCTCCTGGTGTTCGTCTTCATCCTCATCTCGGCGGGGCTGGCGGCGGTCCTGATCCACCGCTTCGCTTCCCGCGCCCTGCGGCGGGCGCCGGCCTGGGATTGCGGCTTCCCGCTCAACGATCCCCGCACCCAATACTCGGCCTCGAGCTTCGCCCAGCCCATCCGCCGGGTGTTTGCCAGCGGCCTGTTCCGCGCCCGCGAGGACGTGACCATGCCGCCGCCGGGCGACCTTTCCCCCGCCCGCATCCGCCTGAGTGAGGACGACCCGGCCTGGCGGCTCATCTACACGCCGCTCACGACGATGGTGGACGCGCTGTCCGCGCGCGCCAATGTGCTGCCGCACCTCACCATCCGCCAATATCTGGGCATCGTCTTCTCGGCGCTCATCCTCCTGCTGCTGGTGCTGGCGATATGGCCCTGATTGGCGATCTCCTCATTCAGGGCACGCAGATGACGGTGGTGCTCGCCGTGGCTCCGCTGGTGACGGGCGTGGTGCGCAAGCTGAAGGCGCGGCTCTACCGCAAACGCGGCGCGAGCGTGCTCCAGCCCTATCGCGATCTCGCCCGCCTGCTCCGCAAGGAAGCGGTGGTGGCGGAAGGCGCCTCCTGGCTGTTCCGCGCCGCGCCCTACCTCATCTTCGCGGCCACCTGGGTGGCGGCGGCGCTGGTGCCCACCTTCGCCACCGGGCTGCTGTTCTCCTGGTCGGCGGACCTCATCGCCATCACCGCCCTTCTGGGCAGCGCCCGCTTCTTCCTGGCGCTGGCGGGCATGGATGTGGGCACGCCCTTCGGCGGCCTCGGCTCCAGCCGCGAGATGATGATCTCATCCCTCGCCGAGCCGGCCATGATCATGCTGGTTTTCTCCCTGGCCCTGGTGGCGGGCTCCACCCAGCTGTCCACGGTGGCGGGGGTGATGCTGCAGGGCGTCGGCCTGCGCGTGTCGCTGGCCCTGGCGCTGATCGGCCTCATGATCGTGGCGGTGGCGGAGAATGCCCGCATCCCGGTGGACAATCCCTCCACCCACCTTGAGCTCACCATGGTGCACGAGGCCATGGTGCTGGAATATTCCGGTCGCCACCTCGCCCTCATCGAGCTGTCGGCACAGCTGAAGCTTACGCTCTACATCTCGCTCATCGCCTGTGTGTTCGTGCCCTGGGGGCTGGCGCCCGCGGGGGCGGGGCTGACCCATATGCCGCTCGGCCTGTTCGCATATTTCGGCAAGCTGGCGGTGGGGGCCACGCTGCTCGCGCTGTTCGAGGTGTCGCTGGCGAAGATGCGGGTGTTCCGGGTGCCGGACTTCCTCGGCGCGGCGCTCATGCTGGGGCTGCTCGGCACCCTGCTCTTGTTTGTGTCTCGGGGGCTCTGATCCATGCCGCAGCCCATGTCCCCCCATTTCGTGTTCGACATTGCCCACCTCCTGGCGGGCGCCATGGTGCTCATCAGCCTGATGATGCTGTACCAGGACCGCCTGCCCGCGCTCATCAAGGTGTTCGCGCTGCAGGCGGTGGCGCTGGCAGCCTCGGTGGCGTGGCAGGCTTATGCCCATGACGCGCCGCACCTTTACGTCACCGCCGGCATCGCCATCCTGTTCAAGGGGCTGGTCATTCCGGTGGCCCTGCACCGCATGGTCGCGCGGCTCGGCATTCACCGGCAGGTGGAAACGGCGCTTGCCACCGGGCCCACCATGCTGGCCGGCATCGGCCTCGTCGGCCTCTCTCTGGTGGTGATGCTGCCGGTGACAGCCACCTCCGATCCGCTGGCGCGGGAGGACCTCGCCTTCGCCCTTTCGGTGGTGCTGCTGGGCTTCCTGATGATGGTGACGCGGCGCAATGCGGTGAGCCAGATCATCGGCTTCATGTCCATGGAAAACGGCCTCATCCTCGCCGCCGCGGGCGCCAAGGGCATGCCGCTGGTGGTGGAAATCTCGGTGGCGTTCTCGGTGCTCATCGCCTTCATCATCCTCGGCGTGTTCCTGTTCCGCATCCGTGAGCGGTTCGACACGGTGGACGTGGACGCCCTCGACCGGTTCCGGGGAGGGCGGGCATGAGCCTTCCCAGCATCCTTCTGCTGCTCGCAAGCCCGGTGCTCGGCGCCGCGCTGCTGGCGCTGTGGCCCTCCTGGCGCTCGGGGGCGTGGGTCAACGTCCTCGCCTGCGCCCTCGCCTTCGCCGGGGCGCTGGGGCTGGTGGTGCACCGGCCGGACAGCGGGCCCTATATCCTGGTGGACGACCTCAACATCGTGTTCATCGTCCTGAACACGTTCGTGGCCCTCACCACCGCCGTGTTCAGCGCTACCTACATCGCCCACGAGGTGGAGACCGGGCGCATGACGCCCGCCAACCTGCGCGTCTACCACGCCATGTACCAGGTGCTGCTGTTCGGCATGAACATGGCGCTGGTGTCCAACAATCTCGGCGTCATGTGGGTGTCCATCGAGGGCGCGACCCTCTCCACCGTGCTCATGGTGGGGCTCTATCGCACGCCGGAAGCCATTGAGGCGGCGTGGAAATACTTCATGCTCGGCTCGGTGGGCATCGCCATGGCGCTGTTTGGCACCATCCTCGTCTACATGGCCGCCCAGCCGGTGGTGGGCGAGGGCCAGGACGGCATGGTGTGGAGCGTATTGGTCACCCGCGTTCAGGCCTTCGATCCGGCCTTGCTCAACCTCGCCTTCGTGTTCCTGCTGCTCGGCTACGGCACCAAGGTGGGCCTGTTCCCCCTCAATGCCTGGCTGCCGGACGCCCATGCGGAAGGGCCAACCCCCATTTCCGCCGTGCTGTCCGGCCTGCTGCTGAACGTGGCGCTGTATGCGGTGCTGCGCTTCAAGCTGCTGCTGGCGCTCAATCCCGGCGCGCTGGCGCCGGGGCCCCTGTTGATGGGCATGGGGCTCGCCTCGCTGCTGCTGGCGGGCGTGATGCTCTACCGGCGGCGGGACATCAAGCGCCTGTTCGCCTACTCCTCCATCGAGCATATGGGGCTCATCGCCTTCGCCTTTGGCATTGGCGGGCCGCTGGCCAATTTCGCCGGGCTGCTGCACATGGTGATGCATTCGCTCACCAAATCCGCCATCTTCTTCGCAGTGGGCCATGTGGCCCAGGTGAAGGGCACGCAGAAATTGTCGGAGATCCGTGGCCTCACCACCTCCCATCCCGCGCTCGGCTGGGCCCTGGTCATCGGCGTCCTCGCCATTGCGGGGCTGCCGCCGGGCGGGGTGTTCATGAGCGAGTTCCTGCTGGTCACCTCCACCTTCGCCAAGCCGTTCCCGCTGATGCTGCTGGCCTTGCCGCTGGTGGCCGGCCTCCTCATCGCCTTCGGGGCCCTGGTGCTGAAGCTCAGCGGCATCGCATTCGGCGAACCGTCTCCCGGAACCGCCCCGGTGAAGGCCTCCTACGGGCCGCTGGTGGTCCACCTTGCCCTGGTGCTGGCCGCCGGCCTCTATCTACCGGCGCCGCTGGTGGCCTGGTTCCAGCACGTGGCGAAGCTTCTGGGGTAGCGCACGGCATGCAGTCTCTCACCTCCCTCCTCGCCGCCGGAACGCGCAGCTTCACCTGCCGGCCGTGGCCACGCGCGGTCCTCGACCCCGGCGCGTGGTCGGCGCTCGCGGCACATCTGGCCCAGGGGCGCTTCACCCTGGTGTCTCTCTGGGGCGACGTGGATGCGGTGCACATGGCGCTGCTGGACGAGGCCTCGGTCGAAGCCGGCATCGCCACCTGCCTGTGCCCCGAGGGGTGCTTTCCCTCCGTCGGGCAGGTGCACCCGCCGGCGCAGCGGCTGGAACGGGCGGTCCGCGACCTCTACGGCCATGTGCCCGAGGCGGCTCCCGACACCCGTCCCTGGCTGGACCACGGCCGCTGGGGCATCGACGCGCCGTTGGGCGCGGCCCAGGCCGCGGGCGAGGGTGAGCCCTATGCCTTCCTGGCCGCCGAGGGCGCCGCCCTGCACCAGATTCCGGTGGGGCCGGTGCATGCCGGCATCATCGAGCCCGGCCACTTCCGCTTCACCTGCCATGGCGAGACAGTGGTGCGCCTGGAAGCGCGGCTCGGCTATGTGCACAAGGGCATTGAAGGGCTGATGGTGGGCGCTTCGGTGGAGGAAGCGGCGCGCCTTGCCGGCCGCAGCTCCGGCGACAGCACCGTGGCCTTCGCGCTCGCCTTCGCCCGCGCGGTGGAAGCCGCGCGCGGCATCGGCGTGCCGCCGCGCGCCATCTGGCTGCGCGCCCTGGCGGCGGAGCTGGAGCGGCTGGCCAACCATTTCGGCGACGTCGGCGCCATCTGCAACGACGCCGCTTTCGCTCTCATGCTGGCCCATTGCGGCGTGCTGCGGGAACGGACCCTGCGCGCGGCGCAGACCGCCTTCGGCAACCGGCTGATGATGGATGTGGTGATCCCCGGTGGACTGTCGAACGACATGACGCCCGACGGCATCGCCGCCGTGCGCGCGCTGGTGAAGACCGCTCGCGCCACCTTCCCCGAGCTGATCCGCCTTTACGACGACACCACCTCCATCCAGGACCGCACCGTCGGCACCGGCATCGTGCGGGAAGCATTGGCGCGCCGGTTCGGTGCCGGTGGCTTCGTCGGGCGCGCCAGCGGGCGGAGCTTCGATGCCCGCCGCTTCCTGCCCTATCCGCCCTACAACCAGATGCCCTTCACCATTCCCAGCCGCCAGGACGGGGACGTGAACGCGCGCATCTGGATCCGCATTCAGGAGATCGAGGAAAGCCTCTCCCTCGTCACCCGGCTACTGGACACCCTGCCCGCCGGCCCCACGCAGACTTCCGTGGAGCCCGGCCCCGGCGAGGGCGTGGCCATGGTGGAGGGGTTCCGGGGCGATATCTTCGCCTATGTGCGGCTCGACCGCGAGGGGCGGATGGCGCGCGCCCACCTGCGGGACCCCTCATGGTTCCAGTGGCCACTGCTCGAGGCCGCCATCGAGGGCAACATCGTCGCCGACTTCCCCTTGTGCAACAAATCGTTCAACTGCTCCTATGCGGGCCATGACCTCTAGCGCCGGAGCGGAAGAACCAACCGGCCGGCGGGCCTCCCCTGATGTCGCATCGTCGGTTCCGCCCATGAAATGCCATGCGCCTGTTTGGAACGGCTTCAAACGACGGGGTGAAGCGGGCAATTTTGGGTATACGGGCTGAACATGTGCAATTGTATATGTGTAGGGCGACCGGCGCGAACCTGAGGTGATCGCCGGGCGCTCAAGGGAATGAGTGATGCGCCAAATCCTGCTGAAGAGCCTGTTGACAGGCCCCCTCACTGAAGATGTGCCCGACGCCACCGAAGTGGCGGCGCTCGGCTCAGCCGTGGGGGCGGCGGCGCAGGCCCGGCTCGGCCGCAGCCTCGCCATCCGGGAGGTGGATGCCGGCTCCTGCAATGCCTGCGAGCTGGAGATCCATGCGCTGTCCAACGCCTTCTATGACCTGGAGCGGTTTGGCCTGAAGTTCGTCGCCTCCCCCCGCCATGCCGACGTTCTGCTCGTCACCGGCCCGGTGAGCCGTAACATGGCCGAGGCGCTCCAGCGCACCCATGAGGCCACGCCGGCGCCCAAATGGGTGGTGGCGGCGGGCGATTGCGCCATCAATGGCGGCGTCTTCGCGGGAAGCTACGCGGTGATGGGGGGTGTCGAGGCGGTCCTGCCGGTGGATCTGCGCATTCCCGGCTGCCCGCCCACGCCCACCGCGCTGCTCCAGGGCCTGCTTGCCCTGCTGAATGCCAATGAGGGGCGCGCCGCGCGCTGAGCACATCAGGTCCCGTCCGCACCCACGCGCGCTCTACTGCCGTCCGGCGCCGTCGCGGGTGAGCTCATCCACGCGCTGCATGATGATGAGCCAGGTCTGCTGCTCCTCGCTCTTGCCGCCGATTTCGAAGCTCTGCGCCATGGTCGCGGCAAAGCCCACGCCTTCGGCGCCATATTGATCGGCGATGATCCAGGCGGTCTGCCACAGGTCCTCGTCGCTCGCCATAGCCGCCTCCTCACTCACCGGATCGTCGAGAGAGAGGGGCAGCGGCCGCCCCGGCGGGAGAGCCGCTGCCCAAAATTTCCCCGGCCCCCGCGCGCATTTTCACCACAGGCAGCCAGCTTCGGACGGTTGCGAAATACCGATGCGGGCCGGCCGCCCCGGAGCGCGCGCGGCCGGCGAAACCGCGTCTCCTCAAACTGTCACAAGTCCAACACCAGCAGGTCGCCTTTGCCACGCGACACGCAGGCCAGCATCCAGCCTTCGTCGCGCTCGGCGGCGGAGAGGCGCTTGTCGCGGTGGTCCACCTCGCCTTCCAGCACCTTCACCTTGCAGGTGCCGCAGGCACCCTGCTCGCACGAGGTCCGGATCTTCACCCCCCTTTCCTCGAGCGCGCCGGAGACGGACTTGTCGCCGGGGATCTCATAGGTCTTGCCGGTGGACGCGATCTTCACCGAGAAGACCTTGTCCAGCAGCGGCGCGGGCGCCTTGCCGCCGAACCGCTCCATGTGGATGCGATTGACGCCGAAGCCCTTCTGCTGCGCGGTCTTGGCGATGGGGTCCATCCACCAGTCCACGCCGCACAGGAACAGCTCGGTGTCATCGGGTCGATCGGCGAGGATGTTGGCCGGATTGAAGGGCGGCTGCGCGCCTTCCAGATAGAAGGTGGTGTTCTCCGCGAAGGCGGACGCCTCGATGGTGCCCTGGAACGAGCCCGGAGAACCGCCGGCAAACACATAGTGCAGCTCGAAGGGAACCTCTTTCTTCTTCAGGTGGTCGGCGATGCTGAGAATGGGCGTGACGCCGATGCCGCGCGCCATCAGCACGGCGCGGGCCGTGCCCTTGGGCACCGCGAAACGGTTGCGCGGTGCGCTCACCTGCAGGGTGTCGCCCACATTCACGTTCTCATACATGGCCAGCGAGCCGCCACGGCTGTTGGCATCCTTCCACACGCCGATGAGATAGTGGTTGCGCTCGTCGGCGCTGTTGAACAGCGAATACTGGCGCACCAACCCGCCGGGGATCGTCACATCAATGTGCGAGCCGGGCGTGAAGCCGGGCAGCTCCGCGCCTGCGGGATCCACCAGCTCCAGCGAGACCATATTGTTAGCCTCGACCGTCTTCTTCGCTACGACGACCGGGTGCAGGGCATCGTCTGACATTCGAAACTCTCCATGGACCTTAAGCCGATGGGGAGGGAGCAAGGACAAGGCCAGTTTTCAGGCGAAAACCTGTCATTGCGCACCGGAGGTCAAAAAATAGGCAGATGCCCGGCCGCCGGCACGCACAGCACGGCCCCGCGGCGGGGAGCCGCCCCGGCCTGGGCGCAAGCCGGGGCGCGCCCGCTGTCAGCCCTCGAAGTCGAGCACGATGCGGCCCTGGATGTCGCCCTTATGCATGCGATCGAAGATGGTGTTGATGTTGTCCAGCCTGTCGGTGTGGATGGTGGCCTTCACCTTGCCCTCGCCCGCGAAATTGAGCGCCTCCTGCAGGTCGAGCCGGGTGCCGACGATGGAGCCGCGCACGGTGATGCCGTTCAACACCGTATCGAAGATGGAGAGGGGAAAATCGCCCGGTGGCAGGCCGTTGAGGGAGACGGTGCCGCCGCGCCCCACCATGCCCAGGGCCTGCTCGAACGCCTTGGGCGAGACGGCGGTGACCAGCACGCCCTGGGCCCCGCCCACCTCCTTCTTCACGAAGGCCACCGGATCGGTGGTGCGGGCGTTGACCGTCAGCGCGGCCCCCAGCGAGCGGGCAAGATCGAGCTTGGTGTCGTCGATGTCCACGGCGATTACGTTGAGGCCCATGGCCTTGGCATATTGCACGGCGAGGTGCCCGAGGCCGCCGATGCCGGAAATCACCACCCAATCGTCGGGCTTGGTGTCCGTCACCTTCAAGCCCTTATAGACGGTGACGCCCGCGCACAGGATGGGGGCGATCTCCGTGAAGGAAATGTTGGCCGGCAGGTGGCCCACGAAGTTCGGGTCCGCCACTACATATTCGGCGAAGCCGCCATTCACGGAATAGCCGGTGTTCTGCTGGTCCTCGCACAGGGTTTCCCAGCCACCCAGGCAATGCTTGCAATGGCCGCAGGCGGTGTAGAGCCACGGCACGCCCACCCGGTCGCCTTCTTTCACATGCTTCACGCCCGCGCCGACGGCGGCCACATAGCCCACGCCCTCGTGGCCGGGAATGAAAGGCGGCTTCGGCTTCACCGGCCAGTCGCCCTCGGCGGCGTGAAGGTCGGTATGGCACACGCCGCTGGCCGCGATCTTCACCAGGATCTGCCCCGCGCCCGGCGTCGGCACCGGCACCTCCTCAATGGACAGGGGCTTTCCGAACGCGTGAACGACAGCGGCCTTCATGGTCTTCGTCATGCTCTTCCCTTTCGTTCCCATCCGACGGGCCCGAAGGCCAGGCCCCCGGCACCCCCGGCTTTGACAGGGAACGCGCGCGACGATGCACGGCCGGCCCCGCCGCTCGCGCCCCAGGCCCCCGCAGCAGCGGCCCGGACATGAACCGGCGCCCTGGCGCGGGAAACACAGCAATTGGTCATCCCGCTGGCAGCGCCCGGTGCTCATGCGTTTCGGGCGCTGGCTGGCATGTGGGGGATGGCTGGCGCGCAGCCGAGTGAGGGGGAGACCGAACCGCACCACTCACGGCAAGGAGCGCCACGGCTGCGAGATCGCTGTCGATGTCCGGATCAACGACAGGCACGAATCGACGGCCGCCGGAAGCCAGGGGGAAACTGGCCTCCGGCCTCGATCATGGCCGTTCGTTCCTCCTTGAGCGGTTGTCCGCGGCCGGTCCGCGGGTCGTTTCAGACGCCGCCTTGGGACAGGATGGAGTCCACTGCCCCAAGAACGGTGCCGGTGATCCTTTGTTCCCGGCGGCGGGACGGATGAAAGTGAGGATGCCGGGCATCCCCGCCCCGCCGCCGGCCACGTCTGGCGCCGCGCCTTCACCAGAAGGCGCGGATCCGCTCAGAAGAAGCCGAGCTTCTTCGGGCTGTAGCTCACCAGCAGGTTCTTGGTCTGCTGGTAATGGTCCAGCATCATCTTGTGGGTCTCGCGCCCGATGCCCGACTGCTTGTATCCGCCGAACGCCGCATGGGCGGGATAAGCGTGGTAGCAGTTGGTCCACACGCGGCCCGCCTCGATGGCGCGGCCGAAGCGGTAGGCGCGAGAGCCATCGCGCGTCCACACGCCGGCGCCCAGGCCGAACAGAGTGTCATTGGCGATGGAGAGCGCCTCCGCCTCATCCTTGAAGGTGGTCACAGACACCACGGGGCCGAAGATCTCTTCCTGGAAGATGCGCATGGAATTGTTGCCCAGGAACACGGTGGGCTTCACATAGAAGCCTTCCGAAAGGTCCCCTTCCAGGGCGTTGCGCTCACCGCCGATCAGCACCTTGGCGCCTTCCGCCTTGCCGATCTCGATATAGCTCAGGATCTTGTGCATCTGCTCGCTGGAGGCCTGGGCGCCGATCATGGTGGAGGGATCGAGCGGCGAGCCTTGCTTGATATCGGCGACGCGCTTCAGCGCCTTTTCCATGAAGCGGTCATAGACGCTTTCCTGGATCAAGGCGCGGCTGGGGCAGGTGCACACTTCGCCCTGGTTGAGGGCGAACATCACGAAGCCTTCGATCGCCTTGTCGAAGAAGTCGTCGTCTTCCGCCGCCACATCCGAGAAGAAGATGTTCGGCGACTTGCCGCCCAGCTCCAGGGTAACCGGGATGAGGTTCTGGCTGGCATAGCCCATGATGAGGCGGCCGGTGCCGGTCTCACCCGTGAAGGCGATCTTGGCGATGCGCTTGGAGGAGGCGAGCGGCTTGCCGGCCTCCAGGCCGAAGCCGTTCACGACG
Organism: Xanthobacter variabilis; assembly: GCF_043831965.2. Taxonomy (NCBI): domain Bacteria; kingdom Pseudomonadati; phylum Pseudomonadota; class Alphaproteobacteria; order Hyphomicrobiales; family Xanthobacteraceae; genus Xanthobacter; species Xanthobacter variabilis. The sequence goes on from NZ_CM195533.1 coordinate 658,686, forward strand.
TTGAGAACGCCGGCGGGCAGGATGTCGGCGATCAGCTCGGCCAGCACCAGCATGGAGGCCGGGGTCTGCTCCGCCGGCTTCAGCACCACGCAATTGCCGGCGGCGATGGCCGGGGCCAGCTTCCACGCGCCCATCAGGATCGGGAAGTTCCAGGGAATGATCTGGCCCACCACGCCGAGCGGCTCGTGGAAGTGATAGGCGATGGTGTCGTGGTCGATCTCGGAGAGCGCGCCTTCCTGGGAGCGCACGCAGGCCGCGAAATAGCGGAAGTGGTCGATGGCCAGCGGAATGTCCGCCGCCGTGGTCTCACGGATGGGCTTGCCGTTGTCCCAGGTCTCGGCCAGCGCGAGCAGGTCGAGATTCGCCTCCATCCGGTCGGCGATGCGGTTCAGGATCAGGGCGCGCTCGGCGGCCGGGGTGCGACCCCAGGCGTCCTTGGCGGCGTGGGCGGCGTCGAGGGCCTTCTCGATGTCGTGCTCATCGGAGCGCGCCACTTCGCAGATCACTTTACCGTTGATGGGCGAGATGTTCTCGAAATAGCGCCCGTTCACCGGCTCCACGAAGGTGCCGCCGATGAAGTTCCCGTACCGGGCCTTGAAGGGCGAGGCCTTGTCCTGATTGAGGAATTCTGGCTTGTTCATGGTTTCCTCCCACTGTGGGTCGCGCATCCTATCGCAGCCCTCGTGCCAATTGCCGGCCGGATGCGGAACTTTTATTCTTGCAGTGCGGTAAGTTGTTGTGCGGCTGCACTTCAGGTCAAGGCTGGATCCACTCCACTTTGGCCGGAGCTGGACGCGGCATGAACAGTCGTGCGAGACTGTCGCCCATAAGAACAACACGGAACGACAGGTGTCGCATTTTGCAACACCCGTCATTTGGGAGCGAAAACGTCCCGAGGTGCCGATGCTGCAGACCATCCCGTCCCGCGACGCCCACCTGTTCTCGCACGAGGCGCTGGTTGCCGCGCGCCAGCGCTTCTTCTCCGGGGAAGCGATCTGCACTGGCGTGGCTGAGCCGATCCTGCGCTCCTGGACGCGCTGCGCCGCGCGCGGCCTGCCGCCGGGCGGACGCGTCGCCCCCGAGCCCGTCACCGCGGGCGAGCTGCGCCAGCACCGTGACCGGGCGGAAACCCTGCGCCGGCGCTGCCGGCCGGAGCTGGAGGCGCTCCACGCGGATGCCGCCGTCACCGGCAGCATCGTCATCCTCACCGATCCCTCAGGCTTGGTGCTGGACACCATCGGCTCGGCGGAATTCGCCGATCGCGCGGCCCAGGTCTCCCTGCTGCCGGGCGTGAACTGGAGCGAAACCGCGATCGGCACCAACGCCATCGGCACCGCTTTGGTGGAGCGCCGGCCACTGGAGGTGCGCGGCGCCGAGCATTATGCGGAGGCCCACGGCATCCTGAGCTGCGCGGCGGCACCCATTCTCGATCCCTTCGGCGAGGTGGTGGGCCTGCTGGACCTGTCCGGCCCCTCGGCGGTGGCGCAGATGCACGCTCTGGGGCTGGTGCAGCTGGCCGTGAACCAGGTGGAGCACCGCCTGTTCGAGGGCGCCTTCCCCGGGCATACCGTGGTGCGCTTCCACACCGATGCCAGCTTCCTGGGCACCAGCCGCGAAGGCATCCTGGTGTTCGAGAACTATCGCCTGGTGGCCGCCAACCGCTGGGGCCTCGCCCAGCTCAGCCTCGGCTGGGATGCCCTGGGAACCTGCCGCTACAGCGAGCTGTTCGAGGGCAGCCTGGGCCGGAGCGCGGAGGTACGGCGCGTGCGCAGCACCCGCGGCGACACCCTGCATGCCCGCATGGAGCAGCAGCCGTCCCGCCATGCCTCGTCCCGGACCTCCGCCGCGCAGCCGGACGGCAGCCGCGCTGTCAGCGCCCCGGCGCCGACAGCGACGCCGGCGGAACCGCTGCCCGCGGCCCTGTCACGCCAGTCGCCCGAGCCTTGCTTCGATGCCGTCACCGCCGAGGCCCTGCGCCGCGCCGTGCGCCTGCTTGATGCTGGCGTGCCGGTGCTGATCCAGGGCGAGACCGGTTCGGGCAAGGAGGTCTTCAGCCGCCAGATCCACGCCCGCTCGCAGCGCGCGCAGCGGCCGTTCGCGGCGGTGAACTGCGCCGCCTTGCCGGAGGGGCTCATCGAGTCCGAGCTGTTCGGCTATGAGGACGGCGCCTTCACCGGCGCCCGCCGAGCCGGCTTCAAGGGCCTTCTGCGCGAGGCCGATGGCGGCGTTCTCTTCTTGGATGAGATCGGCGACATGCCGCTGGCGCTCCAGACCCGCCTGTTGCGGGTGCTGCAAGAGCGGGAAGTCACGCCACTGGGGGGCGGCAAGCCCGTGCCCGTCGATTTCCACCTGGTCTGCGCCACCCACCGCGACCTGAAGCAGCTGGTGGATGCCGGCACCTTCCGCGCCGACCTCTATTTCCGCATCGCCCAGTACACGGTGGCGCTGCCGGCGCTGCGACACCTGCCCGAGCGCGAGGCCCTGGTGCGGCACTTCTGGCGGGAGCTGGCGGGTGAGGGCGATGCGCCCGCCCTTTCGCCCGAATGCGTCGCGACCCTGGCGTGCTACTCCTGGCCTGGCAACTTCCGGCAGTTCGTGGGTACGCTCAAGGTGCTGCATGCTTTGGCCGAACCCGGCGGCATTCTGGGCCCTGAAGCCCTGCCCGCGGACCTGCGCGCTGATCTGCGCGACGGCCCGCGCGATGCCCCTGCGGACGTAGCGGACACCCTCCGCGAGGATGACCTTCAGACGGTGACGCGCGCCACCATCCAGGCCGCCCTTGCCGCTTGCAACGGCAACATTTCCATGGCGGCGCGGCGGCTCGGCATCCACCGCTCGACCCTGCACCGCCACCTGGCGGCCGAGCGGCACCCCGGCAAGCCCACCTGACGCATTCCCCTGCAAAAGGGTTGGAGCGGGCGGCAAAATGCGTTTTCCTCCCGGTACCAGCCTGCTCCGGCCCGCGCCGGAGCTAGGCGCAAGGTGGAGGATGACGATGACGCCCCCAGCGGCAGACGAGTCCATTGGCCAAGAGCGCCTGGGTCATGAGAGCCTGGGTTATGAGAGCCTGGGTCATGTGACCCTCGGAGACGGATGCCGCCTCGCCTACCGTTTTGACGGGCCGGCGGACGCGCCGGTTCTGCTGCTGTCCCACGCCCTCGGCACCCGGCTGGAGATGTGGGACCCGCAGATACCCGCACTCGCCGAGACCTTCCGGGTGTTGCGCTACGACTGCCGGGGCCACGGCCGCTCGGACGTGCCGGTGGGCGCCTATGGCATGGACCGGCTGGGGCGCGACGTGGTCGAGCTCATGGACACGCTGAGCGTCGAGCATGTGCATTTCTGCGGCCTGTCCCTGGGCGGCATGGTGGGGCAGTGGCTGGCCGCCCGGGTGCCGGAGCGCGTAACCGGGCTGGTGCTCGCCAACACCACCGCCCACATGGGGCTCGCCTCGGTATGGGACGAGCGGATTAACGCCGTACTGGACGGCGGCGTGGCCGCCCTGACGGAAAGCGTGCTGATGCGGTGGTTCACCCCCGCTTTCCTCGCCGCCCATCCCGAGCGCGTGGCGCCGGTGCGCGCCATGCTCAACGCCACCGCGGCCGAGGGTTATGCCGGCTGCTGCGCCGCCATCCGCGACATGGACCTTCGCCTCACCGCCCCGCTGATCCGCGCGCCAACCCTGGTGATCGTCGGCACCCAGGACCCCTCTACGCCGCCGGAGGAAGGGCTGCGTCTGGCCCAGTCCATCGCCAGCGCCCATGTGGCCAAGCTCGATTGCGCCCACCTCTCCAATGTGGAGCAGGCGGACGCCTTCACCGAGCTGCTGCTGGCCCATTGCGGCGCCGGAGCCTGATACGCGGGCCCGATCCTGAACCGGGACCAAGACGCCAGCCGCTTGCCCCCGGTGTGGGACGGGCGCCGCAGCGCCCCGTCAGCTCAGGCCTTGACGCGCTTCAGGAAGCCGTCGGGCGCAACGGTGATCTGGAGCTTGTTCTGGATCGCCACGTCGATCTCGAACTCCGGATGCCCCTTCAGATAGGCATGGACGGCGGTCTTGGGATTGTTGCCCACGTCCCAGGGGCGATCGTGGAACAGGCCCTTCGGCAGGTCCTCGACGATGGTGTCGAACACCACGCAATAGCTGTCGGCGCTCACCAACGGGGCATAGGCCTCTAGCTCCGCCAGCGCATGGTCGTGGGAATGGTTGCTGTCGAGGCAGACGAGAATGCGCGCGTGGCCTTCCGCCCGGCGCTTGACCTCGGCCACGATCTCCGGGGCGATGCTGGAGCCCTGGATCATCTCGATGCGCGAGGCCATGGGATGGGCCTCGATGGCCGCGCGGTTATGGGCCCTAATGTCGATGTCCACGCCGATCACCTTGCGCCGGCTCGCGCGCGGGTCCATCGGCGTGCCCGCCTCGATGGCATCGGTCAGGTCGAGCAGGGCCAGCATGGAGGCGCTGAAGATCAGCGAGCCGCCATGGGCGATGCCGGTCTCGATGATGAGGTCGGGCCGCACCGACCAGATCAGCTCCTGCATCGCGCAGATATCCTGCGGATACTGGATGATCGGCCGGCCCATCCAGGAGAAATTGTAGGAATATTTGGCGTTGATGGAGCTGAGCATGAAGCGCCCGGTGTCCTGACGCAGCTGGGCGTCCGTGCCGAGGGCCGCGATGCGGGCTTCTCTTTCCTGTTCGAACTCAGTCATTTCCGACCTCGACATAGCGGTAGGCATGGTGCGACATGGCGCGGATCTCGTCCGCGTAGTTCGGATTCATGATGTAGATGGTGGATCCCGGTGCCAGCAGGGCCAGTCCCTCATCCGGCGCATGAACGCGCAGGCCGGTGACGGGCATGTGCCGGCCCTGTTTCGCCGGATTGATGTCGATGGCGAGATCGACCGGATGTCCGGCGCGCGCGCGCAGCAGGGCGTAGATCACCCCCTTCGAGGCGCATCCCCAGATCGCCCCGCCCGCGCCGTCCATGGTCGCCAGGGAGGCGGCGAAGTTCTCGGGGACGGTGACGGCGTCACCGGGCACGAATGCGGGCGCCTGAACGGTGGCGAGATCGGCCACCACATAGAGATATTGCCCGCCGAACAGCCGCCCGCTTTCCACCACGGTGCCGAACATCTTGTTCAGGTCGGCCAGGCGGAAATAGTTCACATGCTCATAGAAGATGTCGAACCAGGCGCGATTCTCCAGAATCCAGTCGAGGCAGGGCACCTCGATATAGATGAGCCCCTGCCCACCGTTCGCGACCTTCAGATTCTGCAGGAAAGCGACCGGGTCGGCGATATGCTCCAGCACATGGCGCAGGATGAGCCCGTCGCCGGACATGCCCATTCCCGGCTCGAAGAAGCGCCGCTGGATCCGGGGATTGTCGCCTTCATAGGCGGCATCGAAGCCGACGATGTCGAACCCGGCCGCCAGCAGCATCTCCAGGAAGAAGCCCTTGCCGCAGCCCACCTCGACCAGCCGCTCCCGGCCGAGCCGGCGGGCGATGATCTCGCGCACCTCCTCCAGATGCCGGACGAAGGCGGAGCTGAGGGACTGCTCGTTGTGGTAATTGCTGTCGTAGATCACGAGCTCGGGCCGAAAGGCCGCGTTGAACACGAGGCCCGTGGCTGGATCCTGCACCAGCCGCACGTCACCCAGCTGGCACGCCTGCGCCTCCCGCGCGGTGGCATAGACACGGTTCTGCAGCACGGGCAACCCGGTTTGCTCGTATAGCGCCTTCATCACCCCGCCCTTCCCCGGGTGCGCCCCGCACCCGCAACGGCCGCGCCCGCGCGCGGAGATCGAGGATTACGGGACGAACCTTGCGCGGGTCCGGCGTCCGCGGCGCTCATGAAATCTGCAGCCGGGGCACCGCCGTGACGAAGCGGGTGCCGCGCGCGGCGAGCTCCGCATTCTGCCGGCGCACCTCATCCGCGATGTTCCACGGCAGGATGAGCACGTCATCGACGGGCTGCTCCAACAGCGCGGAAGGCGGCAGGATCGGAATATGGCTGCCGGGCATGAAATGCCCCTGCTTGGAGGGGGCTGCATCGCACACGAAGGGCAGAAGGTCGGGCTTCACGCCGGCATAGTTCAGCAGGGTGTTGCCCTTGGCCGCGGCGCCATAGGCGGCGACCCGCCGGCCTTCCCGCTTCTGCGCGATGAGGAAGGACAGAAGGTCGTCCTTGATCCGGTCCGCCCGCGCCTGGAACGCGCTGTAGGTGGCGAGATCCTCCAGGCCGCGCTCCCGCTCCAGGGCCAAGAGGTCATGCACCGCCGCGCTGGTGGGCCGGGCATCCTCGTGATGGCAGCCGAAAATCCGCAGGCTTCCGCCATGGGTCGGCAGCTCCTCCACGTCGAACACCCGTAGCCCGGCGCTGGCGAACAGCCGGCCGACGGTGCGCAGCGACAGGTAGGAGAAGTGCTCGTGGTAGACGGTGTCGAACTGCGCCTCATCGATCAGCCGCATGAGGTGCGGAAACTCCAGCGTGATGGTGCCCGTGGGCTTCAGCACGGCGGCAAGGCCGGCGGTGAAGTCATTGATGTCGGGAACATGGGCATAGACGTTGTTGCCGATGACGAGATCCGCCTGCTGCCCCTCAGCGGCCAGCCGGCGCCCCACCGCCGCCCCGAAGAACTTGCGCAGCACCGGAATGCCCAGCTTCTCGGCCGCGTCGGCGGTGCTCGCCGTGGGCTCGATGCCCAGGCACGGAATGCCGGCGGCGACGAAGTTCTTCAGGAGATAGCCGTCGTTGGAGGCGACCTCGATGACGAAGCTGCCGGCATCGAGCTCAAGCTTGCCGATCATCTTCTCCACATAGCGGGCCGCATGGGCGAGCCAGCTGGAAGAGGTGCTGGAGAAATAGGCATAGCCCGGGGTGAAGAGCGCGTCTGCGGCGGCATAATCCTCGGTCTGGACCAGCCAGCAGCGGTCGCACACCTTCACCTTCAGCGGGAAATAGACCTCCGGCCGGTGCAGGTCCGCCGCGCAGAGATAGGCGTTGGACGGCGGCGCGAAGCCCAGATCGAGAAAGGTGTGCGCCAGGGGAGCGGAGCAGTGGCGGCACTTCATCGGCGAGCCCTGTGATCGGGGAGAGTGAAGAACAATCCGGCCCGGCGCCTTCGCGCCCGTGGTGCCCTGGTGCAGCCCCGCTCTGCGCCATGGCACGGCCGGCATCACCGGTCAGGCCTGCCCGGCCACCCAGCGCAGATCGGCGCCGAGCCGGCCGGCGGCCATGTGCCGGCGCAGCATGTTGAGCCGCATATAAGGCGACTCGCGGAAATTCGCGTCCCTGAAATCCATGCGCCGGAACCCGTCCACCAGCCGCTCGATGGAGCGGTCGAGGGACACCTGCGGGATGTTATCCGGCGCCAAAGCGCGGAACAGGGCGAAATCCACCCGGTAGGAGCGGTTGTCCGGCGGAGCGTCGGTATTGATGCTCACCTTCACCCCGGGAACATGACGCGCCACCGCCTCGGCCAGGTCGCGCACCTGGTAGTTATTCTCGTCGCGGCCCGCATTCACGGCCAGCCAGGGCCCGCCATTCTCCCGCGTGCGGCCGATGGCCCAGGCGATGGCACGGGCCATGTCCTCCACATCGATCAGCGGCCGCCAGGGCGTGCCGTCGCTGAGCACGGAGATTTCGCCGCGGGTGAGGGCGCAGGCCACGAAATCGTTCAGCACCAGGTCGAGCCGCAGCCGGTCGGACATGCCGCAGGCGGTGGCGAAGCGCAGGGAGGTGAACACCATGTCGCCGAGCGGCGCGTCACGCAGGTCGCTTTCCGTGCCGATCTTGGAGCGGGCATAGGCGGTCAACGGGTTGGTCGGGTCGCCCTCCTTGCGCGGGCTGCCCTCGGTGGCGCCATACATGGAGCAGGAAGAGGCGAAGACGAAATTCCGCACGCCGCTCTGCGCCGCCAGGCGGGCGATGCGCACGCTGGCGTCGCGGTTCACGGCGCCGGTGACCTCCTCGAACTCCTTGCCCATGGGATCGTTGGAGATGGCGGCCAGATGCACCACCGCGTCCACGCCCTCCAGCAGCTCCGCGGGAAACGCGCGCACATCGCCGAAATGCTGGCGCGCGAGCACGGATTCGGGCAGCCGCTCCGCCCCTGTCAACGCATGGCCGAAGAAGCCCGCATCATAGCCGATCAGCTCGATGTCCGGGTTCGCTCCCTTGAGGTAGCGCGTGAGCACAGAGCCGACATAGCCCATGTTTCCGGTAATGAGGACCCGCATCCGCCCGCTCCCTGCGCCTCGCCGCCATCCAAGGCGCCCTGTGGGGTTAGCATAATCAGGCGACAGAAGGGGGACGACCTTAGGCTGAGCGGTTTCCCCCCATTTCTCACGCCAGGGCAATGGGGCGGAGCCTCCCCCGAGCGCATTGCGTTTACCCGAACCGGCGCCCCTCCGCTCGAAGCGCCCTAGAGCTCCAGGGATGAGAGGACGCCGCCGCGCATCAGCGCGCCGTCGCGGCCCGGCGGCTCGCCGAACAGCCGGCGATAGTCGCGGCTGAACTGGGACGGGCTCTCATAGCCGATGGAGAACCCCACATTGGCCACCTCCACCCCGTCGGAGAGCAGCATGCGCCGAGCGGTCTGCAGGCGGATCTGCTTTTGGAACTGGATGGGCGACATGGCGGTGGCGGCGCGAAAGTGGCGGTGGAAGCTGGCAAGGCTCATCCCCACCAGGGCGGCGAGATCGCTCACGCGCAGCGTTTCCGCGAAATGATCGCGGATCCACGCCACCGCGCGGGCGATGCGCGCCAGCCGGCTGTCGGCAAGCCCCACTTGGCGCAGCATAGCGCCATGGGGGCCGTTGAGCAGCCGCCACACCATCTCGCGCCGGATCAAGGGCGAGAGCACGGCGAGGTCGCGCGGGGAATCCAGCATCGCCAGCAGCCGGCCCAAGGGGTCGAGCAGATCGGCTTCCATCCGGCACACCGCGATGGAGGCGAAGCCTCCCGTGGCCGGCTCCTCCGCAGCATCCAGCAGCAGGTCGGCGATCATGGCCGGGTCCACGGCAAGGCTGAACGCCATGTAGGGCCGCTCCGCGCTCGCCTCGACGATCTGGGCGGTGATGGGCAGGTCCATTGAGGCGATCAGGCACTTGCCAGTGTCGTAGCGAAAGGCGCGCTCACCCAGAAGGCTCATCTTCGCGCCTTGCAGCACACCACAGAAGGACGCCTGATAGACCGCGTGCAGCAGGCCGGACGGCTCCTGCGCCACCATCAGCCGCAGCCCCTCCAGCGGCGTCTCGCGGCCAAAGCGCTGCCATTGCTGCCAGAGCAGCTCGCGGGGCCGGTCGAGGAGATCATCACTCATGGCCCTAAAGTAGGCCACCGCGCGGGCGGGAAAAGCCCCGCCCGGCGTTTTGAGAGAATCGGGCAAGAGAGCGCGAGGATCCGCGTCGCGCCGGGGCGGCCGGCGGGCCTATGTCATCGGCACGGGTTGTCCCGCCATAAGGAGCATGACCATGCGTTATCGTCAGCTCGGCCCCAGCGGCCTTTTCGTTTCCGAGATCTGCCTCGGCACCATGACGTTCGGCGGCAATGAGGGCATGTGGGCCCAGATCGGCCAGCTCCACCAGGAAGAAGCCGACGCGCTGGTGAAGGCGGCCGTGGAGGCCGGCGTCAACTTCATCGACACCGCCAATGTCTATGCGGGCGGCGAGAGCGAGCGCATCCTCGGCCGCGCCATCCGCAATCTGGGGCTCTCGCGCGATGATCTCGTCATCGCCACCAAGGTGCTGGGCCCCATGGGCGAAGGCCCGAACGCCCGCGGCGCCTCGCGCAAGCACATCCTCGACCAGTGCAAGGCGAGCCTTCAGCGGCTCCAGCTCGACCATATCGACCTCTACCAGATCCATGGCTTCGACGCCGCCACGCCCATCGTGGAAACGCTGGAGGCGCTCGACACCCTCGTGCGCCAGGGCCACGTCCGCTACATCGGCCTGTCGAACTGGGCAGCCTGGCAGATCGTCAAGGCCATCGGCATCGCCGCCGCCCGCCAGCTGGCGCCCATCCTGTCGCTGCAGGCCTATTACACCCTGGCGGGCCGCGACCTCGAGCGCGAGATCGTGCCCATGCTGAAGTCCGAGGGGCTGGGGCTGATGGTGTGGAGCCCGCTCGCCGGCGGCCTGCTCTCCGGCAAGTACAGCCGCTCGGACGAGGCCTCCGGCAGCGGCCGCCGTGCCGCCTTCGACTTCCCGCCCGTGAACCGCGACCGGGGCTATGGGGTGATCGACGCCATGCGGCCCATCGCCGAGGCCCATGGGGTGAGCGTGGCGCAGATCGCCCTGGCCTGGCTGCTGCACCAGAGCGTGGTGACCAGCGTCATCGTCGGGGCGAAGCGGCCGGACCAGCTGGCCGACAATCTCGCCTCCACCCGCGTGCGCCTGTCCACCGAGGAGCTCACGGCGCTGGATGCGGCGAGCGCCCTGCCGCCGGAATATCCCGGCTGGATGCTGGAACGCCAGGGCGGCTACCGCGCCCACATGGCCGACAGCCAGCGCTGACGCACTCCCGCAAACCCGCCCCGGCCGACCTCAGTCGTCGTCCGGGGCGTCATCCGCGCGGGCCACGGGCTCCAGGCTGGCGGGGTCGTATTTGGCCTTGAGCCGCCGGCCCTGGGCATTGGTAGCCCGCACCTTGTAGCAGCCGTCGTCGGAACGGATGGACAGCACGGTCCAACCCTCCGCCTCCAGCTTCTTCTGAAGGGCGGCGCGCGGCTGCCATTGAGCAAGGGGCACATCGCAATGGGGTCCGGCCATCGCCGGGCCCGCGCCGAGACCCACGGCGCCCAGGCTCACCGTGGCGAGGCAGACCATGGCGAGACCGCCCGCGAACGCTGCGCTTTTCACCTTCACTCTCCTTCGCACGCCCCGCGTCCAGCAGAAGCACGCGGAGCTGACGGCCACCTGAACGGCGCGGCGCATTCGCGCGCCCCATGGCCCGCCCGCCGGGCTACACTATATGCCATGGCGGCCATTCACCGGACATCCTCCAGCCTTTTCACGCCTTCGCGGTTCCGCCGAGAGCCCGCTGCACGGCTGGCGAAGGACGCTCCGGGTTGGCCTGTTCCGCGCCGAGGTGAGAGATGCGCATTCTGCTGGTGGAAGACGACCCGATTCTCGGCACGGCCGTGCGTGACCAGCTCGTGGCCGATGGGCACGGCGCCGATTGGGTGACCCGCCTCGGCGAGGCCGATGCCGCCCTCCATGCCGCCGTGTTCGAGCTCGTGCTCCTGGATCTCATGCTGCCGGACGGGCGCGGCTCCGATTTCCTGAAGCGCATTCGCGCCGCCGGCGATGTGACCCCGGTGATCGTCCTCACCGCCCGCGACCAGATCTCCGACCGCATCGCCGCCCTCGACGCGGGCGCCGACGATTATCTCGTGAAACCGTTCGACCTCTACGAGCTCTCCGCCCGCATCCGCGCGGTGGGGCGGCGCTATGCGGGCAATCCCAACCCGCTCGTCACCGTCGGCGATCTCGAAATCGACCTTGCTGCCCGCTCGGTCCGCCGCGGCGGGCGCGCCATCTCGCTCACCGCGCGCGAATGGTCGCTGTTCGAGGCGCTGGTGCAGCGGCCCAACCAGCTCATGTCCAAGCCCCAGCTGGAAGAGCGGCTTTATTCGTTCGACGCGGAAGTGGAGAGCAACACCATCGAAGTCTACATCGCCCGCCTGCGTAAGAAACTGGGCGCGGACGCCATCGAGACCGTGCGCGGCATGGGCTATCGCCTGGGCACGCCGGGAGCGGGCGCGTGAACGCAGCCCGCCCCGCCCGCCGCTGGAGCCTGGGCCGGCGCCTGGGGCTCTGGCTCGCTGTTTCGGTCACCGCGCTCTGGCTCGCGGCGGCGACGGTGGCCGGCCTGGTGCTGCGCCGCGAGATCGACGACGTGTTCGACAGCGCCCTCGAAGAGGTGGCCCAGCGGGTGCTGCCCCTCGCCTATTCCGAACTCCTCTCCCGCGAGGACGGCGACGCCCCCCAGCGCATGGCGCCCATCGGCACCCACCGCGAATACATCTCCTACGTGGTGCGCGACGCGGCCGGGCGCGAGCTGCTGCAATCCAGCGACGCCGACCTGATGGACATTCCGCGTGCGCTCGCCCCCGGCTTCCACACCACCCACCATTTGCGCACCTTCACCATCTCCGCCGTGCAGGGCACCATCTCGGTCACCACGGCCGAGCATCTCGGCCACCGCAAGAATGCGGTGCGCAGCGCGGTGATGGCGCTCATCTGGCCGCTGGTGGCGTTGGTGCCCATCGCGCTGGTCGCCGTCTGGCTCGCCATCCGCCTGTCCCTGAGGCCGGTGGTGGCCTTCCGCACCGCCATCGAGGCCCGGGGCCGGGGAAACCTGTCGGCCGTGGCGGCGTCCGGGCTGCCGGAGGAGATCGCGCCGGTCGCCTCTTCGGTGAACGCCTTGCTGGAGCGCCTGCGCGGCGCGCTGGAGGCGGAACGCGGCTTCACCGCCAACAGCGCCCATGAGCTGCGCACTCCCATCGCCGCCGCTCTGGCGCAGACCCAGCGCCTGATGGCGGAGCTGCACGAAGGGCCGGAACGCGAGCGCGCACGGGCCATCGCCACGGCGCTGAAACGCCTCTCGCGCCTGTCGGAAAAGCTGCTCCAGCTCGCCAAGGCCGAAGGCGGCGGCCTTTTGGCCGAGGCCCCCGCCCCCCTCGCCCCGGTGCTGCGCCACGTGATCGAGGAGATCTCGCGCCAGAGCGAGCAGGCCGACGACCTTGACGTGCTCATCCCAACCGAGGGCGGTCCGGTCTCCGACATCGATCCCGACGCCTTCGCCATCCTGGCCCGCAACCTGATCGAGAACGCCCTCAAGCATCGCGCCCCCGACACGCCGGTGACGGTGCGGCTGGCCGAGGACGTGCTGGACGTCTCCAATGCCGGCGCCGTGGTGCCGGCCAGTGAACTCGCGCGTCTGACCCGGCCTTTCGAGCGTGGCCCCACCCAGGCCGACGGCTCGGGCCTGGGCCTCGCCATCGGCGCCGCCGTGTGCCGCGGGGCGGGGCTGAGCCTGGAGCTGGCCTCGCCCGTTCCAGGCCGCTCCGATGGCTTCCGGGCCACCGTGCGCTTTCCCACCGCCAAGCTGACGGGAAGCTGAACGGCCCTCGGCACCGGGTTCAGGTCGCTGTCAGGTGCGGGCGCAAGGATGCCGCCGGACACTGCCAACCGGGAGGCTCTCCATGAAGACCCACGTGAAGACCCGCGTGAGAACCCTCACGCTGATCGGCGCGACCCTTCTTCTCCTCGCTTCGGGCAGCGGCATCGCCCTCGCCGGATCGGACATCACCGCCCCGGCGCCCGCCAGCCAGGAGCGGCAGCAGCGGCATGAGCGGAGCGGGCAGCACGGACAGCGGGCGGCCGCCACGCACGCCGACGCAAGCCGCCACGCCGACGCGCGCCCCATGCGTGAGTGCGACCACGCCTCGCGTGAGCGCGACCACGCCCCGCGTCACCACGATCACGTCCGCGCGGATGACGACGGTCACCATCACCGCAGGCGGATGGCGCAGGCTGCGGCGGAACCGATGGCCGGTACGCCATGGCCCGACGGCGGCCGCGACGATGCGGGGCCGAGGGGCCCCGCGCGGTAACCCCGCTCCGCCAAGAGCGTTCCCAGCCCCTCGGCCGGTGGCGCGGGCCATGCGAGGCCCCGCGCCCGGACCTCGGCTTGAATGCCCGCGCGACACCGTTACGCGCGGCGCCAGCTGGCACGAGGAGGCGGGCCCGGACAGCGAAACGGAGGCACAGGACCCGGCATCGGTACCGGACTTGAGCGCCCTCAATGCAACATCAGGTGCTTTCAGGTGTCGTGGCTTGAGGTTATGCCTGACCCACGGTCAAAGGCGACTCGCCGCGCCCACGGAGATTGAGACACGCAGACATGCGACACATCAAGCTGGCCCTTTTCGGCATCCTCGTCCTCATGTCGGTGCTCTGGATCGCCGCCGAGCCGGGAGCGTTCCAGCTCCGGGGCCTTTTTCCGGTGCGCACCGTGGCCGTCCAATATACCGGCGTGCTCGCCATGGCCGTCATGAGCGTGGCCATGATGCTCGCCCTGCGCCCGCGCTGGCCCGAGCGCTGGCTGGGCGGCCTCGACAAGATGTACCGGCTGCACAAATGGCTGGGCATCACCGCCCTCGTCGTCTCGGTCGTCCACTGGCTCTGGACCCAGGGCCCGAAATGGGCGGTGGGCTGGGGCCTGCTGGTGCGCCCGCCGCGCGGTCCGCGCCCGCCCATTGAGAACCCCGTGGAAGCCTTCTTCTCAACCCTGCGCGGCACGGCCGAGAGCGTGGGCGAGTGGGCCTTCTACGCCGCCGTGGCGCTGATCGTCCTGGCGCTGATCCGCGCCTTTCCCTACCGCTGGTTCTACAAGATCCACCGGCTGCTCGCCGTGGCGTATCTGGTGCTGGCGTTCCATGCCGTGGTGCTGCTGACGTTCGCCGACTGGATGACGCCGCTGGGCGTGGTGATGGCCGTGCTGCTCGCCGGCGGCACCTATGCGGCGGTCGTGGTGCTGCTGCGCCGCGTGGGCGCCGCGCGGCAGGTGAAGGGGCGCATCGCGCAGCTCACCTATTTTCCCGGCGTGAAGGCGCTCGAGACCATCATCGACGTGCCCAACGGCTGGCCGGGCCACCGCCCGGGACAGTTCGCCTTCGCCATGTCCGATGCCTCGGAGGGTGCCCACCCCTACACCATCGCTTCCGGCTGGCACCCCGAACAGCCACGCATCACCTTCGTGACCAAGGCGCTGGGCGACCATACCGGCCGCCTCAAGGACAAGCTGCGCGTGGGCCAGGAAGTTCGCATCGAAGGCCCCTATGGCTGCTTCACTTTCGACGACGACTGCCGCACCCAGATCTGGATCGGCGGCGGCATTGGCATCACGCCATTCCTCGCCCGCATGAAGCACATGGCCATGCACACCGATGCCCCCGACTGGCCGCAGGGGCAGGTGGCGCACCTCTTCCACACCACCAGCGACGTGGACGAAGATGCGCTCGCCCGGCTGGCGGCACATGCGGAGGCCGCCAATGTGCGCCTGCACGTGCTCATCAGCGGACGCGACGGCCGCCTGACCGGCGCGCGCATCCGCGAGGTGGTACCCGATTGGCGTGAAGCCAGCATCTGGTTCTGCGGCCCCGCCGGCTTCGGCTCCGCCCTGCGCGCCGATTTCGCCGCCCAGGGCATTCCGGTGGAAAAAAGGTTTCACCAGGAGCTGTTCGATATGCGCTGACGCGCCGGCGCGCCTGGAAAGCTCGCGCGCTCTAAGAGCTGACGCCGAGGACCGCGGAGCTTGGCTCACGGCCCTTGGCCACGCGCCTGGGTGGTCGCCGTCCACATCGGGCCGTCAGGTCACGACAAGAACAAGCGTCCACCCGATAGGAAAACGCGGGAAACGCGCTAGAAGTCCTTCTCGATGATGGAGCGCTTGCTGCCCAGGCCGGTGAGGGAAAGCTGAAGCTGCGCCAGGACCGAGCGCACGAAGGTGCCCGTCTGCCGGCATTTTTTCAGATTCTCCGGCGTATCCTTCTTCAATGCTTCGCCGGTCGCCTGGCCGATGGGGGACGCCACGATCCAGGCGCGGTCGACATCCACGCCCACTTCGCGCGCGGCGGCATCGGCGGTGGCCGTCAGGCGCCGGACCTCGTCCAGGCTCACCGGGGGCAGGAAATCGGGCTTCGAGAATTCGCGGGCCGCCTCGGTGCAGCCCTTCACCGCGAAATACATGGCATAGAGGAACTTCAGGTGCCCTTCGGCCACCATGCGCCGCCGGGCCAGGTCCGCACCCGGCTCTTCAGCCCGGCCCTCGGGCGCGGAGGAGGAGGAGGCGGCTGAGGAGGCGGCAAGGGCCATGCGGCCCGGTCCCATCCCCACCGCCACGACCACCAGCATCAATGGCACCACGCGCTTCATCTTGTCGGTCCAGGCCATCGCGTCGTTGAAACTCCGGCTCAGGTTCGCACCGGGCGGCAGGCCAGGAGGCCGTCGCCGGTCCCGATGCGCCTGGCTCCGCGGCCGCGTCCCCCGTCGCGGTCGGCGTCGGGCGAGCGGGGGCAGACCAGCTCGAACCGGCAGCCGCCGCCGGGCGCTTCCACCACCCGAACGGTGAAGTCATGGAGTGCGGCAATGGCCGCGACGATGCTGAGGCCCAGCCCGTTGCCATCGATGTGCCGCTCCGGAGCGGAGCGGTAGAAGCGCTTGAACACCTGATCCCGCTCCTGCACCGGAATGCCGGGCCCGGTATCCTCGACGCTGATCACCGGCGCGCCCTCCACCTCCCGAAGCCCCAGTCGCACGGCGCCCCCCTCGGGCGTGAACTTCACGGCATTGTCCACGAGGTTGGCCACGGCTTCGAAGATCAGGTCGCAATCGCCGGTCACCACCGCATCCCGCGCCGAGATGTCGACGGTCATACGGATCGCCTTTTCCTCCGCCGTCGGCTCATAGAGCTCGGCCACCTCGCGCAGCATCGGGGCGAGGTCGAAGGGCTGGAAAGCAGCCCGCCGGCGCTCGTGCTCAATCTCGCCGATGCGCAGCACGGCGGTGATGAGGGCCAGGGTCTGGTCGAGCCAGACCAGCGCCTGGTCGATGGTCTGCTGGAACTCCTCGATGCTCCGCGCCCCGTCGCGGCTGCGCTCCAGCCGCGCGCGCAGGCGGGTGAGCGGCGTGCGCAGGTCGTGGGCGATGCTGTCGCCCACCCCGCGCACCTCGTCCATGAGCCGCTCGATCTCCGCCAGCAGCACATTCACGCCGGCGGACAGCCGGTCGAATTCATCGCCCGTCCCGTTCACCGGTAGGCGATGCTGCAGATCCCCGCGCATCAGCTTGGCGAGCACCGCTTCGACAGAGGACACGCGCCGGCGGGCCTGCGCGGCCAGCACCACGCCGCCGAGAATGGAGAGCAGCAGCGTCGGCGCCGCCGCCAGCGCCAGGGCCCGCATCATCACGCTGCGGCCACGCTGCACCTCGTCCAAATCGTGGGCGACCACCAGTCGCTGCCCGTCATCGAGCCGCACGGCCACCGCCCGAAGCTCCTCGGAAACGCTCTGCCCGGCAAGCTGCACCGTCATCTGGATGCGCCGGGCGACGCCGTCGGTGGGCAGCCCCGCCGGGAAGTATCCCAGATTGCCGGCGACCGGCCGCCCATCGGGCGCGAACAAGGCGGCGAAGCGCACGCTGTGCAGGTCTTCCATCAGCCACATCTGCAGCCGGTGCGCGCTTTCCGCGGGGGCCGCGGCGGCGAACTGCGCCTCGTGCAGCACCATATGGTCGAGCTGCTCGCGCGCGAACGTCACCGTGCGCCAATACACGAAGGCGAACAGAGCGAGCGAAAGCAGCGCCGACCAGAGCGCGATGGCGAATGCCCAGCGAAAAGCGGTGGTCTTGAAGAGATTATGCATCGGGGCTGAAAACGAAGCCGACACCGCGAACGTTCTGGATCAGGCTCGGCTCACCCGGTCCATCGAGCTTGTGCCGCAGACGCCCGATATGGACATCCACGAGATTGGATTTCGGCACGAAATTATAGTTCCACACATCCTGGAACAGCATGGCGCGCGTGATGGTCTGGCCCGGGCGCCGCATCATGTATTCCAAAAGTCTGTATTCGCGCGGCAAAAGCTCTATCTCGCGCCCGCCGCGCTTGGCGGTGGAGGAGATGAGGTCCAGCTCCAGCGAGCCCACACGCAGCAGGGTTTCCTTCGGCTCCGCCGGCCGCCGCAGCAGCGCCTCAATGCGCGCCGCCAGCTCGGCGAAGGCGAACGGCTTGACGAGGTAGTCATCCCCGCCCGCGCGGAGGCCGCGAATGCGCTCGTCCACACTGCTGAGCGCGCTCAGCACCAAAGCCGGCGTGCGCACTCCCTCGCTCCGCAATTCCTGAAGCACGCTCAACCCGTCCCGCCCCGGCAACAGCCGGTCGGTAACGAGAATGTCCCAGGTCCGGTCCCGGGCGAGGTCGAGACCGGTGGGGCCGGTGTCGGCCCACTGCACCTCGTGCCCGCGCCCGCGCAGGTCCGCAACCACCTCCTCGGCGGTTTCCCGGTCATCCTCAATCAATAATACCTTGGCCATCCCACGTCCTTCGCCGGTTTTTCCTCGCATGGCCGGCTGATGCCTAAAGTCATAGCGCATTCCCGGGCGAGATAACTCTAAACTCGAATTTAATGGCTCCGATCGGCGCCATGACGTTTAAAGACATCGCTGCGATCCGCTGCCGGGCCTGTGCGGCCGGTGAACGGAAGAGGTGCGCCTGTCGAATGACGCCACCCTCGTGCAGACGAAGCAAATCGGCGACCCGCATCACATGACGACAACTGTCTGCGTGGACTGAAGACGCATGAATACAATTCAAAAAGGCATTATCGTCAGTGCTGCACTCGCCGCGCTGGGCACAACCGCCTCCTATTACATGCCACTCACCGCGGCCGAGGCGCCGCCGGTGAAGAGCGCGCAGGCCCCGGCCCCGCAGGTCGACGGCGATGTGGTGAGCCTGGCCCCTCAATTGCGCCAGGAGCTGGGCATCACCACCGCCAAGGCGGAGGAGCGCGAGATCCGGAAGGTCATCCGCACCCCTGGCATGGTCGCCTTCGACGAGCGGCGCGTGGCCCGTGTGAAGCCGCGCACCCAGGGGCGCGTGCTGTCCCTCGCCGTGCGTCCCGGCGACCAGGTGAAGGCCGGCGCGGTCCTTGCCACCCTCGACGCCAGCGGCGTGCTCGACGCGCGCAATGGCCTCGCCGCCGCCAAGGCGGCCCTGGCGGAGGCGCAGGTTGCCGCCAAGATCGCCGAGACCGCGCTCGACCGTGGCAATGTCCTCATCCAGAACGGGCGCGTGGCGCAGATCGACCTGGAGCGGCGGCAGGTGGATGCCGCCAAGGCCCGCGCCGCCGTCCAATCCGCCCAGGCCCAGGTGGACCTTTACGCCGCCCAGTATGAGCGCCTGGCTCCGCCGCCGGGGGAAGATCCCGGCACCAGCGCCATCATCTCCCCCATTTCCGGCGTGGTGGTGGACCTGGCCGTGACCCTCGGCGACGTGGTGGACACGGGCCGCGACGCCCTCACCATCGCCGACCCCTCGCAGGTGCTGGTGAAGGCCAACCTGTTCGGCGACGACATCGCGGTCGTGAAGGCCGGCGACCCGGCCGTGGTGACGGCGCCCGGCGTCGTGGAGCGGCAATATGAAGGCCGCGTCGCCTCGGTGAACCCGGCGCTCGACCCCACCACCAACACCGCGCCCGCACGCATCGAGATCGCCAATCCCGGCGGGGCGCTGAAGGCCAACATGTATGTCACCGCCGAGATCACCGCCGATCTCGGCCGGCGCGGCGTCACCGTGCCCGCGGGCGCCATCCAGCAGACCGAGGACGGCCCCGTGGTGTTCGTGGAACGCGCCGACGGCACGTTTGAGCGCCGCCCGGTGAAGCTCGGCCTGCAGCGCACCGACTGGGTGGAGCTGCGCGAGGGTGTCGCCGCCGGCGAGACCGTGGCCGGCACCGGCAGCTTCGCCTTGAAGGCGGTGCTGCTGCGCGCCCTGCTCGGCTCCGAGGAGTGAGGACACATCCATGAAAGCCTGGTTCTCCCTCCTCATCGCCCGCCGCCGGCTCATCCTGGTGCTGGTGCTGGCCGGTGCCATTGCCGGCCTCATCAGCGTCAAATCCCTCTCGGTGGACGCGGTTCCCGACATTTCGCCCAAGCAGGTGATGATCCTCACCCAGTCGCCCGGCCTCGGCCCGCTGGAGGTGGAACGCCTCGTGACCTTCCCGGTGGAGAACGCCCTGGCCGGCGCGCAGGGGCTGGAGAGCGTGCGCTCGGTGTCCCGGTTCGGCGTCTCGGCGGTCTACGCCACGTTCGAGGAAGGGATGCCGCTCGCCCAGGCGCGCGACGACGTGTTCCAGCGCCTCACCCAGGCCAAGGCCATGATGCCGCCCGGCGTGGGCGATCCGCAGATGGGCCCCATGGCCACCGGCCTCGGCGAGGTCTACCAGTTCGAGGTGCGCGGGCCCGGCTATTCGCCCATGGCCCTGCGGCGCCTGCTGCAATGGACCATCGCGCCCCGCCTGCGCCTCACCCCCGGCGTCGCCGACGTGAACATCTATGGCGGCGAGATGCCCACCTATGAGGTGCGCGTCTCATCCGACGCCCTGCGCCGCTACGGCGTCACCATGGCCCAGCTCTTCGCCGCGCTGGAGCAGAACAATTCCGCGCGCGGCGGCGCCTATCTCAGCCACAACGACCAGCAGGAAGTCATTCGCGGGCTTGGCCTGGTGAAGACCATGGACGATATCGCGGACATCGTGGTGGCCACCGGCGAAGGCGGCGTGCCCATCACCGTGCGCACCCTGGGCGAGGTGGTGGAGGCCCCCAAGGTGCGCCTGGGCGCGGTGACCCACGATGCCGCCGGCGAGACCGTGGTGGGCGTGGTGATGATGCAGTACGGCGCCAATGCCAGCGCCGTGGTCAACGCCATCAAGGAGACGGTGGCCGACCTCGACGCCCAGTTGCCGCCGGGGGTGGAGATCCGCCCCTTCTACGACCGGTCCACCCTCGTGGAGCGCACCATCACCACGGTGACGCACAATCTGGTGGAAGGCGCGGTGCTGGTCATCGTGGTGCTGTTGCTGATCCTCGGCAATCTGCGCGCCGGCCTCATCGTGGCGGCCGCCATCCCGCTGTCCATGCTCATCGCCTTTGCCGGCATGCGCGCGCTGGGCCTTTCCGGCAACCTCATGAGCCTGGGCGCCATCGACTTCGGCCTGATCGTCGACGGCGCGGTGGTGATGATCGAGAACGTGATGCGCCGCCGGGCCGAGGAGCCGGGCCGCAATGCCTATGAGGTGATCCGCGATGCCACCACGGAGGTGGCCAAGCCCATCGCCTTCGCGGTGGCCATCATCATCGTGGTCTATGTGCCGATCCTGTCGCTGGACGGGGTGGCGGGCAAGATGTTCCGCCCCATGGCCATCACCGTGATCCTGGCGCTCGCCGGATCGCTGGTGCTGACCATGACGGTGGTCCCCGCCCTGGCCGCCCTGTTCCTGGCGCGCGGGCGCATCAACGAGCATGAGACGCGGCTCGTGCGCGGCGCCCGCTGGCTCTACACGCCCACGCTGCAGCGCGCGACCCGCCATCCGGCGATGACGGTGGCGCTGACGCTCGCGGTGTTCGGCGTCAGCGTGTTCCTGGCGAGCCGGCTGGGCGGCGAGTTCCTGCCCAAGCTGTCGGAGGGCTCCATCGTCATCACCTCGGAGAAGCTGCCGGGCATCAACCTCGAAGCGTCGATCCGCACGGTGACGCGCATGGAGCAGGTGTTGAAGGAGTTTCCCGAGGTCAAGCGCGTGGTGTCCCTCACCGGCAGCGCCGAGATCCCCACCGACCCCATGGGGGTCGAGGCCACCGACACCTTCATCACCCTCAACGACCCCTCCACCTGGACCACCGCCCACACCCAGAACGAGCTGGTGGCCGCCATGGACGAGCGCTTGCGGGCCAAGGTGCCCGGCGTCTCCTTCAGCTTCTCCCAGCCGATCCAGATGCGCATGGACGACCTCCTGGAAGGCATTCGCGGCGATGTGGCCATCAGCCTCTATGGCGATGACCTGAAGGTGCTGCGCGAGAAGGCAGACGAGATCGTGCGGGTGGTCTCCGGCGTCGAGGGCGCGGCCGACGTGAAGGCGGAATCCCAGGCGGGCCAATCCTCCTTCTCCATCACCATCGATCGCGCCATGGCCGCGCGCTACGGCATCAACGTGTCCGAGATCCTCGACGTGGTCGAGAGCATCGGTGGGCGCACCGCCGGCATGGTCTATGGCGACGACAATTCCATCACCGACATCGTGGTGCGGGTGCCGCCCGAGGACCGGGGCGATGCCGAGCGGCTGCGCAACCTGCCGGTGGGCCGCTCGGGGCGCGCCATGGTGCCGCTCTCCCGCGTCGCCTCGGTGGAAGTGGCCTCAGGCCCGGCCCAGATAAGCCGCGACCGCCTGCAGCGCCGCATCTCGGTGCAGGCCAATGTGCGCGGCCGCGACGTACAGAGCTTCGTGGCCGAGGCGGAAGCCGCCGTCGCCGCCAAGGTGAAGCTGCCGCCGCGCTATTCCATGGTCTGGAGCGGCCAGTTCCAGAACATGCAGGCGGCAACCGCGCGGCTCGCCATCGTGGTGCCGGCAGCCATGGCGGCCATCGCCGTGGCGCTGGTGGTGATGTTCGGTGACGCGCGGGTCGCGGCGCTCATCTTCCTCAACGTGCCGGTGGCGGCCACGGGCGGCATCATCGCGCTCTATCTGCGCGACATGCCGTTCTCCATCTCCGCCGCCATCGGCTTCATCGCCACCTTCGGCATCGCCATCCTGAACGGCGTGGTGCTGATGAGCTATGTGCGCGACGAGGAGGCGCACGGCCTCTCGCCCCGTGCCGCCGCCCAGAAGGCCGCCGCCATGCGCCTGCGGCCGGTGATGATGACGGCCCTGGTGGCCAGCCTCGGCTTCCTGCCCATGGCGGTGTCCACCAGCGCCGGCGCCGAGGTGCAGCGCCCGCTCGCCACCGTGGTCATCGGCGGGCTGGTCTCGGCCACCCTGCTCACCCTGGTGGTGCTGCCGGTCATCTACCCTTACGTCGCCACCTTCGACTTCCGCCGCCCCTGGGCGCGCCAGGCCCGCCGCCGGCATTGGCCGGGGCAGCCGGCAGCCCCGGCGAGCGCCCCAGCCCGGATCGAGGAGCACGCTGCATGAACGCGTCCGCGCCCCGCGCCAGAACCGCGAAAGCAAGGCCCGCCTCGCCTGCGGCCGGCCCCTTCCCCTTCATTCCAAAAGGAAAAAGAAAATGAAGAACTCCATCCGCATGCGGCCGACCATGTC
The DNA here is from genome assembly GCF_043831965.2 of Xanthobacter variabilis. NCBI lineage: Bacteria > Pseudomonadati > Pseudomonadota > Alphaproteobacteria > Hyphomicrobiales > Xanthobacteraceae > Xanthobacter > Xanthobacter variabilis. Next base: position 681,565 of record NZ_CM195533.1, read on the forward strand.
GGCGGGAGCAGCCCTCGCGTCGGTGATGCTGCTGTCCGTGCCCCTGGCCGACACCGCCAACGCCCTTGATCCTCGCCCGCAGACCTACCGCGCGCGGGCCAGGCACGACTTCCGCGATGTCCAGCTGGGGCTCTGCCATCCGGCGAACGGCAGCGGCAACGCGAAGTCCACCAAATGCAGCGAGGCCCGCCGGCAGCTCGAAGTGAAACAGGACGGCAACGCCAAATAAACAAACCGTCCTGCCCACCCCAGGGCCGCGGGCCGAGCGCCACAGGCGACCCGCCTCGCGTCGGCGGCCTTGGGGAAGGGGGCTGAGAGCGTTTTCGCGCGAGGTGGAGACCCGTCAAGAACGCGTAGGAAGTGGCTTTGTCGTGCGGAACGCAAAACAAAGCCCCCCAGGAGATCTCCCTGTCATCCACGACCAAGCGTTTATTTGGACCGGCACGCGAGAGCGGATCGAATATTGGCGCCCCGCCGCATCGCAATGAACTCGCTGAGACCGTCTCACGACACTCCCTCCAGAGACATCATATGCCTTCGCCAAGATTGACGAAGTCGTTGAGAAGCTGCGCCTCGTTCCGGCGCAACGGCCCCGACGTCCGGCAGAGAGCTTCCACCAGCCGCTGAACCTGCACGGCAATTTCCGGCACGGCGGTGACCTCCCAGTAGGATGGGCGCGTGAGGGGCCCCACCGCGAACAGCCAATCCGAGGGGTGGCCGTAGCGATCCAGAACCGCCGAGGCCCGGGTTGAGATGCCAAGTCCCAAGGGATCAGGGACAATGTGTCCCGCCTCACGCAGTCCGTCGAAGGGCGGCACGGCGAGCCCGGAGAAATCGGACCGCGGACCGGTGCAGTTGATGACCCGCAGCACCTCCAAGGTGAGCGTTCGGCCGGTGCGCTGCAGCTTCAAGGTTGCCGCGATGCCCCCCGGCACCGGCTCCAGGGCGGACAGGCGCCCCGCCATGACCCGGAGCTGACCGGTCTCGACAAGGCCGCGCAGACGCCGCGCGATGCGCGGGGCCATGCGGTGGCGGTGAATGTCCCAATAGGTGCGGGCGTGCCGCAGAAAGCGGGCCTGCGCCACCCGCGTCCAGTTGCTCCAGACGGCAGCCGCCGAGGGGCGCACCGCGTCCATCACCTTCTGCCAGGGCACGCCCTTTTCAGCCGCCTGCGCCACCATGGCCCGCACCAGGCGCAGCGCTCGCGCCGGATCGCCGGCCTCGGCCGGGTCGAGAAAGGGCTCGACGCCGGGATTGCCCGCCGCCACATGGCTGTGTGGCAGGAGGCCATGGCGCGACACGCTCCAGAGCGGCCCACGGTGCCCGCGCGCCGCAAGCCTCAGGGCCACATCCACCATGGTCAGCCCGGAACCGATCAGCAGCACCGGCGCATCGGACGGCACGGTGTTCAGATCCGCCCGGCACCACGGGTCCGGCACGAATAGCGGACTGTCATACACCCCATGGTCGCGCGATCGCGGCGGTTTTGGCGGAAGGTTTCCGGTCGCAAGAACCACATGGTCGCCCTCGATGCGCCGACCGTCGGCAAGCTGGACGAAGGGCATGGGGCGGTCGCCGACACGCACGACCTGCCCGCGCACACGCCGAAGCCGTCCATCATGGGCCGCGATGGCCTCTTCGAGCCGCTCGGCGAGATAGGCGCCGAACAGAGTGCGCGGCACGTAGGCCGAGGCGAGATCCCCGCCGGCTTCCTCCAGCGCCTCCGCAAGGTCGGCGCCCGACGCAGCCAACCACTGCGCGAAGCCGGGCTTCAGCCCCAGTTCCATGCGCGCCACGGGCACATTGAGCAGGTGGATGGGGTCGCAGGCCCCATAGGCCAGCCCCCGCCCGGCCTCCCGGGTACGCTCCACCAGCACCACGTCGAGGCCGCGCGAGGCGACCGCCAGGAGTGCGAAAAGAGTTCCGCTGAAGCCACCGCCGACGACAATCGCGGATCGCCGCGACCTGACCCGATTCAACATGCCTCGTCCGCTCCCCTCGGGCCAGGCTCAGGACGCCGACGCGCGGCGTTCCGCCGGGACGATGGCATTGCCGATGATCTCGCCGAACGGCCCGCGATGGTTGGTCACCGCCCCCGGGGCCCCGGTTTCGGCGGCGCGCGGCAGCAGCGGCAGGACGCTCTCGCCGAACCGGTAGGCCTCCTCCAGATGCGGATAGCCGGAGAGCACGAAGGTATCGATGCCGATGGCCATGTATTCCTTCATGCGCTGCGCCACCGTCTCAGGGTCGCCCACCAGGGCCGTGCCCGCGCCACCGCGCACAAGACCGACGCCGGCCCACAGGTTGGGGGCAACCTCCAGCCGGTCACGGCGCCCGCCGTGCAGCGCGCTCATCCGCCGCTGCCCTTCCGAATCCATGCGCGAGAACACCTGCTGCGCATCGGCGATGGTCTTATCGTCCACGTAGCGGATGAGTTCGTCGGCCGCCACCCAGGCCTCGGCCTGCGTATCACGGACGATCACATGCAGGCGGATGCCGAACGTCACCTCCCGGCCCAGGGCGGCGGCGCGGGCGCGGATATCGCGGATCTTGGCGGCCACCTGCGCCGGCGGCTCGCCCCAGCTGAGATACTTCTGCACCTGCCGCGCCGCCACATCATGGGCAGGCGCCGAGGAACCGCCGAAATACAGCGGCGGATGGGGCTGCTGCACCGGCGGATAGAGCAGCTTGCCGCCCTCCACCTTCAGGTGCTTGCCCTCGAAGGTGACCTCCTCGCCCTTCAGCAGGCGGGTGTAGACGTCGAGGAATTCGGCTGTGATCTCATAGCGCTCCGCATGATCGGAGAAGAAGCCGTCGCCGCGATTCTCCACCGGATCGCCGCCGGTGACCACATTGATCAGCGCCCGCCCGCCAGAGATGCGGTCCAGCGTTGCCGTCATGCGCGCGGCCACCGCCGGCGAGAGTAGGCCCGGCCGGACCGCCACCAGGAAACGCAGCCGCTCCGTGAAGCCCGCCAGCGCCGAGGCGACGATCCAGGAATCCTCGCATGAGCGCCCGGTTGGGATCAGCACGCCGTAATAGCCGAGCTGGTCCGCCGCCTGCGCGATCTGCCGCAGATAAGCAAGGTTCACCTCACGCGCCTTGTGCGAGGTGCCGAGATAGTGGCCGTCGCCGTGGGTGGGTAGGAACCACAGGACATTGGCCTGCTCGGCAGCGGGCAGGGACGGCTCGACGGCGTTCACGGACATGGGCGTGCTCCAGGCGGATCGGCAACGGGAACCGCGCGCGATCTATAATTTATAAAATCCGTAGAATTTATTGACTACATGAAGGCAGCCTGTCTATCCTTTTTTCCGATCCGCCGCTTTCGGCCCGTTCCGAAGGCGGTTCAGACCACCCGAGGGGCCGGCATCGCCGATGCAGGTCCGGTGCCCGCATGCCTACCGAGAGCTTAAAGATGAACGCTCACTCCACTGCGGATGCTGCCGCCGCCACCACGACCGCCGTGCTGCCGCCGGCTTCGCTCGCCTTCCGCGCCGCCATGCGCAAGCTCGCCGGGGCGGTGAGCGTCCTCACCGTCGGCGCGGGCGAAGAGCGCACGGGGCTCACCGCGACCTCGGTGAGCTCGGTGTCGGTGGAACCGCCGACCCTGCTCATCTGCGTGAACCGCACCGCCTCCTCTTTGGCGGCGCTGCTGAAGCACCGGACCTTCGCCATCAATGTGCTGCGCCCGCAGCACGAGGAGGTTGCCGGCCGCTTCGCCGGCCAGGACGGGCTGAAGGGCCCCGCGCGCTACGAAGGCGCCGACTGGACCCGCCTTTCCACCGGCGCCCCGGTGCTGGCCGACGCCCTCGCCGCCTTCGACTGCGAGCTGGAAGACGCCATCGAGCGGCACTCCCACGTCATCGTCATCGGCCGGGTGGTGGCCTCGCGCGTCACCGAGAATGCCGAGCCGCTCCTCTATTGGGCCGGCGGCTATCGCAGCCTCGCCCTCTGATCCAGTCTTGAAGCAAGGGGTTTCGCCCATGACATCCGGCATCACCCGCCGCCGCTTTGCCCTCGCCGCCGCAGCCCTGGCCGGCAGCCTTGCCCTCCCCACCGCGCCCGCATTGGCGCAGGAAAAGGTGGTGCGCATCGGCTACCAGAAGTACGGCACCCTCATCCTGCTCAAGAACAAGGGCCTGCTGGAGGAGCGGCTGAAGCCCTTGGGCTACACCGTGAAGTGGGCCGAGTTCCCGGCCGGTCCGCAGCTGCTGGAGGCGCTCAATGCCGGGGCCGTGGACTTCGGCAATACCGGCGAGGCACCGCCCATCTTCGCCCAGGCGGCCGGCGCGCCTTTGGTCTATGTGGGCTACGAGCCCGCCGCGCCCACGGGCGAGGCCATCCTGGTGCCCAAGGACAGCCCGCTGAAGAGCGTGGCCGATCTCAAGGGCAAGACGGTGGCCCTCAACAAGGGCTCCAACGTGCACTACCTGCTGGTGAAGGCGCTGGAGAAGGCGGGCGTGCCCTATGCCGACATCAAGACCGCCTTCCTGACCCCGGCCGATGGCCGCGCCGCCTTCGAGCGCGGTTCGGTGGACGCCTGGGCCATCTGGGACCCGTTCCAGGCGGCCGCCGAAAAGACCATCGAGGCGCGCACCCTGGCCGACGGCACCGGCATCGTTTCCAATTACCAGTTCTATTTCACCACCAAGGCCTTCGCCGAGCGCGCGCCGCAGGTGGTGGACGCCATCCTCGACGGCGTCGCCGAGATCGGCGCCTGGGTGAAGGCTAATCCGAAGGCGGCGGCCGCGCAGTTCTCGCCCCTCATCGGCATCCCTGCGCCAATCCTGGAAGTGGCCCTCGCCCGCCAGCAATATGATGTGAAGCCGGTGACGCCCGAGGTGGCGGCGGCGCAGCAGAAGGTGGCGGACGCCTTCTTCACCCTGGGCCTCATTCCCAAGCCCATCCGCATTTCCGACGCGCTCCGGCCGCCGAAGTCCTGAAGGCACCGGCGATGAGCTCCACACTGACTTCGGCGGCGGCATCTCCCTCCGCCGCCGAAAGCCTCCCCCAGGCCAGGGAGCCCAGCGCGCCCCGGATAACGGCTTACGTCCGGTCCGTCAGCCGCGCGTTGCTGCCCTGGGCCCTGCCGCTCGGCGCGCTGATCGGCTGGCAGGCGGCGGCGAGCCTCGGCCTCCTGTCCACGCGGGTGCTGCCGGCCCCCAGCGATGTCGCGCTGGCCTTCTGGCGGACGCTGAAGGACGGCTCGCTCATCGCCAATATCTCGGTCTCCACCGGGCGGGCGCTGGTGGGGCTCGCCATCGGCGGCGCCATCGGCCTTGCCCTTGGGGTGCTCAACGGGATCTGGCGGCCGGCGGAGACCATTTTCGATTCCACCCTGCAGATGCTGCGCAACGTGCCGCACCTCGCCATCATCCCGCTGGTGATCCTGTGGTTCGGCATCGACGAGGAAGCGAAGATCTTCCTGGTCGCCATCGGCGTCGCCTTCCCCATCTATCTCAACACCTTCCACGGCATCCGCACGGTCGACCGGGGGCTGGTGGAGATGGCGCGGGTCTATGGGCTCCCGCCCGGCGCCCTGTTCCTGCGCATCGTGCTGCCGGGGGCGCTGCCCTCCATCCTGGTGGGGCTGCGCTATGCGCTCGGCATCATGTGGCTGACGCTGATCGTGGCGGAAACCATCTCCTCCACCTCCGGCATCGGCTACATGACCATGAACGCCCGCGAATTCCTGCAGACCGACGTGGTGGTGCTGGGGGTGGTCGCCTACGCCCTGCTCGGCAAGCTGGCCGACAGCCTCACCCGCGCCATCGAGCGCCGGGCGCTGGCCTGGCACCCCGCCTATCAAGGCGAGGCGGGAGGCATCGCATGAGCGAGACCCTTGCGCCACGGCCCGGCTCCGCCACGGCACCCGCCCAATCGGCGGACATCCGCGCCACCTTCCGCCCCGCCGCGCCGCCGCCCGAGCCCTCCCTCCGCTGGGCGGGCTCACCCGTTCGGCTGGACGGCGTCACCAAGAGCTTCGGCAACCGGTCGGTGCTGCGCCGGCTCAATCTGGACATCCCCGCCGGCCAGTTCGTCGCCGTGGTCGGGCGCTCCGGCGGTGGCAAGACCACGCTCATGCGCCTCGTCTGCGGTCTTGACCTCGCGACATCCGGCGAAGTCTTCGTGGGCGACGGGAAAGTGAACGGCCTGATGCCGCAAGTGCGCCTGCTGTTCCAGGATCCGCGCCTGGCCCCCTGGCAGCGTGTGCTTGCCAATGTGGGCATCGCCCGTGGTCCCGGCTGGCGCGAGGCGGCCGACGCCGCGCTGCGCGATGTGGGCCTTGCCGACCGCGGGCGCGACTGGCCCAGCGTGCTCTCGGGCGGGCAGAAGCAGCGCGTGGCCTTGGCGCGGGCGCTGGTGTCCCGCCCCGGCGTGCTGCTGCTGGACGAGCCGTTCGGCGCCCTCGACGCTTTGACCCGGAGCGAGATGCACCGCCTCATCGAACGGATCTGGACCGAGCACGGCTTCACCGCGGTGCTCATCACCCATGACGTGGCCGAAGCGGTGGCGCTGGCCGACCGGGTGGTGGTGCTCCGCCAGGGCGAAGTCGCCCTCGACGTGAGCGTGGACCTGCCCCGCCCGCGCGCAGCCGCCACCACCGAGGCGCTGGAGCTGCAACGCCGCATCCTCGCCGCCGTGTGACGCCCGGGCGAGCACGAGAGCAGCGTGCGGAGGCGCAGGTTCTGCGGAAAGGGGGGCTTGGAGCATCTCCCCCATTTTTCGGGGTGGATGACATGCCTCGCGTGTTGAGTTCGCGCGTCTGTCTTATGCGAGCCGACGCGCGCGTGGTGTGAGGAAGTTCTATCCCCCTTGGGGTCGGCCTGCGGCGATCAGGGCCTTGCGCAGCCTCTCATGGGGCTCGCAACCGTCCGGGAAGCACAGCAGCCGCAGCAGCTCCAGATTTTTCTCCGCCTTGTCGAAATCCCCGACGGCGATGAACAGCTCGCCCTGATATTCCAGCGCGGGGCGATGGCCGGGATCATAGAACAGCGCTTCCTTGTACCAGCGCGCGGCTTCGTCATATCGCTTCAGGCTGCGGTTGGCGAAGCCCAGCAGATTATAGAGGTCGGCGTGCCGCACGGTGGCGGTGAGCGGCATCAGCAGCGCCAGCGCGCGCTCATAATCGCCGGCATAGAGAGCCGCGCGGCTCTCCGACAGATCCGGCAGGTCGGTGGAGGGCGCCGTGTCCATGGCGGCGGCTTCAGCCACAAGCGCAAAGGTGAAAAGGGCGGCGCAAAGGCCGCCCGTCCGGCGTGCCGCGCGCCGCCTCACGCGGCGTGCACGGATCGCCCGTCCTCTCCCATGGCGGTGAGGATGCGGCGCTTCACGGCCGCGAAGTCGCCGGCCGCCCGGTCGCGGGGGAAGGGCAGATCCACGGCAACCTCTTCGACAATGCGGCCCGGCCCGGCGGCCATCACCACCACCCTGTCGCTGAGAAAAATGGCCTCGTCCACGTCGTGGGTGACGAGAATCATGGTGGTGCCCTCCGCCTGCCAGATGCGCTGCAGCTCGCCTTGAAGGTGCACCCGCGTGAGCGCATCGAGGGCGCCCAGCGGCTCGTCGAGCAGCAGGATCTCCGGCCGGTTGACGAGCCCGCGGGCGATGGCGGCGCGCTGCGCCATGCCGCCGGACAGCTCGTGGGGATAGGCCTTCTCGAAGCCCGAAAGCCCCACCAAGGCGATATGCTCGGCCACGGTGGCGGCCTTCTCCCTCGCGCTCAGGCGCGCATTTTCCAAACTCAGCGCGATGTTCTGCTCCAATGTGAGCCAGGGCAGCAAACGGTGGTCCTGGAACACGATGCCGCGCGACAGCGCCGTGCCGGCGATGCGCGTGTCGTTCAGCAGAATGTCACCGCGATAGGTGTCGTCGAGGCCGATGATGAGGCGCAGCAGGGTGGACTTGCCGCAGCCCGAGGGACCGACGATGGACACGAACGCGCCCGGCGCCACGTCGAAGCTGACGCCGGAGAGCACGTGGACGAGGGGGCGGCCGGGCACCGCATAGGTCTTCGACACATTGCGGATTTCAAGATGCGCGGGGGAGGCCATGGGCGGTCCTTTCTCGCTCCGGGGGTCAGCCGTCATAGCCCTGCTTCCATTTCAGAACCCGCTTCTGGGCCAGGAACATGGAGCGGTCGATGGCAAAGCCGACGAGGCCGATGATGATCATGCACACCAGCAGCTGATCGGTGAGCAGCAGTCCCTGGGCGCGGAAGATGAGGAAGCCGAGCCCCTCGATGCCCGACAGGCCCTCCGCCACCACCACCAGCGCCCAGGCGAGGCCCGCCGCATAGCGCAGCGAGACCATGATGGAGGGCATGGCGGCGGGCAGGATCACGCGGCGCACCAGCTGCCAGCGCGTGAGCGTCAGCACCTGCGCCAGCTCGATATAGTTTTTCTCCACATTGCGGATGCCCTGCAAAGTATTGAGGAACACCGGGAAGAACACCGACTTGGCGATGACCAGGATCTTGGCCGGCGCGCCGATGCCGAGCCACAGCACGATCAGCGGCAGCCAGGCGATGCCGGGAATATGGCGGATGGTGTCGAAGGTGGGCCCGAAGAATTCCTCCACGCGCCGCGACAGGCCCGCCGCGATACCCAGCGCCACCGCCGCCAGTGAGCCATAGAGGAAGGCCTGCCCCACGATCCGGATGGAGGCCAGGAAATCGAAGGCCAGGTGCTGCTTGGTCACCATGGTCCAGAAGGCGGTGACCACCGTGAGCGGAGCGGGCAGGAACACCGGATCGATCCAGCGGTAAGCCGCCGCGATCTGCCACAAGGCAAGGATGAGGAAGGGCAGGATGAAGCCGGTGAGGTTGGGCAACCTCAAGCCGGCCCAGGCCGGAGCGGCGGGCGCCGGCAGGTCCACCGTGCCGGCTTCGATCGCCGCGGCCTCGATGGTGTCGGAAGTGTGGGCCATATCTGTCTCGTCGTGCTGTGTCGCGACCAGGCGATGAGGACAAGCAGGCGGGAGCCGGGCTCCCGCCGGCCGCTCAGTTGTAGATGGAATACGGGCCGCCGACGAAGAACCGGCCGTCCACGAAGGCGTTCACCTGCTCATCGGACAACTGCCGCTCGGCGAGGATGTCGTCGCCATTGGCCACGTACCAGGCCTGAAACGCCTTGATGGCGGAACGCGCCCGGTCGGCATTGGGCTCGCCGGCCATGAACTCCCACTCGCCCGCATGGGTGATCTGGAACTTGGCCACCTCCAGCGGCACGCGGGTCTTGTCGGAGATGATCTGGGCGGCCTCGTCCACATGGTCGAGGGTCCAGGCGCGGGTCTTCTCGCGGGCCGCGAGGAAGGCCTTCACCACCTCGGGATACTTGTTCACGAAGTCCCTGCGGGCGAAGTAGGTCACCCGCCCGGCATTGTTCACGTAGACGCCATCGTCAGGCGAATGGCCCACCACCTTCAGCCGGCCGGAAAGCCACGCCCCGGTGAAGGCGCCGGCGGCGAGATGCGCGGTGGTCGCGTCGGTCGCGCCCGAGAGCACGGAGGAGATGGCCACCGCCGAATTGTCGATGGAGGTGTAGCGGATGCGCCCCTTCTTCTCGCGGGAGTCGAAGGGTAGGCCGGCCTTGGTGGTGATCTCGAACGGCGACGACCAGTAGCAGGAGATGCGGGACGAGCCGAACGACTTGCCGTCGAGGTCGGCCACTGAATTGATCTTGTCGTTGTCGGCGCGGGCCAGGATGGGCGCGCGGTAGCGGTTGGACGGCTCCGAGGCCCAGATCACCACGCCGTCGAGCCCGTTGGCCCGGTGCACGGTCGCCGGATAAATCATGCGCTGGGCGATGGCGATGGCGCCGCCATTCACCGCCGCCGATTCCGCGCCGAGCAGATCCGCCGCGCCCGACGCGATGAGATTGACCTTCGTGGTGCCGATGGGCGCGAACTCTTCTTTGAAAAAGCCCTTCTCCTGCGCCACCACGGTCCAGGGCGTCAGCTGAAGATTGATGGCGGGCAGCGCTTCTGCGGCGCCAGCGGGACCGGCGGCAAGCGGCCCGCCGGCGGCAACGGTGAGCCCAAGGCCGAACAGGACACTCTTGAACGGGCCGGCGGGCGGGGTGCGGAAGGAGGGCATCGCGGGTTCTCTTGGCAGGAAAATCGGGGCTCCGGCATCAGCCGGCTTGCTATTTATATATATTCGATCATTTTTATCGACAAAAGCAAGCGGTCTTTCGTCCTTTCCCCCTGACGGGTCCGGCGCCGGTGCCTTCTCTGCCCGAAAGCCAGCCCCCGCCCTGTGTTCGCCGGTGGTCCGAGAATGATCTTCCTTTCCCGTCATCCCATTGTTCTTGCGTTGGTTCTCCTGCTTTCCGGGGCCGCGATCACAGTCGCCCTCGCTTTGCGGCCACTCCAAGCCCATGTTGTCGACGCCCCGCCGGAGCGGATTGATGGAGCCCTGCTGGCGCGCGCTTTGGGCGAGCGCCCGCTGCGGATCGGCGTCCCCTGGCTGCCGCCGCCGGATACGCCCGACATGCGGCTCTATGTGGAGGAGGGGTTCGAGCTTGACCTGGCCGCCGAGATCGCGGGGCGCTTCGGGGTGGAGCACCGGCTTATCCGCATCGCGCCCGGCGACGCCGCTCGGGCGCTCGCCTCCGCCGAGGTGGACCTCGTGCTCACCCGCACCGCGGAGGATGACCCGCTGCGCCAGGCCGCCCTCATCGTCGAGACCGGCTACCAGTCCGGCCAGAGCCTCGCCACCCGTTCGGATCGGCCGCTGACATCCTGGGACGCGTTGAAGGGGCAGACGGTCTGCGTCTCGCAGGCCAATGGCCAGGGCCGCGAACTCGCCGAGCGCCTGGGGGCGAGGGTGACCAGCGTGCGCGCGCCGGCCCCCGCGCTCATGCAGATGCGCACCGGCGACTGCGTGGCGGCGCTCCACGACCGCGCGTTGCTCGAACCACTGCTCGCCAAGGCCTCGTGGCAGAAATTCTCAGCCACCCTGCCGCCGGTGGAGTCCACCGCGCTGGTGGTGGCGGTGGCGCCGGCGCACGCCCGGCTCGCGGAGGCCGTGGGACGCATCCTCGCCACCGCAGCCGCGCCCCCGCGCTGGCGCCAGCGGGCTGAAAAATGGGCCTCGACGGTCTCGTTCGAGGTCTATCGCGATCAGGTGGCTGCCGATTGCCATTGAACCATTATGCCTCACGCGGGTCTGGCCCCGCGGCCGCGCTGATGCTGCTCACCCTGCTTGGAGCGGATGCCGGGGCGGAGCGGCCAGGGTTGCGCGCCATGCCGGCCAATGCCGCGAGCGCCCCCCGGCCACAGGCGGACGGCACCCCGCCCGCCCTTCTCGCCGACCTGCGCCGGGCCTATTCCGGGCCGCCGGAAACCTGGCCGGCGGCCGCCATCGATCCGGGTCGCACCATCCGCGAACTCGCGGCAGCGCCTGCGCCACCGGCACCCGGCCCAGCAGCCGCTTTGGGCGCGCGGCTGTTCTCGGATCCCGGCCTGTCTGTCGACGGGCGCGTGGCCTGCGCCGATTGCCATGATCCGGCGCAGGGCTTCACGACTGGGCGGAAGGTGGGCCTTGGCGTCGGTGGCCAGCCGGGCCGGCGCAACCCGCCCGCGCTCTTTTCGGTGGCACGACAGACCCATCTCGACTGGGACGGTCGCGGTACTGAGCTGGAAGGTGACATCGACGCGCTTTCTTCCCGCGAACCGGTATCCACTTCGCTCGAACACGCTCTGGCCGCGCGGGTCCTGGTCCCTCTCGCCGACGCCCGGGAGATGGGGCCGGCGGATATGCGCGCGCTGTGCGGCCAGCTCGCGAGCGCCACCTACGGCGCCGCCTTTACCGCGCTCTACGGCGCTGAAGGCGCCTCGCCGCGCACCCTGGCGGCGGCGCTTGTGGCTTATCTCGAAACCCTCGACACACAGAGCCGCTTTGACAGCTTCCTGCGCGGCGATCGCTCAGCGCTCACCGGCACCGAGCTGCACGGCCTTCACCTCTTCCGCACCAAGGCGCGCTGCATGAATTGCCACTTCGGGCCGCTGCTGACCGACGAGGGCTTCCACAATCTCGGCCTCTCCTTCTTCGGCGAGCCGGCGCAGGATCTGGGACGTTACGACGTCACCGGACGGGCGGAGGATGCGGGCCGGTTCCGCACGCCCAGCCTGAGGCATGTGGCGGCCACCGCGCCCTATATGCACAACGGCCTGTTTCCGACCCTCGAAGGCGTGGTCAACCTCTATAACCGGGGCGGCGGCGAGGTGTGGGCGCGCAATGCCGCGGAGGCCGCCCGGCCGCTCCATCAGGACGCGGCCCGGCGCTCCCCGCACATCCGCCCGCTCGGCCTCTCGCCCGAGGAGAAAGCCGCGCTGGTGGCCTTCCTCCGGACATTATGAGGGGCCCAGCGCAACGGGGCTCTATTCCGCCGCCACAGCCGGGGCGCTCGCCCGGTGGGCCGGGTGGACGGGGAAGGGCAAGCCGAGATTCTCTCGTAGCGTGGTGCCCTCATATTCCTTTCGGAACAGGCCCCGGCGACGCAGGATGGGCAGCACCTGCTCGATGAAGTCCTCGAGCCCGCCCGGCAGGTGCGGCGCCATGATGTTGAAGCCGTCGGCGCCCTCCTTCGCGAAGCGCTCTTCCAGCTGGTCGGCGATCTGCTCCGGCGTGCCCAGCACCTGCCAATGGCCGCGCGCCCCGGCAATGGACAGATAGAGCTGGCGGATGGTGAGATTGTCGCGCCGCGCGGCGTCGATCACCAATTGCTGGCGGCTCTTGGGCCCGTTGGTTTCGGGCAGATCGGTCAGCGGGCCGTCCACGTCATAGCCGGACAGGTCGGGCACGCCCATGATGGTGGACAGGAGCTGGAGGCCAACCTGCGGCTCGATGAGCCCTTGCAGTTCCTCGAACTTCTCCCGCGCCTCCGCCTCCGTCCGGCCGATGACGGGGAAGACGCCGGGCATGATCTTCACATGGTCCGGGTCGCGCCCGGCCTTGGCGGCGCGGGCCTTGATGTCGGCATAGAAAGCCCGGGCCTCGGCCAGGGTGCGGTGGGCGGCGAACACCACCTCGGCGCTGGCGCCGGCAAGATCGCGCCCATCCTCGGACGCGCCGGCCTGCACGATCACCGGATGGCCCTGTGGCGAGCGGGCGACATTGAGCGGCCCGCGCACCGAGAAATGCGGGCCGTGGTGGTCCAACTGATGGAGCTTGCGCGGATCGAAGAAGGCGCCCGACACCTTGTTGCGGATGAAGGCGTCGTCCTCCCAGCTGTTCCACAGCCCCTTCACCACCTCCACGAACTCGCGGGCGCGGTCATAGCGCACGGCATGGGGCGGGTGGCCATCACCGCGGAAGTTCGCCGCCTCCTCGTCTCCGGCAGAGGTGACGAGGTTCCACCCGGCGCGCCCGCCGCTCATGAGGTCGAGGGACGCGAACTGGCGGGCCAGGTTGAACGGCTCGTTGAAGGAGGTGGAGGCGGTGCCGATGAGGCCAATATTGTGGGTCACCACCGAGAGGGCCGACAGCAGGGTCAGCGGCTCGAAGCCCACATTGCGGGACGTCCGGCTCACCGAGCGGATATTGGTGTCGCGGATGCCCAGCGCATCGGACAGGAACAGCGCATCGAGCTTCGCGGCCTCGGCCAGGCGCGCAAGGCGCAGATAATGGTCAACCCGCACATGGGCATTGGCGGGCGAACGGGGATGACGCCACGCCGCGATATGGTGGCCGTCGGTCATCAGGAACGCGCCGAGCTTGATCTGCCGGGTCTTGGCCATAACGTCCTCGAATTGCCGTTCGGGAGGGCCGAGGGCATCTGGCCCCTCGCCCCTCCACCGTTCGTGAAGCGGTCAGCTTCCGCGGCGGCTTTCGAGCGCGGCCACCAGCGGGAGAGCAGCTACCCTGATCTCTATATTTGATAAAATCAATAAAATTTATTGTATTTAGAACAAGGCCCGCCTCCCCCCATCCACCGGCGCGCTCCGCCGTCACCGTCGACGGTGAGCTGAAGGGCCGTGGGGGCAGGGCGCCGATCCGCGTTGCGGCCCCCGGCAGGCGCCCGGCAGGCGCCCGCCCCAACCCCGCACGCCTCAAACCCCCGGTTCATGCCGCCTCGCCCATCATTGGCCGCTCAGGCGGCGGAGCCGGCGGCCGGGGCCCGCATGCGCTCGGACCGCCGGGCGCAACGCGCGGGCGGCCCCGCGCTCCGGCGCGGACGGGGCCGATGCCTTGCCAGCGGAGGGGCCGACCCGGATCGGTTCAGCGCAGGCCGAATCCCAGCGTCTCCAGCGCCTCGCGCATGCGGTCGCGCCCGCTCAAGGCTTCCGGACCACGCACGCGATGGAGGGCGGTCCGGGCCCAGCCCACCTGCGGCAGGCCCTGCCCCTGCTGGAATGCGGCCAGGGCTTCCTCGTAACGCTCCAGCGGTGCGGCGGGCAGGCTGGCGTCATAGCGCTCGCGATGCAGCACCAGCTTCTGCGAGAGGCGCGGCTTCACCTCCGCCGGGCGGGCGGGATCAGGATAGCCGACGCACAGGCCGAACACGCCGAGCACATTGGGCGGCAGGCCCAGCAACTCCGCCACCTCCTGGGGCCGGTTGCGCAGGGCGCCGATATAGACCCCGCCGAGCCCCAGGGCTTCGAGCGCGACCAAAGCATTCTGCGCGGCCAAGGCGGCATCGATGATGCCCACGAACAGGGTCTCGAGGTAATCCAGCCCTTCGGTGGGGGCATCGGCGCGACGGCCGATCTCCTCCAGTCGCGCCAGGTCGGCCAGCCAGACCAGCACAAGCGGCGCCTCGATCACATGCCTCTGGCCACCGGCCACCTCGGCCAGGCGGGCCTTGGTGGCCGGATCCTCCACCGCGACCACGCTGAAGGTCTGCAAGTTCGAGGAAGACGGCGCCGATTGCGCCGCCGCCACCAGGGTTTCCACCAGTCCCTCCGGCAGCGGCCGGTCCAGGAAGGCGCGCACCGAGCGGTGGGCGATGAGGCCGGCAATGGTGGGATTAATCAGGATGCCCTGGGGCGTCTCGTCCGTGCCGTAGCGGGCGTCGAGCAGGGATCGGGCGTTCGACATGGCAACCTCCACGGGGGATCAGGCGGAAACGGCGTTCGGGAGCGGTGCCGCGGCATCCGTCGCGCCCGGCCGGCGGAAGGCCGCCGCCGGATGGGTGGCCGGCAGGCGCGCGCCACGGCCGGGGAACAGCTTCTGCCGCAAGGTCCCCTCGCCATAGGAGGTGGGATAAACGCCGCGCGCCTGGAGCTCGGGCACCACCAGATCCACGAACGCTTCAAGCGTTTCCGGCGAGACCAGCCGGTTGAGGTTGAAGCCGTCCACGTCGGTGTCCTCCACCCAGGAGATCAGCTCGTCGGCCACGTCCCGCGGCGAGCCGACGATGAACGGCGCCCGCGCCCCGGTGGCGGACAGGGTGGCCAGATCCTTCACCTTCAGCGGCACCGTGCTGCGCAGGGTCAGGTTCTCCAGGGTGGATTGGATGGCATTGCTCTGCACATAGGCGATGGGCTCCTCGGGATCGGCCTTCGACAGGTCGACCCCGGTCCAGCCGGACAGCAAAGCGAGCTGCCCGGCCGTATCCACATGGCGCGCATAATCCGCCAGCAGGTCCTCGGCCTCGGCCCGGGTCGGCGCCACGATGACGGTGGCGCCCGCATACAGGCGGATGTCGTAAGGATCGCGGCCGGCGGCGGCGGCCTCCTGGCGGATGGACTTCACCGCATCGGCGAGGATGGGCCGGGTCTGGCCATTGAGGAAGATGCCCTCGGCATGGCGCGCGGCGAAGGCGCGCCCGCGCCCGGAAGTGCCGGCCTGGAACAGCACCGGCGTGCGCTGGGGCGAGGGCTCGGTGAGCTGGATGCCGTCCACCTGGTAATAGGGCCCGTCATGGACGATGCGATGCACCCGCGCGGGATCGGTGAAGACGCCCCGCGCCCGGTCGCGCCGCACGGCGCCATCCTCCCAGCTCGCTTCCCACAGCTGGTAGACGGCGGCGAGGAAATCCTCGGCCGCCTCATAGCGGGCATCGTGGGCACGGTTGGCCGCCTGGCCCATGCCCTTGGCGCCGCTGTCGAGATAGCCCGTCACCACGTTCCAGCCCACCCGGCCACCGGTCAGGTGGTCCAGGGTCGCGAAGCGGCGGGCGAACGCATACGGGTGCTCGTAGGTGAGGTTGGCGGTCACCCCGAAGCCGATATGCCGCGTGGCATGGGCCATGGTCGGCACCACCAAAGTGGGGTCGATCTGCGGGGTCTGCGCGGCGGTGCGCAGCGCGGTGTCGGGGCTTGCGCCATAGACGTCGTAGATGCCGAACACGTCGGCGATGAAGACGCCGTCGAACAGGCCGCGCTCGGCGGTCCGGGCCAGCTTCACCCAATAATCGAGGGTGTTGTAGTCCGCCGCCGTGTCGCGCGGATGGGTCCACAGGCCGGCCCAGGTGTGGCTCGGGGCCGCCATGTTGAAGGCGTTGAAGCGCAAGGGCCGCGATCGGCTCATGACAGGTCCTCCTGACGCGTCGCGAGGCGCGCTCTCAGCTGTAGAGGGGCGTGGGGGTGATGCGGCCGTTGAGGGCGTAATTGCCCACCTCGCGGGCCTTGTAGACCACCGGGTCATGCAGGGTGTGGGTGCGGATGTTGCGCCAGAAGCGGTCATAGCCGTAATGGCTGGCGGTGGCCCGCGCGCCCATCAGCTCGAAGATCTTCGAGGTGATCTCCAGGGCCGTGCGGCTGGCCTGGACCTTGGCGGCATAGATGGCGGCGGCGGCCACGTTGCGCTCGTCGGGCGAGAGGGCATTGCCCCGCGCCACCGCGGTCTCGAACGCGCCCGCAGCCACGTCCGCCAGCGCCAGCGAGGCGCGCAGCGCCACGTCGAGATTGCCGTAATGCTCAAGGATATAGGGATCCTCGCTGGCCCGCTCCACGCCGGAGGCCTGCCAGGGGCGGGAGATCGTGCGCACATAGCGGTTGGCCTCCGCCAGCGCCCCCTCCGCCGTGCCAAGATAGAAATTGACGATGAGGAGCTGGTGGAACGGCACGACCAGGCTGGTGCGCGCCGGTGGCGGGGCGGAAAGATCGCCCAGCACCTCGTCGCGCTCCACCTTCACATGGTCGAAGGTGATCGTGCCGCTTTCCGACAGGCGCTGGCCGAAGGCATCCCAGTCATTGCCATGGCTCACGCCCGCCCGGTCGCCTGGAACCACCAGCACCGCGAAGCCATTGCCCAGCGCCGCGCGCAGGGTGATGCGATCGGCCAGGGCCGCGTTGGAGGCGAAGGTCTTGCGCCCGTCAAGGCGGAAACCCTCGCCATCGGGCGTGAGCTGCGATTCCGGATCGCGCGGGTTGGAGGCCCCGCCCCAGAACCATTGCCCCGCCACCGAGGCCCGGGACAGGCGCTCCGCCTGGGCCGCGTCCGCGCGCCACAGGGCATTGGTGAGGTGCAGGTAATGGTAGGACAAAAGCTGGGCGATGGAGGCATCGGCGCGCGCCACCACGCGGGTCGCCAGCAGGGCATCGGTGAAGCGGCCGCCGCCCCCGCCATGCTCCACGGGATTGAGCAGGCTGAGCAGGCCGGCCTCGCGCAGCAGCGCCAGCTCGCGCACCGGCGAGGCGCCGGCATGGTCGCGTGCGGCGGCGTCGGACGCCAGCGCGTCGGCCACCGTGCGGGCGATGTCCACCCAGTCGGCGCCGGGGCTTCGCGCGGGCACGAGGGATGAGCGCGTGAGGGGTTGGTTCATGGGGAAAGGCTCCTGTCACGGAAATCGGGGGATGGATGCGCTCACCAGGCGGGCAGGATCGTTCCCTTGAACTTGGCGAGGATGAATTCCTTCACCGGCTCCGAGCGGTAGATTTCAATGAACTTGGCGATGCGCGGATCATCCTTGCGATCTGCGCGGGCGGCGAAGATCAGGGTGAAATAAGGCTTGGCCTCCGCGTCCGTGGTCTCCGCCACCAGCGCCGTGTTGAGGTCGAGGCCGGCCAGGTAGGCGTAGTTGGAGGAGACGAAGGCGGCGGCCACGTCATCGAGCGAGCGCGGAAGCTGGGCGGCGTCGAGCTCGACGAGCTGAAGCTTCTTCGGGTTCTCCACCACGTCGAGGATGCTGGCATTGAGGCCCGCGCCCGGCTTCAGCTTGATGAGCCCCGCCTTCTCGAACAGCAGCAGCGCGCGCGCCGCATTGGTGGGATCATTGGGGATGGCGATCTTCGCGCCGGCCGGGATGTCTTCGGCCTTCTTGAAGGTCTTTGAATAGATACCGGCCGGCACCAGCAGGGATTCCTCAAGACCCACCAAGTGATAGCCGCGCGCCTTCACCTGGTTGGCGAGGTAAAACTTGTGCTGGAAATTGTTGAGGTCGAGGTCGCCGGCCTCCAGCGCCGCATTGGGCTGGTTCCAGTCGCTGAACTCAATGATCTCGGCCGGAAGACCCTGCTGGGCCGAAAGCCGCGCCGCTTCGCGCAGTACGTCCCCATAGGGCCCGGCCGAAACGCCGACCTTCAGCGGCTTGTCGGTGCCCGGCGGCTGCGCTCCCGGCTGGGCAGCCGCCGGGCTGGCGAGCGCGGCCAGGGACAGGGCGACCAAAGCGGGGGCGAGAAAACGGAACAGGCGGGGAGGAAGGATGTTGATCATGGGATCCGTTGGGTTGGAGCCGGGCGGAGCGGCCGGAAATATCCGGCGGCGGCGATGGCAGTGCGTCTATATTTAATTATATTGATTGATTTAGTGAATTAAAATCAACGACGGCCCGATACCCCTGCCGTCATTAGGGCCCTGCCGCGACTAGGCCTCGGGGGCCCTTCTCACGCCTTCGGAAAGGCGCCCTCGAAGGCGGTTTCTGTGATGGGGCGGCGGCCATTGGGGCTCTCACCCTTATGGAAGCTCTCCGGCAGGATGGATTTGTCTCCGTGCCGGCCGATGGCGATGGCCGCCTCGATCTCGTAATCGTCCGGCACCTTGAGTTCTGAGCGGGTTTTTTCCACGTCGAAGCCGCCGATGCCGTGGGCGTGCCAGCCGAGCTTGGTCGCCTGCAGGGCGAGGCTTCCCCAGGCCGCCCCGGTATCGAAGGAATGGTTGCGCGCCGGCTGCGCCTCGGTGGTGCCGGGCCGCACGAAGGTCCTGGCGGAAAGGGCGATGATGAGCACCGCCGCATTCTTCGCCCATTGCTGGTTGTAGGGGATGAGCAGGCCGAGAAAGGTCTCGAACTCGGGCGTGCCGCGCCGGGCGTAAAGGAAGCGCCAGGGCTGCGAATTGAAGCTCGACGGCGCCCAGCGCGCCGCCTCGAACACGGCGTTGAGCTCGCCCTGCGGGATCTCCTCGCCGGTGAAGGCCCGCGGCGACCAGCGATCGAGGAACAGGGGCTCGATGGGGTGTTCCGCCTGGCGCGGCGTGACGGCAATGGTCATGGCTTCAGGAACCTTGTGTGAGGTTGAAAGGAGGCGCGCGGAGGCTCACAGCCGGAGCCCGGCCTGCTTCAGCAGCGGCAAGGTGGATTGCGCGAAGTAATCGAGATCGGGCGCGAAGTCGTGGAAGTTGAACTGCACGCCATCGATGCCCGCCTGCTTGAGGGCGGCGAGCTGCTCCACCACCTGCTCGGGCGTGCCGATGATCTCGATATTGCCGCCGAGGTTGAGGCCCTGCTTGTGGCGGGCATCGCTGCGGCCCTTCCAGGCCACGGCATCGCTCTCATAGCCGCGATGGCCGAACGAGGTGTGGGTCGGCTTAGGCACCCCCGCGGCGATGGCGCGCGCATAGGCATGGGCCTCGGCCTCCGTGTCGCGGCTCACCACGATGGGGTTGATGATGGTCTTCACCTCCCGCCCCCTGGCCCGCGCCCGCGCCTTGATGGCGGCGATATGGGCCGGCAGCGTCTCGAGGGCGCTGTCGATATGGGCCCCGCCCGGCGAGGTGATGAAGACGAGGTCCGAATGCTCGGCAGCGAAATCCATGCCCGCTTCCGAGCCGGTGGCAGTGACCAGGATGGGCCGCCCATAGCTCGGCTTCGGCGTGATGTAGCCGTTGACGATCTTCCACGGATTGAGCCGGCCCTCGTGGGAATAATTCTCGGTGTCGCGCCACAGGCGGCCGAGCACCTCGAACAGCTCCCCCGCCATCTCATAGCGCTGGTCGTGCTCGATGCGGTTCCAGCCGAACATCTCGTGCTCGATGGCGCGATGGCCGGTGACGATGTTGATGCCCCATCGCCCCTTGGAGATGTGGTCGAAGGTGGCGCCGATCTTGGCGATGTGCAGGGGGTGCCACGGCCCGTAGAGCACGTGGAGGGTGGAGATCAGCAAGATGTTCCGGGTGGTGGCCGCCATGGCGCCAAGCGCCACGAAGCTGTCGAGAGAGGCTTCCCCGTCATAGCCGCCCTTAGGCAGCCACTGGGTGCGCGAGAAGGCGATGTCGAAGCCCAGCGCGTCGGCCTTCTGCACCAGGGCCGCGTTGTAGTCGTAGGTCCAGCTGTTGCTGGTGGGGTGATCCGAGAAATGGATGTCCTGCAGGTTCAGGAACAGGCCCAGCATGAGCGGCTGGCGCGCCGCCCGCGACAGCGGGCTGTCGGGCAGATCAAGCGGCCCCGGAGCGCGGAGCGCGCCTTGCCTGACGCGACCGGAATGCGGGGCGCCGAGGGAAGCGGTGGAAACGGCGAGGGACATGGCAGACCTCCGGCGAGACGGACATGGGCGGTGGCCTTCCCCGGATGGACGGGGAAGAGCCCTGATCGCGGCCGCGCCGCTCCCGACGGCAGCGGTGCGGAACCGGGGGATCACGCGGTGGCGCGGGCCTCGGCGGCGTAGAGGCTGGGCGGCCGCGGCAGGCCGTAATGCTCGCGCAGGGTGCGGCCGGTATATTCGGCGCGGAACAGCCCCCGCCGCCGCAGGATGGGCACCACTTCCGACGCGAACAGGTCGAAGCCGGCCGGATACCAGGGCGGCATCACGTTGAAGCCGTCGGCGGCCCCGCTCTCGAACCAGAGCTGGATCTCGTCGGCGATCTTCTCCGGCGTGCCCACCGCCACATAATGGCCGCGCGCCCCGGCGAGACGGTCGATGAGCTGGCGCAGGGTGGGCTTTTCCCGCCTCACGATGTCCACCACCAGCTGGAAGCGGCTCGCCACCTTCCTGGTCTCGGCCGCGTCGGAGAAGGCGTCGAGCGGCACCGTCCCGTCCAGCGGAGCGCCGGAGAAATCGACGCCGGTGATCTGCTTCAGCTGGGTCAGCGAATATTCGGGCTGGATCAGCTCGTTGAAGGCGTCATGAAGCTGGCGCGCCTCGAACTCGCTCGATCCGATATAGGGGCTGACCCCGGGCAGGATCTTCACATGGTCCCGATTGCGGCCCAGCCCCTCCGCCTGCGTCTTGATGTCCGCATAGAAGGCGCGGGCGCTCTCCACCGTCTGATGCGCGGTGAAGATGGCCTCGGCATAGCGCGCGGCGAAGGAGCGGCCGTCGTCGGAGGAGCCCGCCTGCACATAGACCGGGCGGCCCTGCGGGCTGCGCGGGGTGTTGAGGGCACCTTTCACCCGGAAATGCCGGCCCACATGGTCGATGGGATGGATCTTGCGATCGTCCGCGAACAGGCCGGATCGGGGATCGGCGACGAGGGCATCGTCCTCCCAGCTGTCCCAGAGCTTGGTCACCACATCGACGAACTCGGCCGCGCGGGCATAGCGCTCGGCATGGCTCGGGGTCTCCGCGAGGCTGAAATTGCCCGACGCCTGCGGCACGGCGGTGGTGACGATGTTCCAGCCCGCGCGCCCGCCGGAAAGATGATCCAGCGAGGCATAGAGACGGGCGAGGTTATAAGGCTCGTAATAGGTGGTGGAGGCGGTGCCGATGAGGCCGATATGGCTTGTGGCCGCCGCGATGGCCGAAAGCCAGGTCAGCGGTTCCAGGCGGAAGCGCGAGGCGTAGCGGATATTGTCCACCTGCGCCGGGCCATCGGCAAAGAACACCGCATCGAGCTTCGCCGCCTCCGCCGAGCGAGCGAGGTCCTGGTAGAAGCCGATGTCCAGGAGCCGCTCCGGCCGCGCGCCGGGATAGCGCCAGCCGGCCTCGTGGTGGCCGCCCGGATAGATGAACAGGTTGAGGACGAGCTGGCGGCCGGCGGCCGTACGGTTCAGGGCGGGTGCCATGGGATCTCTCCTTTGATCGCTCAAGGCGTGACGGGGCAGAACAGGGGGCCGGCTCAGCCGGCGCGGGCGATGGCGGGGGCGGCATGCTCGACGGCGCGCGCCCGCGCCCGCTCGGCCACGCGCGCGGCGGCACCGCCTCCCCCGGTCAAGGGCGCGCGGCCCTCCACCGGGTGGCTGGGATCGGTGTAGAACTGGGTCGAGACGTGCCCCTCTGGCACAAGGGACGCCACCAGCGCCTCGTCTTCGGCGGTGAAGTCGTAATCGAGGGCCGCCACATAGGCCTGCCACTGCTCCGGAGTGCGCGGGCCGGCGATGGCGGAAGTGACCAGCCGGTTGTTCAGCACCCAGGAGAGGGCGAAGGTGGCGGCCGAGATGCCGCGCTCCGCCGCATGGCGGGCGATGGCCTGGGCGATGGCGACGGATTCCGGACGCCATTCCGTTTCCAGGATGCGCCGGTCGCCGCGCCCGGCGCGGCTGTCGGCGGCGGGCGCGGCGCCGGGAAGGTATTTCCCGGTCAGCACGCCGCGCGCCAGCGGCGAATAGGACACCACGCCGAGGCCGTGATGATGGGCGGCGGGAAGCTGCTCCACCTCGGCGGTGCGATCCACGATGTTGTAGAGCGGCTGGCTGGCGATGGGCCGGTCGATGCCGAGCTGATCGGCCAGGTGCGCCACCTCGCCGATGCGCCAGCCGCGGAAGTTGGACACCGCGAAATAGCGCACCTTGCCGGCGCGGATGAGGTCCGCCACCGCCCGCACCGCCTCGCTCAGGGGCTGGTCGAAGATGGCGCGGTGGAAATAGAGGATGTCGATATAATCGGTGCCGAGCCGCCTGAGGCTGGCCTCGGCCGCCTCGATCACCCATTTGCGCGACAGGCCCTGCCGGTTCGGCCCCTCCCCGCCGGGATTGGCGAGCTTGGTGGCGAGCACATAGGCATCGCGATCCGCCTTGATGGCGCGGCCCACCACCTCCTCGGTCGTACCCTTCTGGTAGGCGTCGGCGGTGTCGATGAAGAAGAAGCCGGCTGCCTTGGCCTGGTGGATGATGCGGTGGGAGGTAGGCTCGTCGGTGGGGCCGCCGAACATCATGGTGCCCAGCGCCAGCTTCGGCACCTTGAGCCCACTTCGGCCGAGATAGCGATAATCGGGGGAACTCAGCGAGGAGGTCATGGGAGCATCCTTCAATGGGGGGCGCCCGTGGGCGCGTGATGGCAGGCCACCTGCTGGCCGCCCCCGGCCGGGCGCAGCACCGGATCGGCCTCGGTGCACAAAGGCGTCGCGAGGGGGCAGCGGGGATGAAAGCGGCATCCGGCGGGAACGTTGCGCGCGCTCGGCAGGTCCCCCGAAAGGGGCGCGGCATGGCGCCGGCGCCCGGGTGTGGGCACCGCCTCCATCAGGGCGCGGGTATAGGGATGGAGCGGGCGGCTGAAGATCTCCTGCCAGCTCCCGGTCTCGACGATGCGGCCGAGATACATGACCAGCACCCGGTCGGCGAAATAACGCACCACCGACAAATCATGGGAGATGAAGAGATAGGAGAGGCCAAGCTCGGCCTTCATCTTCGACAAAAGGTTCAGGATCTGCGCCTGAATGGACAGGTCGAGCGCGGAGACCGGCTCGTCGCAGATGACGAGGCGCGGCGACAGGATGAGGGCGCGGGCAATGCCCAGGCGCTGGCGCTGGCCGCCCGAGAATTCGTGCGGATAGCGCGACAGTGCCGCGCGCGGCAGGCCCACCCGCTCCAACGCCGCGCCCGCCGCCTGCGCCCGCTCGGCGCGGCTGCCGAGGCCGTGCACCTCCAGCGGCCCCTTGAGGATCTCGGCCACGGTGTGGCGCGGGTTCAGGGAGGCGAAGGGGTCCTGGAACACCATCTGCGCCTGCCGGCGATAGCTCTTCAGCGGGCCGCCCTTCAACGGCCCCACATCCGTCCCATCGAACAGGATGCGCCCCGCCGTGGGGTCCACGAGGCGCATCAGCACCTTGGCGAGGCTGGACTTGCCGCATCCGGATTCACCCACAAGGCCCACCGTCTCCCCGGTGTTGACCGTGAACGAGACGCCATCCACCGCGCGCAGCATCTGGCCGCCCACGGCATAGCCGGCATGAAGGTCCTCAACCGACAGGAGCGGCATGGCACGCCTCCGAGACAGGTGCTGCTGTGGTGACAGGGCAGGCCGACAGGCGGCCGGGCGCGATGCTCACGAGGTCCGGCACGGCGATGCGGCACGCGGCACGCGCCAGTGGGCAGCGCGGGGCAAAGGCGCAGCCTTTCTCTCCGGCCGCCGAGGCGATGGATCCACGGATCTCGTTCAGCGGTCCCGCCGAACAATGCTGCCCCGCCTCAAGCCGGGGCGAGGCGGCGAGCAAGCCGCGCGTATAGGGGTGCAGGGGAGTAGCAAACAGCGCCTCGAACGGCGCTTCCTCCACCTTGCGGCCCGCATACATCACCGCCACCCGGTCCGCCCATTCGGCCACCACGCCCAGATCGTGGGTGATGAGAAGCAGGCCCATGGAAAGGTCCCGCCGCAGCGCGTCCAGAAGGTCCAGCACCTGCGCCTGGATGGTCACGTCCAGCGCCGTGGTGGGCTCGTCGGCGATGAGCAGGCGCGGGGAGCAGGCCACCGCGATGGCGATCATCACCCGCTGGCGCATGCCACCGGACAATTCGTGGGGATATTCCGCCACCCGCCGCTGCGGCTCCGGGATGCGCACGAGGTCGAGGAGCTCGACCGCCCGCGCCCGCGCCGCCCGGCGCGAAAGCCCCTGGTGGAGGCGCACCACCTCGGCGATCTGGTCGCCCACGCTGAGCACCGGGTTGAGGGCGGTCATGGGCTCCTGGAACACCATGGCGATGTCGCGCCCGCGCACGTCGCGCAGCTCCCGGTCGCCCAGGCGGGCAAGGTCGCGCCCACCGAACAGCACCTCGCCGGAGGCGATGCGCGCCCGCTCGGGCAACAGGCGCAGCAGCGCCAGAGCGGTGAGCGACTTGCCGGAGCCGCTTTCGCCCACCAGCGCCACCGTCTCGCCCGGCTCCACCGTGAGCGAGACATCGCGCACCGGCGTCGCCCGGGGGAAGGCGATGGAGAGGCCCCGCACGTCGAGAAGCGCGCTCATCCCTGGCCCTCCCCCGACAGGCGCGGATTGAGCGCGTCGTTGAGGCCGTCGCCGATGAGGTTGAGGGCGAGCACGGTCGCGACGATGGCAAGCCCCGGCACGGCGGCGAGGTACCAGGCCGTGCGCAGAAGCTCCCGCCCGGCGCCGATCATGGACCCCCAGCTCACCACATTGGGGTCGCCCAGCCCCATGAAGGAGAGCGCGCTTTCCATGAGAATGGCGGTGGCCACCGTCACCGAGATGAGCACGATCACCGGCGGCAGGGCATTGGGCAGGATCTCGCGGAAGATGATGCGGGCATGCCCGTAGCCCAGCGCGTGGGCAGCGGCCACGAACTCCTTCTCCTTCAGCGCCCGGAACTGGGCCCGCACGAGCCGCGCCACCTGCGGCCACGACACCGCGCCGATGGCCAGGGCGATGGACGGGATGGACGGCGCGGCGATGGCCACCAGGACGATCAGCAGGATGAAGCTGGGAATGGTCTGGAAGATCTCCACCAGCTTGACCAGCCCGTCATCCACCGCCCCGCCGAAATAGCCGGCGGTGGCGCCGATGAGAATGCCGGCGAGGAGCCCCACAATGGCGGCGGACGCGCCGATGAGGAGGCTCACCCGCGCCCCGTGGACCAGCCCCGCCAGCACGTTGCGCCCCAGGGCATCGGTGCCGAGGGGAAAGCGCGGATCCTGCCCCGGCCACAGCAGCGGGCGGCCCGCCATCTCCAGCGGATCGTCCGGGAAGAGCAGCGGCGCCAGCAGTGCCGCCGCCGTCACGAAAACAAGGATGAGGCAACCGGCCACCGCGGTCGGATTGGCGAGGAAGGCCCGGAGCGCCCGGCGGCCGCTGGCGGGCGTGAGGCGCTGCACCTCCTGCGTCGCCGCGCGGGCGGCATCGGGGGCATGGACATTGGGCCACGCCTCGGCCTCGGGGGAAGGCGGCAGGTTCTGCTCGCGGCTGGCCGCGACGCGGGCGCCGGCGGTTCGATTGAAGGTGTCCGTGCCGTGCATCAGCGCACCTCGATCCGCGGGTCGAGCGCGGCCTGCAGGATGTCGATGGCCGCATTGATGGCCACCACCAGCAAAGAGGAGAGCAGGAGGATGCCCAGCAGCACGTGGAAATCGCGCCCCAGCACCGCCTCATAGGCGAGCCGCCCCAGGCCCGGCCAGCTATAGACCGTCTCCACCACCACCGCTCCGCCGAGCAATCCGGCGAGATGAATGCCGGCCATGGTGGTGACGGGGATGAGCGCGTTGCGCAGCACGTGGCGGGTGGCCACAGCGAACGGCGAGAGCCCCTTGGCCCGTGCGGTTCGCACATGGTCCTGGGCCTTCACCTCCAGCATCTCGCCGCGGGTGAGGCGGGCATAGATGGCCACGTAGAACAGCGCCAGGGACAAGGCCGGCAACACCAGATAACGCGCCCGATCCAGCAGCATTTCGCCACCGGAGAGCCCGGCGCCGATGGTCTCGGCGCCGCCGCTGGGCAGCCAGCCCAGCTTCACCGCGAACAGCACGATGAGCATCAGCCCGATCCAGAAGCTGGGAATGGAATAGAACAGCAGCGAGAGCACGCTCAGCACCTTGTCCGGCACGCGCCCGGCAAAGCTCGCCATCACGGCGCCGAGGGCGATGCCCGTCAGCAGCGCGAAGCCGAGCGCGGCGCCCATGAGGCTCAAGGTGTTGGGCAGGCGCTCGGCGATGAGGGCCGCCACCGGCTGGTTGTAGCGTGGCGAGATGCCGAGGCTGAAATGAGTGAGGTTCCACAGATAGGCGCCGAGCTGCTGCAGCACCGGCAGGTCGAAACCGAACTTCGCCTTCAGCGCCGCCAGGGTTTCCACCGTCGCCGCGCCCGCTTCACCCGCCAGCACGTCGGCGGCATCGCCGGGCGCAAGGCGGAGCAGGAAGAAGTTGAGGATGACGATGCCGACGATGGTCGGCACCGATTGCAAGGCCGTGCGGCGCACCGCCGTGAGGATGCGGGGAAGCTGCCTCATGGCCGGCCCCGCCAGATGCTGTCGCGGCCCATGGCTCAGGCCTCGATATAGACGTCGGCGAAGGACGCATCGACGCCGGTCACGCCGATGGTGTGGTTCTTCACCTTCCGATTGAAGATCGTCACGCCGTCGGGGGCGAGGAGGCCGACGGCGGCGACATCGTCGTGCACCAGCTTCTGGAAATCGAACCAGAGCTGGCGGCGCGCCTGCGGATCCCTCTCGATCGCCGCCGCCTCCAGGAGACGATCGACCTCCGGATTGCTGTAGTGCGAGGCATTGGAGAACGGCAGCCCGATGCGGAAGTTCCTGGACCACAGCGTGCGTTGCACGCCGAGGGTGGGATCAAAAAGGTTCTGCAGGGATTCCAGAGTAATGTCGAAGTCGCGGCTGGTATATGTCTTCTGGATATAGGTCGCGAAATCGAAGAATTGGAAATCCACCGGAATGCCCACCTTGGCCAGGGACTGTTTCACGAAGTCTCCGGCGGCCTGGGTGTTGAACGGGTTGGCATAAAGGCGCAGCGCAAAGCGCGTGCCGTCGGCCTTGCGCGGGTAGCCGGCCTCGTCCAGCAGAGCGTTGGCGGCCTTCACGTCGTAGCCGTAGGGCTCGAGGGAAGGATCGACGAAAGCCTTCAGATTGGGGCTGATGACCGAGGCCGCGACCTTGCCATAGCCGAAATAGACCACGTCCAGCAGCTTCTGCAGATCGATGGCCTGTGCGATCGCCAGCCGCACGCGCCGGTCCTGGAGCTGCGGCCGCTCGAAGTTGAAATAGAGCTGGGTCATGCGCCCGGCATAGTCATAGCCCCGCGTTTCCGCCCCGAGGCCAGGCAGCGCCGAGACCCGCGCCAGGTCCGCATAGGGCACCGGCGGGCCACCGGCGAGATCGAGCTCGCCGGCCTCGAATGCAGCGGAACGGGCGCTCTGGTCGGCGATGAAGCGCACCACCACGCGGTCGAGATAGGGCTTGCCCGCATCCCAGTAATCGGGGTTCCGCTCAAGGATGATGTGACTACCCCGCACCCATTCCTTGAAGAGGAAGGGGCCGGTTCCGATGGGCGCCGAACCGTTCTTGTTGGTGAGAGGGTCGGTGCCCTCATAGATATGCTTGGCAACGATGGGTGATTCGTTGGCGTCGAGCGCGGTGAGAAGATAAGTCGCCGGCTTCGACAGGCGGATGATCACCGTATGGTCATCCGGCGTCTCCACCGCCGTGACCGAGGCGAAGGTGCCGCGTCCGCGCGGGTGAATCTTCTTCAGGAGCTCGATGGAATAAGCAACGTCCGCCGCCGTGAAGGGCTGGCCGTCGTGCCACTTCACCCCCTCGCGCAGCTTGAAGGTGTAGGTGAGCCCGTCGGCGCTGACGTCCCACCGGGTGGCAAGGGCGGGCTGGGGATTGAAGTTGAGGTCATAGGTGAGGAGCCCCTCCGTCACCTTGGGCGAGATGCGCTGAGTCGGCCCTGCCGTGTGGGCGATGGTCACCAGGGTCGACGGCTCATGCTCGACCAGGAAGCGCAGCACGCCGCCCTTGACGGGCGCTGATCCCGCCCCCTCCGCCTCATCCTTGGCCCAGGCCGGCGCGAAGGCGCCACCGCTGCCGAGAAACAGCGCGGCAGCCCCGGCCAGAACCGTGCGCCGGTGGATTTCCACACGGAAAGTCAATGACTTCGCGGACGAGGCGGGGGCGGGAGGCAAGGGCATCTCCTTCGAGGCTGATCGGGAAGCCAACGATAGGGGCACGGCACATTTCGTCAATTGATTTTATATAAAATCGATGCATTAACTGAACTAAAGCGCGATCACGGTCCCGTCGCCCGGCGACGTGCTTGCCCGCGGACCCGTGCCCGAGCTGCCCGCCATACCCCGAAGCCCGCGAAAGGAAGGCCCATGAGCAGTGCCACGCCCGCCCTCGCCTACTCCGCGGAGGCACCCGCCTTCGTGCCCCGTCACATCGCCGTGCATCCGCTCACCGGCCATATCGGTGCCGAGATCGACGGGCCGGACCTGTCCCGACCGCTGGCGCAGGACGTGGTGGACGAGATCCGCGCCGCGCTCCTGAAGTGGAAGGTGGTCTTCTTCCGCGACCAGCCGCTCACCCACGCGCAGCACGTCCAGCTGGCGCGCGCCTTTGGCGCCCCCACCATTGGCCACCCCGTGTTCGGCTTCGTGGAGGGTCATCCGGAGGTCTATTCCATCGGCCGAGATCGCTTCGCCACCCGCCATACGGGCGAGCCGCTGATCCGCCCCTGGACCGGCTGGCACACGGATGTCACCGCCGCGGTGAACCCACCTGCCGCCTCCATCCTGCGCGGCGTGGTGATCCCGCCTTATGGCGGCGACACCTTCTGGACCAATCTCGCGGTGGCTTACGAGGCGCTCTCCCCCACCCTGCGGGGCTTCATCGACACGCTACGCGGCGTCCACGCGTTCTCCCCGCCTGAAGGCCAGAACGCGACCGCGGACTTCAACGACCGGAACCGGCGCCGCCCGCTGGAGAGCGAGCACCCGCTGGTGCGGGTGATTCCGGAGACCGGCGAGCGGGTGCTGTTCGTCAGCCCTTCCTTCCTGAAGCGCATCACCGGCCTGTCGCCACGCGAGAGCCAGCAGATCCTGGAGCTGCTGTTCGAGCACATCACCCGGCCGGAATTCACCGTGCGTTTCCGCTGGCGGGAAGGCTCCATCGCCTTCTGGGACAACCGGACCACCGCCCATCTCGCCCCACGCGACATCTACAGCCTCGATTTCGACCGCCAGCTCTATCGCATCACCCTCAAGGGCGAGGTGCCGCTGGGCGTGGACGAGCGCCCCTCCACCGCCATCGAGGGCGATCCCCTCGATGCGTTTTCCGCCGGCCACTCCTGAGAGCGATCCCTCCCGGCGAACCTCGCCGGGCCTGCCTGAACCGCAGGCCCGGCCTTTTTTCCTTCACCGGCGGACCGACCCGTCCGACCGACACAGACAGAAGCGCTTGCCCCCCATGAGCCGTGACCGCCTGTTCCTGATTTCCCCGGGCTTCGAGGACCCCGCCGTCCCCGGACGCGCTTTCTTCTGCCCCCACTGCAACCAGGTGGAAGGCGTGCTCGCCGCCAACCCCAGGCTCACCGAGGCGATCGACGTGGTGCGGGTGCCGTTCGCAACACCCCGCGCGCCCGTCGTCGCCCTGCTTGGCGAGGAGAATCAGAGCCTGCCGGTGCTGATTTTCGGCGATACGGCCCCCGCGCCCGCCGATGCCCTCAGCCACCAGGGCCTGCGCTTCGTCACCGACACCCGCCGCATCCTGGAGCTGATCGCCGAACGCCACGGCGTGCCCTTCCCCCATTGAGCGACGCCGTCGCCCACCCACAAGGACCTGTCACATGAGCCAGATCGACGACGCCTGGGGCGCCGGCCCCTCCGAACGCTATGAAACGCTCGCGAGCCGGTTCCGCCCCATCTTCCGCACCATCCGCGAGAGCGCGGTGGACCGCGAGCAGACCCATCGCCTGCCGCGCGAGGAAATCGCAGCCCTCAAGGCGTCCGGCTTCACCACGCTGCGGCTGCCGCAGGACGAGGGGGGCTTCGGCGCCACCTTGCCCGAGCTGTTCAACCTCTTGATTGAGCTGGCGGAAGCCGATCCCAACGTCACCAACGCCCTGCGCGCCCATTTCGGCTTCACCGAGGAAGTGCTGAACTCCCCCTTCAAGGATTATCGCGACCGCTGGGTGAAGCGCATCGCCGCGAGGGAAACCACCGGCAGCGGCTTCTCCGAGGCGGAAAACACGGTGGGGCACTTCTCCACCCGCCTCGTGCGCGACGGCGACAACTGGCGCCTCGACGGCGAGAAATACTACACCACCGGCTCGCTCTTCGCCGACTGGATCAATCTCGGCGCCGATGACGAGAATGGCGAGCTCATCCTGGCCCAAGTGCCCACCAGCGCCCCCGGCGTGACCATTCTCGATGACTGGGACGGCTTCGGCCAACAGCTCACCGCCTCGGGCACGGCGCGGTTCAAGGACGTCACCCTGAGCGACGACCTCATCAATCCGCAGCGCAAGCGCTTCCGCTATTCGGTGGCTTTCTACCAGCTGGTCCACCTCGCCACCCTGGCCGGCATCGGGCGGGCGGCGGCGGGCGACGTGGCGCGCCTGGTGGGCGCCCGCAAGCGCGTGTTCAGCCACGGCAATGCCGATCGCGCCGGCGCGGACCCGCAGATTCTCCAGGTGGTCGGCAAGGTGCGGGCCAGCGCCTATGGTGCCGGCGCTACCGTGCTGAAGGCCGCCGAGGCGCTGCAGCGCGCCTTTGAGGCACGGGAGCGGGAAGGCTCCGAGGGACAGGACCTCACCGCCGCGGTCGCGGACCTGGAAGTGAACCAGGCGGTCACGGTGGTGACCTCTCTCATCCTCGACGCCACCACCCTTCTGTTCGACGCCCTCGGCGCCTCGTCGGCCAAACGCGGCGTGGGGCTCGATCGCCACTGGCGCAATGCCCGCACCCTCTCCTCGCACAATCCACGCATCTATCGCGAGCGGATCGTCGGCGATTTTGCGGTCAACGGCACCTGGCCGCCCGGCGCCTACCGTGTGGGCATCGCCGCTGGCCATGCGCGTTGACACACACACCCGCGCATCCGGATCCGCCCCGGGCGCGCGGGTGTGCCCAAGAGGGGCAGTTCTGCCGCCGGACAAGAATTTATATTAAATCAATTGACATTATATATTATAAACAACCATCATCTGAAAAGGCTGCAGCCCCCGTCGGCGCTCCCTCCTCCCCACGGCGCCCCCAACCAGTCGAAGCGCCCGCCACGCGCCCCGGCGACGCCGCGCCAGGCATTCCCTGACCAGCCCTCCCCGACCGGGCGTTGCCGACCCCACATGAACACAGGCGAAAGGAAAAGACAGATGCCGACCCGCCGGATCCTCGGACGCCTTCTCGCGCTTGGTCTTGCCGTTGGCGGCGCGCTATGCGCCGTGCCCGCCTTCGCCGAAGGCGTGTTGCGCATCTCGCAGCAGTTCGGCACCCTCTACACGCCCTTTCATGTCATGAAAGAGAAAAAGCTTATCGAGAAGCATGGCAAAGCTTTGGGCGTCGACATCACGGTGGACTGGACGCGCCTGTCCGGCGGCGCCGCGGTCAATGATGCCCTGCTCGCCGGCAACATCGACATCGCATCCGCCGGCATCGGGCCGTTTCTCATCTTGTGGGACAAGACACGGGGCACGCCGAACGAAGTGAAGATCGTCGGCGCGTTCGGCGCACAACCGAATTATCTGCTCACCAACAATCCCAACGTAAAGACCATCAAGGACTTCACCGAGAAGGACAAGATCGCCATGCCGGTGGCTGGCGTCTCGGTGCAGGCGCGGATTCTCCAGTTGGCCAGCGAGCAGACGTTCGGGCCCGGCAAGGCCAAGACGCTCGACCCCTTGATGGTGACGCTGCCGCATCCCGACGCCACCGCCGCGCTGATCTCCGGCAGCACGGAGATCACGGCTCATCTTTCCAATCCGCCATTCCAGAACCAGGCGTTGAAAAGTCCCAACGTTCACAAGGTGTTTTCGTCCTACGACATCTTTGGTGGCCCGATCACGCCCACCGTGGCCTATGCCACGGAGAAGTTCCGCAAGGAAAATCCCAAGACCTACCAAGCCTTCTTCGACGCCTTTGCCGAGGCAACCGAATGGGTGAAGGCGCACAAGACGGAAGCGGCCGCGATCTATGTGCAGGTCGAGCAGTCGAAGCTCGATCCGGCCTTCATCGAAGAAGTGCTCTCCAGTCCGGACACGCAATACACCCTCGTTCCGAGTGGTACGCTCAAGTTTGCCGATTTCATGAACCGTATCGGCGCCATCAAATCCAAGCCCGCAAGCTTCAAGGACTATACTTTCGAGGACCTGCACGCCGGCTCCGGATCGTGAGCCGTTGCGGATGAGCCCCCTTCCATCCACGCTGCCGCGTCCGCAGGCGCCAGTATTGGAGGCGCGCGGCCTCACCCTGGATTACCCGAGCCCCCAGGGCCCGGCGCGCGCGGTGACGGATGTCAGCTTCCGCGTCGCGGCCGGCGAGCGACTGGTGCTGCTGGGTCCGTCAGGATGCGGAAAATCCTCCATCCTCAAGGCGCTTGCGGGTTTCCTGAAGCCGGCGGCCGGCGCCGTGGAAATCCGCGGCAAGACCATCACCGGCCCGGGGCCGGACCGCCTCGTGGTGTTCCAGGAGTTTGACCAGCTCCTGCCCTGGAAGAGCGTGCGCGACAATGTGGCCTTCCCTCTGCGGGCCGCGCGCCGGCTCGGCTTGAAGGAGGCGCGCGCCCGTGCCGCCGTGGCGCTGACAAAAGTAGGCCTGGGCCGCGCCCTCGACGCCTATCCCCACACCCTGTCGGGCGGCATGAAGCAGCGCGCCGCGATTGCCAGGGCGCTGGCGGCCGAGCCCGACGTGCTGCTGATGGACGAGCCCTTTGCCGCCCTTGATGCCCTGACCCGCCGCACGCTGCAGGAGGACCTGCTGGCGCTCGCGCAGGAGCAGGGTTTCACCCTCGTGTTCGTCACCCATGCCATCGACGAGGCCGTGCTGCTGGGCACCCAACTGCACCTGCTGGCGGCTCATCCCGGCCGCACCATCGCCACGTTCGACACCTCGGGCCTCGGTCTTGCGGAGCGCGGCACCGCGCCGTTCGAGGATGTCGTTCGTCAAGTCCATGACCTGCTGTTCACCGGCGGAGCTCTCCATGTCTGACCAAGCCGCTCCTGATGACGCGCTCGGGCGAGCCGACAGCGTCATCACGTTCGAAGCCCGCGGCAGCAAGGGGTCCGTCCAACCGAGGGCATCCACGCTCAGCGATAGCCTGCGCCGGCTTTGGAAAGCCACGCTCGTTCGCCGGCTGGTGATCCTCGCGGCGCTGGCCGCGCTCTGGCAGGCGGCCGCGCTGTGGCAGAATAACCCGCTGCTGTTTCCCACCTTCACCGACATGGCGCAGGCGCTCGTCACCGGCCTCAGGGACGAAGACCTGTTTCCCTCCGCAGTGGCATCGCTCTGCGTTCTGGTGAAGGGCTATGCCATTGCGATCCTACTGGCGCTCGCGCTGGTCTCGACCGCCATCGCCCTGCCCTTCGTCAGGGAAGTGCTGCTGACGCTGA
The DNA here is from genome assembly GCF_043831965.2 of Xanthobacter variabilis. NCBI lineage: Bacteria > Pseudomonadati > Pseudomonadota > Alphaproteobacteria > Hyphomicrobiales > Xanthobacteraceae > Xanthobacter > Xanthobacter variabilis. Next base: position 715,891 of record NZ_CM195533.1, read on the forward strand.
CGGCCATGTTCAATCCGCTGCCAGCCATCGCGCTGCTGCCCCTGGCCATGCTCTGGTTCGGTCTCGGTGAGGCCAGCCTGCTGCTGGTGATGGTGCACGCCGTGCTGTGGCCATTCGCGCTCGCGGCCCTGACCGGCTTTGAGCTGGTGCCCGAGACACAGCGCCTGGTGGGACGCAATTACGGCCTTCGGGGCCCCTCCTATGTGGTGCTCATCCTGATCCCGGCGGCGCTGCCCTCGCTGCTGTCGGGGCTGAAGATCGCCTGGGCGTTCGCCTGGCGCACGCTGATCGCGGCGGAGCTGGTGTTCGGCGTCTCCTCGCGCTCGGGCGGGCTCGGCTGGTACATCTACCGTAACCGCAACGAATTGCTCACCGACAAGGTGTTCGCCGGCCTCGTCTCGGTGATTCTCATCGGGCTTGCGGTGGAAGTGATTTTCCGCGCCATCGAGCAGGGCACGGTGCGCCGCTGGGGCCTCCAGCGCTGAACGGCGGGGGCGAGAACCTCACCCCACACTGCCAACACCATGCCGAGGCCCATGGACAGGCGATCGGAGAGCGGCACCCGAGAGGGGCTTGAACGGCACCCGTCACCGCTGGGAGGCGCGCGGATGCCCCCCGGGGGCCTTGAAGCTCGGCCCCCGGGGAGCCGGCCAGCTGGGGGCTGGCTTTGGTCGCCCCCGGGGGAACACGGCGCGCCGGAAGCCGAAAGGGATTTCAGAAGAAGCCCTTGGCGGGAAGCGGCGTGCCCTTCAGCAGCAGGGCGCCGATGGCCTGTGCCTTGTAGCTCGAGGGATTGTGGGACGCGATGGTGCGCGCATTGCGCCAGTGCCGGTCCAGATTGGCGCTGCGCTCCGTGGCGGAGGCGCCACCCGCATCGAACAGCAGCGAGCCGGAACGCAAAGCCAGATCGTCGATCACCAGCTTCGCCTGGGCTGCCGTCCGCGCGGCCTGCGCCCCCAATTCCGCGGCCGCCTCGCCGCGGTCGCGGGCATCGCTCGCCCGGTCGAGGGCCTCGGCGGCGGTGAGGATGAGGGATCGCGCCGCGAGGGCGTTGGCCGAAAGCTGGCCCACCACCTGCTGCAGGAAGGGGTCATCCGCCGGCGTCGGCGTCGGCGCATAATAGAAGCTGCGCTTGCGCCGCTTCACCAAGGCTATGGCATCGTTGAGGATGGCCTGCACGATGCCCGCCACCACAGTGGTGAGGAAAAGCTGGGCCTGGGTGTTGGAATAGGCAAGGCCATAGCCGCGCTCCGGCGTGTCGAAGACCGCCTCGTCCGCCTCCACCCGCACATTGTGGAAGCGGGTGGTGCCGGAAGCGGTGAGGCGCTGGCCCGCCCCGTCCCAGTCGTCGAGGATCTCGATGCCCTCGCGCCGGGTGGGGATGATGACGGCCGCCACCCGCCCCTTGTCGTCGGCCGCGCGCACCAGCATGGAATCCGCGAACAGCGTGCCGGTGGAATAGTATTTCACCCCCTCCAGGCGGAAGCCCTCCCCTTCGGGGATGAGGCGGGTGTCCGGTGCGAAGCCGCCGGCGGGCAGGGAGCCGGCCTCGGTGGAGGCAAGGCCGAAGATGCCGCCTTCGCGCACCAAAGCCTGCCACGCCCGGCTGCGGGCATCATAGGGCTGGCGGGCATATTGCTCGGCCACCGTGAAGTGGTTGCGGAAGATGTGGGCGACATTGGCATCGGCCGCCGCCAGTTCCAGCGTGAGCCCATAGACCTGCCGGAAAGTGGCGCCGGCGCCGCCATCGACCTTGGCGAGCCGCAGTGCGCCGAAGCCGGCCCGCTTCAGGAGTTCAATGGCCTCGAACGGCAGGACGCGGTCGCGCTCACGCTCGGACGCGCCCGCGCCGATCTGGTCGAACAGGCTCCTCCACTGCGCCGGGTCGGCGCCAAGGGGGTGCGTGGGCTGGACGGAAGCGGGAATGACGGGCTTGTTCATGACAGTTCCTGGGATGAGGGGCAGAGCGCAGACCGATCAGAGCTGGGCGAGATGGTCGGAAACGGTGATGGGCTCTGGGAGGATCTTCCGCGCCACCAGCCAGTCCGCCGCCTGCTGCAGGTCGGCGACGAATTTCTTGTCGGAGACCGGGATCAGCGTGTAGTGCCGCTGACGCGCGATGAACTGGTCGCGGATGATGTCGCTGTAGCCGGCGCGCTTCTGCACGATGGTCTCGGCCTCGACCACATTGGCGTTGGTCCAGCGGGCCTCGGCCTCATAGGCCGCCACCACCGCCTTGACGATCTGCGAATTCTGCTCGGCGAAGGCGCTGCTGGTGAGATACGAGCTGTAATCGATGAAGAAATCGAGGTCGCGGCCTTCGACGAAGACATCGTGCGCCTTGTAATCCTGCCGCGCGATGTCGACTCCCGGGCTCCACATGGACCAGGCATCCACCTTGCCGGACGCCAGCGCGGGAGCCGCATCGGGCGGATTGAGATAGACGAACTTCACCTTGGAACGGTCGATGCCGTGCTTTTCCAGGGCGGCCACGAGCAGGAACTCGCCCAGGCCCGAGCGGTTGACCGCCACCGAGCGGCCGACCAGATCCTCCACCTTGTCGATGCCCGAGCCGTCCTTGGCGATGATGGCGGTGGTGCGCGGCTCGTAGAGCACGAACTGGGTGAACACCAGCGGCGAGCCGGCGATGATGGCGGCCAAGGCCGGCGTGGTGGAACCGCCGAAGCCGAAATCAGCGCTGCCGCCGGTGACCGCCTGCAGCGTCGGCGCATGGTTGGGGAAGGGCCCGAGCCATTCCACCTTGATGCCCTGGTCGGCCAGCGTCTTCTCGAACACGCCCCGCTCCTTGGCGATCAGGGTGAGGCCATGGAAGCCCCAGGTGAGACGCACCGTGTCCGTATTGCGCGTATCCGCGGCCGCCCGCGCGAGGGTGGGCGCGAGGACGGCGGCGCCGAGGCCCGCCGCCACGGAAGAGAGGAAGGCACGGCGGGAGGGGGAGAGGAAGCTCGACATGGGGTTCTCTTGGCTCATTCTTCAAGATCTGGGGGTTGAGGCTCAGGCCGCAGCCGGGTCGTGCGCAACACCGAGCTCCGCCAGCAGCTGCGCGCGGCTGGCGGCCGGCGCGCCGGGTTCCGGCGAACAATGCTCCGCCGCGATGGCGCCGCCGCGCATCACCAGGATGCGGTCGGCGAGCGCGATGGCCTCATCCACGTCGTGGGTGACGAGCAGCACGCCGGGCCGGTGGCGCGCCACCAGCGCCTTCACCAGCCCGTGCATGCGGATGCGGGTGAGCGCGTCGAGGGCGGCGAAGGGTTCGTCGAGCAGCAGCAGCTCCGGCTCCTGCACCAGCGCGCGAGCCAGGGCCACGCGCTGCGCCTGCCCGCCGGACAGGTTGCGCGGCCAGTCGTCCAGCCGCCCGCTCAGGCCCACTTCCGCCAGCGCCGCCCCAGCCTTCTCCCGTGCCCCGGCTGCGTTCAGGCCCAGGGCCACGTTGCGCCACAGGCTGTCCCACGGCAGAAGGCGATGTTCCTGAAACACCACCGCCGGCCGCCCGGGTGCCTCGATGCTCCCGCCGTCGATGGGATCGAGCCCCGCCAGGGCCCGCAGAAGGGTGGTCTTGCCGCAGCCGCTCTCACCCAGGAGCGCCACGAACTCGCCGCGGCCAATGACGAGGTCCAGCCGGTCGATAATGACGCGCGGCCCATAGGCGCGCCGCAGCCCCGTGACGCGGACCGCAGGGCGGCGGGAAAGGAGCGCGCCGCTCATCGTCCCGTCCCGCCGAAATTGGGATGCCAGGCCAGAAGCCGCCGTTCCAGGAGGCGCGCGGCGGAATCCGCCGCCACCCCGATGAGGGCGTAGATGACGATGGTCAGCACCACCACGTCGGTGCGCAGGAACTCCCGCGCATCCATGGCCAGAAAGCCGATGCCCGCCTCCGCCCCGAGGGTCTCGGCCACCACCAGCGCCAGCCACGCCGTCGCCAGCGAATAGCGCACGCCGGTGAGAATAGACGGCAAGGCGCCCGGCAGCACGATGCGGCGGATGAGCGTGAAGGTGGAAAGCCCCTGCACCCGGCCGAGCTCCAGCAGCTTCGGATCCACCTGCCGGATCCCCAGGGTGGTGTTGATGTAGATGGGGAAGGCGACACCCAGCGCCACGAGGAAGATCTTCTGCCCTTCCCCAACGCCGAACCAGACGATCACCAGCGGCAGCAGCGCGAGGAAGGGGATGGCGCGCACCATCTGCACGCTGCGGTCCAGCAGGGCCTCGGCGATCCGGGAAAAGCCCACCAGCACGCCCAGCGCGAACGCGATCGAGCCGCCGATGACAAAGCCGATGGCCGCCCGCAGCAGGCTGGTGCCGAGATCGGACAAGAGGCTGCCGGAAATGGTGAGCTTCACGGCGGTGGCGAGCACCTTGCTCGGTGCCGGCAGCACCTGGGGCGTCACATAGCCTTGCCGGGCGAGGAACTCCCAGACCGCGAGCAGCGCCACAGGCACCGCCCAGGACAGCAGGAACAGCCCCCGCCCGCCCAGCCGCGCGGCGGGCCTGCGCGGCCGCGCCAGCGTGCCCGGGGCCGGGTCGGAACGGGATAAGACAAAGGGGGTGACGGTTTCGACCTGGCTCACGGGGACCTCGGTTCAGCAGGGATGGGGGCGTCAGACCGCTTGCGCGGGGGCGGCGGTCACCGGCCCGCCCGCTGCCGGGCGCCGGCCCAGGCGGGGGAAGACCTCCGCGGCGAACCGCGCCAACTCCGCGCGCAGGGGCTGGAACTGGAGCATGAACAGCTCGACGCCGGCGGCGTGGAAGGCGGCGATGCGCTCGGCCACCTGGTCATAGCTGCCCACCAGCCCGGCCGCGGTGCCGCCATTGGTGCCGACGCCCTGCGCCTTGGCGAAGGTCTGGATCATCACCACATTGGGGTCGGTGCGCGCGGTCATCGCGGCCTTGGCGGCCGCATCCTTCGTGGCCAGGGCGAGCAGCCGCTGGTACTCCTGCTCCGCCTCGCGCTCGGTCTCCCGGGCAATGACGAAGGCGGCGAGACCGAAGCCCAGGGGCGCACCGCGACGCGGCCTGCGGGCCACATCGGCGATGATCGCCTTCACGTCCGCGATGGGCTGGCCATTGATGAAGAAGACATCGGCATGATCGGCCGCGAGCGTCCGCGCCGCCTCCGACTCTCCGCCGAGATAAATGCGCGGGCGCGCGCGGGTGGGGCTGGTGGGCGCCAGGCGATAGTCGGTGATATGGAAGTGCTCGCCTTGGTGCGTCACGCTCTCGCCGCGCAGGAGCTTCTCCACCACGAAGATCCATTCGCGCCCATAGGCATAGCGCGCATCATGCTCGCCGAAGGGGATGCCGGCCTTCTCGAATTCGGCCCGGTTCCAGGCATTCACCAGATTGAAGCCGAACCGGCCGCCGGAGATGTTCTCGATCTGCAGCGCCATCTTCGCCAGCACCACCGGGTGGTAGAGATAGGGCTTGATGGCGGCCAGGATCTCGATGCGGCTGGTGAGGGCGGCGAGGGCCGCGCAACCCGTCCACGCTTCCAGCTGGTCCTTCTCGGGCAGATGCGGATTGACGGTGTGCTGCGCCACCAGGGTGGCGTCATAGCCCAGCGCCTCGGCCTGAAGCACGGTGTCGCGATTGTGGGCCCACGAGGCATCAAAAGGCTCGGCGGTGTCCTGCCAGGCCGCGCGCGGCCCATGCACAGGCGCCCAGACACCAAGCCGCAACGGGGAAGAGGTCATCTCGTCACCATAATTTATAATATCGATAGAAAAGATATATTATTGGCCAATGTCAACCCCGCGCTTGCGTCGATGGCAACAGGCAGACCGCTCCCGGGCCTGCAGAGCGGCGAGAGAAACCGCATCGCTCCGGTCCGATGCTGCGCGACGTCGGACACAACCGGCGGCCATCCGGAGCTGAGCCGGCGACGATGCAGCACGAGACACCACAGCGCTCCGGCCAAGGGTTCGATCGCGGCGAAGGGCCCGAGGCACAGCACACGTTCTGGCCCACGGGCGGCCCGGGCGGTCCCGGATTGGGATAGCGGGGAGAGAGGGGGCAGGGCTGCGATCCCGGCACCGATAGGGCGCGCGTCGGCCGGCGCGCGGGCGTCTCGATCCCTTATCAAGGGCGCCTTTCCCGAAGGCGGAATGCACACGGCCCTGCACCACGGCGACGGATTACCGGGCCGCGGCGTGGCATCCTCTCGTCAGTACCGAACTTGGTCTTCAAGCCCAGGGATACCCGCTCTCAGGAAGCAGCGGCGTTAATTCAAAGCCTAGGCGAATGGAGGCAGCCTCCGAGGCGAGGGGGGCGCCGGCCTACCAAGACCGCAATCGTGCCGCCGTCCCCTCCGCCGCTTTCTCAGGGGGCAACCAAAAGATCGGGAATGCGGGCCCGACCGCGAGGCGAAGGGCAACGCCTCCCGGGACCTTGAATGCCCATTCTCCGCCCAGGGGCGGTCATGGCGCGGAAGCTTAGGTGGCGCGGAAGGTCAGGTGGCGCGGGCCGACGCCAGCTGAACGAAGACAAAGCCGCATGGCTCGGCCCAGCCAACATCCGGTTCAGGGGCAAAGCCGGTCACCGGCGAGGCCAGTCGGGGGCGACGCCATGCCCGGCACATGGCCGACCACACGCCTGATCTCTTGATGGCTGATCTCTTGGCTGAGCTCTTGGCTTGCGGACCCAGACGCTCCTCGCGCCGCGCCGGCCTCCCCGCGTGCGGGGGGAAGGAGCGGAGCCCTGCCCCTCCATGCGCCCGGGCTGTCTCTCCGCGCAAGCTCCGGTGGAGCGCGCCGCGCCGAAATGGCCGGGACAGGCGCCGGCTCCGGCAACAGCCTTCCAACGTCGCACCAAACGGCGGGAGTCGGTTCAAGCGTGATTTCGCGCGCGGCCCGCGCCAGACCGCGCGATGACCGACGCAGCATGGCCGAGCTTCACCGCCCGCGCGCTCGACGGGGATGCAGCATCACCGATCGGAGCGCGGGAAAAGCCAGCCTCATTGTCGCGCGGCGCGGGCGTTCCCCCGCCGCGTCGCGTTCAGCCCAGCAGGTCCTTGAGCGTGAGGGCGATGACTTGCGTGGCCTTATCGAGGTCGGAAAGGCGCAGATTCTCATCCGCCCGGTGGCCGTTGGCCTCCTCGATGGTGTGCGGGCCGGCGCCGTAGAGCACCACGGGCACGCCCGCTTCCGCGTAAAGCCGCGCGTCGGTGTAGAGCGGCACGCCGGTGGCGCGCACCTCCTCGCCCGTCACCGCCGAAGCGTTGCGGCAGATGATGTCGGCGAGGCGCTTCGCCCCCTCCCCCGGCACCAAAGGTCGCGCCAGCAGGATGCGCCGCACCGCCACCCGCGCCTTCGGAGAAGCCGCCGCCGCGCGGGCGATCACGCCACGCACCTCCTCTTCCACCTGCTCCGGCGTCTCGTCCGGAATGATGCGCCGGTCGAGGCGGAAGGTGACGCGGTCGGGCACCACATTGGTGTTGATGCCCCCCGAGATGAGCCCCACATTGAGCTGCGGCGCGCCAATGCCCCCCACCTCCGACACCTTGTCCTTCAACGTATCGCGATAGGCATAGAGGGCGGAGAGGATGCCGGTCGCCGCCTCGAGGGCGTCGACGCCGGTGGCGGGAATGGCGGCGTGGGCGGACTTGCCCGTCACCTCCACCTCAAGGTGCAGGCAGCCATTGTGGGCCCACACGACGGAATAGGCGAAGCCGGCGGAAACGGCATAGTCGGGCTTGGTGAGCCCCTGGGCCAGGATCCAGCCCGGCCCCACCTCGCCGCCAATCTCCTCGTCATAGGTGAAATGCAGCTCCACCGTGCCCTTCAGCGGCAGGCCCGAGCGCTTGAGGGCGTCGAGGGCAAAGGCATAGGTGGCGAAATCCGACTTGGAGACCGCGACGCCCCGGCCATACATCACCCCGTCCACCACCTCGGCGCCATAGGGGTCGTGTGTCCATCCCTCGCCGGGGGGCACCACGTCACCGTGGGCATTGAGGGCGATGGTGGGCCCCTCCCCGAAGCGGTGGCGGACGATGAGGTTGGTCACCGAGATCATGCCCGCCGCCTTCACCACCGCGTCCGGCACCTGGTGGCGCTCCACGGTGAAGTCCAGCGCCTCCAACAGCTCGGCCGCGCGGGCGGCATGGGCGGCGCAGTCGCCGGACGGGTTGTCGGAAGGCACCTTCACCAGCTCGGCCAGGAAGCGGCGCTGGTCATCGGCGCGCTCCGCGATGAGGCGCCGCAGCAGATCGGCGTCGGTGATGGTCATGGATCGATCCTCGAATGGCAGATGCCGCCGGTCATCCCGCAGCCAAGGCGCTTTTAGGGACGGCAGCGCAGGTGCGGCGGCATGGCACGCGCCGCTCCCCGGTGCAACGGCGCCCGGTGGCAACGCAAGTGCTCGCCGCTTCTCCCCGCGCGCGGTGAGCGGGAAGCACAATGACACGCGGAGCGTCGCCGGAGCGCCCCGCCCGCAGTGGAAAATGCTGGATTTTCCGCACTCTGCGCCCCATTCGGCCGCGCCCTATCCGGCCTCGCACAAGGCGGAAACGGCATAGACGGGACCTATCACAGAGGGCATTGCAGCGCGCACCGGCAAAGGTGTTTTTCCCGCCACGACGGCTCGCAGACGAGGGGCACGAGCCTCCCCGGCCGCTTGACATTTAAGCAGCCCTGCCGTGCCAGAAACCGCGTTGAGGCGCGGGCTCGTCCCGCCAAAGTCCGGCACGGAAGGCGACCGGCCGATACACGGTCGCCCCCCCGCGCTCGCCTTGAGAAGCCGCCGGACCTTCTGACCCCACGCCGGGCACTCCCCCGATCGGCGCTTCTCGCCCACCACCGCTGTGCCCCCAAATCTCCCACACAAGCGGGAGGGGGAGCGGCCCACGGCCGCGCGGGTCCGGCCCGCATTGAAGAGCCACCCGACCGTGGCAGCGGGATCGCCGGCCGCATCCGGGGCGATCCGTGATCGGTGCGGGCTCTCCGCCACTGCGGCCGGTTCTCCACGCCTCCCCGCATGCGTAAAAGCGAGCGACCGGACAGCCAGCCCCCGCATTGCTCTCGCTCGCCTCGAAGAGCCGCTCGACCCTGGCCGCCGGATCGCCAGCCGCACGCGGGGCGATCCGTGATCAGGCGCCGCTCTCCCCGCCGCAGCCGGCTCCCTTCCCCGCATGCGGGGAAGGCGCGACCGGGCGGCCAACCACCGCATTGCTCTGGCCCGCCATGAAGAGCCACCTGACAACTACGGCCGAACCTCCAGCCGCACGCGGAGGACCCGTGATCCGCGCTGGCTCTCCGCCACTGCGGCCGGTTCTCCACCCCTCTCCCGCAGGCGGAGAGAGAGCGACCGGGCGGTCATCCACTGCATTGCTTGGCCCGCCGCCTCGAAGGGCCGCTCGACCGTGGCCGCCGGATCTCCAGCCGCGCGCGGGACGATCCGTGATCCACGCTCGCCCCCCGCAAGCGGGAGGGAGGGGTGTGAACCGGGGTGCTGGGGCGGAGGGGCGCGGTGCCATTGCCCTGGCGACCGCCGGATGGCGATGGGCCACACGCGCACGCGCCACGGCTACGGCGGCCGCGCGCGGCGGCCCACTTGGCGGCGCGGCTATTCCGCCGCCTGCGCGCGGATGGGCGCCGGGGCACGGAAGCGCATGAGCAGTTCCGCCTCCTCTGCCTTGGCCGCCTGGAGCTGCCGTACCTTCACCGGACCATAACCCCGGATCTTCTCCGGGATCGAGGCCAGCGCCACGGCCAGGGCGTGATTGCCGCCGTCGAGATCGGCGAGCACTTCGCCCATCAGCCGTTCGTAATCGGTGATCAGCGCCCGTTCGGTCCGCCGCTCTGCACTGCGTCCAAAGGGGTCCAGCGCCGTGCCGCGCAGCCCCTTCAGCTTCGCCAGCAGCCCCAGGGCCCGCAGCATCCAGGGCCCGAAGCGCATCTTGCGCGGCTCGCCGGTTGCCGGATCGGGGCGGGCGAACACCGGCGGGGCGAGATGGAACTCGAACTTCAGATCACCCTCGAAGGCCGAGGCCACCTGCTTGAGGAAAGCGCCGTCCGCATAGAGCCGCGCCACCTCGTATTCGTCCTTGTAGGCCATGAGCTTGAAGAGGTTGCGCGCCACCGCCTCGGTCAGGTCGGTGCGGCCGGGGGCGGCCTCCGCCTCGCGCCGGCGCACCTTGGTCACCAGCGCCTGATAGCGCGCGGCATAGGCGGCATCCTGATAGCGCGTGAGCTCCTCCACCCGCCGCGCGATGACCTCGTCGAGGTTTTGGGACAGGCGGCGGGCATCGCTCTGCGCCCCCGCCCCGCTCTGGGGTGCCACCAGGGCCTCCACGGCGGCGGGATCGTGGGCGGCGCGACGGCCCCACAGGAAGGCCGCCTGGTTCATGGCCACCGCCTCGCCATTGAGCGCGATGGCCTGGTTCAGCGCCTCGGCGGAGACCGGCAGGGCGCCGAACTGGTAGGCATAGCCCAGCATGAAAATGTTCTGCGCCAAAGACGAGCCGAACAAGGCAGTCGCCAGCCGGCTCGCCTCCACGAAATGGGTGTTACCCTCCCCCGCGGCCGCGCTGATGGTGCTCCGGATGCGCGCCGTGGGCAGGGAATAGTCGGCGTTGCGGGTGAAATCGCCGGGCATCACCTCGTGGGTATTCACCACCACCAGGGTTTCGCCCGGCTTCACCGCCGCCAGCACCTTGCGCGTGCCCGCCACCACGATGTCGCCGCCCAGCACCACATCGGCGCCGCGCGCCGGAACGCGGATGGCGGTGATGTCCGCCGGATCGTTGGCAAGGCGGATGTGGCTGTAGACAGCCCCGCCCTTTTGGGCGAGGCCGGCCATGTCGATCATGCCGCAGGCCTTGCCTTCCAGATGCGCCGCCATGCCCAGCAGCGCGCCGATGGTGACGACGCCGGTGCCGCCGACGCCGGTGGCGATGATGGAATAGGTGCCGTGGATCTGCGGCAGCGCCGGCTCGGGCAGCTCAGGCCACGCCCCAGCCCGACCCGCAATGGCTTCCGCCTTCCTCGGCTTCGCCCCGTGCACGGTGACGAAGGAGGGGCAGAAGCCGTTCACGCACGAAAAGTCCTTGTTGCAGGAGGATTGGTCGATCTCCCGCTTGCGGCCCCATTCGGTTTCCAGCGGCTGCACCGAGACGCAGTTGGACTTCACGCCGCAATCGCCGCAGCCCTCGCACACCCGCTCATTGATGATGACGCGCATGTCCGGGTCGGCGAACGCGCCGCGCTTGCGGCGGCGGCGCTTTTCCGCCGCGCAGGTCTGGTCGTAAATGAGCACGGTAACGCCGGGAATGGCCGCCAGTTCGCGCTGCACCGCGTCCAGCTCGTCCCGGTGATGGATGGTGAGGCCCGCCGGCCAGAGGGTGCCGGCCGGATATTTTTCCGGCTCGTCGGTCACCACCACCACGCGCTCGGCACCCTCCGCCGCCACCTGGCGGGCGATGACGGGCACGGTGAGATCGCCGTCGTGGCGCTGGCCGCCGGTCATGGCCACCGCGTCGTTGAACAGGATCTTGTAGGTCACGTTCACCCTGGCGGCGATGGCCGCGCGCAAGGCGAGATAACCCGAGTGATTGTAGGTGCCGTCGCCCAGATTCTGGAACACGTGGCCGCGCTTGGAGAAGGGTGCCTCGCCCACCCAATTGGCGCCCTCGCCGCCCATCTGGGTGAAGCCGGTGGTCTCCCGGTCCATCCACTGCACCATGTAATGGCAGCCAATGCCCGCATAAGCGCGCATGCCCTCCGGCACCTTGGTGGAGGAATTGTGCGGGCAGCCGGAGCAGAAATAGGGAATGCGGGTGGCCACGTCCTGGGTCGCGTCCAGCGCCTTCTGCGCCTCCTCCAGCCGCGCCACGCGGGCCGCGATATCCGCGATGGGCCCATAGGCCAGGAGCCGCTTGCCGAGCGCGATGGCGATGTCGTTGGGGTCGAGCGCGCCCTTCACGGGGAAGAGCCAGTTGCCGCTTTCGTCCTTCTTGCCGATACAGACCGGCTGGTTGGCGGTGCCGTAGAGCTCCTCGCGCACCTGCACCTCGATGAGGGAGCGCTTTTCCTCCACCACCATGATGAGGTCGAGCCCGCGGGCGAAGTCCCTCAGCCCCTCGGTCTCCAGCGGCCAGGGGCAGCCCACCTTCCAGATGCGGATGCCCAGGTCGTTGGCGCGCACCTCGTCGATGCCCAATTCGTCCAGCGCCAGGCGCACGTCGAGATAGCTCTTGCCCACCGTGGCGATGCCGATGCGCGCGCGCGGCCCGCCCGAGGTGACGAGGCGGTTGAGCCGGTTGGCCCTCAGGAAGTGCAGCACGGCATCACGCTTGTGCTCCTGCAGCCGCTCTTCCTGGGCGATGGCCGTGTCGCCCAGGCGAATATTGAGCCCGCCCGGCGGCATGATGAAATCGGCGGGATGGATGATCTCCACCCGGTCCAGCCGGCCATCCACGATGGCGGTGGACTCAATGGTGTCCTTCACCGCCTTCAGCCCCACCCAGGCGCCGGAGAAGCGCGAGAGGGCCCAGCCATAAAGGCCATAGTCGATGATCTCCTGAACACCGGCCGGGTTCAGCACGGGGATCATCACGTCGACGAAATGGAACTCGCTCTGGTGGGCGGTGGTGGAGCTCTCGCAGGTGTGGTCATCGCCCATCAAAGCCAGCACGCCGCCATGCTTCGAGGTGCCCGCATTGTTGGCGTGGCGGAACACGTCGCCGGAACGGTCCACCCCCGGCCCCTTGCCGTACCAAAGGCCGAACACGCCGTCGAACCGCCCCTCGCCCCGCAGTTCCGCCTGCTGGGAGCCCCACAAAGCGGTGGCGGCGAGATCCTCGTTGAGGCCCGACTGGAACTTGATGTCATTGGCCTTGAGGATCTTCTCGGCGCGGGTGAACTGCTGGTCGAGCCCGCCCAATGGCGAGCCGCGATAGCCGGTCACATAGCCCGCCGTATTGAGGCCGGCCTGCCGGTCGCGCGCCTTCTGCATCAGGGCCAGGCGCACCAGCGCCTGGGTGCCGGAGACGAACAGCCGTTCCTGTGAAAGGTCGTATTTGTCGTCCAGCGAGACCGACTTCAATGCCATGGAGCGCCTCCGTGCCGGCTCGTCTTTCGGCCGCCACCGCCCCCGCCCGGATCGCTCCGGACTGCGGCCAGATGGGCGGCCCTCAGCCGTTCAACTTTAGGCTGACACGGAGTGTCGCACCCGGCAATTTCGTTGTTTCCGCTCCCGGCGCAACGAAATTGCTCTCTAAACGGGCATGACGAATTTTAGTGCAATGCAAGATGGAAAGAACGGCGGCGCAGCACGCGCAAGGGCCCACCGCCCCGCAGCGCAGCAAGAATCGGACGCTTTCAGGCATCGGAACCCGCATGGGAGGCCCTGCACGGGAAACCCTGCACCGGACCCGGCGTGGGCACAGAGCGCGGCGGGGTGGCGGGCGTCAGCCCGGCAGCAGCCGCTCGCTTTCCAGGTAGCCCGTCAGCAGGGCAAGGCCGAACAGCATGACCAGCACGGCGGCGCTCAGTTCCACCCCGCCGCGCAGGATGCTGCCCCAGCGCCCGTCGCCGCCAGCCAGCCAGACCGCGAAGCGCTTGCCGTACACGGCTAGGGCGGCGATGCCGGTGACAGTGAGGGCCGTGCCCAGCCCCATCGCGAAGGCGGACATCACCCCGCTCATGAACACCCCCTGCGAGAGGGCGAAGGTGAGCACCAGGATCGCGCCGGAGCAGGGCCGCGCGCCGGCCGAGACCACCGCCACCAGGGCCCGCCGCCAGCCGCCATTGGCGACCAGCACCGGGTCGGGCGCATGAGCATCGCCACAGCCGCAATCGGCGCCGTGCGGCTCTTCGCCCCGCAGGGCGCGCAGCAGGCTCCGCCCCTTGGTGAAGGTGAGATAGAGCCCGAACAGGGCGATGCCGCCATAGGCCGCAATTTCCACCACGTTCATGGCCCGCGCCATGGACACCGCGGTGGCTCCGAGCAGCACCGCCAAGATGCCGACGAAAGCGATGGCCGCCACCGCCTGCACCATGCCCGCCGCCAGCGACAAGAGCGCGCCGCGGCGCAGGGTGCCGCCATCTGCCAGCAGGTAGGAGGAGATCACCGCCTTGCCGTGGCCGGGACCGGCCGCGTGGAACACGCCATAGGCGAAGGAGAGGCCCACCAGGAAGAACGCGCCGTGGCCATCGGTCTTGGCGGCCCGCACGGCCTGCACCAGGGCGCGATAGAATTCCGCCTGTCGGGCGATGATGTAGCCGCCGATGCCGGACGGATGCACCCCACCCCCAAGCCCGAACGGCGTGGCCCGGGCGCCGCCGGGCGCCGCCCCCTGGCTCACCGCCTGTCCCAGGGACTGGGCGAAAGCGAAATCGGGGAAGAACAGAAGCGCCACCAGCAAGGCGAACGCCGCAAGGCTCACCGCCACCAGCACGGCGCCGGCGAGCCACTTGGCCGAAGCAGAGGCCGGAGCCATCCAGGTGCTTGGCGTCACGGGCACTTCACCGTGATCTTGTCGGCATATTGGGCGCCGTAATTGCTGGAGGCCGACAGCTTCGCGAAGAAGGATTCGTCGAGCGGCGAATTCTGCTGTTCAGGCGAATCCACCTTCATGCTGCAGCTCGCGGGGGCGCCCACCATCTTGGCCGGATCCTTCTCGGCGAAGGTGAAGGAGATGAAGTAGGTGGGGTCGTAGATATCCACCGTCAGCGTTCCCTTGGCGGGGAAGGGTTTCTTCAAAGGCAGCGTGAAGTGGAGGGTCAGCGCGTCGTCGGTATAGGTCAGGTAGTAGTCGATGGGATCATCGAAGGCGAGCTTCGCGGTGGCCGACTTGGCCGTGACGAAATAGTCATACTCCTTCAGCGAATCCACGTTCACCTGGGCGAGCGGCTTCAGCACGTCGTCGCCATAGGTGCCGTCCTTCTGCTTCTCGAGCCCCTGGAGCGCGAAGGCCGTGAAGGCTTCGTCGAAGGTCCAGGCCTGGCGCAGCCCCGTCAGGTCGCCGTCAGGCCCGTAGACGAGCTCGGTGCGCATGGTGACCCACACGTGCGGGTGGGCGGATGCCGGGCGCGGCATCGCGGCGGCGATCGTCAGCACAAGGGCCAACAGCGCGAAACGCATCATCATGTTCGCTCCATCCTCACCCCTGCCTCACCGTTGCTGATTCTCCGCCCGACGCCGGCTCGCTTTGCTGCTCTCGCCTGGAAACGTGCCGGAATGGTGGCGGCGCAGGCCGCCCCACGCCAGCCGGCCGCCCGGGCGCGCCCCGTCAGTTGCTCTCCAGCATCTGCTTCAGGGCGACGCGGAAATCGCTTTCGATGTCGGGCCGCGAGAGGGCATAGGCCACATTGGCCATGAGGAAGCCGATCTTGGAGCCGCAGTCATAGATGGCGCCGTCGAAGGTGACGGCGTAGAAATTCTCCTGCTCCTTCAGCTTCAGCATGGAGTCGGTGAGCTGGATTTCACCGCCCGCGCCGCGCTCCTGCTTGGCGAGCAGGTCGAAGATGGTGGGCTGGAGGATGTAGCGGCCGGAAATGGCAAGGTTGCTCGGCGCGGTGCCGGGCTTGGGCTTTTCCACCATCTGCGTGATGGCCTGGGCCTTGCCGTGAGAGGCGCCAGTGCCAACGATGCCATATTGGTGGGTCTGGTCGTCGGGCACTTCGTACACCGAGAGCATGTTGCCGCCGGTCTCGTTATAGGCCTCCACCATGGTGGCGAGGCAGCCCTTGCCGTTCTTGGCCATGTGCAGCATGTCCGGCAGCAGCAGCGCGAACGGCTCGTCGCCGATGAGGTCGCGCGCGCACCAAACCGCATGGCCCAGGCCGAGAGGCAGCTGCTGGCGGGTGAAGGAGGTGGTTCCGGCCTTCGGGGTATCGCGGTCGAGCTGCTCCAGCTCCTTGGTCTTGCCGCGCTCCTGCAGGGTGCGCTCCAGCTCGAACTGGCGGTCGAAATGGTCCTCGATCACGGCCTTGTTGCGCCCGGTCACGAACACGATGTGCTCGATGCCCGCCGCCCGGGCCTCGTCCACCACATGCTGGACCACGGGGCGGTCCACCACGGTCAGCATTTCCTTCGGCACCGCCTTGGTGGCCGGAAGGAAACGGGTGCCGAGGCCCGCCACGGGCAGAATGGCCTTGCGAATGGGCTTACGCATATCGTGAAGTCCGCCTTGACTTTTTGGAGGCTCCGCAGCCCCTGGGGCACATGAATGCCGCGCAGCTATCAATCAGAATGCAGGCCGAAATCTGGCAGTTCATGGTTGATGTTTCCCTAACCGCAGCCAAACCCCATGACGCTGCGGAAGACATCTGGCGCCGATCCCACGACCACCACCGCTCCGACCGGTCCGCGCCCTCTAAAAGGCGCAAATTCCGGGCCCATGTTAACCTTGGCGCAACCAGGTTGGACGCCCAGTAGGGATGAAACGGCAAAAGCCGCGAATGGCCGCCAATGGCGGCGCGAGATGCGACGAGGGTTCACCATATGGCTTCCACGACCACTGAGGGCGCCGCGGTCAAGGGCCTGCTTGGCGCCGCCCTGGCCCTGGCGGCGGCTTGTCTGATTACGCCTGCAAGCGCCCAGGCGCAGACCACCGGCTCCATCTTCGGCGGCTTCAACGGCTTTGCCGCGCCCCAGCAGCAGAGCGGCGGCGGCCATCCGGAAATGACACCCCAGGCCATTGCCGCGGCCCAGGCGAACTTCCCCAACTGCATCGCATCCATGTGGCCGCTCGCCCAGTCCAAGGGCGTGTCGCGTCGGACCTTCGAGCGTTACACCAGCTCGCTCCAGCCCGACATGAAGATCATGGACTTCCTGGACAGCCAGCCGGAATTCTCCAAGCCCACCGGCGCCTATGTCACCATGCTGGTGAGCGACTGGCGGGTGAAGAAGGGCAAGGAGATCCTGGCCCGCTACAAGCCCATCTTCGACCAGGTGGAGCGCGCCTATGGCGTGGACCGCTACGCGGTGGCCGCCATCTGGGGCATCGAATCCACCTATGGCGACCCCAAGGGCATCGGCAGCCGCAACGTGCTGGTTTCCACCGCCACCCTCTCCTGCATCGGCCGGCGGCAGGACTATTTCCGCGACGAGTTCATCGCCACCCTGCAGATCCTGGACAAGGACGACGTGCCCTATGACCACCTGAAAGGGTCGTGGGCGGGCGCGTTCGGCCCCACCCAGTTCATGCCCACCTCGTTCCAGCGCTTCGCCGTGGACTTCGACCGCGACGGCAAGCGCAACGTGGTGGATTCCATCCCCGACATCATCGCCTCCACCGCCAACAACCTGAAGCTGGACGGCTGGGAATTCGGCAAGGCCTGGGGCTACGAGGTGGTGCTGCCCAAGGGCTTCGACTACCGCTACGTCAATCGCACCTTCAAGCAGTCGCTGGGCCAGTGGTCGAGCCTCGGCGTGACGCGGCCGGGCGGCAAGGGCTTTCCGCGCGCCTCGGACCAGGCCTATCTGCTGCTGCCGGCGGGCGCCAACGGCCCCGCTTTCCTGATGCTCGGCAATTTCAACGCGATCCTGAAGTACAATCCGGCCGATGCCTATGCCCTCGCCATCGGCCACTTGGCGGACCGGCTGCGCGGCGGCGGCGAATTCGCCCAGGCCTGGCCGAAGGAAGAGCGCGGCCTCTCCAAGGCGGAGCGGCTGGAAATTCAGGGCCGCCTCTCCCAGATGGGCTACGACATCGGCAACGTGGACGGCATTCTGGGCCAGAAGACCAAGAGCGCCATCCAGGATTATCAGGTGCGCCGCGGCCTCCTGCCCGATGGCTATCCAGACGTCGCCCTCCTCGAGCAGATGCGCCGCTGAGCGCCACCACACGGAGGGGGCGCGCCGCGCCCCTCTCCCACCGCCCGTCCCAGGCTCCGTCGCGGACGGGCCCTGGCATGACGGGCGCGCGCAAGGTCCGTTCGCCGGATGCCCCTTCGCGGCCGAAACGGTTGCCCGGGTGCTTGAAGGACGCGCGTCGAAACAAAGGGATAGCGGGCCTCAGCGGATCCATGAAAAGCTGATACGGCCGCAGTTGCGGGCAGCCACTGCGCGCGCATTCCCTGCGGGGCCGCTTGGCCCAAGCGCGCCTGACCGCCAGTCCCCTGCGCCACAGCCCCACCCTTCGCGCCATCCACCAGGACGAATCGCCCTTCCAAAAGGGGCCGTCCGGACCCAGGGGCGCCGAACCACGTTGCGGGCAGCCACTGCGCGCGCATTCCCTGCGGGGCCGCTTGGCCCAAGCGCGCCTGACCGCCAGTCCCCTGCGCCACAGCCCCACCCTTCGCGCCAGCCACCAGGACGAATCGCCCTTCCAAAAGGGGCCGTCCGGGCCCAGGGGCGCCGCACCACGCGGCGACGGGGAAACATCCGGCGCGGACCGATAGGGACAAAGGCCGCGTCCGCCGCCGAGCAGCCATCTTGGAGACGCCCGCCCCTCGGCTGCGCCATGGGCTTCCCGCTTCAACCACGCGAGGCCGCGCAGCGACGCAGGCCACGTCCACAGCCGAACGCCCATCCTGCCGGCACCCGCTCATCCGGCACCGCCATGCGCCGCCTGCTTCAGCCGCGCCCGGCAAGGTCCCCGCCGGGCACGCCGCCCGCCGGCCCGCTGTCGAGGCGGGGCAGTGCCACGATCACCCGCGCGCCGCCGCCGGCGCGATCCGCGATCTCGATGCGTCCGCCGTGGGCCTCCACGATCTGGCGCACGATGGTGAGGCCGAGGCCGGCGCCGCCGCGCTCCCTGTTGCGGGAGGGCTCCAGGCGGAAGAAGGGCTCGAACACCGCCTCGCGCGCCGCCTGCGGAATGCCGGGTCCGCGGTCCTCGACGATGAGCTCCACACTGGCGCCGCGCGGCGCCAGGCTCACATCGGCGCGGCCGCCATAGGCCAGGGCATTCCCCACCAGGTTCGCCAGCACCCGCGCCAGCGCGCCCGGCGTTCCCAGCACCAGATGGGGCCCGCCGGCCCCCGCGAGCGTCATGGCCGCGCCCTGGGCAAGGCGCGCGTCCAGCTCGGCCCGTGCCAGGGGCGAGAGGTCCACCGGCTCGGCGCCCGCCCCGGCGAAGGCGGCCCGCGCATAGGATAGCGCGTCATTCACCAGCGCCTGCATGTCTTCCACGTCGGTCTTGGCCTTAGCCACCTGCGCGTCCGGCTCCATCAGCTCCAGCCGCAGCCGCAGGCGGGTGATGTAGGTCTTCAGGTCGTGGCTGATGGCGCCGAGCACGAGGGTGCGGTTGCGCACCAGCTCGGAAATGCGCGCCTGCATGGCGTTCACCGCCCGCGTCACGGCGCGCACCTCCGGTGCGCCACGCTCGACGACCTCCTTGGGCTCCAGGTCGGCGCCGAACCGCTCCACCGCCGCCGCGAGATCGGTGAGGGGGCGCACCTCCCGCCGCACCGCCAGCAGGGCCACGAACGCCACCAGGAAGCCAAGCACCCCGGCCAGCATGCCCACCGGCAGGCCAAGCAGGCGCACCACCAGGTCGCCGCCCGCCGTCACCTCCAGAAAGCCACCCTGGCGCAGCGCCACCACCACACGCAGCCGCGCGCCGGAAAGATCGCTCAGGCGCTCCACCGGCTGCTCGCCCAGGCGGGGGGAGGTGAGCAGGCTGATCATGACCTGCCGTTGCGGATCGCCGCCCAGAAGGTTTCGCAGCCGCTGGGCCAGGGGCGCCAGCACCGCCGTGGTGCGCATGTGCGGCACCTCGGCCAGGTAGCGTGGCGAAAAGCCGGTGCTGGTGGCGGCCTCCAGAGCCAGTTCCCGCTGGGCGGGCGCGATCTCCTCCGCCGCCCGCGCCACGGCGGCGATCTGCCCCATGAGCGGGACGATGGTGACCTGGCCATTCATGGCGCGGCTGCGCTCCACCATGTAGGCCGCCACCATCAGCAGCTGCACCAGCGCCAGCGCGCCCACCACGATCAGCGCTAGCCGCGCGGCGATGCCAAAACGATGCGGCCCCATCACAGCACGCGCACGTCCAGGGCGAACAGATAGCCGCCATTGCGCACGGTCTTGATGAAGCCGCCCGCCTCCCCATCCACCGTCGAGAGCTTGCGCCGCAGGCGGCTCACGGAGACGTCGATGGTGCGGTCGAACGGGTCGGCGGTGCGCCCGCGCGTCCAATCCAGAAGCTGGTCGCGGGACAGCACCCGCTTGGGCCGTTCCAGGAAGCAGGCGAGCAGCTCGAACTCGGCCGAGGTCAGCTCCACCACGCCATCGGCGTGGGTGAGGCCGCGGGCATCCAGGTCCGCCACAAAGCCGGCGAAGGCGAGACGGCGGGTGGGCTCCGGGGCGCCCTGTGTTTCTGTCCGCCGCAGGACGGCGCGGATGCGGGCCAGCAGCTCGCGTGGATTGAACGGCTTCGGCAGATAGTCGTCCGCGCCCATCTCCAGGCCCACGATGCGGTCCACGTCGTCGCCCTTGGCGGTGAGCATGAGGATGGGCAGGCTGCTCCGCGCCCGCAGGCGCCGGCAGATGGACAGGCCATCCTCCCCCGGCAGCATCAGATCCAGCACCACCAGGTCCGGCCGGGCCGAATGAAGCAGTCGGTCCATGGTGACGCCGTCCTCGGCGGCGAGCACGCCGAAGCCCTCGCGTCCGAGGAAATCGGCCAGAAGCGAGCGAATCTCGCGGTCGTCCTCCACCAGGAGGATGGTGCGTTGCAGCGGCATGGCCCCACTTTCGCGGTGATCCGGCCCGGCATCAATGCACGGCGACGCGCCCGTTACAAAACGTTACGCCAGCGGCCCGCCGTGCAATTCGCGGGCAAAGGCTACCGCCCACTCTCCCGCCATCGCGACGGGCCCGGCCTGGGAAGCCCCCTCGGGGCGCGCTGCGAAGGAGATTTTCACATGAAGCCCATCATGCTGTCCGCATTCATCACCGCGGCCGCGAGCCTCTGGGCCATCGCGCCGGCCGGGGCCTGGGAGCGCTCCGGCTCCGTCACCACCGCGCGGGGCATGACCACCGCCAGCGCCTCTGGGGGCTGCGCCGGCGGCACCTGCTCGCGCAGCGCCAGTGTCACCGGGCCCCAGGGCTATGGCGCGTCCCGCACCGGCTCCGTGTCCGCCAGCGGCAATTCCTCCCTCAGCTATGGGCGCACCACCACCGGCCCCGCCGGCGGCAGCGTCACCCGCTCCGGCTCGGTAAGCGTCAGCCGCTAGGGTCGATCGGCACCGGAGCAACAAGGACGTCCGGAGCCCGTTCCCGCGTCCGGGCGAGACCCGCGCACCGTTGGCCCTGACGGCGGAGCGGCTTTGGCTCTGTCCCCGGCATTGCCGCTCGCCACGCTTGTGGGCCTGCGCTCCAAACGCTTCGCCCTCCCCACCAGGGGGCAACCGCGGGCACCTTGGCGGGAGAGCGCCGGCCTCAAGCGGTGCCCTGACATTCAGCTCGCCCCGGAGCGCCTTCGCGCGACGCGGGTGCAAGGCCCCTGCGTGAAATCAAACCTCTAGAGCACTCCCGCTTCCGCAGAACGCGGGAGTGCCCGCAGGTACCGCCGCATCCGGGCCGCGGCCACCCAAGGGGGCCATGGTCCCCGCATCCGCCATTGTCATCATAGGAGACTAGCCATGTCCGCCTTCACCCGTGCCCCCGTCCGCGCGCTGGCCGCGCTTCTCACCGGCTCCGCCCTTCTCATGTCCGCTCCCGCCTTCGCGCAGTCGCTGGCCGACCTGCAGAAGGCCTGCGGGGCCGATGTGAAGACCCTGTGCGGTGGCATCCAGCCCGGCGGCGGCCGCATCAAGGCCTGCCTGATGGAAAAGTCGGACCAAGTCTCAGCGGCCTGCAAGGCCGCCATCGCCGCCGCCGCGCAGGCCAAGCAATAAGGTCGACCGGCCCCGGCCCAGCTTCTCGCCCGCGAGGGGCCGGGGAGACCCCCCGCGCCCCTTCTCGACGCCCGATCGCCGCGAAAGCGGCTACTTGTGGCGCGGTGGGGCCAGGAGCGGTGGGGCCAGACGCGGCAGGTGCCGGGAAGGGATGACATGATGGGCCTCTTCACCACGCTTCAGGGCGCGACGCCGGGCGCCGGGCTCACCTTCGCTGCTCTCGCGCTGCTGCTCATGGGCGGCGAGTTCGCCTGGCTCCGCCTTCAGGGCGCGCACGCGCACGATGGGTCGGAATCCGCCGCCTCCCTGGTGGTGGCGGCAGGCAATAAGGTCATCGGCGTGCTCACGGCCGGACTGGTGGCGGGGCCGGTGATGCTGGTCGCGGAATACCGGCTGCTCGACCTGTCCATCAACGGGCCGCTGATGGCCGCGCTGCTGTTCGTGGCAGTTGACTTCACCTATTACGTCCATCACCGCGCCATGCACCGGGTGCGCTGGCTGTGGGCGAGCCATGCGGTGCACCACTCCTCCAGCCGCATCAATCTCACGGCGGCGGTGCGCCTGGCCTGGGGCGGGCCGCTCACCGGGGGCCTCCTGTTCTACCTGCCCCTGGTGCTGCTGGGGTTTCCGCCACTGGCGGTGTTCGGCATGCTGGGGCTGAACCTCACCTACCAATTCTTCCTGCACCTCGCCCACCCGCCGCATCTGGGGCCGCTGGAGTGGGTGTTGAACACGCCCCGCCACCATCTGGTGCACCACGCGGCCAACCCCTCCTGCCTCGATCGCAATTTTGGCGGGGTGCTGATCGTGTTCGACCGCCTGTTGGGCACGTTCGCGCCCACACCCGCAGGGGAATCGCTGGTGTTCGGCCTCGCCGGCGGTGCGCGGGCCACTCATCCGCTGGCCATCGTGGTGGTGGGCTGGGCGCCGATGCTGAAGGATGCCTGGGTCGCACGGGGCATCCGGGCACGGCTTTCGGTGCTGTTCGGCCCTCCATCCTGAGATACATCCTCAGGTTGGACATCTCACCCCCTCGCGGCGCAGGCTTGTCCCCTGCTAGCATCGGGCAAGCTGCGTTAGGAGTGGGTCATGTGGTTCGACGACCATCGTCCTCTCACGCCCGGCGCGCCGGATCTCCGCCGGCGCCTCGATGAGGACGCGTTCCGTCCGCTCGGTATCAGCCATGTCTGTCTGACCGAAGCGGACTTCGGCATTGAGGAGAGCATTCGCGGCCACCTGCCCTATGGCCTGCTGCGCAGCTTCAGGCGCGCGGGACCGGGGGCACCGCCCGCGACCGGCCGGCGCGTGCTGGTGGTGGCGCCCATGGCGGGGGGCTTTCCCTTCCTCATGCGCGATCTGGTGGTGTCGCTGCTGGCGGTGGCCGACGAGGTCGCCATCACCGATTGGCCCGATGCGCGCTACGTGCCGGTTTCCGCCGGCCCCTTCGGCTTCGCCGACAATTGCATCGAGACCGCCCAGATGGTGCGGGCGCTGATGGAAGACGGCACCACCACCCATGTGGTGGGCGTGTGCCAGGGCACGGTGCCGGCGCTGGTGAGTTCCCTGCTGCTGGCCGATGAAGGGCTCGCGCCAGCCAGCCTCACCCTCATGGGCGGGCCCATCGACCCCTCGCGCAACCCGACCCGGCTGTGGCGGATGCTTCAGGACCGCTCCCTGGACGCACTGGAAAAGCAGATCATCGAGACCGTGCCCGAGCGCTTTCCCGGCTGGGGACGGCGGGTCTTTCCCGCATGGCGGCAAACGGATACCTTTGCCCTTTATCTCTGGCGCCAGAGCATCACCGGTGGGCGGCTGCCCTTCCAGCTCGCCTTCGACGAGGGCGAGGACCCCATCCGCTACCCCCTGGCACGGCTGTGCTGGACGCTGATGGACGTGCCCGGCGAATTCTTCATGGAGAATGTGGCCACCATCTTCCGGGCCAACGCCCTGGCCCATGGCAGCCTCGCGGTCGCCGGCCACAGGGTGGACCCGGCGGCCCTGCGCGACACCGCGCTCCTCACCATCGAGGGCGAGGAGGACGACATCTCCGCCCTCAGCCAGACGGCGGCGGCCCACGAGCTGTGCGTGAACGTGCCGGACAGCCGCCGCGCCCGCCTGGTGGTGCCCCAGGCGGGGCACTTCGCCCTGTTCTACGGGCGGCTGATGCGCACCCAGGTCATTCCGGCCATCACCGGCATCATGGCCACCGCCGAAGCCGGCTGACCGGCCCCGGCCAGCCGGGGGAAACGCCCCCGGCTCCAGACATACTCAGAGGATGAAGCGGCTGAGATCGGCATTCTTGGCGAGGTCCGCCACGCGCGAGCGCACATAGTCCGCATCGATCAGCACCGTCTCGCCGGAGCGGTCGGGGGCGGTGAAGGAGAGATCGTCCAGCACCCGTTCCACCACCGTCTGCAGCCGGCGGGCGCCGATATTCTCCACGCTGGCATTCACCTCCACCGCCACGTCGGCGATGGCCTCCACCGCGTCGGCGGTGATGGTGAGGCTGACGCCCTCGGTCTCCATCAAGGCCACCGACTGCTTGACGAGGCTCGCCTCGGTCTCGGTGAGGATGCGCACGAAATCGGCCCGGGTCAGCGCCTCCAGCTCCACCCGGATGGGCAGGCGGCCCTGCAGCTCCGGCAGAAGATCCGAAGGCTTGGAGACGTGGAAGGCGCCGGAGGCGATGAACAGGATGTGGTCCGTCTTCACCGGCCCATGCTTGGTGGACACGGTGGTACCCTCGATCAGCGGCAGCAGGTCGCGCTGCACGCCCTCGCGGGAGACGTCGGCGCCCGAGCGACCCTCCCGGCCGGCGATCTTGTCGATCTCGTCCAGGAACACGATGCCGTTATTTTCCACCGCATGGATGGCGTCCTGCACGGTGGCATCCTGGTCGATGAGCTTGTCGGCCTCCTCCGTGAGAAGAAGGGGATGGGCCTCCTTCACCGTCACGCGGCGGGGCTTGGCGCGACCGCCAAAGGCCTTGCCCAGCATGTCGCCCAGCGAGATGGCGCCCATCTGCGCGCCCGGCATTCCGGGAATCTCGAACAAGGGCATGCCACCGCCGCCCGCCTGCAGCTCGATCTCCACTTCCTTGTCGTCCAGCTCGCCGGCGCGCAAGCGCTTCCTGAAGGCGTCACGGGTGGCGGGGGAAGCGTTGGCACCCACCAAGGCGTCGAGCACGCGGCCCTCAGCGGCGAGATGGGCCTTGGCCTGCACGTCCTTGCGCTTGGCCTCGCGCACCAAAGCGATGCCGACCTCCAGGAGGTCGCGCACGATCTGCTCCACGTCGCGGCCCACATAGCCCACTTCCGTGAACTTGGTGGCCTCCACCTTGAGGAAGGGCGCGCCCGCCAGCTTGGCCAGGCGGCGGGAAATCTCGGTCTTGCCGACGCCGGTGGGACCGATCATGAGGATGTTCTTGGGCAGCACCTCCTCACGCAGCTTGTCGTCCAGCTTCAGCCGGCGCCAGCGGTTGCGCAGGGCGATAGCCACCGCGCGCTTGGCGTTCGCCTGGCCGACGATGTGGCGGTCGAGCTCGGAGACGATCTCGCGGGGGGAAAAGTCGCTGCTCATGCGGGTCTGGTATCCTGGCGGTGTTGCATCCGTGCGCGGGGCTGAGCGCGCGCGAAACCCGGCGGCCCTCAGGCGCCGATGGTCTCCACGGTGACGTTGCGGTTGGTGTAGATGCAGATGTCGGCGGCGATCTCCAGCGCGCGGCGGGCGATGGCTTCCGGATCGTCCTGGTGGTCCACCAAAGCGCGGGCGGCGGCCAGCGCATAGGACCCGCCCGAGCCGATGGCGGCGATGCCCGCCTCCGGTTCCAGCAC
Source organism: Xanthobacter variabilis (assembly GCF_043831965.2). Lineage (NCBI taxonomy): Bacteria > Pseudomonadati > Pseudomonadota > Alphaproteobacteria > Hyphomicrobiales > Xanthobacteraceae > Xanthobacter > Xanthobacter variabilis. Next base: position 741,524 of record NZ_CM195533.1, read on the forward strand.
GTCGCCGGTGCCGGTGAGCACCAGCGTCACGGTGGCGTCGGCCACGATCATCATGGCTTCCAGCCGGCGCAGATAGCGATCCGTGCGCCAGTCCTTGGCCAGTTCCACGGCGGCGCGCTGGAGCTGACCGGGATACTGCTCCAGCTTGCCTTCCAGGCGCTCGAACAGGGTGAAGGCGTCGGCGGTGGCTCCGGCGAAACCGCCGATCACATCCCCCCGCCCCAGGCGCCGCACCTTGCGCGCATTGGCCTTCAGCACCGTATTGCCCAGCGTCACCTGCCCGTCACCGGCGATGGCGACCCGGCTGCCCTTGCGGATGGAAACAATGGTGGTGCCGTAAATGGTATCCGGGGACGAATGCATCAAGCGCTCCGCTCGGGCCGCGCCTGCCCCCGGCGGGGCGTTGGGCGCGGCGCATGACTTCCTGGCGTGGAGCACCACCGGGTGGGCTCCGCCTGGGGCTTACTTATGCCGTTCCGCGCCGTGCGCAATGCGTGAGCGCAAAGGGGGCAGGAAAAGGCGCGCCCCTCAATCCGCGGCGAGGAAGCGCCGCACCACGTCGGCAAAGGCTTCCGGCTGCTCCACCATGGGACAATGGCCGCTGTCCGCGAGCTCGTCGAGGTCCGCCACCCCCGGCAGCCCGAGCACCAGCTCCCGCGCCATGGCGGGGGAGAACAGGCGGTCACCGTCGGCATAAAGCACCAGGGTGGGCACCCGGATGGCATGGAGCCGGTCCAGCGTATCGGCCGCGACGCAGGCCTCGAGCTGGCGCAGGAAGGCGGCCTTGGGCTGGGTGAGGCCCGCATCGAGCGCAGCCTGGACGAAATCGTAAAGGGCGTTGCGCCTCAGCATGTGCTCGCCGATGACAAAGCTGGTGAGGGCGGCGCCGAACACCAATTCATCGTCGAGCTGTCGCCGAAGATCGCCCAAAAGCTGCATGATCTGCCGGCTATAGAGATCATGCCGCGCGAAGCTGTTGGCCAGCACCATGCGCCCCACCCGCTGCGGCGCCATGATGGCGAGCTCCTGGGCGATAGCGCCGCCCATGGAATGGCCGATCACATGGGCGCTGCCGATGCCCGCCGCATCCAGCACCGCCAGCGCGTCGCGCGCCATGTCGGCGACCGTGTAGGGCCCCTGGGCAAGGCTGCTCTTGCCGATGTCGCGAGGGTCGAATTCGATGAGCGTGAAGCCCGCGAGCCGCGGCCGGACCAGGCCCCAGAACGCTCGCTGGGCCGAGAGGCCGGAGAGGAGAAGGAGAGCCGGCCCCTCGCCGGTCACCTGATAATCCAGCACAATTCCGTCATTGGAAGCGGTCGGCATTGCGTTTCCCGTTGGCTACAATCCAATCTTCGGCGGCGAACCGGTGCAATCGGCCCCAACTCGCGACGGTGTCATCGCAACGCCATATGGCGTTGCAGCAGGGATGCTGCTAGAACCCGCTGCCTTGGAGGGGTCCCAACGGCCTCCTGAAGGTGGTCCAGAGGCGATCATGCGCAAGGCAGACATCGTTCGTGAGACGAAGGAGACGAAAATCTCTGTTTCCGTCGATCTCGACGGAACGGGGAAATCCGACATCTCCACCGGCATCGGGTTCCTGGACCATATGCTGGATGCCATCGCCCGTCATGCCCGCTTCGATCTCACCATCAAGGCGGTGGGTGATCTCCACATCGATTTCCACCACACCACGGAAGACGTGGGCATCGTGCTCGGCCAGGCGGTGAAGCGGGCGCTGGGCGACCTGCGCGGCATCACCCGCTACGCCGATTGCCTTCTGCCCATGGACGAAACGCTGACCCGGGTCGCCATCGACATTTCCGGCCGGCCCTTCCTGGTGTTCCGCACCGAATTCCCGGTCGCCAAGATCGGTGAGTTCGACACGGAGCTGGTGCGCGAGTTCTTCCAGGCCTTCACCATGAATGCCGGGGTGACGCTGCACGTGGAGACGCTCTATGGTCTCAACGCGCACCATATCTCGGAGAGCTGCTTCAAGGGGCTCGCCCGGGTGCTGCGCGCGGCAGTGGCCATCGATCCGGCCTCGGCGGGGGAAATCCCCTCCACCAAGGGCGCGCTCGGAAGCTGAAGGAACGGACGGGAGCACCCCATGGCGACCTTCTCGGTCTTCTCCCGCACCCGCCCCGCAGACACGGCGGCGGCGCCGGAAGGGCGCGTGGTGTTCGTGCGCGAGGCCTTTTCCTGGCTCGCCTTTTTGTTTGCCCCTCTGGTCCTGATCTATAACCGGCTGTGGCTGGTGCTGGCGGCCTATGTGGCGGTGTCGGTGCTGGTGGGCCTCGCCCTTCAGGCCTCCGGCGTGCCAAACGCGAGCGTGGAAGTGGTGATGATCGGCTTCAACCTGCTCGTGGCCCTGGAGCTGCCCGCGCTGCGGGCGCGCAAGCTCGTCCGCCAGGGCTATGTGGAGGAAGGGGCGGTGATCGCGCCCAATCGCGATATCGCCGAACAGCGCTTCTTCTCCACCTGGACGCCGCGTCGCCCGGCCGCGCCGGAAGCGCTCGCCCCGCGCCGGGAGCGCGCGCCCATGGCGCCCGCCGGGGTTCACGGCCCGTCCGTCATCGGCGCCTTTCCGGGGAATTGAGGTTCCATGACCGTCGCCATCATCGATTACAATTCCGGCAACCTGCACTCGGCCGCCAAGGCCATGGAGCGCGCCGCCCAGAGCGTGGGCCATGAGACCGTCGTCGTCACCAGCGACCCGGACGTGGTGCGCAGCGCCGACCGCGTGGTGCTGCCCGGCGTCGGCGCCTTCGCCGATTGCCGCGCGGGGCTCGACGCCGTGCCCGGCATGGTGGAAGCCATGACCGAGGCGGTGCAGCAGAAGGGCCGGCCCTTCCTCGGCATCTGCGTCGGCGCCCAGCTGCTGGCGGAGCGGGGCCTTGAGCACAAGGTCACCGAGGGGCTGGGCTGGATCAAGGGCGAGGTGATCCGCATCGCGCCGTCGGATCCGCACCTGAAGATCCCGCACATGGGCTGGAACACGCTGAACCCGGCGCGCGAGCACCCGCTGCTCGCCGGCATCCGCACCGGGGAAAGCGGGCTCAACGCCTATTTCGTGCATTCCTATCACATGAAGCCGGCCGAGGGGCTCGACCTTGTGGCCACCACCGATTATGGCGGCACCATCACCGCCATGGTCGCACGCGACAACGTGGCCGGCACCCAGTTCCACCCCGAGAAGAGCCAGACCCTGGGCCTGGCGCTGCTCGCGAACTTCCTGAAGTGGCATCCGTGATCCTTTTTCCGGCCATTGATCTGAAGGACGGCCTCGCCGTTCGCCTCGAACAGGGCGACATGGCGCGCGCCACCGTGTTCAACCACGACCCCGCCTCCCAGGCGGCGGAGTTCGAAACCCTCGGCTTCCGCTATCTCCATCTGGTGGACCTCAACGGCGCCTTCGCCGGCAAGCCGGTGAACGCCGCCGCGGTGGAGCGCATCCTGGAGACCGTCTCCATCCCGGTGCAGCTCGGTGGCGGCATCCGCGACATGGCCACCGTGGAAACCTGGCTGGAAAAGGGCATCAACCGCGTCATCCTGGGCACCGCCGCCGTGCGTGACCCGGACTTCGTGAAGGCCGCCGCCAAGGCCCATCCCGGCCGCGTGGCCGTGGGGCTCGACGCGCGCGACGGGCGCGTGGCGGTGCAGGGCTGGGCCGAGACCTCGGACCTGCCCGCCGTGGACATCGCCAGGCGGTTCGAGGATGCGGGCGTTTCCGCCATCATCTACACGGACATCGCCCGCGATGGCCTGCTGAAGGGCCTCAATCTCGATGCCACCATCGCCCTCGCGGACGCGGTGTCCATCCCCGTCATCGCCTCCGGCGGGCTGGCCTCGCTGAAGGATATCGAGGACCTGCTGGCGCCGCGCGCCGCCAAGCTTGAGGGCGCCATTACCGGCCGCGCCCTCTATGATGGCCGGCTTGACCCGCGCGAGGCGCTGGCCCTGGTGGCCGGACGATAGGTGTGCCATGCTGAAAGTCCGCGTCATTCCCTGCCTCGACGTGAAGGACGGCCGCGTGGTGAAGGGTGTCCAGTTCGTGGACCTGCGCGACGCCGGGGACCCGGTGGAGGCCGCCCGCGCCTATGACGCCGCCGGCGCCGACGAGCTGACCTTCCTCGACATCACCGCCAGCCATGAGAACCGGGGCACCATTCTCGACGTAGTGCGCCGCACCGCCGAGCAATGCTTCATGCCCCTCACCGTGGGCGGCGGCGTGCGCACGGTGGAAGACGTACGCACCCTGCTCCACGCGGGCGCGGACAAGGTTTCCATCAACACCGCCGCCGTGAACCGCCGCGCCTTCGTGGGCGAGGCGGCCGAAAAGTTCGGCGAGCAGTGCATCGTGGTCGCCATCGACGCCAAAAAGGTGAGTGCCCCCGGCGAGGACAACCGCTGGGAGATCTTCACCCATGGCGGGCGCAAGCCCACCGGCATCGATGCCATCCAATATGCCCGCGAAGTGGTGGACCTGGGGGCTGGCGAGATCCTGCTGACCTCCATGGACCGCGACGGCACCGGCCAGGGCTTCGACTGCGCGCTGACCCGCGCTGTATCGGACGCGGTGCATGTGCCGGTGATCGCCTCCGGCGGCGTGGGCACCCTCGACCACCTGGTGGACGGCATCCGCGAAGGCGGGGCCTCGGCGGTGCTGGCCGCCTCCATCTTCCATTTCGGCACCTTCACCATCCGCCAGGCCAAGGAACGGCTGGCGGAGGCCGGCCTGCCGGTGCGCCTGGATGTGTGAGCGCCGTCGCGCCCGCACGAATCGCGCCTCCTTCCACCCGTCCGCGCGCGGCGCGGCGAACAATCGGGTGCCCCATGAGCGAAACCGCCACCAGTGACACCACCGCCGGCGAGACCTTCACCCTCGCGGATCTCGAGAGCACCATCGCCGCCCGCGCCGAGGCGGAAGCGAGCGCGTCCTACACCCGCTCCCTGCTCGACAAGGGCATTGCCAAGTGCGCCCAGAAGCTGGGCGAGGAGGCGGTGGAAACGGTGATCGCCGCCGTGTCCGGCCCGCGTGAGGAGGTCGTTTCCGAGACATCGGATCTCCTCTACCATCTCATGGTGGTGCTGAAGGCGCGCGGCATCGCGCTCAGCGAGATCCATGCCGAGCTTGGCCGGCGCACGGGCCAGTCCGGCCTTGCCGAAAAAGCCAGCCGGGCGAAGAGCTAGGACCGAAGCGGGGGCACCAGGATGGACCGCCGGATCGACTCCAGCCTCTCTCCCTATCGCACCTTCTCGCGTGACGAATGGGCGTCACTGCGACGCGATACGCCCATGACGCTGCGCCCCGACGAGATCGCGCGGCTGGAAGGCCTCAACGCCCACCTCTCCATCGCCGAGGTGGCGGAAATCTATCTGCCTCTGTCGCGCCTGCTCTCGCTCTATGTGGCGGCGACGCAGAAGCTCTTCCGCGCCATGAGTTACTTCCTCGACCAGAAGGACGGGGAGCGCGAGGGCGAGGGCAAGATGCCCTACATCATCGGCATCGCCGGCTCCGTGGCCGTGGGCAAGTCCACCACCGCCCGCGTGCTGCAGGCCCTGCTGGCCCGCTGGCCCAACACCCCCAAGGTGGATCTGGTGACCACCGACGGCTTCCTCTACCCCAATGCGGTGCTGAAGCGCGAAGGGCTGATGGAGAAGAAGGGCTTTCCGGAAAGCTACGACCTGCCGGCGCTGCTGCGCTTCCTCACCGACATCAAGGCCGGCCGCCGCCGCGTGCGCGCGCCGCTCTATTCCCACTTCTTCTATGACGTGATGCCGGACCAGGTGGTGGAGGTCGACCGCCCCGACATCCTCATCGTCGAGGGGCTGAACGTGCTGCAGACCACCCGTCCACCCAAGGACGGCAAGGCCATCCCCTTCGTCTCCGACTTCTTCGATTTCTCCCTCTATATCGATGCCGAGGAAGACGTTCTGGAGGACTGGTACGTGGACCGCTTCATGCGGCTGCGCTCCACCGCCTTCCTCGACCCCCTCTCCTACTTCCACCGCTATTCGAAGCTGACGGAAGAGGGGGCGCGGGAGCGGGCGCTGTCCATTTGGCGCACCATCAACATGCCCAACCTCAAGGACAATATCCTGCCCACCCGCCAGCGCGCGGACCTCATCTTGCGCAAGGCCGGCGATCACGAGGTCGCCGAGGTGAGCCTGCGCCGGCTCTGAGCCGCGACGCGGCTCCGGTTTGTCCCTGAGGAGCGCCGGGCAACAGTCGGGCGACGGCCCCCGACCGGCCAACCCGCCGGGAGCCGGGGCCGATCGACCACGAGGTCCCCGGCCCGCGCCCCGCAGGCCTGAAACGGCACTCTCTCACGCGGCACCGGCCAGACCGCGCAGCGAGCGCGCCGGCCTGTTCAATTTCACCTTCGCAAAAGGCCCGCAGGGGTGCCTGCTCCGCGCCGACGCCGCCCGCGATCGACGCCGACGCCGGGCCCTCGCCTCCCTTCGACGGCAAAGCCCCGAGCGCCCCGGGTTGGCTCCACCGACCGGCTCCGCGCGTGGCCAGTTTCGTCAAACCGCGGGGTTTCTCCTCCCACTGCGGCTTCATCCTCCGCCCCTGAGGACGGCGCGCGAGATGTCGGACAGGTCGACCCGACACCGAGCTGGCAGGCTGGGCTCCGGAAAGCCCGCAAGCCGAAACGCCTCGACCACCTCAGCGCCCGCCCCGCGCTGCGCGGGCTGTCCCCGAGGTCCGGAAAGGGAGCGCTCCCTGGCTCACCTCTTTGCCAGGAGTGCACCCGATCTCGGATTTTCAGAACCTCGGCCATTCGCTCCGATGCGACGGGCGACCCGGTGTCCTGGCGCCGTTTCACTCAAGGTGGAGACCTGTTCGCGTGCAGAACGCGCCTCAATTGAAGCCCGGTCCCCGCCCTCTCCTCCCCCTCGCGGCCCGCCCCGGCGGGCGCCTCCGGCCGAGCCCCACGCGCGCGAGCGCGCCACGGGGGCGACCCCCGCCGATGACCTTGCACACCCGCGGTAACGCGCGCAGGCCATCCGCCGGGCATGAGCTGCGGGCACTCAAATAAAAATGCCCGGGGCGAAACCCCGGGCATGAAACGTTGCGTTTCGGTGGCGCCGCGCCGTTTCGGCGGGCTCCCTTGTCACTCCCCGAAAAGGGCCTGCTGCTCGGGGGCGGGCGCCTCGCCCGCCCCCGCCTCAGCGTCCTCCGCGCGCTCCGCGCGGGTGCGGAAGCGGCGGCGGCGGCGGGTCACACGGCCCTCGGCGCCCTCGCCGGCATCATCGGCTGCGGCCGGTGCCTCGGCCTCAGCCTTGGGCTCAGCACGCTCCTTGGTGATGGCCGGCGTGCCGGTGATGAAAGCGGGCAGGCCGATATCCTGCTCATCGTCCACACGCTCAGCCCGGGGCGCGCGCGGCGCCTCGGCGGCCTCGGACGAACGCGCCGAGCGGGAACTGCGCGGAGCGGGTGCGTAGGCCGCAGCCTCGCCGCTCTCCTCGCGGGGGGCGCGGCTCGCCCCCTCCTCGTCCCGGTTGCGCCGGTAATTGCTGGAGCGTCCCTCGCGGCTGCTCCGTCCTTCACCACGCGGCTCGCGGGGTTCGCGCGGCTCACGACCCTCGCGGGGCTCACGACCCTCCCGCGCCTCTCGCGGCTCGCGCGGTTCACGCGGCTCGCGGGCCTCACGCCCTTCACGCGCCTCGCGCGGATAGGGCTGCTGCTCCTGGCGGGCATAGGGCTGAGGCGCGTCCAGCGCACCCACGTCGTCCATCTCCTCGTCGTCCATCCCGTCGTCGCGATCGAAGCCGAGTTGGGGTGTGAACTGGCCCTGCAGAGAGGCGATCAGGCGCAGATAATGTTCCGCATGCTGCAGATAGTTTTCCGCCGCCACCGGGTCACCGGAAGACTGCGCGTCGCGCGCAAGCTGCTGATACTTTTCGGCGATGTGGTGAGCGGTGCCGCGCACCTTCACGTCGGGGCCGTTGGACTCGTAGACCCGCGTCAGGGGATTAGAGCTGCGGCGGTTGTTGCGGCCGCGCATGCGCTTCTGCTGACCATTTCTCATCTGGATCGTTCTCTACTCGCGCGGCGTGAAAACCGCCGTTGTAATCGGCGCGCGTCACCGTGGATGCTTTGATCCAGGTGTGTCCGACAATCGTGGAGTTCGAAAATCGGCGGCAGCGTCCGCATCTTTCACTGCAGGTGATGAACGTCTTCTTCATCGAGCCCCGCCTGCATCGGGTGCCCGCACTCAATTACGAGTTTAAGGTTTCGGCTTCCGTCCGCTCAACGAGCCCCATTCCGCATGGATCCCACGCAGACGCCCAAACCGACTCCGCCCGGCCACCAAACCAAGACGGCGACTTCATGAAACAATCTTCCGCCAGAAGCCTGCCGGAGCGCTGCACGTCTGCGCGCCACCCTACAGAGCCACCCCAAGCGCCCGAAACTGCTTTTGAGTGTTCGGAAGCCAGCACCCGCCATCCGGGTGCCGCGGTTCGATTCCTGGATTCGACACTAACCAGTTCCGGCCCTTGTTCCAAGTGAATTTTTTCGTCCCTATTCCTGCGCCCTTGGTCGCAGCAGGCGCCTAGGACCGGCGCAGAGTGAGGGCCCGCGGGATGCCGGCGAGATCGCGCCGCGCCGGTTCGGGCACCAGCAATCCGTGCGCGCGGGCGATGGCCGCGACATCCGCCTCCTGACCCGCGCCGAGCTCGAATACGGCCGCGCCGCCGGGCGCCAGCAGGCGCGGAAGATCGGATGCAATGGCCCGGTAGGCGCCGAGACCGTCCTCGCCCCCATCCAGCGCCAGCACCGGGTCATGCAGGCGCACCTCCCGCGGCAACCCGGACATGGCCTGATGAATGATGTAGGGCGGATTGGAGACCACAAGATCGAAGCCGCCGGCGAGGCTCGCGCCCCAGTCCCCCACGAGCACCACGCCGCGATCGGCAACCTGCGCGCGCGCCAGATTGTCGCGCGCGGTGCGCGCGGCGCCCTCGGCCCGGTCCACCCCCACCCCAAAGGCCGCCGGCCGCTCCCGCAGCAAGGCGGCGAGAATGGCGCCCGAGCCGGTGCCCAGATCGAGAATGCGCAAGGGCGCGCGTGGATCCGGAAACAGGCCGAGCGCCTCCTCCACCACGGTTTCGGTGTCGGGCCGGGGAACGAGCGTGTCCGGAGACAGCAGGAAATCGAGGCTCCAGAACTCACGATGGCCGAGAATCCGCGCCACCGGCTCTCCGGAAATGCGCCGCAGCAGCAGGCCGGTCGCCGCCCGCGCCGCGGTCGGGGTCACCAGATCATTGCCCTGGGCCAGCAGCGCGGCACGGTCGCATTGCAGGGCATGGGCAAGCAGAATCCGCGCCTCCAGCTCCGGCGACTCGACGCCGGAAACCGTCAGCTCAGCCGCCATCTGCCGGCAGAAGGCGGTGACCGTGAAGGGCGGATCAGCAATCATGGTGCGCGAACTCGGAACGGGAGGCCCCACCCATGGCGCCTCATGGCGAAGGCTGCAGTGGTACTTTAGAACTATTTCACGCTTCGTCGGCCGCCGCCAGCAGCGCGGCGTGGTGCTCGGTCAACAAGGCGTTGATAATTTCGTCAAGGGCTGTTCCCGCCATCACCTCTTCCAGCTTGTAGAGGGTGAGGTTGATGCGGTGGTCGGTGACGCGGCCCTGCGGAAAATTGTAGGTGCGGATGCGCTCCGACCGGTCGCCGGAGCCCACCTGCCCCTTGCGCTCGGCGGCGCGGCCGGCGGCGGCGCGGGTGCGCTCCTCGTCCAGCAGGCGCGAGCGCAGCAGGGCCATGGCGCGCGCCTTGTTGCGGTGCTGGGAACGCTCGTCCTGAACCATCACCACGGTGTTCGTCGGCAGATGGGTGATGCGCACCGCGCTCTCGGTCTTGTTCACATGCTGGCCGCCGGCGCCCTGGGCGCGGAACACGTCGATGCGCAGATCCGCCTCGTTGATGTCCACGTCCACGTCCTCCGCCTCGGGCAGCACGGCGACGGTGGCCGCCGAAGTGTGGATGCGCCCGCCGCTCTCCGTTTCCGGCACGCGCTGCACCCGGTGCACGCCGCTCTCGAACTTCAGCCGCGCATAGGCGCCGCGGCCGTGCAAGGCGGCGACGATTTCCTTGTAGCCGCCCATGGTGCCCTCACTCTCGGAGAGCACCTCCACGCTCCAGCCGTGCTCGGCGGCATAGCGGGAGTACATGCGGTAGAGGTCGCCCGCGAACAGCGCCGCCTCGTCGCCACCCGTGCCGGCGCGGACTTCAAGGATAACACCGCGCTCATCCATGGCGTCCTTGGGCAGCAGGGCCAGGCGCACCTCGTGGGTGAGCTCCTCGATCCGCGCTTCCAGCCGTTCCACCTCGCTTTCGGCCAGCGCCTTCATCTCCGGATCGGAGGCGGCATCGGCCAGCAGCTCGCGGGCGCCCTCAAGGTCGCGCTCCGCGCCTTTCAGCGCCTGGACCTGCTCCACCACCGGGGAAAGGTCCGCGAACTCCCGGCCGAGCCGCACATATTCATCCCCCTCCGCCCCATGGGCGAGGGCGGCTTCGATTTCGGCATGGCGCGCGACCAGCTGGTCGAGCTTGGCGAGGGGCAGGGCGGAGGACATGGCGGGCGCGGGCAATTCCTGCGGAAAGAGAAATCGGTTTTGCGGGCGGAACTGAGAAAAATCAAACCGAGGACAGGTCCGCCGAGCACACGATGGCGGGAAAGCGGGGTGGCGGCGCAGGTCCCCCGGCGCTGCCTCGCGTGCGCCGGAACCAACCCGGCCCCGAAAAGCGGCGCCCCTTCAGATGAGCGCTAAAGAGGCACGCCCGTGGTCTCGGCGAAGGTGCGCAGCGCATCGCGGATATGGGCGATGCCGGTGCGATCCTCCAGAAGTGGCAGCAGCACCTTGCGTGCGGCGCCGACATCCAACTCCAGCAGCGCCGCTTTCACGGGCCCCACCGCAGCCGGCGATAGGGACAAAGAGCGGTATCCCAGCGCCGCGAGGGCGATGGCTTCCAGCGGCCGAGAGGCCAGTTCGCCACACAGGGTGATGGGCTTGCCGGCGCGGGCGCCCGCCTCCGCCACCATGCGGAAGGCGCGCAACGCGGGCGGCGACAGCGGGTCGAAGCGATCCGCCACCCGCACATTGGAGCGATCCGCGGCGAACAGGAACTGCACCAGATCGTTGGACCCCACGGAGAGGAAGTCCGCGCGCGTCAGGATCTCGTCGAGCTGGAACAGGAGCGAGGGCACCTCCACCATGGCGCCCACGAACACCCGCTCCGGCAGGCCATGGCCGTGCTTGCGCAGGTGGGTCAATTCGCGCTCCACGATGGCGCGGGCGGAATCGAATTCCTCCACCGCCGCCACCATGGGGAACATCAGGCGCAGGTCCCGCCCGGCGCCGGCGCGCAGCAGCGCGCGCACCTGGCTGCGCAGCAGGCCCGGCCGGTCGAGGCCCAGGCGGATGGCGCGCCAACCAAGTGCCGGGTTCTCCTCCTCCACCGTGCGCATATAGGGCAGCACCTTGTCGCCGCCGATATCGAGGGTGCGGAAGGTGACGGGCCGCTCGCCGGCGGCATCCAGCACCGCGCGATAGAGCTTCAGCTGCTCGGAAATGCGCGGGAAGGCCGAGGCGATCATGAACTGAAGCTCGGTGCGGAACAGGCCGATGCCCGCCGCCCCGGTTTCGGCGATGTGGGGCAGGTCCACCACCAGGCCGGCATTCAGGTGAAGGGCGATGTGCACCCCATCCTTGGTGACCGAGGGGCGGGTGCGCAGGGCCGCATACTGGGCCTGCCGGCGGGCGCGGAACCGCACCTTCTCGGCATAGGCCTCCTCCACGTCGCCGGGCGGGCGCAGATGCACTTCGCCCGCCTGCCCGTCCACGATCATCGGATCGCCGGAATCGGCAAGGCCGGTGATGTTGTCCACCTGCCCCACGGCGGCGATGCCGAGCGCGCGGGCCACGATGGTGACATGGCTGGTGGTGCCGCCCTCTTCGAGAACGAGGCCGCGGATGCGGGTGCGGTCGTAATCGAGCAGCGCCGCCGGGCTCATGTTGCGGGCGACGAGAATGGCGTTTTCCGGCAGGGAATCCCGATCCGGCCCCGGCGCATGCCCGAGCAGCTCGCGCAGCAGCCGGTTGGCGAGATCGTCCAAATCGTGCAGGCGCTCGCGCAGATAGGGGTCGGAGGCGCGCATCATGCGGGCGCGGGTGTCCGACTGCACGCGCTCCACGGCGCCCTCGGCGGTGAGGCCCGACAGCACCGCCTCGCGCATCTTGTGCATCCAGCCCCGGTCATGGGCGAACATGCGATAGGCTTCGAGAATGTCGCGGTGCTCGCCCGATTTGGCGAGGCCGTCATCCTCCAGCATCTTGTCGATGGCGTGCCTGAGCTTGCCGATGGCCGCGTCAAGCCGGTGGGTTTCGCGCTGGACGTCATCGGCGATGACGTTGGTCACCTTCACCCGCGGCTCATGCAGCACCGCGTGGCCGAGGCCCAGGGCATCGGCGAGGCCCACGCCCTTCAAATGCAGCGGCCGGCGCACCGCCGGCTCGGCGCCGGGACGGGCAAGGGCGGTGAGCTCGCCGGAGGCGATCATCTCCGCCAGCACCATGGCCGTGGTCTGGAGCGCCTCGATCTCTTCTTCGGTATAGGTGCGCCGGGCCCGGTTCTGCACCACCAGCACGCCGAGCGTGTTGCCCGCCCGCAGGATCGGCACGCCGAGGAAGGAGTTGTAGATCTCCTCCCCCGTTTCCGGCCGATACGAGAATTCGGGATGGGCCTGAGCGTCGGACAAGGCCAGGGATTCGGCCTCCCGCGCCACATGGCCGACGAGGCCCTCATCCACGCTCAGAACGGTCTGGTGAACGGCGTCGCGGTTCAGACCCTCGGTCGCGTACAGCTCCAGGGTCTGATCGACGCGCAGCACGTAGACCGAGCAGACCTCCGCGACCATGTTGGCGGCGATCAGCACCACGATCTTGTCGAGACGATCCTGCGCGCTGATCTGCTCCGCCATCACCTCTCGGAGGCGGCGAAGCAGCACACGGGGACCGCCGAGCGCGCCACGCATCGGCCGCATCCTTAAATTGCAGCGGGTTTCACACCCGCAAAGCCCTCAGTGAAGAACGGTATCCGGATCAGATCCAGGCACACGCGCCGTCAGCTGTCGAGCCCGTATAGCGAATGCAGAGTCCGAACCGCAAGTTCGGTATAGGCCGCATCGATGAGGAAGGAGATCTTGATCTCCGAGGTGGTGATGGCCCGGATGTTGATGCCCTTGGCCGCCAGCGCCTCGAACGCCTTGGAGGCAACCCCCGCGTGCGAGCGCATGCCGATGCCGATGACCGACACCTTGGTGACGTCGGTGGCGCCTTCCACGATCTGGTGGCCGATGGCTTCCTTGGCCCCGTCGATCACCGCCTTGGCCCGCTCATAATCGGCATTGGGCACGGTGAAGGTGATGTCGGTGAAGCCGTCGGCGGACACGTTCTGCACGATCATGTCCACATTGATGTGGGCGTCCGCCAGCGGGCCGAACACGCTCGCCGCGATGCCGGGCTTGTCCGCCACCCGGCGGATGGAGACCTGGGCCTCGTCCTTGGAGAAGGCGATGCCGGTGACAACCTGGGATTCCATCTGGTTTGCCACGATTTCCTCCTCGTCGCAGATGAGCGTGCCGGCCTTTTCCACATGCGCCATCTCCGGCGCGTCGGGATCGACCAGGCTGGAGCGCACGAAGGTGCGCACCTGATGCACCATGGCGAGCTCCACCGAGCGCACCTGAAGCACCTTGGCGCCCAGCGACGCCATTTCCAGCATTTCCTCGAAGGCGATGCGGTCCAGCCGCCGCGCCTTGGAAACCACGCGCGGATCGGTGGTGTAGACGCCGTCCACGTCCGTATAAATGTCGCAGCGCTCCGCCTTCAGGCCGGCGGCCACCGCCACCGCGCTGGTGTCCGAGCCGCCGCGGCCGAGGGTGGTGATGCGACCGGTCTCGGCGTGGATGCCCTGGAAGCCGGCGATCACCGCCACCTCACCCCCATCGATGGCACCGCCGAGGCGCGCCGCGTCGATGTCCATGATGCGGGCGGAGCCGTGCGCGTCGTCCGTATAAAGCGGGATCTGCCAGCCCTGCCAGGAGCGGGCGGGAATGCCGAGCTGCTGCAGGGCGATGGCCAGGAGGCCCGAGGTCACCTGCTCACCGGAGGCCACAACCGCGTCGTATTCGCGCGGGTCATAGAGCGGGGCGGCCTCCTTGCACCAGGCCACCAGCTCATTGGTCTTGCCGGACATGGCGGAGACCACGACGGCCACCTGGTAGCCGGCCTCCACCTCGCGCTTCACATGGCGCGCCACATTGCGGATGCGATCGATATTGGCGACCGAGGTGCCGCCGAACTTCATCACCAGCCGAGCCATCGCTCGTGCCTTTCTTCAAAAAAGATGCGGGGGAAGTCGTCTCAGGGCGCGCGGCGACATGGGCTCTGCCGGCGCCGGCCTCAGCGGAGCGTCATTTTCGCGGACGCGGCGTCCCCCGGCGCGAAAGAGCGCACCAAGCCGACGAGGAAAGCGTGAGGTTCGGAAACATCCCCAAAAACCTTGCCCAAAACCTTGTCCGCGCCGGTTCGAGCGGGCGCGGTTCGTTGCCGGCCTCCATAGCGGCACTTGCGCCTTTGGGCAACCTTCGGGCTCGTCCGGAGGTCCACCACGGAGGTCACGCGCCCCACACCGCCGCAGGGGAACGCCGCGCGCGGCCCTTGACGCTGCGCCCTCAAACGCCCATTCCTCACCCACCAGCCGGCCGGGCGGCCGCGGCATTTCGGTGTCGAGGAAAGTCCGGGCTCCACGGAGACACGGTGCCGGATAACGTCCGGCGGGGGCGACCCCAGGGAAAGTGCCACAGAAATCAGACCACTCGTGCATGCACGAGCCAGGGTGAAACGGTGGGGTAAGAGCCCACCGCGCGACCGGCAACGGGAGCGGCACGGCAAACCCCACCGGGAGCAAAGTCGAATAGGGACGACGCGGGAAACCACCCCTGTCCTCGGGGGGTCGTCCGGGTTGACTGCCAGAGGCGCCGGGCAACCGGCGTCCCAGATGAATGGCCGCCACGCGGGCCGAGATGCCTCGGTGTCCCTGCCCGCCATACAGAACCCGGCTTACAGGCCGGCTGGTGCTTCGGCGCGAAACCCGCGCCCAGACTGTTTCAGCCATTTCACGGCCGCACCGAAACCGTCTAGAGCTTTGTTTTTACACGCGTCCTTCACGCGGGTCCGGCCCGCGTCATGACCGGCCGCGCGGAGCGCCCCCGCCCATGACATCGGTAATGTCGAACCAGAACGTGCGCTCGTAGCGCACCTGGGCGGCTTCGCGCTTTGATTCGTGGGCGGAGATGTTGAAGCCGGGCCGCCGCCCGAATCCGTTGCTCTCCCACTCGGTGCGCAGATGGTCCCAGTGCCGGTCGGCCCAGCAGGACACGGCGAATTCCAGTGCGTCGTAGCGCCGCCCGCCGCTCTCCACCTGCATCTGGCGGCCGAGGGTGAGGCGGATGCCGGAAAAACGCTCCTCGCTGGCGCGGAAGACGATCAACTCCTCATGGACGATCTTTTCCGCAAGAAAATATTCCAGGGAGACGAAATCCCCCCGCGGCCCGCGCGCCCCGCCCCCCGCATTCAGCAGGATGATGGCATCCTCGCGCGCATAGCCCCAGCCGCCGGCAATGGGCAGGTCCGCGCACTCCCGCGGGAAATCCTCCGCCAGCACCTGGCGCAGCGGCACCTCACAATGCACGGGCGCGATGGACGAGCGCAGCTGCGCCATCCGCTCCGGGCTAACGTCCCATTCCATCGGCTCGTTCCTCGACATAACGCCTCTCGACATCGCGCCTCTCGACATGACGCCTCTCGATACGGCGCCCCTTACCCTGGCCGCGTTATTGGGGCGGCGCGACTTGCCCGATGAGTTCCTCGGTCTTGGGCAGGATGCCGGAAACCATCACCGCCACGCCCTTGGGATTGGGATGCAGGCCGTCTTTCTGGTTCAGCGTCGGCTGTCCGGCCACCCCGTCCAGGAAAAAGGGATAGAGCAGCACGCCCTCGTGGTCGGCCACCTGGGGGAAGATGGCATCGAACTCGCCCGCATAGCCGGCGCCGAGATTGGGCGCGGCGCGCATGCCCGCCAGCAGCACCTTCACCCCACGCCCCTTGAGCCGCTCGACGATCTCGCTGATGGCGGCCCGCGTCACCTGGGGCGGCAGGCCCCGCAGCATGTCGTTGGCGCCCAGCGCCACGATCACCGCATCCGTCCCCTCGGGCACCGACCAGTCCAGCCGGGCCAGGCCCTGGCTGGCGGTTTCGCCCGAAACGCCGGCATTCTCGATCACCACGTCATGGCCACGCGCCTTCAGCGCGGCTTCGAGCTGGACCGGAAAGGCATCCTTCGGCGCCACGCCATAGCCGGCGGTGAGGCTGTCGCCCAGCGCCACCACCCGCACCGTGCGCGCCAAGGCCGGTGACGCGATCGTGATGAGCGCGGCCAGCACCAGACATCCCCGAGCCGCCTTGAGGGCCCATTGCCGGAAAGAATGTCGCGGCAAAGGAGATTGCCTCCGCGCCCGTTGCGCCGCAGCCTGCGCGCCTCCGCGCGTCGCGGCCATTCCGTTCGGTTCGAGGGTCCTGTCAGGCATGAACGATGTTTCCTTGTCCCCGCGCGCCATCGATCTGAAGGACGTGGACCTGTCCCTTGGCACCGGCGCGGCCCGTGTGCATGTGCTGAAAGACATCTGCGTTCATATCACGGCCGGCGAGACGGTCGGGCTGGTGGGGCCGTCGGGCTCCGGAAAATCCACATTGCTGATGGTGATGGCGGGGCTGGAGCGGCCCGATCGTGGCATGGTGAAGGTGGCGGGCGAGGACATCACCCGCCTGTCCGAAGATGCCCTCGCCCGCTTTCGCGGCCGGCATATCGGCATCGTGTTCCAATCCTTCCACCTCATCCCCACCATGACCGCCCTTGAGAACGTGGCCGTGCCGCTGGAGCTGGCCGGCCGCCGCGATGCCTTCGCCCGCGCGGCGCGGGAGCTGGAGGCGGTGGGCCTGGCCCATCGCGCCGCCCATTATCCCGCCCAGCTTTCCGGCGGCGAGCAGCAGCGCGTGGCGGTAGCCCGCGCCCTCGCGCCCGAGCCGCCCATCCTGGTGGCCGACGAGCCCACCGGCAATCTGGACGAGGCCACCGGCCAGCAGATCATGGACCTGCTGTTCGCCGCCCACCGCGCGCGCGGCACCACCCTGGTGCTGGTCACCCACGATGCGTCGCTGGCCGACCGCTGCGGCCGGGTGCTGAAGGTGCGCTCCGGCGTCATCGCCGAGGACAGCGCCCGCCTGGAGGTGACGGCGTGAGCCGGCAGCCCCTCGCTTTCACGCTCGCCCTGCGCGAGCTGCGCGGCGCCCGGCGGGGCTTCGGCATTTTCCTGGCCTGCCTGGCGGTGGGGGTGATGGCCATTGCCGGCATCGGCTCCTTCGCCCGTGCCCTCACCGAGGGGCTGGAGCGGGAAGGCCGCGCCATTCTCGGCGGCGACGTGGCCTATAACCTCGTTCAGCGCGAAGCCACGCCGGAGGAGCTGGCGACCATCGGCGCCGACGGCACGGTGTCGCGGGTGGCGCTGCTGCGGGCCATGGCCCGTTCCCAGTCGGGCGAAGCCATGCTGGTGGAGCTGAAGGCGGTGGACGGCGCCTATCCCATGGTGGGCCGGCTCGACATTTCCCCCGCCCAATCCACCGAGGCTCTCCTGCGCTCCTCCGATGGCGCCTTTGGCGCGGCGGCGGACGAGGTGATGATGACCCGGCTGGGACTGGGCATCGGCAGCAGGATCCAGGTGGGCGAGGCCACCTTTGAGATCCGCGCCCGCATCCTCACCGAGCCCGATAAGCTCTCCAGCGGCGTCGGCTTCGGCGCCCGCCTGCTGGTTTCCGATGCCGGCCTGAAGGCGGCCGGCCTGGTCCAGCCGGGCAGCCTCGTGCGCTGGAGCTACCGGGTGGCGCTGCGCCAGCCGGAAAGCCTGCCGCAGGTGATGGAGCGGGTGAAAGCCCCCCTCGCCGCCGCCGGCTTCGAGGTACGCACCCGCGATGCCGCCACCCCGCAGCTGGAGCGTAATGTGCGGCGCATCAGCCAGTTCCTCACTCTGGTGGCGCTCACGGCGCTGCTGGTGGGGGGCGTGGGCGTTGCCAATGCGGTGTCGAGCCACCTCGCCGCCAAGCGCGAGACCATTGCCACCTTCAAGGCCCTGGGGGCCACCCGCGCCACCATCTTCGCCACCTATGGGGCCGAGATCCTGCTGATCGCCGGCGCGGGCGTGGCCCTCGGCCTGGTGTTGGGGGCGGCGCTGCCGTTCGCGGCCGCGGCGGCCATCGCCGCCCTGGTGCCGTTTCCCCTGGCGCCGCGGCTCGATCCCGCAGCGCTGGCGCTTGCCGCTTTCTATGGGCTGACGGTGTCGGCGCTGTTCGCCGTCTGGCCCCTGGCCCGGGCCCAGGAGGCGCCCGTCTCCACCCTGTTCCGCGATGGCATCGGCGCGCGCCTGCCACGGCCCGGTCTGGGTCACATGGTGCTCATGGCCGTGCTGGCGGCGATGCTGGTGGCGGTGGCGCTCGCCACCTCCGACGATATCCGCACCGCCGCCATCTTCCTGGCGGCCTCGGCCACGGTGTTCGTGCTGCTGCGCATGGTGGCGCTCGCGATCATGGCGGTGGCACGGCGCCTGCCGCGGCCGCGCTCGACGGTGGTGCGCCTCGCTTTGGGCAATATCCACCGCCCCGGCGCGCTCACCCCCACGGTGGTGCTCTCGCTCGGGCTCGGCCTGTCGCTGATGGTGGCGCTGGCGCTGGTGGACCGCAGCCTCACCATGGAATTGTCCGGCCCCATGCGGGAGAGCGCGCCGAGCTTCTTCTTCGTCGACGTGCCGTCCTCCCAGCAGGAGGCGTTTTCGGCCTTCATCAAGGCCAAGGCACCCGATGGCGTGCTGAAATCCGTGCCCATGCTGCGCGGGCGCATCACCGCGCTCAACGGCGTACCGGCCGACCAGGTGAAGAGCACGCCCGACGCCGCCTGGGTACTGCAGAGCGACCGGGGCATCTCCATGGCCCCCGAGGTGCCCGAGGGCTCACAGGTGGTGGAGGGCCAATGGTGGCGCCCGGACACGACCGAGCCCCAGCTCTCATTCGAGGACAAGCTGGCCGCCGGCCTCGGCCTGAAGCTGGGCGACCGCGTCAGCGTCAACGTGCTCGGCCGCACGGTAACGGCCCGCATCAGCAATCTCCGGCGGGTGAACTGGGAGCGGCTCGGCATCAATTTCGTGATGGTGTTCTCGCCCAACACTTTCGGCGGCGCGCCCTATACGGTGCTCTCCACCCTTTCCTTCCCCGATGGCGGCGACACCGCGCGTGAGGTGGAGCTGATGAAAGCGGTGGCCGCTGCCTATCCGGCCGTCACCACCGTGCGGGTCAAGGAGACCCTGGAGGAGGCCCGGCGGATGCTGGAAAACCTCTCGCTCGGCATCCGCGCCGCCAGCCTCGTCACCCTCATCACCTCGGTGCTGGTGCTGGCGGGCGCGCTGGCGGCGGGGCACCAGCACCGCGTCTATGACGCGGTCATCCTGAAGACCCTGGGCGCCACCCGGCCCCGGCTCATCGCCGCCTATGGGCTGGAATATGCCGGTCTCGGCCTGGTGACCGCCCTGTTCGCGGTGGCCGCCGGCGGCCTCGCCGCCTATGCGGTGGTCACGCAGGTGATGGAGATCGCCTTCACCTTCTCCCTGCCGGCGGCGGCGGGCGCGGTGGCGGGGGCGCTGGCGCTCACCGTGGGCTTCGGCCTCATCGGCACCTTCCGCGCCCTGAGCGTGCCGCCGGTGCGGGTGCTGCGGCACCTGTGACCGGCAAGGGCGTTTCCGCGTCAGGTGGATCCGGATTTGCGTAAAGGAAACACGTAGATAGCCAGATCCAATGCGTCCACGACAAACGGAAATGGCCGATGGACGGGCGGGCGCGCAAATCGCCCCTTCCGGCCAGCGCCAGGGCTGATACCCTGTGCCCACCCGCCGGCCCCCGGGCCGGGAACGGGTGCCCTTGCGTGAGGCCGAGGCCTCGCGCACTCAGACATGGAGCTTGTCCTCCCATGCGCCTCCTATCCACACTCACGCTCGCCGCCGCACTCGGCGCCGCCATCGCCGCTCCTGCCGCCGCCCAGCCGGCGGGCCCCCAGGGCATGCCTCAGGGCATGGGGCCCGGAATGATGGGGCAAGGCGGGCCTCAAGGCATGCCCCAGGGCATGGGTCCGGGAATGATGGGGCAGGGCCAAGGCATGATGGGGCAGGGCATGCCCTACGGCAGGGGCCCCGGTGGGGCAATGATGTCCCAGGACGCTGTCGGCATGCCCTACACGCCCGAGGACGCCGCGGCGATCCTTGATGCGCGCCTTGCCGCCCTCAAGACCGTGCTGAAGCTGACGCCCGAGCAGGAAAAACTCTGGCCGCCGGTGGAAGCCGCCATCCGCGACGCCGCGAAGGGCGCCATGGCCCGCCGCGAGGCCCGCATGGCCGCGCCGCCGCCCACCTCCGCCCTCGACGTGCTGTCCATGATCGCCGACGCGGAAGAGGCCCGCGCCAAGGCGCTCAAGACCTTCGTGGGGGCTGCCAAGCCCTTCGTGGCGACCCTGACGCCGGCGCAGCTCAACCGCATCCCCGCCTTCCTGGGCCTCCACGACACCGGCGCCATGCCCGAATCCAGCCAGCTCTGGATCTTCGAGGAAGAGGAATGAGCGCCCGCAGCCCACACCGGAAGGATTCCGCGCCATGAAGCCGCTGCTTCTGCCCGCTCTCGTCGCGGGTGCCCTCCTCGCCGGCGTCGCCGGGACCCAGGCCCTGCCCGCCCTCGCCTCGCCACCGCCCGTCGTGGCGGAGCAGGCCCTCGCGCCCGAAGCACCCGTGGTGCCGGTGGCCCAGGGCTGCGGCTGGGGCTGGCATCGCGGCCCCTGGGGCGGATGCCGCCCCAATGGAAGCTATTATCGGTGGTACGGCCCCTGGCGGCCCCATTGTTGGTGGCGCCAAGGTCCGTTCGGCCCCGTCCGCGTCTGCAATTGACGCCACCGGCGCCGGCCCGCGACCGGCGCCGGACAGGTTTGCTCCAGCACCGCGCGGGATGGGCCCGACCAAGGCCCGCCCCGCGCCAACGCCGAAGGCAGGCCTCCGGGGCTGCCTTCGGCGTTTGGCTCAGCCCCGCCTACCCTGGCCCCGCCTACCCTGGCCCCGCCTACCCTTGACCCCGCCTACCCTTGACCCTGCTTGCCCCCTGCGCGGCCTGCGTCACTGAGCCAGCCCATTCCCCCATGCGACGGAATGCGGCTTCGCCTCCGCTTGATCCCGCCGCGCGCCCATGCCAGCACCATACGAAAGACGTAAGGGAGGGGTGTCGGATGCGGACGATGGGACATGACCATGGGTGAGGCGGATCTCCTCATCGGCGAAGGCCGCGCCCTTGCGGCCCATCCGCTGCGAGCCGCCGTACTGCGCGAGCTTCACGCCCGCCCGTTCGTGCCGGTGGAAACGCCCCGGCGCATTCTGCACGCCGCCTTCGTGCTCGGCGCCGGCGGCTCCGGCAAGGACCGGGAGGCGCTGGCGGCCCTGTGCACCTCGCGCGGGCTGCCGGCCCCGGCGGCGGGGGCCAAGCACCACCACGTGTCGTTCGGCGGCGCCGACCTGCGGTGGGAGAGCCACGCCGAGTTCTGCACCTATACCTGGGACCTGCCCTCCCCCGGCGTGCTGCCGGGCATGCTGCCCTTCCAGCCGCCGGCCGCGACCCTCGCAACGCCATTCGGCGAGATGCCCCAGCCAGGCCCGCTGCTGGTGGCGGTGGACCTGCACCTCATCCCCGACACGGCGGAAGACCTGTTCCTCGACAAGGTGTTCGATCGCGCCAGCCTGGCCCGCGCCGACGTCAATGACGGCATGGCCGAGATCGCCAGCGACTTCCTGGCCGACCCCTCCGGCTTCGTGCGCATTCTGGTGCGCAATCGCGGGCTGGGCGCGGAGGCCGCCGGGGCGCTGGTCCAGCGCCTTCTGGAGATCGAGACCTATCGCACGCTGGCCCTTCTGGGCCTGCCGGAAGCCCAGCGCCTGGCTCCCGCCATCTCGAAGATCGAGGGGCGCCTGGCCGAGGCGGCCAATGCCATGACCCATTCGGTGGGCCTTTCCGCCAACCACAAGTTGCTCGACGAGCTGGTGGCCCTGGCCGCGGAGCTGGAAGCGGCCAGCACCGGCTCCCTGTTCCGCTTTGGTGCCAGCCGCGCCTACATGGAAATCGTGAAGCTGCGCCTCGCCACCATCCGCGAGGTCCCGGTGCCCGGCTTTCCTTCCTGGCAGCAGTTCCTCAACCGCCGCATGGCCCCCGCCATGCGCACCTGCCTCTCGGTGGAGGAGCGACAGGAGAAGATCGGCCGCAAGCTCTCCAGCGCCGCCGACCTGCTGCGCACGCGGGTGGATGTGGAGCTGGAGCAGCAGAATCGCGACCTGCTGGCCTCCATGAATGCCCGCACCCGGCTCCAGCTGCGACTGCAGCGGACCGTGGAAGGGCTTTCGGTGGCGGCCATTTCCTACTATGTGGTGAGCCTGATCCACCACCTTGCCGATGGGCTGCATGAAAGCGGTGTCGCCGAGAAGCTCGGCCTGCACCTGGACGTGGGGCTGGTGACCGCCACTTCGGTGCCGCTGACCGTGCTCGCGGTGTGGGGCGTGGTGCGCCGCATCCGTCGCGCCCACGGCGACCACGATTGACGGCCAGGCGGGGCGCCAGCGCCCCGTCACGCCCGATATGGACGCGCTTTTGAGCAGGGAATCGACGCCTTATTCTCTGCGCGGGCCGGCCCGCGCGGATCAGAAGCAGGAACCATATGCAGCCCGTTCAGATCGCCGTTGTGCCCGTCACGCCCTTCGCGCAGAACTGCTCCATCGTCTGGTGCACCCGGACCATGAAGGGGGCGGTGATCGACCCCGGCGGCGATCTCGACCGGATCCAGGCGGCCATTGCCGAGACCGGCGCCACCATTGAGAAAATCCTGCTCACCCACGGCCATGTGGACCACGCCGCCGGCGCCGCCGAGCTCGCCGAGATCCTGAAGGTTCCGGTGGAAGGCCCCCATGCCGCCGACCAGTTCCTGCTGGACGGCATCCCCGCAATGGCCACGAAATACGGCTTCGAGGGCGGCCGCGCGGTGACGCCCGACCGCTATCTGAGCGAGGGCGACCCGCTCGCCATCGGTGAGCTGAAGCTCGATATCCTGCATGTGCCCGGCCACACGCCTGGCCATCTCGTCTATGTGCTGAAAGACGAGAACATCGCCATTGTGGGCGACACCCTGTTCCGCGGCTCGGTGGGCCGCACCGATTTCCCCTACGGCGACCATGCCCAGCTCATTTCGGCCATCGTCGAAAAGCTTCTGCCACTCGGCAATGCGGTGGTCTGCCTGCCAGGGCACGGGGCGCTGACCAGCATCGGCGACGAGCGTGCCCACAACCCCTTTCTCCAGGGCTGACCTCCCATGGCCCATCGCTACGCCATCTACCTCGCCCCGGCGGCGCAGAGCCCGCTATGGCGGTTCGGCTCCGCCGTGGTTGGATATGACGCGGAAAGCGGCGCCGACCTCGACGCCCCGGACATGGCCGGCTTCGATCCGCCGCGCTGGCGCGAGCTGACCGAGGAGCCCCGCCGCTATGGTTTCCACGGCACGCTGAAGGCCCCCTTCCGGCTGGCTGACGGCTGCACCGAAACCGATCTCGACGCGCTGATCGCGGCCTTCGCCGCCGAGCACCACCCGTTCGAGCTGCCGCCGCTGGCGGTGCGGGCCATCGGCCCCTTCGTGGCGCTGGTGCCGCCCATGCCGGTGCCCATGCTGGAGGATATCGCCCGCTGCGCCGTCATGGAGCTGGAACCGGCCCGCGCCCCCCTCTCCGCCGAGGAGGTGGCCCGCCGCCGGCCAGACCGCCTCTCCGCGCGCCAGCGGGGGCATCTGGAGCGCTACGGCTACCCTTATGTCCATGAGGACTTCCGCTTCCACATGACCCTTACCGGGCCGCTGGGGGAGAACGAGCTGGCCCACGCCCTCAACGCCCTGACCGACGCCTATGGGGCGACCGGGGCCGATGCGCCGCTCGCGGTCACCGATGTGGGGCTTTATGTTCAGCCGGAGCCGGGCGCGCGCTTCCGCCTCGCGCGGCGTGTTCCCCTGGGCGCGGGAGTGCGCGCATGAAACAGCTCGGGCCGGAGCCGCTCATCGACCCCACCGCCGAGGTGCGGGATTCCCGCCTCGGCCGCTACACGGAGGTGGGCGCGCGCACCAAGCTCAACGACGTGGAGATGGGCGACTATTCCTACGTTGTGAACGATGCGGACATTGCATCCGCCCGCATCGGCAAGTTCTGCTCCATCGCCGCCATGACGCGGCTCAATCCCGGCAACCATCCCACCTGGCGGGCCACCCAGGCCCACTTCACCTATCGCGCCTCCGCCTATTTTCCCGGCGAGGAAGACGAGCAGGAATTCTTTGCCTGGCGCCGCGCGCAGCAGCTCACCCTCGGACATGACGTATGGATCGGTCATGGGGCGATCGTGCTCGCCGGGCGCTCGGTCGGCACCGGCGCGGTGGTGGCGGCCGGCGCCGTCGTCACCAAGGATGTTCCGGCCTACGCCATCGTCGCCGGGGTGCCGGCGCGGATCGTGAAATGGCGGTTCGAGGACGGCATTGCCGCGCGCCTCCAGACCCTCGCCTGGTGGGACTGGAGCCACGAGGCGCTGCACGCCGCTTTGGGCGACTTCCGCAGCCTGGCGGTGGAAGCGTTCCTGGAGAAGTATGGCGCCTAGGTGCCATTGGCGGCCGCCAACCTCCTATCAAGTTTTGGCGCGCTTGATGGGACGGGCGGCCCCAAATCGAACCGAAGTCGCTCCGCCCGTTCGCCGTTGCGCGGCAGGGTTGAGAAGTGACATTCCATCGGTGTCGCCATCGGTGCTATGAAATGAGCATGACAGTTTCGCAGAAGACACCCGCGCGCGATGAGCGCGCCGTGCTGCCGCAGCACGCTTCCGTCAGTTCGGCCGTGGCCACGGTGGAAGCCGAGCGCGATGGGCTCAAGGCCCTGATCGAGGCCCTTGAGGGGCCGCTCGGCTCGTCCTTCGAGCAGGCGGTGGAAACCATTCGCGGGGCGCGCGGGCGCGTGGTCGTGACGGGCATGGGCAAAAGCGGCCACGTGGCCCGCAAGATCGCCGCCACCCTCGCGTCCACCGGCACCCCGGCTTACTATGTCCATCCGGCTGAGGCGAGCCATGGCGACCTCGGCATGATCACCGCCGACGACGTCATCATTGCCCTGTCCTGGTCGGGCGAGACCGCCGAGCTGCGGGACCTGGTGAACTATTCGCGGCGGTTCGACGCGCCGCTGATCGCCTTCACCGCCCATGGCGAAAGCACGCTCGGCCGCATGGCCTCGGTGCTGCTGCAGCTGCCCATGGCCTCCGAGGCGTGCCCGCTGGGCCTTGCGCCCACCACCTCCACGGTGATGCAGCTCGCCCTGGGCGACGCCATCGCGGTGGCGCTGCTGGAGGCGCGCGGCTTCACGGCGCTGCAGTTCCGGCAGTTCCATCCCGGCGGCAAGCTGGGCGCGAGCCTCTCCTTCGTGCGCGACGTGATGCGCGGCCGGGATGCCCTGCCGCTGGTGAAGACCGGCACCCTCATGGGGGCCGCCCTGGTGGAGATGAGCGGCAAGGGCCTCGGCTGCGTGGGCGTGCTCGACACCGACGGCCGCTTGGTGGGCATCGTCACCGATGGCGACTTGCGCCGCCACATGGCCAACGATCTCGTCAGCCAGCCGGTCGAGATGGTGATGACCTCCACTCCCAAGACGGTGCGTCCGGACCAGCTCGCCTCCGAGGCGCTGAAGATCATGAACGCGCTGAAGATCACCTCGCTGCTGGTGGCCGAGGATGGCCGGCCGGTGGGCGCCCTCCACGTCCACGACCTGCTGCGGATCGGCGTCGCCTGACGTCGCCGCTCACGCCATAGCGGGGCGCGCGGCGGCAGGGCGCGAAGACACCAGCCGATGCAGGGTCATGATGGTGGAGGCATCGGCCACCCCATCCACCCGCGAGCGGCGGAAGTGCCGCTGGAACGCGGTCACCACCTGGCTGGTGGCCGCGTCATAGAGCCCGTTCACTGCGATGCCATAGCCATAAAGGGCGAGCATGGCCTGGAACGCCTCCACCGGCGGCCCGCTGTCGCCGGGCATCAGGAACCGGCCACCGGTCGCCGGCGCCTCGGGCACCAGGTGGCCGACGCCGGCGGCGTGCAGCACCTCCCACGGGAAATGTTCGCCCGGATCCTCCTTGCGGGCCGGCGCCACGTCCGAATGCCCCAGCACCCGGTCGGCCCGGATGGCATGGCGCGCGACGATGTCGGCGCTCAGGCGCGTAACCGCCGCGATCTGCACCGGGGGATAGGCCGGCAGCCCATATTCATGGCCGCCATTGACGATCTCGACGCCGATGGAATGCGAATTGGTGTCGCTGACGCCCTCCCACTCGGACAGGCCCGCATGCCAGGCGCGCGCGCCCTCCGGCACCAGCTGGAGGATGCCCCCATCCTCCAGCACCACATAATGGGACGAGACTTCCGCCGCCGGGTTGCGCAGGGCGGCGATGGCGGCTTCCGCCGTCTCCATGCCCGTATAGTGCAGCAACAGCATGTCGATGGCGGCGCGGCGCGGGCCGAAATTGGGCGAGGGCACCACCGCGGACACCAGCGGGCAGTCGGGGGCGAACGAAACGGCGTCGGTCACTTGATATCCCTGAGTTCGGCGATCCGGCCATAAGCGGCGTTCAGCGCCGCCACCCGGTCATTGGCGAGCTTCACCGCCGCCGGCGGCAGGCCACGCCCCGCGATGCGGTCGGGATGATGGGCGGCGACCAGCGCCCGCCAGCGCTGCTTCACCTCCACATCGGAAGCCTCGGCCGACAGGTCGAGCACCGCATAGGGATCATCCGCCCGGCGCACATGGCGCGCCTCGATGCGGGCATAGGCGGCGCCGGTAAAGCCCAGGATGCGGCCCACCTCCTCCAGGAAGGCAAGCTCGCGCGGATGCAGGGCGTGATCGGCCTTGGCCACGTGGAACAGCGCGTCCATCAGGTCTTCGCGGGTCTCGGGATCGTCGGCGAACATTTCGGCCACCTGGCGGGCATAGGCATCGAAACCGGCCACATCGGCCTTGGCGAGATTGTAGAGCCGCGAGACGGCGTCGAAATCCTCCGGCGGAATGTCGAACACCTGCCGGAACGCCTCGACCTCCGCCGGCACCACCACGCCATCGGCCTTGGCCATCTTGGCGGAAAGAGCGATGAGCGCCACCGAAAAGGCAGCGGGCCGGGGCGCGGGCGCCAACAGCAGCCGGTCCAGCACGTGTCCCGCCAGGGCGCCCAGAAGCGCCCCCAGCGGCCCGCCCAGAACAAGGCCGAGGCCGGTGCTGCCGATCAATCCGTAGGTCAAGAGCATCTCCCTCGTGGATCAAGGGGAGCTAGGGCAGCACTTTGGCGTTCTCAAGATGCCTCCGCATCGCCGAGACGAATGCCCACATTCCGGCGCCGGGTGTGGACAGCCGGCACTGCTCAGCCGAGCTCAAAGCTGGTGATGCCGAAGATGCGCGCCAAGGGCAGGTGGGGCGCGCAGCCGCGATACATGCGCGCCGTCTCGAACACCGGGGCAAGGCCGGCCTCCTGCGCCAAGGCGCGCGCCGGCCCATTGGGCTCGGGCACATCGAGATAGACGGGCGCGCCAGGCGCGACGCCCTGCGCCTGCCCCGCCAGCGCCGCGAACAGCGCGCCCGCGCCGGCGGCGGTCTCCGCGAACAGGGGGCCGATCTTGAAGCCCTCGCGACAGCGACGGATCACGCCGTAGCCCGTCACCCGGCCATTCTCGACGCGCACCCGCGCGGCGCCCAGCGGGGGCTGCAGCCAATGGGCCAGAAAGGCTGGCCGGGCAAAGCCGAAATGCCGCGCATCAAAGGCCTCGACCTCCGCCCGCAGTTCCGGCGTCAGAGTCACAGCGCCCGCGCCCGGAGCCGCGAGCCCGCGCGGAACACCGCCATAGCGGATGTTGCGATGGGCGAGCTCAAAGCCGCATTTGGCATAATTGGCCTGCTGGGCCAGCACCCCGTCGAGGCCGATCGTATCGCCCTCCAGCCGCGCCATGCCAGCCTGCCACAGGCGCCAGCCCAGGCCGCGCCCGCGCAGCTGCGGCCGGCAGATATAGAAGCCCAGGAAGGCAAAGCCGCCCGCATAGCGCACCGCGGAGAGGGTCGCCGCGAGCTCATCGCCCGTGAACAGGCCGAGGAAGCCCGCCTCATCCTGCGCGCGAAAGGCGGCGGCATCGGCGAGGCCCGGGTTCCAGCCCTCCCGGGCGGCCCACTCCACCGCCGTGTTGACCTCGGCGTCAGTCAGGGCGCGGATGAGCGGGGCATCATTCATAAAGCATCGCCCCATCGCCGTCGGCCGCCGAAGCGGAGGGCGGGAACACCACCACCTGGTTCCGCCCACCGTCCTTGGCGGCATACAGAGCGCGATCCGCCCGCTCAATCACGGCCTCGATGCTGCGATCACCCGGCAGCAGGACTGCGACCCCGATGCTGGCCCGCACGTCCAACGCGCCGGTCTCGATCTCCACCGGCTGTCCAGACAGGCAGGCAACGAGGTTCTGGGCCACATGGCGGGCACCCGCCATGTCGGTGGTGGGCAGCAGCACGGCGAACTCCTCCCCTCCCACCCGCGCCACCAGGTCGCGCGCCCGCAGCGTGCCGCGGCAACGGCGCGCGACCTCCCGCAACACTGCGTCGCCGGCGCCGTGGCCGTGCCCGTCATTGATGGACTTGAAGTGGTCGAGGTCGATCATCAGCACCGCGAGCTCACTGCATGTGGCCACCGCCAGGCGGAAGGCGCGGTCGCCTTCGTCGAAGAAGTGGCGGCGGTTGCACAGGCCCGTCAGCTCATCGGTGACGGCGAGGTGGCGCAGCTCATGCTCCAGCCGGCGCTGCTCGGAAACGTCCCAGAACACCACGATGTAGGTGTCGCCCACGAAGCGGAAGCGGAACTGCACGGTGCGGGTCTGCCCGTCCCGGCAAAGCACTTCCCACTCGGCCTCCTTGACCGTCGAGGGATCGGCGCGCGCGCCGTCCAGACATTCCCGCCAGCCCTGAATCGCCCGCGCGCGGGCCGCATCATCGGGAAAGGCGCGCTCCCACCAGCCGTCGAGATCGCCCTGCACCGGCCCGTGGGCCGTGGTCCCGACGCCGAACATCTGGTCGGAAAGGTTGTTGAAGAACAGCTCGCGCAGGTTGCCGTCATAAATCTCGACGCCAACGGGAAGCGAGCGGACGATCTCTTCCAGCATGGGTCCGAAATCGGCAGCCGGCGGGGCCGCGCTGCCGCGCCCGACGGCCGACGGCCCGCGGGGATCACGCAGCGTGACCACCGCGCCAGCGTCACCCGGCAGCCAGGAGGGCTTGAAGCCTATGGTGGCAAGGCCGAACGGGGTGCGGCAGTAAAGCACCACCTCCTCGGGATCATGGCTGCCGCCGCCCAATACCGCTTGCAGCCGGCCGGCGGCATAAGCTCCGAAAAGATCGACGAGATCGCGCCCATCGAGACTGTCGCCGACAAGCCCCACCGCCTGCGCATTGGCCCTGACGACCCGCGCCCCCTCCCGATCCACCACCATCACGGGGGCGTGGACGAGATCAACCCAGGCATGCTGCTCTGCATTCGTCACTGCGGAGGCCTCGCGGGTACCGTCGGCTGAGCCGCTCACAGCACTATATGTGGCGTTGACGTAAAAGGTATAGGCAATATTGCACGCAGTGGTTGAAATCGCGATGACAGGCAAGGTTTCATCCCGCCGCCACCGCGAAGCACCATGATGATACCCCCATCAGGACACGGCGCCACCTGCATTATGGGCCGCAAGCCGGCTATTCACTCCTTCCGCAGAGCGAGGC
Source organism: Xanthobacter variabilis (assembly GCF_043831965.2). NCBI lineage: Bacteria > Pseudomonadati > Pseudomonadota > Alphaproteobacteria > Hyphomicrobiales > Xanthobacteraceae > Xanthobacter > Xanthobacter variabilis. Next base: position 771,574 of record NZ_CM195533.1, read on the forward strand.
GGGGCCCGCCGCGGCGCCCTTTCAGGCCAGCCTTTCGAGAAAGGCGGGCAGGTCGTCAGTGACTTGGTCCACATGGGCCGCATCGCGCCCCTCCAGCTCCCAGGCCTCACGCGTGCCGGGGCGGTGGGATGGGGCGACCACCAGCACCGTCGCCATGCCGAGCTGGTGGGGAACCTCCAGGTTCCGCGCCAGATCCTCGAACATGGCGGCGCGCCGCGGATCCACGTCATGGGCGTGGAGGAAGCCGCGATACGCAGCTTCCGTCGGCTTGGGCTGGAACCCGGCGGCGACGATGTCGTGAACCGCCGAGAACCGATCATCTATGCCAAGCCTGGACAGCACGTTATGGGCGTGGCCCACTGATCCGTTGGTATAAACGATCTTGCGTCCCGGCAGCGCATCGATGGCCTCGCCCAGGCGCGGCGTGGGCACAAGTCCCGACAGGTCGATATCGTGCACATGGTCCAGGAACGCGCCGGGATCCATCTTGTGCTCGATCATCAGCCCGCGCAGCGAGGTGCCGTAGCGGCGATAATAATCCTTCTGGAGCCTGAAGGCGTCATCGGGCGCGATGCCCAGGAAATCCGAGATGTAGGACTTCATGCGCGCGTCGATCTGCGGCCACAGGTCATGGTCGGCGCTGTAGAGGGTGTTGTCGAGGTCGAACACCCAGGTGTCGACGTTCTGGAAGCGGGATGGCGGAACCGGAAAGGTCATCGAAAGCTCGCAGGCGCACCGCAACGGGTGCGCCGGATCGGGAGGAAAAGCAGGCCGGATCAGAACGGCCCGCGCGAATAGATGGCGGCAAGGCCCGCCTCCAGCTCCTGGATACGGCCCTGATAGGCCTGTCGCAGGCAGGTGACCTCGCCCCCGCACAGGGCCCGGCGCGAGAGCCAGGCGCGCTGCGCATCCTGGATGTCGCCGCGCTGCCCCATGGCCACCAGGCGCGTGATGACGCCATAGAGCGTGCTCATCTTCACATCGAGCTGCTGCAGCTCGCAGTTTCCGCACACGCCCTTTTCGTCGGCGGTCCGGGCGGTGGCGCAATCGAAGCTGGCCGCGCGCGCCGGCCCTGTTCCGAGCCCGCCCGCGGTGAGCAACGCGACAGTGAACACCACGGCGGAGAGCCTGCGGCCCCCCAACAAACCGGCCCTTGCGCGCATGAAGCCCTCCTCATCCCCCGGCCGTGGCCGGCCCCCGGATGCCCGCACGGTAGCGCGCATATCCGTCGGCGCGAAGACGGCAGGCGGGGCAGGCACCACAGCCATAGCCCCAGTCGTGCCGCTCTCCGCGCTCGCCGAGATAGCAGGTGTGGGTCTCCTCCTGGATCAGCGCCACCAGCGACGCCCCGCCCAGGCTTTCCGCCAGGCGCCAGGTCTCGGCCTTGTCGATCCACATGAGCGGGGTGTGCAGCACGAACCGGCTTTCCATGCCCAGGTTCAAGGCCACCTGCATGGCCTTCACCGTGTCGTCGCGGCAATCGGGATAGCCGGAAAAATCGGTCTCGCACATGCCGCCGACGATGTGCCTCAGCCCGCGCCGATAGGCGAGCGCGGCCGCGAACGTCAGGAAGATGAGGTTGCGCCCCGGCACGAAGGTGTTGGGCAGCCCCCCCTCCTCCATCTCGATGGCGACCGAGCGGGTCAGCGCCGTGTCGGAGATCTGGCCCAGGGCATCGAGGCTCACCATGTGGTCCTCGCCCAGCCGGCCGCGCCAGCTGGGGTTGAGGCGCGCCAGCGCTTCCCGCACCCGCGGGCGGCAGTCCAGCTCCACCGCGTGGCGCTGGCCATAGGCGAAGCCCACCGTCTCCACCCGCTCGAAGCGATCGAGCGCATAGGCCAGGCAGGTGGTGGAATCCTGCCCGCCGGAAAACAGCACCAGCGCCCCTTCCGGGGCGCCATCCAAATCACGCACGCTGGCGGTGTTCATTTCGCCTGAGGTCTCGTCTTCCGGGCCCGCGACGGCGCGAGCCCATTTCGTCATTGAAGCCGCACCGGCCGTCCGCCCCCGCCCGGTCCGCCCTCATTTACGCCGGAGGCACGCGCCCCCGCGCGGATCTCACTCGCCGGGGGCCTTCGCATCGATGGTGATGGCGTGCAGGCCCTTGTCGATCTCACCTTGGAGCAGGGTATTCACGATGCGATGACGCTCCACCCGGCTCTTGCCCACAAAGTCCGGCGACACCACGCGCACCTTCACATGGGTCACGCCGCCATCCTCGCGGTGGGCGCCCTTGTGGTCGTGGCTCACGCCCATGTGGCCGGCATGCTTGTGGCTTTCGTCGATGAGGTCGAGCGTCACCGGATTGAGGCCGCTCTGCAGGGTCTCCCGAATGGAGGCCAGAGAGGTCTGGGAAAGGGAGGGCTGGGGCATGATGAAACCGATGTCTGAAATGAAAGGGGGCCGTAACCGCGCCGCGATGGCGCACCGGCCACGGGACATTATATAAGCGTTATCGTGGCCCGCCTATCCTTTGCCGGGCATGGCCGCCGCGCCCCTCCACGGGGCGCGCAGACCCAGCTCATTCCTTGCCGCGCCGCGGCGCGACGCTCATAATCGCCCGATCATGAAGCTTAACTCCCCGCTCTTCGACCGCATTCGCGTGAAACCCGGCGACGACCGCTCGCAGGCTCCGCGGCAGGCGTGCTGCCAGTGGCCCGGCTGCGACGCGCCCGCGACTCACCGCGCGCCGAAGGGACGGAGCATGGAAGGCCAGTATTGGCACTACTGCCTCGACCATGTGAAGGAATACAACCAGTCCTACAACTACTTCGCGGGCATGCCCGACGACGCCGTCTCGGCCTATCAGAAGGACGCCCTCACCGGCCACCGGCCCACCTGGCGCATGGGCGCGCGCGGGCAGGCGGCCAACGAGGCCACGCGTGACGGTTTCACAAAGGATGCCAAGGACCCGTTCGGCTTTGCCTCCGAAATGGGCCGCACCTTCCGCGCCGACCGGGAGGAGCCGGACGGCCGCGTGATCCGCACCACCGAGCGGCGGGCGCTGGAAGTCATGGGCCTCGAAATGTCCGCCGGGGCGGACGAGATCAAGGCCCGCTACAAGGAACTGGTGAAAAAGCACCACCCCGACGCCAATGGCGGCGACCGGTCCTCCGAGGACCGGCTGCGCTCCGTCATCCAGGCCTATACCAACCTCAAGCAGGCCGGCTTTTGCTGACCCCGGCAATTGCCGGGCGTGACATTTTTCATGTTGCCCGAGAGCCGGCTTCGGTCGAGCCTGCCGGGCGGAGATTCAGACGCGAAGGGCGCACAGCATTCGCCCACGGAGGACTTATGAGCGGCACCGAAACCCTTGCCCCGACCCCGGACATGAAAGTGTCGGTGCGCCAGACCTTCGGCATCGATATCGACATGGAGGTGCCGGCCTATTCCGAGCCCGACGAGCACGTTCCCGATCTCGATCCCGATTACCTGTTCGACCGCCCGACCACCCTCGCCATCCTCGCCGGCTTTGCCCACAATCGCCGCGTGATGGTTACGGGCTACCATGGAACCGGCAAGTCCACCCATATCGAGCAGGTGGCGGCGCGGCTCAACTGGCCGTGCGTGCGCATCAATCTCGATAGCCACATCTCGCGCATCGACCTCATCGGCAAGGACGCCATCGTGGTGAAGGACGGGCTCCAGGTGACGGAGTTCCGCGACGGCATCCTGCCCTGGGCCTACCAGAACAACATCGCCTTGGTGTTCGACGAATATGATGCCGGCCGGCCGGACGTGATGTTCGTCATCCAGCGGGTGCTGGAATCCTCCGGCCGCCTGACCCTGCTCGACCAGAGCCGGGTGATCCGCCCTCACCCCGCCTTCCGCCTGTTCGCCACCGCCAACACCATCGGCCTCGGCGACACCACCGGCCTTTATCACGGCACCCAGCAGATCAATCAGGCGCAGATGGACCGCTGGTCCATCGTCACCACCCTGAACTACCTGGCCCATGACAAGGAAGTGGACATCGTGCTGGCCAAGGCCAAGCACTTCCAGAACCAGGAAGGGCGCGACACGGTCAACCGCATGGTGCGGCTCGCGGACCTCACCCGCCAGGCCTTCATCAATGGCGACCTGTCCACCGTGATGAGCCCGCGCACGGTCATCACCTGGGCCGAGAATGCGGACATCTTCAAGGATATCGCCTTCGCGCTCCGGGTCACCTTCCTCAACAAGTGCGACGAGCTGGAACGGCCGCTGGTGGCGGAATTCTTCCAGCGCTGCTTCGGCCAGGAGCTGACCGAGAGCACGGTGAACGTCGCCCTTTCCTGAGGCGGCCTCCCCGTCCGGGTGCCGGTCCACGGACCGGCACCGCCTGCCCCGCGTGACGAGTCGAGAAAGAGCCGGACCATGGCGCCCACCAACCGCACCCCTGGAAAGCCCTCCGCCGAGGCTTCCACCGAGCCCTTCAAGCGGGCTGTCACCGGCTGCTTCAAGGCCATTGCCGGGGTGGGCGAGTTCGAGGTCTCCTTCTCATCGGAGCGGCCGGGCCTCGCGCCGGGCCGTGTGCGCCTCAGCGAACCGCCGCGCCGTTTCACCGCCCATGACGCCGCCATCGTGCGCGGACAGGCGGACGCCTTCGCCCTGAAGCTCGCCTGTCATGACCCCTCCGTTCATCGCAAGATGCTGCCGGTGGGCGACACCGCACGCGCCGTGTTCGAGGCGGTGGAGCAAGCCCGGGTGGAGGCCATCGGCTCCAACCGGATGCCCGGCACCAGGGGCAACATCGCGGCCATGCTCCAGGACCGCTACCACCGCGCCAACCTCGCCGACATCACCGAGCGCTCGGAAGCCCCCATCGAGGATGCCATCGCCCTCCTGGTGCGCGAGCGCCTGACCGGCGAGGCACCACCGCACGATGCCAAGGCGCTGGTCGACCTGTGGCGGCCCCTCATCGAGGACAAGGCCGGCAAGGATCTCGGCCGGCTGCTCGATTCCATCAACAACCAGAAGCATTTCGGCGAGATCGCCCGCCACATGCTCTCCTCCCTCGACATGGGCGAGGATTCCAGCCTCGATTCCGAGAGCGACGAGGACGACGAGGACCAGCAGGGCGGCTCGGAGGAAGAGGGCGCCGAGCAGGGCCAGTCCAAGCAGGATGAGAGCCAGCAGGGCGCCTCCGAGGCCGATGCCCAGCTCTCCGAGGAAGAGCTGCCCCTGGGCGAGATCGACGCCGAGTCCGCCCCACCCGAGGACATGCCCGACGGCGCCGAGCCCGGCGACAGCGACGAGGAGGCCGAGCCCTGGCAGCCCCGCCCACCGGTGACTCACGACAATCGCGGACCCGAATACCACGCATTCACCACCAAGTTCGACGAGGAAGTGCACGCCGAGGACCTCTGCGACCCGGAGGAGCTCACCCGCCTGCGCGCTTATCTGGACAAGCAGCTGTCCCATCTCCAGGGGGTCGTGGCGCGGCTCGCCAACCGGCTGCAGCGGCGGCTGCTGGCGCAGCAGAACCGGGCCTGGGAATTCGACCTGGAAGAGGGCGTGCTTGATCCGGCCCGCCTCTCCCGCGTGGTCACCGACCCCACCGCCGCTTTGTCCTTCAAGCGAGAGCGGGACACCGACTTTCGCGACACGGTGGTGACGCTGCTCATCGACAATTCCGGCTCCATGCGTGGGCGGCCCATCACGGTGGCCGCCACCTGCGCCGATATCCTGGCCCGCACCCTGGAACGCTGCGGCGTGAAGGTGGAGGTGCTGGGCTTCACCACCCGCGCCTGGAAGGGCGGCCAATCCCGCGAGGCGTGGCTCGCCGCCGGCAAGCCCACCCATCCCGGCCGCCTCAACGATCTCAGGCACATCGTCTATAAGGCCGCCGACGCGCCCTGGCGTCGCTCCCGCCGCAATCTCGGGCTCATGATGCGCGAGGGGCTGCTGAAGGAGAATATCGACGGCGAAGCCCTCGACTGGGCCCATCAGCGCCTGCTCGCCCGCCCAGAGGCGCGGCGCATCCTGATGATGATCTCCGATGGCGCGCCGGTGGACGATTCCACCCTCTCGGTGAATGCCGGCAATTATCTGGAGCGGCACCTGCGCCACATCATCTCCGAGATCGAAACCCGCTCGCCGGTGGAGCTGATCGCCATCGGCATCGGCCATGACGTGACGCGCTATTACAAGCGTGCCGTCACCATCGTGGACGCCGAGGAGCTGGGCGGCGTGATGACCGAAAAGCTGGCCGAGCTGTTCGCGGAAAGCGCGGCCCCCTCCACCCGCCGCCGGGTGCATTGATGGCGGCTCCAAAGGGCCGCAGGTACAAGGGGCGGATCATCGGCGCGGTGGCGGGCGCCCTGTTGGCGCTTGCGGCAGGCGCGGCGGTTCTGGTGGGCTCGGCCTCCTCCAAGCCCACCGCCCTGCCGGAGCAGCCCGAGGCACTGACCGTCACGGCCACCCCCATCACCCGCTTCAAGATCGCCGAGGACGGCAACCGCTTCGGCGCGCTGAGCTTCCGCGGCGGGCTTGTGTTGAAATCCACCTATCCCGCGTTCGGCGGCATTTCGGGCTTCAGCCTGGGGGACGACAACCGCTTCGTCGCGGTCACCGATGCCGGCGTTTTCCTCTCTGGCCGGCTCGACCTGGAGGACGGCAAGCCCACCGGCCTGTCCGATGTGATGGCCGCGGCGCTGAAGGATGATGAAGGCCGCCTCCAGGCCCAGCGCGGGCGCGGCGACAGCGAATCCCTCACCCTGACCCCCCAGGCCGCCTATGTTGGGCTGGAGAGCGTGAACGAGATCTGGCGCTATCCGCTCGATCCCAAGACCGGCACGCCGCTCGGGCAGGATGGCACCCGCGTGCCCGCTCCCATGGTGCGCGACCTGCGCTGGAATCTCGGCCTGGAGAGCCTGGCCTATGTCCGCTCCGGCCCGCTTAAGGGCGCGCTCATCGGCATCGGCGAGGATGGAATTCAGAAGGGCGAGGATCTGCCGGGCTACATCATCGGCGGGCCGCATCCCGGCCGCTTCACCATCACCAAGAGCGGCCCCTTCAACGCCACCGACCTCGCGCTCGCGCCCAATGGCGACATGTACTTGCTGGAACGCCATTTTTCACTGGCCACCGGCGTGCTGATGCAGCTGCGCCGCTTCGCCCTGGCGGAGGTGAAGCCGGGGGCGGTGTTGAGCGGCACTATTCTCGGCACCTTCGACAGCGGCTACGAAATCGACAATATGGAAGGGCTCGCGGTGACCACCAACGCCGCCGGCGAAACCCTGCTCACCATGATTTCCGACGATAATTTCAGCCCCCTCCAGCGCACCATCCTGCTGCGTTTCGCGGTGATTGCGGACTGAAACACGCCCAACGCGCCCCGCCACGGCCCCTGCAGCGGCAGAATCCCATTCTGGGACACCGGGCGCGCCCACGCGGACCAAAGGCGAACAAAAGGCGCGCGAATCGCTTCCCAACACCGGATCGCGCTTCGTTCCCGGCGAGCCTGGATGTCCCGGCTGGCGGCACCACCCTAAAGCCCGGCTTGCGAGCGCGCCGGCCCCATGCTCGACTGCGCCGCCTGCCCGAGCTCACGCATCGGCAGGCCAGTTACTCCGCGCCCCTGCCGGGACAGCACCGGCGGAGTGCGGGCAGCCCGTCTCAAGGCGCGGGCCATGGGCCGCTTCGGCTTTTCATGGAAGCGCAGAAGCGGTCTATCCTTTTGTTTTTACGCGTTTCCTTCACGCGAACCGGTTCCCTCTTTGCGGGGAAGCGCTCTAGGAGATGACATGATCGAGATCGGCCCGAACCTGTTCGTGATCGTGCTCTTGGTGCTCGCCATCGCCATCGTCTTCGCCGGGGTGAAGACCGTGCCGCAGGGCTACGAATATACCGTCGAGCGCTTCCGCCGCTACACCAAGACCCTCAATCCCGGGCTCAACCTCATCGTTCCGTTCATCGACCGCATCGGCAACAAGGTGAACGTGATGGAGCAGGTGCTGGACGTGCCGACCCAGGAGGTCATCACCAAGGACAATGCCACCGTCTCCGTGGATGGCGTCGCCTTCTTCCAGGTGTTCGACGCGGCGCGCGCCTCCTATGAGGTGGCCCGGCTCGACACCGCCATCCTGGCCCTGACCATGACCAATATCCGCACCGTCATGGGCTCCATGGACCTCGACCAGCTGCTGTCCCACCGCGACGAGATCAATGTGCGCCTGCTGGCCGTGGTGGACGCGGCGGCCTCTCCCTGGGGAGTGAAGATCAACCGCATCGAGATCAAGGACATCGTGCCGCCGGCGGACCTGGTGAACGCCATGGCCCGCCAGATGAAGGCCGAGCGCGAGAAGCGCGCCTCCATCCTGGAGGCCGAGGGCATGCGCCAGTCGGAGATCCTGAAGGCGGAAGGCCAGAAGCAGAGCCAGATCCTGGAGGCCGAGGGCCGGCGCGAGGCCGCCTTCCGCGACGCGGAGGCCCGCGAACGCCTGGCGGAGGCCGATGCCCGCGCCACCCAGATGCTGTCCGCCGCCATAGAGAGCGGCGATCCGGCGGCGCTCAACTACTACATCGCCGAGAAATACGTGAAGGCGTTCGAGACCCTGGGCGCTTCCCCCAACCAGAAGGTGGTGCTGGTGCCTTATGAGGGCACGGCCCTGCTCTCCTCCCTCACCGGCATCGGCGAGATCGCCCGCGCCGCCTTCGGTTCGGAAACCACGCCGCCGCCCCGCCGCGGCCGCGCCACCGGCCCCACCGTTCCGCCCGGCGCGTGAGGCTCCCATGCCCGTTCTGACTGATCTCGGGCCCTGGGCCTGGTTCATCCTCGGCGGAGTGCTGCTGGTGGCCGAGATCGCGGTGCCCGGCGCCTTCCTCCTGTGGCTGGGCCTGGCCGCCCTCGTCACCGGCGCTTTGTCCTATGCCGTGGACCTGTCCTGGCAGACCGAGGTGCTCGCTTTCGCCGCCTTGGCGGTGGTGGCGGTGCTGGTGGGGCGCAAGGTGTCCCCCGGTCCCGGCCACGCCTCCGACCGGCCGTTCCTGAACCGGCGGGCACAGGGCTTCGTGGGCCGGGTGTTCACCCTGGACGAGCCCATTGCGGGCGGCGTGGGACGGGTGCGCATCGACGATACGGTCTGGCGCATCACCGGCCCCGACCTTTCCGCCGGCACGGACGTGAAGGTGGTGGCGGTGGACGGCACGCTGCTGAAGGTGGAGGCAGCCTGACCGTCTCCGGCAAAGAAAAACCCGCCGGAAGAGGCATCCGGCGGGTTGAAACACGAGGGGCCGAGCGCTCAACCCACCCAAGCGAGCCCGATCAGCCCTGCGATGCCGACCGCGATGCGCCACCAGCCAAACGGCTTGTAGCCGTGGCGGGACACGAAATCGAGCAGCGAGCGCACCACCATCACCGCCGCGCAGAAGGCCGCCACGAAGCCGATGGCGATCAGGATGCCGTCGTCGAAGGAGAGCGCGTTGCGGTTCTTGTAGAGGTCATAGGTGAAGGCGCCCAGCATGGTGGGCAGGGCCAGGAAGAAGGAGAATTCCGCCGCCGCCCGCTTGTCCACGCCCATCAGCATGGCGCCGACGATGGTGGAGCCCGAGCGCGACATGCCGGGGATCATGGCCAGGCACTGCCAGAAGCCGATCTTCAGCGCCACCTGCCAGGGCAGGCCCATGGCATTGTTGTAGCGCGGCTCCGGCACCACCTTGTCGATGAACAGCAGCACGATGCCGCCGAAGATCAGCGTGCAGCAGATAAGCACCGGCGTCTCGAACAGCACGCTCTTGATGAAGCCGTGCGCCATGGCCCCGATCACCGCCGCCGGCAGGAAGGCCACCACCACGCCGATGACGAACCGCCGCGCCCCCGGGCTGGTGGGCAGCATCTTCGCCACCCGCAGGAAGCGCTCGAAATAGACGGTGAGGATGGCCAGCACCGCGCCCAGCTGGATCAGCACCTCGAAGGTGCGCCCGGTGCTCTCGAAGCCCAGGAAATGGCCCAGCAGCAGCAGATGGGCGGTGGACGAGACGGGAATGAACTCGGTCAGGCCCTCCACGAGGCCGAGCACGAGCGCTTCAAACATGTCGCCGAGGGTCATGGGCTGAGAAGATCCGAAGGGAGAGGAAGCGGAATGGCGCACCCGGGCCGCCGGGCGCGCCATCCTGCGCGAAGAGCCATTAAGCCGCTCTTACGCCGCGCGCCAGCCATTCCGCAGAGGCACCCGGCTGCCGATTGAGGCCATGGCGGCATTTTGTGCGTTGCAAACGGTATGTTCGGACCACCCATGCCCATCTTCCGCGTCCCGCCCCCTTGCGAGGGCGCGGGCGGGGGTTCTACATGCGGCAAAAGACGCATTGGTTGGCGACCGGGCTTGCGTTCCGCTCGCGGCGGCAAGGCACGGCCTTCCCTTTCGGCACTGCGGCGCAGCGTGCGCGAAATGGAACCAATCGGAAAGAATCCGTCACTAAACATGACCGGGCCGGGTGAGCGCGTGGCGCTCGAACGCCCCGGCGAAAGTGCCCCATGTATCTGCACCATCATCCCTTCTGCCCCCATTCCCGCTTCGTTCGCCTGCTGCTCGCCGAGTACGGGCTGGAACCGGAGCTTGTGGAAGAACGGGTGTGGGAGCGCCGGCCCGAATTCCTGGCCCTCAATCCCGCCGGTGAAACCCCGGTGATCGTGGAGGAGCAGTGCGCCTCCGTGCCCGGGGCCGGCATCATCGCCGAATATCTCGATGAAACCCGCGGCCTTGCCCTGGGCGACCACCGGCTGCTGCCCGATGCGCCCGCCGAGCGGGTGGAGGTGCGCCGGCTGACCTCGTGGTTCAACGAGAAGATGTACGTGGAATCCACCGAGCCGCTGGTGCGCGAGCGCATTCACAAGCGCTACATGAACCGCCAGCAGGGCGGCGGCCCGCCGGATGCCACCGCGCTGCGCATGGCCCGCACCAATCTGCGCTATCATCTCAAATATATCGGCTGGCTCGCCAAGGCCCGCAAATGGCTCGCCGGCGGGCGGCTGAGCCAGGCGGACCTGGCGGCGGCCGCGCATCTGTCCGTCGCGGACTATCTGGGCGATGTCCCATGGGACGAGGACGAGCACGCGCGGGACTGGTATGCGCGCATCAAGTCGCGCCCGACCTTCCGCGCGCTGCTGAGCGAGAGCATTCCCGGCATGCCCCCCTCCAAGACCTATGCGGATCTCGATTTCTGAAAACCCCGCCGACACCCGCCGCGCTGCTCGCCCGGCTTGAGGAGCTGGCCCGCGCCGAGGGCTTCGACGCCATTGGCATCGCCGACCCGCGCGCCATCGCTCCGGCCGGCGCCCGCCTCGCCCAATGGGTGGCGAGCGGCGCCCATGGCGACATGGGCTGGATGGCCGAGACCCTGGAGCGCCGCACCGATCCCCTCGCTTTGTGGCCAGACATGCGGGCCGTGATCATGCTCGGCCTCAATTACGGACCCGAGCAGGACCCCCGTGCCGCGCAGGCGGACGCCATGACGGGCGCCCTCTCCGTCTATGCGCGGGGGGAGGATTATCACGAGATCATCAAGCCCAAGCTGAAGCGCATCGCCCGCGCCCTCCTCGCGGCGGCGGGCGAAGGGGACGTGAAGGTGTTCGTGGACACCGCCCCGCTCATGGAAAAGCCGCTGGCGGCAGCGGCTGGCCTCGGCTGGCAGGGCAAGCACACCAACATGGTGTCGCGGCCGTTCGGCTCCTGGCTGTTCCTGGGCGCCATCGCCACCACCCTGGAGCTGCCCTTCGACACCGCGGAGCGCGACCATTGCGGCTCCTGTCGCGCCTGTCTCGAGGCCTGCCCCACCGCCGCCTTTCCCGCGCCCTACCAGATCGACGCGCGGCGCTGCGTGTCCTACCTCACCATCGAGCTGAAGGGGCCCATCCCGCGCGATCTGCGCCCCCTCATCGGCAACCGCATCTATGGCTGCGACGATTGCCTTGCCGCCTGCCCCTGGAACAAGTTCGCGGTGGCCGGACGCGAGGTGAAACTCGCGGCGCGGGCGGAGAACGAGGCGCCGCGCCTGCTGGACCTCGTGAGCCTGGACGATGCGGCCTTCCGCGCCCGCTTTCCCAAGAGCCCCATCAAGCGGGTGGGGCGCGATCGCTTCATCCGCAACGTGCTGATCGCCATGGGCAATTCCGGCGACGCGGGATTTGCGGAGGCCGCCGGCGCCCGGCTGGCCGACCCCTCGCCCCTGGTGCGGGGCGCGGCGGTGTGGGCGCTCGCGCGGCTGCTGCCCGTGGCGGATTTCCAGACCCTCGCCAGCCGCCACGCGCCATTGGAGGAAGACGCCGAGGTGAGGGGGGAATGGGACGCGGAAGGCGGCGCCTGACCCCCCATTTCCGCGCAGCAGCGCAGGGAAGACGCCGCCCGCTCGCCATCTGCGGCGGGGCCACGAAGGCCCGACGACGCACCAAGGCCGATGCCCCCCGGCGCTCGACGGCTTCCGCTTTTCATCGAAACGATAAAACAGCCCATCCTTGTGTTTTCGGGCGTTTCTTTCCCGCGCCGGTTGCCGGTTCGACTCGGAACCTCACGAGCGTTTCCGTGGCCGAGTGAATCGAGGCGGGTGCGGTTGGAGCCCGGATCCTGATTCAAAATAGCTGCGGGGCGAAGGCCCGTATCGAGGCCCCTCTCCAATGATCCGCGCGAACGGGTCATTGCCACCGTGCACGCCTGCGACACGAACCGGGGCCTGACGGCCCGGGTCGTGGTTTCGGTCTCGTCCGTAGTGAAGTGGCCGCAGCACCGGCGGGCCACCGGCTCCGTGGCGCCCGGCAGGATGGGGCCATCGCAAATATGTGCTGGAGCCGCAGCGCGCCCTCATCATCAGGTGCCTCGCCGAAAACCCGCGCCTGACGCGGCACGGCATGAAGGCGGAGGCGGGTCAACGTCTCCCACGATGCCGTCTGGCGCTTCCTGCGCAGCGAGGCACCGCGCTCCCCGACAGGCCAGGGCCGATATCGCTCGTCGCCGCCTCAACGCCCGCGCGCCAGAAGTCGCACGATCCGCACCGGCCCGCCTTCATCGACGAGAACCGGATCGCGACCAACATGGCCCCGCCCAGAGAATTTCCGAGGGAAGCGCGAACCGGTGCGCCGGAATGAAACGTGAAAACCAACAGGCCAGTCGACTCCAGCGGCCCCCATGAAAGGCTGAATGGGCCTGTGGCTGGAGCGCGGAAGGCGCGGACCTGAAAGACTTCGGGCGGCACCGCCATCGGCAAACCCCGCCCGGCGCGCTGATGCGCGCACCGCGCCTAGCATCCTGAATGGCACATCGACGCGAACGGCTCACGCCCGGCCGATGCCGCTCACACCTTCTCGGTGGCCTCCAACGGCGCGTCCAAGGCGCGGCTTTTGGGGAAGACCACGCGCGCGCGGGTGCCGCCGGCGGCCCGGCGCGTCAGGCTCAGCTCACCGCCATGCAGGGTCGCCAGCGCCCGCACGATGGCAAGGCCCAGCCCGGCGCCACGGCCGCTCTTCACGTCCAGCCGGCTTTCGCGGTGGCGCGCGTCCTCCAGCGGCAGCTCGCGCTCGCTCACCCCGGCTCCGGTGTCCTCCACCGCCAGGAAGGGGGCGCCGCTGGCGTCGATACCAGTCACCAGCCGCACCTCGCCGTCCTGCGGCGTGAATTTCACCGCATTGGCCAACAGGTTGAGGATGATCTGGCGCACCGCCCGCTCATCGCCCCACAGCCGAGCGGGCGCGCCCTCCCCAGGCTCCAGACGCAGGGTCAGGCGGCGGCTGGCGGCATCCGGCCGCAGCATGGCGAGGCACTCCTGCCCCAGCCGGCCCAGATGCACCGGTGTTTCCAACAGAACCCGGTGCCCGCTCTCGATGCGTGCCAGATCCAGCAGATCGTCCGCCAGCGCCAGGAGATGACGGCCGGAAGCGAGAATGTCGCGGGCATAACCGCCATAAGCGGGCACGCGATGGGGGCCCAGCACCTCGTCGGCCATCATCTCGGAAAAACCCATCACCGTATTGAGCGGCGTGCGCAGCTCATGGCTCATCTCGGCCAGAAAGCGCGACTTGGCGAGATTGTCCGCCTCCGCCCGCGCGCGCGCGGCCTCCAGGGCGGCGAGCCGGGCCTCAAGGCGGGCCCGCTCCTGGTCGAGACCGCGCGCCCAGGCGAGCGCGAACGCGCCCGCCGCCACCCCGGCGGCGCCGACCACGACCAGCGCCGCCACGCCGCCCCAGGCCAGCGCGGCGGCCCCCGCCCCGAGGGTGCCCACGGCAGCCGACAGCAAAGCGACCGGCACGGCGGAGCGCGCCGCGCCGTCCTGGCGGGCGGGAGCGGGCGACGGGGTCACCCGGGGCCGAACGGAGCCGTGCATGCGAAACTGTGGCGCTCCTGGGCGCCCCCCTGGCACGGGCGGCGCCGGAACCAACCGGCTGCCGCAGTGAATGAACCCATCAACGGGACCGTTCGACTCCTCGCCGAAAGGCGGTTAACGAAGCCTTAACGCTCCCCCGTCCAGGCTCGCCCGTCAACCGCCGCGATCTGGCCGGACCGGCGCCGGACGGCATTCCTGATACCGGCCTCCGGAGCGTTGGCCCGAGAGACCTGTCGAGAGACCTGTTCCAGAGACCTGTCCCATGCGCATCATCGATGTGGTCGTCGCTCTCGCTTTGGTTCTGGCGGTTGGCTTCGTGGCCGAATGGCTGCAGCGCAAGGACGTATTCGCCGGTCCGGCACGGGTGGTGGATGGCGACACCCTGAAGCTCGACGGCCAGCGCATCCGCCTCCAGGGCATGGACGCGCCCGAGCTGGGCCAAAGCTGCCAGAGGGACGGGAAAGCCTGGCCGTGCGGCACCACGGCGCGCTTCGCTCTGGCGGAAATGGTGCAGCGGGGCGAGGTGTTCTGCACCGCATCGGGCCAGGATGCCTACGGCCGGGCCCTGGCGCGCTGCACCGTGGACGGGGTGGACATCGCCGAGGAGCTGGTCCGCCAGGGCCTCGCCGTCGCCTATGGCCGCCATGGCTATGAGGCGGCCGAAGCCCAGGCGCGCGCCGCCCGGCGCGGCATGTGGGCCGGCACCTTCGAGAAGCCGCAGGACTATCGCGCCGCCCATCCCCGCACGGAGTGAGAGCCCCGCCTCCCGTCGCGCGCCCGGGCCACCACGATGGCTTGCGCCCGGCGCCCGCTCATGATCTGTGCTCCCCCAGGGATGGAGAAACTGGATCATGAAGCTCTACGATTCTAGCCGTGCGCCCAATCCGCGCCGGGTGCGCATCTTCCTGGCTGAAAAGGGCATCGCGGTGCCGCTGGCGCCAGTCGACCTGATGAAGCTCGAGCACAAGTCCGAGGCCTTCACCCGCCTCAATCCGCGCCAGCTGGTTCCCGCCCTGGAGCTGGACGACGGCACGGTGATCAGCGAAACCATCGCCATCTGTCGCTATTTCGAGGCGCTGCAGCCGGAGCCCAACCTGTTCGGGCGTACGCCCCTGGAACAGGCCATGGTGGAGATGTGGCAGCGCCGGGTGGAGCTGGAGCTGCTGCTGCCGGTGATGAGCGTGCTGCGCCACCTGAACCCGGCCATGGCCGCCCTGGAGGTGCCCCAGGTGCCGGCGTGGGGCGAGGCCAACAAGCCGCGGATCTCCGCTTTCCTCGAATTCCTGAACACCGAGCTGGCCGAGCGCGCCTTCGTGGCCGGCGCGCATTTCACGGTGGCCGACATCACCGCCATCGTCACCATCGATTTCATGCGCGCCATCCGCGCCGAGGTGCCCGAACACCTCACCCACATCCTGCGCTGGCGCAACGTGGTGTCCCAGCGCCCCAGCATGAAGGCCTGAGACCATGCGGCTGACGGTGGCCGGCTGCGGGGATGCCTTCGGCTCCGGCGGGCGGAGCAATTCCTGCTACCTGGTGGAAGCGGCCGGCATGCTGGTGGCGCTCGATTTCGGTGCCAGCGCCCCGGTCGCCCTCAAGCGCATGAAGGTCGACACCGCGCGCATCGACATGGTGGTGCTGAGCCATCTGCATGGCGACCATTTCGGCGGCCTGCCCACACTGCTGCTCGACGGCGCCCTGGCCCAGCGGCGCAGCCGCCCGCTGGCCATCATCGGCCCGCCCGGCACGCGGGCGCGGCTCGATGCGCTGATGGAGGTGCTCTATCCCGGCATGGGCGCCACCCTTTGGCCATTCGACTGGCAGGTGCGGGAGGTGGAGCCGGGCTCCACCTCCCGCCTCGGGCCGCTCAGCCTCACCACGGCGGAGGTGCGCCACCGCGCCGGCGCGCCCGCCACCGCCCTGCGCCTCACCGACGGCGCGCGGACCCTCGCCTTCTCCGGCGATACAGAGTGGACCGAGGCCCTCATCCCCATCGCCCGTGAAGCCGACCTGTTCATCTGCGAATGCTCGCTGTTCGAGACGGCGCCGCCCGGCCACATGGCCTATCGCGTGCTCGCCGGGCACCGGGGAGAGCTGGCCGCCGGCCGCGTGCTGCTCACCCACATGGGCGACGACGTGCTGGCCCGCCGCGATGAGGTGGACCGCGCCCTGTTCATGCTCGCCGAGGACGGCCTCGTGCTCGATGTCTGAGAGCGCGCTCGACACCCTGCTTGCTCGCATCCGGGCCTGCCGGGTGTGCGTGGAAACGCCGCGCGGCGCGCCTCTACCCCATGTGCCGCGGCCGGTGCTGCGGGTGTCCGCGACCGCCCGCATCCTGGTGGCGAGCCAGGCGCCGGGCACCAAGGTGCACGCCAGCGGCCGGCCCTTCACCGACGCGTCCGGCGACCGGCTGCGCGCCTGGATGGGGGTGAGCGCCGACGAATTCTATGATGTGGCGCGCATCGCCATCGCCCCCATGGGCTTCTGCTTTCCCGGCCAGGACGCCAAGGGCGCCGACCTGCCGCCCCGCCGGGAATGCGTCGCCACCTGGCACGACCAGCTGTTCGCCGCGCTGCCCGCATTCCGGCTGGTGCTGGCGGTGGGCCGGCCCGCCCAGGCCTATCACCTGAAACGCCTCGGCCTCGGCCACCTCACCGGCAGCAGCCTCACCGAGACGGTGGCGCGCTGGCGCACCGTGCGGGCGGAAGGCCGGCGGCTACCGCGGCCGGTGATCCTTTATCCGCTGCCCCACCCCTCCTGGCGCAATACCGGCTGGCTGAAGCGCAACCCCTTCTTCGAAGCCGAGCTGCTTCCGGAGTTGAAAGCCGACATCGCCCGCCTGCTGCGACTCGGCGGCACACCCCTCCAGGGCGCTTCCGATCCAAGTGGGACCGGCTCGCGTGAAGGACACCCGTAAAAACAATAGCCTGGAGCAGGCCTTGCCGCATTGCAGCGGGAAGATGCCCCAGCGGCGACTTCGCCCGCTGTGCTCCGGCGATCCTGTGCCAGCCACGCTCGGACGCGCGCAAAGTCCTTGCTTTCCCCCGTTCGCCACTCAGGTATGCAATGCGTCACCAGTGAACGAAGCTTAGGCGTGGAAATTGCCTTCTGCTTAAGCAGCGCTCATTAGTGAGGCTTTGCAGAAGGGCGACATCGTGCGAAGCAAGGGTACATTCAATTGGTTCCAGAGTGCCGCTCACGCGCTCCGCGCCCTGTTGCCGGGCGCCGCCGCAGGCCGGCGGCGCGGGAGAGACGTGATGGCCGACAGCACACTGGCCAACGGCGCCAGCGAAACCGCCACCGAGAGCGCCGTGCGCGCCGCCCTCAAGCAGGTGAAGACCCCGGAGGGCGTGACCCTTGCGGATTCGTCCGCCCTGTCGGGCGTGGTGATCACCTCCGGCAAGGTCTACCTGTCCATCAATGTGGATCCGGCCCAGGTGCGGGCCTGGGAAGATGTGCGGATCGCCGCGGAAAAGGCGGCCGCCTCCGTGCCCGGCGTCGCCTCGGCCCTGGTCGCGCTCACCGCCGAGCGCGCGGCCGCCCCGGCCGCCAAGCCCGCTCCCGCCGCCAAGCCCGCCCCGGCGGCCGCCCACGGGCACGCGCCCGCCAAGGGCACCGCGGTGCCGGGCGTGAAATCCATCATCGCCGTGGCCTCGGGCAAGGGCGGGGTGGGCAAGTCCACCACCTCCATCAATCTGGCCCTAGCCCTGCGTGATCTCGGCCTGAAGGTGGGCCTGCTCGACGCCGACATTTACGGCCCCTCTTTGCCCCGCCTCACCGGACTGTCCCAGAAGCCGGAGATGGAGGACGGCAAGACCCTCATTCCGCTGGAGAATTTTGGCCTGCAGCTGATGTCGATCGGGTTCCTCGTGGAAGAGGAAACGCCGATGATCTGGCGCGGCCCCATGGTGATGAGCGCCATCACCCAGATGCTGCGCGACGTGAAATGGGGCCCGCTCGACGTGCTGGTGGTGGACATGCCCCCTGGCACCGGCGACGCCCAGCTGACCATGGCGCAGAACGTGAACCTGGCCGGCGCCGTCATCGTCTCCACCCCCCAGGACCTCGCCCTCATCGACGCGCGGCGCGGCGTGGCCATGTTCGAGAAGGTGAACGTGCCCATTCTCGGCGTGGTGGAAAACATGGCCTATTTCGTGTGCCCCCACTGCGGCGGGCGCTCGGACATCTTCGGCCATGGGGGCGCCCATGCGGAGGCCGACAAGCTCGGCGTTCCCTTCCTGGGTGAAATCCCACTCAGCATGCGCATCCGCGAGATGTCGGACGCGGGCCTGCCGGTGATGGTTTCCGATCCGCAAAGCGAGCAGGCGGACGCCTACCGCCACGTTGCGGCGGGCGTGAAGGCCTCCCTCGACCGGCTGGAGACGGGCGGCAAGGCGGCCCCGCGCATCGTTATCGAGTAGTTGCGCAATTTTATGTCCAAATAGATGGCATTGGCGCAGTTTTAAGTACGCCAATGCCATTTTTGCGGTGCAAACATACTTTCCCTCTGCAGACTGCCGCTCTAGATAGGTCTTCGACGCCGCTTCGCCCGAAGCGATCAGGCGCGCGTCGTGCAAGACGTCCTAGGGAGCTGCCCGCATGAAACGCCGTGATTTCCTGACCGCCGCCGGTGCCGGTGTCGCCGCCTCCACCGCCGTGGCCATGCCGGCCATTGCCCAGTCCGCGCCGGAAGTGAAGTGGCGCTGCACCTCGTCCTTCCCCAAGTCGCTCGACACCATCTATGGCGCCGGCGAGCTGATGGCCAAGACGGTCGCCGAGGTGACGGACGGCAAGTTCCAGATCCAGGTGTTCGCGGCGGGCGAGATCGTCCCCGGCCTGCAGGCCCTCGACGCCACACAGAACAAGACCGTCGAGATGTGCCACTCGGCCTCCTATTATTATGTGGGCAAGGACCCGACCTTCGGCCTTGGCACCGCCATTCCGTTCTCGCTCAATACCCGGCAGATGAATTCCTGGTTCCTCTTCGGCAACGGGCTCAACCTGCTGAACGACTTCTACAAGAAGTACGGCGTCTCCATGCTGCCCGGCGGCAATACGGGCGGGCAGATGGGCGGCTGGTTCCGCAAGGAGATCAAGTCCACCGCCGATCTCCAGGGCCTCAAGATGCGCATCGCCGGCATGGGCGGGCAGGTGATGGCCAAGCTTGGCGTGGTGCCGCAGCAGCTCGCCGGCGGCGACATCTACCCGGCGCTGGAGAAGGGCACCATCGACGCCGCCGAGTGGGTCGGCCCCTATGACGACGAGAAGCTGGGCCTCTACAAAGTGGCGCCCTATTACTACTATCCCGGCTGGTGGGAAGGCTGCGCGGCCCTCAACTTCTTCTTCAACCTTGAAGAGCTGGAGAAGCTGCCGAAGACCTATCGCGCGGCCCTGACCACCGCCTGCGCCCGCGCCAACGAGAGCATGCTGGCCAGCTACGATGCCAAGAACCCCATCGCCATCCAGAGCCTCGTGAAGGCCGGCACCAAGCTGCGCCGCTACCCCAACGACGTGCTGGACGCGGCCTACAAGGCGGCCAACGGCCTCTATGACGAGGTTTCCGCCGTCAATCCCGAGTTCAAGAAGATCTGGGAAGACGTGAAGGCGTTCCGCAACAACGGCTATCTGTGGTGGCAGATCGCCGAGTTCAACTATGACGACTTCATGATCCGCGCGCGCTCGCGCGGCTGATCCCGACCGCGATCCTCCGCCATGGGAGCCCCGTCCGGCGCACCGGCCGGGGCTCCTCGCTCGCACGGCTCTCGCCCTGCGCGACTATTGCCGTACCCGCGCCGTGCACGGCTCTTGCCTCATCCGCACGCTGCGCGACTCCTGCCTTGCCCGCGCCGTTTGCAGCTCCTGGCCGACCCGGCTCCTGCCGTGCGCAGCTTTTGCCTCGCGCCAACGAGTTGGGGCCCACCGGGCCGCCTTCCCTTGATCTCGCCGGGCCGAAAAACTAGTGTCCGCCCGCGCGGCGGCGCATCCGGCCCTTCGGCTTCGCGTCCGCTCGCCCGTTTTCTCGCGAGCCCCTCATGATCGATCCCGCCCTTCCGCCCCACATGCGGCCCGACCGCTCCTTCCAGGCCCTGCTGCTGACCCTTCAGCGCTTTTGGGCGGACCAGGGTTGCGTGATCCTCCAGCCCTACGACATGGAAGTGGGCGCCGGCACCTTCCACCCCGCCACCACCCTGCGCGCGCTGGGGCCGAAGCACTGGAAGGCCGCTTATGTGCAGCCTTCGCGCCGGCCCAAGGACGGGCGCTATGGCGAAAACCCCAACCGGCTGCAGCATTATTACCAGTTCCAGGTGATCCTGAAGCCCTCGCCGGACAACCTCCAGGAGCTCTATCTCAAGTCGCTGGAAGCCATCGGCGTGAACCTCAAGGTGCACGACGTGCGCTTCGTGGAGGACGACTGGGAGAGCCCGACGCTGGGCGCCTGGGGCCTGGGCTGGGAGTGCTGGTGCGACGGCATGGAAGTCTCGCAATTCACCTATTTCCAGCAGGTGGCGGGCTTTGAGTGCTCGCCCGTCGCCGGCGAGCTCACCTATGGGCTGGAGCGCCTCGCCATGTATGTGCAGGGGGTCGAGAACGTCTACGACCTCAACTTCAACGGCCGCGAGGGCGCCGAGAAGACCACCTATGGCGACGTGTTCCTGCAGGCCGAGCAGGAATATTCGCGGCATAATTTCGAATATGCCGACACCGACATGCTGCTGGAGCAGTTCCGCATGGCGGAGGGCGCCTGCCACAAATATCTGGCGGCGGGCGACGCTGGCGAGAAGCACCTGATGGTGCTGCCGGCCTATGACCAGTGCATCAAGGCGTCCCACGTGTTCAACCTGCTCGATGCGCGCGGAGTCATCTCGGTGACCGAGCGCCAGAGCTACATTCTGCGCGTGCGCGAGCTGGCCAAGGCCTGCGGCGCGGCCTGGCTGAAGACCGCCGCCGGCCGCGCCGATGTGCGGGAGGATGCGGCATGAGCGGCGCGAAAACCCTGTTCCAGCTCGCGGGCGTGCCACAGCGCAAGCCGGCTCTTTCCGAATGCGCTGTGGTCGTCATCGACGCCCAGCGCGAATATGTGGACGGGCTCGTCCCGCTCGTGGGGGTTGAAGCCGCCCTCGCCGCCATCGGCCGGCTGCTTGAGGCAGCCCGCGCGGCCGGCGCACCGGTGATCCATGTGGCCCACAAGGGCGCCGAGGGCTCGGGCGGTCCGTTCGATCCCAAGGGGCCGGGCTTTGCCTTCGCCGCCCCCGCCATTCCCGGGCCGGGGGAAGGGGTGGTTGAAAAGCTGCTGCCCAATTCCTTCGCCGGCACCGACCTCAAGGCCCAGCTCGACGCCACCGGGCGCAAGGCCGTGATCTTCGTGGGCTTCATGACCCATATGTGCGTGAGCACCACGGCGCGGGCCGCGCTGGAGCTGGGCTACACCTCCTTCGTGGCGGCCGACGCCGTCGCCACCCGCGCGCTGCCGGACCCGCTGGGCGGACCCGACCTTGCCGCGCACGACATCCATCGCACCGCTCTCGCGGAGCTTGCCGACCGCTTCGCCACCGTCGTCACGACGGCCGAGATTGCTTGAAAAGCAGCCATGCCCGATCTTCTGCTCGAACTCTTCTCCGAAGAAATCCCCGCCCGCATGCAGGCCAATGCGGCCGACACCCTGCGCAAGCTCGTCACCGACGCGCTGGTGAACCGGGGCCTGCTCTATGAGGGCGCCAAGGCCTTCGTCACCCCGCGCCGGCTGGCGCTGGCGGTGCATGGCCTGCCCGGCAAGCAGGCGGACCAGAAGGAGGAGAAGAAGGGCCCGCGCGTGGGCGCGCCCGAGGCGGCGCTCGCCGGCTTCCTGAAGAGCGCGGGGCTTTCCTCCATCGATCAGGCCAAGGTGCAGACCGACCCCAAGAAGGGCGATTTCTATGTCGCCGTGGTGGAGAAGAAGGGCCGGCCCACGCCGGAGGTGATCGCCGAGATCATTCCGGAGATCATCCGTTCCTTCCCCTGGCCGAAATCCATGCGCTGGGGCACCGGAACGCTGCGCTGGGTGCGCCCGCTGCACTCCATCGTCTGCACCTTTGGCGCGGAAGGGGACGAGCCGGAAGTGGTGAGCTTCGAGGTGGAGGGCATCACCTCCTCCAACGTCACCTACGGCCACCGCTTCATGGCGTCGGAGCCCTTCACCGTGAAGCGGCTGGACGACTGGATGGCGAAGCTGGAGGCCGCCAAGGTGGTGGCCGACCGCGACCGCCGCAAGGACATCATCCTCAACGACGCCAAGGATCTGGCGCTCGCTGCCGGGCTGGAGCTGGTGGAGGATGAGGGCCTGCTGGAAGAGGTCTGCGGGCTGGTGGAATGGCCGGTGGTGCTCATGGGGTCGTTCGAGGAACGCTTCCTCGACATCCCGGATGAAGTCATCCGCGCCACCATCCGCGCCAACCAGAAGTGCTTCGTGCTCAAGGACCCCAAGACCGGGCGCCTGGCCAACCGCTTCGTCCTGATCTCGAACCTGGTCGCCACCGACGGCGGCGAGGCCATCGTGGCCGGTAATGGCCGGGTCATCCGTGCCCGGCTGTCGGATGCCAAGTTCTTCTGGGACACGGACTTGGCCAATGGCCTCGAAAGCCGCATGGGCAAGTTCGAGCACATCACCTTCCACGAGAAGCTCGGCTCGCAGAAGGCGCGCATCGATCGCATCGCCCGCCTCGCCAAGGAGATCGCGCCGCAGGTGGGTGCCGATCCGGCTCTCGCGGAGGAAGCGGCGCTAATCGCCAAGGCGGACCTGCTGACCGAGGTTGTGGGCGAGTTCCCCGAGCTGCAGGGCCTGATGGGCCGCTATTACGCGCAGGCTGAGCACATGGCGCCGGAAGTCGCCGTCGCCTGCGAGGAGCATTACAAGCCCCAGGGCCCCGGCGACCGCGTGCCCACCGCCCCGGTCTCCATCGCCGTGGCGCTGGCGGACAAGATCGACACCCTGGTGGGCTTCTGGGCCATCGACGAGAAGCCCACGGGCTCCAAGGACCCCTATGCCCTGCGCCGGGCGGCGCTGGGCGTGATCCGGATCATCTTGGAGAACGGGCTGCGGCTGCGGCTGCTCGATCTGATGAAGGCGGCGTGGATGCAGCTTCCGGAGAAGGTGCGAGAAACGTCTCTCCGCGAGAACTTCGACGTGAACGCGGTTTCAGTAGAAATTGGCGCCGCGCCGTCTCTTGCCACGCTACTCATTCAGCGCGAGCAGCTCGGGAACAGCCAAGAGGCAAAGGAGCTGGACGAGCTTCTGTACATTCCCTGTGCCGTCCAGCAGTCGACCGACCTCCTCTCCTTCTTCGCCGATCGCCTGAAGGTGTATCTGCGGGAGAATGGGGCGCGGTTTGATCTGGTGGATGCGGTGTTCGCCCTTCCCGGCCAGGACGATTTGTTCGAGCTGGTGCTGCGCATGAAGGCGCTGGCGCGCTTCCTGGAGAGCGAGGACGGCAAGACGCTGCTGGCCGGCTATCGCCGCGCGGTCAACATCCTGCGCATCGAGGAGAAGAAGGACGGCAAGACCTATAAGGGCCCGACCGAAGCCGCCCTGCTGAAGGAAGAGGCCGAGGAAAAGCTCGCCGCCGCCATGGACGACGTGAAAGAACGCATGGCCACCGCCCTTGCCGGCGAGGATTTCGAGGCCGCCATGACCGCGCTCGCGGACCTGCGCGCCCCGGTGGATGCCTTCTTCGAGGCGGTGACGGTGAATGCCGAGGACCCGGCCCTGCGCGAGAACCGGCTGAAGCTGCTGGACGAAATCCGCACCGCCACCCGCGCCATCGCCGACTTCGACCGCATCGAAGGCTGACGGCGGCGGCGAAAGCCGCGGAAGAGTGATGCAAGGCGCCCGGCTGGCAACGGCCGGGCGTTTTCGTTTTCCACCCACGCACACCGCACGGCCCCAGACAGCGGACGGGAAGACACCCCGCTCCGGGCTGTCATTCCAAATGTAAGGACCTGTCATTCTCGCCCATTATTCCAGATATTAACTCATAATCAACGCATTAGACGCTCGCCAAAGAACCGATCCGAAAGCGGATACTGCAAAATCTTCATATTCTGCCATTTCGTCTTGCCCATCACCGATGCGCGATGGTACGCAAGTGCGATACTCAGGGGGCAGGCCATGATGCAGCAGGTGGGGACGCGCGTCCGCTCGGACCTTCGGCAGGCGGTGTTCGGGACGAATGGGGGCACGGGCGCGCACGCCATATGCCGCCCCATATGGCGCCGCCCGCAGCGCAGCTTTCGCCAGTGGACGCGGGCGCTGCTGGCCGGGGTGGCGCTCTGCCTTTCCGCGGTGCCAGCCTTGGCCCAGGCCAGCTTTTGCCATACCCAGAGCTGCGCCGAGCACCAGACCGCGGACCACATCCGCGCCCTCTCGACATTCAGCACCCTGATGGACAGCGCGGCCGGCCAGGCGCTGCTGCAGGCCAATGCCCAGGCCACCATTGATGTCTACCAGGGCGCGAGCGAGGCGCTGAAGAACCTCGCCGTCAAGAATGCGCAGACCCCCTTCGACCCCTATGTTTCGACGGCCAACATCTTCGGCATGGTCTCCTCGCCCATCAGCGCGACCATCGTCGATTGGGCCTCGAACAACAGGCTGCCCGGCCATATCGCCTACGATCTCTACTATTCGTACGAGACCGAGCAGGTGAGCATTGTGAAAGACTATTTTGGCGAAAAGAACATCTATGGCCGCGCCTATAACCTGCCCGATCCACCAGTGGGCGATCCACGCCCGTTCCTAACCCTACCCGAAATCCGCGACCACCCTTGGACCACGCCCCCGACCGATCCCGACTCGGTGACCAGCCAGGTAGACCAGTGGGAGGGAAATAAGACGGTGGCGGCATTCCCGAGCGGCCACACCACCTACGGCTACACCTCCGCCATCTATTACGCCATCTTGCTGCCCACCTATTATCAGGAGCTTTTCGCGGCCGGCGAGCAATATGCCCTGAGCCGCAACGTCCTCGGCGTGCACTATGCGCTGGACGTAATCGGCGGCCGCATCGTGGCCATGCAGGCCCTGGCCAAGCTGATGGCTAACGATCCCAACTATTCGTCCAACTTCCAGGAATCCACCGAGAAGAACAAGCGGGACCTGGCCGAGGCCCTGGCCAGCGAGGGGCTCAGCGCCGTCTCGCCCCTTCATGCCGCCTGCGGCGCGGACGTGAAAGGCTGCATCGCCAGCGGCGCCGTTCCCACCGCCGCGGCCTATCGCCAGGCGCGCGAGGAGGCCACCTGGTTCCTCACCTACGGCCTGCCTTCGGTGGGCGCGACGAACCTCGCACCGATCGTGCCCGAAGAGGCCAAGGAGCTCATCCGCAACCGCTTCCCCTACATGACCGCCGACCAACTCGACGCCGTGCTGGCCAGCACCGAGCTGCCCTCCGGCGTCCCCCTGGACGACGGCACGGGCTGGGCCCGGCTCAACCTCTACGCGGCAGCCGGGGGCTATGGCGCCTTCGACGACACCGTGACCGTCACCATGAACGCGGCCGAGGGCGGCCTGCACGCCTTCGACATCTGGAGCAACGATATTTCCGGTGCCGGCGGCCTCGTGAAGATGGGCACGGGCACCCTGCTGCTGGCCGGGGACAACACCTATACCGGCGGCACCAGCGTCGGCGAAGGCACGCTCGCCTTGACCGGAACCCTGGCGGGCGACCTCGACATCAGCGCCGGTGCCAGCTTCATCAGCGCTGGCGGCTATGCCGTCGCCCCCGATGCCACCTTGAACAATGCGGGCACCTTCACCTCGGTGAATGCCGCGCTGTGGAACTTCGGCGCCCTGGTGAACAACGGCACCGTGGAGAGCACGGTGCAGAACTACGGCACCCTCTCCGGCAACGGCCTGATCGTGGGTGGCCTCGTCAATGCCGGGGTGGTGGCGCCGGGCAATTCCATCGGCACCATCACCGTCAGCGGGCCGGTCACCTTCACCTCGTCCTCGCTCTATGTGGCCGAAACCAATGCGGCGGGGGCCAGCGACCTCATCGCCGCCAGCGGCCTCGTTACCCTTGGCGGGCGCCTGGTGCTGGTGTCGGAGGATGGCGCCCTGGCCAAGCTGGGGTCCTACACCGTCCTGTCCTCGGCCACCGGCATCACCGGCAGCTTCGAGCAGGTGACGACGGCCGGCGCCTTCCTGAAGGCGGATGCGGTGGTGAGCGGCGACAGCCTGAGCGTTTCCGTGGCACCCGACCGGGCAGCCTTCGCCACCGCCGGCGGCACCCGTAATGCCGCGGCCGCGGGCCTCGCCGTGGCGAGCCTGCCCTATTCGAGCCCGATCCTGGAATTCGCCGTCACCCTCGACCGCGCCAGCGCGTTCGGTGCCCTCAACAGCCTCACCGGCGAGGTGCACGCCTCCACCACCTCGGTTCTGCAGAACCAGTCCATCTATCTGCGGCAGGCGGTGAATGGCCGCCTGCAGCAGGCGGCGGAGGAGACCGCGCCGCAGGCACAGCCCCTCGGCTACGCCCAGGCGCCCATCGCCACCGCGCAACTCGCCCCCACCCTCACCCCCACGGTCTGGGCCCAGGGCTTCGGCAGCTGGGGCAATGCCAGCGGAAACGGCGCCTTCGATGTCTCCAGCAATATCGGCGGCGTGTTCGGCGGCATCGACACGCGCCTGACGGCGGACTGGCGCCTGGGCATCGCCGGCGGCATCAGCCAGTCTTCCTTCGACACCGACGGCGTGAGCGGCTCCGGCACCAGCAACAATTACGATCTGGCGCTTTACGCGGCCACCCGCTTCGCCGGCTTCGATCTGAAGCTTGCGGGCAGCTATACGTGGCACGACATTTCCACCAGCCGCACCACGGCGCTGCCGGGCCTTCTGGCGCAAAGCCTCTCCGCCGACCAGAACGGCACCACCGGCCAGCTCTTCGGAGAGGCCGCCTACGACATGAACCTGTCGGGCGTGAGCCTCGCGCCCTATGCCGGCCTTGCCTATGTGCGGCTGAACCTCGACAGCTTCACCGAGACCGGGGGCGTGACCGCCCTGACCTCGAGCGGCCTGACCCAGGACAACGTCCTCACCGCCCTGGGCCTACGCACTGCCAAGACCTTCGCCCTGGGCCAGGCCAGCCTCACCGCGCGGGCGGCCCTCGCCTGGCAGCATGCCTTCGGGGATGTCGAGCCCACTCTCACCCAGAGCTTCGCCCTGGGCAGCGCGCCCTTCACCATCTATGGCGTGCCCATCGCTCGGGATGCCGCCCTGGTGGAGGCGGGAATCGACTGGAACCTGACGGCGAATGCCGTGCTCGCGGTGGCCTATTCCGGCCAGCTCGCCAGCGACTCGCAGGACAATGCCGTTCAGGGGCGCCTCAGCGTGTCCTTCTGAACGGCGCCAGCCTTTCAGAAGCAATTTTCTTCGGCGGTGGACCTCGATCGCGCCATCCGTTCCGTAAGC
Organism: Xanthobacter variabilis; assembly: GCF_043831965.2. Taxonomy (NCBI): domain Bacteria; kingdom Pseudomonadati; phylum Pseudomonadota; class Alphaproteobacteria; order Hyphomicrobiales; family Xanthobacteraceae; genus Xanthobacter; species Xanthobacter variabilis. The sequence continues at coordinate 799,301 of NZ_CM195533.1, forward strand.
TCAGCAATGCCCGGCCTCGCGCCGGGCATTGACGTTTTGCGCCCCTCGCACATCCGCGCACTCTTCGGCCAAAGGCGGCGAAGAGCCGGAAAACGCAAGACCCGGCGCGGGTAACAGGAGGCGCCGCGCCCTTTCCCCGAGATGGGCCGTGCTTAACACTCTGCCGCGCGAAGTTTACACTTCTCCAACCATCTGTTCATGCCATGTTAAGATGAGTAAATGGCATCTTCATCAAGGCCTTAGGGAAATTTTCATCGCCACCTGCCAGTGTCTTCCCGGGTTGAGTAGAGTAAAAGGTGGCGTAAAGATGACCGATGCCTATCGGCCAAAAGCAAAATATGTGATCGGGCCGGATGGCAGTCCACTGACCATCGCCGATCTGCCGCCTCCGGACACACGGCGCTGGGTCATCCGGCGCAAGGCGGAGGTGGTGGCTGCGGTGCGCGGCGGGTTGATCTCCCTGGAGGAAGCCTGCAAGCGCTATACTTTGACGATGGACGAATTCCTCTCCTGGCAAGCCTCCATCGACCGACACGGCCTGCCGGGCCTGCGCACCACGCGCATCCAGCACTACCGGCAGTAAGCCGCCAATCGGGGCTCGCCCCCAAGGAAAAGCCAGCTTGCGCGAAAGCGGAAGCAACGGCGGAAGCACTTGCCCCAAGGCGGCGCGCGCAAAGGGACCTCCAGGGCACATGCGGTGAATTTCCATTCACCGCATGTGCCCTGTCTCCATTTGGCCAGCCTTTGCAGGAGCCCTGTTCCCGTTTTTGAGTGACGCAGGCGTCACGCGCCAGCCCCATCGGGACTTCCATCGTGGCAGATCACGCGATGCGGGCGGCGATGAAATCCGAAAGGCGCGCTCCGCCGTCATCCGGCGTCCCCACATTGTCGATCACCAGATCCGGCGCGATCGCCAGATCCGGCTGACGCAGCAGGCGCTCGCGGATGTCGGCCGCGTCCTCCCGCCCGCGCGCGGCAAGCCGCTCGGCGCGCACCTCCGCTGGCGCCGTCACCAGCACCACCGCGAGATGCGCAAAGCGGCGCCGCGCTTCCACCAGGGTCGCGCGCGAGCCGTTGGCCACCACCACGCCACCGGCGCGGATCTGCTGCGCCACCTCAGGCCCCAGGGCGTAGGCCAGGCCATGGGCGCGCCACCACAGCGCGAACCGGCCCTCGGCAAGGGCATCCGCGAACTCCGACTCGCTCAAGGTGCCGTGGGCTTCGCCGGCACCGGCCGCTCGGGTGACGAGCCGCCGCGCAAACATCACGCGGCCATCCCCTGCAAACCGCGCACGGGCGATGTCCAGCAGCGTGTCCTTGCCGGCACCAGAGGGGCCGACCACCAGAATCAGCGCGCCCGGACCCAAGGTCTCGATGGCAGGAGACGCCTCCGCAGGCGCCCCCTCTGCAGGTGAGCCGGCCACAGGAGGCCCGGCCGCAAGGCCGTTTCGATCACCCGTCATGCCACGCGCCGCCCCTCACGATAGACGCTCCTCACGGCTGGAATCCCGCCCAGCGGCGACACCCGCACCAGATCGGCGCGACGGCCCACGGCAATCTCGCCGCGATCCGCCAGCCCCACCGCCTCGGCCGGGATCTTGGTGACGCGCTGCACCGCTGCCGGCAGGGAAATGGAGGGCACGCGCCGCGCCAGGTCGAAGGCCGACCACAGCAGGCTTCCCGGCACGTAATCGGAAGACAGGATGTCGAGCAAGCCCGCCCGCGCAAGGTCCTCTGCGGAGGCGTTGCCGGTATGGGAGCCACCGCGCACCAGGTTCGGCGCCCCCATCAGCACGCGGATGCCCGCATCGCGCGAGATGCGCGCCGCCTCCTCGGAGGTGGGAAATTCGGCGATGGCCACCCCATCGCCAATGGCCTCGGCCACGTGCTCCGCCGTGGTGTCGTCATGGCTCGCCAGAACACAGCCATGGGCATGGGCGAGGGCAACGAGGCCGGCGCGGTTGTTGCGGGCATAACGCTCGTGGAAATCGAGGCGCGTGGAGACGATCACGTCCATTTCCTCGGCGCTGACGCCGCTTTTCTTCATGTAATAGCTGCGAAACTGCTCGATGGTGGCGAACTGGCGCTGGCCCGGCGTGTGGTCCATCAGCGAGATGAGATGGACGGGAGTAGCGGCCATGATGGCCGCGGCATCCTCCACCACCGTGTCGGTGGCGACCTCGCAGCGCAGATGAATGCGATGATCGGCGCGCAGGGCGTCGGCCTTCCGCGCGGTCTCGAAGGCCGTGATGAGGGAGGGCGCATCCCCATCCATGCCCACCGCGCGCTTGTCCGGCCACACCCGGAGCGAATCGAAGACGGTGGTGATGCCCGATGCGGCGATCTGCGCATCATGGGCGAGCACGGCGGAAAGCGGGTTCCACTTCACCTTGGGCCGCGGCGCCAGGTGGCCTTCCACATGGTCCGTGTGCAGCTCCACGAGGCCCGGCAAGAGATAGTCGCCGCCGAGATCCTCCGCGCCGGCGGGCACCGCACCGGTTCCGATCTCGACGATAAGGCCGTCAGCGACGCGCAGATGGCCTTCCAGAACCTCCCCGGCGAGCACCAGGCGGGCGTTGGCGAGCACCAATTCGTTCATGTCCTGTCCCTTTGCCTTCGGCGCCGGTCCTGGCCGGGGCCCCTCGGGCGGCGGGGGTGCGCCGCCCGGCTTCGTTCGTCAGGCGGAAAAACGCGTCACGTCCACCACCCGGTCGGCCACGGCCTCACGGGTGTCGGCATCGTGGAAGATGCCGAGGAGGGCGCAGCCGGCGGCCTTCTTCTCGGCGATGAGATCCACCACCACCGCGCGGTTGGCGGCATCCAGGGAGGCGGTGGGCTCGTCCAGCAGCAAGAGCGGCTGGGAGCCGATGAAGCCGCGCGCCACGTTCACACGCTGCTGCTCGCCGCCAGAGAAGGTGGCCGGCGGCAGGCGCCACAGCCGCTCGGGCAAATTGAGGCGGGCGAGCAGCGCGCCGGCCCGCGCCAGCGCCTCCTCCCGCGCAACGCCCTCCATCAGCAGCGGCTCGGCCACCACGTCGAGGGCGGATACGCGCGGGATCACCCGCAGGAACTGGCTGACATAGCCGATGCGCTCACGCCTGAGGCGGATGAGGCGGCGCGGATCGGCCCGCGCCACATCCACCAGTCCCTCGGCATCGGCTACCCGGATGGCGCCGGCATCGGTGCGGTAATTGCCATAGACCATCTTCAGGATGGAGCTCTTGCCCGCCCCCGAAGGCCCGCCCAAAGCGACGCATTCGCCGGGAAACACCTCGAACGAGACGCCCGCCACCGCCGGCAGTTCCACACCGCCCTGGAGGTGAAGGGTGAAGTGCTTGGCGATGGCCTCCACCGCCAGCAGGGGATGAGCCGCGCCAACGGGCGTCGTCGAAAGCTGCGTCTGGGTCATGGCGTGAGCACCGAGGAGACGAGGAGCTGGGTGTAGGGCTCGCGCGGATCGTCCAGCACCTGGTCGGTGAGCCCTTCCTCGATCACGTGGCCGGACTTCATCACCATGATGCGATGAGACAAAAGCCGCGCCACCGCGAGATCGTGGGTGACGATCACCACCGCAAGGCCGAACTCGGCCACCAGCTGGCGGATGAGATCGAGCAAACGCGCCTGCACCGACACGTCGAGCCCGCCCGTGGGCTCGTCCATGAAAACGAGGCGCGGGCGCGTCACGAGATTGCGGGCGATCTGCAGGCGCTGGCGCATGCCGCCGGAGAAGGTGCGCGGATCGTCGTCGACGCGCTCCGCCGCAATCTCCACCCGGCCCAGCCAGTCGATGGCCTCGGCGCGGATCCGGCCGTAATGGCGCTCGCCCACGGCCATCAGGCGCTCGCCCACATTGCCGCCGGCCGAAACCGCCATGCGCAGCCCCTGCTCGGCATGCTGGCGCACGAAGCCCCAGTCCGTGCGCAGCAGCAGGCGCCGCTCGCTTTCGCTCAAGGCGGCAAGGTCGCGCGTCTGCCCATCCCGCATGTGGTAGAGGACGCGGCCGGCGCTGGGGCCAAGCTCGGTGGAGAGAAGGCCCAGCAAGGTGGACTTGCCGGAGCCGGATTCGCCCACGATGGCCAGCACCTCGCCCGGATAAAGGGTGAGGTTCACATCCGCGCAGCCGAGCCGCGCGCCGTAATAACGGGTGAGGCCTTCGGCGATCAGCAAAGGCGTGTCGGCATCCCGGCCCTCATCATCGCGGCTCATGTCATCCCCGCTCATGGCTGGCCTCCCTCGCTCGGGGCGGCCTTGGGCGCATAGGGGGCGCTCATGCGGCCGGTGTGGCCCTCGCTCTGGCGGGTGGCGCAATGGTCCGTGTCCGAGCACACGAACATGCGCCCGCCCTGGTCATCCAGGATCACCTCGTCGAGATAGACCCCCTCGGCTCCGCACAAAGCGCAGGGCTCCGAGAAGGTCTGCACCTTGAAGGGGTGGTCCTCGAAATCCAGCGGCACCACCGGGGTGTAAGGTGGCACCGCATAGATGCGCTTCTCGCGCCCCGCACCAAACAACTGCAGCGCCGGGCTCATGTGCATCTTCGGATTGTCGAACTTCGGGATGGGCGAGGGGTCCATCACGTAGCGCCCGTTCACCCGCACCGGATAGGCATAGGTGGTGGCGATGTGGCCGTGATGGGCGATATCCTCGTAGAGTTTCACGTGAATCAATCCGTAGTCCGCCAGGCCGTGCAGGCGGCGCGTCTCGGTCTCGCGCGGCTCCAGGAAGCGCAGGGGCTCGGGGATGGGCACCTGATAGACCAGCACCTGGCCCGCCTTCAGCGGCGTCTCGGGAATGCGGTGGCGGGTCTGGATGACGCTGGCTTCCTCGGTGCGGGTGGTGGTTGCCACCCCCGCCGTGGTCTCGAAGAAGGTGCGGATGGCCACCGCATTGGTGGTGTCGTCCGAGCCCTGGTCGATGACTTTCAGCACATCGTCGGCACCAAGGATGGCGGCGGTCACCTGCACACCACCCGTGCCCCAGCCATAGGGCATCGGCATTTCGCGGCCGGCGAAGGGCACCTGATAGCCGGGAATGGCAATGGCCTTCAGGATGGCGCGGCGGATCATCCGCTTCGTCTGCTCGTCCAGATAGGCGAAGTTGTAGGTGATGGCCGGCATGCCCGCGCGGCGTTCTGCGGTGGGGTTCATTCGGCGGCCTCCTGTTGGGACGGCTCGGATACGGGCTCGGCGGCCTGCTCCTGCTCGGCGCGCATGCGGCGCACCAGCTCCAGCTCGGCCTGGAAATCCACGTAATGGGGCAGCTTCAGGTGCTCCACGAAGCCGGTGGCCTGCACATTGTCGCAATGGGAGAGGACGAATTCCTCGTCCTGAGCCGGGGCGCTCTTCTCCTCCCCCAGCTCGGCGAAGCGCAAAGTGCGGTCCACCAGCGCCATGGACATGGCCTTGCGCTCCGACTGGCCGAACACCAGGCCATAGCCGCGGGTGAATTGCGGGGGCTGGGTGGCGGAGCCCTTGAACTGGTTCACGCTCTGGCATTCGGTCAGCGTGATGTCGCCCAGCGGCACGGCAAAGCCCAGCTCCTCCGCGAACAGGCTCACCTCCACGGTGCCGAAGCGGATCTCGCCCACGAAGGGATGGGTGCGCGCATAGCCGCGCTGGCTGGAATAGCCGAGCGCCAGCAGGAAGCCCTCATCGCCCCGCGCCAGGGCCTGCAGCCGCAGCGGCCGCTCGGCCGGGAACGACAGCGGCGTGCGGGTCAGGTCCGGCGGCGTGCTGCCGTCATCCACTGGGGATGCCTCCACCAGGCCTTCGTCGCCGAGGAGGTCGGTGACGCGGGGCATGGGGGCGGCAACCGGCATCTCATCCGCCCCCCTGTCGGCGCCGTTCTCGGGCAATGCCGCATGGTTCTCCTGGGCAGCCAACGGAGGGACAGGGGCCGCCTGCGTGCTTTCCCCGCTGGCCGCGACGAGGGCGGAAGCCCCCTCCTCCCCCCGCGCCCAGGTGGCCAGGGTCTCGTCGAGCAGGCGGTGGGTGTAATCGAAGGTGGGGCCCAGCACCTGCCCGCCGGGCAGGTCCTTGAAGGTGGCGGAGATGCGCCGATGGATGCGCATGGCGCCTGTATCCACCGGGTCGCTCGAACCGAAGCGCGGCAAAGTGGTGCGGAAGGCCCGCGCCAGGAAGATGGCCTCGATCAGATCGCCCCGCGCCTGCTTGATGGCAAGGGCGGCCAGCTCCCGGTCATAGAGCGAGCCCTCGGCCATCACCCGGTCCACGGCCAGCGCCAATTGCTCGGCGATCTGGTCGAGCCCGATCTCCGGCACCTCGGGATCGCCCCGCCGGCGCCGCGCCAGCAGGTCGTGGGCGTTGCGGATGGCGTCCTCGCCGCCTTTGACAGCCACATACATGGCTCACACTCCGCTGTTCGTGTGCGAACGAACGGTGCGTGGCAGGCCTGCCACCGCGCCGGGCGCGCACAAGATGAGATCGATGCCGAGGGGAAAGCCCGCTGCATTGGCCTCGAGCCGCGCCGCGAAATCCGCCGGCAGCGGCTCGGCACCGAAGCCGCGATGACCCTCGATGCCCGGCGCGAAGAGGCTGAGCGGCCCCTCGGCAAAGCGCGCCACGTTCACCACCAGGGTGGCGGAACGGTCCGGATTGTCGGGCTCGCCCTGGGCGAAAGCGGTGAAGGAAGGCAGCTCCTCGCCCGTGCAGAAGAAAGCGAAGCGCGCTTCAGCCGCGTCCAGCACCCGCGGCGCGCCGGTGTGGAAGCGCAGGAAGTCCGCGACCTCCGGTTGCGCACCGAGGCGGCCGCCGAGGAAAACCGGGGTCTCATAATCAAGCAGAGCCAGGGCCACCGCGCCCAGTTCCGGCGTCAGCGGCGCGGGCGGGGTCAGATCGGCCGCCAGCGGCACCACCCGGCCCGGCTCGGCCATCGCCCACATGAGGGCGGAAAAGGTGCGCTGGGCATCGTGCACCGGATCGCCAAAGCCCGGCGCCAGGGCGGATGAGAGCTGTGCCATCAGTCTTCTCCCCGGGTCATGGTGAAGAAATTGACCTTGGTGGCCTCCGTTTCCGCAGCCTGGGCCGCGGCCTCCGCCGCCAGGCGCCGCCGCAGCGGGCGCAGAGCGTCGTCCACCGCAAGGCGCAAGGCCGGGTCCTGCCACAGGGCATCGAGCACCGCAGCCGCCCGCGCCCGCGCCGGAGCGCGACCCAGGAGATAGGACATGCCGGTGGCGCCGCCTTCCAGCTGCACGGCGGCGCGCGTCACCGTCGCCTCACCCAGATTGAAGGGGCCGCCATCACCGCCGGCCCGGCCCTGAACCATGACCAGCCCCACCTCGGCAGGACGCAGGTCCTTGAGCTTGGGCAGGGGCTGGAAACGCTCGACGGCCGCCTCCAGCTCCTTCAACGTGGCACGGGCCAGCAGCCCCATGAGTGCCTGACGGGCGGCAACCTCTGCGGACGCGGGCGGGGAAACGGCGGGCCCGGCCGCTGCCGATGCCTCGGTGCTGGTGTCGGGAATCATGGCGCTCTCGATGGCTTGATCGTTCGCCCGCGGTCACATCCGCACCGCGGCGTCACGGACGCTTCACTAGACTCAATTTGTCTATTCGTCTATACAAATATGCAAGACGCGAGAACAAGAGGGAGCAGCGCGTGTCGGGAGCAGCGCAGAATGTGCCCGCCGAGGGTCACAACGAGATGACGGAAGAAGCCGCCCCGGTGCCGCGCGGCACTGGCGTCACGCTCTGGCGCCAGATTGCCGAGCGCCTGGAGGCGGACATCGCCGCCGGCCGCTGGCAGCCGGGCGAGCGCCTGCCGGTGGAAGCGGAGCTGGCGAGCGCGTTCGGCGTGAACCGGCACACCCTGCGCCGGGCGCTGGCGTCCCTTGCCGAATCCGGGCTCATCGAAGCCACCGCCGGGCGCGGCACCTTCGTGAAGGCCTTGCCGTTGCGCTATCCCATCGGCCCGCGCACGCGCTTTTCGGAAATCGTTTCCGCCGGCGGGCGCTGGCCCTTCGGCCGCTTCCTGGGCGGACGGGTGGAGAATGCCGACGCCGAGGTAGCCCGGGAGCTGGAGATTGCGGAGGGCACGCCGGTGCTGCGCATCGAAAGCATCCACGAGGCGGACGGCGTGCCCATTTCCTATGGTACGGCCTGGTTCGTCGCCTCGCGCTGCCCGGACCTCGACCTCGTCTATGCGGCCACCGGCTCGCTGACGCGGGCCCTGTCCACCCTAGGCATCGAGGACTTCCGCCGCCGCGAGACCCGCATCACCGCCCGCCCCGCCAATGGACGGGAGATGGAACAGCTCTCCATTGCCCCCGGCCGGTCGGTGCTGGTGCTGGAGCGGGTGGACGTGGAGCCCAACGGACGCCCCCTGCAATGGGGCCGCTCCTCCTTCGCCGCCGACCGGGTCCAGCTCGTCTTCAAGCCCTGATACCGAGAGGCCCCCATGGCCCGCATCGACACCCTCGACGCCCTGCGCGCGCTCTACGGCTCCCCCTCCGGCCGCGCCCGCGACAAGGTTCTCGCGCGGCTTGACGCTCACTGCCGCCACTTCATTGCCCTGAGCCCGTTCGTGCTCATCGCGACCAGCGACGCGCACGGCGCCGCCGATGTTTCTCCGCGCGGCGACATGCCCGGTTTCGTAGTGGCGGAGGAGACGCGCCTGCTCATTCCCGACCGCCCCGGCAACAACCGCATCGACAGCCTTTGCAATATCATCGCCAATGCCCACGCCGGTCTCTTATTCCTGATCCCCGGCGTCAACGAGACCCTGCGCGTAAACGGCCGCGCCGCCATTCATGACGACGAGGCGTTGCTGGCCCGGTTCGCGGTGGCGGGGCGCCCGCCGCGCTCGGTCATCACGGTGGAGGTGGAGCAAGCCTTCCTCCACTGCGCCAAGGCGTTCATGCGCTCCGACCTGTGGAGCCCGCTGGCACAGCTTCCCCGCACAGCCTTGCCCACCATGGGCGAGATGCTCGCCGATCAGGTCGGTCATTGCGACCCGATGGAGACCCAGGACCAGATGGAGCAGCGCTACCGCGCCGCGCTCTATTGAAACCCCGCGTCAGGTGGTGATGCGGGCCTTGCCGATGATGGCAAAGCGCAGGCGTGAGGAAATGAAGTCGATCACGCCCACCATCACCAGCATCATGAGGATGAGGAACGACACCTTCTGCCATTCCAGCACGCGGATCTGCTCGGCCAGATGCAGACCGAGGCCGCCGGCGCCGACAATGCCGACGATGGTGGACTGGCGGGAATTGGACTCGAAATAATAGAGCAGCTGGCTCGCCAGCACCGGCAGAACCTGGGGCAGCATGCCGAAGCGCACCCCTTCCAGCCCCGAGCCCCCGGTGGACACCACGCCTTCCACGGGCTTGCGGTCCAGCGCCTCCACCGCCTCGGAAAACAGCTTGCCGAGCTCGCCGAAGCTGGCGGTGGCGATGGCCAGGATGCCCGCGAACGGGCCGAGGCCCACCACCGTCACATAGATCAGAGCCCAGATCAGGCGATCCACGCCGCGCACGGCGTCGAGGAACCGGCGCACGCCGAAATGCGCGAAGATGTTGGGAATGACGTTCTTTGCCGCCAGGAAGCCGAACGGCAGCGCCAACAGCGCCCCGCCCAGGGTGCCGAGGAAGGCGATGGCCAGCGTCTCGCCCAGCGCATGCATGTAGAGCGGAAGCTGGGTGCCGGGATCCGGCGGGAACATCAGCGTCACGAAATGGGCGAGCTGCGCCACGCCCGAGCCCAGCCGGTCCAGGCTGAAGCCCAGGCGCCAGAAGGCGTAGACCGCCAGCGCCGCGGCCGCCACCAACGCCGCCACGGCGCGCACCCGCCCGGCGGACGAAGGCTGCATGGCCTGCGGGAAGGCGGCGGCCAGGCGGGCCCGGTCGGCGTCGCCGAGGTCGAAGCGGGCGCGGCTCATCGGCTCCCCTCCAAGCCCAGCAGGCGGTGACGCACCTGCTCGGTCAAAAGATCAATAATCATCACCGTGCCGATGATGAGCAGCAGGATGGCCGAAACATCTGAATAGTAGAATTTGCGGATGGCCTCGATGAGATCCTGGCCGATGCCACCCGCCCCCACGAAGCCCATGATGGAGGCTTCGCGCACATTGATCTCGAACCGCAGCAGCCCGTAGGAGGCGAAGTTGGACGACACCTGCGGCACCACCGCGAAGCGCACCGCCTCGCTCCAGGACGCGCCGGACGCGGTGGCGCCCTCGACCGGCTTCATGTCGATATTCTCGACCACCTCCGCGAACAGCTTGCCGAGCGCGCCCATGGTGTGAATGGCCAGCGCCAGCACGCCCGGCAGCGGACCGAGGCCGAACGCCACCACGAACAGGAGCGCGAACACCAGCTCCGGCACCGTGCGGCAGAACTCCAGGAAGCGCCGCGCCGTGACCCGGATGAACGGGTTCGCCACCAGATTGGCGCTGGCGAGGAAGCTGAGGAAAAAGGCGCCGATGCCGCCCAGCAGCGTGCCCAGGTAGGCGATGAGGATGGTATCCACCAGCAGTTTCAGCCAGTGGTCGAGATTCCAATACCATTCGGACAGATCGGACCAGAGCGTGGCCCAGTGGAGGGTCGGCAGGATGGTCCAAAAATAGTTCGGCAGGCGGTCCATATGTTCAAGGAAGACGAGGGGCCGCACCTCGCCCATCCATCCGGACAGGAAGATGCACACCACCACCACCGCGACACCGATGAGCGTATGCCGCTGCCGCTCGCGCACCGCGGCGTCATAGCGGGTGAGCAGCGGGGCGAGCTGATCGTCGGGCAGGATGGGAACGGCGTGGGGCAAGGGCGCCTCTCTTGAACCGGCCGGGAAATGCGGGAATGTGGCCAATGGCGAAGCGGCAGCCCCGGGCATCCGCGCCCGAAGCCGCCGCCAGTCTCGACGCCCCCGAGGGGCGCGGGGATCAGTTCTTCTGCTTGCGCAGGTTGTCGACGAAGGTGATCAGCTCCACCACCGGGGTATAGGCTTCGTTGTCGACCGGCTGCCACATCTGCGACTTGCCTTCATAGATCTTGTCGAAGGCCGTCTTGTCGTTCTTGTCGATGGAGAAGAAGGCGTCGCGGATCTTCGCCTTCAGCTCCGGCGGCAGGGTGGAGAGATAGGCATAAGGCGAGTTCACGATCAGGTCGGACTTGTAGATGATCCGATAGTCGTCATACTTCGCCATGCCCTTGCGCTCCATGCGGCGCAGAGCGGATTCCTGGTCGTCGTTCCACCAGTTGAAGGCGGCGTCGCAGGTGCCCTGCTGCACGCCCAGCACCGCATTCTCATGCGAGCCGGCATAGACCACCTTACCGAAATATTCGTCCGGCTTGATGCCCATCTTGCTCATGGCGAAACGCGGGACGTTGTTGCCCGAGGTGGAATTGGGGTCCACCAGGCAGATGTTCTTGCCCTTGAGATCCTCGATGGTCTTGTAGGGGCTGTCCTTCTTCACATAGAGCACCGAGTGGTAGCCCTTGGTGCCGTCGGCATTCACCTCAATGGCGAAGGCTTCCACCGGCACGCCGGTCTTCAGCGCGCGGGCGAAGGAGGCCGGGCCATAGGAGGCGATCTGGATGTTGCCGGCGCGCTGGCCCTCGATCACCGCCGCATAATCGTTGGCGATGCGCAGCTTCACCGGAACGCCCAGCTCCTTGGTGAGGTAGTCCATCAGCGGCGCATAGCGCTCGGTGACGCCGGTGGCGTTCTCCGCCGGGATGATGGCGAAGGTGAGCTCCGGATACTTGGCCTTGTAGTCCTGCGCGGCGGCGGCGCCGGCCGAGAAGGTCAACGCGGCGGCGGCCGCGATCAGGGTACGACGGTTCAGCATGGTTCGGCTCCAGTCGAACGAAGAACAGGATGCGTGGGCGTGGTGCTTCACAGTGCGCGTGGGAAACGCATGATCCGCCACGCTCGCCCGGGCCTGCGGCCCCGGCGGAGTGCGGATCTCCGGCCGTGCTGGAAAACGGGTGTCGCGGCCGGTCGAGACCCATCATCGGGCGCGGCGCCGTGAGGCCCGCGCGAAATTTCAAAGGGCGGCGATCAGGCCAGCGCGGTATCAGGAAGGGGCACGGGCGCCACCTTCGGGGCGGCGACGGGCGCGGCCTCCATCACCTCGCCGACCTCCAGGCCATACAGGTCGCGCGCCACCTCGTCGGTGAGTGCTTCGGGCGCGCCGTCGAACACAACGCGGCCCTGGGCCATGCCCACCAGGCGATCGCAATAGGTGCGTGCGAGATCGAGGGAATGCAGGTTGCACAGCACCGTGATGCCGAAGTGCTTGTTGATGCGCAAAAGCGCATCCATCACGATCTTGGTGTTGCGCGGGTCGAGCGAGGCAATGGGCTCGTCGGCCAGGATAAGCCCGGGCTCCTGGGCGAGGGCGCGGGCGATGGCCACGCGCTGCTGCTGGCCGCCGGAAAGGCTGTCGGCGCGCTGGGCCGCCAGCGCGGCGATATCGAACTGTTCGAGGGCCGAAAGGGCCACCGCACGGTCCTCCCGGCTCCACATCTTGGTGAGCGCCCGCCAGGTGGGCACGGTGGCGAGCCGGCCCATCAGCACGTTGGTAAGCACGTCGAGACGGCCCACCAGGTTGAACTGCTGGAAGATCATGGCGGCCTGGGCGCGCCACTGGCGCAGCGCCGGCCCCTTGAGCGACGTCACGTCCTGCCCGTCGAACAGGATGCGACCGCTGGAGGGATCCTGAAGGCGGTTGATCATGCGCAGGAGCGTGGACTTGCCCGCCCCGGAACGGCCGATGACCCCGACGAACGCCCCATGGGCGATCTGGAGATTCACATCGGACACCGCAGCCTTGTCGCCAAACCGGCGGCCGAGGCCCTCGATCACAAGCATCGGGTCACTCCATGCGTTTCGGAGGCCCTAATTCACCTGCGCAACACTCTTGTGACGACTCAAAAGAATACTAACGCATACAAAAAAATCCCATTGTGCGGCGCACAGCGAATACAACTCAATGAGAAGGATTCCGGTCGTCTGACCGGTCTTCGCGCTGCAAGATGAAGCATCCGCGCCGCAGCATCGAATCCGCTTCTAATAGTTTCAGTTTTTGGTAACGTTAATCGGCACATCGATCCAGTGGGAGATGCCGATGATGTCGGACGTGCTCACCGTGTTTGAGACTTGCGCGGCCTTTGCCTTCATTGGCGCGGTCATCCTGGGCATGGTGTGAGGCCCGCCCCACGGCCTTCCGCGGACCCCCAAGACAAACAAGCCGGTACAAACAAGCCGGTACAAACAAGCCGGTCGGATCGATGATCACGGCGCCGGGGAGGCCTCCTCCCCGGCGCTCGCGTGTGAGGCGCCGTTCAGCGCACCGGCAGGATGCGCTTGCCGTTGCGGGCGGCCTCGTCATAGACGCGGGTGTCGCCGGGCTTCAGGGAATAGCACGTATCGGCGATCACCGGCCGCCCCGCCGCCAGCAGATCGGACACCGTGACGAAGCGGTAGCCCTTGGCGCGCAAGGCCGGGATGAGGCGCTGCAGCGCCTCCGCCGTGTGCTTTCCACGGCCATTGGCGTGCATGAGAACGATGGAACCGGGCCGGATCTGCCGCAACATGGTGTCGGCCATCACCTTCGCGCCCAGCAAGGCGGGGTCGCCGGAATCCACGTCCCACTGGATGGCGAGGTGCCCGGTATCATTCACATAAGCGAGGGACTCGGCGCTGCACGAGCCATAAGGGAAGCGGAACAAAGTGGGCCGCGCCGGCACGGAGGCGAGGCCGCAGCCCTGCGCCTGTGCGTCGGAGCGGCGCAGGGCATAGGCGATGTCCGCGTCATCCACCTGGCGCTGCATGGCCTCGCCGCTGCGCACCGTGAGATTGGCGTGGGACCAGGTGTGATTGCCCATCTCGAAGCCGGGGTCGGCAATGAGCTGCGCGCCGCGCTCGGGATGGCTCATCAGCCATTTGCCGCCGCCGAAAAAGGTCGCCGGAACGTCTTCGGTCCGCAGGTAATCGACGATGGCGCCATCATAGCCCGACCGCTCCGCCGAGGCCTCGCACAGATCGAACGTCAGGGCCACCAGCTTCTGCCCCTGGGGCAGGTCCACCCGGCGAATGGAGCCGCGCAGCCCCGCCGGTACCGCACTCGCCGGGGCCAGCGCCATCGAAGGCAGCGTGACCGGCTCGCCGCGCGGATGGGGCTCCACATTCTGTTCCCCCGGCCGGGCGGTGAGGGCGGATGGGGGATAGCAGGCCGGGCCGGCCGCCCAAGCGCACCCTCCTCCCGCGACGAGGGCTGCGGACAGTGCGGCACAGGCGGCCAGGCGGCGGACGACGGAATGAGACACGGGCGAAACTCGTCGCAGGAGGAAAACAGGTCGTGGAACTTTGCGTGGAGCCGGCACGGCCGGCACCGGAGCCCCTGAAAGCAAACGCCCGGCGCATGGCGAAAAGACGCCCATGAAACGGTTCCGATCAGAAGGCGCCCATCACCCGCGGCGGATGCCCCGCGCTGGGACGATGGAAAAGGCCGCCGGCTAAATTTCGGCCGGCCTCGCGCTTTCTCCTAGATCCGCCCTCCCCTGCGCCGCAAGGATGGCGTCCGTATTTTCCGCGCGCTGTTGCATGTGCACAACCCATGCGCTTCATGCACCTTTGGTCGCATGGAACGGCGCTGCGGGGCGGCTGCGCCCTCGGCTAGACTGGCGCACCGGCGGGTGCCCGCCGCCTCAGCGTATGGAGGATGCCGCGTTGCCGAAGGAGACCCCCGCCCCGCCCGCAGAGCGCTTCGCCGTGGTCACCGGCGCATCGAGCGGCATCGGCCTCGCCCTCGCCAAGCGCCTGGCGCAACGCGGCTATGACTTGGTGCTGGTGGGTCGCGACATGGACCGCCTCCATGGTGCGGCGGGGGAGATCGCAGCCCTCGACCGGCGGGTCGCCATCCGGCAGGTGGACCTTTCAGACCCCTATGCGCTCGAGGAATTCGCCGCCGACCTCATCACCCAGGTGCCGGACGTTCTGGTGAACAATGCGGGCTTCGGCGCCTATGGCCACTTCGCCGACATCGATCCCGGCCTCTCGCTCAACATGATCGACACCAACGTCGTCGCCCTGACGCGGCTCACCGCCGCCGTGCTGCCCGGTATGCGTGCCCGTGGCTCCGGCCACATTCTCAACGTGGCCTCCACCGGCGCCTTCGCGCCGCTGCCGTTTTCCGCGGTCTATGGCGCCACCAAGGCCTATGTGCTGAGCTTTTCCGAGGCGGTGGCGGAGGAGCTGAAGGGCAGCCCCGTCACCATCACCGCCCTGTGCCCGGGGCCCACCGAAACCCGCTTCTTCGATCGCGCCGGGTGGGATGGCACCCGCCTGTTCAAGGGCCCCATGACCAGCGTGGAGGAGGTGGCGGAGCGCGGCGTCAAGGCCATGGAGGCCGGCCGGCGGGTGACCGTGGTCGGGCTCCTCAACAAGCTGATGATCTTCGCCATCCGCCTGGCCCCGCGCCGGCTGGTGAGCGAGGCCACCCGCTTCATGCTGGCCTCGCGCCGGCGCTGAGGGCGCGCGCGGGACGCCCCGCGAATTCATTTGTCCCGCGCCGCCGGCGGGAGTAACGGCGGGCGGAGCTTTCTCTTGCGCCGGCCGAGGTCATGAATCTCCTGTCCATCCAGTCCCATGTCGCCTACGGGCATGTGGGCAACGCTTCCGCCGTCTTCCCGCTCCAGCGCCTGGGTGTGGAGGTGTGGCCCATCCACACCGTCCAGTTCTCCAACCACACCGGCTATGGCGCCTGGCGCGGCCAGGTGTTCGAGGCGGCGGCCATCTCCGATCTGGTGGAAGGCATCGCGGAGCGCGGCGCCCTGCCCCGCTGCGACGGCGTGCTGTCCGGCTACATGGGATCGGCGGATATCGGCGCCGCCATTCTCGACGCGGTGGAGCGGGTGCGCGAGGCCAATCCCCAGGCCAATTACTGCTGCGACCCGGTCATTGGCGACGTGGGCCGGGGCATCTTCGTGCGGCCCGGCATTCCGGAATTCATGCGCGAACGGGCCGTTCCCGCCGCCGACGTCATCACGCCGAACCAGTTCGAGCTGGAGCTGCTGTCCGGGCACGCGGTGGCGGACCTGGCAGACGCCCGCGCCGCCTGCGACCTTCTCCACCGGGCCGGGCCGAAGGTGATCCTGGTGACCAGCCTGCACACGCGGGAGACGCCCAAGGACTCCATCGACCTGCTCGCCTCCGGTCCCGATGGCCGCTTCCTGGTGCGCACCCCGCGCCTCGACGTGTCGCTGAACGGGGCGGGTGACGCCATCGCGGCCCTGTTCTTCTTCCACGTGAAGCGCACCGGCAGCGCCGCCCAGGCGCTGGGCGCCGCCGCCTCCTCCATTTTCGGCCTGCTGGAGCGGACCGAAAAAGCACACTCCCGGGAATTGCTGCTGGTCGAGGCCCAGGACGAGTTCGTGAAGCCCTCCAAGGTCTTCACGCCCATGACGGTCTGAGGCAAAGTCGGGGCGCCGGACACGGGAGGGGCGCCCCGGGGCCACGGCCACGCGCTCCCCATCACGTCGGCGGACCCTGAACCGGACCCCGTGGCCCTCCCTGGATGCCCGTGGACCCCTGTTGGCTCTCTTGGACCCTTGGACCCTGCCATGCCGCGCCGCTACGTGACGCTGGACGTCTTCACCACCCGCCCCTTCGGCGGCAATCCCCTCGCCGTGGTGCTGGACGCCTCTGGCCTCGACGACGCGGCCATGCAGCAGATCGCCCGCGAGTTCAACTTGTCCGAGACGGTGTTCGTGCTGCCCCCGCGCGACAAGTCCCACCGCGCGCGCATCCGCATCTTCACCGTGGCCCATGAAATGCCCTTCGCCGGCCACCCCACCGTGGGTGTCGCCGTGCTGCTCGGCCTCGAGGACAAAATCGAGAAGGGCACCATGCAGATCGAGCAGCCCATCGGCACCGTCACCTGCACGGTGACCACCGAGGGCGCCGGCTCCCGCAAGGGCACCGCCGTGTTCACCGTGCCGCGCCGGGCCGGGCTCGAAACCGCCGACATTTCCCGCGAGGCCTGCGCGGAAGCGCTTAATCTTGACCCGTCCGACATCGGCTTCGACGCCCATCGGCCGGTGGTGGCCTCCGCCGGCGTGCCGTTCCTGTTCATCCCCCTGGCGAACCTCACCGCCTTGGCGCGCGCCCGGCCGGACGAAGCGGCCTCCATCGCCGGCATCGGCGCGTTCGGGGATGCGGTGTTCCTCTACACCGTGGACGAGGAGGGCGACGCCGATTACCGCGCCCGCATGTTCTCCCCCGGCCTGGGCACCGTGGAGGACCCGGCCACGGGCGCCGCGGCCGCCGCCTTCCCCACCGTGCTCATGGACGCGGAAACCCGTGTCGACGGCCACCACAAGGTGCGTATCGACCAGGGCTTCGAGATGGGCCGCCCCAGCCGCATCGACCTCGGCTTCACGGTGAAGGGTGGCGCCCTGGTGGACGGCACCACGACCATCGGCGGCGGCGCCGTGCTGGTGGCCGAAGGCGTGCTGCACATCTGACGCGCCTTCGCGCCAGCGTTGCGAAGCTGCGCGGCGGTGCCCCAGCACCCACCTTCGCGCCTGCCCGCTCTATCCGCCCCGGCTCCGGCCGCAGGACAGGCCTGCCCTCGCGCGGCCTGTCTGTCGCCGCCATGCCGCGCAGCAGGACAAGCGCCGCAGGACGGGTCAACGCCTTCAAATCGCATACTCATGAGCAAACCTCATGAGTTCCATTTGAAATAAAGCGGAGCCGAAATGACTGAATCGGCGACCGACGGGGCCGTGGCCCCCTTGGCGTGGGCGCGGGGGTGCCTATGTTCGCCGCATCGCATCATCCCGCCCGCCATTCGCGGGCCTTTCCGAAGGGGATCTTCATGACTGCGAGCACCCCGTCCCTGTTCGACACGTATCGCCTGGGCGACATCACCCTGTCCAATCGCGTCGTCATGGCGCCGCTCACCCGCAATCGCGCTTTGCCGGGCTTCGTGCCCAGCGAGCTGGCCATTGAATATTATGCCCAGCGGGCGAGCGCCGGCCTCATCATCTCCGAGGCGTCGCAGATCAGCCAGCAGGGCCAGGGCTATCAGGACACCCCCGGCATCTATACCGACGAGCAGGTGGCCGCCTGGCGCAAGATCACCGATGCGGTGCACGCCAAGGGCGGGCACATGGTAATCCAGCTCTGGCATGTGGGGCGGGTTTCCCACACCTCGCTGCAGCCCGGCGGCGCAGCGCCGGTGGCGCCCTCGGCCATTTCCTCGGGCGGCAAGACCTTCGTCAACAACACCTTCACCGACACCTCGACGCCCCGCGCGCTCGACGTCTCCGAGATCCCCGGCATCCTGGCCGACTATCGCCGCGCGGCGGCCAACGCCATCAAGGCCGGCTTTGACGGGGTCGAGATCCACGCCGCCAACGGCTATCTCATCGACCAGTTCCTGAAGGACGGCGCCAACCACCGCACCGACGCTTATGGCGGCTCCATCGAGAACCGCTCGCGCTTCCTGCTGGAGGTGACGGACACCATCGTCGGCGAGATCGGCGCCAAGCGCACCGGCATCCGCCTGTCCCCCGTCTCACCCGCCAACGGCATTTCCGACAGCGCGCCCCAGCCGCTCTTCAACCATGTGGTGGAAGAGCTGGAAAAGCGGCATCCGGTCTATATCCACGTGGTGGAGGGCGCCACTGGCGGCCCGCGTGACGTGGCTCCAGACTTCTCCTTCGAGGAGCTGCGCAAGCGCTATAGCGGCACCTGGATGGTGAATAACGGCTATGACCTGAACCTCGCCACCAAGGTGGTGGCCGAGCGCAAGGCGGACCTGGTGGCTTTCGGCCGCCCCTTCATCGCCAATCCGGACCTGGTGGAGCGCCTGCGCCGCGATGCCCCCTGGAACGAGCTCGACCGCGACACCCTCTATGGCGGCGGCGCCAAGGGCTACCTGGACTACCCCACCCTGGACAGCGCGGCGTGAGCGCCGACGCCGCGTGGGGAACCATCACGCACGAGGATCGGCGCATCGCGCCGGTCCTTTCCCTCTCGCTCACCCTGGAAGCCGGAGGCTGGCCCGAGGCCGATGCCCGGCGGGATGAGATCGCGGTGCATTTCGCCGCCCGGCAGGCCGCCAACCCGCATCTGTGGAATGGCGACATCCTTCTGCTGCGCTCCCATCGCTTCGCGCGGGGCCATCTGGAAGGCCGCGTGCGGCAGACGGATTTCGCCTCCTTCCTGTGGTGGCGCGACCAGGGCTGGCCCGACCTCGGCATGGTCAACATCTTCGCCCTGGCCGCCCTCGAAGGCGCGGACGGCGGCTTTCTGATGGGGGTGATGGGCGCCCAGACCTCGTCCGCCGGGCGCATCTATTTTCCCGGCGGCACGCCCGACCTCTCCGACCTGACGGCGGACGGGCACTTGGACCTCGAAGCCTCCCTGTGGCGCGAGCTTCAGGAGGAAACGGGGCTGTGCCGCGCCGACATGGGCCAGGACGGCGGCTTCATCGCCGTGTTCGACGGGCCACGCCTGGCGCTGCTGCGCCGGCTCGTTCTGCCCCACAGTGCGCAGGACGCGGCCGGGCGCATCCGCGCGTTCCTTGCCGATGACCCCATGCCCGAGCTGAGCGACATGGCCATCGTCCGCAACGTCAAGGACATCTCGCCGCAGATGGCGCCGTTCGCGGTGGCGTATATGCGCCATCGGTGGGACATCGCGTCGCCGGCATCGTGACCGGTGGCGGGGTCCCGCGCGCGGAAACCCGCGTGCGAACGAGAGAGGCGAGACTCGCACATGATGGACACGGACGCGCGGCCGGCGCAGAGGCAGCGACTTCAAGGGCTGCGGGTTGGGCGACAGGCCCGGCCGACGATCTTCGGCAAAGGCGCGCGGGCGCTGATGGGCCGCGTCTGCAGCCTGGGCGCGCTGGTGGCGGCCACCGCCCTGCTGGCCAGCCCCTCCCACGCCGAGCCCGCATGGAGCGAGCTCCAGGGCCGCGTGCAGGGCACCTCCTATGGCGAGGCCGGCGGCATCGCGGTGTTCGTGCTCGGCTGCGGCCAGGGCACCGACCCGTTCGTGCAGGCGCCCCTGCCCGCCGGCGTGCGCCCGCGCGCCGGCCGCAGCACCACCTTCTACCTCGCGGTCGATGGCAAGCGCTTCGCCGTGCGCGGCCGCATCGTGGTCGATGACAAGGCGGAAGGCGGGCCGCGCGGCGCCGTGGTGGCGCCCGTGCATCTGGACGACGCGCTGGTGAAGGCCCTCACCACCGGCAAGCGCCTCACCCTCGGCAAGGGCGAAGCCAAGGAGGGCGAGCTTTCCATTCCGCTGGACGGGGGCACGGCCCTGCTCGCCAAGGCTGTGACCACTTGCGGTGGCCCGGCACCCGCTAAGCCCGATTCCAGCGCCAAACCTGAGGCAGGCGCCAAGCCTGATTCCAGCGCCAAGCCCGAAGCGGCCACGCCCGCACCCGCTCCGCAGGCTGCGGAAGCCCGGCCCGCACCGGCACAGGCGCCCGCCGAGGCGGCCAAGCCGGGGCGCGCCGGGGTGCCGGCGGCCCGCGACATCGCGGCCGCGATCTTCGTCGATCCGGCGGAAGGCCAGCGGGTGGCGGACAAGCTGAAGATTACGCCGGTGGACCTCAACGGCGACGGCGCGCCGGAGGCCATCATCACCCTCAACGATCCCACCTGGTGCGGCGACACCGGCTGCACCTGGTTCGTGGTGGACCTTTCCGGCAAGCCGCGGGTGATGGGCCAGTTCATCGGCCTCGGCCTTGCCCCCGGCAAGGACAGCAATGACGGCTGGCGGGACCTGTCGCTGAAGACCCCCGGCGGCGGCTCCGAGCGCATGTACTACAAGGACGGCACCTACCACTAAGGTGCGCGGGCGAGGCCCTGCCGGCCTCGCCGCCCCGGCGCCCGAAGGTGCGGCCTTCAGTTGTTGTTGAGCTCGGCCTCTTCGAGGGGCCGGGCATCGTCGGCGAGCATGATCGGGATGCCGTCGCGGATGGGATAGGCCAGCCGCGCCGCCCGCGAGATCAGCTCCTGGCGCTCGCGATCATATTCAAGCGGCCCCTTGGTGAGAGGGCACACGAGGATCTCGAGGAGCTTGGGGTCCACTTCCTGGCCGGAACGCTGGGACTGGGGCATGGCTTTCACCTTGAAGGACTCCCGCCGCGAACGCCGCGCGGCGTCGCAGGAGTGGCAAAGGCTTGAACAGGCGGCCGGCCGAAGCCGGGCCAAACGAAAACGGCCCTCCGGGGAGGGCCGTTCCGGTTGAGGTCACGCAGCCTGGCGGCGGGGCGTGATGAGCTTGCGGTTCACCAGAACCTCGGCGATCTGCACCGCGTTCAGGGCCGCGCCCTTGCGCAGATTGTCGGAGACGCACCAGAAATTGATGCCGTTCTCCACCGTCGGGTCGTCGCGCAGACGCGAGATATAGGTGGCATCCTCGCCGGCCGCCTCGTGCGGGGTGGCATAGCCACCGGGCTCGCGGGTATCGACCACCAGGATGCCCGGAGCCTCGCGCAGGATCTTGCGCGCGTCCTCCGCGGACAGTTCCTTCTCGAACTCCACGTTCACCGCCTCGGAATGGGAGATGAAGACCGGCACACGCACGCAGGTGGCGGTGAGCTTGATCTTGGGGTCGAGAATCTTCTTGGTCTCGGCCACCATCTTCCACTCTTCCTTGGTCGAGCCGTCATCGAGGAAGACGTCGATCTGGGGAATGAGGTTGAAGGCGATGCGCTTGGGGAACTTCTTCGCTTCCACGGGATCGGAAACGAAGATGGCCCGGGTCTGCGTGAACAGCTCGTCCATGGCGTCCTTGCCGGCGCCGGAGACGGACTGGTAGGTGGAGACCACCACGCGCTTGATGGTGGCGGCGTCGTGCAGGGGCTTCAGCGCCACCACGAGCTGCGCCGTGGAGCAGTTCGGGTTGGCGATGATGTTCTTCGCCTTGAAGCCGGTGATGGCGTCGGCATTCACTTCCGGAACGATCAGCGGCACGTCCGGATCGGTGCGCCACTGGGAGGAATTGTCGATGACCACGCAGCCCTGCGCGCCGATCTTCGGCGCCCATTCCTTCGACACCGAGCCGCCGGCCGACATCAGGCAGATGTCGGTGTCGGAGAAGTCGTAAGTGTCGAGCGCCTTCACCTTCAGGGTTTTGTCGCCAAACGAGACCTCGGTGCCCTGCGAGCGGCGCGATGCGAGTGCAACCACCTCGTCCGCGGGGAAGCCCCGCTCGGCGAGGATCGAGAGAATCTCCCGGCCCACGTTGCCCGTGGCGCCGACGACGGCGACCTTGTAACCCATAAATCATCCTCGGGATTGCCGGCCGAGGGCCATGAACGACCCCGCCGGTGAACGCGCCTTTTATGACGAACGCGCGCGCGATTCAATTACACCGAATCAAATAGGCCGCCGAACGTTTTTCACAAGGACGGCCCGGCACACGGCTTCGGCGCGCCCCCAAGGAGCGGCGAAAACGCTCGGGAAGGTGGCGGCAATGTGTTGCCACCTCGCCACGGGGGAAGATTCTCCCGTCGGAACACACCCCGCGCCGCTGACGTTTCCTTGCGCAAGGCAGCCAAGTGCCCTAATCGAAGCTAGACGGCAGATGTTTTCGGAAAGTGCCGTTTCCAGGAGGGTCCCATGCGTTTCGCGCCGCTTCACACCCTTGCCACCGCGTTGGCCGTTGCGCTCGCGGGCACGGTGGCGGTCGCCGGCTCTGCCGACGCGCAGACCACCAAGAAGCGCACCAAGGTCACCATCGAGCAGCGCTCGTACCTCAATCCGGGCAATGTGGTGAAGCCGGGCTCGAAGTCGTATCTCGATTACGCTTTGCCCATGAACTACAATTTCCCGAATTATCAGGGCTCCGGCGTCGGCCCCGGCCCCATCACCGGCATTCGCTGGCCGCTGCCCGGCCCGTTTGACCTGCCAGGCTACTGAAGCGCTCGATTTGAGTCGCAGCCGCTCGGCGGCTTCGCCCGCGACAAAACCGGGGGAGCACTGCGAGACAGGACGGCGAGGGGGAAGGGCCGGCCCTTAGGCGCGGCCCTTTTTCGGGGTCCAATTACACAGAATTATCGCGTTTTATTATAACTTTACAGAAGCGGGATGACATTTACGGAAAATCACGGTATAAAATGTCATCCACGGTGGTGAGGATGGGCGACCCGTTGAACGGCCGCGCCGCAGGCCGCCTGCCCGGCCCCAAATGTCCAGTTTCCGGCTTCCCATGCGATTGTCCCTTGGCCTTTCCCGTCCCACCGTCATTCCTGGCTTTCGCCTGTCTCTGGGCCTGACGCTGGCCTATCTCGGGCTTATCGTTCTTCTTCCCATCGCCGCCCTTCTGCTGAAATCGGCCGATGTGGGGTTCGCCCGCTACATCGCCATCATCACCTCGCCGCGCACGCTGGCCTCGTTCCAGGTCACCTTCACCACCGCGGCGGCCGCCACCCTTTTCAATGCGGTCTATGGCCTGGCCCTGGCCTGGGTGCTGGTGCGCTACGAGTTTCCGGGAAAGCGGCTGCTGGACGCCCTGGTGGACGTGCCCTTCGCCCTGCCCACGGCGGTGGCCGGGCTGGCGCTGACCACCCTGTTCGCGAAAAACGGCTGGTTCGGCGCGCCGCTGGCGGAAGTGGGCATCCAGGTGGCCTATGCGCCCGCCGGCATCGCCTGCGCCATGGCGTTCACCTCCATCCCGTTCGTGGTGCGCACCGTGCAGCCGGTGCTGGAGGATCTGGAGCCCGAGCTGGAGGAGGCCGCCGCCACCCTCGGCGCCACTGACGGGCGCATCTTCCGCTCTGTGATCTTCCCAGCGCTGTTTCCCGCCTTCCTGGCGGGTGCGTCCCTGGCCTTTGCCCGCTCCCTGGGCGAGTTCGGGGCCGTGGTGTTCATCGCCGGAAACCAGCCCTTCCGGACCGAGATCGTGGCGCTGCTCACCTATATCCGGCTAGAGGAATATGACTATTCCGCCGCCGCCGCCATCGCGGTGACGCTGCTGGCGGTCGCCTTTGTGATGCTGCTGGTGGTCAACCTCATCCAGGCCTGGCATCAGCGCCACACGGTGGGGGAGGAGTAAGCATGGCCCGGCCGACCAACCGCTATCGGGTGCGGGTGGGCGACGCGCCCGCCTTCCGCCGCACCATTACGGCCCTGGTTCTGGCGACGACGGCGTTGGTGCTGCTGGCGCCCCTGTCCATCATCTTCGCGGAAGCGTTCCGCAGGGGCCTTGGGCCCTATCTGGAAGCCCTGGCCCGGCCGGATACGCTACATGCCATGGGACTCACCGTGTTCGCCGCCCTGGTGTGCGTACCGGTGAACGTGGCGTTCGGCATCGCCGCCGCCTGGACCGTCACCAAGTTCACCTTTCCCGGCCGCAGCCTGCTGCTGGCCCTGGTGGAGCTGCCTTTCTCCATCTCGCCCATCATCGCTGGCGTCGCCTATCTGTTCGTCTATGGCGCGCAGGGGCTGCTGGGGCCGTTCCTGGCGGAACACGATATCAAGATCATGTTCGCGGTGCCGGCCATCATCCTCGCCAGCCTGTTCGTCACGGCCCCATTCGTGGTGCGCGAGCTGGTGCCACTGATGATGGCCCAGGGCCGCGACCAGGAGGAAGCCGCCGTGAGCCTGGGCGCTTCCGGCTTCCAGACGCTGCGGCTGGTGACCTTGCCCAATGTGAAGCTGGCGCTGCTCTATGGCGCGGCCTTGTGCAATGCGCGGGTGATGGGCGAGTTCGGCGCCGTTTCCGTGGTGTCCGGCAACATCCGCGGCCAGACCTCCACCCTGCCCCTGCAGATCGAGCTGCTCTACCAGGACAGCCAGGTGCTGGCCGCCTTCGCGGCGGCAACCGTGCTGGCAGGTGTCGCCCTGTTCACGCTGGTGGCCAAGTTCCTGATCGAGCGCGCGCAGGCCGCCCGCGCGGCCGCGAGCCTGGAAGACGCATAGGGCGCATCAGCGCTCGAGGCACGCGCCAGCCCCGACCACCAGCGCGGGCACCTGAGCCGCGTCGGCGCCTCCGGATGTGGTCACCGGTTGGGGATGCCCGAAGACCCAGGCGCAGGCAATTCGGTGCCGCGAGCGGTCTCCAGCGGATTGCGCGTGGAACCGCCAGGGCGCGTTCGAGCGAGCGGGGACGCCGGTTGGCCCCGGAAGGCGGTCAGGTCGACAGCGAGAACGTCGCCCCGAATCGCGCGCAACACGGACATGCTCACGGCCCCAGGGCTCCGCCAGCCGCCGGAAACTCCGCACTGCGTCTCAGCCGCGCGGCGCCGGCAGGCTCAGGCCATCAGCGCGGGGAGCGGCGGCCTTCTGCTCGCGGCGGGCCATGCGGGCCTCGCGGCGGAAGCGGCCCTGGCGCACCCAGGTGACGGCCCCCCCGAGGATCACGCCCACCAGCAGCGAGGCGAAGATGACCGCGTAGAGCGGCACCGTCGCAGCCAGCACCGGAGAGTTGGGCGAGAACGGGTCGAGGGAGACCAGGACTTCTCGCCGGTTGGCCACCGCGAGCGCGATGATCAGGACCGAGAAGGGCAGGCCGATGAGAATGGACAGGACTCGCGTCACGAAAACTACTTTCCGTCGTTGAGACGCTCGCGCATCTCCTTGCCCGTCTTGAAATAGGGCACGGTCTTTTCGCTCACGTCCACCTGTTTGCCGGTGCGCGGGTTGCGCCCCACGCGGGCCTCGCGCTTCTTCACGGAAAAGGCGCCGAAGCCGCGCAGCTCCACCCGGTCGCCCCGCTCCAAAGCGGAGACGATCTGTTCCAGGATGGCGTTGACGATGTTTTCCACATCCCGCTGGTACAGGTGCGGATTGGTTTCGGCGATTTTTTGAACGAGTTCGGACTTGATCATGATGGCTTCACTTCCCCTCACGACCGATCCGCAAGGAGCGGTGCAGACGTTTTGATTTGAAGGAAAATCGCGACCGAAATTTAAAGGTCTGCACCCCGATCATCTCTCGGCCGGAGGTTGCCAGACGGCCAACAGGCCGTCAAGCTGGGCGCGATCGAGGGCTTGGCGAGTGGCGGCGGAGAAAATCGCAGCAAGCTGGGGCAGGCCGACCGCGTCAAGGGCGGCGCGGCCCATGCCGAGCAGCCAGCCGAACTCGCTGCCCACCTGGCCGGTGCTCCAGGTCCGCACCTTCAGCTTTTCGGAAACCCCCTTCTCCCGGGCGAGCCAGGCGCGCGCGGTGCGCTCGTCGCCGATCTCGTCCACGAGCTGAAGCTCAAGCCCCTGGTGCCCGGTGAAGACCCGCCCGTCGGCGACAGTCGCCAAGCGGTTGTCGGACAGCTTGCGGCGCTCGCCCACCAGCCCCTTGAACCAGGCGAAGCTGTCAGCCACCAGCGATTCCACCGCCGCGCGGGCTTCCGGCGTCACCGGCGTGTAGGGATTGGGAGAGGCCTTGAGGGGGGAGGACTTGATGTCCTCCATGGTCACGCCCACCGTCTTCAGAAGCTCGGTGACGTTGGGAAACTGGTAGATGACACCCACCGAGCCCACCAGCGCGTTGCGCTGGGCGATGATGTGATCCGCCCCAAGTGCGGCGATATAGGCGCCCGAAGCACCCACCCCTTCCACCACTGCCACCACCGGCTTTTTCGCGGCCAGCCGGCGCAGGGCGTCATAGAGCTGCTCGGAGCCGGTGACCGTTCCGCCGGGGCTATCGATGGCGAGAATGACCGCCTGCGCCTGCGAGCGCGCAATCTCGTCCAGCATCTCCACCCGCGGCCGGTCATTGCGGATGATTCCGCCGATGACCACGCGCGCCACATGGGGGCTACCCGTGGACAGCCCGCGGCCGGCGACCATGCCGATGCCCACCGCCAGCAGCGCCACCACCGCGAGCACGCCCACCACGCGCCAGAAGGTGACCTTCCGGCGCAGCCTGCGGCGATCCACGATCTGGTCGGCGTCGAGGGACATCGGGGCCTCCTGCCTTCACCCTGCGGAACCGCGCCCTTCGGTCCGGCGCCAGGACGGAAGACCAAGCAGCGGCGGGGACATGCAAACGCATCCGGGAGTTTGACGCGCTCCGATTGGACTTAAGGGGGTGCGCCCGCCTTGGCAAGCGGCGCGGCCCCGGCGCCGGGAGGGCGCGGCGCCCACCAGAGCACCCTTGAATGCGGAAAACGGCTGCGCTCAACGGCCGGACGCCTTTCTACCACTCCTCCGCCAGCGGCATTCCGGCGCGCCATTCGGCGATGCGCCGCAGGGTGGCCGGCGTCACCTCCCGTGGCAGGTCATCGAGCGGGAAGAAGGAGGCAGCCACGATTTCGGCGTTGGGCCTGAAGGGCGCCCCTGCGCGCACCCGCCCGCGAAAGCAGGCCACATGGTCGCGCCCACCATAGGCCGGGTGGAAAAAGAGGCCGTGCAGCTCCAGCGCCCCCTCCACCTCGGCCCGGGTTTCCTCCCGCAGCTCCCGATGGGCGGCCGCCAGGGCGCTCTCGCCCACATCCACGCCGCCCCCGGGCAGGTGCCAGCCGGGGGTGTAGCTGTGCTTCACCAGCAGCAGCCGGTCATCGCCATCAATGCCGAGCACCCGCACCCCGAGGGTGAGGCCATGGCGCATGCGGCGCACGAGGGGGAGAAACGGAACCATGACCGACTATAGCGCATCCACCTCCGCCGCGGCATGGCCCCTGGAGGCGAGCACCACCCGGTTGCGGCCGCCCCGCTTGGCCGCGTAAAGAGCCTCGTCGCAACAGCGGATCGTATGGTCGATGTTCGCGGGCTCGCCCGGCACGATGAGCGCACAGCCGATGCTGACCGAGCAGGCGAGCTCCGGCGCCGACGGCACGGCGAGCGCCTGAACCGCCGCCCGGATCCGCTCCGCCGCCGCGAGCACGCCATCGCCGTCACCCGCATCACGCAACAGCAAGGCGAACTCCTCGCCACCCAGGCGGCCGAAAATGTCGGCCGAGCGGGCACAGCGGGCAATGCTGGCCGCGAGCTGCTGCAGCACGAGGTCACCCACCGGGTGGCCATAGGTGTCGTTGATGCGCTTGAAATGGTCCACGTCCAGCAGCAGCAGCGCCAGCGGCCGGCCGCTGGCCGTGGCCTCGGTGATGGCCGCGCCCGCCGCGTCGAAGAAGGAGCGGCGGTTGAGGATGCCGGTCAGCGCGTCGGTTGTGGCCGCGATGCGCAATTGCTGCTCGTCCTGCTCCTTCATCAGCAGCAGAAAGCCGACGCCACCCGCCACCGCATAGGCATACATGACGATGAGGCCCAGCATCTGGAGCATGTTGTTGTCCAGCACCGAGCGCTGCTGCAGGAAGCCCGCATAGGCCCGCAGCAGGAACGTCACCGCCAGGGCCAGGAAGAAGACGGCCATGGTCCATTGCAGGCGCGAGGCGCCGCGCGCCAGCACCACAGCGGCCGGCGCGAACAGGGCCGCCACCGTCAGCCCCGCCACACCCACCAGCTGGCCCGGTGTCGCCGCCGCGAACGTGATGGCAAGGCTGCCCACAGTCGCCACCGCCAGCGTCACGGGCGCCAGGCCGACGCCGCGGGTGCGCAGCGCGACAATGGTCAGGATCTCCAGGGCAAAGCCGAAATACATCAGCGAATTGGCGAGATTGATGGACAGCCAGGGCGAAAGCTCGCCGCGAAAGCCGATCAGCAGGCAGCCCAGCGCCTGAAGCATGCGCGCGGCGATGAAGCGGTGCACCAGGGCGCGCTCCGCCCCATGCTGGCGATAGACCAGCAGCATTACGCAGGCCACCACATGGGTGATGAACAGGAGCCGAAAGAGGGTCCGCAGCTCAAAGGGCCCGAAGAAGTCGAACGCCACGGCCGTCACCACACCTGGTTACCGGGCGACCCCGACACGACAAAGGCATCCGGCTCGCGCACCCATCGGGCCAAGCGGGGCCACGATGGAGCTGACACCTGCCGACCTGCGCCGAGCCCCCCTCGATCAATCCGCCATCCAGCGGCGGCATGTTAGAAGGGCATACACCAAATGGTAGATCCGTCGTAGGAGAAAACCGCGCGTCAGGGCCGCGCCTGCCGCAGGCTTGCGCGGCTGCAAACCGCGCGCTGGCCGCACGGCGCCCGTGCCGAGCATGCGCGGCCGGCGCTCGCTTATTGCCCTGCCGCGCCGTCTTCACGCAAACGGGCGCACACGTCGCCCGAGAACACTCCGGATTATCGCCGGAGCGCTCTCTTCCCGTGCACGGCGACGGGCCCCACACGAGCCCGTCTGGCGTCAGGCCGCCGGCTTCAGCGCCTGCAGCTCGCCGGGCAACGCATAGGCCCAGCCGCTGATGGAGCCGGCGCCCAGGCACACCACATAATCGCCCGGCCTTGCGATGCCGGCCACGATGTCCGCCAGCGCCTCCGGTCCCGACAGGGCGGTGACGCTGCGGTGGCCGTGGGCGATGAGCCCTTCCACCAGGCGGTCGCGGTCCACTCCGGGAATCGGCGCCTCGCCGGCCGCATAGACGGGGGCCACGATCACATGGTCCGCATCGTTGAAGCAGGTGCAGAACTCGTCGAACAGGGATTGCAGGCGGCTGTAACGGTGCGGCTGCACCACCGCGATCACCTGCCCCTCGCTGGCGCCGCGGGCGGCGCGCAGCACGGCGGCGATCTCCACCGGGTGGTGGCCGTAATCGTCAAAGATGGTCACGCCGTGCCATTCGCCAGTGCGGGTGAAGCGGCGCTTCACGCCGCCGAACCCTGCAATGGCCTCCACGATCTTTTCGTCGCTCACGCCCAGATCATGGGCCACGGCGATCGCAGCGGTGGCGTTGAGGGCATTGTGCTTGCCCGGCATGGGCAGCTTGAGACCGGAGATCCTGCGGCTCTCGCCCCCGGCGCGATCGCGGAAGACCACGCCGAACTTGGTCACCCCGCCCTTCAGGTCCACATCCACCAGACGCACGTCGGCCTGGGGATTCTCGCCATAGGTGATCACGCGCCGGTCCTCGATGCGGCCCACCAGGGCCTGCACCACCGGATGGTCGATGCACATCACGGCGAAACCGTAGAAGGGCAGGTTTTCCACGAAGGTCTCGAACGCTTCCTGCACCTTCTCGAAGGTCTTGAAGTGGTCGAGATGCTCGGGGTCCACATTGGTGACAATGGCCACTTCCGTGGGCAGCTTCAGGAAGGTGCCGTCGCTCTCGTCGGCCTCCACCACCATCCACTCGCCGCCGCCCCAACGGGCGTTGGTGCCATAGGCGTTGATGATGCCGCCATTGATGACGGTGGGATCGAAGCCGCCGGCGTCCAAAAGGGTGGCCACCAGGGACGTGGTGGTGGTCTTGCCGTGGGTGCCGGCGATGGCGACGCAGCTCTTCAGGCGCATCAGCTCGGCCAGCATCTCGGCGCGGCGCACCACCGGCAGGCGCTTGGCGCGGGCGGCGGCGAGCTCAGGATTCTCGCGCTTGATGGCGGAGGAGACCACCACCACGGCGGCGTCCTCCACATTGGCGGCGTCATGGCCCACGGTGACCTTGATGCCGAGATCGCGCAGGCGCTTCACATTGGCGTTTTCCGCCGCGTCCGAGCCCTGCACGGTGTAGCCGAGATTGCTCAGCACCTCGGCGATGCCGCTCATGCCGATGCCGCCGATGCCGACGAAATGGATGGGGCCGAGCCGCTCCGGCAGCTTCATGACGAATGTCCTTGGAAAGTTGCGGCCGCGCCCCCGCGGGCCAGATGTTGCACCAGATCGCCCAGGCGTTCCGCAGCGTCGAGCACGCCCGCGCTTCTCGCGCGATCCGCCATCTGCGTCAACGCTTCCGGTTCGCCGGCAAAGCGGGTCAGCTCTGCGGCGAGGCGCTGGGCATCGAATTCCACCTGCCGCAAGGTGAGCGCGCCGCCAATCTCGCTGAGGGTGCGGGCATTAGCGGCCTGGTCCTGGTCCAGCGCGTGGGGCAGTGGCACCAGGATGGAGGGCCGGCCGATGGCCGCCAGCTCTGCCACCGTGCCCGCACCCGAGCGGGAGATGACGAGATGGGCCTGCGCCATGCGCTGGGGCAGGTCGTCGAAGAAGGGGGCGAGCTCCGATTTCAGGCCGAGCACGTCATAGGTGGTGCGCACGCGCGGCAGGTCCTCCTCGCGCGCCTGCTGGGTCACAACGAGGCGGGCGCGGATTTCGGGAGAGAGCGCATTGATGGCCTCGGGCACCACGTCCGACATCACCCGCGCGCCCTGGCTGCCGCCGAACACCAACACGCGCAGCGGGCCGCCCGCCACCGGCGGGTCATAGGGCACCCGCGCGGCCGCGAGCGCGGCGGGGCGCAGGGGGTTGCCGGTCCAGAAGGTCTTGGGCGCCAGGGCCGGATTGGCCTTCGTCAGATCGGGAAAGCCGGTGGCGATGGCGCTCACCCGGCCCGCCAGCAGCCGGTTGGCGCGGCCCATCACCCCATTGGCCTCATGGATGACAGTCGGCACCTTCATCAGCGAGGCCGCCAGCAGCGGCGGCAGGGTGGGATAACCGCCGAAGCCCACCACCACCGCCGGCTTCAGCTCGCGCATCAGAGCGAGCCCGCGCACCAGCCCGGAGGCCAGGGCGAAACCGGTGCGCGCGAGCGCGATGGGGGAGCGGCCGCGCACCGTGTCCGCCGGCAGCACATGCAGCTCGCGGGCGGGGAAATGCTCGGCATAGCGCGCGGCGCGCTCATCGGTGGCAAGGTCCACCATCAGGCCGCGCGCATCCAGCACGGCGGCCAGCGCCTCGGCCGGGAAGAGATGACCGCCGGTGCCACCGGCGGCGAGAAGAACGAGCGGTGTCACGGACCCCTCATGTTGCATGTCGTGGAACGCGCGCTCATGGAACGGCAATCCGTGGAACCCGTCTCGGACGCTTCCTTTTGGACGCCAATATGGCGGCGCCCCGTCTTACCTCACGCTGGGTGGGCAAGGCCCTCGGGCGCGGCCTGATCGGCGGCATAGGACTTCGGCATGGCCATTTGCGGCCCGCTCACGGTCTTCGGCTCGGAAAGGGCGGCCAGCGCCGCCGCCCCCGGCCGCTTACGCGACAGTGCGATGAGCATGCCCATGCCGAACGCCAGCGAGATGAGCGAGGAGCCGCCATAGGAGATGAAGGGCAGCGTCATGCCCTTGGCGGGCGCGATGTGCACGTTCACCGCCATGTTGATGGCCGCCTGCAGGCCGAACAGCAGCGCCAGGCCCGTAATGGCGAAGCGCGCGAAGGGGTCGGTCTCGTTCATGGCGCGGGTGAGCGCGCGCAGGATGATGAAGGCGAACAGAGCCAGGATGATGAGGCACAGAATGATGCCGAACTCCTCCGCCGCCACCGCGAACACGAAGTCGGTGTGCCCGTCCGGCAGAAGGCGCTTCATGGTGCCCTCGCCCGGGCCCTGGCCGAACCAGCCGCCATTGCGGAAGGAGTTGAGCGCCGCGTCGATCTGGTAGGTGTCGCCCGATTCCGGGTTGAGGAAGCGGCTGATGCGCTTATTCACATGCGAAACCGTGAAATAAGCGATGGTGCCGGCGCCGGCGCCCACACCCACGAGGCCGATCATCCAGATCCAGCGCAGGCCGGCGAGGAAGAACAGGGACGCCCAGACCAGACAGATGAGGAGGCTCTGGCCGAAGTCCGGCTGCTTCACCAGCGGCCCGAGCACGCTGGCGAGCAGGCCGATGGCGAGGAGCTGAGCCGGCATTTCCGGCCGCTTGGAACTCTCGGAGAACAGCCACGCGGCGATGATGACGAAGGCCGGCTTGATGAATTCCGACGGCTGGACAGTGATGCCCGCGATGGTGAGCCAGCGCCGCGCGCCCTTCACCTCTGGCCCCACCACCAGGGTGGCGAGCAGCAGTATGAAGAAGATGGCGAATACCACCATGCACACCCGCCGGATGGAGCGCGGCGAGAGGAAGGAGGTGGCGATCATCACCACCGCCGCCGGAATGAGGAAGGCCACCTGCCGGTTCACGAAGTGGAACGGATCGGAAATGTTGAGGCGCGCCGCCACCGCCGGGCTCGCGGCCAGGCACAGGACGATGCCCACCACCATGAGGGCGAACAGGCCGGCCAACAGCCCGCGGTCCACCGTCCACCACCACTCGCTCAAAGGGGTGCGATCGGCACGCGACATCATGGGGTGGCTACTCCTCGACGGATCCGGACGGAACTGACCCCCACCATGCGTCCACGAGGGTTGACGGGGCTTTAATGACGCACAGACAGCACGCCTTCCCCAAACCCCAAACCCCAAACCCCAAACCCGAGGACCGGCGGAGCGGGCCGCCGCGACGGGCGTGCGCCGTACCTTCCGGGCCCGCATCGCCGCGCGGCATGACGGAGGGGCTCTAGCTTATTGAATTGGCGCGTTTTCCTCGCGCGAACCGGTATCCCCTTCACGCGAAAACGCTCTATGGTGGGGTGTGGCCCGGATGACCCGAAGCACCAAGGCGAAGCGCGCGGGCGCGATCGCCCTTCCCGAACCCTTCCGCCGCTGGTTCGAGGCGCGCGGATGGGCGCCGCGCGTGCACCAGCTCGACCTGCTGGCGGCGGCGCGAGCGGGGCGCTCGGTGCTGCTGATCGCCCCCACCGGCGCCGGCAAGACCCTGGCCGGCTTCCTGCCGACCCTGGTGGAGCTGGCCGACGGCCGCGCCACCCGCAAAGCCGCAGCCCCCTCGTCACCAGCCCACCCGGATGATGGCAAACAATCCTCCCCGAGCAGCGCCCCCCTGACCGCCGAGACCGACACGGACGGGGGGAAAAAGACGCGGGCCAAAGCCGCGAA
This sequence comes from Xanthobacter variabilis, assembly GCF_043831965.2. Classification (NCBI taxonomy): domain Bacteria; kingdom Pseudomonadati; phylum Pseudomonadota; class Alphaproteobacteria; order Hyphomicrobiales; family Xanthobacteraceae; genus Xanthobacter; species Xanthobacter variabilis. The sequence continues at coordinate 832,986 of NZ_CM195533.1, forward strand.
GGCCAAGCGCACAGCAGCCACCAGCACGGCAACCGAGACCCCGGACGCACCGACGGCGGAACCGGAGCGCTCCGGTGGAGATGCCCCCAGCGCCGCCCGCCCGGAATGCGCCCCGCCGGACCATGAAGCGGCAGCGCCGCGCTCCACGTCCGCGGGAGCCGCAGACGGCGCGAGGGGACAGGAAGCCGCGCTGGCGCAGACGGCGACCGCGCCCGAAGCCAGTCCCGCGCCCTTCGCGCGCTGGGTGGCGCAGGAGCGCGTGTCGCCGCTTCACACGCTCTATATCTCCCCACTGAAGGCCCTGGCGGTGGATATCGCGCGCAATCTGGAAACGCCCATCGCTGAGATGGGCCTGCCCATCCGCGTGGAAACCCGCACCGGTGACACACCCTCGTCCCGTCGCCAGCGCCAGCGGCATGATCCGCCGGACGTTCTGCTCACCACCCCTGAGCAGATCTCGCTCCTGCTCGCCTCCAAGGACGCAGAGACTCTGTTTTCCGGCCTGAAGCGTGTGGTGCTGGACGAATTGCACGCCCTCGTCACCTCCAAGCGCGGCGACCTCCTGGCCCTGGCGCTGGCACGCCTGAGAAGCATCGCCCCCGGCCTGCAATGCGTGGGCCTTTCCGCCACCGTGGCGGAACCGGACGACCTGCGCCGCTATCTGGTACCCCAGCCAGGCAACGAGGCGCTGGCCGAGCTGGTGGTGGCTGCGGGCGGCGCCGCGCCCGACATCGCCATGCTCGACACGGCCGCCCCCATGCCTTGGGCGAGCCATATGGCGCTTCACGCGGTGCCGGACATCTATGCGGCCATCCGCGCCAGCGGGCTCAGCCTCGTCTTCGTGAACACGCGGCGGCAGGCGGAATTCCTGTTTCAGGAGCTCTGGCGCATCAATGACGACAATTTGCCCATCGCCCTCCACCACGGCTCGCTGGCGGTGGACCAGCGCCGCAAGGTGGAAGCGGCCATGGCGGCGGGGCGGCTGAAGGCGGTGGTGGCCACCTCCTCCCTCGATCTCGGCATCGACTGGGGCAATGTGGATCTCGTCATCAATGTGGGCGCGCCGAAAGGCTCCTCCCGCCTCATGCAGCGCATCGGCCGCGCCAACCACCGCCTGGACGAGCCGTCCCAGGCGGTGCTGGTGCCGGCCAATCAGTTCGAGGTATTGGAATGCCGAGCGGCCCTGGAGGCCGTGCAGGCCGGCGCCCAGGACACCCCGCCCGAACGCACCGGCGCCCTCGACGTTTTGGCCCAGCACCTGCTCGGCATGGCCTGCGCCGCGCCCTTCGACGCCGACACGCTCTATGGGGAGGTCACCAGCGCCGCGCCCTATCGCGCCCTGACGCGGGCGGATTTCGATGCGGCCCTCGATTTCGTCGCCACCGGGGGCTACGCCCTGAAGGCCTATGAGCGCTTCGCCAAGATCCGTCGCACCAAGGACGGCCTGTGGCGGGTGGCCAACCCCATGGTGGCGCAGGCCTATCGGCTGAACATCGGCACCATCGTGGAAAGCCCCATGATCAAGGTGCGCCTCGTCTCCGCGCGCGGGGCGGCCAAGAGCGGGGTGGCCGGGCGGGTGCGCTGGGGCGGGCGCGTGCTGGGGGAGGTGGAGGAATATTTCGTCGAGAGCCTGGTGGCCGGCGACACCTTCGTGTTCGCGGGGGAGATCCTGCGGTTCGAGACCATGGTGGAAGACGAGATCTATGTCTCGCGCACCACCGCCACCGAGCCCAAGGTGCCGGCCTATGCGGGCGGCAAATTCCCGCTCTCCACCTTCCTCGCCGCCGGGGTGCGCGCGCTGCTCGCCGCGCCTGAGCGCTGGGCGAGCCTGCCGCCCCAGGTGGCCGAATGGCTGGAGCTGCAGCGCGCGCGCTCCCGCCTGCCCGGCCGCGACGACCTTCTTGTGGAGACCTTCGAGCGGGCCTCGCGGCACTATCTCGTCACCTATCCGTTCGAGGGGCGCCTTGCCCACCAGACCTTGGGGATGCTGCTCACCCGCCGGCTGGAGCGGCTCGGGCTGAAGCCTCTGGGCTTCACCGCCAATGATTATGCCCTGGGCATCTATGGGGTGGGGGATCTGAGCCTCGCCATCCGCCAGAGCCGGCTTTCCCTGGCGGAGCTGTTCGACGAGGACATGCTGGGCGACGACCTGGAGGCGTGGCTGGACGAGAGCAGCCTGATGAAGCGCACCTTCCGCTATTGCGCGGTGATCGCCGGCCTCATCGAGCGGCGCTTTCCGGGCAAGGAGAAGAGCGCGCGGCAGGTCACCATGTCCACGGACCTCGTCTATGACGTGCTGCGTCGCCACCAACCCGACCACCTGCTGCTGCGCGCCGCGCGGGCGGACGCCGCCACCGGCCTCCTGGACGTGAAGCGGCTTTCGGAAATGCTCGCGCGCATCAAGGGCCACATCGTGCACGAGCCTTTGGCCCGGGTGTCGCCCCTCTCGGTGCCGGTGCTGCTGGAGATCGGCCGCGAGGGCGTGGGCGGGGATGCGGAAGAGGCGCTGCTCGCCGAGGCCGAAGATGAGCTGGTGCGCGCCGCAATGGAGTAAGGCCCATCGCCCTGCCGCGCGATGCGCATTCGTCTCTTGCCGCCTGAGGCGATCCCCACGCTCCCGCACCCGCTTAAGGGGGCGGGGTAAGGCGTTGGGCTTTTTGGGATCCGGCAGCGGGGCGAAGGGCGCCGCCTCCGGCAGCCAGCACGCTTTGGATTCCAATCCTCTATCCCCTCCGAGACGGTCCCCGCGCCGCCTTGTCCCTTTCCCGCTTGCCAGGAGGAAGGGAGGGCGCTCCGCGATGACGCAGCCGATGCTTCAGAGGGGCGACCTTGACCGCGCAATGGCCATTTGAACCGGTGGCCTGGCGGCCATCGCCCCGTCCGATCCAGCGGCTCTCGCCTCGCCGCCCCACCGCGCTGGGCAAGCGCGCCGGCGGGCGAAGTGTCGGGGTCGCATGCTTCCGAAGGAGATGGGAACCGCCGCGCATGACAGGCCGGCGGAAACACAAAAGGCGCGATGGCGATTTCGCGGAATCGCGATGGGGTTGAGAGCGCAAGACGCCTCTACCGCGCGACCGCCAACGGGGCTGGCCCCCTGTCGCGCCCACAAACAAAAGGGGCGCCGCAATGGGCGCCCCTTGAAATCGTCTGGCACAGAGCCCCACTGCCCCCTGAGGAGCACGCGGGCCTGCGGATGCGCCGCGTCAGCTCCAGTCGCTGTCGTCTCCGCCGCCGCCGGCGTCCCAGCCGCCATCGTCATTGCTGGCGAACTGCTGGTCGCCACTCCAGATGTCCTGAGGCGACTGGCCGCCGAGAGCCTGCTGGGCCGCATTGCCCAGATCGCCGAAGCTGTTGGCGGCGTCGCCCACGGGCTTGATGGCCTCGGCCGCCGACTGCGCGATGGCGCCTTCGCCGCCGGACATCATGCCCTTGATGCCGTCGAACAGCAGGGCACCGCCCGCCACGCCGGCCGCCGTCGCCAGGGCGCTCTGCAGGAAGCCGCCACCGCCGAAGCCGCCGCGCTGCTGCATGGGCGCCATGGGGGCCGCCTGCTGGCCCCAAGGACCGCCCGGCTGACCGCCCGGCTGGCCGCCGGGATAGCCGGGCTGCTGCCCATAGCCGGGCTGGGCGTAACCCTGCTGGCCGTAACCGGGCTGGGCATAGCCCTGCTGCGGCGCGTAGCCTTGCTGGGGGTAGCCGGCGGGGGTGGCCGCCGCGTCAGCGGGCAGGCGCGAGCCCGCCGCGGGCACGGACGAGCGGCCGCCGCCAAAGAGTCCGCCCAGAAAGCCGCCGGACGACGGCTGCGCCGCCTGCTGGCTCGCCGCCTGGGCACGGGCCTCGGCGTCCTGAAGCTGGGCTTCCAGCTCCTGCACGCGGGCATAGGCCTGCTGCAAGGCATGCTCCTGCACCAGCACGCTCTGGGCGAGGGCGTAGGGCGCATGGGGTGCCTGGGCCACGCGGCGCGCAATGAGCGCATCCGCCTCGGCGTCTCGCGGCGCGTTCTCGAATTCCCGCATGCGGTCGAAAAGGCCGTCGATCAGGGCACGTTCCTCGGGGGTCATCTCCGCCTCCGGTGGTTGGACCGGGTCGGATATGAGCAGCCGAGCGCGGCACCGATAGGGCGCCGCCGCATGAAATTTTCGTAACCTAACGTAAGGAGAGGGCGGACGTGCCTTATTCAGCCGCGTCGGCGGGGTTTTTCGCGGTTCCCAGGCCGAAGCGCTGCTCCACATAAGCCTCCACCATCTGGCGGAACTCGGCCTGGATGTTGGCGCCGCGCAGGGTGGCCACCTTCTTGCCGTCGATGAAGACGGGAGCGGAGGGCGTCTCGCCGGTGCCGGGCAGGGAAATGCCGATGTCGGCGTGCTTGGATTCGCCCGGGCCGTTCACGATGCAGCCCATCACCGCCACATTGAGGGTCTCGACCCCCGGATAGCGCGCCTTCCACGCGGGCATGGCCTCGCGGATCATCTCCTGCACGCTCTGCGCCAGCTCCTGGAACACGGTGGAGGTGGTGCGCCCACAGCCGGGGCACGCCGCCACCAGGGGCACGAACGTGCGCAGGCCCATGGTCTGGAGAATCTCCTGCGCCACCTGCACCTCGCGGGTGCGGTCACCGCCCGGCTCGGGGGTGAGGGACACGCGGATGGTGTCGCCGATGCCCTGCTGGAGCACCACGCCCATGGCCGCCGTGGAGGCCACGATGCCCTTGGAGCCCATGCCCGCCTCGGTGAGGCCGAGATGCAGGGCATAGTCCGAGCGGCGCGACAGCTCGCAATAGACCGCGATCAGATCCTGAACGGCCGAGACCTTGGCCGAGAGAATGATGCGATCGCGCTTGAGGCCGATCTCCTCCGCCAGCGCCGCCGAAAGCAGGGCCGAGCGCACCAGCGCCTCACGCGTCACCGCGCGCGCCTCCGCCGGGCGGGGCAGGCGGGAATTCTCGTCCATCAGGCTGGTCAGCAATTCCTGGTCGAGGGAACCCCAATTGGCGCCGATGCGCACCGGCTTGTCGTGGCGGATGGCGGTTTCCACGATGGCTGCGAACTGCCGGTCCTTCTTGTCGCCGAAGCCCACATTGCCGGGATTGATGCGGTATTTGTCGAGGGCCTCGGCACACGCCGGGTGATCGGCCAGCAGCTTGTGGCCGATATAATGGAAGTCGCCCACCAGCGGCACCTCGATGCCGCGCGCCGCGAGCTTCTCCTTGATGTGGGGAATGGCGGCGGCCGCCTCGTCGCGGTCTACCGTCAGGCGCACCAGCTCCGAGCCGGCGCGGGCCAGGGCCGCCACCTGGGCCACGCTCGCCTCGATGTCGGCGGTGTCGGTGTTGGTCATGGACTGCACCACCACCGGCGCGCCACCGCCCACCATCACCTTGCCGACACTGACACCCACCGTGGGGCGACGGGCGGCGGGGCCGGCCTCCAAAAGCTCGGCGGGCACCACGGGCGGTGCTTCAGGGGCGTTATGGGAGGGAGAAGAGGTCATGGGGCAGTGATCCTCGATCGGCGCTCGGGCCATCGGCTGCAATCGAGGTAGGCCCACCGCCGCCCAGCGTCAACCGGCGGCGGCAGGAGCCGCGACGCTGTCGCCGCCCGGCTCGCTTTCGCGGCAGCGGGCGCACAGGCCGGCCACCTCCAGCACCCGCTGGCGTGGCGTGAAGCCGGCGGCGCGGGCCGCCCAGGCGAGGTCCCGCCCCACCGCGTGGGAGCCAACCTCCCGCGTCAGCCCGCAGCGCTCGCAGATGAGGAACACCACCACCTCTTCCGCCTCATGGGGATGGGCGCAGGCGAGGAAGGCGTTGCGGCTCTCGATGCGGTGGGCCAGCCCTTCCGCCACCAGGAAATCGAGTGCGCGATAGACGGACATGGGTGGCGCGCCCTCGCCGGACGCGGCCAGCCGCTCCACGATGTCATAGGCACCGAGCGGGGTGTGGCTGGCGGCGAGCGCCCGCATCACATTGCGGCGCAGGGCCGTGAGCCGCAGCCCCTTGCCGGCGCAGCACGCCTCCATGCGCGCCACCGCACCGGCGACGCATTGCGCGTGATCGTGATCGTCCGCCGGGTCCTGCGGCGGCATATGGCTGTGTTCGTGGCTCACGACGGCAAATCTAGTGCATCAGGTGCCGTTTCGCCATCGCCCGGCTTTAACCATGGGACACGGCGCCCCTACTCGGATAGCCTGCGGGCGGATTGCGCCGCCGCGGCGGGCGGGGCAATCTGCGCGCGCGGCGGCCTCCGGGAAGTCGCCGTGTCGTGACAGCATCGTCACACCCGCCCGCTAGAGGGTGATTGGCGCTCGCGCCGCATCACCCGCGCCTCATTGGGGAAAAGCCATGATCAAAGGGAAGGTCGCCGTCGTTACCGGTTCCACCAGCGGCATCGGGCTCGCTTATGCGCGCGCCTTCGCCAAGGAAGGCGCCAACATCGTGATCAACGGCCTGGGTGACGCCGCCGCCATCGAGACCGAGCGCTCCAAGATCGAGACCGAATTCGGCGTGAAGTGCCTGTATTCCCCGGCCAACATGCTGAAGCCCGAAGAGATCGAGGGCATGATCAAGCTGGCCGAGACCGAGCTCGGCTCCTGCGACATCCTCGTGAACAATGCTGGCATCCAGCATGTGGCGCCGATCGAGGAGTTCCCCATCGACAAGTGGAACATGATCATCGCCATCAACCTGTCGGCGGCCTTCTTCGCCATGCGCGCGGCCATTCCCGGCATGAAGGCGCGCAAGTGGGGCCGCATCATCAACACCGCCTCCGCCCACGCGCTGGTGGCCTCGCCCTTCAAGTCCGCTTACGTTTCCGCCAAGCACGGCATTGCGGGCCTCACCAAGACCGCTGCCCTGGAAACGGCGCAGTTCGGCATCACCGTGAACGCCATCTGCCCCGGTTACGTCTGGACCCCCCTGGTGGAGAAGCAGATTCCCGATACCGCCAAGGCCCGCGGCATGACGGAAGAGCAGGTGAAGAAGGAAGTGCTGCTCGCCGCCCAGCCCACGAAGGAATTCGTGACGGTCGAGGAAGTCGCCGCTTTGGCGGTGTTCCTGGCGTCCGACAACGCCCGTTCCATCACCGGCTCCATGCAGCAGATCGACGGCGGCTGGGTCGCGGAGTGATCGGGCCGCGACGGGTTGGGGTGCGGTCTTTGGCCGGGTCTGAGAGGACCTCATGCTGAGGAGGCGGTCACGAATGACCCGTCGCGACGGCGAAAAGAAGATTCTTTCGCTCGCGCTCCAGGGGGGAGGCGCCCACGGCGCCTTCACCTGGGGCGTGCTCGACCGCATCTTGCAGGACGAGCGCATCACCATCGCCGGCATTTCCGGAACCTCGGCCGGCGCCATGAATGCGGTGGTGCTCGCCAACGGCCTCGCCAAGAATGATCCGGAGGAGGCCCGCCACGGGCTCACCCAGTTCTGGCGCGATGTCTCGCGCGACGGGCGCATGTCGCCGCTCCAGCGCACCGCCTTTGACCGGCTCATGGGCAACTGGTCGCTGGCCAACAACCCCACCTATCTGGCGCTGGAAGTGGCCTCGCGCTTTTTCTCGCCCTATGACTTCAATCCGCTGAACATCAATCCCCTGCGCGAGATCATCGAGGCGCATGTGGACTTCGAGGCGCTGCGGCGCTCGCAGGTGAAGGTGTTCATCTCCGCCACCAATGTGCACACCGGCCGCGCCCGCATCTTCGGCCATGACGAGATGACCGCCGACGCGGTGATGGCCTCCGCCTGCCTGCCCTTCATGTTCCAGGCGGTGGAGATCGAGGGCGTGCCCTATTGGGACGGCGGCTACATGGGTAATCCGCCGCTCTTCCCGCTCTATGAGAAGGCCGACGCGGACGACATCCTGCTGGTGCAGATCAATCCGGTCGCGCGCAAGACCACGCCCCGCACGGCCTCGGAAATTCACAACCGCATCAACGAGATCACCTTCAACGCCTCGCTCCTGGCCCAGCTGCGCGCCATCGACCACGCCAGCAAGCTGATCGACCAGGGGCTCATCAGCCGCTGGACTCTGGGCGGCTCCAGCTTCCGCCGGGTGCGGTTGCACCGCATCGGCGGGGAAGACCAGCTCGCGACCCTCGACGCCACGTCCAAGCTCAATGCGGAATGGCACTTCCTGCAGCATCTGCGCGATCTGGGCCGTGCCTCCGCTGAAATCTTCCTCGACACCCATTTCGACGATCTCGGCCGCCGTTCCACCCTGGATCTCAAACTGGAACTCGCGGACGACTGAGCGCCAGGGCCATAAGACGCCGCCATGACGCGCCACCATGGAGCACAGCCACGGGGCGGCTCCCGCTCCCGCTTGCGGCGGGGCCAGACGGCGTGGTGAGCACGGCACCAGGAAGGTGAACGCAGGCCGGCGGAAGAGAGGGCCCCGAAGAACCACCGCGCGTTCGAGGCGGAGACGTCCGGGTTATCGGAAGCTCCCTCCCCCGCGAGCGGGAGAGGGATGCCGCCTCAGCGGACCGATGCTCTCAAATGCCGATCAATCCTCAGACGCAAAATCCCGCGCGTTCGCCGGGATCCGCCGCCTTTGGCCGCTCAGGCCCCGCGCGCATCCTTCTTCGCCTGCGCCGTGGCCACGAACTTGGTCACCCGCCCGGCCTCGCCCGCCGGGGAGCCGATGCGGTCGAGGCGCTGCTTGGCCTTGCTGGTCATGCCGGAATTGCCGCGCGGCAGGGTGGCGGGGCGGGTGGCGCGCTTGGCATCCCGCTTCAGCTCCAGGGCCCGGTGGGCATTGACCATCAGCTCCGCGCGCGCGGCCTCGGCCTGGCGGCGGGTCACCTCGCGGCGGGCGCGGGTTAGCGCGTCGGTGAGCACGGACGCCTTCTGGCGATTGCCCGAATCGGCCTTCTCGAAGGTCACCTCGCCGCGACCGCCCTTGCCGCGCAGGGCCCGGCGCTGGTTGTTGGCAATGGTCAGCGCCCGCTCGCGGTGGCTCCGCAGATGACCGACAAGGGCGTGAAGATCCGCGTCGGCCAGCTCCGACAGCACGGGGTGGCGGGCCTTGGCCACGAACTCCATCTCCGCGTCGGTGAGGAGCTGCCGTTCCATGTTCCGCGTATGCGCCATGATAAAGTGCCTTGAAGTCTGCAAAAAGGGCCTGAATGGCTATGCCACGGAGTGTGAAACGCGTAAGACACTCCGCCCCTTGGGAGCCTGACCCGATGTTTCCTGCGGCCTCATCCGCTTCCTCCGCATTCGGCTGGCGCGGCGCGCGCCTTGAGGTGGAGGTGGGCGACATCACACGCCTTGACCTCGACGCCATCGTGAATGCCGCCAACTCCTCCCTGCTGGGCGGCGGCGGCGTGGATGGCGCCATCCATCGGGCGGCAGGCCCGCAGCTTCTGGCCTATTGCCGCACCCTGGGCGGCTGCCCCACGGGCGAGGCGCGCATCAGCCCCGGCTTCGCCTTGCCGGCACGGCGCGTCATCCACACCGTGGGCCCCGTCTGGCACGGCGGCGGCGCGGGAGAGGATGCGCTCCTGGCCTCCTGCTATCGCGAAAGCCTCGCTTTGGCCGCCGGCGAGGGACTGGAATCCGTTGCGTTTCCAGCGATTTCCACCGGGGTTTACGGCTTCCCGCCGGAACGGGCGGCGCCGCTGGCGGTGGCAGCCGTTCTGGACCATCTGGAAAGCGCCACCTCCGTCGCCCGTATCGTGTTCTGCTGCTTTTCACCTTCCGCCGCCGAGCTGCACAATGACGCCCTCGCCCGAAGCCGCGCCGCACGCCTCTGAGCCGCCGGCCCTGCCCGTCCTCCACCGGGACGGCATGATGCTCATCATCGACAAGCCGTTCGGCCTGCCGGTGCATGCGGGGCCCAAGGGCGGAGAAACACTGTCCGATCACCTGGACGCGCTGCGCTTCGGCCTGCCCAAGCGGCCCGAGCTCGCGCACCGGCTGGACAAGGACACCTCCGGCTGCCTGGTGCTGGGCCGCCACGCCAAGGCGCTGGCCCTGCTGGGCAAATTGTTCGCCCAGGGGCAGGTGGACAAGACCTATGTGGCCGTCACGCGCGGCGGTCCGGCCGATGATGCCGGCCGCATCGACCAGCCGCTAGCCAAGCGCTCACCCCATCGCGGATGGTGGATGCAGGCGGTGCCCAAGGGCGCGCCGGGGGCGCAGGAGGCGATCACCGATTATCGCGTGCTCCATCGCGGCGAGGGGCTCTGCGTGCTCGCCCTGTCGCCGGTGACGGGGCGCACCCACCAGCTGCGTGCCCACCTCTCCCACCTGGGCGCGCCCATCCTGGGCGATGCCATCTATGGCGGTGCCTCGCGCCTTCCGGGCGGGCCGAAACTGCATCTGCACTCGCGCCGCATCGTGGTGCCGCTCGCCAAGAAGGGGCCGCCCGTGGCGGTCAGCGCCCCGTTGCCGCCGCATATGTGCGAGACGCTGCTGGCGCTCGGGCTTTCGCCGGACGAGATCGGACAGGCGGCCGACGCCGCATTCCCATCAAAGACGGCGGCCGCCCCAACCTCTGCCGAGTGACGCGCAACCCAGGACCCGGCCCGTGACGCCATCGGTGCACTCCGCGTCGAGACAGCACGATGTCACAGCGCTGGGGAGAGCCTCCGGGCAGGTTCCAGCCGCCCCCCCGGCGCCGCTGACGGATCGGGGCGGGAACGCCGGGGGATGTGAAGACGGCGGGCGCTGGTGCACGCGGTGCGGCGTGATAAGCTCCATGGGTTTTATGACGGGCCCCGGCCCTGGATGAGGAGTTGGCGTGAGCCCGGCAAAGCGGTCCCAGGACGGCGCTGAAGAAGACCCGAAGCTTGCGCCCGGCACGGCGAAGGCGGAAGCCGCGCGCCTGCTGCTGGCGCGCGCCCTGCGGCGTGCGCGCCTCACCCTGCTGTGGGAGCGCATATGGCCCGGTCTCGCCGCCATGCTGGCGGTGGGCGCCCTGTTTCTCGCCCTCTCCTTCGCCGGGCTGTGGCAGGAGCTGCCGGCGCTCGGACGCATGGTCGGCCTCGGCGTGTTCGTGGTGCTGTTCGCCGCCGCCGCGCTGCCTCTGGCGCGCCTGAAGCGCCCCGATGACGGGGAGGCGCTGACCCGCCTCGACAGCCATAGCGCCCTGGCCCACCGGCCCGCCACCGCCCTTTCCGACAGCCTCGCCACCCGGCCGGACGATCCGGTGGGAGCGGTGCTGTGGCGCGCCCACCTCGCCCGCGCCATGGCGGCGGCCGAGCGGCTGCGCGCCGGCCTGCCGGCCCCCGGCCTGGCCCGGCGCGACCCTTATGCGCTGCGTGCCCTGGCGCTGCTGGGGCTGTTCGCCACCGTATTCATGGCGCCGGGGGAGCACCTCTCCCGCATCCGTGCCGCCTTCGACTGGCATGCTTTGACCCCGCCCACCCCGTTCCGGCTCGACGCCTGGGTGGATCCGCCCTCCTATACGGGCCGCCCGCCCGTGGTGCTGCCCGGCCTGCGCTGGGACGACCCCACCACCCTGAACGCCGCCGCCCTCCAGGTGCCGGCCGGTAGCGTGCTGGTGGTGCGCGGGGCCGGCGTGGACGTCTCCGCCCTGAAGCTGGACGGCGGCATCACGCCCGAGGAGGTCGCGCCCGGCGGCGCCAAGGCCGGCGCCACCGCGGCCGACCAGGGGCAGGCCGCCGAGCGGCGCTTCGTCATCCGCGATACGGGCGACGCCAGCTTCACCGGGCCGGACCAGCGGCGGGTGATGTGGCACTTCAAGGTGGTGCCCGACACCACCCCCAGCATCGCCTTCGCCAAGCCGCCGCAGCCCGGCGCGCGCAACACCCTGCAGCTCACCTATCGGGTCGAGGACGATTACGGCGTGAAGGAGGCCGAGGCCCTGCTCTCGCCCTTGCCGCCCGAGCCGCCTTTGTTCCCGCGCCCCGGCGCGCCGGCGCCGCGCGTTCCCGACAAGCCGCTGGTGCCGCCGCCGGAGGTCAAGCTTTCGCTGCCGCCCGGCGGGCGCTCCGGCACGGCCCAGACCAGCAAGGACCTGCTCGCCCACCCCTGGGCCGGTGCCACGGTGAAGCTTATGCTCCGCGCCCGCGACGAGGCCGGTAATGAGGGCTTCAGCGAGACCCGCACGGTGCGCCTGCCCTCCCGCGCCTTCACCAAGCCGCTGGCCCGCGCGCTGATCGACGAGCGCCGCCTCCTGGCCTTCGACGCGCGCAACCGCAGGCGGCTGGTGGCGGTGCTCACCGCACTCACGGATTTTCCCGAGCAGTTCGCTCCGCCGGCGAGCGAGTATCTGGGCCTGCGCGCCGCCCTCGCAAAGGCCAAGTACGCCCGCAATGACGACGATCTGCGGGCCCTCGTGGACTATCTCTGGGAAATGGCGGTCGCCATCGAGGATGGGACCCTCACCGAGGCGGAACGCGCCCTGAAGGCGGCCCAGGAGGCCCTGCGCGAGGCGCTGGAGCGCGGCGCCAGCGACGAGGAGATCGCCCGCCTCACCCAGGACCTGCGGGCGGCCATGGACAAGATGATGCAGCAGCTCGCCGCCCAGGCGCGTCGCGACGGCGGCACCGATTCGCGGCCGCTGGATCCGAACACCCGCATCGTGCGCCCCCAGGACATCCAGCGCATGCTGGACCAGATCGAGAACCTCGCCCGCTCCGGCAATCGCGAGGCCGCCCAGCAGCTTCTCGACCAGCTCCAGGCCATGATGGAAAACATGCGCCCCGGCAACCTCCAGGCCGGCCGCCAGGATGGCCAGCAGCAGAACGAGCTCGGCGGCATGATCCGCGAGCAGCAGCGCCTGCGCGACCGCACCTTCCGCCAGGGTCGCGAGCAGGGCCAGCAGCAGGAGCGCGGCCAGCAGCGGCAGGGTCAGCAAGGGCAAGGCCAGCAGGAGCAGCAGAACAACTTCGACGAGCTGAAGCAGGGCCAGCAGGAGCTGCGCCAGCGCCTGGGTAAGATGCTCGACGCGCTGCGCCAATACCAGCAGGGCCGGCAGGGCCAGTCCGAGCAGCAGGGCCGCGGCAACGAGGGCGCTCAGGAAGGCGACGACGGCGAGAAGGCCCAGGCCGAGGCCCTCGACCGGGCGGGCGAGGCCCTGGGCCGGGCCGAGCAGGCCATGCGGGAGGCTGAAGAGGCCCTCGGTCGCGGGGACGGCCAGCCCGCGCTCGATGCGGAGGGCCGCGCCCTTCAATCCCTGCGTCAGGGCGCCCAGGCGCTCGCGGAGGGCCAGCGGGGCAATCAGGGCCAGCCCGGCCCCGGCGGTCCCGGCGAGGAGAGCGCCCAGCGCACAGACCCCCTCGGCCGCCCCCTGCGCAGCCAGGACTATGGCGACGATTTCACCGTGAAGGTGCCCGACGAGGTGGACGCCCAACGCGCCCGCCGGGTTCTCGAGGAATTGCGCCGCCGGCTGGAGCAGCCCGAGCGCCCGCAGATCGAGCTCGACTATCTGGAGCGCCTCCTCAACGGCCTGTGACGCTTAGCGGCGCGCGGCTTTGAAAGCAGCGCGCCCTGGGATCGGTAATTGCTGAAGAAGCAAGCGGTGGTGGGGAACACACGGCCTGCCCCGCTTGCGAACGAGGGTGCCAACCGCGACCCGCCTCGGTGGCAAGGAAGCTTCGCGTCCAAGGCTCAAGACCTTCCGGAATATCGCCATTCATCTCCGCGAGGGTCGCATCGCCCGCGTCCCTCTCCCCCGCAAACGGGCGCGGGAGTGGCAATCTGAGGCGCATCCTTGGCGGTTGGGCATAAAGCGGGCCGCCGGCGCTGAACGTCGCTTGGGGCGCGCTTGCCTTCACCCGCCTGCTGCACGGGAACCCGTGCCCACCGCACTTGGAAGCGCGCCCCATCCCGGCTTTCGAGAGCCCGGGATGCGGAACGCGGCCTTCTGTCGGCCCGGGCCCGCGCTTGCGGAAAAGAGAGGCCCGAGGCGCGCGAGGGCCCGACACACCCCAATGCCGATCGTGCGGAGCGCCAGCTCAAGCCCCGTTGGGATACGCCTTTTCGGGTCACCGCATGTAAACGCAGCGCCGCCCTCGCCAGTCCCGCAAGCGCGAGGGCGACAGCAGGACTATCCAGATGACTTGGCAGCGGCCGCCCCGCGGATTGAGTGGCGATCGGAAAGCGCGCCGCAGCCGGGCGGAGGGGGCCACGGAAGCCACACGCCCTTCCGCCTCGCATCCCTGGCCGGAGCGGGCCTGCAATGTGCCCCGTGCGGCCCCCGTAAGGCGCCGCCACGCGGAAGCCGGTGCGGATCACCGCCCTGGCCGCCACCGGCACGCGGTCGCGCCGGGCGGCCTACGGAGGCCGCCGCACAACGGCCCAATCTCATCACCTGGAGCAGCTCCTCTTTTCATGGTAACGGGGAAATGCTCTAGAGTGTTGAATTAACGCGTGTTCCCGGCGCCCCGCGAGGTGAGCTTCGCGCGAAGGCACGCGAGCGGGGCGATAGGCATTGAGAATGAACAGCGACTGGCCGCCCGCGCCCGAAGCCGCCACGCCCAGCCGCAGGGGCCGGGCATGGGCGCGACAGGGCGGCGGCTGCCCCCTTCACCCCCTCTCCCAGTGGGAAAGGGCGCGCCCATGACACCGTTCGGCCGGCGGGTGCGCGATCTGAGGGCGGCGCGGGGTGTCACGCTCAGCGAGATGGCCCATGCCCTCGGCGTCACCCCCACCTATCTCTCGGCCCTGGAGAACGGCAAGCGCGGCCGGCCCACCTGGAGCATGGTTCAGCGCATCATCGCCTATTTCAACGTGATCTGGGATGAAGCTGAAGACCTGCAGCGGCTGGCGGAGCTGTCACAGCCGAAGGTGACCGTGGACACGGCCGGCCTGAGCCCGGAGGCCACCGAATTCGCCAATCTGCTGGCCCAGGAAATCCGCCACCTGCCGCCGGAAGCGGTCGCCGAGCTGCTGGGACGCCTGAAAATCCTGCGCAAGCGGGCCTAGACGACTTCCGTTTTTCACGCGCGCACTGAGGCCATCGATCCTTTTTGGCGCGTTGCCTTCGCGCACGCCGTTTCCCACTCCGCTCGGACGCGCTCCGAGACCGCTCAACGTTCGCGAGACAGGGCGCAAAACGCCGCGCCCTTTCCCGCCTGAGGAGCAGGGGCCAGCGCCGACCCTGCGCATGGAGGCATGGACTTCGAAGCAGAGCGGCTTCCCAGGCGATGCCGGTGGCCTCCGTGCCTGACCCCACTCCCAGCGGTTCGCCCCTCCCCCGAAAGCGGAGGGCAGGAGCGTGAGGAACAGGTTGGTGGGGGCGCAGGCCGCGCCGGGCGCGCAGGGTGTCAACCGGCCTTGGGGTGTGTTCCGGCAAAGGGGCGGGGTCGTTCGGAGAGATAGACAATCTCACTGAGTGACACGGTGCATTTCCCCATTTCACGGAATTTGGGGTGTTCCCGCTGGCCAAGTCCATGTGCCTCCGCACGCGACTGACCCGCCCCATCGCCCCAGGACGCTCCATGCCGGGTTCTGAAGGCATTGCACGCGGGCACGCCGCGACTTCAGTCGGGGTGTCGGCCGCGTTCGTCCCACCGGTGGCCGAGGATCGCTCGGGTTCAGGCCTCGGCGGGCCGGGCCAGGGCGCAATCGGGGCCGGAGGTCCGGCGGCTGGCCTTGGGCCGCGCGGCTCCCTGCTCCCAGGACTGCTTTTTCCGGTAGAGCGTTGAGGGGCTGAGATCCAGCGCCGCCGCCGCCAGGGCGATATTGCCCTGGAACGCGGCGATGGCATGCTCGATGGCCCGCCGCTCGGTCACGGCGAGAGGCTCCACCGTCTGCGGCTCTAGAGGCTCCACCGCCTGCGGCTCCCGGGGCGCAGCGGTGTCCAACACTTCCACCGGAAGCGGCTCCGGGATCGCGGCCATGCGGTCGTCCACGAAAAGGGTGGCCGGCAGCGCCACGCCCTCGCTCAGCACCACCGCGCGCCGCATCAGGTTCTGCAACTCGCGGACATTGCCCCGCCACCGGCGCCGGCGCAGCACATCGGCAGCCTCCGGGGTGAGGCGCGGCAGGGGGCGCCCCTCCTCACCGGCAAAGCGGGCCAGGAAAGCCTCGGCGAGGCGGATTACATCATCCCCCCGCTCGCAGAGCGGCGGCAAATGCAGGTTCAGCACGTGCAGGCGGTAGAAGAGGTCCTCGCGCAGGCGGCCGGCCTTCACCTCCGCCACCGGGTCGCGATTGGTGGCGCAGACGATGCGCACATCCACCTGCCGTTCATGCCCCTCGCCGATGCGCCGAACCTTCCCATCCTGCAGGAAGCGCAGCAGCTTGGCCTGCAGGGCGAGGTCCATTTCGCCGATCTCATCGAGGAACAGGGTGCCACCGTCCGCCAGCTCGGCGGCGCCGGTCCGGTCCGCATGGGCACCGGTGAAGGCGCCGCGCGCATGGCCGAAAATCTCGCTCTCCATCAGCTCGCGCGGAATGGCGCCGCAATTGAGGGCATGGAACGGCGCCATATGCCGCGGCGAACGCAGGTGAACGGCATTGGCCGCCAGCTCCTTGCCCGTGCCGCTCTCGCCGGTGACGAACACGGGCGCGCGGGAGGGAGCGACCCGGTTGATCTGCTCATAGAGCTGCACCATGGGCGCGGAACGGCCGAGAAAGCCGCAGAAATCGCCATTCTGCGCCACCAGGGGACGCCGATCCTCGCGCAGCGCGCGGCGGCGCTCGGGCCGGCCGCTGGGCGCGGCCAGAAGGCGCTCCGCCACGTCCTCCACCTTGATGGGCTTCAACACCACGTCGTCGGCACCCGCCCGCATCGCCGCCACGGCGCCGGACACGGAACCCTGCGCCAGCGCCACCACCAGCGTTCCGGAGAGGCCAGCGGCGCGCAGCCGGGTGACCACCCCCTCTTCGCCCGGCACCAGGCAGATGAGCGCGGCGTCACAATTTGCGAGGGATGAGAAAGCAGCATCGAGGCTTTCCGCCTCGATCATATTGAGCACATCGCGACGCGCCAGCGCCGCCCGCACCGTGCGCCGGGTGGCGGGATCAGGGTCGCAGACGAGAATGCGAACGCTCTGGATGGGTCGGGCAGCGGTCATCTGGGCTCGATTGGAGCAGGGCCGATCACGGCCACAGTGGCGTGTGATCCGTAAACAAATCTTTGCCCGCACGCCCCCTATTTAGGCGTGCCTTCAGCATCTCTCAACCGTGCGGGCGCTTGCCGGTGGCGGCTTCCTGAGAAAGGCCCGCACTTTCGAGCGCGTTCAGGGCCCGTTCCGAAACCACGGGAGCCGGCAGCAGATGGCGCACCAGCCGCCGCACCGCCTCGGGCCCACCTCCCTCCAGATGGGCAAGGCTGCGCACCGCCTCCCGCTCGTCGCTGTCGCGGTCGAGGGCGTGAAGGGCGAGCGCCAGGGCCAGCCGGTTGCCGGGATTGGGATGCAGCCGCAGCTGCGGCACCAGCGCCTGGGCGGCGAACGGATCGTCCCGCAGGAAGGCGGCGATGGCGAGGTAGGTTTCCTGAAGGGGCGAGCGTGCCGCCCCCTGGGTGCGGGCCGAAACCAGCAGCGCCTCGCCCTCCTCCACGCGCCCGGCACCGATCAGGACCGTGCCCACCGTGGCGGCAATATCGTGATCCAGCGGATTAAGCCGCAGCGCCTCTTGGCCGGACGCCACCGCGGCTTCGGTCTCCCCGAGGAACAACTGCACCAGCGCCAGGGTGCGCTCGGCATAGGCGCTGCCGGGGGCCAGATCCACCGCCAGCTCGGCCTCATGCAACATCTGCGCGGCCCGCTCGGGGGCCAGCTGGGCCGTATCGCGCATGGCGTCGTCCAGCATGGCGGCGGCGCGCACGGCATGGCCCAGCGCGAATTCGCCGTCTCGCTCCACCAGCTGGCTGAGGCAGGCGCGCGGCACGGCCGGAGGCGCGGTGCCATCATTGCGCAGCACCGCGAATGCCTCGGCGATGCAGCCGAAGCCGGAGGACGGCGCATGGGCCCGCACCTGCGAGCGCGCCCGCACCGACACCACACCGTAATTCTCCAGCAGCGTGGCGGCGATCTCCCGCACCACCCTCTGCTCGGCATCGGCGGCATCGGCGCTCTTCAGCCCCTCGATGGCGTGGGACCAAACGATGATGCCTTCGCACCGGTCGGTGAGGTGGAGCATCAGGGCATAGGTGCCGTCCGCGCGCGCCTCCGCGAGGCCCCCTAGCGAGAAGACGGAACGCGGCAGCCCGCCGCCGCACTCCCGCGCGGAGACATCGCCGCGCGAGCTGCCCGCGCGCACTTCCACGAAATCGAACTGGGCAAAGCTGTCGCGCAGCCGCTCCTCCATGCTGCGCAGATCGCCGCCGGAGGGACCATGCGCGTCCGCGGCATCCAGCGTCCCCACCTCGATGATGGGCAGCCGCACCCGATCGGCCATGGACGGCGGCTCACCGAACCAAGCCTGCACCGGCCAGTCGAAACTCCCTCCAAACCGCACCATGGCACCGGTAGCCAGCAGCACAATCGCCGCCACGGCCCAGCCCGCGAACCGCCATGCCCGCCGGCCGGATGGCGCGGGCGGCACAGACACCGCCACGGGGGCCTCGGCCGGAACCGGGGAGGCGACCGGCACCGGCGCATCCTCCACCTCGTCCGCCACCGGCGGCGCGCTGGCCACCCGCCGGTCCTCGAACTGCGGCACGTAACCGCCCTTGGGGATGTGGATCAGGACCGGATCAGCGAGACCGACTGTATTGTAATAGTTCTGCAGGGCGCGCCGCAGGCGGGTGGCCTCGACCCGCACAATGGGATCGGACTGGGGATCGAACGAGGGCGCGCGCCCCAGCGCCTCGACCGCGATGGTGTAGCCCTTGATCTGGTCCGCCCGCCCGGCCAGCTTGGATTCCACCACATAACGCAGGAATGCGCCCAGGCGCGGCGAAGTGCACAAATCGGGCGAAGCCAGCACCCGCTCCAGCCCGGCGCGCACCAGCGCGTCCCAGGCCTCCGGGCCATCGGGCTCGGTTTCGGCGGTCGCGGCGTCACCGTCCGGCGGCAGGGCGGGATCCTCGCCCTCAGGGCGCAGGGACTCCTCCGCCGTCGACGGATCGCTGAGCGCTTTGCTGGTGCCGGCATTCCCCTCGGTCATGTGCCCTTTGTCCGTCAGAAGCCGAGCGCGTGCAAGGGGCAGGTTTCGGACCGGCTCCGTGGAAGCTTCCGAAGTTGAACGATCCCTGTTTCGCACGCGGCGAGACTGCTAGCTTGCCGACAGCAGCGGCCGAAACATGGCAATGCTGCTGCGCCCCGTATGCGCGAGGAGAAAATCATGGCTTTGGACGACATGGCTGCGGAGACCGTAACGGCGCATGTGACCGAAGTACCGCCGAACGACCTCGAAGCATTCTGGATGCCCTTCACCGCCAACCGCGCTTTCAAGAAGTGGCCGCGGCTGGTGGCCCGCGCGAAGGACATGCACTATTTCACCCCCGAGGGCCACGCCGTGCTGGATGGCTGCTCGGGCCTGTGGTGCACCAATCCCGGGCACAATCGCGAGCCCATCGTCGCCGCCATCCGCGCGGCGGCGGCCGAGCTCGATTTCGGCCCCACCTTCCAGTTCGGCCATCCGGCCGCCTTCACCTTGGCCAACCGCATCGCCGCTTTGGCACCCGGCGACCTCGACCACGTCTTCTTCTGCAATTCCGGATCGGAGGCGGTGGACACGGCGCTGAAGATCGCGCTCGCCTATCACAATGTCACCGGCAACGCCTCGCGCACCCGCCTCATCGGCCGCGAGCGGGCCTATCACGGGGTGGGCTTCGGCGGCATTTCGGTGGGCGGCATCGTCACCAACCGGCGCAATTTCGGCACCATGCTCACCGGTGTCGACCATCTGCGCACCACCTATGACCGCGAGCACCAAGCCTTCACCAAGGGCGAGCCCGGCTACGGCGCCCATTTCGCCGACGAGCTGGAGCGTCTCGTGGGCCTGCACGACGCCTCCACCATCGCCGCAGTGATCGTCGAGCCCATGGCCGGGTCCACCGGCGTCATCCCCGCACCAAAAGGCTATCTCCAGCGCCTGCGCGAGATCTGCGACAAATACGGCATTCTGCTCATCTTCGACGAGGTGATCACCGGCTATGGCCGCCTGGGCCATGCCTTCGCCGCGGAGCGCTACGGCGTGGTGCCGGACCTCATCACCTTCGCCAAGGGCGTCACCGCCGGTGCGGTGCCCATGGGCGGCGTGCTGGCGCGCAAGGGCATCTACGAAGCCTTCATGAAGGGGCCGGAACACGCCATCGAGCTGTTCCACGGCTACACTTATTCCGCCCATCCGCTGGCCTGCGCCGCCGCGCTCGCCACCCTCGACCTTTATGCGCAGGAGGACCTGTTCGCCCGCGCCCGCAAGATCGAGCCCCTGTGGGCCGACGCCATCATGAGTCTCCGGGACCGCCCCGGCGTGCTCGACATCCGCACCGTCGGCCTGACCGGCGCCGTGGATCTCGCCCCCCGCGACGGGGCCCCGGGCGCGCGCGGATATGAGGGGCTGGAACGGGCCTTCCACGAGGAGCGCCTCATGATCCGCACCTCTGGCGACACGCTGGTGGTCACGCCGCCCCTCATCATCTCCGAGGCTCAGGTGGGCGAGCTGGTGGAGAAACTGGGCCGGGTGATCGAAAAAACGGCCTGACCCAAGCCGGCGGCCGGACCCCGGCACGCCATGGCGTCAAGCGCTCGGGGCCGGCCTGGCGGGCCGGTTCCGGGTCTTGTTCAGATGTAGCCGACCAATGTCAGGGCAGCGACCACGATGAGCAGGAGGCCCGCGACGGCGCCGGGGATATAGCCCCAATGCTCGCTGTAATCCCAGGTGGGCAGGGCCACCACCGTGAGCACCACCAGCAGAATGATCAGGACCGCCGCCATCGGTGCTCCCCCCGTTCGCTGGCCTGCGCTGCCTTCGGAAAGGTTCCCACGGCGCACCGCCAACAAAAAGCAAAAACGGGCGGCGGAGGCCAGCAGCCAGCGATTGCCTTGCGCCGAAAGTGGAATTTTGCCCGCGGCGTCAGCGTCCTATGAGCGCTTTTTAGCAAAATGCCGATCGGCTCGCGTGCAGAAATGCCTGCGGCCAGTCGTTTAGAGGATTTCGGAGCAGGCGCTCAGGCTTCGAGAGCGACAGCCGCCGCGCATCGCGGGATGCGCGGCAAGAAGGGGAGGACGACGCCATGGGAAAGCCCCACATCAACGCCGAGGAAGCCCTGGTGCCCCTGCTGTCCGTTATCGCCAGCACGGCGCTGGCGCTGATCGTGCTCCTCAGCCCGGCCTGACGGCGCGGCCGCGCACAAAAAAGCCCGGCGCGAGGCCGGGCTTCAGATTTGGAGCCGTGAGGCGAGGTCGCTCAGGCCTGGAAGGGATGCTTGACTGCGTCGCGCTTTTCGGTGGCTTCCTTTGCGGAGGGCTCACCCTTGACGGCGCGGGCGATGGCGAGCTTGGTGGCCTCGTAGTTGTAGGACTGGATCTTGGCGTCGTCGGCCGCTTCCCAGTGGATGAACACGCCCACGCAGATGTAGAGGTCGTCGGCCTCTTCCATGGGGATGATGCCCTCGGCCACCGCGTCCTGCACCGCCTTGGCGACGCCGTGCTGGGCCGGGCCGAACATCTGCACCGCCTGGCGCGCGTCCTTGATGGTCACCTTGTTGAACATCACCGTGTTCGGCTTGCACGCCAGGTTCGGCGCGATCACCGCCAGGAGGCTGGTGAAGCCATCCTTGTTGTTGGTCAGGCTGGTGCAGAAGGCGGTTTCCGCCGCGCTGCCGCGCGGGCCGATGAGCAGATCGATGTGCGCGACTTCGTTGCCGTCGCCCACCAGAGCCTCACCCACCATCACCTTGTCGATCTTCGCCATTGGTCTCGTCCTCCCAAAAATCTCACCGGGTGCTGTTCTTGTGCAGCCTCACGCTGAACCCCAAGGCGCGCCTTGAAACAAGAAACGCCTTGAAAAACGGCGCGCCTCGGAACCCAAGGAAAACCTCGAAACAACGAACACCCGGCAGGGGACGACCGCTTCCGGAAAGTCTCGGATAGCGGTCGGCTGCCGCTTACCCTTGTTTCAGCGCCCGGCTCCCTGCCGAGCCGGTTCACCGGATAGCGGGCGGGAAACTACCTCAGCTCTGCAGTAGCGGCAAGATGCCTGTGGGCGGCCTCCTGCCCTCAACAGCCCGCTCGCACACAGGCAAAGTGGATCGGACCCGACGCCACAGACCACAATACCGTTAAAACGCTCATTTTTGTTGCATTGCACAAAAGGACTTTTCACACAGGAGAAAATGCGTTTACGATTACATATGGACCCGGCGCGGAAACGCTTCTGCTCTCCTGAGGAGACAGCAACGCGGCTGGCCGGAGCCCTGCGCCAGCCCTGGGCGCGACGCCCGCGGCCTGGCCACGAATCTCGGGAGTGACAACGACGGGACGGCACCCCTAACCTGTGGGTCAAGGACACCGTTCATGTTCATCGTTCTTTATGCCTGCCTCATCAGCGCCCCGGCCACCTGCCGCGAGGAGCACATCAACTTTTCCATGGAAGTGTCCGCTCCCATGGCCTGCATGACGACGTCCCAGACCACGCTCGCCCAGTGGTCGCAGGAGCACCCCCAGTGGCGCATTGGCCGCTGGAAGTGCGTGCCGGCCGAGCGCCTGTCCCACGACATCTGATCGCGCCGCCTTCCGAACACCGCCGCCCGCTCCTGACCAAGGCGCGTGGGCCCAATCACCCGGCCCACCTCCCCTTGCGTCCGCGGCGTCGCGCACCCATCCTCTTGGCATCGCGGCGTGGCATTGCCGCGCACCGGTGGATGCCGGAGGCCAGGGAGCGGACAACGAGATGAACCATCTGAAGACGGTGATCCTGCTGGCGGGCCTCACCGCTCTGTTCATGGCCGTGGGCTTCGCCCTGGGCGGGCGCAGCGGCATGATGATCGCCTTTGTCGTCGCCGCCGGCATGAACCTGTTCAGCTATTGGAACTCGGACAAGATGGTGCTGCGCATGTACGGCGCGCGCCAGGTGGACGAGACCACCGCCCCTGAATTCGTGGGCATGGTGCGCACCCTGGCGCAGCGGGCGGGCCTGCCCATGCCCAAGGTCTACATCATGGACAATCCGCAGCCGAACGCCTTCGCCACCGGCCGCAACCCGGAAAACGCCGCCGTGGCCGCCACCACCGGCCTGCTGCAGATGCTGCCGCCCGACGAGGTGGCCGGCGTGATGGCGCACGAGCTGGCGCACATCAAGCATTACGACACCCTCACCATGACCATGACCGCCACCATCGCCGGCGCCATCTCCATGCTGGCGAATTTCGGCCTGCTCTTCGGCGGCGGAAACCGGGGGAACAATGGCAACCCGTTCGGCGCCATCGGCACCATCCTCATGGCGGTGCTGGCGCCCATGGCGGCCATGATCGTGCAGATGGCCATTTCCCGTTCGCGCGAATATGAGGCCGATCGCGGCGGCGCGGAGATTTCCGGCCGGCCCATGGCGCTGGCCTCGGCCCTCGCCCGCATCTCGGGGGAGGCGCATCAGCTGCCGAACTACGAGGCGGAGGCGAACCCCGCCACCGCGCACATGTTCATCATCAATCCCCTGTCTGGGGCGCGCATGGACAATCTGTTCTCCACCCATCCGGCGACCGAGAACCGCATCGCCGCCTTGCGTGACATCGCAAGCCGCATGGGCCCACCCTCGCGGCCGGCTGGCGGCCCCTTCGGCACGCCGCCGAACACGCCGGGCGGGCCCTGGGGTGGTGGCGCCCAGCCTCCGCGCGGCCCCTGGGGCTGAACGTCAGATCGCCCGAAGCCCATCGACCGGCCATGTGCGCACCAGCCCCGCGGCCGGCGCTGCGAATGCTCTTGTCCGCGCGGGGCAGGCGGGCCTTGCTCAACTGCGCCGCGTCCAGGTCCACCAGTCGGGCGGGGAAAAGAGGAAGGGCCGCTACCGCACGCGGGCCAGATTTCCTGTCGAAGGCGGGCATGGCGCACTGACAGCGCGGGCCGTGCCCGTTAGCTTGGCGCCATGACCTCACGCCCTTCGTCCGCCCGCTCCAAAGCCGCCCTTCAGCCGGCCCCCCCCGACGACGCCCTGCCGCCGCCCGAAGCCATCGATCCGCCGATCGCGCCCGAGCCCGCCGCCGAAGCGCCCCCCGTCGAGGCCGCGCCCGCGCCGAAGATGCCGGAGCCCGCCGCCCCGCCGGACGAAGGCCGCGTGACGCCCATGATGGCGCAGTATCTGGAGATCAAGGCCGCCAATCCGGACAGTCTTCTGTTCTACCGGATGGGCGATTTCTACGAGCTGTTCTTCGCCGATGCGGAACAGGCCTCGCAGGCCTTGGGCATCGTACTCACCAAGCGCGGCAAGCACCTGGGGGAAGACATCCCCATGTGCGGCGTGCCCCTCGAACGGTCGGACGAATATCTGCACAAGCTCATCGCGCTCGGTTTCCGGGTGGCGGTGTGCGAGCAGCTGGAAGACCCGGCCGCGGCCAAGAAGCGTGGCCCGAAAAGCGTGGTGCGGCGTGATGTGACGCGCCTCGTCACCCCCGGCACCCTCACCGAGGATTCCCTTCTGGACGCCCGGCGCGAGAACGTGCTCGCGGCCATCGCCCGCACCCGCGCCGGCAGCGGGGCCGACGACTTCGCCTATGCGCTTGCCTTCACGGACATGTCCACCGGCTCATTCCGGGTGGCCATGACCAGCCGCGAGGCGCTGGGGGCGGACCTTGCCCGCATCGAGCCGGCGGAAATCCTGGTCTCCGACGCGCTCCTGGACGATGCGGAGCTGAAGACCCTGCTGCGCGATTTTCCGGCGGTGACGCCCCTGCCCCGCCAGAGCTTCGACGGCGCCAGCGCGGAAAAGCGGCTCGCCGGCTTCTTCGGCGTCGCCGCCCTTGATGCCTTCGGCCCCTTCACCCGGCCGGAATTGGTCGCGGCCGCCGCCATCGTCGCCTATGTGGAGCGCACCCAGCTCGGCGCCCGCCCCGCCCTCGCCCGGCCAGTGAAGGAGGCGGAGGGCGGCATCATGCTCATTGATGCCGGCACCCGCGCTAACCTGGAGCTGGTGAAGACCACCTCCGGCGAACGGCGCGGCTCTTTGCTCGGCGCCATCGACCGCACGGTGACCGCCGCAGGCGCGCGGCTTTTGGCCCGCCGCATCGCCGAGCCGCTGACCGCCATCGCGGCCATTCGCGATCGCCACGACGCCCTGGGCTTCCTCATGGATGACGGCGAGCTGCGCCGCGCCCTGCGCGCGCGCCTGTCGGCCGCGCCGGACATGGCCCGCGCCCTCACCCGCCTTTCCCTCGGCCGGGGCGGCCCGCGCGATCTCGCCGCCATCCGCGACGGGCTCGCCGGAGCGCTTGATCTGGTGGGGCTGTTCGCCGCCGCGCCGCCCTCCGACATCGCCCGCGGCCTCGCCATCCTCTCCCGGGCCCCCGGCGAGCTGGCCCTGGAGCTGGAAGCGGCGCTGGGCGCCGAGCTTCCGCTTTATCGCCGCGACGGCGGCTTCGTGCGCTCCGGCTATGACAGCGAGCTCGACGCCACCCGCGCGTTGCGCGACGAGAGCCGCCGGGTGGTGGCCGCCCTGGAGCGGCGCTATGCCGAGGAGACCGGCGTCAAGTCCCTCAAGATCAAGCACAATGCAGTGCTGGGCTATTTCGTGGAGGTGACTGCCCAGAATGCGGACCGCCTGCGCGAGCCGCCCCATCTCGACGTGTTCGTGCACCGCCAGACCATGGCGGGCGCGGTGCGCTTTTCCTCCGTGGAACTGGGCGAGCTGGAAAGCCGCATCGCCAGCGCCGGCGAGCGGGCTCTGGGCCTCGAACAGATCATCTTCGACCGGCTCGCCGCCGCCGTGGTGGATGCCGCCCTCACCATCCGCGAGGCCGCCGACGCCTTGGCCGAGCTGGACGTGACCGCCGCCCTGGCAGAGCTCGCCGCCACCGAGCGCCACGTGCGCCCGCATATGGAGGAGGGCTCCGCCTTCGCCATTTCCGGCGGCCGTCATCCGGTGGTGGAACAGGCGCTGGCGCGCTCGGATTCCACCTCCTCCACCGCCTTCGTGCCCAATGACTGCGAATTGTCCCCGCCCGAGGGCGAGAGCGATGGGCGCATCGTGCTCGTCACCGGGCCGAACATGGCGGGCAAATCCACCTTCCTGCGCCAGAATGCGCTGATCGCGGTGCTGGCCCAGGCCGGCGCCTTCGTTCCGGCGCGGGACGCGCGCATCGGCATCGTGGACCGGTTGTTTTCCCGCGTCGGCGCGGCGGACGATCTGGCGCGCGGGCGCTCCACCTTCATGGTGGAAATGGTGGAGACCGCCGCCATCCTGAACCAGGCCACGCCCCGCTCCCTGGTCATCCTGGACGAGATCGGGCGGGGCACCGCCACGTTCGACGGCATGTCCATCGCCTGGGCGAGCCTTGAGCACCTGCACGAGGTGAACCGCTGCCGGGCCCTGTTCGCCACCCACTTCCATGAGCTCACCGCTTTGTCCCAGCGCTGCAAGCGGCTGTTCAACGCCACGGTGAAGGTAACGGAATGGCAGGGCGACGTGATCTTCCTGCATGAGGTGGTGCCCGGCGCGGCGGACCGTTCCTACGGCATCCAGGTGGCGAAGCTCGCCGGCCTGCCGGACGCGGTCATCACCCGCGCCAAGGCGGTGCTGGCTGAGCTGGAAGCCGCAGAGCGCGCCTCACCCGTCCAGCGCATGGTGGACGACCTGCCCCTGTTCGCCGCCCTGCGTCCGCAACCGGCCGCCGCGCCCGCGCCGTCGGCGGGCCCAGACCCGGTGGCCGAGGCCCTCGACACCCTGGACCCGGACGCCCTTTCCCCCCGCGAGGCGCTGGATGCCCTCTATCGCCTGAAAGGCCTGCGTCAGCCACAGCATCCCGGGGTCCAACCGGCATTCAGGAAACCCCTATAGGCGAAGGTGTTCGGGCCCTTGCGTAAACGGAAATTGCGGCGCGGAGGGGCGCGGTTGACCCGATAAGGGCGGGCCCCTCCCGGAAATGTCCAGCGCGCCGGGCGCGGGTTCGACGGCGACATCCCCGCTTCGCGCATCTCACGTCCCTCGTCTGAGACGGGGCAAAGAAAAAGGCCGGCGGAAGCACCCGCCGGCCTTCAATCTGTGCAGGGTCGTTAGTCGCCCTATTCGCCGGTCTTCTGTTCGGCCGGCGCCTGCTCTTGCTGCTGCGGCTGCTGAGCGGGCTGGATGAGCTCACCCCAGGCGGAAAAGGCGTCGTTGAAAGCCTGATCGCCCGCCTGACCCTTCTCGAACACGAACACCGCCTTCTTGTTGTTGGTGTAGACCACCGGAACGTCGAACCAGGGATAAAGCTGGAGCAGCGCCAGGTTGCGCTGGCGATCGGCGGTCGACGGCGACAGGCCCACCAGGAACAAAGTGGGGCTCACCTTCACCGAGAGACCGGACAGCGGCACACCCTGGGCCTGCTGGCTCTGCTTCGCCCGCACACCCGGCACGTTGGCGATGCCGCCGAAGGCGAAATCCTGGGGTAGCTTGAACGAAATCTCGATGGTGTGCGACGCCGGCAGGGTCTGGTCCGTGTTGCGGCGCAGCACGAAGCTCATGGCAATCTGCCGCTCGGGGATGGTGATCTCACCGCGCAGGCCGATATCCGGAGGAAGGCCGGGGCCGGAATTGAAGGTTTCCGTCTTCCAGGTGACGGTGCCCTCGAAGGTCTGGGGCGGACTGGTGCCGCCCGGGCTTTCCTCCAGCAACACGGCGCGGCTCGTGCCGACCGCGCGGCTCGGCACCGGGGCCCGGCGCGCAGCCTCGCCCGCATTCGATGCCACCCGGTCCTCGCTCTTGGGCTGCTCCACCGGAGCACTCGGAGCGGCGACCGGCGCCTGCGCCGTCTGGGTTTCGCCGGAAAAGAGGCCTACGCCCACGACGGCGGCCACGATGCCGCCCAGGACCACCAGCGCCAGCACCGCCCAGAGGGCGAATCGTGTCCAGGACGCCTTGCGCGGCTCAGGCGTGCGAACACTGGGACGCACGGGGGTCGCGGGCTCCCGGCTGCGCACTTCGCCGCGGCGCAGGGCGCCCCGGCGCAGCGTGTTTTCCTCCGCCGGCACCTCTGGTTCCGCCCCAGCCGCCGGCTCCGGTTCGGCGGGAGCCTCAGGCGCCGAAGCGCCCTCATCGGCAACGGTGGTCACATCCGGCGGCGCGGGAGGCGCGACAGGCTCGGGGGCGACGGCCTCGCCCACGGGCTCGGTCGCCACTTCCGGCTTCTCATTGTCCTGGGGCGCGTATTCCGCCTCCAGGCGGCGGATGGCCTCCTCCAGGCCCAGCCGCTCCCGCGTGATCTCCCCTTCTGGAAGAGGCGGATCGACGCCACGCAACTGCCGGAGCAGCGCCGTGCGCGCGCGGTCGAACACGGCCTTCCGCGCTTCCGCAGTGTTCTGCGGAAGGCTGGAAACGGCACGTGCAAGGAGCGGGTAATAGTCAGCCATCAGCGCCTAAGCTTCGCCTTCGAGTTGAGGGACTCCGATCAATCCTGGAAAGGATTGTGCACCAGAATCGTGTCGTCCCGCTCGGGGCTCGTGGACAACACCGCCACCGGGCAGCCGATCAATTCCTCGACCCGCCGCACGTACTTGACCGCCTCCGCCGGCAGGTCCGCCCAGGACCGCGCACCAGCGGTGGATTCCTGCCACCCCTCCATGGTCTCGTAGATGGGCTCGGCGCGCGCCTGGGCCCCGCTTTCGGCCGGGAGGTGGTCGATCACTTGACCGTCGACCTTGTAGCCCACGCACACTTTCAGTTCGGTAAAACCGTCCAGCACGTCGAGCTTGGTGAGGGCGATGCCGTGGATGCCGCAGGTGCGCACGGTCTGGCGCACCAGCACCGCGTCGAACCAGCCGCAGCGGCGGGCGCGGCCGGTGACGACACCGAATTCGTGGCCCTTGCTGCCCAGCGTCTTGCCGACTTCATCGGTGAGCTCGGTGGGGAACGGCCCCTCGCCCACGCGGGTGGTGTAGGCCTTGGTGATGCCGAGCACGTAGTCCAACGCGCCCGGGCCGATGCCGGTGCCGCTGGAGGCCGAACCCGCCACCGTGTTGGAGGAGGTCACGAACGGATAAGTGCCGTGGTCGATATCCAAAAGCGCGCCCTGGGCGCCTTCGAACAGGATGCGCTTGCCGTCGCGGCGCGCCTTGTCCAGCAGCTCCCACACCCGATCCATGAAGGGCAGAACCTTGGGCGCGATGGCCAGCAGCTCGTCCACCAGCGCGGCGCCGTTCACGTCCTCGAGGCCGAGGCCGCGGCGCAGGGCATTGTGGTGGCTGAGCAGGCGGTCCACCTTGGCGGGCAGGGTTTTGGCGTCCACCAGGTCGATGAGGCGGATGGCGCGGCGGCCCACCTTGTCCTCGTAAGCGGGGCCAATGCCGCGCTTGGTGGTGCCGATACGGGTGCCGGCGGCGCCGGCCTCGCGCAGCGCGTCGAGCTCGCGGTGCAGCGGCAGGATGAGGGGCGTCGTCTCGGCAATGCGCAGCCGGTCCGGACCGACCACCACGCCCTGGGCCGCGAGGCGCGCCAGCTCGTCGACCAGCGCCTGCGGGTCCAGCACCACGCCGTTGCCGATCACCGAGAGCTTGCCGGGCCGCACCACGCCCGAGGGCAGCAGCGACAATTTATAGGTGACGCCGTTCACCACCAGGGTATGGCCGGCATTGTGCCCGCCCTGGAACCGCACGACCACGTCGGCCTGCTCGGAGAGCCAGTCGACGATCTTACCCTTGCCTTCGTCGCCCCACTGAGAGCCGACCACGACCACGTTGGCCACGCTGAATTGCCTCCTCGCGCGGCGCGGGTCACATCGGCCCGCGCGAACAAAGCAAAGCCCCGGCTTCCGGCCAGGGCGTTGCCCATGTCTCTTACGGGATCAGGGCTTTGGAGGCAAGGCATGGCCGTAGCAGATGGTAACATAGTGTGATTGCACAGGGCGCGGCCGCGCGCCGCTGGCGGGAAGGGCGGGTTCGTGCTCTATCTCGCGCGATGAAACCGCCTTCGCGTTCCCCGCATCCGCCACGCCCCAGCGTTCCCGCCGGCTTCGCCGCCCGCCGCCTTGCCGTGGATGGGCTCGACCGCATCCTTCACCACAACACCACTCTCGAGGACGCGTTCGAGACCGCCCCGCCGGGGCTCGATCCGCGTGACCGCGCGCTCGCTTATCGCATCGTCGCCACCGCCCTGCGACGGATCGGCACGCTGCGCGGCGCGCTCAGCCGGCTGATGGAGCGCGGCCTGCCCAAATCCGCACCGCGCCTGGAGCCAATCCTGCTGGCGGGCGCGACTCAGCTCCTGTTCATGGACGTGCCGGACCATGCGGCCGTCGGCCTCAGCGTGGACCTTGCCCGCGCCGACCGGTCCACGGCGGGTTTCGCCGGCCTGGTGAACGCCGTGCTGCGGCGGATCGCCCGTGACAAGGCCGCCGTGCTCGACAGCCTCGACCCCTTCACCGCCGACACTCCCGCCTGGCTGCGCGAGCGCTGGACCGCCGCCTATGGCCAGGAGACCGCCCGCGCCATCGCCGCCATGCATGCGGTCGAGCCGCCCCTCGACATCACGGTGAAAGCCGACCCGGACGCGTGGGCGGAAAAGCTCTCGGGTGAGGTGCTGCCCACCGGCACCGTGCGCGTTCTCCAGGCCGGCCCGGTGCGCCTCCTGCCCGGCTTCGCGGAGGGCGACTGGTGGGTGCAGGACGCCGCCGCCGCCCTGCCCGCCCGCCTGCTGGGCGATGTGAAGGGGCTTTCGGTGGCAGACCTGTGCGCGGCCCCCGGCGGCAAGACCGCCCAGCTCGCCGCCGCCGGCGCCACGGTGACCGCGGTCGACCGCTCCGCCACCCGCCTCGCGCGGCTGAGGGACAATCTCGCCCGGCTACAGCTCACCGCCCAGATGGTCGAGGCCGATACGCTCCAATTCACCGGCGGGCCGTTCGACGCGGTGCTGCTTGACGCCCCCTGCTCGGCCACCGGCACCCTGCGCCGGCATCCGGACATCGCC
The DNA here is from genome assembly GCF_043831965.2 of Xanthobacter variabilis. NCBI lineage: Bacteria > Pseudomonadati > Pseudomonadota > Alphaproteobacteria > Hyphomicrobiales > Xanthobacteraceae > Xanthobacter > Xanthobacter variabilis. Next base: position 863,932 of record NZ_CM195533.1, read on the forward strand.
CTCTCCAAGCGCCCGTCGGACATCGCCACCCTGGCGGCCCTCCAGGGCCGGCTCATCGACCATGCGGTGGGGCTGGTGAAGGTGGGCGGCCTCATCGTCTATTCCACCTGCTCCCTGGAGCCGGAGGAAGGCGAGGAGCAGGTGGCCCGCCTGCTGGCCGCGCGCAGCGACGTGGAGCGGGTGCCCGTCACGGTGGAGGAAATGGAGGGCATCGCGCCGTTCATAACTCCTCAAGGGGATGTCCGCACTCTACCCAGTGAGTGGATGCGCGGGGAGAAGGAACGCTCGGGGCTCGATGGCTTCTTCGCGGCCCGTCTCCGGCGCATCGGGTGAGGCGGAACATTAATCCTTCCAAGGGGTTGGAGGGCTATGCGGAGGTCTGGCGGGGGTCGCCGGGCGCCGAAGGCCCGTCCGAATCATGGGCCGCGTCACCATAGGAGCTGATTCGCCGCCGGATGGGCCGAGGGGAGAGACGTCGTCATGTGGCATGGGCTAGCCGGGCGCTTCCATTCCACCGCGTCGCTCTCCGCGCCCCGGGCCGGGACCCAGAGGACCCACGTGAGCCGAGACAGCCTCGCCGAGCGCCTCCGCCTCGCCGCCCTCGTGGCGGGACAGTGGATGCGCGCGCTTGTCGGCCGCGCGGATGCGAGCGCCCTCGGCCTCGCTTATGCCCCGGTTCCGGTGCCCGAGCGGCTGCTCATCGCCCCCCAGGACCTGCGCACCGGCGACCCCACCCTGGCCGCCGAGATCTATTCCGGCCGCTTCGCCTTCGCCGGCAAGGCGGTGCAGCTGGACGGGCGCGCCCCGTTCGAGCTGGTGCCGCCTTCGGTGGATTGGGCCGCCACCCTGCACGGCTTCGGCTGGCTCGGCCACCTGCACGCCGCCAACACCACCATCGCCCGCGCCAATGCCCGCGCCCTGGTGGGCGACTGGATCCGCAATCCGGGCGTCGCCCGCGCCATCGCCAACCGGCCGGAAGTCACCGCGCGACGGGTGATCTCCTGGCTCACCCAGGCCACCTTCCTGCTGCAGGACGCGGAACTCGATTTCTACCGCCGCTTCATGCGCTCGCTGGCCCGGCAGGTGCGTCAGCTGCGCCGTGGCGCCACCGAGGCGCCGGACGGCTATCCGCGCCTGCTCATCATCGTTGCCCTCACCTTCGCCGGCCTGTGCATGTCGGACCAGGGGCGGCTGCTGAAGGCCGCCCAGCGCCGGCTGAGCGAGGAGCTGGACCGCCAGATCCTGCCCGATGGCGGGCCCATCACCCGCAATCCCGGCATGCTCATCGACCTGCTGCTGGATCTTCTGCCCCTGCGCCAGGCCTTCACCGCGCGCAACCAGCCGGCTCCCGCCGCGCTGATGAACGCCATCGACCGCATGATGCCCATGCTGCGCTTCTTCCGGCATGGGGATGGCGCCTTCGCCCATTTCCACGGCATGGGCTTCACCGCGGCCGACCAGCTCGCCACCATTCTCGCCTTCGACGACGCGCGCGGCGCGCCGGTGGCGAATGCGCCCTATTCCGGCTACCAGCGCCTGGACGCCAAGAATGCCGTGGTGATCGCCGATACCGGCCCGCCGCCGCCCCTGTCGGTGAGCTGGGAGGCCCATGCGAGCTGCCTGGCCTTCGAATTCTCCACCGGGCGCAACCGCATCGTGGTGAATTGCGGCATGCCGGCGGTGAACCGCGATCAATGGCGGCAGGTGGCGCGTTCCACCGCCGCCCATTCCACCGCGGTGATCGCCGACACCTCCTCCTGCCGTTTCCTGAAGGGCTCGCCCCTCACCCGGCTGGTGGGGCTGCCCATCGTCGACGGGCCGAAGACCGTGGACGTGCAGCGCGGTACCCGCAACGAAGCCATTCTGCTGCGCGCCAGCCATGACGGCTATGGCGCCGAGTTCGGGGTCATCCACCAGCGCTCCTGGCGGCTGGCCCTCGACGGCCACCGGCTCGACGGGGAGGACGTGTTCCGCCCCGCCGCCGAAGGGGCGGAGCTGGCCTCGCACCCGTTCGCCATCCGCTTCCACCTGCACCCCCAGGTGGCCGTGGAGCGGTTCGACGATCCCCATACCGCCCTGCTCAGCCTGCCCAATGGCGAGGCCTGGGCCTTTGCCGCGCCCCATGTGCCGCTGGCGGTGGAGGAGAGCATCTACCTCGCCGCCTCCGGCGGGCCGCGCCGCACCTCCCAGCTGGTGCTGCTGGGCGATGTGCGCGACACGCCGCGCCTGGTGTGGACCTTCATGCGCACCCGCGAGGCGCCCAGCGGCAACCTCAACGGCACCTATATCGGCTCGCGCGGCACCGCCCGCCCACGCTGAAGCCACGCCGCGCGAAGGGCTCCCGGATCCGCGTGAAACACGGACGTGCGCGAGAGCGAAAAGCGGAAGGTTGAGCCCTCCGCAGGGGTGGGCCGCGCGGTCCGCCCTTTCGAGTCCGGCCCATTAGTGCTAGGCGAACGTCACTTTTCGTTCACCGGAGCCGCCAACATGCCTGCCGATATCCGTCCCGTGACCCGCGCTTTGATCTCGGTGTCGGACAAGACGGGGCTGGTGCCGTTCGCCTCCGCCCTGGCCCAGCACGGGGTGGAACTGGTGTCCACCGGCGGCACCTCCAAGGCCATCGCCGAAGCGGGCCTGAAGGTGAAGGACGTGTCCGAGCTCACCGGCTTTCCCGAGATGATGGATGGCCGGGTGAAGACCCTGCATCCCAAGGTCCATGGCGGCATCCTCGCCATCCGCGACGATGCCAGCCACCAGGCCGCCATGGCCGAGCACGCCATCGCCCCCATCGACCTCGTTGTGGTGAACCTCTATCCGTTCGAGGCGACCGTCGCCCGCAAGGCGGATTTCGAGGAGACCATCGAGAATATCGACATTGGCGGCCCCTCCATGATCCGTGGCGCGGCCAAGAACCACAATGACGTGGCCGTGGTGGTGGACGCTGCCGACTACGAGGCGGTCATCAAGGAGATCGCCGAGCACGGCGGCACCACCTTGGCCACCCGCCGGCGCCTGGCCCAGAAGGCCTACGCCCGCACCGCCGCCTATGACGCGGCCATCTCCAACTGGTTCGCCCGCGAGCTGAAGGAAGAGGCCCCGGCCTATCGCGCCGTCGGCGGCAAGCTCATCGAGGCCCTGCGCTACGGCGAGAACCCGCACCAGTCCGCCGCTTTCTACGCCTCCGACGAGATCCGTCCCGGCGTCGCCACGGCCCGGCAGGTGCAGGGCAAGCAGCTCTCCTACAACAACATCAACGATACCGACGCCGCCTTCGAGGCGGTGGCCGAATTCCACCCCGCCCGCACCGCCGCCGTGGTGATCGTGAAGCACGCCAATCCCTGCGGCGTGGCCGAGGGGGCGAGCCTTCAGGAAGCCTATGCCAAGGCGCTGGCCTGCGATCCGGTGTCGGCCTTCGGCGGCATCATCGCCGTCAACCGCACGCTCGACGCCGACGCCGCCCGCGCCATGGTGGAGATCTTCACCGAGGTGATCGTGGCCCCCGACGCCACCGAGGAGGCCATTGCCGTGGTGGGCGCCAAGAAGAACCTGCGCCTTCTGCTCACCGGCGGCCTGCCGGACGTGCGCGCCTCGGGCCTCGTGGTCAAGACCGTGGCCGGCGGCTTCCTGGTGCAGGGCCGCGACAATGTGAGCGCCGACGACCTGGAACTGAAGGTGGTGACCAAGCGCGCCCCCACCGAGGCCGAGCTCACCGACCTGCGCTTCGCCTTCCGCGTGGCCAAGCATGTGAAGTCCAACACCATCATCTATGCCAAGGACCTTGCCACCGTGGGCATCGGCGCCGGCCAGATGAGCCGCGTGGACTCCGCCCGCATCGCCGCCCGCAAGGCGGAGGACGCGGCGGCGGCCGCTGGCCTCGCGGTGCCTCTGACCAAGGGCTCCGTGGTCGCCTCCGACGCCTTCTTCCCCTTCGCCGACGGCCTGCTGGCGGCGGTGGAGGCGGGCGCCACGGCGGTGATCCAGCCCGGCGGCTCCATGCGTGATGCCGAGGTGATCGCCGCCGCCGACGAGGCGGGCTTGGCCATGGTGTTCACCGGCGTGCGCCACTTCCGGCATTGAGGCTTCCCTCCGCGAAGGACCTGGCCGGGCGAATGCCCGGCCGGAACCGCGCGCCTCACCGCCATCCGCATCGCAGCGACCGTTACGTTCTGCCGATGGTCAAGGCATCCTGAAGGTCCCCAGCGCGCAGGCCTGCGCTTCCAGCCGCCCGGCAGGCGCACCATGGCCCCAGCAGTCGCGAAGAACACCGCCCACCGGCGTGTCGGTGGCCCTGCCAACGACGGCCCGTCAGGCCTCCTCATCGAGAGCGGAGGCGACCGGCTCCCTCCAGCGTGAACGCCACGGAAGTTGAGCCATCACGGCCGGATCGATAGAAGGCGAGTGACTTCGCCATTGCGGACGGGATAGGCCTCTGTCGTGGCCGCCGCCTCACGCCGTGCCCGGCAGGCTGACCGTCGGGGGCACGAAGGGACCTAAGATGAGTGCTTTGACCAGGATGTTTTCTGGCACATCCAGCCTCCTTTCCGGCCTGCTCAAACACAAGAAAGGCGCGGCTCCGCAGGAGATCTCGAGCCTGAAGATTCCAGGCTGGTACCGTCCCCACCTGCTCCCGGAAACCAGAAGACTCATTCACGGCGACAAGCCGGTATTTTTATACATTCCGTGGATTGCCGAGCACACGGACGCACTGATCGCGAAGCTCGGAAGCGATCAGGGTTACACGCTGGTGCCCTTCGACATTTTCCAAGGTGTCGAGGACAATACCACGCGCCGCGAGATTTTTCGATTCGCACAGGAGAACCCGGACGTTTACCGGAGGCTTGTTGCGCGTCGTCTCGTTCAATTGCGCAGACATATCTGCGGCATCATATTTACATTTGACTGGGCGCCCATTGCACACATGATTGCCAATGTATGCGCGGAGCTGGACATACCGCGCATTCTCATTCCACATGAGTCTGTCTTCGTCGATCGAGATAAATATTACTGGGACCCCACCACTCGCGCCTCGGTGCCAATCGCCGATCTGGTGCTCGGCTGGGGGCGACTGCAACGGGAGATCTTCCTGGAGCGCGGATACCCTGCGGAGCGCTTCCAAGTGGTGGGCGCGCCCAAGTTCGATCCATATGCGGCCTACCAACCGGCGCTGACCCGGGAGCAGTTCTGCCGGCTATATGGTCTGCGCGCCGACCATAAGATCATCCTGTTCGCGACACAGCCGCTCGACTCACAGCTCGACACGCGCCAGGCGCGGAAATCCCAGGCCAGCGCCATCTCCGATCTGTTCGAGTACGCGCAAGCCCACGGGTGCCAGTTGCTGGTGCGGCTGCCCCCTTCAAAGGACGATGTCCTCGGTGACGAGCTGCGCACGCGCCTCATTAGGTCGCCCGCCGGAGCGGTGGACGACGCCCATTGCTACCTCGTCCCCCCCGAGGAGGCCGTATACCACGCGGACGTGGTCAGCTCAGTCAACAGCACGATGCTTTTCGAGGCGGTGCTGCTTGGGCGGCCCGCGCTTTCCATGAAGTATGTTGCCTTCGACCAGGTCTGGGAGAAGGTGGGAATTCCCGCCGCGCACAATCGCGAGGAAATGGCGGCAATCCTCGCCGACATGCTCGCGGGCCGATGGGCCCCGACAGAAGAAGGCATGGCCTGGGCCGCCGACATGTTCAGCATCGGCGCTTTTGATGGCAAGGCCTCGTCGCGCATCGGCATGGTGTTGGCGGATATCGCCAGCGGCAAGAGAAACCTGCAGCTGCGCGCCGATGCCGGGGAGCGTCTGTTCGCGGGGCAGAGTATCGACGTCGTCGGCGTCCCGCCCATCCCTGCTTTGTCGCAGGACCGCCAACCCCACCTTCTCTCGCTGCTGAAGGCCCGCACGCGCGTCGACCGCAACGGCGCGGCTGAGCTGAAATGGCTCTCGGGCGTGGATGTCTTCCTGCGCTGGGGCATGGGGGAGAGCGAGGAGGAGCGCGCGCAATTCGAGATCGCCCGCGCTTTGGGGCGGCCTTTGATCACAGCGGAAGACGGGCTGATCGGCCCACCAGGGGCTTCGCTGATCCTCGACGACACCACGGCGCATTATGATGCCGCAGGAGGCTCGCGGCTGGAGCGATGGCTCAAGAGCGGCCCCGACCTCACGGTGGCCGAACGCCAGCGCGCGCAGGCCGCCATCAACCGGATCGTGAGCGGGCATCTGTCCCGCATTGGTCCCGCGACTGCGGCATGCGCAGCCATAGGCAGCAGCGAACACCGCAAAATTCTCGTCGTGGACCAAGCAATTGACGACCCCGCCGTGCGCTGCTCCGCAGCCGGGCAGGCAGCCTTTGCCCAAATGCTGCGCAACGCCATGGACCGCTTCAAGGGCTGCGACATCATTATTTTCCGGGATTTCGCCGACGGCACCGGGCACCTCGGCGCCGACGCCCTCACAGCGGCGCAAATCGATCCTCAGCTCATCGGCACCCAAGTCTTCGAGGCGCCCGCGGGGACCAATCCCCACGCCATCTTTCAGGCGGTTGACGAGGTCTTTGTGGTGACCTCCCATGTGGGCTTTGAAGCGCTCATGGCCGGCAAGACGGTTCAATGCCACGGGACCCCATTTTACGCCGGCTGGGGGCTCACCGAGGACCACGTGCCGGCGGCAGGTCGCGGGCGCAGTCGCACGATAGAAGACCTGTTCCACGCCTCCTACATCCTGCATTCGCGCTATTGCGACCCACGAAGCGGCGAAGCAGTGGAGCTGGAGCAAGCCCTCGACCAGGTTGCAGCTGCGGCTCCTTGATCGCCTCCCGGCGGCCGCGCCGCTGGACCGGGCGATGATCGCTCAGCCCCGGGGGTGCGTTCAGGATGCGGCCTCTGCCGAAGATCACAGGGAAGCGCATCAGGTCCACGGACACATCGAGACCGAGAGGGAGGCCGGAGCCGTCCGGCCCCGGACGGCCCCATGCGAAGGAACGCGGTGTGAACGAACACGGTTCTCGAACCGGGGGCAGGTCCGCGCCACCTTCCGACGCCGGCAGGCAGACAATAGACCGAGCGGCCTCGCTGTAGACCGGACCATTGATCCCCCAGCGAGTTCGCCGCATCCATCACACGGGAAAGCGCCGCTGCCCGCCACCGTGACTCGGGCAGCAGCCTTGCTCCCAACCCGGAGGAGAAAAGGGGTCAGGCCCGGCTACTCGACCGTGACGGACTTGGCGAGATTTCGGGGCTGGTCCACGTCGGTGCCCATTATGACAGCAGTGTGATAGGCGATGAGCTGCACGGGCAGCACATAGACCATGGGGCACACCACGGCCGGCATCTCCGGCAGGATCAGCTTCTGCACGGCATCGCCATGGGCCATCTCCGCGCCCCTGGCATCGGTGATGAGGATGATCCTGCCGCCGCGGGCCGCCACCTCCTCCATGTTGGAGACGGTCTTCTCGAAGATGCGGTCATGGGGCGCGATCACCACCACCGGCATCTTCTCGTCGATGAGGGCGATGGGGCCGTGCTTCAGCTCGCCGGCGGCGTAGCCCTCGGCGTGGATGTAGGAAATCTCCTTCAGCTTCAGCGCCCCTTCCAGCGCCAGCGGATAGTTCGGGCCGCGGCCGAGATAGAGCACGTCCTGCGCATGCGCGAGGGTGCGGGTCAGCACCTCGATGTCGGGGGCGAGCTTCAGCGCCTCGGTCATCAGGCGCGGCACCTCCATGAAGGCGCGCACCAGCCGGCGTTCGTCATCCTCCGCCACATGCCCCGAGGCCCGCCCCAGCGCCACCGCGAGGCAGGCGAGCGTGGCGAGCTGGCAGGTGAAGGCCTTGGTGGAGGCCACGCCGATTTCCGGACCCGCCAGGGTGGGCAGCACCATGTCCGCCTCGCGGGCGATGGTGGAGGTGGCCACGTTCACCACCGCAACCACCTTCTGCCCGCACGCCTTGGCATAGCGCAGGGACGCCAGGGTGTCGGCCGTCTCGCCCGACTGGGAAATGACGATGGTCACCCCGCCCGGCTCCAGCGGCGTTTCCCGGTAGCGGAATTCCGACGCGATATCGATGGAGACGGGAATGCGGGCGAACTGCTCGATCCAGTATTCCGCCACCGCGCCGGCATAGAGGGCGGTGCCGCAGGCGGTGATGGAGATGTGCCGCACATCCTTCAGGTCGAACGGCAGCTCCGGCAGCGCGACCTTTTCGGCGGCAAGGTCGAGATAATGGCCGAAGGCATGGGACATCACCTCCGGCTGCTCATAGATCTCCTTCGCCATGAAGTGGCGATGGTTGCCCTTGTCCACCAGCAGCGCGCCGGCCGGCACCTTCTGCACGGGGCGGGCCGCCACCGCGCCGCTCTCGTCCCGGATGGTGGCGCCCTCGCGGGTCAGCACCGCCCAGTCGCCCTCTTCCAGATAGGTGATGCGATCGGTGAAGCTGCCGAGCGCGATGGCATCGGAGCCCAGGAACATTTCCCCGCTGCCATAGCCGATGGCGAGGGGCGAGCCGCGCCGGGCGGCGATCAGCAGGTCGTTTTCACCGTCGAACAGGAAGGCGAGGGCGAACGCGCCCTTGAGGCGCGGCAGCACGGCTTCCACCGCCGCTGCCGGCGTGCGGCCGGCGAGCAGCTCGCGGTCCACCAGCTGGGCCACCACCTCGGTGTCGGTGTCACTCTTGAAGCTCACCCCCAGATCGGTCAGATCCTGCTTGAGCTCGCGGAAGTTCTCGATGATCCCGTTGTGCACCACCGCCACCCGCTTGGTGGCATGGGGGTGGGCGTTGCGCTCGGAGGGCTTGCCATGGGTGGCCCAGCGCGTGTGCCCGATGCCGATATGGCCGTGCAGCGGATGCTTCATCAGCTTCTGCTCGAGGTGGCGCAGCTTGCCCTCGGCGCGGCAGACCTCGAGATGGCCATTCTCCAGCGTCGCGACACCGGCCGAATCGTAGCCCCGGTACTCCAGGCGGCGCAGGGACTCCACCAGGTGATCCGCGACCGCGCTCTTACCCAGGATGCCGACGATGCCACACATGCACTGAAGCTCCACATTGCGTTGCGCGCGCCCCGCTTCCGCCAGGGAATCGGTGTGCGCCGCGGGACTGGTTCATTCCTACCCCGCTGCACCGCAAGGCCAGAATCACTTCCGCTTTCGGTTCCTGTCTGCGGGCGCCGGCCGCGGCGCGGCCGCCCTCAGCGGGGGACGTGGCCTGCAAGTCTCGCTGACTTGCAGGAGGGCTGACTTGCAGGGAGCTGACTTGCGCGGATCCCTGACTTGGGGGCGCGGCTCATTCCCTGGCCTTGCGGGCGCGGAACTCGCGGGCCCAGCCTTCCTTCACCGTCTGCCGGCTGCGGGCCAGCACCAGGGCATCCTCGGGCACGCTGTCGGTCACCACCGCGCCGGTGCCCACAAAGGCGCCCCTGCCGATGGTCACCGGAGCCACCAGCGCCGAATTGACGCCGATGAAGGCGCCCTCGCCGATCTCGGTGCGGTGCTTGCCGAAGCCGTCATAATTGCAGGTGATGGTGCCGGCGCCGAGATTGGAGCGCGCGCCCACATGGGCATCGCCCACATAAGAGAGATGGTTGATCTTGGCGCCCTGTTCCACGTGGGAGGCCTTGATTTCCACGAAATTGCCGATGCGTACGCCGCTTTCCAGGCGCGCCCCGGGACGCAGGCGGGCGAACGGGCCGATGCTGGCCCCCTCCGCCACAGAGGCCCCCTCCAGATGGCTGAAGGAATGGATGACCACGTCATCCCCCACCGTCACGTCGGGGCCGAACACCACATGGGGTTCCACCACCACGTCCCGGCCCAGCCGCGTGTCGGCGGAAAGAAAGACCGTCTCCGGCGCCACCAGGGTCGCGCCCGCCGCCATGGCGGCCCGGCGCAGGCGCCCTTGCAGGATCGCCTCGGCCTCGGCGAGCTGGAGGCGGCTGTTGACGCCGGCCACCTCCTCCACGTCCGCCTCGGCGGCGACCGCCTTCAGGCCATCCGCGCGGGCCAGCTCCACCATGTCGGTCAGGTAGTACTCGCCCTTCGCATTGGCGTTGCCGATGCGCTCCAGCAGACCCAGCGCCACATCCCCCGAAAGGGCCATGAGGCCGGCATTGCAGAAGCCCACCGCCTTTTCGGCGGCGCTGGCGTCCTTCTCCTCGCGGATGGCGCGCAGCGTGTCGCCCTCGGTCAAAAGCCGGCCGTAGCCGGTGGGATCGGCGGGGCGGAAGCCCAGCACCGCCACCGCCGCCCCTTCGGCCAGGGGGGCGCGCAGGCGGGCCAGCGTCTCGGGCCGGATCAGCGGGGTGTCGGCATAAAGCACGAGAATGTCGTCGGCGCCCTGCTCCAGCGCCGCGCGGGCGGCGAGAACCGCATGGGCGGTGCCGAGCCGCTCGCGCTGGACGAACACGCGCGCATCGGGGCTCACCCGCAGCGCCTCGGCCGCCACATCCTCCCGGTCAGGGCCCACCACCACCGCCGTGCCCGTGGCGCCCGCGGCCCGCGTCGTCTCCAGCACATGGTGAAGCATGGTGCGGCCCGCCACCTTGTGCAGCACCTTCGGCAGACGCGAGGCCATGCGCGTGCCCTCACCTGCAGCCAGCACAACCACCAGCAGCGCCCGTTCCCTCATCATGCTTACTCCCTGCCCCCGCTCCAACCGCCCAGCCCCCAGCGGAAAGGCAGCGCTCGGCGTGGTTGTTGCCGCTCATTCCGCCTTGGGCGCGCGCTCAACCCTAGCGAGTGACCAGCGCCCATTGGGTGCTGGCACGGTTCGCCACGCGCACCGGCTCGTCACCGCCGCAGGAGACGCAGGAAGGATGCGGAGGCCTCCCCATCCCCATATCGCGCGCCGGACTCAGCCCTCCAGGATCTTCGCTTCGTCGCAAACGACATCGAACTCGTCATCTCCCGCCTCCAGGGCAGATGTCGCGAATTCCGACGCCAATGGACCGGTGAAGAACTGCTGCATCACGAGATCCACGCCGAACTCATTAACGTTCCGCATATCGGGTTCAAAGAAAAACCCTCGAGACGGATGTCCGATGATGATCTCGTAAGATGGGAAATAATGAATATCTGCATGGTCGGACGCGAGGTCGCCAGCCACCGCCCGCAACACCGACTTTGAATAAGTCGTCGCAGGCAGGACATGCTGGCCGGTCGCGGTCGCGATCAAGGGAACGGGCGAGACCGTCAGCAACATCCGCGCGCCCGGGTTGACCGACTTCAGCAATTGCCAGAAGGCCTGCATGTCCTCAAGGATCTCGCCATAGCGCAGATTGCGGAAGGCGTATTTCGCCGGATCATAGCTGCCGGCAATGGTCCCTGGCGCGGTGGGAAACATGGTCCCGTCCGCCTTCGCTTCCCAGCCCTCGGTCAGGCCAAGGGTGAAGACCAGCAGGTCGAGGGTTTCCAGCATGCGCCGCACGGCTGCGAGGTGGTCCGCCCGCGCGGAAAGGACGTCCTCGACGCGGGCCTCGCCAACCGGATCTATACCGGGGCGCATCGCGTCGAAGAACCGGCCCTGCTTTTCCCAGACGATTTCAAATGGCGTACGCAGTCCCAACGCTTCCTGCGCGAGCTGCAGCATCTGGCGGGCGGTGTAGACATTGCCGTATCGGCACGAAAAAACCCCGAACCCGAAGCGACGGGCGCCCGCCTCGTCCGTAAAGATGTCCGGCGCCGGCTCAAGATCCATGTAATTTGCGCCACGCACCTTCAGATTGCGCCCCAGGTGCTGGGCAAAGCAACTGCCTGCCGTTGCAACCTTATCGGCCTTTTTCAGAGGCAGCGGATCCCACATGTCGGCCATATCGGCGACATGACGCTCCGTCACCGCGGGCTTCCAAAAGCTACGCTGCGGAAACTGGCGATAGGGATTAACCATTTCAGCTCTCCTTCCGCTTGCGGAGTTCCGCCAACAAAGCGTGGATCTCCAGATCGGCGGGTGCGAACGTTTTGGGCTTGGCCGCAGCCTCGCCCTTTGCGGCCTGAAGGCGGTTCACCGAGCTTTCCACGCGAAAACGGGTTTTCAGCAGCTTCTCGGGGTCCAGATCATCGAGCATGGACGCCGCCTTAATCCAAAAGACGTACTCTCGCGGCTGAGCAACGTGGCCGGTGCGCCCCCAGAAATCCGAATGTAGAAGAAATCTCTCCGGCGTATTGGTACCTGCGACAGCCGCGCAAAATGGCAGCGCATGCTTGAGGTAATGGTGCCGATCTCCAATAGACTGAACGTAGATGACCGTATTACTGAATCCAGCCGCGTATACCTTACAAAGGTCACTCGTGATCACGTCGCTCAGTGGGCGATCCGCCGCAAGATCAGGCCAAACCGCCTCGCGATACCGCTCGATCGCCGCAGGGTAATAGGATTCAATATTGGTCTGCGGATTGCCGACTACGGCAACACTGTCGGGGTCGCCATGGGAGAAGGCCAATGCGGCGAAACCGCCCCCCGAAGTGCCGTGATAGATGCGCCTGGAAACTCCCAGAACCTCCGAAACAGATCGGATCATCTCAGACACAAGCCCGCGCGTATCGCACTGCTGATCGCCAGCATACCAAGCGATACCGAGGCGCGGATAGCGCAGAAGCAACGGATCCGCGATCGAAAGGCAGTGCGCTGCGGCCATCAAGGTCTTGGATGGCGCGACAAATTCCGGCGGCTTGCGCGTTTTCCTGTCCAGCGCTCCATGAAACAGAACGAGCACCGTCCTTGCGCCCGGACGAGTCGTCAGGCGCGCGTGAAGCATCACGTTCCCGGAACGAAACGGGAGATCCACGGTAACGGGGCTGGTCGCTGCTGCGGCCACCCGGAGTGCTTCGTCTGGTATCTCTAGCATTTGGCTTTCCCTGCCACGAACCAACCGGAACCGCGCTGTGGAGTCCTTATCCGCGCGCATCGGCTCACGGCAAACGCCCGGAATCTCCCGTTGACGCGTTTTCTTCAAGCAAGCCTACCCGCTTTGCTTGAACTTGCCCTAGTCCAAGAAACCGTCCAGCACCATTTTCGCGGTCGATGCCGTACGTTCCCAGGTGCGATTGCGTTCCACCCAGTCTCGGGCATTGCGTCCAAGAGTTTGGCGCAGGTCGGCATCCCGGATCAGACGCTCAAGGCCATCTGCCAAGCTATTCAGGTCGCCTTTCGCGAACACAAGCCCGGTTTCGTTCGGGACGACCATTTCGGCCAGAGCCTGAACCGAGGAGACCAGAACCGCTTTCTCCATCGACAGCGCCTCAAGCGGCTTCATGGGTGAAACCATCTCGGTCACCGGCTGCGGCTTGCGGGGGAATGGAGCAACGTCAATGAGTGAATACAGGCCGTGAACTTGCTCGTGAGGGACTCGGCCCGCCAAGATCACCTTGTCGGTAATTCCCTCTTCTGCGGCGATCCGCTCGATCGCCTTGCGAATCGGGCCATGATTGTTCGTCAGCGTATTTTCGCTGCCAACCAACAGCAGACGGAAGTCCACGCCACGTCGGCGAAGAATGCCACAGGCGCGCGTCAAATCATCAAGCCCTTCATACTGCACGAAGGTCCCGATGTACCCGATGACCGGCACCCCGTCGGGAATGCCCAGCTCACGCCCCAAGGCCGCATCACGCGCGCGTGGAACAAACTTTGAGGGATCGCAGGAATTGGGCACCAGCGTGATTTTCTCAGGCGCCACTCCGCGCTTGATCAGCTCGTCGCGCATCCCGCCGGTCAAGGTGAGAATGGCATCCGCATTCTTGGCGATATGGGTCTCAAGAAACGTCTCCGCGATCACTATAGGAGACGTCTTCATGACCGGCTTCGCCGAATAGCGGGCGACTTCCCACAGGCCACGCACCTCATAGATGAACGGTCGCCCGGTCCGGCGTGCGGCGACGAGCGCAGGCAGTGCCGAAACATAGGCGGAAGCAGCGAGAACGCAGTCGACATCAAACTCGCGGATGCGCGCTTCGAGGACCTGGCTTGCCGCAACAGAATACTCTTTCGAGTTCCATCCACGGCGGAAAACCGGCGTCTCGCTTCGGTGGTAAGGCACCGCGTCGATCAGATCCAGGGCCGGAATTTCCGTGCCCTCAAGCGCAGGGTCGGTGTCGGCAGGGAAGCCGGGCCGGGAGAGACAGAGCAAGTCGATCCCCTGCGCCCTCAATCCACTGGCCAGACCATGCCCGCGCGTTGCGTAGCCACCGGTCGCATAAGGCCGGGAGTTGTGCAGAACATAAAGAACCCTGTTCCGCGCGCCGCGGGTGCGGGGACCAGAGGGAACAGAACCGGCCTCCGCCAGCAGGCCAGAGTCGACTTCCGGCGCCAGAAACCCGCCCACGCGCTGATACAGCGCCTTGCGCTCCTCCTCCGGACAATGCGCATTGATCAGATCACGCGCGCCCTGCGCAAACTCCGGATCGCGGGCGTCCATGCTTTTGCGATAGATCTCGGTCAGCATCTTCAGGGCTGCGGGCCGCATGCCACCATATTGCAGCATCGCCAGCGCGGACCGAAAGCGACCGATCTTCATCAGCCGCTCGGCGGCTTCATAAAGGCCGTTCGCCTTTTGTAGATCTAACGCGACCTCGCTTGCTTCGCACTCCACATGAACTGCAGTCATGGTGTCACCCCAAAATGGGCGAAGACTTCGCGCGCTTGCGCAGCGGTGCGCTCCCACGTCCGCTCCTGCAGAACCCATTTCCGGCCTTCTGCGGCAAGGGACCGGCGCAGCTCAGGATGCAGGATCAGCTCTTGGAGAACGTCCGCCAAAGCCTCCACATTGCCCTTCTCGAACAGCATTCCGGTTTGATTGTGCTGCACCATCTCGGCCAGCGCCTGGACCGATGATGCGACGACCACCTTACCCATGGCATAAGCTTCCAAGGGCTTAATGGGCGACACCATTTCCGTTACGGGCTGGGGCTTGCGGGGGAAGGGTGCGATGTCGATCAGGGAATAATGGGCCGCGACCTGATCGTGGGGGATTCTGCCCGGCATGATCAGGCGGTGTGCCAGGGCCTCATCCGCCGCAGCCTCTTCGATCGCAGCCGTGACAGGGCCCTTGGTATTCGACGAGACATCCTCGCTGCCGACCAGCAGCAAACGGAAATCGAGGCCCCGCCGGGCCAACATGGCGCAAGCCCTGGCCAGGTCGTCCAGTCCTTCATATTGCACGAAGGATCCGATGTAGCCGATCACCGGAACATCGGGAGGAATGCCGAGTCGAGCCGCAAGCTCCAGATCGCGCTCCCGAGGCGCGAAGCGCGCCGGATCGCACGAATTCGGAAGCAGTGAAATCTGCTGTTCGGGCACCCCGCGCGCGACCAACTCCTCCTGCATCGGAGTGGTCAAAGTGAAGATGTGATCGGCGTAGATGGCGGACAGCGCCTCAAGCCGGGAAAACCGCGCATAGCTGAGCGATTTCTTGAACTTCGGCTCCCGCGAGATCCGGGTGACTTCCCAGAATCCTCGAACCTCATACATGAACGGGATACCCAACGCCCGAGCTGCGAGCTGCGCCGGCAACGACGTCAGGTGGTTCGAAGCCGCCAGAACCAAAGCCGGCCGGAGCTCCTGAAATACGCCCTTCAAGACTTCGGCGGATTGGATCACATACTCCTCGCCCTTGACCTCATTGCGGTCCGGCGAGACGAGATGGCGATAGGAAATCCCATCGGTGTTGCTGGAGGCGGGAACATCTTCCTTGCGGATGTCCGTGGTGTCGACGGGAAAGCCCGGCCGGGTGATCCCAATCACCTCGAATCCCTGCGCCTGCAGTCCCTTGGCCAACCCCTGGGCGCGCGTCGCATATCCGCCCGATGCGAACGGCAGGGCATTATGAAGGACGTAGCAGATGCGCCCCTTGACGGGACTATCCGTCCGAGGGGCGCGCTGGCGAAGCCGGGGCTCGATCACCGCCGGCACCAATGGGCGCCCGAGAACCTTGCGACGGGCAATCTGCAGCCAGTTCTGGTCCTTCTCCGACTCCGATGACAGCAGAAAAGGCTCTATGCGATGCAGAGCCTCTATGGCGTCGGGATAAGCCTCCAGCTCCATCGCAGTGGCAAAGATCTTCCGCATGATCATTGGATCTGCATGCAGATCCAATGCCATCTTGAGCATAAAGAGCTTAGATGCGCTCCGTCCAAACCGCCCCAATGTGTCGGCGGCTTCCACATATTGACGGCTGGCTGCAGCAGGATCCACCGCGGGAGTGTCGAGATCGCTCATCGTCGGGCTATACCGTTGCGTAGTTCGCCTGCCCGGTCCACACGCCTCGCGTGTCAACCAGACGCCGGGGCTTCTGCGGCATTGGCATTGCCTTGAAGTCGTCGTGATCGACCAGCAGGACGACAACGTCGCAGGCGTCGAGCGCCTCGCGCGGACGCACCAGGCGCGTCCGTCCTTCAAGCGAAGCCGGAAGCTTGCTGACGAAGGGCTCCACCACGTCCACGCGGTCCGGATACAGCTCCACCAGCCGGGTGGCGATGCTCAGCGCCGGGCTTTCGCGCAGGTCATCAATATTTGGCTTGAATGCCAGTCCGAGACAGGCGATCCGCGCGGGCTTTCCGGTCTCCTCGACATGCTCCGCGACCGCTTGATGGACCTTGGCGAGCACCCATTCCGGCTTGCCGTCATTGACCTCTCGCGCAGCACGGATGATGCGGGCTTCCGCCGGGGTCTGGCTCACAATGAACCATGGGTCGACAGCGATGCAGTGGCCACCCACGCCGGGGCCCGGCTGGAGGATGTTGACCCGCGGGTGACGGTTGGCGAGCCGAATCAGCTCCCAAACATTGATCTGCAAACGATCGCAGATCAGCGAAAGCTCGTTGGCGAAGGCGATATTCACGTCGCGGAAGCTGTTCTCGGTCAGCTTCGCCATTTCGGCGGTACGCGCGTCCGTTTCGATGCAATCCCCATCGACGGCAAGCTTGTAGAGCGTGCGTGCGCGCGCCGCGCAAGCCGGCGTCATTCCGCCGATGATGCGATCGTTGGTGACCAGCTCCGTGAGGGCATGGCCCGGCAAAATCCGTTCAGGGCAATGGGCCACACGGATATCCGAGTCCTCACCATGGGTATGGGGGAAAGTCAGGTCCGGGCGCTCCTCGGCCAACCAACCCGCCATCTTTTCCGTCGCACCCACCGGGCTCGTGGACTCGAGCACCACCAAGTCACCGCGCTTCAGGACCGGCGCGATGGAACGTGCGGCCTTTTCGACAAAGGTCAGGTCCGGATCGTGCCCGTCACCCTCGTGCACAAACGGCGTGGGAACGGCAATCAGAAACGCTGAGGCCGGCTCCGGCTGAGTCACCGCGCGCAGATGCCCCGCAGCCACGACCCGGCGCAGAGCGTCATTCAGACCCGGTTCGACGATGTGGCTTTCGCCACGGTTGATCATGTCCACCGCGGCTTTGTTGACATCAAGGCCGACTACATTGACGCCGCGGAGCCCGAAGACCACGGCGGTGGGCAGGCCGATATAGCCCAGCCCCACCATGCAGACACAATCGAAAGCCTTGTTCATCTCTGCTCTCCGAACCGTTCCAGCGCGTCCAGAATCCGCGGAACGGCCTTTCCATCGCCATAAGGGTTATGGGCGAAGCTCATCTTGTTCCAAGCGTCTTCGTCAGTTAGCAAGCGCGCCGTCCAATCGAAAATCGCGTCGGTATCAGTGCCGACCAGACGCACCGTCCCAGCCTCGACGGCCTCCGGGCGCTCGGTCGTGTCGCGCATCACCAGGACTGGACGACCCAGCGAAGGCGCTTCCTCCTGAATACCCCCCGAATCGGTGACGATTACGTAAGCGCGATTCATCAGCCACACAAACGGCAGATAGTCCTGCGGCTCAATCAGATGGATGTTGGCGCAGTTCCCCAGGATCCGAAGCACGGGTTCCCGCACATTGGGATTGAGGTGCATCGGATAGACGATGTCGACATCGGGGAAACGCCGCGCGAGTCGGGCCAGCGCCTGGCAGATGCGTTCAAATCCACCGCCGAAGCTCTCCCGGCGGTGACCTGTGACCAGAACCATCCGCCGGCTGCGGTCGGCGAGAAACTCGAAGCGCCCGGCGAGCTCCGCTTCGAGCGCCGGAGTGTCCCGAATACGCTCGACCACATGCAGAAGCGCGTCGATAACGGTATTGCCCGTTACCACAATACTCCCATCAGCCACATTCTCTCGCAAAAGCGCCTGCCGCGAACCCTCGGTGGGCGCAAAATGCAGGGCTGCCAATGCCCCGGTGACGCGCCGGCTGCCTTCCTCCGGCCACGGAGAATAGAGATTACCCGTTCTCAGCCCCGCCTCGACGTGGGCCACCGGTACCCGAGCATAGTAAGCACCGAGTGTAGCTGCCAACGTGGTTGCCGTATCACCATGAACAAGAACGATGTCCGGCCGCGCCTGAGCGATGACGTCGCGCAGCCCCAGCAGAATCGCGCTGGTGACATCATAAAGATCCTGACCCCGGCGCATCACGTTAAGGTCATAATCCGGAGAAATTTTAAATAGATTAAGGACCTGATCCAACATCTCTCGATGCTGCGCGGTCACGCAGACCGAATTTTCGAAACGGGGGTCAGCCGCGAGTCCAAGGACAAGAGGGGCCATTTTGATCGCTTCAGGACGCGTGCCGAAGACCGTGAGTGTCCGCAGAGTACTCATCACAGTTGAATAGCCATCCTTCGAAATTGCGGCAGAGCTATAAGGGACAAGGCCTAAAATGCCAACCTCATTTTGAGACGGATGGGTGCCCGGGACTCTGCAACTTTGGAGAAGTTAGGGCTAACACGGCACAAATTTCCTCTGCGGCATGCGGGAGGGACGTGCGATTGGCGCCGGATCCGCCCCTTGAACACGCTTCAAGCTTGCAGGTGATCAGGTCAACCGTGGCGACGCTCGCCGTTCCCCCGTTTCCTCGTGCAATTACCAGAAGATAGCGGGAGCCGATGTGGGCAAGGGGCTGTCCATGCAGATCGGCGGCACGCTGTACGGGGCCGGAGCAGACCAATCAAAGCGTGCTTCGGACCTTAGGATATCTTGCTCTGCGCGCATTCGACGACCTGCGGAGGACATGATTTCCACGGCTCAACGCGCGCTGCTGGGCCCACGTCGGTGAATGCGCCCGCAAGTCATCGATGTATGTTATTATTGTACCCCCACTTCTGGCACGCTGATTTGGTCCATCGAACGATTCGCCCCGGCACGACAAAGCGAAGCCTTGCGACCGGAAAGCGCCCGCTCGCGACCTGAACTCTTGAGGTGAGCAAGACCGGCCGGGGCATGCTCAACCGCCGCCAAAACGAGGGCGCACTGGCTTTCGTTTCCCATGACCGAGGCTCGAGCCCCCTCGAAGGGGACGCAACCGGCGTCGAATCCTGAGGCTGCAGGATCGATTCGCGCAAAGCTTCTTCTTAGCCATCTGCCTCGTCGCAGCTTTCGCATTCCGGCTGCGATGGCGGCATCCCGCGACAAAACACCCAGGGCCCCGCCTCATAACCAATAGCTGACGACGGCGGCGATGCGGCGCCATCGCAGGTCAGCAGCGGAGAGAAGCCGCGTTTCCAACGCCAACAGGCATTGGAAAGAATATTCGGCATCGCCCCACACCCCCGCCGCTCGGTCGCCCGGTTGCCGTCCTGGCCCCTGCCCCCTTGCAAGATCGCGCCTTCGGCATCCCCTTGGGCTCCGGCCATCCAACCGAGTAGTCAGCCGCCTGGCCGCCGACGAGAAGGAGGAGGATGGGCCAACCGACCGGTGCGCGCAGCGGCCAAACGAGCCCGCCATGGGTCCGCGCTACAAACGGACATAGCGATTTTAGAGGGGGCACGCGGCCCTTCCCGGCCAGCACATGGACCCCGCTCCCTGCACACGCGCGACCCGATGGCTGATCCGCCACTTCACCCGCCGATCCACGACGCGCGGCTGGCCGTGCGTGTCGCTCGGCATGTGGAGTTCATTCCGCGCGAGGCGGATTATTCAGCTGCGAAAACAAGTTGCTACCCCTCGTCCGGTCGCCTCCCGACGCGGCGAGCACAATCCGCGCCGCGCGCCGACCACGGCCACCCTCGGCCCCGGAACAACTTAGACTAACGCGGCCAATGTTACCTTTTTACATAAGCTCAATCATCGCGGTGGTGGCGCGCCGGGCGGCGCTTTGCTCAGGTTGCGGCCTCTGGCTCGGTGGCCGCCTCGAACCGCTGGAGCAACTCTTTCTCGAGCCGATCCCGCTCGCGGGCAAGTTCGGGGGCGGATAGCAGGGTGCGCAGCAGGGCTCGTGCCTCCGCCGCGCCGGCGGCCGCGGCCAAGCCGAGCACCCGGCGCCGGGCGAGCTTGAGCGTCGCGGGGTTCGAGCTGGCACGAGCCGCGCGAAAATATTCTACAGCCCGATCCGCGCAGTCAAATCGCAACAGGATCTCGCCAAAGGGCAGCGAAAGAGCCTCTTTCTTGAGAAGGAGAGCGCGATGTCGCTGCTCGACAGCCAGCACGTCAGCTTTCGATCCGTGATCACGAAGCAGTCGAAGGAGGACTCTCATTTGAGATTCGGTAACGGGGACCGGCAGCGCGATCGCCTCCCGGAGCTTCGCCGCGGCCGCTGCCTTGTCTCCAATCTCGGCCAGCGCCGCGCCCAGCGTTAGATGGAGCAGAAGGGTGTCCGGCTTGGCCACCGAAGGGATCCAGCGCCGCAGCAGCTCGACGACATCGCGATGGTGTCCCGCCGCCCCGAGCGCCTTGGCCCTGATCATCACCAATCTCGCGGCGACCTTTGATGTGTATGATTTCGCGGCGTATCTCGGGTCCACCGCCACGCGCTGTTCCAGCATCTCATAGCTAAAGCTATCTATCTCTGCCGCCGCCGCCCGGCTGCGCGCTCCCACCCGACGCGTCAAAGCCTGCGCCAGGCGCCCCATGTAAATGGGCGACAGGCGACGCGTGGAACGAACCCGGCTTCGAAATGGCACGCCAGACGACCCGTTGAGCAACAGGGCAACAACAGTGGAGGAGAGGATGCCCATGTCCTTAAGAAGCCCGCCAGGCCCATGGACGGCGAACGGCACCGGCAACGCCGTGATGGCGCGATGCCGCCGCAGACGATCGACGTGGATGCAATCGGCTCGAAACAACGGATCAAACAGAACCATCACCTCTCCGCCCTTGATCAGGCCGGCATCCATATCATCATGCTGCAAAACGATCCGCTCTCGATCAGCGCCCCAGCGCGTTTCGGTGGGGATCTTTTCCCCATCGATCGAATATTGCGGCACGCCGGCGAGCACCCGATGAGCACCCAACCGCTCCGAGAACATGAGGGCGCCATAGCCGCCCATGCTCATGCCATAGGTTACGATCGTTTTATATTTTGAAAGAATCCGCTCCCTGTGAAGCTTATCGATGACCTCATCCATTTCGGGCGTCTGCCACCAATGGTTCCAGCGATTATAAAAGCTGATCGATGGTATTTTATTTTTATTCAGGAAAGTCTCAGCTGGCCCCACGATCTCACTAGCCGGCTTACCTCGCCATTTGGCACGCCCGTCGCGGGCCGCGAAGCTGATGACCAGGGTGTCTCCACGGTGCTCCAAATGCTGCCGAACAACGAGATCAGCCCCGTCATGCAAAATTGTCTGCTTCCGCTTACCTAGCCACGAGCTTATCCACTTGACTTCGAACACGACCGCCGTCTCCGCATCGCTAGGTGTTTGGTCCGGGCATTTGGTGGAGTGAATTAAACCTGAATCGTTCCGGCAAATTTGTCCAGCATTTGGAGATCACCTCGCGGGGCTCCGAGGGCGACCGGGTTTTGGGAAAGACGTGCGCCTCAAGTCAGATGCACCATTTCTGCTCAACGCTAAGGGTAATGGCATGCCTCGGCCTCGGCCAGTGGGCTGTGCCCGGTGGTCTCCTGAAGCCGTCCACCTTCGTCGCGGCGGCTGAGGATCTCGCAAGTGGTTCGAGGAGTTTGGACTGTCAAAGAGCGGAATGTCGTGCCCGAGAGCGCAGGCAACGTCTCCACACCTCAGGACCAGGCAATGACCACGTGAACCTGCCGGCGCCGCTCCGCAGCCTTCAAGACCGAGGTGGCGTTGGCCGCAGTGACGCGCAACTATATGGCCCCCCGGGGAGGGCGCCAGTACCATTGTAGCTGGATCCAATCGCCCCGTGGATACACCAACCCCAAGACATAGCGGGCGATATCTCGCGTGGAGAAAGCGGCGGAGCGCTGAGCCGCTGCAGATCGATTTACGGGCGTTTTAGGCTGAAATTAGAACGTGTACGTCGGCGCGGTTAACCGCGCCGGGTTGAACGCAAGACCGTATTCGATCTGGAGGGAGCTCTACCGCGTCTCGGCAGGCAAATGCGCTCGATCTCGCTCGCTCGGCGGTCCACGACAAAGCCGTGCCGGGTTCGGTGGTGGATGTTGCGGCGATTGACGGGCTCGACGCGTAGCATCCCACTTCCCGCTCGCCGGAGCGCGTAAGTTACTGTCCCTCGACGGCGAGAGGCGGAGGGGGCCGCCGTAGCCTCCATCGGCTCGGACGAGCCAATGCCTCGACGGATCGCAACGATGACGTCATCCGAGGAGCTTGCACAGGCGCCAGGGGACGGCCGCCGCACCGCGGTCTCTGCAGTGCCACCCTTCGCACGCGAGCTGACCAGCCGCGGCTCTACGCCGAAGGTTCCAAGCCAAATTGCGCCGCTCACCCCGGGGGCCACGGCCAGCCGAACAACTTCCGCACCGCGCGAGAACGCGAGGCAGCGGCAAGCGCGCCTTCATCGCGGCCGAAGAGAATGGCACCCCGTCAGATTCGGCCAACCGGGCGGGGACAGAACGCGGCGCTGCCTTCATTCCGCCACGAGATCGGCCACCCGGCAGCCATGGTGGCGACCAATGACCAGAGGGCCGAGCACGACGGCGCGCACCCCGTTCAACGTCCCGGCAACGGTCAATGCTTTCATCTGCGACGCGAGCTATGACCGCATCTGAGCCGACGCGCCCCTGGCCGCAGACGGGGTCAGGACACGTCGCCTCTCACCGCGAAGCGGCAATCCGCCCCCAATGACCGCGCGCTCTATCGCCGACGCGACGGGTGGAAGGCGTCGTTCCCGGTGAGGAAAACAGGGCCACCGTCAAATCCGTCATTGCCCCGAGCGCCAAACCCAGCGCTCAGCGCCGATTGGATAGCGACGCTATGGCGCCATACAGCTTTTGAAGAAAAGTCTTTTTCGGTGCCGGCTTCGGCTTTTTATTAACCTGCTTTTTTAAGGCGCTTATTTCGCTTTTTAGCTTCTTCTCTTCCGTCAAAAAACGGTTGCTAAGCTCAACAATATCATCGATTCTTTCTTGAAGGCATTTTTTTAGCTCAGCATTCTCGGAAATGACGGTCTCTAGGGTAGCATTTTGGCTGATATTGCGTTCGATCATTTCTTTAAGCTCGTCATTTACATAGCTTGCGGATCATCATGCCTCGGATTTTTGCCCGCTCCGGGGCTCATAGCATAAATTGCCCTGCCTTAAAATCGTATGACGAACGCCGCAGGTCCGCGCCTCGCAGACCCCGGGCTCACCAGCACACCGACGGCAGCCTTCACTCTACATGTCCGGCGATCGGAACCGTTCTGAGCGACATCCGTGATGAGGCCCCTACAACGCCAAGATGGCGTAGAACACGCATGGAAAGCGGAGCGCCTTCTCTCCAGCAGAGTTTCAGGCGGCCGGAGCGTTTCAAACGCCGGACCCTAAGCTGCCGAAGATACAAGGTTCTATTCCACCACCGCTGTTCAGCCAGTGCGCTATCCCGGCGAGAGCCAGTCCAAAGGGACGAAATGTCGTTGGCTAGGAATCGGAAGCCTGATCCTTGCCAAGGTAAAGCGTCTTGCCGTTACGCAATGCCTCGGCATGCCGCTTGCGCCATTGCTCCCAATAGGTCAGGCGCTCCGCGTTCATTGCCACGCCGCGACCACCGCCAGTCGTCAGATCTGTCGTCAGAGAGCCCGCCCGATAGGCGCCAAATACCAGCGGCTTGTGGATGCCCTTCCAACTGCCAGGCCCGTATACCAGCTTTAGTCTCGCGATATATTCACTGTCCGCTCCCGTGCGAGCATTTTCGTAAAACCCGACCCGATCGAGGGTTTCCTGCCGACGGAACATGGGTGATGCCGGGTTGAGCCTTGTTATTGGATAAAATTGGCGCACATAAAAATTTCCATCGTCCGTTATCCGGACCCATTTTGACGTCGTAAATTTTAGAGAATTATCTGAAAGCATCGGCTTTAATTGCAGATGTATCTTATCCGGATGTGCCCAATCGTCGGAATCATGGCAGGTGACGAATTCCCCCCGGGCATTTTCAAGCCCGATATTTCTTGCAACATACGGACCGGAGTTGGAGCCTGTTTTGAACACGCGGATCCGGCGATCGCGCTGTGCAAGAGACTCCACGACTGAGAGCGTATCGTCAGTGCTGCAATCGTCGACTACAACTATTTCGAGATTCTCATAGGTTTGGCCGCAGAGCGATTCAACTGAGGCCGCGATACGATCGGCGGTATTATACGCCGGCACCACAATGCTAACCAGCGGCCCATCCGTTTCTGCGTTACGCCGTGACGCGGTGATCGTATTGGCCGACAATGACACAGCTCCAGCACGCGCCTCCACGCGCGTCAGCTTATGTGCGTCCAGGCACGTGTTGATATAGCTCAGTTTTTCTGGTATTCCCGCCTCTAGATTTGCCATAATCAGGAAAATATCGTTATCTTTCCTTTTGTCATTTGTCTGAAAATACGCATCACAAAGCTCTCGCGCGGCGGCAACATTTCCAAGTTCGACCTGCAGCGCGATCATAAGCCCCGGATTGAGAAATTGATGACTGGAGAGGAGCTCGGCCGACAACTCGGGACTATACTGAGCAACAAGCCGCGCAGCTTCCGACAGCAGCTTCGGCTTCGCTTCCAGCATTTTCAGCCCGTTGCGCAGAACCGATGCGCCCTCGTCGGTTCTGCCACACGTTATCAGTGACACGCCAAACGCCAACACTGCTTCAGGCGTCGTTGGCCTGCAATTGGAATTGGCAGCCCACTGATAGCAGCCTGTTTTATATAGCGTCCACATCTCATCATTTGAGATATGATTATTATTTGTTCTGCAATACGCCAATGCATTCGCAAAGCGTTTCGTCCGCAGCAACCGGCGAATGCGAAATGAGGAGATGAGATTTAGCATCAATTGTCTTCTTTATGAATTCCGGGACAATGAGACATGCTGCTCCCTGACCTGATGCGCGGTTTCATCATACGACCTGAACGCATGTCATGAAGCTTCTCCACACTTCCGCGGCGCACCGTGAGGCCTGCATCATCCGCCTTCCCCAGGTGGTCGCTGACAAAATCCGACGCTCTTGCAGGGGCTCGGGTCAACGCGCGTAGACGTCCTCCAGCCGCACGATGTCGTCTTCGCCGGTATAGCTGCCCACCTGGACCTCGATCAGCTCAAGGTCGATTTTTCCAGGGTTGTGCAAACGATGAATGCATCCGATTGGCAGATACGCCGATTCATTTTCATGGAGATAGGACACAACGCCATCTCGCGTGACCTCTGCCGTCCCGGAGACCACCACCCAGTGTTCCGCGCGATGGAAATGCTTTTGCAGGCTAAGCTTGCGACCGGGTTTCACGCTGAGACGCTTGACTTGAAAACGCGTTCCGATGTCGATCCTCTGATACCAGCCCCACGGCCTGTGGATCCGCAGGTGGTGGTCGGCCTCCCGCCGCTCGGACCGCTTCAGCACTTGCACCAGGTCCTTGACCTTGGCCACCTCAGACTTGCTGGCCACCAGAACCGCGTCACGGGTGGAGACGACGACCACCTCATTGAGGCCGATCACCGTGGTCAGGATCTCCTCGGACCGCACCAGAGAACCGCGGCTGTCGAGCATTAGGACATTGCCCTCGAGCACGTTGTCGTTCTCGTCCTTGGCCTTCAAGTCGTAAATGGCGTCCCACGCTCCCACGTCCGACCAGTCGAAGTGGGCGGCCAAGACCCCCGCATGGCGGGTTTTCTCCATCACCGCGTAGTCGATGGAGATTCGCGGGGCCAGCTCGAAACCGGCAGCGTCGAGCCGCAAGAAGTCGAGATCTCTCTTCGCCCCGACAACCGCGGCACTGGCGCCCGCCAGCACTTCAGGTGCCAGCGCATCGAGCTCGGAAAGCATCGTGTCCAGGGAGAAGACGAAATTGCCGCTGTTCCAGAGCAGCCCCTCGGCGCAATAACGCTGTGCGGTCGCGCGGTCCGGCTTTTCGACGAAGCGCGCCAGCCGGTGGCTGCGGGTTGCCACACCGTCAAGCTCAAGAACCTCGCCGACCTCGATATAGCCATAGGCGGTGGACGGAGAGGTCGGCACGATGCCCAGGGTCATGATGAACCCTTCGGCGGCCATGGCGCTCGCCGCCACGCAGTCCTCGCGGAACCGCTCAGCATCCTGCACCACGTGATCGGCCGCCAGGGCGAGGCCCACGGCATGCGGGTCGCGCGCCTGCGCCAGCAGGGCCCCTACGGCTACGGCGGGGGCACTGTCTCGCCGCTCCGGCTCCAGGACGACGTCACCTTCGATCTGGAGCATCTGCATCTGCTCCGCCACCACGAAACGAAATTCATGGTTGGTAATGACGATCGGCGAGCTGAAGCGCGGATCACGCACACGCAGCAGCGTGGCCTGAAATGTCGAGAGCCCGCCACTGAGCAACGGAATGAACTGTTTCGGCATCGTTTCGCGAGAGAGCGGCCAAAGGCGCGTCCCGGCTCCGCCCGCCATCACGATCGGCACGATGGGTGTGCCCGTCATCAAGGTCTCCCAACGGGGCGCCATCCCTCCCCTGCGCAGGCATCGCCGCCCCGGAATGTGCACCGCTGAACGGCAGCCCCCGTTGCGCCTATTTCCGTCCAATCGACCGGAACGTCAACCGCCTCCATGGGCCCAAGCCTGACATGACAAGAGGCTGATGGCCGCGTCGGCGCCCGGAAAATTCCCCGCGGCACTGACAGCCGGGCGCCACGTCCCGCCGGCAATCCGGCGACCGAGGGCATGATGAGGCTCACAAGTTCAGCGCTCAGGGTCGCGCAGCAGCCCGGACGGGGGAAGCGCACCGGAGAGGGACCACCGGTGACCGCTGTCCAGCCCCTGCCCTCGAGCGGTGTCGGGCCGGCCTCAAATTTGTCGAGACGACGATAGAAATCCAACGAACAGGGACAATCGGCGCCCGGAAGCACGGATATGATCCTGAGGGAACAGGTAATTCCACGGCCTCGCCACCAGGTGCCGGCCATTGCATCGCCTACCGCGCGCACCACTGAAGAGGGTCCCGAACTCCACAATGCCTGGTCAAAAAGCAGCTTAATATTACTCACGCCCAACGCACCGGAAGGGAGTTGATAACGTCCCGCCACACAACCCAATCACCCAATGAGCCTTGATTCAGACGGCAGTGCGATAGGTCGACGCGGCCCGCGCGCCCTGCCATCAAGGCAGCATCGGCGCCGGCCAGGCGAAAGGCGGCCGCCGTCTTGTTCACGGGGCGCAGATCCCGAAAAGAGCACTGACGACGGCTAGCGACCTATGGTCATACCATCTACATTGTGCGCTGGGGCAACTGGCAATTTGCCGCCACGAGCCGTAACCATAACCAGGGTTCCAAGCTGATGCGCGTGGTTGCCTTGGCCGTGCGACGCCCCTAACAGTCATGGTTCATTCCGTTTCCGTCCATCGGCTATCCTTGCAGGTCACGCCATGTGGAGATCAGGTCCCTTCGCCGCAATCCTCGCTGCCGTCGCAACGGTGGCCACTGGCGCCCACGCGCAGGAGCTCACGCGGCTTTATGCGCCGAAGCCCCCGGCCGGCTCCGCCTATGTGCGCGTGGTGGACCTTTCGCGCTCCGGAGCCCTCATCGGCTTTGACGCCGGCTCAGGCATCGCCGCCGCCCAGGGTGAGCCGGCCACCATCTATCGCATCGTGAAAGGCGGCACGCCGCTCAACCTGACCCTCTCCGGCAAGCCGGTGAAGGGCGCGGTGACACCGCCGGCCGACGCCTTTTCCACGGTGATCATCGGGGCCGGCGGCAATGCCGTGCTCATTCCCGATTCCGTCGAGGGGCGCAACGACCTGAAGGCGCAGTTGCGCTTCTACAATCTGGTGCCGGGCTGCGCCGGGGCGGTCGCCGTGGTGGATGGCCCAGCCGTGTTCGAGGGCGTGGCCACCAACGAGACCCGCCAGCGCGCCATCAACCCCATCGAGGCGACCCTGGCCGGCCGCTGCGGCGAGATGAAGACCGAGAGCCTGAAGCTGCCGCCCCTGAAGGCGGGCGACCATTTCAGCCTGTTCCTCGTGCCCGGCCCTTCCGGCGTGGTGCTGGCGGGCCAGCGCGACGAAACCGAACCCTATCGCGGACCGAACTGACCGCGCCATGGTCTTTGCTTCCGACAGCTTCCTCTTCCTGTTCCTTCCGGTCTTCCTCATCGTCTACGGGCTGACCCCCGGGGCGGCGCGCAATCTCGCCATCCTGGCCTTCTCGTGGCTGTTCTATGCCTGGTGGCGGGCGGATTTCCTGCCCCTCATCGTGTCCATCGCCATCTGGTCGTGGGCGACGGGGCTATGGATCGCCCGCGCCACCGGGCCCGCGCGGCGGAACGCTTTACTGGTGGGCATTGCCTGGCCGCTGGCGTCCCTGCTCTGGTTCAAATACGCCAACATGCTGGTGGCCACGGGGCAGGCCGTCACCGCCTCGGTCTGGGGCTGGGAGGATGTGCTGCTGCCCATCGGCCTCAGCTTCTTCGTGTTCGGCGCCATCTCCTATTCCATGGACGTCTACCGCACGACGGTGCCGGCCGAACCCTCGTTCGTGAACTATGCCACCTACCAGTCCATGTTCGGCCACCTCGTGGCCGGCCCGGTGGTGCGCTACAAATGGGTGGCCGAGCGGCTGAAGGCGCGCACGTTCCAGCGCGAGGAATTCATGTTCGGCGTCGAGCGCTTCATGCTCGGCTTCGCGCAGAAGGTGCTGATCGCCGACACGCTGGCGCCCCTGGTGGATGCCGGCTACGCGCTCGCCCACCCTACCACGGCGGACGTGGCGCTGGCCGTGACGGGCTATACCCTTCAGCTTTATTTCGATTTCTGCGGCTACAGCGCCATGGCCATCGGCCTCGGCCTGATGGTGGGGCTGAAGTTTCCGGAGAACTTCGACAATCCCTATCTGTCCACGTCCTTGTCCGAGTTCTGGCGGCGCTGGCACATCTCCCTGTCCAGCTGGCTGCGCGACTATCTGTATATTCCCCTTGGCGGAAATCGCGGCTCCACCGCCCGCACCTCCGCCAACCTCGTCATCACCATGGGTCTTGGCGGCCTGTGGCATGGGGCGAGCTGGACCTTCCTCGCCTGGGGCCTGTGGCACGGGTTCGGCCTGATGGCCGGGCGGGTGTGGACCCATCGTTCCCTGCCCGCCCTCGGCCCGCTGCTCGGCCATGGGCTGACCCTGTTGTTCGTGATGGTGGGCTGGGCCCTGTTCCGCGCGCAGAACTGGGGGGAGGCCGCCACCATTTTCTCGGGCCTTGTGGGCGCGAACGGCCTCACCCTGTCGCCCGCCATGGGCGCGGCGGTGCGGCCGGTGGAGATTCTCGCCCTCGTGGTGGGCATCGGCTTCGTCTATCTGCCGAAGGTGCTGCGCATCGATCCCGCCGCGCCCGAGCCGGGCCACGCCTTGCGCGCCTGGGCCGCGCTGCCCCTGTTCCTGTTCGCGCTGCTGGTGCTGCAAGGGCGTACCGTGGTGCCCTTCCTCTACTTCCAGTTCTGAGGCAGGAGCGCCACCATGACAGGGCTTGCCCGCATCCTCGCCACCCTCGCCTTCCTGGGCCTGATGCTCGTCGGGCTCGGCTTCGTCGTGGTCCACATGGCCGGCCCCGCCGGCGGGCGCATTGCCGAACAGGCGAGCGTCACCGCGGTGCTGAACGGCTCCCTCACCGCCGCCATCGACAAGACGGTGGTGAGCGCCCTGCCGACCATGCCGGGGCTGGAGGATGTGGTCTCCGGCCTGTCCTATCGCATGCTGGGGGACGCGGGGCCGCAGGTGCGGGCCGGCTGCCCCGGCTGGCTGTTCCTCGCCGAGGAGCTGGTGGAGACCCGCAGCGGCGAGGCCCACCTGGCGGACCGGCTGCGGCTCGCCGCCAAGATCAAAGCCGCCGTTGAGGCGAAGGGGGTGGCGCTGGTGGTGCTGCCGGTGCCCGACAAGGCGGACCTTTCCCGCTCCACCCTGTGCGGCCTGCCCGTGTCCGACCAGGCCCGCGCGCGCGCAGACGCGTGGCGGCAAAGAAGCACCGGCCTGGGTCTCGATCAGGTGGATATCGCCGCCGACTGGCCCTCCGGCGCCTTCCTGCGCACGGACACCCACTGGAACGACGATGGCGCCGCCTTCGCCGCCCACCGTGTGGCGCGGCACATCGTGGCCCGCCTTGGCCCCGGCGATCTGCCGGCGCGCGTGGTGGTGGGCGAGCCGAAGGATCGCATCGGCGACCTGATGCGCCTGGCCGGCCTCGCCCGCTCCTGGCCCTGGTCGGGCCCGCAGCCGGACCGCCAACCGGAGGTGACGACCGAATTTACCCGCTCCGGCGGCCTGCTCGATGACGTGCCCGCCCCCACCGTGCTGCTGGCGGGCTCCTCCTATTCCCGCAATTCGGGCTTTCTCGACTATCTTCAGGACGCGCTGGACCGCGAGGTGGCGCAGAAAAGCCAGGACGGGGGCGGCTTCGCCGGGCCCCTGCTCGACATCCTCACCAAAGAGCCCGCCCTTCTGGACCAGACCCGGCTGGTGGTTTGGGAATTTCCCATGCGGGTGCTGACCCAGCCCCTGACCCCGGCGGAACGCAACTTTCTGGGAGACGACAGATGACGCAATCCTTCCCGCGACCTCTGGGCACCGCCTTGAAGCTGCTGCGCGGCGCCGCGCTGGCGGTCAGCCTCGCCACCGCGGGCCTTGCCGCTGCCACGCTCCCCGCCGCGGCGCAGAGCGGCGTCATCCAGGGCCAGGGTGGCTGGCTGTTCCCGGGCTGGGAAAGCCTCACCGTGCTCGACAAGGCCGGCATCGCCCGCACGATCGGCCTGCTGAAGGACACCCAGACCGCCCTTGCGGCCAAAAATATCAAGCTGATGCCCATCGTGGTGCCGCTGAAGGCCAGCTTCTACACGGACAAGCTGCCCAACGGCACGCGTATTTCCGCAGAGGTGGCCGGCCAATACGATTATATCCTGGCTGAGCTGAAGAAAGCCGGGCTCGACACCGTGGACCTGCGCCCGGCGCTGAAGTCGGCACAGACCGGCAAACAGGTCATCTTCTATCGGGCCGACTATCACTGGAGCGCATGGTCCGCGGAAGCGGCCGCCGATGCTGTCGCGCAGGCCATCAAGGCCAGCGGCGTCAAGCTGGCAGGAGCCGCCGGCAGCGGCGACAAGCTCGGTTCCTGGGTCACCCAGCGCCATATGGGCGACCTGGCCGAACGCTTCCTCACCCCCGACCAGCAGAAGCAGGTGGGGCCCGACCTCTACACAGTGCGCGTCCAGCCCGAGGCGAAGGGCGGCCTGGTGGATACGGCCAGCGCGCCGGTGCATGTGGTGGGCAACAGCTTCGTTCAACCCTATCTCGGCTTCCCGCAGAAGCTTTCAAGCGCTCTCGACCGGCCGGTGGCGCTGACCTGGAACCCCGGCAATGTCGGCCCCTGGGTGACCTTCCTGCAGTTCGCGAGCGCCCCCGACTTCGCGCGCAATCCGCCGCAGGTGGTGGTGTGGCAGTTCAACGAGGGGCCCTTCCACTCCTCGCCCGAGGCCACCGACCAGTGGGATGCCTCCTCCATCATGACCTCGCAGCAGTTCCGCGACCGGATGCAGGCCGCCGTGGCGAAATAGAGCCGCCGGCCGGAAACTTTTTCTTAACCTTGCGGCCCCGCCCGGGTGCCGCCGCGTTCGAGGGGAGGTCCACCGACCTCCCCTTTTTGCTGCGCTGACGCGTAACATCTTGTTTTTGAAGGCGCTGCGGGATTTGCCCCCGGCGGGTGCGCTGGCCGCCGCCTTAATGACGGGTAAAGATCGCAATTGGCTTTTTACTTTAGATTAACATTCGAATACTTGTTAAGGTTAACTGCTGTTTAAGTAATCTCGGCGATGGTAGCGTCATGACGACCGCTATCTCCCTCCCCCCTGCCCTTCCGCCCGCGCTCCATTGGGAGAGCCCGCGGCTCCCGAGGCGCCTTGCCTTGGGCTTGATGCTGGCCGCTTCGGTCAGCGTCGTCACCCTGGGCACGGCGGGATATGCGGGCGCGCAGCCCAGTGGGCAGCCGGTGCTCGGCGCACCGGCGCCAGCCGCTCCCACACCGGCGCCGGCCACGGCGGCGCCAAGCCTGCCAAGCCCGCCGCCAGCGGCGGCAGCGCCGGCGAGCAGCATGCAGCCGGTTCCCCCCTCCCTCACCGGTGCGGCGTGGAACACGGCGAATCAGGCCTACCAGGCCTTCCAGCAGAAGAATTTCGCCCGTTCGGCCTATCTCGCCCGCGAGGTGCTGCGGCTGCGGCCGGATTCGGCGGCGATGTGGCTGCTGCTGATGGATTCCCTCGATGGGGAGGGCAAGCTTGCCGAATCGGTGGCGGCGGGCAACGAGGCCGTCGCGGCGGGTGTTGACGACCAGTCGATCCGCGCCCGCCTGAAGGCGCAGAGCAAGATGCTCGCCCAGGCCCCCTCCCTTGCCGCCAACAAGGCGCTGGAGGCGAACGACCCGGCCAAGGCCGCCGACGAGGCGCGCAAGGCCATCATGCTGGTTCCTGACGACCTCAGCTACCGCATGCTTCTGGTCTACGCTTTGATCGCGCAGAAGAATTACGAGGCGGCGGAGCGGGCCGCCAGCGACGCCGTGGAGGTGGACCCGCGCTCGTTCCTGCCGCGCAGCCTGCGCGGCTTCCTGCGCGTGCGCCTCGGCCAGGTGGCGGACGGCGAGCGCGACTTCGACGAGGCGCTGAAGGATGAGGTGCTGTCCGGCGACACCGAGCGCGACGCGCGCCTGGTGGCGGCGGACGCCGCCCTGTCCGTCGGCCACGTGGACCGCGCCATGAAGATCCTGGAGCCGCTGGCCAATAGCGGCAACAGCGCGGTGCTGGCTCGCCTCTCGGTGGCGCGGGCGGTGCAGAAGAATCCCCGCATCATGCCCGAGAAGGCGAACCAGAGCCTTCCGGTGCCGTTCCAGAAGTGCGTGGACACCCCTTATGGGCCGTCCTGCTCCCTGGTGCCCGCCGACGCCCCGCCCGGCAGCGGCGTCACCGACACCCCCGGCTTCTATGCCGCCCAGGATGCGTTCGAGGCCTATCGCAAGGGCGATGACGCCACGGCGGAAAAGCGCATCCGCGAGGCGCTGCAGTTCAATCCGAACAACGGCGCCTGGCACCGCCTGCTGATCGACACCCTCGAGCGTGCCGGCAAGCTGAAGGAGCTGGAAGCCGCCATCAACGACGCGGTGGCCAAAGCGGGCGACGATCCCTCGCTCCAGGCCCTGCGCGCCGTGACCGACAAGCGCATCGCCGAGCCGGACGCGGCCCAGGCCATCAAGGAACTCACCGCCGGACGGCCCAAGAACGCCGCCGCCCTCGCCCGCAAGGCGGTGGAGCGCGCGCCCAGCGTCATGCCGTTCCGCCTCATCCTCATCAATGCCCTGATGGCCTCCGGCCAGATGCAGGACGCCCAGAACGAGGCCGCCGCCGCGGTCAAGGAAGACGAGAACGACCCGCTGCCACGCGTGCTGGACGCCTGGCTGCTGGACAAGCTCGGCCGGCGCGACGAAGCGGTGGCGGAGTTCGAAAAGGTGCTCGCCTCCAACATCCTCACCGACGTGGAGGAGGTGAATTACCGCCTCATCGCCGCCAATGCCGCGCTCGCCGCCGGACAGGGCGAGGAGGCGCTGAAGATCCTGCAATCGCTGGACGATTCCAAGAACAAGGACGTCACCGCCTATCGCCGCACGGCGGAAGCCCTGGTGAAGACGCCCAATATGAAGCGCCCGGCGCTGGTGTCGCCCACGGTGTTCTGCCAGCCCACCAAATATGGCGTCATCTGCTCGGTCTTCTTCGGCGCTCCGGGGGGACCGGGAGGCGCGGGCCTGAACCCGGCCAGCCCCGGCTATGCCGCCGCCAGCGCGGCCTACACCGCCTTCGGCCGGCGCGATTATGCGACCGCCATCCGCGAGATCCGCAAGGCGATCGACGCAGAGCCCGGCAACAGCAACTATCGCATGCTGCTGATGAACGCGCTGATGGCCTCCGGCCGCTATGCGGAGGCCGAGCGGATTCTCGACCAATTGCTGGCGGCGAGCCCGCGTGACGCCACCTTGCTGGTGCAGCGCGGCAATCTGCGCATGCAGGCCCACCAATATGGCGCCGCCATCCGCGACTTCCGCGCGGCGCTGGCCTCCGGCCGCCTGCCGGCCGCCCAGGCCCGCATGGTGCGCTTCTCGCTGGTGGATGCCGCCCTTCAGGTCAAGGACCCGGAACTGGCCCTCTCCATTCTCCAGCCCATGGCGAACGAGCAGAGCTATGACGTGCAGACCCGCCTGGGCTACACCTATCTCGCGCTCGGCGAGAAGGAGCAGGCGCTTGCCGCGTTCGAGACGGCATCGCGCCTCGCCCGGAGCCGCGAGCAGCGCAACGCCATGCTCACCGCCCGCGTCAACCTGCTGGTGCAGCTCAACCGGAAGGACGAGGCGCGCGCGCTGTTCGTCGCCGCCTATGAGCGCGGCGACCTGCGCAACATGCGCACCGTCGACCTCGCGGTGCTGGCGAGCCAGGCGGGCGAGGACGATCTGGCCTTCCAGCTCTTCCAGCAGGCCAACGACAAGTGGCAGCTGCGCGGCACCAACCTCATCAATGCCGCCTACAATGCCCGGCGCACCTACAACAACGCCACCGCCGTGGACTATTTCAAGCGGGCCATCGACGAGAACCGCAAGGGTGATTTGCCGCTTGATCCGCAATATGTCTTCGGCCTGCGGCGCGAAGTGGCGGAGCTGAGCCGCACCTGGGGCGCCTACGCCTCCATCAGCTATGGCGCGGTGGGCGTGGCCCCGGGCTCCTATTACGCGCCGCCGACCAATGGCGCCTATCACACCCTCAGCGCCGGCGGAGAGCTCTACTGGCGTCCGCCGGGCATCGGCTATCGCGACGGCTCCACCTTCGAGCTGTTCGTGCGCGGCTTCACCACGCTCTATGATGAGAATGGCGGCGCCACCGGCTTCAACACCTTCCAGGGCAGCGTGGGCGCCCGCTGGAAGCCGTTCAAGACCGAGAACCTGGTGCTGGAGGCGTCCTACCTCTTCCCCACCGGCGGCACCTCGCGGGAGGATGTGCTGCTGCGCGCCGCCTATTCCAGGGGCGAGGGCACCGACCTGCGCGTGGACGAGCCCAACTGGCGCGCCTGGCAGATCTATGCCGACTACAACTACTACACCATGCTGCCGGAAACGGTGGCGAGCTTCGAGCTGCGCTACGGCCATGCCTTCCGGCTGGACCCCATCAGCGACCACCTGGTGTTCTGGCCGTTCGTCGCTCTCGGCGGCGCCTATGACAATGGCTACGAGACGCCATTCGCCCTCGGTGTCGGCCCTGGCGCCACGCTGCGCTACTGGTTCAACGAGGACGAATATCAGGCGCCCCACTCGTATCTGGACCTCATGGCCCAGTACCGCTTCAAGCTCGCCGGCGACGATCGCGCCGAGGGCATCTTCGCCGGCGCCTTCCTCTCCTATTAGGAAGGCTCTGGCGGCGGGCTGGAATAACCGGCACGAGACGGGGGCCCTGGCGGGTCCCCGTTTGCATTTCGCCCACGCGTTGACCGCACGGCGAAGCAGGCGCCACAGCTCCCTCGCGGCATTCCAGCACCGGCGAGCGGGCCAAGGGGGGCCCAAGAGGCGCGCTCTTGCGGCGAATTCTTGCGGCAGGTCAAGGCGAATTCGCCCGCAGGGGGCACATGGATGGGCTAAGATAATTTCGTCAGCCCCGAGACGATGTGATGACCGCCCCTGCCCCCCTTGATGCTTCCACCCTGCTCGCGCGCTACGGGCGCCCCGTGCCGCGCTACACCTCCTACCCCACCGCACCCCACTTCACGCCTGCCGTGACGGGCGAGACCTATGCCCGATGGCTCTCCGCCATTCCCGCGGGCGGTGAGGTTTCGGTCTATGTGCATGTGCCGTTCTGCGCCGAGCTGTGCCTCTATTGCGGCTGCCAGACGGCGGTGGTGCACAATGCCAAGCCCGTCAGCGCCTATGCGGAGCGGCTGGAGGAAGAGATTGCGCGGGTGCGCGCGCACCTGCCCGGCCCGCTCCGGCTGAAGCACCTGCATTTCGGCGGCGGCACCCCGACCATGCTGGCCGATGCGGACTTCGCCCGCGTGATGGGCGCGCTGCGCCGCGCCTTCGACTTCGCGCCCGATGCGGAGATCGCCATCGAGATCGACCCGCGCACCATGGATGCGGACAAGGTAGCGGTGCTGGCCCGCGAGGGCTTCAACCGCGCCAGCCTCGGCGTGCAGGACTTCGAGGAGAAGGTCCAGGACGCCATCGGCCGGCGCCAGTCCTATGCCGACACCAAGGCGGTGGCCGATGCGCTGCGGGCGGCCGGCATCACCGCCATCAATCTCGACCTCATGTACGGCTTGCCGCACCAGACCGCCGCATCGGTGCGGCAGACGGTGGAACAGGCGCTCGGCCTCGATCCGGACCGCATCGCCGTCTTCGGCTACGCCCATGTGCCATGGATGAAGAAGCACCAGACCCTCATTCCCGAGGCAGACCTGCCGGGCGCCGACGAGCGCCTGGCCCAGGCGGAGCTGGTGTCGCAGGTTCTCACCGCGCACGGCTATCGGGCCGTGGGGCTGGACCATTTCGCCCGCGCCAGCGACCCCATGGCCCAGCGTGCCGAGGCCGGCACCCTGAAGCGCAATTTCCAGGGCTACACCACCGACGACGCACCGGTGCTGCTGGGCTTCGGCGCCTCCTCCATCGGCGCGCTGCCGCAGGGCTATGTGCAGAACGTGTCTTCCACCGCACAATGGCACAAGGCCATGGAGGAGGGCGGGCTACCCATCGCCCGGGGCATCGCCCTCAATGAGGAAGACCGGCTGCGCCGCGCCGTCATCGAGCGGCTGATGTGCGACCTGAAGGTGGACCTCGACGCCCTCGCCATCACCCATGGCTTCGATGGCGCCCTGTTCGATGCGGAGCTGGAACGGCTCGAGCCGCTGATCGCGGACGGCCTGGCGGTGCGCCACGGCCGTGTCGTGGAAGTGCCTGAGGCCGCGCGGGCCTTCACCCGCGTGGTGTGCGCGGAGTTCGACCCCCGCCTTCGCGCCGCCCGGGCCCAGGAGCCGGAAAAGAAAAGGCACGCCGCTGCGGTGTAACGCAGGACGTGCCGAGGAAAAGTGCGGCGGTCGATTGCGCCTCCGCCGCACATCGGGGCGCCCCCCGTTGGTGAAATGCGCCAGGCCCGAATGATGGCCGTCTTGAAACCTCTTCGCGGAACGGGAACTCTTCCGCTCACGCGCCGCGTCTACCCGCGAAGCCCCAGCCGTCAGGCGTTGAGGCCGCGCAGCGCGCTGCTGTCCTTCAGGAGCACCCGGCGCGAGGACGGCAGGGCGATGGCCGCAGTCTCCTCAAGATGCGTCAGGGTGCGCGAAACGGTCTCGATGGTCAGGCCGAGATAATCGGCAATGTCCTGGCGGGACATGGGCAGGGTCACTTCCGTGCCGCCGGTGGCGGAGCGCTGCGCCATGTCGAGCAGGAAGGTGGCCACACGCTCCTGCGCGGTCTTGCGACCCAGCACCAGGAGGTGGTTCTGCGCCCGCGTGAGCTCGGCGGCGGTCAGCGCCCAAAGGGCATGGGCGAGGTCGGAATCGTCGCTGGCACGGGCGAACAGGATGGAGCGCTTCACCCGCACCACCTTGCACTCACTCACCGCCTCCGCGGAGAAGCGATGCCGGGCCGCCGTCTCCCAGCCGAACACGTCGCCGGCGAGGCAGAAGGTTTCGATCTGGCGGCGGCCGTCGCCCAGGAGCTTGCAGATCCGCACGGTGCCCGAGAGCACCACGAAGATGTGGTCGGCCGCGGCGTCCTCGGCAAAGATTTCGCAATTGCGGTCGAAGGAGGTCACGACTCCGAGACTAGCGAGCAGTTCGCGCGGGCTGCGCGGGCTCGGCTCCTCGCTCCACTGGACAGACGGCAGCGACGGGACGTAGGCCGTCTGAGTCATTGCGGCAGCGGGGCTCGGCATCGGAAAAACCCTCCTGAAATCCCTATCAGCGATACCGCCATGCCGCCTTGCGTGAAATTCGGACTGAACACTTAAGTCGTGTTCCTTAGGTAGGTTTACGGAGGCGCATCCATTGCGTAACAAGGTATGGACGCGTGCCGCGCGTGTGCGGCGGCTCGACCACCGGCCGCCGCGCGGAACGCCGGCCGAAGCGTGGCGGTGAACACGTTCCCCGCCGCGCCTCGGAACGCACAGGGATGAGGTCAGGGACTTGACGGAGGGAAATACGGCGGCCCCCGAAACGGCGCCTGCACCGGGCTTGTCGCACGGCCTTTCACAGAGCCTCCTGCTGGACCTGGCGCGGGGCGCGGGCGCCGCGGCGGGCGCGCTCGGCCTGTGCACCCTGCTTCAGGTCCCGCCGTTTCAGGGCGCGGGGCCGCTCGTGCTGCTGCTCGCCCCGGTGGCGGTGGGCAGCTTCGGCCTTGCGGCCGCGCTGGCCGCGCTGGCGGGCACACTGGGCGGGGGGCTCGCTCTGGCACTGCTGCAGCCCGCGCTCGGCCCGGTGGACATCACCGCCGCCCTGCTGCTGCCCGTGGCCGGCGGCGGCATCGCGGTGATCGGCGAGCGCCTGCGCCGCACCCGTCTCGACGCCGCTGCCCGCAATCGCGACCTGGTGGCGCGCGAAGCTCACCTGTCCTCCATCCTCAGCACCGTGCCCGACGCCATGGTGGTGATCGACGAGCACGGCGTCATGCAGTCCTTCTCCGCCGCCGCCGAACGCCTGTTCGGCTACAGCGCGGAAGAGGCCGTGGGCCAGAACGTCTCCATTCTCATGCCCTCGCCCCATCGGGAGGGACATGACGGCTATATTTCCCGCTATCTGAATACCGGCGAACAGCGGGTCATCGGTATCGGCCGCGTGGTGGTGGGCGAGCGCAAGGACGGCACCACCTTTCCCATGGAACTGTCGGTCGGCGAGATGCGCTCGGCCTCCCGGCGCTTCTTCACCGGCTTCATCCGCGACCTGACCGAGCGGCAGCAGACCGAGGCCCGCCTGCAGGAGCTGCAGGCCGAGCTGGTGCACATCTCCCGCCTCACGGCCATGGGTGAGATGGCCTCCACCCTGGCCCACGAGCTGAACCAGCCGCTCTCCGCCATCGCCAATTACATCAAGGGCTCGCGGCGGCTGCTGGACGGCGGCGCGGTGCGCATCGAGATGCTCCAGGGGGCGCTGGAGAAGGCGGGCGAACAAGCCCTGCGCGCCGGCCAGATCATCCGCCGCCTGCGCGATTTCGTCTCCCGCGGGGAGAGCGAGCGGCGGCTGGAAAGCCTCTCCAAGATGGTGGAGGAGGCCAGCGCCCTCGCTTTGGTGGGGGCCAAGGAGCATGGGATCCAGGTCCGCTTCCACTATGATCCCAAATGCGACGTGGTGCTGGCGGACAAGGTGCAGGTTCAGCAGGTGCTTCTGAACTTGATGCGCAACGCCCTCGAAGCAATGATGGACGGACCCCGGCGGCAGCTTCTCGTGCAGTCCGAGCCGGTGGAGGACGACATGGTGATGGTGAGCGTCATAGACACGGGCTCGGGCATCTCTCCAGAGGTCAGCCACCAGCTGTTCACGCCCTTCATCACCACCAAGCGGCACGGCATGGGGGTGGGCCTGTCCATCTCGCGCACCATCATCGAAGCCCATGGCGGGCGCATCTGGGCGGAGCCCAATCCGCAAGGAGGCTCCATCTTCCGTTTCACCCTGCGGGCCGTCAGCGACGAGGCGCCCGCCGATGTCTGAGAGCGCCGTGATCCACGTCATCGACGACGACGAGGCCGTACGCGAGTCGCTGGCCTTCCTGCTCGCCACCGCCGGCCACGAGGTGCATGAGCACCCCTCCGCGCGCGCCTTCGTGGAAGCCGGCCTGCCGACCTCCGACCCCAGCGCGTCCTGCATCATCACCGATGTGCGCATGCCGGACATGACCGGAATCGAGCTGCTCCAGCACCTGAAGGAGAAGGGCTCGAGCGTGCCGGTGATCGTGGTGACCGGGCATGGCGACGTGCCGCTGGCGGTGGAGGCCATGAAGCTCGGCGCCGCCGACTTCCTGGAAAAGCCGTTCGACGACGTCGCCATCCTCGACACCGTGAAGGCGGCCCTCGCGCGGATGCGCAAGGCGCACCAGCACGACGCCATGCGCGAAGAGGTGGGCGAGCGCATCGCCGCCCTCTCCCAGCGCGAGCGGCAGGTGCTGGAATGCCTGGTGGCCGGCCAGGCCAACAAGATGATCGCCTATGACCTCGGCATCAGCCCCCGCACGGTCGAGGTCTACCGCGCCAATGTCATGACCAAGATGAAGGCCCAGAGCCTTTCAGAGCTGGTGCGCATGGCGCTCCTCGCCGGTATCACCCCGAACGCGGCGTAAAGCGGGCTTGATCTAACTCAAGGCTGCACGGGGCGCGGTTCGGCTACTTTTGTCGCACACCGACCACGTGGACCCACGACCGGGTCGTGGGAGGCCGACAATGAATCCAGGATGCAAGGTGAGGTCCGTGTCGGAACGCGAGGCTCAGATTCGTGCCGAGGGTCCGCTGGCGGCCGCCCTGCCGCTGTCGCGCATGATGAGCGCCGCCAGGCTCCCGCAGCCTGCCGCGGCGAGCCGTGCCGTACAGCCCTTCGCCGTGACGGTGCCCGAACCCGCCTCCGACGCCACCCGTGTGACGAGCGCGCCCTGGGTGGTCCATATCGTGGATGACGACGCGGCCGTGTGCGGCTCCCTGAAGTTCACCTTCGAGCTCGACGGCTTCGACGTGCGTACCTATGCCGGCTTCCAGGAGCTGATGGCGGCGGACCTCCCGCGCCACGGTTGCATGATCGTCGACTACAACCTTCCAGAGATCAACGGTCTCGAGCTGCTGCGCGAGCTGGACCGGCGCAATGTCCATCTCCCGTCCTTCCTCATCACCAGCAATCCCAGCCCCAATGTCCGCCAGCGGGCGGACGCGCAGGGCGTCGCCATCATCGAGAAGCCGCTGCTGGGCAACCAGCTCAGCGAAGCGGTGCGCGACAGCTTCGTGCGCGCTTTGCCCTGCTGATCGCAGGCGGAACCGCCCGATGCACCGGCGCCGGCTCATGCCCTCAGCCGGCATGGCGTGGCAGTCGCCCGCCGGAGCGACAGACCCCTGACCTGGGCCGCTGGAGAGCACAAATGTCGCATCCGCGCGAAGGTTTTCCGCGCGCGTAGACTTGAGGCAGCTTGGAACAGGACCCACGGCTGCGTTGTGTAGAGGAGTGGGGGCGTGAATTTTTCAATCAAGACGACGTTGGTCGTCCTTTTTTCGCTTGTCGGGGCCATTCTCGCCGTACTTAGCCTTGCCTCCCTCATCACAGCCTATCGCACCAACCGAAGCGCCGACAAAGCCGTGGCCTATGTCCAGGCGGATCAGGGACTGTTCACGGCTTCGGCTGCTTATCGCCTCGAACGGGCGGAAGCCACCACCGTGCTGCCCCTGGCCGCCGACCGCGCGCCCCCATTCATCGCCAAGATGAACGAGCGCCGCGCGCGCGTCGACCAGGCGACGAGCGATGCCCTCGCCCGTCTTGACGCGCTTGGCGAACCCGCCGCGATCACGGTCGCCGCGCGCCTGCGCTCGGCCCTCGGCGCCATCGCTCGGCAGCGCACCGCCATCGACACCGCG
Organism: Xanthobacter variabilis; assembly: GCF_043831965.2. Taxonomy (NCBI): domain Bacteria; kingdom Pseudomonadati; phylum Pseudomonadota; class Alphaproteobacteria; order Hyphomicrobiales; family Xanthobacteraceae; genus Xanthobacter; species Xanthobacter variabilis. The sequence goes on from NZ_CM195533.1 coordinate 905,900, forward strand.
CTCCAGCTTCCCGTCGAATCCCGCGACGCCGGGCTCAGCGGCCGGGTGGTCCAGGAATCGAACGCCATCCTGCAGGATCTCGACCAGATCACAGGCACGGTGGAGCGCGAGATCAGCACCCTTGCTCCAACCCTGCTGCGCTTCATCGTGGTCCGTCGTGGAGCGGGCGTCCTGCGCGCCGCGGCCGGTGAGGCCTCGCTGATCGTCAGTGGCAGCCTGCGCGCCAAGAAGGCCTTCACCCCCGCCAACAGCCTCAAGGTGGCCCAGCTGGAGGGGCAGGTTCAGATTGCCTGGGATGACGTGACCTTCATGGCCGGAGCCGCCGACATGCCGGCCGAGCTGCAGGCGGCGGTGGCCAAGGCATCGGACGTGTTTTTCTCCGGTGAGGTCAGCACTTTGCGGCAACGCCTCGTCACGGAGCTGTCGTCGGGCGTCACGCCGGATTTCGAAACGGAAAGCTGGCGGTCCAAGTCCATTCCCGCCTTGGAAACCCTGACCGGAGTGGGGCAATCCGCCATCGAGAACCTGGCCGCGACCGCCAGCCGCGCCGCGTCATCCGCCTGGTATCAGCTGCTGCTCTATGCCGGCCTGCTGGTGGTGGCGCTGGCGGTCAGCGCGATCGGGCTCGCCGTGGTGGTACGCAGGGTGGCTCAGCCCATCGACCGGCTCACCACCGCCATGACGCAGCTGGCTTCCGGCGATCTTTCCGCCCATGTCCCCAATACGCGCCGTCATGACGAGATCGGCGGCATGGCGAAGGCGCTCCACGTCTTCAAGGAGCAGATGGCCCGCAACACCACGCTGGAGGCCGAGGCCCGCGCGGCTCACCAACAGGCCGAGGTCGCGCATCATGAGGCGGTGCTGAAGCTTGCCGGCGAGTTCGAGGGTGCCGTGGGGGCCATTATCGGCGGCGTGGTGTCCTCCTCCGCGCAGCTTCACACCACGGCCCACGCCATGGAGGAAGTGGCGCGGCGCACGTCGGAGCAGTCCGCCGCTGTGGCCGCCGCCTCCGAGGAGGCCTCGTCCAATGTGGTGATGGTGGCCTCGTCCACCGAGGAACTGGGCGCGTCCGTGGATGAAATCGCCCGCCAGGTCCAGCAATCCGCCCTGATGTCCCAGGCGGCTGTCGACGAGGCGGAGAAGACCGGCCGGGTGATCCAGGAGCTGGCACAGGCGGCCACCCGCATCGGCGACGTGGTAAGTCTCATTTCCAGCATTGCCGCGCAAACCAACCTGCTCGCGCTCAATGCCACCATCGAGGCGGCCCGCGCCGGTGACGCCGGCAAGGGGTTCGCCGTGGTCGCCTCGGAAGTCAAGGATCTGGCCACCCAGACGGCGAAGGCGACGGAGGAAATCGAGAGCCAGATCAGCTCCATCCAGACCAGCACCAAGCATGCGGTGCAGGTCATCGAAAGCGTCGGCGTCCAGATCAGGAAGATGAGCGACACCGCCGCCAGCATCTCCGCCGCCGTGGAGCAGCAGGACGTGGCGACCCGCGAGATCGCGCGCAACGTGGAACAGGCGGCCGCCGGCACCAATTCGGTGAGCGAACATATCACCAAGGTGGCGCAGACCGCCGACGAAACCGGCGAATCGGCCGGCCTCGTTCTCACCGCCGCCGCAGAGCTCTCCGACCAGGCAAACCGCCTTGAAACGGAAATGCAGCGGTTCCTGAAAACGGTGCGGGTGTGACGCGCCACGTCACCCGATGCCGCGCGACGGGCAAAACCGCCGTCGGCCTGGAAACCTGAGTTTTCACAACCTGGGGCACATGCTCCAGGTTGTGCCTGCGCCAGTCTGCCTCCGGGAAATGGATCCAGTTCGGCTGCCTTTCCCACCCGAGGACTCGACAAGGCGTGCGTGCCGGGTTTGATCGCGTGTCACCATGGACGCCGGACCACCTCCGCGCGTCGCGGAAACCGGAAGGCCAAACATGACCACCCGCAATCTCGACGCCCTGTTCCATCCCGCCGCCATCGCCCTGGTGGGCGCCAGCAACAAGCCCGGCACCATCGGCGCCGTGATTGCCCAGAATCTGTTCGAGGCGGGCTTTCCCGGCCCCATCCTGACGGTCAACTCCAAGGAGCGCGTGCTGCGCTCCTCGCTCAACTATGCCCATGTGGGCGACCTGCCCATTCCGGTCGATCTCGCCGTTGTCACGGCAGAGCCGGATCAGGTGCCGCAGATCATCGCCGACCTGGGTGCCAAGGGCTGCCGGGCGGCGGTGGTGACGGCTTCCGCCTTCGGTGAGGGCGCCAAGCTCGAGGGCACGGAGGTGCTCCAGCGCATGCTGGACGCGGCGAAGCCGCATCTGCTGCGCATTCTCGGCCCCAACTGCATCGGCTTCATTTCCACCGGCGCGCGCATCAACGCCAGCGTCGCCCACCTGATGCCGGCGAAGGGCGACGTGGCCTTCGTCACCCAGTCGCGCACCATGGCCAATGCGGTGCTCGACTGGGCCAGCGCGCGGGGCATCGGCTTTTCCCATGTGATCTCGCTGGGCGACAAGGGCGACATCGATTTCGGCGATCTGCTCGACTATCTCGCCTTGGACAACACCACCCGCGCCATCCTGCTCTATGTCGAAAACATCACGGATGCGCGCAAGTTCATGTCCGCCGGGCGTATCGCGGCGCGTGCCAAGCCGGTGGTGGTCATCAAGGCGGGCCGCAGCGCGGCGGGCGCGAAGGCTGCCCTGTCGCACACCGGTTCGCTGGCGGGCGCGGACCTCGTCTACGACGCCGCCTTCCGCCGCGCCGGTATGCTGCGCGTGCCGGAACTGCGCGAGGTGTTCGAAGCCATCACCACCCTGTCGTCCGGCATCCGCCTTCATGGCGACCGCATCGCCATCCTCACCAATGGCGGCGGGGCTGGCGTGCTGGCGGTGGACGCGCTGGAGGACACGGGCGGCGAGCTCGCGGCCCTCGATGTGGAAACCCACGCCAAGCTGGCGCCGATGCTGCCCTCCGGCTGCGCGCCGGCAAACCCGGTCAACATCCTGGCCAATGCGCCGCCCAAGCGTTACGCCGAAACCCTCAAGGCGCTGCTCTCGGACAAGGGCTCGGACGGCGTTCTGGTTCTGAACTGCCCCACCGCCGTGGCCGACGCCAAGGGCTCCGCCGACGCGGTGATGGAGGTTCTGGAAACCCGCCCGCGGGCGCCGGTGCTCACCTGCTGGCTGGGCGAGAGCGCGGCCGGCGAGGTGCGGCGCAAATTCGCCGCCCGCCGCATTCCCACCTATGAGACGCCCGACGAGGCGGTGCGCGCCTTCGGCCATCTGGTGGCCTACCAGCGCAACCAGACCCTCTTGATGGAAACCCCGCCGGCCCGCACCTTCGAGGAACCCGACCGCGCCGAGGCCCAGCGCATCGTGGAAGCGGCCCTGGCCGCCGGACGCAAGGCGCTGGGCGAGTTCGAGGCGAAGGCCGTGCTCGCCGCCTATGACATTCCGGTGGTGGAAACCCGCATCGCGGCCACGCCGGAAGAGGCCGGCCGCATTGCCGCGGAGATGGGCCTGCCCGTGGTGGTGAAGGTGTTCTCCCACGACATCACCCACAAGTCCGACGTGGGCGGCGTGAGACTCGACCTGCACAACGCCACGGCGGTGGAGAATGCCTGCCGCGAGATCATCGCCTCGGTGGCGGAGAAGCTGCCGACCGCCAAGGTGGACGGCTTCACCGTGCAGCAGATGGTGCATCGGCCCCACGCCCAGGAGCTCATTGCCGGCATCGCCAATGATCCCACCTTCGGTCCCGTCGTCCTGTTCGGCCAGGGCGGCACGGCGGTGGAGGTGATCGGCGACTGGGCGGTGGCGCTGCCGCCGCTCAACGGCGTGCTGGCGCGCGAGATGATCTCGCGCACCCGCGTCGCCAAGCTGCTGGCCGGCTATCGCGACCACCCCCCGGCGGACATGGACGCCATCGCCTCCACCCTCATCAAGATCGGCGAGCTGCTGGCGGACCTGCCGCAGATCGCGGAGCTCGACATCAACCCGCTGCTGGCGGACGAAAACGGGGTGATCGCCCTCGACGCCCGCATCGTGGTGAGCGAGGCGACCCAGGACGGCACCAAGCGCTTCGCCATCCGCCCCTATCCGCCCGAGCATGTGAAGCAGATCCCGCTCACCGACGGGCACTTCGTGATCCTGCGCCCCATCCGCCCCGAGGATGAGCCGGGGCTGGTGGACGTGGTGCGCCGGTCCGATCCGCAGGACGTGCGCATGCGCTTCCTGGGCTCGGTGAAGGACTTCCCTCACCTCATGGCCGCCCGCCTGTCGCAGATCGACTATGACCGCGAGATGGCCTTCGTGGCGGTGGAGGACGGCGGCGACATCTGCGGCGTGGTGCGCATCATCGCCGATCCGGACAATGACGAGGCCGAATACGCCATCATGGTGCGCTCGGACATGAAGGGCAAAGGCCTTGGCTATCGGCTCATGACCGAAATCCTGGAGCACGCCCGCAGCCGCGGCCTGAAGCGCGTGTTCGGAGACGTGATGCGCGAGAACGGACCGATGCTCCACATGGCGGAGGATCTCGGCTTCAAGGTCGCCCCCAGCAGCGAGGACCCCTCCGTGATGCGGGTGGTGATCACCCTGTGATGACGCCGATACCTGCACAAGCTTGACGCCACCGCGGGTGGGGCCCATTATTCGGGCTTGCATAGGGAATGGGCGCGACACACCATGTGCTTCAACGGGTGGCGCCGCGCCGTGCGCGCCTGGGCGGAAGCGACTATTCCTGAAACGTGTCTGCCGCTGTTTCTTGAGAAATCTGGGAGCTCGGCGACCCAATCACCGGCGTTCGCGAGATGGCGACTGAGATCTTAGACGAGGCGGCGAGTGGCCCGTGGCGGTCGGAATATCTGGCCCTGCACGATCCGCTCACCGCGCTTCCGAACCGCCTGCTGATGCTCGAATTCCTGACCGGCGCCCTCGGCGCGGCCCAGGACGAATCGCGCATGGTCGCGGTGATCACGCTCGACATCGACAATTTCCGCCAGATCAATGACAGCTTCGGGCGGGGCACCGGCGACAAGGTCCTTGTCGAGATGTCCCAGCGCCTTCGCCGCTGCGTGCGAGACCACGATCTGGTCGCGCGGGTCGGGGCCGACGAATTCGTGCTGGTCGCCACCGGCCTCAGCGATGCCAAGACCGCCGAGCGCATGTGCGGCCGCCTGCAGAACGCCCTTTCAGCTCCGGTGACCGTGGAGAAAAACACGATCTACCCCCAGGCCACGCTGGGCATCGCGCTGGCACCGGCCGACGGCGACGAGGCGGACGCGCTGGTGCATCGCGCCGGGCTTGCCTTGGAGCGGGCCAAGGCCATCGGGCCGGGCGTGTTCTATTTCTTCACCGCCGAGATGAATGACGACGCGAGCGTCCAGCGCTCGCTGGAAGGCGATCTGCGGCGGGCCATCGTCTCCGACCAGTTCGTGCTGCTGTTCCAGCCCCGCTGGAGCGCGGACACCCTGCGCATCATCGGCGTCGAGGCGCTGATCCGCTGGGACCATCCCCAGCTCGGCCGCCTGGTGCCGGACGATTTCGTGCCGCTGGCCGAAAAGAGCGGGCTCGTCGTGCCCATGGGCGAATGGGTGCTGCGCAAGGCGTGCGACACCATCGCGCGGCTGCCGGGGCTCAACATCTCGGTCAACGTCTCCGTGGTGCAGTTCCGGGGCGGGGAGCTGGTGGGGACGGTGGACTCCATCCTCAAGGCCACCGACCTGCCGCCACACCGGCTGGAGCTCGAGATCACCGAGAGCGTACTCATCGAGAACACGGACAAGGCCCTTGAAATGCTGGTGCAGCTCAAGGAACTGGGCGTGCGCCTGTCCATGGACGATTTCGGCACCGGCTATTCGTCGCTGGGCTATCTGCGCAGCTTCCCCTTCGATGCGCTGAAGATCGACCGCAGCTTCGTCGGCGACCTGGACCAGAGCAAGGGCGCGCTCGCCATCGTGCAGGCCATTCTCGGCCTCGGCCGGGCGCTGGGCATGCAGGTGGTGGCGGAAGGGGTGGAGACCGAAAGCCAGCTCGCCTGCCTGAAGGCGGACCGCTGCGACGAGGTGCAGGGCTATTATCTCGGCCGCCCCATGACCGAAGAGGCGCTGGTGGCTTTCGTCGCCCACCATGGCCGCGCCAACGCCTGAGGGCGCCTCACTGTCCGTAAAGGAGACGCCCCCGGCTCAGCCGAGCCAGGGCGCCATGCGGTCCAGCCCGATGAGGGCATCGGCATCCACCCGCGGTCGCACCACCGCGGCGTCGTCACCCTTCACCAGCACTTCGGGCACCAGCGCGCGGGTGTTGTATGTGGAAGCCTGCACGGCGCCATAGGCGCCCGCCGTCATCACCGCCAGCAGATCACCGGCCTTCACATCGGGCATCTCCCGGTCGAGGGCCAGGAAATCACCGGTTTCGCACACCGGGCCGACCACGTCCGCCACGATCAGGGGCGTATCGGCGGCGGGCTCGGCCACCGGCAGGATGTCGTGGTGGGCCTCGTAGAGCGTGGGGCGGATGAGGTCATTCATGGCCGCATCCACGATGACGAAGGTCTTGCCTTCGCCGTGCTTCACATAAATCACGCGGGTGACGAGGATGCCCGCATTGGCCACCACCATGCGGCCCATCTCGAACACCAGCGGCAGATTGAGCCCGCCCAAGGCGCGGCGCACCACCGCGGCATATTCCGTCGGCGGGGGCGGCACCGGGTCACTGGCCGCATAGGGTACGCCGAGACCGCCGCCGAGATCGAGATGATGCAGCCGGTGGCCGGCGGCGATCAGGTCGCGGGCGAGATCGGCCAGCAGGGCCACGGCGTTTTCCACCGGCCCCATGTCCGTGATCTGGCTGCCGATATGCATGTCGACGCCGGTGACGGCCAGACCCGGCAGGCGCGCCACCAGATCATAGACCTCCCGCGCCCGCGAGATCGGGATACCGAACTTGGTGGCCGAGCGACCGGTGGAGATCTTCTTATGGGTCTTGGCGTCCACGTCCGGATTGACGCGGATGGACACCGGTGCCGTGCGCCCGAGCGCGGTCGCGACCTCCGAGAGCACATGCAGCTCGGGTTCGCTCTCCACATTGAAGCAGAGGATGCCGGCGGCGATGGCCTCCGCCATTTCCTCGCGGGTCTTGCCGACGCCGGAAAAGACGATGCGCTCGCCGGGCACCCCGGCCGCCAGCGCCCGCCGGAGTTCGCCCACGGAGACGATATCCGCGCCGGCGCCGAGCCGGGCCAGGGTGGAGATCACCGACTGGTTGGAATTGGCCTTGAGCGCGTAGCACAAGAGCGCCTCGCGGTCGGCGAAGGCGTCCATGAACACCTTGTAGTGCCGCTCCAGCGTGGCGGTGGAATAGCAGTAAAACGGGGTGCGAACCTCGGACGCGAGCGTCACGAGGTCCACGCCCTCAGCGTGGAGTCGCCCGTTGCGGTAGTCGAAATGGCGCATGGAACTGTCTTCGGATTGCGCGGCGCCGATCAAGACGGCGCCGCCGGCGGCTCACAGAAGGCCGTCGAGAATGAAGGGGCGGTCGGGCCGCACGACGCCTTGAAGGCTGTCGGGCTTTGCGCCTGCGTTGTTCTGCTGGCTCTTTTCCCAGGCCGCATGGGGCGTGGCCGTATTGGCCATATCGGAGGCCGACAGCGCGGAGTGGAAACCCGCGACCGAAGAGGAGGGCGGCGGCACAACCACCGCCGGCGTCTGGGCCTGGACGTGAGGCTGCGGGGCGCCGGGCGGCGGCTCCAACGGACCCTTCACGCCACACGCCGCCAGGGCGAAGGCGGCGACGAGCGCCAGGGGCAAGGTGAGGCGAAACATGAAGCTCTGAGCCATCCGGTCTATTCGCGGCCAATATAGCCTGAGCCGCGCCAAAGGCGAGCCCCTTCCAATGCCTGTGCGCGTGGCCGGCCTCACACACCGGACGGCGTGGCGCGCAGGACACGGACCACGCCCCGCCCGCCTTGGTTTTGCCACCGCCCATCCACGGTGCCGCCAGCATTCTCGCCGCGCCTTGAATGTAGTCGGAGAATTCATTGTCGTAACTTTGCGGCACGGCATAAGGTTCGCCCGCGTCCTGAGTTGGCGGCGGCGCGCCGGGCATCCGGCGGCCGCGAGAACCACAGGCGCCTGCCCCGAATTCCGGTGTCATTCCATGGATGTCTCGTCCTCCCCCGCCGCTGGCGCCGGGCCAAGGGCCGTGCGTCTCGCGCTGCTGGCGCTTGCGCTCGCCTCTTTCGGCATCGGCACGACCGAATATGTCATTGTCGGCCTGCTGCCGAATGTTGCCACCGACCTTTCGGTAAGCATCCCGCAAGCCGGCTTACTGGTGACGGGCTATGCGCTGAGCGTGACCTTCGGCTCGCCCTTCCTCGCCATCGCCACCGCGCGGATGAACCGGCGCCATGCGCTGATGCTGCTGATGGGGGTGTTCATCGCCGGCAACCTGCTGTGCGCCCTGGCCCCTGATTTCTGGCTGCTGATGGGCGCGCGCATCGTCACCGCTTTGTGCCATGGCGCCTTCTTCGGGCTGGGCGCGGTGGTGGCGGCCGAGCTTTCGCCGCCGAGCCGCAAGGCGCAGGCCATCGCCATGATGTTCGCCGGCCTCACCATCGCCAATGTGCTGGGCGTGCCGCTCGGCACCGCCATGGGCGAGGTCTTCTCCTGGCGCGACACCTTCCTGGCGGTGGTCGGCATCGGCGTCCTGGCGGCGATCGCCCTCGCCGTCTGGCTGCCGCGCGAGCTGCCGGCGCCGCGCCTGGAGCTGAAGCGCGAGGCGAAGGCCATCGGCAGCGTCCAGGTAATGCTGGCCATGCTCATTTCCATCGTGGCCTCGTCCAGCCTGTTCAGCGTGTTCACCTACATCGCGCCCATCCTCACCGGGCATACCGGCGTCTCCGCCCATGGGGTCACGCTGATGCTGCTGGTGTTCGGCGTCGGCCTCACGGCGGGTAATTTCGGCGGGGGCTGGCTGGCCGATCGCAGCCTGATGCCGACTGTCATTGGCGTGACGGCGGTGGAAGTGGTGCTGCTGGCCCTGTTTCCGCTCACCAGCGCCCATCCGCTGCCGGCGGCCATCACCTTGTTCGTGTGGGGCGCGCTCGCATTCGCGCTGGTGGCGCCGCTGCAGATGCAGGTGGTGAAGGAAGCGGCAGGCGCGCCCAACCTGGCCTCCACCATCAATCAGGGGGCGTTCAACCTGGGCAATGCCATCGGCGCCGGCCTGGGCGGCTTCGGGCTCTCCATCGGCCTCGGCTATATGGAGCTGCCCTGGATGGGGGCGACCCTTGCGGCCATCGCCATGCTGCTCGCCATCATCTCCCACCGGCTGGAGCAGCCGGCCGAGGCGGCGGTGGAGCAGGATTCCGGGCCCCTTACGCCGGCGATCTGACCCCATCGGCCGCTATCGGACCGGGCGTGTTCGCTCCAACGCCGCACGGTTTGGCCAAAGGCCCCTGCCGAAAGCTCAGGGGCCTTTTTGCCATCCGCCGGAGCCCCTGCCCTCACTGGCGGCTGGCGCTCGCGGCCGCGCCGCCGGCTAGCTCCACGATCTCGTTGGTGATCTCCTCCTGCCGCAACTGGCGGGAGCGGGCGACAAGAGTTTCCAACGTCTTGTCCACATTGGCGCGGGCCGCGATCATGGCCCGCATGCGCGCCTCGTTCTCCGCGGCGAAGGAGAGCATGACCGCCTCCGCCACCTCGGTGAACACATATTCTTCCACAAGGCGCGCCAGCAGCAGGTCCGGCGGCAGGTTGGTCAGCGGCGGCACCGCGTGCCGGGCCAAAGGGAAGCGCGCGAAATCGAACGGCACCAAGCGCTTTTCCGCCACCTGGGCGGCGCCGTCCCCGGGCAATGCGTGCAGCAGGCTCACTTCCGGCCCACCCTCCAGCCGGGCATAGAGCGCGTCCACCACGCGGCTGGCCAAAGCGGGCGCCTGGTCGGGATGGGCGATCATGGGCGCGGACCAGTCGTAGGAAAGGCCCTTCTCCTCCGCCACCAACAGGCCCCGATCGCCCACGATGAAGAGGGTGAAGGGCCGGTCCGCCGCCCGCGCACGCACCCGTTCGGCCGCATCCAGCACATGGGCGCTGAAGGCCCCCGCGAACCCCTGTTCCGCGCACAAGGCGATGACGAGCCGCCCGTGGTGCCCGCCTTCCGGATGCGCCGGCGCCCCCTGCCCCGGTGGCAGAAAAGCCAGAGCGTGGCCGATGCCCTCGCCGATGGTGCGCGCATAGGCGCGGATGCCGTCGAGCTGGGCCCGTGCCTCCCGCGCGCGGGCGGCGGCGATGCCGCGCATGGCGCTGATGACGGCGGACAATTGATGCACCGTGCGGATGCGCTGGGTGACATCGATCAGCCGCTCTGTCACGACGGCAGCCCCCCGGCCAGATCCTCCGCCAGACCCCGCACCAAATCGGTCAGCTTCTTCCGCGTCTCGTCCTTGAGCTGGCCCGTCTGCGCGAGCTCCGCCACCTCAGGCCCGCCATTCTGGTCGAGATGGACCGGCAGGCGCGCGCGCAGCAGGGGGATGAGCTCCGGCGGGTGCGCGTCGAACACGCCATCGGCCAGCGCCGCCAGCAAGGCCACCTGATCCACCAGCCGCAGATTGGCGAAGCGCGGCTGGGTGAGCAGAGCGCGGATGCGCTCGCCACGGGTGATTTGCGCCTTCACCCGCGTGTCGGAGATGCCACCGAAACGGGTGAACATCTCCAGCTCCAGGAACTGGGAATAATCGAGCCGCAGCCGCCCCGAAACATCGCGCAGCGCCCGTTTCTGCGCCTTGCCGCCCACGCGGGAGACCGAGAGGCCCACATCCACCGCCGGGCGCTGATTGGCCGCGAACAGGCGCGAATCGAGCACGATCTGGCCATCGGTGATGGAGATGAGATTGGTGGGAATATAAGCGGAGAGATTGCCCGCATCCGTCTCGGCCACCGGCAGCGCGGTGAGCGAGCCGCCGCCCAGCTCAGGCGAAAGCTTGGCCGCCCGCTCCAGCATGCGGGCATGCACATAGAAGATGTCGCCGGGATAGGCCTCGCGCCCCGGCGGCTCGCGGGTGAGGAGGGCAAGCTCGCGATGGGTGGCGGCGTGACGGGTGAGATCGTCCACCACGATCAGCGCATGGCCGCCTTTGTCGCGGAAATATTCGGCCATGGTGAAGCCGGCGAAGGGCGCGATCCATTGCAGCCCCGGTGCGGCCGAGGCTTCCGCCACCACGAAGATGCAGCGCTCGGGCGCGCCATGGGCCTTGATGGCCTCGATCACCCGCTCCACGGCGCTGGCGCGCTGGCCCACCGCCACGTAGACGCTGATGATGTCCGAACTCTTCTGGTTGATGATGGCATCCACCGCCACCGCCGTCTTGCCGGTGGCGCGATCGCCGATGATCAGCTCGCGCTGGCCGCGCCCCAACGCGAACAGGGAATCCACCACCAGAACGCCCGTTTCCACCGGCGCGCTCACGAGGTCGCGCTCGATGATGGCGGGCGCGGGCCGTTCGATGGGGTGGAGCGCCTGCGCGGCAATGGGCGGGCCGCCGTCCAGCGGACGCCCCAGCGGGTCCACCACGCGGCCGAGCAGCCCCTCGCCCACCGGCACCCGCACGACCTCGCCGGAACCCGTGACCTTGGAGCCGGCGGCGATGGCGGCCGCATCGTCCAGCAGCACGGCGCCGATGGCGTCGGCGTCCAGGGTCAAGGCGTAGCCCAGGCGGCCGCCCTCGAATTTCAGGATCTCATCGAGCCGCACGTCGGGCAAACCGGAGACGCGGGCAATGCCGTCCGCCACCTCCTCCACCCGCCCGATGGCCTCGGCTTCCACGGAAAGGTCGGCGCGGGCGACGGCTTGGCGGCCCCGGGCGAGCCAGTCGGCGGGGGCCGCGTCCGAAGTGGGCGCATCATGCTCCATGGCGCGTGAGCTCCTTCAGGATGCGATCGAGATCGGCGCGGAAGGTGTTGCGCACCACCGCATGGGGCGCATCCAGTTCCAGGCCCGCGATCAGCTCCGGCACCACCTCCACCGCCAGCGTCACCGGCCGGCCGAGCACGGCAGTGAGCTTCGTGCGGCAGGCGTCCGCCTCCGCCTCGGTGAGGGCGCGGGGGGCCTTGAGGGCGAGCGGGCCTTCCGCCGCTGCGAGGGTGGTGCGCGAGGCCTCGGGCAGCGCCGCCACGCCGTCCGCCAGATCGCCGATGAAGGGGGAAACCTGCGCCTCCGCCGGCACGCGGGTGAGCAGGCGGGCGGCGATGTCCACCGCCAGATGGCTGGCGCGGTCCGCATCCTCCCGCTCGGCGGTGGCGCGGGCGGCGGAAATCTCGGCTTCCGCGCCCTTGCGCAGCGCCTCAACCTCCGCCCGGGCGGCAGCGAGCAGGGCCTTTTTCTGCGCTTCCGCATCGGTGGCGGCGGCGTCCAGCTTGTCCTTGCGCGCGGCGGCGATGGCGGCGGCCGCCGCCTTGGCCTTGGCCTGTTCGGCCTCGGCGGCGGTGCGGGCGGCGCGGGCGGCGTCGAGGTCGCGGGTGGCCGCCGCCTGCCGCTCCGCCATCATGGCCACAACGGGGCGAAACAGGAAGCGCGAGAGAATGAACAGCAGGACCAGGACGTTGATCGCCTGCAGCGCGAGCGTCCACCAGTCGATGGTCATGGGCCGCTACTTCACGAACGGATTGGCGAACAGCACCAAGAGCGCGATGACCAGGCAGTAGATGGCCATGGTCTCGATCATGGCGAGGCCCACGAACAGCGTGCGCGAGAGGGTGCCGGCGGATTCGGGCTGGCGGGCGATGGCGTCCATGGCGGCCGCCACCGCGCGCCCTTCGCCCAGCGCCGGGCCGATGGCGCCGAACGACACGGCCATGGCGGCCGCAGCGATGGAGACCACTTGGATGAGATTGTCCATGGCGTCTAGCGCTCCTTCTCAAAGAGAGCCCCGGCGGGAAGCCGGCGCCGCAAGGGTTTCGCGAAAATGGCGGGAGGAAAGGCAGGGGAGGGCGGAGGGCTCACGACGCCTCCGTCTTCTGAGGCGGCGAGGGGGCTTGAGGGGCGGGGGCCTCGCCCTCGCTGACCGCCGCGCCGATGAAGACGGTGGCGAGCACCGCGAAGATATAGGCCTGCACCGCCCCGGTGAGCAGGTCGAGCGCCATCAGGGGAATGGGCACCAGCAGCCCCGCCAAAGACAAGATGATGCCGATGACGAACACCCCGCTCATGATATTGCCGAACAGGCGCACCACCAGGGAGAAGGTGCGCGTGATCTGCTCCACCACATTGAGCGGGATCATCACCCAGGTGGGCTCGGCGAAGGTCTTCAGATAACCCGCCAATCCCCGCGCCTTGATGCCGTAGCCGATGGTCGCCACGAACACGATGAGGGCGAGCGCCGCGTCGGTCTCCACATGGGCCGTGGGCGGCTCCAGGCCGGGGATGAGCGACACCCAGTTGGCCGTGAGCACGAACAGGAAGATGCCGCCGATGAGCGCCCGATAGGGCGCGGGGTCCACCTGCATGGTGTCGCGGATCTGACTGTCGATTGTGGACACCACCGCCTCCAGCAGCGCCTGTCCGCGCCCGGGCACCAGCTTGAGATGGCGTGTGGCGAGATAGGCGCCGCCGCCGAGGGCCAGAAGGATGCCCCAGGTGACCACCACCGGCTCGGTCACCGGCACGGGCCCCAGATGGAACAATGGCTCGATGGCGAGGGGCGATTGCATCAGGCCATCCTTCCCAGCCGCCGCACCACCAGGGTGCGGGCGATCAGCAGCCCCACCGCCCCCATCAGCAGCGGCAGCGCGCCGAACAGGGCCAAGGCCGCCAGCGCCACCAGCAGCAGCGCGAAGCGCACCACCTGGAGCAATATGGCGAGCAGTGCCCGTCCACCTTCCAGATAAAGACGCGTGTTCCACCACAGCGAGGCGAAATAGGCCCCGCCGGCGATGAGCCCCACGCCGAGACCGACCGCCGCGCCCGACACCGGGCCGAGCTCAGGCACAGCCGGCAGCAGGTTCGACACGAAGGCGGAAAGCGGCATGCTCATTGGTCCTTCCCCACGGCCCGGTGCATCCACCGCCAGGCCGACCACAGGCCGAACGCCGCCCCGAGCATGAGCAGCGCGGCGGCGAAAGTGATGCCGGAATGGAACACCCCATCGAGCCAGCGCCCCACCACCATGCCGATGAGGGTGGGCACCACGATGGTCCAGCCCAGAATGCCCATCTGCCCCAGGCGCGCACCGAGGGAAGGCTCGGGATTCTCCCGCCCCCGCCGCGCCCGGTCCGCCGCCTGGCGCGCCGCCGCGGCCAGCCGGTCTTCCGCGTGGCCTTGCGCTCCGTCTTGCGCGCCGCGCCCGTCTTCCGGGGCGTCCAGGGGTTCGAGCCCGACCATCACGACACCTCGTCCGTATTGGTGCCGTCGGCTTCCGCGCCCACGGCGCCAAAGGTGCCGGGCCGCTCGGGCCGCAGGAAGCGCATGAGCTGTCGCACCGCATTGGCATGAAGGCGCATCTGCTCCACGCGGGCCTTGCGCTCGGTGTCGGTCTCCGCCGCGCGCAGGCGCTCCACCTCGCTTTCCAGGGTGGCGAGGTCGTCGCCCAGGGTGCCCTGCCGGCAGGCCACCGCCACCTTGGCGCCGCCTTCCACCGTGAGCAGGCCGCCGCCCTGGGCGCAATAATGGGTCACATCGTCCGGCGTGCGCCAGCGCACCACCGAGGCGGGCAGGACGGTGAGGAAATCCGTGTGGCCGGGCAGGATGCCGAAGCTGCCGCTCTCATCCTCCGCCCGCACGGCGGCGACCTCCAGGCCCTGCACAAGGACCTTGGTGGGGGTGGTGACGGTGAGCGTCAACGTGCGGCTCACGCTGCGCCTCCCGCCGCACTGGAGGCGGGCTTGCGGGCGGCTTCCTCCTTGGCGCGGGCCTCCTCCAGGTCGCCCACCATGTAGAGCGAGCTTTCGCGCCAGTCGTCGCAATCGCCCGCCAGGATGGCCTTGCAGCCAGCCACCGTCGCCTTCACCGGGACCGAGCGGCCGGGCACCCCGGTGAAGGCTTCCGTCACCGCGAAAGGCTGGGTGAGGAAGCGCTGCAGCTTGCGCGCGCGCTCCACGATGCGGCGATCCTCCGCCCCCAATTCCTCCATGCCCAGCAGGGAGATGACATCCTGCAGCTCGCGATAGTGCTCGATGGTCCGGCGCACGTCGATGGCGACCTTGGCGTGCTCCTCGCCGACGATCAGCGGATCGAGCAGAATGGAGGACGAGGCGATGGGGTCCACCGCCGGATACATGCCCTCCGCCGCCATGGCGCGGGAGAGCACCACGGTGGAATCCACATGGGCGGCAATGGTGGTCACCGCCGGATCGGTGAAATCGTCCGCCGGCACATAGACCGCCTCGATGGCCGTGACGGCGGCGCCGCCCACGGAGGCGATGCGCTCTTCCAGCGCCGCCACTTCGCTCGCGAGCGTGGGCTGGTAGCCGACGCGCGAGGGCAGGCGGCCCAGCAGACCCGACACCTCCGCACCCGCCTGGACGAAGCGGAATACGTTGTCCATCAGCAGCAGCACGTTCTGGTGCTTCTCATCGCGGAAATATTCGGCGATGGTCAGCGCCGTCATGGGCACCCGCCAGCGGGCGCCGGGCGGCTCGTTCATCTGGCCATAGACCAGGACAGTGCGTTCCAGCACGCCGGAATTGGTCATGTCGAGCAGCATCTCATGCCCCTCGCGGGAACGCTCGCCGATGCCGGCGAACACCGAGATGCCCTGATAGCTCGCCACCATGGCGTGGATCAGCTCCATCACCAGCACGGTCTTGCCGACGCCGGCGCCGCCGAACATGGCCGCCTTGCCACCCTGGGCGAGGGGGGCCAGCAGGTCCAGCACCTTGATGCCGGTGGCGAAGATCTCGGTGGCGCCGCTCTGGTCGGCGAAGGCGGGCGGGGCGGCATGAATGG
Organism: Xanthobacter variabilis; assembly: GCF_043831965.2. NCBI lineage: Bacteria > Pseudomonadati > Pseudomonadota > Alphaproteobacteria > Hyphomicrobiales > Xanthobacteraceae > Xanthobacter > Xanthobacter variabilis. The sequence continues at coordinate 921,837 of NZ_CM195533.1, forward strand.
GCCGGCGCGGCCCATCGGCGGGCAAAGGCGCGCCCTTATCGCCCACATTGCCGGCCACATCCAGGAGACGGCCGAGCACGTGGTCTCCCACCGGCACCGAGAGCGGGCCGCCGACCCGCGCCACCACATCCCCGCGCTTGAGGCCCGAGGTGGGCTGGAGCGCGATGGCGCGCACGGTTTCGAGATCGAGGTGGCTCTGCACCTCTGCAAGCACCCGGCCGCGCTGGGGATCCTCCACCCACAGCGCATCCTCCACGGGTGGCAGCGTGCCGGCGGTGAAGCGGACATCGATCACCGCGCCACGCAGGGCGACGACGCGCCCGCTGCCTTCCGTCTGGCCTTCGGCGCCAGATGCCATTTCAGGTACCATGGTCCGGCCTTTATACATGTCGATTGGCACGGTCGGCGGCGAGAATGCCAGACCCGCCGCCCCCGCGCCACACCCCAGGCGCCGCCCGTCGCCATCCCGCGGCGGAAAGGCCGCGCGGTCTTTGGCTACCAAGGCGCGGCCGCGACCGAATGGCGCGGGGGCGGCGCGCAGCCATCCAAACCGGCGGGGGAGGGCGATCGAGGCGGCGATTGACAGCCCCATTCCACGGCCGCTTGATGGCATCGCGCCACGTTCGCGGCGCCGCTTCCCCACCTGTTCCGGAGCCTTCGCCCATGAGCGGCTCGTCCCCCGTTACCATCTGGCACAACCCGTCCTGCGGCACCTCGCGCAACACGCTGGCCTTGCTGCGCGAGGCAGGCATTGAGCCGACCATCGTGCAATATCTGAAAACGCCGCCCACCCGCGCGGAGCTGGCCGCGGCCATCACCGCGGCGGGCGTTTGCGTGCGCGACGTGGTGCGCCGCAAGGGCGCTCTCTACACCGAGCTGGGCCTCGACGACCCCTCCCTCTCGGACGATGCGCTGCTCGATGCCCTGATCGCCCATCCGGCCCTGATCGAGCGACCGTTCGTATTCACCGAAAAGGGCGTGCGCCTGTGCCGGCCCATGGAGCGCGTGCGGGAAATCCTGCCCTGAGCGCGGGGAAATTCCCCCGTCGCTTCAGCACTTTTTTCCGATTGCCTGTTTCATTGCCGGCCGAGCCCGTCGCAGCATCATGGGGAAGCGCATGTCCGACGCAACGTCCGGCGTAACGTCCGAGGCCACCTCGACCACCGCATCGGCCTCGGCGCCCGCCAGCGCCTCGAACAGCTCCTGGCTGGCGAACCTGCCGCTGCAATGGAAGTTCGGCGGGGTGGTCATCATCCTGCTGGTGTTCTTCCTGGTGGTGCTCGGCGCCAACAGCCTGACGCTGAAGGTGGCCAACGACCTGCAGGCCCAGTCCGACATGCTGGTGCGAGAGGTCACCCTTGCCAATACGGCGACGCGCGCGGTCAACCGGCGCCGGCTGGAAGTGGTGCACGCCGCGTTCAGCGCGCCGGCCACCCTCGCCAAGCGCCTGGAAGGCGCGGACGATGCCGTCTCCGACGCCATCGAGGCGCTCCAGCAGGCCACCGCCGACACCCCAGAAATGCGCGCGGCCGCCGATCGGGCGGGGCAGATCAACGAGCGCTGGTCGGAGAACTCCGCCGCGCCCCTCGTCGCCCTCACCGAGCGCGGCGACACCTCGGCGGATGCCGAGAATTTCGCCCTGCGGCGCTTCCTGGAGGCCGAGCAGGGCGCGAACGGCAGCTTCGTCCTGCTGCGCACCCTGGAGCAGATCGATTCCTTTGCCGCCGCGCGCCTGGAAGGGGCGCGCAACCAGCTCGAGCGTGTCGAGAACATGCTGAAGTTCATCGATGCCATCGCGCTCATCATGACGCTTGCGGCAGGCATCGGTGCCTTGTTCATCACCTCGCGCCTCATCAGCCGGCCGCTGCGGCAGCTCGCCTCCCACATGGAGCAGATCGCCAATCGCGATTTGAGCATCAAGATTCCATTCGCCGACCGGCGCGACGAGGTCGGCACCATCGCCCGCGCCCTGAAGGTGTTCAAGGCCATGGCGGTGGACACTCACGAGAGCGACTGGGTGAAGACCGGCGTCGCCGCGGTGTCCGAGAAGCTGCAGCAGGCGGAAGACCTTTCCACCTTCGCCAACGATCTCCTGGAGGAGCTGGCGCCGCGGCTCAATGCCGGGGTGGGGGTGTTCTACGCCTTCGACGACGCCAGCCGGACGCTGAACCTCACCGGCACCTATGCCTATGAGGCGCGGCGCCACCTGTCCACCAGCTACAAGCTGGGCGAGGGGCTGGTGGGCCAGTGCGCCCGTGAGCGCCGGCCGATCGTGCTCTCCCCGGTGCCCGGCGACTATGTCCGCATCCATTCCGGCACCGGCGAGGCCCCGCCGCTGGCGGTGGCGGCGGTGCCCGTCATCAACAAGGATCGGCTACTGGGCGTCATCGAGTTCGCGAGCTTCGAGCCCATCGCCGGCGCCCGCCAGCGCCTGCTGAAGGACACGGCGCCCGTCATCGCCCTGTCCCTCGACAACCTCTCGCGCGCCATCCGCACCCTGGAGCTGCTGGAGCAGACCCAGCGCCAGACCACCGAGCTGCGGGTGGCGGAGGAGGAGCTGCGCACCCAGCAGGAGGAGCTGCGCGCCACCAACGAGCAGCTTCAGCAGCAGTCGCAGAAGCTGGCCGCCTCCGAGGAAGAACTGCGGGTGCAGGCCGAGGAGCTCCAGCGCACCAATGACGGGCTGCGCCGCAATTCCGAGGAGCTGACCGAGCAGAAGGCGGCGCTGGAGACCCTCAACCAGGAGGCCGAGGCCCGGGCCGACGAGCTGGCCCGCGCCAACCAGTACAAGTCCCAGTTCCTGGCCAACATGTCCCACGAGCTGCGCACGCCGCTCAACAGCCTGCTCATCCTCGCCCACGATTTGTCCGAGAACCACAACAAGCACCTCGACGCCGACGAGGTGGAAGCCGCCGGCATCATCCATTCTTCCGGCACCAACCTGCTGCGCCTCATCAACGACATCCTCGACCTCTCGAAGGTGGAGGCGGGCAAGATGGACGTGGTGCACGAGCCGGTGAGCATCGGCGCCGTCGCCACCCGCATGGAGCGCAACTTCCGCCATGTGGCGCAGGAAAAGGGCCTCGACTTCACCGTCACCGTGCAGCCCGACGCGCCGGCCCATATCCTGACCGACGACGGCAAGCTGGAGCAGATCACCAACAACCTTCTGGCAAATGCCTTCAAGTTCACCAGCGAGGGCGGCGTCAGCGTCACCTTCGCCCCCGGCGCCGGGGACAAGCTGGTGGTGAGCGTGACCGACACCGGCATCGGCATTCCCGAGGACAAGAAGGAAAGCATCTTCCAGGCCTTCGAGCAGGTGGACGCGTCCACCCGCCGGCAGTTCGGCGGCACCGGCCTCGGCCTCGCCATCACCCAGCGGCTGGCCGGCCTGCTGGGCGGCGACGTGACGGTGGAAAGCCAGCTCGGCCAGGGCTCCACCTTCCGCGTCACCCTGCCCGTCGGCGAGGTGGACCACGCCGATGTGGCGGGCCCCGCCCCGGTCCCCGCCCCGGCCCGCCCGCCGGTGATGCCCGCGCCCCGGCCGCGGCCCGCCCTGGTGGTGGAGGATGATCGCGAAGCGCTGAAGGAGGGCGGCACCACCATCCTGGTGGTGGAGGACGACCCCGCCTTCGCCCGCACGCTGGTGAACCTGGTCCGACGCAAGGGCTATCAGGTGCTCGCCGCCATGGACGGCGAGAGCGGGCTGGACCTCGCCCGCCGCTACCGGCCCACCGGCATCCTGCTGGACGTGATGCTGCCCGGCATGGACGGCTGGACCGTCATCGAGCGGCTGAAGGCGGACGCTTCCACCCGCCACATTCCGGTGCACTTCGTCTCCGCCCTCGACGAGGCCAAGCGCGGGCGCGACCTCGGCGCGGTGGGCTTCCTTACCAAGCCGGTGAGCGCGGAAGACCTCAGCGGCGCCCTCGCCACCCTCACTCATTTCTCCCTCGACCAGCCGCGCTCGGTGCTGGTGGTGGACGACGATGCGGGCGCGCGCCTGGCCGTGCGCAAGCTCATCGGCGGCGAGCATGTGCAGATCCTGGAGGCCGGCAGCGGCGAGGAGGCGCTGGAACTCATCGGCCGCGAGAACGTGGATTGCGTGGTGCTGGATCTCGGCCTGCCCGGCATGTCCGGCTTCGAGCTTCTGGAGCGCATCGCCGCCAGCGGCCGGCAGGTGCCGGTGGTGGTCTATTCCGGCCGCGACCTCACCCCCGAGGAAAGCCTGAAGCTGCGCGCCTTCACCGACAGCATCGTCATCAAGGGCGCGCGCTCTCCCGAGCGGCTCATGGACGAGGTGAGCCTGTTCCTGCACTCGGTGCGGCAGGAGGCGAAGGCCCTCGGCGACGACCCGGACGGCGACCTGAAGGGCCGCCGGCTGCTGCTGGTCGACGACGACATGCGCAACATCTACGCCCTCGCCAAGGTGCTGCGCGGCAAGGGCATCGAGGTGACACTGGCCCAGGACGGCGCCAAGGCGGTCAGCCAGCTGGACACTCACCCGGATCTCGAGATCGTGCTCATGGACATCATGATGCCGGTGATGGACGGCTACGAGGCCATGGAGGAGATCCGCAAGCGGCCGCAATTCGCCAAGCTGCCCATCATCGCCCTCACCGCCAAGGCCATGAAGGATGACCGCGAGAAGTGCCTGGCCGCCGGCGCCAGCGACTATCTCTCCAAGCCCATCGACGTGCCGAAGCTGCTTTCCATGATCCGCGCCTGGCTGCCGCCCCGATGACCGACCCCAACGATCTTCTGGCCCTGGAAGAGCTGGAGCTCGACCTGTTCGTGACGGCGCTGGACCGGCGCTACGGCTACGACTTCTCGGGCTATAGCCGCGCCTCGCTCACGCGCCGCGTGCGCAATCTTCAGACGCAGTTCCGCGCGCCCACCATCAGCGCGCTCACGGACCTGCTGCTGCATCACCCCGATCGCGTCGCCGACGCCATCTCCAACCTGTCGGTGCCGGTATCGGAGTTCTTTCGCGATCCGCACGTATTCCGAGCCTTGAAGGAGAAGGTGTTTCCCATCCTCTCCTCATACCCGGCCATCAACATCTGGCAGGCGGGCTGCGCCCACGGGCAGGAGGTGTACTCGCTCGCCATCCTGCTCATGGAAGCCGGGCTGTATGAGCGCGCGCGCATCTACGCCACCGACATTTCGGCCGACGCCCTGGCACGGGCGCGGGAGGGCATCTTTCCCCTCCAGGACGCGCGCGATGCCTCCCGCCGCTACCTGGACAGCGGCGGCGCGCTCAGCTTCTCCGACTATTACCACGCGCGCTACGACTTCCTGAAACTGGACGAGCGGCTGATTTCCCACGTCACCTTCGCCGAGCACAATCTCGTCACCGACGCGGTGTTCTGCGAAGCGCACCTCATCTTGTGCCGCAACGTGCTCATCTATTTCTCCAACCCGCTGCAGGACCGGGTGCTGGGCATGTTCGCCGACAGCCTGGTGCGCGGCGGCTTCCTGTGCATCGGCACCCGCGAGAACCTGCAGTTCAGCGCCGCGCGCGAGAAGTTCCAGGTTCTCGACCTTGATGCCCAGCTCTACCGGCGCAAGAGCGGAGGCTGACGCTATGGGAGGAGCGGTCGTGATCGGCGCTTCCGCCGGGGGGCCCAGCGCCCTCCAGCGCCTGCTGGCGTGTCTCGATGGCGATCTTCCCGCGGCGGTGGTGGTGGTGAATCACGTGGGTCCGCAGGGGCCTGATCTGCTCCATGAGATGCTGGCGCAGCGCTCGCGGCTGCCGGTGCAACTGGCGCAGGAACGCACCCCCGTGAGCGCGGGACACGTGCATGTGGCACCCGCCGGCTATCACCTGCTGATCGAGCCCGATCGGCACTTTTCCCTTTCAGTGGACCCGAAAGTGTGCTTCTCCCGACCTTCGATCGACGTCCTGTTCGAAACGGCAGCGCGGGCGTACCAGAAAAGCCTTATTGGTGTCGTTTTCACCGGAGCTAGCAGCGACGGTGCGGAGGGTCTTGCGCAGATCCGTCAGTTGGGAGGCCTCGCCTTGGTACAAGCTCCGGAAGATGCCGAAGTGGCGACGATGCCGCGGGCGGCCCTGGAGCGCGCTGGCGCGGACCTGTGCGGCCCCATCGAGGAGCTCGCGGGGTTCATCAACAAGGCCTGCCGGTCATGAACGAGACATCCGGCGTCGAAGCCCGTCCCAAGATCCTGGTGGTGGATGATGTCGCCGCCAATCTCGCCGGCATGCGCCGCCTGCTGGCGGCTGTCGATGCGGACATCTACGAGGCGAAATCCGGCAACGAGGCGCTCGCTTTGTGCCTCGACCACCGCTTCGCTCTGATCCTGCTCGACGTGCAGATGCCGGACATGGACGGGTTCGAGGTGGCCTCCCTCCTCAACAACGATCCGGCCACGTGTGACATCCCCATCGTGTTCGTGACCGCCGCCTATCTCGACGACATCAACCGCCTGAAGGGCTACACCTTCGGCGCGGTGGACTACATCGCCAAGCCCATCAATGATGCCGTCCTGCTCTCCAAGGTCACGGTGTTCCTGGAACTGCACACCTCCAAGATGCGCCTGAAGGCCGCCATGGAGGAGCTGGAGAAGCGCAATCGCCAGCTCGAAGTGGAGATAGAGGAACGCCGGCGGGTGGAAAAGCAGGTGCGCCACATGGCCACCCACGATTCCCTCACCGGCCTCGGCAACCGCATCCTGTTCATGGAGCACCTCTCCCGCGCCTTCGCCCAGGCTGAGCAGGCCGGGCGCGCATTCGCGCTGCTGTACATCGACATTGACGGCTTCAAGCAGGTGAATGACCGCCACGGCCACGCCGCGGGGGACGAGCTGCTGTGCACCATTGCCCAGCGCCTGCGCACCAACCTGCGGCACGAGGATTTCGCCGTGCGGCTGTCGGGCGACGAGTTCGCCGTGATCATGGTGGACCTGCCGGACGAGCGCGTGGCTCTCGCCCAGGGCGAGCGGCTGTGCACGGCGCTGCGCGAGCCCTATGAGCTGAGCCAGGCCACTCCGCCCGCCTCCGTCACCGTCGGCGCCAGCATCGGCATCGCCCTCTATCCCCTGCATGCCAACAATGCCGCCGCCCTGATGCGGCGCGCGGATACGGCCATGTATGAGGTGAAGAAGAGCGGCAAGGGCAGCGTACGCCTCGCCGCGCCGGAACCGGCCGAGCCGCAGGGCCTGGCCGCCAATGCCTGAGGCCCGGCCGCCGCGCGCGGGCCAGCCGGCCGCCCCGAAGCGGCCCTCCAAGCCCCGCGCAATGCGATCTCCGTGGAAGCCGCGTCCATGACACAGCCCAGCGAGCGGACCAAGCCCGGCGAGGGCGCTGACCCCGCCGCCGTCCACGCCATCCAGGCGGACCTCATCGCCGTTCTGGTGGCGGTATCGTCGGGCGCGCCGCGGGTGATGACGCTGGATCGCGGGCGGGCCCTGCCTTCCGGCCCGTTCGAGCTCGGCCATCGCTCACTGCAATCGGGCCTGCGCGCGTGGGTGGAACAGCAGACCCACCATCCGCTCGGCTATGTGGAGCAGCTCTACACCTTCGCCGACAAGGATCGGGGCGGGGAGAGCGGGGCGCGCACCATTTCCATCAGCTATCTCGGCCTCACCCGCGAGCTTTCGGACGGGGAGGGCGGCTGGCGCAGCTGGTACGACTACTTCCCCTGGGAGGACCACCGCGCCGGGCTTCCGCCCGTTATCGGCCAGGTCATTGCTCCCGCCCTCGCGGACTGGAGCGGGGAGGCGCCGGGCGCGGCGGCCCGCGACGCCCGCCACCAGCGCGCCGCCACCGCCTTCGGGCTCGACGAGCAGCCCTGGAATGAGGAGCTGACCCTGCAGCGTTACGAGCTGCTGTACGAGGCCGGTCTGGTGCCCGAGGGTCGCAACGGCCGGGGCGTCGACCCCCAAGGGCTGGTCCAAGAGCTGGTACCCGGCAGCGCCATGATCGGTGATCATCGCCGGATCCTCGCCACTGGCATCGCCCGGCTGCGGGCCAAGATCAAATATCGCCCGGTGGTCTTCGAGCTGATGCCCGACACCTTCACTCTGCTGCAATTGCAACGTTGCGTTGAAGCACTTGCCGGACGCACCGTTCACAAGCAGAATTTTCGCCGGCTCATGGAGCAGCAGGAGCTGGTTGAGGAAACCGGCGAAATGACCTCCGAAAGCATTGGCCGGCCTGCGAAACTCTTCCGCTTCCGCCACGCCGTGCTGGCCGAGCGCGCCTTCGCGGGAACAAAACTCCCCCTCGCCCGCACTTGACAGGGCTTATGCTCAGGGTAAGCATATAGCCAATATATGCTCAAACTGAGTATAGCCATATGACCAATGTCACCCGTGTCGACATGCCCTCGGTGGGCACCGCGACCCAGCGCAACTCCCATCTCTACGAGCGGGTGAAGCGCATCATTCATCCCGCCGAATGGGAGCTGCTTTCGGATGATGTGGAGGCGATCCAGCATCTGAAGATCGAGCGCAACGCGGTCATCCTCGCCCACAATTACCAGACCCCCGAAATCTACCACTGCGTGGCGGATATCGTGGGCGACAGCCTCACCCTCGCCCGCGAGGCGGCCACCACGGACGCCGACGTGATCGTGCTGGCGGGCGTGTATTTCATGGCCGAGACGGCCAAGCTCCTCAATCCCGACAAGACGGTGCTGATCCCCGATCCCACCGCCGGCTGCTCGCTCGCCGAATCCATCACCCCGGAAGGCGTGCGGCAGATGCGCCGGGAGCATCCCGGCCTGCCGGTCATCGCCTATGTGAACACCTCGGCGGCGGTGAAGGCGGAAGTGGACATCTGCTGCACTTCGGGCAATGCCAGGAAGGTGGTCAATTCCTTCGGCGTGCCGAAGGTCATCATGCTGCCCGACCAGTATCTGGCGGCGAACGTGGCCAATGAGACCGGCATCGAAATCGTGTCCTGGCCCGGCCAATGTGAGGTGCACGAGCGCTTCACCGCCGCCGACGTGGCGGAGCTGCGGGAGGCCCATCCCGGCGTGACGGTGCTGGTGCATCCCGAATGCCCGCCGGAGGTGGTGAAGGTGGCGGATTTCGCCGGCTCCACCGCCGCCATGGCCGATTATGTGGGCGAGAAGCGGCCGAGCAGCGTCGTTCTGCTGACCGAATGCTCCATGAGCGACAATGTCTCCCTGCAATATCCCGATCTGGAGTTCGTGCGGCCCTGCAATCTGTGCCCGCACATGAAGAAGATCACCATCGCCAACATTCGCACCGCGCTGGAGGAGAACCTGCACGTGGTGGAAATCGACCCCGACGTGGCGGCCCGCGCCCGCCGCTCGGTGGAACGGATGCTGGAGCTGTGACCGCCGTCACCGGCTCCCTCGCCGGCCTCGATGACCGGCCCGTCATCATCGGCGGCGGGGTGGCAGGGCTCTCGGCGGCCCTATTCCTGGCGCCGCGCCCGGTGGTTCTCCTCACCCGCGCCCTGCTGGGCGACGACGGATCGAGCCCCCTGGCCCAGGGTGGCATGGCCGCCAGCATGGGCGAAGATGACGACGCCGAGTTGCATCTCGCCGATACCCTGGCCGCCGGCGACGGCCTGTGCGACGCCGACATGGCGCGCCGCATCCTCTCAGCCGCTCCTGCGGCCATCTCCGATCTGGCCGCCATCGGCACGCGCTTCGACCGCGACCGGGGCGGGCGCCTCGCCCTTGGCCTGGAGGCGGCCCACAGCCGCCGCCGCATCGTCCACGCCCACGGCGACGCCACCGGGCGGGAACTGGTGCGCGCCCTGGCCGCCGCCGTGCGCGCCTGTCCCTCCGTCACGGTGGTGGAGGGGGTGGAGGTCCGCCGGCTGGTGACGGCGGACGGGGCCATTGCCGGCGTGCTGGTGGCGGGCGGCCATGGCGGCGCCCTGCTGCGCACCCGCCAGGTGGTGCTGGCCACCGGGGGCGTGGGTGCCCTGTTCGAGCACACCACCAATCCCGATTCCTCCTTTGGCCTGGGCCTGGCGCTGGCCGCGCGGGCAGGGGCCGAGCTGGCGGACCTGGAATTCGTGCAGTTCCACCCCACCGCTTTGGCTGGCGGGGCGCGGCCGCTCTCCCTGGTCAGCGAAGCCGTGCGCGGGGAGGGGGCCCTTCTCGTCACCGCCGACGGCACCCGCTTCCTCGCCCATGTGCCCGGCGCCGAGCTGGCCCCGCGCGATGTGGTGGCGCGGGCGGTGTGGGCGGAGCTGATGGCGGGGCGCGAGGTGTTCCTGGATGCGCGCGCAGCCCTTGGCGCGGGCTTCGCCGCGCGGTTTCCGGCCATTGCCGGCCTCTGCGCCGCCGCCGGCGTGGATCCCGCGCGCCAGCCCATCCCCATCCGCCCGGCCGCGCACTACCACATGGGCGGTATCGCGGTGGATGCGGACGGGCGCAGCACCGTCGAAGGGCTGTGGGCCTGCGGCGAGGTGGCGTCCACCGGGCTCCACGGCGCCAACCGGCTTGCCAGCAACTCCCTGGTGGAAGGCGCGGTCTGCGGCCGCTGGGTGGCCGAGAGCATCGCCGGCGCCCCGCCGGCCCCGCCGGCCCGGCGCCTTCCCGCGGAAATGCCGCCGGCGCCAGATGCCGCCCCGGCGCGGGCCGTGGTGTCGCGCCATCTCGGCGTGCTGCGCGATGCCGAGGGACTGAAGGCCGCCATCGCCGCCCTGGCGCCCCTCGCCCGCGCGGCCGGGCCCGCCGCCGATCCCGCCCTTGCCGGCCTCATGATGGCGGTGTGCGCCCTCGGCCGCGAGGAAAGCCGGGGGGCGCACAGCCGCACTGATTTTCCCGCCACGACGGCGCGGGCGCTGCGCTCCCGCATCACGCTCGAACAGGCCCATGCGGCGGCTGAGACACTCACCGCGTCTCCCGCCGCCCGCGCCGGCCTTCATTGACGGACATTGCCATGGATATCGCCCCGCTTCCGCCTCTCCTCGTCGAGCCCATCGTCCGCGCCGCCCTGGTGGAGGATCTCGGCCGGGCCGGCGACCTCACCACCGATGCCGTGGTGCCCGCCGGCTACCACACGCGCATGGATCTGGTGGCCCGTCAGGCCGGCGTGGTGGCGGGGCTCGATTGCGCGCGTCTCGCCTTCGCTTTGATGGATGACGCCATTTCCTTCGAGCCGCAGCTGGCCGATGGGGCGCCGGTGGAGCCGGGCATGCTCATCGCCCGCGTGGCGGGCCCCGGGCGTGGCATTCTCACGGCCGAGCGCGTGGCCCTCAACCTCATGTGCCGCCTCTCCGGCATCGCCAGCGCCACCGCCACGCTGGTGGAGGCGGTGCGCGGGCACAAGGCGCACATCGTGTGCACCCGCAAGACCACGCCGGGCCTGCGCACGCTGGAGAAGTACGCGGTGCGGGCGGGCGGCGGCTCCAACCACCGCTTCGGGCTCGATGACGCGGTGCTGGTGAAGGACAATCACATTGCCATCGCCGGCTCGGTCACCGAGGCGGTGCGGCGCGTGAAGGCCCATGCGGGCCACATGGTGAAGATCGAGGTGGAGGTGGACACCCTCGACCAGCTCCACGAGCTGATGTCGCTCGGCGCCGATGCCGTCCTCCTCGACAACATGTCGCCTTTGACCCTGAAGGAAGCGGTGGAGCTGGTGGACGGGCGGATGATCACCGAGGCATCCGGCCGCGTTTCACGTGAAACGGCCCCCGCCATCGCCGCCGCCGGGGTGGACCTGATCTCCGTGGGCTGGCTTACCCACAGCGCCCCCATCCTCGACATCGGTCTCGACGCCGCGCAATAGGGCCCTTTCCAAAGCCCTCGCGGGGCTGGCCCCTCAGCTCTTCGCCAGCTCTCCGAGGGCCGTGCGCAGGGTGATGGGGTCCACCTCGCCCAGACGCGCCTCCACCTCGGCGTTCACCTGCCGCCACACCTCGCTCGCCTCCGCCAGCAGCTCCTGGCCGCTGGAGGTGAGCGCGATGCGGCGCACCCGACGGTCGCTCCCGTCCGCCACCACCGCCGCCAGCCCGCGCCGCACCAGCGGCTTCAGGTTCGACGTGATGGTCGTGCGGTCCATGCCCATGGCCTCCGCAAGACGTGTCACCGTGAAAGGCTCGGACCGGCTGAGCGTCGCGAGCAGCGAGAACTGCCAATTGGTGAGGCCGAGAGGACGGAACGCCTCGTCGAACGAGCGGCCCACGATGCGGCTCGCGCGCTGGACGGCAAGGCAAAGGCAGGTTTCCCCCACCGTATGCGCGAGATCGGCGGGTCGAACATCGGAAGAGGCAGCAGCGGGCATGGGCTCATGAGGCTCGGTGTCGCTTGAACCTGCAAGATTAAAGCGGCCCGCCGAACAAACGAAGCGAAACCGTTGCTGCGCTGCATCCAGACCCGGCCCGCGAAAGACGTTTAGAGCGCCTCCAATGTATTGCCAGGGCCGCTGTTTCGTAACTTTCCGGATTGTCCCGCAGGTGCGAAGCGCGCTTCATGCCTGAAAATGCGTCTGAATGGCCCATAGGGACCACAGGCAGTGCCGTGCGGGCAAAGCTCCGCGCGCACCGGCAAGGAGCAAGACAGTGACTTTTCCGTTCGCCGGCCCCAGCGGCGGCCATGGTCGCGGCGCCCGCGACGAACGCATCCAGCGGCCTCGCCCCCGCCTGTTCCTTGCGGCGGCCGCCGGCCTCGCTCTGTTGGCGACCCCGCCGCAAGGCGCGCACGCCGAGGATGGCCCGGACCTCGCGACACCGCAAAAGCTGGGCGAGGCGCTGTTCTTCGACACCAACCTGTCGAAGAACCGCACGCAGTCCTGCTCTTCCTGCCATTCGCCCGACCATGCCTTCATCGACCCGCGCCAGACCCCGGCGGTCGGCGGCGCCGTCTCCCTGGGCGATGACGGCACCTCCCTCGGCGATCGCAACGCGCCCACGGCCGCGTATGCCAGGTTCAGCCCGTCCTTCGGCAAATCCCCGAAGCCCGGCCTTTATCACGGTGGCCAGTTCCTCGACGGCCGCGCCGCCGATCTCGCCGAGCAGGCCGGCGGCCCGCCCCTCAATCCGCTGGAAATGGGCATGCCCGACAAAGCAAGCGTGGTGGCCCGGCTGAAGGAGAACCCTGCTTATGTGAGCGCGTTCGACACGCTCTACGGCAAGGGCGTGCTCGACAAACCGGAGCGGGGCTATGCGGCCATGACCAAAGCCATCGCGGCCTTCGAGGAAACCCCGCTTTTTGCTCCGTTCGACTCCAAATATGACCGCTATCTGCGCGGCGAGGTGAAGCTGACGGACCAGGAAGAACTGGGGCGGGTGCTGTTCTTCTCCAACCAGTTCACCAATTGCAGCCTGTGCCACCAGCTCAACGCGCAGGGCGGCCAGGCGGGCGAGACTTTCTCAAATTACGAGTTCCACAATATCGGCGTGCCGCGCAACGACGAGGCCCGCGCCGCCGCTGGCCTGAAGCCCGACAGCCGAGACCTGGGCCTGGCCCAGAATCCGCGCCTGAAGGGAAAGGACAAGAAAACACAGGCGGGCCGCTTCAAGGTGCCGACCCTGCGCAACGTGGCGGTGACCGGCCCCTACATGCACAATGGGGTGTTCAAGGACCTGCGCACGGTGATCCTCTTCTACAACACCTACAACACGCAGAATCCGGCCCGCCACATCAACCCGGAAACCGGCAAGCCCTTTGCTCCGCCTGAAGTTGCGCAGAACATCTCCATGAAGGAACTGGAGACGGGCCCGGCCCTGGACGACAAACGAATCGACGCTTTGGTGGCCTTCCTGAAGACCCTCACCGACAAGCGCTACGAAAACCTGCAGAACTGACGGGGGCGGCAAGCGGGGACGCACGGGGCAGGAACTCCGTGGCCACCGACGGCGTGCGTTCAGCGCACAGCCCGCGCGCATAGCCATGCGCACGGCGCAGCGTGGTGGGCATTGTCATCCAATTCATCCTAATCCAAATAAATTGGATGCAAACTAATGACTCGAGCCGCCGCCGTTTCGGCATTCAGCTGGTGGGCCTTGCGCGCCGCTGGCGCCGGGCGCTGGACCTGCGTCTGGCCGCCATCGGCCTCAGCGACGCCACCTGGGCACCTCTCGTGCATCTTTCAGAACGGGGCGATGGCCTCTGCCAGAAAGAACTGGCGCTGGCGGTGGGTATCGATGATTCGACCCTGGTCCGCCTCATCGACCTGCTGGCGGAACACGGCCTGGTGGAACGCCGTGTCAGCGCGCGAGACCGCCGGCTGAAGCTGCTGCACCTCACGCCCGCCGGCAGGGCCGCGGTGGCCGATATCCGCATCAAGCTGGCGCATATCGAAGATTGGCTGCTCGAGGATCTCACCGACGCTGAGATTGACGCGCTGATGTCCGCCTTCGCCCGCATCGAGGGGCGCATCCAGGCCTCCGCTTCCAGCACGGAAATCGAACCGTGATGTCCGCTCCAGGCTTCCTCACCCGGCTCGGGTTCGACGGGCCGCGGCTCGCCTTCACCTTCCGCACCGCAATCGCCTCCGCGCTGGCGCTGGCCGTGGCCGCGCTGCTACACATCGACAATCCCCAGTGGGCGGCCATGACGGTGTGGGTGGTGGCCCAGCCCACGCGTGGCCAGCTGCTGGAGAAGGGCGCCTTCCGCATCATCGGTACCCTCACGGGGGCGCTGGTGGGCGTGGGCCTCATCCTGGGCTGCGCCGACACGCCCACTTTGCTGGTGGTGGGGCTCGCCGCATGGATCGGCCTGTGCGCCGGGGCCGGCAACCTCATCGGCGGCTTCACGGGCTATGGCACCATTCTGGCCGGCTATTCCGCCGCCATGGTGGCGCTGGTGGACTTCAGCCACCCGGACCACATCTATGGCCTCGCGCTCGACCGCGTTCTGACCATCTGCGTGGGTGTGGCGGTGTCGTTCGCCGTGGGCTGGCTCTTCACGCCCGCCAGCGCCGAATCCGATCTGTTCGGCCGCGCCCGCCGGCTCACGGCACGGGTGCTGCGACATCTCGCGCAGGGCCTCGACACCGCCGACATGTCGCCCTTCTTCACCGAAGAACGGGCCATCATCTCGGAAATGGCCGCCATTGACGATGCGCTGGACCCCCACGCCGCCGGGTCTGCGCGCAGCCGCCGCGTCGTGCGCCACATCCGCACCCTGATGGCGGCCCTGCTCGGCGCGCTGGTTCTGGCGCGTGGCCGGGCCGGCACCTCCCCCACGCCCCTGCAGCGCGAGGAAGGGATCGCCGCCCTGCGCGCCGCCGCCGATGCCCTCGATGCCTCCACGCCCGATACGGTGCCCCTCGCGCACCTGCCGCCGCGCCTGGCTCGGGACCGCGACGACACCGGCCTCGCCCAAGTGGCGGAGACCCTGGCACGCGCCTACCAGACCCTTCAGGCCCCGCAGCTCCCCGCGCTGGAGGAAGACGCGGACGACTTGCCGCAGCTTCTGCTCCACCGCGACGTGGTGGGCGCCCGCGCCGCCACCCTGCGCGCGGCCGGCGCCGTGCTGGTGGTGGGCGCCCTGTGGCTGGCCACGGGTTGGACCTATGGCCCGTTCATGCTGATGGGCGCAGCCATCATGACCTCGCTATTCTCCACCTTCGACAATCCGGCTCTCACCATGCGCTTCGTGCTCGGCGGCTCGGTGGCGGGCGGGCTCGCGGCGCTGGCCGCGCGCTGGCTGGTGCTGCCCCACGCCGGCGATCTGGTGCAGGTGATCGCGCTCACCGTGCCCTTCATCCTCATCGGCGCCCTGGTGATGGCCCACCGCAGGACGATGCTCGCCGGCATGGACTACAACATGTCGTTGCTGCTGCTGCTCCAGCCCGCCTTCCCCCTCCACGGAACGGTGGTGGGCATGGCGCAGATGGTGTTCGCCATGCTGCTTGGACCGCTCATCGCAATGCTCGCCTTCCGCCTGGCTTTCCCCATGGATGCACGGCGGCGGCGCGCCATGCTGGTGGGCATGATGGTGAATGAGCTGAAGGCCATGGCCCGCGCGCCGCTGGACGCCGCGGCGGTGGCGCGCTGGCGGGCACGGCTCTACCACCGGCTGCTGCGGCTGGTGCGCTGGACAGAGAAATCCGGAGACCGGGATTTCGCCGCCGTGGATGGGGGCCTCGCCGCCCTCGCTTTGGGCACCGCCATCCGCACCCTGCATGCCGCATCGCGCGAACCGGATGTTCCCGATAGCCTCGCCCGGGCGCTGCACGCAGCGCTCGCCAGCTTCCGCCTGTTGCCGCAAGACCCTGGCCGCGTCGCCGATGCACTGGAGCGAGCCGCGAGCCGCCTCGCCCGCAACGGCCGTGACGGCGCCGATACGCTGCGCCGCGCGGATGCCGCCCTGCGCGCCAATGCCGGCTTCTTTCTCGATCCAAACGCCGCAGCTGCGCGCGCCCTTATGCGCAGGGCGCCAGCGTGAAACGGTTCCGAGAAAAACGGGCACGCGCCGCAGGGGAGCACGCAAAAACGAAAGCACAAACCGCTTCCCCGGCTCCGTGAAACACGGGAGCGGTCTCGCGCCTGCGCCGTGTCACATCTGCGTGCGGGCCCGGATCGCCGCCGAAAGCGTACCCTCGTCGAGATAGTCCAGCTCGCCGCCCACCGGCACGCCTTGCGCGAGGCGTGTCACGCGCACCGGAAGGTCTCGCAGAAGATCGGTGATGTAATGGGCGGTCGTCTGCCCATCCACCGTTGCGCCGAGTGCAAGAATGACCTCGGCGATCTTCTCATCATGGACGCGCGCCACCAGCTTCGCGAGATTGAGATCTTCCGGGCCGATGCCATCGAGCGGCGACAGCACGCCGCCCAGCACGTGATAGCGTGCGCTGAGCACCGCCGCGCGCTCCATCGCCCACAGATCCCCCACATCCGCCACCACCACCAGCACCCGACCGTCTCGCACCGGGTCCGTGCACACGGTGCAGGGGTCGCAAACATCGACATTGCCGCAGACCCGGCATTCCACGACCTTGTCGAGCACATCGCTCAGCGCGCGCTGAAGCGGCACCATCAGGCCTTCGCGCTTCTTGATGAGCTGCAGTACCGCGCGTCGGGCTGAACGGGGGCCAAGGCCGGGCAGCCGCGCCAGGAGCTGGATGAGACGTTCGATTTCCGGTCCGGCGACAGCGCGTGGCATGGCCTTCTTCATCTCCTGAGCAAGAGCTGAGGGCGCGTGTAAACCTTTGCGGCGCCCGCGCCAACCGACCCGCTGCGAAGCCCCCCGCCGCGAAGCCCCCCGGGCATCTATGGCAAGTCATCGGCTCCCGCCGACCCGCGCACCAGCCTGTGGTTATTCTACCCCTTAAGGCGTATCGCCATTTTCGCGCTCGGCACCGAGGGGTCCACCTTTTGGATATTCATCCCCCGGACGCGAACATTTACATCATTCCAGCGGAAAGCACGCGCCGCATCGCTGCGCATCCTGCTTTCACCTTGAATGCCGAATGATCACCAATCTTCGCGGACCTCACTCCGCTGCGATCCTGAGCCGGCAGAGCTCCTTTTCTTCGCTTTTCAGGCAACGGCATGTTGATGCCACGCAGCCGTTGAAGACGGCACCGCGCTGCCTTCGCTGAAGGCGTTATTCCCCGCACTCTACGAAAGTGCGCCACGCGAAATCTTCGCCGCACGGCCGCCCCGCAGCCGGCCAAGGCATCCACCCCGAATTCGCAGTGCAAGAATGAGCGGGTTCATCGCGCGCTACAGCCATCGGTTGTTGTCAGGACTTGTCGAGCCACCGGCATTCCGCATTTTGATAACGAATCATGACCATAACCGGCGCTCCTGAACGCCTTTCATCTCCCAGCGGCATCCCCTGGCTGTTTCATCTTCAAACCCGCATAGATGCTTGGTTTCGAAGTTTTTTGAAACACCCGATTGTAGCGAGATTACGCCCGGGTATAGAATATTTGCAAAGCTTCGACTTTACAGATATTTCTACAACATCAGTGCTGTCCAAACGGACAGCCGTAGCGTGCAAGCAGAAAGGGATGCCCCGTGAGCGACTCCTCCTCCAATCCGCAGTCGCCGAGCCACATCGACTTCACCGCCGACATCGTTGCCGCCTATGTGAGCAACAATAGCGTGGCCGCAGCAGATCTTCCGGCGCTCATCGAGTCCGTTCATCGCGCTCTGGGCCAGCTCGGCGCTCCCGTGGCCCCGCCGGTGGAAGAGCAGAAACCCGCTGTTCCGGTCAAGAAGTCCGTGACTCCGGAATACATCGTCTGCCTCGAGGACGGTAAGAAGTTCAAGTCGTTGAAGCGTCACCTGCGCACCAGCTACGGCATGACTCCCGACGCCTACCGCGAAAAGTGGGGTCTCCCGAAGGATTATCCCATGGTCGCCCCGGCCTATGCTGCCGCGCGCTCAGAGCTCGCAAAGAATATGGGCCTCGGCCAAAGCCGGAAGAAGGCCCCGGTGGCCCCTGCGAAGAAGCCCACCCGCCGGCGCGCCGCTACGGCCTGATCCTTCACTCACGGCGGCTATTTCTACGCTGGCGTGACGAAGATCTTTTTTGCCGACAATCCGGTGCGAGAGTGACAGCCCAACTGGGCACCTTCGCACCGGAGCTGCTGCCTCGTCGTTCACGACCGATGACGACAGACCCCGAAAGATATCCGCGCCATTGAGACGTGCGGCCAGCCGGCCGCAGTGCCGTTGCCAATTCCTCCGCATCCAAGAGGCGCGTTCTCCTGCCGACCTCGCAGGTTCGCTGTACAAGTCAGCGTGGATTTCCCGTCAAGCCAGCGGCATGACGATCCCAGGACTTGTGGCGGCTGTCGCCCCCACGCCAGCCAGGTTTCCGCTTCAAGAGCACGAACACTTCCGGCCGGAAATAGACCCGCGTCACGTGGAGGAACTCAAACGAGCCTCGACTAGGGTCGGTCTGTCTCCACACGGCTTTCACCGATCAATACATACGAGGGCATGCCCTACGCGTCCCCCGGCGCGCCCTTGGGATGCGCATATCTTCTTTCGCTTTCCGGCCTAGCCACGCTCTCGTTCATTGACCCACCGTCACTGGAGAACAGGGCCGCTGGCGCTCACCTGTTCAATCAACGCCAAGCCGGCGGCACAGGTCGTCCAATTGGTCCAGGTTGGAGAACCGAATCCGCAGCTCGCCGCCTTCGCCCCGGCTTTCCAACGAGACATTCAAGCCCAGGCCATCACACAGCCGACGCTCAAGTGCGCGAACATCCGCCGACTTCTCACTCTCCCTCGAGGCCTTGGAGGGACCAGCGGAAACGGGCGGACGGGCCTTCACCAGCGCTTCCACGTCGCGCACGTTCAGCCCTTTTTCGACAACCTGACGCGCGATCTGAGCCGGGTCCTCATGGCCGACCAGCGCGCGCGCATGGCCCGCCGTCAGGCGCCCATCCTCCAGATAGATCTTCACCTCATCAGGCAGCTTCAGAAGCCGGAGCGTATTTGCGATATGGCTGCGGCTCTTACCAATTACCTTTGCAAGATCGCTTTGCGTATAAGCGAATTCAGCCATCAAAGACTCGTAGCCCTGCGCTTCCTCCACCGGGTTCAGATCGGCGCGCTGAACATTCTCGATAATTGCAATTTCGAGAGCTTCCCGATCGGTCAGCTCCAGCACGATCACCGGGACTTCGTGCAATGCCGCCCTTTGCGCCGCGCGCCACCGCCGCTCGCCCGCGACGATCTCGTATGCGCTGAGCCCCGCCAGAGGTCGAACCACGATCGGCTGAATAATCCCCTTTTCACGGATTGATGCCGTCAGGTCTTCCAATCCTTCCTCGAGAAAGGCGCGCCGAGGATTGCGCGGATTGGCCCGCACCTGCTCGATGGGCAGCCGGCGCGGTGGGGCAGCCGGGGCCGGAGCGACCGGCACCGCCTGCGGCTCTGGGTCGTTCATCTCGCCGATCAGCGCGGCAAGGCCTCGGCCAAGCCGAGAGCGCGGTTCATCCGCCATAGCAGCGTTTTCCCCTGTCTTCACGATCACATTCACGCCGCTGCTCGCGCCGCTCGCTCGCGCTGGATCACCTCCGACGCCAACTTCAAATAGGCCTGGGAGCCCGCGCACTTCAGGTCGTAAAGCAGCGCCGGCTTACCGTAGGACGGCGCCTCTGAAATCCGCACATTCCGCGGGATGACGGTATCATATACCTTCTCCCCCATGAACGCCCGGACGTCCTGCACCACCTGATCGGAAAGGTTGTTTCGCCCGTCATACATGGTGAGAACGATCCCGTGGATCACGAGATTCGGATTAAGTCCGGCCCGAACCTGATCCACTGTGGTCATCAGCTGAGACAGCCCTTCCAACGCGAAGAACTCGCACTGCAGGGGAACGACAATGGCATCCGACGCCGCCATGGCATTCACCGTGAGCAGTGACAAGGACGGCGGACAGTCCACGAGAACATAGCTGTAGCGCGGTGCCGAGGGGTCCTCAGCCAGGGCCTGCAGAGCGTTCCGCAGCCGGAACGCCCGATCCCGCGCCGACGCGATCTCAAGCTCAAGACCCGACAGGTCGAGTGTGGACGGGGCCACATGGAGGGCCGGCACTCCGGTTTCCATGATGGTGTCGCGAAAGGACGCTTCCCCTACGAGGACATCATAGGTGGACCTTTGCCGCGCGCGGCGGTCAATGCCAAGGCCCGTGGAAGCATTACCCTGCGGATCCAGATCCACCACCAGAACCTTCTCGCCGATGGCGGCGAGGGCCGTCCCGAGATTGATCGCAGTCGTGGTTTTGCCCACACCCCCCTTTTGATTGGCGAGCGCAAGCACGCGAGCCCGGGGAGGGGAAGAGGACGAAGGGGAAGAAGCGCCAAGATCGCTCATGGGTCGACGATCCTCGATCAAATCGAATCAGATATCAGCAGCGGCAGACCGAATCAGCGGTTCTGCGTGTCCGGCCGAGCGGCGGCGGAAAAGCCTGTTTCGCCCGCTTCAGCCTTAGGTTTCGCACCCTTCACCACCACGATTCTCCCATCGGGATCCGTGTGGCTGGGAGCGAGCTCGACCTCGAGTGTCCAGCCTTTGGCCGCGTCGGTCAATTCGCGCGTTGCATCCTTCCCCTTCAGAAAGACGCCAAGCGCGCCGGCTGCAAGGAAGGGAGCGGCAAGGTCCAGAAGTTTAGGCAGGGGTGCAAGGGCGCGGGCCGAGACAACATCGCAACCCGCGGCGAGCCCAGAGGCCACCTTTTCGATGCGCTGCGCGTGAACCTCGACCGGCAAGCGCGCGAGGCGGCTGGCTTCGCGCAGAAATGCCGCCTTTCTCGTATCGCTCTCAACAAGGTGCACCTGCGCACCCTCACGGTCCGCCAGGACAGCGGCGACAACAAGGCCCGGAAAGCCGCCGCCGGATCCAAGATCCACCCAAATGCGTGCGGTGGGCGGAGCGAGCTCGACCACCTGGAGGGAGTCGGCAATATGCCGGCGCCAGACTTGGGGCAGGGTGGCAGGGGCGACGAGATTGATCGTCCTTTGCCACTTGGTCAGCAGCTCGACGAGAAGCGCGAGTCGCTCGAATGTTTCACGTGAAACAGACTCTCGCACGCGCCGTTGCTGCGCCAAGTCGTCCATGCCGACGTCCTTCTCCCGCGCCAAGCCCTTGCACCTTTCCGTGTGGAACGATTCAGCCGAGATCCTTCACGGCTGCCTTTGCAGAAGACCCCACCCCACGTCTGGCATGTGTCGCCAGCAAGGCGAGCGCCGCCGGAGTCATACCCTCAATACGTCCGGCCTGACCAACTGTGCCGGGGCGCACGCGCGCGAGCTTCTGCTTCAGCTCATTGGATAGGCCTGGCAGCGTGTCATACGCAAGCTCCTCCGGCAGCCGCAGCCCTTCGTCACGTCGCAACACCGCAATATCTGCCGCCTGCCGATCCAGATAGACAGCGTATTTCGCGTCCACCTCAATCTGTTCCGCGATCCCGACATCAAGGCCGCGAAGCTCCGGCCAGATCCCCGCAAGGCGCTTCATGTCCACGTCCGGATACGCCAGAAGGTCGAACGCCGTGCGCCGCAGACCGTCCTTGTTCAGGTTCAGGCCTTG
The DNA here is from genome assembly GCF_043831965.2 of Xanthobacter variabilis. NCBI lineage: Bacteria > Pseudomonadati > Pseudomonadota > Alphaproteobacteria > Hyphomicrobiales > Xanthobacteraceae > Xanthobacter > Xanthobacter variabilis. The sequence goes on from NZ_CM195533.1 coordinate 943,792, forward strand.
GCGCGCGGCCTCGTTCGGCGTGAGGCTCAGCGATCGTGTGAGATGGAGCCCCTCCGCCAGCCGGGCCTGCCGCGCCGCAAACACGCGCGACCGCTCTTGGCCAACCAGCCCCAGTCGCTCGCCAAAAGCCGTCAGCCTCTGATCCGCGTTGTCGGTCCGCAGCGTCAGCCGATATTCCGCGCGCGAGGTGAACATGCGGTATGGCTCGCTGACACCCCGCGTTACGAGATCATCCACCATCACACCCAGATAGGCCGTCGCCCGGTCCACCTGGATGCCATCCTGGCCGCCCGCGCGCCGCGCGGCATTCAGCCCCGCCAGAAGGCCCTGCGCCGCCGCTTCCTCATATCCGGTCGTACCGTTGATCTGGCCCGCCAGAAAAAGCCCTTTCACCCCCCGCGTCTCGAGGGTGGACGCCAGCTCGCGCGGATCAACATGGTCGTATTCGATCGCGTAGCCAGGGCGCAGCACGCGGACCTGCTCCAGCCCCGGGATCGTCCTCAGAAATGCGTGCTGCACGTCCTCCGGAAGCGAGGTCGAGAGCCCGTTGGGATAAACCGTATCGTCATCCAGTCCCTCCGGCTCCAGGAAGATCTGGTGCCCATCACGGTCGCCGAACCGGACGATCTTGTCCTCAATGGACGGACAGTAACGCGGGCCGGTGCTTTCAATGCGGCCGGAATACATGGCGGATCGAGACAGGTTCGCACGGATCAGCTCATGGGTGTGCGCCGTCGTCCGGGTGATGCCACACTGAACCTGCGGATTTGGAAGCACAGTGGTGAGGGCGGAAAAGGGCTCAGGCGGGTCATCGCCCGCCTGCATTTCGAGGCTTGCCCAATCGACGGTACGCCCGTCGAGCCGTGCCGGCGTGCCGGTCTTCAGACGGCCCAGAGTCAAGCCCAGGCGGGTTAGGGCAGGGGAGAGGCCGAGGGCCGGCTTTTCGCCGATGCGCCCAGCTGGGAAGCTGACATCGCCCATATGGATAAGGCCGTTGAGGAAGGTGCCCGTCGTGAGCACCGCCGCTCCCGTCGTCAGGCGCCGCCCATCCGCGAGCCGCACGGCCACCAGCTGCCCAGCCTGCACCTCAAGATCGTCCGCCTCTCCTTCCAGGATCACCAGACCAGAGGTTTCCCGCAGCGCCTGTTGCATCGCGCGGGCGTACAGCTTCCGGTCCGCCTGCGCCCGGGGGCCCCGCACGGCCGGTCCCTTCCGGCGATTAAGCACCCGGAACTGAATGCCGCCGGCATCCGCCACGCGCCCCATGAGGCCGTCCAGCGCATCGATCTCCCGCACCAGATGGCCCTTGCCGAGCCCACCAATCGCGGGGTTGCACGACATTGCACCGACAGTCCGCGCATCGTGGGTTACAAGCGCAGTCCGCGCGCCGGCCCGTGCTGCGGCGGCCGCTGCTTCGCAGCCGGCGTGGCCGCCGCCGACCACCACCACGTCAAACGTGCTCCCGGCCTCACCAGGCAAGAGAGCGCAGGGCTCGGATTTGTTCATCATGAGTCTTGGAAACGCCGTTGGCAGCTGCGCGTCAAGCGGTCGCTTGATCAAATCCGCATTTGGCGGGGCGTGATGTTTCACGTGAAACAGCCCATGGTCGGCGCCCACGCACTGCTACTTCCCAATACAGAAGGTGGAGAAGATGTGCTCCAGAACGTCCTCAACGTCGATACGCCCGATGGTGCGATCCAGCGCTCGTGCGGCCAATCGCAATTCCTCCGCCTGAAGTTCGTCGCTGACCCAAGGGTTTTCCACCACCGCCCTCAGATAGCCGAGCGCCAAATCCAGGGCACGGCGTTGCCGCTCCCGCGTAATCAATGCCGGCTCGCCTCCAACCAGCGCTTCGAGCAAGCCACAGACGACACCCAACAGAGCTTCGAGGCCGGCTTCCTCATTGGTCGACAGCGCAATCCACCCCGAAGGGCACACGCCCCCAAGATCCATCTTGCTCCGAACCAGAACCGCGTGACCCAGCCCTGGTGGAGGGGGCGCCCCATCATCCGAAAGCCAGAGCACGAGCTGAGCTTCCTCCGCTCGGGCGAGAGCGCGTCGCACGCCTTCGCTCTCCACCTGATCGGCGGTCTCACGCAGGCCCGCCGTATCGAGCAGCAGCACCGATTGGCCGGAAAGCTCCAGATGCACTTCCAGCACATCCCGGGTCGTCCCGGCGATGGGCGAAACGATCGCGACATCCCGTCCCGCCAGCCGATTCAGCAAGCTTGATTTTCCCGCATTCGGCGGCCCGGCGATGGCGATGGTGACCCCATCGCGAACCCGCTCACCCCGCTGCGAATCCCTCAAGGCCGCTTCCATATCCGCGACCACGGGCGCCAGGGCTTGTCGTACATCGTCCTTCAAGCGGTCTTCGACATCGCCCTCATCGGCGAAGTCGAGCCCCGTTTCCGTCATGGCCAGCGCCCAGAGCAGAGCGCCACGCCAGTTTTCCACCCGCCGCGACAAAGCCCCGGAAGCCTGAGCCAGAGCCTGCCGGCGTTGCGCCTCGCTTTCAGCCGCGATGAGGTCGACCAAGCCCTCCACCTCGGATAGGTCCAGCTTGCCGTTTGCATGCGCCCGCCGCGTGAACTCTCCAGCCTCCGCCGGCCGCAAACCTGGCACCGCGGACAACGCCGAAAGAACAGCCGCCACCACCGCACGACCGCCATGCAGATGCAGCTCCGCAATGTCCTCCCCCGTCGCGCTCGCCGGAGCAGGGAAGAAGAGCTGCAAGCCGCGGTCCAACACTTCGCCTCGGCGGGGGTCGCGCAGAGCGCCATAGCGTGCCTGTCGCGCCGCCGGCACTTCGCCACATAGAGCCAGCAGAGCATTCCGCGCAGCAGGACCGGAGATGCGCACCACTGCGACCCCGGAAGGAAGCCGGCCGGACGACAGGGCAAAGATCGAATCGGCCGCCATGGTCCCTCGCTCCAGTTTCAAGAAACACCGAGTAACAGTGCAAAGGGTCGTGCAGCCAGCCGGGATCCGTCGATCGTTCTCGGATCCTGTCCCGCAATGACAACCCTCCGAACCGATCTTCGTCCCGATGACCGCGAACTTGCGTGGCCGCCATGCCGTGACGCTGGGACAACCGCTGAGATCGGCAATGACGGCGGAATGCCCTTCAATTTCCTGATCCGCAGCGGCGATTTTAGGCCATATACCCTCAAATCGAATAAGACCGTCACAGACGGCAATCCTAGTCTCCGCGACGCAGACATCGAATTCGTTGCGACCTTGCCGCCAGAGGCGTTCCTATTCGATCGACTTTTTCGGGTAATGTCAGAAAAACACCCCTATTAGATGCGCCTCCGGTTGTGCTGAGGTGTTTCAGCTCTGCCCGATCTCGCCGTCGCCACCGGGCGCGTATTTGAGCCAGAGTGCCTTCTCCCCCAGCGCCGCGACGAACGCCGCATGCGCTTCGGCTTCGTCCGCGCTCACCCGGGGCGGCAGTGCGGTGGGTCGCGGGCGGGCGGCCTTAGCCTCCACCACCAATCGTGGCGCCTCGCTCTCTTCCTGCACCAGGCCGATAAGACTTGCCTGCCGGCCACCGAGCAACTCGCTATAGACCTCGGCAAGAAGCTCCGCATCGAGCAGCGCCCCGTGCTTCACCCGGCGGGAGCTGTCGATGCCGTAGCGGTTCATCAGGTCGTCGAGCCTGTTGCTCGTACCCGGGTGCTTGCGCCGCGCCAGCGCGAGCGTATCTACAACCCGATCACGCAAAATCGCCGGTCGACCGAGCCGCGCGAGCTCCGCATTCAGAAAGCCGATATCGAACGCGGCATTGTGGATGACCAGCGTGTCGTCGGCGATGAATTCCAGGAACTCGTCCGCCACGGCGGCAAACACCGGCTTGTCCGACAGGAACTCGCTGGAGAGGCCATGCACGTTGAAGGCCTCCTGCGGCATGTCCCGTTCGGGATTGATGTAGACGTGATAGACCGTGCCGGTGAGGATGCGGTTGACCATCTCCACGCAGCCGATTTCCACCAGCCGGTCACCCCCGTTGGCCTCAAGGCCCGTGGTTTCGGTGTCGAGCACGATCTCCCGCATGGTGGTCTTCCTTCGTCAGATCTGCGGCCGACGTCGCCCGGGTCCGCTCAAGGCGCGTATGATGCCCGCCACCTGGTGGCGTGCCGCCTCGAAGCCGCGTCCCGTATCGATGATGAAATGAGCCCGCCGGCGCTTCTCCGCATCGGGCATCTGCTTTGCCAGGATGGCCTCGAACTTTTCCATCGTCATCCCAGGCCGGTCCAGCACACGGCCCCGCTGCACCTCCGGTGGCGCACTCACCACCGCCACCGCATGGGTTCGCCCCACGGCGCCCGTCTCAAACAGAAGAGGAATGTCGAGGACACAAAGCCGCGCGCCACTCTCCCGCGCCCGATCCAGAAACGCCTTCTCCTGCGCCCACACCAAAGGGTGAACGATGGCTTCCAGTCGCGCCATGGCCTGCGGATCGTTCAGAACCCGCCCCGCCAGCGCCGCGCGATCGATGATTCCATCTCGAACCACACCGGGAAACGCGGCCTCGACAGCCTCCACCGCTTCGCCCCGATAGAGACTGTGCACGGCGGCGTCCGCATCATGCACCGGCGCGCCAAGGCTGCGGAACATGGAAGCAGTCGCGGATTTGCCCATGCCGATGGAACCCGTAAGCCCGAGAATCCACATGGCGTCACGCCTCCAACTGGCCCTTCGCCTTCAGGTCCGCCACCAGCACGTCCCGCAAGCCGGACGTGACCTGCGGCCGCACGCCGAACCAGCGCTCAAAGCCGGGAACGCCCTGGTGCAGCAGCATTCCCAGCCCATCCACGGTGCGCAGGCCCCGCGCCTCGGCCGCCTGCAGAAACGGCGTTTTCAAGGGAACGTAGACGATATCCGTCACCACCGCGTCAGCCCGCAGGGGCCGAAGATCAAGATCCAGCGGATCGGAGCCTTTCATGCCGAGGGAGGTGCAATTCACCACCAGATCCGCGTCGGCGAGCGCTCCCCCCACATCGCAAAGCGCCAGCGGCCGCACCCGTCCGCCATAGGGCGCTGCCACCGCCTCCGCCCGCGACAGGGTACGATTGGCGAGCATGATCCGCTCGAAACCGCGACTGACCAACGCGTGGACAACGGCACGGGAGGCGCCGCCGGCCCCAACGACCACCACGCTTCCCCGCCGCCCATCCCATCCCGGCGCACCGGCATCGAGATTGGCCAGAAAGCCATAGCCATCCGTATTGGCGCCATGGAGCCGCCCGCCTTCAAGCCACAGCGTGTTCGCCGCGCCCAGGGCAGCCGCGCTCTCGTCCGCCTCGTCGAGAACAGAGAATGCCGTCTCCTTGTTCGGCAGCGTCACGTTGCAGCCCACATAGCCGCGTTCGCCCAGGCTGCGATAAAAGGCCGCGGCCTCCGCCGGCTGAACCTCTTCGCGGCCGTAGGTGCCATCAATCTTGTAATGGGCCAACCAATAGCCGTGCAGCAAAGGCGAACGGGAATGGGCGATGGGAAACCCGGTAACGCACGCACGAATGGTCACGGCAACATGCCCCGCTCGCGGAAGAAGGGCAGCAGTTGCAGCAGCGGCAGCCCCAGAATGGTGAAGTGGTCGCCCTCCACCTTGGTGAAGAGATGAACCCCCACCGATTCAAGCTGGTAGGCCCCCACCGAGGTCAGCACCCTCTGTCCCGCTGCCGCCAGATAGGTATCCAGCATGTCCTGCGTGAGGGTGCGCATGGTGAGATAAGCGTTCACCACCGTCTCGAACGCCAGCTCTCCATCGATCACCACCGTCACCGCCGAATGCAGCGCATGGGTCTTGCCGGACAGGCTCATGAGCTGGGCCCGGGCGGCCTCCACCGTCTGCGGCTTGTGAAAAATCTCACTGCCAAGAGCCAGGGTCTGGTCGGCGCCCAGCACCACGCGTCCCGGCGCCGCCACCGCGCCAGCCGCGGCCTTCGCCCGCGCCAGCATCAACGCGATGCGGCTGGGATCAAGCTCCCGCGCCTCGGCCTGGAGCGCACGCTCATTGACGTCGATGGACACGGTTTCCACCGGCATTCCGGCATGCACCAGAAGGCTCAGGCGGGTGGCGCTTTTCGAGGCCAGCACCAGCGACTGCTCGCCGCGCCACAGGGTCTTGTTTTCCATTATCTCAGGTCTCGGCGATGGCTCTGCGGCGACGCTCATTGAACAGCGCCAGGATGGTGGCCGCCGTTTCCTCGATGGATCGGCGGGTGACGTCGATGAGGGGCCAGCCGTTGCGCGCGCACAAGCGGCGGCAGAAGGCGATTTCCTCCGAAACTGCCTGCCGGTCCGTATAGGAGGTACCGGTGTCCGCCGCATTCAGCCCCAGAAGGCGGTTCTGGCGGATCTCGACGATGCGCTCCGGGCTCGCCACCAGGCCCACCAGAAGCGGCTTCTTCAACAGCTCCATCCCCGGCGGCAGCGGAACATTCGGCACCAGCGGGATATTGGCGGTCTTGATGCCGCGATTGGCGAGATAGATGGAGGTCGGAGTCTTCGAAGTGCGCGACACGCCCAGAAGGACGACATCCGCATTCTCTAGATCGTCGGTCATCTGCCCGTCATCGTGCATGACGGTGAAATTCAGCGCGTCAATGCGCTTGAAATAGCCCGCATCAAGAGAGTGCTGCCCGCCGATGCGCGGCGTCGGCTCGCCGCCGAGATAGGATTGGAACAGCCGAACGATGGGCGCCATGACCGACAGATAGGGCACGCCCAGGTCCTGGCAGCTCTGCTTGAGCTTGGAGCGGATCTCATTGTCGACCAGCGTGTAGAGCACGATGCCCGGATTGGCCTCGATCTCGCTCAGCACCCGGTCCAGCTGCTTCATGGAGCGGATCAGCGGATAAACATGCTCGATGGCGAGCACGTTCGCATACTGGGCGCAGGCCGCGCGGCCCACGGTGATGAGGGTCTCGCCCGTCGCGTCGGACACCAGATGCAGGTGAAAATAGCTTTCGCTCGGAGCTCTCGTGGGCGTCACTTTATCCACCACCGCTGTGGAAGGCTGTTGAAGAAGGCACGCTCCCTTCGCCGACGCAAGATCGGCCTGGGGAAAGGGGGCATCGCCATCCACATTTCGACTCGAAAGGAGAGATTCAGAACCCCTCCTGTGGGCCAATGTGAATATCCCATGCCACCTCCCGCGTTAATCCTTTGTTAACCGGCCTCCGCCGGCCCTCGCGGGTGCGGCAAATGCGGTATCTGAATCGGGATGGCGTGTGGATTGGTTGTCGATGGCGCTGCGACTGGTTAATCAACCGTAAAGACTCTAAAGACTCTCTCTTTAAATAAGACTCTCATTGATTGTAGGCATGGGATGAGCCGCTCTCCGGCGACGCGATCGCCCTTTCTCGCCGTCCTGGACGGAACTCCGCTGAACCCGCCCCCGCTCTGGATGATGCGACAGGCCGGCCGCTACCTTCCCGAATACCGCGAGGTGCGGGCCATAGCCGGGGACTTCCTCACCCTGTGCTACACGCCCAAGCTCGCCGCCGAGGTGACGCTCCAGCCCATCCGCCGCTACGGTTTCGACGCGGCCATCATCTTTTCGGACATTCTGGTGGTGCCCCACGCGCTCGGCGTCGGCCTCACCTTCACCGCCGGAGAGGGGCCCCGCCTGGAGCCGGTGGACAATGCCGCGCGTATTACCGCCTTGCCCGATCGGCTCGACCCCGCGCGGACCGAGCCGGTTTACGAAGCGGTGGCCGCGGTGCGCGCCGAGCTTCCGCCGGAAGTGGCGCTGATCGGCTTCTGCGGCGCGCCATGGACGGTGGCCACCTACATGGTGGCGGGGCAGGGCACTGCCGACCAGGCGCCGGCCCGGCTATTGGCGCTGCGCGAGCCGGCGGTGTTCCAGGCGCTCATGGACCGGCTGGTGGAAGCTTCCATCACCCACCTGTCGGCGCAGGTGCGCGCGGGTGCCGACGCGGTGCAGATTTTCGACACCTGGTCCGGCGTGCTCGATCCCCTCTCCTTCGAGCTGTGGTGCGTGGAGCCGCTGAAGCGCATCGTTGAAGGGCTGAAGGCGGAGCACCCCCATGTACGGGTCATCGCCTTCCCCAAGGGCGCCAGCATGGAAGCCCTGGAACGCCTTGCCCAGGTGGGCATCACTGCCGTGGGGCTCGACTGGACCGCGGATCGCTCCGCCGCCCGCGCTCGGCTCGGCGCCCGCGTGGCACTGCAAGGCAATCTGGACCCGCTGCGCCTGATCGCCGGCGGCGCGGCCCTGGAGGATGAAGTCCGGCGGATCCGCGCGGATTTTGCCGGCTGCCGTCACATCTTCAATCTCGGCCACGGCATCCGCCCCGAAACCCCGCTCGCCCATGTGGACGCGCTGGTGGCCGCGGTGCGCGCGGCGTCCTGAAGCGCTTCCAAGCGGCGCGGGAGCCGGTTTGCGTGAAGGACACGCGCCGGAACAAACGGATTGATCGCTTCTGCGTTTCCATGAACGGCTGAAGCGGTCTCAGTCGGCCAAGCAATCGAGGAGCAGCCATGCTCTATCTGTGGATCAAGGCCTTGCACATCATGGCCGTCATCGCCTGGATGGCGGCGCTGCTCTACATGCCGCGCCTGTTCGTCTATCACGCCATGGCCCCGAAGGGTTCGGCCCAGTCCGAGACCTTCAAGGTCATGGAACGGCGGCTTTTGAAAGCCATCTCCACCCCCGCCATGGTGGTCACCTGGCTGGCCGGCTTGTTTTTGGCTTATGAGGGGGGCTGGTATACGGACGGCTGGTTCCACGCCAAGCTGGCATTGGTGCTGGCCATGTCGGCGGTGCACGGCTTCCAGGCCCGCTGGGTGCGCGACTTCGCCGCCGATGCGAACCAGCGGCCGGCGAAATTCTACCGCATCGCCAACGAAGTGCCGACGCTGCTGATGATCGGCATCGTCATCCTTGTGGTGGTTAAGCCGTTTTGATGATGCTTTATCCGAAGGAGGGACTTGCACACCGCGCGTGGTGTGCCTATCCTCCCGGTACTTTCCTCAACGCAGGCAAACGCGCTGGCTGAGGCTTGGGTCCTGGGTTCATCCATCGTGGCTCAAGCGCGCGCGTCAGGCGGAAGCCCTCGCTCCGGCGACTCCTGAAGACCTGCGATTCCCCGTTTCCTTCCTCACATGTCTGGCTCGCGGGCCCTCGCGAACCGACTCATCAAGACCTTAATCGAGGCTTTCCCATATGCGGGAAGTAAAACTTCAAGACCTGAAATCCAAAACGCCTGTCGAGCTGCTCGCCTTTGCCGAGGAGAACGAGGTGGAGAATGCGAGCACCCTGCGCAAGCAGGAGCTGCTGTTCGCCATCCTGAAGCAGCTGGCATTGAGCGAAACCGAGATCATCGGCGAAGGCGTGGTGGAGGTGCTGCAGGACGGCTTCGGCTTCCTGCGTTCTCCGGAAGCCAATTACCTGCCGGGTCCGGACGACATTTACGTCTCCCCCTCGCAGATCCGCCGCTTCGGCCTGCGCACGGGCGACACGGTGGAAGGGCAGATCCGCTCTCCCAAGGAGGGCGAGCGCTATTTCGCGCTGCTCAAGGTCAATACGATCAATTTCGAAGACCCTGAGAAGACCCGCCACAAGATCAATTTCGACAATCTCACGCCACTTTATCCCGACGAGCGGCTGAAGCTCGAGCACGAGGATACCGGCGGCGGCAAGAAGGACTTCTCGCCGCGCATCATCGATGTGGTGGCGCCCATCGGTAAGGGCCAGCGCGGCCTCATCGTGGCGCCGCCGCGCACCGGCAAGACGGTGCTGCTGCAGAACATCGCCAAGTCCATCACCGCCAACCATCCCGAATGCTACCTCATCGTGCTGCTCATCGACGAGCGGCCGGAGGAAGTGACGGACATGCAGCGCTCGGTGAAGGGCGAGGTGATCTCCTCCACCTTCGACGAGCCCGCCGCCCGCCATGTACAGGTGGCGGAAATGGTCATCGAGAAGGCCAAGCGGCTGGTGGAGCATGGCCGCGATGTGGTGATCCTGCTGGATTCCATCACCCGCCTGGGCCGCGCCTACAACACGGTCGTGCCGTCCTCGGGCAAGGTGCTCACCGGCGGCGTGGACGCCAACGCCCTCCAGCGCCCCAAGCGCTTCTTCGGCGCCGCGCGCAATATCGAGGAAGGCGGCTCCCTCACCATCATCGCAACGGCGCTCATCGAGACCGGGTCGCGCATGGATGAGGTGATCTTCGAAGAGTTCAAGGGCACCGGCAATTCCGAGGTCATCCTCGACCGCAAGGTGTCCGACAAGCGCGTGTTCCCGGCCATCGACATCACCCGGTCCGGCACCCGCAAGGAAGAGCTGCTGGTTCCCAGCGACACGCTCAAGAAGATGTATGTGCTGCGCCGCATCCTGAACCCCATGGGCACCGTGGACGCTATCGAGTTCCTGCTCGACAAGCTGCGGCAGACGAAGACCAACCAGGACTTCTTCGACTCTATGAACACCTGAGGATTAAGACCTCAGATGAACACCTGGCCGTCCGGCACGGACGCGCCGGGCTGTCGCGAACCAAGGCCGGCCTCGGGATTGTCAACTCCGGACATCCCCCGAGGCCGGCCTTTCGCATTGCGGGGGGAAGACCTATCTTCATCCTCAGAAGCCGGCGTTGCCGGCCCCCCGTTTTTTCAGGATCAGGCCATGTTCATTCAGACTGAAGCCACCCCCAATCCCGCCACCCTCAAGTTCCTGCCCGGCCGCCCGGTTTTGGGCGAGGGCGTGCTTGACGTGCGCAGCGCGGAAGATGCCGGCATGTCGCCGCTGGCGCAGCGCCTGTTCGAGGTGCGAGGCGTGGATGGCGTGATGCTGGGCCCGGATTTCGTGACGGTGACCAAGACGCAGGGCGATTGGCGGCAGATGAAGCCGGCCATTCTCGGCGCCATCATGGAGCACTTCATGTCTGGCGCGCCCATCGTGGCGGAGGGCGTGGCCCTTGACGCCAACGACCACGGCGATGAGTTCTACGACCGCGCCGACGAGGAAATCGTCGCCACCATCAAGGAGCTGCTGGATACGCGCGTGCGCCCGGCAGTGGCCAATGACGGCGGGGATATCACCTTCCGCGGCTTCAAGGATGGCGTGGTGTACCTCAACATGAAGGGCTCGTGCTCCGGCTGCCCGTCGTCCACCGCCACGCTGAAGAACGGCGTGGAAAATTTGCTGAAGCACTTCGTGCCGGAAATCCGCGAAGTGCAGGCGGCCTGAGCGGGCGCGCCGGTATCCTGTTCGCGTCGGAGGGAGCCGGGTGTTGCCGTCCGGCTCCGAAATTAACCTTTTGGCAAGGTGAGCGGGGCGGGTCCCCTTCCGTTTGCGCCGGATTCAGGCAATCGTGGCGGCAAGAGGGGCTTTTGCGTTCATGTTCGTCCTGGCCATAGATACAGCGCTTTCAGCGTGTTCCGCAGCGGTGCTCGACGCCGAGAGCGACAGCATCGTGGCCGGTGATTCGCTGCTCATGGAACGCGGGCACGCCGAGCACCTCATTCCTCTGGTGGAACGGGTGATGGGTGATGCCGGGCTCGATTTCGAGCATCTCGGCCGCATCGCGGTCACCGTAGGTCCGGGCAGCTTCACCGGATTGCGCGTCGGCCTTTCGGCCGCCCGGGGCTTCGGGCTCACCGTGAACCGCCCGGTGGTGGGCGTGACGACCCTTGCCGCGCTCGCCGCGCCGTTCCTGGCCATGGATGATGCCGTGCCGGTGGTGAGCGCCATTGATGCCAAGCATGGCCACGTGTTCCTGCAGATGTTCGGGGTTGGCGGACGAACCCTTATCGCACCCAAGGTGACTTCGGTGCGCGAGGCGGCGCGGGCGGTGGCCATCGGTCCGGCCCGGCTGGTGGGTTCTGGCGCCGCGGTTCTGGCCGAGGCGTGGCCCGCGGGGGAAGCTGCCCCGGTTTCGGTGGATGAGGTGCCCGCTCCCGATGTGGCCTGGGTGGCGCGCCTTGGCGTGGCGGCGAACCCGGAGGCGGCGGAAGCCAAACCCCTCTATTTGCGGCCGCCGGATGCCAAGCCGCAGGACAAAGCCCGCATCGCGCGCCGATAATGTCCCTGATCGACTATTTCTTCCCCGCAACTCCGCCTTCGCTGCGCGCCGCCACGGTGGACGACGCAGCGGACCTCGCGACGCTCCATGGCTCCTGCTTCGCCCAGGGCTGGGCACAGCAGGAGTTCGAGCGCCTGCTGTCGGAGCAGGCCGCCCGCGCCCATGTGGCGAGCGCCGGCGGTCGCGGCGCACTGCTGGGTTTCGTGCTCTCCCATGTGGTGGTGCCCGAAGCGGAGGTTCTCTCCATCGCGGTGACGAGTGACGCCCGCAATCGGGGCCTTGGGCGCGAGCTTTTGGGCTACCACCTCGCGCGCCTCGCCGCGGAAGGCGTGACGACCTCCTTCCTTGAGGTTGAGGAAGGCAACGAGCCCGCGCTAAAACTCTATGCGCGGACGGGTTATCAACAGGTCGGCCGCCGCAAGGGCTATTATCGGGGAACCGACGCCCTGTTGTTGCGGCGCGACTTCTGACGGCTTCGGTCGCAGGCGCATCGCGACGGGCGACACCCTCTTGCGGCAAAGCGTTCGCAGGGCGATAAGGCGTTCATGTCGCGCCGACATCCCGGAGGTGCCGCTTGAGCGGAAAAATCAGTGTCATCGAGGAAGCGTGCCTGGCCAAAGGCATGCGGATGACCGAGCAGCGTCGCGTGATCGCGCGGGTTCTCTCCGGCGCGGAAGATCATCCGGACGTGGAAGAGCTGCATCGGCGCGCCTCGGCCATCGACGACAACATCTCCATCTCCACCGTCTATCGGACGGTGAAGATGCTGGAGGATGCCGGCATCATCGAGCGGCACGACTTCGGCGATGGCCGTGCTCGTTACGAGCAGATGCCCGACGAGCATCACGACCACCTCATCGACATGAAAACCGGCAAGGTGATCGAATTCCGCTCGGAGGAAATCGAGAAGCTGCAGGAAGAAATTGCCCGCAAGCTGGGCTTCAAGCTGCGGGGCCATCGGCTAGAGCTTTATGCCGTGCCGCTGGATGACGACAAATAGAGCGCTTTCGCGCGAAGCGGGGTGTGGATCGCACGGGAAAAACGCGCACTTGACCAAGTTGGAGCAGGGCCCTGCTGCAGTGAAGTCGGGGCTGCTCTCGTGAGTTTTCAGGCAAGCCGAATTGCGGCTTTTGCACCGGGCATTGCAGCGTGATGAAGCGCTGAAACGCCTCTTTCCAGGCGATTCACGCACGCTTCAGGCTGCACCGGCGCGGCGAGGCGAAAATGATGGAACGCAGGCGGGGCCCTTCCGCCGTTGTGCCGCAGGCACTGCCCGAGCTCGATCCACCCGCCCGGGCGCGCCGGAAACGCGAAGGTGTGCCGGATCTCGGCCCGGAATGCCCGATCGCCACGCGGCTGCTGGATGGCCTGCGCATGGGCGCGGTGATGGCCGGCATCGGGGTCGTGACCGCCATTGGCATTCCGCTGCAGTGGCTGTCGCTGCGCCTGGGCCTGCCGAGCCGGCGCGTCATTCCCATGCTCTACCACCGCATGGTGCTGCGGGCCCTCGGCGTGCGGGTCAAGGTGAAGGGCGCCGCGGATCCGCACCGGCCCCTTCTGATCCTGTCCAACCATACGTCCTGGCTCGATATCTCGGTGATCGGGTCGCTGACACCGCTGTTCTTTGTGGCCAAGAGCGAGGTGGCCAGCTGGCCGCTCATCGGGCTGCTGGCCAAGTTCCAACGCACCGTGTTTGTCGACCGGCAGAAGCGACACGCCACCGGTGACGTCAATCGGGAGATCGCCGAGCGGCTGGTGGATGGCGATCCGGTGGTGCTGTTCGCCGAGGGCACGTCCGGCGATGGAAACCGCGTGCTGCCCTTCCGCACCGCGCTGGTGGGGGCGGTGCGCGACGTGTTCGCGACCCATGACGAAGTGGTGGTTCAGCCGCTGGTGGTCGCGTACACGCGGCTGCAGGGGCTGCCTTTGGGGCGCAGCCGGCGTCACCTCGCCACCTGGTTCGGGGATATGGATCTGGCGCCCCATCTGCTCGAGGTGCTCCGCCAGGGGGCCCTCGACGTGGAGGTGACCTTTACGGAGCCGCTGCGGCTCGACGCGAGCCACGACCGCAAGAGCGTGACCCGCGGGGCCGAAGAACAGGTGCGCCGCCAGCTGGCAATGACCCTTGCCGGCCGGGATATATAGACGGCAAAATAAAATCATTTCCTTTGGAAAATGGGGAGCGGCCTTGACCATTCTAGCGGCAGTTGGCCTTGGCTATTGCGCCCGCCACCTCGTCACCACGCGTGGCGCGGCGTTTTCCGATGTCATCGCGACAGCCCGTGGACCGGAAGGCATGGCGCGGATGCCGCGCGATGTGCAGGCCTTCCAGTTTGACGGCGAGACCCTTTCTCCGCAACTGGCGGAAGCGCTCGCGACCGCTGATGTGCTCATCGCCTCGGCGCCGCCCGATGCAGCTGGCGATCCGATGCTCCGCCTGGCTGCCGAAGTGCTGGGCAGCGGCCGCCTGCGGCAGGTGATTTATCTTACCACCCTTGGCGTCTATGGCGACCATGGCGGCGCCTGGGTCGACGAGGCCACGCCCCCGCGCGCGGGCACGGGCCGTCTCGAGCGCCGCCTGCAGGCGGAAGCGGCATGGTTCGAGTTCGGCCGCCGGTACGGCAAGGCCGTGGCGGTGCTGCGTCTCGCGGGCATCTATGGCCCCGGTCGCAATGTGCTTGCGCAGCTCGCGGCCGGAGAGGCGAAAATCATCGCGCGCGCCGGCCAGGTCTTCAACCGCATCCATGTGGAGGACATCAGCCGCGCGATTGAGGCGGTGATGGCGCAAAACTTCACCGGCGTGCTGAACGTGGCGGACGACCTGCCCACCGCGCCCGGTGAACCGGTGATCTATGGCGCGAAGCTGCTGGGGTGCGAGCCACCGCCGATCGTGCCGTTCGAGGAGGCTGCCCGCACCATGTCGCCCATGGCGCTCAGCTTCTGGGGTGCGAGCAAGAGGGTGTCCAATCGGCGGCTGAAGGACGAGCTGGGCGTGGAGCTTGCCTTCCCCACCTATCGCGAAGGGCTCGACGCGCTGGCCGCCGCCGGCGAAGGCCGCGCCGTCTAGGGGCACCTCTGAGGGACGTACGGACCGGTTCGGTGCCTCGATGGAAACCGAAACGGCCTAGATGCGCTCAAACGTCAAATAGCTGGGAATGCGCCCATCCTGGAGGGCTTTCGCCTCGTAGCGGGTGCCGGGCCAGTCGGCATAGGGCTGGGTCCAGTCGGCCGCGGTGCGGGCGGTCCAGCGGAAGGCGCCGTGGGCGCGCACCGTGGCCAGCGTCCAGCCCACATAATCGGTGACGTCGGACGCGACCCGGAACAGGCCGCCCGGCCGGATCACGCGGGCAAGGCGATCGAGATTGTCCGGCCGCACGAAACGGCGCTTCCAATGCCGCTTCTTAGGCCAGGGGTCGGGATAGAAGAGATCGGCGCCCGCGAGCACGCCTGTGGGCAGGCGTTCCAGCAAGAGGGCGGCATCGGCATCGAACAGGCGAATATTGTCGCGCTCGCTCTTCTCCAGATCCACCAGCATGCGCGCCATGCCGTTGATGAACGGCTCGACGCCGAGAAAGCCGGTGCGCGGGCGGCGCGCCGCATGGTCGATGAGATGCTCGCCGCCGCCGAACCCGATCTCCAGCCACAGGTCCTCCGGAACGAAGGGAAACAGGGATGCGGGCCGATCCGCTTCCTCCAGGCTGAAGCGATAGCGGGGCAGCAGGCGGCCCATGGCGTCCTGCTGGGTCGCGCGCAGGGCCTTGCCGATGCGGCGTCCATAGAAGGCGCCGGGGCTCAAGGGGTCGGCGGCGGAGGGGCGGATATTGGGATTGGCCAAGCTGGAGCACTCGTCATGCCGCAGGGCATGGAAGTTTGCGAGGATGCCCGCGGAGCCTCCGTTCGCGACTCCACAAGCGGTCAGGGTTGAAAATAGCACCGCGCCGGTTTCGTTCCCGATGCCTGGGTAGGGCGTTGTGGGGAAGGCGCAACCGCCGGGCTGAAAAGCACATGGCCGGGATGGACCCGGCCATGACACGTTTGGCATCGCGCGCCTGTCACCAGACGCTTCGCGCTCAGGCGAAGGCAGACTTCAGGGCGTCCACGATGTCGGTCTTCTCCCAGGAGAAGCCGCCATCGGCCTCCGGCGGGCGACCGAAATGGCCGTAGGCCGCGGTGCGCGCATAGATGGGCTTGCACAGGCCGAAATGCTCGCGGATGCCCCGCGGACGCAGATTGACCGCCTCGCGCAGAACCGTCTCCAGCTTGGCCTCGTCCACCTGCCCGGTGCCGTGCAGGTCCACATAGACCGCCAGCGGGTCCGACACGCCGATGGCGTAGGCGAGCTGGATGGTGGCGCGATCGGCAAGGCCGGCGGCAACCACGTTTTTCGCCAGGTAGCGCGCGGCATAGGCGGCGGAGCGGTCAACCTTGGTGGGATCCTTGCCGGAGAAGGCGCCGCCGCCATGGGGCGCCGCGCCGCCGTAGGTGTCCACGATGATCTTGCGGCCGGTCAGGCCAGTATCGCCATCAGGCCCGCCGATCACGAACTTGCCGGTGGGATTGACGTGCCACACCGTGTCCTTGGAGATCCAGCCATCGGGCAGGGTCGCGCGGATGTAGGGTTCGACGATGGCGCGCACGTCCTGAGAGGACAGGTGCTCATCCAGGTGCTGGGTGGAGAGCACGATCTGCGTCACGCCGGCGGGCTTGCCGTTCTCGTAGCGCACGGTGACCTGGCTCTTGGCATCCGGGCCCAGCGCGGTGGTGGCACCCGAATGGCGCGCTTCCGCCAGGGTCTTCAGGATCTTGTGGGCGTAATAGATGGGAGCGGGCATCAGCTCCGGGGTCTCACGCACGGCGTAGCCGAACATGATGCCCTGGTCGCCGGCGCCTTCGTCCTTGTTGCCGGCGATGTCCACGCCCTGGGCGATGTCGGCCGACTGGGAGTGCAGCACCACGTCGATGTCGGCGGTCTGCCAGTGGAAGCCGGCCTGCTCGTAGCCGATGTCGCGGATGGCAAGGCGCGCCACATGGGCGATCAGGTCATGGGTGATGGAGGCCGGGCCGCGGGTTTCGCCGGCAATCACCACCTTGTTCGTGGTCGCGAGGGTCTCGCAGGCGACACGGACCTGGGTGGGATCAAAGCCTTCCGCTTCGGCAGTTCGGAAGAACGTATCCACCACCTCATCGGAGATGCGGTCGCACACCTTGTCCGGATGGCCTTCGGAGACGGATTCACTTGTGAACAGGTAGGATTGACGCGCCATGTTTCGGCCTTTCTTGCGCCCGCACCGCGTTACGGGTGTTGCTTTTCGCAACGCGGCGGGGTGCGGTCAAGATCACCGAGGGAACAGCGTTCGTCAAATCGAACGTCAGCCTTCCGCCTCGCCAGCGATGGCGATGACGAGATCCACGATGCGGCGACGAACGCGGGCATCCTGGATGCGCATGAAGTTGCGGGTAAGGGCAAGTCCATCCGAAGTGGCGAGAAAGTCCGACACGTAAGCGGGGGACTGGGCCTCCGCAAAACCGTCGGGTTCCGGCCCCACGGTGGGAGCTCCCTCGAAAAAGAACGCCACGGGCACGCCCAGCACTATGGAGATCTGCTGCAATCGGCTCGCCCCGATGCGGTTGGTCCCCTTTTCGTACTTCTGAATCTGCTGAAACGTGATGCCGAGGTGCTCACCCAGTTTCTCTTGGCTCATGCTGATCATCATGCGACGCATGCGTACACGTGAGCCAACATGCTTATCGATAGGGTTCGGCGCCTTCTTGGCCATGGTCTCTCCGGCTATGTCGGAAAAGAGTATTGTTACTTCGCGATGCGAAGGCTGCCCTGATTGAGCGCGAACATAGGCATACAACGGGTGAGCGTCGATCAACTTTTGCGTGTAATACGCCTCGCAAGAGGTAATAGCGCAAGGAGAAGACTGAAAAATTGCACCCAAAACAGGAACGATCCTGCATGCAGTGCAGCAAGGGGAACCGTTTCCAGCGGTTGGGGCAACGGCCCGTCCACCACCACCCGCTCGCCCAGTGCTCCGTATGCGACGATTCGCCCCACTGGGTCGACGATGGCGGAAATGCCCGTATTGGCTGCGCGTACCAGAGGCAGGCCTTCCTCAACCGCGCGCAACCTTGCCTGGACAAAGTGCTGGTAGGGTCCCGGCGTGGTGCCGAACCATGCATCATTGGTCAGATTCAGCAGCAGACGTGGTCTTTTGCCTTCCGGAATCACGTTTCCAGGAAAGATAATTTCATAACATACCAGCGGCGCTGCGAGGGGCAGGCCGGGGACCTCCAGCGCCCGCAGCGACGCCGCGGAGGAAAATCCGCCGCGCACACGCGTGAGTTGTTCTATTCCTAAGCTCTCCAGGACATCCTGGAACGGCAAGTATTCACCGAACGGAACGAGGTGGGACTTGTCGGTGCTCAGCAAGACGTTCCCGTCATGGTCGATCACGCGGACAGAATTGAAGAAGGGCGAATGCTGGCCCCTGGGCGGGGCGCCATAACGCACGGCGCCGGTCACCAGCGTGACATTCTGCGGCAGGGTGGCTGCAATCGCCGCGCCGGCCCACGGCTCGCGTTCATAGATGAAGGGCAGGGCGCTTTCGGGCCAGATCAGCACGCTCACGTCCTTCAGTCCGCCCGGATAGGTGGGCGAGGCCTCCGCGCTCTGCTGCAGGTAGCTCGCGAAGATCTCCTCGCGGCGTCCGTAGTTGAATTTCTGGTCCTGCGGCAGGGCCGGCTGCATGATCCGCAGATGCGCATCCGCGACAAAGCGGCTGGGGTTGGCGTTGAGGCGCGCCTCGCCCCACACGGCGGCACCCGCGATCACCAGCGCCGCCGCGGCGATGCCCATGAGGTTCCGGCGCCCGCCAGCAAGGCCAAGAACAGGTGTCGACAGCAGCAGCAGGGCGAAGAAGGTGAGCCCGTAAACGCCGATGAGCGACGCGCTCTGCATCAGCGGCAAGGATTGCGCGAAGGCGTAGCCGAACGTGTTCCAGGGAAACCCGGTGAGCACGTGGCCTCGCAGCCATTCGGCAGCTGTGAACGCGAAGGCGAACGCAAACAGCCGCAGCGGCCCGTGCGACCACAGCAACCGGGCCACGACCGCGCCGAACGCGGTGAACAGGCCGAGCCCGGCCGGCATGGCGAGCACCGCGAATGGCAGCAACCAGGCGAACACGTCCGCTTCCACCAGGAAGGCGGCGCCGATCCACCACAGGGAGGCCAGGAAATAGCCGAAGCCGAATGCCCACCCCACGGCGGCGGCCGTCCGCAGGCGCGCCCATGGACCGCCCTGAATGCCGTCAATCATCAACACCAGGGCCGGGAAGGCGAGGGCGAGCACGGGCCACAGCCCGAACGGCGGCATGGCCAGGGCGCCGCTGGCCCCGGCGGCCATCGCCGCCAGCAGGCGCCGCCAACCGCTCAGGTCGCGCAGGCTCCGCAGGCGTTCGGCAAGACGCCCGCGCCAGCTGCGCGCGCGAGGTGACCCCAGAGGCGCGGCCGTAGAGGTGGATGTCATGGGAGACCCTGAATGGGCCGCAGGCGCGGCGTGGAAGCCGGCGGCGATGGCTTCAGCCAACCCCGCCGGGCTGCCGCCGCCGGTTATGCCTCTCCGGCGGCGACGGTGTCTTCAGTGCCGCTCGATTTTGGCGGCGGAATGATGCGGAGCTTCTTCACCCGGCGCGGGTCGGCCTCCACCACTTCCAGTTGGTACTGCCCGGGCAGGGTGATGACCTCTCCCGTTTCGGGAACGCGCGCAGCCAGGCGCACCGCCAGGCCGCCCATGCTGTCGACCTCCTCCAGCTCGTCTTCCGAGGCGAAGCCGGGGCCCAGGACCTCGACGATGGATTCAAGCGGGGCACGGGCATCGACCAGATAGCTGCCGTCCTCCTGGGCTTCCAGAAGGCTCTCGGCGGCCTCGTCGTGCTCGTCCTCGATCTCGCCGACAATCTCCTCCACCACGTCCTCGATGGAGACGAGGCCGTCAGTGCCACCATATTCGTCGATGACGAGGGCGAGGTGGGTGCGCGCGGCCTGCATGGACACCAGCAGGTCCACCGCCGGCATGGAGGGCGGCACATAGAGCAGGCGGCGGGTGAGGCCGGCCTCTTCCAGGGTGCTGTCGAGATCGACACTGGACAGGTCCAGCTTGGCGCCGGGCGGGCTCGAGGTGATGCCGCTGGCCAGGAAGCCGATCAGGTCGCGCAGATGCACCATGCCCACCGGATCGTCCAGTGTGTCGTCATAGACCACCAGCCGGGAATGGGCATCTGAGACGAACACCTTCAGGAGCTCGCCCAGGGAAATGTCCTTGCGCACGGCGACGATCTCGGCGCGGGGCACCATGATGTCGCCGATGCCCACTTCCTTCAGGTGAAGGATGTTGCGCAGCATCTTGCGCTCAGCGGGCGTGAATTCGCTCTCCTCCCCGGGTGCGCTCGACGCGTCCAGCACCTCCGTCAGGTCAGTGCGGAGCGAACCGTGCGGTCGGAACGTGCCGAGGAGGGCACGCAATCGATCGAGAAAACTTTGCGGCTCCGAGGAGCTGGTCTCGGTCGGTTGGTCGGTATTGGCCATGGCCTCTCTTCAGCTTCAGCCACCGTCCTGCGGCAGGCGATAGGGATCATCGATCCCAAGCCCGGCGAGGATCTGGCGCTCCAAGCCCTCCATTTCTTCTGCTTCGTCGTCTTCGAGGTGATCATACCCTAGCAAATGCAGGGTCCCATGCACCACCAGATGGGTGAGATGGTGCGCGATGGGCTTTTGTTCCAGCTCCGCCTCGCGCTTCAGCGTTTCATAGGCAACGATCACGTCGCCTAGGGGCTGGGCGGCCTCGTCAAGGTCCTCCGGCAGCTCGGGTGCCGGGAAGGAGAGCACGTTGGTGGCCTTGTCGATCTCGCGCCACTCGCGGTTCAGCACCTGGATGTGGGCGTCGTCGGTGAGGGTGATGCTCATTTCCGCCGGGGAAGGCACTTCCTCACTCACGGCCGCGAGGGCCGCCAGCGCGGCGCCCACGGCGATGCTCTCGGCGTCGGGCAGCTCGGACCAGAGGGCGGCTTCCACCTGCACGTCAATTTCGATGGCGTCGGGGGGCAGGGCTGCGGCCGTGAGCGTGGTGTCGTCCGGCATGGCTCAGCCCTCCGCGCGCAGGCTGCGCTGCGCGCCCGCCTGTTCATAGGCGGCGACGATACGCCCCACCAGCTCATGGCGCACCACGTCCTCGGCCTTGAAGGTGCACACGCCCACCCCTTCCACATTGCCGAGCAGGCCCACCGCCTCGGCAAGGCCCGAGGTTTGGGCGCCGGGCAGGTCGGTCTGGCTGGGATCGCCGGTGACGATCATGTGGGAGTTCTCACCCAGGCGGGTCAGGAACATCTTCATCTGCATGGAGGTGGCGTTCTGTGCCTCGTCCAGGATGACGGCGGCGTTGGAGAGCGTGCGCCCGCGCATGAAGGCGAGCGGCGCGATCTCGATCTCGCCCGATTGCAGCGCCCGCTCCACGAACGGCCGGTCCATCAGATCATAGAGCGCGTCATAGATGGGGCGCAGATAGGGGTCCACCTTGTCCTTCATGTCGCCGGGCAGGAAGCCGAGCCGCTCGCCCGCCTCCACCGCCGGCCGCGACAGGATGATGCGGTCCACCATGCGGCGTTCCAGGAGGTGCACCGCATAGGCCACCGCGAGCCAGGTCTTGCCGGTGCCCGCCGGGCCCACGCCGAACACCAGGGTATGCCGCTTGAGCGCGCGGATATAGGCATCCTGCGCGGGCGTGCGGGCGCGCACCGGGCGGCGGCGCAGCTGGATCTCGTCAAAGGTCTGGCGCTGGGCGGCGGGGTCGAAATCGAACAGCGAGCCCTGGGACGTGACCTCGCGAATCGCTCCGTCCACATCGCCCTGGGAGATGTCGCGGCCCTTCTTCAGGGCGTCGTAGAGGTGCTCCAGAACCGCTCTGGCCTGTTCGCAGCCTTCCTGGCCCCCTTCGAGGGTCACGTGGTTGCCGCGCGAATCCGCCTTAACGCCCAGCTTGCGCTCAAGCAAAGCGAGGTTGCGGCCATAATGGCCGAAGAGCTGGGTCGCCAGCCGGTTGTCATCGAAGGCGAGCACCACATGGGTGGGGGTCTCGTCTTCCCTCAGGGCCCAGGGGGCGGTCACCGCCGCGCGGGCGGGGCCGGGCGCGGGTCGGTCCGGACGATCACGGTCGCTGCCGGGTCTGCGCAAGCTTCAGGCCTCCAAAGGCGCCAGGCTGTCGGTGGGGGCGCGGGAAGGGGCGACGCCCTCGCAACGCCCGGCGAGGCTGTTGGGCCCCACGTCGGTGATGGTGACGGTGATGATGTCGCCGATGCGGGCTGGCGGATCATTCACAACCACACTCTGGAGATAGGGCGAGCGGCCGATGAGCTGGCCCGCCTGCCGCCCGGGCTTCTCCAGCAGAATATCGAAGGTGCGGCCCGCGCACGCCGCGTCGAAGGCGGCCTTGGAGGCCTCCAGCTCCTTCTGGAGCACGGCGAGCCGCTCGCTCTTCACCTCTTCCGGCACCTGGGCGTCGCGGTCGGCGGCGGGGGTTCCGGGGCGGGGGCTGTATTTGAAGGAATAGGCGCTGGCGAAACCGATGCGCCGCACCAGTTCCATGGTGTCCTCGAAATCGGCATCGGTCTCGCCCGGGAAGCCGACGATGAAATCCGAGGACAAGGCCAGGTCCGGCCGCGCGGCGCGCATCTTCTCGATGATGGCGAAATAGTCCTCGCGCCCGTGCTTGCGGTTCATGGCCGCAAGAATGCGATCAGAGCCGGACTGCACCGGCAGGTGCAGATAGGGCATCAGCTGCGGCAGATCGCGATGGGCGGAAATCAACCCATCGTCCATGTCGCGCGGGTGAGAGGTGGTGTAGCGCAGGCGGGCGAGCCCATCGATGTGCGCCAGCCGCTCCAGCAGGCGGGCCAGCCCGTAGGTGGACCCGTCCTCCCCCTCGCCATGGAAGGCGTTGACGTTCTGGCCGATGAGGGTGATCTCGCGTACGCCCTGGTCCACCAGCCGGGCCGCCTCGTCGAGGATGCGGGCCACCGGGCGCGACATCTCGGCGCCGCGCGTATAGGGCACCACGCAGAAGGTGCAGAACTTGTCGCAGCCCTCCTGCACCGTCACGAACGCGGCCGGCCCGCGGGAGCGGGTGGCGGCCAGAGTGGGCGCGGGCAGGTGGTTGAACTTGTCCTCCACCGGGAATTCGGTGTCCACCATGCGCTTGCCGGTCTTGGCCTCGGCCAGGAGCTCGGGCAGGCGGTGGTAGCTTTGGGGGCCCACCACGAGGTCCACCACCGGCGCGCGGCGCATGATCTCGGCACCCTCGGCCTGGGCGACGCAGCCGGCCACCGCGATCATGGTGTCGCTGCCCGCCTCCTGCTTGGCTTTGCGCAGGCGGCCCAGCTCCGAATAGACCTTCTCTGCGGCCTTCTCGCGGATGTGGCAGGTGTTGAGGATGACGAGGTCGGCGTCGGCCGGGTCCTGGGTCTCCTCATAGCCTTCGCGCGCCAAAGTGTCCGCCATACGCTGCGAGTCGTAGACGTTCATCTGGCACCCGAAGGATTTCACATAAAGCTTGCGGGGCTTCTGCATTGTCGCGTGTTCTGCCGGGTCAAGTCATCGCACATGGGCGCGACGTGATCGTGACGCCGGATCGGTTCGCCCCCTGGTTGACGTTGGATGGAATGATCCTACCGGCAAACAGGGGGTTTGGGAACTGCGGACCTGAGGGGCGAGGGCGGTGATCAGCGCGCGATCACTCCTCGCCGGAAACGCCGGCTTCCGCGAAGGTGGCCATGCCGCGATGGCAGGCCACCGCTGCCTTCACCACGCCAATGGCTAGTGCCGCGCCGGAGCCTTCCCCGAGCCGCATGCCGAGATCGAGGATGGGCTTCAGGCCCAGCCGGTCCAGCACCGCACGGTGGGCCTTCTCCGCCGACACGTGGCCAGCCAGGCAGTGGTCGAGGGTGGTAGGGTCGATGGCGTGGAGCACGGCGGCGGCGGCGGTCACCACATAGCCGTCGAGGATCACCGGCACCTTCTCGTGCCGGGCCGCGAGAATGGCGCCCGCCATGGCCGCGATCTCGCGCCCGCCGAGCCGGCGCAGCAGTTCGAGCGGGTCCTTCAGGTGGTCCTTGTGCAGGGCCACCGCCTCGCGCACCACCTCGATCTTGCGGGCCAGCACCTCGCCGGTGGAGCCGGTGCCCGCGCCCACCCACTCCTCGGCCGTCCCGCCATAAAGACCATGGCAGATGGCGGCCGCGATGGTGGTGTTGCCGATGCCCATCTCGCCCAGGCACAGCAGGTCCGAGCCGCCGGCGATGGCCTCCATGCCGAATGCCATGGTGGCGGCGCAGGCCTTCTCGTCCAGCGCCGCCTCGCGGCTGATGTCGGGGGTGGGAAAATCAAGGGCGAGGTCAAAGACGCGCAAGCCGGCGTCGAACGTGGCGCAGATCTGGTTCACGGCGGCCTTGCCGGCGGTGAAGGTGTCCAGCATCTGCCGGGTCACCGCGCCCGGATAGGGCGACACGCCGCGATCGGCCACGCCGTGGGTGGCGGCAAACACCGCCACCATGGGCCGGTTGACCTGCGGCATGGAATTGCCCTGCCAGGTCGCCACATGGATGGCGATCTCCTCCAGCCGGCCCAGCGCGCCCGGCGGCTTCACCAGCTCGCCCTGGCGCTTCAGCGCCGCGCCGCGGGCCCCCTCGTCGGGGCCGGGCATGGTGGCGATGAGGGCGCGGATGTCGTCGAAGGGAAGGCCGGTCTCGGGAGGATACATGGAAGGGTCCAGGAGCAGCGCGCGGAAAAAAGCGGGGCGCGGAACCGCGCGAACATGCGCGCTCAATAAAGCCCCGCGCGCCACATCGCAAATGGCGCGCGGGGCGTTTCACGGGCGGGGAGCCGGAGCAGCCGGCTCCGGACCCCGCGTCAGGCCTCGCGAATGTCGTTGGCGGCGCGGGCCAGGATCTCAACGATGCGGGTTTCCGCCGAGCGGCTTTGCCCCAGCTTCTGCTGGGCCACGTCCCGCAGGTTCTCCACCGCCGCTTCCACCAGGCGGGGAAGCTCGGCGCCGCCATTGGGGCCGTTCTCGCTCCAGCCCATCCACTTGCGCACGCGGCTCATCTTCTCGCCGAGCTGGGACAGCCGGGCCAGGATGGCGTCGGCGAAGTCGCGGTTCTGGTCGAGATAGGCGGTGCCTTCCTCGGTGATGGAATAGAGCTTCTTGGCCCCGTCCGGCGTCGCGGTCACGTAGCCCGCCTCCTCCAGGAAGGTAAGAGTGGGATAAACCACGCCCGGGCTCGGGGAATACCAGCCGCCGGTCTTCTCCTCGATCACCTTGATGATCTCATAGCCGTGGCGCGGCTGCTCGGCGATGAGCGCGAGCGCCAGAACCTTCAGGTCGCCATGGGCGAGCATGCGGCCGATGCGGAACATATCGCCGCCTCCGCCGCCCCCACGCCCCCGGCCGCCGCGCGGCCCGCGCATCTCACCCCGGTCGCCCATGTCGGCGAAACGCGCTTCGGCAAAATGGTCCTCACCAAAGCGGCGGCCTTCTCGATGGGATCTGCATCCAAACATTTTTAGACTCCTAAGATGTATCTTCCGATATGATCTGAGCCGTTTGTATCTTTAGATATATCTCGCGTCAAGCGTTCACGACCCGCCCGCGCCCAAAATCCGGCGCCTGCCCACCAGCCTGAGCCGGATAATTTTGATTTTATTAAATAATCTCGCCCCGATTGCCCGACGCCAGCTGCCGGGCTCGGGCACACCCGCCGGTCGCAACAGCGCCGCGGCGGGGATGAAATTGCCGGCCGCCGCGCCTGGCGAGGCTGCTGCCAGGCGCAAAGGGGCGCCACGTGCCGCAGTTCGTGCTGACGGGGAGAGCGGGGGGCGAAGCATTGGGGGCGGGGCCGGGCAGCGCGTTGGCGGGCAACGCTTTGAACACCGGTGCTTCGCAGCCGGAAAGCCGTCCAGCCGCCTTCTCAAGCCCAAGGAGGAGTGAGGACGCGCCTCCGGCCAGCTATCATGTCTTGGGTGTGGCTCGCCTTCGGAGCACGACCGTGTCACCCGCGATCGAGGGACCGGCGCGAGATCGCGGAACGCATGCGTGTGCGCCATGCGCCGGTATCCGCGTTCGGCAGCGCTTGACGGACGGCGCATCTCGCCCGCACCTGCGGCGCGGATGAGATGCTGCAGCGTATTGATCTTATGTGCGTTTCTGGCGCGAACCGTGCCCACGCCACTCGCAAACACGCAGCGGCGGACGCGCCTCAGACGCAGGACGCGCGGAGAGAATGCGGGTGCCGCGCCGCGCCTATTGGGCCGGCGTTTCGTTCTGCTGCTTGGGCAGGAGCCAGGAGAGCAGGTTCGGCGCGGGCTTCTGGCTGTTGGGCAGGCGCGCGACCACCACGATCTTCTTCAACTCGCCACGGCGATAGGCGGCCAGCACCTTCTCGTGGTCCTTCACCGAGACGCAGCCGTTGGAATCCCCGCGCGGTCCCATCATGAAGGGGTGCACCAGGAAGCCGTCGCGGCCGTACATCTTGCCGCCACCCACCGGTGACATGCGCAGCGTTTCCACCCCGTGGAACAGGGCTTCACGCGGGCGCAGGGTATAGACGTTGGGCGGCGTGGGGCCGCGCATCTTCAGCGCAACCTGGCGAATGTCGTCCATGGCCTCGCCGTAGCCGGAATGGGCCTCCAGCTTCTCGCCATTGGGCATGTAGAGGATACGGCCCTCGATATCGTACAGCGCGAAGCCGCTGCCCGGCGTGGGCAGGGGCACCTCCTGGGCGGCCGAACTTGGCGCGGAGGGCGCCTGCGGCGCGGGCTCGGCCGGCCGGCTTGCCGGCGGCGGCGCCACTGACGGCACGTCTGTGGGCGTGAGGGATGCAAGCTGGCGGCGGCCCCGCAGCAGGGGATTGCCCAGGGGCAGCGGCACCGCGCGCGGCTCCACCTCCGGCAGGCGTCCGGCCATCAGCGGATTGCGCGAGGGCGTCGGCACACTCTCAATGATGATGGCGGCAATGCGCGCATCGCGGTCGGGATTGGAGCTCACCGCTCCGCCAGCCATCGCAAAGCCCTGCGGCGCCATGGCGAGGCGGGGGCTCAAGATCCAATAGGAATCCACCGCCAGCGAGCCCGATGCGGGCAGACGATCGGTCCGGCTCATGGTGTCGGCGGCGCTGGCGAGGTTGAAGCTGCGCGGCCCGGTGCTCAGGGTGGTTCCCGTTACCGGCGCGGGAATGCGGTCGAGACTCGGGGCCGGTCCGCTCGGGCCGAAGCCGGTCGTGGCCGCGATCGCCGCGGCGCCAACCACCGAAAAGCCCAGCAGACCCGCCGCCACGAAATGGGGCGCGCGCCACCGCCGGCGCGGTTCCGTATCGTCAAAATACGGGTCTGTTGTGTAGTCCGGTTCCGCCATGACCCTCGATGCTCGAAACGCTGCCTCGTTTTGCTGCCGGTCCCGGTCTTCCGGGTACCCGTCATTCATGCCGGGATGGTTCAGGTCAGCCGTCTCGAAGGCGGCCTCGCCGGAAGCCTCCGCAGATTGCGGTCCGTTGTTCTGACGCCAGCCCACGATCACCACACCCGATCCGCTCGGACGCCCGCCGAATCTCGTGATGCTCTTCCCTCGGGCCAGGGAAGGGCCGTGCGCCTGAAGTCCTGCCGCAATGCGGCGGGCCGCTTCGACGTTTCGACCGGAACCCTAGGCCGGTTTCGTAACCAATGTCTTTACGGGCACCGGAACAGATTGAAAAGGCAAGATTAAGGTGCGATGGCGGCGGTCCTTGGCCGGTCCCGCTTCCGGCGCTGGGAACCGGCTACCAGCCGTGCCGCGCGGCCTGTGGCATTGCACCATCTGGTTAACGTGACGCAAGGTCATCCCCGCACGCCTCCGCTGCCTTGAGGGCTGGCTCCGCTCCCAGGGCGAGTCATACACGCCCGCCTGTCGCCGAAAGCTGCCTTCAGCTTCACAACTGGGTGTGCGCGTGCGCCTCCACAAGGCGTTCTCCCCCGCGGTAACCGTCCCGGAAGCAGCAGGGCGCCGCGGGGAAGTGCGCGGCCATGCGGGTTTGCGGCATGGGCTTGGGCCCGTGCGGGCGGCCCATGCGTACTCTTGCCGCAGGGGGGGTGCGCAGCCATGCCGTGCCCCTTTTCACGCGCGAAGTATGACGAACACAACGATGCGTATTGCGCCGCACTGGCGCTATAAGGTCCCATCAGACGGCCCGAACTGGAACCGACCCCGCGATGTCCTCGACCCCCGAAGCCGCTTTCGACATCAGTGCCCGTGCCGCCGCGAGCCCCGCCGCTCCGGATCTCTCCGGCGCCTTTGCCCGCCTCGCGGACTATATGAACACCGCCATTCTGGGGCAGCCGGCATTCGTGGACCTGCTGCTGGTGGCGGTGCTGGCGGATGGGCACCTTCTGGTGGAAGGCGCGCCGGGCCTTGCCAAGACCAAGGCCATCAAGGCCCTGTCGAAGGCCATCGACTGCGACGAGCAGCGCATCCAGTTCACGCCGGACCTTCTGCCCTCCGACCTCACCGGCACCGACATCTTCCGGCCGGAGGATGGCTCCTTCCGCTTCCAGCCGGGCCCGGTGTTTCACAACTTCATCCTGGCGGACGAGATCAACCGCGCCCCCGCCAAGGTGCAGGCGGCGCTGCTGGAGGCCATGGCCGAGCGGCAGGTGACCGTGGGCGGCGTCACCTATGCCCTGCCCAAGCTGTTCCTGGTGATGGCCACCCAGAACCCCATCGAGCAGGAGGGCACCTATCCCCTGCCCGAGGCGCAGCTCGACCGGTTCCTGCTGCATGTGAAGATCGACTATCCGAACCTGGAGGCCGAGCGGCGCATCCTGCGCCTGGTGCGCGGGGAGGCGAATGGAGAGACGGTGGGCTTCGGCGAGCCGCTCTCCCAAAGCACCATCTTCGCCGCCCGGCGCGCCGCGCTCTCCACCTATATGTCGGACGCGGTGGAGGAATATCTGCTGCAGTTCGTGTTCGCCACCCGCAACCCCACCCTCTATGGCGACGATCTGGAGGGCTTGGTTTCGTTCGGCGCCAGCCCGCGCGGCTCCATCGCCCTCGACCGCTGCGCCCGCGCCTATGCCTGGCTGCGCGGCCGGGACTTCGTGACGCCCGAGGATGTGCAGGCGGTGGCCAAGCCGGTGCTGCGGCACCGGGTGCTGATGACCTTCGAGGCCGAGGCGGACGGCATGGGCACCGACGATTTCCTGGATGCCCTGATCGCCCGCGTCCCCGTGAGCTGACCTTCGAGAGTTGACTGCCGTCCCATGCCGCAGAGCCCCGCCACACCCGCGACCGATCCCCTTTATGGCCTCGTCGCCAGCCTGGAAGAGCTGGTGGCGGCGCGGCCCGCCGATGGGGTGGGGGGCTTCGCGCCCGGCGGTAAGGTACGTACGCACCAGTTCGGCGGGCACCGCTCCTCTTTCCGCGGGCGCGGCATGGAGTTCGACGAGGTGCGCGCCTACCAGCCCGGCGACGACATCCGCACCATCGACTGGCGGGTGACCGCCCGCACCGGCAAGGCTCACACCAAACTGTTCCAGGAGGAGCGCGAGCGGCCGGTGCTGTTGCTGGTGGATGCGCGGCGCTCCATGCGCTTCGGCACCCGCGACTGCTTCAAGTCGGTGCTGGCGGCGCGGGTGGCGGCGGTGCTCACCTGGGTGGCCATCACCGGTGGCGACCGGGTGGGCGGCGTGGTGCTGACCCCGTTCGAGATCGCCGCTTTCCGGCCCGAACGCAGCCGCCGGCGCATCCTGCATTTCGTGAAGGCAGTGGCGGCGGCCACCGCCGATGGCCTCGGCGCCGAGGGGGAGGAGCCGGAACCTAGCCTGACCGAGGCC
Organism: Xanthobacter variabilis; assembly: GCF_043831965.2. Lineage (NCBI taxonomy): Bacteria > Pseudomonadati > Pseudomonadota > Alphaproteobacteria > Hyphomicrobiales > Xanthobacteraceae > Xanthobacter > Xanthobacter variabilis. Next base: position 973,758 of record NZ_CM195533.1, read on the forward strand.
CTGGCGCGCCTGCGCAGCGCCGCCCGGCCCGGCACGCTGGTGTTCCTCGCCAGCGATTTCGCGGATTTCGACATGGCCGCGGCGCGGGAGCTGAACCGCCTTTCCCACGCCAGCCAGGTCACGGCCATCTTCACCTACGACCCCTTGGAAGCGCGCCTGCCGCCGCGCGGCAGCTACCGCATCAGCGATGGCGAGGATGTCGCGCGGCTCGACACCGGGCGCGGCGATCTTGTCGCCAGCTATGCCGAGCGGTTCGCGGCGCGGCGGGCGCGCATCGAGCTGTTCGCCCGCCAGCACGGCATGGCCTTCGTGCCGTTGCAGACGGGCCAGGATGCCTCCGACATCCTGCATCCCGAGCGGATTGGCAAGGGGCGGGCTTCGCGGGGCGATGGGGGCGGCACTTCGGGGCGCAAGGCGCACCGGGCGGTGGCCTGATGGCGCAGGATCTCGTTCTGCCGCAGCACGCGCCGGTCACTCTCGATCCGGCGGCGGACCCGCTGGCCACCCTGCGCGACATCCATTTGCCCCACGCCGTGGCCTTCTGGCCGCCGGCGCCGGGCTGGTTCGCTCTGGCCGGCCTGGTGGTGGCCCTGCTGCTGGTCGGCCTGTTCCTCGAATGGCGGCGGCGGCAGACCCTGGCCTATCGCGCCTTGCAGGAATTCAAGGCCACCGCGGGCAGCGGCGACACCCGTGCCGTTGGGGCCGCTGCCGCGATCCTGGTGCGTCGGGTGCTACTGAGCCGGGATCCCCACGCCGCCGCCGCCGCCTTCACCGGCGAGGCCTTCGCGCGTTTCATGGCGGCCGGGCCCAAGGGGATGCCGCCGGAGATCGGCCGTTTCCTGGCCATGGCGCCCTATCTGCCGCCCGGCGCGCCGGAGGCAGATGATGTGGACCGGCGGGCCCTGGTCTCCGCGGTGCGGCGCTGGATCCGGAGCCACGCATGATCACTTTCCAATGGCTCTGGGCGTTTGCCTTCCTGCCGCTGCCCCTGGTCGCCTGGCTGCTGCTGCCGGCCGCCCCCACCCCCAAGGCGGGGGCGCTGAAGGTGCCCTTCTTCCACGAGCTGGAGGATGAGGGGCTGATCGGCGGCCGGGGCCGCCACGGGCGCCTGTGGCGGGTGCTGTCGCTGGCGCTGATCTGGCTGTTGCTGGTGACGGCGGCGGCCCGGCCCACTTATGTGGGCCCGCCCATCGCCGTGCCCGTGGAGGGGCGTGATCTGATGCTGGCGGTGGACCTCTCCGGCTCCATGGCGCGGCAGGATTTCGCCGTGAGCGGCATCCCCATGGACCGCCTGTCGGTGGTGAAGGCGGTGGCCGACGACTTCATTGCCCGCCGCAAGGGCGACCGGGTGGGGCTCATCCTGTTCGGCACGCGGGCCTATGTGCAGGCGCCGCTCACCTTTGACCGCAACGTGGTGCGCGAGCTGCTGGCGGCCTCCAGCATCGGCATGACCGGGCAGGAGACCGCCATCGGCGACGCCATCGGCCTCGCCATCAAGACCCTGCGCAACCGGCCGGACGATCAGCGGGTGCTGATTTTGCTCACCGACGGCGCGAACACCTCGGGCATGCTGGACCCCATCCAGGCGGCTGAGCTGGCGCGGCGGGAGCATGTGAAGATCTACACCATCGGCGTGGGCGCCGACCCGCGCACCATGAATCCCTGGATGCTCAACACGCCCAGCGATCTCGACGAGGACGCCCTGCGCAAGATCGCCACAATTACCGGCGGCCGCTATTTCCGCGCCCGCGACGTGCAGGGCCTCGCCGGCATCTATGCCGACATCGACCGGCTGGAACCGGTGGCGGGTGATCCGCTCTACCTCAACGCCACCCAGGCCCTGTTCCAGTGGCCGCTCGGCGCGGCGTTGCTGCTCTCCCTTCTCACCGGCGCGGCGCTGCTGCTGCCGGCCCGCCCCGCCCGCGCCCCGAAGGCGGTGGCGGAGGAGGCGCGGCCATGAGCGGCATCGCGGCCTTGGGCGATTTCCATTTCCTGCGCCCGCTGTGGCTGCTGGCGCTGCTGCCGGCGGCGGTGCTCGCGCTCATGGGCTGGCGCGCGCTGCGGGCGGGTCGCGACGATTGGCGCGGGCTGGTGGATGCCCACCTTCTGCGCCACCTGGCGGTGCGGGGCGAGAGCGGCGGCCAGCGCGGGCCGCTGCTGCTGTTGCTGGCCGGCTGGGTGCTGGCGAGCCTCGCCATGGCCGGTCCCACCTGGCAGCGTCTGCCGACCCCGGCCCTCGGCCGGCTCGACCCCACGGTGATGGTGCTCAATCTCGGCCGCTCCATGGATGCCACGGACCAGGCGCCGAGCCGTCTCACCGCCGCCCGCCACAAGATGGACGACGTGCTCGGCCGGATGCGCGGCGGGCAGGTGGGGCTCATCGTCTATGCCGATGTCCCATTCGTCGCGGCGCCGCTCACCGAGGACGGGCGCATCATCGCCCAGATGCTGCCCGAGCTTGCCACCGACCTGATGCCGGTGGCCGCCAACCGGCCGGACCTCGCCATTCACAAGGCGATGGAGCTGCTGCAGGGGGCGGGCGCGCGGGAAGGCCGCATCGTGCTCGTCACCGATGGCCTGGGGGATGATCCCGACAAGACGCTGGCTGCTGCCGAGGCGGCCGCGAAGGCGGGCTACCGGCTGAGCGTGATCGGCGTCGGCACCGTCACGGGCGCGGCGCTCAAGGGGCCGGACGGCGAGGTGGTGCGCGGCGCCGGCGGTGCCCCCGTGCTCACCCGCATGGACAAGGCCCGCCTGACCCAGCTGGCCGCCGAGGGCCATGGCGCCTTCACGCCGCTGAGCGTGGACGGACGCGACCTCGACGCGGTGCTCGCCTCCGCCATCGACCCGCGCGGCCGCAACCCGGTGCAGGACAGCGGCATGACGGCGGACCAGTGGGCGGACATGGGTCCCTATCTCCTGGTTCTCCTGCTGGTGGTGGCACCGCTGGCCTTCCGGCGCGGCCTCATCCTGGCACTGCTCGGCGCGGTGCTCGCCGCGTCGCACGAGACGGCGCGGGCACAGGATTTCGACCCGCCGCCCTCGGCCGCGGCCCCCGCTTCCGCCCCCGCCGAGAGACCCGCCTTGGCCCCGGCCGGCGACACGCGGTGGGCCGACCTGTGGCGGCGTCCGGACCAGCAGGGCGCGGACGCCTATGCCGCCGGCGATTATGCGGGCGCGGCGACGCGCTTCGAGGATCCGCAATGGAAGGCGAGTGCCCTCTATAAGGCCGGCCGGTACGAGGATGCCGCGTCCGCTTATGGCGGGGTGCCGGGCGGCGACTATAATCGCGGCAATGCGCTGGCCCGCGCCGGCAAGCTGGAGGACGCCATCTCCGCCTATGACGCGGCGCTGAAGGCCGATCCCGCCGACAAGGACGCCCTCTTCAATCGCGATCTGGTGCAGCAGATTCTCAAGCGCCAGAAGGACGAGCAGAAGAAGAACCAATCCGGTGGCGGCGCCGGACAGGGTGGCGGCGGCCAGGGCGGGGGCCAGCAGAACGACCAGAAGTCATCCGGCAAGGGCCAATCCGGTGGCAAGGGCGACAACACGTCCGAGCAGAAGCCGGATTCCGGCAAACAGAACGACGCCAACAAGCAGAACGACGCGAAGCCGAAGGACGGCAACAAGGATCAGGCCAAGCCCGATCAGGGCAAGCAGGACCCGAAGAAACAGGATTCCGGCAAGCAGGAGCAGAACAAGCCGGACGACGGCAAGGGCCAGGGCGAAAAGCCCAATGCCCCCAAGCCCGAATCCAAGCCGGACAGCGGCCAGGATGGCAAGGCGCCCAAGCCCGCGGATCCGTCGCAGGGCGCGCCCAAGCCGCAGCCGCCGGCCGCCCCTCCGCGCCAGCCTTCGGCGCCTGCCCGCCCGGAGCCGCCGAAGGACGAGGGCGCCAATGCGCCCCAGGGCCCTGGCCATCAGCCGGCTGCGCCCAAGCCCGAGCCGGCCCGGCCGGTGGGGCCGGGCTCCGGTGAAGAAGCCGGCAAGGATGATGAGAAGGGGCAGCCCGCCACGGCGCTTCGGCCCATGAGCGAGCAGGATCAGAACAGCGAGCAGGCGCTGCGCATGGTGCCGGACGATCCGGCCGGACTGCTGCGCGCCCGCATCAGGGCCTATTATGGCGGCAATGGCGCAGCGGTGCAGGATGAAGACAATTAGCCGCCTCTCTTTCCTCCTGGCGCTGGCCCTGTGCCTCGCGGGGCCGGCCGAGGCCGCGAGCGTGACGGCCGCGCCGGACCGCTTCGTGGTGCCGGCGGGGGAGACTTTCGATTTCGTGGTGAGCCTGACCGACGGCGAAAGCTGGCAACCGCCGGACGTGAGCGCGCTCACCCGTGATTTCGATATTGTGGACCGGCGCCGCGCCAGCCATGCGGAGATGGTGGACGGCAAGCCCGTGCATGTGGACCAGTGGGTGATGACGCTGCTGCCCAAGCGCACCGGCACCCTCACCCTGCCGTCGCTCGCGGTGGGGGGAATGACCACACCCGCCGCCCAGGTGCAGGTGGTGCCGGCTGCCGCATCCGACCCGGCGGAGACCAGCGAGGAGCCGCTGTTCGTGCGCCTCGAGGCCGCCCGCACCCCCGCCTTCGTGCAGAGTGACGTGCCGGTCACCATTCGTATCTATGACGCCCTGGGCATGCGCGGCGGCGCCATGGAGAAGCCGGTGTCCGACAGCGCCACCTTCACCGCCGAGGGCGGGCAGCGCAGCTATGTGAAGACCATCGGCAAGCGCCGCTACCGGGTCATCGAGCAAAGCTATCTGATGCGGCCGCAGAAGAGCGGCGTCATCACCATTCCCCCGGTCGCGCTCAATGCGGTGGTGCCGGGCTTCAAGGGCAGTTCGGCGGCGTCGGATCTGGCGAACGTCCTGGGGCGTGGCGGCATGTCGGGCCTCGACCGGCTGGGGGAACGCACCCTCACGGTGCAGTCGCAGCCGGTGTCCATCACCGTGCAGCCGCGGCCGGCGGGGGTCACGGGGTGGTTCCTGCCCGCGCGCGGCGTGACCCTTTCCCAGGAATGGTCGATGCCGGTGGATCAGATCAAGGTGGGTGACACGGTGACCCGCACCATCACCGTCGCGGCCAAGGGCGCGAGCCCGAACCAGCTGCCGCCCCTGGAGGCGGCGCCGGTGGAGGGCCTGCGCCAATATGCGGAGGACAGCCGCTCGGACGCCACCCTCATCGATGGCGCATCGGCGGCGGTGCTCACCAAGAGCTTCGCGGTGGTGCCCACGCAGCCGGGACCGGTGACGCTGCCCGCCATCGAGGTGCCGTGGTGGAATCTGGCCACCAATCGAGAGGAAAAGGCTGTATTGCCGGCAGTGACGCTGAATGTGCGCCCCGGCGCCGAGCCGCTGCTGCCCGCAACCCCCACGCCGGCACCCATGGCGACGACCGCGCCGACGCCTCTGGAGGATGCGGCGCGCGAGAGCGTGGGTAGCGGCGATCTGCTCTCCCTGCTGCGGGAGAACCGGCTTGCGGTCAGCCTGGCGGCCGCCCTGGCGGCCGGCGCGGTGGTGACCGGGCTATGGCTGCGCGGCCGGCGGCGCAGCGCGAACACGACTGAGATGAATCCGACAATGGGCGCGGGCCCCGGGCGCCGGCGCCGCGGCCCGTTGCGCCGGGAGGGGCCCGACCGAGAACAGGCCATGGCGAGCCTGGTTTCCGCCTGCCGGAAAGGCGAGGCGCTGGCCGCGCACGAAGCCTATGGCGCGCTGGTGCGGCTGGGCGCCTTCGCTCCGCCGCCGCCGGATCTCGCCGAGGCGGCGGACGCGCTGGCGCGCCATCTCTATCGGGGCGAAGGTCGCTCGTGGAATGGCCGGGCGCTGCTGGCCGCTGTACGCCGGGCAGAGCGGCGTCATGCCCGCGCCAGCCGACCGGCTCGGGGCGCGCGGTTGGCACCCCTCTATCCGCGCTGAGGCGCTGGACCGGATCTTGCTTTGTCTCTCTCCATTGCCGACGCGCGTCACGGGCATTTGCGCGTCCTGCCCTGGAGATTGCCATGCCGCTCGACCTCAACACCGAATGGACCGACGCTGATCTGGCGGGCCTCATCGCCTCCGTCGTGGATGACCGCGACTGGCGCCTGGAGGTGAGCGCCGCTGGCCTCGCCGCCCTCGCCGACAAGACCGCCAACCCCACGGGTGCGGACTATGACGAGGGCCTGCACTGCTATTTCGAGACCTGGATGGCCGGCACGGATTTCGTCGGTCCCTCGGCGGCCGGCGACAGAACGCTGATCGGCAAGCTGGCAACGGCCCTGCGCGCCAACTATCCGACGCTGAAGGCCGACAAGTTCGTCTATGTGGATCTGTGATGTCGCGGTGCAACCCATGGGGTTGCGCGGTGCAGTATGATATTTTTAATTGTATTTCCACCCTGAACACGCTCCCATCACCGCGCAACTGAAGGTTGGCCGTGATGGGAGGGCTGCCATGGACGCGGGGGCGTTATCGGAGTTTCGCGACAAGCTGACCGAGTTCGCCAAGCGGGCGGTCGCGGCTGCGCCGCGCTGCCAGAACGAGGAATCCACCAAGATGTTTCTGGTGGTGCCCATGATTTCGTTCCTGGGCTACGACCATATGGACCCGAATGAGGTCTTCCCCGAGCACCATTGCGACTTCTCGGAGAAGTACAGGAACCGGGTGGATTTCGCGATCTTCAAGGGCGGCGAGCCGGTGATCGCCATCGAGACCAAGCCCGCAAACGCGCCGAGCCTGCGGGATGATCGCGGCCAGCTGCGCAGCTATTTCAATGCCGCGCGCACGGTGAAGATGGGCATTCTCACCGATGGGCTGGTGTGGGAATTCTACGCCGATTCCGACGAGCCCAACATGATGGACGCCAACCCCTTCCTGCGCTTCGACCTGAAGGATGTGGCGCGCGGAAAGGTGGATGATTCGGCGCTGGAGGGGCTGAACAGCCTGGGCAAGGCGGTTTTCGACCCCGACAATATCGGTGCCGAGGCCAAGCGCAAACACATCTACAATTCGGTGCTGACGCAGGTGGCCGCCATCTTCGCCGACCCGCCGGAGGAATTCTCCCGCCCCCTGCTGAAGAAGGCCGGCATCGGCCACATCTCCCAGAAGGCGCTGGAGGAATACCGGCCTGTGATCCAGGGGGCGCTGCGCGAATTCATCAGCCGGCAGATCCTGCATCGGCTCGATTTGCCGAAACCGGCCGCTGCCGCCGCCGCGGTCCAGGATGTGCCCACGGCGCCACCTGCGCCCGAGGCTATCGTGACCACGGAGCGGGAGCTCGCGGTGTTCAACTGGACCCTGCAGCGCCTTGCCTTCCTGGTGCGCGAGGATGCGTTGTTCGCGGAGATCGACGCGGTGGAATATCGCGACTACCAGGGCAAGTTCGTGGTGTTCTACAAGATGGAGCGCAAGGGGCGGCTGTTCGAGTTCGTCGAATCGAAGACCAATCCCGGCTACCGCTTCATCTTTCCCGAAGAGAGCGGGCTCGTTCCCGGCGATGTCACGGTGCAGGGCCTCGCCGAGATCGACGGGCCGCTGCTCGCCATCTTCAAGGCGCGGGTGGGGGCCATCGGCAAGGGGGCCGAGCCGGCGGTGGAACGCTCCGCCCGAAAGGCGGAACAGGCGCCCGTGGGTTCGGGCGCCTGAGAGTAGCCGTCAGTCGAGCTCCATCTCCGGCACATCGTCGGGGATGATAAGCTTGGCCGAGGTGGCGGCGAGAATCTGCTCCACCGACACGCCGGGCCCGCGCTCCAGCAGCACGAGGCCGTCGTCGGTGGGCTTGATGACCGCCATCTCCGTCACCACCAGCGTCACGCGCCGGGCGGCGGTGAGGGGCAGGGTGCATTCGGGCACGATCTTGGGATCGCCCTTGGCCGCATGCACCATGGCGACGATCACCGATTTCGCGCCGGCCACGAGATCCATGGCGCCGCCCATGCCGGGCACCTTCTGGCCGGGCACCATCCAGTTGGCGAGGTAGCCGCGCTCGTCCACCTGCAGGCCGCCCAGCACGGTGAGGTCCAGATGGCCGCCGCGGATGAGGCCGAAGCTCATGGCGCTGTCGATGGAGGCCGCGCCCGGCACGGCGGAGACGAAGCCGCCGCCGGCATCGGTGAGATAGGGGTCTTCCATGCCTTCCGGCGGGTGGGCGCCGAGCCCGATCACGCCGTTTTCCGCCTGGAAGAACACGTCCGAGCCCGGCGACAGGAAGTTGGCGACCAGGCTCGGCAGGCCGATGCCCAGATTCACCAGCATGCCGGGCTTCAGCTCCTGCGCGACGCGGGCGGCGATGATGGATTTGGGGTTCCACTCGGTGGCGGCAGCGCCGGCCGGAGCATGGATCTTATCGTGCATCACGCAGCCCTCGCCAGAAGATGGTCCACCAGCACACCGGGGGTGCGCACCTCGTCGGGCGGGATGACGCCCACGGGCACGATCACGTCCGGCTCGGCGATCACGGTCTTGCCGGCGAGCGCCATGATGGGATTGAAGTTCTGCGCGGTGAGCGAATATTCGAGATTGCCCACATAGTCCGCCTGGCGCGCGCCGATGAGCGCGAAGTCGGCATGAATGGGCTTTTCCAGCAAATAGCGCTTGCCGTCCACCTCGATCACCGGCTTGCCCTCTTCCACGGAGGTGCCGAGGCCGGTGGGGGTGAGCACGCCGCCCAGGCCCATGCCGGCGGCGCGGATGCGCTCTACCAGCGTGCCCTGGGGCACCAGCTCCACCGTGACTTCGCCGGAGATCATCTTCTGCTGGATCTCGGGGTTGAGGCCAATATGGGACATGATGGCGTGCTTCACCGCGCCCGCATGCACCAGCCGGCCGATGCCCTTGGTGGGCAGGCCGGCATCATTGGCGATGATGGTCAGGTCGCGCGCGCCGCGTTCCACCAGCGCCTCGATCAGGCGCAGCGGGCTGCCAACGGCCATGAAGCCGCCGATCATCAGGCTTGCCCCATCGGGGATGAGCGCTGCGGCGGCCTCAGCTTTGATGGCCTTCTTCATGGAGTTTCCTCGTCTCTCGCCGAACCTTGGAAAGGTCGCGGCGTCATCCAGCAATGGTTATTCGGCCGCCTGCGCATGCTGCCGGGCCAGCAGGCTCTTGCAGGCGCGGGCGATCACCAGCTCTTCGTTGGTGGGAATCACCATGATGCGGGCACGGCTGAACTCGGTGGAGATCACGCGGGCGCCCACGTCGTTCTGGTCGTGGTCGAGCTCAAGGCCGATCCAGCTCATGCCCTCGCAGATGCGGCGGCGGATCTTGCGGGAATTCTCGCCGATGCCGCCGCAGAAGATGAGCGCGTCGAGCCCGCCCAGAGCGGCGGCCAGACCGCCGAGCTCGCGGCGGATGCGGAACACGAAATAGTCGATGGCCTCATGGGCCTCCGGAACGTCAGCCGCTTCCAGGGTGCGCATGTCGTTGGAGATGCCCGACATGCCGAGCAGGCCGCTCTTGTAGTAGAAGAGGTCGCGGACCTCATCGATGGTCTTCCCCTCCTGCTGCACCATGTAGAAGATCACGCCGGGGTCGATCTGGCCGCAGCGCGTGCCCATGGGCAGGCCGTCGAGGGCGGTGAAGCCCATGGTGGACGCCACCGAGCGCCCGCCCAGGATGGCGCACATGGAGGCGCCATTGCCCAGGTGCGCCACCACCACGCGCCCGTCATGCAGCAGTGGGGCGATGCGCTGCAACTCACCGGTGATGTATTCGTAGGAGAGGCCGTGGAAGCCGTAGCGGCGCACGCCCTTGTCGTAATATTCGCGCGGCAGGGCGAAGGTATCGTTCACCTTGGGGTGGGCGCGGTGAAAGGCGGTGTCGAAGCATGCCACCTGCAGCGCCTCGGGGAAGGCGGCCTTGGCGGCCTCGACCCCGGCCAGATTGTGCGGCTGGTGGATGGGCGCGAAGGGCGAAAGCTCGCGCATCTCCTGCATCACCGCATCGGTGATCACCACCGGGGCGGAGAAATGCGGGCCGCCATGCACCACGCGGTGGCCCACGACGCAGGCCCGCGCTTCCGGATACTGGGCCCGCAGCACGCCCAGGGCGGTGGCGAGCGCGCTCGTGTGGTCGGATGCCTCGGAGGCGGAAAGCTCGCGGGACATGGCCGGCGTGGCCGGCGAGAGGGTGGCCTTCAGCTTCGGCTTGCCGCCGATGCTGTCCACCTGGCCGACCGCCATCAGGGTCGGTTCCGCGGTGCCTTCCGCGATGTCGTAAAGGCTGAACTTCAGCGAGGAAGAGCCGGCGTTCAGCGTCAGCGCGACGGGACGCGTCATGGTCACGCTCCCTCTTTCTCGGCCGCCATACGGGCCTGATGGACCACCGCCACCGCGCAGGAGGCGAGGCGGGCCTTCTCGCCATCGGCGCGGGAGGTGAGGATGATCGGCACCTTGGCGCCCATGACCAGGCCGGCGGCCTCGGCGTGGGAAATGAAGGTGAGCTGCTTGGCCAGCATGTTGCCGGCGTCCAGGTCGGGCACCACCAGCACCTCGGCGCTGCCCGCCACCGGCGAGCGGATGCCCTTGATGCGGGCGGCGGTGATGTCCACGGCATTGTCCATGGCCAGCGGCCCGTCCACAAGCCCGCCGGTGATCTGGCCGCGCTCGGCCATCTTGGAGAGCAAGGCGGCATCCACCGAGGAGGCGATGGCCGGGTTCACCGTCTCCACCGCCGAAAGCACGCCCACCTTGGGCGTCTCGATGCCCAGCGAGATGGCAAGGTCGATGGCGTTCTGGCAGATGTCCACCTTGGTGAGCAAATCGGGCGCGATGTTGATCGCGGCGTCGGTCACCAGCAGCGGGTGGGAGAGCCCGGGCACGTCCATGACGAAGATGTGGGTGAAGCGCCGGCCGATGCGCAGGCCCCGCTCCTTGCGCAGGGCCGCCTTCAGCAGCTCGTCGGTGTGCAGGTGGCCCTTCATGAGGGCCTGGGCGCGGCCGTCCACCACCACGTCCACCGCGGTGTTGGCGGCAGCGGCGTTCTCCGGCATGTCGATGATCTCGATGCCGTCGAGGCTCAGGCCCAGGGTCTTGGCGGCCGCCTCCATCTTGCGGGCGCTGCCCACCAGGATGGGGGTGATGAGCTTTTCGCGCATGGCCAGAAGGGCGCCGCCGAGGGAGGCAGGCTCTTCCGGCGCCACCACGGCCACCGACAAGGGCGGCAGGGTTTCGGCCCGCTCCAGCAGGGCGTCGAAGTGGCGATGGCGCTGCACGATGAGGCCGGGCAGCTCCTGTTCCTCATAGGTGAACTTGGCGCGCGGCGCCTCGACCACCGCTTCGCCTTCCAGCAGCAGGGCGTCGTCGCTCACGCGCCGGACCTCGGTGGAGAGGCGCACGGAGCCGTCCAGCGCCTTGTCGAGCACGGTCACCTTGGCATTCAGCTCGTCGCCGGCGGAGGCGCGGGCGTGGAAGCGGAACATCTGGGTGCGATAGAGCGTGCCGGGACCAGGCAGCACATTGCCGAGCACCGCGGAAATCAGCGAGCCCACCCACATGGAGGGGGCCACCACCACGTCTTCCTTGCCGTCGTGGTCGATGTCCTGGTTCGGCAAGTGCATCGGGTTGTGGTTGCCGGAGACGTTGGCAAAGACGATCAGGTCGTCAGTGGTGCAGGAGCGGCGCAGCTCGGCGCTATCGCCCGGCTTGAGCTCGTCAAAGGTCTTGTTTTCGCGCATCATGCGGTGGAACCTTACCTTGGAGTTGTCCGGGAGGGAATCCAGCTTCCCATGCCTGGCGCGGGTGTACCCACGAAAACGGATGAGGCGAATGCGCGCGGGCGGCGCCTTTAGCCGATGATGCTGTAGCCGCCGTCGATGAGGTGAACGCCGCCGGTCACGTTGGCGGCCTCGCGGCTGGCGAGGAAGGCGGCGTAGGCGCCCACGTCCTCGATGGTGGCCAGAAGGTGGGTCGGGGCGCGCTCGGCGGCCAGCTCCAGCAGTTCGTCGAACTCGGCGATGCCCGAGGCGGCCCGGGTCTTCAGCGGCCCGGGCGAGAGGGCGTGCACGGAGATGCGCTTCTCGCCCAGCTCGGCGGCCGCGTACCGCACCGAGGCCTCAAGGGCCGCCTTCACGGGACCCATGATGTTGTAATTCTCGACCACCTTCTCGGAACCGTAGAAGGAGACGGTCATGCAGGTGCCGCCGGCGGGCATCAGCGGTTCGGCCCGCCGCACCATGCGCAGGAAGGAGTGCACCGACACATCCATGGCCATGGCGAAGCCCTGACGGGAAGAATCCACCACCCGCCCGTGCAGGTCCTCCCGCGGGCAGAAGGCGATGGAGTGCAGAACCGTGTCCAGCCGGCCCCATTTTTCGGCGATGGTCGCGTAGACCTGATCCATCTGCGCGTCGTCGGTCACGTCCAGGGGCAGAATCAGCTCAGCGCCGAGGGATTCGGCCAGCGGGCGCACATGCGGCTCGGCCTTCGGGTTGAGATAGGTGATGGCGAGGTCCGCACCCTGCTCGCGGAAAGCCTTGGCGCAGCCCCAGGCGATGGATTGATCATTCGCCACGCCCACGACGAGAGCCTTTTGACCCGCCAGTGAAAACATGAGAGCACCTCTCCCCAATCGCTGTGCGCCAGCCGAACGCCTAGAGCAAATCCACTGCAAATCGATGACGGCGCTGCAGCATACTCAATTACGGAATTGTGCGTAGCACAAAATTCGCGAAAGCTTGAACGTCGGCGGATTGCTCATGGCGCGCGAAGAAGAAGCGCGCGCGGCATGGGGATATGTCCATGGCCACACTCGCGCCGCCAGCCGGCAGCCCGGGGCGCGCCGAAAGCTTGTCGCGGCCCGCCACCTCGATTAAAAAAACGAGCGCTCGCTCAGAAAACAAGACGGCGGGCGGGTGGTGATGTCAGGGAGGCGGTCATGGGGTTTCAGGTATCGCTGGATCAGCGCGTGGTTTTGGTCACCGGTGCCTCGCAGGGGCTGGGCGCCTTTTTTGCCGGGGAGCTGGCGAAGGCGGGGGCCCGGGTGGCGCTGGGTGCCCGCAACCTGGAGGCGTGTGGCGCGCTCGCCGCTCGGATCGCGCAGGCCGGCGGCACCGCCCTGCCGGTGGCGCTCGACGTGACCGATCCGCGCTCGGTGGAAGCGGGCATGGAGGCGGTGGTCGCGTCCTTCGGGCGGCTGGACGTGCTGGTCAACAATGCCGGCGTCACCGCCACCGTTCCGCTGCTCGACATGAGCGAGGAGAGTTGGGATCGCATTGTCGACACCAATCTCAAGGGCGCCTTCCTCACCGCTCAGGCGGCGGCCCGGCACATGAAAGGGCAGGGGGAGGGTGTCATCGTGAATGTGGCTTCCATTCTCGGCCACCGGGTGGCGGGGCAGGTGGCCGCCTACGCGGCATCGAAGGCGGGGCTGGTGCAGCTTACCCGCTCCATGGCGCTGGAATGGGCGCGCTTCGGCATCCGCGCCAATGCGCTCTGCCCCGGCTATGTGGAAACGGACATCAACCGCGACTTCTTCGCCACCGAGGCCGGCCAGGCCTTGGTGAAGCGCATTCCCAGCCGGCGGCTGGGCCGGCTTGAGGATCTGTCCGGGCCGCTGCTGTTCCTCTGCTCGGAGGCGGCCGCCTACATGAACGGCACCTCGCTGGTGGTGGACGGCGGTCACCTCGTCTCCTCCCTGTAGCGTCTCCCGGGAGGGGCGCCCGCATTTCCGCATGCTCTGGCGCTGCCTGCGGTGCGCGGGAGGAGCGGGCCGAGGGGTCATGAAAGCGCTCGAGTGGGTGTGGTCCCGTTCCGGCGGCCCGGTGCGCGGCGCCCTGCGCCGTCGGGCTTCCCGAGGCACTGGCGCGGCCGGGAGTGTGGCGCCGGTCGTCCGGTAGGGGTGAAAGTGGGGTTGAGTTATCCCCAGGCGGATTTTCCGGTTTGTCCATTTTTCGAATGAAAGGGGTTGCCAGCCCCCGGGTGGTTTGTTACACGGACCACCTCTTCCGGGGCAACTCGGAACGGGCGCATAGCTCAGTTGGTAGAGCAGCTGACTCTTAATCAGCGGGTCCAAGGTTCGAGCCCTTGTGCGCCCACCACTCTCTCCCCGAGAGCCGGTGGAATTCCCCAAGATAAACTCCGCATGGCGGGCTGCGTTCAGGCGCAAGCCGGTCGGTTGCGGGCGTGAGCGGTCAATCCCGCTCTGGTCTCCGGGACCGTACCGTCCGCGCGACGGGGCTGACCCTCGTTTCGTGCCCCTGGGCATGCTCCGAATGATTGATTCAACGCGTCTTCTTCATGCGAGCTGGCTTCCATCTCGCGTCAGCACGCCCCGAAATCGGTCGTCCTCCTGCGGTCATGCTGCAGGCGGCCGTGGGGCGTGCCCCCGGCTCGTAAGCGCGGAGGCGGTGGTGACGGGCTCGTGGCCCGTGTTCCTCCGAAAGCCATGGCGGATGCGGGGGCCTCTCAGCGCTTGATGCCGCTGACCACGTTCCGGCTCGGCCGCGCACCCTGCGCCCGGCTTTTGAGAACGCAAGTGGTGAGGCCCCTGTAGTAAGAGAACATGCGGCAGAGGGGGTCCCGCTTACAGGCGCCGACGCAGGCTGGCAGGGAGATGCTGTCCAGCGTGTTGTAGTCGGCGCCGCGATCCGTATCGTTGGAATATTCCAGTCCCACGTCGATCCGCCGAAAGATGGGAGGGTTGGGCGTGGGTTGGGTGTCGTTCTGAACGCGCGGCTTTTCAACACGCGCTGTCAGCAGGGGCACGGCGGCGAGGGCTCCGGAATTCACTTTGCCGTTTGGCATCCGCGTGGTGGCAGTGGACCAGAGGGTGCAGGCGCGGTTGGTGATCTCGAAAGAGTAGGCCGTACAGCGCTGGGTCGCATCGCATCGCAGCTGGCAGGTGTCGGTGCTGTCGGCCGCACCGCGTGAGAGCGGGCTCCCCGCGAGGATCATGTTGGGATAGGGCACGTACTGGCGCCGGGCGCGCAGCTGCTCCAGGCGCCCGGCCACCTGCCGGGCACAGGCCAGATCGCCGTGGCGGACGATGAAGTCCTGCAGCACGTTGGCGTCGGTGGCCGCCAGGGCCTGCCGGCAGGCGAGATCGTTCTTCAAGTCCTGCAAGCGCTGGCGCACGGAAGCCGCGCCGTCCTCCAGCTGGAAGCAGGCGAGATAGCGTTCGCACGCGGCCGGGTCGTTGGAGGAGAGGGCCTTCGCGCGCCACGCGCTCTCGTTTGCGGCGGAACAGGTCTGCGCCCCGGCCGGGAGGGCCATGGTGGCGAGCAGCAACAGCGCCGCCAGCAGCAGCCGTGTGGTGGGAAAGCGCATCACGGCTCCCTCCCGAACCGGTTGAGCAAATCCTGGCGGCTGAAGGTCTGGTTCCCGCGTGCGACGTCCGCGGCGATGGACCCGCCGAGCAGGGCGGCATCTGCGATCCTCTCGAAGCCGCGCTGCTTCAGCGCGCCGGACGTGGCCCGCGCCTGGTCGGTAATGGTCTGTGGCAAGAAGAGGTTGGCCGCCAGGACGATGGTGTCGGCCGCGAACGGCACGAGGCCGTACATCCTGTGCGCGTCCTGTTCATTCTCGTCGGCGAGCCCCTTGGCCTGGCTGGTATTGCCGCGCCTGAGCAGGT
Source organism: Xanthobacter variabilis (assembly GCF_043831965.2). Lineage (NCBI taxonomy): Bacteria > Pseudomonadati > Pseudomonadota > Alphaproteobacteria > Hyphomicrobiales > Xanthobacteraceae > Xanthobacter > Xanthobacter variabilis. Next base: position 989,305 of record NZ_CM195533.1, read on the forward strand.
CCTGGCGCAGCCCCTCGCGGTGGTCGATCCGCCGTTTCAGCTCGCGAATGTCCTGAATGGTGGCGCCGAGGTTGGTGAGGAGGGCGCCCAGCAGCTGCTTTTGCTGCTCGCGGTCGCCAGCGGCCTGGCTGCGAACCGCCCGCTCCACCGAGGCGAGTGCGTTCAGCATCTGGAGGTCGGAGACGGATTCGCGCACCTTGGCGATGATGGCGAGGGGCGCGTCACCGCCCGGGGTCCGGCTTTCGCCCTGTCGCAACCATTCACGTTGCAGCGCGTCGCTGGCACGGGCGGGCACGGCTGGGCCCGCCAGGACGAGCCGGAAGCCGGTGTTGGGCAGGCGGCGCTCATCGCCGCTCTCGGGGTCGAACAGGGTGTCCTCCTCCCGTCCGGACGAGGAGGCGAAGGCCGGGTCGTGCTGGAACGAGCCACCCTTGAGAATGACGCCGCCGGCGAGGCCGTGCAGCCGTCCGGCCCGGTTGAGCCGGAACGGCTCGAACATCATCTCCGCCAGATTGCCATAGATGTCATAGAGCTTGAGGGGATTGGGGTCGCGGGTGCCGATGGGGTTGACGTCCGTCGCGCTCATGGGGTCGTTGACCCAGGCATAGTTGACGAGTGGCCCCTGCATGGGGAAGCGCTCGGCCTGGAAATCGGCCACCGAGACCGCGAGGCCGCCCCGCGCCGCGAATTCCCATTCCGTCTCCGTGGGCAGCCGTGCGAAGGCCTTCGGCGTGCCGGTCTCGCGGCTCAGCTGCTCGTTGGCGTTGCGGATGAGGTGGGAGGTGAGGCGCCGGGCGAAATTCTCCGCGTCATACCAACTCACCCGCGCGGCCGGCATGATGTCGTCGTCAGGCGCGCGGGCGCAGCCCTCGGTCATGAGCGATCTGTACTGGGCCAGTGTCACCTCATACTTGCCGATGAGGTAGAAGCGGCGGCGCCCCTGCTGGAAATTACCGGCGACGAAGTCGTTGCGCAGATAATTGAGATAGGCCGCCTCGCGGGCCGGGGAACCGAGGCGGATGGGCGTGTCGGCCAAAACATCGTTTGCCCCGCCCGCGCCTTCGCTGGTCACCACCTGCCGGAACACGATCTTCTGGTCGCAGGGCAGAGGGAAGATGACGTCGCCCGCCGCCGGCCTCGGGTTCCATCCATCGTCCGCCGCCGCCGGCTGCGCTGCGAGGAGGCCGAGGGCGAGCAGGACCCATGGGCCGATAGGCAGGCGATGCCGTGGGCACGGCGTGGCGCGGCGGGATGAGGTCATGCGAGGGACTCCGCCAGGGCCTCGGAGGGCACGATCGACCGGATCTGAAAGGTCTGGGTGAGCGCCACCAGCAGCGCGGTGATGAGCGAGGCTGCGGCCACGATCGCGAGCGATACCGGCTCCAAGCGGCAGATGTCGCCGCTGGTGCCCTCGATGCGGTAGAAATGGTTCAGCGCGAAGGAGGCGGCGCCGGCGAACAGCAGCGCGCCGGCGATCCCGGCGGCGGTCACCGCGACCGCCTGCACCAGCGGAAAGGCGAGCAGCGCGCGCCCCGGCATCCCCATCAGCCGCAGCAGGGCGAGGGAGGGGCGCGCCTGGCGCACCGTGGCCTGGATCATCGCCCAGAGGGACACGAGATAGCCCACGATGCCGCTCACGCAAACGATGGCGAATACGCCGGTCATGATGGCCTCGAGGTTCCGCACCCAGGCGATGTTCTCGGCGGCGCTGCCGGTCCGGAAGCCGCGCTGGGCGATGCGCCGCTCCAGGGGGGCGACGGCGTCGAGGTCGCGCGCATAAAGGCGCAGGCTGTCAAAGGTGCGGGGCGCGGTTGCGGACGCCTGGCCCTCGTCCAGGCCGTCCGAGAAGCGCGCCATGGTGACGAGCCGCCCCTCGCTGACGAGCGCCCGGCTGCCGCCCAGCGCGGCCCGGGGCAGGACTGCGGCCACCCGCATGTCCATGGCGAGCTCATGGGCGCTGTCATCGCGGTAGATGGCGGCCTGGATCATGTCCCCCACCTTGGCCCCGAGCTTCTCCGCGAGCGGTTCGGACAGGGCGATGTCGTTGTCGCCGAGGGGCGGGGCGCCGGCGGGCAGCAGCGGCTCGCCCGCGGCGGAGGGCAGCCAGTCGGCGTCCACATATTCCCGGCTCTGGGGCGAGCGGCGCATCTCGGCCGAGGCGACGATGCTGCGCGGGGCGCCGGCGGCGAAGCCGGTTTCCGGCCATGCGCGAATGGCGGCGAGCTCGGCTTCCGAGATCGTCCGGTAGCCGCTGACGCTCACCGCCAGAATGGAGGGGTCTGCCCGCAGCTTGTCGAGCAGGCCCTCGATCACCCCCAGCTTCAGCCCATAGAGCACCAGCAGGGGCGTGAGGACGGCCGCCAGGGTGACGGCCCCCAGGACATTGGTGAGGATCGAGTGGTGCAGGGCCCGGATGGCCAGTGCGAGCGCGCGGATCATGGCTGCTCCTCCAGGGCCTGCGGCAGGGAGGGGCGCGGGCCGGCGTCTTCGTCCGCGCCACGGATGAGGGTGCGCGAGGTGCTGCCCGTTCCGGAGCCCTCCATCCTTAGCAGGCGCAGCCCGAAGCGCTCCACGTAGGTGGTGTCATGGGTGATGATGAGCACCGCCGCCGCTGCCGCGCGCGCATAGTCCACGAGCAGGCGCAGGACAGTGTCCGCCGTGGTTTCATCCAAGGCACTGGTGGGCTCGTCGGCAAACACCAGAGGTGGCCGGTGGGCCAGCGCGCGGGCGATGCAGACCCGCTGGCGTTGTCCGCCCGACAGCTTGGACGGATAGCTTTTCGCGAGGCTGGAGATCTGCAGCCGTTCCATGAGGCGGCCGACCTCCTCGCTGTCGCGGGTGCCGGCGATGTCCTGCGACACGCGGATGTTCTCGGCCGCGGTGAGGAAGGGCAGCAGGCGGCTGGTCTGCGCGATGTAGCCGAACAGGCGTCCGCGCAGGGCGGCGATGGCCGCCCGCCGTCGGGCGGCCATCAGTGCGGAAACATCGATGTCGCGGCCGCCGTCGCGCACCCGCATGCGCGCGGTTTCGACGCCCTCGGGGGGCGCTGCCAGGGAGAGCATTTCCAGCGCAGTGGTCTTGCCGATGCCGGTGGGCCCGCACAGCGCATAGGCGATGCCCGGATCCAGGCGAATGTCGCTGAGCACGATATGTGTCGCGCGCTCGCGGTCGGACAGGCGGCGCCGCGCCCATTCCACGCTGAGCAGCGGCGCGGAGGCTGGCAGGAGCGCAGAGGGGGCGGTCATCGCGGGATGCTCACGGCAGCAGGGAGATGGCAAGCGGGGAGGTGGCAAGCGGGGAGGTGGCAAGCGTGGTCATGGCAGCAAAGTCATGGGCACGATGGTGACGCTCTCGCCGGGAGGGGCCCCGGGGGCGAGCGCATGCCAGCGGGTGCTGTCCTGGTGGAGGCCATCCAGCGCCCGGAGCTTGGACTTCAGCGCGTCGGTCAACTGGCGCTCCCGCTCCGGCGACATGTTGCGGAAGTCTTCCATGGTGAGATTGATCACCTGGCTGTTGTAGGGAAGGTCCTGCAAGTATTCGCCGAGCAGAGCGCCGAGCGTGCCGGCGCTCTGCACCGCCTCGGGGCGCCGCGCCGCGAGGGCGACGGACTCGCGGAGCTGGCGAAAGAAGTCGCCGCGACTGGATCGCATGGGATCGGTGGCGATATCGACGGCCCGCTTGATGACGTCGCGGAGGGCTGCCAACTCGTTCTTCGACATCAGCAGATAGGGCGTCACCGGCAGCGCCATGCGGTCCGCCGGGTCACGATCGGTGAGCCAGCCCTCGAACACGGGTGGGGCGGCCGTGGAGGTGCGGCTGCCGAGATAGGCGAGCTGCATGGCCAGGCCGACCCGCCCCGCCGTGCCGGAAATATCCGCGCCGCGGCCCGCGCGCGCCTGTTGCAGGCGCCCGTCCATGGCGCCCTTCACCATGAGTTCGAGTTCGTTGGCCAGGGCGTCGATCTGCCGGGCAAAGGCCTGTTGTTCGCCGCCCTCGATGGGAAAATAAAGCGGGGTTTCGGCGTAGAAGGAGAGCTGGCGATAGGCGTTCTCCGCGCTGGCGTGGTCGGCACGGCCGGGTGGCGTCTTCAGGTGCAGCGTGAACAGGGCGAGCTGGTGCTGGCGCTCCAGCATGGTCTGGAGCTCGCGGGGGGCGAGGGCGCCTTTCAGGGCGTCCGCGTCGGCCGGGCGCGGCCCGGCATCGGTGATGAGGATGATGTAGCGGCCGCCGAAGGGCGCCCAGTTCATCTGCTCCATGGCGGTGGCCACGCCGCCGATGGAATCCTCCGTGAAGCCGTCGCTGCTGACGTGGGCCGCTTGGACCTGCCGGATCGCGTCCAGGAAGCGGTCGGCGGTGGAAGTCTCACTGAGCGGCAGGAAGACGCGGGTCACGTAATCGAGCTGCGGCACGATCCGCGTGCTGTCGCGAAAGGCCACCAGGCCGAACCGGAAGCGGTCGGCCTGCGGGCTGCCGGCGATGCGATCGCGCAGCCGCCGGATGGCGGCCTGAACCTCGTCAATGTAGGGCTGCATGGACTGCGTGGTGTCGATGACGAAGGTGATGCCGATCTTGAAGTCGCGCAGCGCGTCCTCCGCGCCCATGTCGGCCCGGGACGCCTGCGCGCGCTCCGACACCGAGGCAATGCGCAGCAGCTTGGCGGCGGGGTTGCCGGGAAGGCGGATCCGCCGCGCTTCCAGAATGGGCAGGATGTAGAATTCGCGGGTGATATCCACGAACCGCGACGGTGCGATGGAGATGACCGGACTGCCCGGCGGAAGTGTGCGCTGGTCCGCCTGCTGGCGCAGCTCGGTGAGGCGGGCGGCGATGTCGGGCGTGGCGTAGGTCTGCTCCAGCGCGTCGGACGTATTGAAGATGAGGCTGCGGGCCCCGTCCGCCGGATTGTTGAAGCCGAGGACGATGGACTGGCGCCATTCGATGGCCTTGTCAGCGGGAATCCAGCCTTCGCTGCCCCCCTGCAGGGTGCGGCCTACCTCCAGATAGCCTGCGCCGGCCTCGTTCGAGCGGCCATAGACATAGAGGATGCTGAAGGCGGGCAGCAGCTCGCTCGGCCGGCCGGCGCCGGGCGCGGTGGTCAGCGGGGTATCGGGGCGGGTGAGAACCCGCTGATAGAGCGAGGTCTTTCCCGGAACTGGAAGCGGCTCACGCGCGTGCGCAGCCGGCCCGCCTCCAAAAGCTGCCGCTACGGCCATCACGAGACCGGCCAAGGCCGATGGAAATGCGCGAATGCGGATGGCGCTCATCGGCGAACCTCGGGAGTGCAGAAGCTGGCGAAATCAAAGGATGCGAAGGCCTCATCGCGGCTTCGCTCCGGATCGGACGCAGCGCGGCACAAGGCGCGCAGGCTGTCCTGGGCCGCAGGGTCGCCCCGCTGGCTCAGCTCCAGATAGTAGATGGCGGCGCTGGCGGCGTCGGGCCTCAGGCGGCCGTGGTCGGCTGCGTTTGGATCGTACCAGCGGGCGAGCTGGAGGGCGGCCGCGGCTCCACCCCTGTCGGCGGACAGGGTGAGGGCCTTGAACGCGATTTCGTCTTCGCCCGTGCCCATGGCTTCGCGCGCGAGAGTGTAAAGCTCGTCCGCGTGGCCGCCCTGCCGGCTGTAGCTCTCATAGCGCTCCTGGAAGGTGGCGGTGGTGTCCGCCAGCGGGAGCATCTGCGTGGCGAACAGGACGCACAGCACCACGATCGCCGCGAGGCCCGTCAATGCCAGCATGCCGCGCCGGCTCCGCCACCAGGCGCGCTGCCGGGGTGGCGGGGGCGCCGCCGCCGCGTGGTCAGGCTCCGGCCCCAATGAGGGGGCGGATGCCTCGGGCTCCGGCGACGCCGGGGCGTCCGTGGGGGCATCCATGGGGGCATCCTTGGGGGCGCCCACGGGGCCGCTCGCGGGCGCAGCCTCGCCCGGGGCGGCCGTGTCCCTCCTGGCTGCGAAGGGCGCCGGCGGGACCGGTGCCGGCCCCGCGCCCGTGGTCGTGAGGGGGGTGATGGCGACGGCGGCTCCATGGCTCACCTCGGGCCAGAAGTGCCGTTCCTCGATGCCGGCGCCGGGCACCTTGATCAGCACGTCCATTTCAAGGGACAGGTGCTGTGTCACCTGGGGCCCGAACAGCCATTCCTGCGCACCGTCGATGGCGCGGACACGGGACGCCTCAATGAGGCATTCGGCGGACTGCCAGCCGGCCGGGCCGAGATGGGGCGTGTCCGCATAGCCGCGGCGGGTGATGGACAAAAGCGGCGCCAGGCCTGCCGGCGGCGCGCTGATGGTGATTGCCGCCCAGCCGGGGGGCAGGCTCTGGTCTTCGCGGATGGTCAGGCGTCGCGTCACGTCAGCCTCGCTGCGCGCTCGGGGCGCCGAGGCGGCGCACATGGTCGAGGATGCTGCCGAGGGCGGCGTTACGGGTGATGTCGATGTCGAGCCCGTCCTGGGACTTGGCGTTGTCCTCCACCACGGCGTGGAAGCCGTACATCCAGAACGACAATGCGTCGTACTCCTGATGTCCGGGGGGCAGGGCCAGCTCGCGGGCGCAATTGGCGGCCGCCGGCCGGGTGAAGAGGGGCACCTGTTGGCCATCGCCATTGGGGGCCAGGGGGCGTGCCGCGGGGGCCGCCTCGCCGAACCGGAAATGGGTGACGAAGCCATTGATGGTGGTGGCGCAGGCGAAGGCCGCTTTTTCCAGCACCGTGTCCGCGCTCTCGCTGATGTTGCCGGCGAGGCGCTCCATGGCCGCGGCCACCGCGTCCTCAAGGCCGGTGCGGCGGGCGGTGGCGGTCAGCTCGTTCACCAGCTCACGCGCCATCCTGGGGTCGCCGCGGAAGTATTGACCGAGCGCATCGCTCTCGCTGGCGGCACGCAGGCCATTGATCCAGAATTCCACGGCGGCGCGCGCCAGCATGGCGGGGATGGACCGACCCGCGCCAGCCGGCCGGCCGTTCGCCCCCGTGCCGTGCGCCGGGTTCGCTGCCGGGTGGCCGGGGCGCGGGGGCAGGCCCGGCATGGGGGGAAGCCCGGGCAGGGGGGGAAGCCCGGGCGTCGGCCGTGGAATCGCGGGCGGGTGGGGCGGCTCGGCGGTGCTGGCCGCGGTGGTGTGCTCCGGGGCCTTGGAGCGGCGGGTATAAGCGCTGTACAGCACCTCGGAGAACAGGTGCTCGGAGCACAGCAGCGCCGTGAGCAGGTCGCCGAAGCGCGCCTCCTGGAAGAGCTGGCCCACATGGGTCAGGATCTGCTGGGCCACCGCCCGGCGCTCCTCCAGCCGCTTTTCCACATCGGTGCTGACATGGAAGCGGCCGACCAGGTCGAGAAGCTGTTCGCACAGGGTTTCGAACCGCGCGGCGACCTGCTGTTGCTTCAGCTCCGGCCGGCAGATGGGCTCCAGGCGCTCGGCCAGATAGCTGACACCGCCGTCATTGGGTCGCAGCCCCTCGTCGAAGGCGCGGCCGGGATCGGCGAAATAGCGCCGCACGCTTGGCACGTTGAGGTAGCCGGCCCGCAGCCGCTCCACGTACTCCGCCCGGTCCGCCCGCAGGCCGATCTCCCGGCGCCGGTCGTCATATTGCATGATCGATTCCGCCGGATAGCTGGGATTGCGGAACCAGAAGACATTGGTGAACGCGGCGCCGGGCACCCAATTGTTGGGCCAATCGTGCGCCTTGGCGAAGAAGCCTTCGATGGAGGAGGACAGGCGGCCCTTGAAGCGGTCGCCGGGATCGGCCAGCTCCTCGCCGGCCTTGTCCACGAAATGGGTGTCGAACCAGGTGAGAACCAGGAACAGGGCCACCGCCTTGCCGGCGCGCTTCTGCGGGGTGGAGCCGTGGGTCATGGAGATCCAGCGGTCGATCATGTCCGGAAGGTCGGTGACCTCCTGGGTGGAGGGCTTGATGCACAGGAGCATGGTGGTCAGCTCCTGCTCGGCCACGTAGCGGTCGAACAGGTAGGCCACCTTGCCGCGCAGGAAGGTTTCCTTCAGCGGGTTGCGGCTCTCGTCAGCCAGGAATTCCGCAAGGTCCAGCCGCTGGCGCGCGCGGGCGCCGGGGAAGTCCAGCAGGTCGGTGTGTTCCAGGAACGGCCAGGGGCGGCTCGTCATGGTGATGTGCAGCTCGGCCACCAGCGCCGTCACCACCGGGCGCGGCAGCGTGATCGGCGTGCCGCGGGCGGAGGTGATGCGCAAGTCCTGCTGGCCCGGCCGGCCGAGCCCCGCCAGGGTCTGCACATCGATGATGCTCTCGCTGCGCGGCAGCAGCGCATCCATGGGGCAATAGGCTTCGGCCGCGAAGCCAAGACGCGCCAGCGCCCCCACCAGCTCGCGATAGACGGCGGTAAACTGCGGCAGCCCGCCCCACAGGAAGGCGAACAGCTCCGCCCGGTCGGCGAGGCTGAGGCGCGGGGCGAGCTCGGCGAGCTCGTCCCATAGGCTGCGCAAGCCCTCGAGGGCGCGGGCCCCCTCGAAACTGCGCTCGAAATAGTCCTGGATGTCCCAGATGTCTTCCGTCGTCAGGCGATTGTCGTCCGGCGCGGCCGGCTGGCGGCGGGCCTCGGCGGCCGCCAAGGCTGCGCGAATGGCCTCGGTGTCCGGCACCGGGCCCTTGCCTGGGGCGCTGTCGAGGAAGGCGGAATTGCCGAGGATCTTGATGATGTCGGCCTCGGACAGCAGCCGCAGACAGACCGGGAAGCCCTCGGGCGTGGTGCGGGGACGACAGGAAAAGCGCGTGACGACGCCGGTGGATTCCCGCTCGCCGCCGGGATTGATCTCCTTCAGGAAATCGATGGGCTCGGCCTGTCCGGCGAAGCTGGCCCGGAGCGATTGCCCGGTGCCGCTCGCCAGCACCGAGACGAGGTAGGACTTGCCCGCCTGGCTGGGCCCGAAGATGCCGACGCAGGCTGGCCGGTCGACCGCGCGGTCGAGCTTCGCCACCTCGGTCACCAGCCGGCGCAGGCCCTTCTCCGCCCCCCCGCGCTCCGGGCCGAGCACGCGCTCGTTTCCAGGATCTTTCACCCAGGCGATGGCCTGCCTCGCTTCGTCGAGGAGCTGCCCGCACTCGGAATGCCAATCGTGCTGCATCACCACACCTAAGCGATCTTGAGGATGCCGGAATCGAGCCAGTAGGTCCCGTCCGTATCCGGTGGCGAGGTATCGAGCTTCAGCTCCATGAGGGCGGTCACGGATCGGTCCTGGGCGTCGGTCGCCTCCTCGATCATGAATTCCTCGCGGGTGGCCTCGCTCTTCAGCAGGGCAAGGGCGGAGGCGTCGGGCTCCACCTCCACCGGCTTGCGGGCGATGATCACCTGGATGGGCGGGGCGAGCTTGATCCTCTCGCTGGGGATCATGCGCAGCCGGTAGAGCGGGGCCGCCACCCAGTCTTCGCGCGCAAGCTGGCGGTAGCCGATGCGAAGGGGCGAGTGATAGGTGAAGGTGAAGCCTTCCTCGCCGCTGGGCTTTTCATCGAGCTCGATGTCGGAGAAATAGATCTTCTCCGTTTTGATCATGCCATCGGTCTCCATCTCGCCGATGAAACGGGCGGTGGAGCGCATGACGATGCCGGAGGTGTAGAGCGTGAAGTTGACAAGCTGGCCCGAGGCCAGGGTCAGCAGCATGCCGCCCACCACGGCCGTGGTCTTGGGATCGCTGATGACGCTCTGGGCCGCGCGCCGGAATGGATACCAGTTGCCCACCCGGTAGTCGGCGATGGCCACCACCCGGTCCACCGTGACGGCGTGGTGGTTGCGGAACAGCCGCACCAGGCCGGGCTGGCAGGAGGGGCGGCCGGTCAGCAGCACCACATCGGCTTCCAGCTTGTAGATGGCGTCGGCGATGTTCCTGAAGATGGTGTCGAAAGTGGCGCGGATGCAGTCATCCAGGGCCTGGAAGTCGAGGGCGACGGGCACATCCGCGAGGCTGAAGCCCACCGCTCCGCGCCGGCGCACATCGGTTTCCAGATAGGCCAGGATCGGGTTGCCGGGCTGAAGCAGCGGCTCCAGCGGCGGAAAGAAATCGGCGAAGCGCCGCGTTTCCGGCACCAGCGCGGGGCCCGCGGCATTCTCCGCCGCCTCCAGGACGGCAAGGGCCACCGGACGCAGCAGCCCCTGCACGAACTGCCGGCGCAAGTGCTTGTCCGCCTCCGACATGCCGGGGCTGTCGTCGGAGAAGCGGTCGCGCAGGAGGTTGCGGGCATAAGCCAGGCCGCAGGCCGTGAGCTGCACCTCTATTGCGGACATCACCAGCCGCTCGATGACCAGTCGCACCAGGTCGTCGCCGGCGCGCCGGAACCCCTCGCGGAAGTTCTGCACGGGGATGAGCGCGCGGTTGTCCACCTGGTGATAGGTCGTCACCATGACGTCCGTGGTGCCGCCGCCAATATCCACGCTGGCAATTCTGAGGCTTTTCTCGGGGCGTTCGGAGATCACCTTGCCGTCCTGGTCCAGCCGTGGCCGCTCCCGCCCCAGCACCTCGAACAGGCGCTGGATGTCGCCGCCGAGCTTCTGCGTGACCTCGCCATAGAGATAGACGAGGTGGACCGAGCTGGCCTCGTCCCAGAAGGTGTGCAGCACCGGCGGCTTGGGGGCGCCGGGTACCTCGGCGGTCCAACCCATCAGCGACCACAGCAGCTTGATGGCCGCCTCCGTGCGCGAGCGGATGATGCGCTGCTCCTGCACCGGGGTGGCGGAAGGAATGGTCATCACGATGGAGCGCAGCCGGCGCGGCGTGTCCTTTTCCCGGTCCTTGCGGCGGGTGCCGGGATTGTTGATCATCATCAGCGCCTGGCTGATGATCTCCACCAGCATGAAGGTGAAGAAGGACGAGCGGGAAAAGCGCAGCATCTCCGCACTGTCGCGATCGGCGGCGCGCACGTTCAGGCCGTATTTCTTCCGGTCGTCTTCCAGCTGGTCGAGAACATCTCCGCGATTGTTCACATAGCGGTAGATGGATCGTTCGATGAGGGGATGGATGTCCGGTCCGTGTCCCTCGGCATTGCGGAATTGCCAGCTCTGCGGCACCGGGTCCACATCCCACAGATAGCGCTTGGGGGAGGACAGGCCGGTGGTGGCCTCGGTGCCTTCCGACTGGCTGCGATAGCGTGCCGCCTCCGGGCCGAGCCGCACCAGGCTCGGCCAGAAGAAGGCGCGGCTGCGACCGGAGCGCTTGGCGAAATCCTCGGCGCCGAACTCTGCGTGCACCAGCTCCACCTTGCTCTCAAACGGGTCGCGATAGGCGAGGATGGGGTTGCCGAGGTCGCGCAGCTCCAGCACCAGGGAGCGGTTGAGATCGACGCCCTGGTCGTTGGGAAAGCTCTGAATGAGCAGCCCGCAGGTACGGCTGTTGCCGACGTCGAGCACCAGGTCCACGTCGATGGGCGCCACCCGCGGGTCGCGGCTCACCGTGTCCACCAGCGTCACCCGCGCGGGGCGTGTCACCTCGCCCAGATAGCCCAGGAAGGTCATGTAGGCGGCCACGTGCTCCAGCACGTGGGGAAAGTCATCCGGCCGCAGGTCGCGGTGGGGAAACTGCCGCTGGCGGGCGTCGCGGAAGATCTCCTTCAGCCAGGCGACGAGCCAGGCCTGGCTGTCCACGGCGGGCGTGCCTGGCCCCTGCGGAAAGGTTTCGTTCTTGAGAAAGCCGGCGATGTCGCGCGGGCGATGCACGAAGCGGAAGGCCTCGCTCTGCACCGCGTCTGTGGGGCTGATGCCGAGATAGGGGCGGCCGGGCACCTCGTTCACCAAGGTGGTGTCGAAGGCGAACACGGCGCGGTGGGTGAACTCGGTGTCGCCATGGGTCTTGCGGGTTTCCACCACCCGCACCCGCACCCAGTCCACCGGCCCGTTGGCATAGGTCTCGTTGCCGAGCGCGTCCCGCCCGGGCTGGATCTTCAGGAACGGAACCGGCACCCATCGGTTGAGGAAAACCTCGATGGCGCGGGTCTTGGAGAGGGAATAGGCGTCGTCCCCGTCGCGTTCGTCGATGGGCGGCTCCGCACTGGGCTGGAATTCGTTCCAGTTGGGCAGGAGCGTGGCTTCAATGGACCCATCGGCGGCCGGCGGCTGCGGCCGTTCGATGAATGCGCGCGAGAATTGTCCCGAACCCTGGAGGTCGAAGCCATATTCGACAAACTGGATCCCGCTCTGCGGGATGAGGGTGAGAGCTTCGACCCCGTTCATCGTCCGGTTGAGCACAGTGTGGACCTCTTCATGGCCGTGTCAGCGGGCATGCTTCAGCTCCGTGACGGGTAGCAGTTGGTTGGGTTCCGTGAGCTGGCCTTCGATCTCGCGAATCTGTTCGCCCTCGCGCACCCTCAGGCGGAAGGGAACGGGCATGTTCGGCTCGCGCTTGCGGTAGAGCTTGACGTAGATCGGATAGGTTCCGCCCTCGCTCAGGCCGTTCTGGAAGGTGATGTTCTCCACCGGGCGGGTGGTCAGGTTCTCGGGCGTGTCGTTGCGGTCCACGTCGAGCGAGCCCCCGCAGTGCTGCCGCTCGCCGCGCGCGAAATGGATGAGCGGCCCCCTGGGGCATTTGATCATCAGGTCGAGATCGTCGGTCCCGTCCCAGATCAGGGTGACCTGAACCTGGCCGCGCCGGTCGATGCGCTGCTCGAAATCCTGGGAACGTGGAGCGGTAGGAGGCGAAGCGGCGGGTGCGGCGCAAGCCTGGCGGCGCGTTGCCACCTGCTCCCGCAGCACCGCCAGCTCGCGATCGAGGGAGAGGCGCGCGACCCGGCTGCCGCAGGCGCCGGCCGGGGAGAAGCCGAAGGCGAAGGTGCCGAACGGCGTGCGCAGGCCGCAGGCCGGAACCAGATAGCCGACGATCAGCCCGAACAGCACCAGCGCCGCCAGCAACAGCAGCAGCGAGGCGAGGAAGCCGCGACTCCAGAGCCCGGCGCCGGCCACCCGCGTGAAAATGGCGGTGCGGCTCGACGGCGGTGCGGCTGTCTGCGCGTCGGCGGCGTGGGGCGTCTCGTTCCGGGCCTGCGGCCGGGAGGAGTCCGCCGGCGGCGTCTGAGGTGTCTGCTCGGGTCGCGGGGAAGGCGCGTCCGCGAGGGTGTTCGGCCGCGGTGCCTGTGGCGCGGCGCCGGGCGCGGCCATGTGGAAGTCCGGGGGCACATCGCTTTCGTGCGCCTGGTGCCCCCACGCCACCAGAACGGGCTTCAGCTTCCCCGCGGTATCAAGTGCGAAGAGGTCCGCGGCGTCGGGATGGAGCGTGGCGTTGCGCAGGGCGATGGCGGCGGCGCTGCGGCCGCCGGGCTGGCCCGCGATCTCGTCCGCCTTGGCGCGGATCTCCGCCAGCAGGCGCTCCGCCTCCGCCCCCACCGCCTGCGCCTGGTCCGGGGGCAGTGAGGACAGCGGCCGCGCGATGCCGTCTTCCTCCACATACCAGTCGATACCGCTGCCGTCGCGCAGCGGAACCGGGTCCGCGAACAGGGCGGCGTGCGCCGGCGTGAGGTGGGCCTTCAGCAGGGCGGCCAGCCGCGCGTGGGAGCGTTCGCCCTCAGAGCCGACCGGCTGCATGCGGGCGAGGGGCGTCGAGACGATGAAGGTGCTCATTGCGGGCCGCTCCCTTGCGGCGCCCCGGCTCCGTTGGCTGTTGCCGGCAGGGCGGCGGGCGGGGTGCCGGCATGGGCCGTGCCGGCGGGTGCCGGTGGGGCGGCGGCGGGCGCGCAGGGCGTGGGCTCTACCTGTGGCTCGAAGCCGTTCTGCCGGAGGAAGGCGACGGCGTCGGTCGCGCTCAGGGCGTAATTGAGCCGGAGCGAGTTTTCCGCATCGGTGCGCACGAAGGTGTTGATGCCCACGATGCGCCCGCAGGAATCCACTAGCGGCCCGCCGCTATTACCCTGTGAGATGGTGGCGGAATGGGCGATGAGGGTGGTGCCGGTGGCACCGGCCTGCTTGGCGGTGATCTCGCCCCGGGTGAGGGCGAGCTGCAGATCCGAAATGCGTTCCGCATCGCCGTCGCGGAAGGCGGCGATGAAGCTCGGATCGCTGGAGATAACGAATGAGGGGAAGCCCGCGGCCACCACGCCGTCGAGCCGCTCGGCGGCGGTGCTGAAGGCCACGGCGGGCGCCTCCACCGGCCGCGACAGCTCCAGCAGGGCAAAATCCTGGGTGGAGATGTCGGAAGAGGCGGAACGTGCCACCACCCGGGCGGGGACGATGGCGGCCAGATGCTGGTTGGTGGCCATCACCTGGCCGGAAATGCCCTCCACCACATGGAAATTGGTGAGCACGTGACGCGGTCCCAAAAGGATGCCGCTGCCCATGGCGACACCGTCGGCGGTGTTGCCGATGAGGAAAACCGTGCTCTGGTCCAGCCGCTGCACCAGCGACGCGCCCGGCGGCACCGGGCTCGCGGGCGGCTGCGGTGCGGCGTCGGCGGGGGCCGGGTTTGGATGGTTCGGAGTGTCCGCCACGCCGGAGCGCGGTCCGCTCCGCTCCGTGCGCGGGGTCGCGGGTGCCGCTGGCGCTGGCGCGCCGTTGGCGGCCGGGGCGCGCTGCTCGGGAGTGATTGCGGAGCCGGCGCGGGGCGCGGGCGTGTCGATACGCGGGGGTGTGAGGGGCGGCGCGCCCGTCTGCGGCGTCGACGGTGCGATCTCGCCCGCCGAGCCGGACGGCACGTCCTGCATGGCGCAGACATCTCCCCTGAGGGCGCCATGGAGCCGGCGGATCTCATCGGTGAGGCCGGCCTCCGCGGCAGGTTGACCTTGTCCCGCCGTCAGGCTTTCCGCGACAGGATAGATGAGATTGCCCGGCCATAGAATGTAGGCCAGGAAAAGCGCCAGGAAGATCACGAAGGCCAGCATCGGGGCGAGGGGACCCGACCACCAGCGCGGGCGTTCGTCGACGGCGACGACCACCGGCTCCCTGAAAGTGTCCGCCGCCTCCCGCGCCGCCGCGCCAAGGGGGGCCTGCGCGACGCGCAAGGTTTCCTGTGGTGAGGAAGGCTGGGCCTCCATGGCGACGGCGGCTGGGGGCGTGCCGTCGAGCTGGTCGGCAGTTGGGGGCGCGGCTTCCGGCGCACGGGTTTCGAGGAAACCGGGTGGCAGCAAGGGGGCCAGCGCCGCCCCGGCCTCGCCCCCGCTCAGATGACCCCAGCGGGTGAGGGCCACATCCTCGCCATTGAAGAAAATATCATTCTCGTCCGGCACGTTGAGCGCCAGCCGCAGCAGCGCCAGGATGGCCGGGTCGGGGACGTCCGCGAGGGCTTGAAGGCGTTCGGCTAGCATCTGGCGCGCGCCGGCGCGCTCGTGTTCGGAAAGTTCGCCGAACGGGCGGAACGCGCCGCCGCGATCGGTGTACCAGGTCACCAGGGTGAGGTTGCGCGCGGCGCTGAACCGGACTTCCGGAATGGCGAAGAAACCCGCCAGCTCACCGCCGCGATAGTCGCCCAGATAGTCGAACAGGCGGCCGAACTGCGCCAGAACCGCCTGCCCGTCGTAATGCGCGACCTCCTGCGGCCCGAACGCGGTGGAGGCGAGAACGGAGATCTGCCCGCTCGCCTTCACCATGACGCACCTGTTCGCGGGTGCGCGCCGCGCGCCGCCGTGGCGCTCCGGAACGCGCGCCGACGGGCCGCCCCGGTGCTCCATGCCCACACGCACGGCGCGGCGATGCGCCGGTCGCCCGACCTTGATGCCTTCCTGTCGCTCACCGGTGCCCCCGCGATCCTGCCTGAATGCCCCACGCGTTTCCGCCTCGATCCGCCCACCCGTCTCCGCGATCCGGCGCGCCGAATGTCGTCATGAGATTGCGGGGGACCATGGCCTCAGGGCCCTGATCCGGCGGCGCGGTCCCCAGGGCCGTGCCGCGTCCATGGCCGCAGCGTCAGAAGCGAATGTCGTTGACGGCCGAGGCCGCATTGGCGGCTGGCGGTTGCAACGGGCGTCCAGAGAACAGGGCCAGCGAGATCTGGTCCACCCGCTCGCCAATCGGCACGCTGATGGCGGCGAAGGTGTCGCAGACGCTGGCAAGAGCCAGGGTCTGCTCGCCGGGGCCGCCATTGGCGGCGTCCCGCGTGAAGGAGCCCATGCCGGCGCGCACGACGGGCAGCGCCTGCTGGCGGCAGGCTTCGCCGGACGCGAGCAGGGTGTCTGGCGCGTCCACCAGCGCGGCGTAGCGCTCGCGCATGCGGTTGACGACGCCGCCGCGCTCGGCTGCGATCTTCAGGCGCACGGTGCGCATCACCAGGTAGGCGGAGGCCTCCGGTGCGCCGGAGAGGGCCACCAGCACGGTGTCGGACATGGTGTCCGTGGCCATGCTGCACGACACGGTGGAGCCCTGCTCGCGGCAGTCACTGAAGCCGGCCTGCGACAGCTTCGCCCGGATGTCGCTCCGGCTGTCCAGCGGGCGGATGCCGAACACGTCGAGGTCGGGCATGACGCGCTCAGGCGTTCCGAAGGAGACGTGCCCGGGGACGGAAGCCGCCGTGGTCGACGCCGAGAGCACTGGCGCGGACGGTGCATCCTGAGCGGGTGGAAGCGGCGCGGCCTGCTGCACAGGCAGCGGGGTCGCGCTGGTCGTCACCTTCAGCGTCTCATATTGCTCGGCGGTCATTTCCCCGGTCTGGGGGTGGCCGAGGCTCATCTGAAACGCGCGGATGGCGGCGCGGGTCTGGCTGCCGGCAACGCCGTCGGGCGTTCCGGCGTCGAACTCCAGGGTGTTGAGGCGGGCCTGGATATCGGCCACCCGCTCACGCTCCGCGGCCGCGCGCTGGCGCGCCGCCTGGTCCTCGGCCGAGGGCTGCTGGCGGCGCGGTGCGCTGGCCGGCGCGCGCTGGCGTGCTGGCGCCTGATACTGTGGCTGCGGCGGGTGAGCGAGCCCGTGCAGCACCGCGCCGCCGATGATGCCCGCGCCGATGCCAAGCAGAACGTCCCGCGATCCCGCCTCGGCGGAGTTTGCCACCATCATGGTGGAGAGGAGGATTGCCACCCCCGAAAAGCCACGCCGCCCCATGTTCCTGCACACCCGATCATGGCCAATACCCGCAATGATTGTGCAATGGCTAATACGCGCGATCAAGTTGTTTATTTTTCGTTACGTCGCCGCGCGAGCCTCCTGAGAGGCCGCCAAGAGGCAACCGCTGGCGCCGGCGGCCCGTGCCTGCGCTCCGGCCATGGCGCCTCTTGCGCGCATGCCGCCAAGCGCACCGGATAATTTTATCGATGTTGATCAGGTCTCCCCGGCAATCTGGCGCGGGGGAAGCGCGATTCCGCCACAATTATATTTCTGAAGTGGCGAGCTCATCGAGTTTCATTGATGCGATTGCTGCTGGTCGAAGACAACAGGCACTTGAATCTTCTGGTCGCCGGCGCGCTGCGCGGGGCGGGTTTTACCGTCGACGCCGTGAGTAATGTTTCCGATGGGGAAGCTGCGATAGCGGTCGCGACCTACGATGCGGTGGTGCTGGATCTCGGCCTTCCGGACCGCGATGGCATGGAACTGCTGGAGATCGCCCGGCAGCGCGGCGTGTCGACGCCCATTCTGCTTTTGACGGCACGCGACGATGCGTCCTCGGTTGTGGCCGGCCTGAATGGCGGCGCAGATGACTATCTGCGCAAGCCGTTTGACATGGATGAGCTGATCGCGCGGGTGCGAGCCCTGCTGCGGCGGCCGCGCGCCGCGGTCAGCCCGGTGCTGCACGAAGGCAATGTGGAGCTGGACGCGGCGGCGCGGCGCGTGCGCATTGGCAGCAGCGTGCTCGACTTGAGCCGCCGCGAAACCGCCGCCCTGGAACTGCTGATGCGGCGGGCGGGTACCGTCATTTCAAAGCCGGCGCTGGAGGACACGCTGTATGGGTTCGGCGAGGAAGTGAGCTCCAACGCCATCGAGGTGCTTATTCATCGTCTGCGCCGCAAGCTCGCCAGCATCGGCGCCGACGTTGAGATCCACACCCTGCGGGGCATCGGCTATCTGCTGGCGGGGCGGCAGGCGTGAGGCGCGTTTTCCGCGGCCTGTTCGGGCGTCTGATGCTGGGCATGATCGCGGTCAGCGTGCTGGCGGTCTGCATCACCGCCGTCTTCCTTTACATCCGCTTCGACGCCATCAACACGCGCTTTCGCGAGGGCACGCTGCACAGCTTCGCCGTGAGCATCGCCAAGGACGTGCACCTTGCTAAGGACGTGCACATGGCGGGAGGCGAGGTGGTGGCCACGATCCGCCAGTCCACGACCCGGCGGATGAACCAGGAAGGGGGCCACTTCATCGTCCTCGGCCCCAGTGGCGCACGCCTCGCCGGCTCCGCCGACACCCGTGAGGCGCTCATGCCGGTGGAGGACGTGGAGGAGCATTATTTCGAGCTGCCCAGGGGCAATTCGCCGGAAACGCTCTATGGCGTCTCGCTGCGGCTCGATGGCTTTTCGCCACCGGCTTATGTGCAGGTGGCCTTTCCCAGCAGCGATGTGGTGTTCGATTCAGTGCTGGAGGAGTTCCTGCAGGACATCGCCTGGCTCTGGATTCCGTTCATGCTGCTGATGCTCGGCACCAATCT
Source organism: Xanthobacter variabilis (assembly GCF_043831965.2). Lineage (NCBI taxonomy): Bacteria > Pseudomonadati > Pseudomonadota > Alphaproteobacteria > Hyphomicrobiales > Xanthobacteraceae > Xanthobacter > Xanthobacter variabilis. The sequence continues at coordinate 1,007,781 of NZ_CM195533.1, forward strand.
CCTGGTGGCCCGCCTCGCGCTGCGCCCCCTGGAGCAGACCGTCACCGAGGCCGAGGCGATCCAGCCGGGCGGGGTTTCCGTCGCCCTGAGCGAAAAGGGGCTGCCCGACGATGTGCTGGCCTTGGTGCGGGCGGTGAACCTGGCACTGGAGCGCCTGCGCGAGGGCTATCGCGCCCAGGAGGAGTTTTCCGGCGACATGGCGCATGAGCTGCGCACGCCGCTGGCGGTCATGAAGGCGCAGCTCGCGGTGGTGGATGCGCCCTATGCGCGGGTGCTCGAACGCGAGCTGGCGGGCATGGAACGGCTGGTGGAACAGCTTCTGGACCGGGTGCGCCTCGGCCGCTTCCGCATCGAGCCCGGCGATGAGGTGGACCTTCGGGAGGTGACGCGGGAGGCGGCCGCCTTCCTGGCGCCGCGGGTGATCGCGCGGGGTCGGCACATCGAGGTTCTCGCCGGCGCTGAGCCGGTGATCGTGCCCGGCGGCCGCGACGATCTGTTCCGGGCCGTCCGCAACCTTGCGGAAAACGCGCTGGAGCATGCCCCCGAAAACAGTCTCATCACCTTGGAGGTCACCCCGCGACCGGCCATCCGGGTGATTGATCGCGGGCCCGGCTTTCCCTGCCCGCTGCTGGATGCCGAGGGGCGGCGGCGCCGGCTGGTGCGCAGCGATCGGCGCGAGGGGGTGGGGCTCGGCCTCGCCATCGTCGAGCGCACCATGCAGGTGCACGGCGGCCGCCTGGAGCTCACCAACCCCGCGACCGGCGGCGCCTGCGCGGAGATGATCTTCACCGCCCTTGCGCCGGGCCATGGGGCGTGAGGCGGCGCCTCAATCTTCCGGCCGCCGCGCGATCGCGACCAGCCCCTTCATGCCGAACGGCAGCGCGAGCGGCCGCACACTGACGGCCGATGGCGGGAAGCCGTTCACCAGCAGGCGACGCAGGTCGTCTTCATCATATGTCACATGGGTTTGCGGTCCGGCGAAGGGCCAGCGGGCCATGGTGGCGCGATCGGTGACATACAGAACCGCGCGCCCGCCGGGCCTCAGCACGCGGGCAATCTCGCTGACCGCCCGGCCGGCCGGGTCGAAGAAGTAGGCGACATTGACGGCAAGCACCCGATCGAAGCTCCCATCCGCCCAGGGCAGGTGGCGGAAGTCACCGGCCGCGAGGGACACCCGGCCACCGGCGATGGCCTCGGCATTGCGGGCGCGGGCGAGCTCCAGCATGGCCTGCGAGCCCTCCAGGCCCGCCACATGGCCGCGCGTCACCCGCCGGGCCAGCTCCGCGAGCCCGGCCCCGGGGCCGAAGCCGATCTCCAGCACCCGGTGGTCCGGATAGGGCCCGAGCGCGGCGATGGCGTGGCGGTACGGCCGGGCATTGATGCGGGCCATGAGGCGGCCCGTGAGCGCGCCCCACGGGCCTTCCGGATGGGCGAGCTGGGCGCCGAGCCGGTGCCACAGGCTCCGGTCCGGATCGAGCGCCGCCGTCGGCGCTGCCGGGGCGCCGGGTTCGGGACGGGTCATAGCTTGGCCTTGATGGTGTCGAGCTTCTCGCGGATCACGAGGCGGCGGTTTTCATCCCACAGCGGCCGGTCCGGATGGGTGGGGATGGCGAGGGCATGGGTGAAGGCTTCGCGCGCCTTCGCGTATTCGCCCTGGCTCAGCAGGAAGTCGCCGTAGAAGTACCAGGCGTCCAGGCCGTTGGGGGCGGCCGCAGTGGCCTGCTCCAGCAGGTGGCGGGCCTTCGCCTTGTCGCCGAACGCCACCGGGAAGCTGGGCACGCGATAATAGAGCACGCCGAGGCTGGTGGGGGCGCCGGCCTCCAGTGCGTCCGGGTTCATCTTGTAGGCCTTCTCCAGCGTGTCGCGGGCGCGCGTCGCCAGCGACAAAGCGGAAATGGGATTGACCATGGACGCCCGCTCGCTGGTCACGACGCCATCCCAGATGAGCGCCTCCACCCGGTCCGGATACTTGGCGGCGAGGGCGTCGGCCTCGGTGCCGAGGGCGTTCATCTGCTCGGTCTGCTTGTCGCCCTCGGGCACCGTGAACTTGATGGTCTCCCATTTGATCTGGAGCTGCTTCACCTGGGCGCCCAGGGCATCGTCCGCCTGGGCGGCGGTGGTCCAGGCGGCGGGGGCGGCCAGCAGCATAAGGGCGGTGAGGCCGGCGTGAAGCCGGGTGTGCGAAGAGGTTCGCATGGATCTTGTCCTTGGAATGAAGTGGGGGAGGATGTCCGGGCGGCCGTCTCAGGCGGCGGCCGTGCGGGACAGGGCGCGGTCGATGAGCTTGGGGGCGAGGCGCTGGACCAGCACGAACAGGCGTTCGGCGCCCGGCGGATAGGTTTCGTCCCGCTCCCGTTCCACCGCACGCCAGATGCCGGCGGCGACCCGCTCCGGCGCGTCGAGGGTCATGCCCGTGGCAGCGATGAGCCCGTCGAAGGCGGAGGCGGCATCAGTGCGGGTGGCGCGCGGCGCCGCATAGGTGACACCGATGCCGAGCCCCTTCCATTCCCGCCGCAGGGCGCTGGAAAAGCCCCGCAGCGCGAACTTGGAGGCGGAATAGGCGGCAAAGCCGGGATAGGCGATGTCGCCGAACATGGAGCCCACATTCACCACCCGTGCCGGCCGCGCGGCGGCGAGCAGGGGCGCCAGTTCCCGCGTCAGGGCGATGGGCGCGGTCACATTGGTGTGGAACAGCGTGTCCAGCGCCGCATCGCCCACCTGCTCCACGGGGCCGCCCTCCACCACGCCGGCATTGTTCACCAGCACGTCGAGGCCGCCCCATTCAGCATCAATGCTCGCGGCGATGCGGGCGCGATCGGCGGCGCAGGTGATGTCGGCGGGGATCAGGAGCGGCGGCGTCGCGCCCGGCAGGGCGGCGGCGGTGTCCCGCAGCGCGGCGGGCCGGCGGCCGCACAGGGCCACGTCCATTCCGCGCCGGGCCGCTTCCTCCGCCAGGGCCCGGCCGATGCCCGAGCCGCCGCCGGTGATGAGGACGCGCTTGCCTTCAAGCCGCATGGCTCAGCTCCACGCCGGCGCCGAGATCGCGGAAGATGTCGCCGTAGAGGCGATAGAACATTTTCGAGTGATCGATGATGATGTCTTCGATGACCGGATCGTTGAAGCTGTCCACCAGGGTGCGGAAAAAGGCGACATGCTCCTGGTCGAGGCTGCCATGGGTTGTGAGGTAGGAAAAGCCGCCTTGCCCGCCGGCGCCGAACTGGCGCTGGAGAATATCCGCCAGCCGGTCGGCAAGGCGCACCGACATGCCTTCCAGCACATGGACCGAACCCAGCATGGCATAAGGGCTCACATGCTCGATGGCGTGATAGGCGAAGGCGACCATGATGCGGCAGGCCGGCCCCGGTGGGCCGTTGCGCACCGCCTGCGCATCGCCCCCCATGGCGGCGATGTCGTCGAGGATCCAGGCTTCGTGCCCGCGCTCCTCCTCCATGTATTCCAGCAGGGCGGCCTGGTAGCGCCCGTCGGTGGTGCGGGCGGCGGCGAGCGCCAGCAGGGGGAAGGTGTGCTTCACATGGTGGTAGGCCTCGGTCAGGAAGGCGACGTAAAGGTCGCGCGACCCGCCGGAGGTAAGCGCCTGCTGCACCAGGGGAATGGAGAGGAAGCGCTCACGCTCGGGCGCGGTTGCCTCAAGAAGACGGTCGTGGAAGCTCATGGTTCGACACAGCTCTCGGCAGGGGTGGGAGAGGAAGAGGCGGCCCCCGCGCGCTGAAGCAGCGCGCGGGCGATGGCGCGGCGGATGCGGCCGTTATCGGTGAGGAGCCCGCATGCGCGCGCCTCGGAGAGGTCCAGCACCGCGACGCGCACGGGGCGGGCATAAGCGGGCAGGGCCGCGCAGCTTTCGGCAAGGCGCGCCACCCGGCCATGGGGCGGGGCCGCGGCGAACCAGCCGGCGGCGGCCGGGGTGGGGACGATAAGGGCCGCAAGCTGGCCCTCCGCCTCGCCCACCGCGCAGGCGGCGATGCCGGGATCGTCGAGGATGGCGGTTTCCACCCATTCGGGGCTGACGTTGCGCCCGTTGGCGGTGACGATGAGATTATCCTTGCGGCCGTGCACCATGAGATTGCCGTGCGCGTCGAAGGCGCCCAGGTCGCCGGTGGCCCAGGGGCGCGCCGCACCGCCGCCGCCCAGATAGCCATCGGTGACGGAGGGACCCTCCACCAGGATCTCGCCATCGCGCACCGTGACGGTGAGGCCGGGCAGGGGCGTGCCCACGGTGCCCGCCGCGCGCAGGCCGGGCCGGTTCACGGCGACCACCGAGCAGCATTCGGAAAGGCCGTAGCCTTCATGGACGGGAATGCCGAGCCGCCAGGCCGCATCCGCCAAGCGCGGCGGCACCGGCGCGCCGCCGGCGGCCACGAAGCGCAGGCTGTCCGGAGCCCGGGCGCCGGTGGCCAGGAGTTCCCCCGCCCATACCCGCAGCAGCTCGGGCACCACCACGCTGGTGGTGGGGCGGTGGGCGGCGAAGGCGGCGGCGATGCCGCGCGGGGCGCCCCGCGCCACTCGGTCGGACAGGGCGGTGTCGAAGTGGGTTCGCCCGCCCACCAGGGCCGGCACGAAGACCGCGCACAGGTTTTCCAGCAGCAGCGACAGCGGCAGCACCGAAAGATAGGAGTCCGCTTCCCGCGCGCCGATGGCGGTGGCGAGGGCCGCCGCCTCCCAGCCGAGCTGGCCGCTCTCGTGCCGCACGCCCTTCGGCCGGCCGCTGCTGCCGGACGTATAGATGACCGCGCCGAAGCCCTCGCGGAACACCGGCTCGTCCCCCTCGTCCCCGGTGATGGCGACGGTGCGTGCCGGAAGCCCGGCGGGCGCCCCATCCCCGGTCGTCAGCACCAGCTCGATGCCGGCATCGTGGATCACATGGTCGAGCTGCTGCGGGCTGAAGAAGGGCGGCAGCGGCACCGCGATGCGTCCGGCGGCGACGCAGGCGAGCTGGGCTACCGCCCATTCCCGCCCATTGGGCAGCAGCAGGCCGACCACGCGCGCCCCATCGGGCAGGCTCGCGGCGAGCCTGGCGGCATTGGCCAGGAGGCAGGAGCGCGTGAGCGTGCCCCGCTCATCGGAAAAGGCGATCTTGTGCGGGTCGCGACGGGCGAGCCCCGTCACCGCCTCAAGGAAGGAGCGCATGGGACACCGCCGGCTGCGAGGGCCCCGTGGCCAGGGAGAAGGACGCGCGCGCCACGCGGGCGCCGCAGACACCGAACACCTTGGGTTCGGTCTCGTAATAGCGGCCCCAGGCCTCGGCGCCGGGGATGCGCGCGGGGTCCGCGTCGGCGAGCTGAATGGGAGCGAGGTGCCGGCGCTGTACCAGCAAGGCGAGCCGCCGGGTGAGCGTGAAGAAACACCATGACAGGCCGTTGCTGGCGCCGAAGGCGATGATGTCGTCGATGAAGGTGGAGAGCTCGCGCGGGGAGCGGCTCGCCAGGGTCGTCACCTCGAACACGTCCTCGCGCTGGACCCGCTGGCCGGCGGCGCGGGAAAGCGCGGCTTCCACCGGCTCGTCCAGGTAGCGCTCGGAGAAGAAGCCGTCGCCGGGCAGCCTCAGGCCGGCGGCGCAGTGGATCTCGCCATCCGCCCCGGTGCAACAGAGGAGCTGGCGGGCGAAGCGCGCGATGCGCGCGTCATATTGGCGGCCATAAATGTTCTGAATGAAGGCTTCCACGTCGACGCGGTCGGCGTCGTCGGGCTCCGCGATGTGCACGAATCTCATTTCCGCTCGTCCTGCCGTGAGGAACGAGCGGACCTTGCAAAGCTGAGCTTACAGGCCGCTTACGGGCACACGGTGCGCGCGGGGAGATTGTTGGGCCACTTTGTGGCACCGCTCCCGGTTGTCGGCCGGCACGGCTATGCAGCCCGCCGCGTCCATGCGAAAGGGTCGCTCCACCCGGAGCGGCGCCGGACACCCGGTTTGGGCGCGATCAGGTGAAGGGCGAGGTGAAGAGACCGGCGAGGGCGCGCGGCTCTCGCGGTCACAGACGGGGGATGGGATGGTGCCAGCGGTGGGCCGGAGCGGCGCTGTGAGAGGGCTGCTGGTCCTGCTGGGCCTTCTCTGGCTGTGCGGGCTTTGCGCCGCCGCCGAAGGACCCGCCCCGCTGGTGTTGAGCGATGCGCAATCCACCTTCTCCCTGGAAGGCCATCTGGCGGCGTTTCACGATGTGGGCGGCGAGATGGACCTTGCGGCGGTGGAAGCCGCGGCCGCCGCCGGTGCCTTCGAGCCGGTCGCCGGCGCCTTCAATCCAGGCGTCGACAATGCTGGCGCCTGGTGGCTGCGGTTCGAGCTGCGCGCCACCGGGCAGGGGGGTGGGCAAAGGGGCGGGGCCTGGTGGCTCGCGGTGGATGCCCATCCGCTGACGGGGGAGGTGGATGCGCTGGTGCCGGTGGCCGGAGCGGATGGGCGGACGGCCCATGCGTGGCGCATGTCTGGCACCGACCGGCCGGTGGCGGCACGTGACCTGCCGGTATCGCTGTTCGTGTTCCGCATGGATCTGCCGGCCGATGAAGGCCAGGTGGTCTATGTGCGTCTCGCCGGCAGCCGCACCATTCGGGCGCAGGTGCAGGTGTCGCGCCTGCCGGAGCTGGTCGGCGGTATCGTATCCGTCACCACGGTGCTGTCGGCGCTGCTGGGGGCGGCCGCGCTGCTGGCCGTGGCGGCGGCGGTGGTGGGCGCGTGGCTGCGGGAGCGCACGCTGGTGCTGCTCGGCGTCAGCACCGGCCTGATGACGGGGCTGCAGGTGGTCATCAACGGCCTTGCCCTGCAGCTTCTGTCCGGCTTTTCGCCGACCGTCGTCTATACCCTGCACGGGGCGCTGCTGTATCTCACCGCCTGTTCCATGATCGTCACCATCATGGCCATCTTCCGCGGCTTCAGGCAGATGCCGTGGACGCGGCGCTTCATGCAGGGGTTCCTGGCCTTCTGCCTGGTGGGGCTGGTTCTGGCGCCGTTCGGGCAGCACGCGCAATTGCTGCCGGTGCTGCTGGTGCTCTCGCTTGTGTTCTGCGCGCTGACGATCCTCGCCTCCTACCGCCGGATGCGCGCGGGGGAGACGGCGGGCCTTTGGTATTTCATCGGCTTTTCCGTCTACAATGTGGGGCTCATGGCCTATGCGGGCCGGGTGCTGGGCCTGTTGCCCCTGACGGCGCTGAGCGCCTGGGTGTTCCCGGCCTTGGTGCTGGGGCAGATCCTCGCCATCTTCATCGGCATCGCCGTCGCCATGCAGGGCAGCCAGAAAACCCGCAGGGAGCTGGAGCACCGCCTGCTCGTGACCTCGCAGCGGAACGAGAAGGTGCTGGAAGCGGCGGTGGACGCGCGCACCCTGGCCCTGCGCGAAGAGAATGCCGCCCGCAAGGAGGCGGAGCGGGCGCTGCGCCAGGCCCTGCGCGAGCAGCGCAACCTGGTGTCCATGGTGAGCCACGAATTCCGAACGCCGCTCGCCACCATCGGCGCGGCGGTCCATGTGATCCGCGAGGGGGAGAGCCCGCTCGGCGGAATGCAGGCGCGTGAGCTGGGCAAGATCGGCCGGGCCGCCACCCGCCTGGGCGGCCTCATCGACACCTTCCTGGCGGAGGAGTGGTTCGACCGGGCCGCGCTGCAGCTCAATGTGCGCCGGGTGGACCTCCGGGCCCTGCTGGCGGAGGTGGCGGCCGATGCGCGGACCGAGGATGAGCGCACCATCGCCGTCAGTGGCCCCCGCGACCTGCCGGCGCTGGTCGATCCCCTGTTGCTGCGGCTGGCGGTGGGCAATCTCGTGAGCAATGCGCTGAAATACAGTTCCGGGCGGGTGGAGATCGGGTATCGCGCGGGCGGGGGAGCCATCGAGATCCGTGTTGCCGATGAGGGGCAGGGGGTGGATCCGGCGGAGCGCGAGGCGATCTTCGAGCGCTATTATCGCTCGGCCTCCCATGCCGCCTTGCCGGGCGCGGGGCTGGGGCTGTTCATCGTCCGCCAGGTCGCGACCCTGCATGGCGGCAGCGCGCGGGTGGAGGACGGCGCGCCGGGCAGCGCCTTCGTCATCACCCTTCCGGAACGCCCTGACGCGCCATCCCCCGGCTAGGGCCGGATGTATGTCCGCGTGAGGAAAACGCGTCCGCTCGATCGGTTGGCGCATTCCCCCGTCGCCTGGAATGGGGAATGGTCGGGAGCCGGTTCCAGGGTGCCCTGAGCGGGGGCGGGCGTGGCGCCGGGACAAAGGAGTGGACCGCATCCGATGACAGTGGCAGACGCGAAGAGACGCCTGGAGGATCCGAACGCTGCGATCCGCGTGATCGTGGTGGAGGACGATGCGGACCTCTGCGAGAGCCTTGCCGCCTATCTGCGGCTGGCGGGCATGGAGGTGCGGGCCACGGGCAGCGCCGGCGGTCTTGAGCGGGCGCTCGAGGCGGCGCCGGCCGATGTGGTGGTGCTGGACATCAACCTGCCCGGCGAGACCGGCTTTGCCGCCCTCGAGCGGCTGCATCTGAACCGCCGCGCCGGCATCGTCATGCTCACCGGCCGCTCGGCGCGCCAGGACCGGCTCACGGGCCTCTCGCTGGGGGCCGACCACTATCTGGTGAAGCCGTTCGACATGACCGAGCTGGCACTCGTCATCCGCAACCTCCACGCCCGGCTGGAGCGCCTGGAGCGCCCGGCGAGCTGGTCCTTCGATCCCGAGCGCTGGGTGCTGACCAGCCCGGCCGGCCGCATGGTGACCCTGAGCCCCCTCGAATGCAGCCTGATCCGTCGGCTGATGGACTCGCCCGGCTGCCCGGTCAGCCGCGACGACCTCGCCGCGGCCGTGCAGGACACCCAGGAGGGGCCAACGGTGCGCGCCGCCCACCTGGAAGTTCTGATCTTCCGCCTCCGGCGCAAAGTGGAGAAGGGGTGCGGCTGCGACCTGCCGATCCAATCCGTGCGCGGCTATGGCTATGTCTTCATGCACGACGCCCCGTGCGACCCATCGGTGCGCCCCGGCGGATGAAGCCTTGCCGCCGGAGCCGCGATCTCCCGGCCGCTATACCTGCGGTGGAACACCGCGCGTGGGTCGCATATCGATATATGTAATTTTATGTAATTACACTTCATTTCGACAATGGAATCGCATCTCGATTCCGGAATAACGGGCGACAACCCGCAAATGTCTCCGATTGTCCCAGCAGATAGGCCGCATTAAGTCGCTGAAGATTCGCGCATTCCCTAAATGTAATTGACAGGGCTCCTCCCGGTTGCCCTATTGAAGCCGCAAGGGCACCCGCTTGGGCGCGGCTCTGGGGGCGAAGACTGTCAGGGCAGTCGGGGTCTGCCGTTTGGCGGTTGCCCTTGCATGGTTCGTTCGGCCTTGGGGAGCGGATCGGGGGGCGTCCTGCGGCGCCGGACGGGGAGAGCCCGAAGCTCCACCGGAGCTTGGGGTGCGCGGTCGTCTTTGCTTCGATCCACGGTCTTCAGGAGCATCTCGATCCTGCGGAGCGCCCTGCGGCGTTTCCACATGGCCGAGCGGGTTCATGCCAGGGGGGAGGCTTGACCTGATGATGGTCCGGGAGACGAAGAGCGTGGTTGCGGGCGGGGACGATTTCCGCGCGCCCGTGGAGACAGGCTGCAAGACGGAAGCGAACGTCGCGACCGATCGAAACGGCAAGCGTGCGCGTCATGTGGCGCGCCTCGCCACCACGCTGATGTTCCAGTCCACGGCGCTGGCCACCAGCCTCGTCGGCCTGCCGGTGCTGCTGCCGACCTATTCGCGGGCCTATGGCCAGGCGAGTTGCAGCCCTTCCGTGGCGACCATCACCACCAATTATGATGCCTCCACCAAGAGCATCACATGCACCATCCCCTCGGGGGCGGTGACGCAATCGCAATACGCCTATGCCGGCGTCTACACCTGGTACGATAATTCCAGCCCGCACATCAGCCAGCCGGGTCTGTCGATCAACATCATCAACTCCGCGACCATCGACGTCAGCTCGGGCACGCCGACGGTCAACATGATTGACCCGACGGCCACCGGCCTGCCGCGCATGGCCAGCACCCAGTTCAACGGGGTTGCCGTCTATTCCCGCGGCAACGACACCACCGGTTCCGGCAAGAACGTTTCGGGCGGCGACGGGGGCACCCTCGTCATCACCAATTACGGCGCCATCACCAACGCTCCGGGTGCCGGCATCCAGGCCTATTCCCTGGGCGGCACTGGCTCCACCGCCAGCTCGGCGGGCACGGGCGGCGCGGGCGGGTCCATCGTGATCTCGTCGTTCGCCCCGGTCAGCGCGGAATCGTTCGGTATCGTCGCCATATCGCGGGGCGGCCATGGCGGCGCGGCGAGCCTGACCACCGAAAGTTCGGCCTCGGGCGGCAATAGCGGCACGGTGCAGATCGTCGTCACCGGTTCCGTCGCGTCTACAGAAAGGGGCGCCGGCGTCCTCGCCGCCTCGTATGGCGGTGATGGCGGGCGCACGGGAAATTACGGCGGCGGCGGCAATGCCGACGGGGTGCAGGTGATGGTGGGCACGCGGGAGACGGGGTTCTCCGGCTCGATCGCCACCAATGCACCCAACAGCCTTGGGGGAAATCTCTCGGCGCGGTCCATCAGCACCGGCGCGGCCATCTCCGCCGTTGCCTATGGCGGCGACGCCTATCGCGATGATGGCGGCAATGCAGGCCAGGTCGCGGTGACCCTCTATGGCACTTCCACCGCCCAGCTTGTCACCGCCGGGAAAAACTCGGCCGGCATCTATGCCCTGAGCTATGGCGGGCGCGGCAACGGCGAGGACAACAAGGGCGGCAGCAGCGACGGTGTGACGGTGACGACCGTCGGAAGCGGGCAGATCACCACACAGGGCGCCTATTCCTCGGGCATCGTGGCTGTCTCCCTGGGCGGGCTTGGCCAGAGCAAGCAGACCAGCGCCGATAAGAACACCGCGATAGGCGGGCAGGCAGGCGCGGTCTCCGTGACCAACGTCATGTCCATCTCCACCTCGGGAACCCAGTCGTCGGGCGTCTTCGCCCTCTCGGCGGGGGCCGGTGGCGGGCTCTACAACAACAGCTCCAGCGGCAGCTTTACCTGGGGCGACCAGAACGCCAATTCCGATGCGGGCGCCGACGTCACCGTGATCAATCATGGCGTCATCCGCACTTATGGCGTGGATTCCCACGGCATCCTGGCCCAATCCGTCGGCGGCGGTGGCGGCGCGCTCAGCTCCAGCGGCGCCATCGCCCTCAATGCCAATGGCACCGTTGAGACGAACAATTACGGCCAGTCCAGCACCCAGCAGGGCGTGGGCGGGCAGAGCGCCAACATCTATGGCGGCACCGTCACCGTCACCAACACCGCGGCCATCTCCACTTTCGGCGGCTATGCGGCGGGCACCGTCACCAACAATCTCGCCTGGGCCGGCGCGTCCCGTTATGCGGACGTGGGCGGCAGCATCGCCATTCTCGCCCAGTCCATCGGCGGCGGTGGCGGCACCAATATGGGTGTGGGCGCCTCCGGCCTGTTCGGCGGCGGCGGCTCCGCGGGCGCGGGCAGCCCCGGCGGCACCGTTTATGTGAGCAATTCGGGAACGCTGACCACCCTGGGTTCGGAAGCCCACGGCATCGTCGCCCAGTCCATCGGCGGCGGCGGCGGCGCGGGGCGCAACAAGCACGGCCTGTTCTTCGCCGTGGGCGGCAATGGCGGCCCCGGTGGCGCCGGCGGTGAGGCGACGGTGGTCAATTCGGGCACCGTGGTCGTCAGTGGGGATTATGCCTCGGGCGTCATCGTCCAGTCGGTGGGCGGCGGCGGCGGCGCGGGCGGCAAGGCCACCACCTGGGGCGGCGCGCTCTCGGTGGCGAAGGGCGGCTCCGGCGGCAGCGGTGGCGCGGGCGGAACCGCCTATGCCCATCTGACGGCGGACAGCGCCATCACCACCCGGGGCACCAATGGCAGCGCCGTGCTGGTGCAGTCCATCGGCGGCGGTGGCGGCACGGGCGGCGCCGCCAAGGCCACTTCGGCCAGCATCGGCATCGGCATCTCCCTCGCCTTCGGCGGGACCGGTGGCGGTGGCGGCGCGGGTGGCGGAGCCAAAGCCGTCAATGCCGGCGCCATCACCACCTATGGCGCGGATGCGGCGGCCATTACGGTGCAGTCCATCGGCGGCGGTGGTGGCGCCGGCGGCACGGCCACCGCCAAGTCGCTGGTGGCGGGCGTTCCCATCGATGAATCGGGCAATACCCTCTCGGTGGCGCTCAGCTTCTCCCATGGCGGCACGGGCGGTGATGGCGGCAATGGCGCCATGGCCACGGCCAGCAACGTGGCAGGCGGGACCATCACCACCCATGCCGACGGCTCGGTGGGCATGCTGGTCCAGACCATTGGCGGCGGCGGCGGCGCGGGCGGCGATTCCTACGCCAATGCGTCGGCGGGCGTGTTGCAGAAGATGGTGAACTACGCCACCGGAGCGTCCGACCCGGAAAGCTTTGATTTCTCGGTGACTGTCACGCTGGGCGGGGGCGGCGGCGGCGGTGGTTCGGGCGCCAGCGCCAGCGCCTATAACAATGGTTCGATCACCACATCGGGCCTGTTTTCCGACGGCATCATGCTGCAGTCCATCGGCGGCGGCGGCGGCAATGCCACCACCGGCAACGGCAAGAGCACGGCGGCGGACGGCAAGGTTTCGGCCTCGCTCTCCATTGGCCTTGGCGCCCTGGGCGGCAGTGGCGGCACCGGCGGTGATGTCTATGCCGGCAATGGCACCACCGGCACCATCGCCACGTCCGGCAACAATTCACGCGGCATGCTGGTTCAGTCCATCGGTGGCGGTGGCGGTACCGCCGGCGGGGGTGGCGGCACCGCGGCGGGCACCGTGGGCGTGAGCATCGGCCTTGGCGCACAAGGCTCGGATGGCGGCTCGGGCGGCCGCCTCCAGGTCTGGAATGCCGGGTCCATCGTCACGTCCGGCGACTGGTCGGACGGCATTCTGGCCCAGTCGGTGGGCGGCGGCGGCGGCATGGCGGGGGCGGGGGATTCCTCCATCACCGTTCCCACCCCCAGCACCATCACCAATTACCTGCCCTCCGGCGACACGGCGGCGCAGACCTCCGAGCTTGCGATCACGGCGGGCGAGAGCGGTGGCGATGGCGGTAATGGCGGCGAGGTGATCGTCGGCCGCACCGCACGGGCCTATTCGGGCGCCGCCGGCAGCGATGTCGTCGTGTCCGGAAGCATCGCGACCTCCGGCATCCTGTCCAACGGCATCACGGCCCAGTCCATCGGCGGCGGCGGCGGCGCGGCGGCGGTCTCCACCGGTTCCTCGGCGGGCAGTTCGTCGGGGCCGTTCTATGCCGGGCTGTCGCTGGGCGCCTCGGGCGGTTCCGGGGGCGGTGGCGGGATTGTCGAGGTCTATGCCGGCAACATCACCACCACCGGCTTCGCCTCCAGCGGAGTGGTGGCCCAGTCCATCGGCGGCGGCGGTGGCACCGGCGCGGTGTCGGGCTTTGCCGTGCCCTCCATCAAGCTCAATATCGGCGGCAGCTCCACCCAGGCGTCCACCGGCATCGGCGGGGATGTCACCGTCTCCACCCTGGTGGGCACAATGATCCAGACGGCGGGTGACGATGCCTTCGGCGTGGTGGCCCAGTCCATCGGCGGCGGCGGCGGCTTCGCGGCCATCGCCCAGGGCAATGCCTCCGCGGCCAGCGGGGCCGGCTATGAGAAGGCGCTGAAGGCGACGCTGGGCGGCATCACCACCAATAGCGGCAGCACCGGCGACGCCGGTACCGTGACCGTCGACGTGCAAGGCTCCATCCAAACCTCCGGCGCGCGGGCGAGCGGCGTTCTGGCGCAATCCATCGGTGGCGGTGGCGGCGCGCTCAGCGTGCCTTCGGCGCTCATCGACGAAGTGGTGTTCCAGCATGCCGACGGGCAGGCGGGCGCGGCCTATGCCGTGGGCGTCTCCCTTGGCGAGGGCGCCGGCATCGTCACCAGTGGCGACGGCGCCTTCGGCATCCTGGCCCAGTCCATTGGCGGCGGCGGCGGCATCATTGCCGACACCTCGCAGGCCATCGTCGCCAATGCGGGGAGCAGCACGGCGTTCACCTATGCGTCCGGCCAGGCGGCGGCGGGGGGCGATCCCTCGGTGTCGATCGCGCTCGCGTCGGGCAGCCGCATCGTCACCACGGGCAGCAATGCCCACGGCATCTTCGCCCAGGCCTTCTCGGGCGGCGGTGGCCTGATCCAGGCGGCCAACGGCACTACCTATGCCGGCCCCCTCAACCGCAATGGCGGCAGCACCGGCACCATCGACGTCACCGTGGGCGGGACCATCGCGGTTTCCGGCGAAGGGTCGTGGGGTATCTGGGCCCAGAGCGGCCTCGGTACCAGCTATGTCACGGTGCAGGATGGCGGCCATGTGCTCGCCCTCGGCGAGAGCGCGGGCGGCATCTACAGCGCTTCCGCGACCGGCATCGTGAAGGTGGAGGCGGGCGGCTCCCTCTCGGTGGAGGCGGCCGATGCCTATGCGGTCCGGTCCGGAGGGCTGGCGGAAACCGTCACCGTCGCCAATTTCGGCCGAATTCGCGGCAATATCGATCTTGCGGCGAGCGGTGCCACCGAGGTGAAGAATGCCGGCGCCGCGACGGTCGTCACAGGCAGCGTCGCCAATGTGGGGGTGTTCAACAATTACGGCAGCATTGATGTCGGCGGCGTCGGGCACATCACCACGACCACCTTCTCCAATGACCTTGCGGGCCTCGCGACTCCGGTCACCACCGCGGCGGAATCCGAGGCCAGCTGCGCCAGCTGGGGCTGCCAGACCCTGACCTATTTCAGCGGTGTGACGCCGCAGACCTGGAGCTCTCCCACCACCGGCAGCAATGGCGGTGTCATCGCCCATGTGGACGTGGACATGGCGAAGGGGCGCTCGGACCAGTTCATCGTGAATGGCAACCTCTCGGGCGCCTTCGCCGTGACGTTGGCTCCGACCTCCCTGCTGCCGGGACACACGGTCGACCTGTTCCAGGTGAAGGGCAGCAACGATGCCACCGTCACCGTGCTGCCGACCCTCCTCTACCAGTTCACCACGCCCACCTTGCAGTCGAATGGCTGGTATGGCTTCTCGGTCGCCAGCGCCAACTTCACGCCAGCCGGCTGGAGCACCTCCAGCACCAATGCCACCAAGGCGGCAGAGGGCCTCAACTCGGCCTGGGTGGCATCCGCCAATGGCGGGGCGGGCCTGACCTCCGCCACCGAGATCGACCTCGGCGCGGTGTTCGGCCTGTTCTATGCGGCGACGCCCACCAGTTATGAAACCCTGCTGTCCAAGCTCTATTCGGCCACCTCCCTGGTGCCGTTGGCGACGGCGTCTGAAAATGCCGTGTCGGTGGCCTCCAGCGTGCTGAGCTGCCCGGACTTCGTGCCTGGCTCAGTGCTGCTGGAGGAGGGAAGCTGCGTGTGGGGTCGCGCCCTCGGCGGCACCATGGACCGCAGCTCCACCGCCAGCATGTCCGGCTTCTCCGGCTCGGGCGCGGGGCTGCAGACGGGCGCGCAGAAGGAGTTTGCCGATGACTGGTTCCTGGGCGGAACCATCGGCTATCTCGCCAACTGGTACGAGGGCGACAGCCGGGCGGAAACCCTGAACACCACCACCGCCTTCGGCGCCATCGCGCTCAAGCATCAGATCGGGCCGTGGCTGTTCGCCCTCGCGGGTGGCGGCGGCTACAGCTGGGGCGAATCCACGCGCACCATCTCGGCCGGCTCCCTGTTCGCGCAGGCGGAAGGCACGCCGGATTCAGGCTTCGCCTTCGGTCGCTTCCGCGCCAGCTACCAGTTCCTGTTCGGCGACAGCTTCTATGCCAAGCCGATCGTGGATCTGGACGTGATCGGGGTGAGGCAGCGGGCCTATACCGAGACCGGGGCCGGCGCCCTCAACCTGATGGTGGACAGCGCCAGCTCCGTCGTCTTCGGGGTCACCCCCGCCATCGAGTTCGGCGCCCGCGCGGAGCTTGCCCCGGGGCTGGTCGTGCGGCCCTATCTCGACCTGGGCGTGAGCTTCTTCTCGAGCGGCGAGTGGACCTCAAGGGCGCGCTTTGCCGGAACGCCGGGCATGATGCCCTTCGAGACCACCTATCCCATCGCCGATACGGTGGGCCGGATGCTCGCGGGCGTCGACCTCTATGGCGCCAACGGCTTGGAAATGAAGGTACAGTACGGCGCCAACATCGCTGACGACTACTTCAGCCAGAGCGGCTCCCTGCGCTTTGGCTACAAGTTCTAGGGGCGTTTTCCTCGCGCGCCCTGGTCTCCAGCTCGCGTGACGACACTCCAGGAAACCGCTTCAGGAAACCGCACGACGCGGAAGGCCGGCTTGCCCGGCCTTCTCCACCCGAGGGACATCGCAACCTTGACGACAGATTCCCACGACACGCCGCAAGCCGCGGTGCCGGCTGCCGGCGAAACCTCTGCGGATGCGCCGGCCCCCCTGGCGCAGGCGGATGCCCCCGCCGCCCAGGAGATCGCCACCCGCATCACGTGTTCGCGCGGGTTGCCGCAATGGCTGGCGCTGCACAATTGCTCGCTCGCCGTCACCTCCTACCAGACCGGCCAGCTCTTCCTGGTGGGGGTGCTGCAGAATGGGGCGCTGTCCATTCACCAGCGCAATTTCGTGCGCGCCATGGGCCTCATCGGTGATGGACAGACGCTGCTTCTGGCCGGCCTCGCGCAGGTCTGGCGCTTTGAGAACGTGCTGGCGCCGAACGAGCGGGCGAATGAGCATTTCGACCGGCTGTATGTGCCCCGACGCGGCCAGACCGTGTCCGATCTCGATGTGCACGAGCTCGGCATCGATACAGGCGGGCGGCTGATCTTCGTCAACACCAAGTATTCCTGCCTCGCCACCGACAGCGCGGTGCACAGTTTCAAGCCGGTGTGGCGGCCGCCCTTCATTTCCCGCCTGGCGCCGGAGGATCGCTGCCACCTCAACGGCCTGGCCATGGAAGAGGGCGTGCCGCGCTACGTCACCGCCGTGTCCACCACCGATATCGTGGACGGCTGGCGCGACCGGCGCCGCGACGGCGGCGTGATCGTGGAGATCGCCACCGACGAGATCGTGGCGGAAGGTCTCTCCATGCCCCATTCGCCGCGACTGCATGAGGGTGCGTTGTGGTTCCTGGATTCCGGGAACGGCTATCTCACCCGGCTGGACCTTCAGAGCCGGGAGCGGGCGCGGGTGGCCTTTTGCCCCGGCTTTCTGCGCGGGCTGTCCTTTCACGATGGCCACGCGGTGGTCGGCCTCTCTTTGGCGCGGCGGGAAGGCGTGTTCTCGGGCCTCGCCTTGCAGGATGAGCTGGAGCGGCGCGGCGCATCCGCCTGGTGCGGGGTTCAGATCATCGACACGCGCCATGGCGACATCGTGGAATGGCTGCGGCTGGAAGGCGGGGTGCGCGAGCTGTTCGATGTGCGGGTGCTGCCCGGAGTGCGCTGCCCCATGGCGCTGCCCACCTTCGGCCCGGAACTGGCGAGCTTCATCACCATCGAGGCCCCCGACCGGCCCCTGAGCGAGCGCGGGTGGAACCCGGCCTGAGCGGTGGACGATGAGGGGGCGGCCGCTGCCCGGTCCGCGCGCTCGCGCAAAGCCTAATCGACGCAGACCCGATTTCGCCCCTGCATCTTGGCCTGGTAGAGCGCGTGGTCGGCACGGCCGAGCAATTCGTCCAGCAGCGTTTCCTCGGGCCGGAGGGTAGCGACACCCACGCTCACGGTGACCGCCGGCAGCCCTTGCGGGGTGGAGGTGGCGACGGCGTGGCGCAGCCGTTGGGCGATGATTTCCGCATCCGTGCGGTTCGTGTCGGGAAGCAGCACCGCGAACTCCTCGCCGCCGATGCGCGCGAGCACCGTGCCCTCGCGCAGGTGCTTGCGCGCCACCTCGGCGAACTGCTGGAGAACGCGGTCCCCCGTGGAATGGCCATAGGTGTCGTTGACGCGCTTGAAGAGATCAAGGTCGATCATCAGGATCGAGACGGCCTGTCGGTGCGGATGGCTGGCGGCTGCGAGCGTGCCTTGTGCCATGTCCATGAAATAGCGCCGGTTGAACAGGCCGGTCAGCCCGTCATGCGCCGCAAGGTCGCCGAGCCGGGCGCTGTATTCTCCCACGTTGCGCACCAGCGGCCGGAAGATCAGCAGGGCCTCGAGCACCAGGGCGAGCAGCAGCCCGCCCAAGAGGGCTTTCTGCACCCGCCGCAGCTGTTCGATATGGCGTGTGGCCTGGTGCTCGAACAGCGTCACGGCGCCGTCGAGGGCCTGCAGAAGGGACTCTCGCGCGGCACCCTGGATTTCCCCATAGGCTTCTGGCGAGCCGTTGCCCGTGAACTCCCGCGCCGCCGCGATGTAGCTGCGCACCGCGGGATCGAGGGCATTGGGGCCTTCGAAATAATATCCGCGCATCTCCTTCGGCAGGGGATGGATGATGCCCAGGTCGTTGCCGTCGATCAGGGCGGCATGGGAACGCGCCATCAGGGCAATGCTCTGATGCAGCGGCTCCCGGCTCATTTCGTCGCCGTTCTTCAGGTGGTTCGAGAGCAGGGCAATGCGCTGCGACAGCATCCGCTGCCGCCCGGCGACGTTGATGATGGTGGCGGAGTCGCGCTGATCGAGGATCACCCGATCAAGCAGCAGGTGGACCGCCGTGGTGAGGAGGCCGATAACCAGGAGGCCGAAGGCATAGGCAAGCGTCATCCTGCGCGCGAGCCGTCCGTCGACCTGGGCCCTTCGCACCGGCGACCGACTGAATTCCACGCCACGCTCTCCCGGGTATCAATGTGGGCGGAAGTGGCCGGGCTCACATGAGGCCGCCGCGATCATCCCCCCGCGCCCCGTGGGCGCTGAAGATGGCGGCGGAGCTGTCCACTCTCGGAAGTGGCGAGCTCACAACGCACGTTTCTACCGTTATTGCGCAGCATTAGTCTGGTCAATGTTAACCCTGGCGTGCGCTAGGCCGCATTGCCAGCCCTGGTTTGCGCCGGATCGGCCATCGCGGTGAGCGCTGCCGGATCGAAGCCTGACGCCTCCCCGCGCCGGCTGTCCCCCGCCGTCCTGCCTCCTGGTTCGGCGGTAGGGTCCGGTCCAACGGACGACCGAAACTGACGCAGTGCAGGTGCATCAATTCAATCCGGAACGACCATGGGGCATCCCTTCACCGGCTCGCGCCGGGTCGATACGGGCCGCGCGATGGTGCAAACCGGCCCGCGGGGGCGACTATTTTGCCCCGAAGCCCCGGTGCCAGGTATCAATTCCCGGATGAGATCGAGACGGTATGGTGGTTACATAGTGCTGTTTCCCGATGCCGGATCCACTCACGTCGCATCCCCTTCGCGCCCCCGAACACGAGCACCCCGCGATGACCACCAAGCCACAGACGAGCGCGGCCCCGCTCCCCTCCGCCGAGGCGGCGGGCGGTGTGGATGGCGCCAGTGCCTGCGTCGGCATCTTCTGGTTCGTGATGCAGGCCGGCCATCCCGAGCTTCTCACCTGCCAGACGCCATGGCCCGATGCGGAGGACTATGGCGACTTCAAAACCGAAGCGATGGCCCATTACGATTTCTGGTCCGGGCTGAGGAAGAGGCTGAAGCTTACGGGCGAGTACGAGGACTGGCCCCGTGGGCGCGTGGTCTACCACGTGCGTGATGAGGTCTTCACCGCCTATATCGACCGGCAACTGGCGGGCGATGCGTTTCGCGCGGCGATCATCGAGGCCTTCCACTTGCCGCCCGAACGGACCCGCTTCGCCTTTGACGCCCATTACAGCGGCGGGTCAGGCTCACCGGCCGAGCCTGACCCGCCGCGAGCGGGAAGGGGGGAGCGAACGCTCGGATGCCGGGATGCCTGCAAGCCACCGGGCGCCATGGCGCCGGCGCCCGGTGCCCGCTTGGCGCGTGGCCTGAGGGCGTGACCGGGGCGATGGCCGATGCCCGGCGCCTTCGGCACCACCAGGGGGCCTCGACTCAGCCATTCTCGCCTTTGGGTCCCCGTCTCGTTGCGACCAGGGGCGTTGGCGCTGTTCCGTCCATTCTCGCTTGGAGACGCCCGGGTGTGGAGTACAGCCCGGGCGCGCGGCGGTCACTCATCGGGGAGGGCGGACGGTTTCCAGGCAAGTATCCAGGGGCTCCACGGCGGCGTCGGGTGCAGAGCCCTGGAGCTCGGCGAAGCTGATCATCCCCGCGGTGACCCAATGGATGGCGACCAGCACCGGCCCTCGGCGCGGATCGAGAGCGCGAAGGCCGGCGACATAGGCCGAGAGCTGGGGCCAGTGGCGCCGGAAGCCAGCCTCGAAATCCCGATCCGCATCGCTCTTGTGGTCGATAAGGGCGAGGCCGGCCTCGCCCTCGGCCAGAAGATCGAGGGTGGCGGAAAGTTGCGCTCCGCCGGCAAGGGTCGCCTCCATCGGAACCTCGGTGGTGATCCGCGCATAGCCGCGCGCGGCAAGCCAGGCGCGCAGTGCCTGTGCGCGACCCGCCAGGATCTGCGCATCCTCCGGCACGAGGCCGAGATGGGAGGGAAGACGCGGCGCGATGTCTGGGCGCGTCAGCAGCAGACGCAGGGCTTCGTGGAGCGCGGTGCCACATGCCGCCGCGGAGGTCCATGACCGTTCGCCCGGCTGCCATTCGGCCGCGTCCAGCAGCTGCGTTTCGAGCTTATCCGGCGCGGCGACGAGCGATGCGGGCAGCTGCGAGGGCACGAGCCGTGCGGGACCGGCGTCCGCCCGCGCAGCGCATGGCGCCACGGCGCGGCGGCCGAGGCGCGGCAAAGTCGGCACGGGCACCGGGCGCGGCGTGTCGAACTCGGGTGGAATCGTCTTTCCGCAGAAGGAAACCCTTGCGGAATGGCGCTTCCCGCCGATCGCGATCGCGCCCGCCTCGACGCTCATGTGGCAGCGCGTGGCCAGGAGGGCGGCTGCGGAGAAGCACGGCTCATCGGGCTGGATCAACGCCTTTTGCACGGCGGCTGCCGGCCATTCGAGCACCAGCGTGTCGCGCGCGCGGGTGAGCGCCACATAGGCGAGGCGACGGGCTGTGGCCTCAGCCTGCGGCGCCTGCGCCGCGAAGAAGCGGTCTGCGACCGCGGGGGCGGCGAAGGCGGGGGAGAAATGCAGCCGCGTGCGCTCGATCAGGCGGTCGAGGTCGGAAAAGTCGGAGCAGACGCTGGAAAGCGCGCCGGTGCGTGGGTCGAACCCATGGTCGAGGCCGGCCACGGCGACCACCGGCCATTCCCGGCCCTTGGAGGCGTGCCAGGTGACCACCTCGATGCCCTCGGCCTTCCGGCCGGTGGGATCGGCATGCCGATTGAACCCGCGCTCGCCGATCTGGGACGCCAGCCAGCCGAGGAAGACCTTGGCGCCGGAGCCGTGGAAGCCGGCCGCCGCGCGCATGTCCCGATGGGTCGCGAGGAAGGCGTCGGCCTCCGCTTCCAGCCGGATGAGGTCGGCGCGGGCCTCCCCGGGCTCCTCCTGGACCTCGCAGAAATCCCTCAGCCGGGCGGCCGCGATCACCTCGCCCAGCAGGGCGCGCACGGTGCGCCGCGGCGCATCTTCCGCAAGGGCACGCAAGTTGTCGAGAGCGGGGTGGGTGAGGTCTTCGGTGTCGATGAGCTGGCGCAGGGCGGCCTCAAGCGGCACCCGCGGCGGACCGAGCACCAGGAAGCACAGCGCGGCGTGGAGATCCTGCGGGTCGTCCGCAACCTCCAGCGCGTGGCAGGCCGCCTGAACGATGGCGCTGCTCCACCATCCGTTCCGGTTCACCTGAACCGGCAGGCCGAGCGCGCGCAGGGTGTCCGCATAGGCGGCGCACTGGGTGTTGGTGGGGCACAGGACGGCGATGTCCCCCGGCCGCAGGGCTCGCGCCTCGCCCGTGTGACGATCGGTGATGCGCGTATCGGCGCGGGCCAGCATGGCGGCGATGTGGGCCGCGAGGTGGTGCGGTGGCCGTACCTCGCTCCGCCCCCTGCGCGGGGCTTCGGTGACCACCACCTCGAGCGCGCTGCTGGAAGATTGCGCGCGCGTCGGTGCCAGTGGGTCATAGGCCTCCGGAAACAGGCCCGCCCCCAGGTCGTTCACAAAGGCCATGATGCGCGGATCGGACCGCCAGTTGCGGTCGAGGGGCTTGACCTGGTCCGCGAAGACGCCCGCGATGGCGCCCATCAGCCGTGCATCCGCCCCTTGGAAGCCCATGATGGCCTGCTTCATGTCACCCACCAGGATGGTGCGTGGCGCGTGGCGGGCGAGCGACCAGACGAGGTCGAACTGGATGGGGTTGGTGTCCTGGAACTCGTCGACGATCACGCAGTCGATCTCGTCGAGCACGGCATTGCGGACCTCCGGCCTCTCCCGCAGCAGGCGTGCGGCGTCGGCCACCATGTCCGCGAAGTCGATGACGCCCAGCTCCCGCTTGCGCGCCCCGTAGCGGGACAGGATCTGCTGGGCGCCGCCGACGAGGGCGCGCAGATGCTGGCAGGCATCGTCCAGCGGGCCGGGATGGCTCTCGAGCGCGGTGGCCGCGTCCATGACGGCCTGCGCCAGCACGTCATAGCCATCGGGGGTCGCGGAGCCGCGCTTGCTCTGGCGCAGGGCGCCGAGACGGGCCCAAAGCGCCCAGTCTTGGTCGAGACGCGTGCGTCCCCTGGCGTCGCAGAGGGCGCGATGGTCGCCTCGGAACGCGTCGCGGGCAGTGGCGCTCGTTGCCAGTCCGGCGAGGCTGTCCGGGAACGTGGCCAGCAGCGCCGTCACCGCGGCGTGCAGGCGTGCCGCCAGAGATCCGCCATCCGGCTCCACCGCGCCGTGGATGGCGCGGATCGCGGCCTCGGCCTCCCCGGCAAGGGCGGGATCCAGGCCGCGCGGGCCGAGATGGCCAAGCAGCGTCACCATGTCGAGCACCCGGGCGCGGAACGCCTCCTCGGCGCTGCCGCCGCCCCAGCCCGCCGCATAGCCGTGGCGTTTCAGATCGCCGGAGATGTCCTCCAGCGCGTCGGCATGGGCGAGGGCCCGGCGGATGAGCAGGTCGCGCTCGGCATCCGAGATGAGGCGCGGCGCTGGGGATGCGCCGGCCGCGAAGGCATGTTCGGTGACGAGTCTCAATCCCAGGCCGTGAATGGTGGACACATAGGCGCGCTCCACCGCCAGCGCTCCCTCCATGTGGCCGGCGGCCACGAGGCTCGCGCGGATGCGCTGGCGCAGCTCGGCGGCGCCGGCCTCAGTGAAGGTCACGGCCAGGATGCGCTCGGGCCGCACCTGGCCGCTCTTCACCCAGTCGAGCAGCTGGGTCTGGATGTGGTGGGTCTTGCCGGCGCCGGCGCCCGCCGGGACAATGCGCAGTTCAGGCGTCATCGCGGTCCGTCCTGGCACTGTTGCGCACGAAGGCAGAGACCAGAGGGCTTTCCTCCAGGGCGTAGGGCTTCACGCCGCCTTTGGCCATGTCTTCGAGCATGCTCCACTCCGGCAGGTTGAGCCGTCCGCCCGCCAGTGCCCGCAGCTCCGTGGCCAGCCGCGCGAGGGCCTCCGCGCCGATATCGGCATCGATCATCTCGACGCCGGGGACGGTATGGGTCGGCGCCGAGCCGTGGAGCAGCAGCGTGCCGTCCCGCGTGGTGTGGTAGGCGACGGCGATGGGCTGGCTGCCCGTGAGCCCCTTCGTTTCCAGTTCCGGATTGCCGGCGGACTGCTGCGCGAGCGCGCGATAAATCTCCACCTGCACGTCCCAGCCATTTTCCATGCGCCGGCGCCGCGCGGCGGCACCGCTGGTTTTATGGTCCACGATCACGAGGCCGCCGTCGGGCAGGCGTAGCACGCTGTCGACGAAGCCGCGGCACGGGATGCCCAGCACCTCGCCGCCCAGCGGCAGCTCATTGCCCAGGACCTGCGCGCCGAGGGCGGCCAGCATCCGGCGCCAGGCCATGAGCGCCGTGGTGAATTCAGCCGCGAGGCGGCGGCGCTCCACCATCCAGGGCGCGGCCATGAGGAATGGCGCAATATCCCGCACCGCGTCGGCCAGCAGCGCCGGAAGGCGGGTCTCAATCTCGGCCTCTTCGGGCAGAGCGTTCCCGGCGGGAAAGAGCTCTTCCGCCATCCGATGAAAAAGGCTGCCGATGGTGAGCACATCCAGCCCCTCCGGTTCCCAGGCCCGCGCGGCGATGCCGAGCTCGTTCAGCAGCCAGGCCAGCGGGCTCACCAGCAACCGGTCGAGCCGGCTTGGAGACTGGCTGCGCATGTGGCCTTCACCATCCTGGCGCAGTCGCAGCAGGTTCCGGCCGAGATCGAGCGCCGTGGGTACGGCGAGAGGGGCGAGCGGCAGGCCTTTGGTCTCCGGCGCGCGGGGCAGGGCCTCATCCCCGCCATCGCCTGACAGGTCGACGATCAATCGCTCCGGCTCCTCGCACCCGTTGAAGCAGCGCGCGAGGAGGCAGAGACTCGCGGCGGGCGCCAGCGGCGCGCCAGCCGGATCGCGATAGGGCACGAAGACGGTCAGGCTGTGGGACACGGCCATGAGCTGGCGGCGGAAGATGTCGAGCCGGCGGGACAGGGTCGCCTGCCGGCTTGGCAGGACGAGGCCGCAAGCCTTGCGGATCAGCTCGATCTCGCTGTCGAGAAACACCGGGCCGATGCCAGGCGATGCGGGAAATGCTCCTTCGGCAAAGCCGAGCAGCATCAGGTGCCGCACCGGACGATCAGGGGGCGTGCCATCGACACAGACGGTGACCGCATCGAGCAGGGCTGGCCCGTCCGCCTCAGCCTTGGCCTCTGCGACCTCAATGCGGCCGGTCAGTTCGTCCCATGCGATCTCGGCGGCGGGAGAGGCGGCGCGCAGGATGCCCACCAGCTCGCTGACACGCTGCGCGAGTTCCGCCACGTCCTCGGCCACCTCGGCATCGGTGGACAGAAGGCGGGGCAATCCTTCCATCAGCTGGGCCAGGTCATGGGCACGCGTGGGCCGCTCCGCCAGCAGGGCCAGCAGCGCGTGGCCCCGGCGATCCAAAGGTGCCAGCCGGGACAGCAGACTTGCTCCCTCCATCGCCGCCTGCGACAGCCTGCGCCCCACCTCGGCCGGCCAGGGCATGAGGGCGAGGCGCAGCAGGGAGGCCCGGGCCATCACGGGGGCCGAGGGGCGCAGGCAGGTGAGGACATGCAGCAGGCATTCGCCCGCGAGGTCCCGCGCATCCTGACCCGCCGGGAGGGCCGAGAGCGGCAGCCCCGCCCGGGCGAACGCCTCACGCACGAAGGGCACGTAAGTGGGACGGGATGGCAGGAGCAGGCCGATGCCGGATGGGGAGAGGTCCGGCTCGGCATCCAGCAGCCGCTGGGCGAGGCTCGCGGCCACATGGGCTTCGGCCTCCGCATCCCGCAGGCCGAACACCCGCACGCCCAGGTCACGCGTGACGCGGTGCGCCTGAGGTGACAGCAGCGCCGCCTGAAGGTGGCGCAGCGCCGTCCCCGGTGCTCCATGGCAAGCATCCCGTGCCGCGCGCAGTGCCGCCCGGCGATCCGCGATATCCGCCGGCAGGCCATGACGGGCGATGAGTGCTTCGATCACGGCGGTCTCGATCGCGCTCAGGCTCGTATCGTGCGGATCATGGATCACATGGAGGGGGTCGAGAATGTCGTCCGCCCGCGCCTCGATCACCGCGCGCAGGATCGCGAGCTCCGGGGGCAGCAGGTCGCCCAGCGCGTTCCACAGGTCGAGCAGGGCCGAGAGATGGCGATGGGCGCGGCGCTGCGGATCGAGCGCGCGCACATCCACTGCGTCCGGGCGCAGCGTGGCCGTTCCCATCATCACGTCACGAAGGGCGCGCTCCACAACCCGCGCGGTCTCGCCCGGCGCCACCGCAAAGCTGCCCGCCCATGGGCCGAAGCCGAGATGGGGCCGGAGGGCATCCGTGAAGCTGGTATCAGGGGCGGGCGGCAGCAGGTAGGAGCGCGCCAGCAGCGGCAGCGTGAGGGGCACGTCGCCGGGCAGGATGGCGCCCGCAGGCCGCGCCCGAACCGTCTCGAACATCACCTGTCTCCTCGCCACTCTCCTCGCCAGCGTCGGGCTGTCCCAGGCCTGGCGGGGCCGCGGCGAAAACCGCGGCCAGCTTCCTCCTGCCTCAGGATGCCCCGCTGCCCGACAGATTTGGTCGCAACGCGACGTTGCCGGCCGAGAATCTTCACGGCCAAAAAGCTTTCGCTGTCATGCGCCCTTGGCGCTGTGCGCGGGTATGCACCAGAAGGTTGTCGCAGCGCCAGCTTGGCCTTGAAGTCGGGTTCAGCCCATGGATACCCTGCCGGCGGCAGGAGGCGGCAGGAGGCGGCAGGAGGCGGCAGGAGGCGGCAGGAGGCGGCAGGAGGCGGCAGGAGGCGGCAGGAGGCGGCAGGAGGCGGCAGGAGGCGGCAGGAGGCGGCAGGAGGCGGCAGGAGGCGGCAGGAGGCGGCAGGAGGCGGCAGGAGGCGGCAGGAGGCGGCAGGAGGCGGCAGGAGGCGGCAGGAGGCGGCAGGAGGCGGCAGGAGGCGGCAGGAGGCGGCAGGAGGCGGCAGGAGGCGGCAGGAGGCGGCAGGAGGCGGCAGGAGGCGGCAGGAGGCGGCAGGAGGCGGCGATGGGAAATGATCCGATCAGGCTCGAGAAGGTGGCCAGCCTGCTGCGGTTGGCGCTTCGGCTCGCGGGTTCCCGGGAGGGGCTCACGCTGGACGAGATCGCTGGTGCCTTCCGCGTCAGCCGCCGCACGGCCGAGCGCATGCGGGACACGGTGCGGGACCTGTTCCCCGGTTTCGATCAGCGGCACGATGGGCCCCAGCTGCGCTTCTTCATTCAGGGCGGCCTTGCCCCGTTTCTCACCGCGCCCACGGCGGTGGAGCTGGCCGAGCTGGAAGGACAGGTGCGGGCCCTGGAGCAGGCCGGGCACAGCGAGCGCGCGGCCGCGCTCACCCGTCTGGCGGACAAGGTGAAGGCGGCGCTCCGCGACAGCCGCAAGGCGCGCACGGCCACCGACCTTGAAGCCTTGCGCCGCGCGGAAGCGATCGCCCGGCAGGTGGGGCCGCGCGCCATCTGCGATGCCGGCACGCTCGACCTGTTGCGCGAGGCGCTCCTGGCGCTGCGCAAGGTGCGTTTCAGCTACCCGTCGCCGGGGCCCGCCGCGTCCATTGCGCGGGTCGTGGTACCGTACGGCCTGTTGTTCGGCCGCAACGCCTATCTGGTCGGCCAGCAGGAGAAGCACAGCCAGCCGGTGCTGTGGCGTCTCGATCGCATGACGGATCTGGAGATCGTCGACGAGGCGGCGCCGGTGCCTGTGGATTTCGACCTTGACGCTTATGCGGCCCGCTCTTTCGGCACCTTCCAGGAGGAGCCCGCCCATGTGGTGCTGCGCTTTCTTCCCGCCGCGGCCGCGGAAGCGCGGCGAACGGTGTTCCATCCCAGCCAGCGGCTGCTGGATCTTGACGACGGAGGGGTCGAGGTGAGCTTCACCGCCGGCGGCCTGCTGGAGATGGCGCACCACCTGTTCACCTGGGGCGACAATGTGGAAATCCTTGCTCCCGAAGCCCTCCGGCGCCTCATGATCGGAGAGCTGGAACGGGCGCTCGCGCGGCATCGGGGCCAGGATCCGCGCCCGACGCCGCCGGTCTGACGGCCGAGCCCTCAGGCGGTGCGAAAGCCGATGGGGCGGGCCTTGCCCTCCGGCTTGGCAGCCACTTCAGCCATGAGCTCCCCGGCCAGCGCATCGGGATCGGCAAGGCCGAGCACCGCGGCCCTGCTGGCCACGACCGCGAAGTCCCCCGCTGTCAGCCGCTCCTCGCGCGCGAGCCGCGCGGGCGCCTCGAGACCGAAGAAGCGGCGGAAGGCGAGCTGGATCTGTCCCCATGCCATGGGCAGGAAGCAGACCTTGAACAGAAACCGGCGGGCCGTCGCCGGGTCCAGGCTGTCGGCGAAGTTCGTGGTGCAGGCGAACGGCAGGGGGTGGCGCTCCATCCAGGTGAGCATCTCGTTCACCTGCGTGATTTCCCAGCTGCGCGCGGCTTTCGCACGGTCCTGCAGCAGGGAATCCGCCTCGTCGAAGATGAGGAACGCGCGCCGGGCCTCGGCCTCCCGGAAGGCCGCGGCGATGCGCGCCTCGCTCTCGCCGACGAACGGCCGCAGAAGATCGCTGGCGCGCAGCTCCATCACCTCCAGGCCCATGCGGTTGGCGAGGTGGCGGGCGAAGGCGCTCTTGCCCGTCCCCGGCATGCCGGTGAAGCAGAAGGACAGCTTCTGCCGTCCGCTGGCGAGAACCCGGTCCGCAAGCTGCCTGAGGTCGCGGTCCGCCCGCGACAGGTCCTCTTCGAACGGAGCCGGCTCCGCCTGCGGATGCGGGGCGCAACCCTCCATGACCTCCAGGATGGAAGAGGCCGAGCGGATCGCCGTTCGCGCGCCGCCCCCACACAGGCGGGCGGCGCGGATGCCGTGATCGAGAATTGCGGCCGCGGCCGGCAGGCCGGCGATCTGCGCCAGCTCCAGCTGCGGCAGGTCGAAGCCCTGGCGCAGCGCGATCCGCTCGATCATGCGCTGGCGCTGGGGCCGGCCCGGCGCCCGGAAATGCAGGGCGAAGCTCATGCGCCGGAGCACCGCCGGGCCGAGGATTTCGGGATGGTTGGAGATCCACAGCGTCGGCAGCGGGCTGCCGGCGACCAGGCGATTCATGAACACTTTCGCACCCTGCCGGTTGGCGCCCGCGGCGTCGTCGACGCCGACGAACAGGTCATCAGCCTCGTCCACCACCAGCAGGACATCATGGACACTGGCCGCAAGGCGCTGGCCCATGGTGAGGGCGGCAACGCGGCTCTCCCGGTCCGGCTCTTCGCCGGCCTTGTCCGCCTCGCCCACGAACAGCGCCTTCAGGCCCAGCCGCTCGGCGACCGCGCAGGCGAACTCGGTCTTGCCCGTGCCGGGCGCCCCATGGAGCAGAATGTTGACGCCCTTTTCCCGCGCGGCGAGGCCTTCGCGCACGAGATCGCAGGCCAGCTCCGCATCGGTGCCGAGATGCTCGAAGTCGGCCCAGTCGAGGTGCGTGCGGCGGGGCTGTCCCAGCAGCATCGCGCGGGCGCGGTCGGCCGTCAGGCGGGGCTCGGTCATCAGGGCGAAGGTGGTGTCCGAGATCATGAAGTCGCCGTCGTGGGCATCCCTTACCAGGCCGAAGACCCTGAGGCCGCCATGCGCCTTCAGGGCACCCCGGATCCTGGCGCTGGCAAGGCCCAGTGGCGCGCGCATGAAATGGCAGCTGACCAGCTGGGGCGTGTACTCGTGCAGATCCTCATTGCTGAGATTGCCGGCCAGCGCCCGGAAGAGCTGGCGCGGGGCTTCACTCACCGAGGCGCGGACCAGCAGGCCAAGGACCGCGCTTTCCGTGGCGTTCAATCCGACGAGGGCGGCAATCCAGCGCAACCGCCGCTCGATGGAGGAAAGACCTTGCGGCAGCGCAACGGGGTGCCGGCGGCGCAGGTCTGCGCGCAGGATCTCCCCGAGCCGCTCCGAGGGTTCGGGGGCCGCCGATTTCGAGGCCTTCCAGTGGGGTGACATGAGCTCCGCCAGGTCGCGCTCTGATGTCAGGCGGGCCATCCGGGCGCCGTGGCCCGGGCCCATATCCGGCGCGCTCTCTTCGATCCCGGCCACCGCTTGCACCAATCCGGAGGCGGCCGAGTGGAGCCTGATCCATTGGGGCAGTTGGGAGGTGCGCCAGAGCGACTCCCAAACGCCACCGTGCGAGGCGGCAAGATTCACCAGATACGAGCGCAGGACCGCGCGTTCATAGGGGTGCATCATTCATCTCCTGCAAAAAGGTCCGAACGCCGCAGCATCGCCGCGGGCGTGGATGAGGGAGGGCGGGACGCCGAGCGACGGCGGGCCGGCCGCCCCCTGGCGCGAGCTGCCCGGCCTCGGCCGCCGGCGCGGCCTCCCTCAAACGGGAACCTGTCGCGGGCTGTGAATTGCCCCTTCCGCGACGAAATATTTCTCCCTGGATATGTCTGCCTTGCGCCCAGCCCCGCCCCGTCGGGCCGCTTCCCAGGGCGCGCAGTGCGGTAGGGATGGACGGCATGTCGGTTTCGGCCGCATCGTCCCGGCCCGGATTGGCGGGGCCGCCTGCATGGGCCTGCGACCGGTTCTGACACTTGCGCGCGACATCCCGATCATCACCCAATGGCGCGCCAATCCAGGATCACCTCATGACTCCACCCAGCCTTCAGCCTGCCCCTGCCTTGCCACCCCTCGGTCGGGCCCGCTCCATCGAGGCGTTTCCGGATGCCATTGCGCGAGGGCTTTCGGAGCTGCGCCGGCAGCCTGTCGCCTATGACCTGCGGCTTCGGTGGATTGGCGGGGCGCTGCCGCCATGGGCCGATCCGGAGCCGGATACTCAGGCGTCAGCCCGCTGGTCTCTTCTCGTTGTCGAGAATGGGGCGGCGTTGCGCGATCTGCCGGCGGGCGCGCTTGTTTGCGCCGATGCCACCTGGCGCATCGCGCTGTTGCCCGAGGACGAGGGGGATGCCGGCACGCTCTCGCCCCTTGGCGCGTTTCATCTCGTCCTGCGCTGCCCCGGGGAGGAGCTGAGCTTCATTGCCGAGGACCTTGCTCATTTCCTGCTGCGGTCCGGAGTGATTGGCAGCGATGAGCACGACTTGACGACCGGCTGCATGGGCATGGCGGAGGGCCGGCACGTGGATGCGCGCGCCCGATGCATGCCCGGCAAGGGGCGGGATGCCGCACGGGCGCTTCGGCTGTCATTGGATGGGGACGGGGCGCGCGGTTCGCGGGTGCCCTGGATGGTGATGGGGCAGTTCATCCGCGCGGATGAGTCATGGAGCCTCGCGGAGGTGGATGATGCCGCGCATGCATTGGCGGAGGGCGTCGATGGGCCGCATCTGCTGAAATGCCTGCCCGATGCCCCCCGAACCGAGCTCCTGGTCATCACACCGGCACGCTGACGCGGTGCGCTGCCGGGGCACCGTGCCCTGCTGCGGCAGTCATTGCCGTCACCACGGCGAGCCGGGCGAAGCCTGCGGATTGGTCGCACCCATCGCCAAAGAGCGGGCAGGGTGGCTGCTACGCCAGCGGCGGGAAGATGGACCCTGGACGCGGCGTCACCGGCGAGCCCAAACGGTGGTCCGGGTGCTTGATTCAGCCTTGGCTTGGAGATCTGCACCAGCCTTGTCGCCCGCCAGAGGGGCATCGGCGCGCCACGTCGCGGGACCACGGTGCCGCCTTGTCAGCCGACTTCGTTTCTCACAATTAAAACGTGTGAACTCCGCCGCTTAGGGTAAAGTGCTTCGCAATGCCGCCTGGGGGCGGTGCATGGCGGCGCGTCGATTCGGACCGTTGGTTCCGCAAGCGTCGCGACGGAAGATGACGAGGAGGCCTCACATGAGTGGCGACCTTGAAATACAAGGTGTTTGCGGCGTCACTGCGGCCCCGCCGCCTGCCCGGCGGCGATGGGCAACGGTACTAAGTGCACGGGGCGGCGCGATGTTGGCCGCGGTGCTCGCGTTCGCGGGCATGGCTGCGGGCGTCTCGACCCGCGCTGAGGCGCAGGAAACGGCGACAAGGCCGAACATTCTCGTCATTTTCGGCGACGATGTGGGCCAGTCGAACGTCAGCGCCTATACCCACGGCATCGTCGGCTACAAGACGCCGAACATCGACCGGATCGCCAATGAAGGTATGATGTTCACGGACTATTATGCCGAGAACAGCTGCACCGCCGGCCGGGCGACCTTCATCACGGGCCAGTCCGCCTTCCGCACGGGCCTCACGAAGGTCGGCGTTCCGGGGTCGTCCGTCGGCCTTCAGGATCGTGATGTGACCCTGGCGCAGGCGCTCAAGCCGCTGGGCTATGCCACTGGCCAGTTCGGCAAGAATCACCTGGGCGACCAGGATCGCTTCCTGCCGACGAATCACGGCTTCGACGAGTTCTTCGGCAATCTCTACCACCTGAACGCCGAAGAGGAGCCGGAACGCCCCTATTGGATGAGCAACAACCCGGCCTTCATCAAATCCTATAATCCGCGCGGCGTGATCAAATCGTCGGCGGACGGGAAGATTGAAGATACCGGTCCGCTCACCGTCAAGCGCATGGAGACGATTGACGACGAGACCACCGAGGCGGCCATCGATTTCATGACGCGGCAGGTGAAGGCGAAGCGCCCCTTCTTCACCTGGATGAACTTCACCCGGATGCACATCTTCACCCATGTCCGCGAGTCCTATCGGGGCAAGGGTGGCCTCGGCCCGCGCGGCAATGAATATGCCGACGGCATGTGGGAGATGGACCAGGATGTGGGCAAGCTGCTGAAGGCGCTCGACGATCTGGGCGTCGCAGACAACACCATCGTCATCTTCACCACCGACAACGGGCCGAATTTCTTCACCTGGCCCGATGCCGCGACCTCGCCCTTCCGCAGCGAGAAGGACTCCAACTGGGAGGGCGCCTTCCGCGTGCCGGCCTTGGTGCGCTGGCCCGGCAAGATCAAGCCGGGGGAGGTTTCCAACGGCATGTTCTCGGGCCTGGACTGGTTCCCCACGCTCATGGCGGCGGTGGGTGACACCACCATCAAGGAACGCCTGCTGAAGGGAACGAAGATCGGCGACAAGACCTTCAAGGTGCACCTGGACGGTTACAATCAGCTGCCGCTCCTGACCGGGCAGACCGACAAGTCCGCCCGCACCGAGTTCTACTATTTTGACGACGACGGTGAGCTCGTGGCCATGCGCTATGACAACGTGCTGCCGGGCGCCACCAATCCCATGGCGTGGAAGATCGTCTTCTGTGAGCAGACGGCGCAGGGCGGGTTCCAGATCTGGCGCCAGCCCTTCACCTGCCTGCGCACCCCGAAGATCTACAACCTGCGCATGGATCCCTATGAGCGCGGCGACATTGGTCCCACCACCACCTACGACAAGTGGAACGTGGACAATGTCTACCTGATCTTTGAGGGCATCCGGCGCGGGACGGACTTCCTGCAGACCTTCGTGGAGTATCCGCCGAGCCAGATGCCCGCCTCCTTCTCCATCGACCAGGCGGTGCAGCAGCTCAAGAGCGAGCTGGCGAAGCAGCAGGCGCAGAAGCCGCAAGAAAAGAAGTAAAACGCGGAAAGCGTAACGCCACATCGCCGGCCGCCGAAGATGCGGCCGGCGATGTCAAAACGTCCCGAGGCTGAAGCCCATTGGTGTTGCACCCCTGATGTCTCATCGCTCCCGCGCGCGCCTTTCCGCACAAAGGGAAGAAGACGCCACAAAGGCGCGGGCGCGCGCCACGGCCCTTGCGTCCGGCCTGCTGTTCGTATCCGGCGCGGCGGCCCTGGTCTATCAGGTGCTCTGGGCCAAGCAGCTCTCGCTGGTGGTCGGGGTCGACATTCATGCGATCACCATTGCGGTCAGCGCATTCTTTGCGGGGCTCGGATTCGGCGGGGTGGTGATTGGCCGCTTCGCGGATGCTGTCGGCCGGCCGCTGCGGTTTTATGCGGGCCTGGAGCTGGGCATCGCCGTAGCCGGCATCGCCGCCACCTGGCTCCTCGCGCACATCGCCCCCCTGTTCGCCACACTGGAGGCGCAGCAGCCCGCACTCGCCTGGCTGATGCTGTTTGCGATCGTCGCGACTCCACCTTTCCTGATGGGCGGAACGCTGCCGGTGCTCGCGCGCGCCATCGCGCCCCGCGGCAGCGAGATCGCGACGGCAACGGGGCGCCTCTACGCCGCCAATACCGCCGGCGCCATCGTCGGCGCCCTGGGGGCGACCTTCCTGATCATTCCGGGCGTCGGCGTGCAGGGGACGGCGCTTGTAGCGGCTCTCGCCAATGTTGCCGCGGCAGTTGGGGGTCTTACGCTGCGGCAGTCGCGCGAGCAGGTGCCGAAGGCGCCGGATGCCACGGGCACCGTGGGGCATTCGGGCGGGCGACTGGCACTCATCCTCTATGCGGTGGCTGGTGGCATCGCGCTGGGGTATGAGGTGGTGTGGTCGCAGGCGATCGTGCAATTTCTGAGCACCCGCGTCTTCGCGTTCTCCATCGTCCTCGCCACCTATCTCGTCGGCCTCGCCCTGGGCGCGTTTGTGTGCACGCGTTTTGTCGATCGCTTGCGCAATCCATGGAACGCCTTTGCCGTGCTCATTGCCGGCGCCGGGCTTGTCGGCCTTGGAACGATCTCGGCCCTCGGCAGCTGGGTCGCGGTGGCGCAGACCGCCCTTGAGGCCATCGTGTTCAACTGGACGGGCAGCGAGCTTGCGGGCATGAGCGCCCGGTTCGCGGTCGCAGCCGCATGGGTCGTCCTTCCCCCGACCCTGCTCCTTGGCGCGGCCTTTCCCGTCGCGATCCGGCTGGTGGCGCAGGAAAGCCGCGTCGGTCGCGATGTGGGCGCCGCCATCGGCCTGAATACCATCGGTGGCCTTGTCGGCGTCGCGGTCGCGGGCCTCGTGCTCGTGCCTGGCCTTGGCCTCATCAAGACCATGGCGGCCTTGGCGCTGGCGGCCGCTGCGCTCGGATTGGTGGCCCTCGTGGCCGGGCAGCGGCGGTTCCCCGCGACCGTGAGAAGGCGCCCTGCGATCGTGATGGCCGTGATCGTGATGGCGACGGTCGCGCTTTCGGTCATGACGCCGTCGAGCCGGCTCGGCGACCTGCTCGCTCAGTCGCGCCGGGGCGCGCTGGTGACCTATGACGAGAGCTGGGGCGGCACGGTGGCCGTGCTGGAGCAGGGACGGGGCGAGCAGCATTTCCGGCGGCTCTACATTCAGGGCGTGTCGAACTCCGGCGATGCCATGCCGTCGCTGCGCTACATGCGGCTCCAGGCGCTGCTGCCGTTGATCCTGCACGTGGGCGAGCCGCGCTCGGCCCTGGTGATCGGGCTCGGAACCGGCATCACGGCCGGCGCCCTGCTGCGCTTTCCCAGCCTTGAAAAGACGGTGGTGGCGGAGCTGCTTCCGGCGGTCCTGAAGGCCGCACCGGATTTCGTGGGCAATTATGGCGCCGCCATAGATCCCCGTCTCGACATTCGCCTCCGTGACGGTCGCCGCGAACTGCTGGCGAGCGCGACGCAATATGATGTCATCACCCTGGAGCCGCCACCGCCAGCCGCTGCGGGAGTGGTGAATCTCTATTCCACCGACTTTTATCGCCTCGCCCGCGCGCGCCTGCGGCCCCAGGGCCTCATGGCCCAGTGGCTGCCGCTCGGCACGCAGAATGACGAGGATACGCGCTCCCTGGTGCGCAGCTTCCTGGATGCCTTTCCCCACGCCTCGCTGTGGACCACGGACATCCATGAAATGCTGCTGATCGGCTCCGACGCGCCCGTGCCGCTGGACGTGCCGAGCATCATCCGGCGGTTCGATCAGCCGCAGGTGGCGCATGCGCTGAAAGAGGTGGGCATTGCCAGCCCCGCCGCCCTTCTCGCCACCTGGGTCACCGATCGGGCGGGCCTGGAGCGCTATGCCGGCGATGCTCCGGCCGTCACGGACGATGATCCGCGTATCGAATATTCAAGCTGGGTCCGCCCGGGCGAGTTCGCGCGCGTGCTGCCCCAATTGCTGGCCTTGTACACGCCGCCGCCCCTTGAGGGCGCTGATGCGGCCTTCCGGGCTGCGGTGGCCGTGGAGAACGAACGTCTGCTGGCCTTCTACGCCGCCGCGCTGAGCGCCCAGGCGGGCGAGCGCGAGAGCTGGGCGCGCAACATCGCCCGGGTGATGCGCGAGGATGGTCAAAATCCCTATTACCTCTGGTTTGTTGGGGGGGCGCGCCAATGAGCGCAACGCGTGAGGCAATTCTCGAATTGAAGGCTCGCATCGGCAAGCTGGTGCTCGGCCAGGACCATCTGGTGGAGAGCATGCTGATCGGCCTTCTGGCCAACGGGAACATTCTGCTGGAGAGCCTGCCGGGCCTCGCCAAGACCCGGGCGGTCAAGGCCCTGGCGAAGAATCTCGCCGCGGACCTCTCGCGAATCCAGTTCACGCCCGATCTTTTGCCCTCCGACGTGACCGGCGCGGAAATCTATGTGCAGACCGACAAAGGCGGCCAGTTCACCTTCCAGAGGGGGCCGATCTTCGCCAATCTGCTCCTGGCCGACGAGATCAACCGCGCCCCCGCCAAGGTGCAATCCGCGCTGCTGGAGGCCATGGAAGAGCGGCAGGTGACCGTTGCCGGCAAGACCTACAGGCTGCCCGAGCTGTTCATGGTTCTGGCGACGGAAAACCCCATCGAGCAGGAGGGCACCTATCCCCTGCCCGAGGCCCAGCTGGACCGCTTCCTGATGCAGGTGGTCATCACCTATCCGGACGAGGCGGTGGAAGGCGAGATCATCACGCTCAACCGCGCCGAGAATGCGCACAAGGCAAAGGACAAAGGCCCAGAGCCGGAGCCGATCCCGCAACAGGCGGTCTTCGACGCGCGCGGCGAGATCGACGACATTTTCGTATCCGACGCGGCGCAGAAATACATGGTCGACCTGATCTTCGCGACCCGCTTTCCGGACCGCTACGGAGATGCCTTGGGCAAGCTGATCCAGGTGGGGGCAAGCCCGCGCGGCTCGCTGGCCCTCGACCGGTGCGCCCGGGTGCGGGCCTGGCTCGATGGCGAGACCTTCGTCACGCCCGACCACATCCGCACCGTGCTGCATGATTGCCTGCGGCATCGGATCATCCTGAGCTACGAGGCCATGTCGGAGGGGGTGAGCGTGGACCAGGCTCTGGACAAGATCGTCGCGCAGGTCGCGTCGGTCTAGAGCATTTTCCGTTCGCATTGCCTCACGTCAAATGCTCTAGGCTTTTGTATTAACGCGTTTTCTTCACGCGAACCGGTCTCCGCTTCGCTCGAAAACGCTCTAAGGAGCCCGTTATGGCAGAAGCGAGCGCCACGGCGGTTGAAGGGGTCTATGTGGATCTCCAGGAGCTGATCGCGCTGGAGCAGCGCGGCCGGCGCGTGTCCTTCCTGCCGCGGCAGCCCGTCCACAGCCTGCTTGCCGGCCGCTATGCATCGCGCATGCGCGGGCGCGGCCTCAATTTCGAGGAGATCCGCGACTATCGCCCCGGCGACGATGTGCGCTCCATCGACTGGAAAGTGACCGCGCGGCTGCGCAAGCCCCATGTCCGCGTCTTCAATGAGGAGCGCGACCGCCAGGGCCTCCTCGTCATCGACCAGCGGCTGTCCATGTTCTTCGGCAGCCGGCTCGCCATGAAATCGGTCACGGCGGCGCAGGCCGGCGCCATCTGCGCCTGGCGCATTCTCGCCGCTGGCGACCGCATCGGCGGCCTCGTCTTCAACGACACCGACATGGAGGAGGTGCGCCCGGAGCGTGCACGCCACACGGTCCTGCACCTGCTCAGCCAGATCGTCGCCCGCAACCAGATGCTGGGCGTCGGCCGGGGGATCGTCTCCCATCCGGACATGCTCAATCGCGCGCTGGACCGGGTGCGGCGGCTCGCTCCGCACGATGCGACGGTGATCGTCATCAGCGATTTCGACGGGGCGGATGAGGCCACCCATGACATCATCGCCGATCTTTCGCGGCACAACAGCGTTATCGCGCTGCTGGTGCACGACCCGCTGCAAAGCGAGCTGCCCGCCAGCGCGCGCATGACGGTGACCGACGGCGAATTGCAGATCGTCCTCGAGGTGGGCCGGGAAAGTGTCCGCAAGAATATCCGGGAGGTGACCGAGGCGCGGCTTCGCAGCGTGTTCGCCTGGACGCGGGAGCTGGGCGTGCCGGTGCTGCCCCTGAGCGCCGCGGAGGAGACCGCAAGGCAGATCCAGAAGCTGATCGGGCAGTTGCCCGCCCTCAACGGGCGGAGCGAGCCCCCGGTGCTGGGAGGCGCGCTTGGCTGATCCTGTGGCTACCCCTTCGGCACCCGTTGCGGCTGCCCCGCAAGTGGTCGATCCCGTCGCCGGGCTCGTCGACATTCCGTTGCCGGCGCCGGTCAGCCTGTGGCCCCAGACCTGGCCGGCGCGCATCCTGCTGGTGGTTGTGCTGCTGGGCCTTGCCGTCGGCACGGTCCGCGTGATCCACCATTGGCGCGTCAATCGCTATCGCCGCCAGGCCCTGTCCGAGCTCAGGGGCATCGAGGCCCGCGCGGGCAGCCTGACGCCAGCAGATCTCGCCCGCGCGCTGGCCTCGCTGCTGCGGCGCACAGCCCTCGCCGCCTTTCCACGCGACGAGGTGGCCGCTCTTTCCGGGGCGGCCTGGCTCGCCTTTCTCGACCGGACCGATACGGCGCGCGCCTTCTCCCAGGGGCCGGGGCGTGCCCTTGAAATTTCCGCCTATGGGCCGACCGCGGGCAGCGATGCAAAGGGGCAGATCCAGGCGGTGCGGGCGTGGATCCGCGGCCACCGGCGGGGGGCTCGCCCATGATCGAATTCGCGTGGCCCTGGGCCTTTTTGGCGCTGCCCTTGCCCATCTTCGCATGGTGGCTGCTGCCGCCCTATCGCGAGCAGCGCGCCTCGGTGCAGATCCCCTTCTTCGCCAAGGTGGCCGAAGCCACCGGCCAGACCCCGCAGAAAGGCGCGGTGCTGGTGCGCCGGCTGGCGCTGCAGATGATCGTGGCCTCGCTCATGTGGGTGCTCATCATCATCGCGCTGGCGCAGCCGCAACGGGTCGGCGAGCCCATCCGCCACGACATCTCGGCGCGTGACATGATGCTGGCCATCGACATTTCCGGCTCCATGGACCAGGTGGATTTCCAGACCGCAGACAAGAAGATGATCCAGCGCCTCGCGGGGGTGAAGCAGGTGGTCAATGCCTTCATCGCCCGCCGCAAGGGTGATCGCATCGGCCTGATCCTGTTCGGCACCAAGGCCTATATCCAGTGCCCGTTCACCCAGGACCTCGCCACCATTCAGGCGCTCTTGAACCAGACCGAGGTGGGCATGGCGGGTCAGCAGACCGCCATCGGCGATGCCATCGGGCTCTCGATCAAGGCATTTGAGGCCAGCAAGGCGCAGCAGAAGATGCTGATCCTGCTGACGGACGGCAATGACACAGCCAGCCGCGTGCCGCCCGCCCATGCCGCCCAGATCGCGCGCGAGCACGGTCTCGTCATCTACACCATCGGTGTGGGCGACCCCGACGCCACCGGCGAGAACCGGGTGGACTTCCAGACGCTGCAGGCCGTGGCCGCGGCGACGGGTGGCCAGTTTTTCAGGGCGGAGAACGGCGCCGATCTCGAACGCATCTACGCGGACATCGACCGGCTCGCACCGGTCAAGCTGCAGACGCAGACCTGGCGGCCGAAGCTTCCGCTCTATCAATGGCCGCTCGGCGCGGCGGCCCTGCTCGGCATCGGGGCATGGCTCGTCTTGCTGCTGCGCAGTTGGATGGCAAGGCGGGCGCAGCATGCTTGAACAGGCCGTCGCCCATTTCCATCTGCTGCGGCCCTGGTGGCTCCTGGCCCTCGTGCCCGTCGCGCTGATCCTGCTGGCCCTGCTGCGCCGCGAGCAGGACGACCTGAAATGGACCGCGGCCATCGCGCCCAGGCTCTTGAAATACATGACGGTGATGCCCGATCGGCGCTGGCATGTCCGCCCCGTGTGGCTGGTCGCCCTGGTGCTGAGCTTGGCCATCCTCGCTTTGTCCGGCCCCACCTGGCGGCGCGAGCTGCCGCCTTTCGTGGAGGACAAGGCGCCGCTGATGATCGCCCTCGACGTCTCCGGCTCCATGGGCGAAACGGATATCGCGCCATCGCGCCTGGAGCGCGGCAAGCAGAAGATCCGCGATCTTCTGGCGGCGCGAGGCCGCGCGCGCAGCGGCCTCATCGCCTTTGCCGGCACGGCCCATCTCGTCATGCCGCTGACCGATGACCCGCGCGTGATCGAGCCCTTCCTCGCCGCCCTCTCGCCCGGGCTGATGCCGGTGCCGGGCAAGGTGCCGGTGGCGGCGGTGGAGCTCGCGGCGCAGGCGCTGGCGGGCGACACCTTTGCCGGCACCATCCTCATCGTGTCCGATGACCTGGGCAAGGCCACTGCCGCCGACATCAACCGCGCCGCCGGCCGCAATGATGTGCTGATGCTGGCCGTCGCGCCGCCCGACAAAGTGCACAGCCCCATCGGGACGATTGAGGTCAGCGTGGATTCGAGCGATATCCAGGCACTCGAGCGGCGTGTCGACAGCCATTTCGAGAATGCGCAGGCCGAGCAGATCGGCGCGCGCTGGCGGGATGAGGGCTTCTGGCTGCTGCTGCCCATCGCGGCCTTGAGCGCGTTGTGGTTCCGCCGGGGCGTCACGGTGCCATGGATCCTGCTACTGCTTCTTCTCCAGCCGGTGCCGGGCCATGCGCAGACGGCGCAGCCGCTCTCCGATCTCACGAGCCTGTTCCTGACGCCGGACCAGCGGGGGCAAATCGCATTTGATCGCGGGGATTATCACCGCGCCGCGACCCTTTTCAGCGATCCCATGCGGCGCGGCATCGCCGCCTATCGGGCCTATGATTTCATCGCGGCGGCCGAGGCCTTCCGCAAGGTCGATACGGTTGAAGGGCGTTTCGCGCTGGGCAATGCGGAGGCGCAGAACCACGCCTATGAAAAGGCGATCAAGCTTTACCAGGAGGTTCTGGCCCAGCAGCCTGACAATGCCGCCGCGAAAACCAACCTTGCCATCGTTACCGCAGCCTATGAGGCTGCCGAGGCCAAGCGCCGGCAGCAGGAACAAAGCGAGCCGGAGCAGCCCGGCCTTCCCCCGGACGAAACCAAGGTGGACAAGCAGCAGAAAGGCGGCCAGCGCATGCAGGTGACGCCGGAAAGCCTGACGACCCCCGGTGCGGCGGCAGCCTGGATGCGGGCGGTTGAGACCACCCCGGCGGATTTTCTGAAGCTGAAATTCGCCATCCAGGCGAATTCCGATCAACCACCGGCCGGAACGGGGGCCCAGAAATGAAAGGCACGCCTGCGGCCCTTGCCGGCCTTCTGGCCCGGACCCTTCTGGCCTTTGCGCTCCTGTCCGCGGCCGTGCCGGCCACGGCGCAGCCCGGCGCGCCACCGCCGGCCGCGCCCGAACAGGCCACCCCCCAGCCCATGGTGCGCGCCACCCTGACGCCGGCCCAGGTCGTGGTCGGGCAGGCTGCCACGCTGGTTGTCGAGGTGCTCGCCCCGAACTACATGACCAAGCCCCCGGTGTTGCCCGATTTCCAGGTGGCCAATGCCATCACCCGCGCCGGGCCGACCATGAATTTTTCGGAGCGGCAGGCGGATGCCACCTATGCCGGCATCCGCTACACCCTGTTGATCACACCGCAGGAGCCCGGGGCCTACGCCATGACCGGCCAGGCCATCACCCTCACCTATGCGAACGATCCGCCCAAGACCCGGGTGGCGAAGGTGGCTGTGCCCGCAGCCCATTTTGAGGCGATCATCCCCGCTGCGGCGCGCGCGCTCCACCCGTTCATTTCAGGCGCCGGCCTGAGCCTGAGCCAGGATCTCCAGCGCTCATCGCCCGCCCTGAAGATCGGCGACAGCGTGACCCGCGTCGTGACGATCCAGGCGGAGGGCACTCCGGCGATCCTGCTGCCGCCGACAAGCTTCGCCCCAATCGCCGGGACCAGGGTTTATCCGGGCCAGCCCGAGCTGAGCGAAGGGGTGGACGAGAACTCGGGCGTGCTGAAATCCACGCGCACCGACCGCGCGGTGTACATGCTGGAGGGGGCCGGCACGCTGACCCTGCCGGCGATCGAAATTGCATGGTGGGATGTCGCGGCTGAGAAGATCCAGCATGCGCAACTTGAGCCGCAGACCTTCGCCGTGGCTGGCGATGCCTCCACCCTTGGCGGCGCTCTCCCGCACGGCGGCCTTTCCGCGCCGCGAAGAGCCCTCCTCGCCATTCTGGAACACTGGCCGCTGTTGATCCTGGTCATTGGCGGAACCGCGGCCTTGGTTTGGCTGACGCCGCCGGTGGTGCGAAGCCTGGGGCACCGTGTGAGGCATCTCCGCGAGACCTATCGGCAATCCGAAGCCTTCGCCTTCCGTGAGCTGAGCCGCATCGCTGCCGGCGATGATCCGCGGGAGATCTATCGCGCATTTCTGCTCTGGCTCTCGCGGTTCGAGCCGGCCGCGCCCGAGCACACCGTAAGGGCGCTGAATTCCTGGGCGGGGGATAGGATCCTGGCGCAGGAGATTGCCGCGCTTGAACGTCAGCTCTTCGCCGCAGAGCCCGAAGCGAGCCGGTGGTCCGGCGCGTCTTTACTGCAGGCGATCAAGTCAACGCGGCGCAAGGCGAAGCTTCAGCACCCGAACAGGACGCGGACTTATTCGCTGCCCGGTGACATCAATCCAGAGCTTCCCAATGCCGTGCGCCAGGGCGTGTCGCGCCCGGTGGCAAGGTAATGGGGCGTGATGATCGCCTCGATGTCGCGGCTCACGCACAGGCTGCCGTTTCGCGTGGCCGGGCTGCCGGAGGGCAAGACGCCGGCACTCAGGCTAAGCACCGCCGACGCTGCCTGCATGGTGTCTAAGTCGAGGGTGCCCAACTTAAAATGGCCCGCCCAGAAGCGCCTCATAAGTAATTCTGGCCGCAGTGGTTAATTGTAGCCGATTAAACACTTTATGTCCGGACATTTGAGCCCCCTTGCGCCAGGACCTGGCGTATTCGTCTCATTTGAATGGGATCCATTCTGGCGGAATGCTCTCGGGAGTCTCCCCGTCCGTTCCTCCCCGCGCCGGCGTCCTTCCCGCCGTGCCCGCTTCATGAGCGGGCGGCTTGCGCCTATCGCGGGCAGTGCAAACGCATCCGCCCATGCGGTGCTGATCCACCTTGCGCAGGGTTCGGGCCTGCCGACCCATCCCGCCTCCTGCGCTGTGTGCGGCGCCGCCGACTGGCATGTGTGCGTGCGCGATGCCGGCGGGCGCACCCTGCACGCGCGGTGCTGGAAGGCGGAACGGATCGCGCGTGAGAGCAAGTGATAGCCGGAGGTCGCGCAATGAAGTTGATACAGGCCAATGCCCGGGTGCCGGCGGATGGTCGTCCGGTGCTGTTGAAAGCCGCTGCCATGATGCGGGCCGGTCAGTCCTTCACGGCAAAACTGGAGGCATCTCTTGCCGGTGAGGAGCCCGGGGCAACATGGCGGAATGAAATGGCCGCCATGAGCGCCCGCATCGCATCGGTCGAAGCGGCGGTGCTTCGGAAAACTCCGGTTTCCCGTGCCTTGAACCCGCCGACATCCGCCAATGAGGTTGTGCGGTATGAAGCTGTGAATGGCGTCCATGCACAAGCCGAGACCTCACCAAGCTAGCCGATGCGGTGGTGCAACCGGTGGATTGGCAGGCGCGCGCGGCGTCCGCCACCTTGTTCACGGGCACTGGCAAAGGCCGGAAGCTGACACCGGCAGGCGAAGCCCTTTTCCGCGACATGATGGACGCGGGGGCCGGAGCGCCGGAGATGGCCCGCACACTGGGCATGGCTCCGCAATCAAATCACTACCGAATGAAGAAAAGGCGTGGCGGATTGCGGGTCCGGCTTTGATTTTCCGGTGAGTTTCGAGATGCCCTTACGCGAGGCAACAGCACCGGTGCCTGAGCGCGAGGGGGGTAATTCAACCCAATTCAAATG
Organism: Xanthobacter variabilis; assembly: GCF_043831965.2. NCBI lineage: Bacteria > Pseudomonadati > Pseudomonadota > Alphaproteobacteria > Hyphomicrobiales > Xanthobacteraceae > Xanthobacter > Xanthobacter variabilis. Next base: position 1,051,279 of record NZ_CM195533.1, read on the forward strand.
TCCTTCGCCCGCGCGTGGAGGGTGCGTACTTGGTGCGAACCTTTCGGCCCTTATCCAGGCAGATCTGGCCCGGAATTCGGCAACGAGCAATTGCGACGCGAAGCGGCTGGTGGAAGTCACAAGCGCAGCCGAGCAACCTGGAGACGGGGGCAGTGACGGCGGCGGCGAATGTGGCGTGATGTGGCTCTATTCTCGGTCACATTTGATAAGCTGGATTAGACCGAAGCCGGCGCCGTGCAGTTCCAGATTAGCAGCACCGGACTGGCGGAAAGTGATCGCCCCAGTTGCAGGGCGCGTTGGGTAGTCCTTTACTTGGCACTGGGCGGATATGCTGTACTTTCCGCTGCCCGAGTTGTCGCTCTGTGAGATCTGGCACCGGATCGGGCTAGCCAACATTTCAAACTTGCCGTTTTCGAATGTGGCGACACCAAATCGGCTAAGAGCCGCGATGTCATATCCAGGCTTATCGAACTCTCCTGACCTATAGAGTTCGCAGGCTTTGCGGTCGCGAGCCCAATCGCCGTTAAGGCGAGCGCTGATATCGTTTGGCGCCGCTGCGGTAGGAGAACGCGGCGCATCGCACCTGGATAGCGTTTCGTTCAGCCCGTCAAAATCGACGGCAATTTGCGTCGGAGACTTCTTCTGGACCAGAAAATGACCAATGCTTAACTGGCCTTCAGTTGAGCATGCGAGTGGTGAATACGAACCCACAACGGTATTTTTCCAATCGACGAAAACGCAGTGGCGATCTCCGAGTTGGACGCTGTCGATGTCGACATGAAGCGTTTCAGTGACTGGCAGCTTTCGGCAATTCGTTGACCAAGTCCCCATGATACCTGGGTCACCGGCACCGCGCGCCGCACCCCCGAGCGCCAAGATGGCGCAGATTGCAACTACCGGCCTTCGGATCATGCCGTTCCCCCTCAGGTTGAGGGGCGACGGTACACTTGTTAGCGGATGAGTGGAATCAAAGCCTCGAAAGCTCGTCATGGTGGAGGAGGGCCACGTCATTGGTCGCCGCGAGCTGGCGCGCGGACGCGGTGAAGCCGGACTTCGAGACGACAGCAGCCTGGGTGGCGCCATAATGCACGCGCGCGGCGGCGACCTCCTGAACAGCCTTGTTTCCCACGGCGCCGGCGTAGAATTTGCATTGGATGACGACGGTCTCGGGGCCGCGCCGGGCGATCACGTCCGCCCCTTGGTCGCCGCTGGCTGGGGTCACGGAAACGTCCCAGCCGTGATCTTTCAGGAGATCCCCCACGAAGACCTCGTAATCGAGGCCGTTACGGACTGTCGCTTCCGTGTGGCGGAGGGCTCCATTCGCGATGATGTCATTGCAGCGCTTGTCGACAAGGCCCCGGATATGCGGGGCATAATGAGGTTTCGACGCGATGAACGGTATGCTCGGAATGACGAAATTTATGATGAACTTGTCCAGCTCTTTGTTCCATTTGGCGTAATTGACGAGTCCATATTCGTCCGCGGCTGTGAGTTTTACCTTGTTCCTCGCCAAGGTTGCGTCTCGGTTCTGGTCGCATGCCTTCACGATGGCGGCTTCGATGAGCCGGTACTCTTCATTCGTCTGGGCTCTGCGCATCATCCAGAGCAGGAGGAACAGAACTCCGGCACAGCCGGCTATGATGAGTACGGCTATGCTCCCGTCCCCTCCATCGGGGGCCTTGATCCGCTCCCACATGTGCTTCGCAAAATCCAGCGCGCCGCTCAGCACGCTCGCAACCACAAAAATCACGAAAAGCGCGATGAACCCCTGGGCAGGACTGCCCTTTCGACGCCGCCCCATGGTGCCTCCAAACCAATTGGGCGGGCACCATAACCTAAGCACAATCGGGAGTGGAGCTCGGCCCAAGGTTATATCGAACGGTGCGATAGAGTGCCGACGCCAAAATGGAGTTTCCATCAGGTCGCCTTTTGCGCTCCGAGCGCCTCACTTGACCTTCGTCCCGCGCCTTCTCGGATGCCTTGAATTAAGCTGCGATGACATTTTTGCGAGGCTGTCGTGGACGATAGTTCAATATCGGCGCGCGCCAAGGTCCGGCGCGAACCTCTCCGGCGCACGATCTTGTCGGAACCGGTTAGGGGCATCTGTTAGGGTCCGCCATGCGAACTCTGGTCACCAACAGCGCGATGCGTGTCGGTATCGCCACAGCCAGTCGCTTTAGAGCTTGACGCAGCGGTACCTACAGTGCGCGTCCTGTGCTTTTCATGCGATGCTATGGGCGGCTGCCATGAGCTGCATTTTTGAGGTTTCGCGCCGGCGCGGTGGCGACGTTCCTCGGCCTATCCCATAGGTAACGGGCCGCTCCCCACACTATCGAGTGCCCGAATCGTTCCGACTTGTGCCGGGGCCTTCCTCAAACTATTGGGGGATATTCGTGGGGGGTGCCCGAAAAGCGAAGGGCTATTTTGCAATAAAAATCAAAAAGTTAAATGCTGTAGCTGGCGGAGAGGGGGGGATTCGAACCCCCGATAGACTTGCGCCTATGCCGCATTTCGAGTGACGCTTGTTCCTGTTTCCCCAAGTTGGCTCGGATTGGATCGGGTTAGATAGTACACTGATTTTCAAAGAGTTCCCGTTTTCTCGGATTGGATCAGTGCCGATCCTATTTGCCTCGGTTTGCCGATTCGTGGTGACTTGGCGGCGACATCAACCGGGAAGTCACCATGTCGAAGCTCACGAAGAGGGTGGTGGATGCCACCGTGCCGGACCCCGCCCGCAAGGTGATGGTGTGGGATGCTGAGATGAAGGGCTTCGGCCTGCGGGTGACCCCTGCCGGGGTGAAGTCCTACGTGGTGAGCTACCGCACGCCGCAGGGCATCAAGCGCGAGCTGACCATCGGCAAGCACGGTTCGCCCTGGACCTGCGAACAGGCCCGCGAGAAGGCCCGCCAAGCGCTCTATGACATCGCCAACGGCATCGACCCTCTTGGCGAGAAGGAAGCCGCACGGCAGGCCGTGACGGTGGCTGACCTTGCCGAGGTGTATCTGAAGGAAGGCCCGGCGGCACGGCCGAACAAGAAGCCTCGATCCTGGGAGACGGACGCGGCCTTGCTGAATGCTCATGTGCTCCACCTGCTGGGAAAGAAGCCGGTGAAGGGCCTGACCAGGGCCGACGTGGAGCGCTTCCAAGCGGATGTTGCGGACGGGAAGACGGCGCGGCCCACAGAGGCGAAGAAGGGCCGCAAGAAGGTGCTGGGGGGCAAGGGTGTTGCCGCGCGTGCTACCGCGACCCTGAAGGCCATGCTCAGCTTCGCCCACAATCGCGGGATCATCGCGACCAATCCGGGGGCAGGCGTAAAGCTCTTCAGCCAGCAGAAGCTGGAGCGCTTCCTTTCCGCGAAGGAGGTGGAGGGCCTTGCCGAAGCCATCAACGCCATGGAAGAGGCGTGTGAACTCACGAGCGCCTTCGCCGCCCTGTTTCGTCTCCTGCTGCTCACGGGATGCCGCCGCAGCGAGATCGAGAGCCTTCAATGGGATTGGATCGACTTCAAGCGCGGTCTGATCCGGTTTCCGGACAGCAAGACCGGCGCCAAGGTCACACCCCTGCCGAGGGCAGCGGTGGAGGTGTTGAAGGGCATCCCCCGGCGCAACGCCGACAACTATGTGATCGCCGGCACGCGCGGGAAGTGGGGACGCATCTCCGCAACCCCTGGGGCCTGGCAGCGGGTGCGGGAGCGCGCCGGCCTGACGGGACTTCGCCTTCACGACCTGCGGCACACCTTCGCCTCTTTCGCTGTGGCGGACGGCGCGTCCCTATTCATCGTCGGCAAGGTGCTGGGACACAAGCAGGCCAGCACCACCGAGATTTATGCGCACCTTCAGGATGATCCCTTGAAGGCCGTGGCGGATCGTACCGCCGGCAAGATCGCAGAGGCCATGAAGGGCGGGAAGAAGCGCGAGCCTGAAGGCTGATTTCGTCTCCGGCATCGTTGTTTTCGAGGGGAACAAGGGGAACATGGGGTACAGCGTTGATTTTTCGGGGGCTATTCCTGTTCCCCAAGCTGGGGAACAGTGGGGAACAGTGGGGAACAGGCCCCCTCAGCACACCAGCGTTCCGCCGTTGTCCTGCACCTGGGCTTTCAGCCTGTCCTTGATTGCCCCATCCACCGCGCCAGCAAACACCCGGTTTGCGTAGGTGAGCCCCAAGGCATGGAGCTTCTTGCGGACGGCCGCGCTCGCGCTCTGAGCGAGGCGCACGGCGATGTTCACCTTGCCTGTAGGCGCCGGCGGAAGGCTCTCCAAGGCGGCATGAAGGGCTTCGGCCTTCGCCTCCACCTTGAACAGCGATGCGCCTGCCGTGCGCTGCGCCACGCTCACCAACACGTCGGCAAGGCCCTCCCCGACACGCGTGCGGCTGGCTATCTCCTTCAGCACCGCGTGAACGGGCTCAGGCGCCATCACGTTCAATTGCTTCAGGCCAGCATCCGCGAGCTTCGCCTTGTGGCGCGCCTGACGGGTGGCATTGGTGCTTTCTACGGTGGGCATGGCGTCTCCCTTGCGTTACTAGAACGCGTTACTAGAGACGGATATGGGGAGAGGTGAGCCCTGCGCAAGGCCAGCGGGAGATTGCCCGCCGGCTGCGCGTGTCGCCGCAGACGGTGAACACGTGGCGGAAGAGGCTGCGGGATGAATCGAACAAGGCAATGGCGGTGCGCTGACGACGTCGATGAAAGGGATTGATAGTCTGCCAGCACAATGGTCGGTGAGGCATTTTCGCCACATTTATCCGCTAACCTATGGACAGTTGCGCCATGCTGATGGACTCAGCATGGCAAGCAATTAAGTAAGCTCTGTACATACGTGCGGCAATGTGCGAGCATTGTCGCCGTTTTGTTCTGGGGTCGCCCAGAAAGGGGGTTATGATGGTTCATCTTGGAGAGGGTCACGGTGGCTAGACGCCACGTCGCGACATGTATTAAAGATAGAAGGCCGCCTAGGGTTCAACCTTGGCGGCCTTTTCTGTTTTCGGAGCAATCGGGGGAGGGGCAGCCAATGACGGTCGATGAGTGCTTGGCCGCGCTGAAGCAGGTTGGGAACGGAGGCGTTTGCATAATAAACACCGACTCCGCTTTAAGCACAGCCGTGTCTGTATTTGCAATATTGTCATCAATTGCCATAATTGTTACGGCAATTTTTGCATTTTATCAGCTTAAACATTTGAGGGTTCAGGTCGTAAATAGCAAAGATGGAGTTATACGGCAGATAGACACGACACAGAAGACGGCATTTGAGCAAGTCACAGCGATGAGAGATGGCGGAAGACTCTCTGCGACATTGAATATTTTGATGCACATGCACAGCGATCAAAATTGGCGCGAGAACCGAACAAAATTTATCTCTCTGAGAAACAGCAAGGATGGCCTAAAAAAATTTGCGAATGAAACGTGCGATGAATCTACAATAATCAGATTTCAACTGAACTTTTACGAATTAGTTGCGCTTGGCATTAAAAAGGGAATATTAGACGAGGAGATGTTCAAACTATATTACAGAGGAACTGTCTTAAAAGACTGGAAGGCCTCTCAGGAATTTATAGAAAATGAGAGAGATAAGAGTCACTATAAGGAATATTGGGTGGAGCTTGAAGCGCTTGCAAAGCGCTTTTCCGATTCGTGACTCCATTTAGAATATATTATATACTATTAGCCTCGATTCGACGGGGCTCCTTACTGTTCCTTCCTCAGCCTTGCATCTACTCCCCCATCCGGCTGCTGCCGTGGCGCATAAGGAATGCCGAGGCGTTCGGCCATTTTCTGGACCTGGGTGAACACCTCATCCGTTCGGATTTGCCGGCGCCCCTTGTTGTTGGTGTGGCGACGCTTCTTCGTACCGTCGGGGTAGCGGGCGGGATCGAACATCATGGCGTCGCACCCCTCTCCTTCCTCAGCCTCACCCCCGGCCCCTCGCCATTCTCCGCAACGAAGATCACCCCGGCGGCCTCAAGGGCGCGCTGGAGCACGTTGAGCGTGGCGTTGCGGGGCTCCGATTTGCCGCTTTCAAAGTTGCGGATGGTCGCGTTCCCGACCGTCGCCGCATCAGCCAATTGCTGTTGCGACCAATCGAGAAGAGCGCGGGCGGCTCGACATTGTGCGGGCGTCATCATGTCCGGCAGATAATCACAGGCAAGCGAGAAAAGCCATCACTAGCGAAAATCGCTTGAAATGAGGTCTATTATCCATTACCGCTACGAATAGCGATTAACGCTATTTCTGAGCCCACCCCAATGCCCAAGCAACCGTTGGCGGCAAACGCCACCCCTTTGCCTGCCGTCCGCCCATTCGAGCATCAGCCGGAAATGCGCGCGCTGATGATCCTGCCCAGCATCCCGCCGGGCCACCTGACCTATCTGGTGAAGGACAACGCGTTTTATCCCCATCTGCGCGAAGGCGAGTTCGCGGTTGTGGACCTTTCCGACCACCAACCCGTACCCGGCGAACTGTTCGTGATCGCCTACAATTCCATCTTTGCGGAGAGCGGCAGCAAATTCGAACTCTGCCAGCTCCGGCGGCGCGACGGGTGGACTTTGGACGGGATGCTTCACAATCGGCCGCAGGAAGGGGCCATCGCGGTGGATGTATGGACCGCCAACCACCAGCGCCTTCCATACAGCCGAGAGGAATTTGAAGAATGGCTGCGGTCCGGCCGAATGTCCGTCTCCGAAGGACCGTTCCTGACGGATCACCTCGTGTCAAAGCTGGTGGGGCGTGTGGTCGGCGTGTTCGTGCCGAAGGTCGGGGAGGACCGGTGATGAAGCGCCAGCCCCTCACCCCTGAAGCCCGCATCGCGGCGGCCATCAAGGAAATCAAGTCGGCGCTCGCGGAGATGTACCCCGGCCGCTACATCACCTCGCGCGCCGCAATCCGCGACAATGACGCGAGCATCGCCGTGGGCGCATCGTTCTTCAAGGACGACGTGGCCATGGGTGGCTTTGTCAGCCGCGACTTTCTGGAGCGCCTCGACCGTGGCGAGATCGGTGCCCACGCGGCCAAGGAGGCGGGGGAATGATCCCCGCCCTTATCCTCTTCCGGCACACCCGCTGGTGGCTCTTCATCACCCTGGCAGCGGGGTGCAGCCTGCTTTCCCTTGGGCTCGTGCGCGTGGCGAAATGGGCGGCGCGGAGGGCGCGGGGTGGGTGAAAGACTACAGAATTCAGAATTTATAGATCATCCATTGGCCAACTCCCTAATGGGGGCGACGCCCAATGGCTTGACATCCGCGTCATCGGGTATGACAACCGATGATGATGAAACGCGAGCGGATTCGGGGAATGGCAACTTCTGGCGATCTCATCAAGGCGGTTGCCGAAGTTCTCGGCATTCCCGAGGCCACGGCGACCACCTATTACCGTAGCCTGCGGGAAGGCGGACTTGTAACTAAGGGCGGACGAGGGCCTAGCGCTGCGCGGATGACATCGCGCGATGCCGCTCATCTTCTAATTGCGGTAGGCGGCGCGCGCTTTGAAAAGGACTCAGCTGAGAAAATCGTCCGTGATTTTGCACGCGTAGAGGCCTTCGATAGTGCGCGACGGATGGCCGTTGCCAGCGAAGACAATGAACGCTGGAATAATGCCGACTGGATCGAAGGCGACGGCACCTGGATTTTCGAAGGTTTCGTTATTCCAGAGATGCAGTCCCTGCCATATCGGCATCATTTTGTGGATGCCTTGGTCGCGGTTATCGAGGCGGCAATGGCCGGCACTCTCAAGAATGCGACACGCAGCATTCTCCCGTTAGCTGATTGCTCTCATGGCATTGAGATTTGCTTTTATGGCCCTGAGCCGCACGCGTCTATTAGCATTGACTTCCATACGACAGGAAGCGAGTCCGGAGACTTCCGGTATAGTGAAACCGTCGAATATCAGCTTTCGGATCAAATAGATAAAAACATAAACAATTACGTCTCCGTTAATGAAAAAATGCGGACTGAATATTGTGCTGGTGATTTGGAGATAAAGCGCAGCTTTACATGGAGAACTATATATAAAGTTGCAGATACCATAATTCTATAGCTGGAGGTTACAATGTTTGACGCCGAAAACCCGCCCACCGGCGCGGGAACAATACCGGCTTGCCTGCCGCCTCGCCTCCGCAAGCCTCGTCTCAGCCGCCGCGAGGCCAGCGAATACCTAGACATCGCACACGGCATCACCCGCGCCGTGAGCACCCTGGCGAAGCTCGCGTGTAAAGGCGGCGGCCCGCCCATTGAATATGTCGGCTGCCGTGATCCGCGCTACCCGCGCGCGGGCCTCGACGCCTGGGCCGAAGCCCTCATCTCCCCTCCCGTCCACAGCACCGCAGAAAGGAAGTGAGCCTATGGCCAAAATGAAAACCGCCGCCCCGACTGGCATCGGGAACGGCGGCTCAAGCACTCGGAAAATCTCTACTCGATCCTTGAAGCACAATCCCCACGCCGTGGCAACTGTCATCGCGGTTTTTGATGCCGGGCGCTTCGTCGGTCTTCGCCGTTTCGAGGATCGCGCCGCCGCTCGCGTCGCCATGCGCCAAGGCGTGCTGGGATGATCGACTTCCACCGGATCAACAGCGCCGCGCTTCCCGTGCTGCCCTCGCTGGTGGTCCGGTGGCTGCCGGACGGACGGCGCGAGGGACATGAATGGGTGGCGCGGAACCCCCGCCGGGCGGATCGCACGCTTGGGAGCTTCCGCGTCAACCTCTCGACCGGCCGATGGGCCGACTTCGCGACGGATGATCGCGGCGGCGACGTGGTGTCGCTCGCCGCCTACCTCGCCGGCATCGGCCAAGCCGAGGCGGCGCGGAACATCTCCGACATGCTGGGACTGCGCTGATGGACGCCAACACCATGTTCGCCCCCCTCTCGCCGGAAGAGGCGTCCGCCTCCGAGCGGGCGGCTCCGAAGCGCGGCGAGAAGACACCCATTGTTCCGGTGCCGACGGATGCGCCACCCATGTCGTTCAAGCTCTCGAAGCATGGGGCGCCGTCCTGCGTGTGGCCCTATCACGACACCGAAGGTCGGCTCATGGGCTATGTCTGCCGCTGGGACTTCACCGATGCCGAGGGCAACCCGGCAAAGGAGGTGCTCCCCATCACCTATTGCGACCTGGGGAACGACAAGAGAGCCTGGCGCGCGAAGGGCATCCCCGCTCCCCGTCCGCTCTTCGGCCTGTCGGATATCCTCGCCAGCACCGGCTCCTTGGTGATCGTGACCGAAGGCGAGAAGGCACGCGATGCCGCCGCCGCGCTGTTCCCCGACATGGTGGCGACAACGCCCGCCCATGGCGCCAAGAGCCCGCACCTCACGGACTTCAGCCCGCTCGCCGGCCGAACGGTGGTGATCGCGACCGACAATGACGACGCCGGCCAAGCCTATGGCGACAAGGTGTGCGAGCTGGCGCGCGCTGCTGGCGCTGCGCAAGTGCTCCATTTGCCGCCGGATCGCCTGGGCGCCTGGCGCTGGCAGGACGGCGGAAAGGCGTTGCGCGGCGAAACCTTGCCGGCCGGGTGGGACATTGCCGACGCACTCGAAGAGGGATGGACGGCGGAACGCGTTGCCGAGATGCGCGGCGATCCTGCTTTCCTACCGCTCTATCGCGATGCCGAAGAGCGCGAGACGCTGCGGCGGATCGAGGCCGGCGAGCCCGAGGAACTCACCAAGTGGCCGTTCCGCGTCGTCTCCAATGGCGTCGAAAAGCGGATCGAGAAGGCCGACAAGGAAACCGGGATCGTCACCATCGAATGGCGGTGGTTCTGTTCGCTCCTTGAGGTGTCGGCGGAAACACGAAGCGCGGACGGCGAGGAATGGGGCCGTCTACTGAAGATCACCGACCGCGACAAGCGCGTGAAAGATTGGGCCATGCCCATGGCGATGCTGGCCGGAGACGGCACAGCCTATCGCGAGCGTCTCCTGTCCCTGGGGCTCATCATGGCACCGGGTCGCTTCGCCCGCGATGCTCTGCACGAATACATCTCGACGGCACGCCCCGATACCAAGGCCCGATGCGTCGGGCGCGTCGGCTGGCATGGCGTCGCTTTCACCCTCAGCAACCAGACCGTGGAGCACGCCAATGGGTGAGCGGATCATTCTCCAGACCAACGGTGCGGTGGACCACGCTTTGCGGGAGGCCGGCACCTTGGAGCGCTGGCAAGAGAATATCGGCCGGCACGCGGTGGGCAATTCGCGGCTAGCGCTCGCGCTTTCGACCGCCTTCGCGGCGCCGCTGCTCTATCCTGCCGGCGCGGAGAGCGGAGGCTTTCACTTCCGGGGCGCCTCTTCCACGGGGAAGAGCACGGCGCTGGTGATGGCTGGTTCGGCCTGGGGCGGCGGTGGCATCCGGGGCTATGTGCGCACCTGGCGCGCCACCTCCAACGGGCTCGAAGGCGTCGCGGCCATGCACTGCGACTGCCTGCTGTGCCTGGACGAGATGGGACAGGTGGACGGGCGCGAGGCCGGGCAAATCGCCTACATGCTGGCGAATGGCGTGGGCAAGTCGCGGGCCGGGCGCGATGGTTCAGCGCGGCCCCCGGCCGAATGGCGCCTGCTGTTCCTCTCCAGCGGCGAGTTGAGCCTGTCCGACAAAATCGCGGAGGATGGGCGCGGCCGGAAGGTGGCTGCCGGGCAGCAAGTGCGGATTGTGGACATCCCGGCCGATGCCGGCGCGGGCCTTGGCCTGTTCGAGAACCTGCACGGCTTTCCTTCCGCCGATGCCTTCGCCCGGCACCTGAAGATGGCGGCTGGCGAGCACTATGGCACGCCCACCCGCGCCTTCCTGCAAACGCTGGTGGACAATTTCGACGCCATCGCGCCCACGGTGAAGGGCTATGTGGACGAGTTCATTACCGAGAACTGCCCCAAGACCGCCGATGGGCAGGTGAGCCGCGTTGCCGCCCGCTTCGGACTGGTGGCCGCTGGCGGGGAGATGGCGACCGCTGCCGGTGTCCTGCCCTGGCCCGAGGGTGAGGCGACGCGCGCCGCCGCCCGGTGCTTCCGGGACTGGCTCACTGCGCGGGGCGGTATCGAGCCGGCGGAAGAGACGGAAGCCATCGCGGCCGTGCGCCGCTTCATCGAGCTTCACGGCAATTCGCGCTTCGAGGCCATGGGCGAACTGGCGCCGCGCGACGGCATCGGGGCGCCCATTGACCAACGCATCACAAACCGCGTGGGCTTCCGGCGCCGGGCCGAAGGCGGCGGCATCGAATATCTGGTGCTGCCGGAATCGTGGAAAAGCGAGGTGTGCGCCGGCCTGGACGCGGGAGCGGTGGCGAAGGTGCTGAACGGGCGCGGGCTGCTGGTGGCGGGTGGGGATGGAAAGCCGCAGGTGAAGACGCGGCTTCCAAACTTCGCGAGCCCCGTCCGCTGCTACGTCATCGCGGCCGGCATTCTTGGCGATGCCGAGCCCGCGACCTATGCCGAGCGGGATTTCGGCTGATGCCCGACTTCAGCCGCTTCGCCGTCTTCGCGCGGAAAGGCAGCCCTGTTCTCCTCTGTTCCCCACGTAGGGAACGGATTGGGGAACAGAAAAAGTATATTATTTCCAACGCTGTACCCCATGTTCCACTTGTTCCCCAGGAAAACGACATAGGTGGGGACGAAGCGAGGTGGCGCGATGCCTTCGAGGAGCGCGCGGCCATCCTCGAATATGACGGTGGCTTTTCGCGTTCCGAAGCCGAGCGGCTGGCGCGGATCGAGATTGAGGCGATGCGCAAGACGAGCGGCATCTAATCCAGCCCAATCAAAGCCAATCCAATCAAATTTACTTCCATCATCTTGACATTCTGAAGTTGACGGGACAGGTGCGCGTGCAATCCTTGCCGCATGTTCTCTCGCCTCCGCTCCCTCTTCACGCCCGAGCGTAAATCCCTCGCCACGCCTGATGTGGCGTTGCTGGCGCTTCTTGGCGCGGGCGGCCCGACTGCTGCAGGGGTGAATGTCGGACCTTCCAGCGCCCTCACGGTGCCGGCGGTGGCCTGCGCGGTGCGCGCCATCTCGGAAGCCCCCGCTACCCTCGACGTGAAGGTGATGCGCGGCACCGAAGAGGTGAGCGACCATTCCGTGGCGGGCCTGCTGCGCGGCGATGTGAACGACTGGACCTCGGCTTTCGACTTCCTCCGCGATCTGGTTGCCCAAGCGCTGATCTACGATCAGGGCGGCCTCGCCTGGGTGAATAGAGTGGGCGTCCGTCCCGTGGAGATCCTCCACTATGCGCCCGGCAACCTCACGGCGGAGTATGACCCGCACGGCACGGGTGAGCCCACCTATCGGCTTCAAGGCCAGTTGCTCGCCTCTGGAAGCGTCATCCATCTGCGTTCACCCTTCGGCCGCGCTCCCGTTTCCCTGGCGCGGGAAAGCATCGGCCTTGCCCTCACCCTCGACGCCCATGCGGCGCGGCTGTTCGGCAATGGCGCCCGTCCGTCCGGCGTGCTCTCCCTGAAGGAGCGCGCCACGCCCGAGGCCGTAAAGCGGATCAAGGAAAGCTGGCAGCTCGCCCACGGTGGTGGGAAAAGCGGCGGCACGGCTATTGTGGAAGGCGGCGCCGAATATGCGCCCCTTACCATGACTTCGGTGGATGCTCAGTTCATTGAGCTGCGGCAAGGGGTGATCCTCGACATCGCTCGCGCCTTCCGCGTTCCGCCGCAAATGCTGTTCGACCTCTCGCGCGCCACCTGGTCGAACGCGGAACAGATGGGGCGCGAGTTCCTCACCTACACGCTGGAACCGTGGCTGCGCGCGCTGGAAGGTGCTTTGCGCCGCGCACTGTTCACACCCGAGGAACGCGCCGCCGGCCTGCGCATCATCTTCGACCGGGACGACCTCACCCGCGCCGACATCGGGGCCCGGGCCACGGCCTATTCGAGCCTCATCGCCTCCCGCGTGCTCAACCCCAATGAGGCGCGCGGCTGGGAGGGTCTGCCGCCCTATGCCGGCGGCGATGCCTTCGCGAACCCGAACACCGGCGCCAACCAGGCCGGCGCCTCCGCGCCGCAGGCAGACGGCGGACGCCCGAGCGATGGGGGCGCCCAATGACGACGGCCGGCGACCTTGATCGGCGCATCACATTCCAGGCCCGTGAGCTTCTGCCTGGGGGTGACGGCGCCGGGAACTTCGAAACCGATTGGGTGAGCAAGCTCACGGTGTGGGCGCAGGTCGTGCCGCGCTTTGGCGGAGAGACGGTGATTGCCTCACGCCTGGAGGGCGTGCAGCCGGTGACGATTATCATCCGGTATTCGCCAGCAGCGCGACAAATCACAGCGGCTTGGCGCGCGGCGGATGCGCGCGAGGGGACTATCTACGCGCTCAGTTCCCCCGCGATGGACCCCACCGGGCAGCGCGCTTTCCTGGAAATGCTGGCGACACAGGATGGAGCCGCCTGATGGAACACCTCACCCTTGAAGTGAAATTCGCCAGCGGAGAGGCCGGGCTCGTGTCGGGCTATGCCTCGCTATTCGGTGGCCCCGCCGATCTGGTGCGCGACGTGGTGGCCCCCGGCGCCTTCGGCCGCGACCTCGCCGCCCATGCCGCCCTCGAAACCCTGCCGGCCATGCTGTTCGAGCACAAAGGCGCGCCCATCGGCTCATGGCTGGAGATCGAGGAAGACGAGCTGGGCCTGAAGGTGAAAGGCCAGATCGACCTTTCCACCCCTGCCGGCCGGGACGCTTACGAGCTGGTGCGCAGCGGCGCGGTGGATGGGCTTTCCATCGGCTATCTCGCCATCAAGTCCGAGCGCACGCCGGACGGCATCCGCACCCTTCAGCACATCGAATTGCACGAGATCAGCCTCGTTCGGCGCCCCGCGTCGAGCCGGGCCCGCGTGCTCAGCGTGAAATCGGCCGCAGGCGCGGCGAGCAACGGGAAGACCCCTATGGAAAACGACACCAACACCGCCGACGCCCCCACCATCGACACCCGCGTGGCGGGCCTGGAAGAGAGCGTGGCCGGCATCGACACCCGGCTGAAGGCCGTGGAAGACAAGGTGGGCAGCGTGAAGAGCGTGGCCGACCGGATCGAGGCCAAGCTGAACCGGCCGGGCATCTCGACCAAGAGCGAGGAAGGAGCGCTGGAGGCGAAGGCGTTCAGCTCCTATGTGCGCCGGGGCGATGCGGCCACCGGCCTGGAGATGAAGAACCTCACCCAGGCCAGCAATGGCGGCGGCTACCTCGCACCCACCGAGTTCATCAAGGAGATCGTGAAGGGGCTGGTGGAGGTGTCGCCCATCCGCTCCTATGCCCGTGTCCTGTCCATCTCGGCGGCCGAAGCCAAGATGCCCAAGCGCACCGGCACGCTGACGGCGGCATGGGTGTCCGAGACCGGCGCCCGCCCCTCGACCGAACCGACCTATGGCGAAGTCACGCTGACCCCGCACGAAGCCGCCTGCTATGTGGACGTGAGCAACGCCCTGCTGGAAGACAACGCTTACAACCTCGTTGGGGAGCTGTCGGCGGACTTCGCGGAGGAGTTCGGCCGGCTGGAAGGCGCGGCCTTCGTCTCCGGTGACGGCACCGGCAAGCCGGCGGGGATCCTGGCTGACGCCACCATCACGAAGGTGACCAGCGCCGCCACCGCCCTCACGGCTGACGACCTCATTGACCTGTTCCACGCGCTGCCGGGCTTCTATGCGGCGAACGGCGTGTGGGGCATGAACCGCACCACCATCGGCGCGGTGCGCAAGCTGAAGACCACCGTGGGCGATTACCTGTGGCGCGATGCCATGTCGGAGGGCAACCCGGCCACCATCCTCGGGCGCCCGGTGGTGGAACTGCCCGACATGCCGGACGTGGCGGCCGATGCCCTGCCCATCCTCTTCGGTGACCTGAAGCAGGGCTACCGCATCGTTGACCGGCTCTCCCTCTCGGTGCTGCGCGATCCCTACACCCAGGCCCCCAATGGCCAGACCCGCTTTCATGCCCGGCGCCGCGTCGGCGGTGGCGTGGTGAAGGCGGAGGCCCTGCGCCTGCTGAAGGTGAAGGCGGCGTGACGCGTTTGGGCGCCTGGTATTGAGGGCCTCAAGCGGCCGGCCCAACAGCGAAAAGCCCGCCTCCCTGGCGCCCCCGGTCGCGGCCGGCAAATTCAAGGGTCAAGGCGGGCAAGGTCGCGAGCACCGGCGGTGCGTCCTACGCCGCGAAGGGCTCACCGGGAGGGGCGCGCGTGATGCAGCCCCTCCCAGCTGTTCCCCGTGTTCCCCAAGCGAGGGAACGGTGGGGAACAGAGATATGCCAAGTGAAATCAAGCCTGTACCCCACGTTCCCCGTGTTCCCCTCAGAGACGAGGCACCTGCACTCGGAAAGACACCATGGCCGACACCCTCGATATTCTCCCCCTTGCCGACCTCAAGGCCCATCTGCGGATCGACCATGCCGACGAAGACGCCAGTCTTTCCGACCTAATCGAGACGGCGCGGGGGGGCGTGGAAGGCTGGTGCGGCCCGTTGGACGATTTCACCGATGGCGTCCCCGCGCCGCTGGTCCACGCCATGAAGCTCTATGCCGGGCACCTCTATGAGAACCGCGAGGCGACCATGGCGGGCGACCTGGCTGAAGCGCCCCTGGGCTTCTTCGACCTGATCGACCCGTTTCGCCTGAGGGCCTGCTGATGCCTTGGGCTCCACCGAAGCACTGCCCGCGTGGCCACCCACCCTTCACCGGCTCGCAATGCCCCGTGTGTGCTGCCGAGCGGAAGAAGGCGGCCGATGCCCGCCGCCCCTCCGCGTCCGCCCGTGGCTACACAGAGAAGTGGCGCAAGGCGTCCCGTTCCTGGCTCGCCAGCCCCGGCCGTGACCGCTGCGTGCACTGTGGTGGGCCTGCCGAAATGGTGGATCACCGCATAGCCCCCAAGGGCGGCATGAAGCTGTTCTGGGACACGACCAACTGGCAGCCATCCTGCCGGGCCTGCAACACCCGCAAGGCGATCCGCGAGGAAGGCGGGTTCGGCAATGTGGTATCGAGGTAGGGGTGGAGATCGAGACTTGCGCCCCTGAGCTCCGGACCGGCGGGATCATCTTGCGCGCACTCTCGGGACAAATGGGGTTTTTGGAAAAGGAGTTTCCTCGCCATGAAGGGCCGTAAACCGAAGCTCCAGATCGTGGACGGCAGCAAGGGGGCTGGGCGCTGCCCGCCGCCTCCCGGATTGCTCTGCGCCCACGGGGCTGCGGAATGGAAGCGCACCGCACCGCTCCTTCATGAGCGCGGACATCTCACCGACGACACCCTGGCGACGCTGGAAGGCTACTGCCGGGCCGTGGGCCTCTCGCGCACCTATACCGAGATGATGAATGCCGAAGGCCATGTGCTCCAGACCGACAAGGGGCCGGTGACGCACCCCGCCTTCAAGATGCTCATGGGCGCCATGCGGGAAGCGCGCCTGCTCGCCGCTGAACTCGCGCTGACGCCCCATCGGCGCGGCACCGCCGCCAAGGAAGGGGAAGCCGCCAATGGCTGGGACACCGATCTTCTCGCCTGAGCCTGGGCTCTATCCCGACCCCACCGGCCGGGCGGATCGCATGTGCCGCTTCGTGCGCCGGCTGAAGCTGTGGGAGGGGCGCTTTGCCGGCGAGCCCTTCACCCTGCATCCGTTTCAGGAAGCCATCATCCGCCGCATCTACGGACCCTCGACGGATGCCGGCGCGCGGCTGGTGCGCACCGCCTGTATCTGGATTCCTCGCGGCAACGCCAAGACCACCCTGGCCTCAGCCCTGGCGCTCGCACACTTCATGGGGCCGGAAGCGGAGGCCGGCGGGCAGGTGATCCAGGCGGCGGCCGACCGGGAGAATGCCGGCATCGCCTTCAAGCACTCGTTCGAGATGGTGAAGCAAGATGGCGCCTTGCTCTCCCGCGTCGCGCCCATCGAAAGCCGCAAGACCCTCAACCATCCCGGCACGGCGAGCGTGCTGAAGGCCATCTCGACCGAGGCTTATTCCAAGCACGGCCTGAACGTCTCCTTCTTCCTGGCGGACGAGGTGCATGCGTGGCCGGCATCGGAGGCGCGCAAGCTGTTCAAGGTGGTGACGGATTCCATGGTGAAGCGCGACCAGCCATTGACCATCGTCATCTCGACGGCCGGCGAGGGCACGGGCGGCCTTGCCTCCGATCTGTGGGAGTACAGCCACAAGGTGGCCTCCGGCGAGATCGAAGACCCGACCTTCGCCCCCATCATCTTCGCCGCGCCAGCCGGTGCCGACTGGCGCGATGAAAGCGCCTGGCACAGCGCAAACCCCGCCATTGTCGCCGGCTTCTGCTCGCTGGAAGAGCTGCGCATCAAGGCCCGGCGGATCGAGCACTTCCCGGCTGAGATTGCCGACTTCAAGCGCTTCCACCTCAATCTGTGGCAGGAAGGCGCCGCCGAGCCCTGGCTTGCTCTGGAGGTGTATGACGCGGCCGAACCCATGGCCCCGGCGGAAGAGCTGGAAGGGCGCCCCTGTTGGGTGGGCGTGGACCTCTCCAGCGTGGAAGACCTCACCGCCGTGGTGGCCGTGTTCCCCTCCGCAGGCGAGGACGGGCACGCCCGCTATGACGTGGTGCCCATGTTCTTCCTGCCCGAGGCCGGCCTTGCCCGCAAAGCCGAGCGGGACCGGGCGGATTATCTGAAGTGGAAGGACGCGGGCTTTCTCACCGTGACCGCCGGCAACGTGGTGGATCACAGCGCCATCATTGAACACGTGGTGGCCTTGGGCGAACGCTACGGGGTGCAGGAAGTGGCCATCGACCGATGGAACTCCACCGCCGTGAACACGGCCCTTCAGGAGGAGGGCTTCACCATCAACCAGTTTGGCCAGGGATTCGCCAGCATGGCCGCACCGGTCAAGGAGCTGAAGCGGGCCATCCTCGCCGGGCACTTCCGCCACGGCGGCAATCCCCTCCTGCGCATGTGCTTCGGCAACGTGGTGGCCGAGCGGGACGCGGCGGAGAACGAGAAGTTCACCAAGGAGAAAGCCCGCGAGCGCGGCCGGATCGACGGCGCAGTTGCCGCCGCCATGGCCATCGGCCGTATCCTGGCCACCGACACCGGCACCAGCATCTACGACAGCGACGAGTGGACCCCCGACATGATGGTCATGTGAGGCGGGCCTAAGCTCTGCGCCGGGTGACTTTCTGGTGACTTGGTGATTTTTGAAGCCCCATTTTAGAGGCCGACCACTCGAATCTAAGTCATTGATTTTACTGGCGGAGAGGGGGGGATTCGAACCCCCGATAGACTTGCGCCTATGCCGCATTTCGAGTGCGGTGCATTCGACCACTCTGCCACCTCTCCGCAGAGGTGCGAACGCCGGATACTCCAGCAGAACGCCTTGAGTGGATCGCGCGCTTCTAGCGGACACTGGCCCGTCGTTCAAGATGCTTCCTTGGGTCATCCCAGCCTTTCTGAGCTCGCCTGCTGCTGGTGGCGCGACACACCTCTTGCGCGAGCGCCGTTCGCTCCCGCATCATGGCGCGTCGGCCGTGCAGGGGCCGGCTCAGGTGGCGCCCAAGGCGCGGGTTCAGGGCCGGGTATGTCGTGATGTCGCAAGCGCCTCGTGCGGCGAAGCTGGATGAAAAGCGTGAGCTGATCGTGGATCAGCTGCGCCGCGTGCTCTCCGAAGAGATCGTCACCGGGGTGCTCGGGCCGGGCGTGCGCCTGGATGAACAGTCTTTGGCCGATCGCTTCCAGGTCTCGCGCACGCCCGTGCGGGAGGTTTTGAGCCAGCTCTCGGTGCTCGGTCTGGTGGAGCGCCGGCCGCACCGGGGGGTAGTGGTGCTGCAGCAATCCCAGGAGCGGCTGCTGCAATTGTTCGAGGTGATGGCGGAGCTGGAGGGAGCCTGCGCCCGTTTCGCGGCCGAGCGCATGTCGCCCGAGGAGAAGGCTCTGCTCACGGCCGTGCACGCACAGGCAGCGGCTGTGGCCGAAGCCGAGGATGCGCCGGCCTATGACGAGCTGAATACCCGCTTCCATCGCCTGATCTATGACGGCACGCATAATTCCGCGTTGGTCGAGCTGGCCCTGGATGCGCGCCGGCGCGTTTTTCATTTCCGCCATGCGCAGTTCCGGATCGTCAACCGTGTCCGCAATTCCCACGAGGAGCACTGCCGGGTGGTGACGGCCATCCTCGCCGGGGATGGCGCCGGCGCCTACGAGGCCATGAAAGCGCATATCCTCACCGTGAAGGATGTCTCGTCAGCCATGGTTTCGCGCCCGCCCGTCCGCAGTGTGTCATAGGCAGTCTGCTGGCGGCGGCAGCAAGTGGCGCGAAGATGTGCAATGTGCCCAAGATATGTGCGCCGCGTCATGGCGAAGAATGGTGCTTCCGGAGCTTTGCGGCTGGCACAATCCTTGCTTTGACTGATTGCATGTAATTTTGCATCCAATCAGCTTCATTGCGAAAGGGAGGGCCCCATGCACCGCAGGGAGTTCCTGAAGTCCTCGGCCGCCGTTGTCCTCGGAGCCGGGCTTCTGCCTCTGGCGCGCGTGCTGCCCGCCGCGGCGGCCCCTGCCGACACCATCGTGGTCGCCACCGGCGCCACCATCAACTCGCTGGACCTGCACCGCCAGGGCACCAACCGCGCCAGCTACCAGGTGGCGGTCAATGCCTATGATCGGCTGGTGAAGTTCGGCACGAAGACCATGCCGGACGGCAGCCTCAGCTACGATTCCAGCGTCATCGAGCCCGATCTGGCGGAAAGCTGGACCGTGAGCGACGATGGCAAGGCGATCACCTTCAAGCTGCGCCCCAATGCGGTGTTCGCGGACGGTTCGCCAGTCAGGGCGCAGGACGTGAAGTGGTCTCTCGACCGCGCCGTGAGCCTGGGTGGCTTTCCCACCACCCAGATGAAGGCGGGCTTGCTGGAGAAGCCCGATCAGTTCGAGGTGGTGGACGACAAGACGTTCAAGATCACGCTGCCGCGCTCGTCCAAGCTCACCTTGCCGGACCTGGCAGT
This sequence comes from Xanthobacter variabilis, assembly GCF_043831965.2. Taxonomy (NCBI): domain Bacteria; kingdom Pseudomonadati; phylum Pseudomonadota; class Alphaproteobacteria; order Hyphomicrobiales; family Xanthobacteraceae; genus Xanthobacter; species Xanthobacter variabilis. The sequence goes on from NZ_CM195533.1 coordinate 1,071,171, forward strand.
GCCGGTGCCCTTCATCATCAATTCCAAGGTGGCCAAGGCTCACGCCACCGCCGAAGACCCGTGGGCGACGGAATATCTCCATCGCAATACCGCCGGCTCCGGCGCCTTCGTGGTGGAGCGGTGGGAGCCTGGTCAGCAGCTCGTTTACGCCCGCAATGACAAGTGGACCTCCGGCAAGCTGCCGCAGGCCAAGCGCGTCATCATGCGTGAAATCCCCTCCGCGGCCACCCGCCGGGCGCTGATCGAGCGCGGTGACGTGGATCTTGTGTTCAACATCCCCTCCAAGGATGCCAAGGAGCTGAAGGAGGCCGGCAAGGCCAAGGTGGTCTCGACCCCCATCGAGAATTGCATCAACGTTCTGGCTTTGAACGAGAATTTCGAGCCGTTCAAGGACAAGCGGGTGCGCCAGGCCATCGCCTATGCGGTGCCCTACGAGGCCATCTTCAAGACCGCCGCCTATGAAACCGGCGTGCCCATGTGGGGCGCGGAGAAGCTCGAGGGCATCGCCTGGCCCCAGCCTTCGACCTATAAGCAGGATCTGGAGAAGGCGAAGGCGCTGTTGGCGGAGGCCGGCTACAAGGACGGCTTCACCGTGCCCTTCTTCATCAATCTCGACCTTGCGTCCTGGATGGAGCCCACCGCGCTTTTGATCCAGGAAAGCCTGGCCAAGATCGGCATCAAGGCGCCCATCGAGAAGATCCCCGGCGCCAACTGGCGCACCGCCGCTTCGGTGGAAAAGCGCCTGCCCATGCATCTCGACGATTTCGGCGGCTGGCTGAACTATCCGGACTATTATTTCTTCTGGGCGTACATGCCGGGCACCATCTTCAACAGCTCGAACTACAACAATCCGGAAGTCATCAAGCTGGTGAACGAGACGCTGGATCTGCCGGTGACCGATCCTGCCTACGCGCCGAACATCAAGAAGGTGATCGACATCGTCTATGACGACGTGCCGCGCATCCCCCTGTGGCAGCCGGCCTTGTCCTCGGCCATGACGCCGAAGATCGGCGGTTATGAATACTGGTTCCACCGCCAGCCCGACGCGCGGCCCCTCACCAAGTCCTGAACCGTTCCGGCCGCCTCGGCGCGGCCGGCTTCCCCTATCTGCAAAAAGGAGCGTGGCGATGACCTCGTCGAGGGGCATGATCGTCCTGAAGCGCCTCGCGCAGGCGATCCCGACACTGTTCGGCGTCATCGTCGTCACCTTCATCCTGACGCGGGCGCTGCCGGGTGATCCGGCGGCCTATTTCGCGGGACCGGCCGCCACGCCGGAATCCATCGCCCAGGTGCGTGCGGCGCTGGGGCTCGACAAGCCGCTGGCCGCGCAATTCCTGCGCTATCTGCAGGATCTGGCCACTGGCGATCTCGGCCAGTCCATCTCCACCGGTCAGACCGTGCTGTCGGATATCGTCACGCGCCTGCCGGCTTCTCTGGAGCTGACCCTGTCGGCGCTGGCGCTTTCGGTGGCCATCGCGGTGCCGCTCGGCATTCTGGCAGCCACCCGCCAGGGCACCTTCATCGATCACCTGTGCCGGGTGGTGGTGACGGCTGGCGTGTCGCTGCCGGTGTTCTTCACCGGGCTCGCTCTGGTCTATGTCTTCTATTATCAGCTGGGCCTTGCCCCGGCGCCCATCGGCCGGCTGGACTTCGCCTATATCTCGCCGCCGCCGGTCACTGGCTTTTTCGTCATCGATGCGCTTCTGGCCGGTGATGCGGAAACGGCGGGTGCGGCCTTTGGCCAGCTGATACTGCCGGCGGTCACGCTGGCCATCTTCACGCTGGCGCCCCTGGCGCGCATGACGCGGGCCGCCATGCTCCAGGTGCTGGGCAGCGACTTCATCCGCACCGCCCGGGCGGCCGGCCTCTCGCGACGGCAGGTTCTGTTCAGCTACGCGTTCCGCAATGCGCTGCTGCCGGTCATCACCACCTTCGGCATGGTCTTTTCCTTCGCCCTCGGCGCCAATGTGCTGGTGGAGAAGGTGTTCGCCTGGCCCGGCATCGGCTCCTACGCGGTCGAGGCGCTGGTGGTGTCGGACTATGCCGCCGTGCAGGGCTTCGTTCTCGTGATGGCGATCCTGTTCGTGGTCGTGAATCTTCTGATCGATCTTTCCTACACGCTGATCGACCCGCGCGTGGGCTTTGACGGATGAGCATCATGGATGGCACCCCACAGACGTCAGCCCCGGCTCCGCGCGCGAGCGGCGGCATCGGCCGGCACATGCTCTATGTGCTGCGCGCCAACCCCATGACGCTGCTGGCCTTCGTGCTGCTGGCGCTATTCCTGGTGGCGGCCGTGCTCGGGCCCGCCATCGTGCCGCACGACCCGCTCGCCACCAATGCCGTCAATGCGCTGAAGCCGCCTTCGCTCAGCCACTGGTTCGGCACCGACGATCTCGGGCGCGACGTATTCTCGCGGGTGGTGGTGGCAAGCCGGCTGGATCTCGCCATCGCCCTGTCGGCGGTGGCGCTGTCCTTCGCCGCGGGCTCGGTGCTGGGGTCGCTCGCGGGCTTCTACGGCGGCTGGACCGATCGTATCGTGTCGCGGGTGCTCGATACGCTGATGGCGTTTCCGCTGTTCGTGCTGGCCATGGGCATCGTGGCGGCGCTGGGCAATTCGGTGGGCAATATCGTGCTCGCCACCGCCATCGTGAACCTGCCTTTCTATGCCCGCCTGAGCCGCACCGAGGTGAACATCCGCCGCGAGGCCGGCTTCGTGCAGGCGGCGCGGCTTTCGGGCCATTCGGACATCTCGGTGCTCGCCACCCAGATCTTCCCCAATGCGCTGCCGCCCATGATGGTGCAGATCTCGCTCAATCTGGGCTGGGCCATCCTGAACGCGGCGGGCCTCTCCTTCATCGGCCTGGGCGTGCGCCCGCCGACGCCGGAATGGGGCATCATGGTGGCCGAGGGCGCCCGCTTCATCGTCTCCGGCGAATGGTGGCTGGCCCTGTTCCCCGGCGCGGCGCTGATGCTGGCCGTATTCACCTTCAACATGCTGGGCGACGGGCTGCGCGACATTGTCGATCCGCGCCAGCGCAGCTGATGCCGAAACCCCCGGGATGGTCCGCCAGCACCGGGACGATGGTATGAGGACAGGCCCATGACCGCCTTCGTGGACGTGCGCGATCTCAGCGTCGATTTCAAGACCCGCAACGGCGTCGTCCATGCGGTGCGCCATGTCAGCTTCACCCTGGAGAAGGGGCGCACCCTGGGGATTGTCGGCGAATCGGGGTCCGGCAAGTCGGTCACCTCCTATTCGCTCATGCGCATTCTCGATGCGGCGGGTGTGATCGCGGGCGGCGGTATCAGCTTCGATGGCGTGGATATCGCCCAGGCGTCCGAGCGCACCATGCGCGACATTCGCGGGCGCGAGATCTCCATGATCTTCCAGAACCCGCGGGCGGCGCTGAACCCCATCCGCAAGGTGGGCCACCAGATTGAGGACGTGCTGCGCCAGCATGTGCAGGCGGACCGCTCCAACGTGCGCGAGAAGGCTATCGAAGCCTTGCGGGCCGTGCGCATCAACAATCCGGAGGAGCGCTACCACTCCTACCCATTCGAGCTGTCCGGCGGCATGTGCCAGCGCATCGTCATCGCGCTGGCGCTGGCCTGCCGGCCGCAGCTGCTCATTGCCGACGAGCCTACCACGGGCCTCGACGTGACCACCCAGAAGGCGGTGATGGACCTGGTGGCCGAGCTGACGCGCGAGCGCGGCATGGCCATGATCCTCATCACCCACGATCTGGGGCTGGCGGCGGCCTATTGCGACCACCTCATCGTGATGAAGAGCGGCGAAGTGGTGGAAACCGCCCCGGCGCTCGAACTCTTCCGCAACCCGCAGCACGCTTATACGAAGCGTCTGCTGCGGGCGACGCCCCACGGCACCGGCAATGTGCGCGACCTGCTGCCGGAGGACGCGCAGCCGGCCGATGCCCCGCCCGCCCCGGTGCCTGCGGCGGCCGCCACGCCGCTGCTGGAGGTGGAAAACCTGGTGAAGGAATATCCGCTGAAGGCGGATCCCACGGGCGTGTTCCGCGCGGTGGACGGCATTTCCTTCACGGTGGGGCGGGGGGAGAGCGTGGGGCTGGTGGGCGAATCGGGCTGCGGCAAGTCCACCACCTCGGCCATGATCATGCGGTTGCTGGACCCGACCTCCGGCATCATTCGCTTCGACGGTGTGGATGTCGGCGCCGTGTCGGCGGGCAAGTTCGCCTCTTCGCCCTATCGCGGACGCCTGCAGATGGTGTTCCAGGATGCCACGGACAGCCTGAACCCCCGCTTCACCGCCCGTCGGGCCATTGCCGATCCCTTGCTTCGCCTGGGTGCGCGCGGCGATCGACGCAGCATGCCACGGGCGGCCCTCGACGCCCGGGTGGCGGAGCTGGCCGAGTTGTGCGGGCTGCCGGCTCATCTGCTGGATCGCTTCCCCCATCAGCTTTCCGGCGGACAGAAGGCGCGCGTGGGTATCGCCCGCGCCATCGCCGTCTCGCCCGATCTGCTGGTGCTGGACGAGCCCACGGCGGCGCTCGACGTCTCGGTGCAGGCCGTGGTGCTGAACCTGCTGGTGGACCTGAAGGAGAAGCTCGGCATGAGCTACCTCTTCGTGTCCCACGACCTTGCCGTGGTGCGGCTGCTGTGCGACCGCGTCATCGTCATGAAGGGCGGGCGCATCGTGGAGGAGGGGGTCTGCGCCGAGGTGCTGGAGGCGCCGAAGCAGGACTATACGCGCGCCCTCATCGCCGCCATTCCCCACCCGCCGCTCTGAGCTGATGGCGCGGACCCGCGTGCTCGGCGCGCGGGTCCTTGCGTTCTGCGGGCGCCACTTGTCTCAAAGAGGAGCGGTGGCGCGGATGAGCCAGGCGAGGTCATCGCCCGAGAGCAGGGGCGACAGGGCGTTACGCACCAGCCGGTGATAGGCGTCGATGGCGCCGCGTTCCGCCACTGTGATGAGGCTGAGGTCGATCAGCTTGCGATCATAGGGCACCAGCGTGAGCGTGGAGAACCCAAGGCAGGGTTTCTCCGCCCCCGGCACTGAGCGGGCTTCCACCAGCACCAGATTCTCGATGCGGATGCCGTAGCCGCCGGTTTTGTAATAGCCGGGCTCGTTGGAGAGGATCATGCCTTCGGCCAGCGGCACGTGGCCGAGCTGGGAAATGCGGGCCGGCCCTTCGTGCACGGAAAGGCCGGCACCCACGCCGTGGCCGGTGCCGTGGTCGAAATCGAGCCCGGCGGCCCACAGGAACTGGCGCGCGAAGGGGTCGAGCTGGGCGCCGTTGATACCCTTGGGGAATACCGCCAGGGTCAGGGCCAGGTGCCCCTTCAGCACCAGCGTGTAGCGCGCCCGCATTTCTTCCGACGGCATGCCGACGGCGACCGTGCGGGTGATGTCGGTGGTGCCGTCCGGATATTGAGCGCCCGAATCCAGCAGGAACAGCTCGTGCGGGTGGATGGTGCGGTTGGTGGCCCGCGTCACCCGATAATGCACGATCGCCCCGTTCTCGCCGGCGCCGGCAATGGTGGGGAAGGAGATGTCCGAGAGCTCGCCGGTGTCGCGCCGGAAAGTTTCCAGCGCCTCGACCGCGTCGATCTCGGTGAGCCGACCGCTCGGCGCCTCATATTCGAACCAGGCCAGGAACCGCGTCACCGCCACCGCGTCGCGCAGGTGGGCGGCGCGCATGCCGGCGATCTCCGCCGGATTCTTGCAGGCCTTCAGCAGCGCGATGGGGTCCGCCCCCTTGCTCACCGTGCCGCCCGCCGCCTCGATGACCTGCGCGAGGTGCACCGGGGCGGTTGCCTGGTCAACCCGATAGGTCCGGCCCTGGGCGAGGCGGGACAGGGTCGCCTCCAGATCGCCGGTGGTGTGAAGATCCGCGTGGGCCTCCAGCGCCGCGCGCACCTCATGGGTGAGCTTGGCGTGCTCCACGAACAGCTGGGGGCGGCCGCCGGCGGGGACGATGCACCAGGAGAGCGGCAGCGGGGTGTGGTCCACGTCGGCGCCGCGGATGTTGAACAGCCAGGCGGTGCCGTGGGGGTCGGAAATCAGCGCTCCGTCGAGCTTCTGCTCGACCAGCGCCTCCTGCACCCGGCCCAGCTTCGCCGGAACGTCCTCCCCCGCAATGGCGAGATCGAGCAGGCGGATGGGCGCACGCGGCGGTTCTGGCCGGTCGGTCCAGATGGCGTCGAAGGGGTCTTCGGGCACCGGCACCAGGATGCCGCCAGCGGTGGCCACCGCCTTGGCGAAACGCTCGCGCCCGTCAAGGGTGGTGCGCCAGGGGTCGAAGCCCAGGCTCGCGCCCTTGGGCAGATGGGTCTCAAGCCACTTTTCCGGCCGCAGTTCCGCCAGCGGCACCACCGTGAAGGCGCTGGTTTCCACCTGCGCCGGGGCCTGCAGCGTATAGCGGCCGTCCACGAACAGGGCGGCCTTGTCCGCGAGCACGATCAGAAGGCCGGCGGAGCCGGTGAAGCCGGTCAGCCAGGAGAGGCGCTCCTCACAGGGCGGCACATATTCGTTCTGGTGTGCGTCCGCGCGCGGGACCACGTAACCGTCGAGGCCGCGACGGGCCAGCTCGGCCCTGAGGTCGGCCAGCCGGCCGGGACCTGCGGCGCCGTCGGCCAGATCCTCGAAGGTTTGGAACACGGCCTTGAAATGGCGGGGATTTTGATGATGAACGGTCATGAGGCAACGGCTGTTGAACGGGGCTCAGACTAGCCCATGCCTTAGCCTAGGTGCGTCCGCGCCGGACCGCAACGCGGGCGTGGTGGCAAATTCCCATGGACCGCCACAAACCCCACTTTCGAGGAGGGAATGGCGGCCAGATGGGCCACCCCTTGCACCGCCCTCGGGGATCTGCCCGAAGAACGCCGGGAAGCGGGCCTGTCCCGGCTTTTGATGCTTCGCGCGAACGGCCTGAGCGCGGACGACGTTCAGTCTCTCTCGGGCTAAAGCCCCTGGCCACGGGCGATGAGGGCGACCGCGACGGCCGGGGCGCAATCGGCGGCGGCGGCGGCCAGCGCATCATTGGCCGCCAGCAATCGTCCGGCATCGAGATACCAGCGATGGGTGCGCGCGGCGAGCTTGGCCACCAGAAACCGTCCCACCCCCGCGCCCACCAGCGGCACCGCCGGCGGCAGCCGGTGTGCGCTCAGCACCAAAGCAAGCGCGGAGTGCAGACGCTGCACCTGCATTTCCGAGGCATAGGCCGCCAGCGCCTCCGCCTCCGCGAGGGAGCAGGGGCCAAGATCGCGCCCCACCATGCGCAGCAGCCGGCGGGCGCTGGCTTCCCGCGTCTTCGCGCCGCCATCGGCGGCCGGATGCAGATCGGCGTGGGGTGGCAGGTCGCCAGTGAGCCGATGGACATCCGCCATGGTGGCGAAATACTCCATCATCAGCGGCACGTGGGCCCCGCGGAAGGGCAGGGTGGGCCCCAGCGACATCACCGGCGTGCGGGCCACGCCGCAATAGAGGAGCTCCCCGGCGACCATGCGCTGGGAATCCGTGTAGCCGCGACACTTTATTTTTTCGTCGGCAAAATAAAGGATATCGCTGGTGGTGGAGCCGATGTCCACCAGCACGCCCGCGGGCAGCCGCAGAGCGAGCGCCGCGGCGGTGGCATGCCAGTTGGCGGAGGCGATGGTTTCCGCATGGGCCTTGGCCGCGCCCGGGCGCACGAAGCCGTCCGGACCGGCATAGAACAGGGTGTCCGCCCCGAGCCGGGCGGTGATGGCTTCGGTGAGCCCGGCGACGCCGGTGGGTCGGTCGGGCCACAGGTCCGTCAGCTCGCCGGTCATGGTGACCACCGAGGGGGCATCCGGGGCCGGAGGCAGGGCGGCGATGGCGGCATCAAGCCGATCCAGCCCCTGCCACAGCGCGCACGGCGCCATGTCCACGCTCAGCAGGCGGCCGGAGGGGTCCAGCACCGCCCGCTTGAGGTGGGCACCGCCGACATCCCAGCCGAGAAGAAGGCGCGGGCTGTTCATCGCAAGCCCACCTCCACGGGGGTGGCCGAGGGCAGGCGGGGCATGGCCGGCAGCCGCCCATCACGGATGAACTCACGCAGGAACGCGGCTGGGTTGACCGCGAGCGCGCGGTGCAGGCCAGCATAGGAGGTGGTGATGCGCGGGTTCACCTCCACCACCACCGGGCCGGCGGGGGTGAGGATAATGTCGATGCCGATGATGCCGGACAGGCCGGGGAAGGCCGCCACCACCGCCGGCACCAGCCGCGCGATGCGCTCATCCTCGCCCAGGCCGCCCACGGTGAGGCCGGAGAGGCTGAGCACGCCCTCGGCTTCGGTGAGGTGCTGGCGGTTGACGGTGAGCAGGGTCGCTCCCTCCGGCCGCACCAGGATGGAGAGGCTGGCGGGCGTGCCTTCCACGAACGGCTGGATCACCAGGCCATCGTCGCGGGGGGCATCGGCCTGGCTGGCCCAGCGGCGGGTGTTCTCGCAGCCGGCGCCGTCATCGGGCTTCGTCACCACCGGGCCGCCGAGCTCGGCGGGCGGGTGGGCGGCGGGAAAGGTCGGGATGTGGGGCAGGCCGAGGCTGGCGAGGCGATGGGCGGTGGCAAGCTTGCTGGAGCAGGTTTCCACCGCCGCGAGATCGCTGGCCACCACGTGCTCGCACTTCTCCTTCATCAGCCGGACGAGGCGCGCCAGCAGGCCGTGGGTTTCGGGTGCCACCGGCCACACCACGTCCGCCTGGGCGGCAAGCTCGGCCCAGACCGCCCAGGGGTCCGCGCCGGCAGAGATGGGGATGGAGGACTCCTGCGGCGCGGGCAGGCGATCGTCATGGGCGAGCAGGAGGCTGCCCACGCCCGGCAACGATTCGATGTCCGCCATGAGGGCGTCGCGCATGCGGGTGCCTTCGGGCACCAGGGTCTCGGGCAGCTCCTGGCCGCGGAGCCCCCCGGCGGTGACGAACTCGCAGATGAAGACGCGCATGAGGAATCCTTCAGGCCGGCACCTTCCGCGCGGCGCACAGATGGGCCGCCAATGGTTCCGCCATATTCCGCCCCGTCGCGTCGTACAAGCCTCGCCAGGCCGGCATGGAGTTCACTTCGAGGACAAGAAGCTGCCCACCGGCCCCGCAGATGATGTCCACGCCGGCATAATCGGCGCCCACTGCGGCGGCGGCGCGCACCGCGAGATCCGCCAGCACCCCTTCGGGCGCCACCGGTACGCCGATGGCACCCTGGTGGATATTGGTGATCCAGGAGGTTCCCCGCCGGGCCATGGCCGCCACCGCCGTGCCACCGACGACGAACACGCGGAAATCCTCGTGCAGGGCGTCATCAGGGTCGTCGGGCCCGGTCTTGGCATGGGCGGCGGCCACGAAGTCCTGGAGGTAATAGACGCAGCCCACCTCCTCCTCGGGCGGCAGCGCGCCGCCGCGCGGCAGGCGGGCCAGGCCGCGGCCCTGGGCGCCGAACATGGGTTTCAGCACGCTGTCGCCGGGCGCGGAATCCACCAGCATCTGGGCGCTGGCGCGGTCCTCCAGCACCAGGGTGCGTGGGGTGGGCAGGCCGGCATGGGCGAGCAGGAAGGTGGTGGCGCTCTTGTCCACGCAGCGCTCGATGGCGCGGGCGTCGTTCATCACCGGCACGCCAAGCTCGCGCAGAGCATGGAGCACGCCCAGCCGCAGCGTCACCTGCTCCAGCGTGCCATTGGGCACGGAGCGCACGAAACAGGCGGCGGGCAGCTCGTCACCGAAGCCGGGCAGTAGCAGGCCGTGGGCGGTTTCCCCCACGGCGAAGCCGCAGCTCTTCAGCGACACCACCTGTGCGGTGCGGCCCTGGGCGGTGATGGCGGACAGGAGCGAGCGGGTGTGCCAATCCACCCGCTCGGCGAAAATGAGAAGGTCGGACACCGGATCGCCTCACGCTCCGAACGAACGCGAGATGAGAACGGGGTCGAACCCGCCCGCGGTGAAGCTGGCGCCGTGCTCCACCGCCGTCACCGTGACGCGGGCCGGGGAGAACAGCAGCGGATCCACCTTGTAGAAATCGCATTCATAGCCGGCGAACACCTCGCCGAAGGGGCGGCCGTAATCACGCGAGGCGGAGGAGGGCAGGCGCTTGGCGAGGTCCTGCGCCGCCTCGATGGTGCCGCGCACGTAAAGCTGGACGTCGCCGCCATAGAGAACGGCATCGTTGGTGCGGCCCATGGCGGTGAGAAAATCCGGCGAGGGAGGCGCCACCGGCGCGCTGCCGACGCCGTCCACGATGTGATCGAGCGGGAAGTGGATGGCGTGGGCCTTGTGCAACGCCACCTCGAGCACCCGCGCCACGATCTGCACCGTTCCGGCGAGGGAGGACGTGGGCGTGAGGATGAGGGTGATCTTCTCCGGTGCCACGTTGGAGCGGGTGGCGATCTCGGCCACCACCGCCTCGGGCGGGACCACAGAGGTTTCCAGCACCAAAGTGGTATCGTGGCTCTGCTCACGGAAGCCGAGCTCGCCATAGAGCTCCTCCACCGCCGCCACCGCGCGGCCGGGGCCCGAGCCCAGGGCGAAGAAGTCGCCCGATGCCAGGCTCCAGCCCGCATACTGGCTACCGAGGCAGGCGAGAACCGGATTGCAGGTGGAAACACTCACCAGCGTGCCCCAGGGCGTGAAGCGGGAGCTGGGAACGAACGCCACTTTGCCCAGGCCGCCGAGGCAGATCTCGGCGATGCGCCGGCCCGCTTCGAGCCCACCGGGCACGTTGATGCCCGCATCGACGATGCGGCAGCCCAGCGGGCCGGGGGACACCGCGATGCGCAGGGCGTCCGCATCGGCGATAAGCGCATCCACGAGCGGGCGCACGCTGGCGGCGAGGCTCGGCTGGCGAAGGCCGGCGGTGGCGGGAGACTGGAGGTTCATGACCATCCCCATTGGAAGCCGGAACGCCGTTTCAGGTGAAGCGTGCCCGCTGGGGGCCTGGCCTGGAACGGTCCGAAAATGCCCCCGCGCGGCCGGTTGGGAAACCATGCCGCTGGCGGGCGGAAGATGACGCGCGAGAGGCCGCGGATGGGGTGCATCCGGCGGCCATCCATCAGGCCTTCAGCGTGCGGGCCAGCTCAAAGACCATCTTCAGATCGACGAAGAGCGGCTCTGTGGTCACGCGCATCTTCTTCAGGATCTCGTGCTGCACCGCATATTTCAGGTTGCCGATGGCGAGCGCGCCGATGCCCACCCCGTGGGGCAGCACGGCGGCGGCATCATGGGCGCCGATGCCGGCGATGCCGGCGGGCGGAACGGCGTTGACATCGGCGGCCACCAGGAGCTGCTCGGCGGCCTGAAGGTGCGCGGGGGTGAGGATTTCGACGCCCGCCTTGCCGGTGGCCAGGATGACTTCCGCGGCCGGCACCAGCTTCGCCTTCTCCGGGTCCGTGACGGCGGCGGCGCAGGCCAGATCGACGCCGAAGCGGCGCTTGAAGTCAGCGGCCTTGGCTTCCACAAGCTCGATCTCGCGGTGGCTCACCAGGGTGACCTTGGCGCCGGCCTCCGCCGCGATGACGGCGGCGATGGAGCCCACCACGCCGGTGGCGCCGTAAATCTGTACCTTGGCGCCCTTCAGCCCGTCGGGCCGCACCTTCAGCAGCGCTTGCTCCACCTTGGCGATCATGGCGGCTGCGGTGGTGAAGGAGCCGGCCGGATCCGGGAAGATGGAGATCTCGAAGGGCGGGAAGATCGCCGCTTTGGCTTCCGCCGCCATGTCGAGGGCGAGGGCCGCGTCCTTGCCGCCGATGAACAGGCCGGTGCGCGGCGCCGCCTGGGGTGGGCGGGAAAACATCATGTCCTGCGTCAGGTCCCGCACTTCCTCCAGGGCGACCCGCGAATAGGGCGTGATCACCGTGTAGCCCGCATCCACCGCCATGTTCACGTCGAACGGGCTGGCATGGTTGAGCGGGGTGATGATGTGCAGAATGGGGGCGGATTCCGCCATGGACGCAGCTCCGTGCAGAAGGGAAACATAAGCGGGTGGCCGCGCCTTTGACCGCTGAAGGGGCTTCATCGCTGAAGGTGATTCATCGGTCGCGACGCCGCGGTTGTTTCCCCGCACGCAATCATTACGGTTCGACTTTTGACTGAAGGCCGCCCATTGCGCAAGGGTCTTTATGGGCGGCCCGATCTACCTTCGCGCCGCAAGATTTTGCTGCTTTGCGAAAGAAGGCGCGCGTTCAGAACGTTGCCTTCAGGCCGGCATAGGCGGACAGCGGCTGGCCGAGGGTCTGCATCTGCGGATTGCTGAGCCCGAGATAGGCCGTGTCGAAATAGGTGCCGTAAGTGGCGTAGGACTCGTTGAACAGATTGTTGATGAGCCCGAAGATCTGCACGTTCTGCGTCACCTGGTAGGTGGTGCGGATATTGGCGACCCAATAGCCCGGCAGCTTGGCGTTCTGGTTCGCCTCGTCGCCCACATAGTATTGGCTCGACGCGGCGATGATGTCGCCGCCCACCATCCACTTGGGGGTAATCATGTAGTCGGCGCCGACTTTCAGCGTCTGCTGGGGAATGCCCGGCATGGTGTCGCCGGAGGTCACATACACCTCGCCGTCCACGGCGCGGGGATTGTTGGGCGAGGCGAGCCAGCCATTGAACTGGAAGGTGGCGTCGATATAGGCGTAGTTGGCGTAGAGCTTCCACGGCCCGTTGATGTACTGGAACCCGGCCTCGAAGCCCTGGCGGCGGGTGGAAGGCACGTTGGTGTAGTAGCCGTAGCCGGTCTGCTCGCTGGCGAGGGCGATGATGTCGTCGTCGCTGTCCACCCGGTAGATGCCGAGCTTCCAGTTGATGTCGCCGTCGAACAGCTTGCCGCTGCCGCGCAGGCCCGCCTCATAGGTGTGCGACACCACCTGCTCCAGCGGCGGGTCGGCCACCAGCGAATTTTCCAGCATGCACGGGCGATTGGGGTCGGCGCAGTTCAGCTCCAGCGGGGTCGGGGCGCGGTTGGATTCCGAATAGCCCACATAGGCGGTGGAGTTGGGCGTGAGCTTGTAGGTGATGCCCACCAGCGGATTGATGCGCGAGAAGGTGTAGTCGCCGTTGAGCTGAGGCGAGGTGCCGGTGACATCGTTCATGCTGATGTCGGCGATATTGAGCCGCGCGCCAATGGTGAGGGTGGCGCGGTCGGTCATGTCGAAGGCGTTGGTGGCGTAGAGGCCGTAATAGGTGGTGGTCGCGTCCAGGTTCACCGGGGTGTAGAAGGCCTGGTATTCCTCAGGCAGCGCGTAATTGGGCAGGTTGGTGAGGTAGATGCCGGTGCCCGCCACCCCAAGCGTCGCCAGGTTGGTGATGCCGAGCTCGGTGCTCGACTTGAAATTGACCGTGCTGTGGTCGACGCTGCCGCCGACGACGAAATAGTTGTCGTGGCCGAGCAGCTTATCGGTGCTCACCGCCTGCACGGAGCCGCCGGCGGTGGTGGTGTCGGTCCAGGTGCGGTTGATCACCCCATAGAGCGCGCTGTCCGGCAGGTCGGCGAAGGGAATGGTGCTGCCGTTCTGGCTATAGAGCACCATCTGGCTGCGGAAGGCGGCGTACATGGGGTTCGTGGCCGGCGTGCCGCCGCCGGGCGGGCCGTTGAAGTCGTCGGCGTCGAGGCACATTTTCGTGTCGCCGACCGTGGGGTTCCAGGTGTTGGAACACTCGTCGAGCTCGGCGTCGTTGCCGTCCACGTGGGCTTGCTTGAACCGCCGCAGATAGACATTGCCCTGGAGCTGCCAGGTGTCGGTCAGGTCATAGCGGCCGTTGAGGGCCAGAAGGCCCATCTTGTTGTCGGTGGTCTGCGGCCATGTGTAAACGGAGGTGTCGTCCACCGCCAGCATCTCGACCGGGGTGGGGCCCACCACGCCGAGGGAGTTGCTGGCGCCGGAGGCGATGAGGTGCACTTCCGCCTTGTCGCCCTTCCAGCCGAAATCGGTGTAGATGCGCGCCAGTTCCGAGGGGGAGTGCTGGCGCCAGCCATCATCGCGCACCGCGTCGGCGGCGATGTAGAAGCCGAAGCCGTCCTTCTCGCCGCCATATTGCAGCGAGCCGCCGATCTGCCCGAACGAGCCGCCCTGCAGGGACCCCTCAAAGCCGTGGAAGTTGAAGCCGTTCTTCATCTGGAGCGAGACGGCGCCGCCCAAAGCATTGAGGCCGAACACCGGATTGTTGGAGAATACGTCCGCCTGGTTGATGGCGACCTCGGGAATGAGGTCCCAGTTCACCGTGTCGCCGAAGGCTTCGTTCACGCGGATGCCGTTCTGGTAAACGGCGATGCCCTGCGGGGTGCCCTGGAGCGGAGAGGCGGCAAAGCCCCGGAAGCGGAAGTCCTGGAAGAAGGCGTTGCCCTGCACGTCGGTGGTGTTGGCGCTGGGCGTGTACTGGAACAGGGCGTCGGTGGTGGAGAAGGAGAACAGCCGGTTGAACTGCTCCGAGGAGATGACCGTCACCGCGCCCGGCACCTTGTCTGCGTCGATGCCGGTTCCCGAGAGGGGCGTGGTGTCCACCACGTTCACCGTGGGCAGGTCGATGGTGCTTTCAGCCGCGGCCGGGGCGGATTGCGCGGCGGCAGGCGCCGCCATCATCAGGGCTGCCGGCAGCGCCGCTCCCGCAAGGCCGAGGGCCACCGCAATGGCGTGCCAGGACGTTTCCCCCCTCATGTCGGTGCGCTCCCCCTGTCGCTTCCTCGTACCCCGCTTTGTTCGCCGCATGGCGCCGGGGGCATGTTCGTGGTGAGGTCGGCCCATTGATCATGGTGTCCGAAAACCTCTTGTTGCGGAAACATAGGGAAACATCGGTGTCAGTCAATATTTGGCATTCATAAGAGGGTTTTCGGATTTCTAAGAGAAAGATGAGAATCCCGTCATTCTGGACAGTGGCTGTAAAACTCTTCAGACTGCCGCCATCAATCCAGCCCGTCCCGGCTTGCGGGTGGGAATGGAACAAGAATGAAGGGGAGGCTCGATGCTCACGCGCCGCGCAATGCTGGCGGTCATGGGGGGTGCGCTCCAGGCCGGCTTGGTAATGGGCGGTGCGCGTGCGGCGGAGCAGTCCATTCGTCTCAGCATTCTCCAGTTCGGCACCGCGGCGTGGGAGCTCGCCGCCATGGCGGCGCTCGGTTTCGATGCCGCCCATGGCCTCGTTCTGGAAACACGCCGCGCGGCGAACAATGATGCTGGTCGGCTGGCCTTTCTGGCCGGGGCGGTGGATGGCGTGGTCAGCGACCTGTTGTGGGCGGCGCGGTTGAAGGTGGAGGGGCGGGATCTCGTCTACCTGCCCTTCTCGGCGGCGGAGGGGGCTGTCATGGTGCCGGCCGGCTCGGCGCTGAAGGGCCTGCCCGATCTCACGGGTGTGCGCCTTGGAGTCGCCGGCGGGCCGCTCGACAAGAGCTGGCTGCTGCTGCAGGCCGAGGCGCGGCGCAGTGCCGGCCTGGATCTGGCCCGCTCCGCGCGCCTCTCCTTTGGCGCTCCCCCATTGCTGGCGGCCAAGCTGGAGCAGGGGGAGCTTGATGCGGCCCTGCTCTATTGGACCTTCGGGGCGCGGCTGGAGGCCAAGGGCTTCCGGCGCCTCGTCACCATGGACGCGGTCCTGGCGGCACTCGGCATCACGCCGCCGCCGGCTCTGGTGGGCTACGTGTTCCATGGCGCCTTCGCGCGCCAGCGCCCGGCGGTGCTGGCCGCTTTCGCCGCAGCCTCGCGCGAGACCAAGGCGGCACTGGCGGGCGCGGGCCCCGCGGCCGAAAAGGGATGGGCCGCCGCCCGCGCGGTGATGGCGGCCGGCGACGAGGCCACCTTCGAGGCCCTGCGGCGCGGCTTCATCGCCGGTATTCCCCGCCAGCCGGTGGCGGCGGAAGCGGCTGCCGCGACACGGCTCGTGTCGGTACTCGCGGCGCAGGGGGGCAGCGAGCTCATCGGACCGCTGCGCGCACTGCCGGACGATTTCTATTGGCCGCGTGGAGACGGCGCATTGTGACGCGCGCGCTGGCTGTCCGCATTGCCGTGAAGGCATTGTCCCTGGCCGTTCTCGTGGCGGCGTGGCAGGTCGCCTCCGCATTCGCCCACAGCCCGGCGTTGCCGCAGCCTCTGGCGGTGCTCGCCTTCGTGACGCGGGAGGCGGTGAGTGGCGATCTTCTCTTCAATCTCGGGGCTACGCTGGCGCGGGTGGCGGCGGCGTTCGTCATCGCCATGGCGGTGGGTGTGGCGCTGGGCATCGCCTTCGGCCGGCGCCGGGGGCTCGATCAGGCATTCGACCCCTGGCTGGTGCTGCTGCTCAACACGCCGGCGCTGGTGGTCACCGTGCTGTGTTACATCTGGCTGGGACTGACCGAGGCGGCGGCCGTGCTCGCGGTGGCGCTCAACAAGATCCCCAACGTCACGGTATTGCTGCGGGAGGGCACGCGCGCCCTTTCGCCCGATCTCGATGAGATGGCGAGCGCTTTTCGCCTGTCCTTCTGGGACCGGATGCGCCATGTGGTGCTGCCGCAGCTCGAGCCTTATGTGGCCGGCGCGGCGCGCTCGGGCCTCGCTCTGGTGTGGAAGATCGTGCTGGTGGTGGAGCTGCTCGGGCGGCCGAACGGGGTGGGCTATGCCATCTCCGTCTATTTCCAGCTGTTCGATGTCACTGCCGTGCTCGGCTATTCCCTCGCCTTCATGGCCGTGATGCTGGCCGTGGAATATTTCGTGCTGCAACCGTTTGAAGCCCATGCCCGCCGCTGGCGCCCCGCTACTCATTGACGCCCACATCGCCTCCAAGCGCCACACCAGCCCCGATGGCACCGCCGTCGAGGTGGTGAGGGGGCTGGACCTGCGCCTGGCGCGTGGTGAGTTCGTGTGCCTGATCGGCCCTTCGGGCTGTGGCAAGACCACCAGCCTGCGCATCCTCACCGGGCTCGACCGGCACTTTGAGGGGCGGGTGACGCCCGATCCGAAAGGCCTCGCCATCGGCATCGTGTTTCAGGAGCCGCGTTTGTTGCCCTGGCGCACGGTGGAGGACAACATCCGCCTCACCTTGCCCAAGCCGCTGCGGCGGCAGGGGCTTGGCCCGATTCTGGAGGCTTTCGGTCTCGCTGCCCATGCCGCGAGCTATCCTGGCGCGTTGTCTCTGGGGCTGGCGCGGCGGGTGGCGCTGGCGCGGGCGGTGGCCGGGCGGCCCGAGCTGCTGGTGCTGGACGAGCCCTTCGTGTCGCTGGATGCACGCGCCGCATCGGAGCTGCGCCGCCACGTGCTGCTGGCCGCGCAGGAGACCGGCGCGGCGGTGCTGATGGTGACCCACGATGTGCGGGAGGCGCTGGCGCTTGCGGATCGGCTGGTGCTGCTGGGCGAACACCCCGCCCGCGCCGTGGGCGAGCAAGTGCTGGACCGGCCACGCGAGCTGCGCACGCCGGAGTGGATCGAACAGCAGCGCGCCGCGCTGGCGGAGCTCCACCCGATGCTGAAAGGGGCATAGCGGCCGCATTCGCAACGGTGTGGAACCGGGGCTGCCCGCCGATGCGCCGACGGCTAGGAGCCATGGAGGCCGCTTGCGCAGCCACAGGCCTGAAAACGCGCTGGCGCGGGCATCCCGCATCCGCCAGCATGACCCGCGCCGACCGCGCCCGGCCCGCCCGACCTTCGGTGGGGGCGGGGACACAAAAGCGGCGGCGCCAGGACGGGAGGAAACCATGGCGGGTGCGATGCCGCGGCGCGCGGCAAACTTCATTCTATGGCTCATGTCGTTGCTCACGGCCCTCTGGGCGCTGTCCGCAGCTGGCGCGCGGGCGGCCGTGCAGCAGACGGCGGCCGTACCGCTTTCGGTGGTGGAGGTGGCGCCCGGGGTGTTCGTGCATCAGGCGCCCTATGCCCTCGCGCTGCCGCGCAATCTGGGCTTTGTCGGCAATGCCGGATTCATCATCGGCCGCGACGCGGTGGCGGTGGTAGACACGGGCGGATCGTTCAAGGCAGGCGCGGCGCTGAAGGCGGCGATCCGCGCCCGTACCGATTTGCCGATTCGCTATGTCATCAATACCCACATGCACCCCGACCACGTGCTGGGCGATGCTGCCTTCATGGGCCCCGGCGTGACCTTCATCGGCCATCACAATCTGCCCGAAGCCCTTGCCGCGCGCGCGGAAAGCTATCTGGAGGCAACCCGCAGGCTGGTGGGCGAGGAGGGGGCTGCCGGCACCCGCGTGGTGCTGCCGGACGAGACCGTCACCAAGCCCATGACCATCGATCTGGGTGCGCGGCCCTTGCTGCTGGAGGCCTGGCCCACCGCCCACACCGCCACCGACCTCACCGTGTTCGACGAGACCACAGGCACCTGGTTCCTCGGTGACCTGCTCTTTCTCGGCCATGTGCCGGCGCTGGATGGAAAGGCGCTCGGCTGGATCGCGCTGCTCGACGAGCTGAAGCGGCGTCCGGCGGCGCGGGTGGTGCCCGGACATGGCCCAGCCTCCCAGCCCTGGCCGCAGGCGGCCGAGCCGACCGAGCGCTATCTCAACCGGCTGGTGGCCGATGTGCGACGGCTGGTGCGCGACGGCGGAACCATGAGCGATGCCGCACGCTCGGCCGGCCGCGCGGAGGCGCCGGACTGGGAGCTGTTCGACGATTTCAACGCCCGCAACGCCACCGCCGCTTTTCATGAGCTGGAGTGGGAGTGAGGGCGCTCGGGCTGACCTTGGGGAGCTGGAGCGGGGCTTTTTGCGCTGCGGTAGAAGAAAAGAAGTTTACTTCGCAGGTGCAATATAGAAGGAGCCTATCGCTCCACAATTGGTGTATTGCGTCCGAGAGGAACTTTGCTTACGTTCCTCACAGCTTCGGCTTCAACGGTACCGCGCGGGGAACGCGGTATTGATTCGCAGGCCTGCGGGACACCTTGTGACCGCAAGGCTTCAGGGCATCACGCCGGTCGTGACACGCTGCCGAAGTAGATGGAGTCCCCCAAAGGCGAAAACAACGCTCAGTGCGTTACCCGTTCCACGTGATGTGGCCGCGGGCGCGCATCCATCGGAGGAAACCCAGATGAGGCGAGTTGTGATGGTGACCGCCGTGGCGGCGTGCAGCGCTTTTTTCGGCGCGCGGGCCATGGCCAATGAAGGCGTCCTGAAGCTGACGCAGGACCCGAACCAGTGGGTGCTGCAGACGGGTGATTATGCCAACACCCGCCATTCCAAGCTGAAGCAGATCAATGCCGACAACGTCGGCAAGCTGCAGGCGGCGTGGACCTTCTCCACCGGCGTGCTGCGCGGCCACGAGGGCTCGCCGCTGGTGGTGGGTGACACGATGTACGTGCACACGCCCTTCCCGAATATCGTCTATGCCCTTGATCTCAATAATGAAGGGCGGATCATCTGGAAGTATGAGCCCAAGCAGGATCCGAACGTCATTCCGGTGATGTGCTGCGACACGGTCAATCGCGGCCTGGCTTATGCCGACGGCAAGATCTTCCTTCACCAGGCCGACACCAAGGTGGTGGCGCTCGACGCCAAGACCGGCAAGGTGCTGTGGTCGGCCGTGAACGGCGACCCGAAGAAGGGCGAGACCAACACCGCCACCGTGATGCCGGTGGGCGACAAGCTGCTGGTGGGCATTTCGGGCGGCGAGTTCGGCGTGCGCTGCCACATGACCGCCTATGACATGAACAGCGGCAAGCAGGTCTGGCGCGCCTATTCCATGGGCCCGGACAATGAAATTCTGTTCGACCCCGAGAAGACCACGTCCCTCGGCAAGCCGGTGGGCAAGGATTCGTCCCTGAAAACCTGGCAGGGCGACCAGTGGAAGATCGGCGGCGGTTGCACCTGGGGCTGGTATTCTTACGATCCGGACACCAAGACCGTCTATTACGGCTCCGGCAATCCTTCCACCTGGAACCCGGCGCAGCGCCCCGGCGACAACAAGTGGTCCATGACCATTTTCGCCCGCGATGCCGACAGCGGCATGGCCAAGTGGGTCTACCAGATGACGCCCCACGACCAGTGGGACTATGACGGCATCAACGAGATGATCCTCGTCGACCAGGAGATCGACGGCAAGAAGCGCCCGCTCCTCGTTCACTTCGACCGCAACGGTTTCGCCTACACGCTTGATCGCAAGACCGGCGAAGTGCTGCTGGCCGAGAAGTATGATCCGGCGGTGAACTGGGCCACCAAGGTGGATCTGGACAAGAACAGCCCGACCTATGGGCGTCCGCTGGTGGTCGAGAAATATTCGACGCAGGCCAATGGCGAGGACGTGAACACCACCGGCGTGTGCCCGGCGGCACTCGGCACCAAGGACCAGCAGCCCGCCTCCTTCTCGCCCCAGACCGGCCTGTTCTATGTGCCCACCAACCATGTGTGCATGGACTATGAGCCCTTCCATGTGAGCTACACGCCCGGCCAGCCTTATGTCGGCGCCACGCTCTCCATGTTCCCGGCTCCGAACAGCCATGGCGGCATGGGCAACTTCATCGCGTGGGACGCCCGCAAGGGCAAGATCGTGTGGTCCAACCCCGAGCAGTTCTCGGTGTGGTCCGGCGCTCTGTCCACCGATGGCGGCATCGTCTTCTACGGCACGCTTGAAGGCTACCTGAAGGCGGTGGACGCCAAGACCGGTAAGGAACTGTACCGGTTCAAGACCCCCTCGGGCATCATCGGCAACGTGATGACCTACACCCACAAGGGCAAGCAGTACGTGGCGGTGCTCTCGGGCGTCGGCGGCTGGGCGGGCATCGGCCTGGCGGCCGGCCTGACCGATCCCAATGCGGGTCTGGGCGCGGTGGGCGGCTATTCCGCCCTCAGCAACTACACCGCACTTGGCGGCCAGCTCACGGTGTTCGCGCTGCCGGATTGATCCGGCAGGCAATCCCCGAGCCTTGGCTCGACGCCGGCACGGCTCCCTCCCGTGCCGGCGTCTCTCGAGATCGTCTGAAGGCGCAGGCTCCTTGAGCCCCTAGACGTGGCCAAGCGCCGCGATCGGGGGCCTGCACCTCGTCCCCGTCTTCGTGCCTGGAGAGAGCGTGTGTTTTCCTCTGCCCTTATGAAGCGCGCCGGCGCACTTGCTATTGCCGCGGCCCTGCTGCCGCTCAGCGCCGCTGTCGCGCCCTCGCCGTCCTTTGCCGAAACCCAGACTTTCAGCAAGCAGGGTGATCCCACCCCCGTGAAGGATGAGGACGGCAAGTATTTCGACAAGAACGGCGCCCCGACCTACAAGATTCAGCCGGATGGAACCGTGGATTGGTTCACCTATTCCGGCTACCGCCGGTACCACGCCGAATGCCACGTTTGCCATGGCCCGGACGGCATGGGGTCCACCTATGCGCCGGCCCTCATCGACTCGCTGAAGACCCTCGATTTCGATCACTTCCAGGAAGTGGTGGTGGGCGGCCGGCAAAACGTGGGAGGTGGCAATGAGAAGGTCATGCCGTCCTTTGGACTCAACAAGAACGTCATGTGCTACCTCGACGACATCTATGTCTATCTGCGTGCCCGCTCCGACGGCGCCCTCGGACGCGCCCGCCCCGCCAAGCGCGAGAACAAGTCTCCGGCGACCAATGAAGCCGAGAAAGCCTGCCTCGGCGAGTGAGGGGTTCGCCCATCTCATCGCCTCCCTGGGCACGGCGGGGCTTGCGGCCATCCTGTTGCTGAGCTCGACGGGGGCCAACGGCCAGACCATTCCCAGCTCGGTGTCGGCGGACGCATTGCGAGTGTGCGCCGACCCCGCCAACATGCCCTTCATCAACCGTAAGGGGGAGGGCTTCGAAAACCGTATCGCCGAGATCGTGGCGGACGAGCTCAAGGTTCCCGTGCGCTATTACTACATGCCGCAGGGCCCCGGCTTCGTGCGCAACAGTCTCGGCAAACGGCTGTGTGATGTGGTGATCGGCTATGCCGCCGGGGCCGACCCGGTGTTGCATACGAACCCCTATTACGAGTCCGTCTATACGCTCGTGGTGAAGACCGGAGGGCCGCTCGACGGCGTGGACCGGCTGTCCGATCCCCGCGTGAAGAGCGCGCGCCTCGGGCTGGTGGCGGGCACGCCGCCGGCGGACCACCTGCTGGAGCTGGGGCTGCTCGGTTCCGCCAAGACCTATTCGCTTCTGGTGGATCGGCGGTTCGATTCCCCGCCGGAGCAGATGCTGGCCGACCTGGCGAAGGGTGACATCGACGGCGCGCTGTTGTGGGGGCCGACCGCCGGCTATTTCGCCGGTCACACGAGCGCGCCGCTCAAGGTGGTGCCGCTGGTGCATGAGGCGGAGCGGCCGCCGCTGGCCTATCGCATTACGATGGGTGTGCGGCCCACCGACCACGAGTGGAAGCAGACGCTGAACCAGGTGCTGCGCAAGCGCGCCGGTGACATTGAAGCGGTGCTGCTCAGCTACGGCGTCCCGCTGCTGGACGACGACGACCAGCTCATCACCGCCGCTGTGCCGGCCAAGGTCGGCGGAGGGAGTTCCGCCCAATGATCGGCCCGCGCGGGGGGGTGAAGGGAGGGGCACGGCGGCTTGCGGGCATGGGGCTACTCGCGGCCCTGGTGCTGCTCGGTCCTGGTGGCCCTGCGGCCCGCGGGGCGGAGCCGGCCCTCGACGCTGACCTGGCGGTGGCCGAGCCGTCCGATTATCGCTTCGAGCCCTATCGCGCGCCGACCCCGGCCACTCTCGCCGGCGCCCAGGTGCTCTCCACGGCCCAGGCGGAGGCCCTGTGGCGGGCGAAGGGGGCTGTGTTCGTGGATGTGCTGCCGCGCCCGCCGCGCCCCGCCAACCTGCCGGCGGGAACGCTGTGGCGCGATTTGCCCCACGACAGCATCCCCGGCTCGGCTTGGCTGCCCAATGTGGGCTTCGGCGCCCTCGATGGGGCAAGCCAGCGCTATTTCGAGGATGGTCTGACGGCGCTGACGGGCGGTGATCGCCATCGGCTCGTGGTGTTGTTCTGCCTCAAGGATTGCTGGATGTCGTGGAACGCCGCCAAGCGGGCGCTTGCGGGCGGCTATGACCGGGTCGCCTGGTTTCCCGAAGGCGTGGACGGCTGGAAGGCCGCCGGCCTGCCCCTGGAGCGGCTGGAGCCCTGGCAGCCGGGCCCCGCGCGGTAATTGCACCCCGAGGCTCCGGTCGCGGTGGATGCGGCTTGGGGCGGCGCCGCCGATCGCGGTGGATCCATCATGGGCGTGTGCGCGTTCAGATCTTGAATGCTGCCGAGCGGCCGAAAGAGCCTCCGGCGCCAATGGGAGGATGGCATGATGGAAAACGTGTTGCGGCCGCGCCGTGCGTGGGGGCTGCCCCTCATCGCGTTGACGCTTCTGGCGGCGCCGGTGGCGCGGGCCGCCGAGGCCGATGGGCCCGCTGCGGTGGTCGAGCCGAAGGAGACGACGTGGAGCGCCATCGCGCCCGATATTTTCCCCGAGCAGGTGGTGGGAGATGCCGAGGGGGTGGTGGCCTTGGCCGCGCCGACCCGGGCGGAGGATGCGGCGCTAGTGCCGCTCACGGTGTCCCTTTCCCTGCCGCCGGGTGATCCGCGTAGCTTCAAGGGGGTGACGGTCGTCATCGACGAAAATCCGTCGCCGGTGGCCGGTCGCTTCAGTTTTGGCGACGGGCAGAAGGACTTCGCCCTGTCGCTGCGCACGCGGGTGAATTCTTATTCCTATGTGCGGGCCATCGCGGAAACCAATGACGGCAAACTGCATATGGCCAAGGCCTATGTGAAGGCGGCCGGTGGCTGCTCGGCCCCGGCCACCAAGGACACGGCCGACTCCATCGCCCATCTCGGCGACATCCGCTTCCGCTCGTTTGCGGACGCGGGCAAGAACGAGGCTCAGGTGCAGATCCGCCACCCCAATTTCTCTGGCCTCCAGATGGATGAGGCGACGCGCGGCTACACGCCCGCTTGGTTCGTCCGCGAGGTGAAGATCACCCAGGGCGGTCACCTGCTGCTGGGCATGGAGGGCGGCATTTCCATCAGCGAGGACCCCACCTTCCGCTTCAGCTACAAGGCGTCCGCCGAGCCGGTGACGGTGCGGGCGGAAGATACGGAAGGAAAGGTCTTCACACGCACGTTCCCCGGCGGCGGAAGCTGAGCGGGGGGGAACGGCGCGCGGTCTTCAAGGCAAGGGGCCCGCAGATGGGCCCCTTTGCATATCGAGTGCTGCATGATGGCGGCGGAATGCCCGAAAGTATTTGATACTATGCGCGTTTATTCCGCACACCGCCTGCTGTCGCGCCCGAGCGCGCTCTAAAGCCGCTCCTGGATCTGGCGGCCGATCTCGAAGACCCGCTGTTCCAGCAGCACCGGCGTTTCGCAGACATAGGCCAGGGAGTGCGAGCGCTCCTCGAAGATGCGGGTATCCCAGTTCAGCTTCTCTTCCAGCTCCTTGGTCTCGCGGGTGTCGGCGGCCTCGGGGGAATCCTTGGCCTTGCTGAGGGCGTCGCCCTCCTCGCGCAGGCGTTCGGCCAGGCGCTGCTGGCCGCGGGCGTAGCGGGTGATGCCACCGACGATCTTGCCGCGCTCCAGGCTGACGATCTCATAGACCCCGGCGAAAACCCGGACCAGGCGCGTTTTCGCCTCGGGCCCGGTTTCCTTGACGAACGCGTCGAGCAGGGGGGCCACCTGGTCGAGGGGCGTGCGGCGCGAGGCGAGCTTCACCGCCAGGGTGGCGGCGTCCTGGTCGTCGGTCCAGGGGCCGGCGGAGGCAAGGTCGGGACCGCTCCACACCGCGCCGAGGCTGATGTCCGGCGTGCGCCGCTGCGGGCAGGGCCAGTCCGGATCGCCCTTCGGCTGCGCCAACGCGGGGCCAGCCGCCGCCAGCAGCAGGGCGACGACAAGGGGGCCGCGGCATCGGCGATGGAGCAAGGACGGGAATGCGCTCTTCATGGCTGGCGAGCCTCCGGGCATGGCGCCTGAGTGCGGAACATGGGGATTTTCACGATGCCTCGCCCTTGGGCCCGCCGCGCAGGCCCATCAGCCCCCGCCCGGGATCGTAGGCGATCACCGCGAGGGCAAAGAAGACGAGGGTGGTGCCCGCCACCACCGCGCACGCGACGGGGTTGAACGCCCCATAGAGCGCGAACCGGGCCAGCTCCACCGCGTGGGTGAAGGGGTTGATGAGGCAGGCCACATAGAGCGCCTCGCTCGCGTCGCGGACCCGCCACAGGGGGTAGAGGGCGGACGAGGCGAAGAACATGGGAAAGATGACGAAGTTCATCACGCTGGCGAAATTCTCCAGCTGCCGCACCAGCGAGGAGATGACGAGCCCGATGGCGCCCAGCATGAAGCCGGAAAGGATGAAGGCCGGCAGCGCCAGCACATAGCCATAAAGGGGAATCTCGACGCCCCACAGGAACGCCACGGCCAGGAACACATAGACCTGCACCAGCGACACCACGACCCCGGCGATGAGCTTGGAGAACAGCAGCCACCAGCGCGGAAACGGGCTCGTGAGCAACACCCGCATGGAGCCCACCTCCCGGTCATAGACCATGGAGAGGGAGGACTGCATGCCGTTGAACAGCTGGATCATCACCGCCAGGCCCGGCGTGACATAGACCTCGTACAGCACATAGGTGTCGTAGGGCGGGATGATGGAGATACCGAGCGCGCTGCGGAAGCCGGCCGCGAAGATGAACAGCCACAGGAGCGGCCGCACCAGCGCCGACAGGAAGCGTTCCTTCTGCTGCACGAAGCGCAGCAGTTCCCGCCACACGATGCCGGAAAGGCAGATGGCATAGCCCCTGGCCCCGAGAGGTCGCGGCGGCGTTGCAAAAGGGCTGCCACTCATGCCGCCGCGTCCTCGTCGGGCTCGGTCAGGGCGCGGAACGCCGCTTCCAGGGAAGCGCTGCCCGCCGCCAGCGCCGCGGCCTCGCCGGCGGCGATGATACGGCCCTGGTGCAGCACATGGACCTGGTCGGTGGCTTCGATTTCGTCGAAGATGTGGGTCGCCCACAGCACGGCGAGCCCCGTTTCCCGCACCAGCTCGCGCACCAGCGCTACGATGCCCCGCCGGGAGGCGAGGTCGAGGCCCACGGTGGCCTCGTCCAGCAGCAGCAGGCGGGGCCGGTGCAGCAGGGCGCGGGCGATCTCGACCCGCCGGGCCTGACCGCCGGAGAGCGTGCGCACCTTGTCATTGCCGCGCTCCGCCAGCCCCACCAAAGCGAGCAGTTCGCTGATTCTCAGCGTCAGCGCCCGCCCCGCCAGCCCATGCAGGGCGGCGTGATAGGCGAGGTTCTGGCGTACCGTGAGATCAAGATCGAGGGTGCGATTCTGGAACACGACCCCCAGTTCTGACAGAGCAGCGGAGGGCGCGCGCGACAGATCGTGGCCGAAGATGCGCACCGCGCCGACCCGGCACGCATAAAGCCGCGTCACCAGGGAGAACAGGGTGGTCTTACCCGCCCCATTGGGGCCGAGCAGGGCCACGAAATGGCCCTGGGGCACCTCCAGCGACACGTCGTCCAGCGCCTGGCGGCGGCCGAAGCTGTGGCTCACGCCCGCGACCTGAAGCGCCGGAACCGGCCTCGTCTCATCCATGAGGGGATCTCTCCGGCTCGGCCTATTGCGGCGCCACCACGACGCCCCACGGGGCGCCGCCCACCTTGATGGACTTCACCACCTTGCGGTTGGGCACGTCGATGACGGAGACGTCGTTGGAATTGCCGTTGGTGGTGAAGAGCTGCTTCTCGTCGGGGGAGAAAGCCAGCTGCCACACCCTTTGGCCCACCAGCAGATAGTCCACCACCTCGAAGGTTTCGGCGTTCACCACGGCGACGTGATTGGCCGGGCCCAAGGCCACGAAGGCGGTCTTGCCGTCGGAAGTCACGCGCACGCCCACGGGCTGGATGGTCTCCTTCGAGATGCCGGGGATCTTGAAGGTGATCTTCTTGATGATCTGATGGGTCGCCGGATCGATCACCGAGACCGAGCCGCCAACTTCCGCAGAGACGAACAGCTTCTTGCCGTCGCGGGTGAATTCGGCGAAGCGCGGGCGCGCGTCCACCAGCACGTTGGCGACGATCTTGAAGCTTTCGGTGTCGATGAAATGGGCCATGTTGGTGGTTTCGGAGGTGGCCACCAGGATCTTGCCATCCGGGCTCACGGCCATGCCTTCCGGCTCGGTGCCCACCGGCACCTGGGCGATGACCTTGTTCTTCTCCACGTCGAGCACGGTGACCTGGTTGTCATCCTCATTGGCGATGTAGAGCGGGTTGCCCGAGGGGTGCAGGGCGAACAGCTCCGGGTCGGGGCCCGACTTCAGCTTGCGCAGCACCTTGAGGCTCACCGGATCGATCACCTGCACCGAATGGTCGTCGCTGGCGCACAGATAGATGGCCTTGCCGTCCGGGCTCATGATGATGCCACGCGGGCGGCGGCCCACCTTGGCGGTCTTGGTGACGGCGAGCGTGTCGGTGTCGATGGCGGTGATGGAATTGCCGCGCTCGTTGGAGACATAGGCCATGCCGGCCTCCGCCGCCCCGGCCGCGAACAGCGCGAGCGAGCCCGTCAGCACGGCGCAGAGGGTGCGCGGCGAGGGCAGCGGGCGAAAGGCGGTCATCTGGGTCCTCCCGGTCTTCGGCGCGTCTTGCGCGCGCCGTTGTAGCGTTGCGGGGCCGTTGGCGCGGCCCTGGAAAGCGTCAGCCTAGTTCAGGTGGCATTTGGATTCGGGCTCGTCGAAGCCGAGCGTGTCGAGGGGCGTGCGCTGGTGCAGGAAGCCGTCTTCCGGCGCCACGGAAACCACGCCCATGGGCTGGGCGATCAGGAGCGGCTGGCGCACCTGTTGGTCCCACGGGCGCACGGAAAGGGGCACGCCCTTGAAGGCGGCGATACTGAAATCCGGTGAGCGCAGATAGGCCGCCATGGCGGCGGGATCGTCGCCCTTGGTGCGGGTCGCGGCCTCGCCCACCATGCGCACGGCGAGCCACGCCTGATAATCGGTGGGCCGCATGGTGCGGTTGGTGCCGCGCAAGAAGCGGTTCTGAAGCTGGGCCGAACCCCAGGCGTCCTGTGCCTGATGCCAGGTGGAGGCCGTCAGCCCCTGGGTGCCCACCACCAGCCGCGGCTCGGCCGTGCGATAGGGGATGTAATTGCCGAAATCACCGGCTTCGTCCGCCACCACCAGCACGTCCGCATCGACGCCGCGGGTGAACACCAGCGCGTCGGATTTGGTGATGCTGTCGGAGCGCTCGCGGGCGAGGGGGCCGAAGGTCCAGGGCTTTTCCGCCACCACCTTGAGGCCGAACTTGCGGGCGGAGCGCTTCACCGCCTCCGCATAGGCCTTGTCGCCGTCATTGGGGCCCACCACCAGGAACAGGCGGCTCCAGCGCTTGGTGGCCAGGAACTGGGTGAGAGCATCGGCCAGCATGGCGCGGCTGGGCGCCACGTGGAACACATCCGCCCGGCACTGCTCGGCCCGCAGGCCGTCATCCAGCGCGCCCACATTGAACACGATGGCGCCCAGCGGCTTCACCGCGTCCGCCACGGCCAGCAGCTCGTCCGCCGGCAGGTTCACGATGAGGAGGCGATTGCCGCCTTCCACCAGCGCCTTGGCGGCGGCCACCGGGTCGTCGCCCTCGGCCAGGGAGGTGGTGTTCAAGGTGAAATGCTGGCCGGTGAAGGTGCCGGTGGAATTGTTGTCCTTGATGGCGAGGGCCGCGCCCGCCACCGCATCGTCCTCCGGCACGGCGGCCAGATCATAGAGCGGGGGCGGCGGCACCTCGCGGGTGAGGAGGCCGATGGGAACCTCCAGCACCGCCGGCGCGGCCGTGGCCGGATTGGTGGGCTGGGCCTGAGCCGTCTGAACCGGCAGCGCGATTCCCGCCAGCGCGAGCCCCGCGACAGCCAGCCTCCCGACCGTCATGCCCGCGCGGGCCGCCGCCGTCGTGGCGGCGAGAAGCTGTGCGCGCAGGCTGGACATCAGATCATCACCATGCCGGTTCCATCTCGGGACGCAGATCTAGGCATCATCGCTCGCCGGGCGCAACCGGATATATCTAAGGAAAGAATAAGATGTTCCCATCTTGCCGCCGGGCGCTGGACTGTGACACGCTGCGCCGCGTTCAGGTGGATATGATGAAAAGCTCGACGTTTCTTGCCGCAACGGCACTGTTTCTCTTGCTCCCGGCGGCCGCGTCGGCGGCGGCGGTGAAGACGGCGATGTTCGGATTCGAGTTCTTCGACGACACGCTGGACACGCGCCCGCAGGTGCTGGCCGCTCAGGCTGAGCGGCTCCGCCTGGTTAATGCGGAGCTCCAGGCCCTTTTGGCGAAATCCGGCGACATGACCTTCGTGGATCTGACGCCGGAGGCGGCCCGGATCGCCGATCTTCAGCCCTTCTTCAAATGCAATGGCTGCGAGCGGGATATCGCCCGCGATGCCGGGGCGAAGCTTGAGGTGGTCGGGGTCATCCGCAAGATTTCCAGCCTCATCCTGTCGTTCGTGCTGGAAGTGCGTGAGACGGGGGAGGATGGCCGCGTCGTGCGCGCGGGGCAGGTGGATATTCGCGGCAATACGGACGAATCCTGGCTGCATGGCGTGCGTTATCTGGTGAAGAACCGCATCCTGGCGCCGGGACAGGTGCCGCTCGCCCCCTGATCATGGGGTGGCGCAAGAATAAGCGTTGCAATCGAAGTCGTTAGGGAAGGATACGCTTGATGAGACATGTTTTGACCGCCGCGCTCGCGGGCGCGCTGGTGCTGTCGCCGCTGGTGGCCGAGGCCCATGGTCCCACCCGCAAGAAGGTGACCGAGAGCGTGGAGATCAATGCGCCGGCAGCCAAGGTGTGGGCCGCGATCGGCAATTTCCAGGACATGAGCTGGCATCCGGCCATCACCGGCAGCACCGGCCAGGGCGGCAACGCCATCGACGCCACGCGCAAGCTCACGCTCACGGGCGGCGGCACCATCGACGAGGTGCTCTACAAATACGAGCCCGAGAAGATGAGCTATTCCTACCGCATCAATGCCGTGGACGTGAAAGTCCTGCCGGTGACCAATTATTCTTCCACCATCACCGTGGAACCCATCGACGCCACCCACACCAAGGTCGAGTGGA
This sequence comes from Xanthobacter variabilis, assembly GCF_043831965.2. Lineage (NCBI taxonomy): Bacteria > Pseudomonadati > Pseudomonadota > Alphaproteobacteria > Hyphomicrobiales > Xanthobacteraceae > Xanthobacter > Xanthobacter variabilis. Next base: position 1,101,121 of record NZ_CM195533.1, read on the forward strand.
AGGGCGCCTTCTATCGCGGCTATCCCAACAATGACCCGCCGCCGGAACTCAATGACGACGCGGCGGTGGCGGCCGTGACCGCGGTCTATCGCGGCGGGCTCGACGCGCTGAAGGCCAAGCTGGAGAAGGGGCCGTCGTGAGGCGGCTCGCGACCGGCCTGCCCATGGTCTTCGCCGCCGCGCTGCTTGTCGGCGCGGCGGCCCGGGCGGAGGAAGCCTTCGTGACGGAGCAGCCCGCCAACCGCGTGGCGGTGCTGGACCTTTCCGTGGCCGGCGCAGGCAAGGGCAGCGAGCGCAAGGCGCTCATGGCGCAGATTCCGGTGCCGGGCGAGCCGGCCGGCATCGCGGTCACCCGTGATGGACGGCGCGCTTATGTGACGAGCCCTGAGGACAAGGCCGTTACGGTTATCGACGCGGCCACTCGCAAGGTGCTGGCCCGCTGGCCGGTGGGCGGAGGGCCACTGGGCATCGCCGTCGCGCCGGCGGGCGCGCCGGTGTTCGTGGCGGACTGGTATGCCAGGCGCCTCCTGGTCATCGACCCCGATGCGCCGCAGACCCACCGCGAGGCGGAGACCGGCGCCTCGCCCTCCGGGGTGGCGGTGACGCCGGATGGGGCGTTCGTGCTTACCGCCGATCGCGATGACGATACGGTTTCCGTGATCGAGACGACGGGCCTCAAGCGGGTGGCGGTGATTCCCGTCGGCACGCGGCCGTTCGGCGTCACCATCGATGCGGATGGGCGGCGCGCCTACACGGCGAATGTGGGGTCCAACGACGTGTCCATCATCGACCTTGCCGAGCGCAAGGTGGTGGCCACGGTGAAGGTGGGCGAGCGGCCCTATGGGGTTGCGCTGGCCCGCGGCCGTGCCTTCGTCACCAACCAGTATGGCGGCACGGTGAGTGTGTTCGACCTGGCCAGCCTGAAGGATCTGGGACGCATCGGCGTGGGTGATTATCCCGAGGGGATCGCCGCCAGCGGCGATGGCGGCCGGGTCTATGTGGCCAACTGGTTCGACAACTCGCTCTCGGTGATCGACACGGACAGCCTCAAGGAAGTCGCGACCCTGCCCTTGGGCGATGGGCCGCGCGCCTTCGGCGCCTTCATACGCCACGTGGACTGAGCGCGGGTGTCGGTGCGCGCTGGCCGGCGGCGCGTGCGTGCGGCCTCAGTCTGCGCGGGCCGACAGCGGCCCCAGGCCGGCGCCGCTGTCTCCTCTTTCTCCCATTCAAGGGGGAGCCGGGGAGCTTGTAGCCGGATCGTGCAGGAAACGAGTGCTGGAAGCCCCCATGGGCTGTGAGGGCGCGCCTTCCGCCGCCAACCTCGCACGCGCTTTGCCTCCGCCTCCGCCGCCCGCGTAAGCGCTGGCATTCTCGGCGGTCCAGAGCGCTTTCTCCTAACGGATGTCGGCTCGCGCGCATAAAACGCGTGAACTCGACGAGCCAGAGCACGCCTTCAATCCCGTCAACAAGGAAAGGAGTTCGGAGCCATCGCCATTCGGCGCGGGTGGCGCGGCTTATGCCGGACCACCCCGCGAGGTGTACCGGATGCTCCAGGTGTTCCGGGCCTTCCCGACGGAGCGGCGCCCTTTCCTGCTTGCGGGGAAAGGGCGGTGAAGCATTGGTGTTATTGGCCCGGCGGCGAGGCAAAGGACAAGGCCTCGGAGCGCCAGGAACCCGCGACGCGTTGAGGGGCCATCTGCTGCGCCACCCGGGCCGTCCGGGTGGCTCCCTTCCTCAGGGCGTGGGAGCGTGAGCGCGCCCCTGGCCCAGCCTTGGGATGTGAAGGTCCAGCGATCCCACGCCGTGGTTTTGGGCCCACCGCGCGGCACCGGTCTGCCTGAACGCACATCGCCGCCGACCCGTGAGGGTGGCGGCGATGGCTTTCGCGATGAGGTCAACGACCCAGGAAGATGGCGGCCAACCGCTGGAGCAGTCCCTTCGGCAGTGGCGAAGGCTCGCTCTGCCCAGGGTGGTCTCCTTCCTAGGCCTGGAAGGGATGCTTGACTGCGTCGCGCTTTTCGGTGGCTTCCTTTGCGGAGGGCTCACCCTTGACGGCGCGGGCGATGGCGAGCTTGGTGGCCTCGTAGTTGTAGGACTGGATCTTGGCGTCGTCGGCCGCTTCCCAGTGGATGAACACGCCCACGCAGATGTAGAGGTCGTCGGCCTCTTCCATGGGGATGATGCCCTCGGCCACCGCGTCCTGCACCGCCTTGGCGACGCCGTGCTGGGCCGGGCCGAACATCTGCACCGCCTGGCGCGCGTCCTTGATGGTCACCTTGTTGAACATCACCGTGTTCGGCTTGCACGCCAGGTTCGGCGCGATCACCGCCAGGAGGCTGGTGAAGCCATCCTTGTTGTTGGTCAGGCTGGTGCAGAAGGCGGTTTCCGCCGCGCTGCCGCGCGGGCCGATGAGCAGATCGATGTGCGCGACTTCGTTGCCGTCGCCCACCAGAGCCTCACCCACCATCACCTTGTCGATCTTCGCCATTGGTCTCGTCCTCCCAAAAATCTCACCGGGTGCTGTTCTTGTGCAGCCTCACGCTGAACCCCAAGGCGCGCCTTGAAACAAGAAACGCCTTGAAAAACGGCGCGCCTCGGAACCCAAGGAAAACCTCGAAACAACGAACACCCGGCAGGGGACGACCGCTTCCGGAAAGTCTCGGATAGCGGTCGGCTGCCGCTTACCCTTGTTTCAGCGCCCGGCTCCCTGCCGAGCCGGTTCACCGGATAGCGTCGCGGAGCCTACTCGACCCGCATGAAGCCAGCAAGACGCCGCGAAGGGGGTGGGCAAGCTCTTTTTTGCTCGCCTGCCGGATCAAAAATCGCTGGCGATACCGCCCACTTCCCAGTCGCCGTAGCGCACGGGCTCGGGTCCCTTGCGCCCGTTGATCTCCTTCGGCGGCTCCCTGCGTTCGGCGTCGGTGGCGGCGCGGCGGGTCTCGGCTTCCGCAAGGGCGCGCTTGGCCGCGTCGCTCAGGGGCTTGCGGGGCGCTTCAGGGGTCTCGTCGGCCATCGGTCTTCTCCTTGATCGGCGCTGCGCGCGGGTGCGGCGCCCTCAGCCTTGCACGGCGGCTGTAAAGCGTGGTAGCGGACCGCGCGCCTTCGGGCTCACTCTATCAAAGCCTTCAACATATGGAGATGCGCATGGCGACGCAGAATGGCGGCCCCACCCAGAACCCGGCGCCGTCGCTGAACGTGCTCGCGCAGTACACCAAGGATTTCTCGTTCGAGAATCCCAATGCGCCGCGCTCCCTCGCCGCTCCTCCGGCCCAGCCCGATGTGAACATCCAGATCCAGGTCAATGCCAAGCCCGGCGGCAATGGCGACTTCGAGGTGGAGCTCAAGATCGAGGGCGGTGCCAAGGTCGGTGCCGACACGCTGTTCGCGTTCGAGCTGAACTATGCCGGTGTGTTCCGCGTGCAGGGCATTCCCGAGCAGAGCCTGCAGCCGGTGGTGCTCATCGAGTGCCCGCGCATCCTCTTCCCGTTCGCCCGGCAGATCATCGCCGACGCGGTGCGCAATGGCGGCTTCCCGCCCCTGATGATCGACCCGGTGGACTTCGCCGCCCTCTATCAGCAGCGCATGCAGGCCGAGGCACAGAAGCTCTCGACCTCCGGTCAGGCCTGAGTCCAAGCCTGAGCTTTGCCGTGCGCAGTGCCCGGGCGGCTTGACGCCGGCGGGCACTGCTTCCACGCTGCGGTTCTGGGCCGGCGCCCGGAACGGCGCGTGACGCCGTTTCAAAGGCGCGGCCGTCGTGGAGCCGCGCCTTCGTTTCATGCCGCGCCGACGTTTCATGGGGTCCATCCGCTTCAAGCTCGGAGCGCTCATCGCCGCCGTCGCGACCTTCGCGGTTCTGGCGGCGGCCGGCGTCGTGCTGGCCGTGGGCGCCACCGACCAGGCGCTTGAAGCCGCCATCGCCGCCCAGAGGCGGCTCGATCTGCTCACCGAGGCATCCGCCCGCCTGTCCGAGTTCGGCATCACCGCCGTGGCCGATGCCAGCCACCCCACGGCCGACCGCGACCGCGTGTCGAGCGCCCGTGACCGGGTGGTCTCGGTGTTGGATACCGTGGCCTCCGAATCGCCCGAGGACCTGTCGGCGGCAGAGGTGACGACCCAGGGGCGCGCCCGGCTCATGGCCCATCTGAAGGCGGATTTTGCCGTGCTCGACCGGCAGATCGGCCTCGCCCTCTCCGATCGTGATCCGGTGCGGCGTTCCGATGCCGTGCGCGGTGCCCTCAACGCCTTCGCGGCCTCCGCCGGACCGCTGCTCTCGGTGCTGGTGGAAAGCGAGCGCCGGGGGGTGGTGAATGCCCGCGAGGAGGCGCGGGCTCTGTCCACGCGCCTGCGCCTGGGCGCCATCGGCCTCTCGGTGCTGGTGCTGGCGGCGGCATTGATGCTGCATCGCACCCTGGCCCGCCCCCTGCTCGACCGGCTGCGGCAGATCGACAAGGCGGCGGGCGCGATCGGCTCCGGCGTGCTGGACACGCGCCTCGCCATCGGCTCGCGGGACGAGCTGGGCCTGCTGATGGCGAAGTTCAACCGCATGGCCGAGCGGCTGGCGCGCCGCGCCCGCAAGGTGGCGGACGACCGGGCCGTGCTGGAGCGCACCATTACGGAGCGCACCGCCGACCTCACCGCCGCCAATGCGCGCCTTGCCGCCATCGATGCCTCGCGGCGGCGTTTCTTCACCGATGTGAGCCATGAGCTGCGCACGCCGCTGACGGTCATCATCGGGGAATGCGACGTAACCCAGCGAGCGGCCTCGATTCCCGAGGATCTCACCCGCAGCGTGCTGGCCACCATCCGCAAACGGGCGGCGCGGCTGCACCGGCGGGTGGAGGACCTGCTGCGGGTGGCGCGCTCCGAAAGCGGCGAGATCGAGCTGGTGTTCCAGGATGTGCCGCTGCGCCCGCTGCTGGAAGAGGCCGCCCTCAGCTTCGAGGTGCCGGCCCGCCGCCAGCGGGTGCAGCTGGCCCTGGAGGCGGAGGAGCCGGGTCCCCTGGTGCATGCGGATCGCGAATGGCTGCGCCAGGTGGTGGAAGGGCTCATGGACAATGCACTCCGCCACGGCGCGCCCCTGACCCGCATCACCGTGCGCCAGAGCTGCGAGGCGGACGGCGTGCGCATCGTGGTGGAGGATGATGGGCGCGGCGTCGCCCCGGAGCAGCGGGCCGGGCTGTTCGAGCGGTTCGCGCGCGGATCCAGTGAGCATTCGGGCTTCGGCATCGGCCTTGCTCTTGCGGAATGGGTGGTGAGGCAGCACGGTGGGCGCATCACTTTGGAAGACAATATCGACGGGGGCGGTTCGCGCGCGGGTCTGCGCGCCGTGATCACGCTGCCGCTGCCCGACGCGGAACGCCGCGCGGGCGAAGAGGAGACGCCATGAACATCCTGGTGGTGGAGGACGACAGCGATATCGGTGCCATGCTGAGCCGGGGGCTCAACGCCGAGGGCTTCGACGTGGAGGTGGCCACCAGCGCCGAGGCCGCGCTGGAAGCCGCCCGAGCCTGCAATCCCTGCGCCGTGGTGCTGGATATCATGCTGCCGGACGGCTCGGGCATCGATGTGTGCCGGGCCCTGCGTCAGGCCGGGCATTCCGGCCCCATCCTGTTCCTGAGCGCCAAGGACGAGGTGGCCGACCGGGCCGAGGGCCTGGGCGCGGGCGCGGACGACTACATCGTGAAGCCGTTCGAGTTTGACGAGCTGGTGGCGCGGCTGCGCGCCCACCTCATGCACCGTCTCGGCGGCGCGCAGGACAAGCGCCTCAATGCCGGCCGCCTGGTGCTGGACCTGTCCACCCGTCAGGTTCTGTTCGGCGAGATCCATGTGCGTCTCACCGAGCGGGAGGCCGACCTTCTGGGATTGCTGATGGCGACCCCGAACCGGCCGGTGGCGCGCGGCGACATCTTCGATCGCCTGTGGGCGAGCCAAGGCGGCGCTTCCCTCAATGTGGTGGACGTCTATGTGGGCTATCTGCGGAACAAGCTGGCGCCGGTGAGCCGGGCCGGCGGGCCCCAGGTGGCCACCGTGCGCGGCCGCGGCTTCATGCTGGATCTGGCCGGAACGGGCACCGGCCCGCATTGATCCTCCGGTGCGTCCGCTGCGGCCTTGTTGCTCGAATGGTGCGGTTTCAGCTGAATTGTGCGGTGCCGCAAAAGCTGTTTCACGGCTGTGGTGCGATTTTTTCCCGAACGTCAGGCGAAAAATCCACTTGCGTGGCGGACGAGGCGTGCCAATATTTGGTCTGACTGTAGTGTATTTGCATTACAGTTTGGTTCTTATGATTTTCTTATGAAAATCAGGAACTCAATACGAACCCAGCATGAGGAGGAATTGAGATGCGTTGGCAGAAGCCTCAGGTGTGCGAAGTCTGCGTTGGCATGGAAGTCACTGCCTATCTGCCGGCCGACTTCTGAAGCCGGGTGCCGGCTCCATGTGAGAGCCGGCCTCGGGAGGTCCGCGCGGCGTCGGGGCGTATCGTTCCCGGCGCTGATCGAAGATCTCGATCTGGTCTGATCCCCGCGCGGGCTTGCATCCGGGAACGGGCGGGCAGCGCAGCAAGGGCGACACCCTTCATCATGCAAGCCATCGTTCTCGGCTCTGCGGCCGGCGGCGGTGTTCCCCAGTGGAACTGCCGCTGCCCCGTCTGCAGCCTTGCCTGGGCGGGTGATCCGAGGGTCGCTCCTCGCACCCAATCGTCATTGGCCGTGTCCGGAGACGGCGTCCATTGGCTGTTGCTGAACGCATCCCCGGACCTGAGGGCGCAGATCGCGGCCACCCGGGCGCTGCATCCACGGCTGGGCGAGCGGCATTCGCCTATTTCCGCCGTGGTGGTGACCAATGGCGATGTGGATCACATCGCCGGCCTGCTCACTTTACGTGAATCGCAGCCCTTCACCCTGTTCGGCACGGTGGAAACGCTCGCCATGGTGAGCGGCAACCCGGTGTTCTCGGTGGTCAACGAGGCGTTCGTGCCCCGCAATACGGTGGTGCTGGGCGAGCCGTTCTCGCCCTTGCCCGAGTTGACGCTGGAACTGTTTGCGGTGCCTGGCAAGGTGCCCCTGTGGCAGGAGGATGAGCGGCTCGTCATCGGCGCCGAAACCGGCGGCACGGTGGGGGTCACCATTACATCCGGCGACAAGCGGCTGGTCTACATTCCGGGCTGCGCCGCCATCACTGACACGGTGCGCGAGCGCATCGCTGGAGCAGACCTCATCCTGTTCGACGGCACGCTTTACCGCGACGACGAAATGATTTCCGCCGGCACAGGCGTCAAGACGGGTGCGCGCATGGGCCACCTCTCCATGTCCGGCGCTGACGGCACCATTGCCTTGCTGGCGGATGTTCCCGCCGCGCGGCGGGTGTTCATCCACATCAACAACACCAATCCGGCGCTGATCGAGGATTCTCCCGAGCGCCAGGCGGTGGAGGCGGCGGGCTGGCTCGTCGCCCGCGATGGAATGGAGTTCGCGCTGTGACCGTGCATCTCGACATCAATCGCGAGCCGCTGCCCGCACCCACCGATGCCCCCTATACGCCCGAGGGGCTGGAAGCGGCCCTGCGCGCGGTGGGCGCGCGGCGCTATCACAATCTGCACCCCTTCCATAAGCTCCTGCATTCCGGCCAGCTCAATCAGGATCAGGTGCGGGCCTGGGCGCTGAACCGCTATTGCTACCAGTCCGCCATTCCGCGCAAGGATGCGGCCCTGATGAGCCGCTGCGAGGATCGCGAGCTGCGCCGCGAATGGCTGCACCGCATCACCGACCATGACGGCTATGGCGAGGATCTGGGCGGCATCGAGCGCTGGCTGGTGCTCACCGATGGGCTCGGCCTCGACCGTGATTACGTGATCTCCAAGGACGGCGCGCTGCCGGCCACCAAGTTCGCGGTGGAAGCCTATGTGCGCTTCGTGGCCGACCACACGTTGCTGGAGGCGGTAGCCTCCTCGCTCACCGAGCTGTTCGCGCCGGGCATCCATGCCGAGCGTATTTCGGGCATGCTGGAGCATTACGACTTCATCAACGAGAAGGTTGTCGCCTATTTCCGCCGCCGGCTGGACCAGGCGCCCAAGGATGCGGACTTCGCCCTGGAATATGTGAAGGCCAATGCCCGCACGGTGGAGCAGCAGAAGGCCGTCATCCGCGCCTTGACCTTCAAGACCGAAGTCTTGTGGTCTCAGCTCGATGCCCTTTACTTCGCTTACGTGGAGCCGGGCTGGCCGGCGCCGGGCGCGTGGGTTCCCGGCGTGGGGCTCGACGTGGGGCTCGACGTGGGGCTGGCGACGGCATGATCGCCGCCGAGACCGATGTGCCCCGCCTGCCGCGCGGGGTGAAGCTGAAATATGATGCGGTGCGCGAGCGCCATGTGCTGCTCGCCCCCGAACGGGCCTTCGACATTGATGCCATCGCGGCCGCCGTGCTGGCGCTGGTGGATGGTGAGCGCACCTGCGCCGAGATCGTGGATGCGCTCGCCCTGCAATATGACGAAAAGCGGGAGGTGATCGCCGGCGACGTGCTCGCCATGATCGGCGATCTCATCACCCGCCGGGTGATCGAGCGATGACCGACAGCAGCCAGAACGCGTCCGTGGACGTGGTCGAGCCACAGGGCAAGCCGCGCCAGAAGCCCGCCGTGGGCCATCCCATCGGCCTTCTGGCGGAACTGACCCATCGCTGCCCGCTGCGCTGCCCCTATTGCTCCAACCCCCTGGAGCTGGAGCGCCGCGACGCGGAGCTGGACACCGCCACCTGGAAACGGGTGCTGAGCGAAGCGGCTGCCCTGGGCGTGCTGCACATCCACCTGTCCGGCGGCGAGCCCACAGCCCGCCCCGATCTCGTGGAGCTGACCCGCCATTGCGCGGAAGAGGGGCTCTACACCAATCTCATCACCTCTGGCATCGGCCGCGCGCCGGGCATGATCGATGCGCTGTTCGATGCCGGCCTCGACCATGTGCAGCTCTCCGTGCAGGGCGCGACCGCCGAGACCGGCGACCGCATCGGCGGCTATAAGGGCGGTCATGAGGCCAAGCTCACCTTCGCCCACAAGGTGGTGGAGCTGGGCCTGCCGCTGACGCTCAATGCAGTGATCCATCGCGGCAACATCCACGAGGTGGAAGCCATCATCGCGCTGGCCGTGGAGTTGAAGGCGAAGCGGCTGGAGGTGGCGCACACCCAATATTACGGCTGGGCCTATGCCAACCGGGCGGCGTTGATGCCGGCCCGGCCCGATGTGGATCGCTCCATCGCTCTGGTGGAAGAGGCGCGCCGGCGGCTGGAAGGCGTGCTCGTCATCGACATGGTGATCCCCGATTACTATGCGCGCTATCCCAAGCCCTGCACCGGCGGCTGGGGCCGCAAGACGCTGAACGTGACGCCCACCGGCAAGGTGCTGCCCTGCCACGCGGCAGAGAGCATTCCGGGGCTGGAATTCTGGAATGTGCGCGAGCACGCTCTGGGCGACATCTGGCGCTCCAATCCCGCCTTCAACGCCTATCGCGGCACCGACTGGATGCCCGAGCCCTGCCGCAGCTGCGAGCGGCGGGAGATGGATTTCGGCGGCTGCCGCTGCCAGGCCATGGCGCTCCTGGGGGATGCCTCCGCAACCGACCCGGCCTGTTCCAAGTCGCCTTTCCACGCGCGCATGGAGGCCCTCGCCACGGCGGAGGCCGGCGGGGCGGCGCCCGATTACATCTATCGCACCATCGGCGGCGCGCCTGAGCCGCGCGAGGCGGAGACCCACCTGTGATGACCCCATCCTTCCGGCCGCTTGCCCTCGCGGCCCTTCTCGCCTGTGCGCTGACACTGCCCGCCCGGGCGCAAGAGGCCGCTGCCGCCGCCCCGCCGGCCGCCGCCACGCTGCTGTTCGATACGCCGCAGCTGGAGGCGGCCCAGCCGGGGAGCACCCTGGTCTATCGGTACAGCCGCAAGGTCGCCGATCCGGAGCTGGGGCCGTCTTATGACGACACCATCAAGATCAAGGTGGAGGCGGCGGGGGCGAGCGCGCCCAAGGACGCCCGCTCGCTGACGGTGGATCTCTTCGGCCCGGAGAGGCACCGCGCGGCCGGGCCGTTCGAGGATGTGACCGGCAACCCGGTGATGATTCTCTTCCTTGAAAATCATCTGGCCGATCTGTCGGCGAAGCTCCTGGGCAATCCGCGCTACTTCAAGAACGGCATTCGCGCGGCCCTGCGCGACAATGCGGAGGTGACGCCGGCCGACTTCACGGTGGGCGGGCGCGCCTATAAGGGCTGGCGGGTGAAGGTGGCCCCCTTCGTCGCCGACCCCAATGCCAAGAAAATGCGCGGTCTCGAAACGCTCAGCTACGAATTCGACGTGGCCCCCGATCTGCCGGGTGAGATCGTGCGCATCGCGATCACCGCCGATGCCAAAGGCGGCGGCCGCTTGTGGGAGGAGGCTCTGACCTATGATCCGCAAGGTTCTTGAGGGTGCGGTGCTGGCGCTGGCCCTGGCCGGCCCGGCCCACGCCGCGGAGGTGAACGACTATCCCACCGATGCGCGCGTCGATTACGTGATCGGCTGCATGGGCGCCAATGGCGAGACGCGGGAGGCGATGACGCGGTGCTCCTGCTCCGTCGATACCCTGGCGTCCATCCTGCCCTATGACCGCTATGTGGAAGCGGAAACCATCCTTTCCATGCGCCAGGGCGTGGGGCGGGCTGCTACCGTGTTCCGCAATGTGAAAATGTACGATGACATTGTCGCCGACCTGCGCCGCGCCCAAGCGGAAGCCGAGGTGCGGTGCTTCAAGTGATGGCATGACCCGCGAGCCTCACTTGCGGGCCATGCCGCTTCTGCGGCGCACAACAATTGCTCGCGGGTGCGGCATAGGTGATGGGTTTTCAAGCCGTGATCGCCTGTGTTAGCTTCCGCTCCCAAGAACAGACGCATGGCGCACGGGGCCATTCCTTTAGAGGAACAGAACCTCGAAGCGCACTGCAACGACAAGCGGGCAACCGCCGCGGCGTCTTGATCGGGTCCTCTTCTCCCATCCAAGGCAGTGCCATGGCCGATGATTGCCTCGCTGTTTTCACAGCACTCCTTCGCCAAGAGCCTCCGCATGGAGCCGGTGCCGCCGCGTGCTGCCCGGCCTCCCTCGCGCTGTTCGCACGGTGACATCATGACAAGTGACGACGTGACCCGCGACGGCGCGGAGCGCATCGTGACGGACGTGGTCTGCGCATTCTGCGGGCTCGGCTGTGACGATCTGGAAGTGGCTGTCCGCGGGCGATCCATTCGCCCCGTGAAAGCCTGTGCCGAGGCCGGCCGCCTCCTGGCCCGTACCGATGCCGCGCCGCCCGCGCCCCGCATCCAGGGGCGCGAGGCGAGCCTTGCCGAAGCGGCGGAGGCCGCCGCGCGGCTGCTCAAGGCGAGCCAGGCGACCGCCATCACCGGCCTTGGTGCCGATCTGGACGGCCTGCGCGGCCTGTTCGATCTCGCCGTGACCGCCGGTGCCAGCTTCGACCATGCCGCGTCCGAGGGGCTGTTCGCCAATCTGGAGCGCCTGTCGCGCCGCGGCTGGATCAGCTCGACCCTCGCCGAGGTGCGCAACCACTGCGACCTGATGGTGGTGTTCGGCGCCGATCCCGATCTCAGCTATCATCGCTTCTTCGACCGCGCCGCTCCGGCTGGCGGAGAGGCCGGGGCCGCGCCGCTGTTCGTGGAGGGCGCGCGCCGGGTGGCCATCGTCGGCGACATTCTGTCGGACGCCACCCGCCGGACCCTGGCGCGCCATGAGCTCACGGAAGTCGTGGTGCCCCCGGCCGAGGTGGCGCTGGCCGCCCGCGGGCTGGCGGCCCTCGTCGCCGGACGAGATATTGCCGGCATTCCCGCCCTTGAAGGGGCGGTGAGGGAGGGGCTGAAGGCCCTGGCCGAGGCGCTCAAGGCCGCCCGCTATTCGGTTTTCGTGTGGAACGCCGCGACGCTGAGCCCGCGCGACACCGCCAGCGTGGCGGAATCCGCCGCCGCAATGGTGGATGCGCTGAGCGTGACCACCCGTTCCGTGGTGTTTCCCCTGGGTGGACGCGACAACATCACCGGCGCCCATCAGATGGCGCTGTGGCGCTTCGGCTATCCGCTGCGCACCGTCGTGGGCGGCGGGGTTTCGCGCCATGTGCCGGAGCTTTATTCTACCGCCGCCGCGCTCAAGGATGCGGATCTGGTGCTGCACGCCTCAAGCTTCCGGCCCGATGCGCCGCCAGAGTTCGGGCGCGGCCCGGTGATCGCTCTCGCCCATCCCGACACGGTGTTCGCCCGCGAGCCCGATGTGTTCATCCCGGTTGGCACGCCCGGCGTGGACCATGCCGGCCAGGTGTTCCGCATGGATTCCGTGGTGTGCCTGCCGCTGGAGGCGCTGCGCGCGGCGGAGCTGCCGAGCCTTGCTGACGCGGCCTCGGCCATTCTCGAAAGCCTCAGGAGGGCGGCATGACCACGCGCATTACCGGCGGGCGGGTGTTCGACCCCGCCAACGGCGTCGTGGACGTCATCCGCGACATCGTCATCGAGGACGGCCGCATCGTGGCCGCGGAAGGCCCGGCCAAGTCCAGCGACGACGTCATCAATGCGTCCGGCTGCGTGGTGCTGGCGGGCGGCATCGATCTCCACTCCCACATTGCCGGCGGCAAGGTGAATCTCGGCCGCCTGCTGATGAACGAGGACCGGGCGAAGTTTCCCGAGCCGTTCGGTGGCGTCATGTGCGGCTGTGGCGGCGGCCGGGTGGCACCCACCACCCATGCCACCGGCTGCCGCTATTCGGAAATGGGCTACACCGCCGCGTTTGAGCCGGCGATGGTGGGGGCCAATGCCCGCCACGCCCATCTGGAGATGGCGGACATTCCCAACCTCGACACCGGCGGTTTCCTGGTGCTGGGCAATGACGACTTCCTGCTCCGCATGATCGCGCAGGGCGAAGGCCAGCAGGCGGTGAACGATTATGTGGCCTGGATGCTCAAGGCCACTCAGTGCTGCGCCATCAAGATCGTCAATCCGGGCGGCATCAACGCCTTCAAGTTCAACGGCCGGATGCTCGATTTCGACGAGGAGGGGCCCCATTACGGCCTCACCCCGCGCCGCATCCTCAACACCCTGCAGCGGGCGGTGACGGAACTGGGCGTGCCCCATCCCATCCATCTGCACGGCTGCAATCTGGGTGTGCCGGGCAATGTGAAGACCACGCTCGCCACCATCGGCGCCACCGAGGGCTGGCCGCTCCACCTCACCCACATCCAGTTCCATTCCTATGGCACGGAGGGCGACCGCAAATTCTCCTCCGGCGCGGTGGAGATCGCGGAGGCGGTGAACGCCAACCCGCACATCTCCATCGATGTGGGCCAGATCATGTTCGGCCAGACGGTGACCGTCTCGGGCGATCTGATGTCCCAGTACCGCAACCACGGCATCGCCGATCCCAAGAAGTGGATCGGCATGGATATCGAGATGGATGCCGGCTGCGGCGTGGTGCCGTTCGCCTATCGCGACACCTCGTTCGTGAACGCGCTGCAATGGGCCATCGGGTTGGAGCTGTTCCTGCTGGTGGAGGACCCCTGGCGGGTCTACCTCACCACCGACCATCCCAATGGTGGGCCGTTCACCTCCTATCCCCACCTGATCCGGCTCCTGATGGACAAGCCGTTCCGTGATGCGCAGCTGGAGCGCATCCACAAGGCGGCCCGCTCCCACACGCGCCTGGCCGAAATCTCCCGCGAATACACGCTGGAAGAGATCGCCATCATGACCCGCGCGGCGCCCGCCCGCACCCTGGGCCTGAAGGATCGCGGCCATCTCGGCGCCGGCGCCCGCGCCGACGTGGTGCTCTACCGGGAGGACAACGACCGCGAGGCGATGTTCGCCACCCCGCGCCTGGTGCTGAAGGATGGCGACATCGTGGTCCGCGACGGTGCCGTTGTGGCGCTCAAGAAGGGCCGCACCTTCGCCGTTCATCCCCCGTCCGATCCGCTGATGGACAAGCGCCTGGAGCGCTGGTTCGACGAGGCGGTGGGCATGAAGTCCAAGCACTACCAGATCGCCGACCACGAGATTCGCGGCGGCGAGGGCCCCGAGGTGGTGGAAAGCACGCCGGAGACCTCACGATGATCCTCAACGGCGTCGAAATCCGCGAAAGCTTCGCGGAAGCCTTCCCCATGGCGGGCACCCGCCTCATCATCACCGCCGACACGCCGCGTTGGGCGCGCACGGCCGCTGCCAGCATGACCGGGTTCGCCACCTCGGTCATCGGCTGCGGCTGCGAGGCCGCCATCGAGCGCGAGCTGGCCCCCAGCGAGACCCCTGACGGGCGGCCGGGCGTGAGCGTTCTCATCTTCGCCATGTCCTTGAAGGACCTGAAGAAGGTGGTGCCGCTCCGGGTCGGCCAATGCGTGCTCACCTCGCCCACCTCCGCCTGCTATGCGGGGCTGGAGGGCGGGCCGGCCATCCCGCTCGGCCGGGCCCTGCGCTATTTTGCGGACGGGCACCAGATGGCCAAGAAGATCGGCGACCAGCGCATCTGGCGCGTGCCAGTGATGGAGGGCGAGTTCGTCTGCGACGAAATCTCCGGCTCCGTCACCTCCGCAGTGGGCGGCGGCAATTTCCTGATCCTGGCCCGCAGCCGTGCGGCGGCGCTGGCCGCGGCCGAGGCGGCGGTGGACGCCATGGGGCAGGTGGAAGGCGCGGTGATGCCCTTCCCCGGCGGCGTGGTGCGCTCGGGCTCGAAGGTGGGCTCCAAATATGCGGGCCTCATTGCCTCCACCAACGATGCCTATTGCCCGACCCTGCGCGGGGTGGTGCCCTCCGCCCTACCGCCGGAGGTGGGGAGCGTCATGGAGATCGTCATTGACGGCCTCGGCGAGAAGGAAGTGGCCGACAGCATGCGCGCCGGCATCGCCGCCGTGTGCGAGCTGGGCGCCGATGCGGGGGTGGTGGCCATCGATGCCGGCAATTATGGCGGCAATCTTGGGCCTTTCCATTTCAAGCTCCGCGAGCTGATGGCGAGCGCGGGCGGCACGGCCAGCTCGGGGGATTTGGCATGACCGGCTATCGTCTGAAGCTTACGGCCCCCTTGGAGGCGCGGCTTGATTTCTCGGGCGTCACGCCGGCGGCGCTGGCGGGTCTCGGCCTGGATGGCGTGGCGCGCAAGGAGGTGCTGCTCGGCACCCGGCGGGTGTTGCTGGGCGACCTGTTCGAGGTGAGCGAAGCCGCCTCGGAAGCCCTGGTGGTCAGCGGCGATCCGCGTCTCGACTTCGTGGCGGCGGATCTTGCCGATGGCGAGATCCTGGTTGAAGGCCCGGTGGGCGTGCTCGCTGGCGCGCGCATGTCCGGTGGCCGGCTGGTGGTGCGGGGCGATGCGGGCGAGAGCCTGGCCGCCGGCCTCACGGGCGGGCGAATCGAGGTTTCGGGTGCGGCCGGCGCGCGGCTGGGCTGCGCCTTGCCGGGCGAGCGGCTCGGCATGCGCGGGGGCATGGTTTCGGTGGCCGGCGATGTCGGGGCGGGCCTCGGCGAACGGCTGCGCGGCGGGCTCGTGCTCGTGGGTGGAAATGCCGGAGCGGGCGCCGCCAACGACCTCATCGCGGGCACCATCGCTGTGGCCGGCCGGCTGGGGCCGGACGCCGGGCGTGGCATGCGCCGCGGCACGCTGATTTTGGCCCAGACGCCGGAGCCGCCGGCTCCGGGATTCGTGGATACCGGAAGCCACGATCTGGTGGCGCTGCTGCTTCTGGCGCGGCGCGTGCCGGCCCTGGCGGACCTGTTCGGCGGCGGCCTTTCCGGCCGCGCGCAACGGCTCGCGGGCAATCGCCTGGTGGGCGGTGAGGGGGAAATCCTGCTGCTGCAGTGAGCGGCGGCGCACACACAATACGAGTCGGCGGAAAGCCGGCCCAAAGGAGGAAGCCTGATGAGAGTTCTGGTTGCGAGTACCCTGGCCCTGCTCGCCCTCACCGGTGCGGCCGCGGCCGAAGAGGCGCCGGCCACCGCGGCCAAGACCGAGGTGGCGTCCGCCGCTCCGGTCGCGGTGGCGGGTGACCCGGAGAAGGGTGCCGTCGTTTTCAAGAAGTGCATGGCCTGCCACGCCATCGGCCCGGGCGCCAAGACCAAGGTCGGCCCGCCGCTGAACGGCATCGTGGGCGCCCACTGGGCCCATTTCGCCGGCTATCCCTATTCGGAAGAGATCAAGGAAGGCGCCACCGCCGGCAAGGTGTGGGAACCCGCCCTGCTCGAGGAATGGGTGACCAACCCGAAGACCCTCGCGCCGAAGACCAAGATGGCCTTCGCCGGTGTCAAGAGCGCCGAAGAGCGCGCGAACCTGATCGCCTTCCTCGCCCAATACAATGCGGAAGGCGAGAAGAAGTAGGGTCTGACGCTCCCGCGCGCGCATGGATTCTGCCTGGAGCGGGGTTCCGGGTGGAGCGATATGGGCGGGCGCCGTCTGCTTCGCGATGAGAAGCGGCGGCGTCGCGGCCGAAGGGAACCGGCCTGCCGGCGCGCTCCTGCTGCTGCTGCCGGCGGCCTTTGCCGGGCGTTGGGGCGCTCGCCTTTGTCATGAAACAGGGAGATGCCCTGGATCATCGAAGCTTTGCGTGTTCTTCACGCAAACCGGTGTCCGCCTTGCCTGAAACCGCTCCGGCCGCGCGCGGCTGCCGGGCGGCGTGCTGAAAGCGCCGATCCCTGCGCTGCGGCCTTATGGCTCAAAGATGCGCACCGGGTGAAATGCCCACGCGGCACGGGGGTGTCGCGTGAAAAACTCAGGCGGCGAAATCTTCATTTCGCCGCCCTTTCTTTGTCTCCGTGCAGCTCGGCCGAGGCGGCATGTGTTTCATGTGAAACACATTCTTAACCACGCCTCTTCACCGGGCGATGCCGCCACCGGCGCGGCTCATTCCCCGTTGAGCAGCTTCAGCCAGCGCTCAGCCTGGGTGCGCACCTGGCTGGGAGCCGTGCCGCCATAGCTGACGCGGCTGTTCACCGAGCATTCAACCGACAGCACGGAATAGACGTCGTCATTGATGCGCGCATCGACCGCCTTCATGTCGGCCAGTGGCACGTCTTCGAGGGCCAGCCCCTTCTCGGCGGCGATGCCGACGATGCGCCCGGTGATGTGGTGCGCCTCGCGGAAGGGGATATTGAGGGCACGCACCAGCCAGTCGGCAAGATCCGTGGCGGTGGAATAGCCCTGGCCGGCGGCCGCCTTCATGCGCTCGGCATCGGGCGTGAGGTCACGCACCATGCCGGCGCTGGCGGCGACGACGAGGGAGAGGGCGGATAGGGCGTCGAAGGCGCCTTCCTTGTCTTCCTGCATGTCCTTGGCATAGGCCAAAGGCAGGCCCTTCATGACCACCAGGATGCCGGTGAGCGCGCCGATGATGCGCCCCGCCTTGGCGCGCACCAGCTCGGCGGCGTCGGGATTGCGCTTCTGCGGCATGATGGACGAGCCGGTGGTGAACGCGTCGGAGAGCTTCACCAGGCCGAAGGACGGCGACGTCCAGATCACCACCTCTTCCGCAAAGCGCGAGAGGTGCACGGCGCAGATGGAGGCGGCCGAAAGGGTCTCCATCACGAAGTCGCGGTCGGAGACGGCGTCCAGCGAGTTGGCGGTCGGCCGGGCGAAGCCGAGCGCGGAGGCGGTGGCCTCCCGGTCGATGGGGAAGGAGGTGCCGGCCAGCGCCGCCGAGCCCAGCGGGCACTCGTTGAGGCGGGCGCGGGCATCCTTCAGGCGGGAGCGATCGCGCGCCGTCATCTCCACATAGGCCATGAGATGGTGGCCGAAGGTGACGGGCTGGGCGGTCTGCAGATGGGTGAAGCCGGGCATCACCGTCGCCGCATTGGCCAGCGCCTTCTCGGCCAGCGCCTTCTGCAGATCGGCGAGCTGGGCGTCGAGGGCGTCGATGGTGTCGCGCACATAGAGGCGGAAGTCCGTGGCCACCTGATCATTGCGCGAGCGGGCGGTGTGGAGCCGCCCGGCGGAGGCGCCGATCAGCTCGGCGAGGCGCGATTCCACGTTCATGTGGATGTCTTCGAGCTCGCGGCGGAAGGTAAAGCGCCCCGCTTCAATCTCTGACAGGATCGTGTCTAGACCGTCCTGGATCTTCTGGGCATCTTCGGGCGCGATGATGCCCTGGGCGGCCAGCATGGCCGCATGGGCCTTGGAGCCGGCGATGTCCTGCGCGTAAAGACGTTGATCGAAGCCGATGGAGGCGTTGATCTCCTCCATGATGGCGTCGGGAGCGGAGGTGAACCGCCCGCCCCACATCTTGTTGCTCATGACGGACCTCCGGTGATGACCAATTCCGAACAGCCGCGCCCGCAGACCGATCCCAAGCACCGGGCCGGGGCATGGGACGATTTGGAAGGCGGCGAACGCCGCGGCAAGCGGCACGTGTCTTTGAACCCCACCATCGCCCAAGTGGCCCTGGGCGTGGTGATCGGCGCCACCATCGGCGCGCTCGCCGTATACGGGATGAACCGCCTTTCCGGCAATGTTTCGCAGCACGAAACGACAACGACATCTTCCGCCCCTGGGGTTGCCCCGGTGGCCACAGGCGGTGACGGCGCGTGCGCGGCCTCCGTGGCCAGGGCGAAGGCTCTGGAGCCGTTCGCCAAGGGGGACATTGCCGCGCTCAAGCTCGCCACGGCACCCAAGGCCTTGCCCAACCTGTCGTTTCAGGATGCCGCCGGAAAGCCGGTGACGCTCGCCGATTTCAAGGGGCGGGTGCTGCTGGTCAATCTGTGGGCCACCTGGTGCGTGCCCTGCCGCAAGGAAATGCCGGAGCTGGATCACCTGGAAGGCGCCCTTGGCGGGCCAGACTTCCAGGTGGTGGCCATCAATCTCGATACGCGCGACCCCGATAAGCCGGCCGCCTTCCTGAAAGAGATCGGGGTTTCGCACCTGACCAATTTCGCCGATCCCAAGGGGCAGAGCTTCCAGGCGCTGCGCGCGGTGGGCCGTGGCTTCGGCCTGCCCACCACGTTGCTGGTGGACCGGGAGGGCTGCGAGCTGGGCTTTCTGGCGGGGCCCGCGGCCTGGGGCGGCGCGGATGCCCAGGCCCTTGTGAAGGCCGCCACCGGCGCCGGAGCGGCACCACACGGCTAAGCTGCCTTCTTGTTTTCGAAGTTGTGAACGTGCGCGCCACATCCCGCGGGAATGGCGGCGCGGCCGCGCGTCGTAAACCTTTGATAAGCCTTAATTTGCCGTTAGGGAAATACCTACGCTCGCTTTAAGGCTTCGGCAGAACCGCTCGTGTCAACGTGAGAGACCGGCCGCCATAATGGTAATCCGGTATAGTGCGATATTAGCCATAGATTCAGGCTTTGCTTGCGTCACGGGGCTTTTAGCGACACACAAGAAGGTGGGTATCTAGGTCTTGACATCCCGGTGTCTGGTTCCTGGCCCCCCTCGAATCAGCGGTGCGGTCCTTTGAAGATTCTGTCCATTTTCGGCACGCGGCCCGAAGCGATCAAGATGGCCCCGCTGGTGCAGGCGCTGGCGTGCGAAGCGGGCCTGACCTCGCTTGTCTGCGTGACTGGCCAGCATCGGGAGATGCTGGACCAGGTGCTGCGCCTGTTCGACATCCGTCCCGATTTCGATCTGAAGCTGATGGCGCAGAATCAGGGGCTGAACGCTCTGGCCTCGGCCGCGCTGGCCGCCCTCGATCCCGTCCTTGATGAGGTGAAGCCCGATCGCGTGCTGGTGCACGGCGACACCACCACCGCCATGGCCGCCAGCCTCGCCGCCTTCCACCGCCGCATTCCGGTGGGCCATGTGGAAGCGGGCCTGCGCACCTATCACCTCGACCAGCCTTTTCCCGAGGAGATGAACCGCCGCGTGGTGGATGTGGTGAGCGACCTTCTGTTCGCGCCCACCGGCCGTTCGCGCGCCAATCTGGAGAATGAGCGGCTCGAGGGCGAGATTCTCGTCACCGGTAACACGGTCATCGACGCGCTCCAGGCGACCCAGGCGCGCATTGCGGCGGATCCCGCCCTCGCGGCTGAGCTCGACGCGCCGCTCGCCATGCTCGACCCCGGCAAGCGCATCATCCTCGTCACCGGCCATCGCCGGGAGAATTTCGGCGACGGTTTCCAGAATATCTGCCGGGCGCTGGCGGACCTTTCCACCCGATCCGACGTGGAGATCGTCTATCCCGTCCACCTCAATCCCAATGTGCGCGGCCCGGTGCACGAGTCCCTCGCGGGCCGGCCCAACGTGCACCTGGTGGCCCCCCTCGACTATCTGCCGTTCCAGCGCCTGATGCAGCGCGCCGACCTGGTGCTGACCGATTCCGGCGGTGTGCAGGAGGAGGCGCCGGCGCTCGGCAAGCCGGTGCTGGTCATGCGCGACGTCACCGAGCGTCCGGAGGCCGTGGAGGCCGGCACGGTGCAGCTCGTGGGCACGCGCCGGAACGCCATCGTGGATGCGGTGGCCGCCCTGCTCGACGACGCTGGCGCCTATGCGCGCTTCGCCAACCGCATCAACCCCTACGGCGACGGCAAGGCCTGCCGCCGCATCGTGGACCGCATCTGCGGGCGATCCGTCACGGAGTTTTCGCCCGAGATTTCGTCGCTGTCGCAAAGCCCCCGGGCCGAGCGTCCGCATTCAACCGCCATCGTGAGAGATTGACATGACACCTCATCCCGCACGTCGCGCGGCTTGCGCAATTCCGGCCGGCTTGGTCGCCCTGACCTTGCTCGCGACATCGGCCTTTGCACAATCCGCAGATCCCTTAGCCTCTGCCCTTCAGGAGCGCATCCAGGACCGTCTCATCACCCGCGAGGTGACGCTGACGGACCTGGGCGTGGATGCTCCCGTCGTGTTCCAGGGGATGGATGCGCGGCGCGATCTCTACATCCCGGTGCCGGCGGGCGTTCCGCTCAGCAATCCCCATTTCATGGTGAATGCCGACTATCTGCGTGGCGACGGGGGTCGTACCACGATGGTGGTGTCGGTGGACGGCAACCCGTTGTTCTCCCGCCAGCTGGAAGGTGAGAACGGCAGCGTCAACACCACCATCGACGTGCCCGGGACGCCGCGTCCCACCGGCTTCATGCGCTTCGGCGTCGCCTGGTCGTCGGTGGTCAGCCAGGATCTGTGCGCCGACGAGCGGGCTATCGGCAACGTGCTGAAGCTGATGCCCACCAGCCGCTTCGTCTATTCCTATGACGCGAGCCACGTGCACGACCTGTCCACGGCCTGGAGCGCCATGCCCGGCACCGGATCGGTGCTGGTGGCGGGCGGCACCCTGGCCAAGGAGAGCTTCGATACCGCCTGGCGGCTCGGCCTTGCGGTGGAGACCGCCGGCAAGCGCATCAAGGTGAAGACCCTGCCCAATCTGGGCGACGAGGTGGACGTGTCCGGCCTCGACGTGCCGGATTCCCTGCGGGTGGTGGCTCCGTTCTCCAACTTCGTGGGCGCCAACACCTATCGCATCCGCGATCTTGCGGAAGTGGGCGCGCTGCTGCTGCTGCCATCCTCGCCCCTCGGCGCGGACATCGTGGTGGCCGATCCCACTTTGCTCAGCCAGGTGCGCAGCGCCCTCGAGGCCCTCGCGGCCCGGCTGGGTGGCCCCAACATGGCGCTGTTCAACGAATGGCGCAGCAAGGCGGCGAGCCTCGGCGGCGCGGTCGTGGCCAATGACGAGCTGAGCCTGCAGACCCTCGCCGGCCGTCCGGTGATCGCGGTCGGCCCCAGCGCCGGCCCCAAGGCGGCGCAGCTGTTCGACAGCTTCTGGCGCGGCTCCATCTCCGCTGGCACCGTCACCGTGCGCTCGGTGGACGCCCAGCCGACCCCACGTGATTCCATTCCGCTCTCGACCTTCGGCAATGCCGCCGGCAATCTCGACGTGCTGGCCCGTGGCGACTGGACGGTGAATTTCGACCTTGCCTCGGCCACCGCAGGCGCCTCGCTGCCGAGCCGCCTGAACTTGGACGTGGCGGCCGCGCCCGGCGCTTCCACCACCGATCCGGTGGTGGCCGTGTTCCTCAATGACGTCCTGCTCGCGGCCAAGCGCCTCGACGCCAATGGCCGTCCCGAGCACCTCTCGGCGGCGATCCCGACCTATGCGCTCGGGGCCACCAACGCCCTGCGCGTGACCTTCCAGCGCCAGCCGGTTTCCGACCGTTGCCGCGAGACGCCCCAGGCGTTCCCGGTGCAGGTGCTGCCCTCGTCCAATCTCGAGCTCGGTGGTTCCGTCTCCGGCGCCGACTTCCTGGGCGTGATCTCGGCCATGTCCGGCGGCGGCCGCGTGGTGGTGCCGGACAATTATCTGGCGACCGCCAGCTCCAGCGTGGTGCGCGTGGTGCGCGCCGCGGCGGCGGCGGGCGTGCCGGCCGGCACCTCCAGCACCCTGGAAGTCAGCCCCACCGGCGTGCCGTTCCGCGTCACCGGCTCCTTCCTCGCCCTCGACGTGCCCGCCCAGGGCGCCGACCTGAAGGCGAAGGTGGAAGGCGACCGCGTGATCGTCGGCAGCAATGAGAGCGCCCGCATCCTCGACATCACCGGCCTCAAGAACGTGGCCCTGGTGCAGGCCGTGCGCGCCGAAGGCAGCCGCGGCATCCTGTGGCAGTCCATCGGCCCGACGCCCATGACGCCCCGCAAGGCGGTGCGCCTGTCGCGCGGCGACGTGGCCATCGTGGGCGTGGACGGCACCCTCATCGAGCTGTCCGCCTCGGGCGCCGAGGCCGGCACCGTGCGCGTCACCGAGACCGAGGGCGCCGTGGCCACCCTGCAGCGCCTGTGGCAGAACTCCGCCGAATGGGGCCTGCCCCTGGGCGTGGGTGCCGCCGCACTGTTCTTCCTGCTGCTGATGCGCGCGTCCTACGTGCGTCGCCGGGGCAACTGAGCATCGGGGGATTGCCGCGATGTCTCTCTACTGGCCCTACCTGCTCGCCGACTTCATCCTCCTCGTGGAGTATGCGTCGGCGGTGGTGGCGGTCCTGATCCTGCTCTCCTCCATCGACGACCTGTTCGTCGATGCGTGGTACTGGACGCGGCGGGTGTACCGGCGGTTCGCCATCGAGCCGTTCATTCGCCCGCTGTCGGCCCAGGCCCTGTATCAGAAGGACGAGCAGCCGCTCGCCATCATGATCCCGGCCTGGCAGGAATCGGACGTGATCGCCGCCATGATCGAGAATCTGGTGAGCACTCTCGATTACCGGCGCTACATGATCTTCGTTGGGACCTATCCCAACGATCCCGCCACCATTTCGGAAGTGGAGCGCATGCGCCGGCGCTACAAGCAGCTGGTGCGGGTGGAGCTGCGCAATGCCGGCCCCACCAACAAGGCGGACTGCCTGAACACGGTGGTGCGCGCCATCTTCCAGCACGAGCAGATGAGCGGCACCGAGTTCGCCGGCTTCATCCTGCATGACAGCGAGGACGTGCTGCATCCCCTGGAGCTGCGCTTCTTCAACTATCTCCTGCCGCGCAAGGACCTGATCCAGGTGCCGGTGGTGTCGCTGGAACGCCACTGGTCGGAAATGGTGGCCGGCATCTACATGGACGAGTTCGCCGAATGGCACGCCAAGGACCTCGTGGTCCGCGAGAGCGTGGCGGGCGAAGTGCCGTCGGCGGGCGTGGGCACCTGCTTCTCCCGCCGGGCGGTGCTGCATCTGCGGTCCCACGACGAGGGCGAGGTGTTCAACACCGCGAGCCTCACCGAGGACTATGACATCAGCGCGCGCCTGAAAGAGGCGCACATGCAGGCCATCATCGCCCGGTTCCCTGTGGAATACCGGGTGAAGCGCGAGACCCTCTTCGGCTTCGGCCACGACAAGGAGATCCGCCTCTCGATGCCCCTGTGCGTGCGCGAGTTCTTTCCGGACACCTTCCGCACCTCTTACCGGCAGAAGGCCCGATGGGCGCTGGGCATCGCGTTTCAGGGCTGGCAGCACCGCGGCTGGCAGGGCTCCCTTGCGTCCAAATACTTCCTGATGCGCGATCGCAAGGGCATCATCACGTCCATCGTGACGGTGATCGCCTATGTTCTGGCGGTGATGTTCCTGCTGATCTATTTCGGCCGCGAACTCGGCATCATCCCGGAACGCTATCCTTCCATCCTCGCGACCGAAGGCTGGCTGCTGATGGTGCTGGTGGCCAATGCGGTGGCGTTCGCATTGCGTCTGATCCAGCGCTTCCACTTCGTCTCGGCTATTTACGGCTGGGAGCAGGGGCTGATGTCCATCCCCCGCGTGGTGATGGGCAACTTCGTGAACTTCGCGGCCACCTTGAGGGCCTGGAAGCTGTTCCTGGGGCACATCTTCCTCGGTCGGCGCATCGTCTGGGACAAGACCATGCACGACTTCCCGGAGAACGATGCCTTCGCCCACCGCCGCCAGCGGCTGGGCGAGCTGCTGATGGTGTGGCAGGCGGTGCTCCCCGAGCACCTGGAAGAGGCGCTGGCGCTGCAGAAGGGCCAGCAGCAGCCCCTCGGCCGCATCCTGGTCTCCAAGGGCTGGCTGGACGACGAGACGCTGGCGGAAGCCATCGCCTACCAGTCCAACATGCCGCGGACCCATGTCACCGAAGACATGGTCCGGGAGTTCCACGATCTGCTGCCGGTGGACTTGATGGTGCGCTACCGGGTGATCCCGGTGGGGCGGGACGAGGCCGGCCGCCTGGTGGTGGCGGTGTCCTCGCCCCTTACCGACAAGGCGCTGGAGGACGTGCGCGTCGCCATCGGCGACCTGCCGGTGCAGCGTGTCGCCCGCGAGAGCGAGATCAATGACGGCCTGCGCCTCGTGCGTGGCACCGGCCGGGGCTTCGAGGGGGCACAGTCGCCGCCTCTGCTCGGCGATCTCCTGCTCGAGAAGGGGCTCATGCAGCGCGAAGCGTTCGAGGCGGCCATGGAGCACTATCGCCCCGACGTGGACGGCCGCATCGGCGAGTACCTCGTGCGTTGCGGAATCGTGACGCCCGAGGCGCTGGCGGAGACCATGAAGGAGCAGCAGCGCCGCCTGATGCTGGTTCCGGCCTGACATCGCGGCCCCGGGCGGGCCGTTACGAGAGCAAACAGCGGCGGCCGGCCTCCGGTCGCCGCTTTCGTGTGAACGGGCGGCCGGCTCTGGTGAGGGGCGCCCGCGCGCCGGACCCGGCGGCTGCGAGCGGGGAGGGAGAAGGGGGCGATGATCAATCGACGTACCGCATTGATCGTGGGGGCGGGCGCCGTCGGTGCGCTCGGCCTGCTGGGCATCGATCGCGTGCTGCGAGAGCGGGAAGCGGCCCCGGAAGCGCTCATCGACGGCATCGTCTGGCAGCTTCATGCCGGCTCCCTCGATCCCTATGGGGAGTGGGAACGGCTGGGCGCGCGCTCCCTGCTGCTGCAATGGATCGTGTTGAACGGCGTCGCCTTCGTTCCCGGCCTCGGCATCGAGACCATCGCCGATCCGCCCAACTGGACGCGCATTTCCCGGGAGCCCTGGGCGCGCTCCATCATCGTCGGGCTGGCGAGCCTCGCCAATGAGCCGGAGGCGCGGCGCAACGTGGCCGCGCTGGTGGACCTGTCCGCCCGGGTGGCGGAAAAGCCGCTGCCGTTCCGCGCGTCCGGCTACTATTTCCCGGTGGAAGCGGACCCCACCTGGGCCGATGCACCCAAGATGGGGGCGCTGCTCTCCGCCTTGCCGCGTCCGTTGTGGGTGAGCGCCTACGACAACAGCAATATCGGCGCGGCGCCGTTCGCGGACTGGATCGACAGCTGGCTGCCCAAGGATGTGGGTCTGTTCTTCCAGGACGGGGTGGGGCTCTACATGCGCACGCCCCAATCCGCCCGCCAATATGGGGAAGCGCTCATCGCCAAGCTCGGTGTAGAGCGCTTCCGCATGATCCTGGAGGCCTTCCGCCCCGCCGGCGGCGACAAGATGCGCCCCGCCACGCTGGAAGAGATCCGCCCGCAGATCGAGGCCTATCGCGGGCTCGACACTTTCGTATTCGAGGCGCCGACCTATCTCGACCGCAAGCTCATCAACGCGCTGACGCGACGCTGAGTCCCCTCGGCCCGCCGTCAGCTTCCGACGGCGGGCAGCTTGGCGGCCAGTGCCTGGGCCACGCGGGAGGTGGGAGCCCGCCCCAGCGCGGCGGTGATGGCCCGCCCGGCGGCGGCGAGGCGGTCGAGATCCACCCCGGTCTCCACGCCCAGGCCATCCAGCATGTAGACCAGATCCTCGGTGGCGAGGTTGCCGGAAGCACCCTTGGCATAGGGGCAGCCGCCGAGGCCTGCGACCGAGGCATCCACCGTCGCGATGCCGAGATCGAGGCAGGCGAGCACATTGGCCAGCGCCTGCCCATAGGTGTCGTGAAAATGCAGTGCCGTGCGGGTGACGCCGATATGGTCCGCCACCGCCTTGGCCATGGCCTTGGCCCGGTCTGGGGTGCCCACGCCGATGGTGTCGCCGAGGGAGACCTCGTAGCAGCCCATGGCCATGAGGGCTTCCGCCACCTCCACCACCTTGGCCACCGGCACCTCGCCCTGATAGGGGCAGCCGAGCACGCAGCTGACATAGCCCCGCACCGCGACGCCGCGCGCCCGCGCCAGGTCCAGCACCGGGGCGAAGCGGGCCAGGCTCTCGGCGATGGAGCAATTGATGTTCTTTTGGCTGAACGCCTCTGAGGCGGCGGCGAACACCGCCACCTCGTCCACTCCCGCCGCGAGCGCCAGCTCCAGCCCCTTCAGATTGGGCGTGAGCACCGGATAGCGCACGCCCTCGCGCCGTATGATGCGGGCGAGCACATCGGCCGTGTCGGCCATTTGCGGCACCCATTTGGGCGAGACGAACGAGCCGGCCTCAATGGCCTTGAGCCCCGCATCGGCCAGGGCGTCGATGAGCGCCACCTTGGCCTCGAGGGGCACCACTCCGGGTTCGTTCTGGAGCCCGTCGCGCGGGCCCATCTCGACGATGCGGACGGATGAGGAGCGGGCCATCATGCGTCCTCCAGCACGAGCAGCTCGGCGCCCTCGTCCACCAGGTCGCCCACGGCGAAGTTGAGGGCCTTGATACGCCCGTCGCGCGGGGCGGCGACGGTGTGTTCCATCTTCATGGCCTCGACCACCACCAGGGGCGCGCCCTTGGCCACCTCCTGGCCGGCTTCCACCGCGATGCGGATGATGGTGCCCGGCATGGGCGCCACCAGCCGGCCGGCAGTGCCGGTGGCGGCGAGGGAGGCAAGGCGCGGATCGATGAATTCCACCTGGAATTCCCCGCCGCGCGCGAACACGGTGAGCAGGTTGCCGGTGCGGATTACCCGGGCGGAAAGCTTCACCCCGTCGAGCCGCGCCTCGAGGCGCCCATCGGCGTCGGCATCGCCCTCGACCATCATGTGGCCGCCGGGCAGGTCCAGGGCGAAGCCATGGGCCTTGAAGTGGGCGCGCACCACCGTGCGGCCCTCCAGATGCGGGTCCTGGAAGGTGAGGTCCACATGGGCGTCGCGATTGAGTCGCCAGCCCGGCGCGCGGCCCCATGGCGACCAGGGATCGGCCGCGTCCACTGCCTCCGCCGACTGGCGCGCCTCCTCCTTCAGGATGGCGAGGGTGGCCAGGGCCAGCACCGCGTCGCTCGCGGGCTGGGGGGCGGGGAGAAGGTCGCCCTGATGGCGGGCGATGAAGTTGGTGTCCAGCTCCGCCGCAGCGAAGGCCGGATGACTGGCGATGGCCTTCAGGAACACCCGGTTGGTGGCCAGGCCCACCACTTCGGTGGCCGCCAGCGCCGCCTGGAGCCGGCCCACCGACTCGGAGCGATCCGCGCCGGCCACGATGATTTTCGCGATCATGGGATCGTAATGGATGGATACGGTGTCGCCCGCCCGCACCCCGGTATCGACCCGTGTGCCCGGCACATGGGCCGGCAGCACCAGATGGTCGAGGGTGCCGACCTGGGGCAGGAAGTCCCGCGCCGGATCCTCCGCATAAAGGCGCACCTCGATGGCGTGGCCCTTCAGCGGGATCTCATTCTGGGAGAGGGGGAGGGGGGCGCCCTCGGCCACCCGCAGCTGCCACTCCACCAGATCCTGGCCGGTGATGGCCTCGGTGACCGGATGCTCCACCTGGAGGCGGGTATTCATCTCCATGAAATAGAAGGCGTCGCCTTCGGCGATGAATTCCACCGTGCCGGCACCCACATAGCCCACCGCCTTGGCCGCATCCACCGCCGCCTGGCCCATGGCGGCCCGGCGCTCGGGCGTCATGCCGGGGGCGGGGGCCTCCTCCACCACCTTCTGGTGGCGACGCTGGATGGAGCAGTCGCGCTCATGCAGGTAAACGGCATTGCCATGGGTGTCGGCGAATACCTGCACCTCGATGTGGCGCGGAGTAGTGAGGTATTTTTCCACCAGAACCCGGTCATCACCGAAGGCGCTCTTGGCCTCGCGCTTTGCCGAGGCGAGGGCTTCGGGGAACTCGTCCGCCGCGCGCACCACCTTCATGCCCTTGCCGCCGCCGCCGGCGGACGCCTTGATGAGCACGGGAAAGCCGATGCGATCCGCTTCGCGGGCGAGCAAAGCGGGGTCCTGGTCCTCGCCATGATAGCCGGGCACTAGCGGCACGCCGGCTTTTTCCATGAGCGCCTTGGCCGCGCTCTTGGAGCCCATGGCGCGAATGGCGGAGGCCGGCGGCCCCACGAACACGATGCCGGCTTTCTCGCAGGCGTCCGCGAATTCCGCATTCTCGGACAAAAAGCCATAGCCGGGATGGATGGCATCGGCGCCGCTCTTGCGGGCCGCATCCAGAATGGCCTCGATGCGCAGATAGCTTTCCCGCGCCGGGGCGGGGCCGATGGGATAGGCCTCGTCCGCCACCGCCACATGGAGGGCGTCGGCATCGGCCTGGGAATAGACGGCCACGGTGTTCAGCCCCAAGGCCTTGGCGGTGCGCATGACGCGGACCGCGATCTCGCCCCGGTTGGCGACGAGCAGGGTGCGGATCGGCCGGCTCATGAGGTTTCCCCGTTCCTGTTATGGGTCTGATCCCACTGTGCTTTTCTCTTTTCAAGGAAGGCCGAGACGCCTTCCTTGCCGTCGGCGCTGGCGCGGATGTCGGCGATGCGGCGGGCGGTGTCGGCCACCACTTCGTCGTCCACGGGGCGGTCCACGGCGCGGATCAGGTCCTTGGTGGCGCCGAGCGCGGCGGGGCTTGCGGCCTTCAGCGCCGAAAGGTGGCGGGCGATGGCGGCATCGAGATCTTCGGCCGGCACCACTTCGTGCACCAGCCCCAAGGCTAGCGCGGTGGTGGCGGAGAAGCGCTCGGCCGTGAGGAAATAGCGCCGCGCCTGCCGCGCGCCCATGGCCCGAACCAGATAAGGGCTGATGACCGCCGGGATGAGGCCAATGCGCACTTCCGTGACCGCGAATTCCGCCTCCGGCACCGCCACCACGATGTCGCTCGCCGCGATGAGGCCGGTGGCTCCGGCGAAGGCGGAAGCGTGCACCCGCACCAAAGTGGGCTTGGGGCAGAGGTCGATGGTGCGCATGAGCGCGGCGAGCTTCCTCGCATCCTCCAGATTCTCCCCGTGGGAGTAGGAGGCCATGCGGCGCATCCAGTTGAGGTCGCCGCCGGCGCAGAAGCTCTTGCCTTCCGCCTTCAGCAGAATGGCCCACACGGCGGGATCGGCGATGGCCTCCTCATAGGCGCCGGTGAGGGCGGCGATGAGGGCATCGTCGAAGGCATTGCGCACCTCCGGCCGGTTGAGGGTGAGGACGCGCACGCCGTCCTGCGTGGTGGTGAGGAGACTCATGGGATCCTCATGGAGAAGTTACGCCGGGCCTCACAGCGCTCCGCTATGCCCTCTCCCGTTTGCGGGAGAGGGGGGCGAAAAGCGGGTTCCGGGCGGAAGAATGGGGCGGGTCCGCACCGCGGCGCGCCACCGGTCGAGGGGATGAACGGGCCGGCGGGGCTCGTCCATTCCCCAGCCCTCTCCCGCAAGCGGGAGAGGGGGTGCGTCGCATGAGCGGGGAGCGGCATCACATGCGGAACACGCCGAAGCGCGTCTCCTGCTCGGGGGCGTTGAGGGCCGCGGACAAGGCCAGCGCCAGCACCATGCGGGTGTCGGCGGGGTCGATCACTCCGTCGTCCCACAGGCGGGCGGAGGAGTAATAGGGATGCCCCTGGCGCTCATATTGGGCGCGGATGGGGGCCTTGAACGCCTCTTCCTCCTCGCCCGACCAGGCGCCTCCGCGCGCCTCGATGCCGTCACGCTTCACCTGGGCGAGCACGTTGGCTGCCTGCTCGCCGCCCATCACCGAGATGCGGGCATTGGGCCACATCCACAGGAAGCGCGGGTCGAAGGCGCGCCCGCACATGCCGTAATTGCCGGCGCCGAAGGAATTGCCGATGACCACCGTGAATTTCGGCACGCTGGCGCAGGACACGGCGGTGACGAACTTGGCACCATCCTTGGCGATGCCGCCGCTCTCATATTTCCGGCCCACCATGAAGCCGGTGATGTTCTGCAGGAACACCAGGGGAATATTGCGCTGCGCGCATAATTCCACGAAATGCGCGCCCTTCAGCGCGCTTTCCGAGAAGAGAATTCCGTTATTGGCGATGATGCCCACCGGATAGCCGAAGATGCGGGCAAAGCCGGTGACCAGGGTCTGCCCGTAAAGCGGCTTGAACTCGTCGAACTCGGACCCGTCCACGATGCGGGCGATGATCTGGCGGACATCAAACGGCTGCTTGGGGTCGGCCGAAACGATGCCGTAGATTTCCCTGGCATCGTAAAGGGGCGCGCGCGGCTCGCGGATGTCGAGGCTGTGGGCCTTGGTGCGGTTGAGGTCCGCCACGATGGAGCGGGCGATGCCCAGAGCGTGGGCGTCATTCTCCGCCATGTGGTCGGCCACGCCCGAGGTACGGGTGTGCACGTCCGCCCCGCCCAGCTCCTCGGCGGTGACCACCTCCCCGGTGGCGGCCTTCACCAGAGGCGGGCCGCCCAGGAAGATGGTGGCCTGGTTCTTCACCATGATGGACTGGTCGGCCATGGCCGGCACATAGGCGCCGCCCGCGGTGCAGGAGCCCATCACCACCGCGATCTGGGCGATGCCCTCCGCGGACATGTTGGCCTGATTGAAGAAGATGCGGCCGAAATGCTCGCGATCGGGAAAGACATCGTCCTGGTTCGGCAGGTTGGCGCCGCCGGAATCCACCAGATAGATGCAGGGCAGGTGGTTTTCCCGGGCGATGGTCTGGGCGCGCAGGTGCTTCTTGACCGTTATGGGGTAATAGGTGCCGCCTTTTACGGTGGCATCATTGGCCACGATGACGCATTCGCGCCCTGAGACGCGGCCGATGCCGGTGATGATGCCGGCGGCCGGCACCTCGTCCTCATACATGCCGAAGGCCGCGAGCTGGGAAAGCTCCAGGAACGGCGAGCCGGTGTCGAGCAGGGTGCGGATGCGGTCGCGCGGGAGCAGCTTGCCGCGCTTCAGATGCCGTTCGCGGGCAATCTCGCCCCCGCCTTCGGACACGTGCTCGACCTTCGCGCGCAAGTCGGCGACGGATTGCTCCAGCGTCTGCCTGTTGCGTCGGAATGCGTCGGAGCGGCGGTCGACCGCATCCTCGATGATCGCCATGGGCGGCCTCGTCTTCAGGGCGCATCTGCGCTGCCGGGTTGAGGGACGGACGGCGCGCGACGGCACCCTTCCGGCGCGGCTGAGAGCCGGCCTTCGAGCGGCGCAGATGGCGTTTCCTCCCTGCCGATCACTGTCGGCTTGGAAACGATCGTACGTTTTTTTCCGAGGGGTGCAAGAGGTTTTGGCGGGCCTCATGCAGGAACCCGGCAATGCGCCTGGTAAAACCCCGTGACCTCAAGCCAGGACGTGCGTTTTCCGGGCTCCGCGTCTGCTGGCCGAGGCGCACGCCCCGCCATCAGATCCGGCGGGCAGGCGTCACTGGCTGGCCGCGGGCGCGCCGACAGGCTTGGCGGCGGCCTCGGCGGAAGGCTTGGCCTTGCCACGCGGCTTGCGCATGGGCGAATCACCCGCCTCCACGGGCGCGGCGGCCAGAGCTTGCGGCGCCGCCGACAAGGTCCCTTCGGCCCCACTCACGCCGCCGACGACCAGACCCGTATAGATGTCGACCAGATCATCTTGCGATAGGCGGCCGCCGGGGCGGTACCACATGCAGATGCCGGTGAGCATGGAGATGATGGCGTAGGTGGCCACCTTCGGCTCGCTCACCTGGAATACGCCGGCCTCGGCGCCCTGGCGCAGGATTTCCTCCAGCAGCCCTTCATAGCGGTGGCGCTGGGCGATGATGACGGCGCGGTGCTCCTCCTCGAGGGAGCGAATCTCCATGTTGGCGATGAAGACGTGAGCCATGCGCGTCATGTGGTAGCGCAGGTGGAAGGCGGCGAAGGTTTTCAGCCGGGCCATGGGATCGGTGAGGCCGGCAAGGTCCGCCTCCGCCTTCGAAAGCAGATCCTCCATGTGCTCTCGGACGATGTCGAACAGGAGATTTTGCTTGTTTTCGAAATATTTATAGAGCGAGCCGGACTGCAGGCCCACCTCGGCGGCAAGCTGGCGCAGGCTCATGGCCTCGTAGCCGTGCTTATAGATGAGCTTCACGCCCGCCTGGCGGATCGCCTCGGCGGTGCGGGTGCCGTTGGAACCGATGGTGCGCGCCATGGCCTTCAAACATTGTGCGGCCGGGCGCCCCGGCCGGGGGAATGACAGATCACGCAGATGCGCGAGCCCGCCTCGATCATGCCTGATAGACTGGGCGGAGCTTCGAAGCGATGCAAGTTCATCCTGCGACATGAAATGCCGCTTGACCAGAATAAAAAAGAACGCTTGATTGTTTCTCACCAAGCCTGACGTAACGATCGGGCACCTGCGCCGAGCCAGCCGCCGAGCAAAAATGCGAAGCGGGGGCGCAAGATAACGGGGGAAAGGGCGCAAAGACCCGATTCTCCCGGCACATAGGGAGGATCGAGCTTGAGCACCACATCGGTGGTTCCGCAAGCTGTTGCGGACGTGCGCGCGCTTCTGAGCGTCGAAAACATCTCCTTGCGCTTCGGCGGCCTCAAGGCCCTGACCGATGTGAGCTTCCATGTGAAGCCGGGGGAATTGTTCTCCATCATCGGCCCCAACGGCGCCGGCAAGACGTCCATGCTGAACTGCATCTCGGGCCGCTATACCCCAAGCGACGGCCGCGTGGTGTTCGATGGCAAGGACGTGACCCGGCTGAAGCCGAACCGGCGTGCCACCATCGGCATCGGCCGCACCTTCCAGAATCTGGCGCTGTTCAGCCACATGAGCGTGCTGGACAACATCATGGTGGGGCGCCACCATCTTCTGAAGAACAACCTGTTCTCCGGCGCGCTCTACTGGTTCGGCGGCGCACAGAAGGAAGAGCTGGAGCATCGCCACAAGGTGGAGGAAGTGATCGACTTCCTCGACATCCAGCATGTGCGCAAGGCCACCGCCGGCACCCTCTCTTATGGCCTGCGCAAGCGGGTGGAGCTGGCGCGCGCCGTGGCGCTGGAGCCCAAGCTCATCCTTCTTGATGAGCCCATGGCCGGCATGAACCTGGAAGAAAAGGAGGACATGGCCCGCTACATCGTTGATCTCAACGAGGAATGGGGCATGACCATCATCATGATCGAGCACGACATGGGGGTGGTGATGGACATCTCGCACCGCGTGATGGTGCTGGATTTCGGCAAGAAGCTGGTGGAGGGCGAGCCCGCGGACGTGCTGGCTGATCCCCATGTGCGCAAGGCCTATCTCGGCGAGGAAGATCCTCTGCTGGAAGACGAGTCCGTTCCCACCGCTCTGTCCGCGTGAGAGACGCCATGACCACCGCCGTGAACAGCCCTGCCCAAGGCCGCGCCTACGATTGGCCCGACGTGACGCAGTACGACACCTTTCCAAAGCTCCTCGCCCGCAACGCCGCCAAGCATCCCGACGACATCTGGCTCCGGGAGAAGGATCTCGGCATCTGGATTTCCTACACTTGGAAAGAGGTGGCGGACCGGGTGGAGGCCATCACTCTCGGCCTTGAGAGCCTGGGCGTGCGCCGCGGCGACGTGGTGGCCCTGCTGGGCGACAACCGCCCCGAATGGCTAATGGGCGAGATCGCCAGCCATGCGCTGGGTGGCATGAGCCTCGGCATCTATCGCGACGCGCTGGCGGACGAGGTGGCCTATCTCGTCACCTATGCGGACGTCGCCGTGGTGTTCGCCGAGGATGAAGAGCAGGTGGACAAGCTTTTGTCTCTCGAAGACAACATTCCCACCGTGCGCCACATCGTCTATTCCGATCCGCGCGGCATCCGCAAATATGATGACCCCCGCCTGATCTCGCTGAAAGCTCTGGAAGAGCGCGGGCGGGCGGTGGCGGCCAAGGATCCCAACCGCTACGCGCGGTTCGTCTCGGTGGGGCAGGGGTCGGACGTGTCCATTTTGTGCACCACGTCCGGCACCACGTCCCATCCCAAGCTCGCGATGCTCTCCGCCGGCAGGCTCCTGAAGCATTGTCGCGCATATTTGGACATGGATCCACGCGGGCCGAAGGACGAATACGTCAGTGTTCTTCAGATGCCGTGGATCATGGAGCAGATCTACGCTTTCGGCCAGGCGCTCATCTCCCGCATGAAGGTGAACTTCGTGGAGGAGCCGGAGACGCTGATGGCGGATATGCGCGAGATCGGACCCTCCTTCGTGCTGTTCGCTCCGCGTGTGTGGGAACAGATCGCAGCCGATGTGCGCTCGCGCATGATGGATTCTTCGCGCTTCAAGCGCGCCATGTTCGATTTCGGCATGAAGCTTGGCCTCAAGGCGCTGGACGAGGGCAAGCGCTCGCCGCTGGCCGACTTCCTCCTGTTTCGCGCGCTGCGCGATCGCCTGGGCTTCACGCATCTGAAGTCGGCCGCCACCGGGGGAGCGGCGCTGGGGCCGGATACTTTCCGCTTCTTCCTGGCGCTGGGCGTGCCGATGCGCCAGCTCTATGGACAGACTGAGACCCTGGGCGCCTATACCTTGCATCATGCGGACGATGTGGACTTCGACACGGTCGGTGTGCCGTTCGAGGGCGTGGAGATCCGTATCGACGACCCCGATCCCAATGGGCTTGGCGAAGTGGTGACCCGTCACGAAAACATGTTCACCGGCTATTTCCGCAACGAGGCGGAAACCGCAAAATCTTTCGCGGAACAAGGCTGGATGCGCACCGGCGACGCTGGGTACTTCAACAATAAGGGCCATCTCGTGGTCATCGACCGCGTGCGCGACATGGCAAAGACCTCCCATGGAGATCGCTTCTCTCCGCAGTATATTGAGAACAAGCTGAAGTTCTCGCCTTACGTGGCCGAGGCCGTGGTGCTGGGTGACGGGCGCGACAGTCTGGCGGCGCTGGTCTGCATCCGTTTCTCGATCGTCTCGAAATGGGCCGAGAAGAACCGCATCGCCTTCACGACTTATACCGATCTCTCTTCGAAGCCGGAAGTCATTGCGCTGCTGCGGAAGGAAGTGGAGCAGGTGAACGCGACACTGGCGGAGAAGCAGCGCATCGGCCGCTTCCTCCTGCTCTACAAGGAGCTGGATGCGGATGATGGCGAGCTCACCCGCACCCGCAAGGTGCGCCGCGGCGTCATCAATGAGCGCTATGGCACGATCATCGACGCCATGTATGCGGGCGACCGCGTGATCGACGTGGACACAACCATCACCTTCCAGGACGGCACCAAGCAGCGGGTGAAGACCAAGCTCGACGTGATCGACCTCGGTGCGGCGGGAGCCGGCGCGCGGAGGGCCGCGTGATGGCCGCGTCTGAACGCGCTCGCGCCCCCCGTCGCAGAGTTCCCGCAACCGACGCATCGCCGCGCCGGCCCAGCCCCCTCCCAACCCTCCCCCGCAGGCGGGAGAGGGCTCTTGCGGAGTTCAACTGATGCAATCCCAGCTTCTTCTTCAGCTCATTATCAATGGCCTCATCATCGGTACGCTTTATGGCGTGGTGGGCATGTGCTTCGTGCTCATCTACAAGGCCTCGCAGGTGGTGAACTTCGCCCAGGGCGAGTTTCTGCTGATCGGCGCCTGGACCTGCTGGTGGCTGCTCACCGCCTGGAACATCCCCTTCTTCTGGGGTTTCCTCATCGCGGTCGTCTTCATGATGGCCTTCGGCATGGCGGTGCAAATGGTTATTCTGCGCCCGCTCATCGGTGAGCCCATCATCTCGGTGATCATGGTCACCATCGGCATGTCCATCTTCTTCCAGGCGCTGATGAAGTGGATGTTCGGCACGTTCGCCCAGCCGTTCCCGCCCATCTTCCCGGTGGAGAAGGTGGATGTGCTCGGCCTGCAGGTGCAGACGGCCTATCTCATGTCCACGGGCGTGAGCCTCGCGATCATGGCTGGCTTTGCCTGGTTCTTTAAGTATTCGAAGATGGGGCTTGCCATGCGGGCCACCGCCTTCTCGCAGCAGGTTGCGCAGTCCCTGGGCATCTCGGTGCGACAGGTGTTCGCGCTCTCCTGGGGCATCTCGGCTTCGGTCTCGGCCATTGCCGGCGTCGTGGTGGGCATCGTGAATGGCGTGTCCTCGGCCTTGTCCTACTTCGGCATCAAGGTGTTCCCGGCAGTCATCCTGGGCGGCCTCGACAGCATCTTTGGTGCGGTGGTGGGCGGTCTCATCGTGGGCCTTTTGGAAAACCTCGGCCAATACGTGGACAGCCAGTTCCTCAAATGGGGAAATCTCTACGAGATCATTCCCTTCTATGCCCTCATCATCATTCTCATGATCAAGCCTTACGGCCTGTTCGGCACCCGCGACATCGAGAGGGTTTGATCCCATGGCCATCGACACCATGCGTCCGTGCGGCGACTACCGCACCAGCTACAAGGCCGACCAGACCATCTTCCAGACGCGCCTCACCATGCTCATCTGCGTGGCGGCCGTCGTGGCCCTGTGCTTCGCGCCTTTCTTCTTCTCCCGCTACGTTCTGAGCCTGTTCATCCAGATCGGCTATCTGGGCATCGCGGCCCTGGGGCTCAACATTCTGGTGGGCTTTTCTGGCCAGATCTCCATCGGCCACGCCGTGTTCTTCGGCTTCGGCGGCTTTGCCTCCGCCTATCTGGCGGACAAGGGCGTGCCGGTGCCGCTCGCCATCGTGCTGGCGGGCATGTGGACCACGGTCGTGGGGCTCATCTTCGGCCTGCCGGCGGCCCGGGTGAAGGGGCTCTACCTCGCCATCGCGACGCTCGCCGCGCAATTCATTCTGCAGGACTTCTTCGTCCGCGCGGAATGGTTCACCGGCGGCACCCACGGTGCCATGGCCGCGCCGTTCACCCTGTTCGGGTACGATCTGTCGAGTGATGACAAATACTTCTACGTGGTGCTGTTCTTCGTGGTCATCATGTATCTTGGTGCCACCAATCTTATGCGCTCGCGGGATGGGCGGGCGCTGATCGCGGTGCGCGACCATTATCTGTCCGCCGAAATGATGGGCGTGAACCTCGCCAAGTATCGCACCATGGCGTTCGGCATCTCCTCCTTCTATGCCGGTATCGGTGGCGCGCTCTATGCCCACTATGTGGGGTTCATGTCGGTGGAAGGGCTGGATATTCTCTTCTCCATCCAGTTCCTGGGCATGATCATTATCGGCGGGCTGGGCTCCATCATGGGCTCGCTCATGGGTACCATCTTCATGGTGCTGCTGCCGGAAGCCACGGGCTGGCTCGCCTCCGCGCTCTCCGGCAGCGCCATCGACCAGATGCTGCACTTGAAGGACGGCATCACCTATCTGCGTGAGATGCTGATCGGCGCCGCCATCATCCTGTTCCTGATCTTCGAACCCGATGGGCTGGCCCATCGCTGGCGCCAGATCAAGGCGTATTGGAAGCTTTATCCGTTCTCGTTCTGACGGGACAAATATAAAGACGGCGAAAATTGCCGCTTCATGGGAAACGCCAAGGAGACCACAATGAAGAAGACGAAAGTTGCCGCCCTCTCGCTCGTCTCGACACTGGCGCTCGGCTGTGCCGCGCCGGCCATGGCCCAGAGCATCAATATCGGCCATCTCGCCGACTATTCCGGCGGCACTTCCGACGTGGGCCAGCCCTATGGCCAGGGCATCCAGGACACCATCGCCTGGATCGACGCCAATGGCGGGGTGAACGGCAAGAAGATCAATTCGGACTTCAACGAATACGGCTACCAGGTGCCGCGCGCGCTCGCCGCCTTCAAGAAGTGGGTGGGCTCGGACAAGGTGGTGGCCATCCAGGGCTGGGGCACCGCCGACACCGAGGCTCTGGTGGCCATGGTGACCAAGGAGCAGATCCCCTATTATTCCGGCTCCTATTCCGCCTCCCTCACCGATCCCACCGGCAAGGCCAACGAGCACTCGACCCGCTCGGCGCCGTTCAACTTCTTCTACGGCCCGTCTTATTCCGACGCCGCGCGCGCCATGGTGAAGTGGGCTGCCGATGACTGGAAGGCGAAGGGCAAGCCCGGCAAGCCCAAGTGGGTGCACATGGGTGCCAACCACCCCTATCCCAATTCGCCGAAGGCGGCGGCCGAGGCCTATGCCAAGGAGCTGGGCTTCGAGGTGCTGGACCCCATCACCTTTGCCCTCACGCCCGGTGACTACACGCCCCAGTGCCTGACGCTGAAGCAGTCCGGCGCCAATTACGCCTATCTCGGCAACACCGCCGGCTCGAACATCTCGGTGCTGAAGGCCTGCAAGACGGCGGGCGTGGACGTGCAGTTCCTCGGCAATGTGTGGGGCATGGACGAGAACGCCATGAAGGCGGCGGGCGAAGCCGCCAATGGCGTGGTGTTCCCGGTGCGCACCGCCACCACCTGGGCGGGCGATGCGCCCGGCCTCGCGACGGTGAAGGAGATTTCCAAGATCTCCGATCCCTCGGGCAACACCTATCGCCCCGTGCACTACCTCACCGCCGTGTGCACGGCCCTCTACATGAAGGAAGCCATGGATTGGGCGGACAAGAATGGCGGCGTGACCGGCGTGAAGATCCGCGACGGCATGTACCAGAAGAAGGATTGGGTGCCGAAGGGCATGGAAGGCGTGTGCGTGCCGTCCACCTGGTCGGCCACTGATCACCGTCCCACCACCACCGTGGAGCTGTACCGCGCCGTGGTGAAGGGCCCGACCGATGCCTCGGTGACGGACCTCATCAAGAGCGGCACCATCAAGCTGGAAAAGGTCGCCACCGTCGACCTGCCGCGCAAGGCCGAACTGCAGGGCTGGTGAGCCGGCGGGCGCCGCTCGCGAGCGGCGCCCCTCCCTTCTCATCGACAGATTCCGGAGACCGTCATGGCCGAGGCCGCATTGAAGCTTGAACCGGTGGCCGATATCGGCGCCGCGCCCCTTTTGTCCGTCGACAATATCGAGGTGGTCTATAACGACGTCATCCTCGTGCTGCGTGGCCTTTCGCTGAAGGTCCCGCAGGGCCAGATCGTGGCGCTTCTGGGCTCCAACGGCGCCGGCAAGTCCACTACGCTGAAGGCTATTTCCGGCCTGCTCAAGACCGAGGATGGGGAGATCACCCGTGGCGAGGTGAACTTCCTGGGCGAGAAGATCAAC
This sequence comes from Xanthobacter variabilis, assembly GCF_043831965.2. Classification (NCBI taxonomy): domain Bacteria; kingdom Pseudomonadati; phylum Pseudomonadota; class Alphaproteobacteria; order Hyphomicrobiales; family Xanthobacteraceae; genus Xanthobacter; species Xanthobacter variabilis. The sequence goes on from NZ_CM195533.1 coordinate 1,140,630, forward strand.
GGCATCGAGCCGGACAAGATCGTGCGGCGCGGCATCTTCCAGGTCATGGAAGGGCGCCGGATCATCGCCGACATGACGGTGCTCGAAAATCTGCGCCTCGGCGCCTTCACCCGGCACGACAATGAGGTGAAGAGCGACATCGAGCGCGTCTATGAATACTTCCCGCGCCTCAGGGAACGCACGGGCCTTGCCGGCTATCTCTCCGGCGGCGAGCAGCAGATGCTGGCCATCGGCCGCGCCATGATGGCCCGCCCCAAGCTCATCCTGATGGACGAGCCCTCCATGGGCCTTTCGCCGCTGATGGTGAAGGAGGTGTTCGCCATCATCAAGCGGCTCAATGCGGAATGGGGCGTCACCATCCTGCTGGTGGAGCAGAACGCCCGCGTGGCGCTCTCCATCGCGGACTACGGCTACATCATGGAGCAGGGCAAGATCGTGCTCGACGGGTCGGCGGAGATGCTGCAGACCAATGAGGACGTGAAGGAATTCTACCTGGGCCAGGGTGGCGGCGAGGAGCGCAAGAGCTTCAAGAACCTGAAAAGCTTCAAGCGCCGCAAACGCTGGCTGTGAGGCAAGGGCAGCCGCCGCAGCGTCCGTTTCCAACCGTTTCAACAGGCCGAGCGATGACCGATCCGAACCGCTATTACGACGCCAGCGAAACCCGCGCTCCCGAGGCGCGCGAGCAGGCGCTGATGGCCGCGCTGGCGGCCCAGGTGGCCCATGCCAAGGGCAAGTCGGCCTATTTCGCGGAGCTGTTCAAGGCGGTGGAACCGGGCGCGGTGACCAGCCGGCGGGCGCTCGCCCAATTGCCCGTCACCCGCAAGTCGGACCTGCTGGAAATCCAGCCGAAGAGCCTGCCTTTCGGCGGGCTCAATGCGGTGGCGCCGGGCAAGCTGGCGCGCATCTTCATGTCGCCGGGGCCCATCTATGATCCGGAAGGGCACGGCCCGGATTTCTGGCGCTTCGCCCGCGCGCTCCACGCGGCGGGCTTCCGCGCCGGGGAGATCGTGCACAATTCCTTCTCCTACCACCTCACCCCGGCCGGCTCCATGATCGAGGGCGGCGCCCATGCGCTCGGCTGCGCCGTGGTGCCGGCCGGCGTGGGGCAGACGGACCTGCAATTGCGCGCCATCGCCGACCTCCGTCCGGACGGGTATGGCGGCACGCCCTCCTTCCTGAAAATCCTGCTGGAGAAGGCGCAGGAGACCGGCACCGACATCTCCTCCATCAAGAAGGCGCTGGTGACGGGCGAGGCCTTCCTGCCGCCGCACCGGGCGGAGCTGAAGGCGGCCGGCATCGTCGCCCGCCAATGCTACGGCACCGCCGATCTCGGCCTTGTCGCCTATGAGAGCGAGGCCGAGGAGGGGATGATCGTCGACGAGGGGTGCCTGGTGGAGATCCTGCGCCCGGGTACGGGCGATCCGGTGGAGGCCGAGGGCGAAGTGGGCGAGGTGGTGGTCACCCTGTTCGATGTCGATTACCCGTTGGTGCGCTTCGCCACCGGTGATCTTTCGGCGGTGCTGCCGGGCGTCAGTCCCTGCGGGCGCACCAATGTGCGGCTGAAGGGGTGGATGGGCCGGGCAGACCAAGTGACGAAGATTCGCGGCATGTTCGTGCACCCCGTGCAGGTGAGCGCGGCGGTGAAGAAGCACCCGGCGGTCGCCAAGGCGCGCCTGGTGGTGGACCGCATCGGCGATGCCGACGACATGCTGTTGGAAGTCGAGGTTGCGGACGCTAGTGCGCTCTCCCAGGACATGCTGTTGGACGACCTGCGCGCCACCACCAAGCTGCGTGGCCGGCTCGCGCTTGTTCAGCCCGGAACCCTGCCGGCGGATGCCAAGACCATCGAGGACCGCCGCCCCGTGTGAGGGCGGCGCGGGCGGCGGCCGGCCTCAGGCCTGGACCCAGCCGCCGAGCTCGCGCATCGCCACCCGTTGCAGCACCCGCATGCCGGCGGGGCTGTCATTGAGGCAGGGGATGGCGGCGAATTGCTCGCCCCCATGGCTGAGGAAGATGTGGCGATTCTCCACGCCGATTTCCTCGAGCGTCTCCAGGCAGTCCGCCACGAAGCCCGGATTGAACACGGCGATCCGCTTGACGCCGCTCTCGGCGAGGGCTTTCACGGTCGCGTCCGTGTAGGGCTGAAGCCACTCTTCCCGCCCGAATCGCGACTGGAAGGTGAGCCGCAGCCGCTCCTCCCCCATGCCGAGCCGGGCGCGCAGCAGTCGGGCCGTCTTGGCGCACTGGCAGGAATAGGGGTCGCCCTTCAGGTGGTAGGATTTGGGGATGCCGTGGAAGGAGGCGAGAATCACCTGCGGCTCGAAATCGAGCGCCGCCAGGTGGCGCTCCAGATCCTCGGCCAGGGCGTCGATATAGACCGGATCGTCGTGCCAAGGCGGGGCGATGCGCACCGCCGGCTGCCAGCGCATGGCCTTGAGCGCGTCGAACGCCTTGTCGGCCACGGTGGCGGTGGTGGCGGCGGCGTATTGGGGATAGAGCGGCACGATCAGGATGCGCTCGCACCCCGCCTGCTGCAGGGCGCCGAGCCGCGCGGCGATGGCCGGTTCGCCATAGCGCATGGCGAAATCCACGATGATACGCGAATCACCCTCGGCGAGCATGGCGCCAAGCTTTTCCGCCTGGGCGCGGGTGATGGTGAGCAGCGGCCCCTCGTGGCGCTCGGTGTTCCAGATCTTGGCATAGTCGCGCCCCTTCGCCTTGGGCCGCGTGGTGAGGATGATGGCATTGAGCACGAAGGCCCAGACCAACGGGTTCACCTCGATCACCCGCCGATCCGAGAGGAATTCCTTCAGATAGCGGCGCATGGACCAATAATCGGTGCCCGAGGGCGTGCCGAGATTGACGATGAGCACGCCGATGCGGCCGAACGCGATTTCGGGATGATCGGAAGGAAGGGCGGACGGGGGTTGAGACAGGCTCGTCATCGGGTCACCTCCAGCGCATCGGCGGCGGAGCGCGGCCAAGCCATCCGGAAACCAACCGTCCGGACAACAATTTGCCCGGACGAGACGTCCAAAGTGGGGGAACCATCCGGGAAGGAATGGTGGGCGCGACAGGGATCGAACCTGTGACCCCTACGATGTCAACGTAGTGCTCTCCCGCTGAGCTACGCGCCCCACCGACAGGAAGCGCCTCTATATCGGCTCATGGAGCCGGAGGCAAGGCGCTGTTTGCGGTTTTTGAGCGAAGCGTGTGCAGGTCCGCTCAAAATCGTCCTATGGCCTGACATCCTTGAGCATTTTCGCGCGGTTCGCGCGGAAAGGCTCAAGGGTGAGGTCAGGCGGCCGCCAGCATCTTGCCCACTTCGCTGACGAGATCCCGCAGATGGAAGGGCTTGGAGAGCACCTTGGCCTCTGCGGGGGTGTCGCCGTCGGCATTGAGCGCCACGGCGGCGAAGCCGGTGATGAACATCACCTTCAGGTCGGGATCGAGCTCGGTGGCGCGGCGCGCCAGCTCGATACCGTCCATCTCCGGCATCACGATGTCGGTGAGGAGGAGCTCGAACGGCTCCTCGCGCATCCGCTCATAGGCGGATTTGCCGTTGTCGTAGGAAGCCACCGAATAGCCGGCATTCTGCAGGGCCTTCACCAGAAAGCGCCGCATGTCATTGTCGTCTTCGGCGAGCAGGATCTTGGACACGCCGTTTCCCCTGATCAATCGTAAGCCGAAAGTCCCGCCGTCATGGCTGGAACCCCATGAGAGTGTCTGGCCCAAACGGGTAAATTCGGAGTGAAAGTGCCGCGCCCCCTTCACAAGACCCCCTCGCGGCGGGCATCATGAAGGCGGAACAAGCATTTAGAAACCTTCCGGAGTCCTGCGGCGCACGATGACTGCCTGCCTCGCCGAAACCATAGATCCCGCATTTGAGATCCTGGGGCTCGAGGCCGCCGCCGGGCCGTTTGTCTTCAACTCCCCCCATTCGGGCCGCATCTACCCCACGAGCTTCGTGGCGCAGACACGGCTGGACTTTGCCACACTGCGCCGTTCCGAGGACAGCTTCGTGGACGAATTATTCGAGGACGTGGTGAACGCGGGTGCGCCGCTGATGCGGGCGCTGTTTCCGCGCTCCTTCCTCGATCTCAATCGCGAGCCCTATGAGCTCGACCCGCGCATGTTCGAGGGGCGGCTGCCGCCTTATGCCAACACGCGCTCGGTGCGGGTGGCCGGCGGGCTCGGCACCATCGCCCGCGTGGTGGGCGACGCGCAGGAAATCTATCCGGCCCGGCTCACCGTGGCGGAGGGGCTGGAGCGGATCGAGGCCTTCTACAAGCCCTATCACCAGACCCTGCGGCGCCTCATCATGGAGACGCAGCGGCGGTTCGGGCTGGTGGTGCTGGTGGACTGCCATTCCATGCCCTCCACCTCCATCCGTGACGAGAGCCTGAGGGCGGACTTCGTGCTCGGCGATCGCTACGGCACCAGCTGCGGCTGCGTCGTCACCCAGGCGCTGGAGCATGAGCTGTCGCGGGCCGGCTACCGGGTGCTGCGCAACAAGCCCTATGCGGGCGGCTACATCACCGAGCACTATGGCAACCCTTCCGCCGGCCTGCACGCGGTGCAGATCGAGATCAATCGCGCCCTCTACATGGATGAGGCGCGTTACGAGCGCGGGGTGAGCTTCGACCGCGTCCGGACGGACATTCGCGTTGCAATGGACCGCGTCTTCACCCAAGTGCTCACCGCACTGGATGTGCCCCGCGCCGCTGCCGAGTAGGTCCGGGGCCCGCTTGGCCCTTGAAACCGTTGGCTTCACGACGCACGCGTGACGAGGCTCTGCAAATTTGCAAATGGTGCCTTGCGTTTTCTGAATGGCAGATATACGAATTTGACCCGGTTGGTTGACCGGACCGGGTGGCCGGGGCGACTTTCGTCGCACCTTTGGTGTACCGAAGAATTCCGGCGGCCACGCGAATCAGGCTGAAATGGCCGGATTGCCGCATTTGAGCGCGCTTGCATTCCCCGTAGGGGCGAGCGGCCGGAATGTGGGATGTTTTGGAAGGACCGCCGGTCGGCGGAAAATCCCCGGATCGCAGAAGCGAGGGGAAGGCCAGCCGCAAAGGCAGGCCCAAAAAGAAAGGGGCCGTCCGCATAGGCGAACGGCCCAAGTCTAGGGAGGAAACGCCCAAGGAGGGCAGCGACAGAGCGACGCCAATCGCCATGTCGCAATGCACAAATAGCCGAGTGCAGTGCCAAAAATCAAGTGCCCGTTTGTCGCATCTGCGTAATTTTCAATATGTAACTGATTTTGTTGGAGATTTTTATATCATCCGCGACCCGCGGGTGAGTGGCCGGCCGTGCCGGAAAACGTCATCACAGCTGAAGCGTGGTCGAATCGCAGGGGCCTGGCCTGCCTGTCGGCGGGCGCATGCGTTCGCGGTGAGAATGGCGGCGCGGGAGTGGGTGGCGTTTCCGGCGAATGGCTCATTCAGAGCCCAAAAAAGAAAGGGGCCGCTTACCCATGGGGAGCGGCCCAAGTCTAGGGAGGAAACGCCCAAGGAGGGCAGCGGCATCGCAATCGGCAATGCCGCGCTGCACCAATATGTGAGTCTTCCCGGTCCGCATCAAGATTGTCGGTCGCGGATAGTTTAGGCAGCTACGGGCCTGTCAAAGCCTTGCTGGCATACGCTTCTCACGCTCCTGCCCATTCCTTGATCCAAAACGCCCGCAGGCTGTGCATGCAAACGCGCCATTTTGCCTTTCCTGGTGACTGTCCGCCTGGACGCAAACGCGGCAATTGAGGGTGGTGGGGCGCGGGCGGGCTTGATCCGGCTGCTCTTCCGCTGCATCTCCATGGACGTTGCGGGTGCGCCGACGGCGCGCCGTCCTTTGCCCGCGCGAGGTCATCTTGCCGGGCGTGTTCCTGTTCGGAGTGTGGAAGCCATGACCGCCGTCGCCATCGACGATTTCGTCCATAAGCTCGCGACGGTGTCGGGGGAGGCGATCCTGCCCTTTTTCCGCACCTCTCTCGGGGTGGAGGACAAGAGCCGGGGCAAGGCGTTCGACCCCGTCACGGAGGCGGACCGCGCGGCCGAGCAGGTGATGCGCCGGCTGATTCGCGAGACCTTTCCGAGCCACGGCATCATCGGCGAGGAGTTCGACAACCTGGCGACCGACGCGCCCTATGTCTGGGCGCTCGACCCCATTGACGGCACCAAGTCCTTCATCGCCGGCCTGCCCGCCTGGGGCACGCTGATCGGCCTGCTGAAGGAGGGTGATCCGGTCTATGGCATGATGCACCAGCCCTTCATCAAGGAGCGCTTCTTCGGGGATGGCGCGGTGGCGCGCTATAGCGGGCCGGCGGGTGAGCGGGTGCTGGCGGTGCGCGATTGCCAGCGTATCGAGGACGCCATGCTGTTCACCACCAGCCCACGCCTGATGAACGAGGCCGATCGCGGCGCCTTCGGCAAGGTCGAGGAGCGGGTGCGCCTCTCGCGCTATGGCGGCGACTGCTATGTCTATTGCATGCTGGCGGCGGGCCTGGTGGATCTGGTCATCGAGACCGAGCTCAAGGACCACGACATCGTGGCCCTCATCCCCATCATCGAGGGCGCCGGCGGCATCGTCACCAGCTGGGAAGGCGGCTCGCCGGCCAAGGGGGGGCGTGTGGTGGCGGCGGGCAGCCGCGCCGTCCACGAGCAGGCACTGGCCATTCTGACCGCCTGAGCGGACGGGGAATCAGAGCGCCGGCGTGCCGGGAATGAAGGCGTCGAAGGCCGCCCAGAACTGGGCGCGGAAGAAATCGCGCTCCATCATGATTTCGTGCTTCGCCGCCGGCACCACCACCTGGGCGCCGGCGATGAGGCGGGTGGCCAGATGCTCGATGGCCAGGTTGGACACCAGCCGTTCCCCGCCGGCGGCCACCATCAGCAGCGGCTGGCGGATCTGTGGGACGAGTTCGGGATCGGCAAGCTGGTCCATGGCGCGAAAGGCGGCGTAAAGCCAACCATTGGTGGGCGCTCCGATGCCGAGTTGCGGCGCCGCGCGCACGATCTCCGCGGTCCTTGCATAGCGCTCGGGATCGGAATTCACCGGATTGCGCTCGAACGGCACCTCGGTGATGGGCCGGGCGCGGCCGCCGGGCACGAAGGCCCGCGCGAAGCCGGCATAGGCCAGAACCGTCACCAGCGTCCGCACCAGCCGCGGGGCGGGGATCACGTCGATCTTGAGCATGGGCGCGACCAGCACCATGCGGTCGAACCAGCGCCGGCCCGCCAAAGTGGACTGGAGCAGGATGGTGCCGCCCATGGAATGGGCGAGGGCGAAATGGGGCGCCGGACAATCCGGCAGCAGCACCTCGCGCGCGAAGGCCTCAAGGTCGAGCTGGTAGTCCGCGAAGCGCCGCACATGGCCCTTGCGCGGGTTGCGTACCAGCCGCTGGGAACCGCCTTGGCCGCGCCAATCCAGGATGGCGACGGCGAAGCCCCGGGCCCGGAGCTCCCGCACCACCTCGAAGTATTTCTCGATGAACTCGCCCCGGCCGGTGAAAAGGGCCACGGTGCCCCTGAGTCCGCTGTCCGGCATCCAGCGCGCATAGCGCAGACGCACCCCATCGGCGGCGGTGATCTCGCCGGTAACAGCCCCTTCCGGGGTCGGATTGTTCGGAATCGAGAACAGGTCCATCGGGCCTCTGATCAGGCTGCGGCGGGCACGCCGGTTCCGGGAGGGTTATACCGAAGGCCCGATTATACCAAGGCCGCGATGATACCCCGAGATCGTGACTTTGCCTCTGCTTTCCAGGCGCGGAACGATCCGGTCCGGAGCCGTCAGGGGCCGGGCATCACGTCGTCGGGGGCCTGGGCGAGCACCGCAAAGCCTGTAATCTCCCCGGTGGCGGTGTCCACCACCAGCCGCAGGCGTTCGCGTCGGGGGCTGGTGGCCTCGCACAGCAGGCTGCGCCCGCGCCAGCGCAGCGGCTGGACCTGAGAGAAGCCGCGCGCCTCCATCGCCGCCATCACGGTCGCCACGTCGAGCCCATGCTGGCCCATCGGAAGGGGCGCCTCGAGATGGGAATAGACATGGCGTTGCGCCAGCGGAGGCTGGGCCACGGCGAGGGGCAGCAAAATGGGGTCCAGCTGCGCCGCCATGGGCGGGTGGAGCTGGAGCAGCGCCGGCCCCGCCGCCATGGTGATCAGCATCAGCACCGGCAGCCGCCTGAGGATGCACCACATTTCCGGCCCGTCCCTCTCCGCGGTGGCACCAAGGGTTACGCCTTTCGAGGTAGCCAATATAAATCACGCTCTTGAACATGAGGCGGCAGCCGCATTCATCTGGCGTTCATGGGCCGCCCGTGGGTCGGGGGCTTGACGGCCTGAAAGTGTATTCCCACATCAGCGAAGGTGCCGGTCATGATGACGGCACCACAACCGGGCCCGGCTTCGGCGGGCCCTGCATGTCGCTTCGAAGGAGGATATGCCATGCGTACGTTTGATCTGTCCCCGCTGTATCGCAATACTGTCGGCTTCGACCGTCTGTTCTCGCTCCTCGACTCCGTCGGTGGCGTGGATACGGCCCAATCCTATCCGCCCTACAATATTGAGCGCACCGGTGAGAACGCCTATCGCATCACCGTCGCCGTCGCGGGCTTTACCGAGCCCGAGCTCAGCATCGAGGTGAAGGAAAACACCCTGACGCTGAAGGGCGAGAAGAAATCCGGCGAGCAGGAGGAAAACGCCCAGGTGCTCTATCGCGGCATCGCCGCGCGCGCCTTCGAACGGCGTTTCCAGCTTGCGGACCATGTGGAGGTGAAGGGCGCCGTCCTTGAGAATGGGCTGCTGCACGTGGATCTCGTGCGCAACATTCCCGAGGCCAAGAAGCCCCGGCTCATCCCCATCAACACCCAGGCCGCTGCCCCCCGGTCCCTTGAGGGCGTGGTGGAGGCCCCCAAGGCGGCGTGAGGCGCGCGTGGCCTGAGGCGGCCCGCTTCGGGTGATTGACGACATTGCGGCGGCGCATCCAGCGCCGCCGTTTTTATTTGCCCGCTCTTGATCGGCGCCGCGGAACGGTCGAGGAAGGTGCGTCAGCCGCCCTGAAGGAACATCCCATCGTGGCCTCTCCGCGCAAGGTTCTCGTCACCACCCGCCTGTTCGATGACACCGCCGCCCATTATCTCGCCGAGCGAGGGCTTGAGGTGGTGCGTTCGGGCCTCGCCCCCGATGCTCTCGACACCGACATTGCCGATGCGGAGCTGGATCGCCTGCTGGAGGGCGCCGGCGGCTGGATCGTCGGCATGCGGGCGGTGACGCGCGAGGTGCTGGCCCGCCATCCGCAGCTCAAGGTCATTGCCCGGCGGGGCGTCGGCTATGAGCGGGTGGATGCGGCGGCGGCCGAGGAGCTGGGCCGGGTGGTGACCATCGCCGCCGGGGCCAATGACGCCGCGGTGGCGGACCATACGATGGCGCTGATGCTCGCGGTGCTGCGCCGCCTGCGCGAGAGCCAGGAGCGCCTTTCCGCCGGCGACTGGCGGGTGGTGAGCGGCGCGGATCTCTATGGCAAGACGGTGGGGCTGGTGGGCTTCGGCCGCATCGCCCGGCAGGTCGCCCGCCGGCTGCACGGCTTCGACGTGCGGGTGCTGGTGGAGACGCCGCGGCCGGATTTTTCCGTGACATCGGTTACTTACGCGACCCTGCCGGAATTGCTCGCGGCCAGTGACGTGGTGAGCCTGCATGCCCCCCTCACCGCGGCGACGCGCCACCTCCTCAATGGCGACACCTTTGCCCTCATGAAGCCCGGCGCGGTGGTGGTGAACACTTCCCGCGGCGGGCTGGTGGATGATGCCGCGCTGCTGGAGGCACTGCGGGCGGGCCGGCTGGGCGGCGCCGGCCTCGACGTGTTCGAGGCGGAGGGGGATCCGGCGCTGCGGCCGGTGGCCGACGCGCTCATTGCCCGGCCGGACGTGGTGGCGAGCGCCCATGCGGCGGGCTCCAGCCGCGAGGCGCTGGCGCGGGGCAACCTCATCTCCGCCCATTGCGTGGCTTCGGTGCTGGCCGGGGAGGATATGCCCGCCGGCTGCGTGGTCGCGGACGGGCGCTGAACGGGGCGCGGGCGCCGTCCCGCGTGTCACGGCGCTGTCATCGCTTGCCGGTACCCCCTGGCCGATCATGGAAGTGGCGCCTTCCGCCACGGCCGGCCGGGGGGCAGGATCATGGAAGCGCAAAGCGCGGGGGTGCAGGGGGCGGCGCCGGCGGGTGAGCCCGGGTCGGGCGGAGCGCCCATCGTGCGGGTCGAGGATGTGCGGAAGTCCTACGGTCCGGTGGACATCCTCAAGGGCGTGAGCTTCCAGATCGAGGAGGGGGACCTTGTCTCCATCATCGGGCCCTCGGGCTGCGGGAAGTCGACCCTGCTGCGCTGCCTGAATGGCCTGGAAAGCCTGGATACAGGGGTGATCGACATCTGCGGCGTGGCGCTGAAGCGCACGCCCGGCGGGAAGGCGGGAGCGAAACCCGGCGCCAATGCCGAGGCTGAATTCGCCCACGCGGCCCATCTGCTGCGCAAGAATGTCGGCATGGTGTTCCAGAGCTTCAACCTGTTTCCGCACAAGACGCTGCTGGAAAACGTGATGCTCGCCCCCATGGTAGTTAAGGGCACGGCCAAGGCGGAGGCGGAGGCCAATGCCGAGCGCCTGCTGCAGAAGGTGGGCCTGGGCGAGCGGCTGGACCACTATCCCATCGACCTTTCCGGCGGCCAGCAGCAGCGCGGCGCCATCGCCCGCGCGCTCGCCATGGCGCCCAAGGTGATGCTCTATGACGAACCCACCTCGGCCCTTGATCCCGGCCTCGTGGACGAGGTTCTGGACGTGATGAAGGAGCTGGACCGCGAGGGCATGACCCAGATCGTGGTGACCCACGAAATGCGCTTCGCCCGCGATGCCTCCGACTACATCATCTACATGGAGAAGGGGGAGATCGTCGAAATCTCGGACGAGGACGAGATGTTCACGAACCCCAAGGACCCGCGCACGCGCCAGTTTCTGCGCCGGTTCCTGTGATGCGCCTCGCCTTCGCTCTTCGCACCCGCCTGGGGTCCGCCATGCCATCCGCCGCGCCGCATTGCCGTTCCTCGCGTCTCGCCGGCCTTTGGGCCGCGCTGCTTCTCAGCTTCTGGGCCCTTGCCTTCGGCGCCGCCGCGCGGGCCGAAACGCCGGCGGCAGCGTCGGCGGCGAGCGCCTCCAAGCCCTCCGGCCCGCCGCTGCGCTATGGCGGCGACGGCACCTCGGGCGCGCCATACATCTTCAAGGATCCGGCCGATCCCAGCCGCACCGTCGGCTTCGAGGTCGACATCATGGATGAGATCGGCCGCCATCTCGGCCGGCCCGTGGTGTTCGTCCAGAACGACTGGAGCAACCTGATCCCCGGCCTCGATGCCGGCCTCTACGATGTCGCCCTGAGCGGGCTTGAGATCACGGCCGCGCACCAGGCCGCGGCGGACTTTTCCATTCCCTACTATACAACCTTCGGTCAGATCGTGATCCGAAGGGGCGAGATGCCGGTGGACGGACTCGCGGACCTCAAGGGCAAGAGCGTCGGCACCCTCAAGTCCAGCCAGATGGAATATGTGCTCAAACAGGCCGGCGGCATCGACGTGCGCTCCTATGATGAGGAGATCGACGCCTATTCGGACCTGAAGCTGAAGCGCATCGATGCGACCGTGATGGATTTCCCCATCGCCGTCTATTACGCCCAGCCGGACCGGGAGCTGCAATTCACCGGCCCGCCCATCGGCCGTATCGCCTACGGCATCGCGCTGAAGAAGGGGGCTCATCCCGAGCTTCTGGCGCAGATCAACACCGCGCTGTCGCAGATGTCGGTGGATGGCAGCCTGCACGCCATCCTGGATTCCTGGGCGCTGTGGTCGCCGGTGATGGCGCAGGTGACGGGCGACGCCAAGCCCATGATCGCCCAGCCCGTGAATTACGAGCACTTCGTGGAGGCGACCCAGCCTTCCGGCTGGCGCGCGCAGCTCGATCGCTATGCCCGCTTCCTGCCGCAGCTCGGCTGGGCGGCGCTGATGACGATGGAGATCTCCATTCTGTCCATGGTCCTGGCGGTGGGCCTGGGCGCGGCGCTGGCGCTGGCGCGGGTCTATGGCGGCACCGTGCTCGACCGCCTGGCCCAGATCTATATCGAGGTGGTGCGTGGCACGCCGCTGCTGATCCAGGTGCTGTTCATCTATTACGGCCTGCCGAAGATCGGTCTGCAGCTCGACCCGTTCGTGGCCGGTGTGCTGGCGCTGGGGCTGAACTACGCAGCCTATGAGGCGGAAAACTACCGCGCCGGCCTGCTGGCCGTGCCGCGCCACCAGATGGAAGCGGCGGTGGCGCTGAACATGACCGAGCGCCAGGCGTTGAGGAATGTCATCATTCCCCAGGCCGCGCGCATGGTGCTGCCGCCCACCACCAACGACTTCATCTCCCTCATCAAGGATTCGTCCCTGGTGTCGGTGATCTCCCTGGTGGAGCTGACCAAGACCTACGAGCAGATCTCCACCACCTATTACGATTATTTCGGAACCGGTATTCTGGTGGCGGCCATCTACCTGCTGCTCGGCCTGCCCTTCGTGCGGCTCGCCCACTGGGCCGAGAAGCATGTGAGCCGAGGCATGACGCGCTCCAGCCATTAAGGTCTGACGCGGCGGGGCCGGCGACCATGCGAGCTTGCGATCTGACGACTGATGATTTATGAAAATCGTCAGCTCTTCGGAGGCGCAGTTGAACGTCAAGGCCAGGGAAACGGCTGAGGAAACCCGCGAGCGCATCACGCGCGTGGCGGAGGATCTGTTTCGCCGCATGGGTTTCGCCAAGACGGCGGTGGCTGACATCGCCGCCGAGCTTGGCATGTCGCCGGCCAATGTCTACCGCTTCTTTCCCTCGAAGACCGCCATTGTCGCCACCATCTGCCAGCGCTGCCTCAGCGAGATCGATCGTGAGATGGCGGCCATCGCAGCCGGGCCGGGCACGCCGCAGGCGCGCATTGCCGGCATTTATCTGGCCATCCTGCGCTATCACAAGGCGAATTTCCTGGCCGAGCGGCGCGTGCATGACATGGTGCTGGTGGCCATCGAGAACAATTGGGAGAACATCGAGGCCCACAAGGAACGGATCCGCGCCGGGGTCGCCCAGGTCCTGGAGGACGGCATCCGCCAAGGGGTCTTCGAGCCGCACGACCCGCAGGTGGTCAGCGGGCTGATCCTGGGTGCGATGGTGCGTTACTGCCATCCCGTGCTGGTGGCCCAGAATATCGACGAGGATCTCGAGGCGAGCGTCAATGCGACCGTGGCCTTCCTGCTGCGGAGCATTGAGCTGAAGCGCTCGCCGATGGAGCCGGGCGTTTCGGAGTAAGCGGGGAGCGCGTCGCACGAAGAAGGCGCGTCAACCCGATGCGGGGAGCGTCGTCCGCGCGCCGTGGCGAACGGAAAACGGCTCCGGCGGTGCGTGAGGGAAGGGGCGGCCTTTCTCGCGCATTTTGTGACGATTATTGAAAGTCATCAGCGTTGAACCTTAAACCTTCACTCATCAGGGCCGGTGTCATGGCACACTTTTTCCGCCGTCTGTCGTTGCCGACGCTGCTGCCCGCGGGCGGCGCCGCAGGCCATCCGGCCTTCGCTTCCGTCCTTGCCCGGCGCGCTGTTCCGCTTGCTGCCGCGCTGACGCTTTGCGCGGTGCTCGCCGGCTGCGGTGAGCCTGCGCCCGCGCAAACCGAGGCCGCCCCGGCCCGCCCGGTCCAGGTCACATCGGTGCAGTTGCGCCCGCGCGAGGCGGAAAAGACCTTCGTGGGCGTGGTCCGCGCCCGGCGCGAGATCGACCTCGCCTTCCGGGTGGGCGGCAAGGTGGTTCAGCGCAAGGTGGAGGTGGGCGACCGGGTGGTGCCGGGCGACCTCATTGCCCGCATCGACCGCGAGGACCTGAAGCTGGAGCTGGAAAGCGCCCGCGCCGAGCTTGCCGCCGCCACCGCCAACCTTGCCCAGACCTCCGCCGAGGATGGGCGCTATCGGTCCCTGACCGCCAAGGGCGTCGCCTCCAACGCCGAGCTGGACCGCAAGGCTCTGGCCAAGGAAGAGGCCGTCGGCCGCCTGGAGCGCGCCAAGCGCGCGCTGGAGCTGGCGGAGAACCGCCTATCCTATGCCGATCTGTTGTCGGATACGGCTGGCGTGGTGGTGTCCACTTCGGCCGAGCCGGGGCAGGTGGTGTCCTCCGGTCAGACCATCGTGCGGGTGGCGCGGCTGGATGAGAAGGAAGCGCTGGTGGCCCTGCCGGAAACGGCCCTTGCCGCCGCCCGCACCGCGGGTGCCAGCGTGACGCTCTGGGCCGATCCCGACCGCCGGATCACCGCCCACCTGCGTGAGCTTTCGCCCCAGGCCGACCCGGTCTCACGCACCTATGCCGCCCGCTTCACCCTGGACGGCGCCGACGAGACGGTGGCCCTGGGCATGACCGCCACCGTGACGCTGGCTCCGAAGGACGGGGTGATGGTGGCGCGCCTGCCCCTGTCCTCGGTCTTCGACAAGGGCCACGGCACCCATGTGTTTGTGGTGGACGAGGCGACCCACACGCTGGCGGCGCGGCCGGTCGAGGTGGTCGGCTACACCGAGGATTCCGCATTGATTTCCAAGGGGGTGAACCAGAACGACAAGGTCGTGACCCTGGGCGTGCAGACCCTGGAGCCGGGCCAGAGCGTGCGCACCGTGCCCGTCAAGGGCGAGGCCACCGGCTCCATCCGCGCGGAGGCGAAGCCGTGAGCGCGAACCTCGAAACCCCGCCCGTGGAAACCCCGCCCGTTCATGGCCCCACGCCCGAGGAGCAGAAGGCGCTGGACAGCCCCTTTAACCTCTCGCGCTTCGCCATCACCCACCGGGCGCTGACCCTGTTTGCCATCATCCTCCTGGGGGCGGCGGGCTTCTATTCCTATCTCAATCTTGGCCGCGCGGAGGATCCCTCCTTCACCATCAAGGTGATGGTCATCTCAGCCGCCTGGCCGGGCGCCACGGCGTCCGAGATGCAGTCCCAGGTGGCCGACCCCATCGAGAAGAAGCTGCAGACCCTGCCGCACCTCGACCGGGTGGAGAGCTATTCGCGGCCCGGTGTCAGCTTCGTCCAGGTCTATCTGGCCGACACCACGCCGCCGTCCGCCGTGAAGGACCTGTGGTACCAGGTGCGCAAGAAGGTGGGCGACATCCGGGGCGACCTGCCCCAGGGCGTGGTGGGTCCCAGCTTCAACGACGAATATGGCGACGTCTATTCCGCCCTCTACATGCTGAGCGGCGATGGCGTGCCCCCCGCGGAGCTGAAGCGGCAGGCGGAGCTGATCCGCCAGCGGCTGCTGCGTGTGCCGGACGTGGAGAAGGTGGACCTCATCGGCGAGCGGCCCGAGCGCATCTATATCGAGTTCTCCCACGCGCGCCTGGCCACTTTGGGTATCACCCCCACCCAGATCTTCGACAGCGTGGCGCGGCAGAATGCGGTGGTGGCCGGCGGCGCCGTGGACACCAAGGCCGATCGCATCAATCTGCGCCTCACCGGTGCCTTCACCGGAGCCGAGGCCATCGCGGAAGTGCCCATCAATGCGGGCGGCGCTTTGGTGCGGCTGGGCGACATCGCCACAGTGCGGCGGGGCTATGAGGACCCGCCCTCCTACCTCATCCGCCAGCATGGGCGCCCGGCACTGGGCATCGGCGTCTCCATGGCCCAGGGCGCCAACATCCTCACCTTGGGCGAGGAGCTGAAGGGCGCCATGGCGGAGGCCATGACCGAGCTGCCGGTGGGCATCGACGTGGTTCAGGTGGCGGACCAGCCCCACATTGTGGGCGAGTCCGTGGGCGAGTTCCTGAAGACCTTCGCGGAAGCGCTCGTCATCGTGCTGGTGGTGAGCTTCCTGTCCCTGGGCTTCCGGTCCGGTATCGTGGTGGCGCTGTCGGTGCCGCTGGTGCTCGCCATCGTGTTCCTGGTGATGTTCGCCTCCGGCATGGACCTTCACCGCATCACGCTCGGCGCGCTCATCATCGCCCTGGGGTTGCTGGTGGATGACGCCATCATCGCCATCGAGATGATGGTGGTGAAGATGGAGGAGGGCTGGGACCGCCTCTCCGCCGCCAGCTTCGCCTGGACCTCCACCGCCTTTCCCATGCTCACCGGCACGCTGGTGACGGCGGCGGGCTTCCTGCCCGTGGGCTTCGCGCGCTCTTCCTCCGGCGAATATGCCGGCGGCATCTTCTGGGTGGTCGGCATCGCGCTGGTGGCGTCGTGGTTCGTCGCGGTGCTGTTCACGCCCTATCTCGGCACGGTCATCCTGCCGGACATGCGGGGCAAGCACGCGGCCCATGAGCTGCGGGATGGCCGGCTCTACCGCGTGCTGCGCGCCATGCTCGAGACGTGCCTGAGGCACCGTTTCATGGTCATCGGCGCCACGGTGGGGCTATTCGTGCTGGCAGTGGTGGGCTTCGGCTTCGTGCAGCAGCAGTTCTTCCCCACCTCCACACGCACCGAGCTGTTTCTGGAAATGCGGCTGCCGGAGGGGTCCTCCATCGAGGCTACCCAGAGCACGGCCAAGAAGGCGGAAGCACTGGTGGGGGAGGATGAGGGCATCCTTTCTTCCACCACCTATATCGGCCAGGGAGCGCCGCGCTTCTGGCTCGGCCTCAATCCGGTGCTGCCCAATCCCAATTTCGCGCAAATCGTCATCGTGACGAAGGACCTGGAGGCGCGCGAGCGCATCAAGGCGCGGCTCGACAAGGCGGTGGCCGAGGGCGCCCTCTCCGAGGCGCGGGTGCGGGTGGACCGCTTCGTGTTCGGCCCGCCGGTGGGCTTTCCGGTGCAGTTCCGCGTGGTGGGGCCGGACCCGCTGATGGTGCGTGACATCGCCGAGAAGGTGCGCCTTATCATGGCGTCAGATCCCGCCATTATCGAGCCGCATCTCAATTGGGGCGAGCAGGTGAAGTCCATCACCCTGTCCGTGGACCAGGACCGGGCGCGGGCGCTGGGCACCACCCCGCGCGACCTTGCGGAGACGCTCCAGACCCTGCTTTCCGGCTATACGGTCACGCAGTATCGCGAGGGCAATCTGCTCATCGGCGTGGTGGCGCGCGCGGTGCCGGAAGAGCGGGTGGACCTGGAGCGGCTCGGCGCCCTCACGGTGACCAATCGCAACGGGGTGGCGGTGCCCCTCGGACAGGTGGCGCGCATCGCCTATGCCAGCGAGGAGCCCATCCTGTGGCGCCGCGACCGCGACCTGGTGCTGACCGTGCGCGGCGATGTGAAGGACGGCGTGCAGCCGCCCGACGTCACCCTGCGCCTGCTGCCCAAGCTGAAGGCGCTGAAGGCGTCCCTGCCGGCCGGCTACCGCATCGAGACCGGTGGTTCCATCGAGGAGAGCGCCAAGGCCAACAAGTCGCTGGCGGCGGTGTTTCCCATCATGATCATCGTGATGCTCACCATCCTGATGATCCAGCTGCAGAGCTTCTCTCGCCTGGCGCTGGTGATCGCCACCGCGCCGCTGGGGCTGATCGGTGCCTCCACCGCGCTGCTGGTGACGCACCAGCCGTTCGGCTTCGTGGCGCTGCTGGGGCTTATCGCGCTGGCGGGCATGATCATGCGCAACACGGTGATCCTGGTGGACCAGATCGACCACGACATCGCCGCCGGGGCGACACCCCATCGCGCCATTGTCGAGGCCACCCTGCGCCGCGCGCGGCCAGTGGTGCTCACGGCCATGGCGGCGGTGCTGGGCATGATTCCG
This sequence comes from Xanthobacter variabilis, assembly GCF_043831965.2. Classification (NCBI taxonomy): domain Bacteria; kingdom Pseudomonadati; phylum Pseudomonadota; class Alphaproteobacteria; order Hyphomicrobiales; family Xanthobacteraceae; genus Xanthobacter; species Xanthobacter variabilis. Next base: position 1,158,374 of record NZ_CM195533.1, read on the forward strand.
CTGGCGGAGAGCGTGTTCTGGGGGCCCATGGCCATCACCATCATGGGCGGCCTGCTGGTGGCCACCGCGCTGACGCTGCTGGTGGTGCCGGCCCTCTACGCCACCTGGTTCCGGGTGAAGGTGACGGACGATCTTCCTTCCGCCGGGTTGCCTCATCCGGCGGAATGAGGAACCGGCGCCGCGGCCGCTACCGCCGGCGCCGGTTTCCTTCATGGGCACGGCCCCCGGTTCCGGGAACCGGGGGCCGTGCCGCGTTCAGGTCGTGTGCATTCAGGCGCGCTTCTCGCGCAGGGCCAGGCCGAAGAAGACGGTGCCGACGCCGTTGACGATGAGGTCGATGCCCAGGAACAGGCCGAGGATGTAAAGCGAGTTCACCGGCCACTGGGCGATGATGATGGCGCCCAGCAGCAACGTGATGAAGCCGGAGAAGACAATCCAGCCCCAGCCGCCGCCCGCGCGCGAGCCGAAGCCGGCGGCGATGCGGAAGATGCCTTCCACCGCCAGCGCCACGCCGATGAGCAGGGTGAAGATGCCCGCGCCCAGGGCTGGGTTGTACATGATGAGGCCGCCGGCCACGACATAGAGCAGGCCCGCCAGCAGCCAGTAGAAGAACTGGCCCCAGCCCTGCACCCGGAAGGCGTGGATGACCTGGATGACGCCACCCACCAGGATGAGTGCGCCCACATAGATGGTGACGCCGAGGGTGAACAGCAGCACATGGCCGAGCGCGATGAGACCCAGCACCACGAAGGCGATGCCGAGGGCAACGAACCAGCCCCAATTGGCCCGGATGGCGTGCAGGCGGTCGGCGACCGCGGACGCCGGAGTGGATGCAGGCATTGTCATGTTACCGTCTCCAGATGGGAGCTTGTGAGCATCGCGCAGGTGAGCTCCTGTCGTCCCCACGATCATACAGGAGGAAAGCGCGCCACAGAATGTGGCTAAAGTGTGCGAGCTATACCATGACGTGCGCGATCCGCGAGGGAAAGAACGCAGAGCATCGCGGCGCGGGCCACGGCCTGATTGCGTATACGGTTGGAGATGTCGCCGGCGCCTGTCCTTGCGCGCCCTCCCGACGCAAGAGCCGATCAATCTCTATCGGGCGCTCTCGCCTGCCGCTAGGAGGGGCGGGCCAGCTGCTTCGGTTCCGCCCGTGGCTGGCGCCGCTGTGTTTTCAAGGCCATGTGCCTGCGCCGTTTCCTTCTCGGGAAAGGTTGCCCGCTTCACTTGATGAGCCGTCTGGGGCGGCCTTTGCCCACGGCCCGCAGGGGTGGGCGGATCATGACGCATCGGGCGTGAAAAAGAGCCGCGCGCAAAAGCAAAAGGCGCGCCGGTGAGGGCGCGCCTTTTGCTTTTCGGGGCAGATGAGCGGGTCAGTGACCGGCGCTGGCGGAAGGTGTGCCGGCTGCGTTCGCCTGAACCGTGGGAGAGGACGGCTTGGGCAGGATCACCACCTTGGTGCCCACATTCGCGCGGTCGAACAGGTCTTCCACATCGTTGTTGAGCATGCGGATGCAGCCGGACGACACGAACTTGCCGATGGTCTGGGGCTCGTTGGTGCCGTGGATGCGGTAGATGGTGCCGCCCAGATAGAGGGCGCGAGCGCCCATTGGGTTACCGGGTCCGCCGGCCATGAAGCGCGGCAGATAGGGCTGGCGCTGGATCATCTCCGTCGGCGGGCGCCAATCGGGCCATTCCGCCTTGCGGGAGATGCGCTCGGTACCGGACCAGGTGAAGCCTTCGCGGCCCACGCCGATGCCATAGCGCACGGCCTTGCCGCCGCCGAGGACATAGTAAAGGTAGGTGTTCGGCGTATCGATGATGATGGTGCCGGCCGGCTGGGTGGTCACATAATCCACGGTCTGGCGGCGGAAGCGATCCGGAACCGGTTCGGCGGGATCCACGTCCTCGATACGGGGGCCGGAGGGGGCCTCCTGGGTGCCGGGCACCACAGCGGCGTTGGGGCTATACACCCCCGCCGGCGGCGTGACTGCGGCGGAAGCCTGATTGCCATAGCCATAACCGGGCGACTGCTGTCCGGCGCCGCTGCGATAGGCGGGCTGACCATAAGGCGGCTGGGGATAGGAAACAGAGGCCTGCTCGGACGTCGTCGCCGAGGGCGCCTGTCCATAGCCGGACTGAGTCGCCCCGGACTGCTGGTAGGGCGACTGCTGGTAGCTCGCCTGCGGATAAGCGGGCTGCTGATAGGTCGTGGCGTTCGCCTGGCCGCCATAGGACGGCGCCTGCTGATACCCGCTGGGCGGGGCGACCTCGGAGCGCTCGACTTCGCCGCCAGCCGCGGAGGGCGTGCGGGCGTAAGGATCGCTGTATCCGGGAGGGGCTGCATTATAGCTGCCGCTGACCGAGCCGGGAGGAACGGTGCCGGTCTCGTCCCCCGCTCCGTACTGGCTGGTGCCGTAACCGGAATTGTACGCGCCCTGCGCAAAGGCCGGCACGGTGAAAAGCGACGCCCCGAAGGTGGCGAGGAGGAGTTTCTGGCGCAACGTCATGAGATTGGAGTTAACCCTGAAACGTGACGAAATTGGAAACGGGCGAGAATAATTTTTCGACACGTTGAGGCTGAGGTTGTACGCCCGGCATTGCCCCGCGCGACGTCAGGCACGACCCTCGAAGTCCGCATGTACCCCGCCTCCGTCCCCGGAGCAACGCGCGCAGCTGCAACGCCGCATATCGTGATCGGTATGGCTTGCGCGGGCCTCTCACTCTTGAAATGACGACGCAAGAGATATAAAGATATCTTTATGTCTCATCCCGAGAGCGCCGCGCGCCTGTCCTTTCCCGCCCTGCTGGAAGCCTTGAAGGCCGGCGGGGAGGATACGCGTCTGCGCCTTCTTTCGGTGCTGGGAGAGGCGGAGCTGACGGTGTCGGACCTGACGGAGATCATGGGCCAGTCGCAGCCGCGCATCTCCCGCCATCTGAAGCTGCTGGCGGAGGCGGGGCTGCTGGAGCGGCATCGCGAGGCGAGCTGGATCTTCTATCGCCGCACCAATGAAGGTCCCCTGGGCCGGGTTGCCACGCGCCTGCTCGATCTGCTTGATCCGGACGACCCCGTGCTCGCGCGTGACCGCGAGCGGCTGGAGGCGGTACGGGCGGCTCGCGCCGCCGCGGCCCAGGGCTATTTCGCCAGCCATGCCCGTGAATGGGATGAGATCCGCAAGCTGCATGTGCCCGAGGCGGCGGTGGAAGCGGCGGTGCGGAACGTTCTGGCGGATGCACCGGCCCGCTCGCTGCTGGACCTGGGTACCGGCACCGGGCGCATGCTTGAATTGTTCGCGGGCGACATCGAGCGGGGCCTCGGCCTTGATCTGTCGCCGGAAATGCTGGCGGTGGCGCGCACCAATCTGGAGCGCGCCGGCATCCGCCATTGCCTGCTGCGGCAGGGCGATGCGTATGCGGTGCCGGCGCCGCGTGATTCGTTCGACGCTGTCATCGTGCATCAGGTGCTGCACTATCTGGACGACGCGGGCCGCGCGCTCATGGAGGCGGCGCGGGTGCTGAAGCCAGGCGGGCGGCTGCTGGTGGTGGATTTCGCGCCCCATGATCTTGAATTTCTGCGAGAGGCCCACGCCCACCGGCGTCTCGGCTTCGCGCGCGAGACGGTGGAAGGCTGGCTGACCCAGGCGGGCCTGCAGCCGGAGCGCTTCGAAATGCTGGCGCCCGAGCATGGGCGTGAGGAAGGGCTGACGGTCTCCCTGTGGCTGGCGCGCGATCCGCGCGTGGCGGCGGGGGGCACCGAGGCTGAGCAGGCTGCATCGCCCGAAGCGGGCGCGGCCGACAGGGAGGTGGCGTGATGAGCGGGCAGCCGGGGATCCTCGCAGGGGCCGAGCACGTGCGGGCGAGCCGGGAGATGGGGCGGGCGCCCGTTTCCGTTTCCTTCGAGTTCTTTCCGCCCAAGACCGAGGAGATGGAGAAGACCCTGTGGGCCTCCATCGGCCGGCTGGCGCCGCTCCGTCCGGAATTCGTCTCAGTGACCTATGGCGCCGGCGGCTCCACGCGCGAGCGCACCCACGCCACCGTGGCGCGCATCGTGAAGGAGACGGACCTTGCCCCGGCGGCCCACCTCACCTGCGTCAACGCCACCCGCGAGGAAGTGGATGCGGTGATCCGCTCCTATGGCGAAGCGGGCGTGAAGCACATCGTCGCCCTGCGCGGCGACCCGCCCGCGGGCGTCGGCACCCACTATGAGCCCACGCCGGGCGGCTATGCCTATGCGGCGGACCTCGTCGCCGGCATCAAGCGCATCGGCGATTTCGAGGTGTCGGTTTCCGCCTATCCGGAAAAGCATCCGGAAAGCCCGTCCATCGAGGCGGATATCGACGTGCTGAAGGCCAAGGTGGATGCGGGCGCCACCCGCGCCATCACCCAGTTCTTCTTCGAGAACGACGTCTATTTCCGCTATCTGGACAGGGTGCGGGCGCGCGGCATCGACATTCCCATCGTGCCAGGCCTGTTGCCGGTGACCAATTTCAAGCAGGCCTCGAACTTCGCCACCCGCACGGGGGCGAGCGTGCCGGCCTGGCTGCTCAAGCGGTTCGAGGGGCTGGATGACGATCCCGAGACCCGCAAGCTCATTGCCGCCGCGGTGGCGGCCGAGCAGGTGACCGACCTCGTTGATCGGGGTGTCACGGACATCCACTTCTATACGCTGAACCGCGCCGACCTTGTTTATGCCATCTGCCACCTGCTGGGTCTGCGGCCCCAGCCGGCGCAGGGCGCGGCACAGGGGGCAGCGGCCGGAGCGCAAGCGCTCGCTGTCTGAGATTTCCGGACCGGCGCCGGGCCTGACGGCTCCGGCGCCGGTCCCCCGCACATTTCCCTTTTTCCGAACGAGGCGGCCTTCGGGCCATGCCCCGAGCCTCAAAGAGCCCCAATCATGTCCGCCACCGCTGCCAATGATGTCTTCGCCGCTTTGACCGCCGCCGCGCGGGAACGCATCCTGGTGTTGGACGGCGCCATGGGCACCATGATTCAGGCCCTGAAGCTGGACGAGGCGGGCTATCGCGGCGCGCGCTTCAAGGACTGGCCGCGCGACGTGCGCGGCAACAACGATCTGTTGAGCCTCACCCAGCCCGACGCGGTGCGGGAGATCCACCTCAAATATTTCCGCGCCGGCGCCGATATCGTCGAGACCAACACCTTTTCCGGCACCTCCATCGCCCAGGCCGATTATGGCATGGAGGCCATCGTCTATGAGCTGAACTTCGAGAGCGCCCGCCTCGCCAAGGAGGCGGCGGTGCTGGCTGAGAAGGAGGATGGTCGCCGCCGCTTCGTGGCCGGCGCCTTCGGCCCCACCAACCGCACCGCCTCCATCTCGCCGGACGTGAACGATCCCGGCTTCCGGGCCGTGACCTTCGATGATCTCGCCACCGCCTATGGCGAGCAGGCGCGCGGCCTCATCGCCGGCGGGGCGGACATCCTGCTGGTGGAGACCATCTTCGACACCCTGAACGCCAAGGCGGCTTTGTTCGCCATCGAGGGGCTGTTCGACGAGCTCGGCATCCGCCTGCCGGTGATGATCTCCGGTACCATCACGGACCTGTCGGGCCGCACCCTCTCGGGCCAGACCCCTTCCGCCTTCTGGTATTCCCTGCGCCACGCGCAGCCGTTCTCCATCGGCCTCAACTGCGCGCTGGGCGCCAAGGAGATGCGGGCCCATATCGCGGAGATCGGCCGGGTGGCCGACACCTTCGTGTGCGCCTATCCCAATGCCGGCCTGCCCAATGAGTTCGGCCTCTATGACGAGAGCCCCGAGGCCATGGCGGCCCTGGTGGGCGAGTTCGCCACCTCCGGTCTCGTGAACGTGGTGGGCGGCTGCTGCGGCACCACGCCGGACCACATCCGGGCCATTGCCGGCGCGGTGAAGGGCATCAAGCCCCGCGTCGTGCCCGAGCTGGAGCCACGCCTGCGCCTGTCGGGCCTGGAGCCGTTCGAGCTGACGCGTGAGATCCCGTTCGTGAATGTGGGCGAGCGCACCAACGTCACCGGCTCGGCGCGCTTCAGGAAGCTCATCACCAATGGCGACTTCCCCGCCGCCCTGGCCGTTGCGCGCGACCAGGTGGAAAGCGGCGCCCAGGTGATCGACATCAACATGGACGAGGGCCTGCTCGACAGCGAGGCCGCCATGGTCACCTTCCTCAACCTCGTGGCCTCGGAACCCGACATCGCCCGCGTGCCGGTGATGGTGGACAGTTCCAAGTGGGACATCATCGAGGCGGGGCTGAAGCGCCTGCAGGGCAAGGGCATCGTCAATTCCATCTCCCTCAAGGAGGGGGAGGAGGCGTTCCGGGAAAAGGCGCGGCTGGTGCGCCGCTATGGCGCCGCCGTGGTGGTGATGGCCTTCGACGAGGACGGCCAGGCCGACACCTATGAGCGCAAGACCAGCATCTGCAAGCGCGCCTATGACATCCTGACGGGCATGGGTTTCCCGCCCGAGGACATCATCTTCGATCCCAACATCTTCGCGGTGGCCACCGGCATCGAGGAGCATTCGGGCTATGGCGTCGCCTTCATCGAGGCGACCCGCTGGATCCGGCAGGGCCTGCCTTACGCCCATGTGTCGGGCGGCGTCTCGAACCTGTCCTTCTCGTTCCGCGGCAACGAGCCGGTGCGCGAGGCCATGCACGCGGTGTTCCTCTATCATGCCATCCAGGCGGGCATGGATATGGGCATCGTCAATGCCGGCCAGCTCGCCGTTTATGACGAGATCGAGCCGGCCTTGCGGGAGGCCTGCGAGGACGTGGTGCTGAACCGCCGCGCCGACGCCACCGAGCGGTTGCTCGCCATGGCCGAGGGCTTCAAGGGCCAGGGCAAGGAGAAGAAGGAAGCCGACCTCACCTGGCGCACCTGGCCGGTGGAGAAGCGGCTGGAGCACGCGCTGGTCAACGGCATCACCGATTATGTGGAGGCCGACACCGAGGAGGCCCGCGCCAAGGCCGAGCGGCCTCTGCACGTGATCGAGGGCCCGCTGATGGCGGGCATGAACGTGGTGGGCGACCTGTTCGGCGCCGGCAAGATGTTCCTGCCCCAGGTGGTGAAGTCGGCCCGCGTGATGAAGCAGGCGGTGGCCTATCTCATGCCCTTCATGGAGAAGGAAAAGGCGGAGATGGGCCTTTCCGCCTCCTCCGCCGCCGGCAAGATCCTGATGGCGACCGTGAAGGGCGATGTCCACGACATCGGCAAGAACATCGTGGGCGTGGTGCTCCAGTGCAATAATTACGAGGTCATCGACCTCGGCGTGATGGTGCCCACGGCCAGGATCCTGGAAACCGCGAAGGCGGAGAAGGTGGACGTGATCGGCCTTTCCGGCCTCATCACCCCATCCCTGGACGAGATGGTGAACGTGGCTTCCGAGATGGAGCGCGAGGGCTTTTCCGTGCCCCTGCTCATCGGCGGCGCCACCACCTCGCGGGTCCACACCGCGGTGAAGATCTCGCCCCAATATGAGCGCGGGCAGGCGGTCTACGTCACCGATGCCAGCCGCGCGGTGGGCGTTGTCTCCAACCTGCTCAATGCCGAGACGCGCGGATCCTACGTCGCCGACATTCGCGCCGAATACCAGAAGCTGGCCGATGCCCATGCCCGCGCCGATGCCGCCAAGCAGCGCGTGCCTTTGGCCAAGGCGCGCGAGAACGGCCTGAAGCTGGACTTCTCCAATTATGTGCCGCCCAAGCCGAAGATCGTCGGCGCCGAGGTGTTCGAGGATTACGATCTCGCCGACCTCGTGCCCTATATCGACTGGACGCCCTTCTTCCAGTCCTGGGAGCTGACGGGGCGCTATCCGGCCATCCTTCAGGACCCGGTGGTGGGCGAGCCGGCCCGGGCGCTGTTCAACGATGCCCAGGTGATGCTGAAGAAGATGGTGGAGGAAAAGTGGGTCACCGCCCGCGCCGTCATCGGCTTCTGGCCGGCGAATTCGGTGGGCGACGACATCGTGCTGTTCCGCGACGACAGCCGCGCCAATCCGCTCACCACCCTGCACACCCTGCGCCAGCAGCTGGCGAAGCGGGAGGGGCGGTTCAACCTCGCCCTCGCCGACTTCGTGGCGCCCATGGAAAGCGGCGTGGCTGATTATGTGGGCGGCTTCGCGGTGACCGCCGGCATCGGCGAGGACGAGCGGGTGGAGGCCTTCAAGGCCGCGCATGATGACTATTCAGCCATCATGCTGAAGGCGTTGTGCGACCGCCTCGCGGAGGCTTTCGCTGAGCGCATGCACCAGCTCGTACGCACCAAATATTGGGGCTATGCGCCGGATGAGGCGCTCTCCAACGACGAACTGATTGCCGAGACCTATCGCGGCATCCGCCCGGCGCCGGGCTATCCGGCCCAGCCCGATCACACCGAGAAGGGCACGCTGTTCTCGCTGCTGCACGCCACCGACGCGGTGGGCATCCGCCTGACGGAGAGCTTCGCCATGTGGCCGGGGGCGGCGGTGTCGGGGCTTTATTTCGCCCACCCGGAGGCCGCCTATTTCGGCGTCGGCCGCATCGAGCGCGATCAGGTGGAGGATTACGCCGCCCGCAAGGAATGGACGGTGGCGGAAGCCGAGAAGTGGCTCGCCCCCATCCTCAATTACGACCCCGCCCGTCAGGCGGCGGCGGAGTGATGGGGCCGATCCAGCGCGGCACCCGCGCCGCATAGGTGGCAAAGGCCGGGCCGAACTTCGCCGCGAGGTGCCTTTCCTCGCGGCGGGCGGCCAGATGATCGGTGGCGAGGGCGGCAAGGAGCGCCGCCCCTATCAGCCATCCATTGAAAAAGGCGAGCCCCAGCCCCGCCACCAGTAGCGTGTTGCCCAGATAGATGGGGTTGCGCGAGAGCGCGAACGGGCCGTTCGTGACCAGATGGTCGGCGCCCCGGTTCGGCAGCACGTTGGTGTGGGCGCGATAGAGGGTGAAGATCGCCGACAGGTCGAGCCCCAGGCCGAGGGCCGCCACCAGCGCCCCCGCAATGCGCACCGGCAACCCCGCCAGCGCCGAGGGCCAGCCCAGCGGCGCCAGCCAGCCAAGACCCAGGCCGGCCACCAGCGCGGCGCCGTAGATCAGCGGCGGCCATGGCACCCGGTTCGGGCGCAGCGCGGTTTGATCAGGCTTCAGTTTCTCAGCCATGCCGTTGCCTCCTGCTTTGCCCCCCGGCGGGCGGTGGTCGCGCGACCCATGACGATGTCCCCCATTTGCGGCGGGCCGTCACGGGGGGCATCGCCATTCTGCCCTTGCGAAAACATTCAAAACATATAATTTCATATGATTGAATGTATATCGTCGGGACCGTGGCCGGCCGCAACCCCGGCATCGTCCGTGTCCCGCAGGGAGAAACCCCATGCGTGCCTGTTCCCTCAAGCAGAAGGCGTGGTCGCCATATCTGGCCGGCATCATCATCGGCCTGCTGCAGGTTCCCGCCTTCCTCCTCATCTCTACGGCCCTCGGGGCCTCGTCATCCTATGTGACGGTGGGGGGATACATCGCGTCCCTGTTCGATCCTTCCATTGTTGAGATCGATTATGTGGCCAAGCACGTGGCGGCCACGGGCAAGAACTGGTGGCAGGTGGCCCTGGTGGCCGGCGTCGCCATCGGCGCCTTCATTTCCATGAAGCTTTCGGGCGCCAAGCGGAAGGCCGTCTCCCCCATCTGGAGCCGGGCCCTCGGCACTTCCAGCCGGCCGGTGCGCTATGCGGTGGCCTTCGGCGCCGGCTTCCTGATGCTGTTTGGCGCTCGCGTGGCCGATGGCTGCACCTCCGGCCACGGTTTGTCCGGCATGGCGCAGATGGCGGTGTCGTCCACCATCGCCGTGGCCTTCATGTTCGTGGGTGGCATCGCCACCGCCTTCCTCGTCCTGCGCCGCATCTGAACGCGCCCGCCAAGGAGAACTCACATGTCTGTTTTTCCGGCCGTTCTCATCGGTCTTGCCATGGGCATCGTGTTCGGCTTCGCCTTCGAGAAGGCGCGGGTGTTCGAGCCGGGCATGATCGTGGGGCAGATGCAGTTCCGCAACTTCACCATGCTCAAGGTGTTCCTCACGGCGGTCGCCACCGGCGCGGTGGTGCTGGCGGTGCTGCACGGCTTCGGCCTCATCAAGCTGTCGCCCAAGCCCACTTTCTATGCGGCCGACGTGCTCGGCGGCTTGGCGCTGGGCGCGGGCATCACTTTGGCGGGCGCCTGCCCCGGCACCATCCTGGCGCAGATCGGCGCCGGCTATCGCGATGCGTTCTTCACCCTGCTGGGCGGCCTCGCCGGCGCGGTGGCCTTCAGCTATGCCGACCCGATGCTGACGCCCCTCCTGTTCACCGGCGGGCCGGGCAAGATCACCTTCATGGACCTCACCGGCGTATCGTACACGGCGCTCGCCATCGGCCTTGCGGTGGTGCTGGCGGTGGTTCTGGTGCTCCTGGAGCGCTGGCGTCCCTGGCGCGCCGATCTGGGCGCCGACGTGGATGGTGATTTCGGCGCGGCCGATACGACGACGGCCGCCAATGTGACGCGTCTCAAGGCGGCGGAGTGATGGCCATGAACGCCAATGCTCCGAACGCTGGCCCGGAGGGCGACCGCCACATCGTCATTCTGGGGGCGGGGTTTGCCGCCCTCACCGCCGTGCGTGAGCTGCGGCGGCAGAACGTGACCGCGCGCATCACCGTGGTTTCGCCCTCCGACGAGCTGATCTACGCGCCGAGCCTCATCTGGATCCCCGCGGGCCTGCGCAAGGGGGACGACCTGAGGGTGCCGCTGGCCGGCTTCTTCGCGCGCCACAAGGTGACGCATGTCAAGGCGCGGGTGGAAGGCGTCACCCATGGCGGGCGCATCGTGGAGACCTCCCAGGGGCCGGTCGCCAACGATCTGCTGCTCATCGCCACCGGCGGGCGCTATATCCGCAAGCTGCCGGGCATCGAGAACGCCATCATTCCCTGTGAGGGCATCGCAGCTGCGGAGGCGGCCCGCGATCGCGTCGCGGCCCTGGAGCAGGGCACGGTGGCCATCGGCTTCGGCGGCAATCCCAACGAGCCGGCGGCGGTGCGCGGCGGGCCCATGTTCGAGTTCCTGTTCGGTCTCGACACGCTGCTGCGCCGCCAGGGCCGGCGGGACAAGATCGAGCTGGTCTTTTTCAACCCGTCGAAGGAGCCGGGGCAGCGCCTCGGCCCCAAGGCGGTGGGGGCGCTCTTGAAGCAGATGGAGCAGCGCGGCATCAAGACCCACCTCGGCCACAAGATGGCGCGCTTCGCGCCCGACCGGGTGGTGACCGAAGGCGGCGAGTTCCCCGCCGACGTCATCCTCTTCATGCCCGGCCTCACGGGCCCCGTCTGGCTCGACAAGAGCGACCTGCCCAAATCGCCCGGCGGCTTCGTCCAGGCGAGCGAGACCTGCGCCGTGCCGGGTCTCCAGCGGGTTTATGTGGCGGGCGATTCAGGCTCCTTCCCAGGGCCGGACTGGATGCCCAAGCAGGCGCACCAGGCGGATCTCCAGGCGGTGGCGGCGGCCCGCAACATGGCGGCTGAGCTGAAGGGGCTGGCGCCCACGGCGGTGTTCAAGCCGGAGCTGGTGTGCATCGTCGACACCCTCGACGCCGGCATGCTGGTGTTCCGAGACATGAAGCGCAACCTTGCCCTGCCGCGCTTCGCCGGCTTCCACCTGCTGAAGAAGATGTTCGAGGCCCACTACCTCAAGGCGTATCGAGCTGCGTGAGCGGCCCCCAGGGCACGTTGCCCCGGCCCTGCGCATACGCATTGGCCAAGGCAACGAAGCCTTGAACATCGATCTCCTCCGCCCGCGCGGTCTCGGCCACGCCGGCGGCGGCAAGCAGGGGGAAGGGGTCCACCCCCAGCGACTTCAGGCTCTGCCGCAGCATCTTGCGGCGCTGGCCGAAAGCGGCTTCCGTCACCCGTTCCAGGGACGAGAGGGCGCAGGGCAGAGGCTCGGCACGGGGCACCAGATGCACCACCGAGGACGTGACCTTGGGCGGTGGCACGAAGGCGGACGGCGCCACATCGAAGGCAATGCGCGCGGTGGTGCGCCAGCCGGCGAGCACCGCCAGCCGCCCATAGACCTTCGAGCCCGGCGCCGCCACGATGCGCTCGGCCACCTCCTTCTGGAACATCAGCGTCAGCGAGCCGAACCAGGGCGGCCAGGGGTCCGTGGAGAGCCAGCCCACCAGCAGCAGGGTGGCGACATTATAGGGCAGGTTCGCCACCACCCGCGCGGGACCCTCGCCGATGAGGGGGCGCACATCCACCTTCAGGGCATCGCCCTGGATGACCTCCAGGCGGCCCGGATAATGCTCCGAAATCTCCGCCAGGGCGCCGAGGCAGCGCGGGTCGCGCTCGATGGCGATCACCTTCTTCGCCCCGAGCGCCAGCAGCGCCCGGGTGAGGCCGCCGGGGCCGGGGCCCACTTCCACCACCGTTACGTCCTCCAGCGGCCCGGAGGCGCGGGCGATGCGGCCGGTGAGGTTGAGGTCCAGCAGGAAGTTCTGGCCCAGGGACTTCTGGGCGGACAGGCCATGGCGGCGGATGACATCGCGCAGCGGCGGCAGGTCGTCGAGGGCACTCACGCGGAATGGGCTTTCTGGAAAAGGGCTTCGTTCTCGGCAAGGCGGTGGGCAAGCCGCAGCGCCGCCATCAGGCTGGCCGGATTGGCGCGGCCGGTGCCGGCAATGTCGAACGCCGTGCCGTGGTCGGGTGAGGTGCGGATGAAGGGCAGGCCCAGCGTCACGTTCACCCCGTCATGGAACGCCAGGGTCTTGGCTGGGATGAGCACCTGGTCGTGATACATGCCCACCACGACGTCATAGCCGGCGCGGGCCTCGGGATGGAACAGCGTGTCGGCCGGCAGCGGGCCGCGCGCATCGATGCCCTCGGCCTTGAGCCGGGCGACCGCCGGGCGCACCACCTCCTCGTCCTCGCGGCCGAGGGTGCCGCTTTCCCCCGCATGGGGGTTGAGACCGGCGAAGGCGATGCGCGGCGCCGACAGGCCGAACCGCCGGCGCAGATCGCCGGCGAGGATGCGCCCCGTGTCGAGCAGCAGATCGATGGTGACGAGCTCCGGCACCTGCTTCAGGGGCACATGGATGGTGGCCGGCACCACCGCCAGCAGCGGCGACCAGATCATCATCACGGCGCGGGGCGGCTCACCGGCCGCTCCTTCCCCTGCGCGGGCGGCGAGATATTCGGTGTGGCCGGGAAAGGGAAAGCCGGCGGCGTACATCACTGATTTCGCGAGGGGACACGTGACCATGGCCGCGGCGGAACCGGCGCGCACCAGATCGACAGCCGCGTCGAGGCTCGCCTGCACGGCGGCGGCGCTCGTGGCGTCGGGAACACCGGGAGCGGCGGTCGCCCGTGGGCCGGTGGGCACGACGGGCAGTGCGTCGGGAAACGCCTCCGCGGCCTGGGTGGGCGCGCAGGCGGCGATGGGCACGTTCAGCCCCAGCAGGCGTGCGCGGGCGGCGAGGAGCTCGGGATCGCCGGCCACGAAGAAGGTGGGCAACTGGTCCCGGGCGCACCACGCCTTCAGGGCCAACTCGGGGCCGACGCCGGCCGGCTCTCCGGCGGTCAGTACCAGAGGGGGCAAGGCCGGGCTGCTCATCAGCGGCGATATTGGATGAGGGCGCTCTTGCGCAGCTCGTCCAGCAGCTTCTTGGAGGCGGAGTTGAATTGCTTGTTGGACAGCTCGTCCTTGATCTCGCGCTTCTGCGAGCTCTCGCCGCGCACCTGCCGCTTGTCGCACACCGCGAAGGTTTCCACGCCGGACTGGCTGACTTCCGGCGGGGTCAGTTTCCCCACGGCGGTCTGGTCGAGAATCTTCTGCAGGTTCGGCGGCATGTCGGACGACAGGCGCAGCACCTGCGGGCGGACCACCACCTCCCGGAGTGACTTGGCGGCGGCAAGGCCGCTTTCGCAACCGTTGAAGCGGGAGCGGAAGGCGTTCGCCTCCTGCAGGCGGGCGCCATAATTGTTGGAGTTACGGGGCACCACAAAGATGATCGGATACAGCACGTACTCGGTGGAGACGAGGCTGGTCTCGCCCCGGCGCTGAAGGGCGGCCGCGATGTCGGCATCGCGAATCATCACGTTGCCGGAGCGGCTGCGCACATACTGGCTCCAGATGTAATCGGCGGCGAGCTTGGTCTTGAACGCCTGCGCGTCAAGGCCCGCCTGGGCCAGGCCCTGGGTGAGCTGTTCCGGCGTGCGGCCGGAGCGCTCGGCCACCGACGCATACATGCGGTCGATGTCCTTTTGCTCGATATCCGATTGCAGCTTGCGCGCCTGCTGGATCTTCAGCCGGTCGTCGATGACCTCCTGCAGGGCCTCCTTGGCGGAGATGCTCTTCTTGTCGAGAAGAGAATGCAGGCGCTGGCGCTGGGTGACGTCATAGGAGGTGATCGGCTCGCCGTTCACCATCACCACGATCTGCTGGGCGCGCGCGGAAAGGCCGGAGCCCAGGACGGCAGCCAGCAGGCTGAATGCGAAGACGATCGCAGAGGCGAGGCGGGGAGGAATGCGCATGGTCCTTTCCGAAGCACGGCGTGCGATGACGTCGGGCTGAAACGCAGAAAATGAGCCAGTGGCACCCTTCCGGCGTTTTGCCGTTGTCTCCAGGTCGTGTGGCGGCAATGGGGCCGGGCGCAGGCCCTGGAGGCCGGGTGCGCCACCATCCGCTGCCACCGGCGAAGGCCCGCCTCTCGCCGGGCCATGCCGGGCGGCCGGTCACACCGGACACCCGCGCGGATACGAAAGTCGCATCCACACGACAAATCTAGCCGTAAGCCGCGGCCCGCTCAAGGCGCAGACTACTGCTGAACACCCGCGTCGGACGAGGAAGACGACCCAAAGGATGTCGAGAACCCACCCTCGCCCAGCGTGCGCAGGCCAATGCGGAACATCACCTTGTTCACCGGATCGCCGCCGGGGCCATTGATGGTGTAGTCGGTGATGTAGTTGAGCGCGAGGCTGAAGCAGTCGTCGATATAGCTGAGGCCGACCAGCGTGTAGTCGAAGTCAGACTGCGCGACATTGTAGCGCACGCCACCGGACACGGTCCAATTGTCCGTCAACTTGTACGCGGCGGTTGTGTAGACGCCCTCGCGCATGTCGTAGTAACCGAGCAGCGGCTGCGGCTCGTAGCGACCATAGGTGACCGACACGCCGAGCCGGTCGACAGAGGCGCGGCCCTGAAGTTCGAACCGCTGCAGCGACATGTTGTCGTTGTCAAAGCGGAAGCGAGAGATGAATTCCAGATTCTTGGTGGGCGAGTAGCCCACCCGCGCGATGTAGTCCGACGCGTTGGTCTCAAGGCCGGACTCAAGGCCCGTATTCGCCATGTCGCCATAGGCGAAGGAGTTCTTGCCGAACAGGTTGTAGGACTGACCCACCAAGGCACTCAGGGTGCCGAAGCCGCGGATATTGGCCGCATAGCTCACGCCCACATTCGCGCGGCTGCCGCCCTCGACCCGGTCATAGCCCGAGTACTTGTTGATCTCGAACAGGTTCGTGTCGTCGAACACGAGGCTCTGCGCGTCCTCATTGGGGAAGGCGCCGATATCCGTTTCGTTCGGGCGGATGATGATCTGAGCCCGCGGCTCAATGGTCTGCGTACCCCAGCTTTCCACGGAGATGAAGGGATAGCGGTAGTCGAGGCCGATCGCCGGCATGGCGCGGATGAGGTCCTCGCTTCCCGACTGCAGCGGGTTCTGGCCGGGATAGGTCGGGCCGTACATGTAGCTGTAGGGGAGGGGATCGATGTTCACCGAAGCCACGTCCACCCGAGCGGTCACGAACGGCGTCCACATCTGGCCCCAGGAGTCCGTGACGGTGCGCTTCCAGTAGAGCTCGGCGGACAGGCGCGTATAGTCGCCCGGCGCGCCGCGCAGCAGGCACTGCTCCGGATTAGGATTGGCCAGGGTGCACGAGCCTGTCGGTATGCCGGTGGCGCCGGGGCTGGACCACAAGTCGGACATGCCGATGAAGTCGGCCTGGTCGCGCGTCAGGCTGGTGAGGTTCACCTTGACGCCCGACTCTCCGCCCCAGAGCGGCTTATCGAACACCTTGGAATAGTTCAGTGTTCCGACGATCGGGATACGGTTCTGGTCGTCGGTGACCGACATGCCCAGGAAGTACAGGCCGCGCACGTCGAAATAGGAGCGGTCCCCCTGGCCGGTGAGGTACACGGTCGAGGTCTTCGTCGTGGTGGCGTCACCGATCAGATTGTAGTCGCGCAGGAAGGTGCGGTCCGACGCCAGCGTGCCATCCCAGCCGAAGGTCCAGAACTGGTTGATGGCGAAATTACCGGTGGTCTCGATGGCCCCGCGGTTGTCGCGATAACCCGGCAGATAGTCCGGAAGGCCGGTCGTGACATTGGTGGTGACGAACGCTTCCTTGTCCTGCTGCATGATGCCGGCGGCGCGGATCGTGTAGCTGCCATTGATCAGGCGCTGGCGCCACTCGCCCTGCATCAGAACACCCTGCTTGGTGGTGATGGTGGGGGTCAGCGTCAGGTCGCGATCGGGCGCGATGTTCCAGAAGAACGGCGTGCCCACCGCGTAGCCAATCTGGCTCGAGGAGAAGAACTCCGGCATCAGGAAGCCGGTCTTGCGCTTCACCGTCGGGTCCGGCGACGACAGATACGGGAAATAGGCCACCGGCATTCCGAAGAATTCAACCGTGGCGTTCTCGTAATAGATCATCCGCTCGTCTTGGTTGTGGATGATCCGCTTGGCCTTGATCTGCCACAGGGGCGGCCGGGTGGGGTCGTCGCGGCAGGGTTCGCAGGCGGTGTAGACGCCATTCTGGAAGACAGTGACGTTGCCTTCCGTCCGGTCCGCGCGGGCGGCGGCGAAATGGGTCTGGTCCGGGGTGTCCAGCCGGAGCGAGTCGATGAAGCCTTGCTTGAAATCCTGGGTCAGCTCCAGGTTTTCGGCGGTGACAACCTTGCCGTCCTTGTCCTTCAGACGGACGTTGCCGATGGCGCGTACCTGATTGGCCTTGCGGTCCAGCACCACGCGGTTCGCCTCGAGGGTGGCGCCGTCATAGTAGATCTGGACGTTGCCGACCGCGGCCACCGTCTCCTTCTGGAAGTCGTATTCCATCTGGTCGGCCGTCACCAGCATCTTCTGGTTCGGGTCGAGCTTATGGTTCGGCAGCACGTTGCTGCCGAAGGCGGCGGGAGTCGTGCCGCCGGTGCCGGTGGAAGCCGGGTGCGCGCCTGCCTGCTGCGCTGCGGCAATGCCGGCGGCGGAGGGCAGGGCGAGAAGGAGGAAGCCCAGGAGCATGGACGCACCGACCCGGCGCCCGCGAGCCCACAGGCCGCGGGGGGTGCTTGTGCGTGCTGCGATGGGGTGCGAGGCGACCCTCATCCGTCCTCCCGATGCAACAGAATAAGAGCCCCCATAACGATTCCCGCCACTGCTGGAAACCATGCTGCAGCAACAGGATGAACGATTCCTGCCTCACCGAGATCTTCGGCGAGCTTGGTCCCCACATAAAGCAGAAACCCCGCGGCCACGCCACCGAGAATCGTCTGTCCCACACCGCCGAAGCGGAACACGCGCAGGCCCACCACTGCGGCGATCAGCACCATTGCGACCAGCAGAAGTGGCCGTGCCAAAAGGCTTTGGAACTGAAGCCGATACCGCGCCGCGCCAAAGCCGGCATGTTCCGCACTGCGAATAGCAGCGGGCAGTTGCCAAAAAGGCACGGTCTCGGGAGCGATCAGGCTTTCCAGCACCTGGCCGGGGTCGAGGTGGGTCGCGATCAGGTAGGTGTCGAACTGCTGAAGGTCTTGGCCCGGCACGAGAACCCGGGCATTGCGCAGCACCCAGGCGCCGTCGCCGAGGGTGGCGGTGGGGGCCTCCACCCGCTCGATCAGCTTGCCGTCGTTTCCGAATTCGTAAACCACGACGGAAGAAAGAACGCGCCCGCCCTGGGATGAAGCCGCCGCCTGGATGATCGCCTGGCCATCGACACTCTGCTGGCGCACCCAGAAATCCTGCTTGCCGCCGGCGGCAAGCGCCGCCGATGAGCCGAACATGCGGCTTTCCATCTCATTGGCGCGTTCCTTGAACTCGGCCGAGATGGGGTTGAACACGCAGGTGGCGAACACGCCGATGAGGAAGGCGATGATGACGGCCGGGGCAATGAACTGCCAGGCCGAAAGGCCCACCGCGCGCGCCACCACCAGCTCAAGGCTCCGCGACAGCAGGACGAAGGTGGCGATGGCACCGAACAGCACCGCGAACGGCAGCAGCTGCTCGGTAAAGGCGGGGGCGCGGTAGAGGGTGACGAGGGCCACCATGGTGGTGGTCACGTCGTCATGGTCGGCGGTGCGGCGCGCCATCTCCAGGAAGTCGACCAGCATGATGAGGCCGACGCAGCCGAAGAAGATGAGCGCCACGGCCGAGGCGAAGCGCCGCCCGAAATAGAGGCCGAGAGTGGGGCCGATCATGGTGTCACACTCATTGGCGTCACGCCGCCTTGCCGCGGGCCAGCCGCTGCCTCAACCCTTCCGCGAAGGCGGAAAGGGCGCGCGGCGGCGACAGCTGGACGCGATCGCTCAGCAGCAGCGCGCACAGGGCAACCACCACAATCGGAAAGATGTAGATGAGCACCACCGCCGCCTGCTGGGTGCGCAGCTGGCCGGCAATGGCGAAATTGCCGATCTGCACCATCGCCATGGCCGGGATGATGGCCATCAGCGCCGCGCCGCGACTCTGCCGC
This sequence comes from Xanthobacter variabilis, assembly GCF_043831965.2. Classification (NCBI taxonomy): domain Bacteria; kingdom Pseudomonadati; phylum Pseudomonadota; class Alphaproteobacteria; order Hyphomicrobiales; family Xanthobacteraceae; genus Xanthobacter; species Xanthobacter variabilis. Next base: position 1,177,086 of record NZ_CM195533.1, read on the forward strand.
GTGGTGCGCGGGCGCGCCAGGGCGGCGGCGGCGATGGCGAAATAGGCGAGCGGATAGAGCCCCGCCGACAGGCGCTTGTGCAGCTCCTCCCGGAAACGGCCGGGCTGGGTAAATTGGTAGAGATCGTTGGCCGGCGGATTGAGCACATAAGCCAGCGGCCGCTCGGCTGGCCGGATGGCCTGGCCCTGCGTGTTCGGCGCCAGCGACGACAGGTCGAAGGCGTAGCGCTGGAACTCCACCACCGAGGTGCTGTTGCTCTTCTCCCCGCCGCGGCGGTGGATGGAGCCGTTTTCAAGGACCAGGAAGGTACCGGCGTCGCTGTCCACGATCTGGCCGCGGTCGGCGAGATAGGTGGTGATGTCCTTGTCGCGGCCGTCATGAATGAAGATGCCGCTCATCACGCCATTGGCGGCGCGCTCGCGCACATGGAAGACGAGGCCTGGCGTCAGGGTGATGAAGCGCCCGGGCTGGGCCACGAACGAGACCACGTCCGCGCGCACCTTCGTCACCTGGTCGCGGAAAATCCTGAGGCTGGACGGCACGACGAACAGGGCCAGCAGCGAGCAGAAGGCCGAGACCAGCAAAGCGAGGATGACGAGCGCCCGCAGCACCCGCCACGGGCTCATGCCGGAGGCGGCCATCACCACGATCTCGCTGTCTCCGTTGAGCTTCAGCAAGGTGTAGGCGGTGGCGATGAACAGGGCGGCCGGGGCGATCACCAGCACCAGGGTGGGCATGGTCAGGCTGGTGATGGCGACAAAGGCCAGAATCGTCTGGCCCTGGCTGGTCACAAGGTCCAGCTGCCGCAGGGCCTGGGTCGACCAGATCATGCCGGCGAGCACCACCACCACCCCCAGGAAGGCGATGGCAGCCGTTGAGAAGATGTAGCGGTCGATACGGCCCATCAATCATCGATCCACTGCGCGGAGCCGCTCGTCGCTGGCCGGAGGCTGTTCGGGCGCACTGGATATCCGCAAGCGGCGGAACGCGCAATTCGTGCCGCATGGGGAAGGCCGGCAGCCTCGGCCGGCATGGGGTGACAGCCGGCTGTCACAGGCTTTTTCCGTCGAAGGCGGCGGCATAGGCCTCGGGCTTGAAGCCCACCAGGAGCGTTTCGCCCATCTCCAGGACGGGGCGCTTGATCATGGAGGGTTGGGCCAGCATCAGGGCAATGGCCTTTTCGGCGTCGAGGTCGGCGCGCTCGGCCTCCGGCAGCTTGCGGAAAGTGGTGCCGGAGCGGTTGAGCAAGGTGGTCCAGCCGGCCTTCTCCACCCAGCCGGAGAGCCGGGCGCGGCCGATGCCCTGGGTCTTGTAATCATGAAAGGCATAGGCGACGCCGTGGCCGTCGAGCCAAATGCGGGCCTTCTTCATCGTGTCGCAGGCCTTGATGCCGTAGAGCGTCACTGCGTCGGACATGGATCGCATCCCGTTGGCTGGTGGCGGGGGGAGCAGATGCTCAGCGCTTGGCGCCGTAAGCGCACATGAACACGTGGACAGCCCCCTTCACGACCTTTTCGGTGTGCGCGGGGTCGGGTGATTCGGCGTTGCCCATGAGGATGGGCACGGTGATGCCGTCCTTGCACAAGGAGAGGAACTGGCTGGCGGCCTGCTCCACATCGTCGATCTCAAGCGCCCCTTGCTCCACCTTGGCGGCCAGAAAGACGCCAAGTCGGCGGATGCCCTGGCAGGGGCCGGCCTCGAAGAAGCGGTAGCTGATCTCCGGGAACTTGCTGCCGATGGCGATCACGGTGCGCAGGGTGGCCATGTGCTCCGGCCGGATCAGCGCCGCGATGAAGGAATAGCCCACGGTGGTGAGCACCTTCTCCACGTCCGGCTCGTTGCTGTCGAGCACGAACATGCGCTCGGCGGTCTCGTTGCATTCGCTGGAGACGAGAGCCGCGAACAGGTCTTCCTTGTTCTGGAAGTAGACGTAAAGCGTGCCCTTGGACACGCCGGCCGCCCGCGCGATGTCGCCCATGCTGGCGGCGTCGAAGCCGCGTTCCAGGAACACTTCCCGCGCGCCGGACAGAATCTGCTGGCGCTTTTCGGGGTCCTGGCCGGCCGCGGGCGCACCCTCGCGATGATCGCAGACGGGAACTGCCGCCGGGTCTAGGGGCATGGGGTCAAACGTCGTCACCTGGGCATCCTCTCCTCTCGCCTTCGTTTTGTGCCATCCGGTGCGGTGCGCGCAAGCCGGCCGTCCGGCCTAGGGGCCGGGGAATAGGGCGGCGCGCGGCGCGGCACGGAACATCGGGACGAGACGAGGGCCTCGGCGAGCCGGACAGGGGCGGAAAAACTTCTGGGGAAGATGTCCGACCGAACCGTTCGGTTCCCTCTTGCCATACCCAAGGGGGTGGGCTATGTCAAAGGTGTTCGACCGAACCGTTCGGTCAGCCCGCTGGCTCCGCAACCCATCGGCTGATCGGGCTGAGGGAGGAGAGCATCGCCCCCGCTCTCCTCCCTCCCTTCACTTCCGGTCATTTTCCCCCATTCCTGACTTTCCCGCCTAGTCGCGTGCCGGCCTTGGTCCGGCGTGCGCTGCAGCGTTGCCGGCGGCGTCGATTCGCGATGGTGCGACATTCCGCCACGTCCGTGTGGACTTGGTGCGGTGCGCGGCGGCCTTACCTTAGGCGCACCGATCCGGGCCCCTCTGGCGCGGCCTTTGGGCCGCGTGATGTCGGATCATCGTGTGTGGTGGGGAAGCCGCCGGTCCTGTCGTCAGGCCGCCGCGCGCCCATGGCACGCAGCGCCGATGAACGCGACCAGGATCGAGGCCCCCTTCGCTCATGCCACCCTTTTCCCTTTTCTTTCGCCTGTCCGCTCCCAAGACGGTGCGGCGATGACCGCGCCACATCGGGCGACGGCCCCCCGCCGCGCGCTCCTGCTCATCAATCCCGGCGCCCGCCGTGGCGGGATGGCGCTCGACGATGCGCGCGCCGTTCTCCAGGCTGGCGGCATCCTGGTGAGCGAGCATCCATGGCCGGCGCACGCGGCCGCCCGCGAGCTCAGCACCATCATCCGGCACCAGGCTGAAACGGTTGATCTGGTGATCGTGGGTGGCGGGGATGGCACCTTGAACGCGGCGGCGCGGGGCCTGTTCGACACCCAGCTTCCGCTGGGCGTGCTGCCTTTGGGCACGGCCAACGATTTCGCCCGCACCCTCTCCATTCCCACCGATCCGGTGGCGGCGGCCCGCCTCATCGTTTCCGGGGCGCCGCGCGCGGTGGATCTGGGGGAGGTCAATGGCCATCCCTTCCTCAATGTGTCCAGCATCGGCTTCAGCGCCGATCTCGCCCGCGCCCTGACGGCCGACGCCAAGAAGCGCTTCGGCGTGCTGGGCTATGGCGTCGTGGCGGCCCGCCTGCTGTGGCAGTCGCGCCTGTTCACCGCCTTCATCGAGCATGATGGCGCGGTGGAGACGGTGCGCACGCTCCAGGTTTCGGTGGGCAATGGCCGCTATTACGGCGGTGGCATGGCGGTGGAGGCCTCCGCCAGCGCCGACGACGGGCGGCTCGATTTCTACAGCCTGGAGGTGGACCACTGGTGGCGCCTGCTGGCGCTGCTGCCGAGCCTGCGCCGCGGCACCCAGGGCCAGTGGAGCGATGTGCGCGCGTTTCGCACCACCGAGGTGGTGGTGCGCACCAGCCGTCCGCGCCCGGTCAACACCGATGGCGAGCTGGTCACCTTCACGCCGGCCGCGTTCCGGGTGTGGCCGGGCGCCATCCGCGTCTATGCACCCCCGCCCGAGGCGGGCGCTCCGCGCCCCGATTCCAATTATTCCGCCGTCTCTTCTTCGCCCCAAGGTGTTTCGTAATGGACTATCTGTTGCAGCTTGCCGCCGATCCCGCAGCCTGGGTGGCGCTCGTCACGCTGATCGCCATGGAGGTGGTGCTCGGCGTCGACAATCTCATCTTCATTTCGATCCTGACCAACAAGCTGCCGGCCGAATACCGGGCCAAGGCGCGGCGCATCGGCATCGGGCTCGCGCTCATCCTGCGGCTGGGGCTGCTGGGCACGGTGGCCATCATCGTCACCCTTACGGCCCCGGTCTTCACCGTGTTCGGTCACGGCTTCTCCTGGCGGGACATGATCCTGGTGGCCGGCGGCCTGTTCCTGGTGTGGAAAGCCACCAAGGAAATTCACCACAACGTCGATCCGCACCCCAATGACGATGTGTTCGAGGCCAAGGTCACGGTGGGCTTTGTTTCCGCCATCGTGCAGATCCTGATGCTCGACCTGGTCTTTTCCATCGACAGCATCATCACCGCGGTGGGCATGACCGAGCACATCCCGATCATGATCATCGCCGTCATCGTGGCGGTCACCTGCATGCTGCTCGCCGCCGATCCGCTGGCGAAGTTCATCGAGGCCAACCCCACGGTGGTGATGCTGGCGCTCGGCTTCCTCATCATGATCGGCATGACGCTGATCGCGGACGGCTTCGGCGCCCACGTGCCCAAGGGCTACGTCTACGCCGCCATGGGCTTCTCGGCGGCCATCGAGGGCCTGAACATGCTGGCGCGGCGGCGGCGCGAAAAGGCCGGCCACGGCTGACGCGGCACGCGCGGCTTCCCTTTCGTTCGCCCCCTTGCGGGGCGGGCGGGGGTGGGCTCTAACAGGGTAGTGCCCGTCGCGGTTCGCGCGCCGGCGCCCGGTTGCGGGACAGCGCTTCAGATTCGAGGATCGGCCATGGGACCCTTCATCGTGCGTTTGCTCACCTTCGTCGGCTTGCCGCTCAAGGCGGCGGCGCTGAAGGCGCTGCTGTTCGCCAGCCTCGCGTTGGGGCTCGTGGCCGGTGGCCTGCCGGCCCATGCGCAGGCCTGCCTGGAGCAGATCGTCACCGTGCAGCAGCAGCTCAAGGCCAAGTTCCCGCCGCCCACGCAGCCGCCGGCCCAGGCGCAGAGCATCGGCGCCCAGGACGCCCAGCAGCCGACGCCGGGCTCGCTGGCGGCGGCCGGCCTCACCGGTCCCGACACGGGTGCCTATGGCGCGCTGAACCAGGCCATGAACCTTCAGGCCGCCGGCGATGAGGCCGGGTGCCTGAAGGCCCTGCAGGAAGCCCGCAAGCTCGGCGGCCTGAACTGAGAATGGCGCGGCCGCACCGGCGCGAACCCTTTCGGGTTCCGCCGTCGGCCGGCGGTCTCAAAGCTTGTCGCGCAGGGCGTAATAGCTGAGGCCAGCCACCAGCAGCGGATAGCGCAGCAGCGTACCGCCCGGAAAGCCTGGAACCGGCAGCCGGCCCAACAGGTCGAAGCGTTCCAGCTGGCCCTGCACCGCCTCCGCCAGGATCTTTCCGAACAGCGGCGCGAGCGCCACCCCGTGGCCGGAATAGGCGGCCGACACCAGCACATGGTCCGACAGGCGCCGCACGAAAGGCAGGCGCGTCAGCGTGATGCCGAGCACGCCACCCCAGCCGTAATCAATGCGCACATCGGCGAGCTGGGGGAAGATGCGGAGCATGAAGGGCCGCACGAAATCAGGGATATTGTCGCGCAGGTTCCGCCGATAGCTCTCACCGCCGCCGAACAGCAGCCGGCCATCCGGAGAAAGGCGGAAATAGTTCACCACGAACTTGCTGTCTGCCACCGCCGCATCATTGGCGATGATGCGGCGCGCCCGCTCGCCCAGCGGCTCGGTCGCGGCAATGTAGTTGCAGATGGACATCACGTGGGTGTCGACCTGCCGGTTGAGCCCGTCCATGAGCCCGTTGCCACATTCGAGCAGGAAACGGGCCTTTACCGTCGCGCCGCTTTCGGTGGTGACGGTGACGCCGCCGCCCGAATCCACGGCGCCCGTCACGCGGGTCAGCTCGTGAAGGCGCACCCCGGCCCGCTGCGCTGCGCCCGCCAGGCCCAGGGCGAAATTGAGGGGGTGCAGGTGGCCGCCACCATGGTCGAACACGCCGCCATAATAGGCCGGCGAGCCCACCAGGGCGCGCATCTGCTCCCGGTCCAGGGGCTCGATGGCCTCGTAGCCGTAGGTGTCGCGCAGATGGGCGGCGTAAGCGTGGCTCTCGGCCACGTAATGGGGCTTGTGATCGGCCAGGATGAGGCCGTCCTTCAGGTCGCAATCGATGCCGTGGCGGGCGACGAGGTCGCGCACCAGCGCCTTCGATTCCTCGGCCAGCGCCCACAACTTGCGCGCATCGTCGAGCCCGACGGCCGCCTCCAGGAAATCCTGGTGGCGGCGCTGGCCGGAGTGGATCTGCCCGCCATTGCGCCCCGATGCGCCGGAGCCCACCCGCGAGGCCTCCAGCAGCACCACCTTGAAGCCGGCTTCCGCCAGATGCAGCGCCGCTGAAAGGCCGGTATAGCCGCCCCCCAGCACGCACACGTCCGCTTCCGCCTCCCCGATCAGGGAGGGGAAGTCGGGCATGGGGTTGGCGGTTGCCACATACCATGAGTCGGGATGCGCCATGGGCCGGGGAGATGCCATGTCCTGCTCCGTTTGGGGTGTGCGGGGCCTTGGGGGCCTCACACGTTCAGCAGCAGGTATTCGCGCTCCCACGGCGAGATTACGCGCATGAAGGTCTCGAACTCGGCCTGCTTCACCGCCGCATAGGTGGTGGCGAAGCGCCGGCCGAGCACCTCGGCGATGGGCTCGCAATCCTCGAACGCGGCCACCGCTTCCAGAAGCCCGCGGGGCAGCTCGAAGTCGAGATTCTTGGCGTCGCTCTCGATGGGATCGGTGGCGCGCAGCCCTTCCATGATGCCGAGATAGCCGCAGGCCAGCGAGGCGGCGATGACGAGATAGGGGTTGGCGTCGGACGACGGCACCCGGTTCTCCAACCGCCGCGCCTCGGGCGAGGAGGGGGGCACGCGCAGGCCGGCGGTGCGGTTGTCATAGCCCCATTGCAGGTTGATGGGGGCCATGGAATCGCGGGTGAGCCGGCGATACGAGTTCACGTAAGGTGCCAGGATGCTCATCACCGCCGGCAGGTATTTCTGGTGGCCGGCGATGAAGGAGAAGAATTCCGGCGTCGGGTCGCCCTTCTCGTCGGAGAAGATGTTGCGGCCGGTATTGATGTCCACCACCGACTGGTGGATGTGCATGGCGCTGCCCGGCTCGTTGGCGATGGGCTTGGCCATGAAGGTGGCGTAGATCTTGTGGGCGAGCGCCGCCTCGCGGATGGTGCGCTTGAACAGGAACACCTGATCCGCCAGCGCCAGCGGGTCGCCGTGGCGCAGGTTGATTTCCATCTGCGCGGCGCCGTCCTCGTGGATCAGCGTATCGATTTCCAGGCCCTGGGCCTCGGAATAATCGTAGATGTCCTCGAACAGGGCGTCGAACTCGTTCACCGCCTGGATGGAATAGGACTGGCGGCCGATCTCGGGCCGTCCGGAGCGGCCCACCGGCGGCTTCAGCGGATAGTCGGGATCGGTGTTGGGCTCCACCAGATAGAACTCGATCTCCGGCGCCACGACAGGCTTCCAGCCCTTGGCGGCATAGAGATTGACGATGTGGCGCAGCACATGGCGCGGGGCGATCTCAACCGGCCGCCCGTCGCGATGGAAGGCGTCGTGGATCATCTGCGCGGTGGGGTCCTGCGCCCACGGCACCGAGCACAACGTGGTCAGATCGGGCTGAAGCACGAGATCGCTGTCCGCGACCACGGAATCGACCAGCCCCTCATAGGCGGGATATTCGCCGGAAATGGTCTGAAGGAAGACGGAGAGCGGCAGGTTCATCACCGGAGAGGTGAGGAACTTGGACACCGGCATGATCTTGCCGCGGGCGACGCCGGCCAGATCGGGCACGGTGCATTCGATTTCGGTGATCTCCCGCGCCGCCATCCAGGCCTTGGCTTCGGGAAGGGAATTGACGCCGCGCGGCGCATCCGCCGCATGTTTCTCCGCAACCTTGGTGCGTTTCGACATGATGTCCTCTTGCGTGACACGCTCACGCACCCTCAGGGAACACCGGCGGCACGGGGAGTGTCAACGCGGGACCGGCCGGAAAAGCGCATGCACGTTGCGTCGCGGCACGGCCCTGCCACGTGCCGCACCAGATTTCACAATGCCGGGATGTCATTGCGTGGGGGGGGACGGCGGGTGTGCCGTTTCGGTCCGCCGCCAGAACAGGGGCCGAACGAATCGCGACCGAATCGCGCGAGGGGGTCGGTTCGCCTTTCGCCCCCTACTATGGCTAGTGGTCGGCCACCTCGGCTAACCGATTCGCGAACCAGCGGTTTTCGTCGGCGCCCCTCAGGGCTTGGCGGCGCTCACGGGCACCGCGCCGTCATTGGCCTTGGCCTGGAAGCTGGTGGCCTGGAACACCGCGGTACCGATCATGGTGGCCACGGAGACCTTGAACGGTGCCATGAGGCGGGTGCCCTCGATGGGCACCAGCCACACGAACATGTCCTTGTTGTCCTGCATGTATTGGACGGTGTAGCGGCTTGGCCGATGGCCCGCGACCGGCTTGTAGCGCACCCCGCAGACCACGGCCGGGCCCTTGTAGCCGCTGACCTTCACCTGCTCCGTGCGCAGGTAGTTGAGCACGATGTCGTAGCGCTGGCGGCCATCGAACACCGGAACCGCGCGCGCGCAGGCGGCTTCCGAAAGAAGGTTGGTCGGCTCCGGCACATAGACGAAGGCGCCGCTCATGGGATCGATGATGTTCTGGAGCGTGGCGTTGGTCACCGGCACCCGGTCGGGCATGGGCTTGAGCGGCGGCTCCACCTCCATCTCGGCCACGGCCCCGCCGGCCATGGCGAGGCGGGCGCCTTCCTTCTTGCCATCGGCCTCGGCATTGAGGGCATAGACGCGCGGCACCATCCTGGCTTGGGTGAGCATGCCGCGCGCGGCCGCCACCCCCTTGCCCGAGGACACGGCCCGCAGCACGCCGGTGATTTTGCCGGAGCCGGAAATTTCATAGGAATCGTTGCCGGCCTGCACCACAACCGAGGCGCGGCCCAGCTCGACGCCGCCCACGCTCAGCACATATTTGGCGTCGAGCCGGCCGTCGGCGAAGGCGGGCGGGGCGACGACGAGCAGCGCCGCGGCGATCAGGCCGCGAGAGAGATGGGGTGAGAGAACGGCGTCGATCATGGTTTTCACCCTGGCTCCGGCGGCGCCGGGAAGAAGGCAGCCCGGTTCGCGACACGCCCGGGGCACCTGTGTGCAGATGCGGGCCGAACGCGGCTGAACTGTGGCTGGGGGGACTATGCCGTGCGTCGCCGGGAGGCGTCCAGCGGGCCGATGATCGGGGCGGTTGCGGCGGCACCTGCCATCGGGTGCGCGCTAGCGCCGCGAAATCCAGCAAGGTCATTGACTTTCCGCCCGTTTGTCACGATCTTTGGCACCACCCCCGAGCTTTGGGTCACGACGACGGCGGCAGCAAATGAGGCCGCGTCACAGTCGATGACGCCCGCAAGGCTCGCGGAACAGGTTCCATTGCTGAGGAGATCGCAGCCATTCGCCGCCCCATGAGACCCGTCGCGCCGGAGAAGGATGGACCGCGCGTCAATGAGGAAATCCGCATCCGCGAGGTCCAGCTGATCGATCAGGAGGGCCAGAACCGCGGCGTGGTGGCCATCCGCGACGCGCTGACCCTCGCGCAGGAAGCTGGCCTCGACCTCGTGGAGATCGCGCCCAATTCCGCGCCCCCGGTCTGCAAGATTCTGGATTATGGTCGCTTCAAGTACCAGAACCAGAAGAAGGCCTCCGAGGCCCGCAAGAAGCAGAAGGTGGTCGAGGTCAAGGAGATCAAGCTGCGTCCGGGCATCGACGACCACGATTACGACGTGAAGATGCGCGCCATGCTGCGCTTCTTCGAGGAAGGCGACAAGGTGAAGGTCACCCTGCGCTTCCGCGGTCGTGAGATGGCGCACCAGGACATCGGCTACAAGCTCCTTCAGAAGCTGAAGGAGGAGGTCGGCTCCATCGCCAAGGTGGAGGCCGAGCCCATGCTGGAAGGCCGGCAGATGATCATGATCCTCGCGCCGCGCTGAGGCGGACGGATCATCACACGTCCCGTTCATCGCCGGTCAAGGGCCGGCATGGACGGCAAGGCAAAAGGCCCGGAGCGGTTCGCCGCGCCGGGCCTTTTGCGTTTCAGCTGCCGGGCGAAGGCCGCCCCCGTCGCCAGCCGTTTGGCCCCCGCGCACCGGCGCGACCGAAGGCGGATGAGCGTTCACGCCGGGAAAAAGGGGCAAGCCCGCGCGGCGCCTGAGCGAAGGCGTTCTAGGAGCCCGCGTGGCGCTTGAGCGAAGCGATTGAACAACGCGGCGCAGAATCGGCAAAGGGCTTCGCTAAGCTCGCCGCGCTTGAGCGAGGGGATTGCGTAAGCCGGCGTGGCGACCGGGCGCGGGATTGATCAGCCCGCGCGGCGCATCAGCTCAGGAGTTCAGAAACTGGCGCGGGGGAGGGGGCGGGCAGGAGAGAGAAAACGTCCGCCGGGTTTTGGCGCGGACCCCCATCATCTCGCACACGCTATCCGGACGGCTGCGCTTTGGAGACGCCGGCCCGGCATTGGCCGCGGTTCATGTGAGAAACGGCTCGCGCGCGGGTCGAGGCCGGCCGCGAGCCGTGGGGGAGGGGCGGGGAGCCCCTCCGGGTCACGGGCAGGGGTGCTGCAAGCCGTCGTAGCCGGTGAAGGTGCCGGTGCGCGGATTGTAGGAGCGGTAGCGCTGCATGCAGTAGGCCACCGCATCGCCGGCCGGATAGACGGGCTCAGCCGTCGCAGCCGCGGCAGCGCCGAGGGCAAGGCCGCTCATCATGCCGAGGGCGATCCAGGCACCCGAATTGTCATAATAGCCCCAGCCCCAGCCGGGACGCCACCAGCCCCAGCCCGGATACCACCGGCCCGGACCCCAGGCGCCGGGAGGCGGACCCCAACCCGGCCGCGGCGGCGGACCCGGCGGGCGCCAGCCCGGACCCGGCCGCCAACCCGGACGGCCATAGGCGTAACGGGGACCTGCGTAACGGGGGCCGGCATAGCGCGGCGCCGCGTAACGGGGGCCCACATAGCGGCCCGGATACCGCCTCGGAGCCATCGCCGGGCCCCGCACGGGACCCCGGTAGCCGCGGGCGTAGCCGGGGCGCGGACCCGGTCGCGGGCCTCCGCGCCATTCGACCTGTTCGACCGCCGCCCCGTGAATGCGCTGGTCCGCGAGGCCGAGGCGCATGGCCTGGGCTCCGGCGGGCACCGGGGAAAACGAGAGGATGCCGCTTGCCAGCATTGCCGCGGCCAGGGCCACCTTCTTCATCCCGAACATGATATGCACTCCAATCGAGCTCGATCACATTGCCGTTCCATTGTGTCGATTCTTGAACGAAGCGTGAGCGTCGCTGCGTCGACACCAGGGCAAATGCGGCGTGCTGCCCTAATGTTTTTACGCTGATTCACATGGAGGCCTTCAAGCGGCCGTCACCATGGGGCAAAACGGTCGCCGTGTCGCGTTACCTCGACGCGAAGGAGACCATCATGCAGATGCGAGAGCATACGGTCGTTGCCTCCTCCATCGCCCGCAAGGCGATGTCGTGGGTGCTTGCGGCCAGCATCGGCGCCGGCGGCCTTGTCGCTGCCGTGGCCCCGGTGCACGCGCAGGGCCTTGCCGGTGGACTGGCGCCTTTGGGCGATCACGCTGTTGGGCCGACCAAGGTGCAGGCGCCCCCGCCTCCCGGCTGGCGTCGCCCGCCGCCGCGGCCGGGCTGGGGCCGCCCGCCGCCCCCGCCGCGCCATGTGCGCTGGGGAAATCCCTATTGGCACAATGGCGGATGGTATTACCGCGATAATACGGGCGCCTGGATCGCGGCCGGCATTGTCGGCGCGGCCATCGGCGCGGCGGCGGTTTCCGCCGCGCAGCAGCAGCGCGCGCAGCAGGATGCCATTGCCTACTGCATGCAGCGCTACCGCTCCTACAATCCGCGCACCGGCACCTTCACCGGCTACGACGGCTTGCAGCATCCCTGCCCCTGAGGGTGGGGGAGAGGGCGGCGGGCATGGCCCCGCCGCCCGTTCGGCCGCTCACTCGGCGGCGATGCGGACCTGGGGCTGGGCGTCGCGCACGGCGGCGTCCACATGGCTCTCGAACTTCGCGAAATTCTCCTGGAACATGGCCACCAGCCGGCGCGCGGTGGCGTCGAACTCGGCCTTGTCCGCCCAGGTCTTGGCCGGATAGAGCACGTGCGGCTCGATGCCGGGCACGCTGGTGGGCACCTTGAAGCCGAAATAGGGATCGGTGCGGAAGTCCGCATCCTTCAGCGATCCGTCGAGCACGCCGGCGAGCAAGGTGCGCGTGACCTTGATGGGCATGCGCCGGCCGACGCCGTATTTGCCCCCGGTCCAGCCCGTATTCACCAGCCAGCAGTCCACCCCATGGCTGGCGATGAGGTCGCGCAGCAGATTGCCGTAGACCGAGGGGTGGCGCGGCATGAACGGCGCGCCGAAGCAGGTGGAGAAGGTGGCCTCCGGGTCCTTCACCCCCTTTTCCGTGCCGGCCACCTTGGCGGTGTAGCCCGACAGGAAGTGATACATGGCCTCCGCCGGCGTCAGCCGCGCGATGGGCGGCAGCACGCCGAACGCATCGCAGGTGAGCATGATGATGTTCTTTGGGATGCCCGCCTGGCCGGTGGCACTGGCATTGGGGATGAAGGCCAGCGGATAGGCGGCGCGGGTGTTCTCGGTGCGGCTGGCGTCGTCGAAGTCGGGAATGCGGGTGATGGGGTCGAGCCCCACATTCTCCAGCACCGTGCCGAAGCGGTTGGCGGCGGAGAAGATTTCCGGCTCCGCCTCCGCCGAGAGGCGAATGGTCTTGGCGTAGCAGCCGCCCTCGAAATTGAACACGCCCTGCGGGCTCCAGCCGTGTTCGTCGTCTCCCACCAGGGTGCGGCGCGCATCCGCCGAAAGGGTGGTCTTGCCGGTGCCGGAGAGGCCGAAGAACAGGCAGACGTCCCCCTCCACGCCCACATTGGCCGAGCAATGCATGGGCATGACGCCCTTTTCGGGCAGCAGGTAATTGAGGACGGTGAATACCGACTTCTTCATCTCGCCCGCATAGGACGAATTGCCGATGAGCACGATCCCACGGCTCAGATTCACCGCGATCACCGTTTCCGAGCGCACGCCATGGCGGGCCGGATCGGCCTTGAAGGAGGGCAGGTCGATGATGGTGAGCTCAGGCACGAAGCCGTCCAGCTCCTCCCGCTCGGGCCGGCGCAGCAGCGTGCGGATGAAGAGCGAGTGCCAGGCGAGCTCGGTATAGACCCGTACTTTAATACGGCAGGCCGGGTCGGCGCCGCCGTAAAGGTCCTGGGCATACAGCTCCTTGCCCTCGGCCGCGCCCAGGAAGTCCTGGTAGAGCGTCTCGAACTGGTCGGGGGAGAGGGCGCCGTTATTGTCCCACCAGACCGCATCCTCGGTGGTGGCGTCGCGCACCACGAACTTGTCCTTGGGGCTGCGGCCGGTATGGGCCCCGGTCTCGGCCACCAGGGCGCCGCCGGAGGAAAGCCGGGCCTCCATGCGCTCCAGGGCATGCTCGTAAAGCTGCGGCTCGAGAAGGTTCCAGTGAACGCCCGTCAGGTGCCTCAAGCCGAAGCTGTCCGCGCCGCAAGCCTTGTTGCGATGACCGGTCTCAAGCACGGCGTCTCCTCCATCCATTGTCTTCGCCGGCTTGGGCGCCGGCCTTGGGCGCGGGGGGGGGGCTGGTCCACGCGCCACAAGGCTAGAAGAAGACTTTGGTGAAGAAAAGACAATAAACGCGGCGCACTGTTCAGGCTGCGCTTGCTTTCCGGGCCTGTTCCACCAGGGAGACAAGATTTTTCCTGATCTCGCCGACGCTGTTGTTGCGCTGCGGAAAGATAAGGTGCCGCACCTGCTCACTGGATGCGATCTCGAAGCCTTCGGGGTCGATGCCCACCATGCGCCATGCCGCCTCGGGCGCCTTGGCCAGCACGGTGGCGTAGAGGGAGACGGCGTCCGCGTGGTCCGCATTCATGTGGGAGATGATGCCGTCATGGGCGGCGCGGATGTCGTCGGCGCCGGACCAGTCGGTGATCAGCTGCTCACCGGGCACGTCCACGATGCGGCCGAAGCCCTCGACCAGATGGGCATGGTCCAGGTCCACGCGGTAGAAGCCGAAATCGGCGAAGTCGGCATAGCCGGTGGCGGCTTCGTGGCGGGCGAGGTAGCGGGCGCGCACCAGCGGGTCACCCGCCTCCACGATGCGGCCGATGAGGCTGGCCCGCGCCGCATTGAGCGGGTCGGCGGCGCCGGCGTCCGAGATCATCAGCGACACGCGGGTGTCGCGGGCGATGTTCTTGGTGTGCCGGGCAAGCTTGGAGATGAGCAGGGTCGGCCGGCCTTCCGGATCGGTCGCCACCGCCACCAGGGAGGCATAGGGGCCGCCGTCCTCGTCCAGGGTGGCGAGCGTGCCGAAGCGCGCCTCGCGGATGAGGCGGCGGACGGTGGCGGCGGCGGTCACCGCCACGGGCGGGGCTTCGGATGCGGGTTCGGTCACGGTCGCGTCTCCCTCTTGTCGGCGGCGGAGGATGGCGAGGGGCCGGACGCTCCGCAAGGCCCGCGCGCGGCGCCGGGGCCACATTGGAGCCGTTCCGAGCAGGCCGGAACCCGCGCCCGGGAGGGGGGCGTCGTCCCCACCATCCACCGGCTTCGCGCGCAGAAGGTCGCGGAAGGTTTTGCGTCTGGCGAGAATCTCGCTATTTTGCGGCGATTGGTGCTTGAGTGTCACATTTTGGCCACGCGCAGCGGGTTCACAGGCGCGTTACGGCCGCAGGAACGCCGGCTTGCCCAACGGCTGAAAGAGGTGTCATGCCCACCATCGCCCTGGTTGACGACGATCGCAACATCCTCACCTCGGTGTCCATCGCCCTGGAGGCGGAAGGCTATCGTATCGACACCTACACCGATGGCGCCTCCGCGCTCGACGGCTTCAAGACCAATCCGCCGGATCTCGCCATCCTGGACATCAAGATGCCCCGCATGGACGGCATGGAGCTGCTGCGCCGCCTGCGCCAGAAGACCGACATGCCGGTGATCTTCCTCACCTCCAAGGATGAGGAGATCGACGAATTGTTCGGCCTCAAGATGGGCGCCGACGATTTCATCAAGAAGCCCTTCTCCCAGCGCCTGCTGGTGGAGCGGGTGAAGGCGGTGCTGCGCCGCTCCGGCGCCAAGGATGGCGTCGCGCCCCGCGAGACCGACAGCGCCAAGGTGCTGGAGCGCGGCAACCTGCGCATGGACCCCGAGCGCCACACCTGCACCTGGAAGGGCGAGCCGGTGACGCTCACGGTCACCGAATTCCTCATCCTCCAGGCCCTGGCCCAGCGCCCCGGCGTGGTGAAGAGCCGCAACGCCCTCATGGACGCGGCCTATGACGACCAGGTCTATGTGGACGACCGCACCATCGACAGCCACATCAAGCGCCTGCGCAAGAAGTTCAAGTCCGTCGACGAGAGCTTCGAGATGATCGAGACCCTCTACGGCGTCGGCTACCGCTTCAAGGAATGAGCGGGTTCGCGGCCTGACGGCGCGCGGCGGCCCGCCCGGAGCCTTCGCTCCGGGGCCGGGGGCGGCGCGCGCCGAAGCCGTGGCAATCGGGATCAGCACATGACCATGGAAGCCGACCATCGCGAGGGCGCGGGCGAACCGCCGGCGCGCGGGCAGGGGAACGAGCGTGAAAAGGGGCTGCTGGGGGCGCTGAAGCGGCTGCGCCGCTTCGTGGCGGTCAAGAGCTTCTCCTCCCTCACCCAGCGCATCGTGCTCCTGAACCTTGCCGGCCTGTGCGCGCTGGTTTCCGGCATCCTCTATCTGTCCGAATTCCGCTCGGGCCTCATCGACGCGCGCATCCAGAGCCTTCTGGTGCAGGGCGAGATCATCGCCGCCGCCATCGCCTCCTCGGCCCAGGTGGAGACCAATTCCATCACCGTGGACCCGGAACGGCTCCTGGAGCTGCAGGCGGGTGAAAGCTACGGCCCCGGCGAGGAAGGCTTCGCGCCGCTCGAATTCCCCATCAATCCGGAGCGGGTGGCGCCGGTGCTGCGGCGCCTGGTGGGCCCCACCCGCACCCGCGCCCGCATCTATGACCGCGACGGGCAGCTGCTGCTCGATTCCCGCTCGCTCTATTCGCGCGGCGAGATCCTGCGCTTCGACCTGCCGTCCCCCACCGAGCCGCGGCCGGGGCCGATGGAGCGCCTGTGGCGGGCCATCCAGCTCTGGTTCGGCCGGGGTGACCTGCCGCTCTACAAGGAATATGGCCCCCAGGCCGGCAAGAACTATCCGGAGGTCGCGACTGCCGCTCTGGGCGGCAAGGCAAGCGAGGTGCGGGTGGACGAGCGCGGCCGGGTGGTGGTTTCGGTGGCGGTGCCCATCCAGCGCTTCCGCGCCATCCTCGGCGTGCTGCTGCTCTCCACCCAGGGCGGCGAGATCGACGAGGCGGTGCGCGCCGAGCGGTTCGTGATCGTGCGCGTGTTCCTGGTGGCGGCGGCGGTGATGGTGCTGCTCTCTGTGCTGCTGGCCGGCACCATCGCCGGCCCGGTGCGCAAGCTGGCGGCGGCGGCCGAGCGGGTGCGCCGGCGCATCAAGACGCGCGTGGAAATCCCCGATTTCACCTCCCGTTCCGACGAGATCGGCCATCTGTCCGGCGCGCTGCGGGACATGACGCGCGCGCTCTACAATCGCATCGAGGCCATCGAAAGCTTCGCGGCCGACGTAGCGCACGAGCTGAAGAACCCGCTCACCTCCCTGCGCAGCGCGGTGGAAACCCTGCCGCTGGCCAAGACCGACAATTCCCGCACCCGCCTGCTGGAGGTGATCCAGCACGACGTGAAGCGGCTCGACCGCCTGATCTCCGACATTTCCGACGCCAGCCGCCTCGATGCCGAGCTCCAGCGCCAGGAAGCGGTGGCGGTGGACCTGAAGCAGCTCATGGAAATGGTGGTGGGCATGGCCCAGGACGTGCGCAAGGACGATGGCGTGCGCGTCTCCCTGGCCTTCGAGCGGGCGTCCGGCGCGTCTGCCTCGTTCGTGGTGCCGGGGCACGCCTCGCGGCTGGGTCAGGTGGTGGACAATCTGGTGTCCAACGCCCGCTCCTTCTCGCCCAAGGGCGGGGAAGTGCGCGTCACCTGCCGCCATCTGAAGGATGCGATTGAGATCATCGTTGACGATGACGGCCCCGGCATCCAGCCCGACGCCCTCTCGCGCATCTTCGAGCGCTTCTACACCGACCGGCCGCACCAGGGCTTTGGCCAGAATTCCGGCCTGGGCCTGTCCATCTCCAAGCAGATCATTGAGGCCCATGGCGGGCAGATCTGGGCGGAGAACCGCATGACGAAGGGGGCGGACGGTGAGGAGCGGGTGGCTGGCGCGCGCTTCCTCGTACGCCTGCCGGCGGGCTGAGGCGCCATGGCCGAGCCTCCCTCGATCCATGCGAGCTGCGTCGCCATCGGCGGGCGGGGGGTACTGATCCGGGGCGCCTCGGGGGCTGGAAAGTCGGCGCTGGCGCTCTCCCTCATCCTCGACGCGCCGCGGGTGCTGGAGCCGGCGGAACTGGTGGCAGATGACCGGGTTCTTCTGGCGGTGGAGGCGGGCGCGCTGGTGGCGCGGCCGGTCCCGGTCCTCGCCGGGCTGATCGAGGTGCGCGGGCTGGGGCTGCGCCGGCTGCCCCATCGCGACAGGGTGTCGCTGTCCCTGGTGGTGGATCTTCAGGCTGCCGATGCGGCACGCCTGCCGCCGGAAGAGGCGCAAACCGTTCTCATCTCTGGCTGCGCGCTCCCGCGCATCGCCCCCGAGCGCATTGAAACCGCAGCATTGTTGGTGGCCGCGGCGCTCTCTTGTGAACCTTACGAAAACTAAATCTGCTTTTGTGCGTTGCACCCCTTGCGTAATTTTTGAGCCGCTCTGAATATGGTGTTCCCCGCGATGCGGGAGGCCTTCATCGGGGGATGAGGGCGGAGGAAGCATGATCGGTCTTGTCCTCGTCACCCATGGTCGCCTCGCCGATGAGTTCTGCTCAGCGCTAGAGCACGTCATGGGGCCTCAAAACCAGATCGCCACCGTGACCATCGGGCCGGAGGACGACATGGAGCGTCGCCGACGCGACATCATCGACGCCGTGGAGCGTGTCCGCTCCGGCGACGGTGTGGTCATCCTCACCGACATGTTCGGTGGCACACCTTCCAACCTCGCCATCTCGGTCATGAACACGCCGGACGTGGAAGTGGTGGCGGGCATCAACCTGCCCATGCTGGTGAAGCTCGCCAAGGTGCGGGGCGAGCTGCCGCTGGCGGAGGCCGTGGACGTGGCCCAGGAAGCAGGCAGGAAATACATCAATGTCGCAAGCCGCGTCCTCGCCGGCAAATAGCGCCTTCGATCCCGCCCTTATGGAAGAGGCGGGTCTGGCCTGTGGCCATCCCATCGCCGCCGATGCGCTGGTGCGGGTGCTGCCCATCATCAACAAGCGCGGCCTGCACGCCCGCGCCTCCGCCAAATTCGTTCAGACTGTCGAGCAGTATGATGCCAAGGTCAGCGTATGCCGTGGCGGCGAGGAGGTGTGTGGCAATTCCATCATGGGGCTGATGATGCTGGCGGCCTCGCCGGGCACGTCGGTCACCGTCACTGCCCGGGGGGCGGCCGCCGAGGCGGTGCTCGACGCCCTGACGACCCTGGTGGCCGAGCGCTTCGGCGAAGAGGAATGACGCTCAAGGGCCGCGGCCTGGAGACGTTCCGCGTTTTCGCTCCATTCTGGTAGAGAAGCGCAAGTTACCGCCACCGCCCCAAAAAGACCCGCGCGACCGCGTGCGCCGCTTTGAGCGCGTTGTGATCGTGCTGCACAACCTCTTCTCTTTCATCGACTTTGGACCACGCTGCCGGGCGCCGATCGTTTCAATCTGCGCGGATTGTGGTCTAGCGCCTGGGCGCCACTCCGCTTATCTCTAGCGTTCACATTTCCGCGCGCGGTGCGCGGAAGCCGGGGACGGGCGTCTTGCCCAAGGTGCCATGTTCGCTTCGAGAGCCGACCAGCCCGCGACGAATCCGCAGCCTGCCCGTCGGCGCCGTTTCAGCCTGTCGGCCAAGCTGCTGGCGCTGACGGTGATCGTGGTCGCTGCGGTGGAAGCGGCTGTGCTCGTGCCCACCATCGCCAACTTCCGCATTGCCTGGCTTTCGGATCGCCTCGCCGCCGCCCGCACCGCGGCCCTGGTGCTGGACGCCGCCCCTCAGGACAGCATTCCCATGGACCTCACCCGCCAGCTCCTGGGCAGCGTGGGCGCCAAGGTGATCGTGGTGAAGCGGGAGGACACGCGCCGCCTGCTGGCCGTCTCCGACATGCCGCCGCAGGTGGACGAGCACCTGGACATGCGCGACGTGACCCTGCTGGGGGCGGTCTACGGGGCGCTGGACACGCTGACGGCGCCCAAGGGCCGCATGCTGCGGGTGGTGGGTGATCCGCCCTCGGGGGCCGATTTCATCGAGATTGTGCTCTCCGAGACGCCGCTGAAGCGGGCGCTGCTGCGCTTCACCATCACCACGCTGCTGGTTTCGCTGCTGGTGGCGGGGGCGGCCGGCGCGCTCGTCTATTTCAGCCTCAATGCGCTGTTCGTGCGCCCCATGCGGCGCCTGACGGAGCGCATGTCGGCCTTCCGCGAGAATCCGGAGGATGCCTCCCGCATCATCGTGCCGAGCGGCCGGCGCGACGAGATCGGCACCGCCGAGGAGACGCTGGAGGAATTGCAGCGGGCGCTGGTGCAGACCTTGAGCCAGAAAAGCCACTTGGCGGCGCTGGGCCTCGCGGTTTCCAAGATCAATCATGATTTGCGCAATCTTCTGGCCTCCGCGCAGCTGCTCTCCGACCGTCTGGCGGGGCTGCCGGACCCGACGGTGCAGCGCTTCGCCCCCAAGCTGCTGGCGGCGCTGGATCGCGCGATCACCTATTGCGAGCAGACCCTGTCCTATGGCCGCGCCATGGAGCCGCTGCCGGACCGGCGCGACGTGGACCTTGCCCATCTCCTCGACGAGGTGCGCGAGACCCTGGGACTGGGCGGCGGGGCGGGAATCGGCTGGGTGGTGTCCCTTGAGCCGGGGCTGAGGGTGGATGCCGATCCGGACCAGTTGTTCCGGGTCATCCTTAATCTCGGCCGCAATGCCATGCAGGCGCTCGAGGCGCGTGCGCCACTCGATCCCGAACGCGACCAGATCCGCATCAAGGGCAAGCGCCTCGGCACCACGGTGCAGATCGAGCTGGCGGATACCGGGCCCGGCATTCCGCCCGAGCGGCGGGGGCACCTGTTCGAGGCGTTCGTGTCCTCAGCGCGGCGCGGCGGCACGGGGCTGGGGCTGCCCATCGCCGCAGAGCTGGTGCGCGCCCATGGCGGCGAGATCCAGCTCATTGACTCCGCGGTGGGCACCGCCTTTCGCATCACCCTTCCCGATCTTGCGGAAGAGGGCCGCCAGCGTCGCGAGCGGCTGCGGGCCTGAACGCGGCTGTTATCCACAGCTTGGCGGCATTTGCGCGGTGAAATTTCGTTTGGCGCTTGCGCACCGGAACGAATGGGCGTAGCAGACGGACCTCGCCGGCGGAGAGATCCGCTGCGGGTCCCCGGGAGGCTCCAACCTCCAGTTCGCGCTCTTCGGGCCGAACCTGAACGGGGATGATGCGCCGGTAGCTCAGCTGGATAGAGCACCAGACTACGAATCTGGGGGTCGGGAGTTCGAATCTTCCCCGGCGCGCCATCTAAATCAAAGACTTAGCGCCTAAGGCCAAGTCGCCGCAAAATCAGAAATCGTCGCTGAGTCGCCTCCGGAAGGCCGGCGGTCCTGAAGTCGGACGCAGTCTGCTGAGGGCTTCCCAGATGAGCTCGAAGGCGTTGTCTTCCCACAGGACGTTGCACGCTCTACGTGCCGGGCGGCATCGTGCGGGGCCTTTCCGCGCCACAGGCCGGCGCGGTTGAGGGGAAGCGGCGGTATCGGACACCCACACGGCCCTCAAGGTTCCCGTGCGCTCGGGTGTCGTGGCTTCTGCCGCCGAGATGGAGAGGGCGCGCGGGTAGAGGAGGCGATCGGAAACGCTTCCACCAGCCCCTTCACGATCTCCTCGACGAAGTGGCGGGCCAGAGGTTGCCGTCGCCATTCGCGGTCGCGGCGAGGGGCTTCATCTTCTGGCCGGTCGCTTTGTCGCTCCGGCGCCCATCGGGCGCGCTCAAAAGGTGAACGCCTTCGTCCGCAGCACCCCTTTCTTGCTCTTGGTGGTTATGCCCGGCTGGTTTGGCTCGGCCTCGATCCGGTCGGCCACGCTCTTCACGCTGCCCACCTTGTCTTCCACGGCCTTCAGGCGTGGGTGGAGGCCGGCGACGCTCTGTTCCAGGCCCCGCCCCGCAGGTGCGTCCGTGGCGGGTGCGTCGGCGGTGTTGCGGGCATTTCAATCGGTGCATTCCATCGCGCGTCGCACATGCGGCCGATGTCACGCTGCACAGGCGCATCTGGCTCAATGCCGGGCGAGGATGATCTCAGGCCGATCAATGTGCTGAAGGGGCCGGATGCCGCCCGCAGAGCGCTGAGACCTCACTGCGAGAGGGACAGCTGCGAGGGTCTCCGCCGCACCGGCGCCCATCAGCTTGTACGTGCCCGGGGCAGCGGGGTTGGAAAGGCCGATCTCGCAGTTAGCCTTCAAGCTCGGCTCATCTTCCTCGATTTCGGTGCGGGCGCCGATGGGCGCGCCTGTGTGCTCAAGGGGCATGGTTTCGAGTGCGGCTCGGCCGACAGATCGCTCCAGCCCTGCGGGACCGGCTCGGCTGCGCGCGGCCCGCGAGCCGGTAGACGCCCGCCCCTGTCCTCCGGCAGCGCATTCCGCTCCATGGCGAGTGGTCTGACAGCCCGGATGGGCAGAGCCCAGCATCGCCCCCCAGCGCGGAGGCCGCCGGGAATTGAGAGGGCGCTTCCCCGTCTTGACTGCTCGGGGAAGCGCTCCTGCGTCCTGCAATGATCCCCCGCCTTGCGCGGGAAGCGGCCGTTGGCGCGAAAACACCCGTCCGGGCGGGATGTCAGTCGTCGAGGCCCAGCGTCGGGGCGGCGCGGCGTTCCAGTACGTCACGAATGGCGGCCACCAGCTCGTTTTCCTTCACCGCGAACTGGGCGGGGCGGGCGGCGCGATATTCCGCATTGTCGGCGATGGAGGCGGCGATCTTGGCGCCCTCCACCAGATCCTTGATCTGGAGCTCGCCGGCGGCCTTCTCGTTGGAGCCCTGGATCACCACGGCCGGCGCGCCGCGCTTGTCGGCGTATTTCATCTGCGCCTTCATGCCGCCGCCGCCCTGGTACATCTCGGCGCGGATACCGTTGGCGCGCAGGTCCGACACCATCTTCATATAATCGGCGAGGCGCGCGGGCTCCTTGTCCATGACCAGGATCACCACCGGGCCCACCTCCGCCTCGTCGTCCATCTTGCCGAGGAAAGCCAGCGCCGAGAGCAGGCGCGACACGCCGATGGAAAAGCCGGTGGCCGGCACCTTCTCGCCCTTGAAGCGGGCCACCAGCCCATCATAGCGCCCGCCGCCCGCCACCGAGCCGAAGCGCACCGGGCGGCCGTCCTCATCCTTGATCTCGAAGGTCAGCTCCGCCTCGTAGACGGGGCCGGTATAATATTCGAGGCCGCGCACCACGGAGGGGTCGATCTTCACCCGGTCCTCATAGCCGGCAGCGGCCACCAGCATGCGGATGGTGTTGAGCTCGTCCATGCCTTCCAGGAAGGCGGCATTGGTCGCAAGGGCGGCGGCCAGCTCCACGTCGCCGGGGATCTCCACCTTCACCCCGTCCGCGTCGGCAGTGACACCCTCGCCCGTGAGCATGGCGAGCACCACGGCGCTCTGGCGCTCGTTCAGGCCGGCGCCCTTGGTGAAGTCGCCGCTCTCGTCCTTGCGGCCGGCGCCCAGCAGCAGGCGCACGCCTTCCACGCCGAACTTGTCGTATTTGTCGATGGCGCGCAGCACCGTGAGCCGGCGCCCGGCATTCTCCTCGCCGGCGAGGCCGATGGCCTCCAGCACGCCGTCGAGCACCTTGCGGTTATTGACGCGGATCACATAATCCCCGCGCGGCACGCCCACGGCTTCCAGCGTGTCGGCGGCCATCATGCAGATCTCGGCATCGGCCGAGACCGAGGGCGCGCCCACCGTGTCGGCGTCGCACTGCATGAACTGGCGGAAGCGGCCGGGGCCGGGCTTCTCATTGCGGAACACATAGCCGGCGCGGTGCGAGCGATAGGGCTTCGGCAGCGCGTCGAAATGCTCGGCCACATAGCGCGCGAGCGGCGCCGTGAGATCATAGCGCAGGGACAGCCACTGCTCGTCATCGTCCTGGAAGGAAAAGACGCCCTCGTTCGGCCGGTCCTGGTCGGGCAGGAACTTGCCCAAAGCGTCGGTATATTCGAAGGCCGGGGTTTCCAGCGCCTCGAACCCGTAGAGGGCATAGACGGCGCGGATCTTGGCCAGCATGGAATGGGTGGCGGCAAGCTCCGCGCCGGTGCGGTCGGCAAGGCCGCGCGGCAGGCGGGCCTTCGGCTTCAGATCTTTCGCCATGGCACTCTTCAACGCTCAATTGGATTGGGAATCGTGAGGGCGTCTTATACCCATTTTCGTTCAGGGGAACCCCTCGAAAATGGGCCGCGCCCGCAATGGGCGCGGCGCTACTCACGCCTCCACCTGCTCAGATCAGCGGCGGAATGTCCGGATTGATGGGCACCTCGATCACCAGCGGGCCGGGGCCGGCAAAGCCCTCCTTCACCCGGGCCTTGAGGGTGTCGAGGTCGGCGATGCGCTCGGCCGCGCAGCCATAGCCCTTGGCGAGGCTGACAATGTCGATGCCGGGAATGTCGAGCCCCGGCACGCCGGGTGTTTCCTCCAGAACGGCGAAGGATTTCAGGATTCCATATTCGCCATTGCGCAGAACGATGAAGACGATGGGCAGCTTATGCTGCGCGGCGGTCCACAAGGACTGTACTGAATACTGAAAAGACCCGTCGCCGATGACCACCATCACCGGCTGCCGCCGCCCGGTGGACCGCTCGCCCAAAGCGATGCCCACGGAGGCCGGCAGGTTCCAGCCCAGCCCACCCGAGGCGAAGGTGAAGAAGGTCTCCGGCTCGGTGATGGGCCAGTGGCGGTGCAGATCGGCGAGGTTGGAGGGCGATTCCTCCACCAGCACGCAGTGGTCCGGCCGCACCTGGGCCAGGGCGGCGAACACGTCGGCGGCCGTGGGCACGCCGTTCGCCCCGCCCGGGGGCTGGTCCGGATGGCGCGCGGGATGGGGCGCCATGCGATGAGGGGCGGGCGCGACACGGCTCGCCGTGGCCGGGCTTTCCGGCGCCTTCACCAGATCGATGAGGGCATGGGTGGCGAGCACCGCATCGGCCACCAGGCTGTCGCCCACAGGTGCGCGGGCGGTCTCGGCCGGGTCATCGGAAATGTGCAGCAGGCGGGTGCCCTGTGGCAGGTAATCCCCCGCCACATAAGGATAATAGCGGAATACCGGTGCACCGATGACGATCGCCAGGTCATGCCCCTTCAGCCGCTCGCACAGCGGGCCGATGGCGAAGGGCAGGCCGCCGGCATAGAGCGGGTGCGTCTCCGGGAAGGGGCAGCGCTCGGACGCGGGCGCGGCGAAGACGGTCGCCCCCAGCTTCTCAGCCAGAGCCACCGCCGCCGGCCAGCCCTGGCCGCGATCAATGGCGGCGCCGAAAATGAGGGCCGGGGCCTTGGCCTTGGAGAGCAGGTCCGCGAAGGCGCGCAGCCGGTCCATATCCGGGGCGATGCGGCGGCTGACGCTGCGCAGCACGGCGGGGCCCGCCAGCGGCTTATCCCAATCGTCGAGCGGCAGAGAGAGGAAGACCGGCCCGGCGGGCGCCTGCACGGCGGTGGCGTAGGCGCGCATGAAGGCGGCGGGCACATCCTCCGGCCGCGTCGGCTCATAGGCCCATTTCACCCAGGGGCGGGGGAGCTGAGTGGAATCCACATTGGTGAGCCAGGGTTCCATCAGCAGCATCTCGCGGGTCTGCTGGCCGGCGGTGATGATGAGGGGCGTCTTGTTGAGGCTCGCCGTGATGAGGTTGCCCATGGCGTTGCCGAGGCCGGCGGCCGTGTGCACGTTCACCAGCGCCGGCTTGCCGGTGGCCTGCGCATATCCGTCCGCGATGGCGATGGCGGAGGCTTCCTGCAGCGCGAGGTGATAGGTGAAGTCGGCCGGAAAGTCCTTCAGGAAGGTCTCTTCCGTGGAGCCCGGATTGCCGAAGAAGGTGGTGAGGCCGAGCTTGCGCAGGAGATCGTGGGTAACGGTGCGTACGGTTGATGTCGCCATGGGGCCTCCCTCCGCGCGCTCCCTCTGCCGCGGCGCGACGCGACGGCACGGAACGCGGCCGGTAAGGTCCCTGAAATGCGCGTCATCCGCCAGCCCCCAAATGGGAACACCCCGCCGCGGCGCCCGCGACGGGGTGTTCTGGTGGCTTTCACCACTCCGGTGGCGCGTGCGTCAGCCGACGACCAGCACGCGGGTGCCGGAGGGCACGCGGCCATAAAGGTCGATGATGTCCTGGTTCAGCAGGCGGATGCAGCCGGAGGACACCTGCTGGCCGATGCTCCAGGGCTCAATAGTGCCGTGGATGCGGAACATGGTGTCGCGGTCGCCGTCATAGAGATAGAGCGCACGCGGGCCCAGCGGATTGTCCTCGCCGCCCGGCAGGCCGGCGGCATAGGGTCCATAGCGCTGGGGCTGCAGCTTGATCATGTTGGCCGTGGGGGTCCAGTGCGGCCACTCTTCCTTGCGCTTGATGGTGGCCCAGCCCTTGAAGGAATAGCCCTGCTTGCCCACGCCCACGCCGTAGCGCATGGCCTTGCCGTTCTTCTGGACCAGATAGAGGTACTTGTCGTTGATATCGACGACGATGGTGCCCGGCGCCACCTGCGGCAGGCTGCGGGGATAGTCCACTTCCTGGCGCAGATACTGGGGGTCCACCTCGCTGATGTCGGTGGCCTCAACCGGATGGGCCTCCCCATTCACGGGGCCGTACATGCTCACCATGGGGCTCACCCGCGGCGGCGGATTGGTGACGCATGCCGCCAGCATGAGGGGAGCCGCGAGAATGACGAGGCGGCGCATCAGAGATTCAGGCTTTATGGGATCAATGGCCATGGTCTGCCCAACACGAAACGAAACGAGTTGCCATCGCGCGTCCACGCACGGCGCGCGGCGGGAGGCCCGCCTGCATTCTGCGCATCTAATCGCGGTGAGGTGGCGTTAAGGTTAACGCCGGGCGAAAAACCGAAAGCGGCCTCTCGCAAGCGCGAGAAAATGTCTAGCACGGGGTGCCGTGCTTCGGGTGGCGTGCATGCAACACCCCCTGGGCGAATGGCGTTATGACTGGATTTTTTGCGTGTCTGCGGCGCGCTCACGCCTCGCGCATCAGGCTTCCGGGCGAGACCGTGAAACGCTGGGCCCCGCGCAGGGCGCAAAAGGCGTCCGGATCGGCCCCCGTCATCCAGACCTGGGCACCGAGACGCTCCAGGGCCTCGAACAGGCCGGCCCGCCGCTGCGAATCAAGGTAGGCCACCACGTCGTCCAGCAGCAGCACCGGCGAGAGGCCCTGCATGGCCGCCACCAGCCGGGCATGGGACAAGGTGAGCCCGATGAGCAGGGATTTCTGCTCGCCGGTGGAGCAGCGGGCGGCCGGCAGGCGCTTCAGGCCATGGCTCACCTGCAGATCGCACAGATGCGGGCCTTCCAGGGTGCGGCCGGCGGCGCGGTCGCGGCTTCGGTTGTCGCGCAGCAGGGCCCGGTAGCGGTCCTCGGCCTCGATCGCCGGCATCTCCGCCACCAGCCGTTCCACGGCCCCCTCGAGGGCGATCTGGGCGAACGGGAAGGGGGAGGCCTCGTCGCGATGGGCGGCGATCTCCCCCGCAAGGCGCGCCACCGTTTCCAGGCGCGCGGCCGAGACGGCCACCGCCAGCTCGGCCAGCTCGCGTTCCACCGCATCAAGGAAGCGCGGGGCGCCATTGTCCTCCAGCAAGCGGTTGCGCGAGCGCAGCGCCCGCTCCAGCGCATTGACACGGCTGCCATGGGTGCCGTCCACCGCCAGCACCAGCCGGTCGAGATAGCGCCGCCGGTCGGAAGGCGGGCCGGTGAACAGGCCATCCATTTCCGGGGTCAGCCAGATCACCTTCAGGTGGTCGAGAAAGGCGGTGGCGGAGGATGCCGGCTCGCCGTCGATGCGGCATCGGCGCTGGGCGGCGCCGGCTTCCTCCAGTCCGGTCCCGAGCCGGACTTCGCCCAGCGCGCCTTCCACCAGCGCGGAGACCGCCCAGATGGCTCCCGCCGCGTCATCGCCGGGCGCCTGGTAGCCGACATCCGCCAGCTGGGCGCGCCGCAGGCCGCGGCCGGGGGAAAGGAAGGAGACGGCTTCAAGCACGTTGGTCTTGCCGGCGCCATTGGGGCCGGTGAGCACCACGGGTCCGTCATCCAGCACCAGATGCGCGCTCACATAGGAGCGGAAGCGCGTGAGGGCGAGCTTGCGGATGCGGGCGTGAAGCATGGCCGGGAGCAATTCCAGCAGGGATGTGTCGCGGTCTTGCGTCCGGAATTGCGACAAAAGGCAAGCAGGCCGGCAAAAATCCGCCGGATGCTCGGAACTCAGTGTGTGTCAGCCTCGAGGGCCGGAAGTCCGTGGCTTCAGTCGCCGAGCTGCGGGCGGCGCCGGACGGCCCGCGTGGAAACGGCGCCTGTCGCCGTCCCACCCGTCGTCTTTACACCCGCGCCCTCACACCCGCATGGGCATCAGCACATAGAGGGAATCGGTCTTGGTGGAATCGCGCACCAGGGTCGGCGAGCCGGGGTCGGCCAGCTTCAGCTCAGCGGTGTCGCCCTCGAGCTGGGAGGTGATGTCCAGCAGATAGCGGGAATTGAAGCCGATCTCCAACGGCTCGGAGGCATAGTCCACCTCCAGTTCCTCGGTGGCGCTGCCCGAATCGGGGTTGGTCACCGAAAGGGTGAGCTTGCCCTCGGTGATGGCCAGCTTCACCGCCCGCCCGCGCTCGCTGGACACGGTGGAGACGCGGTCCACGGCGGCCGCGAACTCGTCCTTGTCCACGTTCAGGATCTTGTCATTGCCCTGGGGAATGACACGCCCGTAATCCGGGAATGTGCCGTCGATGAGCTTGGAAGTGAGGGTAATGGCCCCCACCTGCACGCGGATCTTGGTGGCGGAGACGGACACGGTGGCCTCCGCCTCCTTGTCCTCCAGCAGCTTCTGGATTTCCGCCACGGTCTTGCGCGGCACGATCACGCCGGGCAGGCCCGCAGCGCCCTCCGGCGCCTCCAGCTCGGCCTGAGCCAGGCGGTGGCCGTCGGTGGCGACGGCGCGCAGCATGGGTTTTCCGGTCTGGGCGGGATCGGTCACATGCAAATAGATGCCGTTGAGATAATAGCGCGTCTCCTCGGTGGAGATGGCGAATTGGGTCTTGTCCACCAGGCGGCGGAATTCCACGCCCTTCACCTTGAAGGTGTGGGGGAAGTCGCCGGCCGCGAGGTCGGGGAAGTCAGTCTCGGGCAGGGTCTGGAGCTGGAAGCGGGCGCGGCCGGCGCGCACCGTGAGGTTGCCGCGCTCGCCGCCGGCTTCCAGCTGCACCTGGGCGCCCTCGGGCAATTTGCGCACGATGTCGTAGAGCACATGGGCCGGCACCGTGGTGGCGCCTTCCTGGCCCACCTCGGCCGGCACCGTCTCCACCACCTCCAGGTCGAGGTCGGTGGCCTTCAGCTCCAGCCCCGATTTGCCGGCGCGCATCAGCACGTTGGCGAGGATCGGAATGGTGTTGCGCCGCTCGACGACGCGATGCACATGGCTGAGCGACTTGAGAAGCTCGGTGCGCTCGACGGTGACCTTCATGGCCCTGCCCGTTTGCTCTGTGCGCTAGCGCGTCCCGCGTTCGCCCCAAGGCGCGCGCCGAACACCTAGGCCATTGATCGACACGATTCCTTCGCGCAAACCCGAACTCGCGCTTGAAACCGCTCCGGAGCCGGTTCCCGCCGGATGCTGTCGATCCGGGTGGCGGGAACGCCTCCAAATTCGAGGATAGGAGCTTCGGCCCGGCCCGTCCCCTTCGGGGGGACCGTAACCTGCTCCAGGGTGGCGGCGTTCGCGGATGCGAGCGCCGGGCTGCCGACATTGCCGCCCACGCCCACGCAAAGCAAGGGCGCCGGACGATTTTCCCGCCCCGGCGGCGCTTGTCCGGCCAATCCACAGGGGGCCATCACGAACGAAGGCCGGCGCCAGGGTGCGGCGCCGGCCTTCGGGAGGGGAATATTGCCGTCGGCGGATGCGGAGAATGCCGCGCCCGCCCGCCGGTCACGCTTCCTGGACGGCGCGCTTCAGCACCTCGACCTCGTCGGCGAGGGCGCGATCGGTGGCGATCAGCCGGTCGATCTTGCGCACGGCGTGGAGCACCGTGGTGTGGTCGCGGCCACCGAAGCGACGGCCGATCTCCGGCAGCGAGCGCAGGGTGAGCGTCTTGGCCAGATACATGGCCACCTGGCGCGGCTTCACCACATTGGCGGTGCGGCGCTGGGAGAGGAGGTCGGCGCGCGACACATTATAGTGCTTGGCGACGATGCGCAGGATGTCGTCCACCCGCACCCGCTTGGGGTCGCAGGGACGGATGATGTCCTTGATGGCGTTCTCGGCCATCTCCAGGGTCACCGGCTCGCCGGTGAGCTGGTTGAAGGCGAGCAGCTTGTTGAGCGCGCCGTCGAGGTCGCGGCCGCTCTGGCCCACCGAGCGCGCCAGGAATTCCAGCACCGGAGCGGGAACCGTGAAGCCCTTGTGCTGCTCCGCCAGGGTCTGGTAGCGCGCCCTCAGGATCTCCAGTCGCAGGTCTTCCTCAAGGGTGGCGAGCTCCACCACCAGCCCGCCCGCGAGTCGCGAGCGCACCCGCTCGTCGAGATGCTCCAGCTCCGCAGGCACGCAATCGGCGGCCACCACCACCTGCCGGCCGCTATCGAGCAGGGCATTGAGCGTGTGGCAGAATTCCTGCTGGAGATTGTTGCCCTTCAGGAACTGGAGGTCATCGATCACCAGGGTATCGATGGTGCGCAGGGCATCCTTGAAGGCGATGGCGGAATGGGTCTTCAGCGCCGCCACGAAGCCGTACATGAAGCGCTCGGCGGTGAGATAGATGGCGCGTCGGCCCTTCTGGCCTGCCGCCCACACCACCGCCTGCAGCAGGTGGGTCTTGCCGAGGCCCACGGAGGCGTGAAGGTAGAGCGGGTTGAACACCGGGTTGGCGCCGCTGGCGGCTTCGGCCACCTGCCGCGCGGCCGCATGGGCCAGCGAATTGGACTTGCCCACCATGAAGGTGTCGAAGGTCAGCCGCGGGTCCAGCGGCGAGCCGGAGGACATGTCCGAGGCGATGGCATTGACGGTGGCGGGCGCCGCCGCCGCGGGGGTCGCAAGAGGGGCTGCGGGGGCGGTGGGGCGCGCCTCGGGGCTGCGCTCGCTCACCACTTCGCGGCGGCCGGTGGCCTTCAGCGGCACGGGGCGCGCCACGGCGCTGCGCACGGCCACGTCCACACGGCGGCTGCTTCCGCTCTCCTCCGCGAACAGCTCGCGGATGCGCGGCAGGTAATTCTCCTGGATCCAGGACTTCAGGAACCGCGTAGGCACCGAAAGATGCACGGCCTCGCTGGTGAGCCCGTCCAGCTCCATGCGCGCGAACCAGCTGGAGAACTTCTCTTCTCCGATCTCGTCATGCAGGCGCTGGCGCACACGCTCCCAAGGGGTCATTTCGGCATCGGTCCCAACTGTGGCGGCAAGGCCGGCCGGAAAGGCGGGTCTGCCGGATTGTGAGTCATCGGTGGAATGCGGTTTGAGCATAAAAGGCCATCCGCGCCCCGAGCGCGGCCCCGATTTTAGCGCAGACATTCTCCGCGCCCGGAAGTGGGCGGCGGGTGCTCATGCGCAGTCTTGGATCAAATGATGCGGGCCGGTCCCCGTTCGATGTCGCGCTACCGCGGCATCATGCGCTCATCCCGATCTTGCACGCGTGCCGACAGGCACGGATCGGAAGCGACCAGGCAGCCAGGGCTTCGCGGCTGGGCGGCTGCGGAGGAACGAGCCACACGGTGCACGGCAGAACCGAGGAAGAAGCAAGAGCTGCTGCATTCGATGCGCGATCCGTGCGTGAAGTCATAGCTGCCCCATCCGCCGCCGGCATAGGTGCCGCGGCCGTCGCTTGAATGAACCAGAATTCCTGCTGCTTTTAAATCATCCGAGAGTGGAATTGATGTCCGTTCTCAGAATGGCAGCTACAGCCTGAAGGCTACCTTTATGGAACATGAGATAGACACAGGAAGTGTCATGTATACTTAAAGTCACGACACTCCCCTCCTCATCCACGAAGAGCCCTGAAACCTTCAATCTGTAGGTGAAACTCGGTATCGCCCCCGAGGTGAATTTGACCATACACAGCCCCTCCGGGGGGTGCAACGCCTTTCCCTGCCCCTGTGGGATAGCGGGTAAAAAGGTCGCTTCTCACGCCGTCCACAGGTGTCCGGATCAGCCGGCAAACCTCTGGCGAAGCAACGAGAATCCCGGTGTTCCGTACAATCCTGCCAGTTTCGCGGAGCACGTGCATCTGGGTGTTTTCGTACCTGTCGCGAGCGTGGTGGGGAGGGGGTATCCGCCTTTGCCCTGTAAGTCGCTAAGCCGCATATCGATTTTCTGCGCGATGGAAGCGCGAGTGCAAAAAAGGATATGCAGCCTCCGGCTGTAGGGTAACTTGACGGGAGGGGCCAATTGCGCCAGCCCCCGATTCTCTCCCGGGCCTGACGGAATGCAGGCACGAAAAAGGCCCGGCTCAGCCGGGCCTTCGGGAATCTTCTCAGGGGAAGCGGATGTCAGCGCGCGGGGCGCTTGAAATCAGGCGCTGATCTTGCGCACCCGGGCCGCGAGGCGGGACACCTTGCGGGACGCGGTGTTCTTGTGCAGCACGCCCTTGGTGACGGCCCGCATGATCTCCGGCTCGGCCGCCTTGAAGGCAGCGGTGGCGGCGGCGGCGTCACCCGTGCTGAGGGCGTCCTCGAGCTTGCGCAGATAGGTGCGCACGCGCGAACGACGCGAACGGTTCACTTCGGTCCGGCGCTCGATCTTGCGCGCCGCTTTCTTGGCGGAAGGCGTATTGGCCATCGGCCGTCCTTGCTGGTTTGCGCAATGCGGATCGAAGCCTTGCGGCCAACCCGTCCTGCGTTGGAATGGCTGAAAACGCGGGCGGCTCACGCTGCCTGCGGAGTGCGGGGCTTATAGTGGGCACCGGCCCGCCCGTCAAGACGGCGGCGCGATTTGCCCCTTCACGCGCGTGGCCGCCGCTCCCTCGCGCCGCTGCCGTTGAATGCGGCTCTCGTCGCAAGGGCGCTTTGGCCGCTGGACGAAAACCGCCTCCATCGCGTATGTCGTGGCAACGTTCTATATAGAGTGTGTCCGGCGGCGGAGGGAGCGGTGTGCTCGCCCCCGCCGGACGTGAGGGCCGGGTCGATGGTCTTCGGGCCGGCGGACAGATTGAGGAGCGGGGGTCAGGCATGAGCGACGCGGTCGTGAGCGATTTGGCGGTGACCGATCGTCCGGTGAGCGACAGCCTCGTGACGGTGTTCGGGGGCTCCGGCTTCCTGGGCCGCCACGTGGTGCGGGCGCTGGCGCTGAGGGGCTATCGCCTGCGGGTCGCCGTGCGGCGGCCGGAGCTTGCGGGCTTCCTCCAGCCGCTGGGCTATGTGGGGCAGATCCAGGTGGTGCAGGCCAATGTGCGCTTCCCCGAGTCGGTGGACCGCGCGGTGGCCGGGGCTTCCGCGGTGGTGAACCTGGTGGGCGTGCTGGCCGAAACCGGCAAGCAGCGCTACGACGCGGTGCATGTGGCCGGCGCGCGCGCGGTGGCCAGCGCCGCCGCCAAGGCGGGCGTGCCGCTGGTGCACATTTCCGCCATCGGCGCGGACAAGTCCTCTCCCTCCGGCTATGGCCGCAGCAAGGCCGATGGCGAGGAAGCGGTGAAGGCCGCCCATGGCGAGGCCGTCATCATGCGCCCGTCCGTGGTGTTCGGGCCGGAGGACACCTTTTTCAATCGTTTCGCCTCCATGGCCCAGCTCTCGCCGGTGCTGCCGCTGATCGGCGGCGGCGTGACCCGGTTCCAGCCGGTGTTCGTGGGCGACGTGGCCATGGCGGTCGCGCGCGCGGTGGACGGCAAGGCCAAGGCGGGCGCCACCTATGAGCTGGGCGGCCCCGAGGTGCGCACCTTCAAGGAGCTGATGCAGCTGATGCTGCGTGAGATCGGCGCCAAGAAGACGCTGCTCTCCGTGCCGTTCGGCCTGGCGAGCCTGATGGCCGCGCTCACCCAGTGGATTCCCGGCGCGCCGCTCACCACCGATCAGGTGGCGATGCTGAAGGCCGATAATGTGGTGTCGGAAGGCGCCAA
Organism: Xanthobacter variabilis; assembly: GCF_043831965.2. Taxonomy (NCBI): domain Bacteria; kingdom Pseudomonadati; phylum Pseudomonadota; class Alphaproteobacteria; order Hyphomicrobiales; family Xanthobacteraceae; genus Xanthobacter; species Xanthobacter variabilis. Next base: position 1,210,529 of record NZ_CM195533.1, read on the forward strand.
GACCGAGGGGCGCACCCTGGAGGGGCTGGGCGTCATGGCCACCGCCCTGCGGGTGGAGCTGCCCACCTATCTTTGGCGATTCCGCAAGGCAGGCCAGTTCACGCAACTGGAATTCTGATGATGCGGTGCCCGCCGGCTCCGCGGCGGGCGAGCGACAGGCCAGGGGCCGAAGCTTCGGCCCTGGTTTTCGGGGCGGGCGGATTTCATCCGGGGATCTGATCCATGGGATTTGAAATCAAGATCTGCGGCCTCAAGACCCATGAGGCCCTCGATGCGGCGCTCTCGGCGGGCGCCGATCTCGTGGGTTTCGTGCATTTTCCCAAGAGCCCGCGCCATGTTTCGCTGGCCGATGCGCCGGGGCTCGTCGCCCATGTGCGCGGCCGGGCGCTGAAGGTGGCGCTGGTGGTGAATGCTGACGATGCCCTTCTGGCCGACGTGGTTGCCGCGCTCGATCCGGACATTCTGCAGCTCCATGGTGCCGAGACACCGGAACGGGTGGGCGAGATTCGCGCCCGCTTCGGCCGCCCGGTGATGAAGGCGCTGCCGGTGGCGGTGCGTGAGGATCTTGCCCCCGTGCGCGCCTATGCGGCGGTGGCCGACCGGCTCCTGTTCGATGCCAAGCCAGCGCCCGGCGCCCTTCTGCCCGGCGGCAACGGGCGGGTGTTCGACTGGGAGCTGATCCGCGGCCTTGACGCCGGTCGCCCCGTCATGCTTTCCGGAGGTCTTGACGCCGGCAACGTCGCCGAGGCCATCGGGGCAACCAGGGTGGGCGGGGTGGATGTCTCCTCGGGGGTCGAAACGGCACCCGGGGTGAAGTCGCCCGAGAAGATCCACGCCTTCGTCGCCGCCGCGCGCCGCGCGAGTGCCGCCGCCCTTTGTTCGAACCTCCCATCGAAAGCCCAGGCTTCGTGAACGCGCCCAATTCCTATCGCACCGGCCCCGACGATCGCGGCCATTTCGGCATCCATGGCGGCCGCTTCGTCGCCGAAACCCTGATGCCGCTCATCCTGGAATTGGAGGCGGCCTATAAGGCGGCCCGGGCCGATCCCGCCTTCCAGGCCGAGATGGACGGCTATCTGTCCCATTATGTGGGCCGCCCCTCGCCGCTCTATTTCGCCGAGCGCCTCACCGAGCATCTGGGTGGCGCCAAGGTGTTCCTGAAGCGGGAGGAGCTGAATCATACCGGCTCCCACAAGGTGAATAATGTTCTCGGCCAGATCCTGCTCGCCCGCCGCATGGGCAAGAAGCGGATCATCGCCGAGACCGGCGCCGGCCAGCATGGCGTCGCCACCGCCACCCTGTGCGCCCGCTTCGGCCTGCAATGCGTGGTTTATATGGGCGCCGTGGACGTGGAGCGGCAGGCGCCCAACGTGTTCCGCATGAAGCTCCTGGGGGCCGAGGTGGTGCCGGTGCAGTCCGGCTCGCGCACCCTCAAGGACGCCATGAACGAGGCCCTGCGCGACTGGGTCACCAACGTCACAGACACCTTCTACTGCATCGGCACGGTGGCGGGCCCGCACCCCTATCCGGGCATGGTGCGCGACTTCCAGTCCATCATCGGTCGCGAGACCCGCGCCCAGATGATGGAGATGGAAGGGCGCCTGCCGGACAGCCTGGTGGCGGCCGTGGGCGGCGGCTCCAACGCCATGGGCCTGTTCCACGAATTCCTGGATGACCCGAGCGTGGAGATTTTCGGCGTCGAGGCGGCCGGGCGCGGCGTCGAGACCGGGGAGCACGCGGCCGCCATCATCGGTGGGCGGCCGGGCGTGCTGCACGGCAACCGCACCTATCTGCTCATGGACGGCGACGGTCAGATCAAGGAAGCCCATTCCATTTCGGCGGGCCTTGATTATCCGGGCATCGGGCCGGAGCATTCCTGGCTCAACGACGTGGGCCGGGTGAAGTACATTCCCTGCACGGACATGGAAGCGCTCGAGGCGTTCCAGATCCTCACCAAGCTCGAAGGCATCATCCCGGCGCTGGAAAGCGCCCATGCGGTGGCCAAGGTGCTGGAGCTCGCGCCGCAGCGGCCTAAGGATCATCTGATGGTGGTCAATCTCTCGGGCCGCGGTGACAAGGACGTGCCGCAGGTGGCCGAGATTCTGGGGACGAGCCTATGATGTCGAACGGATTGAAGGTCGCCTGCGCCGCCGCTCTCTCGCTGCTCGGCATCGGGAGCGCCCTGGCGGCGGCTCCCGATGGGCTGAAGCTCACCACCGGCCCGCTGCGCACCGACGCCGCGGGGGCCTTCATCTCGGTGGAGGTGGCCAACGCCACGCAGAAGGTGTTCGGCCAGATCGTGGTCACCTGCACCTTCGCCGGTGGCGGGCAGACGCTGGGCACCTCTTCCACCACCCTGTTTTCCACCGTGGGCGGCGCCACCGGCGCCGATCAGGTGCGCCTGTTCGGCGCCACCTCGGCCAAGGCCGCCAATTGCGAGATCACCAGCGCCCAGTGAGCGCGCCCTCTCCTTTCGGGGGGAGGCAACCCATGGCAAGTCCCATCCGATGACCACCCGCATCGCCGCCCGTTTCGCCGCGCTCAAGGAAGAGGGCCGCCCGGCGCTCGTGACCTTCATCACCGCCGGCGACCCCGACGCCGAGACCTCCCTCGGCCTTCTGAGGACGCTGCCGGGCGCCGGCGCGGACATCATCGAGCTGGGCATTCCCTTCACCGATCCCATGGCCGATGGCCCGGCCATCCAGGCCGCCGGCCTGCGTGCCCTCAAGGGCGGGCAGACCCTGGCGAAGACCCTCGCCATGGTGAAGATGTTCCGCGCCGAGGACGACGCGACCCCCATCGTGCTGATGGGCTATTTCAACCCCATCTACGTCTATGGCGTGGACCGCTTCCTGAAGGATGCGCTGGACGCGGGCGTGGATGGCCTCATCGTCGTGGACCTGCCGCCGGAGGAGGATGACGAGCTCTGCCTGCCGGCCCTTCAGGCGGGGATCGACTTCATCCGCCTCGCCACCCCCACCACCGATGACAAGCGCCTGCCCACCGTGCTGAAGCACACGGCGGGCTTCGTCTATTACGTGTCCATCACCGGCATCACCGGCTCGGCCACGCCGGACGCGGACGTGGTGGGGCGCGCGGTGGCGCGCATCAAGTCGCACACCGACCTGCCGGTGGCGGTCGGCTTCGGCGTGAGGACGCCCGAGCAGGCCCGCTCCATCGCCGCTGGTGCGGACGGGGTGGTGGTGGGCTCGGCTCTGGTGGAGGCCGTGCGGCACACGCTGGATGCCGAAGGCCGGGCGACCGCCAATACCGTGCCGGCCGTGGAAGCGCTGGTGGGCGGATTGGCGGAGGCGGTGCGCAGCGTCCGCCGCTGATCGCCGCACCGTGCCCATGGGTCAGGGGTCTGCCGCACTTTCGCCGCGACGGGCTCGCCATTAGATGGGATAATGCTGCACTGCGACGCGCGGCCGTGCCCGCTCGTCTCCGGAGAACTGTCCTGTGAACTGGATTTCCAACGTCGTCCGCCCGAAGATCCGCGACTTCCTGGCGCGCCGGGAGGTGCCGGAGAATCTGTGGGTGAAATGCCCCGAAACCGGGCAGATGGTGTTCCACAAGGACCTCGAGGCGAACCTCTATGTGATCCCGGGCTCCGGCTATCACATGCGCATGGACGCCGTGAAGCGCCTGAAGGCCACCTTCGACAACGGCGTCTATGAAGAGGTGCCGCTGCCGGAGGTCGCCATCGACCCGCTGAAGTTCCGTGATGAGCGCCGCTATATCGACCGCCTGAAGGACGCCCGCACCAAGACCGGCTATCAGGACGCGGTGAAGGTCGCCACCGGCCTTCTGGAAGAGCTGCCGGTGACCATCGCCGTGCAGGATTTCGGCTTCATGGGCGGCTCGCTCGGCATGGCCGCCGGTGAGGCGGTGGTGAAGGGGCTGGAAACCGCGGCGGACAAGGGCACGCCGTTCATCATGTTCGCGGCCTCCGGCGGGGCGCGCATGCAGGAGGGCATCCTGTCCCTCATGCAGATGCCGCGCACCACCGCCGCCATCCAGGAGCTGCGGGAAGCGAAGAAGCCCTACATCGTGGTGCTCACCAATCCCACCACGGGCGGTGTGACCGCCTCCTACGCCATGCTGGGTGACGTGCAGATCTCCGAGCCCGGGGCCCTCATCGGCTTCGCCGGTCCGCGGGTGATCGAGCAGACCATCCGCGAGAAGCTGCCCGACGGGTTCCAGCGCGCCGAATATCTCTATGCCCATGGCATGCTCGACATGGTGGTGCACCGCCACCAGATGCGTGAAACCCTTGGCCGGCTGTGCCGCCTGCTGATGAAGGCGCCCGCTCTGCCGCCCCAGGGCCGGTTGACCGGCCCGGAAGCGGCCTGAGGCATCCGAAGGCATTCGACGACCATGGCCCTGCCGCAGCTCAAGACCGAACCCGTGGAGATCCTCGCGCGCCTCTCGGCGCTGCATCCCAAGAAGATCGACCTGTCGCTGTCCCGCATGGAGCGCCTGATGGAGGCGCTGGGCCATCCGGAGCGACGGTTGCCGCCCGTGATCCACGTGGCGGGCACCAATGGGAAGGGCTCCACCATCGCCTTCATGCGCGCCATGCTGGAGGCGTCGGGGCGGCTGGTCCATGTTTACACCTCGCCCCACCTGGTGCGCTTCAACGAGCGCATCCGCCTGGGCGCGCCCGGGCGCGGGGAATTGGTGAGCGACACCCTTTTGGCCGCTGCCCTCGACCGGGTGGAGGCGGCCAATGACGGGGCGCCCATCACCTTCTTCGAGATCACCACGGCGGCGGCCTTCGTGCTGTTCTCCGAGCATCCGGCAGATGTGCTGCTGCTGGAAGTGGGCCTGGGCGGGCGGCTGGACGCCACCAATGTGGTGCCCTCGCCCCGCACCAGCGTCATTACGCCCGTGTCCATCGACCATGTGGATTTCCTGGGCGCCACGGTGGACGCCATCGCCGCCGAGAAGGCGGGCATCATCAAGCCACGCGTTCCGGTGGTGGTGGGCGAGCAGCAGCGCGAGGCCCTCGGCGTGATCGAGCGGCGGGCCCAGCGCCTGCACGCGCCACTGTTCGTGCGCGGCGAGCACTGGCATGTTCATGAAGAGGCGGGGCGCCTCGTCTATTCCGATGAGGACGGGCTGGTGGATCTGCCGCGCCCGCGCCTCGTGGGGCCGCACCAGATCGATAATGCGGGGCTTGCCGTGGCGGCCCTGCGCAGCCTGCGCCTGTCCGGCGCCGCGCAGGAAGCCGGCATCCTGGCCGCCGAATGGCCGGCGCGGCTGCAGCGTCTGGCTTCCGGCGCCCTGGTGGCACGCGCGCCCAATGGCTCGGAAGTGTGGCTCGACGGTGGCCATAATGCCGCCGGCGGTGCCGTTCTGGCGCATGCTCTGTGCGGGCTCGAGGAGCGCTATTCGCGGCCGCTGGTGATGATCATCGGCATGCTCGGCACCAAGGACGTGACGGGCTTCCTGGCGCCGTTCGCCGGGCTGGTGCGGGAGGCCATCGCCGTGCCGGTACCGGACAACGCGGCGGGTCTGAAGCCCGAGGAGGTGGCGGCCGCCGCCCAGAGCCTGGGCATCAATGCGCGGGTGGCGCCGGACGTGGCGAGTGCCCTCGACAGCCTGGGCACCACGCCCATGGTGCCGCCGGCGCGGGTGCTGATCTGTGGCTCCCTCTATCTCGCTGGCGCGGTGCTGGACGCCAACGGAACCCCGGTCGTCTGACCTCCGCGGCCGGGTCACGGACCCTGTGGATGGCGGGGACGCCCATGGCCGGGCCCCCGCCGCGCGCGCATGGGCCCACCCTCCCGCCCCTTCAACGCCTTCGAGCGCTCCGGTAAGGTCTGATTGACGAAGCCGTGCTTGATTCGGGCACGCGGGGATTGCGGATGAGCCTTCATCCCGGCCCGCGCCGCTTGAGCATGGCTGCCGGGGCTCCGTCCCGGGGCCGCGAATGGCGCGTTAAGGGTTCGAGGGAGCGCTCCACTTGGAGTGCGTGGGCGGTATTTGGTGGCGGAGCAGGGGCTTCGTGCTGGGGCGCCCCGATGGTCATGGCTGCCTGGTCCGGCCGGGACGGCGGCTTCAGCGAGAGGGCAGGGGCGAATGGCGGAGCACGGCGCGAAGCGAGAGGCGGCACAGCTCGTGGCCCGAATGCCTTTCCGCGGTGGGCAGCGGCGGTCGCGACCGCTCCAGGCCGGCTCCCTTTTTTCCAGGTTTCTTCCGGGGCTGCTGGGCTCGACCGCCCTTTGCGCCTTCAGCGTTCCGGCTTTGGCGGCGGGTGGCAACGGGCCTGCGGCGAGTGCTCCCCTCTATCTGTCCCTCGTCCTGGGCGCCGCTGCGGTCGCGGCCTGGGTGGTGGGAAGCCAGCGGGTGAAGAGCGCGCAGGCCGAGGCCCGGCGGGCTCGCGCCGAGGCGGAGGACGCCGCGGCCAGCGCCGCGCGGGCGCGGGCGGAAGCCCACAGCCTGCGCTCCCTGCTGGGGGGCGGCGCTGATTGCACCCTGCTGTGGCTGCGTCCGGGTGGGGCGGTGGAAGGCTTCGGCGTGCCGGATGAGGCGCGCGGGCGCTGGCTCGGCTCCACCGGCGTGCGCGAGCTGGAAGCAGGTGTGGCCGCCTTGCGTGGTGGGCAGGACCGCTTCGAACGCGACATCACAGCGGCAGACGGCCGGACCCTGCGCATTTCGGGCCGGGCCCTCAACGGGGCCGGCGTCCTGGTGGTGCATCCGCTGCCCGCGGGTGCCGGGCCGGCGGATGAGGATCTGCGGGCGGGCCTCATCGCCGTCCTGGATGCCGCGCCCGCGCCCGCCTGGTTACGCGCGCCCGATGGCACGCTGGTTTATGTGAACGCGGCCTTCGTCGCTGCGGTTGGGGCGGCCTCGGCCGATGAGGCGAGGGCGCAGGGGCTTGACCTGCTCGACAGCAAGGCGCGCACCGCCGCCGCCAGCGCCGAGGAGGGCTCCGGCGCCTTCCAGGGCCGGGTGCGCGCGGTCACGCGCGGCCAGCGCCGCCAGCTGGACGTGGTGGAGGTGGCCGGGCCCTTCGGGATCGCTGGGCTGGCCGTGGACGTGACCGACCTCGACGCCGCTCGGGCGGAGACGGCGCGCACGGTCGCCGCCCATCGCCGCACGCTGGATCAGCTCACGACCGCCGTCGCCATTTTCGGCGCCGACGAGCGGCTGGTGTTCCACAATGCCGCCTATGAGCGATTGTTCGATTTCTCGCCCGCTTTCCTGGATCAGCGCCCCTCGGACGGGCAGATCCTCGACAATCTGCGCACCCGCCGCAAGGTGCCGGAGCAGGCCGATTTCCCCGCCTGGCGTGCCCAATTGCGCGAGGCCTATCGCGCCCTGGAGCCGGTGAACGACTGGTGGCACCTGCCCGGCGGCGAGATGCTGCGGGTGGTCATCACCCCCAACGCGGAAGGCGGCGTCACCTATTTGTTCGACGACCTGTCGGAACATGTGGCCCTGGAGAGCCGCTACAACACCTTGATCCGCATCCAGGGCGAGACCCTCGACGCGCTGGCGGAGGCGGTGGCGGTGTTCGGCAGCGAGGGGCGGCTGCACCTTTACAACGAGGCCTTCCTGTCCTTGTGGGAGCTGGATGCCCAGGCTCTCGGCGACAAGCCGCACATCGACGCGGTGGCGGCCCTGTGCCGCTCGCGCCATGGGGAGAGCGCGGCCTTCTCGCGCATCCGCTCGGTGGTCACCGCCATGGAGCACCGGGAGAGCGAGACCCTGCGCCTGGAGCGGGCCGATGGCCGGGTGCTGGACGGCACCGCCCAGCCTCTGCCCGATGGCGGCACGCTGGTGACCTTCCGCGATGTCACCGACAGCGTGAAGGTGGAGCGCGCCTTGATCGAGCGCGCCGAGGCGCTGGAGGCGGCGGACAAGCTGAAGAACGCCTTCGTCTCCCATGTGTCCTACCACCTGCGCACGCCGCTCAACACGCTGATGGGCTATGCGGACATGCTGCGCGAGGGGCTCGCCGGCCCGCTGAACGAGCGCCAGCGCGACTATCTCGACCATATGCGCCAGTCCTCCGACCAGCTGCGCGCGCTCATTGACGACATTCTGGACCTCGCCAGCATCGATGCCGGCGCCATGGAGTTGGATCTGGCCGACGTCGATGTGCGGGAGATGCTGGAGAGCGTGGCGGAGGCCGTGCACGATCAGGTGGAAGCGGCGGGCGTGAAGCTGGCCATGGCGGTGCCGGCCGATGCCGGCCGCTTCACCGCTGATCCCAAGCGGGTGCGGCAGATCCTGTTCAATCTCCTGGCCAATGCCATCGCCGCCTCGCCCGAGGGCGGCACGGTGACGCTTGGGGCCGAGCGGCGGCCCGATGCGCTGGCGCTCACCGTGCGCGACGAGGGGCCGGGCGTGCCTCCGGAGCTGGCCGACACACTGTTCGAGCGGTTCGAGAGCCGCAATGCCAATCCGCGCCATCGCGGCGTCGGGCTGGGGCTGGCCATCGTGCGTTCCTTCATGACCCTGCACGGCGGATCGGTGAGCGTGGGGCCGGCGGTCCCCGGTGCCCGCGGCACCCTTGCCACCTGCGTCTTCCCCCTTTCCGGAAACTCGCACCAAGAGGCGGCCTGATGAGTGCCTTCATCCAGCGCATGTCCGATGAGGACAACGCCTATCAGGTGGTGTTGCCGGACCTCGCCGCCACCGAGCAGCTGGGGGTGATCCTGGCCTCCTGGTTTGGCGCCAACGACGTCATCACCCTGAGCGGCGACCTCGGCGCGGGCAAGACGGAGCTCGCCCGCAGCATCATCCGCGCCGTCGCGGGCAGCGACGACATCGAGGTGCCGAGCCCCACCTTCCCCATCATCATCACCTATGAATTCACCCGTGGCCGCGTGGTGCACGCCGACCTCTACCGCATCGTCGAGGACGAGGAGCTGGACGAGATCGGCTGGGACGAGATCGGCGATGACGCACTGTTGCTGGTGGAGTGGGCCGACCGTGCCGGTGAGCGCCTTTCCGAGAACCGGGTGGACGTGCTGCTGGCCCTCGCCCCGGAGATCGGGCCCAATGCCCGCGTGTGTGAGCTGACGGGCCACGGTGCGCTGGCCCCGCGGCTGAACCGCCTGCATGTGGCGGAAAGCCTGGTGGATTCCGCCGGCTTCGGCGGAGCGGAGCGGGAGTTCGTGCAGGGCGACGCCTCCAGCCGCTCCTACACCCGCCTGCTGGGGGCGGAGCGCAGCGCCATCCTCATGAACGCGCCGCCCAAGCCGGATGGCCCGCCCATCCGCGAGGGCAAGTCCTATAGCCGCCTCGTGCATCTGGCGGAGGACGTGAAGCCGTTCGTGGCCATGGATCGCGCGCTGCTGGCGCAGGGCCTGTCGGCGCCGCAGATCTATGCGGCGGATATCGATGCCGGCCTGCTGGTGCTGGAGGATCTGGGCCGCGAGGGGGTGGTGGCGGGTGACCCGCCCGCGCCCATCCGCGAGCGTTACGAGGCCGCCATCGGCGTGCTGGCCACCTTGCACAGCCGGCCGCTGCCGCAGACCCTTCACGTGGCCCCCCGCGTGGAACGGCCGCTGCCGCTCTACGATGTCGCCGCCTTCCTCACCGAGCTGGACCTGATGCTGGACTGGTACCTGCCGTCGCGCGGCGTGCAGGTGGACGGGGTGATGCGGGAGGAGTTCCACCTGTTCTGGCGGGGCGCGCTGAACCTGGTGCTGGCGGAGCCGCCCACCTGGGTGCTGCGCGACTATCATTCCCCCAACCTCATATGGCTGCCCGGCCGCGACGGGCTGCGCCGGGTGGGGCTGATCGACTTCCAGGACGCGGTGATGGGCCCGGCCGCCTATGACGTGGTCTCCCTGACCCAGGACGCGCGGGTGGATGTGCCGGAGGCCATGGAACTGCAGCTGGTGGGCCAATATGTGAAGGCCCGGCGGGAGGCGGACCCCACCTTCGACGTGCGCGGCTTCGCCCGCTCCTATGCCGCGCTCGGCGCCCAGCGGGCCACCAAGATTCTCGGCATTTTCACACGCCTGGATCGGCGGGACGGCAAACCGCAATATCTGCGTCATATCCCGCGCGTACGGCGCTATCTGGCGCGCTGCCTCGGCCATCAGGAGCTGGGCTCCCTCAGGAATTGGTATGAGGCGGTGCTGCCTGCGAAGGATCTGAACTCGTGACGCCCATCTCGAAGGCGATGGTGCTGGCGGCGGGCCTCGGCACGCGCATGCGCCCGCTCACCGACCGCATCCCCAAGCCCCTGGTTCCCGTCTATGGCCGCCCGCTGCTCGACCATGTGCTCGACGCCCTCGCCGAGGCGGGCATCGCGGAGGCGGTGGTCAATGTCCATTACCTTGCCGACCTGATCGAGGAGCATCTGGCTGCCCGCAAGGGGCCGCCCGCCATTACCATCTCGGACGAGCGCGGGGTGTTGCTCGAGACCGGCGGCGGTGTGCGCAAGGCGTTGCCGCTGCTGGCGCCGGGGCCGTTCCTCTCCATCAATTCCGACACCATCTGGATCGAGGGCACGCGCCCCAATCTCGTGCGGCTGATGGAAGGTTTCGATGCCGAGCGCATGGATGCGCTGCTGCTGCTGGCTCCCAGCGCCACTTCCATCGGCTATGAGGGGGCGGGCGATTTCGTGATGGACGCCAACGGCCGCCTGGCGCGCCGGTCCGAGCGCCTGGTGGCGCCCTTCGTCTTCGCTGGCGCCGCGATCCTCGCGCCGGACCTGTTCGAGGCGACGCCCGACGGGCCTTTCTCCCTCAATCTGGTGTTCGATCGCGCCGCCGCGCGCGAGCGCCTGTTCGGCCTGCGGCTGGATGGGGTGTGGATGCATGTGGGCACGCCGGAGGCCATCGCCCTGGCGGAGGAGGCGATCCAGCTTTCCAGCGAGTAGGATCGCGCATTCGCCGATTCTCTCCCGGAGAGTGCCCTTGCCGCGCGTGCTCACCATTCCGCCCACCGCGCCCTTCCTCTCCACCCTGGCGCGGGCTCTGCTGGACGGGCGGCTGATCGCGGGCTTCGCGCCCGGCGCCTCCGGCCCGTTGGGCCTTGCCGCCGCCACCGTGTTCCTGCCCACCCGCCGCGCCTGCCGCTTGTTCGCCGAGGCGCTGCTGCAGCAGGCCGGCACCGATGCGCTGCTTCTGCCCAGCATCGTGCCGCTGGGGGATGTGGACGAAGATGCGCTGGCCTTTTCGGAGGATGCGCCGGTCCTGGCCGCGCCCCACGCCACCGCGCCGGTGCATCGCCGGCTGGTGCTGGCGAGCCTCGTGGCCCGCTGGCGCGCTGCGCTGAAAGCGGGTGAGGGGCGGGCGGCGGTGGCCGCCGGCCCCGCCGCGACCCTGGCGCTGGCCGATGAGCTGGCGCGGCTGTTCGACGATCTCTCCACCGCCGGGGTGCCGGTCTCGCGCCTGGATGGCCTGACCCCGCGCGAGCTTGATCCCTATTTCGAGATCAGCCTCGAATTCGTGCGCATCGCCCGCATGGGTTTCGACGCCTATCTGGCCGCCGCCGGCCTCGTCGAGCCCGCGGTGCGGCGCGACGCGCTGGTGGATGCGGAGGCGCGCCGCCTCACGGCACTGGGGCTGGAGGCCGGCCCCGTGATCGCCGCCGGTTCCACCGGCTCCATGCCGGCGACCGCGCGCCTGCTAAAGGCCATTTCCCGCCTGCCGCAAGGCGCGGTGGTGCTGCCCGGTCTCGACCTCCACATGGAGGACGAGGCCTTTTCCCTGCTCATCGACCCCATCCAGGGCGCGCCCGACCACCCCCAATACGGCCTCGCCAAGCTGCTCAAGACCCTGGAACTGAAGCGGGCGGACGTGGAGCCGCTTGCCATCGGCGGCAGCCGCGAGCGGCTGTTGAGCGAAGCCATGCGGCAGGCCGAGACGTCCGACCTGTGGGCCCAGCTGCCGCAGCGTTTGCCGCAGGCCGAGCGCGCGCAGGCGGTGGACCGCCTTACCGTCGTGGAGGCGGACGATCCGCGCCAGGAGGCGCTGGCGGTGGCGCTGCTGCTGCGCGAGAGCCTGGAGCGTCCCGGCGAGATGGCGGCCCTGGTTACGCCCGATCGCGATCTTGCCCGCCGGGTGGTTTCGGAGATGGCGCGCTTCGGGGTGGCGGTGGACGATTCCGCCGGCACGCCCTTGGCCGAGGCGCCGGTGGGCCGCCTCGCCCGCCTTATCGCCCAGGTGGCGGCGGAGGGGTGGGCGCCGGTGCCGCTGTTTGCCCTGCTCAGCCACCCGCTGGCGGGCTTTGGCCTCGACCCCGAGCTGAAAGGCGAGGCCCTGGCGGCCCTGGAGCTGGCCGCCCTGCGCGGGCCGCGGCCCCGCGCCGGTGTCTCAGGGTTGCGGGCGGCGCTGGAAAGCTGTGATCCCGATGGCTTCCGGGGCGCCGACCCGCGCCGCCGCCTCACCGATGCCGCCTTGCACCGCGCCGGCCTGCTGGTGGACCAGCTTGAGGCGGCGATGGCCCCCTTGTCTGCCTTGGGCGAGCGCCGTGGCGCCCTGCCGCTGCCGGAGCTGGTGGCGGCCCATCGCGCCGCCTTCGAGGCCATTGCGGGCCCGCTGGACGAGATGGACGAGGACCCCGCCCGCGCCGCTCTCGCGCGCGCTTTCCGGGCGGTGGGGGACGCGGCGGCGGACGGACCTGAGCTCGCCCTTTTCGATTATGCCGACGCCGTCTCCTCTCTCATCGGCGATGCCATGGTGCGGCCCGTTGGCGAACGCCATGCCCGCCTGCGCATCCTGGGGCCGCTGGAAGCGCGGCTGGTACGGGTGGATCGGGTGGTGATGGGGGGGCTGGTGGAGGGCGTGTGGCCGCAGCAGGGGGAGACGGACCCGTGGCTCAGCCGGCCCATGCGGCTCGATCTCGGCCTCGATTTGCCGGAACGGCGCATCGGCCTGTCGGCCCATGACTTCGTGCAGGCGTTCGGCGCGAACGAGGTGGTGCTCACCTATGCCGGCAAGGTGGGCGGCACCCAGAGCGTGCCCTCGCGCTTCCTGAAACGGCTGGAAACCGTGCTGGGGCCGGACCTTACCGGCGAGGTGCGGGCGCGCGGGCGCCGTTGGACGGCGGCCGCGGCGGCCCTCGATGTGGCGCAAAGCGTGCCCCGCGCCACCCGCCCGGCACCGGCCCCGCCTTTGGCCCTGCGCCCGCGCCGGCTGACGGTGACGGAGATCGAGACCTTCCTGCGCGATCCCTATTCCATCTTCGCCCGCCACGTGCTCGGCCTCCAGCCCCTGGACCCGCTGGACGCGGCCCCCGGCGCGGCCGAGCGCGGCACGGCGCTGCACGCGGCGCTGGGCACCTTCACCGGCGCCTTCCCGCGCGATCTGCCCCGCGATGCGCTGGATCAGCTCCTGGCCCATGGGCGCGCCGCCTTCGCGCCGCTGGCCGCCTTTCCGGCCGAGCATGCGGTGTGGTGGGCGCGGTTCGAGCGGGTGGCGGCCTTCGTGGTGGAGTTCGAGCGCCGCCGCCGCGCCGGCTGCGACGTGATCGTGCCCGAGACGCCGGGCCAGCTCGATCTGCCCCTGGGCGAGAACAGCTTCCGCCTCGCCGGCCGGGCCGACCGCATCGAGGTGAAGCGCGACGGAACGCTCGCCATCCTGGACTACAAGACCGGCAGCGCGCCCACTGCCAAGCAGGTGGCCTCCCTCTCGCCCCAGCTCGCGCTTGAAGCGGCCATGGCGGCGCGCGGCGCCTTCCGTGACGTGCCGCCGCTGCCGGTGTCCGAGATCACCTATGTGGAGCTGAAGGGCGGCGCGGCGGGGGGTGAGGAAAAGCCCATCCGCTACAAGGACCGCAGCCCCACCGACGTGGCCGAGACGGCGCTTTCCGGGCTCATCTCCCTCTTGGCGGCGTTCGAGGACGAGGCCCAGGGCTACCGCTCCTTGGCCGCGCCTCAATGGCAGGGCGGCTATGGGGATTATGACCATCTGGCGCGGGTGCGCGAATGGGCGCTGGGCGGGGAGGAAGAGCAATGAGCGCGAACGCTGCCGCCGGGCCCGAGGAGACCTCCCGCTCCAAGGAGCCCACGGGCCCCAAGGAGCCGACTGGGCCGAAGGCCGAGGCCACCCGGCGCCAGTCCCTGGCTTCCGATCCCGCCCATTCGGCCTGGGTCTCGGCCAATGCGGGCTCGGGCAAGACCCATGTGCTGGCGCGACGGGTCATCCGCCTGCTGCTCTCGGGGGTGAAGCCGGCCCGCATCCTCTGCCTGACCTACACCAAGGCTGCGGCGGCCAATATGTCGAACCGGGTGCTGGGCATATTGGGCCGATGGGTGGGGCTGGACGATGCCGGGCTCGACGCTGAGCTCATCGGCGCCACCGGCGAGCGGGTGACGCCGGCTTTGCGCGCCCGCGCGCGGCGGCTGTTCGCGCTGGCCCTGGAAACGCCCGGCGGGCTGAAGATCCAGACCATCCACGCCTTCTGCGGCGGCCTGCTGCACCGTTTCCCGTTCGAGGCGGGGGTGGCGGCGGGTTTCCGTGAGCTGGACGACGTGGCCCGCGCCGAGCTGATGGCCCGCATCCGCCAGGATCTCATCATCGAGGCCACTTCCCGGCCGGACAGCGAGCTGGGCCGGGCCCTGGCGCAGCTGATGGCGGATCTCGCCGACAGCTCCATCACCGCCATGCTGGATGCCGCCATCGGCCAGCGCGAGCATATCGCCGGATTGGGGACGGGCGCGGTGGAGCGCCGCGCCGCCCTGGCGCGCGTCCTGGGCGTGCCCGCCGGGGCCGGGGTGGCTGAGCTGGAAGCGCAGATGCTGGAGAGCCCCCATCTGCCCTGGAGCGAATGGGCGGCGGCCGGCAAGGCCCTCGCCACCTCCGACAAGAAGACCGACCAGGAGCGGGCGGCCGCTCTGCTCGCCGCCTACGAATCCGGGAATCCGGAGGAGGCGCGGGCGGAATATCTCAGCGTCTTCCTTACCGACAAGCGCGAGCCGCGCGCCGACCGCTCGCTGGCCACCAAGTTCGTGGCCGACAATTATCCGGACCTGCTCGCCCGCATGAAGGCGGAGCGCGAGCGCCTCGCGGCGCTGGAAGGCGCCCTGCGCAGCGCGCGGGTGCTGGAGCGCACCGAGGCGGCTCTGGTGCTGGGCGCGGAGGCCTGCCGGCGCTACGAGGCGGAGAAGGCCCAGCGCGGCCTGCTCGATTTCGACGATCTGGTGGCCCGCGCCTCTGGCCTGCTCAATCAGGTGCCCGCTTCCTTCGTGCACTACAAGCTCGACCAGGGCATCGACCATGTGCTGGTGGACGAGGCGCAGGACACGAGCCCGGCCCAATGGCGGGTGGTGCACGGCCTCACCTCCGATTTCTTCTCCGGCGAGGGGGCCCGGCCGGGGGTGAAGCGCACCATTTTCGTGGTGGGCGACGAGAAGCAGTCCATCTTTTCCTTCCAGGGGGCGGACCCCCGCGCGTTCGGCTCCATGCGGTCGGAGTTCGCGCAGAAGGCGGGCGCCGCCGCGTTCCAGGAAGTGCGGCTGCCCCATTCGTTCCGCTCCGCTCCCGGCGTGCTGGAAGCGGTGGACCGCATCTTCGCCGGCGAGGATGCCCGCGCCGGGCTGACGCTGGATTCCTCCGCCCCGGTGCACGCCGCCATCCGCGCCGATGCGCCGGCTTTGGTGGAGCTGTGGCCCACCACGGTGCCGAGCCCGGTGCCGGAGGTGGACGACTGGCGCCGCCCCCTCGATGCCGCGCCGAGCGACGACCCGGTGAGCCTCCTGGCCCAGCGGATCGCGCGGTTCGTGCAGGCCGGCGTGCGCTCCGGCCTTGCCATGCCCTCGCGGTCAGGGCGGGCCATGCGGGCGGGCGACGTGCTGGTGCTGGTGCGCCGGCGTGGGCGGGTGTTCGAAGCCGTCATCCGCGCCCTCAAGGAGCTGAACGACCCGGACGTGGCGGTGGCGGGCGCCGACCGGCTGGTGGTGGCGCAGCACATCGCCGCCCTCGACCTGATGGCACTGGGCGATGCCCTTCTGTCCCCCGATGATGACCTCGCTCTGGCGAGCGTCCTGAAAAGCCCGCTGTTCGGCCTCACCGACGATGACCTGATGACCCTGTGCCCGGGCCGTCCGGGCCGGCTGGTGGATGCGCTCGCGGCTTCCGCGGAGCCCCGTGCCCAGGCCGCTACCCGCCGCCTCTCGGGCTGGCGGGACGAGGCCCTGGGGCTGCGGCCGTTCGATTTCTACGCCCGCGTGCTGGGGCGCGATGGCGGCCGGCGGGCGGTGCTGGCGCGGCTCGGCCCCGAGGCGGCGGACGTGCTCGACGAATTCCTGGCCCTGGCGCGCACCTATGAGGGCGCCGAGCCCGCCAGCCTCGCCGGGTTTCTGGCCTTTCTGCGCCGCGGTGGGGCCGAGACGAAGCGCGACATGGAGAGCGGCCGCAACGAGGTGCGGGTGATGACCGTGCACGGCGCCAAGGGCCTGGAGGCGCCCCTGGTGATTCTGGCCGACACCGTGGACCTGCCGCGCCCGCGCACTTCCGGCGGCTTTCTGCGCCTGACCGCTGAAGGGGGCCGGGAAGTGCCGGTGCTGGCACCGCGCAAGGCGGAGGATTCGCCCACCCTTGGCGCGGCCCGGGCGGCGGCGGCCGCGCGCGATCTCGATGAATATCGCCGCCTGCTCTACGTGGCCCTGACCCGCGCCGAGGATGCCCTCATCGTCTGCGGCGCGGAAACCGCGCTGCCGGCGAAGGACAAGGACCATGCCCGCCCGGACGGCTGCTGGTATGAGCTGGTGCGCACCGCGCTCGCGCCCGATGCGGCACAGGTGCCGGCCCTGGGCTTCGAGGGCACGGTGCTGCGGTGGGGCAAGGCGCCGCTGACGGAAGCCTTCGCCGCGGCCGCCCGCGCCTCCACCCCGGCCCAATCCCCTGCCGCGCCAGCGCCCGTGACCTTCACCGCGCCGCCGCCCCACGAGGCCCCGCCCCGGGTGCTGCGGCCCTCGCGCGCGGCACCGGCGCAGCCCCACGCCAAGGCCGAGGCGGCCGGCGTGCCACCCCTGGTGCGCGGCGACCTGGTGCACCGCCTGCTCGCCGGCCTCGCCGACATCGCGCTGGAGCGGCGGGAGGAGGCGGGGCTGCGCCTGCTGCGCCACGCCGGCCAGGGGCTCGATGCGGAGAGCCATGGGGAGATCCTGGCCGAGGCGATGGCGGTTTTGGGCCATGCGCCCCTCGCGGATCTGTTCGGCCCGCAGAGCCGGCCCGAGCTGCCGGTGGCGGGCCATCTGGACCTTCCCGGTGCCGGCCGGGTGGAGGTGAACGGCCGCATCGACCGCCTGGCGATTCTGTCGGACCGCATCCTCGTGGCCGATTTCAAGACCGACCGCACGCCCCCGCAAAACCTTGCGGGCGTGCCCCGCAGCCATGTGGCGCAGCTGGCTCTGTATGGCGCCGTGCTGTCGCGGGTGTTCGGCGGGCGGGCGGTGGAAGCGCGGCTGGTTTATACCGCCGAGCCGCGCGTGTTCGTTCTGGATGGGGCGGCGCTGGCGGGGGCCCTGGCCGCGCTTTCGGCGCTCACCTCGGCGTGACGCCGCTTGACGGGACGGGGAGGGCATCCCTACGTTCCCAGGCAACATTCAGTGGTTCTTTCATTCTGCCCCTACGAGGTATGTCATGGCCGTCGAAAAGGTGACCGATCAGAACTTCGAAACCGACGTGCTCAATTCCAGCGCGCCGGTGATCGTCGATTTCTGGGCCGAGTGGTGCGGTCCCTGCCGCATGGTGGCGCCGATCCTCGATGAAGTGTCCGGCGAGCTGGCCGGCAAGGTGCGCATCGTGAAGCTGAACGTGGACGAGAATCCGCAGACGGCTTCCAAGTACGGCATCATGTCGATCCCCACCCTGCTCATGTTCAAGGATGGCAAGATCGCCTCCCGCCAGGTGGGCGCCGCCCCCAAGGCCAAGCTGGTGCAGTGGATCAACACCGCGGTCTGAGGCCAGCGGGGGAGATGGCGGGCCCCGAGCGGGGCGCCAAATCCTGGATCCATATGCGTTGAAACGAAAAGGGCATCCGCGCGGTCTCGCGCGGATGCCCTTTTGCTTGACGCAGAGGCGATGATGGTGGCCTGACCCGCTCGCCGATCTGGGCCGGCGCGGTGAGCCGCTCGGGAATCAGGCGGTCTCTTCGGCGATTCGCATCAGATAGCGGCCGTAATCGCTCTTGCCGAGCTTCTCGCCCAGCTTGTGGAGCTGGTCGCGATCGATGAGGCCGGTGACGTAGGCGATCTCTTCCGGGCAGGCGATGCGAAGGCCCTGGCGGCGCTCCAGGGTGCGCACGAAGGTGGCGGCGTCCACCAGGCTGTCATGGGTGCCGGTGTCGAGCCAGGCATAGCCGCGGCCCATCTTCTCCACCTGCAGCTGGCCGCGCTCGAGATAGGCGCGGTTGACGTCGGTGATCTCCAGCTCGCCGCGGGCGGAGGGCTTCAGGTTGGCGGCGATGTCCACCACGCTCGGGTCGTAGAAATAAAGCCCGGTCACCGCCCAGTTGGAGCGTGGCTGCTTGGGCTTTTCCTCGATGGTGAGGGCGTGGCCCTGCGCGTCGAATTCCACGATGCCGTAGCGCTCGGGGTCATTGACGTAATAGGCGAAGACGGTGGCGCCCTCGGTGCGGTGGGCGGCGGGCTGCAGCAGCTCCGGCAGGCCGTGGCCGTAGAAGATGTTGTCGCCGAGGATGAGCGCGGAGCATTCCCCCGCCACGAAGTCGGCGCCGATGATGTAGGCCTGGGCGAGCCCGTCGGGCGAGGGCTGCACGGCGTAGGAGAAGGAGAGGCCCCATTGGCTGCCGTCGCCCAGCAGGCGCTGGAACTGGGGCATGTCCTGCGGGGTGGAGATGATGAGGATGTCGGTGATGCCCGCGCGCATGAGAACGCACAGCGGGTAATAGATCATCGGCTTGTCATAGACCGGCATCAGCTGCTTGGAGGTGACCAGGGTCAGGGGATGCAGGCGCGTGCCGCTGCCGCCGGCGAGAATGATACCCTTCATGCGTTCCCTCTGTTTTGCTGTGCGTCCCGCGGCGTCGCCGCCGTTTCTCCATGCCCGTGTGCGCTGAAACCGCGTGCGGAACAAGCGCCGGCGCGCGCGGCGCCAAGCTGCCGCGTCGTTTCGCCTTGCAATGTGCCCTGAAGAAGGCAGCCGGCGGAGGGATGGAGAGCCTGCGGGGCGGGGCTCAGTCCGAGCCGAACAGGTCGCGGGTGAAGACCTTGTGGGCGACATCGGCCAGTTCGTCGGTGCAGCGGTTGGCAACGATGATGTCCGAGTTGGCCTTGAAGGCGGCGAGGTCCCGTTCCACCGGCGAATTGAAGAAATGGTCATCCTTGAACTGCGGCTCGTAGACCGTGACGGGGATGCCCTTGGCCTTGATCCGCTTCATGATGCCCTGGATGGAGCTGTCGCGGAAATTGTCCGAGCCGGCCTTCATGGTGAGGCGGTAGATGCCCACATTGCGCGGGGCGCGGGCCAGGATGCGCTCGGCGATGAAGTCCTTGCGGGTGGCGTTGGCGTCGACGATGGCGCGGATGAGGTTCTGCGGAACGCTCGAATAATTGGCGAGCAGCTGCTTGGTATCCTTCGGCAGGCAGTAGCCGCCATAGCCGAAGGAGGGATTATTGTAGTGCCCGCCAATGCGCGGATCGAGGCTGACGCCGCCGATGATCTCGCGGCTGTCGAGGCCGAAGGCGAGGGCGTAGCTGTCGAGCTCGTTGAAGAAGGCCACGCGCATGGCAAGGTAGGTATTGGCGAACAGCTTGATGGCCTCCGCCTCGCCCGGCCCGGTGAAGAGCACAGGCACGTCCTCCCTCAAGGCGCACTCCTTCAGCAGGCCGGCAAAGGTGTGGGCTGCCTCGCAATGGTCGCCGACGATGATGCGGGAGGGATAGAGATTGTCGTGGAGCGCCTTGCCCTCGCGCAGGAATTCCGGGGAGAAGATAATGTTCTCCCGCCCCAGCCGCGTGCGCAGGTGCTGCACGAATCCCACGGGAATGGTGGACTTGATGATGATGGTGGCGTCCGGATTGATCTCCAGCGCCTCCCCGATCACCGCCTCAACGGAGTGCGTGTCGAAATGGCTGGTCTCCACGTCGTAATTGGTGGGCGTGGAGACAATGACGAACTGGGCTCCGGCAAAGGCCTCGGCGGGGCTCAGGGTGGCGGTGAGGTCGAGCTCCTTTTCCGCCAGATAGCGCTCGATGTCGGGATCGACGATGGGGGAGCGGCGGGCATTGATGCTTGCGACCCGCGCCGCGTCCACATCCAGCGCCATCACGCTGTGCCTCTGGGCCAGCAGCACCGCGTTGGAAAGGCCCACATATCCCAGGCCGGCGATCGCTATGCGCATGTTACTCGTGTCCCATCGGTTCGCCGCGCGCGGTCATTGGCGGTCGGGTCCGGTGGACGCAGCAGCCATGGGTGCATCCGTTCCGGGCCGAGGGCAGCCTCGCGCGAGAACGCTCTAGAGCAAATCCGGCAAAAGTGTCACGCGGTTTGCGCCCGGATCTCCTCCACCCCGTCCACCCGCGCCGCCAGGTCGCGCGTGACCTTGCGGCTGCTCCCAAGGCGCTGGGGCGCCTTCCGAGAGCTGTCGCGAAGGCCGATCTTTTACGGCGTTCCCATGACGTTATGGCGATGGGCCGGCGATAGAGACGAGACGGGCGCGCCGCCGGCCCTGCTCAGCGCAGGGCTTCAAAATCGGCGAGGGCACGCTCGAAGCGGGTGAGGTTCTTGGCCGTGTAAGCGCGGTAGTCGAAGTCGATGGTGGATTCGAGCTCCGAAATCATGCTCCACAGGCTTTCGCGCAACAGCGAGGCGACGAACATGGCCTGGAATTTCAGGCGCAGGGCGTCGTCCGGCTCGCGCCCATAATAGAGCTGGAGCAGCTCGCGGCGCTGGGCGAGATCCAATTCGTTGTTGGACGCGAGGTTGCCGAGGTCGAACAGGGGGGTGTTGAAGCCGCCATAGTCCCAGTCGATCAGCCACAGTTTCTTGCCGTCGTCGATGAAATTGCCGGGCAGCAGGTCGTTGTGGCCATACACCATCTCGGCCGGGCCAAGGGCGGTCTCCAGGCGCTCGGCGATACCCGCCAGGCGGCTCAGTTCCCCGGCGAGGCGGTGGCGCCGTTCGGAGAGGGCGGCCAGATAGTTGCGCAGCACATGGAAGGTCCAGAAGCTGAGCGCCGGCCCCCGGATGTGGCGGGTCACTTCGCGATGGGTGCGCTTCACCAGCTCCACCACGCGTGGCAGGTGGGCGCGCACATCGGCCTCGGTGAAGGTGTGGCCCTCGATGAAGTCGATGACGATGAGGCCGGGCTCGAAATAGCGCAGGGGCGGGGACACGCCCGCTGCCTCCGCCGCCAGCGCCGCGGCGCGCTCGTTGAAGCGCATCACATTGTGAAGCGGAATGTCGGCGCCGAGGCGGACCACATATTTGCGCGGTCCGTCCTCCACCAGGAAGTTGGAATTGGTGATGCCCCCGCCCAGCGGCAGGGGATCCACGGGCCCGCCCCAGAAGGACAGGGCCCGCACGCGGTCCACGGCTTTCGCGTTCATGGCTCTCAGTGTCCCTTGTGGGTCTTCAGGCGGGCGCTGCCGGCGGTGATGAGCCGGTCGGCGATCATGCCGATGAAGGCCACGCTGAGGCCCGCCACCAGGCCAAGCCCCACATCCGCCTTGGCGAGGGCGGCATAGGTGACCTGACCGAGGTCGCGGGTGCCCACCAAAGCGGTGATGACCAGCATGGACAGGGCCAGCAGGATGGTCTGGTTGAGGCCCAGCAGCATGTCCGGCACCGCCAGCGGCAGGCGGATGCGGGTGAGGATTTGCCGCCGGGTGCAGCCGCTCATCACCCCCGCCTCGATGAGGTGGGGCGAAACCTGCGCCACGCCGTGGGCCGTGTAGCGGATGGCCGGGGCAATGGCGTAGAGCACGATGGCGATGAGGGCCGTGAAGTCGCCCACCCGGAACAGCATCACGATGGGAATGAGGTAGACGAAGGCCGGCAGGGTCTGGAGCGTGTCGATGATCCACTCCACCGCCGTGCGCAGCATCGGCCGCTGGGCGCAGGCAATGCCCACGGGCACGCCGATGAGCACCGAGATCACCACCGCCACGCCGCACAGATAGACGGTGATCATGGTGGCCGGCCACAACCCCACCACCGCCATGAAGGCGCACATGAGGCCCACCGTGAGCGCCAGCCGCGCGCCGCCGAGCCAGTAGCCGGCGAGCGCCGTCACCGCCACCACCCACGGCCAGGGCAAGGCGAGCATGAACTGCTTCACCGGCGAGAGGACGTTGAGCAGGATAAAGGTCTTCACCGCCTCCAGCGGGCCGTAGAAGTTGATGTTGATCCAGGAGACGAGGTCACCCCAGAACGGCCCCGTTGAGAGTTGCCAGCCTTGCGGATAGAGGGCGATGGCGCGCCAGTGGTCGGCCGCGACCCAGCCCGCCGCCGCCACGGCGAGCGCGGCATAGACCGCGTAGGTGACCAGCTTCTGGCTGTCCTGCCGCCGCCGGTTGCGCTTGGCGCGGAAGGCCAGCGCCTGGGCGAAGCGATCGAGCAGGATGGCGAGCACGGTGATGGCGAGGCCCGCTTCCAGGCCGCCGCCGATGTCGAGCCGCCGCAGGGCCGCCAGCACGTCCCAGCCCAGGCCTCCGGCGCCGATCATGGAGGCGATGATGACCACGTTGAGCGAGAGCATGATGACCTGGTTCACGCCCACCATGAGCGCGGGCATGGCGGAGGG
The DNA here is from genome assembly GCF_043831965.2 of Xanthobacter variabilis. Classification (NCBI taxonomy): domain Bacteria; kingdom Pseudomonadati; phylum Pseudomonadota; class Alphaproteobacteria; order Hyphomicrobiales; family Xanthobacteraceae; genus Xanthobacter; species Xanthobacter variabilis. The sequence continues at coordinate 1,233,212 of NZ_CM195533.1, forward strand.
CACCAGCATCTTCCAGGTGATCTGGCGCCGGGTGCAGCCGGTCATGCGGCCGAGCGCGTCGATCTCCTCCGGTACCGCGCGGATGGCCACGATGGTGATGCGCACCATGGGCGGCACCGCATAGATGATGGTGGCGATCATGGCCGACACCGGCCCGAAGCCGAACAGGATCAGCATGGGCAGCAGATAGGCGAACACCGGCATGGTCTGCGCCACGTCGAGCAGCGGCGAGATCAGCCGCTCCACCGTCTTCGAGCGCACGCAGGCGAGGCCCAGCAGCAGGCCGCCGAACGAACCGATGATGGACGACACCAGCACCGAGGCGAAGGTGACCATGGCACTCGTCCACTGGCCGAACACCGCGAGATAGAGCAGACCCAGCGCCATGCCGAGGGCGAGCCGCAGCCCGCCGATGGCGTAGGACACGGCGGTGGCCGCGATCACCAGGGAATACCAGGGGATGGGCGGGAACAGCTGCACCGCCATGGAGCCTTCGCCCTGCATGATGCCGGTGGCGAAGATGGCCTTGGCCACCGAGAGCGGAATGTCGAGCAGGGCCGAGATGGCGCGGGTGATGTCGCGCACCGTGAACAGGCCAAAGCTGGCGCTGTTCATCAGCCACTTCATGAAGTCCGAGATCCAGGAGGCCAGCGGCACCTGCCAGGCATGGGGATATTTCCAGACCCAGGACGGAAGGTCTTCGTGGGGCAACATCACCGCGACGACGGTGAGCAGAGCCACCACGGGCCACACCAGGCGGCGCCAGGGGAAGGGGGCCGCGGTGGCCGGTTCCTCGGTGGGATCGCGGGTGGTGTCCTGTGTGGGCGCCATGGTCATGCCATCAGTGCTCATGCCGCCAGGCCCCGCGGCTCGCGGCCCACCAGCACGTCGATCATGGCCAGCCGGTCGATGGCACCGAGGATGCGGCCATTGTCGACCACGCCATAGATGCCATCGGCGGAGCCCACCTGATGGGCAAAGGTGGAGATGCGGGCCTTGGCATCGATGAGCCCGGCGAATTTCGCGTCGGCCGGGGCCGGCGTCATGATGGCGCGGGCGGTGAGGATCTTGGCGCGCGGCGCCTCGCGGGTGAAGGCGCGCACATAATCGGTGGCGGGGGTGAGCACCAGCTCCTCGGCGGTGCCGATCTGCTCCACCTTGCCGTCCTTCATGATGGCGATGCGGTCGGCGATGCGCACCGCCTCGTCGAAATCGTGGGTGATGAAGACGATGGTCTTCTTGAGCATGCCCTGCAGGCGCAGCACCTCATCCTGCATCTCGCGGCGGATGAGGGGGTCGAGGGCGGAGAAGGGTTCGTCCAGAAACCACAGGTCCGGGTCGGCGGCGAGCGAACGGGCAATGCCCACGCGCTGCTGCTGGCCGCCGGAAAGCTCGCTGGGGAAACGGTGCTCGCGGCCCTTGAGGCCCACGAGCTCGATCATCTTGTGGGCCTTCTCCAGCCGCTCGGCCTTGGTGCGGCCCTGGATCTCCAGGGGGAAAGCCACATTCTGCAGGATGTTGAGATGGGGCAGCAGAGCGAAATGCTGAAACACCATGCCCATCTGGTGGCGGCGGATCTGGATCAGCTCGCTCTCGGAATATTTGAACAGGTCGCGCCCTTCAAACAGCACCTCGCCGGCGGTGGGCGGCGTGAGGCCGGACAGGCAGCGCACCAGGGTCGACTTGCCCGAGCCCGACAGGCCCATGATGACAAAGGTCTGCCCGCGCTGGATCTCAAGATTGACGTTGCGCACGGCGGCGGTGACGCCGGCTTCGGCCAGGGTCGCGCCATCGGCGGAAAGGCGTCCGTCGGCGACAAACTTCAGGGCTTTCGCCCCGTACAGCTTGGCGACGTCGCGACAGGCGAGAACGGGATGGCTCATGGTGGTGGACCTTGGCTGCGTGGCCTTGGCTGGATGGCCTGGAAACGAAGGAACCGCCGCGCATCCGAAGGCTGAGGCGGCCCATCGGGTGCGGGTCTTCTGGCAGGGGCGCGGGCGGCGCTGACCTCCCGGCGCCGGTCGGCGACCGGCTGCCGGGAAGGCTGGAGCAAGGGCCCGTGGGGCACGCCCACGGGCCCCCGGCATCACTGCTTCTTCACCCAGGCCTTCCAGGTGGGCTCGTTCTTGGCGACCCAGTCGGCGGCCACGTCTTCCACCTTCTGGCCGTCGATATCCACGCGGGCGGCAAGCTCGCCCATGGTCTGGTTGTCGAACTTGTATTCCTTGATGATTTCGTAAGCGCCCGGCCACTTCTTGCTCATGCCGGACCAGGCCGCCTTCCAGATGGGACCGCGCGGCTTGGCGCAATCATACTTCATTTCCTTATTCACGCCCCAGGCCGGATCTTCGTAGCAGGCGGCCTCATAGGGCGGAAACTCCACGAACTCGCCCTTATACTTGATGGGCGCCCAGTGGGGCGTGTAGATCCACAGGATGATCGGGGCCTTGCGCTCATAGGCGCTCTTCAGCTCGGCGAACATGGCGGCGTCGGTGCCGGCATGGATCACCTCGAACGGCAGGCCGAGGGCTTCCACGCGCTCCTCGTCATAGCCGCCCCAGGTGGAGGGGCCGCCGAGATAGCGCCCCTTGGGGGCGGTGTCCGGGGTGGCGAAGGCGGCGCCGCACTTCTTCAGGGCCTTCCAGTCGGGCAAACCGGGGCACTTTTCCTTCATGTATTCGGGAAACCACCAGTCCTCGCGCGCTTCCATGCCGGAGGAACCCATATTCTCCACGCCGCCAGTCTTCACCGCCGCGTCGAGCGCCTCCTGGGCGGTGGTGGCCCACACTTCGGGTGCAACGGTCAGGTCACCGGTACCCATGCCCGAGAACTGGGCCAAGTAATCGGCCGGGACATATTCGACGTTATAGCCTTCCTTCTTCAGGATCTCACCCATGATGTGGGCGGTGAGAAGCTGGCCGGTCCAGTCGTTGAGGGTAATCTTGATGGGATCCTTGGATTCGGGCGCGGCCGAAGCCGTGCCGACCGCCATGGAGACCGCGCCCGCAAGGGCGATGCGAGACAGAGTGCGAAGCATGCGAAACCCCTTTGGAAGTTTTTCGGCGGCTTACTTCGAAGCCGTTCACTCAACGGAAATTTCAATTCGTCCCAGGAATGAGGCGGAGCATATTTTGTTTTTTTCCAACCTGCCTGCGCGAATTTGCGGCTTCGTGTGACTATTTCGTTGGCACGAAGCGGGGTCTCCTTTCGTCCGGGTGAAGGGGGGCTCAAGGGGAGGGTGGAAGCCGCCGCCTGAGGGGTTGGCGGCGGCTTCCGCGGCATCACTCGCCGGTCAAGCGAGGATCTTCTTCATTTCGGGATCGTAGAGCGGGGCCAGGTGCACCTTGGCCGGAACCCGCACGGTGGCCACATCCAGCTCATAGGTGCCGGAGAGTACGTAGGCCTCGTCCAGTCCTGCCTCAGGCTGGCGCACATAGCCGTAGCCGATGGGCTTGCCCAGGGTGTGGCCGAAGCCGCCGGACGACAGCCAGCCCACCCGCTCGCCGTTGCGATAGATGGTTTCGCGACCCAGAAGCACCACGTTGGGATCATCCACGGTGAAGCCGGCGAGGCGCTTCTTGAGCGGTTCCGCCTTCTTCTTTTCCAGCGCCTCGCGGCCGATGAAGGTCCCGGCCCCTTCCGGCTTGATGGCCCAGCCGAGGCCGCTTTCAAACGGGGTGTGGTCGGGCCCGATATCGGAGCCGGAGGCCCAATAGCCCTTCTCCAGGCGCAGGGTTTCGATGGCCCGGTAGCCCGCATTGCGGATGCCGAATTCGGAACCTGCTTCCATGAGCGCGTCATAGACCGTGGCGGCGAACTCCACGGGAATGTGCAATTCCCAGCCCAGTTCACCCACGAAGGTGAGGCGCAGCGCCATCACCGGCGCGCCGGCCACATTGAGCGTGCGCACCGTGGCGAACGGGAAGGCGGCGTCGGAAACGTCGTCGCGGGTGAGCTTCTCCAGCACCTTGCGGGCGTTCGGCCCCATGAGGGCGAGCACCGCATACATGGAGGACACGTCCATGAGATGGGCGTCGAGGCCCTGGGGCAGATGCCGCTTCAGCCAGTCGAAATCCTTGGTGGCTGCGCCCGTTCCGGCGACGATGTAGTAGCTGTCCGCTGCCAGCCGGCCCACCGTCAGGTCGCACTCGATGCCGCCCCGGGCATTCAGCATGGGCGCATAGGTGAGCGAGCCCACCGGGCGCGTCATGTCGCCGGCGCTGACTGCGGACAGCGCCTGCTCGGCATCCTTGCCGATGAGCATGAACTTGGCGAAGGAGGTCTGGTCGAACACCGTCACGCTCTCGCGGGTCGCCTTGTGCTCGCGGGCGACGGCGTCGGTCCAGTTGGGGCGGCCGAAGGTGTAGTGGTCCTGTGCCTCCTCGCCGGGGGCGGCGAACCAGTTGGGCCGCTCCCAGCCCAGCTTTTCGCCGAACACCGCGCCCTGCGCCTTCAGCCGGTCATAGAGGGGCGAGCGCCGCAGCGGACGGCCGCTTTTGTGCTCCTCGCTCGGCCAGGCGATGGTGTAGTGCTTGGCATAGGCTTCCAGCGTGCGCTGGCGCACCCAGTTCACGTCCTGGTGGTTGCGGCCGAAGCGCAGAATGTCCACGGGAGAGAGGTCGTAAGGCGGCTCGCCGCCGACGATCCATTCCGCCAGCACCTTGCCCGCCCCGCCGCCGGAGGCGATGCCGAAGGCGTTGAAGCCCGCGCCCACATAGAAGCCCGTGAGCTCCGGCGCCTGCCCAAGGATGAAGTTGCCGTCGGGCGTGAAGCTTTCCGGTCCGTTGATGAGCTGCTTGATGCCGGCAGTCTGAAGCGCCGGCACGCGGCCCAGCGCCAGCTCCATGAGCTGCTCGAAATGGTCGAAGTTCGACTGGAGAAGCTGGAAGTTGAACTTCTCCGGGAAGCCGTTGATGGCCCAGGGAATGGGGTTCGGCTCATAGCCGCCCATCACGAGGCCGCCCACCTCTTCCTTGTAATAGGTGAGGCGATCGGGATCGCGCAGCGTGGGCAAAGTGGAGGTGACGCCGGGGATGCGCTCGGTCACCATATATTGGTGCTCAACCGAGACCAGGGGCACATTGACCCCCACCATGGCGCCCACCTCGCGGGCCCACTGGCCGGCGCAGTTCACCACGATCTCGCAGCGGATCGGCCCGCGGCTGGTCTCCACCACCGTGACGCGGCCGTTCTCCACCTTGAAGCCGGTGACTTCCGTATCCTCGAAGATGCGGGCGCCGTTCATGCGCGCGCCCTTGGCGAGGGAGCCGGTGATGTCGGAGGGGTTGGCCTGGCCGTCCGTGGGCAGGAAGGCAGCGCCCACCACGTCCGAAATGTCCATGAGCGGCCACAGGTCCTGCGCCTCCTTCGGCGTCAGCAGGTGCATTTCCAGGCCGAAGGAGCGGGCGGTGGTGGCCTGGCGCTTCACCTCGGTCCAGCGCTCCTGCGTGCAGGCGAGGCGCAGGCCGCCATTCATCTTCCAGCCGGTGGCGAGGCCGGTTTCCTGTTCCAGCGTCTGGTAGATCTTCACCGATTCACCCAGGAGCTGGGTGATGTTGGCGTTGGAGCGCAGCTGACCCACCAGGCCCGCCGCGTGGAAGGTCGAGCCGGAGGTGAGCTTGTGGCGCTCGATGAGCACCGTGTCCTTATAGCCCAGCTTGGCGAGGTGATAGGCGGTGGACGTGCCGATGATGCCGCCGCCGACGATGACGACCTGGGCCTGGGTCGGAAACTCAGCCATGAAGATCCCCTGAGTGGTCCTGTGGCGGGCGGCGCGCGAAGCATGCAGTGGCGCCAGATTGGCCCGCGAACAGCCTCATGATTCCTGCCGCGCTGCGGTGAAGTCAACACAAATCCACAAATCGGTATTGCTTTGTGTGGCAAATAGAGGTTTTTGTGGCTTTGGCCAGTTCCGGCTGCTGCGCCGTCGCGCGATCCGTGGGGAGATGGAGTTCAATGAGCGGTTTCGATCTGGATCTCGATGCGGGTGTTCTGGCGGCCTTCGCCGGTGAGCTGGCGGACCTGGCGCGCGGGCTGGCCCGGGCGCATTTCCGCAAGACCACGGCGTTCGAGCGCAAGGCGGACGAAAGCCCGGTGACCATCGCCGACAAGGCCATTGAGGCCGCCCTGCGCGAGGCCATCGCGGTGCGCTTTCCCGGCCATGCCATCCTCGGGGAAGAGGCGGGCATGAGCGGCGGCGACGACCATCTGTGGGTGATCGATCCCATCGACGGCACCAAGAGCTTCATCACCGGCATGCCCCTGTTCGGCGCGCTCATCGCCTATGCGGAACGCGGCGTGCCGAAGCTGGGGGTGATCGAGGTGCCGCCCTTGGGCGAGCGCTGGGTGGGCCTGCCCGGCGCCACCACCTTCAATGGCGCGCCCGCGCATGTGAGCGGCTGCGCGGCGCTGGAGGATGCGCGGGTCTACACCACCTCCCCGGACTTCTTCGCGCCGGCCGATTGGGCGCGCTATGACGCGCTGAGCCGCAAGGGCGCCATCCGCCGTTTCGGCGGCGATTGCTACCAATACGGCCTTCTAGCCTCGGGCCATTGCGACCTGGTGGTGGAAACGTCGCTCCAGCCCTACGATTACATGGCCCTGGTGCCGGTGGTGGAAGGCGCGGGCGGCATCATGACCGACTGGCTGGGCCGGCCTCTCGGCCTCGGCTCCGACGGCAAGGTGGTGGCGGCGGCCTCGCCCGCTCTGCATGCGGCGGCCCTGCGTGAGCTCAGCGCCTGAGGGCGGAGGGACGGCTCCTCCGGCGCGCGCGCCAGGCAGCCCTGTCCTTCCGCAGGCGGCGGGTGTGTTTCCCCAAAGGCGCGATGAGCGTGGCGGCCGATGACGGCGGCGAGCACCCCTGAGGGGGAGGAAGCGGCCGGCTGTCTCCTGCGCAACGGGGCAGGGCGGGCGTTGCTCTTAATTGACTGTGTTGAGCTTCGCGGGGGAGGGTGAGGCGGGGCAGGCGCGGTATGCTTGTGCGCGAAAACGTCGGGCGCCGGCTCGCGCATGTTCCCGCCGGGGCTGGCCTCGATGCGTCCGGGTTCAATGTCTCGCGCCTTCGCAGCCGCTCGCGCGCCGGATCCACGGTTCCGCGACCGGCCTCGCCTCGGGCGTGGAAAGGCGCATCCTTCCGGCAGCATTCTTGGGGGCTGGAATGTGATCGGCCCCAGGGCCGGTCCGCCTTAGGCGTACGAGGCAGGTTTCCGCGCAGCCACCGAGGCGCTCGTCCGGCGCCACGCCCGCCCGTGAGACCGGGGCGTCGCGTCGACGACGAGGCCACGCCGGCGCGGCGAAGGGCAGGGTCCTGGCCCATCGCGACGGCCTCAAGGCCCGTCCACGCCACCGAGGCGGTCATGGCCCCGAGGCGGTCATTGCCCCCGAGCGGTCATGGCCCCGAGCCTCACTGTGCTCCGCAAAGCCGGAGCAGGCCCTCGCGGGTCCGTGATCCCCGAAATCCCACCCCGTCTAGGCCTGGTTGAGGGCGGTCAGGAACTGATCGACTTCCTTGCGCAGCTCGTCGGCCTGCCCGGTGAGGCGGGTGGCGGCGGAGAGCACGGTTCCGGCCACCGTGCTCGTCATGTCCACCGCCTCCGCGACGCCGGAAATGTTCCGGGAAATCTCGCCGGTGCCCAGCGCCGCCTGCTGCACGTTGTCGGAGATTTCGACGGTCGCCGTCACCTGCTGCTGCGCGGCCATGGCCACGGCGGAGGCGACGTCATTGATGTCGGCGATGGAATGGCTGATCTCGCGGATGGCGCCCACCGTGGAGGTGGTGGCACCTTGGATATCGGCGATCTGTGAGGAGATTTCCTCGGTGGCCTTGGCGGTTTGCTCGGCCAGGGTCTTCACCTCGCTCGCCACCACGGCGAAGCCCTTGCCGGCCTCACCCGCGCGGGCCGCCTCGATGGTGGCGTTGAGGGCGAGCAGGTTGGTCTGGGCGGTGATTTCCTGGATCAGCTGCACCACCGAGCCGATCTTGTCCGCGTCCTTGGCGAGGCGATCCACCACATCCCCGGTGCGGTTGGCCTGCTCCACGGCGGTGGCGGCCATGTCGGAGGCCTTGGACACCTGCCGCCCGATCTCGCGGCTGGAGGCGGTCATCTGCTCGGTGGCGCCGGCCACCGCCTGCACGTTCGAAGAGGCGTCGAGGGAGGCGGAGGCCACCACATTGCTCTGCTGCTGGGTCTGCTGCGAGATCTCCAGCATGCGGGCGGCACTGCTCTGCAGCTCGCTCGCCGCCGCGGTGAGGGCGCCCACGACGGTCTTGATGACGGCCTCGAAGTTCCGCGCGAGGGTGGAGATGCGGTTGCCGTGGGCAATCTTGGCTTCCGCCTCGGCCCGGTTGGCCGCCTCCAGCTCGGCGGCGCGGATGAGGCCTTCGCGCAGCACCTCGAACGAGCGGGCCAGATCGCCGATCTCGTCCTTGCGGGCCAGATAGGGAATGGAGAAATCGGTCTTGCCGTGCTGGAGCACCGCCGTGACGTCGACAATCCGCCGCAGGGGCGGAACGATGGTCAGGATCAGGATGCAGACGATCACGCTGCCGACGGCAATGCCCAGCAGGCCGAACACCAGCGTTGGCGTGAATGAGTCCGGATGGAACTCATAAAGATTGACCAGGTGCAGGATGAAGAAAGTCCAGGCTGCCACGATGGGGGGCAGAAAGCACAGGACGATCCGCAGGCCCAGACCCTTCGTAAAAATGCCAAGGAGGGTTAGGATGTAATTGAGCACGCTGGCGTTTCCTCGCCTCGATGCAAATCTACATAGAATGATGGTATATTTGTAGTGTAGCGTGGACGTGTTTCGGAAACTTTACCAGTCTCCATGGACCATATGGAGCTTGCCGGAAGCTGGGCCGCAACGCCAGTGCTCGGTTCGCGAGAAAATGTGCGGATCCTGAGTTTGGGGTTGTGAAAAGTCTGCCTTATGCTCGCCATAAGGGGGCGCGGATGGCGGATACCGACATTCTGGAGGTGATCGAGGCGCTCTACGGGGCCGCGCTCCAGCCCGATCAATGGCCGCAGGTGCTCGACCGGATCGCCCACGCCTTTGGAGCGGTGGGGGCGTCCATGGTGCCGCTCGGGGCCGAGCATATGATGCGGGCCATGGTTTCGTCCGAGCTCGGCGATCTCAAGGCTGCCTATGACGCGCTGTGGTGGCGGCACGACACGCCGGCCCAGCGGGTGGTGGCGCGCGGGGTCCTGCCGGGGACGGCGAGCACCGATCGGCTGGTGATGACCGAGGAGGAAATCCGCCAGGATCCGTTCTACCAGGAATTCCTGCACGGCTACGGCGTGGGCGAGCTGCTGGCGGCCATCACCGGCAGCCGGGATGGGCAGCTCGTCTCGGTGGCCGTTCACAATCCCATCAAGCGAGACCGCTACCCGCCGGACGACGTCGCGCGCATGGCGGGCCTTGCGGGCCATATCGGACGCGCCCTGTCCATCAGCACGGCGCTGCTGGAGGCGCGCGTGGTGGCGAGCGATTTCGCGGACGCGGTGGACCGCCTGGCGTGGGGCGCCTTCCTGCTGGATCGCGACGGCGCCGTGCGGCATGTGAACGTGATGGGCGAGCGCCTGCTGGGGGACGGGCTGAGCGTCGTCACCCGCCGGTTGCGGGCCGCCCAGCGGCAGGATGACGAGCGGCTTCAGCGCGCCATCGGCGCCGCCCTGCCGGGCGCGGCGGCCGCCCCCGCCCGCGGCGTGCTGATCCGCCGTCCCAGCGGCCGGCCCGCTTTGTATGCGCAGGCGGTCCCCGTCTACCGGCAGTTCGAGGGGCTGGAATTCATCACCTTTGGTGCGGGTGGCGCCATGGTGCTGGTACGGGACCTGGGCGCGCAGGTGCCGCGCCTGTCGCAGCATCTGCGTGACCTGGGGCTGACGCCGGCGGAAGCGCGCGTCGCCGAGGCCATCGGCCATGGCGAGCGCCTGCGCGACATCGCGGACAACCAGGGTATTTCCTATGAAACCGCGCGCAGCCACCTGCGCGCGGTGTTCGCCAAGCTCGGCATCGGCCGCCAGACGGAGTTGGTGGGCCTCCTGAGCCGGCTGGCCTCCGCCATCTCCCGTTAGGGGGCTTTGCGCGGGGCGGATCGCCGCGCGCGTGCGGAGGCACGTCAACTCCATGCGCTGGAGCGTCTTACTTGGTGGTGTAGCCGCCATTGACCAGGATGGTCTGGCCGGTCATCCACCAGCCCTCCGAGACCAGCATGCGCACCCAGGGCACGATGTCGGCGATGTCGGTGAGCCCGGTCTTCGAGAAGGCCGAGAGCGCCGCGGCGGTCTTGTGATAGGCCACCGCGTCCTCACCCTCGGCGGGGTAGAAGAAGGGGGTGTCCATGGGGCCGGGGCCGATGGCGGTCACCGAGATGCCCCGTGGCCCGAACTCCTTGGCCGCCGCGCGGGTGAAGTGCTCCACCGCCGCCTTGGTGCCCGCATAGGACGCGTAAAAGGGCGTGAAGGCGCCCAGCAGCGAGGTGACCAGGGTGACCACCTTGCCATTGTCGTTGAGATGGCGCCCCGCCTCCTTCAGGAAGAAGAACGCGGCCTTGGCGTTCACCGCGCTCATCTCGTCGTATTCGGTCTCGGAAATCTCCAGAATGGGCTTCTTCAGCACCTTGCCGACGGTGTTGATGGCGATATCCAGCCGGCCGACGGCGGCCGCGGCGTCCGCAAACAGGCGCTCCATGGCATCGGCGGTGGTGAGGTCCCCCTGAAGGGCGATGGCCTCGGCCCCCGCCGCCTTCAGGGCGGCCACGGTTGCCTCCGCCTCCGCTTTCGCGCCGGGGCTGTTGTAGTGGATGGCGATGGCGCGGGCGCCATGCGCGGCGAGATCGCGGGCGATCAAGGCGCCGAGATTCTTCCCGCCGCCGGTGATGAGCGCCGTCTTTCCGCGGATTGCGTGATCGGTCATGACGAGAATTCCTGTTCCGACGCATTCATGGGCAGCGGCGGCGGGGGGCGTCCGGCTTCCGCTGGCGCCCTGCCGCGCGCGTCCGCCGGCTGCCCCCTCACCGCCGCCGGGTGCAAGGTTATCGTCTGGACATGGCGGATAAATCCGTTCCTGATGACATCACTTGTCGGATTTTCCGAACAATCGGGGGCGCGCGGTGGACCGCATCGATCTCTTCCGCATCTTCGCCCGAGTGGTGGAGTGCGCGAGCTTCACCCGGGCGGCGGACACGCTGGGCCTGCCGCGCTCGTCGGTCTCGGCTGCGGTGCAGGAACTGGAGGCGCGCCTGGGCACGCGCCTGCTCCACCGCACCACCCGCAAGGTGGCCCCCACCCAGGACGGCGCCGCTTTCTATGAGCGCTGCCTGCGCCTGGTGGCGGACGTGGAGGAGGCCGAGAGCCTGTTCCGCCACGGCGCCTCCATGCCCGCCGGCACGCTGCGGGTGGATGTTCCCGGCCGCATCGGCCGGCTGATCGTGGCGCCCGCTCTGCCGGATTTCCTCGAGCGGTACCGGGGCATCGACATCGAGCTGGGCGTCACCGACCGTGCGGTGGATCTGGTGGAGGATGCGGTTGATTGCGTGCTGCGGATCGGGGAATTGAGCGACAGCGGCCTGATCGCGCGGCCGCTGGGCCGGCTCGATCTCATCAATGTGGCGAGCCCGGCCTATCTCGCTCGCCATGGCGCGCCGCTCGCTCCGGACGATCTCGACGGCCATCTGGCGGTCAATTATGCCTCGCCCTCCACCGGCCGGGTGGCGCCTTGGGAGTGGATGGAAGAGGGGGCGATGTGCTCCCGCGTCGTGCGCGGGCGGGTCAGCGTCAACAGCGCGGAGGCGGCCATTGCCTGCTGCCGCGCGGGGCTGGGGCTGCTCCAGATCCCCGCTTATGACGTGCGGCGGGACATCGAGGCGGGTGCGCTGGTGGAGGTGATGCCCCTTTACCGGGCGGCCCCCATGCCGGCGACATTGCTTTTTCCCCACCGCCGGCAGCTCTCGCGCCGGCTTCAGGTGTTCATGTCCTGGCTGGAGGATCTGTTGCGGCGCGAGCAGGTCCTCAGCCCGCCCCCGACGGCAGCTTGAGAGGGGCGCCTGCCTGGCGCCCCGCCCCGATCAGTGGTCGTCGTCGCGGTCGCGGCCGAAGGAGAGGATCTCGCGCTTGCCGGCATGGTTGGCCGGGCCCACGATCTGTTCCGCCTCCATGCGCTCCATGAGGCTGGCGGCCTTGTTGTACCCCACCTGCAGCCGGCGCTGGATGTAGGACGTGGAGGCCTTGCGATCGCGCAGCACGATGGCCACCGCCTGCTCGTAGAGATCGCCGCCGCTGTCTCCCATCTCGCTCTTGTCGAACACGGCGTCGTCGGAGCCGGAGGGGCCTTCCGCCTCCTCGTCCTGCACCACGTCTTCCAGATATTCCGGCCCGCCCTGGGCCTTCAGGAAGGCGACCACGTGCTCCACCTCCTGGTCGGAGACGAAGGGGCCGTGGACGCGGGTGATGCGCCCGCCGCCGGCCATGAAGAGCATGTCGCCCTGGCCCAGCAGGGTTTCCGCGCCCATCTCGCCGAGAATGGTCCGGCTGTCGATCTTGCTGGTCACCTGGAACGAGATGCGGGTGGGGAAGTTCGCCTTGATGGTGCCGGTGATGACATCCACCGAGGGGCGCTGGGTGGCCATCACGAGGTGGATGCCGGCGGCGCGCGCCATCTGGGCCAGGCGCTGGATGGCGCCCTCGATCTCTTTGCCCGCGACCATCATGAGGTCGGCCATCTCGTCGACGATGATGACGATGTAGGGCAGGGCGGAGAGGTCCATCTGCTGCTCTTCATAGAGCGCCTCGCCGCTTTCCTTGTCGAAGCCCACCTGCACCTGCCGGGTGAGCACCTCGCCCTTCTCGCGGGCCTCCGCCATGCGGGCATTGTAGCCGTCGATGTTGCGCACGGCGAGGCGCGCCATCTTGCGATAGCGGTCCTCCATCTCCTTCACCGCCCACTTGAGGGCAATGATGGCCTTCTTGGGGTCCGTCACCACGGGGGTCAGCAGATGCGGGATGCCCTCATAGACCGACAGCTCCAGCATCTTGGGGTCGATCATGATGAGCCGGCAGGCTTCCGGCGTATGCCGGTAGAGCAGGCTCAGGATCATGGTGTTGATGGCCACCGACTTGCCCGAGCCCGTGGTCCCGGCCACCAGCAGATGGGGCATGCGGGCGAGATCGGTGATGACCGGCACGCCGCCAATGGTCTTGCCCAGGCAGATGCCGAGCTTGGTGCGCGCCTCCTCGAACTCATGGGAGGCGAGCAGCTCGCGCAGCCACACCGTGTCGCGCCGACGGTTCGGCAGCTCGATGCCGATGACGTTGCGCCCTTCCACCACCGCCACGCGGGCGGATACCGCGCTCATGGAGCGGGCGATGTCGGCGGCGAGCGCGATGACGCGGGAAGACTTCACGCCCGGCGCCGGCTCGAACTCATAGAGCGTCACCACCGGGCCGGGATTGGCGTCGATCACCTCGCCGCGAATGCCGAAGTCGCGCAAAATCTGCTGCAGCATGGCCGAGCTCTGGTCGAGGAATTCCTCGGAGAGCTCATAGTCCGGCTCCAGCTGGGGCGGCTCGCCCAGAAGGTCGATGGGCGGCAGGTGGTAGGCGAAGGGGTCATGCGCCGGGTCCACCACCGCCGGCAGGCCGGCGGGCGTGGCGAGGGCCGGCAGCGCCGCCTCGGCGGGCACGTCGATCACGGGGGCGGTGGCTTCCGGGGCGCTGGCCGCGGACGGCTCGGCCGTGGCGTCGGTACCCTTCTCCGCCGGGGCGTCGAGGCTGCCATTGATGCTCAGATGGTAGGGCTGCCAGGCGAAATGGGCGTGGATCAGGTCCGCGGCACGCGCCGCCGCGTCGGCTTCCGGCGCGAGAGGTTCGGGCGCGATGGGGGCAAGGTCCTGCTCAAGGATCTCGGGCAGGGCAAGGCGGCCAACCACGATCATCCGCGTGAGCGGGCGCAGGTGGGCCGGGGCAAGGTCTTCCATGAGCGGATCGGCGGCGGCTGTCTGATCGGGTGTTTCGTCGAGGAAGGCGGAGGCGCCCTCAAGGGCGGCGGCGGCGAGCTGGGCTAGTGTCCCGTCCAGCGGCACGCTTTCCGCCGCCTCGCTCATCTGGTCCGTTTCATCGGCGGCCACAATTTCGGAGGGGGCCGCTGCCTCAGATGCGGGGAGCTCGGCCATGGCGGCGGCCGGCACGTCCGCGTCGGCCGCGGGCGCCTGCACCGACACGTTCGTGTCGGACATCTCCAAGGCTGCATCGGAGGCGGCCATGTCGACCATGGTGACGCCCGGCGCGGAGGTGTCTTCCATCACCGGTGCCGCCGCCATGCCGGCGTCCTGCGGCGCGGCTTCGGCCACGTCCGGGGAGGGGCCGAACGACGAGGTGGCGGGATCAAACGCGGCCATGGTCAGTTCAGAAACACCTTCGCTGAGGGCGGGCGTGGTCGCGGCGTCCATTGCCGGCTGCGGCGCGTCGGTTGCGGCAGCGGTGAAGTCGGCCTCGAAGGCGGTGGCGTCGGTGAATGGCTGGGCTGCGGTGTCCATTCCGTCCATGACCATTTCGGCCGGGGTCTCCTCGGGGAATTGGGGGGCGGGCGCGTCCGCCACATCGCCGGTGCCGGCGAGCGCGGGATCCTCAGCGAAGGCCGCCGCCCCGTTCAGGATGGCCTGCGGAGGCAGGGCTTCGGGCTGTCCCGCAGCGTCGGTGCCGGCTGCGGCCGCATCGACCGGAGCACTGAATTCCGGAGCGGGGAAGGGCTGCGCCATCGCAGCCTCAGACATCTCGGGCTCCATGACGGGCAGGTCTGGGGCGGAGGATTCCACAAATTCCGCGTTGCCGATGAAGGCTGGCGCCGGGCCATCGCATGACGCGAATTCGACGGGTGCGGTGCCGAAGTCCGGCGCCTGCGCGGGAACGCTGTCGCAGGGCGCCGGGGCGAATTCCGGCGTTTCGCTGAAGCCCTGGGCCGAGTTGTTCATCATGGCGGGCTGTCCGCTCGCGTCGGGCTGTGCATTCGCGTCTTGGGGCGCGAAGGGGGCCTCGCTGGTGGCGTTGGCCTCGCCGAGGGGCGGGGTCCAGCCCATGTCCGCAGGGGCCGGGGTTTCCGGTCCCGCCGCGCCGAGGGGAGCGGCGCTGGCGCTAAGGCCCGAGCCGTCGGTGCTGAAGGCGGGCGGCGCCGCGCCATCGTCCGACCAAGCCATGACCGGCGGAGTGGCGAACACGGTCGAATCCGCAGCGGGGAAAGCCGGAGCGTTCTCCATCTCGGTTTGCTGGGGCAGGGAGGTCGGCTGCCAGACCGGCTCCGGGTTCCAGGCTCCGGACGCGGCATGGGGCGCGCCGGCGAATTCATCGGCGCCGAAAGCGTTCTGCTGCGGGGCAAAGGGCTCTTGAGCAAGCGGTTCCTGGGCGAACGCCTCCTGGGCGAACGCCTCCGGCGCCAGGGGGCCGGCGGTAGGGGCCTGCGGCTGCGCGGCGTCGCTCTCGGCGGTGGTGTCGAGGTCCGGCGCCGGGGTCAGGTCCTGCCAGGAGAGGACGGTCTCGCGGCCCTGCTCGTCCACGCTCCAGCCTTCAGCGTGATGGCCGAAGGCGCGGGCGTGCTCGGCTTCCTCACCTTGGGTGCTCTCGCGGGCGGCGCGCAGCGCCGGCAGGTCGGCGAAGGCCTGCTCAAGGGCGGCGATATCGGCCTTCACGCTGGGAATCGGGGCGGCGTCGTCCTGAATGTCGAGGGGCATTTCCAGGAAGTGCCAGGAGGCGCCGGCCGTGCCGTAGCTGGGCAGCGGCTCGGGCTGCGTCTCCTCGGGCGGGCGCAGCAGGTGGTCCGGCGTGCGGGTGAAGCGGGTATTTTGGTCCAGACTGAAGGGCCGCAGCCAGCTCGGCACGAAATCGGCGTTGATCCAGCTATGGACCGTGGAGCCGTCCGGATTCGCCGGGAGCATGTCCTCGTCTTCCTCCGAAACCAGGAGCGAGGGGAAGTTCACCATTCTCGGAGGCTGGTTCGAAGAGGACATCGGAGCAAATCCAGGGCTACTCGGTACGCATCAAGGCATAGGCGCGCGACCTTAAAAGGAGGTTTCGTGCGCCGGCTTCCTCGCCTCCACGGCCCCGGGCCTGTGCATGACGCTGGGGATGGCGCGTGCGAGAGGCCGTGGGGTACGGAAATCCGCGAGCGTTCCCGCGTGACGATTGACGCGGGCCCGCTTGGGCGAAACAACGCGTGGCAGCGCATTTCGAGAGTTTCCGCCCGCAATGGCTTCCACATCCGTTTCCATCATCGGCGCCGGCCCGGCGGGGCTCATGGCCGCCGAGCGCCTGTCGGCCGCCGGTCTCGGCGTTCATGTGCATGAGCGGATGCCCTCGCCCGCGCGCAAGTTCCTGATGGCCGGGCGCGGCGGGCTCAATCTCACCCATTCCGAGCCGTTCGAGCGATTCCTCACCCGCTATGGGCCGCAGGCCGGCCGGCTCGCGCCCGCCCTTTCTGCTTTCACCCCGGATGATCTCAGGGCCTGGGCCGAGGGGCTGGGCGAGCCCACCTTCGTGGGCAGCAGCGGCCGTGTCTTTCCCGAGAGCTTCAAGGCCAGCCCCTTGCTGCGGGCGTGGCTGCGGCGCCTGGCGGGGCAGGGGGTGAACCTCAACACGCGCCACCAGTGGCTGGGCTGGGATGGCGCCGGCCGCCTGCGCTTCGCCACCCCTGAGGGCGAGCTGCTGGAGCAGCCGGCGGCGACCCTGCTCGCCCTCGGCGGGGCATCCTGGCCGCGACTCGGCGCCGATGGCGGCTGGGTGGGGCTGCTGCGCGCGCAGGGGGTGGAGGTGCGAGATTTCGTGCCCGCCAATATGGGCGTGCGCTGCGCGTGGTCCGATCTGTTCCGTTCCCGCTTCGCCGGCACCCCGCTGAAGCGCATCGTCGTGCGCTGCGGTGAGGCGCGCGCGGCCGGTGAGGCGGTGGTCACCGAGGCGGGGCTGGAGGGCGGTGCCATCTATGCGGTGTCGCGGGCGGTGCGCGAGGCGCTGGCGGCGGACGGTGCCACGCTGCATGTGGACCTCCGGCCTGATCTCGATGTCGCGCGCCTTGCCGGGCGCCTGTCGGCGGCGCCGTCCCGGCTCTCCTTCGCCAACCTGCTGCGCAAGGCCGCTGGCCTTTCCCCGGTGGCGGCGGGTCTGCTGCGCGAGGCGATCGGACCCGCCCGGCCGGCGGATGCGGGTGCCCTCGCAGAAGCCATCAAGGCCGTGCCGCTGACCGTGACCGGCGTGGGTGATCTCAGCCGGGCCATTTCCAGCGCCGGGGGCCTGGCCTGGGACGAGGTCGGCGCGGACTTTCAACTTCGCCGCCTGCCCGGCGTTTTCGTGGCGGGGGAAATGCTGGATTGGGAAGCGCCCACCGGTGGCTACCTGCTGCAAGCCTGCTTCGCCACCGGGCGCGCCGCCGCCGAAGGCATTCTCGCGCGCCTCAGCTGATGGCGCCCGGCTTCAGGTCGCCCTGGGGCCTGGGCGGGGCCAGGTTGATCGACATTCAACAGGTCCGGTCGACATTCTCGAGACACGGGTTGCCGAGGGCTCGGTCCCTCTCCCGTTCTCGGGTGAGGGGCGCGCGGGCCGCCGCAGTGGCGCACAGGCCCCCGATTCAAGGCCTTCGGCATTTTCGAGGGGTTGTCCCAGGTCTCGCTGCCGGAGCCACGTTCCCACGTTTCGCCCCCCAACCCGCTCCCGCAGGCGGGAGAGGGAGCTGCGCCACGAAGAACGCGCCACGAGGCAAGCGCCACAGGAAAGCATCACGGGGAACGCGGTCGTGGGCCAGAAGCCACGCCACATGCGATGAATGCCCATCAGCCCTTTGGCTGGATCGAGATGCGCGCATAGGTTGGGCAAGCGCGCCTCCCCTCCTGGCTTCCAGGGGCGGGACGGGGACTTCCCGTAACGCGGCCAAGTCTTCCAGCGTGGCCAAGTCTTCCGACGGCGGGCCGTGAACGCGCGACCGCCGTCCACGGTGGAGCCTCTCTGCCGCTCTGCTGCGTCCAAGCCCCTCGGTTTCCGCCCCTCGCACCGGTCGGAGAGCTGTGACGTGCGGACCGACCGGATGGCAGCCATGGCCCTGCGCTGAATGCCGCCTGGCACCCGGCGGGCTCGATCAGCCCTGGAAGCCGCCAGCGTCGAGATAGGCCTGCTCGGCCGGTGTCATGGCGCGCCCGAGGATCGGGTTGCGGTGGGGGAAACGGCCGAAGCGCGCGATGGCCTCCTGGTGGAGCAGGGCATAAGCGAGCCCGTCCTCGTCCCCGGCCTGGCGGTAGAGGTCCACGCAGCGCTGCTGGCTGGCGTCGTCCTCCGCGTGCATGTAGGGCAGGTAGAAGAAGCCGCGCAGGCTCGGCGCGGCGTTCACCAGCGGGGCTTCGTCGAAGCCGCGTGCGATGGCTCGTCCCGCCACCGTGCGGGCCCGCTCATCGGTGGCGAAGGCGCGGGGCGTTGCGCGGAACACGTTGCGCGGCACCTGATCGAGCAGAATCAGCAGGGCCGCCGCGCCTTCCGGGGTGTCCTCCCAAAGGTCGAGGCGGCCGGCGGCGGCTTCCTCGTGGGCCGGCAGCAGTCGGGCGCGCACCTCATGGTCGAAGCTGGCGCCGCCGCCGAACCAGCGCTCGCGCCCGGCCGCGCGCCACCAGGCGAGGATATCGGCGGGGTTATCGCGGAGGCCCTCGCTCATCGCGGCAGGCCGGGCGGGGCGAGGGGATTGTCCGTGAGGGCGGCGCGATCGGGCGAATCGACTTCGGGCACGCCGAGGAAGGCGTTGAACAGGCGCTCGATCACCTTGGGGTCGAGATCGCGCACGATCATCACCAGCCGCGTGCGGTGGTCGTCGTCGGGCCAGGCGGGCAGTCGTGCGGGCGGATGCAGCACGTGCTGCACGCCGTGCAGCACGATGGGCGCCTGCGGATCCTCCTTCACCTTCACGATGCCCTTGAGCCGCAGCAGGTTGGCGCCATGGGTGGCGCGCAGCAGCTCCAGGAACAGGTCGAGGGTCGAGGCCGGAATGGCGGCGTCGGTGGCGATGGTGAAGGCGCGGATGCGCCCATCGTGACGGTCGGGGTCGGGGGTGCCCGCGGTGGCCTCGGCGGCGGCCACCGCCTCGTCCGAGAGCCAGCGGGCCACGTCGGGGCCCTTGGCGGTGGGATCATAAAGGCCGGTATCGAGCAGCGTGGCGGCGGACGCCTCGGTGCTCTCCAGCAGCCGGGCGGCGGGGGCGAGGCGCCGCAGCCGCGCCCGCAGGGCATCAAGTGCGCGGCGCGCCTCATCGGTGGTCATGAGGTCTGTCTTGGTGAGCACCAGGCGGTCGGCCATGGCCGCCTGCTTCACCGCTTCCTCATAGCTGTCGAGGGTCGCTTCGCCATTCACCGCGTCGATCACGCACACGAGCCCGTCCAGGCGGTAGCGCATGGCGAGGTAAGGGTGCGTCATCAGCGTGTGCAGCACGGGCGCGGGATCGGCGAGGCCCGTGGTCTCGATGATGACGCGGCTGAAGGGCGGCAGGCGGTCATTGTCGCGCCCGCGCAGCAGGTCCTCCAGCGCCGCCACCAGATCGCCCCGCACGGTGCAGCACAGGCAGCCGGAAGAGAGCATGACGATGCCCTCCTCGACCGGCCGCACGAACAGGTGGTCGAGGCCGATCTCGCCGAATTCGTTGATGAGCACCGCAGTGTCCGCCAGCGCCGGATCGGCCAGCAGCCGGTTGAGCAGCGTGGTCTTGCCCGCGCCCAGGAAGCCGGTGAGCACGGTGACGGGAATGGGGGCGGGCGGGCCGCGACGGGCGGGCGCGTCTTCGGAAGCAGGCTGAGGCATGGCCGCAAGCTACCCCATCGGGCCCGCCCGCGCATCCGCCTTCATGCTCGTCTCGCGGCAGCGACGCAGGGCTCTGGCTGCTGGACGCGGACTGCTGCGCCGGGAACGGGGCGTGCTTCCCGCACGGAGAGCCCGTGGTGTCGCCGGACGCCGCCCCGGGGGCGGGCGAGCGGAGCGTGGGCTACCTGCAGGCCGGTGGCCGATGCGCCGGCTCTGCAGCCGTGTCGCGCCCGTCTCGGAACATGGTGCAGCGGACTCGGCGGCTACGGCATTCCCGCATGAGGCGGGAGCCGGTTCGCGCGAGGGACGTGCGCCAAAACAAAAGGATCAGCGGTCTCAGTGTTTCCATGAAACAGCAGACACCGGCTGGTGCGAAAGCGGGGCCTCGAACCTCAGCGTGGCGCGCGGCACCGACGGTTCCCCGCCACCATTCCCACCGACGCGACGCAGGGGGCTCAAGCAGGAGGCTCAATCCGCGATAGGGGCCAGCGCGCGCCACTGATCGCCAGAAGAGCAGACCGGAAGGGGACGTCGAGCGGGCGCGCCGGGAGGGCGTGCGTCGGCCCTTACGGGCTCTAACCGCGCAAGGGGCGCGGATTCCTGTGCTCCGGCGCGGACCTGCTGCCGCGCGGCGGTCGGGAGAAGGGGCCGCACGCGCAATGCTGGCTCGTGCATGCCGGCGGAGGCAAGGGGCGCTTCGCTCAGGCGCGGTGCGCCATGGCGTCGGAACCCGCCCGGCTTACTCGCCCGATTTGGCTGATCCGGTGCTGGCGGCGAGGTCGGGCCGCGGCATGGAAAGGGGCTTGGGGGAAAGCTTGGGCTTTGCCGCCGGCTTCGGCGCCGGCTTCTGCTCGGCGGAGGTCGCCTTGGCCTCCTTGGCGGGCTTCTTGGTGCTCGGCTTGGAGGCGGGCTTGCCCGCGGCGTCGCTGTTTGCCGGCTTCTTGGTGTTGCTGGCGGCCGCCGGCTTCTTCTTCGGCTTATCGTTCTCGTCCGGCGCATAGGCGGAAGCGAGATCCTGCGGAGCGGACCGCGTGCCCACGAAAACCGGAATGGGCGGCATGGAGGGCGGCAGCGGCTGCAGCAGGTCGGCGCCCGAGCGCGGCTGGGTGGGGCCACCGGCGGCCAGGGCGAAGGAGATGGCCTGGCTGTTGATGCCCGGGCTGTCGTCGTCGGCCTCCGAGGCGGTCACCGCGCGCTTCCCGCCACAGACATAGGGCGTCATGTTGAACGGGTCGCCGCCCACATTCTGAATGGCGGAGAGGGTGGGGGCGGCTGAGCCGAAAATGTTCCAGGAGGACTGGAAGCCCTTCTCGAACAGCATGGCGGCCTCCTCCGCGCGGGCGGTGCCGGAGCGGGCGCCGAGCACCACGGCGATGAGCCGCTTGCCGCCGCGGGTGGCGGTGGCCACCAGATTGTAGCCCGAGCCGCAGACGAAGCCGGTCTTCATGCCGTCGGCGCCGGGATAGCGGTCGATCAGCTTGTTGTAATTGCGCAGCACGCTCTTGCCGAGCTTGATGGCCGGGATGCGGAACAGCATCTCGTGCTCGGGGAAATGATAGATCAGCGCCCGGGCCAGAATGGCGAGGTCACGGGCGGTGGAAACCTGGCCCGGGTTCGGCAGGCCGTTGGGGTTCTCGTAATGAGTGCCGGTCATGCCGAGGTGGGCGGCGGTGGCGTTCATCTCGTCCACGAAGGCGGGCATGGAGCCGCCCACGCCTTCGGCCACCACCATGGCCATGTCGTTGGCCGACTTCACCAGCACCATCTTGAGCGCGTTGTCGAGGGTCACCACCGTGCCGGGCTTGAAGCCCATCTTCGAGGGTGACTGCGAGGCCGCGAGGGCGGAGACGGTAAGCGGGCTGTCCATGGTGAGGCGGCCATTCTTGACCGCGTTCAGCGCCACATAGACCGTCATCAGCTTGGTGACGGAGGCCTGGTACCAGGGCTTGCCGGCGTCCTGCTGCTCCAGCACCCGGCCGGTGTCGGCCTCAACCAGGAGAACCGGATTGGCGCGGGCCGGGCCGGCGCAAAGGCCGGTCACCAGGACGGCGCCGGCCACGAGCCTCAACGCCGCGGCGTTCACACGCGCGGTCCATGCGGCAAGATGGGATTTCGAGCGCGCCAACCTGTTCCGCTCCCTTTGTTGGAAGGAGGCCCCCGCCTGAAGGTCCCTTTCCTAGCCGGTTTCGCAGTCGCGGGAAAGTCGAAACCATTCCGCGCCCCGCGCGACGCGTTGAAAACGCCGGGAGCGAACGCCCAAGCTTGCCACATTTGCTGCCACATTCTTGCCGAATTCTGGCGGCGCGCGTGAAAATGCTTCCCGCCGCCGGTGGTTCAGGTTTCCGCCAGGGGCTTCTCCCGCGCCGGGGCCTCCACCATGAACTGGGCCTGCGCCAGCGCGGCGAATCGCCCGCCGAGGGCCACCAGCTCGTCGAAGGTGCCGGCCTCGATGACGCGGCCGTGCTCGAACACCAGGATCCGGTCCGCGTTTCGCACGGTGGCGAGGCGGTGGGCGATGACGAAGGTGGTGCGGCCTTTCATCACCTCGTCGAGGGCGGCCTGCACTTTTGCCTCGGTGGCCGCATCCAGGGCGGAGGTTGCTTCGTCCAGGATCAGGACCGGCGGATTCTTCAGCAGCGCGCGGGCAATGGAGAGGCGCTGGCGCTCGCCGCCGGAGAGCGCACGCCCGCGCTCGCCCACCACTGCCTGAAGGCCGAGGGGGTTGCGCTCCACCAGCTCCAGCGCCTGGGCGCGGGCGAGCGCCGCGCGCAGCTCGGCCTCGGTGGCGTCGGGCTTGCCCACGCGCAGATTGTCCTCGATGGAGCGGTTGAACAGCAGCGGCTCCTGGAACACCACGCCGATGCTCTTGCGCAGCGAGGAGAGGGTGGCGTCACGAATATCCATGCCATCAATGCGGATGGCGCCGGACTGCGGATCGAACACCCGGTGAAGCAAAGCCAGGGCGGTGGACTTGCCCGCACCCGTGGTGCCCACGAAGGCGAAGGTCTGCCCCGGCTCGGCATGGAGCGAGACATCCTCCACCGCCGGCCGCTTGCCGTCATAGGAGAAGGACACGTCGTCGAACACCACATCGCCCTTCACCGCCACCAGCGGGCGGGCATGGGGCCGGTCGCGCACCGCGCCGACCGTGTCCAGCACCTCGAAGAACTGGGCGAGCTGGGGCGCGGACATCATCAGCCGGTTGAAGAAGCTCACCGTGTGATCGAGCCGGCCGATCAGCATGTTGGCGAAGGCCACATAGGTGACGATCTCGCCGATGCCGGCAAGGCCGTGCAGATAGAGCCACGTGCCGATGAGCAGGATGGCGAGGATGGTGAGCGTGGTCGCCGCCTTGGTGGCCATGGACACGACCGCCCACCAGGACAGCACCGGGATCTGCACCCGAAGCACCCGGTTCACCGTGTCCTTCAGGCCGCCCACCTCCGCCTCGACGCGGGTGTAGCTCTGGATCACGGCAACGTTGCCGAGCGCGTCCGAAGTCTGCTCCGCGAGATCGGAGTTATATTCCTCCACCTGCCGCTGCATGGTCTCGGTGCGGCGGATGACATAGGCCGTGATGACGCCGAACACTGCCATCAGCACGATCAGCACCAGCCCAAGCCGCCAGTTGATCCAGATGCCCACCGGCACCAGCACCACCAGCGAGAGGATGGCGGCGCAATCGTCGCGGAAGAAGGAGAGCCAGAGGCCCCACAGGGCATCCACGCCTTCCAGCATCACCTTCAGCAGGCGCCCGGAATGGGTTTCGCCGTGGAAGCTCAGGGGCAGTTGCAACACGTGCTCGAAATACTGGGTGAGCACGCTGAGTCGCCGCCGGTGGGAGAGCCGGTCCGCATGGAGAGAGATGAGGACGCCGGCGCCGATGTTGAACAGGCCGAAGGCGACCCAGGCCGCCAGCAGCGGGGTCAGCTCCTGGAAGGTGGGCAGGCGGGTCGCGGCCTGGGCGGCGGCCAGCGCATCGATGATGCGGCCGAACAGGATCGGCTCGGCGAACTGGGCAATGGCCAGCACCAGATTGGCGAGGGCCAGCAGGGCCCCCATCCGCGCCTGCGGACCGAGCAGAGCGAGGGTGCGCAGATAGACGCGGATCAAGTTCATGGGACGCCGGCTTCCTGGAAAGATGCCCCGTAAGGGTGGCGGAAGATGCGCCCGCAACCCCGCGCCGCGCAAGGGCTTCTCCGGCCATGTGCAGGGCTGGCTGACGCTGGGTCGCCGCGCGCGTTCACGCTTGTGGGGGCGATGCGGTGATTGACGGATGGGCCCGGCCCACCTATAAGCCTCGCCAACTCAGGCGGCTCTGGCGGCCGGAGCTCAGTGGGTATTTGCGTGCCGGCTCATCTTACGGGGCGGCATGGCGGCGCAAGCCGTTGCCACTCTGGGTGCCGTCCCTTGCGCTTAAATCACCTTTAGAATTCGGAGAAGAGACCCGTGAAGCGCACCTATCAACCCAGCAAGCTCGTGCGCAAGCGTCGCCACGGCTTCCGTGCGCGCATGGCGACCCGCAACGGCCGCAAGGTCATCGCCGCCCGCCGCGCCCACGGTCGCAAGCGTCTGTCCGCCTGACGGCGGGCCGGGCGGAGCCGTGCCGATCGTGGATCAGCTCCGCAAACGCCGTGATTTCCTTGCGGCAGCCAAGGCGGAGCGCGCAGGCGTCTCCGCCTTCCTTCTGCAAGGGCGCGATCGCGGCGACGGCGGTGACGTTCGCATCGGTTTTACGGTCACCAAGAAGACCGGCAACGCGGTGGTGCGCAATCGCATCCGCCGCCGTTTGCGCGAGGTGGCCCGCCAGGTGGTGCCCGATGCCGGGCGCCCCGGATATGATTATGTGCTGGTGGCGCGCGAGCAGGCGCTTGCCGCGCCATTCGGCGCTCTTTTGAGTGATCTCGGCAAGGCTTTGCGCAAGCTCCACGATCCCACGCGCGTTGCGCGATCCGGGGGCTCCAGGCGCACACCCCGCAGCCCCGTCGAGCGCCAGATGCGCGAGGGTGGCGCCAAAGGCGCATCGCCGCAGGGCGTTGCGCCAGCCCTGGGCGACGCCCCACATTCCGATTCGAAAATCAGTTCCGACCCCCAGGCGCCATCCGCCGACGGAGGCCATTCGGCATGAGTGACAACCGCAATATGATCATCGCCATCGCTTTGTCGGTGGTGATTCTCATCGGCTGGCAGTTTTTCTATGGCATGCCGCAGGCGGAGCGGCAGCGTCAGGTGGCGGAGCAGCAGCGCATCACCGCGTTGCAGGAGGCCCAGAAGGCCGAGAGCTCGACGCCCGCGCCCGGCAGCGCCGCTCCGGCGCCCGGCTCCGTGCCGCAGGCGGGGGGCTCCACCACCCCGACCAAGGCCCTGACGCGCGAGCAGGCCATCGACGCCACGCCGCGTGCGCTCATCGAGACGCCGCGCCTGAAGGGCTCTATCTCCCTCAAGGGCGCGCGGGTCGACGACCTGCTGCTGACCGAATATCACGAGACGGTGGACCCCAAGAGCCCGAACATCGTTCTGCTCTCTCCCTCGGGCGCGCCGAATCCCTTTTATGCCGAGTTCGGCTGGGCCGCTGCGGCCGGCGCCGGCGCCAAGGTGCCCGGGCCCGAGACGCTGTGGACCTCCAATGGCGGCAAGCTGACGCCCGAGGCGCCCCTGGTGCTGACCTGGGATAATGGCGCGGGCCTCACGTTCCGCCGCACCTTCACCGTCGACGACCATTACATGTTCGCCGTGAAGGACGAGGTGGAGAACAAGGCGGGCACCGCCGTCACCCTCTATCCTTATGCTCTGGTCTCGCGCCACGGCATGCCGCACACCTCCGGCTTCTACATCCTGCATGAGGGCCTCATCGGCGTTCTGGGCGATAATGGCCTGCAGGAAGTGACCTACGCCAAGATGGACAAGGAGAAGCCGCAGGCCTTCTCCGGAGCCACCGGCGGCTGGATGGGCATTACCGACAAGTACTGGGCCGCGACGGTCATTCCCGACCAGAGCGTGAAGTATGACGCGAAGTTCTCCAGCGCCATGGTGGGCAACACCCAGACCTTCCAGGCCGACTTCCTCGCGGCTCCGAAGACGGTGGAGCCGGGCGCCACGGTGTCTACGAAATCCCAGCTGTTCGCGGGCGCCAAGGTGGTGCAGGTGGTCGATGGCTACCAGCACAGCTACAATATCGATCGCTTCGACCTGCTGATCGACTGGGGCTGGTTCTACTTCATCACCAAGCCGCTGTTCCTGGTGCTGGACTGGATCTACAAGCTGGTCGGCAATTTCGGTGTCGCCATCCTCATCGTGACGGTGATCCTGAAGGGCATCTTCTTCCCGCTGGCCAACAAGTCCTACGCCTCCATGGCGAAGATGAAGGCCGTGCAGCCCGAGCTCACCGCCATTCGCGAGCGCTACGCCGACGACAAGGCGAAGCAGCAGCAGGCGATGATGGAGCTGTACAAGAAGGAGAAGATCAATCCGGTCGCAGGCTGCCTTCCCATCCTGATCCAGATCCCGGTGTTCTTCGCGCTCTACAAGGTGCTGTTCGTCACCATCGAGATGCGGCATGCGCCCTTCTTCGGCTGGATCCGCGACCTCTCGGCGCCGGACCCGACCACCATCTTCAACCTGTTCGGCCTCATTCCGTGGGATCCGGCATCGGTTCCGGTGGTTGGCGTCTATCTGATGCTGGGCGCGTGGCCGATCATCATGGGCATCACCATGTGGGTGCAGATGAAGCTGAACCCGGCCCCGCCGGACCCGACCCAGCAGGCCATCTTCAACTGGATGCCCATCATCTTCACCTTCATGCTGGCCCATTTCGCGGCTGGTCTGGTGATCTACTGGGCCTGGAACAACACCCTGTCGGTGGCCCAGCAGGCGCTGATCATGAAGCGCAATGGCGTGAAGATCGAACTCTGGGACAACATCAAGGGCGCCTTCAAAAAGAAGCAGCCCGCCAAGGGGTGAGGCTCCGCCTTTTCCGTTGCCGTAAGCGCCGCCGGTCGAAAGATCCGGCGGCGCTTTGCGTTTGAGGCTGGCGGTTACGTGCGTCGCGTCCTGCGCGCTGTGGTCTTAGTGCAATATGTGACTATATTGACACGTGAGTAATATGGCACATATTAGCGGCATGGATGACGTCTTCGCTGCGCTTGCCAGCCCGGTTCGCCGCGCACTGCTCGACCTTCTCATGGCGAAGGACGGGCAGACCCTGGGGGAGCTTGAGCGCCAAACGCAGCTCACCCGCTTCGGCGTGATGAAGCATCTCAAGGTGCTGGAGGACGCGCATCTGGTGCTGACGCGCAAGGTGGGCCGGGAGAAGCATCATTATCTCAACCCGGCGCCCATCCAGCTTGTGAGTGACCGCTGGATCTCGCGCTATGCCGCTCCCCACGTGGCGGGCATGGCGAACTTGAAGGCTCTTCTAGAAGGAAGCATTCCCATGTCCACCGCGCCGACCCACGTCTATGAGCTCTTCATCCGCGCCACGCCGGAGGCCCTCTGGGCGGTGCTGACCGACGACAGCAAGACGCCGCTCTATGAGCACTTCAACATGACCAGCCGCACTGACTGGCGTGTCGGTGGCGCGCGGGACTACTTCATGGGCGAGCGGCGGGTGATCGAGGGCAAGCTGGTTGAGATCGACCCGCCGCGCCGTCTGGTGATGACGTTTTCCGCTCAGTGGGCGCCGGATGTTGCGGCGGATCTGCCGTCCCGCGTGACCTGGGAGATCACGCCCGTGGGCGAGGACGCCTGCAAGCTCACCTTGACCCATGATGGGTTCGCGGCCGAGACGGCGACCGCCAAGGCGGTCGTCCATGGCTGGCCGGAGGGGCTTTCGCGCCTCAAGACGCTGGTGGAAACCGGCACTGCCTTCGTGGTCGAGGCGCCCGCGGCTTAAGGGTCGCGGCTCCAAAAGAAAATGCCCCGGCGAGCCGGGGCATTTTGCATTCGGAGAAGAAACCTTCAGCCGCCGGCAACCGGCAGCGGAATGGGCGCCGGGCCCAGGGCCACGCGCCGCGAATCGGGGCGCTCCACCACGCGGTCCGCATAGGGCAGCTCCAGCCGCTCCCACACATCCGAAAGCGCCTTCGCCAGATGGGCGATGAGGGCGTCGTCGTGGAACGGGGTGGGGGTGATGCGCAGGCGCTCGGTGCCGCGCGGCACCGTGGGGTAGTTGATGGGCTGAATATAGATGCCGTATTCGGCCAGCAGCAGATCGCTGGCCATCTTGCAGGCCTTGGCGTCGCCAACCATCACCGGAACGATGTGGGTGGGCGTTTCCATTTGCGGCAGGCCGGCGGCGGCCAGCGCCGCTTTCACCTTGGCCACCTGCGCCCGCTGCCCCGCGCGCTCCGCCTGCGAGTCCTTGAGGTGGCGGACGGAGGCGGCTGCCGCAGCGGCGATCGCCGGCGGCAGAGCCGTGGTGAAGATGAAGCCGGGCGCGTAGGAGCGCACCGCATCGATGAGTACGCGCTTGCCGGTGATGTAGCCGCCAACCACGCCGAACGCCTTGCCGAGCGTGCCTTCGATGACGTCGATGCGGTGCATCACGCCTTCCTGCTCGGCCACGCCGCCGCCGCGCTCGCCATACATGCCGACGGCATGGACCTCATCGAGATAGGTCATGGCGCCGTATTTCTCGGCGAGGTCGCAAATGCCAGCCATGGGGGAAATGTCCCCGTCCATGGAATAGACACTCTCGAAGGCAATGAGCTTGGGCCGGTCGCCGGCCGCCTTCAGCAGCTCTTCCAGGTGCTCAAGGTCGTTGTGGCGGAAGATGGCCTTCTGCCGGCCGCCGTGGCGCACGCCCTCGATCATGGAGTTGTGGTTGAGCTCGTCCGACAGCACCACGCAGTCGGGAATGAGCTTCACGATGGTGGAAATGCCGGTGTCGTTGGAGATGTAGCCCGAGGTGAAAACCAGGCCCTGCTCCTTGCCATGCAGATCGGCGAGCTCGCGCTCGAGCATCACGATCTCATGGCTGTTACCGGAGATGTTGCGGGTGCCGCCCGCGCCGGCGCCGCGCTCCTGGGCGGCGGCGCACATGGCTTCGATCACCTTGGGATGGCTGCCCATGCCGAGATAATCGTTCGAGCACCACACGACGATGTCGCGGGGGCCGCCCGGCGAATGCCAGACCGCGCGCGGAAAATGGCGCGCGTCGCGCTCGATCTCGGCGAAGGTACGATAGCGGCGCTCCTTGCGCAGAGCGTCGATGGCGTCAGCGAAGAAATGATCGTAATTCATTCCGGACCCTGCAGACGGCGCGCGGATCGCCGGCAAACGACCCTGCGTTCTTTTCATATTATGATTCCACCTTGCGCCTTGTATTGATGCCAATCAAGGGTGCGCGAGGGGTGCGCGGCGATCGAGCGCGGGTCCGGTGGGGCAGGGGACCTTCGGGGCCTTCCGATTCAATGGGTGAGCGCGGGGAGCTGAGGCAGGAAGGCATCAAAATTGGCGCTGACCTGCTCCCGGGTTCGGGCCATGGCCACCACCGTCACTGTCGCTGCCGGGCCGGGGATGAGGCTGGTGACGACGAACAGCTTGTCGCCATTGGGCTGGGTCCGCTCCTGCCAGGCACTGAAGACGTTGATTCCGTCCAGACTGGTGACCGAGCGCAGGCTCACCACCGACTTGGCGCGGGGATTGGCGGCGTTATCGCTGACATTGTTCTCTTCCTGGAGACGCATGAACGTCTCGGCGGTCATATTCGCCAGCACCTCATGATGGCGGAAGATCGTCAGCACGGCGCCCGATCCCCCGCAGGCCGCCGACTGGCAACGGAAGGTCATCATCCCGTTCCGGGGTGGCAACTGGAGCCAGCCCTCCACCGCCGGCGGGCGGCCTGGCTCCACGGCGGCCGCCTGCGGCGCGAAAGCCGCACTCAGCAGCGCCGCCGAAATCAGCGCGGGGAGCAGGATCGGTCGGGCATGTTGCCGAGGCATCAGCGGGCCTGTGGGTGAGGGTGAGGGCAGCGGGCGGGCACTGCAAAATTGTAGGGCCATTCCCGTTCCGCCGTCGCCTTGATTTTCATCAAATTGCCACTTGCGCCGGCAGGCCGAATCCACTAAACCCCGCCTCGCCCAAATTCGCACGTGCCTGTGGTCGCGTGTCGGTCGGTAGGATCTCCGGACAAGAGGCCGGAAAGCTGCCAGGCGACCGATAGCCGGAGGGAACCGGCCCACCCCGCTCCTCAATGCGGGGGACGTGACTTGAAGCAACGACGTAAGGGCTTTTTTGGTCTCAGCCGCCCCTCCAAAGGTCGGCGACACTGAAGAGGCGCTACATCTTGCCGGCCGTGCGGAGCGGGATTTCCCTCTCCAAGCGTGCGCAGTCGTCTCAAGTTCGCGAGGCTTTCGCCCCTGCGAGCTGTTCGGCTGCCGTTCGGTCCCATGATGCGGCCGGTTGAGAGACCGGCGAAGCGGGTATGGCCCGCGGCCGTGACGGCGTGTCCACATCGCCGCCTCGCCGCATGCGCATGCCCCGGATGGGCCAGAAAACCCACCTTCGTGCTGAAGGCGGGAACGGTCCCGTTCGTCCTGTCGGCGCGCGGCTTCTCCGCGTTTCACTTGGCTTCAGGTCACGGGGAGGACACCATGACCGATCGCATCCGCGAATTCCTGCGTACCCGACGAGAGGATGGCCCCTGCGTGGTGGTGGACCTCGATGTGGTCCGCTCCAATTACCAGGCGTTCGCCCGCGCTTTGCCCGACACCCGCGTGTTCTACGCGGTGAAGGCGAACCCGGATGCCGCCATTCTCCAGGCCCTGGAAGAGCTGGGTTCCTGCTTCGATTGCGCCTCCACCGGCGAGATCGACATGGTGCTGGCCACCGGTGCCGGCCCGGAGCGCATCTCCTTCGGCAACACCATCAAGAAAGAGCGCGACATCGAGCGCGCCTTCAAGGCCGGCGTGCGCCTGTTCGCGGTCGATTCCTACGAGGAAGTCGAGAAGATCGCGCGCGTTGCTCCGCGCTCCAAGGTGTTCTGCCGCATCCTGTGCGATGGCGCGGGCGCCGAATGGCCACTCTCCCGCAAGTTCGGCTGCGAGCCGGAGCTGGCGGTTGAGGTGCTGGAGCATGCCCACCGCCTGGGCCTCGTGGCCTATGGCGTGTCCTTCCATGTGGGTTCCCAGCAGAAGAACGTGAACGCCTGGGACAGCGCGCTGGCCTCCGCCGGCCGCATCTTCCGCGAATGCGGGGAGCGGGGCATTTCCCTCTCCATGGTCAATCTGGGCGGCGGTTTCCCCACCCGCTATCTGCAGGACGTGCCGGCCGCCCGCTCCTATGGCGAGGCCATTTTCTCGTCGCTGCGCAAGCACTTCGGCAACCGCATTCCGGAAACCATCATGGAGCCGGGCCGCGGCATGGTGGGCAATGCCGGCCTCATCGAGGCGGAAGTGGTGCTGATCTCCAAGAAGTCCGACACCGACGCCATGCGCTGGGTCTATCTGGACATCGGCAAGTTCGGCGGCCTGGCTGAGACCATGGACGAGGCCATCCGCTATCCGCTGCGCACCCCGCGCGATGGCGATGACACGGCGCCCTGCGTCCTCGCCGGCCCCACCTGCGATTCGGCCGACGTGCTTTATGAGAAGACGCCGGTGCACCTGCCTTTGTCGCTGGCCATCGGCGACAAGGTCATCATCGAGGCTTGCGGCGCCTACACCACCACCTATTCGGCGGTGGCGTTCAATGGCTTCCCGCCGCTGAAGTCCTACGTGATCTGACCGTTTCGGGCGCTTCCCGCGCGGCGTGAGTTCCGACCTTCTCCGGCGCGTGGCGTGGGGGTGGGCGGCTTCGCGCCTTCAGCAGGCTGGCCCATTGTCCGGCGCCGCGTTGGCGTCCGGGCTCCTCCGGCACCGGCATCCGCCGTCCGGAGGCGATGAGGAGGGGGCTTTCCCCTCGTCTTCCGCACCGTCCCCTTAGCCGGGTTTTCGGCCTGGTCGCAGACGCGGCCGGGGACGGCATTCTTCACGTCTCGGTTATGGCACAGGAGGTGCCGGTGACTGACATTGTGCTGGAATCCGTGGAAGATGTGGCCGCGCGCGAGGTCCTGCTGGACCTGTGCCTGGGCGAGGATCGGCGCGCCAAGTCCTCCGAGCGCCTGCGTGAAGGCCGGCTGCCGGCCGAAGGGCTCGCCTTTTCCGCCCATGGGCCGGACGGCCGCCTGGCGGGCACCGTTCGCCTGTGGAACGTGTGCGCCGGTCCGGGCAAGGCGGCGCTGCTGCTGGGGCCGCTCGCCGTGCACCCCTGGTTCCGCAAGGACGGCCTGGGCGGCGCCCTGATGCGCACGGCGCTGGATGCGGCGCGCGCGCGCGGCCATGGCGCCGTGGTTCTGGTGGGCGATGCTCCCTATTACGCGCGCTTCGGCTTTTCGGCGCAGAAGACCGGCGAATTGTGGATGCCGGGGCCGTTCGACCGCAACCGTCTGCTCGGCCTGGAGCTGACGGCGGGCGCCCTCGATGGCGCGCGCGGCCTCATCAGCCCCACTGGTGTGGAGATCGGCCGGCCCTCCCTCGACGAGCTCATCGCCGGCGAGCTGCGCCGGTCGGCCTGAGGCGTGCGCACCGCCGCCCGTTCGCGCGATTGCACGCGGGCCGGTGGTTTGCGTCGGCCGCCGCCGCGGCGTCGAGGCGGTCCTCCGCTTCGCCCGCTGTCCGGCGCCGACGCGCAGCCTTGGCCGGTGCCGCGCCAGCCCCCTCTCCCTTGCCCCCGTCACCCGTGCCCCGAGCCTCCTTGCTCAGGGTTCTGGTGCGGGAGCGGGGAGCGGGGGCTTTCGTTTGCTTACGACCCAAGAAACGCGAGATTGACGGGCGGCGCCGTCCACGTCTGGTTTTGCTTTGCCGTCGGCGCGCGACCAATAAAAAGGCCCCTCTCCGCGTGGAGAGGGGCCTTTGGTTTGCCGGCAGTCGAGGAAACGCGAGATCGCGGGGCGCCGGCGGCTGGCTTTGCTCTGCCTTCGGCGCGCGGCCAATAAAAAAAGGCCCCCCTCCGCGTGGAGAGGGGCCGTGTTGGGTGACGCTGCGGTCAGCGCACGATGATGTTTTTGAATTGCCAGGGATCCTCGAGGTCGATGTCCTCGGGGAACAGCTTCTGGCGGCCGGTCATGGGCGTCCAGTCGGTATAGGTGCCGATGACGGGGCCGAGATAGGGCATCTGCACTTTCAGGCAGCGATGGAAGTCCAGTTCATCCGCCTCGACGATGCCCGCATTGGGGTTCTCCAGCGCCCACACCATGCCCGCGAGCACGGCGGAGGACACCTGCAGGCCGGTGGCGTTCTGGTAGGGCGCCAGCTCGCGGGTCTGCTCGATGGAGAGCTGGGAGCCGAACCAATAGGCGTTCTTGGCGTGGCCGTAGATGAGCACACCCAGCTCATCGATGCCGTCGACGATCTCATGCTCGTCCAGGATCTTCCACTTGCCCTGGAAGTGGCCGCCATTGCCGAACATCTCGTGCAGCGACAGCACGGCGTCGTTGCAGGGGTGGTAGGCATAGTGGCAGGTGGGGCGGTAGACCACCTTTTCGCCGTCCCGCACCGTCAGATAGTCGGCGATGGAGATGGCCTCGTTGTGGGTGACGAGGAAGCCGAATTGGGGCCCTGGCGTCGGTGTCCAGGAGCGGACGCGGGTTTGGGCGCCCGGCGAGAGCAGATAGATGGCCGCGCCGCAGCCCTCCTTATGGGTGCGCGCCTCCGGGGGCAGCTCCTTCTCATGGGTGCCCCAGCCCAGCTCGGCCGGCTGCAACCCTTCCGACACGAAGCCCTCCACGGACCAGGTGTTCCAGAACTCGCCCATCACCTTGGGGTTGCGAGAGCGCTGGGTGTCGCGCTCGGCGATGTGGATGCCCTTCACGCCCAAAGCGCGGGCGAACTGGGCCCATTCCGCACGGTTCTGAGGCTCGGGCCGGTCAAGGCCGGTGTCGGCGGCGATGTTGAGCAGCGCTTGCTTCACGAACCAGGACACCATGCCCGGATTGGCGCCGCAGGTGGACACCGCCGTGGTGCCGCCAGGATTGCGGCGGCGGGCGTCGAGCAGGCTTTCGCGCAGCGCGTAATTGGTGCGCGCGGCATTGTCCATGCTCTCATCGAAGTAGAAGCCCTTCCACGGCTCAATGACCGTGTCGACATAGAGCGCGCCGAGCTCGCGGGTGAGCTCCATGATGGCGATCGAGGACACGTCCACGGAAAGGTTCACGCAGAAGCCCTGGCCGCCGCCATTGGTGAGCAGGGGAGTGAGCAGCTCGCGGTAATTCTCCGGCGTCACCTCGGACTGGATGTAGCGGATGCCGCGGGCATCGAGCAAGGTGCGGTGCTCCGCCACCGGGTCGATCACCACCATGCGGTCTCGGTCGAAGTCGAAATGACGCTCGATCAGCGGCAGCGTGCCGCGACCGATGGATCCGAAACCGATCATCACGATGGGGCCGTCGATCGTCGCGTGTACCGGCCAGTCGCTCATAATAGGGAACACTCCTCCTGAAATATGCCCGTTATCCGGACACGAGCACCATGGAGGATGAAAACCGGTGCCGTCAACAGGCATTCAGCCGCGCCCCCGAAGGCGCGGTATGAAATTTCGGTCGCTGCCGGCGTACGAATGATCCTGATCGACTTGTTGAATCCTTCAGATGTCACAACTCTGCTGCGTGTTTCCGATTGTGATGACTGCTGCCGGCTTCGGGATTTCCAATATCAGAGGCCGCGCAGCGGAAAAATGCCACGACCAATGCGGGGTTGTCATAATATCTTCATTCGTTGTCGCGCCTCTTTCTGAGGTTTTCTTGCTTTTGCTGCCGTTGCGACAGGCGCCGGACTGAGTTTGGGCGCGCGTGCCGGTCCCGCTCGGCGGTCTACGCCCGGCGCGGCGCGGTGCTTCCGTCCCGTGGTGATGCAGGGGGCTGTCGGAGTTGTGCCCCTTGTGGCGCGCGCGGCCTGCGGACGAACCCGCATGGCGATGTGCCGGCATGGCTGATGGCCGGACGCAAAGAGATCAGGGGTATTCCTCTCCACGCTCGCGCCGTGCCCGGCGGCGCGCCATCGGCTCCACTGCTCGGCAGGGGCGGCACGCATGCAGGGGGGTGAAGTCGGCGCGCGCCAGAAGCGCCGATGACCGCGTGAGCGCGGACCCGGACAATGCGGCCCGGCATCCGTGAGGCCGCGGGATTACTGACGGTATCCGCGTTCCGCCGCAGGCATGTCCCGTTTCATGGAGCGGGGACATGCCACCCAGGTTGGTCGGCGCATCTCCTGCCCGCGGCCCGCATCGCTGGGAATGCGTGTCCGGCCGCGGTGGAAATCAATCTCAGTCGCTGGCCAGGATGTGGTTGCGGACGATGGGATAGACCTGCCCCGCCCATTTGCGGCCAGAGAAGACGCCGTAATGACCCACGCCGGCCTGCATATGGTGGCGCTTCTTGTGGGGGCGAAGGTTCCGGCACAGCTCCTGGGCGGCCACGGTCTGGCCGAGGGAGCAGATGTCGTCGCGCTCGCCTTCCACGGTGAGCAATGCGGTGCGCCGGATGGCGCCGAAGTCCAGCGGACGCCCGCGATAGGTCAATTCACCTTTCGGCAGGCGGTATTCCTGGAACACGTAGCGCACGGTCTGGAGGTAGAAATCCGCATCCAGATCGAGCACCGCGAAATACTCGTCGTAGAAGTTCTTGGTGGTCTCGGCCTTTTCGTCGTCGCCCTCTGCCAGGCTGTTGTAGAGGTCGAAGTGCGCCTTCATGTGGCGGCCGAAATTCATGTTCACGAAGGCGGTGAGCTGGAGGAAGCCCGGATACACCCGCCGGCCCGACCCGGCGAACCCGCGCGGCACTCGTGAGATGAGATTGCGCTCGAACCAGCTGATGGGCTTGGTGGTGGCGAGCTTGTTCACCGCCGTGGGATTGATGCGGCAGTCGATGGGCCCGGCCATGAGGGTCATGGAGCGCGGCGTTGCCGGATTGTTGTCCTGGGACATGACGGCGGTGGCCACCAGGGCCTGCACGCAGGGCTGGCACACCGCCAGAAGGTGGGCCCCCGGCCCCAGCACCTCCAGGAAACGGATCACATGCTCCACATAATCGTCGAAGGCGAAGGGGCCCTCGGACAGGGGCACGTCCCGCGCATTATGCCAGTCGGTAATATAAACGTCATGGTCCGGCAGCAGGGTCTTGACCGTGTTGACCAGGAGCGTCGCGAAGTGACCGGAGAGGGGCGCCACCACCAGCACACGGGGCTGGGCCACGTCCGTTTCCTTCTTGAAGTGCAGGAGGGTGCCGAAGGGCAGAACGGCGGTGTTCTCCTCCGTCACCGGCACTTCCTGGTTGCCCACCTCCACGGTACGGATGCCGAAATCGGGGCGCCCGTGACTGAGGCCGGCGCGCTCCACCAGCTCACAGGCGGCGGAGATGTGGCGCAGCCCGGCATGGGCGAAGCCGTTGATGAGAGGACCGTTGAGGGTCTGCCGCGTGAGCCCCGCCGCAAAGCGCAGCGGCTGCATGAGGTCGGCTTGGGTCTGATAGGCCAAATACATCATGGCTCCCTACACCACCGGGCTCCGGCGGAGGTCGGCAGCACCAAACGAAGAAGGCACCCGATCATGTGGCTGAACCGTCCTTCCGCTCCGCCTTCGAGCTTAAGCGACATCGCGCCGAAAGCGAAACCTTAAGTTATTGTCGCAGGGACGTTTTTGCTCTTTCCTGGTCGCGAGTTCAGTTGTACCTGTTAGAGAGATATTGAAGCGCGGCGTGGTGCATTGCAACATGCTTCGTCACCGGGGCCGAAGGTTTGTCGCTCCCACCCCCCTCGCCAGCACCTGGCGGGGGCGGAGCGCGCCGGAGGTGCCACCGTGTCGTCCCGAAGCCCGTGGAACAGCCGAGGCGTATGGCAAACATGGCAACTCTCACCATCTCCAGCAAGAATTACTCCTCCTGGTCGTTGCGCGGCTGGCTCTTGTGCAAGATGGCGGGCCTCGCCTTCGAGGAAGAGCGGGTGCCGGTCGATGATCCGGACGCGAAGGCGGAGCTGCTGCTGCTGTCCCCCTCCTTCCTGGTGCCGCGCCTGGTGCTGGACGACATCACGGTGTGGGACACCCTGGCCATCGGCGCCATCCTGGCCGAAATTTTCCCTCAGGCGGGGCTGCTGCCGGCGGACCGCGCGGTGCGGGCCCACTGCCTGTCTATCTCGGGCGAGATGCATTCGGGCTTCGCAAATCTGCGCTCGGCGCTGCCCATGAACATCAAGGCCCGTTATCCCGGCTTCAAGGTGTGGGCCGGCGCCCAGGCGGATATCGACCGCATCCTGGCCATCTGGCGCGGCTGCCTCACCGCCCATGGCGGGCCGTTCCTGATGGGGGCCACTCCTACGCTCGCCGATGCCATGTACGCGCCGGTGTGCTCGCGCTTCACCACCTATGACGTCACCGCCGACGCGGAAACCACGGCCTATCGCGACCGGATCATGGCGCTGCCCGTGATGCAGGAGTGGATTGAGGGCGCCCTTGCCGAGCCGGATGAGCTGGAAGAGCTCGACGTGGAGTTTTGAACCCCAGCGCGGCTGACCGGCGACTGGAGGCATCCCCTCCGGTTCACCGGCTGTGGCCAGTGCTGCAAGGCGCGGCTTGATCGCGGCGGCAGTGTCCGCGCGGGGTGATCCGTCGCGAGATGGTGGCCGCCTTCAGGTCTGCGGCCGGCGAGGGGGCGGGCGGCCCCTTTCCCTTTCCCTTTCCCTTTCCCTT
The DNA here is from genome assembly GCF_043831965.2 of Xanthobacter variabilis. NCBI lineage: Bacteria > Pseudomonadati > Pseudomonadota > Alphaproteobacteria > Hyphomicrobiales > Xanthobacteraceae > Xanthobacter > Xanthobacter variabilis. The sequence goes on from NZ_CM195533.1 coordinate 1,270,738, forward strand.
TCCCTTTCCCTTTCCCTGGCCCGCGTGCTCCGGCAGAGCCGGGCTGTGGGGAATAGCCCACACCGAACGATGGATTCTCCTCTACAGCCGAAATGCAACCCCCGCGTGCTGGAGGCCGTGGGCGGATTGGGGAGATACCCCTATTCCTGGTAGCTGGGTCGGATTCGACGGGGCCGCCGGAGGCCGTGGCTGGCGCGCCTGATCCCTCGCGCGTACAGGTCCGGGTGTCTGGGGCCGTCAGCGGACCTGTCTTCATCGGCGCCTGCCCATTGGAAGGCTGGCATCGCTTCACCTGTCGCTTGCATGAGGTTTCGTTCGATGGCGCTTTCTGCTCGTCTCTTCACGTCCGCCGGCGGCGCGGTGCTCGCTCTGGCGGTCGGCCTCGTGCTGGGTGGCGCTGGCGCGGCACAGGCCCAGAACGCCGCTGCTTCGGGCAATCAGGCGAAGAAGCCGGCTGCCGCCGCCGAGCCCGCGGGCCCTCAGGCCACCACCGCCACCTATGGCGATTGGGTCGTGCGCTGCGTGGTGCCCCAGCCTCAGGCGGCGAAGGTGTGCGAGGCGGTGACCGGCGTCCAGGCGCAGGGACAGCAGGGCCTGCTCACCCAGATCGTGGTGGGCCGCGCCGCGAAGGACCAGCCGGTGCACCTCATCGTGCAGCTCCCCGCGGGCGTTTTCCTGCCGCCGGGCGCCACGCTCTATCTCGACGACAAGGCGAAGAGCGGCATCGACACGGTGTTTTCCTCGTGCCCGCGCGGCTGCTTTGCCGATGTGGAGCTGAAGGCCGACCAACTGGCCGCCCTGAAGGCCGCGAAGGGGCCGGGTCGGCTTGAATTCGTGGACGCTGCGCGCAAGCGCATCGCCGTGCCGATCTCCTTCAACGGTCTGGGCGCCGCCACGGATGCAGCCCTCAATCCCAAGGATTGAGGCACTCGGGCTCACGGCAGGGCGTTGGGGCTGGCGGCAGCCCCAACGCAGCTGACCCCGCGATGGGGCCGTGGCCCGACGCGTTGGGAGTGCTCGCAAAACGGGTGTTTCTCGTCGGCTCGTCCGCTGGCTGGCGGCTGACAGATATTGGCCGCATCGGTTCGTCCTGTGTTATATGCCGCAGCGTCGGACCGTGTTCTTGACTGGGCGCTCAACCTCGCCCACAGGCACTGCGGAGCCTGCCCCGGAGCATGTCTTGGGTTCGGCTGGATATCTCGGCCCGCTTGGGCGAGATCATGGGCAAGGGAGATGACAATGAAAGCGGCTCTCATTGTGGGTAGCCTGGCGCTCGCTCTCGCGGGATGCAGCGAATATTCCCGTCAGGATCGCGCGGTGGGCGGCGCCCTGCTGGGCGGTGGCGCTGGCGCGGCCATCGGCGCTGCGGCCACGGGCACTGGCACTGGCGCCCTCGTGGGCGGCCTGATCGGTGCCGGCACCGGTGCCATCATCGGCGCGGAAACCACCCCGAAGGCTTGCTGGGCGCGTGACGCCTACGGCAACCGTTACCGGGTGCAGTGCCGCTGACGCCGGCATCAAGGCCAGTGGAGTAATGAAGGGCGCTCATTGAGCGCCCTTTTCATTTGGGACCGTCCTCGCCCCCCGCGGCGCGGGGAACCGGGCCCGGCATCGCGCGTTATATCCCCGCTTACCAAGGTTGCTTGAGCGCGCGGGGGATGCCGTTCACGCGGAAGGCGGGATTGGTCTCGCGAAAGGCGGGGTGGTCCGGCCGTGGAAGGCGATGCGCTCGCGCTCATGCGGACGCAGACATGCTCGCGCATGGAGGATGCCATGAAAGCAATGCAATCCGCGGCCGGGAGGCCCCCTGCCGCATGGCCGGCGAGTGAGGTTCATCGCGGCTACGACACGATGGAGTTCGCGCCGCAGGATTGCGGACGCGATTTTCCCCAGGCCGTGATGCGTCGGCGCCGTATTCGGGTGCGGGATGAGGAGCAGGCCCTGCTGCGGCGTGTCGCCGCAGAATTCTCGGCCAACAACTCGGTCCACGAGGTGGCGGTCGAGGATATGGAGGATGATCAGGCGGTGGGCGATGGCTCCAGCCGGCTCTATCGGGATTGACCCCGCCAGCCAGTCCTCCGCGCGGGGGAGTGGTACGGTGTTCTCCCATATTGAATCGGGGTGGGGAGGGTGTCACACGGGGGCTTCCGTCGGCGCGGGTGTTGCGCGTTTGCCGGCGGAGCCAGCGGCACCAGGGCTGGCCAGCCGGGCGACGTGCTTGCGATGCGCGGCGCGGCGCCTGCCTGTGGTGTCGGCAGGTCCCACCCCCGTGCTTCCTCCCCAATGACCTTGCAGGACCAGAAAGAGACCCGCGGCATGCGCACTCCTCATCGACGCGATATCTCCGCGCGACAGGATCTCCTGGGTCGCGAGCTGCGCCAGCTGTTCGACGATTATGTCCAGGAAGATATGCCGGAAGAGTTGCAGAAGCTTGCGCTTCAGTTGCAATCGGCCATGGAAGAACTTCCGCCCACTGGCGCCACGCAGCACGCCCGCGTCGCTACTCCTGCGGATGACGAGCGGGTTGGGGGCGAGCAGCCGCCCGCGACTACCGACGCCCCGGCCATCCCAGCCGTTGCCGCCGGCAAGCCGTCGGTCCAAGGCTGAGGCGCCGCGACTGGGGCCGACTGGGTGCCCCCTCGCGGCCTGCATCCTTCGCGGGTGCCTCCCCGCCACCGTTCCGGACAGGCGGCGTGATGGGTGCAGGCCTGTGCCCCACCTTCGCCGATGGACCCTGGAAGGGGTCTCGGAAAGGGTGAAAATCTCTGCCGCTTTAACTTCTCCGCAACGCCACATCCGCCAGTGTTCCGCCCATGATGCGCGGCGGACCTTGGTATCTCGTTGCTCCGCTCGTTTGCGCGGTTCTGCTCTCCGGTTGCCGTTTCGGCGATGATGGGCGGGATTCCTGGCGCACCGAGGCTGAAGAGCAGTGCCTGGCGGAGAAGGGCGTAGTGCCTTCCGCCTTCATGGAGCCGTTGTCGGCCATCAACGGCGATGGTGCGTGCGGCATGGAATATCCCTTCCGTGTCCATGCCTTCGCCGAGGGCAATGTGGTGGTGGAGCCGTCCGCCCGGCTCGCCTGCCCGGTCATCCGCGAGCTCGATGCCTGGGTGCAGACGGTGGTGGAACCGGCCGCAGAGGCGTGGCTGGGCCAGCCGGTGGTGGCCATCCGCCAGATGTCCTCCTATTCCTGCCGCAACATGAACGGGCAGGCGAACAGCAAGATTTCCGAGCATGCCTTCGGCAATGCGCTGGATATCGGCGCCTTCCGCACCGCCGACGGCCAGTGGATCACCGTCAAGAACGGCTGGAAGGGCACGCCCGAGGAGCGCGGTTTCCTGCTGCAGGTGCAGGCTGGCGCCTGCGAGCGCTTCACGACCGTGCTCGCGCCCGGCTCCAATATCTTCCACTACGACCATATCCACGTGGATCTGATGCGCCATGCCAAGGGCCGCATGATCTGCAAGCCCGCGCCCAAGCCCATGCCGCTGCCGGCCGGCGCCATGGCCGCCGCGGGCCGGCCCATGCCCGTCGCCATGCCGCCGCAGCCCCAGCCGGAGATGCAGCAGCCGGCGCCCCTGGCTGCGCCGGAACCCATTCCCGAACGTCCGCAGCCGCTGCCGCCGGAGCCCGCCGCCGCGCCAATGGCGCCGCCCGCCCCCGTGCCGGCGCAGCACCGCCAGCAGCCGGCTCCCCGCCCCAATGGCAACCAGCTGCCTCCGGGCTGGCAGGTGGGGCCGGAAGGCATGCGGCCGCCCGGGCCCATGTCCTATGCGCCCTCCGGCAATGGTGACATGACCGGATCACTGCCGAAGCGCCAATACTACTCGGCCCCCGTGCCCCAGCCCTCGACGATCCCTCTCCCGCAGGCCCGGGCCGGCGAGGACTGAACCGGAGCCTGGCGACGCCATGAGCAGGCAAGGCGTTGCGGTCCAAGGTGCGGTGGTCGAAGTCGCGGTGGTCCAAGTCGCAGCTGACCAAGTTGCGGCGGTCCATGGTGCGGCCGACCAAGCCGACGTAGGCAAGGCTGTTACGAGCGAAGTGCCCGGAACCCAAGTGCGCGCCAGCCAAGTGCGCGCCAGCCAACTGCCCGCGAGCGAACCGCCCGCGAGCCCGCTGCCGGTGGAGCGGCTGTTCCTGGGCGTCGATGGTTGCCGGGGTGGCTGGATCTGCGCGCGCTGGAACGGCGCGGACCTCTTGCACATCAGCCGTGTGGAGCGCCTCGCGGACCTGTTCCCGTCGCCGCCCTTTCCCGTGGTCGCCATCGACATGCCGATTGGCTTTCCGGAACGGGCGGGGCCCGGCGGGCGGGAGGCCGAGCGCCTGGTGCGGCCGCTGCTGGGCGGCCGCCAATCCTCGGTCTTCTCTGTGCCGTCGCGCGCCGCCGTGATGGCCGGGCTGCAGCCGGGAGAGGACGAGGGCAAGCGCTATCGCGCCGCCTGCGCCGCGGCCCTGGCATCATCCGATCCGCCACGGGCGGTGGCCAAGCAATGCTTCCACCTGTTCCCGAAGATGGGCGAGGTGGATGCGCTGCTGCGTGAACGTTCCGAGCTGGTGGAGCAGGTGCACGAGTGCCACCCCGAGGTGGCCTTCTGGGCCATGAATGACGGCCAGCCTCTGCCGTTGCCGAAGAAGGTGAAGAATCGGCCCCATCTCCCCGGGCTGGAGCTGCGGCGGTCTCTACTCGCGTCCCGTGGGATACCGGTGGATGCGCTTTCAGCGCAAACCGCCCTTGCACTGAGAGCGGGGCTCGATGACCTGATTGATGCGTGTGCGTGTGCCTGGAGCGCCAAAAGAGTCGCATATGGCAAGGCTTTGCGCTTTCCCGATCCGCCCGGGCGCGACACTTTGGGCCTGCCCATCTGCATCTGCGCGTGAGGCGCTTATTGTCTATAGTCGAATTCCGAGGAAGCCATTGCGCTGGCTATGCGCGGTGGGAACACTGTTTTGGGAACACTGTTCGAGGAAACCCTCGGGGGAAACGCCACCATGCCTCAAGACCGCATTCGCCTCGCCTCCCTGCGTGACAAGATCGTGTCCGCGGACGAGGCTGCCAGCCATATCAAGGATGGGATGATCCTGGGCATGAGCGGGTTCACCCGCGCGGGTGAGGCCAAGGCGGTGCCCATGGCGCTCGCCGCCCGGGCGAAGGAGGCGCACGCCAAGGGCGAGCCCCTCAAGGTCACGCTCATCACCGGCGCCTCGCTGGGCAACGACCTCGACAAGCAGATGGCCGAGGCGCACCTGCTCTCGCGCCGCATCCCGTTCCAGTCCGACCCGGCGCTGCGCAAGGCCATCAATGCCGGCGAGGTGATGTTCGTCGACCAGCATCTGTCGGAGACGGTGGAGCACCTGCGCACCCGCCAGCTGGGCCCCATCGACGTCGCGATCATCGAGGCGGTGGGCATCACCGCGTCCGGTGGCATCGTGCCCACCACGTCCGTCGGCAATTCGGCCACCTTCGCCATCCTGGCGGAAAAGGTGATCGTCGAGATCAACCTGACCCAGCCGGCCGAGCTGGAAGGCCTGCACGACATCTACATTCCCACCCGCCGCCCGTTCCGCGAGCCGATCCCGGTGGTGACCCCCGAGAGCCGAGTGGGCTTGCCCTTCATTCCGGTGCCGCCGGAGAAGATCGCCGCCATCGTCATCACCGAGAAGCTGGATTCGGCCTCCAACGTGCTGCCGCCCGACCATGAGACGGCGGCCATCGCCTCCAACCTCATGGAGTTCCTGGGCCATGAAGTGAAGGTGGGCCGGCTCACCGAGCGCCTGCAGCCGCTCCAGGCCGGCATCGGCACCATCGCCAACGCGGTCATGCACGGCTTCATCGAGAGCCCGTTCCATGACCTCACCATGTATTCCGAGGTGCTGCAGGATTCGACCTTCGACCTGTTCGACGCCGGCAAGCTGAATTTCGCCTCGGGCTCGTCCATCACCCTGTCGAAAGCCAAGCACGACCAAGTGATGCCGCACATCACCGACTACAAGTCGCGCCTCATCCTGCGGCCGCAGGAAATCTCCAACCATCCGGAGATTATCCGCCGCCTGGGCATCATCGGCATCAACACGGCGCTCGAGTTCGACATCTATGGCAATGTGAACTCCACCCATGTGGGCGGCACCCATATGATGAACGGCATTGGCGGCTCGGGCGACTTCGCGCGCAATGCCTATCTGTCGGTGTTCGTCACCAAGTCCATCGCCAAGGGCGGCGCGATCTCCTCGGTGGTGCCCATGGTGAGCCATGTGGACCACACCGAGCACGATGTGGACATCCTTGTCACCGAGGTGGGCCTCGCGGATCTGCGCGAGCTGGCGCCGCGCGAACGGGCGCGCGTCATCATCGACAATTGCGTGCACCCCTCCTTCCGCGACGAGATGGAAGACTATTTCGCCCGCGCCACCGCGCGCGGCGGCCACACGCCGCACGTCATCGAGGAAGCCCTGTCCTGGCATGTGCGGGCCCGCGAGACCGGTTCCATGCACGCCAAGGCGGAACGCAAGATCGCCTGATGCCCGGCAGGCCCGCGAGTATCGCTCGCGGGCCTCGCAGTTCCGCCGGGTCGGGTTCACACGGCCCACCCGGCTGCGGGCGTGCCATGCTCTCCCGCCATCGACCGCCGGATCTTGTCGCTTCCGCATGGTCCATCTCCCCGGCGCAGCAGCTGGTCGCGGCATGGTTTCAACCTCTGGCCCCGGCGCGTCTTTCGCGGCATGAAGTTCACCATGAATATCGGTGTCTTCGATTCGGGGAGCGGCGGCCTTACGGTCATGCGTGCCCTCGACGCGGCCCTGCCGGACCGGAACCTCATCTATCTCGGCGACCACGCCCACGCGCCCTATGGCGACAAGTCGCCCGAGGAGATCTACGCCCTCACCGTGCGCGCGGTGGAGCGCCTGTTCCGCGAGGATTGCGGGCTGGTCATCCTGGCCTGCAACACGGCCGCGGCGCGCGGGCTGCGGCGCTTGCAGCACGAATGGCTGCCCCGCCTTTATCCCGAGCGGCGAGTGCTCGGTGTCATCGTGCCGGTGGTGGAAGAGGTGACCGGGGTGCCCTGGATCGCGGACCAGCCGCCCCTTCCCCGTGTGGATGGCGCCGCCAAGGTGGCGGTGGCCGTGTTCGCCACGCGCCATACGGTGGACAGCGGAGCGTTCGCGGGGGAGATCCACAAGCGCGCGCCCCATGTGGCGGTGTGGCAGCAGGCCTGCCCGAGCCTGGTGCGCCTGATCGAGGATGATGCCGGCGAGGCGGAGCTGGCTCGCGCGGTCGAGGGCTATGTGGCCGACCTGCGCGCGGGCATGGGCGGCCGCGAGCCCGATGTCTGCATCCTCGGCTGCACCCATTATCCGCTGGTGGAGCCCCTGTTCCGCCGCGCGCTTCCGGCGACGACGCAGATCCTCTCCCAGCCCCAGGTGACGGCCATGAGCCTGCGCGCCTATCTTGACCGGCACCCGGATCTCGACACGCGCGGTGCCGGCGTCCGCCGCTTCCTCACCACCGGCGCACCGGACCTCGCGTCACGGATCGCCTCCCGCTTCTTCGGCCGCGCGGTGGCGTTCGAACCGGCGCTGTGACGGCATGATCTGAGGGCCCCGGGGCCGAACCGGTCGGCGCCCCGGAGGCGTGGAATGGACCTGTCGGGCTCCCGGTCGCGTCGGCCTTGCGCAAGCGTCACGGCTGATGGCGCGGGCGATTTGAGATGTCCGGTCTCGATGTTCTTTCCCGCGAGCGCGCGTCCCGCCGGTGCCGCCGCAACCCACGGATGGAAAAGGCCCGCGAGCCAGGCTCACGGGCCTTCATTCTCAGGGGGCGGCCGGCCGGCTCAGGCGGCCGCGGCGGGGCCGGTGGCGGCCGCGATCTCACCCTTCATGGCGGCGATGGTGGCGGCGTAGTCCTTGGCGCCGAAAATGGCGCTGCCAGCCACGAACGTGTCGGCGCCGGCCGCCGCGATGGCGCCGATATTGTCCACCTTCACCCCGCCGTCGATCTCCAGGCGGATGTCGCGGCCCGAGGCGTCGATGCGCTCGCGGATCGCCTTCAGCTTGTCGAGCGCGCTCGGAATGAAGGCCTGTCCGCCGAAGCCGGGGTTCACCGACATCACCAGCACCAGGTCGAGCGCGTCCAGCGTGTAGTCGAGCACCGAGAGGGGGGTGGCCGGGTTCAGCACCAGGCCCGCCTTCACGCCCTTGGAGCGGATGAGCTGGAGCGAGCGGTCCACATGCTCGCTGGCTTCCGGATGGAAGGAGATGAGGCTGGCGCCGGCGGCTGCGAAGGCCTCGATCATGCCATCCACCGGCTTCACCATCAGGTGCACGTCGACGAAGGCGTCGGTGGTCTTGCGCAGGGACTGGAGCACGAGCGGGCCGATGGTGAGGTTCGGCACGTAGTGATTGTCCATCACGTCGAAATGGATCCACTCGGCCCCACCGTCGAGCACCGCCTGCACCTCGGCGCCGAGGCGGGCGAAGTCCGCCGAGAGGATGGACGGGGCGATGATGGGGTGCGCGCGGGCCATGGGAGCCTCCTTGAGGGGTCTTCGATCGATGCTCTTCATACCCGGCCTTGGGCCGGTTCTCCACGTCATGGTGATGACAGGTGCGTGGCCCGCCGGGGCCGGGGCGCCGGGTGAGGTCGCTCCCGGCACCCCGGCCCTTCGCCGCGGCGGCTGCGCGCCGGCGGCTCCGCGTCCTGCCCGGGGACGGCAGGTCACCTGTCGGTCCCACGCGGTCAGCGTCCGCGTGGGGGGCATCAGCCCCTCGACGCCGGTCTTCGACCGGAGCCAGCGCGCTTGCTCAAGCGCCGCGCGAGGGGCCTCAAAGGCCGAAGACGCAGGCCCATGAAGCATACCCAAGGGGCAGGCCCATGGGCCTTTGGCATCAATGCACCGTCTGGCTGAGGCTGCCGGCGGCGTAGCGCCGGGCCATGTCATCCAGGTCGATGGGGCGGATCTTCTCGGCCTGGCCGGCGGAGCCGAACGCCTCGAAGCGGGAGATGCACACCTTCTTGGCCTCGTCCATGGCGGCGGTGAGCAGCTTGCGCGGATCGAACTCGGAAGGGTTCTTGGCCGCCACCCGGCGCATGGCAGCGGTCATGGCGAGGCGGATGTCGGTGTCGATGTTCACCTTGCGCACGCCGTAGCGGATGCCCTCCTGGATCTCCTCCACCGGCACGCCATAGGTTTCCTTGATGTCGCCGCCATAGGTGCGGATCTCTTCCAGCAGCTCCTGGGGTACGGAGGAGGAGCCGTGCATCACCAGGTGGGTGGTGGGAATGCGCTGGTGGATGGCCTTCACCCGCTCGATGGCGAGAATGTCGCCGGTGGGCTTGCGGGTGAACTTGTAGGCGCCGTGAGAGGTGCCGATGGCGATGGCGAGCGCGTCGCACTGGGTGGCCTTCACGAACTGGGCGGCCTCGTCCGGATCGGTGAGCAGCTTGGAATGGTCGAGGGTGCCCTCGGCCCCGTGGCCGTCCTCCGCCTCGCCCTTGCCGGTTTCCAGGGAGCCGAGGCAGCCCAGCTCGCCTTCCACCGAGACGCCCACCGCATGGGCGAATTCCACCACCTTGGCGGTGACGGCGGTGTTGTACTCGGTATCGGCGGGGGTTTTGCCGTCTTCCTTCAGGGAGCCGTCCATCATCACCGAGGAGAAGCCGGACTTGATGGCCGCGAGGCACACGGCGGGGGAGGCGCCATGGTCCTGGTGCATCACCACCGGGATTTCCGGATAGGCTTCCACCGCGGCGGCGATGAGGTGGCGCAAAAACGGCTCGCCCGCATATTTGCGCGCGCCCGCCGAGCCCTGGAGGATGACCGGCGATGAGGTGGCGCGGGCCGCCTCCATGATGGCCTTCACCTGCTCCATGTTGTTCACGTTGAAGGCCGGAAGGCCGTAGGAATGCTCCGCCGCATGGTCAAGCAGCTGGCGCATGGACACGAGGGCCATTGTCCTCTCCCTTGGTTCGTCTGTCGTTTGTGCGGGTCGCTTCCGCCGCCGCACGGGCGGCGCGCTCCCGGGCTCCGTTGATGGAAGGTGGCGGCGGCTCTCTTCCGATCCCTCCCCCGCTGGCGGGAGAGGGCATGTGGCTCACTCGGCCGCGCGGCGCACGGCTTCAGCCACCTTCTCGGCGGTGAAGCCGAACAGGGGCCAGAGGTCCTTTTCAGGGGCGGATTCGCCGAACCGGTCGATGCCGATGGCGGTGACGCCGGAGCAGCCGAGCCCCCGCCAGCCGCGCGTCACCCCCGCTTCCACCGTCACGATAGGGATGATGGCGGGAACCAGCGCCGCGCGCGCTTCCTCGGACAGCGCCTCGAACCGGTCGCGGCAGGGCATGGAGACGAGGCGGGTGGGCACGCCCTCGGCCTCCAGAAGCTCAGCGGCGGCATGAGCCAGCTTCACCTCGGAGCCGGTGGCCACCAGCACCGCCTTGGGCGGCGCGGCGCTCTCGCGCACCACATAGGCGCCGTCGGCCATGGCTTCCGCCTGTGTGGCCGAGTGCTCCCAGCACGGCAGGTTCTGGCGCGAGAGGATGAGGGCGGACGGGCCGTTCTTGCGCGCGAGGGCGCAGCGCCAGGCCACCAGTGTTTCCACCGTGTCGGCGGGGCGCCAGACATCCAGGTTGGGGATGAGGCGCAGGCTCTCCACATGCTCCACCGGCTGGTGGGTGGGCCCGTCCTCTCCCAGGCCGATGGAATCGTGGGTGAGGATGTAGATGACCCTTTGCCCCATCAGCGCGCTCATGCGCATGGCGTTGCGGGCATAGTCCGAGAACACCAGGAACGTGGCCACGAACGGGATGAAGCCGCCGTGCAGGGCGATGCCGTTGGCGATGGCCGACATGCCGAACTCGCGCACCCCGTAGAGCACCTGGTTGCCCGCCGGGTCCCGCGTCACCGGGGTGGAGCCGGGGAAGGTGGTGAGGTTGGAATGGGCAAGGTCCGCCGAGCCGCCCAGGAATTCGGGCACCGCCGGGGCCAGCGCCGCCAGCGCCTGCTGGCTGGCCTTGCGGGTGGCGATGTTCTCCTTCTTCGCGATGGCGGCTTCGAGCGCCGCATCGAAGGTGGAGGTGAAGGCTGCGGAAAGGTCGCCGGCCAGGCGGCGGCGGAATTCGGCGGCCTCGTCGGGATAGGCGCGCTCATAGGCGGCCATGCGGGCTTCCCAGGCCTGCTGGCGGGCGGCGCCGGTCTTGCGGGCGTCCCACGCGGCATAGACCTCGTCGGGAATCTCGAACGGCGCGTGGGTCCAGCCCATGGCGGCCCGGGTGCGCGCGATCTCGTCCGCGCCCAAGGGCGCGCCGTGGGTGTCCTGGTGGCCCTGCTTGGTGGGCGCGCCCCGGCCGATGACGGTCTTGCAGCAGATGAGGGAGGGCTTGCCGGTTTCCGCCAAGGCGGCATCCATGGCCTTGGCGAGGGCGGCGGGGTCGTGGCCGTCCACATCGCGCACGACGTGCCAACCATAGGCCTCGAAGCGGGCGGGGGTGTCGTCAGGGAACCACTCCTCCACCTTGCCGTCGATGGAGATGCCGTTGTCGTCATAGAAGGCGACGAGCTTGCCGAGGCCGAGCCGCCCCGCCAGGGAGCAGGCCTCGTGGCTGACGCCTTCCATCAGGCAGCCGTCGCCCAGGAACACGAAGGTGCGATGGTCGACGATGGCGAGGCCGGGCCGGTTGAACTGGGCGGCCAGGGTCTTTTCCGCCAGCGCCATGCCCACCGCATTGGCGAGGCCCTGGCCCAGCGGGCCGGTGGTGGTCTCCACGCCCGGCGTCATGCCCACTTCCGGATGGCCGGGCGTGCGGGCGTGGAGCTGGCGGAAGCGCTTCAGCTCGGCGATGGGCAGGTCATAGCCCGTCAGGTGCAGCAGCGCATAGATGAGCATGGAGCCATGCCCGTTGGAGAGCACGAAGCGGTCGCGGTCGGGCCAGGAGGGATCGGCGGGATTGTGCCGCAGATGCTCGCGCCACAGCACGGCGGCGATTTCCGCCATGCCCAGGGGGGCGCCGGGATGGCCCGATTTCGCCTGCTCCACCGCATCCATGGCGAGTGCGCGCACGGCGGCGGTGACGGGCCAGGCCAAGGCGCCCGGGGAACGGTCGAGGGCTGGTTCTGTCAGCACGGCGTGCGCGGTCATGATGTTCTCTCCCTTCGCAACCTTGGGTCCCCTTGCGGCTTGTTTCCCTTCGCTCTGAAGGTTTGCGCGCTTGGGCTTGGGGGCCGCGGGCTTGGCTTGGATTTCGACGGCCCGCGGGCAGGGCTCCCGGGCCGTTGGCCGAGCCCGCGTGATGCAAGCCCGCATGATGTTTGAGCGGACCCGCCCGGCACCGGGCGGCATCGCGCCGCTGCCGCAGCCCGCCCCGCGAGGGGAGGGCGATGACCGGGGTGGTCCCCGGCATGGCCCGGGTCCGGCGCGGCGCGAGAACTGGGGGAGGGTGGCTGCCACGCGTCCTAGGGCTCATAGAACGTGCCACCCTCCCCCTGTCTCCCCCACGCGCGGGAGCGGAGCACGCGGGCCAGCCGTTTCCGTTCGGCGCCAGCTGGGCCGGCGCCGGGAGCAGGTCCGCGATGTGGTTTCGGGAAGGCGGGCCTCAGCCGGCCCGGCGCTTCCGGTCCATCAGCTTCATGATGAGGGGCGTCAGCAGGAGCTGCATGGCGAGATCCTGCTTGTTGCCCGGAATGACGATGGAATTCGCCCGCGACATGAAGCTGTTGTGGATCATGGAGAGCAGGTACGGGAAATCGATGCCGTGGGGGTCGCGGAAGCGGATCACCACCATGGATTCGTCCGGCGTCGGGATCCAGCGGGCGACGAACGGGTTGGACGTGTCCACCGTCGGCACGCGCTGGAAGTTGATGTCCGTCTCCGTGAATTGCGGGCAGATATAGTGCACGTAATCGGGCATGCGGCGCAGGATGGTGTCAGTGACATCTTCCGTGGAATAGCCGCGGGTGGCCTTGTCGCGATGGATCTTCTGGATCCATTCGAGGTTGATCACCGGAACCACGCCGATCTTCAGGTCCGCATGCTGGGCGATGTTGATGTCGTCGGTGACAACGGCGCCGTGCAGGCCCTCATAGAAGAGCACGTCGGTGTCCGCCTCCACATCCTCCCACTGGGTGAAGCGGCCGGGCTCGGCGCCGTAGAGCTTGGCTTCGCCCGCATCGTGCACATAGTGGCGGAAGCGGCCGGAGCCGGTGGCGCCATAGTCCCGGAACAGGGTTTCCAGTTCCCCGAGCAGGTTGGTGTCGGGGGAAAAGTGGCTGAAGTGCTTGTTGCCCTTGGCCGCCTCGGCGGCCATCAGCTCGCGCATTTCAAGGCGGTCGTAGCGGTGGAAGGCGTCGCCCTCCACATAGGCCGCCTTCACGCCCTCGCGGCGGAAGATCTGCTCGAAGGTGCGCTTGACCGAGGTCGTTCCCGCGCCCGAAGAGCCGGTGACGACGATGATGGGATGCTTGACCGACATTCTTGAGCCCCGCCGGAAATCAGATGAACAGGCCGCGCCGCGTGAACAAGGGCGAGCGCTCGCCATGGCCCGCGGGCGAAAGGTGGTAGCGCGCCACGCGCGTCACCTCGTCCTTGGCGCCGAACACGAACGGCACCCGCTGGTGCAGCGCCTCGGCGGTGCGGTCCAGGATGTCGGCGCGCCCGTCGCAGGCGGCGCCGCCCGCCTGCTCCATCAGGAAGGCGACCGGGAAGGCCTCGTACAGCAGGCGCAGGCGGCCGTGGGCGTAGCCCTTCCGACCGTCGCCCGGATAGAGATAGATGCCGCCCCGGCGGAAGATGCGGTGGGCATCGGCCACCATGGAGGCCACCCAGCGCATGTTGAACTCGCGCTCACGCGGGCCATTCTTGCCGGCCAGGCAATCGTCCACATAGGCGCGCACGGGCTCGTCCCAGTGGTGGTAGTTCGACATGTTGATGGCGAACTCCGCCAGGCCCTCCTTCACGCTCACCGCCGCATTCACCAGGCGGAACGTGCCCTCGCGGTCCAGGGCGAAGTGCCACGTGCCGGCACCGACCGTGAGCATCAGCGCCACATGGGGTCCGTAGACCACATAGCCGGCGGCGAGCTGGTCGCGCCCGTTCTGGAAGAAGGCGGCGGGATCGGCGGCGTTTGCCCCCTCCGGCCGGCGGAACACCGCGAAGATGGTGCCCACCGAAATGTCGGTGTCGATATTGGACGAGCCGTCGAGCGGGTCGATGGCCACCAGCAGCGGGGCGTCCGCCGCCAGCAGCACGGGGGCCTCGTTCTCCTCGGATGCGACCGCGGCCACCGGGGCTTCGGCCAGGGCGCCGATGACGAGATCATTGGCGATCACGTCCAGCGCCTTCTGTCCCTCGCCGGCCTCGCCGGAAGAAAGGGTGGCGCCGAGATCGCCGCTGAGCGGGCCTTCGGCGATCCTGGCGGCGAGCGCCACCGCCCCCTTGGCCAGGGCGTTGAGGGTGAGGGCCACCTGCCGGCGCGCGCTGTCCTCGCCCGCCCACTCGTCGAGCGCGGCGGAAAGGCTGATGCCGGATGTGGCGCAAGGCGCGGCGGCCGGCGCCGCCTGAGGCTCCAACATGACGTTCGTCTCCCTGAGGGCTTTGCCCTTGCGGACCGTTCGGCGGGCCGTCGTCTGATTTGATCCAGATCGGACTTTAGTCTTACACGCTCGCCGCGCTGCGCGGGGCGTCGATGCCGCCGGAGAAGACGCGACTTGCGCGCACATCCCCTTCGGTGATGGTCTCCAGCGCCTCGCGATCGATGAGGCCGGCGGTGTCGAACAGGCGCAGCGACTGGCGCAGGCGCATGCGATCGAAGGCGTTGCGGATGGAACGGGCGTTGGCGAAATTCGGCTGGCCGCGCCGCGCCGTCACATATTCCACGAGCGCCCGCTCGGCCTCGGGGCTGAAGCGATAGTCGGCGGCGTCCGCCATGGACCGGGCGATGGCCACCAGCTCCTCATCCTCATAATCGGGGAAGTCGATGTGGTGGGCGATGCGGGAGCGGAAGCCGGGATTGCTTTCAAAGAAGCGGTCCATGCGGTCCTTGTAGCCGGCAAGGATCACCACCAGATCGTCGCGCTGGTTCTCCATCACCTGCAGCAGGATCTCGATGGCCTCCTGGCCGTAATCGCGCTCATTCTCGGGCCGGTAGAGATAATAGGCCTCGTCGATGAACAGCACGCCGCCCATGGCCTTCTTCAGGATCTCTTTGGTCTTCGGCGCGGTGTGGCCGATATATTGGCCCACCAGGTCGTCACGCGTCACGGAGACCAGGTGTCCGCGCCGCACATAGCCCAGCCGGTGGAGGATTTGGGCCATCTTGAGGGCGACGGTGGTCTTGCCGGTGCCGGGATTGCCCGTGAACGTCATGTGCAGGGTCGGCGCGCCGGCGGTGAGGCCCAGTTGCTCCCGCGCGCGGCCGATGACGAGATGGGCCGCGATCTCGCGGATGCGGCGCTTCACCGGCTTCAGGCCGATGAGGTCGGCTTCGAGGTCGGCCAGGAATTCCGGCACCTCGCTTTCGGTGAAGAGAGCACCGAGGTCGAGCTTGCCGTCGGCGTCCCGCGCCGGCAACGCGGCGGGCGGAGCGGAGAGGGTTGCGTCCAGCATCACTCGATCCTCGGCTAAGTTGCGCGGTGGGAACAGCCGCGCTGGTGAAGCGGTGAAAGGGGATCAGGGGCCGCCCGCGAAGGCAGACAAACGCGGGCGGCCGGCGCCGTCATTCGAGGTCAGCGCGCCTCGAACTGGGCGCGATGGCGCAGGGCATAGCGCTGGGTGCGGCCTTCCCACTCGGTGCGGTCGAGGCGGAAGCCATCTTCCTTAGCCGGCCGCTGGACGATGAAGGAGAGGCGCACCGTCTCCCAGCCGCGGCTGGAGTCGAAGGCATTCACCCGCACATAGTGGTTGGGGAAGGTGTTGCGGCAGGCGGCGATCTCGCTGAACACGCCGGCCGCGTCCTTCAGGTCGAACATGGGCGGGCCCCACATCTCCCAGTAATTGTTCCGGGGATGGGGATCGTCCGTGTATTCCACCGAGACCGCCCAACCCTGCTCCAGGCAATACTGCACCTGGGCCTTGATCTGCGCGTCGGTGAGGTCGGGCAGGAAGGAGAAGGCTCCTTGGGTAATGCGCATGTCTTCTCTCCTCAGGCCACGGACGCGGTGGGCACGTAGTCGGACGTGTCGGTGGAGGCGTAGTTGAAGGTCACCTCGCCCCAGGTATCGAGTGCGGCCTTGAGCGGGGCGCAGGTCTTGGCGGCGTTGATGAGGATTTCGGGGCCCTCATTGCGGATGTCCCGGCCCTCGTTGCGGGCGAGGATCATGGCTTCGAGCGCCACGCGGTTGGCGGTCGCGCCGGCCTGGATGCCATCGGGATGGCCGATGGTGCCGCCGCCGAACTGAAGCACCACATCCTCGCCGAACAGGTCGATGAGCTGGTGCATCTGGCCGGCGTGGATGCCGCCGGAGGCCACCGGCATCACCTTGCGCAGGCCGCCCCAATCCTGGTCGAAGAAGATGCCGCGCTGCAGGTCGGTCTTCGTCGTCATCTCGCGGCAGACATTGTAGTAGCCCTGCACGGTCATGGGGTCGCCTTCCAGCTTGCCCACGGCGGTGCCCGCATGCAGGTGGTCGACACCGGCCAGGCGCAGCCACTTGGCGATGACGCGGAAGGAGACGCCATGGCTCTTCTGCCGCGTGTAGGTGCCATGCCCCGCGCGGTGCATGTGGAGGATCATGTCGTTCTCGCGGCACCAGTTGGAGATGGACTGGATGGCCGTCCAACCCACGATCAGGTCCACCATCACGATGGCGGAGCCGAGCTCCTTGGCGAAGTCCGCGCGGCGGTACATCTCCTCCATGGTGCCGGCGGTGATGTTGAGGTAGTGCCCCTTCACCTCGCCGGTCTCGGCCTGGGCCTTGTTGACGGCTTCCATGCAGTAGAGGAAGCGGTCGCGCCAGTGCATGAAGGGCTGCGAGTTGATGTTCTCGTCATCCTTCACGAAATCAAGGCCGCCCTTGAGGGCCTCATACACGACGCGGCCGTAGTTCTTGCCGGAAAGACCCAGCTTCGGCTTGGTGGTGGCGCCCAGAAGCGGGCGGCCGAACTTGTCGAGGCGCTCGCGCTCCACCACGATGCCCGTCGGCGGGCCGCGGAAGGTCTTCACATAGGCCACCGGAAGACGCATGTCCTCCAGGCGCGCGGCCTTCAGCGGCTTGAACGAGAACACGTTGCCAATGATGGAGGCGGTGAGGTTGGCGATGGAGCCTTCCTCGAACAGGTCGAGGTCATAGGCCACATAGCAGAAGTACTGGCCCGGCTGGCCCGGCACCGGCTCCACCTTGTAGGCCTTGGCCCGGTAGACGTCGGCGGCGGTGAGGCGGTCGGTCCACACCACGGTCCAGGTGGCGGTGGAGCTTTCACCGGCGACTGCGGCCGCGGCCTCGACGGGATCCACGCCCTCCTGGGGGGTGATGCGGAACAGCGCCAGGACATCGGTGTCCTTCGGCTGGTAGTCGCCATCCCAATAGCCCATCTGGGCATATTTCAGCACGCCCGCGGCGTACCTCTTCTTCGCATCCTTGATCTGCCCGATGGCGGCGTCGGCACCCATGTTGGCGGCCCTCCTGTTTTGTTGGACCAAAGTTGCATCCGGCCGCGATTTATGTAAATTTGAATGAACTGAACACAACATTCCGGAAAATGGAATATGGCGCTGCACCTGACATTGAAGCAGCTCCGCCTCGTTGCCCTGGCGGACGCCATGGGGTCCTACGCAAAAGCGGGACAGGAACTGGGTTTGAGCCCACCGGCGGTGACCGCTCAGATGAAGGCGTTGGAAGACGAGCTTCAGATGCCGGTGTTCGAGCGCATCGGTGGAAAGATGCGACCGACGGCCGCGGGACGGGAGCTGATTGCTGCGTCGCAGCGCGTCGCCCTGGCGGTGGCGGACGCTGAGCGCGCCATCGTCGCCCTGCGCAGCCCGGAGCAGGGCTCGGTGGTGGTGGGCGTGGTCTCCACCGCGAAATATTTCGCGCCCATGGCCCTGGCCGCCTTCCGCAAGCGCTTTCCGAGCATTGAGCTGAAGCTGGTGATCGGCAACCGCGCCGAAATCATCTCCGGCTTGAAGACCCTCGATTTCGACCTGGCGGTGATGGGCCGCCCGCCGGCGGAGCTGGACGCGGAAACGCTGGTCATCGGCGACCATCCCCATGTGATCATCTCTCCGACCGAGCACCGGCTGGCGCGGCGCAAGCGCCTGTCGCCGCATGAGCTGGCCAAGGAGGCTTTCCTGGTGCGCGAGCCGGGCTCGGGCACGCGCATCCTGATGGAGCGGGTGTTCGAGGAGGCGGGCGCCCAGGCGCCTGCCATCGCCATGGAGATCGGCTCCAACGAGACCATCAAGCAGGCGGTGATGGCGGGGCTGGGCCTCAGCTTCATTTCCGCCCACACGGTGGCCGCGGAGGTGGCGGACGGGCGGCTGGCGGTTCTGGATGTGGCGGGGCTGCCGGTGATGCGCCAATGGCTGGTGGTGCGCGCGCGGGAGAAGCGCCTGCTGCCGGCGGGGCAGGCCTTGAACGAATTCCTTGCGGAAGAAGGCGGCAGCTTCCTGCCGCGGATGTCGCGCTGAGAGACATCGTGCCCGTGCGGGTGCGGATCGACGCCGGGCCGGCGCAAAACGGCGCAGCGGGCGCGCCGAGGCGCACCCGCTGCTAGGAAGGGACGATCAGGGCGGCGAGAATCCCTTCCTGTTCCGATGCCCCCGACCGTGGGGGCGATTTCAATCCCCTGCGCCGTGCGCTGCGGTCCACCGGGGGGCGGTGGGGCCGAGTCGGCGGCGAGAGGGCGGCAGCGCTGGCCGCGGATGCCTCTGGGGCGGAGGCGGATCCGAACGCGGAACGCCTTGGCTCTGAGGGGAGCGGCGAGCGCGCCGGAGCGCGCTCGCCGTCGGGAAGGGATGATCTCAGGGCGGCGAGAGTCCCTTCCTTCCCAAGGCCCCCACCGTGGGGGCGATTTCAATCCTGCGTGTCGTGTTCCGGTCCACCGGGGGGCGGTGGGGCCGAAACGTCGGCGCGGGCTGGCTGCGCTGGCCACACATGCCCCCGGGGCGGGGGGCGGTTTCAGGCGCGCGTGGTTGTCGCGCCTGGGATGGATGGCGAGCGCGCCGAAGCACGCTCGCCATCAGGAAGGGACGATCAGGGCGGCGAGTATCCCTTCCTTTCCGAAGCCCCCTGCCTGGGGGCGATCCTCAATCCTCTTCGCTTGGCCCCGGGCCGCCGGGGGGCGGTGGAGGCGGGGGGAAGCCGCCGGGCGGAGGCGGCAGCAGGGCCGGCTCGATGCGCGCCAGGCGCTCCATCTGTTCCTGCGTCAGCTTGGTCTTCAGGGTGCTGATGGCCCGCGCGATGCGCTCGCCCACACGCCCCTGTTCCTGCAGCCCCCCGGCAAGCGCCTCCAGGGCGCCGAAGGGGGCCGGCGTGACGGCATTTCCGCCTTCGGCCGTCGTGCCTTGCGGGCAGGCCGGCGCCGGGCGGCGCGGCCGGCACGGGGCGGGCGGCGGTGCGCTCGCCTGGAGCGCGTCGGTCAGGTCGCGCCAGGCATCGAGCTGGTCGGCGCGGATGCCGATGGCAGCCTCAGCTCCGGCCAGGGCCCGCGCATAGCCGAGCGGGTCGGGGCGCGGACCGGGCGGCGGCCCCATCGGCCGGCGGCCCGGATGGCCCATCGGGCGCTCGGCCCCGGGCGGAGGACCCATGCGGCGGGCGTCGGGGCCCTGCGATCTCGGCTCGCCGGCCGCGAAGCGGGGGCCTTCCGGCGCCGCAGGCGGGGGAGCACCGAAGGGCACCTCCAGCGCGGCCATCTGTACCGCGCGGTCGGACTTGGCCGATTGCTCCATCGGCAGGCGGTCCTGGATCTTCGCCGGGCTGCCCTGGGCGAGGGCGGCCCCCGCCAGGCAGACGGCGACGCCGGACAACAAAGCCAGCCGAACGGTTCGAGGTGTCATGTCCATCGCCCTTGCGACGATTGCGATGGAGGCACCTTGGGCCGCTCCTGTTGCTGCCGAAGGTCTGCTGGTATCCCAATTTGTCCGCCGCGCGCCGATTTGTAAGCGAACGTTGCCGGGGGCCTCGTGGCAAAGAAGTGTTGCACCCGGTGATGCCGGGAAACGGTCGAGGGCGGTTAAGGTCCGGGGAGACAGGAGAATGAGGCCCGTGGACATTGGTGCGCATGTTCTCGTCGTCGACGACGACCTGGAGATCCGGAAGCTGCTCGGCCGTTATCTGGTGGGGCAGGGCTTTCGCGTGACGACGGCGGGAGACGGCCGGGAGATGGGCGAAAAGCTCGCCACTCAGCGAATCGATCTTGTGGTGCTGGATCTGATGCTGCCGGATGCCTCCGGCCTGGATCTGTGCCGAGAGCTGCGCGCCACCTCCAACGTGCCGGTGATTCTGCTGACCGCCCTGAAGGAGGATGTGGACCGCATCATCGGCCTTGAGATCGGCGCCGACGACTATCTCGGCAAGCCGTTCAACCCGCGCGAGCTGGTGGCGCGCATCCGCGCCGTGCTGCGGCGCGTGGCGCCGAGCGGGGGGGAGCAGCAGTCAACGCCTGCCAGTTTCCGATTCGCCGGCTTTCGCGCCGAGCCGGATCTGCGCCGCGTCACCGCCGAGGATGGCAGCGAGGTGACCCTGACCGGGGCCGAGTTCGACCTCCTGATGGCGTTCCTGGAGCGCCCGGGCCGCATCCTCTCGCGTGACCAGCTGCTGGACATCACCAAGGGGCGGGAGGCCGGGCCCTTCGACCGTTCGGTGGATGTGCTGGTGAGCCGGCTGCGCCGCAAGCTGGGTGACCAGGGCAATTACCAGATCCTCAAGACCCTGCGGAATGGCGGCTACCAGCTGGCGGTGCGGGTGGAGACCGAGGAAGCGTCATGAAGAGCCTGCGCGCGCAGGTCACGGCGCTTCTTGTGGTGGCCATGGTGCTGGTTGTGGCGTTCGCCAACGTCGCCTCCTTCTTCCTCACGGCTCCGGGCGGCCCGCCGCCCCATGTGGCCGACGACGCGGCGGAGCACATTGCCTTCGTGGTGGCGCTGGCCACCAAGGCACCCCATGCCGGGGAGACGGCCGGAACGAGCGGAATGGGCTTTCGCGGCAGCCCGCCGGCTGGGGACCTCAACCCGTTTGCCACCAATCAGCTTCGGGAAGCCCTGGCACGGCTCGGCATCTTCTATCCCGTCGAGGTGCTGAACGTGCCCGGGGAAATGGCGCCGATGGCGGCCCTGCACCTGCCCGACGGCCGCTGGCTGGTGACGCGGGCCAATCTCTATGGCCCCCTGCCGCCGCCGCCTCCGGGCGCGCCCGGGCGCGCCGGCTGGACGCTCAACCTTGCCACCTGGTTCGTGCTGATGGTGGCCGGCATCACCCTGGTGGTGCTGTTTGTCATGCGCCGGCTCATGAAGCCGTTGTCCCTCATCGAGGAGGCGGCGGCCCAGATCGGCCCCAATGGCGAGCCGCCGGTGCTGCCCGAGGAGGGGCCGGAGGAGGTGAGGGCGGCGGCCGCGGCCATCAACCGCCTCTCCGCGCGCCTCAAGGCGGCCATGGACAGTCGCATGCGCATCGTCGCCGGCGCCGCCCACGATCTGCGCACGCCGCTCACCCGCATGCGGCTGCGCGCCGAGTTCATCCCCGATGACGAGGAGCGGGCCCAATGGCTTTCCGACCTTGCCGAGCTGGATCGCATCGCCGACAGCGCCATCCGCCTCGTGCGGGAGGAGGTGGAGGCCGGGCCGGGCGAGCCCGTGCGCCTCGACCTGATGGTGCAGGAGGTGGTGAGGGAAGTGGCGGAGACGGGCGGCACCGTGGCGCTCCTGGGGGTTGAGCCCGTGCTGGTGCCGGGGCGTCCGCTCTCGCTGAAGCGCGCGGTGCGCAACCTGGTCGTCAATGCCGCCACCCATGGCGGCGGCGCGCGGGTGGCGGTGCGCTGCGATGGCGCGCCCACCGGTGGCGCCATGCGGGCCGTGCTCACCATCGAGGATGACGGCCCGGGCATTCCCGAGGCGCTCATGGGGCAGGTGTTCGAGCCCTTCTTTCGGGTGGATCCCGCCCGCCAGACCAAGATTCCGGGGGCGGGGCTGGGCCTTGCCATCGCCAACGAGATTTTGGGTCGTCACGGCGGAAAGCTCACCCTGGTCAACCGCCCCGGCGGCGGCCTTCTCCAGCGGGCGGAGCTGCCGGCAGTGGCACCGGAGACGGGGAATCACGGCCCGGGCTAGCCGTTGCTTTCCCGCGCTTCCGAGCGAACGGATTCCCGCTTCGCGCGGAAGCCCCCCGGACGTCGAAGCTGCGAGGGGGCAGCAGGGCCGGGATGTGCCGCTGCAGTCATGAAGCCGCACGGCCCCGGCCGGGGCGCCCCGGAGGAACATCCACAAGTCTGCCCGTATGAGGTTGCAGCTTCGCTCCTCCCGGTACAGCCGATCCAGCCGCCGGCTGGCAGATTGTCGCCGCCGCCCAGGCTGCTGGCCTTTCCCGGCGCGGGGCCACGGCCCTCGCGGCTTCCTGCCTGTGGCAGGGGCGCCTGCCGGGGACGAGCGGCGCCGCGAGGCAAGGTGCTTGGGAGCACAGGCGGCACCCGCCGGGACGGGGCCTCAGAACGAAAAAGGCCCGGCGCGGGGCCGGGCCTTTGGAACCTTGGAGCGCTGACGGCTCAGCGGGTGGGGACGGGCTTTTCGCCGCGATAGTCGTAGAAGCCGCGCTTGGTCTTGCGGCCGAGCCAGCCGGCCTCGACATACTTCACCAGCAGCGGGCAGGGGCGGTACTTGGAATCGGCCAAGCCTTCGTGCAGCACCTGCATGATGGCAAGGCAGGTGTCGAGGCCGATGAAGTCCGCCAGCTGCAGCGGGCCCATGGGATGGTTGGCGCCGAGCCGCATGGCCTTGTCGATGGCGTCCACCGAGCCCACGCCCTCATAGAGGGTATAGATGGCCTCGTTGATCATGGGCAGCAGGATGCGGTTGACGATGAAGGCTGGGAAGTCTTCCGCCACCGCATAGGTCTTGTGGAGGCTGGAGACGAACCCCTTCGCCACATCGAAGGTCTCGTCGTCGGTGGCGATGCCGCGCACCAGTTCCACCAGCTCCATCAGCGGCACCGGATTCATGAAGTGAATGCCGATGAAGCGCTCCGGCCGGTCGGTGGCGGCGGCGAGGCGCGTGATGGAGATGGATGAGGTGTTGGAGGCCAGCAGCGCCTCGGGGCGCAGCACGGCGCACAGGCCGGTGAAGATCTTGCGCTTCACCTCCTCGCGCTCGGTGGCCGATTCGATCACCATGTCGCAGGGAGAGAGGTCCTCGGTCGCGGGGGCGACGGAGATGCGCGCGAGCGCGGCCTGGCGGGCGTCCTCGGTGATGGTGCCCTTGGACACCTGACGGGCCATGTTGCCGTTGATGGTGGCGA
The DNA here is from genome assembly GCF_043831965.2 of Xanthobacter variabilis. Classification (NCBI taxonomy): domain Bacteria; kingdom Pseudomonadati; phylum Pseudomonadota; class Alphaproteobacteria; order Hyphomicrobiales; family Xanthobacteraceae; genus Xanthobacter; species Xanthobacter variabilis. Next base: position 1,294,161 of record NZ_CM195533.1, read on the forward strand.
TGCCGGCGCGGCAGCGTTCGGGATCGGCGTCGCTGAGGAACACGTCGTAGCCGGCGAGGGCGCACACGTGAGCGATGCCGTTGCCCATCTGGCCGGCGCCGATAACCCCGACCTTCTTGATCTCGATCGGCATGATTCTCTCATTTCGCATGAGGGGCCGGCGGGACGGCACCCGGATGAGGATGGCTGCGCGGGGGGCACCGCTGCGGCCGTGATGTTCCTTCCGAGCACGAGGGGCTCGGGCGCCCTCGTGCTCCTTGTCGTCATGTCCCGGCGGAACCCTTGCGGGCCCGGCGGCCTAAGGTCCCGCCGGCGGGCGGCGGAACCAGGTCGGGACCTTGGGCGATCAGCCCTTCACCTTGGCGATCTCGGCCTTCAGCTCTGGTACCACGGTGAAGATGTCACCCACGAGACCATAGTCGGCCACCTGGAAGATGGGGGCTTCCTCATCCTTGTTGACGGCAACGATGACCTTGGAGTCCTTCATGCCGGCCAGGTGCTGGATCGCGCCGGAAATGCCGAGCGCCACATAGAGCTCGGGGGCGACGACCTTGCCGGTCTGGCCCACCTGCCAGTCGTTGGGGGCGTAGCCCGCGTCCACCGCGGCGCGCGAAGCGCCGACAGCCGCGCCCAGCTCGTCCGCCAGCGGCTCGATCAGCTCGGCGAACTTCTCGCGCGAACCCACCGCGCGGCCGCCCGACACGATGATCTTCGCGGCGGTCAGCTCGGGGCGGTCGGAAGCGGCGATGGCCTCTTCCACGAAGGTGGAGAGCGCGGGATCCGCGGCCACGGCAGCGGCCTCGATCGGCGCCGAGCCGCCTTCGGCGGTAGCGGCGAAGGAGGCGGTGCGCACCGTGATGACCTTCTTGGCGTCGGTCGACTTCACGGTCTGGATGGCGTTGCCCGCATAGATGGGACGCTCGAACGTGTCGGCGCCGTCCACCTTGATGATGTCGGAGATCTGCATCACGTCGAGCAGGGCCGCGACGCGGGGCAGCACATTCTTCACCATGGCGGTGGAGGGGCCGACGATGGCGTCATAGCCTGGGGCGAGCGCCACGATGAGCGCGGCCAGCGGCTCGGCCAGGCGGTGCGCATAGAGCGCGTCGTCGGCCAGCAGCACCTTGTTGACGCCGGTGAGCTTGGCGGCGGCCTCGGCAGCGGCCTTGGCATCCTTGCCGGCCACCAGCACGTCCACCGGCGCGCCCAGGGCCAGGGCCGCGGTCAGCGCCTTGGCGGTGACGCCGTTGAGAGCGGTATTGTCGTGTTCCGCCAGAAGCAAAGTCGCCATCAGATCACCCCCGCCTCGTCCTTGAGCTTCGCCACCAGTTCGGCCACCGAGGCCACCTTCACGCCTGCCTTGCGGCCGGCCGGCTCGGCGGTCTTCAGCACCTGGAGGCGCGGCGCCACGTCGACGCCGTAGTCCGCCGGGGTCTTGTCGGCGATGGGCTTCTTCTTGGCCTTCATGATGTTGGGCAGCGACGCATAACGCGGCTCATTGAGGCGCAGGTCGGTGGTGACGATGGCCGGGCCCTTCAGCTTGATGGTCTGGAGGCCGCCATCAATCTCACGGGTGATGGCGAAGCCGCCGTCTTCCACGACCACCTTCGAGGCGAAGGTCCCCTGCGGCCAGCCGAGCAGGGCCGCGAGCATCTGGCCGGTCTGGTTGCAGTCGTCGTCGATGGCCTGCTTGCCGAGAATCACGAGGCCGGGGGCCTCTTCGCCCACCACGCCCTTCAGGATCTTGGCGACGGCGAGGGGTTCCACCGCGGAATCGGTCTTCACCAGGATGCCGCGGTCGGCGCCCATGGCGAGAGCGGTCCGCAGGGTTTCGGAGGCCTGGGCCGGGCCGATGGAAACGGCCACCACCTCGGTCGCCTTGCCGGCTTCCTTCAGGCGCAGGGCTTCTTCCACGGCGATTTCGTCGAACGGGTTCATCGACATCTTGATATTGGCCAGCTCGACGCCCGAGCCGTCCGATTTCACCCGCACCTTGACGTTGTAGTCCACCACCCGCTTCACGGGCACCAAGATCTTCATAAAGGCGTGCTCCCCGTCTAACACCATGGAGGTCCCGAGCGCGCGCGAGCCGCGCCGGAGGCTCCTCCTTCCTTCGGGTTCCCTGCATTGCAGCAAACCTTGGGGCGGGCAACGTAGGAGGGGCCCGAAACCGTGTCAACGCTGGCGAAAATCGCCCCGGGCCTTGTCCTCTCCGCGCACCGAGGGCACGCCGGATGGATCGGGATCGAGCAGCGCGACGCCGGGCCGGCGCATCACCAGCACCAGCACCCCGCCCGCCAGGAAGCCGCCGAGGTGCGCGACCCATGCGGTTTCCCCCTCGCGGGCCATGACAACCTGCCAGATCTGCACCGCCAGCCAGACCCCGATGATGAGATAGGCCGGCACCTTCAACGGCACCTTCATGAACACCAGCGCCCACAGCCGGACGTTGGGGTGCAGCACCAGATAGGCGGCGATGACCCCCGCCACCGCGCCCGAGGCACCCACCAGCGGCCCTTCCGCCTCCGGCTGGACGACCACATGGGCGATGGCCGCCGCCACCCCGCACAGCAGGTAGAAGAGGAGGAAGCGCAGGTGGCCGAGGGCGTCCTCCACATTGTCGGCGAACACCCACAGGAAGGCCATGTTGCCGATGAGGTGCAGCCAGCTGCCGTGCAGGAACATGTAGGTCACGAGGGTCAGGTCGGCCGGTGGCGCCAGAAAGCCTTCCGGCAGCACCGCCAGCCCCGACACCACCGCCGGGATGGCGCCGAAGGAGACCATGCCGGCTTCCTCCGGGTGGCCCGAAATGCCCCCCTGCAGCAGCGTGTAGACCAGCACGTTCACCGCGATGAGGGCATAGGTGACGTAAGGCCGGCGCACATGTTCCAGCGGGTTGATGTCGGCGATGGGCACGAACATGAGGGCCTCGGGGCGGTCATGGCCGGTGGCGCGGGGCCCGCATGCTAGAGCATTTCCCCGTTCCGCGGAAACGGGGAGGGGTCCTCATTCATCGAGCTGGCGTGTCTTCCTCACGCCAGCTCCGGTCGGCCGCGATCAGCGGCCGCCGCCGGGCACCCACAGCACGTCGCGGGCGCCGCGGGCATTGGTGTAGCGGCTCGCCACGAACAGGAAATCGGACAGGCGGTTCATGTACTGGATGGCCGGCTTGCCCACCGCGTCCTCGGCGCTCTGGGACAGCTCCACCATCTCGCGTTCGGCGCGCCGGCAGATGGTGCGGGCGAGGTGGAGATGGGCGGCCGCCGGGGTGCCGCCGGGCAGCACGAATGAGGTGAGCGGCGCCAGCTCCGCATTGAGGGTGTCGATATCCTTTTCCAGGCGCTCCACCTGGGCCGGCACGATGCGCAGGGCATCGCCGGGCGCCTCGTTCGCCGCCGCGGGCGTGCACAGGTCGGCGCCGAGATCGAACAGGTCATTTTGAACCCGGTTCAGGATGGCATCGAGGGCCGGCGCATCGGCCAGGTGCAGCCGGGCGAGGCCGACGGCCGCATTAGCTTCGTCCACGGAGCCGTAGGCCATCACCCGGAGGTCGTACTTCAGTACCCGTGCGCCGGTGCCGAGGCCGGTGGTGCCGTCGTCGCCGGTGCGCGTGTAGATCTTGTTGAGCTTCACCATGGGTGGAGGTGCCTTCTGGTCGAGAACTGGGGAAGGGGACGGTCAGTGGTGCATGGCGAACACCGTGGCCGCCACCAGGGCGACCGCGATGAGCTGGGCCAGCACCCGCAGCCGCATGAGCTTCTGCGAGCGGCGCGGGGAGCCGCCCGAGGCGAGATTGTAAAGGCCCAGGAACAGCACGCCGGCCACCACCGCCAGCGCCAGCGGAATGAAGACATAGATGGACCATTGCAGCATGGCGGCCGTCCTCCCCGTTCCGTCCTTGTCGCCCTTTTGCCGAAAGCGGATGGCCGCGCTCTCGCGGAGAGAGGCCGCACGGTTTGGGGGCGGATTTGCCGCCAGGATAGGGCAGTGCGGGCGTTCCGGCGAGCCCGCCGCGGCGCGCCGAAACGCCTGTGGGGAACGCGAGGGAGGGCGCGGCGGGTGTGGGGAGGTCTGCGGCTGGCCCCAGGCACCTTCGCCGTGGTGGGTGAAGCCGGTGGCGCGCCCCTTTGCTGCTGCGGGAGCGGGCAAACGGCCATCGATGCCGCGGGCCCCCTGGAGCTGGCTCATCGCCCGGCACGCGGCAGCCCGCTCCCTTGGCGGAGCACCTCGATGTCCGGCGGACGTCCGTTTGCCCGGCTGTTGCACCGGTTGCCTTGGCCATTGGGGGGGGGCTCTGCCACCGCTGCGGCTCGCGCGGTCTAGGGCGGTTGTCCCGGGACAACAGGCAGGGGGCTTCGATGCGCGCGAGCACCCCGGCGCCGCACCCGTGTTTCCGCGCTCATCACCTCGTCCGCAGGGCGCAAGCCGCAAGGCCGGCGGAGCCGCGCCGAGGGCTGGTCAAGCTTAAGCGCACGTGGCGAGAGGTGCGTGGCCACGCGGAAAGCTCTCCTTCAGCGGCTCCGTCTTGCCTTCGCGCTGGGGATAAGGAGACGCGCCGGAAATGTGGGCCTGGCCGAGCGACGGAGCACGGGGCCTCGAAACGCCGAAATGGCCATTCCGCCTTGAACGCGCCGCTTCCGCGTCAGCCTGGGCGTGCCGGCGCTCTCCTTTAAAAATGGAGGGCGAACGATGCCGTTATTCCCCTTGTCGCACCTTGGCGTCGTGGGGCACGCCCCCTCCCGATGCGGATGGGCGCCCGCCCTCCGGGGTGGGGGCGGGCGCTGCATCACTGAAAGCCGTGCCTCAGGTGGCGATGCGGCGGGCAATCTCGTCCACGGGCAGTTTCACGAGGTCCTTGGCCACCTCGCCGTCCACCAGTCCCCGCGCCTGCGGGCCGAGGGCGTCGCGCAGGGTGCCGAGCGCCTTGGGCGGGGCGACCAGCAACAGCCGGCGCAGCTCGCCAGAACTCGCAAGCGCGTCAAGGCGCTCCGCCACGCGCTTGAGGAAGGCGATCTCGGCCTCTGTATGGAGATCGGCCTCCTCGACGGCGCTGCGCGATACGCCCGCCGATTCGTGCACCCGCCCGGGACGCTCGGTGCCGAGCGCGGTGGTGCTCTCGTGCGGCTCGCTCACCGTGTCGACCACCGCGAGCTTGGGTTCGGGCGGGATGCCCGAATCAGCCAGCAGCAGCGCCTTCGCGCCATCGGCCACCACCACCAGACGATTGCATTTGGGGAGCGTACCCATCGACGTTTCTCCTCGTTCTGCCGTGCGTTCCGGCCCTTGATTTCGCCCCAGCATCGGCGCCGGCGGCCGGCCGTGCCTTGCGCGGGATCAAGCTGCCCTTCCGCCGCGATCACTTCTTGCACGCGGTCCGCCGTGTCTGCGACTCCTTGGCGGCACGGCGCCCTTGCACAGTGTGTCGCACGCGTGAGATCATAATGCTTCATGTGGCGCTCGGCGAAGACGAAACGACCCGCGGGGCCGTGCGGGAGCGCGGAAAAGGGGAAGGGACGATGCCTTTTCTCGTCAGGTTTCTTGTGACCCACGCGGTGGTTGGCATCTCGCTGGCGGTGGCGCTGGTGGGGGCCATGGTGGCGTTCAACGTGGCGGGCCTCGGCAAGCTGGCCAGCACCGAGGACGGCATGCTGGGTCTGGTGCTGCTCACCTTTGGCCTGGGCGTGACCTTCGGCAGCGTGCAGATGGGCTTCGCCGTTATGCTCATGAGCGACGGCAAGGAGCCGCCCCGTGGCCGCCGCGTGCTCTCACGCCTCGTTCCGCGCACCGTGAAGGTGACCGCGCACCGCTGACGGCGGGTGGCTGATCCGCCAACGCCGGATCGACCGTCACAGGATGACGCCGAGTGCGGCGTGCCCTCCTTCGCTTGAATGGAGAGTGAGGGCTCACGCGCGTGAACGGGTCGCTGGCGAGAGCGCCTCATCCCTTGGGGGGATAGCGGCGCCTGGGGGCATAGCGGCGCCGTGAGGTTCCGTACTCGCGCCATTCATTGTGGCGCTTATCGTGAGCATCCGCACGCGCCCCCCGTTGCAGCGGGCGCGCCGCCGGCCGCTTGGCATTGTCGCTGCCTCTGGCCCTCCTGATGGGCATGGCAGGGGCCAGTGCCGTTTCAAATCGCTGCAGAATGACGGCTTGAGGCGGCGTGGCCTGCGCAGTGCGGTCCTGTCCCTTGTCGCCGCGTCTCTTGCCTCGCCCCGCGCCGCCCCGATGGCGTGCCGCAGGCCGAAGATCCGCCGTGACGCGTGTGCGCTGGAACGCTCTTATGGCCGCCTGATGGGGGACGGCGCAGCCGGCGCGTCTCCACTCTTTCAGAAGAGGCGCGAGGCGCAGTGGGCCCGCGTCGCGCGGCCTTGGTTGCCGTGCCGCGCTTTTGCGCCCCTTCTGCCTTTCTTTCCGATCCCTCCGCTGCAAATGCTGGACGTGGGGTGGGGTGCTCCAGGTCGGCGTTATCCGCGCTCCCGGTGGCGCTCTGGTGGGGCAGAACGTAGCCCGCGCGGTTGTCGTGTCTCAGGTAACGCACAGCAGAGTCGCGCCGCCCCGCCGAGCGCCGGATTTGCCCTGCAGATGCGCTTTCGCGGGTGGCGCACCGCCTTTCCCGCCCCTCCGCCCGCTGGCGGAGGCTATGTCGTTGTGCGGGGGCTCCGGACTGCAGTCGTGGCCGCCCAGATAGGGCCGTGAAGGAATGCGCGCGGCCTCAATCCTTCAGACCAAGCCCCACAAAGCCGCGATGGTCCCCGCGCGGCGTGCCGCCTCTGCCGATGCGTTTTCGCGGGCGGCGCGCTGCCTTTCCCGCTCCCTCTGCCCGCAGGCGGAAGGCATGTCATTGAGCGGGGGCTCCGGAGTGGTGTCGTGGCCGCACCGTTGGGCCGGTGAAGGAATGCGCGCGGCCTCAATTCTTCAGAGCAAGCCCCACAAAGCCGCGATGGTCCCCGCGCGGCGTGCCGCCTCTGCCGCCCCCTCCGCCCGCAGGTGGAAGCCGTTTGAACAGGGGCGCGAAAGTCGCATCGCGGAGGCCGCGATGGCGCCGAACCGGATTTGCGTCGGCGAAGCGTTTCGCGGGGCGGCGTGCCGCTCCTCCGGCTCCCTCTCCGGCTGGCGGAAGCCGTGTCGTTGAGCGCGAGCTCCGGAGTGGCGTCGCGGTCGCCCCGATGGGGCGGCGACGCTGCTCGCGCGGTCCTAATCTTTCAGACGACGCACCTCAGCCGCGATAGCCCGCGCGGTGTCAGTTTTGTCTTGCCGATGCGTTCTCGCGGGCGGCGCGCTGCCTTTCCCGCTCCCTCTGCACGCAGGCGGAAGACGTGTCGCTGAGCGGGGGCTTTGGAGGGGCGTCGTGGCCCCCCCGATGGGGGCGAAGCTGCTCGGGCTGCCCGATCCCTCAGATGACGCACCGCAGAGCTGCGATGGCTCTGCGCGGCGCCGGGTTTGTTCTGGTGATGCGCTCTCGCGGGCGGCGTGCCGCTCTCCCCGAACCCTCTGCCTTCTGGCGGAAGCCGTGTCGGTGCGGGCGGGCTTTGGAGTGGCGTCGTGGCTGCCCCATGAGGCCGGCAGGTGCCTCGCGCGGCCCCGATTTTTCAGGCCATGCGCCACAGAGGCGCGACGGCGCCGCGCCGCGTCGTGTGTGCGCATTGCTTCGCGGGAGGCAGGCCCGCCGCAATCCGCCTCCGCACACGGGAAGGGGGCTGGAAGGCGCCGGTGGGCGGCGCCCGTCCCGCAGATGGAGATGGCGTGGAGCGCGTTATTTGCCCTTGCGCCGCATGGCCTCGGCCAAAGCGGCGCCGAAGGCGCCCTGGTTCGCGCCTTGATCGCGGCCGCCCGGCGCGCGGCGTTGATCGCGCCCCTGGGGGGAGGGGCCGCCCGCGTTCCGGGTGGGGGCGTCCTGGCCCTTGCCGCCGGCGGGGCGGGCGCCGCCATCGTCCTTGCGCATGGACAAGGCGATGCGCTTGCGCTTCACGTCCACGTCCACCACGCGCACCTTCACCACGTCGCCGGCCTTGACCACCTCATGGGGGTCCTTCACGAACCGGTCGGCCAAAGCCGAGACATGGACCAGCCCGTCCTGGTGCACGCCGATATCCACGAACGCGCCGAAAGCGGCCACATTGGTCACGGTGCCTTCCAAGACCATGCCCGGCTTCAGGTCGCTCATCTCGTGAACGCCCTCGGCGAAGGTGGCGGTCTTGAAGGCGGGGCGCGGATCGCGGCCGGGCTTCTCCAGTTCGGAGAGGATGTCGCGCACCGTGGGCAGGCCGAAGCGCTCGTCCGCGAACACGCGCGGATCGAGCGCCTTCAGGGCCGCCGTGTCGCCCATCAGCGCACGCACGTCGCGTCCGCAGGCGGCCACGATCTTTTTGGCGACCTCATAGGCCTCCGGATGCACGGCGGAGGCGTCGAGCGGCTCGGCCCCATCGGGAATGCGCAGGAAGCCGGCGGACAATTCGAAGGTGCGCGGGCCGAGGCGGGAAACCTTGAGCAGCTCCTTGCGGGTCTTGAACGGCCCCACCGTGTTGCGATGGGCGACAATGGCTTCCGCCAGGGACGATCCCAGCCCCGACACGCGGGCGAGCAGAGAGGCCGAGGCGGTGTTGAGGTCCACGCCCACCGCGTTCACCGCGTCTTCCACCACCGCGTCGAGGGCCTTGGCGAGGCGGGCCTGATCCACGTCATGCTGGTACTGGCCGACGCCGATGGACTTGGGCTCGATCTTCACCAATTCGGCCAGCGGGTCCTGGAGCCGGCGGGCGATGGAGACGGCGCCGCGCAGGGACACGTCGATATCCGGCATTTCGGCGGCGGCCACGGCGGAGGCGGAATAGACCGAGGCGCCGGCCTCGCTCACCACCACCTTGATGGGCTTCTTGCCCTCGGCGTCCGGCGGCAGGGCTGAGATGACGTCGGAGGCCAGCTTGTCGGTCTCGCGGCTGGCGGTACCGTTGCCGATGGCGATCAGCTCCACCTGGTGGCGGCGGATGAGGTGGGCCAGCTCCGCCATGGCGCCCTGCACGTCGTTGCGGGGCTGGAAGGGATAGACGGTGGAGGTGGCCAGCAATTTGCCGGTGCCGTCCACTACCGCCACCTTCACGCCGGTGCGGATGCCGGGGTCGAGCCCCATGGTGGCGCGCGAGCCGGCCGGGGCCGCCAACAGCAGGTCCTTGAGGTTGCGGGCGAAGACGTGGATGGCCTCCTCTTCCGCCCGCTCGCGCAGCTCGCCCATGAGGTCGATGGTGAGATGGAGCGAGAGTTTCACCCGCCACGCCCAGCGCGCCACATCCAGGAGGAAGGCGTCGGCCGGGCGGCCGTTCGCCAGCGGGATCTCGTAGGCCTCGGCCACCAACCTTTCCACCGGCTTGATGGGGGCGGTGGCATCCTCGTCCACCACCAGGTCGAGGGTGAGCATCTCCTCATTGCGGCCGCGCAGCATGGCGAGCACGCGGTGGCTCGGGGCCGTGGCCCATTTCTCCGTGTGGTCGAAATAGTCGCGGAACTTGGCGCCCGCCTCCTCCTTGCCCTCGGCCATTTTGGCCTTGAGCACGGCATTGCCCTTCATATAGGTGCGCAGCCGCCCCACCAGATCGGCGTTCTCCGCGAAGGTCTCGACCAGGATGTCGCGGGCGCCGTCGAGCGCGGCCTTCACGTCCGCCACCTGATCGTTGAGGAAGCGCGTGGCGAGCTCAGCCGGCACCGTCGTGCGATCGGACAGGATGGCTTCGGCGAGGGGGGCAAGGCCCTTTTCGCGGGCGATCTCAGCCTTGGTGCGGCGCTTGGGCTTGTAGGGAAGGTAGAGGTCCTCCAGCTCGGCCTTGGTGGGCACGGCGAGGATCCTGGCGCGCAGATCGTCGGTGAGCTTTCCTTGCCCCTCGATGGAAGAGAGCACGGTGGCGCGCCGCGCCTCCAGCTCGCGCAGATAGGACAGGCGCTCTTCCAGGGTGCGCAGTTGGGTGTCGTCGAGGCCGCCGGTCACCTCCTTGCGGTAGCGGGCGATGAAGGGCACGGTCGCGCCCTCGTCCAGGAGCCCCACCGCCGCGCTCACCTGCGCCGGCCGGGCGCTGATCTCGCCGGCAATGATGCGGGCGATGGCTTCGGTATCACCGTGGGGCTGGGCGGCCATGGGAGCTCCTCTGCGGCGCTTTCGAGCGAAGCGGGGACCGGTTCGCGTGAAGAAAGCGCGTTAATTCAATAATCTAGAGCCTTTTCCCAGATTCCGTAAAACAGGGAAAGGCTCCCGGCTTGATTCCAGGGGTCCCGGCCTTAGCCCAGGGTTGAGGCGCTGTCACGGCGGTGATGAAAAACCCACAGAAAAGCCCCCGGCATCGTTTCGGACACCGGGGCTTGGAACTGGTCGGCCGGGAGGATGGGCTCATGCCCCGAGGATCTGCTCCATGGCATCGGCGAAGCGCTCGGCCTGCTCGATGCTGAGGCACAGAGGCGGGCGCACCTTCAGCACATGGCCGAGGGGGCCGGCGGCGCCGATGAGAATGCCCTTGTCACGCAGCCTGTTGATGAGGGCGGAGGCCCCCGCCGCGTCGGGCGCGCCATCTTCCGGCGAGACGATCTCGACGCCCAGATAAAGGCCCGCCCCGCGCACCTCGCCAATGGCGGGGCAGCGGGCGCGTGCGCCTTCCAGCCGCGCCACGATAAAGGCGCCCACCCGGCGGGCATTCTCCATCAGCCCGTCCTCGGCGATGGCGTCGAGCACGGCGAGCCCGGCGGCGCTGGCCACCGGATTGCCGCCGAAGGTGTTGAAATAGCCGAACTCGTCCGCAAAGCGCGCGAGCAGCTCGGGCCGCGTGACCACGCCGCCCATGGGGAAGCCGTTGCCCATGGGCTTGCCCATGGTGACCGCGTCCGGCACCACGCCGTGGCGGGCAAAGCCCCACATATGGCTGCCGGTGCGAGCGAAGCCCGGCTGCACCTCGTCCGCGATCACGAGCCCGCCCAAAGCGCGCGTGGCGTCGAAGGCGGGGGCGAGGAAGCCCACCGGGTCCGCATAGACGCCGTCGGAGGAAAAGATGCTGTCCACCAGCAGGCCGGCGAAGGCAATGCCCTCGTCCGCCATGGACTTGGCGGCGGCGGTGATGGCGGCGGCGAAGCCCGCGCCCACGTCCGCCCCGTAATGGCGCGGATGGGGCGGGGGCACGGTGCGCACGTGCGCGGGCGGCGCACCGGTTTTGTAGGAGGAGGGGGAAACCTCCGTCACCGCGCTGGTGTTGCCGTGATAGGCGGTCTCGGTGACGACCACGCCCATGCCGCCGGTCCAGCCCCGGATGAGGCGGAGCGCGAGGTCGTTGCTCTCCGAGCCGGTGCAGGTGAAGGCGACATTGGTGAGGGGCGCCGGAAAATGGGCCAGCAGCCGCTCGGCATAATCATGCACCTCGTCGAAGAGGTAGCGGGTATGGGTGTTGTAGCGCCCCATCTGGCGGGAGACGGCTTCCACCACCTTGGGGTGGCAATGGCCCACCGAGGGCACATTGTTATAGAGGTCGAGATAGGTGCGCCCGTCGGCGGTGAAGATTTCCGCACCCTTGGCGGCGACGATGTGCAGGGGCTGCTCGTAGAACAGCACGGATGTGGCGCCGAAGCTGCGGCGCCGCCGGGCCACGAGCTGCGCCACGTCTTCGCTGAGGGCGCTGGTGTTGTCCGCCGCGAAGGCGTTGAGGGCGAGGATCTGCTTTTTCGCGCGAGCCGTCTGGCCCATGGGTGCACCTATTCTTTCGTTCGTCTTTGGCCCGGTGGCGGTCAGCCGTGGCGGGCGAGGAAGGCTTCGGCGAGAGCGAGCGTGCCTTCGGTGTAGGGGATGCCCATGGCCTGGCCGGTGGGCGTTTCCGCGTGGGAGGCCACCCAGGCCGTGAGCTGGATGCGCCGGAGCATCACGAACAAATCGAGCTGGTCGGAGGCCTCGGCCGGAAGCGGAGCAACCGTGCGATAGCCCTCCATCCATGCGGCCTTGAGGGCCGGCACATAGGGCTCATGCTCCAGGAAGGAGATGGCGGCGGCGAAATCGAACAGGAACCAGGACAGGCCGCAATCATCGAAATCGATGAGCGCCAGCTCGTCCCCGTTCACCAGCAGGTTGGCGAGGCGCAGGTCCGCATGGACAAGGCCGAAGCTGTCCGGCTGGGAGAGCGGCAGCAGCCTTTCCTTGAGCAGGGCCGCGGTGCGCTCCAGCAGCGCCTGGCCCTTGGCGTCGAGGCCCAGGCTGGCGCGGAAATCGCCCCAATGGGGGGTGTCGCCGAGGGTTGTCTCGAAGTTCCACACCTTGCGGGTGAAGCCCTCTGGCTTGGTCCAGGCGCGGGCATGGGCGTGAAGCTTGGCGTGGATGGCGCCGAGCTGGCGGAACCAGCCCACCAGGTCCTCGCCCTCCGCCGGCTCGCGGCCATTGAGGAACTCGAACGCCACCACATGGCGGGTCGTGCCCTCATCCTCGATATCGGCGATGAGGCCGCCATTGATCAGCGGAATGGGGCGCGGGGTGGTGATGACCTCATCCGCGCGCAGCGCCTCGATCCAGGCGAGTTCGGAGGTGATCTCGGCGCGGCTGTGATAGCCCGGCCGGTGGACGCGGAAGACGAGGGGGCCGGCCTCCTTGTCGGTGACGCGGAAGGTGGCGTTCTCGGAAATGGTGAGCAGCTTCACCTCGGCATCGGTGCCAAGGCCCCAGCGGGGCAGGGCGCCGCGCACGCCGTCCTCGAGCCGCTTCAGGAATTCGTCGTCATAGAGCACGCAGGTTCTCCCTCACGGCCGTTCGTCCAGCAACGCCTTGAACTCGTTCAGCTCCATCACGTTGCAATAGATCATGTTGATGATTGCGAGCTCGGCGTCGTGCAGGGCCATGGAGGCGGCCGCGCAGCAGTCCTCCAGCACGATCACGTCGAAGCTCTCGTCCGCGAGGCTGCGCACGGTGGACGCGATGCATTGGTCGGTGAAAATGCCCGCGCAGACCACGGTGCGGATGCCCAGATTGTGCAGCATCAAGCGCAGATTGGTGCCGGTGAGGGCGGAATCCGTGGTCTTGGTCACCACGATCTCGTCGCCCTCAGGCGCCACCCGATCCACGATCTGGCTGGCGGCCTCGTCCTTGGGCAGCAGCAGATTGTTGAAGCCGGGCTTCTTCTGGCTCAGGGAGCGGTCGCGCCCGTCGAGGGTCTGGCAGGCGATGCGGGCGTGCAGCACCTCCATCCGCCGGCCGCGGAAAGTGGCGAGGGCCTGGGCGATGTTGGGGATCACCACATCCGCCATGCGGGCGTGGAAGGGCGTCCAGGCATCGTAATGGGCCAGCTCGGCGCCCGAGAGGCTCTCGCGCGCCGGGCGCTCCAGATAGGTGTTCTGCACGTCGATGACGAGCAGGGCCGTGGCCTCCGGCAGGATCTGAGGATCCTCAGGCTCAGGCGCGGTGGCATAATAGAGGGAGCGGTGGCGGGTCTTCCAGTTCACGCTCATGGCTCCCCCCTTTTGCGGGCAATCACCAGCTCGGTGCGGGCGCGCTCCATGGCGCGGGCGATGGGGGCGGGCGGCGGTTCGTCGGTGACGAGACGGTTGATGTCGTGCCAGCGGCCCCAGATGGCCAGCGCCTGCTGGGAAAACTTGGTGTGGTCCGCCACCACCAGCGTTTCCACCGCCCGCTGCATCATGGCCTTGTAGACGGAGGCGGCGCCCGCCTCGGCCTCGCTCATGCCTTCGGCGGTGATGCCGCTGGCGCCGAGAATGGCCCAGTTGGCATTGTAGGACTGCAGGAAATCGATGGTTTCCGCGCCCGTCATCATGCCTTCCCGCCCATTGTAGCGGCCCGGGCACATGAGCACCGCAATGGTGGGATTGGCCGCGAGCACGGTCGCCACCGAGAAGGAATGGGTGATGACGGTGATGTCGCGGCACTCCGCCGCCATGCGGCGCGCCACATGGGTGGTGGTGGCGCCGGCGCCGATGGCCACCACCTCATTGGGCTTGAGGAACCTCACCGTGGCGGCGGCCAGCGCCTCGCGCTCCGCCACCATCAGCAGGTGGCGCTCGCTCACCGAGGGCTCGGTGCCCAGGGGGCGCACGGCGCCACCATAGGTGCGGTTGATGAGGCCCTTCTCGTCGAGTTCCAGCAGGTCGCGACGGATGGTTTCCGTGGACACGCCGAGCTCGGCCGCCAGCTCCGACACGCGCAGGGTGGAGGAGGCCATCAGCTCGCGCACGATGCGCTCGTGCCGCGCCTTCTTGGAGAGGCGGGCGCGGTCCGCCTCCGGGGCCTCGGGCAGCTCGGTGGGCTCGTTCGCGCTCATGCCGCCCGCGCCTTCTTCACGATGGCGCCGAGAAGCGCGCCGCCCAGCAGCACGGCCGCCGCCGCCAGGGTCGCCATGGTGCCCAGCGCCGGAACCATGGGCGAATAGCCCGCCACCATCTTGGCATAGAGCCACTTGGGCACCGTGGAATCCGCGCCGGCCGTGTAGAGCGAGAGCGGGAAATTGCCCCAGGAGAGCAGGAAGGCGAACAGGGCGCCGGACCAGATGCCGGGCCACAGCAGCGGCAGCGTCACGTTCGTCATCACCTCAACGCGCGAGGCGCCGAGGTCGAAGGCGGCTTCCTCCAAAGAGGGGTCGAAGCCGTAGACCTTGATGGCGATGACCAGCGTCACCACCGGGACGATCCACACCATGTGGGCGAACACGGCGGTCATCCACGACGTGGTGATGCCCAGCGCCGAATAAGCCAGCAGCAAGGCAAGCCCGAGCACCGGCTGGGGAAAGAACACCGGCAGCAATATGAGCTTCTGGTAAAGCTTACGCCCCTTCCAGTCATAGCGGGCAAAAGCGAGGGCGCCGAAGAAGGCGATGACCACGGAAAACACCGTCACCACCGCCGCCACCAGCAGCGAATTTTCCACGATCATGGAAATCTCGATGGAATCCGTCGTCTTTTCCCACCATTCCCAGGAAAAGGCGCGGATGGGGAAGGCGAAGTAGCGGCCCTTCGAGACGCTTGCCAGCGCCACGCAGGCGAGGGGCAAATAGACGAGCAGCACCACGAAGGCGGACCACAGGGCGATGAACACCCGGGTGCGCAGCTTGTCCTGTTCCATCAACGCCTCCCCAGCAGACGGTCGAGATCGAGCCGCGCGAAGACGGCCAGGGTGAGGGCGCCGATGAAGGCCGTCACCAGCACCGCCAGGGCCGAGCCCAAGGGCCAGTTCTGGGCATAGGTGAAGGCGATCTCGATATCGTGGGAGATGACGATCACCGATTGCCCGCCCAAAATCTTAGCTTCCGACACCGCGCCGATGGCCAAGACGAAGGTGAGCAGCATGCCGATGAGAATGCCCGGCATGGCCAGCGGCACTTCCACCTCGCGCCAGATCTGGAAGCGGTTGGCGCCCAGGTCACGGGCCGCGTCGATGAGGTCGCGCGGCACCATGGAGAGGCCCAAAGTGAGCGGAAACAGCATGAAGGGCAGGTAGGTGTAGACCATGCCCGCCAGGATCGCCCCCGGCGTGTAAAGAACCTCCGGCGCGCCACCGAGGCCGAGCCACTTCAAGCTGCCGTCGAGCACACCATTCTTGATGAAGAACAGCACCCAGCCATAGAGCCGCACATTCTCCGACACGAACAGCGGAAACACGAACAGCACCGACACCAGCGACGACCAGCGCCCGAACAGGAACACCATGCCATAGGCGATGGGATAGGAGATCACCGCCAGCAACGCGCAGGTCACCAGCGCGAAGCCGATGGACCAGGCGAAGGACAGCCACACCGTGTTGTCCGGCGAGAACAGTTCCGCATAGTTCGCGAGGCTGAACGCCCGGAACACGTCGAACGAGCGTGGCGGCGCGAACGAATAGGCGAAGATGGCGATGAGCGGGGCGAGGAAGCCCGCCGCCAGCAGCACCACCACGGGCACCGCGCAGCGCGCGCCGGCGGCGGCCCAAAGGGCGGCGAAGCGGGCGGAGAGCGGCGCGCGAGAGGCCTCCGGCGCGCCGGCCAGGGTTGTTTCGGTCATGGCGTTGCTCATGGCGTCACGCCTTCACCGAGATGGCGTCGCGCACGTCCCAACCCAGGCGTACATTGCGATTGGCGGCCGCGGGCAGGGCATTGGAGCGGGAGAGCTCCACCAGCATCACCTTGTCGCCCACCCGCACCTGATACTGGATGCGTGAGCCGAGCGAGTATTCATTATAGACGACACCTTCAAGAGTATTGTCCGCCTCCTCGCCATCATTGAGGAAACGCATGAATTCAGGCCGCACCACCACGAAGGTGCTGTCCGCCTGGGGGGCGTCCTTGGGCGGCGCCGCGCGGAAGGCGCCGGGCAGGTTGACGCCGCGCCAGCCCTCTCCCTCGCGCTTCAGCTCGATGACGTTCACCTCGCCCACGAACTCGGACACGAAGCGGTCCACGGGGGCGGCATAGATCTCTTCCGGCGTGCCCACCTGGATCAGCCGGCCCGCGCGCATCACACCGATGCGGTCGGACATCACCATGGCCTCTTCCAGCGAGTGGGTAATGTAGATGAAGGTCTTGCCGGTCTCCCGGTGCAGGTCCTTCAGTTCCTTTTCGAGGATCTTCTTCAGCTTGTAGTCGATGGCCGAGAGCGGCTCGTCGAAGAACAGCACTTCGGGGTCATAGGCCAGCGCCCGGGCGAGCGCCACGCGCTGGCGTTCGCCGCCCGAGCACTTCATGACGTTCTTGCCATAATAGCTCGCCGGCAGGCGCACGATGGCCATCAGCTCTAGCGCGCGGGCCTTGCGGGTGGCGGCATCCACGCCCTTGATCTTCAAGGGGAACTCGATGTTCTGCCCGACGCTCATATGGGGGAACAGAGCGAGCGACTGGAACACGAGGCAGGTGGGGCGCTTGTTGGCGGGCACGTCATTGATGCGCTCGCCATGCAGCGTGATGTTGCCCTCGCTGGGCGCCTCCATGCCGGCCAGCATGCGCAGCATGGTGGTCTTGCCGGAGCCCGAGGGGCCGACGATGGTGAAGAACTCGCCCTCGAAAATGTCGAGGTCGATCTTCTCCACGGCGGCGAAGTCGTTGAAGGTCTTGCGCACGCCCACGAGCTGGAGAATGGGCTTTTTGTCTTTGATGTCGGTCACCTTAACTCTCGCTCATGTGTGTCGTTCTGGCGGCGGTGGGGTGTGGCCCCTCCCCGGATCGGTGGGGAGGGGCCCAAGGCGCCGGTCAGGCGCGCCCCGGGGGCAGCCTCAGCCGCGCACGCGCTTGGCGGCGGTCATGATGTCGAGGGCCTGATCGTAATCGGGCACGATGTCGTATTCGACGCAGCGGGCCATGTCCTCTTCCAGGCTGTCCCACTGGATGGCTTCCAGCTCGGTCTTGGTGAACAGCTTGAAGCAGTCCGGATTGCCCATCTGGGTCACCGGATTGTAGGTGCCCTCGGCAAACGCCACCGTGTGCGCCACCTCGGGCTGCTGCACATATTTCAGGAAGGTCTCGGCCAAGGGCGAGAGCTGGGGATTGTTGACGAGGGAGGTCACCTCGATCCAGGCGATGCCGCCCTTGCCGCCGGCCATGGGGCCACGCAAAGGCGTGATGCCGCGCATTTCCGGATAGCCGTCGGCGCGGGCGGGGGAGACCGAATAGGTGCCGCCGGTGAGGTGCAGGTCGATCTCGCCGGAAATGAGCGCCTGGTTCATGGCCGCGATGTCGCCGATGAGCTTGGCGCCCTTGAACACCCGCTTGGCCGTCTCCTCGAACTTCGCCATCTCGTCCGGGGTGTGCTTCTTGAACGGGTCGATGCCCGCCACCACGAACAGGCCGAAGACGTTCCAGTCATCGGATTCCAGGATACCGTATTTGCCGGCGAGCTTGGGGTCGTTGAACAGGTCCCAGCCCACGTCTTCGGCGGTCTTGCGGTCGATCTTCTTGGTGTTCACCACGAAGGAATAGGGTCCGAACCGCTGACACATGCCCAGCAATTCGGTGCCGGAATCGTCCATGGCCCACTTATAAGGCGGCTTGAACTGGGGGAGCATCTTGTCGAAATAGGGCTCGAAGGTCTCGCGCGGGAGCGGCCTGATCAGCTTCTCCGGGTACATGACCTTGCGGGCCCAGGGATTGTTGACGTTGATGAGGTCCCACACATTGGTCTCGCCGGCGCGCAGGCGGTTGATCATGGTGGGGTCGTTGGTGAGGCTTTCGGCCTTCACGGTGGCGCCGTGGGCCTTGCGGAACGGGTCCAGCACCTGGGCCGAGTTGTAGCCCTCCCAGCACAGGATGTTCAGATCCTTTTCCCGGGCCGCGAAGGCGCTGCGGGCGCCCGCGAAAGGAGAGGCCGCGAGGGCGAGACCGCCCGCCGCCATGCCCTTGAGAACTGACCGCCGATTCATCGTCATGGAGTTCGCCTCTGGCTGCTCACGCATCTGGAAGGGGTCCCCCGGGGCATGCCTCCCCCGTGGCCGCGCCGGCTGTTCCGGGCGGGCGAAAGGGCTGCTCAAATGTGGGACTCTTGTTGAACTATGTTGGATGTTAAACGCCGACTGTTGGGCTTTACAACACCTTTTTAGCCGGGCAAGCTGGTTTTTGCCAACTTTCGCGCCAGAGGGCGCATCTGCTCAAAACTCGTCCAAAAAGCTCACCTAAGGGGAAGTCAGCATGTTGAAGGCGCTCGCGGGACGCACGGTCATCGTCACCGGCGGCAGCAAGGGGATCGGCAAGGGCATCGCGAAGCGCTTCGGCGCGGCGGATCTCAATGTGCTGGTGGTGTCCCGCTCGCTGAAGGAGGCGGAGGCCACCGCCGCCGAGATCGGTCCCAATGCCTCGGGTTTTGCGGCCGACGTGTCCGATCCGGAAGAGTGCAAGGCGTTCGCGCAGGCGGCCTTGGAGCGTTATGGACGCATTGACGTGCTGTGCGCCAATGCGGGCATCTTCCCCGCCGCCAAGCTGGACGTGATGACGGCGGCCGATTTCGACCACGTGATGAATGTGAACCTGAAGGGCACCTTCCTCTCCGTGGCGGCGGTGATGCCGGCGATGAAGGCGGCCAAGTGGGGGCGGATCGTGGTGACGAGCTCCATCACCGGCCCCATCACCGGCTATCCCGGCTGGGCGCACTATGGCGCCTCCAAGGCCGGCCAGCTCGGCTTCGTGCGCACCGCCTGCATCGAGCTCGCGCCCTGGGGCATCACGGTGAACGCAGTGATGCCGGGCAACATCAAGACCGAGGGGCTGGATGGCCTGGGCGCCGATTATCTCGCCAAGATGGAGGGCTCCATTCCCCTGAAGCGGCTGGGCAGTGTGGATGACATCGCCAATGCGGCCCTGTTCTTCGCCTCCGAGGAAGCCGCGTTCATCACCGGCCAGACGCTGGTGATCGATGGCGGGCAGGTGCTGCCCGAATCGCTCATGGCGCTGGAGGAAATGGCGGTGGTCTGAGCCCCCGCCAGAAAATGAAAACGGCCCTCTCCCACGGGGAGAGGGCCGCTTTTTGTCGTAGGCGTCAGCGCCTCAGAGCACGCCGCCGATGAGGGCGATGCCCGCCACCGCCACCGCCGCGCCGGCGCCGCGCACGAACTTCTCGCCATGGGTCTCGCCGAAGCGGCCGATGGCCATGCCCAGGCCAATGCCCGCCACATGCAGCAGGCCGGTGGCCAGCATGAAGCCCAGGCCATAGCTGAGGCCGGAGGCATCCAGCGGCATTTCCGTGCCGTGGGCATGGCCGTGGAAGATGGCGAAGAAGCCCGCAAGCGCCATGGCCACCGCCAGCGGCGCCTTGAGCCCGAACGCCACCACCGCGCCCAGCACCACCACCGACAGGCCGATGCCCAGTTCCACGAACGGCACGTTCACGCCCGAAACACCGAGCGCGCCACCCACCGCCATCAGCGCCACGAAGGTGGCCGGCACCGCCCAGATGGCGCGCCCGCCCAGCTGCCAGGCGAAGATGCCCACGGTGACCATGGCCAGCATGTGGTCCAGCCCGCCCAGCGGATGGCCGAAGCCGTGCACGAAGCCGTGGGTGGCGCCGACCCCGGTATGGGCGAAGGCGAGGGTGGGCAGGGTGGTTGCAATGGCGGCCAGAAGGGCCGTGCGGGAGAAGTGACGCATCAAGGGGGCTCCTTAGGGTCTTGGTGTTCTCAAAGGGGGGTCAACAGATGCGGGGGAGTTGATCGCCGACCAGCATGTCGACGATGCGCTCGCCCCCGAAACGGGTTTCCATGGTGACGCGGCCGGGCCGCCCGTCGCTCACCGTGCCGATGATGGCCGCCTCGCGCCCCAGGGGATGGGCGCGCAGCGCGGCGAGCGCGGCCTGCGCCTCTTCCGGCGGCACCACCGCGAGGATCTTGCCCTCATTGGCAAGATAAAGGGGGTCGAGCCCCAGGATCTCGCAGAAGCCCTGCACCTCCGGCCGCATGGGCAGAGCAAGCTCCGACAGCCGCACGCCCACCGCGCTCGCCTCCGCCAGCTCGTTCACCACCGCCGCGACACCGCCGCGCGTGGCATCGCGCATCATGCGGATGCCCGGCGCGGCGGCGATGAGCGTTTCGATGAGCCCATTGAGGGGTGCGCAGTCGCTCTCGATCTCAGTATCGAGAGCGAGGTCGCCGCGGGCGTTGAGGATGGCCGCGCCATGGTCGCCCAGAAGGCCGTTCACCAGCACCACGTCGCCGGGCCGGGCCCGGGTGATGCCCACGTCGAGGCCGGCGCGCACCACGCCGATGCCGGTGGTGGTGATGAAGAGTTTGTCGCAGGCGCCGCGCGCCACCACCTTGGTGTCACCGGTGGAGATGGACACCCCCGCCGCCCGCGCGGTCTCCGCCATGGAGGTGACCACCCGGCGCAGCACCTCCACGTCGAGCCCCTCCTCGATGATGACGGCGCAGGAAAGCGCCACCGGCACCGCCCCGCCCACCGCAAGGTCGTTCACCGTGCCGCAGATGGCGAGCTTGCCGATGTCGCCGCCGGGGAAGAACAGCGGGTCCACCACGAAGCTGTCGGTGGTGAAGGCCAGCCGGTCGCCCTTCGCGCTGAGGGCGGCAAGGTCGAAGCGGGCCTGGTCCTCGGGCGCACCATGACCTTCGCCGGAAAAGGGGGCGAGGAACACGTCGTCGATGAGGTCGCGCATGGCGCTGCCGCCGCCCCCATGGGCGAGGGTGATGGTCTTGGCCCCGAAGGCGCGGCGCTTGGGAACGGGCTGCGCTGTCATGCGGCTTCTCCCCTCAGCCCGCCATATTGGTAATAGGCAGCACAGGCGCCCTCGGAGGAAACCATGAGCGCGCCGAGCGGGGTTTCCGGATTGCAGCCCTTGCCGAATTCCGGGCAGGCCCACGGCTTGGCGGCGCCGGTCAGCACCTCGCCGCAGCGGCATTGGGCGGGGTCGGCCACCTTCACGTCCGGCACCGCGAAGCGCTTTTCCGCATCGAAGGCGGCATAGGCCTCGCGCAGCCGCACTCCGGACCCGGCGATGGAGCCCAGGCCCCGCCACTCGAAAGTGGCGCGCGGCTCATAGACTTCGTTCACCGCTTTCAGCGCGGCGGGATTGCCCTCCACGGGCACCACGCGAGCATATTGGTTCTCGATGCGGGCTTCCCCCGCCTCGATCTGCCGCAGCACCATGAGCAGGGATTGCAACAGGTCGATGGGCTCGAACCCGGCCACCACCAGCGGCTTTTTGAACTCTTCGGCGATGAAGCGGTAGGGCGTGGTGCCGATTACCATGGAGACGTGGCCCGGCCCGATGAAGCCATCAATCCCGAAATCCTCCTGGGAGAGCAGCGCCCGGAGCGTCGGGATGATGGTGATGTGATTGCAGAACAGGGAGAAGTTCTCGACCTTCTCCCGCGCCGCCCGCAGCACCGTGAGGGCGGTGGACGGCATGGTGGTCTCGAACCCCAGGCCGAAGAACACCACCTGCCTGTCGGGATTGCGCCTCGCCAGAGTGAGCGCGTCCAGGGGCGAATAGACCATGCGCACATCGGCGCCCTCGGCCTTGGCCTGGAGCAGGCTTTTCTTGGAGCCGGGCACCCGCATGGCATCGCCGAAGGTGGCGAAGATCACCTCTTCCCGCTCGGCGATGGCCACGCAATCGTCCACCCGCCCCATGGGCAGCACGCACACCGGGCAGCCGGGGCCGTGCACGAACTCCACGAGATCCGGCAACAGACCTTCCAGCCCGTAGCGGAAGATGGCGTGGGTGTGCCCGCCGCACACTTCCATGATGGCGAACGGCTTGTCACGCCCGCGCTCCAGGCGGGCGGAGATGGCCTCGATCTCCTTCACCAGGGTCTTGGCGAGAGCGGGATCGCGGAATTCGTCGACGAAGCGCATAGCGTTCCTCCTCAGCGGGCCGGTGCGGGGACGGGCTCGATGCTGCCTGTGCGCAGGGCCTCCATCTCCGCTTCCGCCTCGCCGATCTCGGTGAGCACCTTGAGGGTGGCGGCGGCCTCCTCCTCGTCGATGATGCTCATGGCGAAGCCCACATGCACCAGCACCCAGGCGCCCACCAGCGCTTCGAGGGGTTCGCCGGGCGGGGCCACGCACACCACGTCCACATTGCGGCGCACGCCGGAGACGTCGACCACGCACAGCATGGCGTCCGCGTCGGCGACGGCGACGATGCGTCCTGGAATGCCGAGGCACATGGCGGTTCTCCGTTCTTCTTCAGTGCGAGCTGGCGAAGGTGGCGCCGCGGGCGATGCCGTAGCGGTCGAGCTTGGCGCGCAGACCCACCCGCGAGAGGCCCAGTTCTTCGGCCGCGCGGCTCTTGTTCCAGCGGCAGCGCACCAGGGTCTCGGTGAGGATGGAGGCTTCCATCCGCTCGATGCGGTCCTTCAGCGGGCCGCTCTCGGGCAACGCGATGCTTTCCGGTTCCGCCCGCGCGGTGGTGACGGCGGCGGCGCGCAGAACGTGGGGAGAAAGCAAATCGGCGCCCAGCATGTCGCGCTCGGCCAGCACCAGCATGCGGGTGATCTCGTTCTGCAATTCGCGCACATTGCCGGGCCAGTCATAGGCCTTCATGCAGCCCAGCGCCTCTTCGCTGAAGCCCTTGGCACGCTTGCCGTGCTGGGCGGAGAGCGCGTCGAGGATGCTCTGCGCCAGCACCGGAATGTCGCCGCGCCGTTCCCGCAAGGCGGGCAGGGTCAGCACCATGGCGCAGAGGCGGTAATAGAGGTCCTCGCGGAAGCGGCCCTGGCCCACTTCCCCATAAAGGTCGCGATGGGTGGCGGCGAGCACGCGCACATTCACCCGCTTGGATTCGTTGGAGCCCACCGGGCGGATTTCGCCTTCCTGCAGGAAGCGCAGCAGCTTCACCTGGAAAGCGGGGGAGATGTCGCCGATCTCGTCCAGCAGAATGGTGCCGCCATCCGCCTGGTCGAGCAGGCCGATGCGCGTGACATGGGCGCCGGTGAAGGAGCCCTTCTTGTGGCCGAACAGCTCGGATTCCAGCAGGTCGTCCGGGATCGCTCCGCAATTCACGGCGAAGAAGGGGCGATCCGAGCGCAGGCTGGAATAATGGATGGCGCGGGCCAGCAATTCCTTGCCGGTGCCGGTTTCCCCATGGATCAGCACCGGCACGTCGAAGGTGGCCACCTGGGCGGCGCGGGTGCAGGTCTGTGACAGGGGGCTGCCGGGGGCGCGGATGAGCGTGTCGAAATGGAAGATCTGCGCCACCCGCTCGCGCTGGGCGGCGAGCCGCGCCTCGGCGGTGGTGGCGGTGAGCTTCATTTCCAGGCTCAGGCGCTCATGCTCGCGCTGCAGCTCGAACAGATGGGCGGCATTGCGCGCCGCCAACAGCAGCTGGTCCGGATGCCAGGGCTTGGGGATGAACTGGTAGATGCCCGCCGCATTGATGGCGCCGATCATGTCTTCCGGCTCGCTATAGCCGGTGACGATGATGCGCAGGATGTCCGGCCAGCGTTCGCGCACCTCGGTGAGGAGGGCGACGCCGGAGGTGCCGGGCATGCGCTGGTCGCAGAAGATCACCTGGATCCACTCATTCTCCAGGATGCGGCGGGCCTCGTCCGCGTCGAGGGCGGTGAAGACGTCGAAATCCTCGTCGAGCACCCGCGCGATGACTTCCACCGAGCGCGGCTCGTCGTCCACCACCAGGATGGCGGGGCGGCGGGTCATCTCAAGCCCCCTTCGCCGCGGGGGCGGCGGCGGCGCGCAAGGCGCGAGCCCGGGCCTCGGCGGCGCTGGCGAGGGCATCGAGGCGGGCGGCGCGGGCGCCGTCCAGCCAGGCGGTCCAGCGGGCCAGGCCCACATCGCCCCGGGAGGACACGCGCAGGACCTCCGCCTTGGGGTTCACCCGCGCGATGTTGCGTTCCAGCGCCGCAAGGTCCGCGTCCACATAGGGCGCAAGGTCGGCCTTGGTGATGAGGACGAGGTCGGCGCCCTGGAAGATATCGGGATATTTCAGGGGCTTGTCGTCACCCTCCGCCACCGAGATGAGGGTGACGCGCCGCGTTTCCCCAAGATCGAAGGCGGCGGGGCAGACGAGGTTGCCCACATTCTCGATGAAGAGGACGCCGCCCTGGGGCAGCGGCAGCTTTTCGAGGGCGTGGCCCACCATGTGGGCGTCCAGGTGGCAGCCCTTGCCGGTGTTGATCTGCACCGCCGGCACGCCCACGGCGCGGATGCGCTCGGCGTCGTTGTCGGTCTGCTGGTCGCCCTCGATGACGGCGGCGGGAATGCGCCCCGCCAGCGCCTTCAGCGTCTCGACGAGGAGGGTGGTCTTGCCCGCCCCCGGCCCGGAGAGGAGATTGAGCGCGAGGACGCCGGCCGCTTCCAGCCGGGCCCGGTTATCTGATGCGTAGGCGTCGTTTTTGGCGAGGATTCCGGTTTCGATTTCGACCATGCGTGCTTGGGAGAGACCAGGTGCATGGGCGCGCGCGGGCCCTCGTCCGAAGTCGAGGGTCTCCTGCGGCGCGTGAGCGCCACCATGATGATGATGATCACCACCGTGGTGAGGCACGCTGTGATGAGCGTCAGGGCGAGATGCATGGTCCTGCGTCAGGTCTGGCGAATGTTCGATCGAAGGTTCTTGGACGTGACTATACGCGACCGCGCCGGACTTGGTCACTGCCTCATGAGCATGGTGCGCGTGGGCGTGCTCATGTTGGTGCTCGTGGGGGTGTTCATGTTGGTGTTCATGGGCGTGCCCATGCGCGCCGTGATGCTCGTGCGGGTGGCTGTGCGTGGTGCCGTCCGCATGGGTATGCGTGTGCGCGCCGTGCGCGTGGCCGTGGGCTTCGGAAATGGTGGCGCCGTCGCCGCCGCAGCCGCAAACCGTGCACATCACATCACCTCCAGGTCCTTGATGGTCATTTCGGTGCCGCCATTGGGCAGAAGCCGCTCGCCGCCGCATCGCGGGCAGGGGTCGAGCCGGTTGGCGAGCGGCACGGTGTCGTTGCAGTCGAAGCACCAGGCGGTGCCGGGCTCGTCCAGCACCACCAGCTCGGCGCCCTCGGCGAGCGAACCCTGCATCACCACGTCGAAGCCGAAGCGCAGCGCTTCCACCTCCACCCCGGCGAAGCGGCCGATGGCGAGGCGCACCCGCGTGACCTTCGAGAAGTTCTGTCGCTGCGCGGCGTCTTCCATCGCGCTGCGCAGGCTTTCGCACAGGGCCATCTCATGCATGGTCGAGCGCTCCTTCGAGATCGAGGGTGACCGGGACGCATGGATTGATGGCCGAGAGCAGGAAGCGCGCCGCCAGCGGGGCGTGCGGGGCCGAGGGATCGAGCGTCGCGAAGGCCTGCTCCAGCAGGCCGCCGGGGGCAAGGTTCCAGGCGCTGGGCGAAAGGATGCGATAGCGCGCCACGCGCCCGCCTTCCACGCGCGCCCCATGGCCGAGCAGGCCGCGCGCCGCATCGGCAAGGCCGGTGCCCGGCGCGCCGGAGGGGGCGGGCGGGGCGGCGGGTGCGGTCAGCAGCGCCAACAGATCCGTCAGGCGCGCCAGCAGGCGCACGAAGAGGCTCGGTCCCTCGGCAGGCAGCAGGGCCGTGAACAGCGCGCTTCCCGCCACCCGGCCGAGCGCGCCGGTCTCGCGGAAGGGCAGGGGGCGGGCGGCGCCGTCATGCTCCAGTTCGGCCGCAAGGGCGCGGGAAAGGTCGACGGCCGTGAGCTCGGGCAATCCCACGCGCCCCTCGGCCGGGTCCAGCTCGCGGGAGAGGCGCGAGAGAATGCGCGCCGTGGCCGTTTCCCCCGCGCACAGCCAGGCGCCCAGCTCCGAGCGGGAGAGGGCGCCGAAATCGCGGTGCGCCAGGCGCTCGCCCACCAAAGCGGCGCGCAGGGCGGCATCGGCCTCGGCGCTGTCCTGCGCCAAGGCGCGCAGGGCGGTGCGGTTGGGCGCGCCATCGAGCAGGGTCGGCCAGCCATGGAGAATGGCAAGGGCATGATCGCGCACGCTTTCCCGCGCCATGGCCCTGTCGTTCGCCGCCACGGGCAGGCCGAGGGCGCGGGCGGCCGCGAGGCCATGGGCGGCGCCGCACAGATTGAAGATGCGGGGCGCGAGGCTGGCGGCCTCCTCCACCGGGCGTCCTTCCAGCGACTGGGCCGGGTCCGCGCCCTCCGTGCGCACGACGCGCCACCCCCGCGAGCCCGGAGCGGGATCGCGGCTGATGGCGATGTGGCGGAGGGCGGCGCGGCTCATGGTTCTTGCGCCTGCGGGTGCGCGGTGGCCACGGCTGGCGCCGGCTCTTCCTTCGCGGCGAGGCCGGGGCCGAAAATCATGGCCCGGCGCGACAGGGCCGTGGGCGCCCCGGCGGCTTCGCCAGAGGCGGACTCGGGCGAAGCGCGGTCCGAGATGGCGGGATCCGATATGGCACGATCCGATCTGGCGCGCTCCTGCTCCTCGCGGCGCGCGGCATCCTCCTCCGCCCGGCGGCGGATCTCGCCGGAGCGGCTGCCTTCCTCGCGATTGGCGGGGTCGAGCAGTGCGGGGATCACCGCTTCCGCTGTCTCCACCGCCTGCAGCATGGAGGAAAAGTCGAACATGGGGGAGAACAGGGAGCAGGCCTTGTAGGGCCCCGTTTCCGGCCGTTCGGCGGAGAGGAATTCATAGATGCCCGAGGGAAATTCCAAGAGCTCGCGGGTGCCGGTGGGCAGGCCGGACCAGTCCTCATTCACTCCCGGCAGCAGGATGATGTTCATGAACCAGGGCGTTACCAGCACGCCGATGACGCGGCCCTCATGAATGCGGAAGCCCACTGCCTTCACTGACAGGGAGCCGTTGACGAACGGCACGCCCTTCATGCGCGCGGCGTGGATTTCCTGGAACACCGCCTCGAACCGGCCGGGCGCGGTGGCCAGGGTGCGGGCGAGGGCCGCCTCTTCCGGCGTCGGCTCACTCACCACGGCGGAGAGGCCGGCGGCGCCACCGTCCAGAACCATGAACTGGTCGCGGGCGCCGTCGCACACCGGGCAGCGCCAGTGGTCGGGCAGATCGTTGAAGGCGGTGCCGGCCGGGACCTGCCAGGCCTCGCAGCCCTCGGCCGGGTCATAGACGTGCCAGCACACCTTGCATTCCAGGCGCGCGGTGGGCGCGAGCCGCGCCCGGTCTCCCAGATAGGAGCCCTCGAAGGTGCGCAGCAGAGCGGGGGAGGAGAAAGCGGCGCTCATGATGCCCTCACGCCACCGCGTCCAGCACTTCGATGAGGCGCTCGGCGGAATCGGAAATGTCCTCCGGCGCCGCGCATGCCACTTCCGGCACCTCGCAGATCTCGATGGTGTCGAGAATGAGCACGTCGGTGGAATTGTAGAAGCGCACCCGCCACACGCCCTTCAGCGCGGTGGAGTCGATGCGGCAATTGCCATAGCCGCGCGAGAGCACCACCGTCGCCCCCTGGCCCAGTCTCTCGTCGAGCATGGCGAGGTCCTCCGGCGTGTGGGGCAACAGGGACAGGTTGATGACGTGGGGCGGGTCGCCGGCGGAGCGGCTGCGGGCGCGATGGTCGATCTCCACCAGCAAGGTGGGGGCGTTGAAGATGCCGGGGCCGGTCGCGTCCGCGAGGCGGGCGGTGTCGATGGTCCAGGTCTCGTCATGGGCGCGCAGGATGGCGCCGCGGGGGAAGGCGGACACCTCCACCCGGTCCGCCCCCTCGCTGCCCGACAGGCGCCACACCCCGGCGAAGGTCGCTTCCTGGATCGCCATGGCGCGGCCCGGCGCCGACACCTTCACGGCCACTTCGCCCTCGCCCAGGGTCTCGTCCACCAGAGCGAGGTTGTCCCGGTCCAGATGGGCGAGCGGCACGGTGAGGCTCGCCCCCGGCGTCCAGCCCTGGAGGGCGGCGATGATGTCCTTCATCACCGCCAGAGCGGGGGCGAAGCGGGTCTTGTCCTCCACCTCGGGCAGATGGGCCTCGAAGGTGCGCATGCCCGACGGCATGGGCATGTAGGCAAGGCCCTCGTCCTCGGCGGTGGACTGGCTGCCGGGACCGAAGCCGACGGGCGCCTGGACGGCGAAGGGGCTGGAGGACATGGCGGCGACCTTTCGGGGCGGATCAGTGCGTGGCGGTGGAGGGGGCGTCGATAAGGGCGCCGAGCCGGTCGAGATATTCATCCCAATCCCGCATGCGGGAGATCGCGCCCAGGGGCACGCCACCGCGCAGCACCACGATGGCCGGCAAGGCCAGGTTCAGCGCCTCGCGGAAGCTGGCTTCAGCGCCCGGGCCCGCAACGGCGCCGCCGATGCGTTCCTCACCCCCCAGGGCCTGCACCAGCTCGGGCAGCACCACGGCGATGTCCGGGCTCTCCAGATGGACCTTGCCATGGGCCGGAAGCAGCACGAACAGGTCGCGCCCATCGAGGCCGGCGGCGTCCTCGGCCGTGGCGAGATAGGGATAGGCGCGCTCGGTGATGAGGCGGCGCACGAGGGGGTGGAGCGCATCCTGCGACATCAGGCTTCCTTTCGGCCGGCGGCATAAGCGGCGGCGAGATGGGGCGGCAGCTCCGGCTCGCGATGGGCGAGATCGGCGAAGGCGCGGTCGATGAGACTGCTGTCGGCCGCGCCCGCCATGATGGCGGCGACCCCTTCCAGCGCCTCGGTGATCAGGCGGGCTTCCTCGGCATCCAGCCGGCGGCGCGCGGTGCCCTGGAACACCAGCACGTGGTCTCCCACCCCGGCCTCGGGCACCAGGATGAGGTCCACCCGCTCCGTGCGCCCCTCGGCCGAGCACAGGGCGAAGGCGCCGTCTGTGGCATCGATGCGCATGGGCAGGCCGAGGCACATGATCTTCTGTCCTTCCGAGGGCTTCAGGAGCGGTTGAGGATGCGCGGGTCGCCGATGCGGCAGGCATCCTCGGCGCTGGGGCGGCCGGATTCGTAGGAATCGCGGGAGACGGCGGCGGTCACCAGCGTGTCGTCCGAAGCCTCGCGCCGGGTGATCCAGGTGTTGAAATCGGCGGTCAGCACCTTCACGACGCGGGCGGCCGCGGTGTCCACCTGGGCGGCCACCGTCTCGGTGAGGCCGCCGCCATAATCGTCGAGCACCTCGGGCTGCACGCCCACGAGGACGATGCGGCTGGGCACGCGCTCCCGCAGAGCGAGAAGGCCGAGGATTTCCTGGAAGCCGGTCTGGTGCAGGCTCACCTTGCGGGCGGCGAGCACCTTGGGCACCTCCTGATCCACCAGGACATGGAGCGTGCCGGGGGGCAGGCCGTAATCCACCGCATCGACGATCACCAGACCATCGGTTTCTTCCAGGTAGGGCAGCAAGTAAAGGCCCTGGGTGCCACCGTCGAGCAGGGTTACATTTTCAGGAAAGACATAGTCGCGGTCGAGCGCTTCCAGGACACGGACGCCGAAACCTTCGTCCGCCCACAGGATGTTTCCAATGCCGAGCACCAGAATGCGCGCGTGTATACCCTCGTCGGTCATGCGACGTCTCTCCTTCGGCCCATCCTCCCACGGCAGTCTGGCGCCGCCTGAATTGAACTAGATCAATTCAAGGACTGTGCCAGCGGACCGGGCAGGTGATAACGTGTTGATCGCCCAAGTGGCCATTGCATGCCGCCAGCATGGCGGCCGCGTGACAGCTGGAAATAGTGTGATCGAACGCCGGCTGAAGTGAAAGCGATATGTTCAATTTTGGCCGCATCAGCGGTCATTTCCGGGGGCATGGGGTGCGCTCGTCCACCCGCCGGGGCCAACAGGCTCTGCGCGCAAAGAAAAAGGGCGCGGCTTGCGCCACGCCCTTGTCTTAAGACTGCGCCTGCCGTCACACCGGATCGTCGTCGCGGAAGGTGCGGTAGCCGTTGGTGATGGCGGAAACCATGGTCTGGCGGCTCATGATGTCCTCGCGGATCACCGAATAGACGTGGATGATCACGAACAGGATGATCACCCACATGCCGATGTGGTGCAGCGTGTGCACCTGCATGGAGCCGCCGAGCAGCGGGATGACCCAGCCGAACATATTGTTCTGCCAGCTCCCGAGCCCGGTGCCCTCCGAATAAAGGGCGAAGCCGGTGACGATCATGAAGATCGTGCCGAGCACCATCACCAGGAACAGGAAGGTCTGCGCCAGGGGATTGTGGCCCACGAACTTCAACGGCCGCGGCTTCAGGAAGGCATACCACTGGATCTCGGTGAAGAACCCACGCCAGAAGCTCTTCTTCCAGATGGGGAAGGTGAACAGCTCACGCGAATACTTGTTGCCCACGAACGCCCACAGCACGCGGCCGATGAAGGCCACCGCCAGGATGTAGCCGGCCGAGAAGTGGACGAAGCGGATGGTGCCCATCAAATAATGGGAGCTCGGCTCGCCCGACAAAGTGGGGAAGGGCGAGCCGATGAAGTAGCCGGTGATGCACAGAACCACGATGCACAGGGCGTTCACCCAGTGCCACAGGCGCACCGGCGCCTCGTAGACATAGACGGTGGTCAGGTGCTTTCCACCCGTCACCGCCCCATTGGCCGGGGCGGTTTCCGCCGTGGCCTCAGGCGGAGGAGTAGTGCCGGAGAGCGACGCGTCGGTCATGGCTCACCTCCCTAGCGCACGGTGACGCGGGCCAGCTCCTCGCCATCGTCGGACATGACGTGGGTGGAGCAGGCGAGGCACGGGTCGAACGAGTGGAGGGTGCGCAGGATCTCCACCGGCTCCTCGGGACGGGCCATGGGCGTGTTGAGAAGAGAGGCCTCGAACGCGCCGATATTGCCCTTGGGATCGCGCGGCCCGCCGTTCCAGGTGGTGGGCACCACGCACTGGTAATTCTCGATCCGCCCGTCTTTGATCTTGATCCAGTGGCCGAGGCCGCCGCGCGGGGCCGCCACCGTGCCCACCCCCTTGGCCTCCTTCGGCCAGGTGGAGGGGTCCCACTTCTCCATATTGGCGGTGGAGGTGTCGCCGGCCTTGATATTGGCGATGAGGGCGGAAAAGTCGTCCAGCATCATGTGGGCGCAATAATGCGCTTCCAGCGCGCGGGCCAGCGTCCGGCCGATGGTGGAGGGCAGCGCCTGCTTGGGGGTGAGGTTGGTGCCGGCCAGGCTGTTGAAGCGGCCCAGCGCCTCGTCCACCTGCCCCTTCACGAACGGCACGCCATGGGCATAAGCGAGGATGTAGCGGGCGAGCGGGCCCACCTCCACCGCATTGCCGCGCCAGCGCGGGGCCTTGATCCACGAATACTTGGCGTTCTCGTCCACCTGCTTGATGTCGGTGCGGGTGCCCTTGAAATTGGGGCCGAGATCGAACTTGGGATCGGTGATGCCGTCCCAGGGGTGCAGGCCCTTGTCTTTGTCGGCTTCGCCATAGGTGTACCAGGAGTGCGCCACGAACTCCTGCACCTGGTCGGGGTCGCGCGGGTCGATGGGATGGATCTCTTCCCAATTGCCGTTGAGGATGACGCCGCCGGGCAGGCGATCGGTCTTCTTCTGGCCCTGGATGGCGGCATAGTCGCCATAATCCATCACGTTCTGGCCCGAGAGGCCGCCGCCATAGAGCCAGCCCTTGTAGAAGCTCGCAATGGCGATGACGTCCGGCACCAGCACGTTCTGGGAAAACTCGAACGCCTCCTGGAGCTTGAGCTGCACGAAGTTCAGCCGCTCCATGTTGAGGGGGGCGCCGGCGGCCATGTCGCCATTCATGTTGATGGCGCAGGGCACGCCGCCCACCAGATAGTTCGGGTGGGGGTTCTTGCCGCCGAAGATGGTGTGCACCTTCACGATCTCACGCTGGAAATCCAGCGCTTCGAGATAATGGGTCACGGCCAGCAGATCCGCCTCGGGCGGCAGCAGATAGGCCGGGTTGTCCCAGTATCCGTTCTTGAAGATGCCGAGCTGCCCCGATTCCACGAACTTCTTCAGCCGGTTCTGCACATCGCGGAAATAGCCCGGCGAGGACTTGGAGTGGGCGGAGATGGACTGCTGCAGCACGCTGGTGGCCTTGGGATCGGCCTTCAGCGCGTTCACCGGGTTCACCCAGTCGAGGGCGTGGAGGTGATAGAAGTGCACCACGTGGTCGTGCCACTGGAGCACCTTCGCCATGATCTCGCGGATGAGATAGGCGTTGTTGGGGATGGTGATGTTGAGCGCGTCTTCCACCGCCCGCACGGAGGTGAGCGCGTGGCAGCCCGTGCACACGCCGCAGATGCGCTCCACGAAGGCCCAGGCGTCGCGCGGGTCGCGACCCTTGAGGATCACTTCCAGGCCGCGCCACATGGTGCCGGTGGAGACCGCGTTGCGGATGACGTTCTCAGCATCCACATTCACCTCGCAGCGCATATGCCCTTCGATGCGGGTGACCGGATCGACGACGATGCGCTTGCCTGAGGTGTCGAGGGAAAAGCCGTTCGGCGTCTGGATGGTCACTTCTCGCCTCCCTTATCGGCGCCGTTGCTGTTGTCGTGCTTGGTCTGGGCGCGCTTCAGGGCGCTGATGGCGGCATGCACCGCCACGCCGCCGCCCACCACGGCGGCGGCCGCAAGGCCCACCTTGTCCGCATTGCTCTCGATGCCGAAGCCGGACTGCTTCAGGTCCGCCAGGCGGGCATACCAGGAGCCCTTGTCCCAGAAGCCGTCTTCCGAGCAGCCGATGCAGCCGTGGCCGGACTGGATGGGGAAGGACACGCCGTCGTTCCAGCGCACGGTGGAGCAGGCATTGTAGGTGGTCGGGCCCTTGCAGCCCACCTTGTAGAGGCAATAGCCCTTGCGCGCGCCTTCGTCGTCGAAGCTTTCCACATACTGGCCGGCGTCGAAGTGCGGCCGGCGATAGCATTTGTCGTGGATGCGCTGGGAATAGAACATCAGCGGCCGGCCCTGGCGGTCGAGCGCGGGGAGCTGGTCGAAGGTGAGCATGTAGGTGATGACGCCGGTCATCACCTCGGCGATGGGCGGACAGCCCGGCACCTTGATGATGGGCTTGTCGAAGATCACCTCGTGCACGGGCGTGGCGCGGGTGGGGTTGGGCCGGGCCGCCTGCACGCAGCCATAGGAGGCGCAGGAGCCCCAGGAGATGATGGCCTTGGCGTCGGTCGCGACCTTCTTGAGCTGGTCCACGAACGGCTTGCCGCCGATGATGCAATACATGCCATCCTCGTTGAGGGGCGGGTTGCCCTCCACGGCCAGGATGTAATTGCCCTTATACTTGGTCATCACCTCTTCAAGGATGGCTTCCGCCTGGTAGCCGGCGGAGGCCATGAGCGTGTCGTCGTAATCGAGCGAGATCATGGAGAGCACCACATCCTTCACCAGAGGATGGGCGGAGCGGATGAAGCTCTCCGAACAGCAGGTGCATTCCAGGCCATGGAGCCACAGCACCGGGGTGCGCGGCTTGGTTTCCATGGCGTGTGCGATCTTGGGCGCGAATTCCGGCCCGAGGCCGAGCGCCGCCGCGGTGAGCGAGCAATATTTCAGGAACGACCGGCGGGTAATCCCCTGCCGCCGCATCACTTCATAAAACGTCTCGAGGGCCATCAGGCGTTCCCCCCTTCCCTGTTTCCCATTCGCCGCCGGCCCTTTACCGGACCGACCCCACCCACGCCGGCAACCCGGCCCCTGGCATTACCCAATGCCCGCCGGAGGTGAGACGGCGGAACTTGGAAGGATTACAGCAAGGGCCGTGCCAGGGGTGGAGAGGAAAGGGATTTCAGGGGGTTAGGGGGTGATGACGGGGTGTGCGGTGGATGGGGGGAATACGCTTTCCAGGGGAGGTGGAAAGGGGGTTGCCGACCTTTGCGGCAAGTGGGTCAGATGGGCATAATGGATGCGCTAACGTATTAATATATTGGCTGGCGGGTCAGGGTTATCATCATTGTCATCAATGTATTTTGGATGTGACAATATTTTTTTTGAAAATAGCAGCCGTCTCGCTTCATCTTCAGTAATGGTCTCTGGAGAAAGCAGGCGTAATTGTTCTGGTTTTATCGCTACCCTTTTCTGGGTAGGTTTGTGTCGATGTCTTCTGCCTGGAATATGGATTTTTTCATTTAAAAATGCAGAGTCATCAACATTCAGGCTCCCGAGAAGTTTATCGAGCTCCGCTTGAATGGAAGCAGCCTCCTGCTCGCGTACGTCCGCATTGAGAGAATCGTAGTGTTTTTCTAGTTTTTCAATTCTTTTTGAAATCCTATATATTTTGCCAGCGGTTTTGGTTCTCCGCTCTGCGCGAAATATTTGAGAACTCGAAGGTTTAAGTTGCCGATCTACGTATTCAATAGTTTTTCTAGCGAAATACAGGCCGTCTTGAAATAGTTCTCTTGCGCCATCCTTAAATTGAGGGTATACAGATATGGCAGTGTATAGGCTAACGGCGACTGTGGCCCAAACGCGTATGCTCCCTTCTTCAATATCGACCTTAATTTCTACCCGAAATGGGTATATTGAGCTGGCAATTTCGCTGGTCTCGCTGAGGATGGCCTCTCCCAACACATCGGCGTTGCGATGAAGCCTAAATGGCTTAAGATGAATATATCCTTCGGCGATTTCGGCCATTGCTCTGATTCGGCTGTTGCTCTTTAACTATGGCTACTTCCTTAGGTTGTGCAATAGCGCGAATCCATTTGACCTCATCCCTCCGTCCCGGGAAACACCAGCCCCGCCTTCCGCAGCGCGTCGCCCGAGCCCAATCCCATGCGCTTCACCACCATCATGGCCTGGGCCATGGGGATGTTCAGGGGGACGATGCGGTCTTTCGGGACATAGAAGAGGTCGCCGGACATGGGGGTCGGGGCGCGGGGGATGAAGACGGCGGCCCAGCCGTCGGGAATGTCTTCCAGCTGGTAGCCGAGCTGCCAGGCGCCGTCGCGGCTGATCAAGGCCGGGGTGACGCCGGCCATGCTTTCCACCTGGGTCAGGCCATCGGCCATGCTTTTCACGAGCTGGTATTGCGGCACGCCGCCCAGCAGGGAATTCTCCCAGAAGCGCGTCACCCGCCGGCCGTGGCGCGTGCTGGCGGCAAAGCCGGCGCCGAAAGCCACGAGCAAAATGAGCACGAGGCCGATGAGGCTTTCCCCGCTCACCCCCACATAATCTTCCACCGGCACCAGATGGGACACGGGCTTCGCCAGCGCGCCCACCAGCTTGATGGCATGGCCGAGCACGATGAGCACCAGCACCATGGGCAGCAGAAACACCATGCCCAGCACGAGCCGCCGCCCCATCAGCACCAGGAACGACCTCGGCTTGTCCTGACCGCGCTGCGCCATGGTCCCCATCCCCCAAAGAAACGCCACTGCGTGCAACCGGCCTTTGCAGGGCGCCGCGTCTGCACGAACAGGTGATGTCTATCGCACCCCAGGGGTCCGAGCCACTCCCGTTCGCTGACCGCGCTGGGCCCTCGCGGTGACCCAGTTTCAAGACGAAAGCGCGCCTTCGGTTCCCCCGCGCGTGCGGGTGGGGACTGAAAACGGGGCGGCCAACCGCGAGACCGTGGCCTGTGCGCTGGCGCGGGATGGAGGGCTTGCTTTGCGCGCCTGCCCCTTGCATCGCGGTCGCACCCCTGCCATATAGCGCGTGGGAGGTTGGCGGTGGACGAGCCACTCGCCAACCGGGTCAGGTCCGGAAGGAAGCAGCCCCAACGAGCCCGGTCTCGGGTCTTCGTCCAGCCTCCCACCCCACTCGCATCACCGCATCCGAAGCGCCGCGCCCTCAGCGCGGCGTCGGGGCGGGTGCGTTCTCTCCACAGGGCTGTCCGCATTGTCGCAATCCTGCTTGGATCGGCGGATAGACGGGGCGCGCCCCGACGGCTGAAGCTTTGCTTCACAGGGGCAAATCCGTGCCGGAGTCCGGCTTGCCAAGGAGATCAGCGCATGTGGGTCGTTGTCTTTCTCGTCGTCAATGCCTTGTCCGGTCCGGATGTCCGGGTCGTGAAGGAGGCCGCTTACTCCACCGAGGACGCCTGCAAGGCCTCCATCACCCGCAACGTGCCCGCCAAGCTGGACGCCAAGGCCAAGGCCGAGTTTGAGCAGGGCTATCGCCGCTATGTGTGCGTGCGCGTGGGTGACCTCGACGTGCTCACCAAGGCCAAGTAGGCCGCCGCGGCGCGGGCTCGAAGCAGTGGAGCATCTGCGGATCTTGGGCGCGCCACGCACCATCGCGTGGCGGCCGTGGCGCGGATGCACTATGTAAGACCCATGAGCGAGAACACCCGCGACGACCTGAACGCCCCCGCCAGCGCGACGCCGGAGCATGACGGCCCCGGCCTCGATTTCGGCACGCCCACGCAGCCCCCGGCTGCGGTGCCGGTCCCGGCCACGCCGGGCGCCTATCGGGTGCTGGCGCGCAAGTATCGCCCGCAGAATTTCGCGGACCTCATCGGCCAGGAGGCGATGGTCCGCACCCTGAGGAATGCGTTCGCCTCCGGCCGCATCGCCCAGGCCTATATCCTCACCGGCGTGCGCGGCGTGGGCAAGACCACCACCGCCCGCATCCTCGCCCGCGCCCTCAATTACGAGCCGATGGATGGTTCGCCCGGCGGGCCGAGCCTTGATTTGTCGGTGCCGGGCAAGCACTGCCGCGACATCATCGAATCGCGCCATGTGGACGTGATGGAGATGGACGCCGCGTCCAACACCTCCATCAACGACATCCGCGAGATCATCGAAAGCGCGCGGTATCGCCCGGTGATGGCGCGCTACAAGGTCTATATCATCGACGAAGTGCACATGCTCTCCACCGCCGCCTTCAACGGCCTGTTGAAGACGCTGGAGGAGCCGCCGGAGCATGTGAAGTTCATCTTCGCCACCACCGAAATCCGCAAGGTGCCGGTCACCGTGCTCTCGCGCTGCCAGCGCTTCGACCTGAGGCGGGTGGATGCGGGCGTCTTGGCCGATCACCTGAAGGGCATCTGTGCCAAGGAAGGCGTTTCCATCGAGGCGGAGGCCCTGTCCATCGTGGCGCGGGCGGCGGAAGGCTCGGTGCGCGACAGCCTCTCCCTGTTGGATCAGGCCATCGCCCATGGCGGCGGCAACGTCTCGGCGGAAGAGGTGCGGCGCCTGTTGGGCCTTGCCGACAAGGGACGCGTGATCGACCTGTTCGAGGCGCTGATGCGCGGCGCCATGCCCAAGGCCCTGGCCGAGTTCCGCGACCAGTATGATGCCGGCGCCGACCCGGCGGTGATCCTCACCGATCTGGCCGAATTCACCCATCTCGTCACCCGCCTGAAGATCGTGCCCGATGCCGCCAATGACGCCGCCTTGGTGGAGGCGGAGCGGGTGCGCGGCGGCGAGATGGCGCAAGCCTTGTCCATGCGCGTGCTGGCGCGGGCCTGGCAGATGCTCCAGAAGGGCATCGGCGAGGTGCAGCAGGCTCCCAAGCCCGTGCAGGCCGCCGAAATGGTGCTGGTGCGCCTGGCTTACGCCGCCGATCTGCCCACGCCCGATGAGGCCCTTCGCCGCCTGAAGGACCAGCCCTCGCCTTCGTCCGCGCCGCCCGCGCCCATGCCCTCCGGCGGTGGGGGAGGGGGCGCGCGCCTCGCCCTTGCGGCGGCCACGGCGCAGCCCCGGCCCGCGCCGGTCGCCGTCGCGCCCGCGCAGGCCGGGCCAAGGCTGGCGAGCCTTGCGGATGTGGCGGCGCTGGCCAGCGACAAGCGCGACCTGCTGCTGAAGCTGGCGGTGGAAACCCAGGTTCGCCCGGTGAAGTTCGAGGACGGGCACATTGAAATCGCCCTGAGCCCCGGCGCCAGTCCCGTGGTGGTGGGCGACATCGCCAAGAAGCTCACGGAATGGACCGGCCGGCGCTGGCTGGTCTCCCTCTCCCAGGAGCAGGGCGGGCCCACGCTTTCCGAGGAGCGCGACGCGCGCCAGGCGGAGCGGGAGGAGGGCATCAAGGCCCATCCCCTGGTGGCCGCCGTGCTGGCGCGCTTTCCCCGCGCCGAAGTGGTGGATGTGCGCACCCGCGAGGACGAGGTGGATGAGGCTCTTCCCCCAGCGGAAGAAGACGCCTATGCGGGTCCCGGACCCGATGACGAGATTGAATATTGACCAAGGAGAAATGAGGCCATGCGTGACCTGTTCGGCATGATGAAGCAGGCCAAGGAGCTGCAGGAGCGCATGCAGCAGATGCAGGCCGAGCTCGACACCATCGAGGTGGAAGGCGCCTCCGGCGGCGGCCTCGTCACCGCCCGCGTCACCGCCAAGGGCGAGTGCAAGGCGGTGCGCATCGACCCGTCTCTGGTGAAGCCGGACGAAGTGGAGATCCTGGAGGATCTCATCGTCGCCGCCCTGGCCGACGCGCGCGGCAAGGCCGAGCGGGTGATGCAGGAAAAGATGCAGGGCCTCACCGGCGGCCTGTCCTTGCCGCCCGGCATGAAGCTGTTCTGATCGCCGCCGGGGACGCCCCCGGGTCTTTGGGGATGCTAGTGACGCCAGCGCGGTGTGCCCCATCGGCTGAGGCGTCGCCGTCCTCATAACGGTCAGGCCGGGTCTGCGTCTGCGGTTCGGGGCCTCTGGGCCGTCAAGACGCACCGACGGGTGGGGCTCGTTTCCTCGCCCGCTTGCGGCCGAAGGCCAGGGAGCGGCCGGCTCGCCGGAGGCAAAAGGGGGGGCTTCGCCTCGCTGCTCGGTTTACATGCCCCCGCTCTGCTCCTTGCCCAGCGCTTCCCCTTGAGGGGGTGAGCGGCGCAGGTGCCTGACAAGCGCTTTGGTGGTTGGCAAGACCTGCCGTGTGCCGGCTGTCGATTGGCCATCGATGCTGGCGACTACGGTTTGGTCTCCCCGCCGATCGGGCCGGGACCCTTCCGGTTGCCGGTGCTGCTTGCGTGCGCGACGGGCGGATTGTCTGCGCAGGTTCCGCATTTCCCGCATGTCTGCCGGCGTCGCCTCACCGGCCCCTGGGCCGTCACCACAGGCCGCTGCGGCGCCGGGACGATGCGTGCGGGAATAGCCCGGAACACAAAAGGAGCGCAGGTCGCGCCGGCTGCCGGGAGGCGCCAGCGCGACCTCGATCCGAAGCGGCCACCCTCCGGCCGCCCCCCGGATCATAATGCGTGGCGGCCCTCAGCTCGCGGTGACGGGGCGGCGGTCTTTATAGGCGGCGATCCATTTGTGGATCTCGCGCACATGCTCGGACTCTTCCTCGAAGAATTCCTGCGCGAGCGCCTTGATTTCCGGATCCTCGGTGGTGTCGAGGATGGACTTGTAATAGTCGCGGCTGGCCTCCTCGGCCTCACGCGCGATCTCCAGGGCCTCGCCATGGCCGAGGAAGGGATCCGCGGCCCAGATGCGCGCGGTT
This sequence comes from Xanthobacter variabilis, assembly GCF_043831965.2. Classification (NCBI taxonomy): domain Bacteria; kingdom Pseudomonadati; phylum Pseudomonadota; class Alphaproteobacteria; order Hyphomicrobiales; family Xanthobacteraceae; genus Xanthobacter; species Xanthobacter variabilis. The sequence goes on from NZ_CM195533.1 coordinate 1,333,771, forward strand.
TCCGGGCTTTCAAGGTCGGGCCACTGGTATTCGTTCGGCTTCATCTCAGGAATGTCGCGATACATGGCGCGCGCCCGCGCGTCCGAGAGATGCATGCGGGAATAGTCGGACAGGCGGCGGAACAGCTGGCCAACCTCGGCATTGCCGCAGCTCTGCATCGCATCGGCCAGCTCGCCGAAACGCAGGGCAGCTTCTTCCTCGAGCTTGGCTGCGTAAGCCAGAAATTCCTCGACAGTCTTCAAGATGGGGTCCTCCAAGGCAAAGGCGTGCCGATGTCACGGGCGCCGCCGGCCGCTGCGGATGGATGCTCGCGCTCAGGAAACCCTGTCTTCACGGCGGAAGGACACTGTGTGACGCGAGTGAAAAAGAAGATGCACAAAAATTAAACAGCGCCGGACGGGTTCATCCGAACATCGGGAAAGACAACTTTCCCTCATTACAGCGGATAGGCTGCGCCTTGATTGACATAAGTCATAGAGTTGCGAATTCCGGAGGAGCGGCGCGCAAACGAAAGGGGCGGCCTTGCGGCCGCCCCTGCGTTAAATCGAGACAGGAATGGCGTGCGGATCACTCCGCCGCGCCGGCCTCGCCCTTGTTCTCGCCGTCGGCGGCCTTGGCGGCCTCCTTCTCGGCTTTCTCCTTGGCTTCCAGGTCCTCGCCGGTGGCCTGGTCGACCACCTTCATGGACAGGCGGGTCTTGCCGCGCTCGTCGAAGCCCATGAGCTTGACCTTGACCTTGTCGCCTTCCTTGACGACGTCGGAGGGCTTGTTCACCCGCTCCTTGGCCATCTGGGAGACGTGCACCAGGCCGTCCTTGGACCCGAAGAAGTTCACAAAGGCGCCGAAGTCCACCACCTTCACCACGGTGCCTTCATAGATCTGGCCCACTTCCGGCTCGGAGGCGATGGACTTGATCCAGTTGATGGCGGCCTTGATGCTGTCGCCGGAGGCGGACGCGATCTTGATGGTGCCGTCGTCCTCGATGTTGATCTTGGCGCCGGTCTTCTCGACGATCTCGCGGATCACCTTGCCGCCGGAGCCGATCACTTCGCGGATCTTGTCCACGGGGATCTTCATCACCTCGATGCGCGGGGCATGCTCGCCGAGTTCCGCGCGGGCGCTGGTGAGGGCCTTGGCCATCTCGCCGAGAATGTGGGTGCGCCCGTCCTTGGCCTGGGCCAGGGCGACCTTCATGATCTCCTCGGTGATGCCGGCGATCTTGATGTCCATCTGGAGCGAGGTCACGCCCTGCTCGGTGCCGGCCACCTTGAAGTCCATGTCGCCGAGGTGATCCTCGTCGCCCAGGATGTCGGAGAGCACGGCGAACTTCTCACCCTCGAGGATGAGGCCCATGGCGATGCCCGCCACCGGGCGCCGCAGCGGCACGCCCGCATCCATCAGCGCCAGCGAGGAGCCGCAGACGGTGGCCATGGACGAGGAGCCGTTGGACTCCAGGATCTCGGAGACCACGCGCAGGGTGTAGGGGAACTCGTGCTTGGCCGGCAGCATCGGGTGGATGGCGCGCCAGGCCAGCTTGCCGTGGCCGATCTCGCGGCGGCCGGGCGAACCCATGCGGCCGGTCTCGCCCACGGAGAAGGGCGGGAAGTTGTAGTGCAGCAGGAAGTGCTCCTTGTAGGTGCCCTCCAGGCTGTCGATGAACTGCTCGTCCTCGCCGGTGCCGAGGGTCGCGACCACCAGGGCCTGCGTCTCGCCGCGGGTGAACAGGGCCGAGCCGTGGGCGCGCGGCAGCACGCCGACCTCGGACACGATCGGGCGCACGGTGCGCACGTCGCGGCCGTCGATGCGGATGCCGTCGTCGAGGATGTTCCAGCGCACGATCTGGGCTTCGAGGTGCTTGATGACCTCGGCCACCACCTGCGGGTTAGGCACCGCGGTGCCGCCGAGCGCCAGCTCCTCGTAATACTTCTTCACCTTGGACTTGGCGGCGCCAACGGCCTCGTAGCGGGCCTGCTTCTGCTTGATCTTGTAGGCGGCGCGCAGGTCGGCCTCGGCGATCTCCTTCACCTTGGCCTCGATGGCGGAGACGTCGGCGGGCTGGAAGGCGCGGGGTTCCTTGGCGGCCTTCTCGGCCAGCTTGATGATGGCCTCGATCACCGGCTGGAAGTGGCGGTGGCCGAACATCACCGCGCCGAGCATGATCTCCTCGGGCAGCTCCTTGGCTTCGGACTCGACCATGAGCACGGCGTCGGACGTGCCGGCAACGACCAGTTCCAGGTCGCTTTCCTTCACTTCGTCGACGGTGGGGTTGAGCACGTATTCGCCGTCGATGAAGCCGACGCGGGCGGCGCCCACCGGGCCCATGAAGGGAATGCCGGACAAGGTGAGGGCGGCGGAGGCGGCCACCATGGAGACGACGTCGGGATCGTTCTCCAGGTCATGGGCGAGCACGGTGATGATCACCTGGGTGTCGCACTTGTAGCCATCGGGGAAGAGGGGGCGGATCGGCCGGTCGATGAGGCGGGAGACCAGGGTCTCCTTCTCGGAGGGACGGCCCTCGCGCTTGAAGTAGCCGCCGGGAATGCGGCCGGCGGCGTAGGACTTTTCCTGATAGTTCACGGTCAGGGGGAAGAAGTCCTGGCCGGGCTTCGGCTCCTTGGCGGAAACCACGGTGGCGAGCACCTTGGTGTCGCCATAGGTGGCGAGCACGGAACCGTCGGCCTGGCGGGCCATCTTGCCGGTTTCCAGGGTGAGGGTGGTGCCACCCCAATCCAGCGTTTCGCTGTGAATGTCGAACATGTGGTCTTGTCTTTCTCTCATGGCAAACGGGGAGAGCCATGAGCAAGACGGCCGGACGCGCCGCGCGAAGCCACCCTTTTCAAGAAGGGGCCCCGACGGTGGCGTCCGGCGATCCTGCCATGACTCGTCCCTTGTGTTCAGACTGCGCGGCAGGCCCCATGCCTGCGGCGACGGCGCGCTTTCATGGCGCGCGCCCTCGGCTGGGTGCCGGGCCCTTATGCTTGCGGCGCCCCGGCGACCTTGGTGCCGGGGTTCCGATTGATCCCGCGCCCTTGCGGGCGCTGCCGGATCCGGGCGGGCCCAGATCCGGTCGACGCATCAGCGGCGGAGGCCGAGACGGCCGATGAGGGACTTGTAGCGCCCCTCGTCCTTCTTCTTCAAATAGTCGAGAAGGCTGCGGCGCTGCGAGACGAGCTTGAGCAGCCCGCGACGCGAGTGGTTGTCCTTGTGGTGGGACTTGAAGTGCTCGGTGAGGTTCACGATGCGCTCGGTGAGGATCGCAACCTGCACCTCGGGCGAACCGGTGTCGCCGTCCTTGGCCCCGTAATCCTTGATAAGCGCCTGCTTGCGCTCTGCCGTGATCGACATCAGTCAGTCCTTTCAAAAGAGATGGAAAAAACGCGTCGCCCGCCATTTCCCCTCGGTGTCGCCGGATGGCGGCCGAAGGTGGCGAAGGGGCGCGGGTCGGCCGGGCCGGGATGTCGTCCAGCACGGTCGAAACAGCAACGCGAAAAGCGGCACCCGAGGGCACCGTCCGCGCGGCGCGACTATAGCGGATTTCTCCTTGAGGGCTAGCGGAATATCGCCTGCGAGCCTTTCAGAAGCAGGAGACGAACTCGCGATAGACCCAGCCGAGCGGGCGGCCGGATTTGTGTACCGCGACATAGACCCAGGGGCGCCCGCGGGAATCGCTGGCGTGGTCCAGAATGGTCACCAGTGTTCCGTTGGGGATGGTGCCGACCACTTGCCCTTGGGGCGCGGTGCGCACATTCAGTGGCGTTCCCGTGGGGTCGGTGACCCTGCACCGGCTCTGAGCCGAGGCCGGCGAAGCGGCGGCGAGCAGGCTCGCCGCCAGCAGCGTGAATGCGAAGACGTGCCGCGACATGGGCCCCTCCCTCTCATCGGCCGGCACTCGAACCTGGTGGGCCGGGTTCGATGGCTGAGGAGAGGCCGAGGTCGGCGGTCCGCTCCTATCGGTTGGCCGGCTTGGCCGCCCGACGCGCCCAGTTAAACACGCGATGAGGGTAGATTTCACCCCCCTCAACGTCGCCGATGGCGATCAGCGCGTTCTGGCAGAAGATGGCCGCATGGCCCTCGACGATGGGGGCATCGCGCCCGCGCAGGATCACGCTCTGCCCGCAGCGCAGGCGGTGGGCGTCCGGCGGGGTCACCGAGATCTGCGGCACTTCCTCGAGCGCGAATTCCACCGGGTCGAGCGCCTCCATCAGCGCCTCGTCGCCCACGTCGGCCCGCTCGCGCAGCTCGTCCAGGGGCACGAGGTCCTCTTCCAGGAAGGGGCCGACGGAGGTGCGGCGCAAGGCGGAAACGTGCCCGCGCGTGCCCAGCAGGCGGCCGAGGTCGCGGGCGATGGCGCGCACATAGGTGCCCTTGCCGCACTGCGCTTCCAGAACCGCGTGGTCGATGTCGGGGCGCTCCACCATTACCAGGCTGAAGATGCTGACGGGGCGGGCCTCCAGCTTCACTTCCTCGCCTTCGCGGGCGAGGTCGTAGGCGCGCTCGCCGCCGATCTTCAGGGCCGAGTAAGCGGGCGGGACCTGCATGATCTCGCCGTGGAATTGGGCGAGGGCGGCGACGATCTCGTCATCGGCGGGGCGGACGTCGGAGCTGGCGACCTCCTTGCCCTCGGCGTCGTCCGTGTCGGTCTCGATGCCGAAGCGCACCGTGAAGCGATAGGTCTTGCGGCCGTCCATCACATAGGGAACGGTCTTGGTGGCCTCGCCGAAGGCGATGGGCAGGCAGCCCGACGCCAGCGGGTCGAGGGTGCCGGCGTGGCCGGCCTTCTTGGCGCCGAACAGGCGCTTCACCACGGTCACCGCCTGGGTGGAGGTGAGGCCCACGGGCTTGTCCAGCAGGACCCAGCCATCAAGGTCGCGCTTGGGCACGCGGGGGCGGTTGTCCTGCTCGCGTGGGGCGCGGGGGCCGCGGCCGCGGGGGGCGTTGGCGTGGTCGCCGGTCTGCTCCGGCTGGGGCGCTGCTTCGGGGGCGGAGGCGGCGGCAGATGCGGAAGTCATTCGCGGTTGGTCTCTTCGTCGTCGCTATCGGAATCCAGGTCGGGCACGACGTCGCGCGCCACCTGGGGAGAGCGCAGGAGCGCATCCATGCGGGCGCCCTCGTCGAACGAGGTGTCCTCGCGGAAGCGCAGCTCCGGCACGGATTTCAGCTCCACCCGGCGCGCGACCTCGCTGCGCAGGTGGCGGCGATTGGCTTCCAGTGCCTTCAGCACCGGGGCGAGGTCCTTGCCGCCCAGGGGCATCACGAAGCAGGTGGCCACCTTCAGGTCGGGCGACATGCGCACTTCCGGCACCGTGATGATGTGGCCGGAGAGGACGGGGTCGATGTGGTCGCCGCGCGAGAGCACATCGGCGAGGGCGTGGCGCACGAGCTCGCCGACGCGCAGCATGCGCTGGGAGGGGCCGCCTCCCGTGCGGGGTTCAGGTCTCATGGGTCGATAAAGCCTCAGCGGCGCCGTGGCGGAGCCGGGCGCCTGTTCCTTCAGGGGGAGCGGACGGGCTTGGACCGTGCCGCTCCGGTGATGTCTTCGCGTGATGTCCACGTCACTGCGGAGGACTCACGCCGTGCCCCGGCCGCAGGGACCGGGGATGGCAGGGCCGTGCCCATAACCGCGACGGGAAAAGCAAACGCGCGCCATTGCCGACGCCCGCTTTGCGTTTCCCTGCCCCTCCCTTTGGCGGGAGGGCGTGCGGCGTTACGCGGAGGCGCGGTGGCTCACAGCGAGCGCTGCACCGTCTCCACGCGATAGCACTCGATGACGTCGCCCTCGCGCATGTCCTGGTAGTTCTCGAAGGACATGCCGCATTCCTGGCCGGCGTGCACGGTGTTCACCGCATCCTTGAAGCGGTTGAGGGTCGAGAGCTTGCCCTCGTGGATCACCACGTTGTCGCGGATGAGGCGGACATGCTGGCCGCGTTCCACCACACCGTCGGTGACCAGGCAGCCCGCCACCTTGCCGACCTTGGACACGGCGAAGATCTGACGGATCTCCGCATTGCCCAGCATGGTCTCGCGGGTGATGGGGGCCAGAAGGCCGCTCATCGCGTGCTTCACGTCATCCACGAGGTCGTAGATGATGTTGTAGTAGCGGATCTCGACACCGGCCCGCTCGGCCGCGTCGCGCGCTTCCTTGTTGGCGCGCACGTTGAAGGCGATGATGGCCGCGCCGGAAGTCTCCGCCAGGGTCACGTCGCTCTCATTGATGCCGCCGGCGCCGGAATGGATGATGCGGGCCTGCACCTCGTCATTGCCCACCTTCTCCAGCGCGCCGATGATCGCTTCCACCGAGCCCTGCACGTCGCCCTTGATGATGAGCGGGAACTCCTTGCGGCCGGCCGACTTCACCTGGCTCATCATCTGTTCCAGCGAGCCGCGGATGGCGGTGGAGCGAGCCGCCGCCTTCTCGCGCTTCTGGCGCTGACGATAATCGGTGATTTCGCGGGCGCGGGCTTCGTTCTCCACCACGGCCAGGCGGTCGCCCGCCTCCGGGGTGCCGTTGAAGCCGAGCACCTCGACCGGCATGGAAGGGCCGGCCTCGGTCACGTTGCTGCCGATGTCCGAGATGAGGGCGCGCACGCGGCCCCATTCGGCGCCGGCCACCACGATGTCGCCCACGCGCATGGTGCCGCGCTGCACCAGCACGGTGGCCACCGGGCCACGGCCGCGATCCAGCTTGGCTTCCACCACGGTGCCTTCGGCGGCGCGGTCGGGGTTGGCCTTGAGATCAAGGATTTCCGACTGCAGCGAGATGGCATCGAGCAGCTTGTCGAGGTTGATCTGCTCCTTGGCGGAGACCTCCACCTCGAGCGTCTCGCCGCCCATGCTTTCCACCTGCACCTCGTGCTGGAGCAGCTCGGTGCGGACACGCTCGGGCTTGGCGCCGGGCTTGTCGATCTTATTGATGGCCACGATGATCGGCACGCCAGCGGCGCGGGCGTGATTGATGGCCTCGATGGTCTGCGGCATCACGCCGTCATCGGCCGCCACCACCAGCACCACGATGTCCGTCACCTTGGCGCCGCGGGCGCGCATGGCGGTGAAGGCGGCGTGGCCGGGGGTGTCGATGAAGGTGATCTTGCCGCCGGACGGCGCGGTCACCTGGTAGGCGCCGATGTGCTGGGTGATGCCACCGGCCTCACCCGACACCACGTTCGCCTTGCGGATGGCGTCGAGCAGCGAGGTCTTGCCGTGGTCGACATGGCCCATGATGGTGACCACCGGCGGGCGCGCCACCAGATCCTCGGCGGCGTCGGGCGTGTCGAACAGGCCCTCTTCCACGTCGGATTCCGAGACGCGGCGCACCGTGTGCCCCATCTCCTCGGCGATCAGCTCGGCGGTATCGGCGTCGATCACGTCGGTGATCTTCATCATCTGGCCCTGCTTCATCAGCAGGCGGATCACATCCACGCCCCGCTCCGACATGCGGTTGGCGAGTTCCTGGATGGTGATGGTCTCGGGCAGGATCACCTCGCGGGAGATCTTCTCCTTGCTCTCCTGCACGCGATTGCCGGTCATGCGCTGGGTACGGCGGCGGAACGAGGCCACCGAACGCTGGCGCTCGTCGCTGTCCGACAAGGCGGTGACCACGGTGAGGCGGCCGCGCTGCTTCTCAGCGGCACCCGGGGTGCGGGTGGGCTTGGGCGGCGTGACGACGCGCGCACCGGGGCTGCGGCGCAGGGGACCACCGGCGCGGCGCTCCTCTTCCTCGCCCTCGCCGGGCGCGCGGGGCGTCAGCGGGCGCGCGGTGGTGGTGCCGGCGGGACGGGCGGCGGCGGTGCCGGAGCCCTGCTCCTCGCCGAAACGCTTGCGCGCTTCCTGCTCGGCCTTGCGCTTCTTTTCCTCTTCCTGGGCGCGGCGGGCGTCTTCCTCGCGCTTGCGCGCCTCGGCGGCCTCACGCTCGGCGCGTTCGGCGCGCTCGCGCTCGGCGCGGCGGCGGGCTTCCTCCTCCGCGATGCGGCGCTCCTCCGCCATCCGCGCTTCCTCGACGGCGCGGGCGCGCGCATCGGCAAGGGCGGTGGCGCGAGCGTTGCGCTCCTCCTCGGTCAGGGTGCGCAGCACCACGCCGGAACCGCCCTGGCGCTGGGCGCCGGGACGACCCTGCGGGCCGCCGGAACGGCGATCGGCGCCGCCGCCCGAGCGCTGGGACTGGCCGGAGCCCTGTCCGTGGCCCTGACCCTGGCGGTTCGACTGCGGCGCGCCGGAGCGCTGGGGGCCGCCGGAACGCTGCGGCGCGTTCCCGGTCGGACGGGGGCCGGAGTGGCCGGCGCCCTGATGGCTGGCGCCGGCACGCGGCGCGGCGGGGGCCGCCGGGCGAGCCGGAGCTGCGGGCGCGGCCGGAGTGGCAGCCGGCGTCGCCGCGGCCTTGGGGGCCTCGGCCGGCGCTGCGGCCTGCGGGGCGGCAGGAGCCTTGGCCTCGGCCGGGGCCGCCGGAGCGGGCGCCTTGGGAGCCTCAGGAGCAGGCGCCTGCGGTGCGGCGGGAGCCGGGGTCGCCGCCACCGGGGCCGCGACGGGCTCGGGTGCGGCGACAGGCGCCGACACGGGTGCCTCAGCCTGAACGGGAGCGACCGGCGCCGGCGCGGCGGGCGCGGGTGCCGCCGGGGCCTTCGCCTGCGGCGTGGCCGGGGATGCGGCGGCGGGAGCCGGAGTGGCAGTGACCGGCGCGGCGGGCGCTGCCGCAGGGCGCGCGGGGGCGGCCGGCGCCGCCGGGGCGGCAGCCGCGGGCTGGGCCGTCTCACCAGGGATGACGCGGCGCTTCACCTTCTCCACCACGACCGCCTTGGAGCGGCCGTGGCTGAAGCTCTGGCGCACAGTGCCCTGTTCCACCGGGCGCTTCAGGGTGAGCGTCTTGCTGCCGGAGGCGGGGTGGAGCGTCTTGTCGCCGGGTGTCTTCGTATCGTTCATTCCGTATCCGTTCCTTGCATCCGGCCGGGCGCTCGGCTGCTGTCCTTGTCTTCGCCACTCTGGTGATCGCCTGAGGAAATCAGAGCCTCGGAAACCAGAGCGTCAGAAACCGGGGTTTCTTGAGAAACCTGTGTTTCACGGCCCCCGCTCACGGGCGCCCCGCGCTCGTCGCCGGCGGGGATCCCCGTCCGCCAGCGTTCGAGCTTGCGGCAGCGCGCGAGAAATCCCGCTGTCGTCGGATGCGCAAGCAGGGCCGCATGTACCACATTTGACCGCCCCAACGCCAAGTCCAAATCAACGCCGGGCAGGGAATTGACGATGTCCGCAACCCGCGAGCCGGAGGCGGCCGCCTGGCGGGCGTGGGCATCGAGTTTGCGAACGCCATCGGGGCTCGCGTCGGAGGCGTGCACGAGCACTGCGACCGAGCCGGAGGCGAGCGCTTGCTCCACCTTCATGGTGCCCGTCACCACCCGTCCCGCTTTGTTGGCGAGCGAGAGGCTGGCGCGGGTGTCCTTTTCGAGCAGGCCTTCCACCAGGGCCACAAGGCCTGGTGTGGGCGTGCCCTTGCCTTTGAACGCGCGGCCGAAGGCCTTGCGCTTCAACGCGGTTTCCAGGTCGGCGCGTGTGGCTCGAACCCACGCGCCGCGTCCCGGGAGCTTCCGGGTGAGGTCAGGGACGATCTGTCCGTCCGGCCCCACCACGAAGCGCAGCATCTGTGAGACCGGCGTGACCTGCCGCGTGGCCAGGCACAGGCGCGACAAAGGCGCCCGCGGCGAGCTCAGCCCGCGCGGTCCCTCGTCCGTCTCCACCTCGACCATTTCTGCAAGCACTGCGGGTCATCTCCTTTGCTCTCAGGCGCCGGCCGGGGGCGTGGCATCAGCGTCCTCTTCGGCCTCGTTGGAGGCCTCCTCGGCGCTGATCCAGCCTGCGGCGACACGGGCATGCATAATGAGCTGCTCGGCATCCTCACGGGAGAACTCGAAGCCGTCGAGGGCGCCGGCATGGCGGATGGTCTCGCCGTCCTTGCGCTCGGACCAGCCAATGAGGTCGTCCGTGGCGCAGCCGGCCAGGTCCTCCACCGTCTTGATGTCGTTCTCGCCGAACGCCACCAGCATCTTGGACGTCACGCCCGGCAGCGGCTTCAGGTCGTCCTCGACACCGAGTTCCTTGCGGCGGTTGTCGAGGGCTTCCTCCACCTCGGCCAGATGCTTCTGGGCGCGGGCCTGGAGCTCGGCGGCGGTATCCTCGTCGAAGCCCTCGATGGAAGCGAGCTCCGAAAGTGGCACGTAGGCAATCTCTTCCACCGAGGCGAAGCCTTCGGAAGCAAGCAGCTGGCCCATCATCTCATCCAGGTCGAGCGCTTCGGAGAACATCTTGGTGCGCTCGGCGAATTCCTTCTGCCGCCGCTCGCTCTCTTCCTGCTCGGTCATGATGTCGATGTCCCAGCCGGTGAGCTGGGTGGCGAGGCGCACATTCTGGCCACGGCGGCCGATGGCCAGCGACAGCTGGGCGTCGGGTACCACCACCTCGATGCGCTCGCGATCCTCGTCGAGCACCACTTTGACCACCTCGGCCGGGGCCAAAGCGTTCACGATGAAGGTGGCGATGTCCGGGTTCCAGGGGATGATGTCGATCTTCTCGCCCTGCAGCTCGTTCACCACCGCCTGCACGCGCGAACCGCGCATACCGACGCAGGCGCCGACCGGATCGACGGAAGAATCGCGGGAGATGACGGCGATCTTGGCGCGGGAGCCGGGATCGCGGGCCACCGCCTTGATCTCCACCACGCCGTCATAGATCTCCGGCACTTCCTGGGCGAACAGCTTCGCCATGAATTGCGGATGGGTGCGGGAGAGGAAGATCTGGGGGCCACGCGGCTCGCGGCGCACGTCGTAGATGTAGGCGCGGATGCGGTCGCCAGTCTTCACGGTCTCGCGCGGCAGCAGCTCGTCGCGGCGCAGGATGCCCTCGCCACGGCCGAGATCGACCACCACGTTGCCGTATTCCACGCGCTTGACGAGGCCGTTCACCACCTCGCCGATGCGGTCCTTGTATTCGTCATACTGCCGGTCGCGCTCAGCCTCGCGCACCTTCTGCACGATGACCTGCTTGGCGCTCTGCGCGGCAATGCGGCCGAAGTCGAAGGGGGGCAGGGTGTCGGCGATGGTGTCGCCCACCTGGGCCACGGGATTGTGGCGGCGCGCGCTGTCCAGCGTGATCTCGGTGGCCGGGTTCTCCACGTCGTCCACCACCAGCAGGTGGCGGGCGAGGCGCAGTTCGCCGGTGCGCGGATTGATGTCCGCGTGGATGTCCGTCTCCTGGCCGTAGCGCGAGCGCGCGGCCTTGGCGATGGCATCCTCCATGGCGGCAATGACGATGGAGCGGTCGATGGACTTCTCCCGCGCGACCGCGTCGGCGATCTGCAGAAGCTCCAGTCGGTTTGCGCTGACGGCCACCATCAGTGCGTCTCCTTCACGGTGCTGATGATCTCGAAATTGGATTTCTTGGCGTTCGACTTCTTCTTGGACGGCTTCTTGCCGGTCGCGCTGTTCTTGGCCTTCTTGCCGGCGACCTTGCCCGTGGCGGCCTTGTTGGCCACCGGCTTGCGGGCCGGCGCGGCGGGCGCGTCGTCGTCCGCCAGATTATCGTTGGCGACCTCGTCGTCGAAGGCGATCTCGCCGCCTTCGCCTTCCAGGAAGGCTTCCTCGTCCTCGTCCAGCTCGGCGCCGGCGGCCTTGGCGGCGCGCAGGGCGGCGGTGATGAGGGCGTCGGTCAGAACCAGCTTCGCGTCGTGGATGTCGCCCATGGGCAGCAGGACGGTGGCTTCCTCGTCGGCGCGCGCGTCATCGCGGCGCACCACGGCGGAGTCACCCTCGGTGCCCACCAGGTGGCCACGGAAGCGCTTGCGGCCGGCGACCGGCACGCTCATCTCCACCTTCACTTCATGCCCGGCCCAGCGCTCGAAATCCGAAGCGCGCACCAGCGGGCGGTCGATGCCGGGGGAAGAGAGTTCCAGGCGGTAGGCGCCCGCGACCGGGTCCTCCACGTCCAGAACCGGGGAGAGGGCGCGGGAGGCGGCCTCGCAATCGTCGATGGTCATGGAGCCGTCGGGACGCTCGGCCATGATCTGCACGGTGCCGCCGTCGCGATTGGTCACCTTCACGCGCACCAGGCGGAAGCCGAGCGCGCCAAGCACGCCATCGGCGATGGCGGCCACGCGGGCGGCCACTCCGGTTTCGGTGATGAGGCGCGGTTCGTTCGGGTCGTCGCGCTCGAGGCGGGTGTCGGTCATGTCCCTCCGGGACGGCTGGGCGGACGGGCTGGTCGAAAGCGCACGCCGCCGGGTCTCAATTCATGGGCCGGAGCGTCTGCGATCGAAGACCGGGAAAGCCCGGATAAACAGAAACGGAGCGGACCCCCGCGGGGACCCACTCTCATCACCTTCGACTGCGATGGCGCTGAGGCATCCCCATGTGGGGACTGGCGCAAATATAGCTGGAATCGCGGCATAAGCAAGACGCGCCGCGCGGCGACACGCAGACCTTTGCGGGAAAATCCGCCTGGCGCCCCCGCCGAACGGCATTGTGCCGCATGCCGGGGGCTTGGTGGGCAGGGCCAAGAGGCGTGCGAGATCAGCTCCTGCCGTCACCGGCGGCAAGGCTCGCCTGCTCCAGATGGGCGGTGAGGGCCGTGATGTCCTGCTGCAGGCGGGCGAGATCCGGCAAAGCGAGGCCGGTGGCGTCGAGAATGCACGCCGGAATGCTCTGCGCCTTCTCGCGCAACGCTTGCCCTTGTGGCGTGAGTCGCACGCGCACCACGCGCTCGTCCCGCGTGTCGCGGGCGCGGGTGAGATGGCCCATGGCTTCCAGCCGCTTCAAAAGCGGGGTGAGGGTGCTCGATTCAAGGGAGAGGCGCGCGCCAAGGGCACCCACGGTCTCGCCGTCCTGCTCCCATAGCGCCAGCATCACGAGATATTGCGGATAGGTGAGGCCGATGGCGTCGAGCAAGGGCTTGTAAACGCGGTTGAAGGCATGGCCCGCCGCATAGATGGCGAAACACAGGAGCTGGTCGAGGCGCGGGCGCAGGGGCTCGCTGGGCGGTGGCGGTTTGGTCATGGAGGGGCTCCGTTCGGGCCGGGAACCGGGTCCCGGCAAAATAATTATCGCGCGATATAATCGCAAGCGCTTGACATGCCGTCTCGGTGGCGAGATATATCGTACACGATTTAATCGTAAGCGTGTTTAACCCCATGACCCCTGGTTCAAGAAAGGAAATCCCCATGTCCGTGAATGTTCTCTACCGCACCTCCGCCCGTGCCACCGGCGGCCGCGATGGCCGTTCCGGCACCCTCGACGGCAATCTGGATGTGAAGCTGGTGGTGCCCAAGGAGCTGGGCGGCCCCGGCGGGGAGGGGGTGAACCCCGAGCAGCTCTTCGCTACCGGCTATGCGGCGTGTTTCCTTGGCGCCATGAAGTTCGTTGCCGCGCAGGGCGGCGGGGTGAAGGTTCCGGCCGACGCGACTGTGACCGCCACCGTGGGCATCGGCCCCCGCTCGGACGGCGGCTTTGGCCTGGATATCGCCCTCGCTATCGACCTGCCGGGGGTTGAGAAGGAGGCGGCCCAGACCCTCATCGAGAAGGCGCACTTCGTGTGCCCCTATTCCAACGCCACCCGCGGCAACGTGAACGTGGCCCTTAGCCTGGCGTGACTGCCGGTGGCCCGCCCGTAATCGGCGCGGGCCACCTCTATGCCGGGCAAGAGAGGCTGCCGCTGCGAAAAGATCACGGCGCGGCAAAAGATGGCCGATCGCCCCAAAGACCCCCTTGGACCCGGCCGGTTCCGCCTTACTCTGGGACCGGTTTCATCAGGGGGCGGAGGCGGCGTGTTTCCCTCGCCGTGCTCCGGCGGGGGAAGAGCATGAGCGTTGCCAGCATCGGGGCCGGCGCGGCCGGCGTGGAGACGCGCCAGCCCACCGGCCTTTATTTTCTGTTCGCCGCGGAGATGTGGGAGCGCTTCTCCTTCTACGGCATGCAGGCGCTGCTCGTGCTCTACATGGTGAACGTGCTGGGCTTCGGCGATGCGCGCGCCAGCCTGACCTATGGCGCCTATGCCGCCTTCGTCTTCCTCACTCCCATCATCGGCGGCGCGCTGGCGGACCGGGTGCTGGGGTTCCGGCTTTCCATCATTATCGGCGGCCTCATCATCATGGTGGGCCATATCGTGCTGGCGACGCCGTTCGCCGAGAACAGCCTGTTTCTGGGCATGGCCTTCATTGTCATCGGCACCGGCTTCTTCAAATCGTCGGTGTCGGCGGTGGTGGGCCAGCTCTATGGGCCCGATGATGTGCGGCGGGACGGCGGCTATACCCTGTTCTACATGGGCATCAATGTGGGGGCGCTGCTGGCGACGCTGATCGTCGGCTATGTGGGCCAGAAGATCGACTGGCACCTGGGCTTTGGGCTCGCGGCCGTGGGCATGGCCATCGGCCTCGTGGTGTTCGTCGCCGGCACGCGTCATTACGCGCCCGCGACCATGGTGTGTCGCCGGCCGAAGCTGGTGCTGCCGGTGGTGGTGGCGGCCCTGGTGGCCGTGCCGGTGATGACCTGGCTTCTGGCCGTGCCCGACGGCGCCAAGACCATGATGCTGGTGGGTGGTGGCCTCACCTATGCCTATGTGGTGTATCGCGCCTTCACGGCCGAGCCGGAATACCGCCGGCACCTGGTGGCGATCCTGGTCTATGTGCTGTTCGCCAGCTTCTTCTGGGCGCTCTTCAAGCAGAAGGACGGGCCGGTGCTGCTGCTGGTGGACCGTGCCATAGACCGGCACATTCTGGGCTATGAGGTGCCCACCGCCATGTTCACCTCGGTGAACCCCTTCCTCATCCTGGTGCTGGCGCCCCTGTTCGCCCGCCTGTGGGGGGCGTTGGGCGCCCGGGGACGGGAGCCTTCCACCGGCCTCAAGTTCTTCATGGGCATCCTGCTGGCCGGGCTGGCCTTCAGCCTCATCGCCATCGGCGCGTGGCGGGCGAGCATCACCGGGGAGCCGGCCTCCATGCTCTGGGTCCTGGGCGGCCTGTTCCTGCTCACGGCGGGGGAATTGTCGCTGTCGCCGGTGGGGCTGTCCATGATCTCGGCGCTGTCGCCGCCGAGCCTGACGGGGCTGATGTTCGGCGCGTGGTTCCTCTCCACCTCCTTCGGCGCCTATGCGGCGGGCTGGATCGGCTCCATCGCCACCGTGCCCGAGGGCGCGGCCGCAAGCATGGCCGCCTATGCGGCCGCGGTGGCGGGCGTCTACATGAAGGTGGCACTGCTCGGTCTCGGCGCGGCCGTGGTCTTCCTGGCGCTGCTGCCGGTGATGCGGCGCCTCGGGGCGCATCACTGAGGTGCGCTGTTCGGGCGTGGGCGGGGCGGGCTATGGGCTGCGTTCAAGCGGAAGCCGCGGGCGCCGCTTGAGGCCTTAGGTCCGCTGAGGGCCCGAGTGGTGCGGGGCGTCGCGGGCTCGAGCATTTCCGTGTTTCGCGGAACCGGGGAAGCGCTCCAGCTCATGGGGCCGCGGCGTTTGCGCTGAGCGAGCCGGTGCCCCCTTCGCGCGAAGATGCGGTGGAAATGCCGATTTGGATTGCCCGCATCGGCGCGCGATTTGAGGAGCACGGGCGCGGCGGGTGGCGAAGGCCCTGCCCCACCACAAAGCGCGGCGTGAGGTTCAATGCGCTGCGCGATCCGCGCTCAGCTTGCCTCGCTGCGCAGGGCCATCTTTTCGCGCCGGCGCTGGACCGAGGAGGGGATGTTCATGCCCTCCCGATACTTGGCCACCGTGCGGCGGGCGATGTCGATGCCGTCTTCCTTCAGCTTTTGCACCAGCGTGTCGTCGGAGAGGATGTCGGTGGGCGCCTCGGCATCGATGAGGCTCTTGATGCGATGGCGCACCGCCTCCGCCGAATGGGCCTCGCCGCCGCCGGACGCGGAAATGGCCGAGGAGAAGAAGAACTTCATCTCCACCACCCCACGCGTGGTGGCGATGTATTTGTTGGAGGTCACCCGCGAGACGGTGGATTCGTGCATGCCGATGGCATCGGCCACCGTGCGCAGGTTCAACGGCCGCAGATGGCGCACGCCGTGCAGCAAAAAGGCGTCCTGCTGGCGCACGATCTCGCTCGCCACCTTCAGGATGGTACGGGCGCGCTGGTCCAGGGAACGGGTCAGCCAGCTCGCATTCTGCAGGCACTCGGCGAGGAAGCTCTTGTCCTCGGCCGATTTGGCCACCTTGGCGACGGTGGCGTGATAGGTCTGGTTCACCAGCACGCGCGGCAGGGTCTCGGAATTCAGCTCCACCAGCCAGGCGCCGTCGGGGCCGGGACGGACATAGACGTCGGGTACAAGCGGGTGCACCACGCCGGAGCCGAAGGCGAGGCCCGGCTTGGGATCAAGTCGGCGGATCTCGGCGATCATGTCGGCGATGTCGGCGGCATCCACCCCGCACACGCGCTTCAGGGCATTGCGGTCATGCCTGGCCAGCAGTTCCAGGTTTTCCACCAGCGCCTGCATGGCGGGGTCGTAGCGGTCGCGCTCCTTGAGCTGGAGGGCGAGGCACTCGGCCAGGGTGCGCGCGCCGACCCCGGTGGGCTCGAAGCTCTGGATGAGCTTGAGCACGTCCTCCACTTCCTCCCGGCTGGCGGCGAGCTGCTCGGCCACCTGGTCGAGATCGCCGCTGAAATAGCCGGTCTCGTCGATGAGGCCGATGAGGTGCATGCCGATGAGCCGGCGCGCCGGATCGGTCTCCGCCACCGCAAGCTGGGCTTCCAGGTGGTCCGCCAGGGTGGTTTCGGCGGTGAGGAAGGCTTCGGGATTGTAATCCTCGCCGCGCTCGCCGCCGCCCCATTCGGTGGTGGAGGAGGAGGGGCTCGACGATGAGGTGGGCGCGGCACGGTCCGCCGGGGCGTCGTCGGGAAAGACGTTGCCGAGATCGGTGTCCAGGCGGGTTTCCATTTCCGCCCGGCTCGGCTCCATGTCCTTTTCCATCCAGTCCCCGGACTGGGCGTCGCGGTCGCCGGCCGGCGGCTCGGGTGCCTCGATCTCCGGGCTTTCGGCGGGGCCCCCATCCTCGCTCGCGCGTTCCAGCAGCGGGTTGCGCTCCAGCTCGGCCTCCACATAGGCCACCAGCTCCATGTTGGAGAGCTGCAGCAGCTTGATGGCCTGCATGAGCTGCGGCGTCATCACCAGCGACTGGCTTTGCCGGAACTCGAGCTTGGGGGTCATCGCCATGCGCGATCCTCCTCGGGGCGAAGGAGGGGAGCTGTCATAGGCGGAACTCCTCGCCGAGATAGAGCCGCCGCACGTCCGGGTCGGAGATGATGGATTCGGGGTCGCCTTCCTTCAGCACCGAGCCGGAATGGATGATGTAGGCGCGGTCGATCAGCCCCAGCGTCTCGCGCACATTGTGATCGGTGATGAGCACGCCGATGCCGCGGGTGGTGAGGTGGCGCACCAGCGCCTGGATGTCGCCCACCGCGATGGGGTCGATGCCGGCGAAGGGCTCGTCCAGCAGCATGAAGGAGGGGCGGCTGGCCAAGGCGCGCGCGATTTCCACGCGCCGCCGCTCGCCGCCCGACAGGGCGATGGAGGGCGACTTGCGCACATGGGTGATCTTGAACTCCTCGAGGAGCTGCTCCATCTCCTCGCGCCGCTTGCGGCGGCTGGGCTCGGTCACCTCCAGCACGCCCATGATGTTTCCCTCCACGGTGAGGCCGCGGAAGATGGACGCCTCCTGGGGCAGGTAGCCGATGCCGAGCCGGGCCCGGCGATACATGGGCATGGGGGTCACGTCGTGCCCGTCGAGCTCGATGCGTCCCGCATCCGCCTTCACGAGGCCGGTGACCATGTAGAAGCAGGTGGTCTTGCCCGCGCCATTGGGGCCGAGCAGGCCCACCGCCTCGCCCCGCCGCACGAACATGGAGACATCGCGCACCACCTTGCGCCCGCCATAGGTCTTGGCCAGGCCATAGGCGGCGAGGGAGCCGACCCCGGCATGGGCGTGCGGATCGTCGTCATAGGGCGCGTCGTGATAGGCTGACGGGTAGGCCGGGGCATTGCCGGCTTCACGCCAACGGGTGTCGCCCGCCGGGGCGGATTGTGACGCCCATGTGGCATATGCGTCATTGGTGGCATTTGCGTCATTGTTGGAGGCGAGCCGCTGCGAACCGCGCGGCACGCCGGCCGTGTCGTGGTCCGTGTCGAAATCGGCATCCACGAGGATTTCATTGCTGCGGCGCTTGGCTGCGCCCTTGCCGAACAAGGAAAGGACGTTCAACTCTACCTCCGGCCCGCGGCCCTCAAGAATGCGGCCCCCGGAGTTAGGTTTAAAGCGTCCATGGCAGGGATGCAACGTTACATGCAAAAAATGGGCCGTGGCGTGTCGGCGGTCGCCGCAACCGCGCCGTTGCTATCGCCGTCCTCCGCGGCCAGGATCGCCGCGCCGTCAGCCGCGAGTGGTCCGTGACACCGTCACGCGCATGAAGGCAGGGCCCCGGCCGGAAGCTGATGCTGCCCCGGCAATGCGACGGATTGCGGGCACCCGCCTCGGCGCCCGGTGAGGGGGCGCCCTGCCCCCTGACGCATCGGCCTCAAGCCGTCCTTGCCCGCGCCGAGCGCCGTACGGCAGGGCGGGCGCCCGAAGCGCCTCAGCGGCCCGGGGCGGCTCCAGGGGCGCCCTGATTCTTCAGGCTTCCGGGAACGATCAGGCTTTCCACCCGTCCACCCTCGAAGCGCGAGACGCCGCTGATGAGGTTCACCACCAGCTTCTGCCCGCGAATGACGTTCGGCCCCTGGGTGAGCACCACCGGCTTGCCGGTGAGGGTGACGGTGTTGGACTTCATCTCGAACACGCCGGTTTCGCCGGTGGCGGTCTGGTCTTTGGTGCGCACCACCACGCCGCCGGCGGCCTCCAGCTTGCGGATCTGGCCCTGCTTGAAGCCGGCACCATCCTCGGGGGAGGCGCTGCCGTCATAATAGACCTGCAGGTCTTTCGAGGTCAGCGTGGTGTCGCCCTGAACCACCACCACGTTGCCGGAAAAGACGGCGACCTTGTCCTTGTCCCGCACCTCCAGCGAATCGGCGTTGATGCGCACCGGCTCGTCGCGGTTGCGCGCGAAGCCCTGGAGGGCGTTGGGCACGTTCTGCGCCTGCGCCAGGACCGGGCCGGACGCCAGGGTGGTGCCGGCGGCCGTCGCCATGGCGGCCAGCATCAGGGTGGCGAAGGCACGGCGGGTCGAAAATGTCATGGCTGCGGCACCGGTCGTGGAGAGGTGATGAGGGGAACGTGCTCGGCCTCTCCCGGCGCCACCGTGTCGGCCTTGCCCTGCGCCTCGGCGCGGGCTTCGGCCTGGGCTTGCGCCTGGGCGCGGGCCTCGGCGTCGGCGCGGGCCTTGGCGGCCTTGGCCTGTTCGGCGGCCTTGGCTTCCTCGGCGCGGGCGGCCTTGGCCTTGTCGATGTCGGAGATGCGGAAGTCGAGCTGGACATGGCCCTTGAACAGGGCCTTCTCGCCGCGATCGCTCACGGTGAGGGAATCGGCCACCAGGCGGCCGTTGAGATAGGTGAAGGTGACGGGACGCTCGGTGGTGATGGTGCCCGACTTGACGTCCACCTCGGCATTTTCGAGCTGGCCGCCATAGCCGCCCTTCATGGCGAGTTCCACCCCGTCGTCGAGGGTGATGAACTGGCTCTTGGTGTCGAGGCTGCCTTTCTTGGCCTGGACGCTCGCCCAGCCCTTATCCGCCATCTCCATCTTCGCCTCGATGTCGGTCAGCTCGATCACGTCGGGTCGGGTGAGATCCTGGGCGGCGGTCTTGGCGGTGACGGAATAGCCGCGATTGTCGTCGGTGAAGCCGGACAGCTTCGGAAATTCCATGGTCAGGCGCGAGCCCGAGAGGGTCAGGTGTCCGATATCGAACGGCAGCTCGATCTTCACCTGAAGGCTCTTGAACAGCGCGCCCACGCCGATCACCGCCACGGCGGCCAGAACGGCGAGGGGCAGAAGGCGGCGGATCCAGCGCACACGGGCGCTGTGCCGCTGCGCCCGGCGGAAGTCGGGCGGCGGGGGTGGGCTGAAGGCGGTGGCCTCGTCAGTATCGAGATCGCGTGGCGGCACGTGTCGGTTCATCTTCCCCTTCCGGCGGCAAGGTGAATACCGGCTCGCACCGCAGGTCTCCGGGATCCAACGCCCCACGCGCCGGTGACCTTGCAGCGCGTCGCCCCGCGTGCCGGGCGGCCAAATTGTCCGAAATGCGCGCCGCGCGCAAGTGAGCCCGATAAGGGCTTGCTGCGGCGCACATTTCTCGCAGGCGCCACTCAGGCGTGGGCGAAGATGTCCTGTTCCGCCCAGCCCGCGAGGTCCAGCGCGGCGCGGGCCGGCAGGAAGGCGAAGCAGGCGGAGGCGAGGGCGGAGCGGCCTTCGCGCGCCAGCATCTCTTCCAGCTTGGCCTTCAGGGCGTGCAGGTGCAGCACGTCGGAGGCGGCATAGGCGAGCTGGGCATCGGTGAGCTCGCCGGACCCCCAGTCGGAGCTCTGCTGCTGCTTGGAAATGTCGACGCCCAGCAACTCGCGCAGAATGTCCTTCAGGCCGTGGCGGTCGGTATAGGTGCGCACGAGCCGCGAGGCGATCTTGGTGCACCACACCGGCTGCGGCATCACCCGGAAGGTGTGCTGGAGCACGGCGATGTCGAAGCGGCCAAAATGAAACAGCTTGGTCACATTGGGGTCGGCCAGCAGGCGGGTCAGGTTGGGCGCGGTCTTGGCGTTGGCGCCCTGGGGAATCTGGACGAGGTCGGCGCTGCCGTCGCCATTGGAGAGCTGCACCAGGCACAGCCGGTCGCGGAAGGGGTTGAGGCCCATGGTCTCAGTGTCGATGGCGACCACGGGCGCGGCCACGAAATCGGCGGGCAGGTCACCCTGGTGCAGGCGAATGGTCATTGGCTGTCGGTTCTCGTTCCCAAAGGTTCAAAGGAAGGCGGCGCGCCCGATGCCGGGCGCCGCCGCCTGATGCGTCCCTGACAGAGCTACGCGCGAGGCGGCAGGGAGCGCAAGCGGATGTCGCAGGCTTTCCGCCGTCGTGGTAAGAGCGCGAGCGGGCGGACGGAGCCGGCACCGTGCTGCCAGTGGCGGTACGTCACGCAGGTTGTCGTTCGCATTCCGCACCAACATCGGCGCGATGGGGCGCGAAGTGCCGATGTGCTGCCGTTCTGTCGCATCTTTTCCCGCCAAGGCGCTGTTCCCTCGGGGCTGGAGCGGCGTTTTGCGTGGACGAGGCGCAAGGAAGGCATGCGCTGGAAGAATGTTTGGCCTTTGGGTTTCGCGCCAATTCGGGCTGGGAGTTGACATGAAACGACGTGTGACCATGGGCCGGGGATGGGCGGGGCTGCTCGCTCTCCTGGTGCTTCTTCTCGCTGGCGCGTCAGCGCCTGCCCAGGCGCAGCCGGCGCCTCCGGGGACCTACCAGCGCACCTGCCGCGATGTGCGTGTGCATCGGGGGAGCGACCTGACCGCTCTGTGCGAAACCGCGCGGCGCGGCGTCTTCACCGCCACCCGGCTCGACGATTTCTTCACCTGCCGCGGCGACATCGCCAATGTGGACGGGCATCTGTGGTGCGAGCGCGGCCGTGGGCCGGGGCCGCGCCCCCTGCCGCCTCCGGGCACCGGCAACGGACCGCCCGGTTCCTATCGCGCGTCCTGCACCATGATCGACCAGCGGGGGATGATGCTGGCGGCCACGTGCCGCACGCGCGGTGGCGAATGGCGGCCCACCGAGATGAACATGCTGGGCTGCATCCCCGGCACCGACATCAGCAACGACAACGGCAATCTGCGCTGCCGTCGCCAGCCGGTGCCTCCGGGCTCCTATCTCCAGACCTGCCGCGACGCGGTGGCGGCCGGCCCCTGGCTGGCGGCTTCCTGCCGGAACATGAACGGCGGCTGGCAGAATACCCGGCTGAATGTCGCGACCTGCGGGCCGCGGCCGAATATCGTGAACTTCAACGGCAATCTGATCTGCCGCTGATTCGAAGGTTGGGGGGACGCCGCGGCGTCCCCCCTTTCGTTCGTGCCGCCGGGTGGCACCGGAAAAGGGGAGTGGGGCAGGATGATCGGCCGGTGGGCGTGGCCCCTGTTCGCATGCCTCGTCGTGATCGGGGCGGGTGCGCCGGCGCGGGCCGGGAATGCGCCCCCTGGCACCTATCTCGCCTCCTGCCGCGATGTGGTGTTGCAGGGCAGCACGCTCATCGCCATCTGCTCGGCTCCGGGCGGCTATTGGCTGGCGGCGCGGCTGGAGGATTATCCCTTCTGCGTGGGGGATATCGCCAATCAGAACGGCAAGCTGTTCTGCATGCGCGCGTCATCGGTGCTCGGCGTCGAGACGCCGGCCGGCCGGGCGGCGCTGGGGCCTCCGCCGGTGGGCTCCTACATGGGCAGCTGCCGTGACATCCGCCTTGATAATGGCTGGCTGAAAGCCACCTGCGCCGACCATCAGGGGCGCTGGAGCGAGAGCGCCATCACGGGCAACTGGTGCGGCCTGTTCGGCAAGGATATCGCCAATGTGGACGGGCAGCTCACCTGCAGGTGAGCACCCCCACGGGGCGATGGAGGCGCATCGGGGAGGCCCGATGCGCCCTGTTTCTCAGCGCTTGAGGCCGCGCACGTCGCGCACCGCGCCGCGGGCGGCGGAGGTGGTGAGCGCCGCATAGGCCTGGAGGGCCTGCGACACCACGCGATTGCGGTTTTCCGGCTGGAAGGCCTTTTCGCCCTTCGCCTCCATGGCGGCGCGGCGGGTGGCGAGCACCTCGTCGCTCACCGCCACGCGCATGATGCGGTTCGGGATATCGATTTCGATGATGTCACCTTCTTCCACCAGGCCGATGGCGCCGCCTTCCGCCGCTTCCGGCGAGACGTGGCCGATGGACAGGCCCGAGGAGCCGCCGGAGAAGCGGCCGTCCGTCACCAGCGCGCAGGCTTTTCCGAGGCCCTTCGACTTCAGGTAGGAGGTCGGGTAGAGCATCTCCTGCATGCCGGGGCCGCCGCGCGGACCCTCATAGCGGATCAGCACCACGTCACCGGGCTGGATCTTGCCATTGGCGAGGATGGCTTCCACCGCCGCGTCCTGGCTCTCGAAGATGCGGGCCGGGCCCTTGAAGGTGAGGATGGAGGCATCCACGCCCGCCGTCTTCACGATGCAGCCATCGAGGGCGATGTTGCCGAACAGCACCGCGAGGCCGCCATCCTTGGAATAGGCATGGGCGAGGTCGCGGATGACGCCGTTTTCGCGGTCGGTGTCCAGGGTATCCCAGCGGCTGGCCTGGCTGAAGGCCACCTGGGTGGGCACGCCGCCGGGCGCCGCGCGATAGAAGGTGGTGACGCTTTCGGCGGTGGTGCGCTTCACATCCCAGCGGTCCAGCGCGTCCTTGAGGCTGGCCGAGTGCACGGTGGGCAGCTCGGTGTGAATGAGGCCGGCGCGGTCGAGCTCGCCCAGAATGCCCATGATGCCACCGGCCCGGTGCACGTCCTCCATATGGATGTTGGCCACGGCGGGGGCCACCTTGCACAGCACCGGCACCTTGCGGGAGAGCCGGTCGATGTCGGCCATGGTGAAGGGCACCTCGCCCTCATTGGCGGCGGCGAGCAGGTGCAGCACCGTGTTGGTCGAGCCGCCCATGGAGATGTCCAGCGTCATGGCGTTCTCGAACGCCTTGAAGGTGGCGATGGCGCGCGGCAGCACGCTCGCATCGTCCTGCTCGTAATAGCGGCGGGCGAGGTCGACGATCAGATGGCCGGCTTCCACGAACAGGCGCTTGCGGTCGGCGTGGGTGGCCAGGATGGAGCCGTTGCCGGGCAGCGACAGGCCCAGCGCCTCGGTGAGGCAGTTCATGGAATTGGCCGTGAACATGCCCGAGCACGAGCCGCAGGTGGGGCAGGCGGAACGCTCCATCACCTGCACGTCGGCGTCGGTGACCTTGTCGTCGGCCGCCGCGATCATGGCGTCGATCAGGTCCACCTTCTTCGGGCCGGTGGAGAGCAGCACCTTGCCCGCCTCCATGGGTCCGCCGGAGACGAACACGGCCGGGATGTTGAGGCGCAGCGCCGCCATCAGCATGCCGGGTGTGATCTTGTCGCAATTGGAGATGCACACCATGGCGTCGGCGCAGTGGGCGTTCACCATGTATTCCACGCTGTCGGCGATGATCTCGCGCGAGGGCAGGGAATAGAGCATGCCGTCATGGCCCATGGCGATGCCGTCATCCACCGCGATGGTGTTGAATTCCTTGGCGACGCCGCCCGCCTTCTCGATCTCATGGGCCACCAGCTGGCCGAGATCCTTCAGGTGCACATGGCCGGGCACGAACTGGGTGAAGGAATTCACCACTGCGATGATGGGCTTGCCGAAGTCCCCGTCCTTCATGCCGGTGGCGCGCCACAGGCCACGGGCGCCGGCCATGTTGCGGCCATGGGTGGAGGTGCGGGAGCGGTATTGGGGCATGTTCCTCTTCGCCTCTTCGTGCGCGGTCTTCCCGTGCGCCTGAGCTTGGTGCGCGGGGTTCTCGTTCCGGGGGCGCTCGCCGGCATCTTCGTGCGCGGCCGGGCGATCCGGCGCAAGATTATGGCGGCTGTCTTAGAGCGAATTCGGGCGAAGTGAAATCATTTCAAGAGGAGCCGCGCGCCGGGGAGACATGCGGCGGTCTCATGCGGGAGCCACAAGCGCGCGCCGCACCCTCCCCGGAGCTTATGGCGGATCAGGCGGAGGCTGGATCGTCGTCGGGGGCGCTCCAGGCGCGGATAGGCGAACGCTCGCGGCCGGTCGCGGTGGTGGCGAGGCCGTAATGGGCGGCCAGGCGGTCCAAGGCGAGGCCCAGCACCACCTTGGCGGTGCGCGCCGGCCAGCGCCGGTCCGATTCCACCTCCTCAAGCCCTTTCAGGAAGCAGCAGACATCCACCAGCACGCCGGAGAGCTCTGGCCCCACGGCCGCCAGGGCCCTGTCGAACCGCTCCTTCGCCGCGAGCACCATGTCGGTGAAGGCCTCGGGGCCATTGCCGCCGCCGGGCGTCGGGTCCCAGCGGCTGGTGATGCGGGGGGTGAGGTTGGCGCGGGTGAAATCGGCCCGCAAGCGCTCTCCGGCGGTAAGCTGGGCGGCATCCACCAGGGGGCGGCCATCGCGTCCGGACCGGCGGGCGAGCCAGGTGAGGGGGCTTTCCGCGAGATTGCAGCGCGGCTTTTCGGTGGACGAGGCGGCGCGACGGCGCGCGCGGGACGCGGGGGCTGCTGGTGCCATGCGTCAGTGCTCCGCCGCCCAGCGCACGCAGGCTTCGAGCTGCGCCACGCGGCGGTCGAAGGCGGCCCGGTCTCGCTGGTCCTCGATGCGCCGGCAGGCATGGGCCACGGTGGTGCGATCACGGCCGAAGGCGCGGGCCACATCGGTCTGCGACAGGCCGAGCACCACATGGGCGAGATACATGGCGAGCTGGCGCGCCGCCGCCACCGGTGCCTGTGAGCGCCGCAGGGCCAGCAGCGTTTCCACTGCCACGCCGCTCGCCGCGGACACCAGGGCGATGACGATCCGGGCGCGATCGGTGGGGTCGGTTCGGGACGGAAGGGCGTCGCGCGAGGTGTTGGACGGGGGCAGGCTGCCCGCTGCGATGTCGGGCAGAGGGGGGTGGATCTGACGCATTACAACCTCGCATGGTAGGTATCTTTTCCTACACCCATCATGCAGTGCGGCAAGCGACAGAGGATGCTCACGCCGGTGAATTGACCCGCGAATTTATCATATCAACTTGAAAATACGCCGAGTTTCCGGGTGTTCCCCGGTTCCTGAAGGGTATTGAGATAGGAATTTATCCCCCTCTTCGCGTTGTCGGTCAGCATGGACCCCAATTGGCGACATGGGATGCGGCGATGGAAGGGAATGTGCGGGCGCGGCCGGTCAGGGCCTTCCGTTGTGAGGAGGCCGAGGCTCAGGTGGAGCGGATGCGGGTGGCGCTGGCAGTGCTGCTCTCCACGCCCCAGGACATTGCCCGGGCGTTGCGCGCCGCGCGGCGGGAGGCGCGGATGGGCGCGCGCGGCTATGACCCTGCGCGCCATGCCGCCCTGGTCCGGCTTTGGAAGGCCAAAGGAGAGGAGGCGGGCAGGGCCGGGCGGCCGGGCGGCGCGCCCGACCGCGAGGGTGTGCCCTCGGCTCAGAGCCCTTCGAACAGGGCGGTGGAGAGATAGCGCTCGGCGAACGAGGGCACGATGGCGACGATGGTCTTGCCGGCCAGCTCCTCGCGGGTGGCGATCTCGAGCGCCGCGGCGATGGCCGCGCCGGAGGAGATGCCGGCCGGAATGCCCTCGTAGCGGGCGAGCGCACGGGCGGTGTCGAAGGCGGTCTGGTTGCCCACGGTCACCACCTCGTCGATCACCGAGCGATCGAGCACGTCGGGAACAAAGCCGGCGCCGATGCCCTGGATCTTGTGGGGACCGGGCGCGCCGCCGGACAGCACCGGCGAGTCTTCCGGTTCCACCGCCACGATGCGGACGGAGGGCTTGTAGGCCTTCAGCACCTGGCCAATGCCGGAAATGGTGCCGCCAGTGCCCACGCCGGCCACCACCACGTCCACCTTGCCCTCGGTGTCGTTCCAGATCTCCTCGGCGGTGGTGCGCCGGTGCATTTCCGGATTCGCCTTGTTCTTGAACTGCTGGGGCATCACCGCCTTGGGCAGTTCCTGGATGAGCTGCTCGGCCTTGGCCACGGCGCCCTTCATGCCCAGGTTGGCGGGGGTCAGCACCAGCTCGGCGCCCAGCAGCGCCACCATCTTGCGGCGTTCCATGGACATGCTCTCGGGCATCACCAGGATGAGCCGATAGCCGCGCGCGGCGGCCACGAAGGCGAGCGCGATGCCGGTATTGCCGGAGGTGGGCTCCACCAGCACCGTGTCGGCGTCCAGCACCCCTTCCTTTTCCATCGCCTCGATCATGGCGACGCCGATGCGGTCCTTCACGCTATTGATGGGATTGAAGAATTCGAGCTTGGCGAGAATGTCGGCCTTGGCGCCGCGCAGCTGGGGCAGGCGCTTCAGGCGCACCAGGGGCGTGTTGCCGATGGTCTCGGTGATGGAATCGTAGATCACGCCGCGGCCGGGGCGCGGAAGCTTGGCGGGAATGACTTTGGCGGATTCGACCATGGTCGCTCTCCTGAAGATCGTGAAAGGGTTTCGCAGCTCCGGGGAGGGAGCTGTCAAATGGCAAAATCAATGTTGTTGCGTTCGGGGCCGTGGCCATTGTCGTCGGCGGCGCGGCACAGGTCTTCCAGGGTCACGGCGTCGAGCGCGGTGTCGAAGGTGCTCTCGGCCGCGGCCACGGCGGGCTGCACCACCTCGGTCACGAGGGGGGGGAGAATGATCTCCTTTTCCTCCTCGGAGCCTTCAACGACCCGGACAATCTCAGCGACGGAGACCCGTCGGCGCTCGCGCGCCAGCTCATAGCCGCCGCGCGGGCCGCGAACGCCCTTCAGCACGCCGGCATGAACCAGGGCCTGCAGCACCGGCTCCAGCCGGCGGGGCGGAAGGCCGTGACGGGCCGCGAGGGCCTTGGCCGCGACCGGCGTACCGCGCGCATGCACGGCAACGTCCACCACGGCGGCGATGGCGAGAAGGCTTTTGTCGGATAAGCGCGGCATGTCCGTGTGGCTATCCCTGAATCACGCGCCGGATAGGCCTGTAGAACCAAAACCACCGACGCTGCGCGCAGTTTCCATCAATTCCCCGGATTCTTCCAGCATTATTTGCGTGACCGGTGCCACCACCAATTGAGCGATGCGCATGCCCCGCGTGAAGGTAAAAGGCGCGCGCCCCAGATTGATGAGGATCACTTTCATCTCGCCCCGATAGTCGCAATCGATGGTGCCAGGGGCATTTAACACGGTAATTCCGTGCTTCAGGGCCAAGCCTGATCGCGGCCGCACCTGGCCCTCATAGCCCTCGGGCAGGGCCAGGGCGAAGCCGGTGGGCAGGGCGGCGATGGCGCCGGGGGCGAGGGTTTCCGGTGCGTCTTCCGCGACCGCGCAGGGCAGGTCGAGACCGGCGGCGCCGGCGGTGGCGTAAGCGGGCAGAGCGAGCCCCTCGCCGTGGGGCAGGCGCAGGATGGGGACGACGGGGCGGCTCATGCCGGGTTCTCCTTCTCGTTGGGTGTGCCCTTGCCCAGGGTGGCGGCGATGCGCTCCACCAGCCGGGCCGCCACTTCGCTCTTGGAGGCGGGGGGCCAGTGCTCGACGCCCTGGGCGCTGACGATGTGCACCGTATTGCTGTCGCCGCCCATGATGCCGGTGGCGGGGGACACGTCGTTGGCCACGATCCAGTCGCAGCCCTTGCGCACGCGCTTGGCCTCCGCGTGGGCGATCACGGTTTCCGTCTCGGCCGCGAAGCCCACCACCAGGCGCGGCCGCAGGCTGGGGTGGCGCGACACGGTGGCGAGGATGTCGGGATTCTCCACCAGCGTCAGGGTGGGCGCGCCGCCGCCATTCTTCTTGATCTTCTGCTCGGCCGCGCCCGCCACGCGCCAGTCGGCCACCGCGGCGGCGAACACGGCGGCATCCACGGGCAGGCTCTCTTCCACCGCGGCCAGCATCTCGCGGGCGCTTTCCACGTGAATCACCCGAACGCCGGCCGGGTCGAGCGCCTCCGCCGGTCCGCTCACCAGAACCACTTCCGCGCCGGCGGCGGCGGCGGCGGCGGCGATGGCGTGGCCCTGCTTGCCGGACGAGCGGTTGGCGATGTAGCGCACCGGGTCGATGGGCTCATGGGTGGGGCCGGAGGTGACCAGCAGGCGCCGGCCGGCAAGGGGCCCTTCCTTTGCAGCCGGGGTGGCCAGGCGGAGGGCAATGGCTTCCAGGATCTCCATGGGCTCGGCCATGCGTCCCTCGCCGAACTCGCCGCGCTCGGCCATGGCGCCGGAATTCGGGCCGACCACGGAGATGCCGTCGGCCAGCAGGGTGGCCATGTTGCGCCGGGTGGCGGGGTGGGCCCACATGCGCGGGTTCATGGCGGGGGCCAGCAGAACCGGCTTGTCGGTGGCGAGCAGGGCCGTGGAGGCCAGGTCGTCCGCAAGGCCATGGGCCATCTTGGCGATGAGGTCCGCGGTCGCCGGCGCCACCACCACCAGGTCCGCCTCTCGCGAGAGGCGGATATGGCCGATATCGTGCTCCGCCGTCAGGTCGAACAGGTCGCAGAACACCCGCTCTCCGCTGAGCGCGCCGACGGACAGGGGGGTGACGAACTGCTGGGCCGCCGTGGTGAGGATGGCGCGCACGGTGGCGCCGCGCTCCTTCAGCCGGCGGATGAGGTCGAGGCACTTATAGGCGGCGATCCCGCCACCGATGATAAGGAGAATGCGCTGCCCGGCGAGCATCGGCTGGCTCCGAAAAAGGCCACAGGAGACCGCCCCGCCCTTGTGGCGGGAGGCTTGCGGGCCATATAGCGCGGGTTGCCCCTCCGGCGCGAGCGCCGCCGGTCCTGCCTCGCGGAATACCGCTATGGGCGCTCCGCCTGTGGGCCTGTGGCACAAAGCGTCTTGATGCGGGGGCGTGCGCGCAGATAATTGACCAGCTTGAGCTTTTGCTTGCGTATCGAGTGGTGATGGGGTGTGCGGTGGGGGCGAGCATGGTGCAGTCGAGCACGTCCGAGGGACCTCGCCTCACGGCTTTTGGCGGTGAGTTCGTCGACCAGGAGACGGAGAGGACCTTCCGCGCGGATCGCCTGGACGAGGCCAAGCGCCACGCCCGCCAGTTGTTCGCTCTCTCGGCGGTGCTGAACGCGCTGTTTCTGCTGAGCGACTGGCGATTCGAGGGCACCGCCCATTTCGCCGTGGCACTGGCGGCGCGTTTCGGCGTGATCTTCATCTCCCTGTTCTGCCTGGTGGCGGCGCATCTCACCCGTCGCGTGCATCAGCTGGATCTCGTGGACACCCTCTGGCAGTGGGGCGCGGGCGTTGGCGTCGCGGTTCTGGTGGGCACGCGCAGCGAGCTGGCCCTGTTCGTCGTGATGATGCTGCCCATCGTCTATTATCTGACGGTGCCGGTGCCGTTCTGGCTGTGTCTGGTGAATGGTATCGGCGTCAGCGTGATGCTGCTGGCGGGCTATCTGGATCCGGCGGATCCCTGGCGCCTCTCGGCCGGTCTCGCCCTGGCGGTGGCGACCCTGAATGCCGCGCTGATGATCATCGTCTCGCGCTCGAATCGGCTGGACCGGCTGCAATGGGCGGCGGTGAAGGCCGCGCAGAAGGCCAATGCCCTGCTGCGGGAGAGCGAGGACCTGCTGGAGAAAACGTTCCAGGCAGTGCCGGTGCCGCTGCTGGTGAGCGCCATCGGTGACGGCAGCGTGCTGAAGTTCAACGAGGCGGCGCTGCGCTTTTACGGCGCCACCCCCGAGCAGGCGCGGCAGGTGAAGACCACCGACGTCTATCTCGCGCCACGGCAGCGGGCGCAGCTCCTGCAGCGTGTGCATGGCGAGGGGGTGGTTACCGATTTTTCCTGCTCTCTCAAGCTGGGCGACGGCAGCCGCCGCGATGTGCTGCTGGCCGCCGCGCAGATCGAGCTGGGCGGCAGGCCGGGCATGGTGGCCGCGGTCATCGACATCACCGAGCGGGCGGCGGTGGAGCAGCAGGTGCGCTATGCCGCGACCCACGACGCCCTCACCGGCCTGCCGAACCGCGCCGCCTTCCAGGCCCGGCTTGAGGCCGCCATGGGTACGCGCCGCCCGGCCGAGGGCGTCTGCCTGCTGCTGATCGACCTTGACGGCCTGAAGGATGTGAACGACTCGCTGGGCCACGATGCCGGCGATGTGGTGCTTTCGGAGACAGCCCAGCGGCTCGCCGCATCGCTCGACGGCAACGGCATGGTGGCGCGGCTTGGTGGTGACGAGTTCGTGGTGCTGCTGGTGACGGCGGAGGCGATGGAGGAGGGGCGCCGGCTGGCCCAGCGCATTCTCGCCGATCTGCGCCGCCCGGTGCCCTATCTGGGGCGCCAGCTCTCCACCAAGGCCAGCGTCGGCATCGCCTCCTGCCCGGAGCATGACTGCACCTATGGCGAGCTGATGAAGGACGCGGACCTCGCCCTTTACGCCGCCAAGCAGCAGGGCCGTAACCGCCTGATGATCTACACGCCAAGCATGCGCCAGGCCGTGTCGGAACGGGTGACGCTGCTGCGTGACATGGTGGATGCGCTCGCGGAGGACCAGATCGAGCCCTTCTACCAGCCCAAGGTCTCGCTGATGACCGGCAAGCTGGCCGGGTTCGAGGCGCTGGTGCGCTGGCGGCGCTCGCCCCACACGGTGCTGGCGCCGGCGGCCTTCGAGCTGGCGCTCATGGACCGCGAGGTGGCGGTGATGATCGGCGAGCGCATGGTTCGCCGCGTCAGCAGTGACGTGCGCGGCTGGATCGAGGCGGGATATGATTGCGGGCGCATCGCCATCAATCTTTCGCCGGCAGAATTCACCCATCCGGAGCTGGGCACGACACTGTTGCGCCAGTTCCACGCCGCCGGTGTCGCATCGGACCGGTTCGATGTGGAGATTACCGAGACCGTTTTCCTGGGGCGCAATTCCGACTATGTGGCGCCGATCCTGGATGAGCTCTACCGGGCCGGCGTGCGGGTGGCGCTGGATGATTTCGGCACCGGCTATGCCGGCCTCATGCACCTGAAGCAATTGCCCATCGACACCATCAAGATCGACCGCGGCTTCGTCACCGACATTGAGCAGGACGCCTTCGATACCGCCATCGTCTGCGCCGTCATCGAGATGGGGCGCAACCTCGGCATGCGGGTCGTGGCCGAAGGCGTGGAGACAGCCGGACAGGCCCGCTTCCTGCGCGAGCGGGGGTGCGAGCTCGCCCAGGGCTTCCTGTTCTGCCGACCCTTGCCGAGTGGAGATGTGCCGGCCTTGTTGCGCGCCGAAAACGAGCAGACCGCGCGCGCTCGTCTTGATCTTTTCCTTTGAAGGACGCTCAACCGCTGCGGGTGAGGGGCGTGGCGCCTATTTCCCCTGGTGTTTTGTTCCGACTTCAGGTTGAATCGTTAGTATAATTATGATGGCATGGGTTGCGGTCCGGCATATTGCGATGATGTCGGCCTCAAAAATGCCGGCGAATGTCTAGAAGTCGCCGTATTTCTTGTTGCGAAACAAATTATACCGATCGCGATTTCCGGGGCGTTGTCGCAGATGTGACCAAAAATACCACCCCTCTCCCTTTTTTCATTTGATGAGCGATTGCAGCGCCTTATGGCGGCATGCCTAGGAAGTAGGCACTTTTGCCTGCAGGTTGTGCACGACATCAGAACAAAACTAAATCAAAATGTCGATAATCATACAAATACGCCAAGACATGACGGGGGAACGGTCCGAGGTGACGGAGACAGCACCATGGCCATCGAAGAAGCGGTTCACTCTGCAGCAGTTCGTTCGGAAGCGGTTCATTTGGAGCAGGATCCTGCATCTGCGCACATGCCCCTCGTTTCGTTGAGCGATGTAGCGCTCACGGGGATCTATGAAATATCCAAGATCCTGACGGGGCCGAACCGCCTGGAAACGACGCTGTCGAGCGTGGTGAATCTGCTGTCCTCTTTCCTGCAGATGCGCCATGGCGTGATTTCTCTTCTCGAAGACGACGGCATTCCCGACATTACCGTGGGCGTGGGCTGGAATGAGGGCACGGACGAGCGTTATCGCGCGCGGCTGCCCGAAAAGGCCATTGGCCAGGTGATCGCCACCGCGGTGCCACTGATCGCGGAGAACGTGGCGAGCCACCCCGCCTTCAGCGCCGCGGATGCGACTGCGCTTGGGGCCTCCGAGGACACGCGCGTGTCGTTCATCGGCGTGCCCATCCGCGTCGCCTCCCGCGTGATCGGCACCTTGACCATCGACCGGGTGTGGGACGGGCGGGCGGTGTTCCGCCTTGATTCGGACGTTCGCTTTCTCACCATGGTGGCCAATCTCATCGGCCAGACCGTGCAGCTGCACCGCGTGGTGTCGCGCGACCGCGAGCGGCTGATGGCGGAAAGCGGCCGCCTGCAGAAGGAATTGTCGGAGCTGAAGCCGGCCCGTGAACGCCGCAAGGTGTATGTGGACGGCATCGTGGGCGACAGCCCTGAGATCCGCGCCCTGCTGGAAAAGATCACCATCGTGGCCAAGTCCCATTCGCCGGTGCTGCTGCGCGGCGAGTCGGGCACCGGCAAGGAGCTGATTGCGAAGGCCATCCACGAGCTTTCGAATCGGGCAAAGGGACCGTTCATCAAGCTCAACTGCGCGGCGCTGCCGGAATCGGTGCTGGAATCCGAGCTGTTCGGCCACGAGAAGGGCGCCTTCACCGGTGCCGTGGGCGCCCGCAAGGGCCGCTTCGAGCTGGCCGACAAGGGCACGTTGTTCCTCGATGAGATCGGCGAAATCTCGCCCGCCTTCCAGGCCAAGCTGCTGCGCGTGCTGCAGGAACAGGAGTTCGAGCGGGTCGGCGGCTCGCATACTCTCAAGGTGAATGTGCGCGTGGTGGCGGCGACCAACCGCAATCTTGAAGAAGCGGTAGCGCGCAATGAGTTCCGTGCCGACCTTTATTACCGCATCTCCGTGATCCCGATCCTGGTTCCCTCCCTGCGCGATCGGCGCGGCGACATTCCGTTGCTGGCCAATGAGTTCCTTGACCGGTTCAACCGTGAGAACGCGCGCGAGCTGGAATTCGGCCGCGATGCCATGGATGTGCTGCTGCATTGCGGCTTCCCGGGCAATGTGCGCGAGCTTGAGAACTGTGTTCAGCGCACGGCCACCCTGGCGCAGGGCGAGGCCATCCATCGCGACGACTTCGCCTGTCGCCACAACGAGTGCCTGTCGGCGCTCCTGTGGCGCAATCCGGCCGATATCGGCACGCGCCGGCCGGTGGATATTCCGCTTCCGGTGGTGTCACCGCCGCCGCCCGCAGGGGCCGGTGAACCGGCCAATTCGAACCATGCCCCCCGGGGCGCGGCGCCCGTTTCCGCCCCCATGCCTTCGCCCATGGGGGCTCCGATGGGCGCGCCCGTGTCGTCCCCCATGTCTTCCCCTATGTCGGCGCCGATGAGCGCGCCGGCGGCGGCCTCCGGTTCGGTGGCGGTGGCGCGCCCGGCCGGGGATCTCGACGACATGTCCGAGCGCGAGCGCCTGGTGGATGCCATGGAGCGCGCGGGCTGGGTTCAGGCCAAGGCGGCACGCCTGCTGGGGCTGACGCCCCGCCAGATCGGTTATGCGCTGAAGAAGCACGACATCGAGATCAAGCGCTTCTGACCCCCGCCACTTGTCCGGCGGGGTGTTTGGGGAAGTCAAAAAGGCCGGCGGCATCGGTGCGCCGGCTTTTTTGCGTCAGCTCAACGTTGTCTCTATTTAAAAGTGCGTATTATTCGCAGTAATTCTCGGGCCCTGCTGGAGGGTGGGGGTGTCGCACTCGCGACACGGTGTCGGGTGCGCGACAGCGCGAAATCACCCCACTCCGGGAAAATACTGATGTTGTTTCAATGAATTGCCATCTGGCACGCGGCTTGAAAGGGAGGTGGCGCCTGCCATCATCTGCACAAGCGGAGCTAGCCCATGGCCTACAAGATCATTACCTCTCAATGCACCGTGTGCGGCGCTTGCGAGTTCGAGTGCCCCAACGCTGCCATCAGCCTGAAGAACGACACCTACATCATCGACCCCAAGAAGTGCACCGAGTGCGAGGGCAGCTTTGACAGCCCGCAGTGCGCCGCGGTGTGCCCGGTGGAGAACACCTGCGTTCCGGCCTGATGGCCTGGGCCGGCCGCGAGGCTGGCGGGCGCCCGGGTTTCGCCTGCGGCGCTTCTTCTGCCGTCCGTCGACGGCGCGCCCCTTGGTTGCGCGTCGTCCGGAGATCGGGCGGTCCGGTGGCGCCACGCGCTCCGGCCTGCTCCCGGCTCACGCGGGCAAGACGCGCCCGGTGTGTCTTGTCCTGATGGGATCGATCACATTTTGCTGTCGATCCCTGGTTTCAAGGTCGAACTCCGGAGTGCCGCCGCGTTGATTTCGTCGCGCTGATTTCATGGCGCGTGCGGCAGGTTTCCGGGTCTCATACGGTGCGCCAGTCTCGGGTGCGCGGAACACTGGGAAGTTGAACGGAGGACGACATGGCGGCCGTACAGGAAACAGTCGAACAGGTTCGCTCCATCGACGTTGACCAGTACAAATACGGGTTCGAGACGCAGATCGAGTCCGAGAAGGCACCCAAGGGGTTGTCTGAGGAGGTCATTCGCTTCATTTCGGCTAAGAAGGAAGAGCCGGAATGGATGCTGGAATGGCGCCTCGATGCGTATCGCCGCTGGCTGAACATGTCGGAGCCGACCTGGGCGCGCGTCGACTTTCCCCAGATCGATTTTCAGGATCTCTACTATTATGCCGCGCCGAAGAAGTTCAAGGCGCCGAAGTCGCTGGACGAGGTGGATCCCGAGATCCTGAAGACCTATGAAAAACTCGGCATCCCCTTGCGCGAGCAGGAAATCCTGGCCGGTGTCGAGGTGCCCGAGGGCGAGCGGCCGAAGATCGCGGTGGACGCGGTGTTTGACTCGGTCTCCGTCGCGACCACCTTCAAGGAAGAGCTGAAGGCCGCCGGCGTCATCTTCATGCCCATCTCGGAGGCCCTGCGGGAGCATCCGGATCTGGTGAAGAAGTATCTCGGCTCCGTTGTTCCCACCACGGACAACTTCTACGCCACCCTCAATTCGGCGGTGTTCTCCGACGGCTCGTTCGTCTACATCCCGCCGGGTGTGCGCTGCCCCATGGAGTTGTCGACCTACTTCCGCATCAACGAGAAGAACACCGGGCAGTTTGAGCGCACGCTCATCATCGCCGATGCCGGCTCCTATGTTTCGTACCTGGAGGGCTGCACCGCCCCGCAGCGCGACGAAAACCAGCTGCATGCCGCCGTGGTGGAGCTGGTGGTCCTCGATGATGCGGAAATCAAATATTCGACGGTGCAGAACTGGTACCCCGGCGACGCCGAGGGCAAGGGCGGCATCTACAATTTCGTCACCAAGCGCGGCGATTGCCGCGGCAAGAATTCCAAAATCTCCTGGACCCAGGTGGAAACCGGATCCGCGATTACCTGGAAGTATCCGAGCTGTGTGCTGCGTGGCGAGGGCTCGTCCGGCGAGTTCTACTCCATCGCCATTTCCAATGGCCGCCAGCAGGTGGATTCCGGCACCAAGATGATCCATCTGGGCAAGAACACCACCAGCCGCATCATTTCCAAGGGCATCTCGGCGGGCCGCTCCAACAATACCTATCGCGGTCTCGTTTCGGCCCACAAGAAGGCGGTGGGCGCGCGCAATTTCACCAATTGCGACTCGCTGCTCATCGGCGATCAGTGCGGCGCCCACACCGTGCCCTATATCGAGGCCAAGAACCCCAAGGCCCAGTTCGAGCACGAGGCGACCACCTCCAAGATTTCCGAGGACATGCTGTTCTACTGCATGCAGCGCG
Source organism: Xanthobacter variabilis (assembly GCF_043831965.2). Classification (NCBI taxonomy): domain Bacteria; kingdom Pseudomonadati; phylum Pseudomonadota; class Alphaproteobacteria; order Hyphomicrobiales; family Xanthobacteraceae; genus Xanthobacter; species Xanthobacter variabilis. The sequence continues at coordinate 1,370,193 of NZ_CM195533.1, forward strand.
GCCTTTCCCAGGAGGACGCCGTCGCCCTCGTGGTGAATGGCTTCGTGCGCGACGTGCTGCAGCAGCTGCCCATGGAGTTCGCGGTTGAAGCGCAGAAGCTGATCTCCATCAGCCTTGAAGGCAGTGTCGGCTGAGCCGGCGTCGACGTCATCTTGAATCAGAGGATCCGTGCCATGACCCCCTTGCTGGAAATCCGCGATCTTCATGCCGAGATCGCCGGCGGTCGGAAGATCATCAACGGCATGAACCTCACCATCAATCCGGGCGAGGTCCATGCCATCATGGGGCCGAACGGCGCGGGCAAGTCCACGCTCTCTTATGTGCTGTCGGGCAAGCCGGGCTATGAGGTCACGGGCGGCGAGGTGATCTTCCGTGGTGTGAACCTGCTGGAGCTTTCGCCCGATGAGCGCGCGGCGCAGGGCCTGTTCCTGTGCTTCCAGTATCCGCTGGAAATCCCCGGCGTCTCCAATATGGCGTTCCTGCACACGGCGGCCAACAGCCAGCGCAAGCAGCGCGGTGAGCCCGAGCTGACCTCTCCGGAGCTGGTGCGCAAGGTGCGCGAGCTGGGCAAAAAGCTCGGCATCGACACCGACATGCTGAAGCGCCCGGTGAATGTGGGCTTTTCCGGCGGTGAGAAGAAGCGCAACGAAACCCTGCAGATGATGCTGCTGGAGCCGTACCTGAGCATTCTCGACGAGGCGGATTCCGGCCTCGACATCGACGCGCTCAAGGTGGTCTCCAATGGTGTGAACCTGATGCGCTCGCCGGAGCGCTCCATGCTGGTCATCACCCACTACCAGCGGCTGCTCGATTACATCGTGCCGGACGTGGTGCATGTGTTCGCCGCCGGCCGCATCGTGCACACCGGGGGCAAGGAGCTCGCGCTGGAGCTCGAGGCCACCGGTTACGCCCAGTACCAGAACGAAGCGGCGTGACGACCATGGCCGCAGATGTCCGCCTCATGAAAACCGCCGCGGAGCTGGCCCTGGCCGATGCCTTCGCCTCCGTGAAATCCACCCTGCCGGGCGGCGCCGATGTGGCCGCCCAGCGCGAAGCCGCGTTTGAGACGTTTGCGGAAGCGGGTCTGCCGCACCGCCGCGTGGAGAGCTGGCGATATACGGACCTGCGCGCCCTGCTGCGCGAAGCTCCGCCCCTGGCACCCGCCCCCGGCACCGAGGCGCTCGCCCGCGCTGTCGCCGCCTGCCCGATGCTGGCGGGGATCGACGCGCGCCGGCTCTATGTGGTGAATGGCACGTTCGCGCCCGATATTTCGGACCTGGCGAATCTCGAGCCCGGTCTTTCGGTGGCGTCCCTCGCGCAGGTTCTCGGCTCGGGCAGTCCGCTGGCGGCCCAGATCGGCAAGACGGTGCCCAGCACCGATGCCGCCCTGGCGCTGAACACCGCCTTCATGGGCGACGGCGTGGTGATCTGCTTGGCGGAAGGCGCGAGCCTGTCGCGCCCCCTGCATCTGGTGTTCGTCACCACCGAGGCGGGCGTCACCGCCACCTTCACCCGCTCGCTTCTGGTGATGGGCAAGTGCGCCTCCGCGCTTGTTCTGGAAAGTCACGAGGGGCCGGCGGGCGCGGCCTACCAGGTCAACACCGCGCTGGAAGCGGTGGTGGGTGAGGGGGCCAATCTCGAGCGGCTGAAAATCACCGCCGAGGGTGATGAGGCCCTGCACATCTCCACTCTGCTGGCGCAGGTGGAGGCGGGCGCCAAGTTTGCCAACGCCAACTTCACGGTGGGTGGTGCGACCATCCGCAACCAGCTTCTGGTGCAGCTTGCGGGTGAGAATATCGACGCCAGCCTGTCCGGTGTCAGCCTCATTGCCGACAAGCAGCACGCGGACACCATGCTGGCGGTGGAGCATATCGCGCCCAATTGCCAGAGCCGCGAGCAGTTCCGCGCGGTGCTGGACGGCTACGCCCAGGACATCTTCCAGGGTCGCATCTCGGTGCGCCCCGGCGCGCAGAAGACCGATGCGCGCATGATGAGCCGGGCCCTGCTGCTGTCCGACACGGCGGAATCCGACAACAAGCCGGAGCTGGAGATCTTCGCCGACGATGTGCAGTGCGGCCACGGCTGCACCACCGGCTCGCTCGATCAGCAGCTCAAATTCTACATGATGGCTCGCGGTATTCCGGAGAAGGAGGTCGAGGCGCTCCTGATCCAGGCTTTCGTGGGTGAGGTGATTGATGCTATCGGTCATGAAGGGGTGCGCGTCGCCCTGGCCGACGCCACCCGCAACTGGCTCATCGAGCGGAAGTGAGATCGATGCATCCCGCTGTGACCAACGGCGGCTATGACGTCATGCGGGTGCGCGAGGATTTTCCAATCCTCGGCATCCAGGTGAACGGCAAGCCGCTCGTCTATCTCGACAATGGCGCATCGGCCCAGAAGCCCCAGGCTGTGCTGGACCGGATGAACCAAGTCTACACGTCCGAATATGCCAACGTGCATCGCGGGCTGCATTACCTCGCCAATGCCTCCACCGAGGCCTACGAGGGCGGTCGCGAGCGCGTGGCGCGCTTCCTCAATGCCCGGCGCAATGAGGAGATCATCTTCACGCGCAACGCCACCGAGGCCATCAACCTCGTGGCGGCCACCTATGGGCGCACCCACATCAATGAGGGTGACGAGATCGTGATCTCCATCATGGAGCATCACGCCAATATCGTGCCCTGGCACTTCTTGCGGGAGAGCAAGGGCGCCGTCATCAAGTGGGCGCCGGTGGACGACGAGGGCAACTTCCTGCTCGACGAGTTCGAGAAGCTGCTCACCGATCGCACCAAGATCGTCGCCATCACCCAGATGTCGAACGTGCTGGGCACCACCGTTCCGGTGAAGGAAGTCACGCGCATCGCCCATGCCCGCGGCATCCCGGTGCTGGTCGATGGCTCGCAGGGCGCCGTCCATCTCGATGTGGACGTGCAGGATATCGACTGCGACTTCTACGTGATCACCGGCCACAAGCTGTATGGGCCCACCGGCATCGGCGCCCTCTACGGCAAGTATGAGATCCTGGAGGGCATGCCGCCCTTCATGGGTGGTGGCGAGATGATCCGCGAAGTGCGGCTCGACACCGTGACCTATGGCGATCCGCCCCATCGGTTCGAGGCGGGCACGCCCGCCATTGTCGAGGCGGCGGGCCTGGGCGCGGCGCTCGACTACATCAATTCCATCGGCAAGGAGCGCATCCGCGCCCACGAGCAGGACCTGCTCAAATACGCCATGGAGCGGCTGCGCGAGCTGAACTCCATCCGCATCATCGGCACCGCCAAGGACAAGGGCGCCATCATCTCCTTCGAGATGAAGGGGGCCCATGCCCACGATTTCGCGACACTGATCGACCATGACGGCATCGCCGTGCGCGCCGGCACCCACTGCGCCATGCCGCTGATGGAACGCTTCGGCGTGACCGCCACCTGCCGGGCGTCCTTCGGGCTCTACAACACCCGCGAGGAAGTGGACCGGTTCGTCCAGGCTCTGCAGAAGGCCGAGAGCCTGTTCGGTTGACGCCTTTGCCGCCGGCTTAAGGGCCGGCGGCCGCTCCCGGGCCTGCGCCGGTCGAGCCACTTCCGAAATGCGCGGCGCTTGCGGGCGACCAGCCTACCATAGGAAGCGCCCCCAATCTCTCCCCTCCCGATGCTCCTGCACGATGTGCCGCCGGCTTGGACCGTGCGGGGCAGGCGTTTCGGCGCTTGTGGTGGGGGCCGTTCCCTACTGGCGCGCCGGCGGCCCGCGTTCGCGAATGCGCGGTGGGGGGGATGTGGCGCAGAGGCCGCGTGGGCCAGATCGTGCCTACCGGCTGTTCCGCGCTGTGCATGCGCCAACCCGCCTGAAGGCGCGGTGGGTCTCGCGCGATATCGGTTCTCGCCCCAAGCGCTCTCATGTCGCTAGCGTGTCGCCCCTAGGTTGGTGCGAAGCGAACGCCGCCTGCGCGCGCGCCTGCCACAGGTGCTGCGCCTCCGAACCGACCCCGACCGCACCTCCGGTTGGGCGGGCGGCACGGCTCTTCTTCAACGCTAAAGCATTGGCCACCGAAGCGCCGCGTTCGGGAGCTGTCGCGCTGTGCTCCGCCGGTGCCGGGCAGCCGCAGCCGGCGCCGCGCAGTCGCCGCGACTCGCATCCACGCCCCAGGGCGGTGCCGCAATGAGCGCCCCGCGCTGTGAGAATGGACGCGGCCGTACATGTCCCCTCGACGTCCTGCCTCGCCCCGTGCGCGCGCCTCTTTGCGAGCATGTTTCATTTCGAACAGTGCCAAAGGCGGATGTTGGGCCCTGGCGGCCTGTGTCGGTTTCTGAACACGCCCCGGATTCTCCGACACGCCGCGCTATCCCTCTACATTTGAATAGTTTTTGACTGCGGCAGTGACTGGCACGCTCGTTGCTATCTTCTATGCGGGCAACAGGTTGCAGGCTTTGTGGGCTGCCAAGGAGCCACGTCCGCATCTGCGCCGATGCGCTGAGTGCAAGGGGTGCGCCCGGGCAACGGGGGTGCATCAGGTCAAACGGCGGCAACCGCCCTCGGGCGTTCGCCGACACAGGTGAAGTTCATTAGGAGAGCAAGATGTCGCTGCGACAGATCGCGTTTTACGGCAAGGGTGGTATCGGCAAGTCGACCACCTCCCAGAACACCCTGGCCGCTCTGGCGGAGATGGGCCACAAGATCCTCATCGTGGGCTGCGACCCGAAGGCCGACTCCACCCGCCTGATCCTGCACGCCAAGGCCCAGGACACCATCCTGTCGCTGGCGGCGAACGCCGGCTCGGTGGAAGACCTCGAGCTCGAGGACGTGATGAAGGTCGGCTACCAGGACATCCGTTGCGTGGAGTCCGGTGGTCCGGAGCCGGGCGTGGGCTGCGCCGGCCGCGGCGTGATCACCTCCATCAACTTCCTGGAAGAGAACGGCGCGTATGAGGACATCGACTACGTGTCCTACGACGTGCTGGGCGACGTGGTGTGCGGCGGCTTCGCCATGCCCATCCGCGAGAACAAGGCCCAGGAAATCTACATCGTCATGTCCGGCGAGATGATGGCCATGTATGCGGCCAACAACATCTCCAAGGGCATTCTGAAGTATGCGAACTCCGGCGGCGTGCGCCTGGGCGGCCTGGTGTGCAACGAGCGCCAGACCGACAAGGAGTTGGAGCTGGCGGAGTCCCTGGCGAAGAAGCTCGGCACCCAGCTGATCTACTTCGTGCCGCGCGACAACATCGTGCAGCACGCCGAGCTGCGCCGCATGACCGTGATCGAGTATGCGCCCGAAAGCGCCCAGGCCCAGCATTACCGCAACCTGGCGACCCGCGTGCACGGCAATGCCGGCAACGGCATCATCCCGACCCCGATCACCATGGACGAGCTCGAGGACCTGCTCATGGAGCACGGCATCATGAAGGCCGTCGACGAGAGCCAGGTCGGCAAGACCGCTGCCGAGCTCACCGCCTGAGTGTGATGACGCCGGCCGGGACGCTCCGCGACCCGGCCGGGACGACGGCAACCCCAACGAGAGCGAGATTTCAAGATGAGCTTGGCCGAAAAGCAGAGCGTTGCTGAAATCAAGGCGCGCAACAAAGAACTCATCGCGGAAGTTCTCAAGGTTTATCCCGAGAAGACCGCGAAGCGTCGCGCGAAGCACCTGAACGTGCACGAAGCCGGTAAGTCCGACTGCGGCGTGAAGTCCAACATCAAGTCCATTCCGGGCGTGATGACCATCCGTGGCTGCGCGTATGCCGGTTCCAAGGGTGTGGTGTGGGGTCCCATCAAGGACATGATCCACATCTCCCACGGCCCGGTTGGCTGCGGCCAGTATTCCTGGGCGGCGCGCCGTAACTACTATATCGGCACGACCGGCATCGACACCTTCGTGACGATGCAGTTCACCTCCGACTTCCAGGAAAAGGACATCGTCTTCGGCGGCGACAAGAAGCTCGCGAAGATCATGGACGAAATTCAGGAGCTCTTCCCCCTCAATAACGGCATCACCGTCCAGTCCGAGTGCCCGATCGGCCTCATCGGCGACGACATCGAAGCCGTGTCGAAGGTGAAGTCCAAGGAATACGACGGCAAGACCATCGTGCCGGTGCGTTGCGAAGGCTTCCGTGGCGTGTCCCAGTCCCTGGGTCACCACATCGCCAACGACGCCATCCGTGACTGGATCTTCGACAAGCAGGATCCGAACCGGGTCGCCCCCTTCGAGTCCACCCCCTATGACGTCGCCATCATCGGCGACTACAACATCGGTGGTGACGCCTGGTCTTCCCGTATCCTCCTCGAGGAGATGGGCCTGCGCGTGATCGCCCAGTGGTCGGGTGACGGCTCGCTCGCCGAGCTGGAGAACACCCCGAAGGCGAAGCTGAACGTTCTCCACTGCTACCGCTCGATGAACTACATCTCGCGGCACATGGAAGAGAAGTTCGGTATTCCGTGGTGCGAGTACAACTTCTTCGGCCCGTCCAAGATCGCCGAGTCGCTGCGCAAGATCGCCAGCTACTTCGACGACAAGATCAAGGAAGGTGCTGAGCGCGTCATCGCCAAGTACCAGCCGCTGATGGACGCGGTCATCGCGAAGTATCGTCCGCGCCTCGAAGGCAAGACCGTGATGCTGTACGTGGGCGGCCTGCGTCCCCGTCACGTCATCGGCGCCTACGAGGACCTGGGCATGGAAGTGGTCGGCACCGGCTACGAATTCGCCCACAACGACGACTATCAGCGCACCGCCCAGCACTACGTCAAGGATGGCACGATCATCTATGACGACGTGACCGGCTACGAGTTCGAGAAGTTCGTCGAGAAGATCCAGCCTGATCTGGTCGGTTCCGGCATCAAGGAAAAGTACGTCTTCCAGAAGATGGGCGTGCCCTTCCGCCAGATGCACTCCTGGGACTATTCGGGCCCGTACCACGGCTATGACGGCTTCGCCATCTTCGCCCGCGACATGGACATGGCGATCAACTCTCCGGTGTGGAAGATGACCAACACCCCGTGGAAGAAGTCTCCGTCCAAGCCGACCATGCTCGCCGCCGAGTGATCGAGCGCGGTTAGCACCAGCTAGCGCCAGCTTGTCCCAGCCCCTCCCGCACGCGGGAGGGGCAACGGGAGAGGCACGTCGAGTTCAAGACCCACCATAAGGGGTTCGCTATGCCACAAAATGCAGATAACGTGCTCGATCACTTCGAGCTTTTCCGTGGTCCCGAGTACCAGCAGATGCTGGCCAACAAGAAGCGGATGTTCGAGAACCCCCGCGATCCCGCGGAAGTGGAGCGGATCCGCGAGTGGGCCAAGACCCCTGAGTATCAGGAAAAGAACTTCGCCCGCGAAGCCCTGACCGTGAACCCGGCCAAGGCCTGCCAGCCGCTCGGCGCGGTGTTCGTGGCGGTCGGCTTCGAAAGCACCGTTCCCTTCGTGCACGGCTCGCAGGGCTGCGTGGCGTACTATCGCTCGCACTTCTCGCGCCACTTCAAGGAGCCCACCTCCTGCGTGTCCTCGTCCATGACGGAAGACGCGGCGGTGTTCGGCGGCCTCAACAACATGATTGACGGCCTCGCCAACACCTACAACATGTACAAGCCGAAGATGATCGCCGTCTCCACCACCTGCATGGCGGAAGTCATCGGCGACGACCTGAACGCGTTCATCAAGACCGCGAAGGAAAAAGGCTCGGTCCCGGCCGAGTATGACGTTCCCTTCGCCCACACCCCGGCCTTCGTCGGCAGCCACATCACCGGCTACGACAATGCCATGAAGGGCGTGCTCGAGCACTTCTGGGACGGCAAGGCCGGCACCACTGACAAGCTGGTGCGCGAGCCCAACGAGAAGATCAACTTCCTCGGCGGCTTCGACGGCTACACCGTCGGCAACATCCGCGAGATCAAGCGGATCTTCAACCTGATGGGCGTCGAGTACACCATCCTCGGTGACAATTCCGACGTGTGGGACACCCCCACCGACGGCGAGTTCCGCATGTATGACGGCGGCACCACCCTGGAAGACGCGGCCAACGCCGTGCACGCCAAGGCCACCATCTCCATGCAGGAATACTGCACCGAGAAGACTCTGCCCTTCATCAAGGGTCATGGTCACGAAGTGGTCGCCTTCAACCACCCGGTCGGCGTCGCTGGCACCGACAAGTTCCTGATGGAAGTCTCCCGCATCACCGGCAAGGAGATCCCGGAGGAGCTCGCCCGCGAGCGCGGCCGCCTGGTTGACGCCATCGCCGACTCGTCCGCCCACATCCACGGCAAGAAGTTCGCCATCTACGGCGATCCCGACCTGTGCTACGGCCTGGCCGCCTTCCTGCTGGAGCTCGGCGCCGAGCCCACCACCGTGCTGTCCACCAATGGTGGCCCGAAGTGGGCGGCCAAGATGCAGGCGCTGTTCGACAGCTCGCCCTTCGGCGGCAACTGCAAGGCCTATCCCAACAAGGACCTGTGGCACATGCGGTCCCTGCTCTTCACGGAGCCGGTGGACTTCCTGATCGGCAACACCTACGGCAAGTATCTGGAGCGCGACACGGGCACCCCGCTGATCCGTATCGGCTTCCCGATCTTCGACCGTCACCACCATCACCGCCGTCCGGTGTGGGGTTATCAGGGTGGCATGAACGTGCTCATCACCATCCTGGACAAGATCTTCGACACCATCGACCAGAACACCATCGTTCCGGCCAAGACCGACTACTCCTTCGACATCATTCGTTGATGTCTTCGACCCGGGCGGGACTTTCCCGCCCGGGCTTCGTTGCGTGACCGCGAGCCGATCCGGGAGCCCCACCCGGGCCGACCCGACAGGGAGACCATCCGAATTTTCCGCGATCTGACACAGCCCCGACGTTGAAGGAGAGATCCATGAGCTCGCTGTCGAACACGATTCAGGCCGTCTTCAACGAACCGGGATGCGCGAAGAACCAGAACAAGTCTGAAGCCGAAAAGAAAAAGGGCTGCACCAAGCAGCTGCAACCCGGCGGTGCCGCCGGCGGATGCGCCTTCGACGGCGCAAAGATTGCGCTCCAGCCCTTCACCGACGTCGCCCACCTCGTGCACGGCCCCATCGCCTGCGAGGGTAATTCCTGGGACAATCGCGGCGCGAAGTCCTCGGGCTCGAATATCTGGCGGACGGGCTTTACCACCGACATCAACGAGACGGACGTGGTGTTCGGCGGCGAGAAGCGCCTGTTCAAGTCCATCAAGGAAATCATTGAGAAGTACGACCCGCCGGCGATCTTCGTCTACCAGACCTGCGTGCCCGCCATGATCGGCGACGACATCGATGCGGTCTGCAGGGCGGCGAAGGAGAAGTTTGGCAAGCCGGTGATCCCGGTGAACTCGCCCGGCTTCGTGGGGCCGAAGAATCTCGGCAACAAGCTTGCCGGAGAAGCCATCCTCGACCATGTCATCGGCACCGAGGAGCCGGAATACACTACGCCGTACGACATCAATATCATCGGCGAATACAATCTGTCGGGCGAGCTGTGGCAGGTGAAGCCGCTGCTGGACGAACTCGGCATCCGCGTCCTGGCATGCATCTCTGGCGACGCGAAGTATAAGGACGTGGCCTCCTCCCATCGCGCCAAGGCGGCGATGATGGTCTGCTCAAAGGCCATGATCAACGTGGCCCGCAAGATGGAGGAGCGCTACGACATCCCGTTCTTCGAGGGCTCCTTCTACGGCATCGAGGATTCCTCGGACTCCCTGCGCGAAATCGCGCGGATGCTGATCGAGAAGGGCGCCGATCCGGAGCTGATGGACCGCACCGAGGCGCTCATCGCTCGCGAGGAGAAGAAGGCCTGGGAAGCCATCGCCAAGTATAAGCCTCGCTTCAAGGGCAAGAAGGTGCTGCTGATTACCGGCGGTGTGAAGTCCTGGTCTGTCGTCGCGGCTCTTCAGGAAGCGGGCCTTGAGCTGGTCGGTACTTCGGTGAAGAAGTCCACCAAGGAAGACAAGGAGCGCATCAAGGAGCTCATGGGGCAGGACGCCCACATGATCGACGACATGAAGCCGCGCGAAATGTACAAGATGCTGAAGGACGCGAAAGCGGACATCATGCTCTCGGGCGGCCGGTCGCAGTTCATCGCGCTCAAGGCCAACATGCCCTGGCTCGACATCAACCAGGAGCGCCACCACGCCTATATGGGCTATGTGGGCATGGTGAAGCTGGTCGAGGAGATCGACAAGGCGCTCTACAATCCCATCTGGGAGCAGGTGCGTAAGCCCGCCCCGTGGGATAATCCCGAGGATTCCTGGCAGGCCAAGGCCATCGCGCAGATGGAGGCGGAAGCCGCCGCCCTCGCTGCTGATCCCGTGGCCGCCGAGGCGGCGCGGCGCGCCAAGAAGATCTGCAATTGCAAGAGTGTGGATCTGGGCACCATCGAGGATGCCATCACGGCGCACAGTCTCACGTCGGTGGAGGGCGTGCGTCAGCACACCAATGCCTCGGGGGGCTGCGGGGCCTGCTCGGTCCGCATTGAAGAGATCTTCGAGAACATGGGCGTGGCCGTGGCGGCCGCGGCGGAGGTGATCACTGACCCGGTGGCCGCCGAGGCTGCGCGCCGGGCGAAGAAGGTCTGCAACTGCATGAGCGTGGATGTGGGCACCATCGAGGATGCCATCCGCGCGCAGGGCCTGACGACGGTCGAGCAGGTGAAGACGCAGACCAAGGCTTCCGGTGGCTGCGGCAACTGCGCGGAGCGGGTGGGCGATATCCTGTCCAGCGTGAACGGCGGCTCGGCGCCCGACGCGCTGGTGGCGGCGGAGTGAGGGCGGCAAGATGGCGAAGCTCGTTCCCTCCAAGAAGGCCTGCACGGTCAATCCGCTCAAGATGAGCCAGCCCATCGGCGGCGCCTTGGCGTTCATGGGGCTGCGCGGCTGCATGCCGTTGCTGCACGGCTCCCAGGGCTGCACCTCGTTCGGCCTGGTGCTGTTCGTGCGCCACTTCAAGGAAGCCATTCCGCTGCAGACCACCGCCATGAGCGAGGTGGCCACGGTGCTGGGCGGCCTTGAGAATGTCGAGCAGGCGATTCTCAACATCTACAATCGCACCAATCCCGAGATCATCGGAATCTGCTCCACCGGTGTCACGGAGACCAAGGGTGACGACGTGGATGGCTATATCAAGCTCATCCGCGCCAAGTATCCGCAGCTCGCGGACTTCCCGCTCGTCTATGTCTCGACGCCCGACTTTAAGGATGCGTTCCAGGACGGCTGGGAGAAGACCGTCGCCAAGATGGTCGAGTCCCTGGTGAAGACGCCGGAGCCCGGGGCCGCCAAGGACACGAAGCGTATCAATGTGCTGCCCGGCTGCCACATGACGCCGGGCGACCTGGACGAGCTGCGCACCATCATTGAGGATTTCGGGCTGGCCCCGTCCTTCCTGCCGGATCTGGCGGGCTCTCTGGATGGTCACATTCCCGACGATTTCACGCCGACCACCATCGGCGGCATCGGCGTTGAGGAAATCGCGACCATGGGTGAGGCGGCCTGGACCATTGGGATCGGCGCGCAGATGCGCCGGGCGGTGGATGCCATGGAGAAGAAGACCGGCTCCAGGGGAAGGGTGTTCGAGCGCCTGTGCGGGCTCGCGCCCAATGACGAATTCATCATGTTCCTCAGCGAGGTGTCGGGAAAGCCGGTGCCGCGCAAGTATCGCCGGCAGCGGGGCCAGCTCGTGGACGCGATGCTGGATGCCCACTTCCACCTCGGCGGGCGCAAGCTCGCCATTGGTGCCGAGCCGGACCTTTTGTTCGACATCGGCTCTATGCTGCACGAGATGGGCACCCACATTGTCGCGGCCGTGACGACGACGCAGTCCCCGGTGTTCGAAAAGCTGCCCACCGAGGAAGTGCTGATTGGCGATCTGGAGGATCTGGAGACCCTGGCCAAGGAGCGGGGCTGCGACCTGCTGATGACCCATTCCCATGGCCGCCAGGGCGCGGAACGGCTGAAGATTCCGTTCCACCGCATCGGCATGCCCATGTTCGACCGGCTTGGCGCGGGCCACCAGCTCTCGGTGGGCTATCGCGGCACGCGGGACCTCATCTTCAATCTCGCGAACCTCGTCATCAAGGATCACGAGGAGAACCACGAGCCGACCCCGGAAACCTGGCGCGACCCGTGGAATGCGGACGGCCATGGCCACGAAACTGGCACGACTTCTGCAGCGACCCATCACTAAGAAGAATGTCGAGGCGAAAGCACCATGAAAGTCGCATTTGCTACGCAGGACATGAAGCGCGTCGATGCTCATTTCGGTTGGGCGAAGCACATCGCCATCTATGAGGTGAACCCGGAAGAGCACCACTTCATCGAATCCGTCGAGTTCGACGGCGACCTGAAGGAAGACGGCAACGAGGACAAGCTGGCCCCGAAGATCGAGGCCATCAAGGATTGTGCGATTCTCTACGTGGCCGCCATCGGCGGCTCGGGCGCGGCGCGTGTGGTGGCGAACAATATCCACCCCATGAAGGTGAATCAGCCGGAAGAGATCTCCGATCTGATCGACAAGCTTTCGGAAGTTCTGAAGGGCGCTCCCCCGCCGTGGCTGCGCAAGGCCCTGAACAAGGGCAAGGAGCGCAGCTTCGATTTCGAGGATTGAGGCGTCTTTCGCCCCCAGTCGTTCGCGTCAAACCCGCGGCATCGCGGCTTGATGCTTTTCCTTCACGCGGCGCAATTGCGGCCGCCCGAAAATGCTCGAGAGGACGCCCCCATGGCCGAAGCAGCTGAAGCCGCCGTCGCAACGGTTCCCGCGGAAGAGTCGCCCTTTGTCAAGGAGCTCATCAAGGTCTGGCGCGCCCAGGACACCCACGGCGCCTGGGAAGGCAAGAAGGATCTCGACCTGATCGAGCCCTACATCATCGACAAGGAAGCGCGCCGCGCGCTGCCGATCATCGGCGATCCCGATCCGGAGACCATCTGGCGGCTGGAGCTGTTCTTCAACGCCGTGTGCCTGCTCATCGAGCGCGAGACCCGCGTGATGATCAGCCCCATGCTGAAGATGAGCCACGAAGGCTTCGGCCGCATGGTGCTTATCGGCGGCCGGCTGATCGTGGTGAACAAGCAGCTGCGCGACATACACCGTTTCGGCTTCGACAATCTCGGCAAGCTCGGGGAAGAGGGCATGAAGTATGTCACCTCCGGCGTCGAGATGATCAAGAAGTTCCCGGAAGTGGCCAACTACTGAGGCGACCATGAGCGATATCGATGCCCTGAAGGCGGAACTCAAGAAGCTGTCGGCCAAGGCCACCCAGGCCAAGATGGACCTTCATGACCTCTCCGAGGAACTGCCGGTGAACTGGGAGCAGATCCCGGTGGTGGCGAAGAAGGCCCATGATGCCTTTGCCGACCTGGAAAAGAAGCGGGCGGAGCTCAAGGCCCTCGAAGCGGCGTGACGCGCGCCGGTTGATCCTGGCGGCCCGGGGCGGGCCGCCTGAACCTGGAAGGTCTTTCCCATGTCTAACGAAACCCGAGATGGTCGAGCTTGGCAGCCAGACTACCTGCTCGACATCGATGCCGGGAAGTGCATCGGCTGCGGGCGCTGCTACAAGGTCTGCGGCCGGGATGTGATGACGCTCAAAGGTATCAACGAGGACGGCGAAGTGGTCAGCCTCGATGATGACGAGGATGATGACGTCGAGAAGAAGGTGATGGTGATGAACGATTCGGGGGCCTGCATCGGCTGCGGTGCCTGCGCCCGAGTGTGTCCCGCCAACTGCCAGATCCATGGGATGGACAAGGCGGCCTGATCAAGGAGCAGCGGCGATGACGGCAGAAGAGGTCTACGACCAGCTCCTCGCAACGCCCGGTCCCGTCGATTGCGACGCTTTCGACCGGCATGTCGTCGCCGCGATCCTCTCCCTTGCCGTGGTGGAGGGGCGCGCATCCGGACAGGGCCCGCTGCAGGGCGTCGGCCTCTCAGGGGGCGAGCTGCGCCGGCTGCTCGGCCTTGCCTTTCAGCACCTGGGGGCGGAGGCTGAAAAGTGGTGCGCGGCATCCGCTCCCGACGTGGACAAGGAAGAGCAGTCCATCCGCGATATTCTGGGCATGTATTGCACGAGCGGCGATGCTCTTGAGCAGCTGTTGGGGGCAATGATTGCCCGGCGCTGCAAGTCGCCCCACCATTTGTGGCAGGATCTGGGGCTGCGCAATCGCGGCGAGCTCTCCGAACTGATGAAGCGCCACTTCGCTCCGCTGACGCAAAAGAATCGCAACGACATGAAGTGGAAGAAGTTTCTCTATCGCATGGTCTGCGGTTCGGAAGGCTTCACCTTGTGCACGGCGCCGGTGTGCGCGGAGTGCGATGACTTTCACGTGTGTTTTGGGGCGGAAGATGGTGAGTCCCGCTTGGCGTGGGCGCGAAACGGCAGGCCATCCTCCGAGCCCCCGGTGACGGAATTCCCCGCGGCGGCGGAATAAGCGCCGCGAGCGATTAGCGTTCGCGGTGCCTCTCACCGCGTCGGCGCGCCTGGCGCAAGCTGAACACTTCATTCTGCAATCCGAAAAAGCTGCCAGTGTCCGCGCGGGCGCGGTCCTGCGTCTCCAGTCTTGGAGCGCAAGCGGTGAGGGGGGCGCGCCGACCGAAGGCGTGCCATGCCTAGCCCCTCGTCACGCCCAGTCGTCCGCAGTCGCGCCGCCTCCCGAGGCTCTGCAACGCGGTAACCTGCGGCTTGTCCCACGGGCTGGCGGACGCGTCCGGCGTCGGTGCGCTCGGGCTTTCCCATGGGGCAAATTGCTCTATCCCCGCCGCGGCGGCCGCCGTCCCGTCAGCATTGATCGCGGCGCATGTGGGAGCCCTGAGCCGCGTGCCGGCAGCTCTCGGCTGAGGGCGGTGGCGGGCCTGCAGCTGCTGATGGATCCAAGATCGACAAGGATGGGCGCATCTCGGTGAAAACCCGTGCGGGCACGGGAATATCGGCGCGCCGCCCATAAATCGATTAATACCATCATATTTATCGATTTATGTTGACGGTGCGGCCAGAGGGTGCGATCGTCGCTCTCATAAAGCGTTCGGCGCATTCGCCTGTTTCCTCTGGAGGTCCCATGAGCGCACGTCCCTCGTCCATCCGCGCCTGGATGGCGGCTCTTGTCCTGGCTGTGGCGGCGGGCGGTGTTGGCTGCAAGGGGGCTATCGCCGGGGAAACCACCCTTCTGAACGTGTCGTACGACCCCACGCGTGAGCTTTATGCGGACGTGAACAAGGCGTTCGGCGCCCAGTGGGAGAAGGCGCACCCCGGGGAGCGGCTGACCCTTCGCCAGTCCCATGGCGGTTCCGGCAAGCAGGCCCGCTCTGTCATCGATGGGCTGGAAGCGGATGTGGTGACGCTGGCGCTCGCCTATGACATCGACGCCATCGCGGCGCGCGGGCTGCTGGACAAGGATTGGCAGAAGCGCCTGCCCGACAATTCCTCTCCCTACACGTCGACCATCGTGTTCCTGGTGCGCAAGGGCAATCCCAAGGGCATTAAGGATTGGGACGACATCACCAAGCCCGGCATCAAGGTGGTGACCCCCAATCCGCGCACGTCCGGCGGCGCCCGGTGGAACTATCTGGCCGCGTGGGGCTATGCGCTCAAGAAGTTCGGCGGGGATGAGGAGAAGGCGAAGGCCTTCGTTCAGGCGCTCTACAAGAATGCCCCGGTGCTGGACACCGGCGCGCGCGGCGCCACCGTCACCTTCGTGGAGCGGGGCATCGGCGACGTGCTGATCGCGTGGGAAAACGAGGCCTATCTCTCGGTGAA
This sequence comes from Xanthobacter variabilis, assembly GCF_043831965.2. Classification (NCBI taxonomy): domain Bacteria; kingdom Pseudomonadati; phylum Pseudomonadota; class Alphaproteobacteria; order Hyphomicrobiales; family Xanthobacteraceae; genus Xanthobacter; species Xanthobacter variabilis. Next base: position 1,385,919 of record NZ_CM195533.1, read on the forward strand.
CGAGCTCGGCCCCGACAAGTTCGATATCGTCACCCCCTCCGTGTCCATCCTGGCGGAACCGCCGGTGGCGGTGGTCGACAAGGTGGTCGACAAGAAGGGCACGCGCACCGTGGCTGAGGACTATCTGAAGTTCCTCTACACCCCCGAGGGGCAGGAGCTGGCCGCGCGCCATTATTATCGCCCGCGCAATGCCGAGGTGGCCGCCAAGTACAAGGACAAGTTCGCGCCGGTGGAGCTGTTCACCGTGGATGGGGTGTTCGGCGGCTGGCAGAAAGCCCAGAAGACGCACTTCTCCGATGGCGGCGTGTTCGATCAGATCACCGGACGGTAGCATTGGGCATCTTCCCGTCATCAGCGACCACGCGACAGGGTGCGGACCGGGGCCGCGGGGTGTTAGGAATGCCCTGCGGCGCCCTCGTTTCCCCCGTCAGCGCCGGAGAGCGGTGAACTGTCCGTCATGTCGAACCTTGCGTTTCCTTTCGCACGCCGTCGGCCCCGGAGCGTCATACCCGGCTTCGGGCTCACGCTCGGGCTGACTTTGACGTGGCTGAGCCTGATCGTGCTCCTGCCCATGGCGGGGCTGTTCATCAAGACGTCGGAGCTCACCTTCTCGCGCTTCCTGTCCATCGTCACCGCCGAGCGCACGGTGCATGCGCTTCAGGTGTCGTTCGGCCTCTCTCTGGCGGCGGCGGTGGTGAATGCGGTGCTCGGGCTCGTGGTGGTATGGGTGCTGGTGCGATATGATTTTCCTTTCCGCCGGGTGGTGGATGCGCTGGTGGATATCCCCTTCGCCCTGCCCACGGCCGTGGCGGGCATCGCGCTGACGGCCATCTATGCGGAGAATGGCTGGGTGGGTTCGCTGCTGGCGCCGCTCGGCATCCAGGTGGCGTTCACCCCGCTCGGCATTCTGGTGGCGCTGGTGTTCATCGGCCTGCCGTTCGTGGTGCGCACGGTGCAGCCCGTGCTCACCGATCTCGACCAGGAGCTGGAGGAGGCCTCCGCCAGCCTCGGCGCCTCGCGCTGGCAGACCATTCGCCGCGTGGTGCTGCCGGCCATCGGGCCCTCGCTGGTCACCGGCTTCGCCCTGGCCTTTGCGCGCGGGGTGGGGGAATATGGCTCCGTCATTTTCATTGCCGGCAATCTGCCGGGCGTGTCGGAGATTGCTCCGCTGCTCATCGTGATCCGGCTGGAGGAGTTCCGCTATGCGGACGCGACCGCCATCGCGGTGGTGATGCTCCTGGCCTCGTTCGTGCTGCTGGCCGCCATCAATGGCCTGCAGCGCTGGAGCGAGCGGCGCGGGAGGGCATCATGAGCCCACCTTTCTCGTTCTTCCGCGCGCTGCCGCGCTGCCGCAAAGCCCGCTTTTCAGGAACCCGCCCATGAGCATCGACATCGTCGGCGTCACCAAGCGCTTCAAGTCCTTCACCGCCCTCGACAATGTGTCGCTGCACATCAATAGCGGCGAGCTGGTGGCGCTGCTGGGCCCCTCGGGCTCGGGCAAGACCACCCTGCTGCGCATCATTGCGGGGCTCGACTGGCCGGATTCCGGCGAGGTGCATTTCGATGGAGAGGACGCGCTCTCCCGCTCGGTGCGCGAGCGCAATGTGGGCTTCGTGTTCCAGCATTACGCTTTGTTCCGCCATCTCTCGGTGTTCGAGAATGTCGCGTTCGGCCTGCGTGTCCGGCGCGGCCCGGCCAAGCTGCCCGAGGCAGCCATCCGCGAGCGGGTGAACGAGCTTTTGTCCCTGGTGCAGATCGACTGGCTGGCGGATCGCTATCCGGCCCAGCTCTCGGGCGGCCAGCGGCAGCGCGTGGCGCTGGCGCGGGCGCTCGCCATCTCGCCGCGCGTGCTGCTGCTGGACGAGCCCTTCGGCGCGCTCGATGCGAAGGTGCGCAAGGAGCTGCGGCGCTGGCTGCGGCATCTGCATGAGGAAATGCCCGTCACCTCCGTGCTCGTCACCCACGACCAGGAGGAGGCGCTGGAGGTCTCCGACCGCATTGTGGTGATGGGCCGGGGTCATATCGAGCAGGTGGGCGCCCCGGAGGATGTCTATCGCAATCCGGCGACTGCCTTCGTGCACGATTTCATCGGCGAAACCGTGCGCCTGCCGGGGGAAGTGCGCGGCGGGGCGCTCTATCTCAAGGGGCAGCGGCTGGCGCTCGATGCCCAGGGGGTGGGCGATGGCCCGGCGCAGATCCTGGCGCGCCCCCACGAGGTGGAGCTGGCGCCGCCCGAGGGCGCGCCGTTCGCCGGCCGGGTCCTGGCCCTGCGCAGCTTCGGCCCAAACCGGCGTGTGGATGTGGAGATCGCTTCCGATGCCGGCACCACGGTGGTGGAAGCCGCGGTGCCCACCGATCGGGAGATTGCCGTCGGCGCCCAGGTGGGCCTGCTGCCCCACCGCTACCGGGTTTTTTCCGCGACCGCCTGATGCGGACGCCCGCGCGTACCGGGCCGAAGACGTGTGCCAAGGGGGTGTCCCAGGGAGAGTCTCAGGGGCGCGCGAAGGGCGGGGGAGTCCGCGGCATGGACCTGGCTCAGCCCGCCGGCCTCAAGGCGCGCCGGCTGAGCGCCCGTTGATCACCGTCACTGGCCGGACCGTCGAAGCGTTCAGTTCGGTTTCATGGCTCCCCCCCTGGCCCCGTAAGCAGTCGGCCGGGGACCGGGGCGTGAGCTGCGCCCCACGCCCTTGCCACCATCCCGGCCCGCCTGCGCGGGGCCCATCCCGGCCTCAGGGGGCCGGGTTGCCGTGGAGCTGGAACACGGCGTTCACCTTCGCCTCGATCTCCGGCGTGATGGCGAGCGTCGCCGTGGCCAGCGTCTCCTGAAGCTGGGCGACGGAGGTGGCGCCGATGATGTTGGAGGTCACGAACGGCCGGCTGGTCACCCAGGCCTGGGCCAGCTGAACGGGCGACAGCCCCAGCTCCGCCGCCAGGGCGAGATAGGCCTTGATGGCCTCTTCCGTGCCCGGCTTCTCATAGCGTTGGCCGCGATTGAACAGGGTGGTGCGGGCGCCGGCGGGGCGGGCGCCATTGAGATATTTGCCGGTGAGATAGCCCTGCGCCAGCGGCGAATAAGCCAGCAGGCCCACCTGTTCGCGCGTGGCGAATTCGGCCAGCCCCTCCTCATAGGTGCGGTTGAGGAGGTTGTAAGCATTCTGCACCGACACCACCCGCGGGCCGATGCCCTTCTGCGCCGCCATCAGGAAGCGGTGGAGGCCCCAGGCGGTTTCGTTGGACAGGCCGATGTGGCGCACCTTGCCGGCCTTCACCAGATCGGCCAGCGCCGCCAGCGTCTCCTCGATGGGGACTTCCGGAGCGTCGTTCTCCGAGCGCGTGGCGGTGGGGCTGCCGAACAGGGGCACCGCGCGGTCTGGCCAGTGGAGCTGGTAGAGGTCCACATAATCGGTCTGCAGCCGGCGCAGCGAGGCGTCGATGGCCTCGTTGATGTTGCGCGCGTCGAGGCGCGGATTGGAGCCGTCGGCCCGCAGCCAGGTCTGGGTGGAGCGCCCGGCGACCTTGGTGGCGAGGATGACCTTGTCCCGATTGCCGCGCGCCTTCAGCCAGGTGCCGATGATGCGCTCGGTGGACCCTTGCGTCTCCGCCCGGGGCGGAATGGAATACATCTCCGCCGTATCGATGAAGTTGATGCCGGCATCGAGCGCGAGATCGAGCTGGGCGTGCCCCTCGGCCTCCGTGTTCTGCTGGCCGAAGGTCATGGTTCCAAGGCAGATGGACGATACGGCGAGGCCGCTGTCTCCAAGGGGACGATACGCGATCATGGGGGCTCCGCGGGGCGAGGATCGGGGCTGGATGGTGGGTTGGCGCAGACCCTAGAGCATTTCCGTGCCCACGGGCAGCCGCTGGCGCAGGGGAATGCCGCGCAGGGTGGGCGGCAGTATCATGGATCGTGCCGCCGGCCATGCGGTGGATGCAGGGCGGCCGTGCAAGGCGCTGCGACGGCTGGCCAAATGTCGCGCAATAATCTATCAGGCCGCACCGGTTACCTAACGCGCGAGCGCGCCAAAGGCACCCTCTGCGCGATCGAAAATTACCGAAGCTTCTGCCACGGTCGACGCCCGGCGGTGTCTGCGCCCTCTGGACGCGGCAGAAGACGTTTTGGAACACAAAGACATGTCATCCACAGCATCAGCAGCCCCCCTTCCGGACGAGGGCGCCCCGGCCCTCGTCAATCCCCGCCACCGGGTCATTCTGGCGAGCCTGGTGGGGACCACCATCGAATTCTACGATTTCTACGTCTATGCCACCGCGGCGGTGCTGGTGTTTCCCCACCTGTTCTTCCCGCTGGGCAATGACACGGTGGCGCTGCTGGCCTCGTTCGCGGTGTTCGGCGCGGCCATGGTGGCGCGGCCGTTGGGCGCGGTGTTCTTCGGTCATCTGGGCGACAAGCGTGGGCGCAAGATTACCCTGGTGGGGGCGCTGCTTACCATGGGCATCGCCACGTTTCTCATCGGCTTCCTGCCCACCTTTCCCATGGTGGGGTGGCTGGCGCCGGCGCTGCTGGTGATCCTGCGTCTTGCCCAGGGCTTCGCGCTTGGCGGCGAGTGGAGCGGGGCGGCCCTGGTGGCCACCGAGAACGCGCCGGAGGGCAAGCGCGCCCTTTACGGCACCTTCCCGCAGCTCGGCGCGCCCATCGGCTTCATCATCGCCAATGGCCTGTTCCTCATCATTGCCGCAGTGATGCCGTCCTCCGACCCCTCGCGCCCGTCGGCGGAGTTCCTCGATTGGGGCTGGCGGATCCCGTTCCTGTTCTCCGTTGTCATGGTGGCGGTGGGGTTGTGGGTGCGCCTCAATCTGGTGGAAAGCCGGGCCTTTTCCAACACGGTGAAGGAAGGGCGCGTGCACGACGTGCCGCTGGTGGCGGCGGTGAAGACCTATTGGCGCGAGCTGATCCTGGGCACCTTCTACATGCTCGCCACCTATGTGCTCTTCTATCTGATGACCACCTTCTCGCTGAGCTATGGCCGCGCCGCCACCTCCGCCGCGTTGCCGGGCCTGGGCTATGACTACCGCACCTTCGTGCTGATGATGATCGTGGGCGTCGTGTTCTTCGGCCTGTTCACCCTGGTGTCCGGCCCCTGGGCTGACCGCTGGGGACGCCGGCGCACGCTGATCGGGATCACGCTCGCTATCGCCGTGTTCGGCCTCACCTGGGTGCCCATGCTGGCGGGTGGCTTCGCGGGGGTGATGGCGTGGCTCATCATCGGCTTCTCGCTCATGGGCCTCACCTTCGGCCCCATGGGCGCGCTGCTGCCGGAGTTGTTCCCGGCCAATGTGCGCTACACGGGCTCGGGCATCGCCTACAATGTCTCCTCCATCCTGGGCGCGGCGGTGGCGCCGTTCATCGCGGTGGCGCTCTGGGCCTATGGGGCGGGCAGCCCGTTTTGGGTGGGCGTCTACCTCACCGCCATGGCGGTGCTCACCCTCATCGCCTTGCTGCTCGGCAAGGAGACGCGGGATATGGATATCCACGCCTGAGGGGCGCCTTCCAGGATCATGACGGGGAACGGGCGGCCCAGGGGCCGCCCGTTTTCGTTGAGGTGGAGGCCTGAGGCCTCGGCCGGGTGCGGCTCAGAACTTCACGGTGAGCCGGGTGTTGATGGAACGGCCGGGGCCGGCCACCGCGTAGCCCCAGGCGGGGGAGGTGCCCATCATGGACGGCACCCGGTAGTTCACCAGGTTGGCGCCGCCGAGCGGCAGGTCATATTCCGTATCGAGGATGTTCTCGACGCCGAAATCGAGGCGCACCATCTGCCATTCATAGGATGTGCGGAAGTTGAGGAGTGCATAGGCGCTGGTTTCCAGCTCGTTGCGCACCTGGCTCACCAGCACCTTGGCGGACACCATCTGCAGTTCCAGGCTGGTGGTCCAGGCGCCCAGCGTATTGTCCAGCGCCACCGTGCCGTTGAGCGGCATCATGTGGTAGAGGTTCACGCCGTCGGTGCGCTGGCCCTGCACGAAGTTCAGGTTGCCGCGGAACGCCCCCTGGCCGAACGTGTCGCTGTCCCACAACGCCAGCTTGCCGTCGATATTGACGCCGTAGAGCCACGCATCGTGGTTGGCGAACTGCAGGAACACGAAGTTGTCGGTCGTATAGAGATTGCTGGGCAGGCTCTTCAGGCAGCCCGCGAGCGAGCAGCGGTCGGCGTCGATATAATCCACCACATAGCTGTAATAGGGCGACACGCGCAGCTGCCACACCTTCTGCGCGGCATCATGCCAATTGGCGGTGAAGCTCACGGTGTGGGCGGCTTCGGGCTCCAGATCCAGATTGCCCACATAGCCGTTGCCGTCGCCATACCAGCCGATCATCTTCATGGCCATGGCGTTGGAGGACCACGCATAGCGCTCGTAGAGATTGGGCGAGCGGGTCTTGCGCGCCAGGCCCAGCTCATAGAGGCCGGTGGAGTTTGGCTCGTAGCGCAGGAGCGCGGTGGCGTCGAAATTGATGTCGGTGCGGGCGTGGCTCTCGGCGTTGAAGGCGTCGGCCTGGGCGCCGTACATCATCGTATTGTAGCCCTGCACGTCGCCGGTATTCATCCAGACGATGTCATTGCGCAGGCCGAAGCTGGCGGTCCACTTCTCCGCCAGCTCCTTCTCCCACTCGGCATAGGTGCCGACCCGCAGGCGCTGGCCGTTATTGATGTTCCAGAAGGTGTCCGGGCTCATCATCATGGAGCCCGCCACCGGCGGCCACCAGTCGTCCAGGTTGTTGTAGAAGACCTCGTTGCCGATGCGCATGAGCGTGTCCGGGGAAAGGCCCATCGTCGCCTTCACCGTATAGCCGATGTCCGTGGAGCGGGTGTCCATGGGCATGTCGCCGTCCTTGTCCGGCTCGATGAAGCCCATGGTGTGGCGGATGCGGTTGAAGAAGGTGGTGGCTTCCAGCTTGCCCCAGTCGAACAGGCCCTCATAGCGCCCGTTCACGAAGATGCTCTTGTTCTCCACCAGGTCCATATACTGGTTCACGAAGCCTTCGGTGGGGATGAACTGGCCGCCCACCTGGAGGGTGAAGATGTTGTCCTGCAGCTTCTTCGAGATGGAGAGCGCGTGGTTCTGCGTCTCGTACATGGTGGACTTGATGGTGGTGCCGTTGCCGGACGTGTAGTCGCTGGCGCGCGCCCAACCGCCCGTATAGGTCACGCTGGTGTCGGCGTTGGACACGGTGGCGTTGGCGTCCACGCCATAGGAATTGCCGTTGGAACGGTAGAAGCCGGAGACCGAGCCTGACACCTGCAGCTGATCGCCCGGTGTGAAGCGGGCCGGGGCAACGCTGACATCCACCTTGGCGCCGGTGAAGTCGCCGCCCACGCTCACCGGCGCGGTGCCGTAATAGACCTTGGCGGTCGACACCATGGCCGGATTCACGAACGACATGGGCGGATTCATCTCGTTCGGGCAGGCCGGGCTGAAGATCATGCCGTTGATGGCCACCTGCACGCGGTCCGCGCCCATGCCGTTCACCGCCGGCAGGCTGGAGACGCCGCCCGCGCCCCATGAGGCGCCGCCGGGGATGGCGTCGATCAGCGATCCCGAATCACTGGTGAAGAGGGTGGCGGCGGCCGCTTCCGCGCCGCTGATGGTGGCACCGTCTCCGGGCAGCGGCGCGCTGTCGCCACCGCTCGCCGTCTCGGCGGGCGGGCGCACCACCACGGTGGGCAGCTGGGAAACGCCCCTGTCCTGGGCCGCGGCGGGCAGGATGGTGGCGCCGAAGACGGCAAGGGCTGGGCAGAGCAGGGCGCTCGACAGGCGCAGGGCGCGCCGGAGGCGCGGGTTTGTGTGTTGCATGGGTGTTTCCACGAAAGCTTTCGGGTGGCGTCAGCCACAGGGCGCGCGCACCGGCGGATTCGAGCGCGACCGGGTCTGCTCGAACGACACGCCAGCCCGCGCGGCGACCCCGGGGGCGCGCACGTCAGGTCTTGAATGATGAGACGAAGGAGCCCGCTGCGGCGGGCGCGAGATCAGGCGAAAGCTGGTGGTGCGCGGGGTTGGTGGGGCCGGCGCTGCTGCGCCGTGCGCAGCCCGTCGCGCACGATGACCCGATAATGCACCTCTATGGCGACGCGGTCGATTTCCGGTGTCGGCACGGGGGGCGGCAGCACTGCCGCGTCCACCCGCGACAGGCAGAGCGGGCAATGGGCCGCGGCTTTCTGCGGTTCGCCGCCGGTGTCGCCAGCGGTGACCTGGCTGCCGACGCACAAGGGCGTGGCGAGCGCGGTGCCGCCCACCAGGCTGGCGCCCAGGGCGCTCATCAGCATGATCTGGAACACGAGGGCATAGGCGGCCGTCCAGGCCACCACCAGTCCCATCGTGCTGAATCCCTTGCGCCGCCCGATCATTCTCCCATCCCCGCTTTGCTGGCTAACACGGCGGCTGACGAAAAGGAAAGGCCAACGATCCGGTTCCGGGGTGCGGCGTTGCGTCGGAGGCGTGATCGGGCGCTTGACGGAAGCGGCGCGTTTGGCTGTGCTCACGCGCAAGAACTTCATCCGGCCGTTTCGCCTCGCCGCGGAACGACCGGAGCATGGGTTGAAAGGGAGACGCCGTGGGCAGCAGGGGGCCGGCAGCCGGATGGGCCGCATGGCGGGGCGCGATCGCCCTGGCCGTCGCCTATGGGCTGGTGGGTCAGCTGGTGCTGGCCTCGGCGGTGCTCGCGCTGGCGGTCGGTCCGGAGCGCGCGGGCAGCTTCCGCACCGTGCTGTGCACCCCGAGCGGGGGCGCCGCGCCCGAGCATGCGCCCGCTGGCAGCCACCTGCCGGCGTGCTGCCAGCTCGGCTGCGGTTTTCTCAACACCCTGGCGCCGACGCCGCCGGGCGGTGGCCTTGCGGCGCCTCTTCTCGCCTTCGTGCGCCTTGCCCGCCTTGGGTCTGAGCCGCAGCTTTCCCCGCCCCTGGGGCGCCGCAGCGCCCATCTGGCGCGGGCGCCGCCGCCGGCCGCCTGATCCCGGACCCACCCCTTTCCATTGATCCGACCGGCGCCGTCAGTAGCCGCGCAGCTCTGCGCCGTGGCCCGCCCGCCGGTTCTTTCCCACGCCCCCTTCACGGGAGGGGGCCAAGGAGCTCGTCATGTCGAATCTTTCCCTGAAGTCCGCCTTCTCCGCCGCCGCGCTCTCGCTCGGCGTTCTGACCGCCTCGCTGGCCGCCACCGTCGCGCCGTCGCTGGCCCACGACTACAAGTTGGGCGCGATCGAGATCGAGCATCCGTGGGCGCGCGCGACGCCCGGCGGCGCCACTGTGGGCGGCGGCTATCTGGTGCTGAAGAACACCGGAGCGACGGCGGATCGGCTGGTGTCCGCCACGGCGCCCTTCGCGGGCAAGGTGGAGATCCACGAAATGGCGGTGACCAATGGCGTGATGACCATGCGCCCGCTGCCCGATGGCCTCGCCATTCCCGCTGGCGGCACCGTGACTCTGAAGCCGGGCTCCTACCACATCATGTTCATGCAGCTGAAGCAGCCCCTGAAGGAGGGCGAGACCGTGGACGGCACGCTGACCTTTGAGAAGGCGGGGACCGTGCCGGTTCAGTTCAAGGTGGAGAGCCTGGGCGCCGGCGCCGCGGGCCATGCCCCTGCCAGCCAGGGCCATTCAGGTCAAGAGCATTCCGGCCACTGAGGTGCCGTGATGAACCGGCTCACGGGCGGTGCCGCGCCGCCGCCTGTGAGCCGGAGCTCATCGCGCTGATTAGCCCCGCGTCCGCCCGATGCTGAAGCGTCTCGGTGCTCAGCCGTCGAGCCGCTCGTACGCCATGTGGGTGGTCGGCGCGCCGGTGGGGTTGGGTGCGTAGATGCCCAGAAGCCGGGCGTAATCGGGGGCGCAATAGCGGCCGATGGAGCCGGCCGGCACTTTCACCATGTCGCCGGCGGTGGCCTCCACGGTCTCTCCGTCGCAGGTCACAAAAAGCAGGCCTTCCAGCACATAGGCGTATTCATCATGCACATGGGCGTCGCTCCAGGCCTCGCCGCGAAGTTCCCATTCCATGATGACGGGCTCGGTCCATCCCTCCGTGGGCGGCGGCGTGAACCAGCGGACCTTGGGAGCCCCTTCGCCCGTGAGAGGCGCGCGCGCCAGCTTGATCGGTGCCATCTTTCCGTCCCGTGCTCCCGCTCTCCCGCGGCTGGCCGCGGATCCCGCGAACGGGGCGAGAGGGCTGATCGAGGCAAGCACAGCCCGTTGGCGAATGCAAATCACCAGCGGTGAAATGCACATTGAATTTGGCAATACGTGCGTTTGCGTGGCTTTATGCGCCGGTACATGGAAGGCGGAGGGCGCGCAGAAGTCCCACGGCCGGTGCGCCCCGGTGTGTGGGCACCGTATGCGGTCGGGGAAGGCGGGGCCAGCTGCCCGCAACGGCACGCACATCCTGCCCGATCTCCTGACAGCGGCGATGTTTTGTGGCATTCATCTCCATATCCGGCCGCGTGTCTTCCGCTGCGGCACCGGAAACTGTGGTTGACCCATGTCTCTCAAGCGTCAGAACGAAATTCTCCAGGTGGTGCGGTCCAAGGGCAGCTATTCCATCACCGAGCTCGCCTCGCGGCTGTCGGTTTCCACGGAAACCATCCGCCGCAACATCCAGCCCCTGATCGAGGATGGCACGCTGCTGCGCTTTCACGGCGGCATCATGATTCCGGAGGTGGCGGAGGAGCCGCCCTTCCAGCGCCGCATGCATGTGAACAACGAGGCCAAGTGGGCGGTTGCCGCCATCGTGCGCGACCAGGTGCAGGACGGCGACAGCCTCATCCTCGACAATGGCACCACCTCCGCTTACGTGGCGGATGCGCTTTCGGCCCATTCGCGGCTCACGGTGGTCACCCATTCGGTGCAGATCGCCCACCGGCTCGCCTCCAAGAACGGCAACCGGGTGTTCATGTCGGGCGGGGAGCTGGGGGGAGAGGATGGCTCGGCCATGGGGCCGTCCACCATCGAGTTCATCCGCCAGTTCCAGGTGCGCTACGCCTTCATTTCCGTGGGCGGCATCACCCTCGCCGGCGAGCTTGGGGACTTCCACCTGTTCGAGGCGGAGTTTGCGCGCGCGGCCATGCAGCAGGCCCAGGAAGCCTGGGTGATCGCTGATCGCACCAAGTTCGGCCGCGAGGCGCCGGTCACCGTGTGCCAGCTCGCCGCCGTTGATACCATCGTGTCCGATGGCCCGCCGCCACCCGAATTCGCCGCCCGCTGCCGGGCCTCGGGCGTGCGCATCGTCACCCCGTCCGTGCCGGTGGCGGCGCCCAGGGCGGAGACGCGCGCAGGCTGAAGCGCCGGGCGTTTGCCGCCGCCGGATTTCTCCGGAGCATCTTTGGTTTCACCGAGCCGCGGGATGCTTCAGGCCTTGATATCAAACGCTTTATTCGTGCGACGGGTATCTGCTTCGCTTGAAAGGCGTCGCCATCCACGGCCCGCGCGCCGGGCTGTCCGCCGCCCGCAGACCCCGGAGGGGGCGCGGGCCGTCCCTCCGGGTTCCGGTGTTCGTGCCCTCGCGAGAGGGGGCGGATCACTGGCCGGCGTTGATGCTGATGCCTTCCAGGTAGCTGATCTGGGCCAGGTCGCCGGGCTGCACCTGCTGCAGGTCCGCCAGCACCTTGGGATCCACGGCGCGCAGGGTACGCACGCCGCCGTCCGGGCCCTCGAAGGTGATGGTGCCGGCCTGCTTGTTCACATCCACGAAGATGGTGGTGAGCGTGACGGCGCGGATGCCGAAGCCCTCGGGCCAGCCGGGCAGGCCGTCATTGATGGCCACGTCGCTGAGCACTTCGCCGGGCGTGCCCTGACGCGCCTTGCCGAGGGCGGTGACGACGCCGGGAACCACGCGGATGAGCAGGCGCTCGCTGTTCCGGTAGGCTTCGAGATCGCCGAGGATCAGGGGGGCGGTGACGGCCCAGCGCTTGCCCGTCGGCAGCTCCAGCACCATGCGGCGGGTGGCCGGATCAGCGGAGACGAAGCGCGCCTGGAACACGAGCACGGGCACCGTGCCGACCCCCGCAATGGTGACCATTTCGCTGGAGGTGGGCTGCGGCTGGGCCAGGGCGGCGCTGCCCGCCCCCAGCACCACGAGAGCGGACAGGGCTGCCGCCACGAGACGAGACTTCATGATGATCCCCCAATGCGCGGTGCCCCCGGCCTTTCCGGTCTGCGCGCCGCGGCGAGATAAAGCCAGATACCGCACCGTCGTCACAACGGGGGCGTGCCCACAATCGCGTGGCAGCCTTAAGGCCGTGTCAATACGGGCAAACCATTGTCACACGCGCGTCCGAAATCTATGGTGAATGTGACAGTCACGTTCGGATGCGTGTTGCGACATGCTCCGAACATCGCTTCGGTCGTCCGGCCTGCCCGGAGCGCCGCGCGGTGGCGTCATAAAAGGGTGGGCGGCCCGCGAGATGACGGTTTCGTCGCCTGCGGCGGCTCGGGGAGGGTCGGCGCATGAAGCGCATCGGTGAGACGCAAGCCGGCTTCAATCTGCCGGCCATGGTGGGGCGAGGCCTCGACGCTGCCAAGGAGGTGGCGCGAGAGGGATTTGCGCGCTGGCCGGGCTTCAAGGCCACCGACGCTGCGGGCAAGCGGACGACGCTGCCGGGCGGCGATGCGCCATTCGCCTTCTTCTTTGACAAGGCCAAGGCGGCGCCCGCCGGGCGGCCCCCCATGCCCGCGCCGCAGAAGCTTGTGGCCGACTTGCGGGCCTATTCGGGAATCCGCCACCGCGAGGCTGTGCCCGGGGACGAAACGCTGGTTCTCGGCCGGCTCGGCTCCCTTGAGGTGCGCCTGGCGCGCACGGCGCGCGACGTGCGCCGCGCCCAGCGCCTGCGCTACAAGGTGTTCTACGAGGAAATGTCCGCGCTGCCGGATGCCGCCACGCGCCTCGCCCGCCGCGACATGGACAGCTTCGACACCATCTGCGACCACCTGCTGGTGCTGGATTATGACGCCGGCAAGATGGTGCTGGGCCGCCGCAAGCCGAAAGTGGTCGGCACATACCGGGTGCTGAAGCAGGACGTGGCCGTGCGCCACGGCGGTTTCTACACCCAGGGCGAGTTCGACGTGGCGCCCATCATCGCCGCCCACCCGAACCTGCGCTTCCTGGAGCTCGGCCGCTCCTGCGTGCTGAAGCCCTACCGCAACAAGCGCACGGTGGAGCTGCTGTGGCACGGGGTGTGGACCTACATTCTGCGCAACAAGATTGACGTGATGTTCGGTTGTGCCAGCCTTGAGGGCACTGACCCGGACGCCATGGCCCTGCCGCTCTCCTTCCTGCACCACAACGCACTGGCGCCGGAGGAGTGGCGCGCCCGTGCGCTGCCCGGTCGCCGGGTGGAGATGAACCGCATGGCCAAGGCGGACATCTCTCCCAAGGCGGCGCTGCAGAGCCTGCCGCCCCTGGTGAAGGGCTATCTGCGCCTGGGTGGCTTCGTGGGCGATGGGGCGGTGGTGGACCAGCAGTTTGGAACCACCGACGTGCTGATCATCCTGCCGGTGTCGGTGCTCAGCCCGCGCTATGTGGAACATTTCGGCCCCACGGCGAACCGCCACGCCATCTGACCGCCGCTGGCGCGCGAGCCGGGGCCCGGTCCCGCGCCCTCGCGCGGCGCCGGGGCGTGGCTCTTGCGCGGCATCGGCGCTATAGGGGGCGGTCACCCTGCGGACCCGCCATGATCGAGATTACCCAGCGCCTCGCCATCTCCGAGGACGACATCGAGTTCGCCTACATCAGGGCCTCCGGGCCCGGCGGGCAGAATGTGAACAAGGTGTCGAGCGCGGTGCAGCTGCGCTTCCATATGGCGCGCTCGCCAGATCTTCCCCACGGCGTGAAGGAACGGCTGGCGCGTCTCGCCGGACGGCGGCTGACGCAGGATGGGGTCATCGTCATCCAGGCCCAGCGCTTCCGCACGCAGGAGCGCAATCGGGAAGATGCCATCGAGCGACTGGTGGAGCTGATCCGCTCGGCCACGGTCGTCGCGCCCCCGCGCCGCCCAACCCGGCCGACCCTCGGCTCCAAGGAACGGCGTCTGGCCGCCAAGGAGCGCCGCGGCAACATCAAGAGCCTGCGCCAGAGCAAGCCGCATCTGGACTGAGCCGGCCATGGCAACGGGCCGGTTTCTGCACCCGGCTGGGCGGGCTTCGAGATGCGGGTCCTGGCGTTCCGGCGTTCATTGCCGACGCTGGTCATGATGGCCTTGCGCTCGACCGCTCTCGGCAACGGCGGGCCACGGGATGCGGGCGGGAACCTGTGGCTCTCGCCTGAAGGCGCCTTGCCGGTCCCGGCGACCGGCGCTGACCAGCCTCGGCCTGACGCAGGCCCCGCGGCCGCAATCGCTGCCTTCTGTCGAGCCGAGGGCTAGGGCATCCCCCCGCGCGGCACGGCCGCTCGCAGGGGATGCCCAGGCGCTGTCGCATCCAGGCCGGGGCTCCGAATCGCGGGGCGGAGGCCGTCGGGTCCGGAGACGCCCTTCCGCGGCCGGCGCCTGTCCCCTGGGCCCCTGCCGCTCTTGATGCTGGCTGGTCCCTGAAGGCCCGCAGCCGGTCGTCTCCCCCAATCATCTCGCTTGAGCAGCCGATGGGCGGCCGACACGCCGGAACAGCTCGATCGCGTCACGCCCGCCTAAGCCCGCTCCGGTGTCGCTTTGGAGCCAGCGGGCGTTGGCTCACAGGCCCCCAGGGGGCGCCTCAGCGGGTGCCGGAGCCGCGTGACCACGGCAGTCGTTGCGACCCGTCCGGGTGTTCGGGAAAGCCTGAAACAGTAAGCTTTTGTGTGTGACCCGCTGGATTCGAGCTTACTGGTTCCCACGCCACTCGAAAACGCTGTGGCTGCCTCTCGGGGGCGGCCGGCGGCATCCGGGATCGCTCGCCGGAACGCGCGTGCTTGAGAAGGGGGTTCCTCGAGCAGCCAAGCCCCTTCCGCGGAAACGAATGCCCTGTCGATCTTCGGCGGGCCTGGAAGGTTCAGCGCGCGGCCTTCAGAAGCCGGTCGGCGGCGGCACGGGCCTCGTTGGTGACGGTGGCGCCGGCGAGCATGCGGGCGATCTCCTCGCGCCGCAGTTTCGGTGTCAGGGCCGCGACGCGCGTGGTGACCGGCGCCTCTCCCGGCGCGACGGGGGCATCTGGCACCGCCGGGACCGCATCCTTGGCGATGAGGAGGTGATTGTGCGCGCGGGCGGCCACCTGGGGTGCGTGCGTGACGCACAGCACCTGAACCTTTTGGGACAGCCGCGCCAGCCGCTGGCCGATGGCATCGGCAACGGCCCCGCCAACCCCGGTGTCGATCTCATCGAAAATGAGCGTCGGCGCCGATCCGCGATCGGCCAGCACCACTTTCAGCGCCAGCAGGAAGCGGGCGAGCTCACCGCCGGACGCCACCTTCATCATGGGGCCCGGCCGGCTACCCGGATTGGTGCGCACCCAGAATTCCACTGCATCCTGGCCTTCCGGCCCCGCATTGCCGGGGTCGCTGGTCACCTTGGTGAGGAACTCCGCCCGCTCCAGCTTGAGCGGCGGAAGTTCGGCGCCCACCGCTTCATCCAGCGCCCGCGCTGCCGCGGCCCGCGCCTGCGACAGGTGCTCCGCCCCGCTGCGATAGCTTCGTTCAGCCTCGATGGCGGCGGCATCGAGCCGCGCAAGGCGGGCCTCCGACTGGTCGAGGTCCTCAAGCTGGGTCGAAAAGCGGCGCGTCACCTCGGGGAGGGCATCGGGCGTAACCGAGAATTTGCGGGCGGCAGCGCGCAGGGCGAACAAGCGTTCCTCGATGCGCTCCAGCTCGCGCGGCTCGAAGTCCGCATCGGCAAGGGCGGTTTCAAGATGCCCGCGCGCCTGCTCCAGTGCGTCCAGGGCCTGGTCGATGGCCTCGACGGCGGGGCGAATGACATCCTGCGATTCACCCGCGCGGCGCTCCAGCCGTCGTACCGCGGCCGACAAAGAGGGGATGGGGGAGGAGCCGCCCGCCACCGCGTCCAGCGCCTCGGAGAGGTCGGCGGCGATTTTTTCGGAGCGCATCATGTTGCTGCGCCGCTCGGACAGCGCGGTTTCCTCGCCGGCTTCGGCGCCCAGCTCTGTGAGCTCCTCGACGGCGTGGCGAATATAATCCGCTTCCTTTTCCGCCGCTTCCAGGCGCGCGCGCTCTTCCCGCGCGGCCTCGCGCGCCTCACGCCAGGCCCGCCACAGCCCGCTGAGAGCGGCGGCCTCGGTCGAAAGGCCGCCATATGCGTCAAGGAGCGCGCGGTGTGTGGCGGGATCCACCAGGGCGCGGTCCGCGTGCTGGCCGTGCAGTTCCACCAGGCTCGCGCCGATTTGGCGCAGGGTCTGCACACTCACGGGTGCGTCATTCACGGCGGCGCGGGTGCGCCCGTCCGCCATTTGGGTGCGGCGGATGATGAGCTGGTCCTCGTCCGGCAGGTCGGCTGCCGTGAGAATCGCGTGGGCGGGATGGTCAGGCGTGAGGTCGAAAGCCAGTGTCACCTGGCCGTTGGGCTGGCCGTGGCGCACCAGCGTTCCGTCTCCCCGCCCGCCGAGGGCGAGGGAGACCGAATCAAGAAGAATGGACTTACCCGCTCCCGTCTCACCGGTGAGGACGGTGAGGCCCTCCGACAGGGTGAGATCGAGTTTCTCGATGAGGACGATGTCCCGGATCGAGAGCGATGCCAGCATGGGTGATCAGCCGAGTCCCATCTTCTTGAACGCCTGGCTGATCCAGGACGCCTTGTTCTCCTGCGGCTCGACGCCGCTGGATTTCACGAGCTTGTAGGCGTCCTTATACCACTGGCTGTCAGGAAAATTATAGCCCAGAACGGCGGCGGCGGTCTGCGCCTCGTTCACCACGCCGAGCGCCATATAGGCCTCGGTGAGGCGGAACAGAGCCTCTTCCACCTGTCGCGTCCGCTGGTATTGAGTAACCACAACCTTGAAGCGGTTGATGGCGCCCGTATAGTTGCGCTGCTCCAGGTAGTAGCGGCCGATCAGCATCTCCTTGCCGGCGAGCTGGTCGCGGGCGACCTCGATCTTCTTCTTCGCCGTGGCCGCGTACTCGGTGTTCGGGTACTTCCGAACCACCTCTTCCAGCGCGTCGAGGGCCTGGCGGGTCTTGCGCTGATCGCGGGTGATGTCGGGGATGTTCTCGTAGAGCGACGAGGCCACCAGGTACTGGGCGTACGCCGCGTCCTGCGAGCCCGGATAAAGCGACACGTAGCGCTTTCCGGAGGCGATCGCCTCGTCGTACTTGCCTGCCTCGAAATAGGCATAGGTGCTCATGATGAGCGACTTGCGCGCCCACTCAGAATAGGGGTGGGTGCGGTCCACGTCCTCGAAGCGCTTGGCGGCCTTCTCCGGCTCCTGTTTGCGCAGGAGCGTCAGACCTTCATTGTAGATCTTCTCGGCCGGCTCGTCGGGGGGGATCACATCGTCCTTGTCGCTGGCGCAAGCGGAGAGCAGGGAGCCGCCCACCAGCAGCACGGCAAGGCTGAGAGCCCGGCCCTTGCCCTTGACGATCGCGCGCAAGCGCCGCGCTTCGTGGAGGAAAGTCATCACGTTCAGGTTCCGTCCCGCGCCGGATGGCGCCGCTCTTCTAGACCATTCCAGCGGCCCGATGAACCGCCAAAATGCTTCAGACCATTGCATTGACGCGTATTCTTCCCGCGAACGGGTCCCCACCTCGCCCGAAGAGCCCCCTTTTAGCAGGATCGCGGCGGGGGGAAAGTGAAGGCCTGTGGCCATCCCCGTCCTTCCCCACTCCCATCGCTGCCAGGTGGGGCGGAGCTGCCGCGCCGGCCGGCCGAGGCTTCGCTCATGCGCGCGTCGCCCCCGCGCGCCCCTGAAACCGTCGTGACCGGTTGATGCCGGACGACGTTCACATTTGCGGTATCGGGCCTTTCGGTCGGCAATGTGGCGAAGGTGGCTACGGGCGTTATCATGGCCCCGACCTGTGGCGGGCCTGCCACGACACCGCTCAATAGCTCACCGCCGCGAGATAGAGCCCGCAGGCGGGGGCCATGGGGCCGCAGCGGGTGCGGTCGGTGGCGTGTAGAGCTGATTCAAGATCGTCCGCGCTCCAGCGGCCTTCGCCGACTCGCATCAGCGAGCCCACCATCGAGCGCACCTGATGGTGAAGGAAGGAGCGCGCAGAGGTGACGACCCGAATCTCGTCCCCGGAACGGCTGACATCCAGCTGGTCGAGCGTCTTCACTGGGGAGGCGGCCTGACACTCGGCGGCACGGAACGTGGTGAAATCGTGCTTGCCCAGCAGGCGCTGCGCCGCTTCGTGCATGGCCGCGGCGTCCAGCTTTTGCGGAATGCGCCAGGCTCGGTCTCGATCGAGCGCGAGATCCGGGCGCCGGTTGACGATGCGATAAAGGTAGTGCCGCCGAGTGGCCGAAAACCGCGCGTCGAACGTCTCAGGCACCCGCTCCGCATGGAGCACCGCCACGGGATGAGGCCGGAGTTGCGCGGTCATGGCGTCACGCACGGTGTCGGTGCGCCACTCGCGGGCGAGATCCACATGGGCCACCTGGCCGGTGGCGTGCACGCCCGCATCCGTGCGGCCGGCGCCGGAAACCTGCACCTCCTGCCCACAGAAGCGATGGAAGGCTTCCATCAGAACGCCCTGCACGGTAGGGAGCGCGGACTGCACCTGCCAGCCGGCGAACTGCGTGCCGTCATATTCGATGGTCAGCTTATAGCGCGGCACGTCCCACCACGTTGTTAGGAAGACTCGCAAACATGGCTCTCATCGCTAATTTTGTCAGGCATGACAGAAGCCGGTGCAGCGTGCACGACGAAGTGGATGCCCAGGTTATTAGCTTTCAGTCTCCGGATGGCCCAATCCTTCAGATCGACACTTGCGGCCGCGGAACCCGAGAAAACCCGGGGAAAATCAGTCAGTCGATTCAGCTCAACAAAACGAGTGCAGCCGAGCTATTTCAGATCCTCAAAGCGGAATTCAATTTCTAGTTGAGCCGGCTCCCCGGTGGCAGGGCGTTTCCGCGTAGAAAAGTGTCGGCGGCCATGGGCTGCTTACCGGCTTTTTGCAGCTCCTGCAGCCGCACCGCGCCGCTGCCGCAGGCGATGGCGAGCCGATCGTCGAGGGCCTCGCCGGGCAGGCCGTTGCCTTCCGCCAAGGTGGACCGCAGCACCTTCACCCGCGTCTCGGGCGTGCCGAGCGGAAACCACGCACCGGGGAAGGGCGACAGGCCGCGAATGTGGTCGTGCACCTCCTGGGCCGGGCGAGACCAGTCGATTCGCGTTTCGCCCTTCTCGATTTTGGACGCATAGGTCACGCCGGCTTCGGGCTGGGGCGTGAAGGCAAGTCCGCCCCGTTCCAATGCCGACAGTGCGCGCGCCATGAGGTCGGCGCCGACCAGCATCATGCGGTCGTGCAGCTCGCCGGCGGTGGTGTCCGGGCCGATGGGCAGACGCTCGACCAGGCCAACGGGGCCGGTATCCAGCCCAGCTTCCATCTGCATCACGGCGACGCCGGTTTCCTTGTCGCCGGACATAATAGCGCGCTGGATGGGCGCGGCGCCCCGCCAGCGTGGCAGCAGCGAGCCGTGAAGATTGAGGCAGCCAAGACGCGGCGCCTCAAGGATTGCGGGCGGCAGGATCATGCCATAGGCCACCACCACCGCCACGTCCGCCTGATGGCTGCAAAAGGTCTCTGCCGCTTCGTCCGAGCGCAGCGATTTGGGGGTGAGCACGGGGAGGCCAAACTGGTCGGCCACCCGGTGCACCGGAGAGGGGGTCAGGTCGAGGCCCCGGCGGCCGGCCGGAGCGGGCGCGCGCGTATAGACAGCCACCACATCGTGGCCGCGACCGACGATCTCGGTGAGAGTGGGCACAGCAAAATCCGGCGTGCCCATGAAGACGATGCGCATGAAAACGGTCCGAGAGAGGTCGATGCGTCAGCTTACGGCAACCCGCCGCGAGGCTTTCGTGAACTTCTTCATCACTCGGTCCCGCTTCAGCTTCGAGATGTGGTCGATGAAGAGCACGCCGTTGAGGTGGTCGATCTCGTGCTGGACACAGGTGGCGAACAGGCCGTCCGCCTCCACCTCCCGCACCGCGCCGTCAATGTCCTGGAACCGCACGGCCACCCGCGCCGGCCGCTCCACCTCCTCGTAATAATCCGGGATGGAGAGGCAGCCTTCGCTGTAGACGGAGGTTTCCTCCGATTCCGCGATGATCTCAGGATTGATGAGCGCCACGGGCTTCTTGTCCTCGCCCTCGCGCGCGACGTCGATGGTGATGACCCGCTTCTGCACACCAACCTGAATGGCCGCCAGGCCAATGCCCGGCGCGTCATACATGGTCTCAAACATATCCTCGACCAGCTTCCTGATCTCGGAATCGATCTTGCCGACGGCCTCCGAGGTGGTCCGCAGCTTGTGGTCGGGAATGATGAGGATCGGTCGCGTGCTCATTGGAAGGGAAATAAGCGAAGCCGCGCCCGCGGTCAAGATGTTCCATCTTTGTTCCGCGTGCGAATCGGGCTATGCAAGTGCATGTCTGACGTGCTGTTCACCCTTGCCGGCCATCCGGTCCTGATGGGAGAGGCCCTGGCTGCCGCGCTGGCGGCGGGGCTGGCGCTGCTGGCGGCGGTGGTGGTGGGGCTGTGGCGCTCGGGGGCCGCGCGCGCCGCGCTGGCGGCCGAGGAGGCGCTGCGGGGGCAGGAGTTCGACCGCCGCATGCGCGACCTCGCGCGTATCCAGCACGAGACGGCGGGGCGGGTGCAGAGTTTGGCGGAGGTGCTCTCCCAGCGCCAGAGCGAGTTGGCGCGGGCGGTTTCGGAACGGCTGGACGCGACCTCGTACCGGCTGGGCGAGAGCATGACCGCGTCCGCGCGCGCGACCCACGAGACGCTGACCCGTATCGCCGAGCGGCTGGTGATGGTGGAAAAGGCGGAGCGCAGCCTTTCCGACCTCTCCGCGCAGGTGGTCTCGCTGCGGGACACGCTGGCCAACAAGCAGGCGCGCGGCGCCTTTGGGCAGGCGCGGATGGAAGCGCTCATCCGCGACGGGCTGCCGAACGACACGTTCGCGTTCCAATATACGCTCTCGAATGGCCGGCGGCCCGATTGCGTCATCTTCCTTCCGGGCGACGCGCGGCCCCTCGTCATCGACGCCAAGTTTCCCCTTGAATCGGTGACCGCGTTTCGGGAGGCGCCCTCGGCGGAGGCGCGAAAGGCTGCGGCCGCCCGGCTCAAGGCGGATCTCATGAAGCATGTGACCGATGTGGCGGAGCGCTATCTTCTGCCGGGGGAGACGCAGGACATTGCCCTCATCTTCGTGCCGTCGGAATCGGTCTATGGCGAGATCCAGGAGCATTTTGACGGGGTGGTGCAGGCGGCCTACCGGGCGCGCATCGTGCTCGTTTCCCCATCGCTGCTGATGCTCGCGGTGCAATTGGTGCAGGCGATCGCCAAGGATGCGCGCATGCGCGCAGAGGCGGACCGCATTCGCGCAGAGGTCGGAGCGCTGGTGGCGGATGTGGGCCGCCTGCGTGAGCGGGTGGGGGAGCTCTCCCGCCATTTCGGCCAGGTGGGCGATGATGTGGCCCGGGTGCTCGTCTCCGCCGACAAAATCGCCAAACGGGGCATGCGCCTGGAACAATTGGAGTTCACCACGCCACTCCAGCCGGAGGGTGGGGCCGATGCATGATTACATCTTGCGCAAATCGTCCGACTGCCTGATTCTACATCGCCGGTGAACGAATCCCGGCCTTTGCGCGATTCTGGCGAGCTGAAACGAGATGCCTGAACTGCCCGAGGTGGAAACCGTCCGCCGCGGCCTCATTCCCGTCCTTCAGGGCGCCGTGATCGAAAGCGCGGAGGCGCGCCGGCCCGATCTGCGCTGGCCGCTGCCCGAAAACTTCGCTCAACGCCTTGCTGGCCGCCGCGTGGTGGCTCTCGGTCGGCGCGCGAAGTATCTCCTGGCGGATCTCTCCGGCGGAGAGGTGATGATCATGCACCTCGGCATGTCCGGCTCCATCCGCATCGATGGTGCGAAGATGAAGGGGGCACCCGGCATTTTCCACCATCCGCGTGGGGAGGGCGGGCCGCACGATCACGTGGTGCTGCACCTGGCCAGCGGCGCAACGGTGACCTTCAATGATCCCCGCCGCTTTGGCGCCATCCTGATCGTTCCCTATGATCGTCTGGAGAGCCATCCCCTGCTGCAGGGCCTGGGGCCCGAACCCCTCGGCAACGAGTTCAATGCGCAATATCTGGCGCAGGCTTGCGTGCGGCGCCACACATGCCTGAAATCCGCGCTGCTGGATCAGAAGATGGTGGCGGGGCTCGGCAACATCTATGTGTGCGAGGCGCTGCATCGCGCCGGCCTTTCACCGCGCCGCGGCGCGCATACGCTGGCGACGCGCGAGGGCGCGCCGACGCGGCGGGCCGAGCGGCTGGTGACTGCAATTCGCGACGTGTTGCGCGAAGCCATCCAGGCGGGCGGCTCCTCCCTGCGGGACCATCGGCAGGTGGACGGGCAGCTGGGCTATTTCCAGCACGCCTTCCGGGTCTATGACCGGGAGGGGGAGCCGTGTCCGACGCTGCATTGCAAGGGCACCATTCGGAGGATCGTCCAGGGCGGGCGATCCACCTTCTATTGCCCGGTATGCCAGCGCTAGGCGCAGATTTTATCGGGCCGCGCGCCTGCGAGATGTGGCAATGCGCTGCTATTTTGTCCGCCCCCATTCCCCAAACGTTGAACTCGGGCTAGAGCACTAGGCAGCCTTGAGAGGGGACGCAAAGGTCCGCTGGCCGGGCGGCAATGGGGAGACATTGGGATGGCATTCGAGACGATCTTGGTGGAGCGGCACGAGCGCGTGGGCCTCATCCGGCTCAACCGGCCGCAGGTGCTGAACGCGCTGAACTCCGACCTCATCGGCGAGCTCAACGTGGTGCTCGACGCGTTTGAGGCGGATGCGGACATCGGCTGCATCGTCATCACCGGCTCGGAGAAGGCGTTCGCGGCCGGGGCGGACATCAAGGAGATGCACGCTCTCACCTATCCGGAGAGCTATGACGATGATTTCATCACGTCGTGGGAGCGCCTGTCGCGGGTGCGTAAGCCGGTGATTGCCGCGGTGGCGGGGTTCGCGCTGGGCGGCGGCTGCGAGCTGGCGATGATGTGTGACTTCATCCTGGCGGCCGACACGGCCAAGTTCGGCCAGCCCGAGATCAAGCTGGGCGTGATGCCGGGTGCCGGCGGAACGCAGAGGCTCACGCGCTTCGTGGGCAAGTCGAAGGCCATGGAGCTGGTGCTGACGGGCAGACTGATGGGCGCTGCCGAAGCGGAGCGGGCCGGTCTCGTGTCCCGCGTGATCCCTGCCGCGGAGCTGGTGAGCGAGGCGCTGGCGGTGGCGAAAACCATTGCCGATATGTCGCCGACCGTCGCCATGCAGGCGAAGGAGAGCGTAAATCGCTCCTACGAGACCACGCTTGCGGAGGGCATCCGCTTCGAGCGTCGCGTGTTCCAGGCCATGTTCGCGCTGGAGCACCAGAAGGAAGGCATGCGGGCCTTCATGGAAAAGCGTCCTCCGAACTTTAAGCGCTGATGCCGGCGGGCGGGCCGCGCATGGCCCGCCCCTTTAAACCGGTTTCGGATGCGTCCTGTGGATATCTCAAGATCTTTGCCGAATGAGATCGGGGTGTGTTGACAGGGGAGGGGCGGCCCCGTATCAGAAGCCTCCCGACGGCCTCACGGCCAAAGGGGCCCAGGTGGCGGAATTGGTAGACGCGCTGGTTTCAGGTACCAGTGGTGAAAGCCGTGGAGGTTCGAGTCCTCTCCTGGGCACCATTTGCTCTTATGAGCTGGCTGCCTTTCCCAAACATCAGCGCCTCCAGACTTTTCTGTTGATGGCGTGAAAAAGGGCAAGCTACCGCGCGTCAGTGCCAGTAATCGACTGGCGTGTAACCATCTCTATGCAATGGCACTGAGATGGGCGGCGCGGTGTCTATGAGCTTGGGAGCGCCGCGCTTTTCATCGCAGCTTCAGTCGCACGGTTTTACCTGCGTCCAATCGTGGTCCGGCGCGCGCCGCAGCGATTCAGAACGCGCCCCGAGCCCGTTCGCCAGTCCCTCACCGCTGATTTTCGCTTAGCGCGTCCTCAGGCGGCGGAGCGTGTGCGGTCGGCGGCGGCGCGATAGGCCAAGGCTTCCGCAAGGTGTCGGCGACCGACCGAGTCCGCGCCGTCGAGATCGGCCAGCGTCCGGGCCACTTTCAGTACACGGTGGTAGCCGCGGGCAGTCAGGCGCATGGCGTCGGCAGCATCGCGCAGGAGCTTGGCGCCGGCGGAATCCGGACGTGCCACCGTTTCGAGCAGGGGGCCGGAGGCCTCGGCATTGGTGCCCACTTCTGGGCGGCCGAGGGCGCGATAGCGCTCCGCCTGCATCTGGCGCGCCATGGCGACGCGAGCCGCTACCTCGAGCGAGCCCTCGGTGGGCGCCGGCAGAACCAGATCCGACGCGCTCACCGCAGGGACTTCCAGATGGATGTCGATGCGGTCGAGGAAGGGGCCGGATAGGCGGGCCTGATACTCGTCGGCGCAGCGTGCCCCGCGCTTGCAGGTGTAGCCTGGCTCTCCCGCGCGTCCGCACCGGCAGGGGTTCATGGCCGCGATGAGCTGGAAGCGCGCGGGATAGGTGACGCGGTGATTGGCGCGCGCGATCAGCACTTCACCGGTTTCCAGCGGCTGGCGCAGCGAATCCAGCACCTGGGGGGAGAACTCGGGTAGCTCGTCGAGGAACAAGACGCCATTATGGGCAAGGGAGGCTTCGCCTGGCCGGGCCTTGGCGCCGCCCCCCACCATGGCGGCCATGCTGGCGGAATGGTGCGGCGCGCGGAACGGGCGGCGGCTGACTAGCGCTCCGTCTTCGATGGCACCCGCCACCGAGGCGATCATGGAAACGGACAGCATCTCCGCCGGCGCGAGCGGAGGGAGGATGGAGGGCAGGCGCTGGGCCAGCATGGATTTGCCAGCGCCCGGCGGGCCGATGAACAGAAGATTGTGGCCGCCCGCCGCGGCCACCTCCAAGGCGCGCTTCGCCGTTTCCTGCCCCTTCACGTCCCTGAGGTCGAGGCCGTTCGTCCCGGCGGCCTTCATGCGCGGCTCGGGACGCGACATGGCCTGGCGCCCGGTCATGTGATTGGTGAGCTCGATGAGCGTGGCGGGAGCGAGGATCTCCATTTCGGGGCTCGCCCACGCGGCCTCAGCCCCGCACGGCTGCGGGCAGATGAGCCCGTGCCCGCGCGCATTGGCACCGATGGCGGCGGGAAGAACGCCGGCCACCGCTGCCAGAGTGCCGTCCAGCGCCAGCTCGCCCACCACGGTGAAGCCCGCCAGTGCTTCCCCTGGGATGGCGCCGATGGCGGCCATGAGGCCCAGGGCAATGGGCAGATCGTAATGGGAGCCTTCCTTCGGCAGGTCGGCGGGGGCGAGATTGATGGTGATGCGGCGGGCGGGCAATGCGAGACCGGACGCGATCAGCGCCGCGCGCACGCGCTCCTTGGCCTCGGTCACCGCCTTGTCGGGCAGGCCGACGATGCTGAAGGCGGGTAGCCCCGGGGCCACGTGCACCTGCACATCCACCGGGCGTGCCTCCACACCCTCGAATGCGACCGTCGCCACCCGCTGGATCACCGCTCATCCCCCACTCAGCCCTGGATTGCAAAATCCTACCCAAAGGTACAGCCTGCGGCAAGAACGAAATGGGAACGCAGTTGTGGAGCGGAGGCGCTGACGGGCGCAACATCCGTGGTCGCGTGCCGAGGGGGCGGGCGCGATGCGTGCGCGCGGGCTGGCCGATGTGGTATTCAGGATGTGGTATTCACATGGGCTCACGGCACGCCGGCTTTGGCGCGGGCCGGGCATGGGGCAGAGGCGGAGACAGGCTGATGGCGGCGACGCGTTTCCGGTTCGTGGTGGTGTTCCTGCTGTTCGCCATCACGGTGGTGAACTACATCGATCGCGCCGCCATTTCCTATGCCATTCCGCTCATGGAGCAGTCGCTGGGGCTATCGAAGCTGGATGC
Source organism: Xanthobacter variabilis (assembly GCF_043831965.2). Classification (NCBI taxonomy): domain Bacteria; kingdom Pseudomonadati; phylum Pseudomonadota; class Alphaproteobacteria; order Hyphomicrobiales; family Xanthobacteraceae; genus Xanthobacter; species Xanthobacter variabilis. Next base: position 1,411,944 of record NZ_CM195533.1, read on the forward strand.
CGGCACGATCCTCGGCGCGTTCGGCCTCGGCTATGCGGTGACCACGCTGATCGGCGGCATCGCGGTGGATCGATGGGGCGCGCGGGGCGTGCTGGCGGTGGCGGCCCTGGTGTGGAGCGTCTCCATCGGCCTGACGGGTGTCGCCACCGGTTTCTTCGCGCTCTACGCGGCACGGGTCATGCTGGGGGTGGCCGAGGGGCCGAATTTTCCCGCCATGACCGGGGCGGTGGGGCGCTGGCTGCCGCCGCACGAGCAGGCGAGCGCCCTCGGCTATGCCCTGGTGGCGGTGCCGGTCGCGCTGGCCGTGGGCGGGCCCGTGGTCACCCAGCTTCTGGCGCATCTGGATTGGCGCTGGACGTTCGGTGTGCTGTTCCTGGTCTCCATCGCCTGGGTGCCGCTGTGGCTTCTTCTGTTTCGCAATGCGCCCGAGCAGTCGCGCCATGTGAACGCGGCGGAGCTTGCGCGCATCCGCTCGGGTCGGCCTGAGGCGCCCGGCGCGCGCGCCAGGGGCGCGGCGGGGGCGGGCGGCGTGGCGCGGGTGCTGCTGACGAACCCGACTCTGGTCGTGAACTATTGGGCGTTCTTCGTCTTCGGTTACTTTCTCTTCTTCTTCATGACCTGGCTGCCGAGCTACCTGCACCAGGTCTACGCTCTCGACCTCACCACGGTGGGTGCCTTCACGGTGCTGCCGTGGCTCGCGGCGGCAGTCGTGCTGTGGGCCATGGGGCATTGGTCGGACCACCTGTTGAAGGTGACGGGCCGGCTGCGGGTGGCGCGTTCCTATCTCATCGCCGGCACGCAGCTGGTGGCCGCTCTGGCCGTCATCCCGGTGGCGTTTGATCCCAGCCTGCCGGTGGCGGTGGCCTGCATCACCGTGGCGGTGGCCGCCTCCATGGGCGCCAACGCGGCCTATTTCGCGGTGAATGTGGATATCGTGCCGCACCGGGCCGCGACCGCTATTGGCATCATGGATTTCGTGTTCGCCTTGGCCGGGTTCCTCGCGCCCGCGCTCACCGGCTGGGTGCTGCACCTGCGCGGCTCGTTCGCGGATGGGTTCCTGCTGATGGCGGGGCTGGCCCTGTCCTCGGTGCTGCTGGTGGTGGCTTTCCACCACCCCGATCGGGATCGTGCAGCGGCTTGAAGGGCGCGCCGGGCGGAGACGTGCGAAGGCGCTTGCGGCGCGACGCGCTTGCGCCCACCCTCAGCAGCCGTGAAGCAATAAGATCAGGAGGATACGATGGGCGAGGAGACTTCGCGCGCCACCAATATCGAAGGGCTGGTGACGCGGCAGTTCGGGCCGCAGGCCGGCGCCTATGTGGAAAGCGCGGTGCACGCGCAGGGGCCGGACCTGGAAGCCCTGGCGGCGGTGCTGAAGCGGGAGCGGCCGGGCCGCCTGCTCGATCTGGGCTGCGGTGGCGGCCATGTGAGCTTCACCGCCGCGCCCTTCGTGGGCGAGGTGGTGGCCTATGACCTGTCCGATGACATGCTGGCGGCGGTCGCTGCGGAGGCGAAGCGGCGCAACATCGGCAACATCGTCACCGCCCAGGGCGCGGCGGAGGCCCTGCCTTTTCCCGATGCCTCGTTCGATGCGGTGGCCTCGCGCTACAGCGCCCACCATTGGCGCAGCCTGCAGACCGCGCTGGGCGAGGCGCGGCGCGTGTTGAAGCCGCGCGGCCGGGCGCTGTTCATGGATGTGGTGGCGCCCGAATGGCCGGTGGCCGACACCTTCCTCCAGGCCCTGGAGCTGCTGCGCGATCCGTCCCACGGGCGGGACTTCTCCCGCATCGAATGGGAGGCACACCTGGCCGCCGCGGGCTTTGCGGTGGAGGAGGTGAAGGAACACCGGCTGCGGCTGGAATTCTCTTCCTGGGTGGCGCGCATCCGCACGCCGCAGGCCCATGTGGACGCCATCCGCAGCCTCCAGCGGGGCGCCAGCGGGGATGTGGCGAAGCATTTCGAGATCGAGCCCGACGGCACCTTCACCCTCGACACGCTGACCCTGGTGGCCCGCGCGGCGTGAGCCTCAATCAGGCTTTGAGGAGAGGATCTTGCCGGTGAGCGGATCCACCTTCGCCTCGGTGCGCGCGCCGGCGCGGTCGGTGAGCTCGACCTCGTAGTGGTCGTCCTCGGTGTCGATCTTGCGCAGGGTGAAGCCCTGGCCCTCCAGGTGGCGGGCCACCTGGGCCAGGGTCAGCCATTGTTCGTGCACCGGGCCGGCGCGGCCCTCATATTTCGTGGTCACCAGCTCGGCCGTGACAGGGTTGACGCGGGCTTCCACCCGGTTGCCCTGCCGGTCGATGAGGTCGGCCTCGAAGCCGTCCGGCTCCCGCTCCATCTTCTGTACGCGAAAGCCGTTTTCCGCGAGGTGGGTGGCGATGTCGGCGACGGATTGCCATTGGCCGGCCGGCGGCTGCGCCCAGGCGGGGGTGGCGAGCAGGCCGAGCAGGGCCAGGGCGGGCAGGGTGAGACGCATCACGGGCTTCCTCCGCGGTGGTGGAGCGGGACGCCGCGCGCTCAGGCGCGGCGCTTGTCCTCGATCTTGTCCCAGATCTGCGCGGCGATATCAGGCCCGCCGAGGCGCTTCACCGCCCTGAGGCCGGTGGGGGAGGTCACGTTGATCTCCGTCAGGTTGCCGTCGATCACGTCAATGCCCACGAAGAGGAGACCCATGGCCTTCAGCGAGGGCCCGATGCGGGCGCAGATTTCCAGCTCGCGGTCGGTGAGGTCCGTGGGCTTGGCGGCGCCGCCGCGCACCATGTTGGACCTGAGATCGCCCTCGCTCGGCACCCGGTTCACGGCGCCGGCGGCCTCGCCATCCACCAGGATGATGCGCTTGTCGCCGTGCTTCACCGCCGGCAGGAAGCGCTGGATGACCCAGGGCTCGCGGAAGGTGACGGCGAAGAAATCGTACAGCGAGCCGAAGTTGAGATCGTCCGCCGTGAGCCGGAACACGGCGCCGCCGCCATGGCCGTACAGCGGCTTCATCACCACGTCGCCATGCTCGGCGCGGAAGGCCTTGATCTCTTCCAGATCGTGGGTGATGAGCGTGGGCGGCATCAGCTCAGGGAAATGGGTGACGAAAATCTTCTCCGGCGCGTTGCGCACATGGGCCGGGTCGTTCACCACCAGCGTCTTGGGATGGATGCGCTCCAGCATGTGGGTGGTGGAGATATAGGCCATGTCGAAGGGCGGGTCCTGCCGCAGCAGCACCACGTCATAGTCGGAAAGGACCACCCGGCGCTTCTCGCCCAGCTCGAAATGGGCGCCCACCTCGTCCTTCACCTTCAGGGGCTCGATGGTGGCGAACACCGTGCCGTCGCGCATGGCAAGCCGGTCGGGCGTGTAGTGGACCAGGGAATGGCCGCGCCGCTGGGCTTCCAGCAGCAGGGCGAAGGTGGAATCGCCGGCCACATTGATGCTGGCGATATGGTCCATCTGGACCGCGACCTGAAGGGTCATGAAAATCTCCGCGCCGTGAACCCGCCCGGCGGCCTGCGCCATGCGGGGGCTCTGGAGCTTATCTATAGCGCGCGCCCGCCGGCCGCCAGTTCACGCACGTCAACCGAGCTCCGCCTCGAACGCACCGGGCAGATGCTCCACGGCGGTGCCGGCGATGAGAATGGCGTCGAAGCGCATGTTCAGGCTGGAGAGCTCCGGATGGCCGGCGAGCCAGGCCTCGGCGGCGGCGGCAATGCGCCGCTGCTGGCGGGCGAGCAGGGATTCGGCCGCTGCCTCAAGGCTGGCGCGCTGCTTCACCTCGCAGAAGACGAGCAGGTCGTCGCGGCGGGCGATCAGGTCGATTTCCCCGGCCTTGGTGCGGGCGCGCCGGTCCAGGATGGCGAAACCGTGGGCTTCCATGAGCCGCGCCGCGCGCCCTTCCGCCGCCACGCCGCGCGCATAAGCGGCGCGCTGGGCGGGGGTCCGGGCCGGCGCGGCGCGCTCATTCGTCATCGGCGGGGTCGTCGCGGTCGCCGGCGTGGCGGGCCTCCACCAGGGCCAAAGCGCGGGCATAAACCTCGCGCTTCGGGCGCCCGGTCATGGAGGCGACGGCGGCCACCGCGTCCTTCAACGAGGCTTCGTCCAGGGCGCGGGCCAGGGCGGAATCCACTGCATCGTCCCCGGCGGCTTCCTCCAGGGGCGGGCCCACCACCAGCACGATCTCGCCCTTGGGCGCATCGGCGCTCGCATAATGGGCGGCGAGCATCGGCAAGGTGTCGCGCCGCACCTCCTCGAAAGCCTTGGTCAGCTCCCGGCACACGGCCGCGCGACGCGGGCCCAGCACGGCGCCGAGGTCGGCGAGGCTCTCGGCCAGGCGCGGGCCGCTCTCGTAAAAGACCAGGGTGGCGGGCACCTGGGCCAGCGCCGTGAGGCGGTTCTTGCGTTGCCCGGCCTTGGGCGGCAGGAAGCCGTCGAACAGGAAGCAGTCGGTGGGCAGGCCCGCCGCCACCAGCGCCGCCAGCAAAGCCGAGGCGCCGGGCAAAGGATGCACCGTGTGGCCTTCGGCCGCCGCCTCCACCACCAGCTTGAAGCCGGGATCGGACACCAGCGGCGTGCCGGCATCGGAGATCAGCGCCACCTTGTCGCCGGCCGCGAGCCGCGCCAGCAGCTTGGGCCGGGCGCTGGCACCGTTATGGTCGTGATAGGGCACCAGCGGCGTGTGGATGCCATAGCGGTCGAGCAGCCGGCGCGACACGCGCGTGTCCTCGCAGGCGATGACATCCGCCCCCGCAAGGGTTTCCAGCGCGCGGATGGTGATGTCGCCCAGATTGCCGATGGGGGTGGCCACCACATGCAGCCCACCCGCCAGCTTCGGCGCCGTGACCGTGGTGCCGGCCAGGATGAAGGTGTGCGGATGCTCCCCCGCCGTGGCGGGGCGGCCGTGCGCGGGGATCGTGCTCGAATGCGTGCTCATGGAGGCGAACATAGCGCCGGACGGCGCGGAAGGGGAGCTGCCTTGCAGGCGGCGTTGACGTCGGTCTTTTACGCTCTTGATGAACGCAAATGTGCACCTCACTCTACCCTCGTTAGGCACCGGCAATGCAGATGAGGAGGTATAAATGTCCGATGACCAAGAATACGATGATGACGATGATGACGATGATGACGAGGTTCTTGGTCCTGCTCCTGCGTGGCTCGGACTTTTGACGTGGGAACAAAGGGAGTGGAGAAGGACGCAGATCCTTAGGGGTAGGAACCCTGACCCGTATATCGAGGAAAGGCTCCGAGAAGCAGGTAGCTGGCCTTTGAATGAAAAACGAAAAACTCCGAGAAGTTGATCGGATCATTGCGCTGTCTCAGCGTTGCGCCGGCATGTTTCCCGGGATTAGCATGGCCGCCCCTCCGGCCTCGCCCGGATGATGATCGAGGATGAAGCCATGCCCGCGGGGGAGGATCTGCCGCTTGCGCCCCCGCTCCCGCCGTTCGGCCGGGAGGGCGACATCGGCGCGGCCGAGGCCGACCAGGCTTGGATCTCCGTCATCCAGAAAATGGACGAGGCCTATGCCGAGCTGGTGAGCCAGCAGGTGGAGCTCGAGGCCAAGAATGTCGCCCTGGAGGAGGCCCAGGGCTTCATCGCCGGGCTGCTCGGCGCCATGACGGACGTGCTGGTGGCCTGCGATCTTTCGGGCCGGGTAGAGCAGGTGAACCTCGCCGCCGAGCGTGCCTTCGGACAGCATGCGGACGCGCTGCTGGGCCGGCCTTTGGCCGCGCTCATCGATGCCACCTCGCCCACCAGCGCCGCCGACGTGCTCGCCACCATGGCGAGCCGGGACCGCATCGTGGATCGCGAATTCTTCCTCGCCACCCCCGAGGGGCCGCAGCCGGTGGCTGTGAATGGGGCGCTGAGGTTCGATCCGCGCGGCCGGGCGGTGGGCATCGTGCTGGTGGGCCGGCCCATCGGCGAATTGAAGCAGGCCTATTCGGACCTCGCCAGCGCTCATGAGCATTTGAAACGCACCCAGCAGCAACTGGTGCATGCGGAGAAAATGGCGTCCCTGGGCCGACTCGTGGCCGGCGTGGCGCACGAGCTCAACAATCCCATCTCCTTCGTCTACGGCAATGCCCACGCTCTGAAGCGCTATGTGGACCGGCTGATGGCCTATCTCGACGCCGTCCATGGGGGCGATGCCGCGGCCGCCGTGACCGCGCGCGCCGCGCTTCGGGTGGACCGGGCCCTGGCCGATATTCCCTCCGCCTTCGCCGGCATGCTGGAGGGGGCCGAGCGGGTGCGCGACATCGTGGCGGACCTGCGCCGCTTCTCGTCCGACCAGCGGGGCGCGCGCGAGCTGTTCGATCTCGGCTCGGTGGTGCGCTCGGCGGTGGACTGGGTGGCGAAATCCCAGATGCCGGACCTGGAAACCCACGTGGACCTGCCGGCGGATTTCGAGACCATCGGCCATCCCGGCCATATCCATCAGGTGGTGATGAACCTCGTGCAGAACGCGATTGATGCCATGGAGGGGTCTTCAGAAGGCCGTCCCGCCCCCCGCCTGGACATCCATGGCAGCCGCACCGCCGACGCGCTGGTGCTGGAGGTGCGGGACAGCGGGCCGGGCCTGTCGCCAGAGGCGGTGGGGCACGCGTTCGACCCCTTTTTCACCACCAAGCCGGTGGGCAAGGGCACGGGCCTGGGCCTCGCCATCTGCTATCGCATCGTGGAGGAGCATGAAGGCCGCCTCACGGTGGAGAACGCGCCCGGCGGCGGGGCGGTCGCGACCCTCACTTTGCCGGCGCCCTCCGGAGCCCGTGTGCGATGAGTGCGGTCCCCTTCAACATGCTCTGGCTGCAATCGGGCGGCTGCGGCGGCTGCACCATGTCGCTTCTGTGCGCCGAGGCGCCGGACCTGTTCGCGACCCTCGCCAGTGCCAATATCCGCATGCTCTGGCACCCGACCTTGTCGGAGGAGACCGGGGCGGAGGCGGTGGGGCTGTTCGAGCGCATCCTGGCCGGCGAGATCGTGCTCGACGCCTTGTGTGTGGAAGGGGCGCTGCTGCGCGGGCCCAATGGAACGGGGCGCTTCCACATCCTCGCCGGCACCGGCCGCCCCATGCTGGACTGGGTGCGCGAGCTGGCCGCGGTGGCGCGCCATGTGGTGGCGGTGGGCACCTGCGCGGCCTATGGGGGCGTCACCGCCGCCGGGGTCAATCCCACCGATGCCTGCGGCCTGCAATATGACGGGCGGCAGAAAGGCGGGGCGCTGGGCGCGGATTTTTCCGCCCGCGGCGGGCTGCCGGTGATCAATGTGGCGGGCTGCCCGACCCACCCCAACTGGGTCACCGAAACCCTGATGCTGCTCTCCGCCGGCCTCATCAAGGGGGATGATCTCGACGTCTATGGCCGGCCGCGCTTCTATGCCGATTACCTCGTGCACCATGGCTGCCCGCGCAACGAATATTACGAATACAAGGCCAGCGCCGAGAAGATGAGCGATCTCGGCTGCATGATGGAGCATCTGGGGTGCCTGGGCACCCAGGCTCATGCGGATTGCAACACCCGCCTGTGGAATGGCGAGGGCTCCTGCACGCGCGGCGGTTATGCCTGCATCAACTGCACTGCGCCGGAGTTCGAGGAGCCGGGCCACGCTTTCCTGGAAACGCCGAAGATCGGCGGCATTCCCGTCGGCCTGCCCACGGACATGCCCAAGGCGTGGTTCATCGCCCTGTCGTCCTTGGCCAAGGCCGCGACGCCGGAGCGCCTGCGCCGCAATGCCACCGCCGACCATGTGCTGACGCCGCCAAAGGTGCGGGACATCAAGAAGAGATGACCGAAAATTCGACCCGCCTCATCGTTGGCCCCTTCAATCGCGTGGAGGGCGACCTGGAAGTGCGCCTGGACGTGGCCGATGGCGCCGTGCGCGCGGCTTATGTCTCCTCGCCGCTGTTCCGGGGCTTCGAGCGCATCCTGGAGGGGCGCGACCCGCGCGATGCCCTGGTGATCGCCCCGCGCATCTGCGGCATCTGCTCGGTGTCCCAGTCCCATGCGGCGGCGCTGGCGCTGGCGGGGCTGCAGGGCATCGCGCCCACGCCCAACGGGCGCATGGCCACCAATCTCATGGTGGCCACCGAGAATGTGGCGGACCATCTCACCCATTTCCACGTCTTCTTCATGCCCGATTTCGCCCGCGCGCTTTATGAAAGCCGGCCGTGGTTCGCGGAGGTGGAGCGGCGGTTCAAGGCGGCGCGGGGGGCGAGCGTGACCCGCGCTCTGGCCACGCGGGCGACGCTGTTGCACGTGATGGGCCTCCTCGCCGGCCGCTGGCCGCACACTTTGGCCCTTCAGCCCGGCGGGGTGAGCCGCAGCGCCGATGCGCGCGACCAGATGAGATTGCTCGCCACCCTGTCCGCCGTGCGCGCGGCGCTGGAGGAGCATTTGTTCGCCGGGCCGCTGGAGGAAGTGGCCGCTCTGGCGAGCATCGCCGAGCTGGAGGCGTGGGCGGACGGGCGGGGCGGGGACCTCTCCTTGTTTCTCGCAATCGCCGATGACCTGGGGCTGAACCTCATGGGGCGGGCCTATGACCGCTTCCTGTCCTATGGCGCCTATCCGCAGGAGGACGGGCGCCGGCTCTATGCCGCCGGCACGTTCGCGCGGGGCCGGCCGGGCGCGCTCGACGTGGAGGCCATCACCGAGGACCACAGCTTTGCCCGCATGGAGGGGCGCGAGCGCCCGCACCCGCCTTTCGAGGGCTCGACCTTTCCCGATGCCGCCGACGAGGCCGGCTACACCTGGTGCAAGGCGCCGCGCCTCGCCGGCCAGCCGTTCGAGACCGGAGCCCTGGCGCGCCAGGTGGTGGATGCCCACCCCTTGGCGCGGGACCTGGCGGCGCGGGAAGGGGCGAGCGTGCGGGCGCGGGTGGTGGCTCGGCTGCTGGAGACCGCGCGCACGCTGCTCGCCATGACGGACTGGGTGCGCGCGCTGGAGCCTTCCGCCCCCTGGTGCGCCCAGGGCGATCTGCCCGTGAGCGGCCGCGCCTTCGGCCTGACGGAGGCGGCGCGCGGGGCTTTGGGCCATTGGGTGGTGGTGGAGAAGGGGCGCATTGCCCGCTACCAGATCATCGCCCCCACCACCTGGAATTTCTCGCCCCGCGATGCCTCCGGCGTGCCGGGCCCGCTGGAAGCGGCGCTGGTGGGCGCGCCCGTGCGCACGGGGGAGACGACGCCAGTGAGCGTGCAGCATATCGTGCGCTCCTTCGACCCCTGCATGGTGTGCACGGTGCACTGACCATGGCAGGCGAGCTGGAGAGCGCCATCGAGATCACCCTTGGCGGCATCGTGCAGGGGGTGGGCTTCCGCCCGTTCGTCTATCGGCTGGCGCGGCGGATGGGGCTTTGCGGCCATGTGTGCAACCTGGGTGACCGGGTCATCATCCGGGTCGCGGGGTCGCCTGCCGTTCTCGACGCCTTCGCCGCCGCGCTCCTGGCCGAGGCGCCGCCTCTGGCGCGGATCGACCAGGTCTCCCGCGCGCCCGCGCCCCGGCCGGACGAAATGGATTTCCGCATCATCGCGAGTGGGCCGGGCACGGTTTCAGTGGGGGTGGTGCCGGATGTGGCCACCTGTCCCGCCTGTCGGGCGGAGATGGCGGACCCCAAGGCCCGTCGGTTTCGCTACGCCTTCACCAATTGCACCGATTGCGGGCCGCGCTTTTCCATCGTCACCGGCCTGCCCTATGACCGCCCGGCCACCACCATGGCCGGCTTCATCATGTGCCCGGACTGCGCGGCGGAATATGCCGATCCCGCCGATCGCCGTTTCCACGCCCAGCCCATCGCCTGCCCCGTCTGCGGGCCGCGCGTGTGGCTGGAGAGGGGGGAGGGGCCGGGATCGCCTTCCGCGCCGGATGGGGGCGAGGCGGTCGCGCCTGATTCGGCCTCGGGGGCGGCACGGGTCGTCCAGGGCGGAGCGGGGCACATGGAAGAGGCCGGCTCCAGCATCGCGGCGTTCGCGGCCGGACGCGCTGCGGAAGAAGAGCGAGCGGCTGATGGCCCCCTCCGCCCCCCACTTCGGGCTTTGGATGGGGGGCTGGCAAGGACCGCTGATCCGGCGCGGTCCGGGCCGGCCGCAGGCTTTGACTCAAGTTCAACCCCGGCGTCGGTCGGTGCCGGCACGGGTCTTCCGTCCGGCGCGGGGGAGGAAGTGCTGCGCAAAGGGCCGGCTTCCGCCGAGGTCGATCCGCTCGCCCAGGCGGCCGCGCTCCTGTGTGACGGCGGAATCGTCGCGGTGAAGGGCATTGGCGGCTTTCACATTGCCTGCGACGCCACCAATGCCGCCGCGGTGGACGAACTGCGCCGGCGCAAGCGGCGCCCCGCCAAGCCCCTCGCCATCATGGCCGATGGCGCCATGGCGGCGCGGCTCTGCATTATCGGCACCGAAGAGGCCGCCGCGCTGGCCGCGCCCAGTGCGCCCATCGTCCTCCTGCCGCTGCGGGAGGGGGCCGGCCTTGCCGCGGGCATCGCGCCCGGACAGCGGCATGTGGGGGTGATGCTGCCCTACACGCCCCTTCATCATCTGCTGCTGGAGGCGGTCGGCCGCCCGCTGGTGATGACCTCGGGCAACAGTTCGGGCGCGCCGCAGGTGATCGGGAACGGGGAGGCGCGCGCGGCGCTCGCCGGCATCGTCGATGCCTTCCTGATGCACGACCGGCCCATCGCGCGGCGGCTCGATGACAGCGTGATGCGCCTTGCCGCGGGGCAGGCGCGGGTGCTGCGACGGGGGCGGGGCCTTGCGCCCATGCCCCTGGCTTTGCCCGAGGACTTCGCGCCAGCGCCGCCCATCCTGGCGCTGGGGGCCGAGCTGAAGAGCGCCATCTGCCTCACCCATGGGGCAAAGGCGCTCCTCTCCCACCATCTGGGGGACCTGGACGAGCCGGGCACGGCCGATGCGTTCGACGCGGCCATCGCGGATTACGGCGCCCTGTTCGCCCATGCGCCGCAGGTGGTCGCGGTAGACGCCCATCCCGGCTACCACGCCACCCGCCTTGGCACCGCGCGGGCACTGGCAGATGGCCTACCGCTGGAGATCGTGCAGCACCACCACGCCCACATGGCCGCCGTCATGGCCGAAAATGGCTGGCGGCGCGGTGATGGCCCGGTCATCGGCATTGTGCTCGATGGGCTGGGGCTCGGGGCCGACGGCACCATCTGGGGCGCGGAGATCCTGTGTGGAGACTATGTCGCGGCCGAACGGGTGGCCCACCTCTCCCCCATTCCCCTGATGGGCGGGGATGCCGCGAACCGCGAGCCATGGCGCGTTCTGCTCGCCCATCTCGACCGGGCCCTGGGGCGCGCGGCTGTGGACGCGGATGCGAGCCTGCGCCCGCTGTTCGCGCACCGTCCGGTGGCGACGCTGCGGGCCATGGCGGACAAGGGGCTGAACGCGCCGCCCGCCAGCTCCGCCGGGCGGCTGTTCGATGCGGTGGCGGCGCTGTTGGGTCTGGCGCCCACCCGCCTTACCCATGAAGGCGAGGCAGCCATGGCCCTGGAAGCGTGCGCGCGGCTGGAGGGGGAGCCCTATCCATTCGCTTTAACGCAGGAGAATGGCGCGGGCGGTGTCCAGGAGCTCGATCCTTCTCCCCTGTGGCGTGCCCTGGTGGCGGATCGGGCCGCGGGGCGCGACACGGGCGCCATGGCCGGCGCCTTTCATCTTGGCCTTGGCACCGCCTTCGCCGATGCGGCCGCGCTGCGCGCGGAGGAGAAGGGCGTGCGGGCCGTCGCCCTTTCCGGCGGGGTGTTCCAGAACGCGCTGCTGATGGAGATCGTGACGCGACGCCTGGCCGATCACGGCTTGCGGGTTCTTCTGCCGGCGGCAGTGCCGGCCAATGATGGCGGCCTCGCGCTGGGCCAGGCTGCGGTGGCTGCGGCCCGGCAACTCGCGCGCGAATGACGGAAATGAACGCCCGGCACCGCTCCGGAGGCAAAAGACCGCAGATACGGCTCCTTGCGCCCCTTTGGATAAATGTTGCGGCGCACCCGGAAGGTGACTAACGGTATTAGGCGGCATGGTCCGACCGCAATGCCGGGGCCGCAAGAGAATGTCTGATAGTTATTGGCGGGAATAACGCTGCTTTCAGGCATCCGCATGGTTGTTGTGAGGGGCGGTGGTCGGGCCGCATTGAGAGATCGGGTCCTTCTTTCACACCGCGGGATGCGCGCGAATGTGAGAGCTCTGGGGAGGGGAAAGGCCGGTGCGAGGCCATCCGCGGCAGTCATCTCGTTTTTCGTGCTGCTCGTGGCGTTTCAGGTTCTCGGCGCTGGTTCAGGTCTCCGATTTGTGATGTGAACGAGGTGTGGTCGGGTTCTGTTCGGGTTTTGGTCGTATTGAAACGATGCGATCCTGTGTTAGTCTAAGTAAAAATGCCTATCTTGTTATTGCGTTGGCATTGGAACGTGTTGTTCTGATCCGAGAGCCGCCTTTTTTCGGTGAGCAATCACGTTTTTATTTTTTGCGGGTTATTTCCTGTCGGATGGCGGGACAGGGCGAGAGGCAATATGTCGTCCGATCTGAATATGCGTGACCGGCTGAAATTTAATCTCATCGACAATGAGACCGCGGCGCTTCTGAAATCGTCAAAGGCAGATATTCTTCATCTTCTTTCCGATGTGCTTGATAGATTTTATGAGCATGTCGGCTCCGAGCCGGAAACGCGCCGCTTCTTCGGCAGCCCGGAACAGATGCAGCGCGCCAAGCGCATGCAGCTCAACCACTGGTCCGTCATCCTGGATGCGCGCTTCGATGAGGAATACGAGGCGTCCGTCACCCGTATCGGCGAGATGCACAACAAGCTGGGCCTGGATCCGCACTGGTATATCGGCGGCTACAGCTTCCTCATCAGCCATCTGGTGGCGTCCCTCGGCCACGAGCACATGAGTGGCGCCCTGTTCGCGCGCCGCAAGGCCGAGCACGCGATGAAGCTGCAGACGGCGGTCATCCGCGTCGCCATCCTCGACATGGATCTCGCCATCCAGGTCTATCTCCAGGCCGGCCAGCGCGACCGCACGGCGACGCTCAACCGCCTTGCCCATTCGTTCGAGGAGACGGTGGGATCGGTGGTGTCGGTGGTGTCGTCCTCGGTGGCGGACCTGCACACCACGGCCCAGGGCATGACGGCGTTCGTGGAACAGACCTCGGCCCAGTCCCAGGCGGTGGCCGCGGCATCGGAGCATGCCTCGGACAATGTGGCGACGGTGGCCGCCGCGACCGAGCAGCTCTCCGCATCGGTGCGCGAGATCAGCCGGCAGGTGGCCCAGTCCGCGGAGGTGACGACCCGCGCGGTGGCCGATGTGGGACAGGCGAGCAGCAAGGTGAAGACCCTGGCGGACGCCACCGATCACATCGGCAGCATCATCGGCCTCATCAGCGAGATTGCCGGCCGCACCAATCTGCTGGCGCTGAACGCCACCATCGAGGCGGCCCATGCGGGCGAGGCCGGGCGCGGCTTCGCGGTGGTGGCCGACGAGGTGAAGCAGCTGGCCGAGCAGACCAGCAAGGCCACCTCCGAAATCCGCTCGCAGATCGAGACCATCCAGGCGGACACGGAAGCCACCCTGGTCACCATCGAGGGCATTTCGGGAACCATCGGCACCATCAATTCGGTGGCCGAATCCATCTCGGATGCGGTGCGCCAGCAGGAGAGCGCCACCCAGGAGATCGCCCGCAACATCCACGATGCCTCCCAGGGCACCATCGAGGTGACCTCCAGCATCGGCCGGGTGACCGAGGCCATGACCGAGTCCAACTCGGCGGCCACGCGGGTGTTCTCCGCGGCCTCCGATCTCACGCGGCAGCTCGATACCCTGAACCAGGAGGTGCGGCGCTTCCTGAGCGACATCAAGGTGGCCTGACGACTGGCGTTTGACCGGACGCGCCGAGGACGGTGCGTCCGGCGGAAAGCTGGTTTTTGATTGCGCCCAGCGGCAGCCATCGCGCTATCCCGCCGGCGCCGTCGTGCCGGGGGCATGGCACCCATCGGCGTCCGCGCTGTCCTTCAGGTCATCCGGCGGGCGCGTTTCGCGCCGTCACCGCGCCGCCGGCGTGGAGGCTGGAGCAGAGCTGCGGCCGCGTTGGTGCGCGTCGCGTATTGTGTTGGGGAATGTAGCCGGCTCCCACGCTGCCGCCGTCTGTGATCTGGGCGAGCCCCTAGCGTGCGTCGATGCCGTCGCGGATGGCGCGGAAGCGGGGGTAGAGCTCGGGGAAGGCATCGAGCTTGGAAATGCCAACCATGCGAATGTGCCCGGTCTGGCCGAAGCGCAGCCATTGCACGATCTTCACCGCGTCGCCGGTCTTGGCGTCCACCGCCTGGGCCATCACCTCATAGCCGGGCAGCTGGGCGATGCGCAGGGGCTCGGCGCGCTCCAGCCGCATGTCCTTGAGGCCCGAAAGGGTGGAGAGGGCCCGCAGCGCGAACTGGCGGCGCTCATCCTCGCGCGGCGCGCCGGATGCCACCGACACGACGAAATAGGGCTGCTCCGCGCCCTCGATGGTGTTCTTCGGCCCATCGGTGAGCATCACGGTGGAGCCGCCGAATGTGCGCACCACGCGGAACCCGGCCAGGTCCGTCACGGTGAAGGGCAACGCCGCCACCTGGTCCTGCGGCGAGCGGAAGGCGAGGGTGGCGAGGGCCTTGCGCACCTCCGCGTCGGGCAGGGCCGCCGCATCGGTCTCCGCCACCTGCACGGTGACGAGGGCGGTCACGAGGTCGGTGCCGGCGAGGAGGATCCACTTGCGCACGCGGAAGGGGCCGGCGGTCTGCGTGCCGGTGACCAGATAGCCCTTCGCGCCGGGAATGGTGAAGGGCCCGCGGGATTCCACGGTGATGCCCTTGCTGGCCAGCGCGGTATCGGAAAAGCCATCCTCGATCTGCGCATAGGCCTGGGGCGGCATGTCCACCATCAGGATGGAGGCGTTGTGCGCCCGGTCCTCAAAGCCGGCGAAGGTGGTGCTTTCCACCATTCCGGGCGGAGGCTCCAGCCCCATCACCGAGCCGCGCGGAAACACCACTTCGCCCGCAAGGGCGGCGGCGGCCATCAGCGCCAGGGTCGCGACCGAAAGGCCAAGGGCGGCAAGCCCGTTCATTCCACGGCGCAGCAAGCCATGAAGCATCGGGAGGGGCTCCATCGAGGCGGCCGGGCGCACGCGGAAGGCGAATCGGCCCGGCAAATCCGCGTCAGGTTCGCACGAATGCGCGGTCCCAGTCACCCGCCCCCATCACCCGGCGCAGGTGACGCGCCGCAGGGTGAGATTGAAGCGCCCGCCTTCCGCCAGCAGCCGCGACGACCCGCCCATGATCCGGTCCACCCCGTGAAAGGCCAGGCGGCTCGCCCCCGAGAGCACGAACACGTCGCCGGAGGCCAGGCGGATGGAGCGCGTCGGCCCCGACCGCTCGGCGCCGCCCAGCCGGAACAGGGCCGTGTCGCCCAGGGAGATGGAAACCACCGGGGCGGTCAGGTCCGCCTCGTCGCGGTCCTGGTGCAGGCTCATGCGCGCGTCGGGGGCGTAATAATTGATGAGGCAGGCCTCCGCGGGGGCCATGGGTGTGCCGAAGCGGGCATAGGCGTCCTGCAGGCGCTCCGGCATGGGGGGCCAGGGGGCGCGGGTGTCGGGGTGGAAGGCCTGGTAGCGATAGCCGCCGGCATCGGAGACCCAGCCCAGCGGCCCGCAATTGCTCATGCGCACGGAGAGGCTCTTGCCGGTGCGCGGCATGGTGGGCGTGAACAGGGGCGCCTGCGCGAGCACCGCGCGGATATCGGCCAGCAGGGCCACCTGCTCCTGCGGGCCAATGGCTTCCGGATACCACAGGGCGCCGGGGGCGAGCTCAAGGACGTGGGTCATGGTGGCCTCCGGTCCGCGGACGCGCGCATCATACCATTGCCCAGCTCCCCGGGCGCGCCGTGCGCTGGCCTCGGGCCCGCTGTCCACCGGATCCCGCCGGATCGGCGAAATGGGTGCGAGCGCGGGCCTGGGTCATCGTGTACACAGGAGCGCCCAACAGGAGGAGGCGCCCATGGCCCAGCATGGAAAATTCTACTGGAACGAGCTGATGACGGACGACGTGGAAAAGGCCAAGGCCTTTTACGGCGCCACTCTTGGCTGGTCGTTCGCGGAAATGCCCACCGATGGGGCTCACCCCTATTACGTCGCCCATCTCGGCGAGGAGCCCGTGGCGGGCCTGATGGACAAGACTGAGATCCTGCCGCCGGAGGTGCCGCCCCACTGGTTCCCCTACATCAACGTGGACAATCTCGAGGCGCGCCTCAAGCTCCTGGAGGAGAATGGCGGGCAGGTGATCCGTCCCCCGTTCGAGGTGCCCGGGGTGGGCCGCATCGCGATCGTCACCGACGCCACCGGCGCGGCCATGGGCTGGATGACGGCGGAGATGTGAGCCCGCGAGGGCTCACGCCACGATATCGTCGAGCCGCAGCCGCCGGACCCCGGCGGCATCCATCTGGTCAAGGGCCCGCGCCAGGGAGCCGTTGACGTCGATGGCGCGGCAGGCGTCCTCCACCACATAGGTGGTGAAGCCGTGGCGGGTCGCGTCCACCGCCGACCACGCCACGCAGAAGTCGGTGGCCAGGCCCATCAGGTAGACAGTGTCGATCCCCCGCTCCTTGAGGTAGCCGGTAAGGCCTGTGGGGGTGGTGCGGTCGGCTTCGTAGAAGGTGGAATAGCTGTCGATGGTGCGATGGTGGCCCTTGCGGATGATGAGCTGGGCGTGGGGGATCTCCAGCCGGGTCGCGAAGCGGGCGCCGATGCTGTCCTCGACGCAATGGTCCGGCCACAGCACCTGCTCGCCATAAGGCAGGGCGATGGTGTCGTAGGGCGCCTTGCCCGGGTGGTTGGAGGCGAAGGAGACATGGTCCGCGGGGTGCCAGTCCTGGGTCAGGACGACATTGCGGAAGGAGCTCGCCGCGAGGTTGGCCAGGGGCACGACCTCGTGTCCGCCGGGCACGGCGAGGGCGCCGCCGGGCAGGAAGTCCACCTGCAGGTCCACCACAACCAGGACGGAGCGCGCATCGGCGCTCCGTCCCGAGGTTCCGACGGGGCGGGAGAGGGGCATGGTCGGCATCCTCGCGAGCGAGTGAAAAAGGGCGCATCCGCCTGCTACCACGCCTTGCGGCGCCAAACACCCCCCCCTATATCCGCCTCGATCGTCGTTTTCGCGACGAACCCCAATTTCAAGTGAAGGGGGCCGGCGGATCGGTTGCGGCAGGGGCCCGCGACCTATCCCAGGCGGGTGCCGAAAGGGCCCGGCCGGTCTGCCGGCAAGGAGAAACTATATGGCCAAGATCATCGGTATCGACCTCGGCACCACCAATTCGTGCGTTGCGGTGATGGAGGGAACCACCCCGAAAGTCATCGAGAACGCCGAGGGCGCGCGCACCACGCCGTCCATCGTCGCTTTCACGGAGGATGGCGAGCGTCTGGTGGGTCAGCCTGCCAAGCGGCAGGGCGTGACCAATCCGGAGCGCACCTTCTTTGCGGTGAAGCGCCTCATCGGCCGCCGCTTCGATGATCCCACCGTCACCAAGGACAAGAACCTGGTGCCCTACCACATCGTGCGCGCCGACAATGGCGACGCCTGGGTGGAGGCCGACGGCAAGAAGTATTCGCCTTCCCAGATCTCTGCCTTCGTCCTGCAGAAGATGAAGGAGACCGCCGAGTCGTTCCTCGGCGAGAAGGTCGAGAAGGCCGTCATCACCGTTCCCGCTTACTTCAACGACGCCCAGCGCCAGGCCACCAAGGACGCCGGCAAGATCGCCGGTCTCGAGGTGCTGCGCATCATCAACGAGCCGACTGCGGCGGCGCTCGCTTATGGCCTCGACAAGAAGTCGGCCGGCACCATCGCGGTCTATGACCTCGGCGGCGGCACCTTCGACGTGTCGGTGCTGGAGATCGGCGACGGCGTGTTCGAGGTGAAGTCCACCAACGGCGACACGTTCCTGGGCGGTGAAGACTTCGACATGCGGCTGGTGAACTACCTGGCCGACGAGTTCAAGAAGGAGCAGGGCATCGACCTGCGCAACGACAAGCTCGCCCTCCAGCGGCTGAAGGAAGCCGCCGAGAAGGCCAAGATCGAGCTCTCGTCCGCCGCGCAGACCGAGATCAACCTGCCCTTCATCACCGCCGATGCCTCGGGCCCGAAGCATCTCACCATGAAGCTCACCCGCGCCAAGTTCGAGGCGCTGGTGGAAGACCTGATCCAGCGCACCATCGAGCCGTGCCGGAAGGCGCTGCAGGATGCTGGCCTTTCCGCCGGCCAGATCGACGAAGTGGTGCTGGTGGGCGGCATGACCCGCATGCCCAAGGTCCAGGAAGTGGTGAAGCAGTTCTTCGGCAAGGAGCCCCACAAGGGCGTCAACCCGGATGAAGTGGTCGCCATCGGCGCCGCCATCCAGGCCGGCGTGCTCCAGGGCGACGTGAAGGACGTGCTGCTGCTCGACGTGACCCCGCTGTCGCTGGGCATCGAGACCCTGGGCGGCGTGTTCACCCGCCTCATCGACCGCAACACCACCATCCCGACCAAGAAGAGCCAGGTGTTCTCCACGGCCGAGGACGGACAGACCGCAGTGACCATCCGCGTGTTCCAGGGTGAGCGCGAGATGGCGGCCGACAACAAGATGCTCGGCCAGTTCGACCTCGTCGGCATCCCGCCGGCGCCCCGCGGCGTGCCGCAGGTGGAGGTGACCTTCGACATCGACGCCAACGGCATCGTGCAGGTTTCCGCCAAGGACAAGGGCACCGGCAAGGAGCAGCAGATCCGCATCCAGGCTTCCGGCGGTCTCAACGAGGCCGACATCGAGAAGATGGTCAAGGACGCCGAGGCCCACGCGGCCGACGACAAGAAGCGCAAGGCCCTGGCCGAGGCCAAGAACCACGGCGAGGCGCTGGTGCACTCCACCGAGAAGGCGCTGTCCGAGCACGGCACCAAGATCGGCGAGGGCGACAAGAGCGCCATCGAGACCGCCATCTCCGACCTGAAGGGCGTGCTCTCGGGTGAGGATGTCGAGGCCATCGAGGCCAAGACCCAGGCCCTGGCGCAGGTCTCCCTCAAGCTCGGCGAGGCCATGTATGCGGCCCAGCAGGGCGGCGGCGAGGACGGCGCGGCCGCCAAGCCGAAGGACGACGTGGTGGACGCCGAGTTCACCGAAGTGGACGACGACAAGAAGAAGTCGGCCTGATCATGAAGCGGCGGGCCTCAGCCCGCCGCTTCTTCCTTCCGCCCACCGTGGCGGAGCGTGTTGTTTCAACCGCTGCATGGAACCGGCCCCCAGGGGATGCCGGGATGCGGCGACAGATAGCGTGACCGCCTGTTCCCGGCGCCCGGCTGCGAGCGCCCCGCACATCCGGCGCATTCAGCCGGAGGCTTCGCCCAAGGTTCCTCTCCGGGTCGCTTCGGCGCCGGCGGAACGGGGTGAAAACGGACCAGGGCCGGTTGCGGCGGGTGAAGAGTGAGCATGGCCAAGCGCGATTTTTACGAGATCCTCGGCTGCGACCGCGGCGCCGACGAGACGGTGCTGAAGGCCTCCTACCGCAAGCTGGCCATGAAGTGGCACCCGGACCGCAACCAGAATGACGCGGACGCGGAAATCCGCTTCAAGGAAGTCAACGAAGCCTACGAGATCCTGAAGGATCCGCAGAAGCGCGCCGCCTACGACCGCTTCGGCCATGCCGCGTTCGAGAATGGGGGCGGCGGGGGCCCCGGCTTCGGCTCCGATTTCGCCTCGTCCTTCGCGGATATCTTCGACGACCTGTTCGGCGGCGCCATGGGGCGCGGCGGCGGTGGCGGCAGCCGTGGTGGCCAGTCGCGCGGGCGCGGCGCCGACCTGCGCTACAATATGGAGATCACGCTGGAAGAAGCGTTCTCCGGCAAGACCGCGCAGATCAAGATCCCCACCTCCGTCACCTGCGAGGCCTGCAACGGCAGCGGCGCCAAGGCGGGCACCAGCCCGAAGACCTGCCGCACCTGCGGCGGCGCCGGCAAGATCCGCCATGCCCAGGGCTTCTTCACCCTGGAGCGCACCTGCCCGAGCTGCCAGGGCCGCGGCTCCATCATCGAGGATCCGTGCGGCTCCTGCGGCGGCGCCGGCCGGGTGACGCGCGAACGTACCCTTTCGGTGCAGATTCCCGCGGGCGTGGAAGACGGCACCCGCATCCGCCTGGGCGGCGAGGGCGAGGCCGGCGTGCGCGGCGGGCCGGCGGGCGACCTCTATATCTTCCTGTCGCTGGAGCCCCATCCCTTCTTCCAGCGCGAGGGGGCGGACCTGTATTGCCGGGTGCCCATCTCCATGGTCACCGCCGCCCTCGGCGGGCAGGTGGAGGTGCCCACCATTGGCGGTGAGAAGACCAAGGTGAAGATTCCCGAGGGCACCCAGTCGCAGAAGCGCTTCCGCCTGACGGGCGAGGGCATGCCGGTCCTGCGCACCCGCAATTTCGGCGACATGTATGTGCAGGTGGTGGTGGAAACCCCGCAGAAGCTCACCAAGCGCCAGCGGGAGCTGCTCACCGAGTTCGACAAGGAATGCTCTGGCGAGACCCATCCCGAGTCCACGGGCTTCTTCTCCAAGGTGAAGGAGTTCTTCCAGGGCGCCACCGGCCAGGGCGCCAGCGGCGCACCCAGCGACGGCGCCTGACGGCGCCGCTCAGGCCGGGCGCAGGGCCCGCCGGGCGGCATCCATGGAGCGGGCGATGCCCTCCGCATAGGAGGTCTTCGTCAGCGGCCCGAGGAGCTGGGTGAGGGCGGTATCGTCGAAGATGACCGGGTCGGTCATCAGATAATGCATCTCCACCAGTTCGCGCATCAGCGGGTCGAACAGGCCCGCCAGGCGCAGCATGAGCCTGTTGGCGACGAACAGCCTGGGATTGCTGCGCACCAGCATGAAGGCCTGTTCCGCCACCTGCCGCACGGTGATGGTGCCGGCGCCGCCCAGATTGAAGGCGCGGCCGAAGGCGCCCTCGCGCATCAGCAGCCGGCGCACCACCTCCCCCACATCGGGCACGAAGACGAATTCATGGGGCGTGTCGATGGGGCCGATGACCTTGGCCCGGCGCCCGGCGGCCGCCGCGGCGAAGATGTCGGCCAGATAGCTGCGCTCCACCTGCGGCCCGTAGAAGTCGGGCAGGCGGAGGATGGCGGTGGCGATGCGGCCTTGCGCGCCGGCCTCCAGCACCAGGTCTTCCTGTTCCTTGCGCATGCGCCCCTTGAATGTGTGCGGTTCGCGCGGATGGCTCTCATCCACCCGGGCCGCGCGCGGCCGCCCGAAGGGGTAGGCGGTGCCGATGAGAAGCAGCCGGCGCACGCCTTCCGCCTCGGCGGCCTCCAGGGTGCGGCGCATGAGCTCCGGATGCAGGCGGAACGCGTCATAGGGAACACCCACCATATAGACCAGCGTTTCGAGCCCGCGCACGGCGGCGCGGATGCGCGCCGGGTCGTCGGGGTCCCACTGCCGCGCTTCCACTCCCGGCACGCCACGGAAATGGTCGGTGATGGAGGGGAGGCTGCGGCCGATCACGGCGAAGGGCGTGCCGGTGGCTGCAAACGCCGCGCCGATGCTGGCGCCAATGGGGCCGGTGCCGCCGACGAGGCCGATGCGGGCAGGCGCGTGTGCTTGCATGGAGGACGCGTCGGTCATAGAACCGCTCCTGAACACTGTTCATAAACTAAACGCCGTTCACGTCAACAGGTTTGCTGCGCCCATGGACGAAAATCAGAACCCCAGCCCCCGTGCCCGCCGGAAGGAGGATGCCCGCGAGCGCATCCTGCAGGCGGCCCGGCGCATCGTTCTCGATGAGGGATTCGCGGCGCTCACCATGCGGCGGATCGCCCAGCAGGCGGGTTATTCACCGGCGGCCCTGTACCTGCACTTCGAATGCCGGGAGGCCATTGCCCGCGAACTGGGCGAGGCAGGTATGCGCTCCCTTCATGCCCGCCTGTCCGAGGCGGGGTGCGAAGCGGGCCCGCTGGCCCGCCTTCGCGCGCTGAGCCGGGCCTATGTGCAGTTCGCCCGTGAGGAGCCGGAAACCTATCGCCTGATCTTCATGGAGCCGGGCTTTGCCGCCAGCGCCCTTGGCGGCAAAGATGAGACGGGGGCGGCCGCCTTTGCCCTGCTGGCGGGCGTATTTGCGGAGCTCGCCGCCGCCGGACGCCTGCGCGCCGGGGCGCAGCCGGAGAGCCTGGCGACCGGCCTGTGGGTGCTGCTCCATGGCCTTGCCAGCCTCAAGATCACCTGCTCCGCGTTCCTCTCCGCGCCGGAGGAGGAACTGCTGGCGGGAATGCTCGACAACCTGTTGCATGGGGTGCTGCGGGCGGCCCCTGAATCTTGACCATCGCCCCGATCCCGTCTAATCGCCTGACACTCCTTGATTGGGCGCCAGAGGTGCCGCTGATGTTTCATTCCCGAGAGCCGCGCAATTCTTCCCCGAAGGGGGGCCTCAACGACGAGGTGCGCTTCCTGCAGTCGTGGTTCCGGAACCCGCTGAAAACCGGTGCGGTCTCCCCCTCCAGCCCCGGCCTCGCCAAGATGATGGCGAGCTATCTCGATCCGAGCAAAGACGGCCCGGTCATCGAGCTTGGCCCGGGCACCGGCCCGGTCACCAAGGCGCTGCTGGCGCGGGGCTTCGCGCCCGAGCGGCTGTTCCTCATCGAGTACAATCCGGAATTCTGCGCCCTGCTGCGCCGCCGCTATCCGGGTGTCACCGTCATTCACGGCGATGCCTATGCCATGCGCAAGACCCTGGGCAATGCGCTGCCGGGCAAGGCCGTGGGCACCATTTCGTCGCTGCCGCTGTTCACCATGCCCCAGGCCGAGCGCCACCGGATGGTGAATGAGGCGTTCGACCTCACCGTGCCCGGCGCGCCGTTCGTGCAGTTCACCTATGCGGTCGTGTCCCCGGTGCCGCTCCTGCCTGGCAAGATCGAGGGCAAGGTGTCGCCGCGGGTGTGGATGAACATCCCGCCGGCCCGCGTGTGGGTCTATCACCGGCCCTGAGCCCCTCGGGGCCCTGAGCCGCTTGCTGTCGAGAATTCCGGCGGCGCACCTTGCCACCCATCGTCGCGGCGGCTACGCCTCCTCGATCCGGCGGTGAGATCGGGTGGAGCCGTCCACCCGCGCAGCCCCGCCGGAGCCATTGAGGAGGGGCCATGAGCGCAGCGCTTTCGGGCGGAGACCACCAGCAGCGCATCGACGCGGCGCGCGAACGTCTCATCGTCGCCCTGGACTTCCCCAGTGTGAGCGCGGCTGAAGCGCTCGTGTGGCAGCTCGGCGACGACGTCTCCTTCTACAAGATCGGGCTGGAGCTCACCATTGCCGGCGGGCTGGACCTCGCCGCCGACCTCATCGGCTCCGGCAAGCGGGTGTTCCTGGACCTGAAGCTGCACGACATCGGCAATACGGTGGAGCGCGCCACGGCCGCCGCCGCCGCCCGGGGTGTGAGCCTGCTCACCGTTCATGCCTATCCCCAGACCCTCGCCGCCGCCGCGCGCGGCGCCGCCGGCTCGCCGCTGAAGGTGCTGGGCGTCACCGTCCTCACCTCCTATGACGATGCGGACCTTGCCGCCGCCGGCTATGCCGCGGGCGTCACCGAAACCGTGCGCCGCCGCGCCGGGGATGCGCGCGCCGCCGGTGTCGCCGGCGTCATCTGCGCCCCCACGGATGCGGCCATGGTGCGCACCGTGCTCGGGCCGGACGGGCTGGTGGTCACGCCTGGCGTGCGCCCACGCGGCGCCGCCGTGGGAGACCAGAAGCGAATTGCGAGCCCGGCCGAAGCCGTGGCCGCCGGAGCCGACATGATCGTGGTGGGGCGTCCCGTGATCGCCGCGCCGGACCCGCGCGAGGCCGCGCGGCAGATCCTGTCCGAGCTCGCCGGCGACTGATGTGGGAGAGGGGGTAAGCATGGCCAAGGGATATTGGTTCATCAATGTCGACGTGGTCGATCCCGTCGATTTCATCACCTATGCCAACGCCAACGTGGCCTTCCTGGCCGAGCGCAAGGCCAAGTTCCTGATCGCCGGCGGCGATTTCGAGCACATGGAGGGCATCAAGCGCCACCGCAACGTGCTGGTGGAGTGGCCCTCCTATGACGAGGCCGTGGCGGCCTGCAACTCGCCCGAATACCGGAAGGTGGCGGCGCTGCGGGGTGACTGCGCCATCACCGACCTCGCCGTGGTGGAAGGCTATGATGGCGAGCAGCCGAGCGCCCAGGCCCCGGCCGAAAGCACGCACGAGTTCCCCCGCGGCTATTGGATGGTGCGCATGGATGTCACCGACCCGGCGGCCTATGACCAGTATCGCGCGGCCAATGTGAAGGCGTTGGCGGAGTTCGGCGGCTGGTTCCTGGTGCGCAGCGGGCGCAGCGTGGTGGTGGAGGGCAAGGGCCGCTCGCAGTACATCGTGATCGCCTTTCCCGATCTCGCCAGCGCGAAGGCCTGCTACCACTCCTTCGCCTACCAGCAGGCCTTCTCCCGCCGCAAGCGCGCGGCGGAAGGCGACCTCATCATCATTTCCGGCTATGCGGGCCGGCAGCCCGCTGCCTGAGCCCGTCCCCCCATTCTCTTGAGGAGCACGCGCGTGTCCGACCTGCGCATCGTCATCGCCGGAGCCGGCGGCCGCATGGGCCGCACCCTCGTCAAGGCCATTTCCGAGCAGAAGGGTTTGGTGTTGGCCGGTGCGCTGGAGCACGCCGGCAGCGCCTATCTCGGCGCAGATTCCGGCGTGGTGGCGGGGCTGCCGGCCAATGGCATTCCCGTTCGCAGCGATGAGACGGACCTCCCGCAGGTGCTCGATGGCGCGGATGTGGTGATCGATTTCTCCTCGCCCGCCGGCTCGGTGCGCCTCGCGGGCGTGGCGGCGGAACGCGGGGTGGCGATGGTGATCGGCACCACCGGCTTTTCCGCCCAGGACACGGTGGCGCTCACCGCGGCGGCGAAGGCCACGGCGGTGGTGAAGTCCGGCAATATGAGCCTCGGCGTCAACCTGCTGGCCGCGCTGACCCGGCGCGTGGCGGCCACGCTGGATGAGACGTTCGATATCGAAATCCTGGAAATGCACCACAACAAGAAGGTGGATGCGCCTTCCGGCACCGCTCTGCTGCTAGGCGAGGCGGCGGCCGAGGGGCGCGGGCGCGACCTGGATGAATGGTCCGAGCGCGGGCGTGACGGCCAGACCGGCGCGCGCAAGCCGGGCACCATCGGCTTTGCCAGCCTGCGCGGCGGCTCCGTGGTGGGCGAGCATGCCGTCATCTTCGCCGGCCCGGCCGAGCGCATCGAGCTGGTGCACAAGGCCGAGGACCGCATGATTTTCGCCCATGGCGCGCTGGTGGCGGCACGCTGGGTGAAGGGGCGCGCGCCGGCGCTCTATTCCATGGCCGACGTGCTCGGCCTGTCCGATTTCTGAACCCGCGTTTTCGGAGCTGTTGATGTCCGACCGTATCCTCGTGCTCGTCCGTCACGGACAGAGCGAGTGGAACCTCAAGAACCTGTTCACCGGCTGGCGCGATCCGGCGCTGACCGAGCAGGGCGTGATGGAAGCCAAGCGCGCCGGCGCCAGCCTCAAGGCGCAGGGCCTGGTGTTCGACGCTGCCTTCACCTCCGCCCTCAGCCGCGCCCAGACCACCTGCTCGCTCATCCTGAACGAGATGGGCCAGGGCGCCCTGGAGCCGGTGAAGAACCTGGCCCTGAACGAGCGGGACTATGGCGACCTCTCGGGCCTCAACAAGGACGACGCCCGCGAGAAGTGGGGCGAGGAGCAGGTGCATGCCTGGCGCCGCTCCTATGATGTCCCCCCGCCCGGCGGTGAGAGCCTGCGCGACACGGTGGCCCGCGTGCTGCCCTATTACGTGCAGGAGATCCTGCCGAGCGTGCTGCGCGGGAACCGCACTCTGGTGACCGCCCACGGCAACTCCCTACGTGCGCTCATCATGGTGCTGGAGAAGCACACGCCGGAAAGCATCCTGAAGCGCGAGCTCGCCACCGGCTCCCCCATCATTTACCGCCTGAACGCTGATTCCACCGTGGCGGAAAAGCAGGACCTGGCGGCCTGAGTGACATCGGGGCCCGGAGTGCCCGCGATGGCACTCCGGGGCACTGTTTCAATCGAGGACCTCTTTCAATCGAGGATCTGCGGCGTCGCGTGGGTCCAGGTGCCCGCTTGCGGCGCGGGCCCGTCGCGCACGGCTCGTTCCACCTCAGTGGGCGGCAGCACGTAGCGGGCGGCCAGGGCCTCGGCGCGCCGCGTATTGGCGGTGATGAGGCACAAGGCGCGCTCTTCGAAATTGCCGATGCCCCTTTTGCCCTCGAAGGGGGCGACGCTCTGGCAGTCGAAGTTGCGATAGAGCAGGAACCGCGACTGAGCCTCGTCCAGCAGGCTTTTCCAGCGGTTGCGCTGCACCGGGGCCAGATCACTGCGCGCGTCGATCACCCGCAGCGCATTGGCCAACTCGGCTTCCAGGGCCAGCTCGCTGGTGCGGATGGTATCGTAGAGGCAGCGGTTGCGCTCGGCGGCGGGCACCGCGTCCAGGGCGCAGGGACCGCTCCTGCCGGCCTCCGCGAGAGGCTGCGCCTCCGCCGAAAGCGTCGTGTCAGCCGGGGCGGGGGGGGCTTCGGCGGGCGCTTCAAGGGGCGAGGAATCCTTCGCCGGCACATTTCCCGCGATGATTCCCGGAGCAAGGGCCGGCTCGGGGCTGTGCCCCGGCGGGCGCAACGCCAGCACGGCCACGGGGCTCACGGCGAGAACCAGCGCGGCCAGGCCCATGGCCCACTGCTGCCTCACCTTCCCGCGCGCCTCTCCGGTTCCCGGCGTCATGGCGCGCCCGGCCCACGCATGACCCCACCCCCGACGGCATCGGAAAGCGGGCGCGCTGCGGCCGTCATTGCCGTTGGGCCGATGGGGCGGGCACCGGAAGGCGCGCCGCAGGGGGCGCCTCGCCTGGGTGAATGGCTGGGGTGGGAGCTGAAGGGGCCCCCCTGTTTCAAGGTGTCCCCGCGATGCTCCGGCGGATTGCCATGAAACGCCTTCGGCGCGTGCGTCCGCAGTCGCTTCACCGGGGTGGGCTTCACGTCGCGTGTCTCGGGCCGCGAAGGCGACATGCGGGCGCTGGCCCCGGCGCTGGCACGACCGTTTTCTGAGCGGATGCCTTTGGCGCGCAGCAGCTTGGCGAAGGGGCTGGGCACGGGCCATCCTCTCGAATGATGCGTCGAAGGCGACGGCCAATGGGTGGCCGGTCGCGGTCGTCCGGCGCCCGCCGGGCGCTTCGGTGGCCCTGGATAGCATCATTGAGGGGCGGTGCGCGAGCGGGCCGGGCGGAACCGATGAGGAGCCCGCAGCCCCTAGGGCTGGGCGGGGCCGACTTCCACGACCGTGATGCGCCGCCGGTCATTGCTGCCGGTGGAACGGGGGCGTGAACGACGGTGGGCGTATGGTTGGGCGATCTCAGTTTCTAAGGAAACGCCGAACCGCCCGGGCTCTTGTTTCGACCCGTGCCCTTCACGCGAACCGGTTCCCCCTTCGCTCGCAGACGCTCTCGAGCGTCTCCCCCTCGCGCGATTAAGGGAGGACGCTGGATCATTGCGCTAAGGCGCCGTCCTGAAGCGAACTTGCGTACCCGGCGCTCGCAGGGGTTTTGGGGCAACTCCCGTCTCAGCAATTCGGGACATGCCCGGGCGTCTTGAGTTCGCGCATTCTCTCCGCGCGGCCGGGAGCGGCCGTGCGCGAAAAACCTCGGACGGATCGTGTGCAGGACCGAAGGCGGACACAGGGGCTGCCCTGACCGCCCGTGCCCATGCGCGCCCACGAAGGGCCGGCCCGCCTCTCACGAGGCCGGCGAGCGCTTGGCGTCAGGCCGTGGCGAGAGCGGCGCGGGCGTGGTTGCGGATGCGTTCCACCATGGAGCGCAGGCCGTTGGAGCGCTGGGGCGTGAGATGCCCCTCAAGCCCGATCTGCCGGAAAATGGCGAGAACGTCCGTTTCCAGGATCTCCTGGGGGCTATGGCCGGAAACGAGGGTGAGCAGAACCGCCACCAGCCCCTTCACGATATGCGCGTCGGAATCGCCCTGGAACTCCAGAATGGTGCCCTTGGGCGTCGTCTTCAGCTCGCTGATGAGCCACACCTGGCTGGCGCAGCCCTGCACCTTGTTGGCTTCGTTGCGCTCCGATTCCGGGAAGGGCGGCAGCGCCTTGCCGAGCTCGATGACGTGGCGGTAGCGGTCTTCCCAATTGTCCAGGAATTCGAAATCGGAGATCAGGTCGTCCTTCGTGGTCATGAAACCGGTCCCTTCGTCCAATGCGCCGGGCCTATGGATGGTCTAGCAATGGGCGCCGCTGAGGCGGCGTGCGTGCAATGCATCATCCAGCATATCGCGAGAGCCGCGGCGGGGCAAAAGGAACCTCGGCGCACCCTGGTGCGTGTTCCGGCGCGGGGGAGACCGGTTCGCGTCAAAAAGCGCGAGCGCGAGAGGCGCGCCCGTGTCCCTGAGGGCGAGAGACGGGGAAACCCACCCCGCCGGTCGTGCTCAGCTCGGCCGCTTGGCGGGGGCGGGAGCACCCTGGGGAGCACTGGCGGGCTGCACCTTGTCTCCGTTGCCCCAGGCGGGGGCGAGGTCCTGCGGGGTCAGCCCCTGGCTGTCGGCGGCACCGGTGGCGGGCGTTGCCGCCGGGGGCGTGCCGGGCGCGTGGGGATCATGGGAGCCGAGGGTTTCCGATAGCCACTGCGCGCCGGCCTGGGCCTTCTCCACCAGGTGGCTCGCCATCTGCCCGCCCACGGCGCAGGCCTCGGGCTGGCGATCGCAGAAGCCGCGTGCGTCCGCCACCACGGCCTGCACCGCGCCGAAGGCGTCGAACACGCTCACATCCTGCCCGGTGGTTCCCTTGAGGCCGAGCGGCAGCAGCAGGAGCACCAGGGCGATCCAGAAGGCCATACGCAGCAGGAAGAACATGGCGCCCTCGTCAGATCGAGCCGTCGCCCGCGCCCCTTGTGAGGGCACCGCGGGCCGGGACGGCAAAGGTCTTGCCGGCGTGCCGCGGGGCGGATGAGATCCTCATGCTCCCTTTCCAGGCCTGACGCCGCACGCCTCGCGAACATACCATCGCCGGGCCGCCCCGTGAGCGCTGGCGGCGTGCGCGCACAGGGTCTTTTCAAGACATCGTTAATGCTGGTGTCGGTCCCGGCTTAGCGTTCGCTTAAAGGCTGGCGTGGCAGAGTGCTCCCATTCCGGATCACAACGGGGACCGATTCATCCCCCTGTGGGTCCACATGTCGGTCATTCCCATGTCGGCGGTTGAGATGTCGGCGGTTGAGAGGAAGATGGTGCGGCCACGCGGTTTGGACAGGCTCGGCGATCAGGCCCGCGCGACGTCGCAGGCCGAGGCTGAAGGCCTGCCGCGCCTGGCGGTGCTCGGCCGTGTGATGGCCATGGTGCTGGGCGTGCTCGGGGTGCTGGCGCTGGTGAGCGCCGGTGTGGTGCTCGTGGCCCAGGCCGTCGGCCTGTTCGCCGGAGAGCCCGCCGATGCGCTGTCGCTGCTGGCGGCCGGCTTGTTGTGCGGCACGCTGGCGGCCATGTCGGCGGGGGTCGCCCGCGCCGCCACTGGTGTCTCGGATGCGGAGCTGCGCTCCGGCGCCGTGCTGGTGACCATTCACGATGCCCAGGGCGATGTGGTCCGCGTGGAATTGCAGGATGGCGCTCTGGCCCGCGCCCCGCGCGAGGGGCTCCAGGGGCCGGGCCTGTTCGGCCGTGTCCTGGTGGCGGATCGCCCCGCTTTCATGTCCGCGGTGCGCGAGGCGGCCGAGGGGCGCAGGCCCGTGGCGTGCGACGTCCGCCTGAGCTGTGCCTCCGAGGCCGATGGCACATCGTTCCTGCCTCTGGAGATCCGCTGCCTGCCGGCGCCGGAAGGCCGGGCTCGCCTGGTTTGGCGCGAGGCCCGCGTGTCGCGCCAGGAGGTGGATGAGGAGGCCCGCGCCCGCGCCGACGCGGAGCAGGCCAATGCCGCCAAGAGCCGTTTCCTGGCCGCCATGAGCCATGAGCTGCGCACGCCGCTCAACGCCATACTGGGCTTTTCCGAGCTGCTGGCGACCGATACGGGCGCGCCGATGGATGATGCGCGCAAGGCGGAATACGCCCGCATCATCCATGAGAGCGGCCAGCACCTGCTGGGGCTCGTCAACGATATTCTCGACCTCTCCCGCGTCGAGGCCGGGGCCTACGCGCTGGAGCCGGAGAGTATCGACATGGTCGAGCTGGTGGCCGGCTGCGGCGAGATGGTGGGGCTGGAGGCCACGCGCAAGAGCGTGCGGGTGCGCACGCTGGTGACCAGCGCGCTGCCGCCGGTCTGCGCCGACCGGCGGGCCCTGCGCCAGATCGTGCTCAATCTTCTGTCCAATGCAGTCAAGTTCACGCCCGAGGGCGGCCGCGTGCAGCTGACGGCGCGCCGCCGGGGCGACCGGCTGGCCCTTCGCGTGCGCGACACCGGTCCCGGCATCCGGCCGGAGGACGTGGCGCGCCTGGGCGAGCCCTTCTTCCAGACCGGGGAGGTGGCCCAGCGCGCCCGTGGCAGCGGCCTTGGCCTCGCCGTGGTGAAGGGGCTGGTGAAGCTGCATGACGGCACCTTCCGCGTGGACAGTGTGCCCGGGCGTGGAACGACTGTGACCGTGACCCTGCCGCTGGCGCCCGCGCGCGCCGCGTCGGATGAGGCGACGGTTCGGAATTCAGCCCGCGAGGGTGACGTGGTGGCCGCCTTTCCGGCCCGTCGCGGCGCCGAACCCCGGGTGAGGAGAATGGCATGACGCTCGACACCGCCGCCGCGCTTTCCGAGGCACCCTCCATCGGCGGGCCCGGAGATCCGTTCGCGCCGCCGCCGCCCCGCGGGGGGCGCCGGCTGAAGGTGCTGGACGTCCTCGTGGCCGCCGTGGTGGTGGCGGCGGGCGGTGCCGTCGCGGCGAATGCGCTGTTGATGCAGGTGCCGCCGCCCCACGTCCTGGCGGCCATGCCGGGGGCCCCGGCGGCCCTGGCCGGGAGCGAGAAGGGCAAGGCGCCGCGTGGCACTTCCGGCCCGGTCTCCATTCCCCTGCCGCCGGTGAATCCCAATGGCCACGGTTCCACCGCCGCCGGCGGGGAGACCAATGGCACGCTGGGCTATCTGGCGTCCAAGACCTCGGTCACCGGCATGACCACGCAGCTCAAGCCGGTGAGCGCGGAGGAGGCGGCAGCTGGCGCCATCGCCGCGCCACGGCCGGTGTCCAGCCTGCGGCCGCCGCTGAAGGTGGGGCCGCTCTCCGCCACCGGGCCCATGACGGTGTCGACATCCTCAAGCGGGGCCGGTGCCTCGGGCGCGGGCGCGCCCATTCGCCCGCCGGCAAACGTGCCCGCCTCGCCGCGCGTGGCCTCGGTGCAGCGGGCGCTCGACAAGCTGGGCTATGGCCCGCTCAAGGCGACAGGCGTCCTGAACGTGGAAACGCGCGAGACCATCCGCCGCTTCGAGCGGGATCGCCGCATGCCGGTGGATGGCGAGCCCACGGACGCGCTGGTGCGCGAGCTGAGCCTCATTTCCGGCATCGCGATCAACTGAGCGGCGAACGATTCAGCCATGCGCCTCAAGAGTGGAATTTTCGTCTCGGCCCTGCTGCGCCTTGCCCAGGTGGAAGGCGCCTTCGGTGTCGTCGCCCGGCGCGGCTCGGAGGAGGCGGGCGCCGTCTTCGTCAAGGTGACGCCGCTGGACGGCACCGCCGCCCTCTATGGGCCGGCCCCGCAGAGCGCGTTCGGCGAGGATGATGACGGCGACCGCAAGTTCTGCCTGCTGGTGCCCCCGGGCCGCCCGGAGGCGGAGGCCGATGCGCGCATGGCCAAGGAGATCCGCTTCGACCCCGATCTCTATCTGGTGGAGATCGAGGACCGGCAGGGGCGGCATTTCCTCAACGTCGTGGAGCCTTGACGCAGCGTCGCCTCCGCGCGCTTGCCCCGAAGGTTTGCCTTTACGCCTTTCGGCGAATGATCCAGTGCGCCGCCTGTTCACCCAAGGAGAGCATTAACGGGGCGTTAAGCTTCGTGAAACCATAAGAGCGCGATCGACGTTGTGGTCATGGCTGTCGCACTGGAGGACCAGGGCATGAGCACTGTCATTGCGTTTCCCTCGAGGCGGGAAGCGCGGGCGCGGTCAGCGCCCATAGACCGGCGGGCGGAGCTGCCGGGACCGAAAATCGTCATTCTTCCGGTGGTGCGAATCGAGCGTCACGCGGATCCGGTTGCCGCTGACCCCGTGCATGTGGAAGCGGGGCCTGGCGCGCCGGTGCGCCTGGATGCGGGCCGTGCCCCACGGGGCCTGGAGCCGGCCGGGCGGCGTCACTGAGCCCCCGGGTCGTCAAGCGAGCCCTTGGGCGGTTGAGAGAGTCCTGGCGCGGTTGAGTAGAGGCGGGTTGAACGGCCCGGCAACCTGCGGGGCGCCGCGTCAGTTGGCCGGCGTGCAGGTGGCCGCTTCCAGCTGGCGACGCACCAGCTCGCGCATGCTGCGATCACGCACATGGGCGCGCACCAGCACGATGCCTTCTTCCGAGGGGGATTCGATCACCAGCCGGTCGGCGGCGGTGATTTCCTCGTCTTCCGGCAGCGCGGCCTTCTGGTCGGCATTCATGAGATCGAGCTCGATCACCTTGCCGGCGGCCTGGTCCGAGAGGGCGTAGAAGGGCAGAGCCTGGTCCGTGTAAAACGAAACGGACGTGTAGTCGGCCGTGGCCGGCACCCTCACCTTCAGCGGCTTGTCATTGAGATCATAAAGGCACACGGCCGAAATGAAGGCCGGGTCCTGCATGGGCAGCACCGCCGACAAGGGGGTGGGGTCCGGCAACAGCTTCATCTCATTGCTGTCGGTGAGCGCGGCGAGGCGCGCGAAGGCGTTGTGCTCCGCCAGCGCCGGCATGGCGAGGATGGATACGATATGGGCGATGCCGGCCAGCACCAGCGCCACCGCCGCCGGCAGCAGCAGGCCGGCGGGCCACAGCCAGTTCACCCGCGCCAGCTGGCGGCGGAACCAGCCGCGCCCATTGCTCCCCTTGCCGTCCTTGCCCGGCCGGGGCACCCGCACGGTGAAGGTATCGAACAGGCTCACGGGCAGGCCTCCTGCACGATATGGGGCAGCACCGTGGTGGCATCTCCCGCGCCCGAGGCGAAAGAGAAAGGCGCGTCATAAAGGCGAAGCGCCACCTGCAGCCGCCCGCGCGCGCCGGTGGGCAGCCAGTTGCCGGGCCGGGCGCGCGGCGAAAGGCGGATGTCCAGGGCGCCGTCGGCCCGATAGAGCGCCTCGGAGCTGGTGAGGCCGTAGCGCTCGGCGTCGTTGGGAATGAAACGGCCTTCCTCGTCCATCACCGCCAGCGTCCACAGCCGGGCCTGGGGCAGGGTGCCGGTGATGCGCGTTTCGCATCGCCCGTCGATGGGCCGGCCCTTGTCGTCGGTGGTGGCGAGGAACAGCAGTCCGTCCGCCAGCTCCAGCGGCAGCTCGCCGGAACGGGCGACGGCGGCGCGCGAATACGGATCGGCCTTCACCGTGCCCGAGCGGGGCCAGCCCTGCCAGGGCCCCGCCTGCACCACGTCGAGCCCGCGCGAATGGGTGACCATGAACAAGGTCACCCCCAGCCCGAGCGCGATGGCGACGAGAAGGGTAAAGGCGAGAGGCAAGAGGCGCACGGCACCGTTCCGGCTATTTTCCCCCGCGAGGGAGCGACGCGCATCAGTAGAGCACAATCGTGGCGGGGCAAAGAGACCTGCGCCCCGCTATGCCCCTCACATATATTGCGACAGGAACGCGCGGCTTTCCGGCGGCAGCTCGGCGGCGCGGCGGGTCTGCGGGTCGAACAGCACAAGCACCGTGTCGGCGGTGGCGACGCACTTGCCGTCCTGGAACAGCCCCTGGACGATGCCCACCGAGCTGCGGCCGAGATTGGACACGCGGGTGCCGATATCCACCGTGCCCGGCCAGATGATCTCGGCGCGATAGTCCAGCACCAGGCGCACGATAACGAAGGCGAAGCCTTCCGGCGCCGCGCTGTGGCCGGGGCCGAGCAGCATCTGCGAGCGCCCGCTCTCCAGATAGCTGGAGAACACTGCGTTGTTCACATGGCCCTGCTTGTCCGTGTCGCCGAAGCGGATGGTGTCGAACGACTTCAGGGGGAAGTCGTCCAGCGTGGGCAGCGGGGCCTTTTCAGGCGGGCTCGAGGGTGCGGTCATCGCGACACCTTACGGCACCGGGCGCAGCGCGCGCCAGCCGATGTCGGAACGGTAGAAGCCGTCCGGCCAGTCGATGCGGGCGATGGCGGCATAGGCCCGCTCGCGTGCCTCCGCCAAGGTGGGGCCGGTGGCGGTGACGTTCAGAACCCGCCCGCCGTTGGAGACGAGATCGGCGCCCTTGCGCCGGGTGCCGGCCTGGAACACCAGGACGTCGTCAGTGCCCGCTTTGTCGAGGCCGGAAATGATGCTGCCGGTCTGGTGCGGCCCAGGATAGCCCCGGCTCGCATAGACCACGGTCATGGCGCTCGCGTCGTGCCATTGGGGGGTCACGCCGGCGAGGCTGC
This sequence comes from Xanthobacter variabilis, assembly GCF_043831965.2. Taxonomy (NCBI): domain Bacteria; kingdom Pseudomonadati; phylum Pseudomonadota; class Alphaproteobacteria; order Hyphomicrobiales; family Xanthobacteraceae; genus Xanthobacter; species Xanthobacter variabilis. The sequence continues at coordinate 1,446,473 of NZ_CM195533.1, forward strand.
CGGTGGCGGTGGCGTAGAGCAGCTCCAGGAGGTCGCTGGCCAGGCGCGGCATCAGCACCTGGCATTCGGGATCACCGAAGCGGCAATTGTATTCCACCAGCTTCGGGCCGTCCTTGGTCAGCATGAGGCCGGCATAGAGCACGCCGCGATAGGGCGTGCCGGCCGCCACCATGGCGCGGGCCGTGGGGCGGATGATCTCTTCCATGGCGCGGCGCTCCAGCTCGGGCGTCAGCACCGGAGCCGGCGAATAGGCGCCCATGCCGCCGGTATTGGGGCCAAGGTCGCCGTCGAAGGCGCGCTTGTGGTCCTGGGCGCTGCCGAAGGGCACAACGGTCTCGCCGTCCACCAGAGCGAACAGGCTGGCCTCCTCGCCCTCCATGAATTCCTCGATGAGCACCTCGGTGCCGCCGCTGGCGAACACCTGCTCCACCGCGTCCACCGCGTCATCCACGGTGAGGGCCACCACCACGCCCTTGCCGGCCATCAGCCCGTCGGCCTTGATGACGATGGGCGCGCCCTGGGCCTTCACATAGGCCGCCGCCGCGGCGGCATTGTCGAAGCGGGCGAAGGCGGCGGTGGGAATGGAATTGGCTTTGCACAATTCCTTGGTGAAAAGCTTGGAGCCTTCAAGCCGCGCGGCCGCAGCGGTGGGGCCGAAGGCGGGAATGCCGGCCGCCTGCAGCCGGTCCACCAGGCCCGCCACCAGCGGCGCCTCGGGGCCCACCACCACGAACTCGATGCCGTGGTCCTTGCACCAGTTCACCAGCGTGTCGTGGGCGGAAAGGGGAATGCCCTCGATCAGCTCGGCATGTTCGGCGATGCCGGGATTGCCGGGCATGGCATAGAACTGGCCGATGTCGCGGCTCTGCGCCAGCTTCCAGGCGAGCGCATGCTCGCGGCCTCCTGAACCGAGCAGCAGAATGTTCATCGGCTCTCCACCCCCGCGCCTGTGATCGTCCTTGGGATTCTTCCTTGGCAGGGGTCATTGGCTATCGGCTCGGACGCGCGCATACAAGACCCTTCGCTCTGCGCTCGCCGCATAGGGGTGCCGCGGGCTATGCTCCGCACCCATTTCCGGTTGGATTGATTCGATGGCCGATCTTCCCGAATCGCGCGGCAATGCGCCTGAATGGAGCGTGTCCGAGCTCTCCGCCGCGCTCCGGCGCACGGTGGAGGATGCCTACGGGCATGTGCGCGTGCGCGGCGAAATTTCCGGCTATCGCGGCCCCCATTCCTCGGGCCACGCCTATTTCAGCCTCAAGGATGCGGGCGCCCGCCTTGATGCGGTGATCTGGAAGGGCACCTTCCAGCGCCTCAAGCTGCGGCCGGAAGAGGGGCTGGAGGTGGTGGCCATCGGCCGTCTCACCACCTATCCCGGCAAGTCCGGCTACCAGATCATCATCGAGTCGCTCGAATTCGCCGGCGCCGGCGCCATCATGGCCATGCTGGAGGAGCGCAAGCGCCGGCTGGCCGCCGAAGGCCTGTTTGATCCCGCCCGCAAGCAGGAGCTGCCCTACCTGCCGCAGGTCATCGGCGTCGTGACCTCTCCTACCGGCGCCGTCATCCGCGACATTCTGCACCGGCTGGCGGATCGCTTTCCCCGCCGGGTAGTGGTGTGGCCGGTGCGGGTGCAGGGCGAAACCTGCGGGGCGGAGGTGGCGGCCGCGATTCGCGGCTTCAATGCGCTGCCCGAAGGCGGGCCCATCCCACGCCCCGACGTGATCGTGGTGGCGCGCGGCGGCGGCTCGCTGGAAGACCTGCTGGGCTTTTCCGAGGAAGCGGTGGTGCGGGCCGCGGCGGACAGTTTCATTCCCCTCGTTTCCGCCGTGGGCCACGAGACTGACGTGACCCTGATCGATTTCGCCTCCGACGTGCGTGCGCCCACCCCCACGGCCGCCGCCGAAATGGTGGTGCCCGTGCGGTCCGACCTCGTGGCGGCGGTGGAGGGGCTTGGCGCCCGGCTCGCGAGTGCGCCGTTGCGCATGCTGGAGCGCCGCCGGGCCGACCTGCGCGGCCTCACGCGGCTCTTGCCGACCGCGGAGGACCTGTTCGCCATTCCCCGCCAGCGGCTCGATGCGGTGGGGGACCGGCTTCCGCTGGCCCTGAAGGCCAATGCGGCGGCCCATCGCCTGCGCCTGCTCCAGGCCGGCGCGCGGCTGTCGCCGCTCACCCTGCGCGCGCGCTTCGAGCGGGTGGGCGAGCGGGTGGACGGGCTCTCCGGCCGCCTGTCGCGGGCGGTGGAAATGACGCTGCGGCAGGCGCAGGAGCGGCTGCGGAGCAGCGGCCAGAGCTTCGCCCTGGCGCGCGGCGCCCATTTGCGCGCCCAAAGGGAGCTGAACGCCCGCCGCGCCGAATGGGTGGCCGCCTTCGGCCTGCGCGCCAGCCGTGCCATGGCGGGCCGGCTGCGGGATGATGGCCGCCGGCTGGATGGCCTGGCGCAGCTTCTCTCCGCTTTGTCCTACCACGGTGTCCTGGAGCGCGGCTTCGCCCTGGTGCGTGATGCGGAGGGCCGCGCCGTGCGCCGTGCCGGCGGCCTCGGGCCCGGCGCTGTCATTGAGATCGAGTTCGCTGACGGCCGGGTGGGGGCGCAGACATCAGGCGCGTCCGCGCACGCTGGCGTGTCGCCCGTCGCCGATGTGGGGGCGGCTGATCCCGTACTGTCGCCGCGCCGTGCGCCCGTCCGCCGCAAGAAGCCGGATCCGGGGCCAACCCTGTTCGATTGAGGACCCGATGACGGACACGCGCTCAACGGGAACGGGCCGCGCCTCTTTCGCGCGCCTCATGGAGGCATTATGCTTAAGGCCTCTCTTGAGGACGTTTCGTAAAGTGATGAACCGATTTGAACGCTTCCCCGAGCCCCACGGCGAGGCGGAGCTGCGCTATCTCGACGGGGAATTCCGCATTGTCCGTCCCGGCAGCTTCGTGCGCTGCGCGGTGACCGGCCAGTCCATCCCCCTCGACGACCTGCGCTATTGGAGCGTGGACCTGCAGGAGGCCTATGCCAGCCCCGAGGCCGTGCAGACCCGCATGCAGGAGCGCGGCCGCCCCGTCCCCTGAGCGCGGCTGTTCCGCGTGGGGGGAGCCAGCAGGCATCGGGTCCACACCGTTGGCATCGCGCTGAGCGTAAGCGCGTCCTGCCTCCCTTCAGCCCCTTCACGTGCCTGATCGTCAGGGAATCGCCCCTGAGCCGGCTGCTCGGGTCTCCGCAAGGGCAGGGGGCCCTGCGCCTCAGTCAAAGGGCGCGGCGCACTGTGCCCGCTCGCCACGGACTTCGGCGTGCCATCCGCGACTGAAATGACCACGCCGTGGAACCGCGCCGCTCAGCAGTGCTTTTCTGGCGGTGGTGAGCCGGAGGGCAGGCCGCATGGGTGCGGACTTGCGCCGGTTTTCGTGGTGAGCGCGGCGGACCACGTGGCTTTTGGCCTCCGCCTCTGAGCGCTGTCCCTGTGAGCGATCGCCGTCCAGGGAGGCCGTCCGCGAGCCGAGCAGCCCACGTTCACCATGCTCTTCCGGCTGTGGTCACCGATGGCTAGGCGAGCCCCATTCGCACGGACTTGCGCCTTTCTTCATGAGGAGCGTGGCAGGCTGCGGACCTATGCTCGGAAGCCTCCTGCCCTCGATCGCCCGCCTGTGAGCGATCCACATCGAAGGAAGCAGTCCGCGAGCTGCGTAGCCTCGCTCACCCATGCTCTTCCAGCGATGGCGACGCGATGGGGCGGCGAGCTCCATTCGTGCAGACTTGTGCCTGTCTGCGTCAGGAGTGCGTCAGGCCGCGAGCCTTTGTCGGGAAAGCCGCCCGCGCTGGGGCGCCACCCTTGTGAGTGATCGCCAACCAGGGAGCGGTCGGCGAGCTGCGTAGCCTCGCTTCCCCCCACTCTTCCGGCGGTAGGTACCAGATAGGCAGCAGAGCCTCATTCGCACGGACTTGCGCCTGCCTGCGTGAGCAGCAGGGCAAGCCGGGTCTTTTGCACGGGAGCTTCCCGCCTCCGGGCGCTTCCCCTGTGAGTGATCGCCATCCAGGGAAGCGGTCTGCGCCGCCTTGCTCACCAGTGCTCTCCCGGCTGTGGGCGCACGATGGACAGGTGAGCCCCGTGCGCGCGGACTTGCGCCTGCCTGGGTGAGGAGCGTGGCAGGCCTCATGCCTCTGCCTGGACGCCTTTCCCTCCAGGCTCGCCTCTGAAGAGGGATCGACATTTATGCGCCAGGGGCGGCAGGGCGCGCGCTCACTCTTCCGCTTCGAGGGGCTGTCGCTGCGGTTGGCGGTGAAGATCGGCGCTCCATGCGTAACGGTGCTGCGGCTTTTCGGGGCAGGTGGTCCGCGCCGCGGGCTCCGCGTTCGCGCTGCTTTGCCCCTCCAGGCGCAAGCAGGGAGGTGGGCGCCTGCTGGCGGATCGCTGCCGCCCGCCTATGCCCGCGCCGCGCCAAGGCGTGTGCGGGCGCGCTCCTCGGCCAATCGCAACAGGGCGTCGAAGGCGGAGGGGTCGTCCGGAACCAGAGTGACGGATAGGACCGCGATGTGCGCCGCGAGGTCCTTCAATGGTGTGGTGCCGAGACGCGCCATGTCCTTGGCGGTGGTCACCAGGGTGGCGTTTGCCGCCCGCGCCTCGCCCCGCAGCGTCTCGATTTCCTGGCGGTCATAGGGGTGGTGATCGGCGAACGCCGTGCGGCGGCGCAGGTCGAGCCCCTGGGCCGTGAGTGTTTCGAAGAATTTCTCCGGCCGTCCGATGCCGGCGAAGGCGTGGAGCGGCCGGCCCCGGAGCGCGGCCACCGCCTGCGGCGCGGGCGCGAGGCGGGCGCGCAGGACCGGTCGCCGGAGCCGCTCGGCGATCCGCGCGACGGCGTCGCCGGCAGCGCCCTCGCCCACCAGAAGAACCGCATCGGCGCGGGCGATCTGCGGGGCGAGCGGCGCGCGCAGGGGGCCGGCGGGCAGCACCGCGCCATTGCCCACGCCCACGGCCGCATCCACCACCAGCAGGCTTGCATCCTTGGCGAGGCTGGCATTCTGGAAGCCGTCATCCATCACGATGTGGCTGGCGCCCAGGGAGGCGGCAAGCCGCGCGCCGCCGGCCCGGTCTCCGCCGGCCACGATGGTGGGGGCTGCCACCGCCAGCAGCAGTGCCTCATCACCCACCGCCTGTGCATCGTGAAGATCGGGCTCGACCCGGACCGGGGCGGAGACGGAGCCGCCATGGCCGCGCAGCAGAGCGAACGGGCGGTGGCCGCCCTGCGTCAGCCGGTCGAGGCACCACAATGCGGTCGGCGTCTTGCCGGCACCGCCCACCGTGGGATTGCCGATGCAGAGCACCGGAATCGGTACGCTCTCGCCGGGCCGCGCCATGCGGCGGAGCGTGATCGCCCCCACCAGGGCGCCGATGGGGGACAGCAGCGCGGCCATGAGCCCCGGCGGACGCCACCAGAAGCCGGGCGCGCGGGCGCTCATCGATGCTGCAGGCGAATGTGGATGAGATAGGGCTCGATGGCGCGCAGCGTATGCTCCAGCGCGCCGCCGAGGGCTTCCATGGTCTTCAGCCCCTGGCTTACCGCCTGCGCCCTCAGGTCGGGATCTCGCATGAGGGCGAATGTGGTGCGCGCCAGCGTCTCCGCGTCCTTTACCGGCAGGGCGCCGTAGTGGGTGTCGAGATGGCTGTAGATCTCGGCGAAGTTTTCCACATGGGGGCCGTGCAGGACCACGCTGCCCAGCTTCACCGCCTCAATGGGATTCTGGCCGCCATGGGGCACCAGGGAGCCACCCACGAAGGAGACGGGGGCCAGGCGGTAGAACAGGCCGAGCTCGCCCACCGTGTCCGCCACATAGAAGTCGGCATCGGGTGCCGGCAGTTCGTCGTGGCTGCGCTGGGCCGCCGCCCAGCCCCCCGCCTCGGCCAGGGCGACGATGGCGCGGCCGCGTTCGGGATGGCGCGGCACGATGACGGTGAGCAGATCGGGGATCTGCTCACACAGCAGCGCATGGGCCGCCATCACCACCTGATCCTCACCCGGATGGGTGGAGGCGGCGAGCAGCAGCGGCCGGTTGCCGATGGTTTCGCTGAACTCGCTGAAATCCGCGGGGTCGGCGGCCGGGGGCGGCACATCGAACTTCAGGTTGCCGCACACTTCCACCCGCTCGGAGCCGAGGGAGCGGAAACGCTGGGCATCCTCCTCGGTCTGGGCCAGGCAAAGGTCCACCCGCGAGAGTAGAGCGCGGGCGCTGCCGGGCAGCTTGGCCCAGCGCTCCGCCGAGCGGTTGGACAGGCGCCCGTTCACCAGCACCACCGGCGTGTCCCGCCGGCTCAGCTCCGACAGGAGGTTGGGCCACAGCTCAGATTCTGCCAGCAGCACCAGGTCAGGCTGCCAGTGATCGAGAAAGCGCCGCACGAAGGCGGCCGCATCCAGCGGGCAGAACTGGTGGATGACGCCCTCCGGCGCGCGGTGGGCCGCCACCTTGCTGGAGGTGAGGGTGCCGGAGGTCAGCAGCACCTCATAATTATGGGCGCGCAGGTGCTCGATCAGCGGCAGAACGCAGCTCACCTCGCCGACGCTGGCACCGTGTACCCAGATGAGGGGGCCTTCGGGGCGTTCCGCGCTGGCATAGCCGCGGCGCTCGGAGAGGCGCTCGGGATCTTCCTTGCCCTTGCGGACGCGATAGCCGAGCCATGCGGGCGTGAGCAGGGCGGCGGCGGAGCTGGCGCCGCGATACAGCCGCAGGGCCATCGGCAGCGCGCGCGATTTCTTCATGCGAGCCTCGATGGGGTGGAGCTGGCGCGGCCGCGGGCCAGGGCCTCCGCCCGCTTGGTGACGGCTTCGAGCCGCGTCTGCAATTCGTCGCGGGCGGCGGCCAGGGCGGCTTCGTCCGCGTCGCGCGGCACGTAGAGCGGTTCTCCGACCACAGCCGCGCCTTGCCCGAACGGCAGGTTGAGGCTGGCGCGATCCCAGCTTTTCAGGGTGATGCGATGTCGGGTCGCCATTGCGACCGGGATGATAGGCCGTCCCGAGTACCGTGCAATAGTAACGACGCCGAGGCCGACCTTGCGCGAGATCTTGGGCACGTCGGCGGTCATGGCGACGTTGATTCCGGCCTCCAGGGTGGCCAGCATCTCATAGGTGGCGGAAACGGCGCCCTTGCGGTGGAAGTCCCGGCGCGAGGTGGCGCCGGAGCCGCGGATCGTGCCGACACCCAGTTTTTCGGCCGCGATGGCGTTGATTTCCGCATCGGCATGACGGGAAATCAGCACCTTGGCTCGGTGGTGGGGCTTTTTGGCGAACGGCGTGAGGAAGTGCTGGCCGTGCCAGAAGGTCAGGATGGCCGGCAGCAGGGGATCGATCTTGTCGAAAACGTCGGGTGGTTCGATCACGAACCTCGTGGTGTGGGCCACGAGCTTGAAATAAGAAGCAAAGGTCGTTCCCGCCGCGAGTTGGAACGCGCGGTTGGTCCTCAGTCGCCGCCACATTGTTTTTTTTGCTCGCTGTGGTGAGAGGCACGCGGCCATGGACGGCCGCGCACGGCGCCATCCATAGCCGCTCTCGGGCTCCAGTCAAAGGGCGGGAGCGGATATGCCTCGGTCAGCGGGCGTTTTGGCTGGCTTTCCGCGGTGTCCCGATGGGTCACACCTCGTGGGTAGTGCCGGTTTCCGGGTCCAGCAGGCGGTGCAGGTGCACCACGAAATAACGCATCATGGCATTGTCCACATTCTGCTGGGACTTCGCCTTCCAGGCGGCCGCGGCGCTGGCATAGTCGGGAAAGATGCCGACGATGTCGAGCTTGGACAGGTCCTTGAACTCGGACCCGTCGAGGGCGGTGAGCTCGCCGCCGAAGACGAGGTGGGGCAATTGTTTGGAAGAGCTGGTCATGGCGTGTCCGGATGGATGGTCACGGTCGGGGTTGGGCCGCCCGGGACTGGGCAGAAAAAGCGGATGGGTCGTTCGCGGCGTCGAGCGCGACCTGATGCAGCGCGCCGCCGGCGCACAACAGAGCGGGGTGGCGCGGCACGGCGCGATTGTAGAGCAGGGGGGCGGCGTCCAGCGTGGTCAGGCGGCCGCCGGCTTCTTCCACCAGCAGGTCCGCCGCCGCCAGATCCCAATCGTGGCTGTCGGCGCGGGAAAGGGCGATGTCCACCTCGCCGGTGGCGACGCGCGCCAGCCGCAGCGCCAGCGAGTGGCCGCGCGGCATGCGGGTGATGGCGGCGGCGCGGGCCAGGGTGTCTAGGGCGTCGGCCGGACCGGCGCTCAGCGCGCCTTCGAGCGCGGTGCGGGAGCTGGCGGCCAGGGCGGCGCCATTGCGGGTCGCGCCCGCGGCCCGCGCGGCCAGGAACATCTCGTCGAGCATGGGGGCGAACAGGGCGGCCAGCACGGGCCGGCCATTCTCCACCAGGGCGACCGACACCGCCCAGTCGGGCGCACCGTTCATGTAGCCGCGGGTGCCGTCGATGGGGTCCACGATCCACAGCCGGCGGGCCGCGAGGCGGGCGGGATCGTCGGCGGTCTCCTCGGACAGCCAACCATAATCGGGGGCGAGGGCCGTAAGATGCTGGTGCAGGAAGCGATCAACCGCGAGGTCGGCTTCGGTCACCGGGGAATTGTTGCCCTTGGTCCAGGCCTTCACGCCGGCGGCCGCCATGGTGCGCGCAAGCTCGCCCGCACCCGCCACCACATCGGTGAGGTGGCGGGCCAGGGTTTCGTCGTCCGGGTGAGGGGCGCTGGCCCCGCCGGCGGCGGCGCTGACTGGCTCGACGCTCATGGCCCCGCCACATAGGAGCCCCGGGACACGATGGCAATGGGCCTTCCGTCTGCCCGGTGCCGCAAACGAAGGGGGAGAGGGCGCTCCAAGGGATGAAACACAGTGCAATTCATTGGTATACAACGAAGAAAGAATTTACGCCGCACCCTGCTTCATTTTGCATCTTCATTGGGCGCTGCTTAAGGCAGCAGCACCTGCAGCAAAGCGGGCACCACCATGTCGAGGCTCAGGCCGGCGAACAGGATGAGGCCGGCATCGCGATTGGAGCGGAACAAAGCCAGGCAGCGCGCGGAATCGTCGATGTCCAGATTCACCACCTGCCAGCGCAGATGGAGGCCGAAGCCGATCAGGCCGAGCATGGAGAACAGGCCCGCCGGCACCAGCATCAAGGCGCCCGCGAACAGCGCCACCACCAGCGTGTAGCACACCGCCACCGCAAGGCGGGTGCTGCGCCCGAACAGGAGCGCGGTGGAGTGCACGCCGACGATGGCGTCATCTTCCTTGTCCTGGTGGGCATAAATGGTGTCGTAGGCGAACACCCACAGCACCGAGCCGGCGAACAGCAGCAAGGCGGGGTCGGAGATGGTGCGGAACACGCTCGCCCAGCCCATCAGCGCGCCCCAGGAAAAGGCGATGCCCAAGGTGAGCTGCGGCACCGACGTGATGCGCTTCATGAGCGGATACACTGCCACCACGCCCAGGGAGGCGATGCCGGTGACCACGGCGAAGCGCGGCAGGCTCAGCAGCACGGCGAGCCCGATGAGGCATTGGAGCGCAAGGAACGCGAAGGCGCCGGGCAGGCTCACGGCACCGGAGGCGAGCGGGCGCGAGCGGGTGCGGGCCACCGCGCGGTCGATCTTGCGATCGAGAATATCGTTCCAGGTGCAGCCCGCCCCGCGCATGGCCACCGAGCCGATGGCGAACAGGATGAGCAGCGTGGGGTCCGGATAGGGCGAGCCGGCGGCGATGCCGGCGAGCGCGGTGGACCACCAGCAGGGCAGAAGCAGCAGCCAGGAGCCGATGGGGCGGTCAAGCCGCGCCAGATGCAGATAGGGACGCACCGGGGCCGGCGCGTGGCGATCGACCCAATTGTCCGGCGGCGCATCGGCGACCGTGGGACCCACGGCCCCCTGCTGTGTGCTCAAGGCGAGGCCTATTTCTGCAGAACGTTGCCGCTCAGGGTGTCAAACACGCCGCTCTTGCCGTCCGAGGCCTTGGTGGCGGAATAGCCGGTGGTGATGCCGAGCGCACTGGACAGGGAGCCCTGGGCCGGGGGCTTGGCCGGGCCGCTGGGGCCGGCGCCGCCATTGGCGGCCACCTGGCACACCTTGTCGCGAACCTCGTTGGTCTTCTTGTGGCTGGCGGCGGCCTGCTTGATGGCCTGCTCGGGAATCTGGCACCAGTCCTTGTTCTCGGTGAGGAACTTCACCCACTTGGCCTCGGCGGTGGAGAAGGCGCGGAACAGGGGGCACAGGGTCTGCGGGTCGGCCTTCTTCTTGCCGGCCTCGTTCAAAGCCTTGCCCTTTTCCTCCAGCTCGGCGCGCGCGGCGGTGACGTCGCTCTGGCAATCCGCCCACGCGGTGGCGATGGACAGGGCGCTCACGACGGCGACCACCGCGATCTTGAGCGTCGTCTTCTGCATCGAACACAGCCCTCTTCTTGTCCGCCCCTGATGGGCTCTAGATATACAGAGCGCACACATGGGGCAATATCGCGGCGAAGCCGACGGAAATGCCGGCGGACGCAACGGCAGCATGTCAGGAGACTCCTAACAGCTTGCTTCCATGGGAGCGAGTCTTCCGATAGGTCAGTGTTGTTGCGCGGCCTTGCCCTGGCGGCGTCCGTGTGGGACAGGCAGCGGCCCGGCCGGCGGCGGGCCGGAGATTTTGCGACCCGGATGATGCGGATGAGCTTAGCGGAACAGCAGCCGGCCCCAGGGCCGAAGGCAACGGAGCAGGTCTCCGCGGCCCCCTTCGCGGATCTCGTTCCCGAGCTCAAGGCCCGCATGCCCGGCCTGCGCGGCCGGCTGGAGGCCAATGCGCCGCTGGCCGAGCTGACATGGTTTCGCGTCGGAGGACCCGCCCAGGTGCTGTTCCAGCCAGCGGACGCGGAGGATCTCGCGGCCCTGCTGGCGGCGCTGCCGGCCGAGCTGCCGGTGATGGTCGTTGGCCTGGGCTCGAACCTCATCGTGCGTGATGGCGGCGTGCCCGGGGTGGTGATCCGGCTCGGCAAGGGGTTCACCCAGATCGAGGTCGAGGGCCATCGCATCACGGCCGGGGCCGGCGCGCCGGACGTGAAGGTGGCCCGCGCGGCGGCGGAAGCGGGGCTCGACGGGTTTGCTTTCCTGCGTGGCATTCCCGGGGCCATCGGCGGGGCGCTGCGTATGAATGCCGGCGCCTATGGCGGCGAGGTTAAGGACGTGCTGGTGCGCGCCGAGGCGGTCACGCGCGGCGGGCGGCAGGTCGTGCTCGAGGCCGCCGACATGGGCTTCAGCTATCGCCACTGCGATGCCCCGGCGGACCTGATCTTCACCCGCGCGGTGTTCGAGGGGCGGCCTGGAGACCGGGAAGAGATCGCCGCGCAGATGGCCAAGATCACCCAGAGCCGCGAGGCCACGCAGCCCATCAAGAGCCGGACTGGCGGTTCCACCTTCAAGAATCCCCCCGGCACCAGCGCATGGAAGCTGGTGGATGCGGCCGGGCTGAGGGGCTTCACCCTGGGCCGGGCGCAGGTGTCGGAGCTGCACACCAATTTCCTGGTCAATCTCGGCGGCGCGACCGCGGCCGAGATTGAGAGGCTGGGCGAGGAGGTGCGCCGCCGGGTGCTGGCCCATAGCGGCATCGAGCTCCAGTGGGAGATCAAGCGCATCGGCCTTCCCGCCCGCTGACGTCGCCTGCCCGCTGACGTCGCCCGGCCGCAGAAGCCGGGCGAGGCGCTCAGTGGCTGGCCGGGGCCCTCAATGACTGGCGGGGTCCTTGCGCGGGCCGGCACGGTTCTGGACGATGACGCCGTACCAGCCGAGGCCGCGATAGGTCTCGTATCCCGGCGTCAGGGCAAAGCCCACCATGGCGCCGTTTTCGTCGGTGTAATGGCCACTCTCGCCGGATGCCCGCAAGGGAAAGGTTTCCGAGAGAATGCCCACATTGTCCGAGGCGGCGATCACCCGGTAATGGGAATCGAGCAGCAGGCAGCGGGTGCGCGAGCGCTCATCGTCGCTGCGCCGCCCCCCGCCCACCACGGCCGCGGCCTGGGGGCGCCAATCGAAGAAGATGCCGAGCGCGCCCAGCGGGCGGCCGTTCACCGCGCCGCCGGCGCGCACCGCCGCGCTGTAGACCGCGGCCTGGGCACGATCGAGCGGGCCCACCGTGTCCACGTCCGCCACCGAGAAGTCCTCGCCGGAGCGGGTGGCCATGGCGGCGCGGAACCATTCGGTCCGCGACACGTCGGTGCCGACCACGCCGGGATAGTGCTTGGGCCGCCCATTGGCCACCACCCGGCCTTCGGCGTCGACGATCCAGAGGTCAAGATAGACGGTGTAGCTCTGCAGGATCACGCCGAGCCGTTCGGCCGCGTGGCGGCTGTTCTCGGGGCTTGGTGCTTCCAGGCAGTCCACCACGGCTTTGTCGGTGGCCCACCAGCGCACGTCGCAGGAGCGTTCATAGAGGTTGCGATCGATGATCTCGATCATGTTCAGCGCCTGGTCCGCCAGCCGCTGGCCGCGCACCTGCTCGGCCATGCGGCGGCCGATCTCGGTGAGTTCGACGATGGACTGGGAAAGGTCGCTGGACAAGGCGCTGGAAATGTCCTGGATCCGCTGCGAAACCGCTTTTACCTCGTTGGCGACCACCGAGAAGCCGCGCCCCGCATCCCCCGCCCGCGCCGCCTCGATCAGCGCGTTGAGAGCCAGGGTTCGCGTTTCCCGCGTGACGCCGTTGATAAGAGCGATCTTCTCGTGAGCAATGGTGCCGATGTGCTCGGAGAGCATCACCACCCGTTCCGGTTCTGCGCTCATTTGACCACCTCAGTAAGGGAGGCTGACGAATTGATCGCCAGCAAGAGCCGGGCCAGATCTCGGCGAGGGGGCAGGCGGACCCCTGGGGGAACGGAGTTAACCCCATACCGCTACGGTTTTGAGACGGTAAGGCTTAAGCTTATGTCCTTACCACCACAGGACTCTTTCGCATTGCGGCGGGCCGGCCGAAGTCGCGGCAACCCATGGGGGAGGGGGACTGCGGGGGTCGCCTTAGGCGGGTGGCAGGCGCGCGGGCGGCGGCGGGACGGCGTCTTTGCAGGACAATCCTGCGGCAGGTGCTGAAAGAATGGGCATGGCTTTAGGGAATTGCACACCGAAGCCGGTCTTCACTGGCCGCGCTGTGCGGCAGGCGCGAACCCTGGCGCCGGCGACCGGATTTTTGCTACACCCCGCCGCTCCGGGCGGGGTTTCAGGAGCAGTGAGCGATCATGGCGAAACATGTGGCGGTGCTGATGGGCGGCTGGTCGTCCGAGCGGGAGGTTTCGCTGCGTTCGGGCGCTGCCTGCGCGGCGGCGCTGGAGGGCGCGGGCTATCGCGTCACCCGGGTTGATGTGCAGCGGGACGTGGCCGAGGTGCTGGCGCGGCTGCAGCCGGATGCGGCGCTCAACGTGCTCCATGGCCATCCCGGCGAGGACGGCACCATTCAGGGCGTGCTGGAGATCCTGCGCATTCCCTACAGCCATTCGGGCGTGCTCTCCTCCGCTCTGGCCATGGACAAGGCCCAGGCGCGGGTGATGCTGGCGGCGGCCGGCGTGCCGGTGGCGAAGGGGCGCAGCGTGAGCCGCGCGGAGGCGGCCAAGGCCCATGTGATGGAGCCGCCTTATGTTTTGAAGCACGTGGTCGGCGGGTCCAGCATCGGCGTGTTCATCGTGCGCGAGGGGCAGGCCCATCCACCCCAGGAACTCCACAGGGAAGATTGGGCCTTCGGCGAGACCCTTTTGGCGGAAGAATTCATCCCCGGCATGGAACTGACATGCGGCGTGATGGGCGACAAAGCCTTGGGAGTCATTGAGGTCGAGGCGGTGCAGCCGTTTTACGACTACGAAAGCAAGTATGCGCCCGGCGGCTCCCGCCACATTCTTCCGGCCCGGATTTTACCTGAAATTTACGAGCAGGTGCAGATGTTAAGCCTAACGGCGCACCGAGCTCTCGGCTGCCGGGGGGTGTCTCGCGCGGATTTCCGCTTCGATGTTTCCAAGGGCGATGCCTCCGGGCTCGTCTGCCTGGAAGTGAACACCCAGCCTGGCATGACCGAGACGTCCCTGGTGCCCGACATGGCGGCCCACGCGGGCATTTCATTCGGCGAGCTTGTGACATGGATGGTGGAGGACGCGTCGCTGGATCGGTAGGGCCCCGCAAGGGGACGGCGCCGCATGGTGCGACGCCCAAGGTCGCGCCGCCGCCCGGCCGGCACAAGCGCCTGCCCGTCGAGCCGCGCCCGGCGAGCCGCACCGCCATCCTGCTGCGGCGGCTCACGGTGCGCCTCGGCGCCTCGCGGCTGGGCCGGCATGGCGCGGGGGTGCTGACGGCGGTGGTCATCGGCGGCTTCTCGGCCTACGGCATCGCCCTCGGCGGCCACATGGAAGAGGCGAAGGGCGTGGGCATGGACCTCGCCGACGCCGCCGCCAACGTGGCCGGCTTCAAGATCCGCGAGGTCAATCTCTCGGGTCATAATCACGTCACGCCGCAGCAGATCCTCGATGCGGCGGGCATCAAGGGCTCCACCTCCATCCTGTTCGTGAACGCGGACGAGATGCGCGTGAAGCTGGAGGAGCTGCCCTGGATCCAGTCGGCGAGCGTGCGCAAGCAGTTTCCCGACCGCATCGACATCGCCGTCGTCGAGCGCCAGGCTTTCGCCCTCTGGCAGGTGAATGGCGAGATCAAGGTGATCTCCCGTGACGGCACGCCCATCGCCCCCTATTCGGACGATCCGCGCTATGTGGAGCTGCCCATCGTGGTGGGCGAGGGCGCACAGAAGCATGTGGGCGAGATCGTCGACGCCTTGGCCCGCCTGCCGGACCTGAAGGCCCAGGTGCGCGCCGCCATCCTGGTGGCCGAGCGCCGCTGGACCCTGAAGATGCACAACGGCATCGACGTGCGCCTGCCCGAAAAGGGCATGGAAGGTGCGCTGACGCAGCTGGTCGCCCTTGATCGGGACAAGAAGCTGCTCACCCGAGACATCACCATCATCGACATGCGCCTGCCCGATCGGGTGGCGGTGCGCCTGTCGGACGCCGCCGCCGCCGCCCGCGATGAAATGCTGAAGGCGAAGGCCAAGGCCAAAAAAGGAGGCCCCGCATGAGGTCCCGGCTCGCCCAGGGGTTCGCGCCGAAGATGCGTCCGTTGCCGCCGCGCAAGGGTGGCATCGTCGGCGTGCTCGACATCGGCACCAGCAAGGTGGTGTGCGCCATCGCCAAGCTGAAGCCCCGTGGCGCGTCGGACGTGCTGAGCCGGCGCACCCATTCCATCGACGTTCTCGGCATCGGCCACACCCGCGCCTATGGCATCAAGGGCGGCGCGGTGGTGGACATGGCCAAGGCCGAGCTCGCCATCCGCCAGGCCGTGGACATGGCGGAGCGCGCCTCCGGCGTGCAGATCGCCTCGGTGGTGGTGGGCGTTTCCGGCGGCCGGCTCGCCTCGCAACATTATGAAGCGGCGGTGCGCCTGACCGCGCCGGCGGTGGAGGAATTCGACATCCGCCGCGTGCTGGAGGCCGCGTCCACCTATGCGGTGGGCGACGGGCGGGCCGTGATGCACGCGCTGCCGGTAGGCTATTCCCTGGACGGGCGCTCGGGCATCGGCGAGCCGTGCGGCATGCTGGGCCGCGAGCTTGGCGCTGACATGCACGTCATCACCGCCGACCTCACGGCGCTGAAGAATCTGGTGCTGTGCGTGGAGCGCTGCCACCTCTCCATCGAGGCCATGGTGGCCGCGCCCTACGCGGCCGCGCTCTCCTCCCTCACCGATGATGAGATGGAGCTGGGCGTCACCCTCATCGACATGGGGGCCGGCACCACCACCTTCGCCATCGTGGATGGCGGGCACTGCGTCTATGTGGACGGCGTCGCCCTCGGCGGCCACCACATCACCAACGACGTCGCGCGCGGCCTGCCGGCGCGCTTGGCCGACGCGGAGCGCCTCAAGGCCCTGCACGGGGCGGTGGTGGCCGTCTCCTCCGACGAGCACGACATGCTCACCGTGCCGCCGCTCTCGGGAGATTCCCGCGACCAGGCGCAGATGGTGCCCAAATCGCGCCTCGTCACCATCGTGCGTCCGCGCGCGGAAGAAATCGTGGAATTGATTCGCGAGCGACTGAAGTCTTCCGGTCATGCCGGGGATGCCGGCCGGCGCATCGTCCTCACCGGCGGCGCGGCGCAGCTGCAGGGGCTCGCGGACCTGGTGGCGCGGGTGATCGGGCCGCAGGTGCGCATCGGCCGTCCGTTAGGAGTTTCGCGCCTGCCGGAAGCGGCGCGCGGGGCGGCGTTTGCGGTCACGGCGGGCCTGCTCGTCTACCCGCAAGCCGCTGGCCTTGAACACTTCGAGCCGCGCCGGCGGCAGGCCGTGGGCGCCGAGCCCCAGGGTTATTTCGGCCGCGTTGGGCGCTGGCTGAAGGACAGCTTTTAGACATGGTTAACCAAATCAGCAGTAACAAAGTGGTCAACGGGATTCATCGACAGGCGGTCTGAGCCGAGCGGGTTCGACGGAGCTAAAACATGACGATCAACCTTCAGATGCCCGACATTCGTGAGCTCCGTCCGCGGATCACGGTGTTCGGTGTGGGCGGTGCCGGTGGCAACGCTGTCAACAACATGATCGCCTCGGGGCTGAGCGGCGTGGAGTTCGTGGTTGCGAACACCGACGCCCAGGCCCTCACCCTCACCAAGGCCGAGCGCGTGGTGCAGATGGGTGTGGCGGTGACGGAAGGCCTCGGCGCCGGCTCCCAGCCGGAAGTCGGCCGCGCCGCCGCGGAAGAGGTCATCGACGAGATCCGTGACCACCTGTCCGGCTCGCACATGGTGTTCATCACCGCCGGCATGGGCGGCGGTACCGGCACCGGCGCTGCCGCCGTGGTGGCCCGCGCCGCCCGCGAGCTCGGCATCCTCACTGTGGGCGTGGTGACCAAGCCCTTCCACTTCGAGGGCCTGCGCCGCATGCGCGTGGCCGAGCACGGCATCACCGAGCTCCAGAAGAGCGTCGACACCCTCATCGTCATCCCGAACCAGAACCTGTTCCGGGTGGCCAATGAGAAGACCACCTTCGCCGACGCGTTCGCGATGGCCGACCAGGTGCTCTATTCGGGCGTGGCCTGCATCACCGACCTGATGGTGAAGGAAGGCCTCATCAATCTCGACTTCGCCGACGTGCGCGCCGTGATGCGCGACATGGGCAAGGCGATGATGGGCACCGGCGAGGCATCGGGCGAGAAGCGCGCGCTGCAGGCCGCCGAGGCCGCCATCGCCAACCCGCTGCTCGACGAGACCTCCATGCAGGGGGCCCGCGGCCTGCTCATCTCCATCACCGGCGGCAAGGACATGACCTTGTTCGAGGTGGACGAGGCGGCGACCCGCATCCGCGAGGAAGTGGACCCCGACGCCAACATCATCCTCGGCGCCACCTTCGACGAGATGCTGGACGGCATCATCCGCGTGTCCGTGGTGGCCACCGGCATCGATCCGCTCTCCATCCCGGACCAGATCCAGCCGCCGGCCGATCTCGGCGGGCGCAAGATGTCCAATGCCGGCCGCGTGGCCGTGGAAGCCGCCCGTGAGGCGCAGATCCACTCGGCGGTGGCCTCCATCTCCGCCGAGGACCTCATCGGCCTCGAGGATTTCGCCCCCGTTTCCCAGCAGCCGGCGCCCGCGCCCATGCCGGAAGAGCCCGTGGCCATCGACGAGGTGACCATTCGCGCCGCCGCGCCGCGCCAGTCCTATCTGGCCGAGCCGGAGCCGGCTCCCGCGCCCGCCCAGGTGCAGGAAGAGGACGACTTCGCCCCCTATATCCCGCCGCCGAGCCAGCGCGTGCGCACCACCCGCATGCCGCGCGTGGACGAGCTGCCGCTGCCCGCCCAGAACCAGATCCGCGCCCAGCGCGGCGAGCCGCCGGTGGAGCAGGCCCAGCCCGACAAGAAGCGCATGACCCTGCTTCAGCGTCTCGCCCATGTGGGCCGCCGCGAGGAGCCGGAACCCGAGCCGGTGCGTCGTGACCAGCCCAGCATGCGCGCTCCCGAGCGTCGCCCCGCGGAGCCCCGCTACCAGGATCAGCCGCGCGGCTACCAGGACCAGCGCCCCGTGGTCGGCGGTCATCCCGGCGAGGCGGTTTCCGAGTTCGCAAAGCGCCCGCAGAGCCGGCCCGTGATGGAGGTGCCCACCCGTCCCGCGCCGCAGCGTGGGGATGAGGACGATCACCTCGAAATCCCCGCCTTCCTGCGCCGCCAGGCCAACTGAGTCGCGCCGGAACACGCTCCGACCCTGTAACAAGAGCCTTAAGGCCGACCGTCATGGCCGGCCTTAAGCTTTTGTTAAATAAGGAAAATAACCTATTTCAAGACAGTAACAGGCGGTAAGCAAGCGTGATTTGGCGCAGCCACGCGCGGGGACTAGGGTGCCCCCAATCCTGATCGACCCACACGCTGCGCGTTGACAGTTTCTTTGGACAACCGCGGCGAAAGTGGGAAGGCAAGGTGGAGCTTTGGGGGAAGGTTGGGGACCGTTTCGTGGTCCGCGCTCCCCGCGCATGGGACGACACCGATTATGCAGACCACTCTGGCTCGCGAGATTGCCCTGAAGGGGGCCGGCGTTCACGCCGGGGTCGAGGCGACCCTCACTCTGAAGCCGGCAGCCGCGAACACTGGAATCGTTTTCGTTCGTTCCTTCGCCGACAGCGCCCCTCGCAAGGCCACCGTTTCCCATAAGTCCGTGCAGGCCACCGACCTCGCCACCGTGCTCGGCGACCGCTCCGGCGCGCTGGTCTCGACGGTGGAGCACCTGCTGGCCACCTTCAATGGCCTCGGTGTCGACAACGCCGTGGTGGAGATTGACGGGCCGGAAGTGCCGATCCTCGACGGCAGCGCGGTGGAATTCGTCGCGGCCATCGACGCCGCCGGCATCTCCACCCTCAATGGCCGTCGCAAGTATCTCAAGATTCTGAAGCCCGTGCGGGTGGAAAATGGCGCTGCCTTCGGCGAGCTGCTGCCCTATGACGCCGGCTTCCGCCTGGAAGTGGAAATCGACTTCACCCACGAGGCCATCGGCCGCCAGCGCTTCGCCGCCACTATGTCCCCCTCGGTGTTCCGCCGCGAGCTGGCCAAGGCCCGCACCTTCGGCTTCCTGAAGGATGTGGAGCGCCTGCGCGCCGCCGGCTATGCCCGTGGCGCCGCGCTGGAAAACACCGTGTGCCTGGATGAGGGGGGCGTCATCAATCCGGACGGCCTGCGCTTCTCCGACGAGTTCGTGCGCCATAAGGCCCTCGACGCGGTGGGCGATCTCGCCCTCGCCGGCCTGCCGCTGCTGGCCCGCTATCGCTCCTTCCGCGGCGGCCACAAGCTGAATTTCCAGATGGTCAACGCCTTGCTGGCCGACCGCTCCGCCTATGCGGTGGTGGACGAGGCTCGCCCGGTGCGCGAGACCGTGGGCGCCGAAATCGCCGGTGCCACCCCGGTGCCGGTGTTCGCTCCCGATCTGTGAGGCTTTCGCGACCCGGAGCGCTTGTTTCGGGCCGAGCTGAAATCGAGATTTTGCCATGGCCCGGCTGGCGCAAGCGCCTCGCCGGGCTTTGTATTTTGCGCGGGGTGCTGTCGGTTCGTGGCACGTGGTCATCCACGGCTGGCTGCGGCATCGGACACCGCGGCGTGTGCCAAAGGACTTGCGGCGAGAAGCCGGAATGCCCTGCGCAATAGGGCGGCAAAGGCTCGAGCCCATTCGCGCGTTTCCTATATTCACGACACCGGCCACCTCGCACCGCGGCGCACGGCGGCGCGTGAGCGCGCCCCGCGGAATGCCAACGAACAGGGCAACGCAACTGCGTGCCCTTTCCGTCCCGTCGCGGCCCTTTTTGCCCTGTCCGGGCCGTCGGTACTTCTGTTTTGAGACGACTCCTCCCGCCTGGGAGCAGGAACACGCTCGAGGCCCGATCGACATTTAAGAGGCACGGTTTGCCGGCGACTCGGTCCTTCTCCGGCCTGCGGGGGAGGGTGAGGGGGCAGGCAGGGCCGCCTTGGCCCGGACCGCACCTTGGCCCGGACCGAACCTTGGCCCGGACCGCACCTTGGCCCGGACCGAACCTCGGCCCGGACCGAACCTCGGCCCGGACCGCACCTGGGCCGGCACCGCCCAGTGGTGCAGAGCCAGTGGATGCAAGGCTTTTGAGCCTTTCGAGGCGTTGCCCTTCGCTGCGCTGCCGGGGCCACCTACCGACATTTTGCCCCCACCCCAGCCATCCCCCCAAGCGGGAGATGGGGCCGCGCCATGAGGACCACGGTGGTGGGGCATATCCGCGCCCCGTGCGCTGGATGTCGGTAGCTCCTAGTCCCCGGAGCTGAGTCGTTTTTTGTTCGCCTGCCGGTCTCCGGCTCGTTCGAAAACGCTCCAAGATTCATCGCCATTCAGCGCATGGAGCGCGGCCCACGTTCCGCCACCGGGGTGCTGGTGCCGCCCCGTTCCCACTTGCGGGGGAGGACGAACATTGAGCCTGGGGGTTCTGCAGCGGCGCTGAAGGGTCCTCCTCAGGAAGGCCGGCGCCTTGAAGCCGCTTTCCGCGCACAAGGGCGGTTCTCGCCACGCCTCCGCCCTCCCGCTCGCGGGAACGAGCCCAGCGGGGCGCCCGTGTCTCTCGAATGTCTATTGATCCCACGGCGAGCGAGGCGTGGAATCAGTTGCTCTCTCGCAAAGGATCTGCCGCTGTCGCCGTCGCCTGAATGTATCGGTGCACCTGCCGCCGATTCCCGGCTCGGCTTTCCGATGTGCGGACGGCGGCGGCTGAGGGCCGGATTCCACCGGATGCTTGGCGAGGCTGCGTCGGAGCCCGACTTGCGTCGCCTTTTGCTCCGGCGCCGAAGGCCGGGGCAACGGCGCCCGGCGGATCGTCAATAGCCGGCGGTGCGATCCACCACGTTCAATAGCGGCAGGCCGGCACGGTGGCGGCGGATGCCCTCGATCACCATGGGCGCCGCCGTTTCGGGGTATGTGGGCGCCGCGACGTGGGGGGTGACGATGATGCGCGGATGGGCCCAGAACGGGTGCTCCGGCGGCAGCGGCTCTTCATGAAAGACGTCGAGGCTGGCGCCTGCGATCTGGCCGCTCGCCAGGGCCGCCAGCAGATCCTCATCAACCAGATGGCCGCCGCGCGCCACATTGATGATGTGAGCACCCTTCGGCATTTGCGCGAAGGTGTGGGCGTTCAGGATGCCGCGCGTATCCGGGGTCAGCGGCAGCAGGCAGACCAGGATCTCGGTTTGCGAAAGGAAGGGGCCGAGGCCCTCGTTGCCGTGGAAGCCGGTGACACCCGGCAGCGCGCGGGCGGAGCGGGACCAGCCGCGCACCGAAAAGCCGAGGCGCAGCAGATGCTCCGCGCAGGCCCGCCCCAGCTCGCCCAGGCCCATCAGGCCCACCACCCGATGGCGCGCCAGGGGCACCGCCAGCTCGCGCCATTCGCGCCGGGCCTGCTGCGCGGCGAAGCTCTGCATGGCACGATGATAGTGAAGCGCCTGCATGAGCACGAATTCACTCATGCCCGCCTTCAGACCCGGATCGGCCATGCGCACCAGTGGCAGGTGGGGCGGCACCACTTGGGGGGCGACCAGCCGATCCACCCCGGCGCCGAGTGAGAACACCGCCTTGAGATTCGGCAGGCCCGCGAGCACGCCCGGCGCAACCTTCCATACGAAGGCATAGGCGATGTCCTCCACCCGCCCCATGTCCGGCCATTGGCGGATGTCCAGCTCAGGCATCTCCTGAGCGAAAGCCGCGAGCCACGGGGCAGGGTCAATGTCGGTGCAGGCCCAGAGCATGACAGGGGTGGCGGACGAAGGGGCCATGGGGAATCCCGAAAATGAAGGCGGGGCCGTCTGAGCCGCCGCGAGGCCGGCCACATTGTCACAAACCGGACCGGGCCGCAGCCCGCTTCGGGCGGTGTTGCACGCGGTTCGTCGGCGTTCCGCGCGGTGGCGAGCGCATCCGCCGCGTTGCATTCGTGTGTGCGGCGTGCAAGAGCTTTGCCCGATTTGGCCGATTGGCTTCCATGGGCAGGATTCGTCATGAAGAAAGCGTCTTTGTTCGCTGCCGTCGCCGCGCTCGCGCTCTGTGCGATGCCCCGCATGGGTCTGGCGCAGACCGGAAAATTCGAATGCGCCTGGCTGCCGGCCGGGCAGAAGCCGTCTGCTGAGGTGGCCGCCCTTCTCGCGGCGGGCGATCCCCTCGATAATCCGCCGGTGCTCAACGCCGCGGTGGACAAGCTCAAGGCCAGCGGCCTGCGTCCGGCCCTTATCATCGATGGGCTCATGAGCGCCTACTGCCCCACCGTGGCGGCCAGCGCCTCCTATACGGACGAGCAGAAGACCGCCCGCATGCAGGCCTTCGCCGCCCGCACCGTGCGTCTGGTCTATGCGCTGGAATCCGCCGACAAGATCATTCTCGACGTGACGCTGCCGCCGTCGGTGGTGGACG
The DNA here is from genome assembly GCF_043831965.2 of Xanthobacter variabilis. Classification (NCBI taxonomy): domain Bacteria; kingdom Pseudomonadati; phylum Pseudomonadota; class Alphaproteobacteria; order Hyphomicrobiales; family Xanthobacteraceae; genus Xanthobacter; species Xanthobacter variabilis. The sequence continues at coordinate 1,468,899 of NZ_CM195533.1, forward strand.
CGGTGAATGCCAAGGCCCGCGCCGGTGGCGTGAGCCAGCAGGAATGGCTGGCCGGCGTGGTCACCACCGCCGCCCAGGCCAAGTGAGCTTTCGCGCGAGCTGAGTCGTGCGTCGCAGAGACATCGCCAACCCCTTGGCGGGCTGGCGATGTGAAAGCGGGCGATTGTCGGGCGCCCGGTGAAGCAATTTCACCGGGTGAGGCTTCGCGCGTGGCCCCACTTTTCGCAGGGATCAAGGCGTCCGCCGTGGGGCAGGCCCTTGTGCGAAAGCGCTGCGGATCGCAGGCGCGGACCGCCTGAGCTTCTTCCGACTTCGGCATGCCGCAAGGGCGCATGGACCCGGGCACGCGCGGGCGCGCGCTTTCGGTGCAGAGACGGCGGTGGCTGCGGGCCAAGGGCGCCTGCGCCTGTTCCGTAGAACCTGGAAACTGCTAAATCATTGAATGAATGCTGTTTCTACGGGGCTGTTCGCTTCCCTGGAGCGGCGACCGCTTTCGGTGCGCTGCATTCCCCTCGACGCGCGTCACCAGGCGGGCACACGGCTGGAGCGTTTCCCGGCGGAGCGGGGGCCGTGCGGGTGAAGGAAATGTGTAGAAACAAAAGGCTAGACCGCTTCCGTGTTTCCACACGGAGTTGAAGCGGTCTAGCCCTGCGGCCCGCGTGCTGGGTGCGCGGGTTCGGTTGGCCTGTGCGCGCCGGGTGCCGGGCGCGAGGGGGCTCAGGAGGCCGGGGCGAGGATGCCCTTTTCGCTGAGCAGCGTGGCCAGCTCGCCCGCCTGGAACATCTCGCGCACGATGTCACAGCCGCCGACGAATTCGCCCTTGATGTAGAGCTGGGGAATGGTCGGCCAGTTGGAATAGGCCTTGATGCCCTCGCGGATGAAGGGATCCTCCAGCACGTTTACGGCGGCGTAAGGCACGCCGACCTGGGCCAGCACCTGCACCACGGCAGAGGAGAAGCCGCACTGCGGCGCCTGCGGCACGCCCTTCATGAAGAGCACGACGTCGTTATTCTCGATGAGATCCTTGATGCGTTCGGCGGTGTTGGCCATCGGGGCGATCCTTGCGGTGATCAGGCGTTGACAGGGGAGAGGGCGGGCGGTCCCGCCTTTGGGGCCGCGCGGGGCCGGGGAAGGGGCGGCAGTGGGCGCGGGGTCCGGCTTATTTCGGAACGATGGTTTCGAGCGCGAGAGCGTGGAGCACCCCGCCCATCTGTCCCTGAAGGGCGGCGTAAACCATCTGGTGCTGCTGCACGCGGCTCTTGCCCTTGAATGCTTCGGACGTGACGCGGGCGGCGTAATGGTCGCCGTCTCCGGCAAGGTCCACGATCACAACGTGGGCGTCCGGAAGGGCGACTTTCACCAGCCGTTCGATTTCGGCTCCGTCCATGGCCATGGTCTGTGCTCCTCTTTCGCAGGCCCTCATGCAAGGTCGGCACCAAGTGGCGTCGGCTCGTGTTCACAGGAGTTTCGGCCGCGCGGCTGCGGGAGATGGACGGCGCGAAGGGGGTGAACCGGCGCGTTCGCGCCATCCATCCTGTCACCTTTGCGACAGGCCGCGTCGCTGGGTCGCCGGGCCGGGATTTCAACGGACGAAGCCGCTCGCGCCGGTGCGCGGGTGTTCCCAGGTGCTCATGGTGCCCGTTGCGGATGTGGTGGGGAAAATGTGGCGGTTCATTGAAATCGGCCCAGCTCTTGCTTACCAGTCTCAGCTTCCGTGATGAGAGACGGATCATGAGCGAAACACGACACGAGGGCCCTCGCCGGACACCGCATTTCGCGGTCATCCTCGGGACCAATGAGATTGCCTCGGCGGTGGCGGTGCATCTGCATCGTTCCGGCTACGGCGTTGTTTTGTCTCACGATCCCGTCCCGCCCGTCATTCGCCGCAAGATGGCCTTTCACGATGCCCTCTTCGACGATCTGGTGGAGGTGGATGGCGTCTTTGCGACGCTGGCGGATAGCTCCATGTCCATCCGCAGCGGCCTTGCGCGCCGTGACGGCGTGATGGTCACCAATCTGGGCCTGCTGGATCTCATCGTCATCGGTAGCATCGACCTGCTGGTGGATGCGCGGATGAACAAATATCAGGTCACGCCCGATCTGCGCCGTCTCGCCGGTGTCACCATCGGCCTTGGTCCGGGCTTCAGCGGCGGCGCCAATTGCGACCTTGCCATCGAGACGCGGCCGGGCAAGGAGGGGCGGATCATCCAGCATGGCCCGACCGACGCGCCGGACGGCGTGGCGCGCCCCCTCGGCAACAGCCGCTCCGAGCGCTTCGTGCATGCGGAAGTGCCGGGCCGCTGGCACACGGCCATCGAGATCGGCACCCGTGTCTATAAGGATTTCCTTGTCGGGCAGCTCGGCGGAGAGACGGTGCGCGCGCCGTTCGACGGCGTGGTGCGCGGCGTGGTGCGCGACGGAACCGAGGTGCCCGCGGGGGTGAAGCTGCTGGAGCTGGATCCGCGCGGCCGCAACGCCAATTGGACGGGTCTCGATGCCCGCGCGCTCATCATCGCGAAGGCGGTCACGCGCGCCTTGTCCTTCCGTAAAGTCAAGCCGGCGGAGAGGGGGGCTTCGCTTCCCGTGAAGTGAGGGGCCTTCGTCTCTGTGTCCGTCGGTCGCCACAGAGGCCGTCGTTCATGATCGAATTGTTTCCCGACACCGACGTCATCAATTTTGGTGACCTTCCCCCCGGCATCAATGCCCTGCTTCAGCAAGGCGTGATTGCCTATCGGCGGGATCGGGAGCGGGCGGACCAGCTGTTTCGCCAGGCCCTGGCGGCGGCGCCGCACGAGCTGCCCACCTATTTCTGCCTCTACAAGATCCACACCTACCAGGGGAATCTGGATGAGGCCCAGCGCGCCGCCGAAGGCGGGCTGAAGGAAGCCGCCATCCAGGCCGGCTGGGATACGGACTGGCACAATTGGGTTCCGGAAGATCCGTTTCCGGACGGGGCTGGCCGCTTCGCGCTCTATACCTTGAAAGCGCTCGCCTTCATCCACCTGCGGCAGAACCTGCCGTCGGCCGCCGCCGAGAAGCTCGAGGCCCTGAAGGTTCTGGACCCGAGCGGTGCCGTGGGCTGGCCGGTGGTGGCGGCCCTGGCCGAGGGCCTTGCCTGATATCCGCCATTGGCACCGCGCTTGCACTGCTGAAGGGGAGGGCCGCCGTAAGGCTCTCCCATGGCCCGAGGGTCGCAAATTGTGCGCAAAGTCGTATGACGATTGCGTCGCATTAGCGAAGCGGCGCAGAGATAAGAGGATTCCATTTGCCTTCGGCAGGCGCGCTGCCGGCCCGGGGGCGGCTTCACGAGCGGGCGATGCGGCGGGCGGCCTCAGGTCGTGGACCTTGAGGCGGCAAGGGCGCGTGCGTCCGCAATGACCGGCTTGGCCGTGGGTGGGCGCACCCTCGCGGCATTGGGAATGCAAATGCGCGATGTGGCGGGGCGGGCCTCTGTCGCAGCTATGCGTGAAAGCCTACATCAGCAGGGATGATGCAGGCCCGTGACTGGATTGGTTGCTGGAGGCGACTGTCAGATGACGGAGAACATTGATTACGGCTTCGAGGCCCCTTCCGCTCCGGCGCTGTATGCGGAGGGAGAGGCGAAAGCCTATGTTGATTTCGCGCCGACGGACGCGACACGCCTGGAGGGCATCGTCAGCGCGCTGCGCACGGTCAACGATCCGGAAATCCCGGTGAATATCTACGATCTCGGCCTCGTCTACCGCATCAACCTGAAGGCGGACGGCATGGTGGAAATCGACATGACGCTGACCGCCCCCGGCTGCCCGGTGGCCGGCACGCTCACGGGCTGGGTGCAGGACGCTGTGAGCAAGGTCGAGGGTGTGAGCGGCGTGACGATGAACCTGGTGTTCGACCCGCCATGGGACAAGTCGCGCATGTCCGAGGAAGTGCAGCTGGAACTCGGCCTGCTCTGACAGGGGGGAGCATCGCCCCGTTGCACGCCAATGGGGACATGCTTTGGCTCACCACATTGACCGCATGCCTTCGCGCGATACGGCGCCACTGTGCCGGATGACGCTCGGGGCAGTCTCCCCCTTAGGTGTGCCCCGCCGCAGGGGCGGCGGCCCCCTGCCCGGCCTTGCGCCGGGCGCGCGAACCTCAGCGATAGAGGCGGTTGGGGTGGACATCGAGGTCCGCGTGCAGCTCGCCGTTGCGGACCTGTGAGGGATACTCCACCAGCGTACACAGCCCGCCCACGGTGCACAGGCCGTTGGTGGAATCGAACACCCAGTCATGGGCGCGGCAGGTGAGGTGGCGGCCGTCGAAGCGCGCGTCCATCAGCAGATGGCCGGCATGGGGGCAGATGCCCTGCAGCGCGCGGGGTTCTCCGCCCAGGGGCCACACCGCCAGCACCAGCGTGTAGCCGATGCCCACCGGCAGCATGGCGCCCTCTTCCAGGTCCGCCAGATCACACAGCTTCACATACATCAGGGCCTCATTCGGGTCGGGCCATCACTCTCGGTCTTCGGCCGGCTGTCAATGGGCGGGCTCGAACCCCGCGCAGGGGGCGAAAGACTCACGGGCTCACGTCATAGGCTTTGGGCGTCACAGGGCGAAATGGGCGTTGAAGGCGCTCTGCTTTGCCGCCGTGTCGAGCCCGCCGGCGAGCGGCCAGCCTTGCTGGCTGAACAGCGCCTTCACCGCGCGCGTCAGCTCCCTGCCGTGCAGGTACCAGCGCTCGACCCCGTCGGGTGAGAGGAGGGCGGGGCCGTCGGCGCGATGCACCACCCCGTCCTCCAGCCACAGCTGGGTGTCGATGTAGAGGAAGATCCCGGCCTTGCGGGAGAGGTCGTCCCGGTTGGCGTCGTCCACCACCAGATGTTCGGCTTGTGGCATGGTGGGCTATCCTTGCTGCAGTGAATGGGCTTCGCCGGGCTCAGTTGAGCACGCGGGCGGCGGCGCCCAGATTGGCGGTGTTGTAGCCTTCCTCGCGCAGCACCTGCTGCACGGCACGCCGCTCCAGCAGCCGGCGATAATGGGCGGCGACGTTGGGGGGCAGGGGGATCTGGGTCTTGTCGGCCCAGAACTCCACATAGAACAAAAACGGGTCCGCCACCGAGAAGGTGTCGGCCACATAGTCCCGCCCCTCCAGCACCTTGTCGAGAATGCCGAAGCCCTGGGTGACGATGTCGCGCCCGAGCGCCTTCATGCGGTCCTGGTCGGTGGTGGTGCCAGCGAAGCTGGGGGTTGCAAAGATTCGGGCAAAGCCCTGGCCGTGCACGGTATTCACCACATAGGCCATGGTTTCGAGGGCGCGTGTTTCGGCCTCCAGGTCCGCCGGCCAAAGGGCGGCGCGCGGCTGGCTCTTGCCCAGCCAATAGCCGATGGCCACCATCTCCGTGAGCACGCTGCCGTCGCGCCGCATCAAAGTGGGAATGGTCGACTTGGGGTTGATGGCGACATAGTCCGGCTTGAAATGGTCCCCCGCCGGCAGGTTGACGATATGGGCCTCGAACACCTCCTCCAGCTCCTCGAGGATGATGTGGATCGCCGTCGAGCATGATCCGGGGGTCATGTAGAACTTCATATTCGCCATGGGGCCTGTCCTGCTTTCATCCGGGGGCGAAGGCGGCCGCGGCCGCCGCTCCTGTCCGGCGGCATGGTTCATGCAAATATCGGGTCAATTCGGAGTTTCCGCAGCTTGTCGGGATCACAACCCGACATCGCTGTTCCATTCACGACAAGATTGCCGCAGCCATCGCCACGGGATCGGGTGCGGAAGTTCTGTCTCGCGGACAAGAAGAACAGCAGGACGGGCACCATGTCGGCTGATGAAATCGAGGTCTATGCCATCTGCGAGGTCGAGGATATCGACCCGGGCGAGGCGAAAGCCTTCAACCTGTCCCGCGTGGGCGAGGATGGGGAGGCGCGGCCCTTCCGCATCGTGGTGGTGCGCACCGGCGCCAAGGAGGTGGTGGGCTATGTGAACGCATGCCCCCACCAGGGCACCTGGCTCAATGTCGGCAGCGGCGAATTCTTCAACAAGGATGGCACGATGCTGCGCTGCGGCCGGCACGGCGCCCTGTTCGACATCGAAAGCGGCGCCTGCGCCGAGGGGCCGTGCAAGGACCAGGCTCTGGAGCCGATCGCGCTGGTGGTGGTGGGCGACGATGTCTGCCTGTGCGGCGTGGCGCTGGTGGAGGAAGAGAACCGTCCCTTCCCCTATGACGAGCTGGACGACACCATGGAGATCATGATCTCGCCCGATTGAAGGCACCGCCCCCAAAGCGCGCGTTTTCAAAGTTCAACTGGCGATGCAGGTATTCATGACTTCACGCGACGCGACGGTGCCTGATGCGCCGGAGGAGACGGCGGGCGGCGAGCCCACCTGCCGCTATTTCATCACCTATACTGGCGTGAAGTTGCCCTTCAAGCTGGTGGAACCCATAGCCGAGGAGCATCTCACCCATCGCAACACTTTCATCCGCGCCTATTTTGATGCGGCGGGCCAGCTGAGCGGCTTCGACAAGATGGTGTATGGCGAGGTGGAGCTGGCGCACCGCTATGACTACCACCCCAATGGGGTCCTGCGCCGCGCCGAGGTGACGATGGACGAGGAGACGGTGATCCTCGCTTTCGACGAAGTGGGCGCGCCCCTCTCCGCCTGAGATGGAGGGGCGGCGGGACAAGCCAGGGAGTTGGCCATGACGGTTGCGCAGCTCATCGAGGCCCTGGCCAGGATGCCGGCCGAGGCGGTGGTGCTCATGGAGGCGGATGGAGGCCTCTCCCTCGTCAGTGCCCTGGATTTCGTGGACGGGCAGGGGCCGGGCGCGCCGGCGGAAGTGATCCTGCTGCCCAATATGGAAGAATAGAGCGCTTGCGCGTGAAAGAGGTTGCAAAATCAAAGCGATAGATTGTTTCGGCGTGCCCGCGAAAAGCTGAAACGGTCGAGACGCGGCCGCCCGCCGCTGCGTCGCCGGGCCGCTGGCGCCGGAGTTGCGCCGGAGTTGCGCCTTGGCGCGGGAGCTGGTTTCGTCATACCAACCGGGGCTGGTCCCCGCCCAAAGGTCGAGGAGCAAGATGTCCGAAGCTGTCGCGACCCCCACCATGTTCGAGCGCATCGGCGGCGCGGTCGCCATCGACCGCCTGGTGGAAGAATTCTACGCACGGATGGACCGGCTGCCCGAGGCCCGCGACATCCGCCGGCTGCACGCTCCGGACCTGGGTCCGCTGAAGGTGGACCTGAAGCAGTATCTCACCGAATGGACCGGCGGCCCCAAGCTGTATTCGCCCCACAAGGGCCACCCCCGCATGCGCCAGCGCCACATGCACATTCCCATCGGCAATGCCGAGCGTGATGCCTGGCTGCTGTGCATGCGCGGCGCGCTGGACGAGACGGTGGCCGACACGCGCGCGCGCGATGAACTGTACGGCGCCATTGCCAAGCTGGCCGACTGGATGCGGAACCAGGAAGGCAATCCGCACGACACCGTGGGCCACGCCGCGCATCCCTGACGCCGCGCCGGGATGGGGCGGGCCGGCGGCTGGGGCGTGCGCTACAGGGGCACGCCGAAGAAGTCCTCATCCTCGCCGCCCCAGGCCTTATGCAGCGCGAATGCCTCCTGCCACTTGGCCATTTCCGGCTCGGAGGCGCTGCGGTGGGTGATCTTGCCGTCGGGCTTCTCCGCGAGCAGGAAGGTTCGGCCGTTCTTGATGAAGCGGTTGAGGGCCTTCATGTCGTTGGGGCGCACGACGCACCGGGGCGCTTCGTCGATGAGAATGGTCGTCGGGAGCATCGATCACCTCTGTGCTGGGCGGCTTTCGCCGCGTGAAGGGCGCAAGCGGGGCTGATCCGCTGCATCTCCTCCATTGTGCCGTGCCTCCCGGTGCGAAGCTTTCGCTGGCGCCGACCGGGAGGCGGATACTGTCACGCGCCGCTTTCAGGCGCGCGGGCTTCGGGAAGCGGAATTCCGTTTCGCCCGCAAGGGGCTAGAATCCATCCTCGCGCTTGCCCCAGGGGTGCGAGCCGGGCACCAGAGTGGCGCGGATGCCGGCCTTCTCCACATCGCCCAGGCTCTTGTAGAAGGTGGCTTCGTGCACCAGCGTGCCGGTCTTGGTGGTGATGGCCACATAGCGGGCCACGGTGTCTGTTTCGCACAGATAGCCGCCGCCCGGGTCCACGGTGCTGCGGACATTGCCGTCCCAATCCACAAAGAAGCCTTCCGGGTTCGACATGCACCTTCTCCAGAAAAATGCCCGCACCCGCGGGCCGGATCTGCGGAGCGGAGCAAGGTTCTTGCCACATGCGGGCACGGAGAGGGTGAGGCGCGGTTCATTTCGTCACAGGTGGAAAGTCTACATCAAACCTTTTGATTTGCGACAAATCAAATTTTTTATCTTGAAAGAGCGTGGCCTGCGGCTTAGCTTGCGTGCATTATTTTTGGAATTGTTGGGAGCGCGTGATGGCTGAATTGACTCAGCGCATGGCATGCCTCGCCGATGTGAATGGCATTTGGGGCCTGCTGCGCCAAGTCTGCCAGGACGTTCCCTTCGCCGCCGACAATGAGGGCGAGCAGGAGAGCATCCTGTCGGAGCTGATGGCGTGTTGCACGTCGGGGCTTTCGCCCATCGCCATCGACAATGAGAGGGGGATCGTCGGCGCGCTGCTGGCGCGGCGGGACGATCTGGAATGGGGGCTGCGTAACAGCCCCGCGATCCACGTGGCCTATGCCGCCATGGCGCCGAGCTTCCGGCAAACGGACCTTTTCGCCCGCCTGCTTGGCGAGGTGAAGGGGCGGCGCGTGCCGGTCTTCGCCAGCGTGAAGGCGGGGGAGCAGCAGGGCTTTGCCGCGGCGCTGGGCGAGCAGGGCTTCACCCACGAAATCACAGCCTTGAGCGGCTGGGGCGACCTTTATCAATGGACGCCGTCGGCCGCGAAGGACACCGCACAATGAGCGCTGTGGCGATGACCGCGCGCCGGGTTCGGGCGGTGGCCGGCCGGCTCCGCCTCGCCGGCGGACGACGGGATGTGTTTGTGGCGTAGCCGGATGTCGCGCGGCTCCGGTTCGCCGGAGTTCTGTTCATCCAATGCCTGGGCGGGGGTGCCGTCCAGGTGGCGCGCACCTCGCGGCGCGGAGCTCTCGATCGCGCTCCGCGCCGCCTTTTTATTCGGACCATGGGCCCTGGTCCTCGACCGGTTCCATGGGGGTGCTCGAACGCCGGGCGGGTTTCACCAACCTCCGATGCGTCCAGCGGAGCGGGGCTCAGACGTTCTCCTCATCCGTGCCGGAGAATTGGCTGTGCGCCTCCTCGACGAGTGCCATGGCGGCCTTCAGGCGCCGGTATTCATCCGCATCGACGGTGATGGTTTTGCCGCTCGGGGTTTCACCCGGGGCGGGGCGGCCCGCCAAGACAGCTTCAAAGAGGGCCTTTTCCAGCTGGAAGATGCGCTCGCTCGCCCGCTCCAGATAAGGCAGCGGATTGGCCTGCACATTGGCCTCGTGCAGGGCATCGAGGCTCAGAAGCTGGCGGAACCGCCGCGTGGTGCGGCGCTTGTCGGCGCCGAAGTCATGCGTGATCACACTCATGTCAGGCCTCGCTGAAGCGCATCCAATGAAACGCGGCACGCAACAACTGCCCGGCGCCGGGAATGCGGGCACCAGTTCTTGTGCGTTGCACGCCCGACACGGTAAAATCGCGTTCCGCCGAAATCAAGCCGGCCAATGATGAGTGCGACCGCGTGGCCAAAAGGGCCGCCGCGGGCTTCGTGCATCCGAAAGCCCCTCCCCGAGGGGGCGGAGAGGGGCGGGTTGTCCCGGGCTCGCCGTCAGGACTCCGGCGGGCCGAGATCCTCCCCGGTGCCTTTCTTGGCCTTGCGTTCTGTTTTCGACTGGGCATAGGCCCCGGCATTCTTCAGCTGCACCGGCGGCTGGCCCACCACGTGCTGGGAAATCCAGAACAGAGTGCGCTCCTGGGCGAGCTGGGCGGCATCGGCATCATAAGCCGGGCCGAAGAAGAAGCCGTGGGCGGTGCCGGGATAAAGATAGGTGGACACATCCGGCCGCGCCGCGCGGAACTGGTCGATGTCGCCTTCCGGAAGCAGGGCGTCCTTTTCCGCGAAGTGCAGCAGCGTCGGCACCCGCCGCTTCTCTCGGGAGCCATCCAGCACGCCGTCCGCATAATAGCCGATGGCGCAGGCCACGCCCTTCACCCGGTTCGCGCAGTGATAGGCGAGATAGCCGCCCCAGGAATAGCCCACCACAGCCACCTTGCCGGCGGCTGTCGCCGCGTCGACCGCGGCCTGGATGGCGCTCAGCGACCAGTCGGTGCCCACCTGCGCGGCGAGGGCGCGGCCATCGTTTTCTTGCGCGGGGGAAAGGGTGGTGTCGGCCTTCACCTTGTCGAACAAAGCAGGCGCGATGGCCACATAGCCGGCGGCCGCGAGGTCATCGGCAATCTTGCGGATGTGGTCGTCCACGCCGAACACGTCATGAAGAACAATGACGGCACCCTTGGGCGACCCGGCTGGGTCGGCGCGATAGGCGGAGAAGCTCTCGTCTCCGGCGGAGAGTTGGATCATGGCATCCTCGTTTCTCGAGCGGAATCGGGAAAGGGGCAGGTCCGCTCGGTCTGCCATTCAGCACTGATGTGCCGATGCAGAGACGATGCCAAAGCAAGACGGGAGCGCCGACAGGGCGCTCCTGTGAAGATGTGGTTACGTATTCAGATATGTCAGACGGAAAATATCTTCTCTTTCTGCATGAAACGTCTGGAATAGCTACGCTTCAGCCTGCGGGGCATCCAGCCGCAGGCGGGCCAGCTCCGCGATCTCGGGGACGGGATCCTTGCTGAGGTGTTCGAGATCCGCGTTGCCGGCACGCTCCGCGACGGCGAAGCGCACGCGCATGTCGGGATCATCACGCAGCAGATGCAGGCGAGCGGGCGCCAGCCGCTCGGCCACGATCACGCGCACCATGGGGTCCTCGTCCGCAGCCATGCGGGAAAGCGAGGGCTCTTCCACGCGGCGGGCGATCTCGCGGCGCACCTCCGTTTCCGGATCGCGCAGCGAGAAGGTCAACGCGTCCAGCGGCGCGCGCTGAGCGGCGGCCATGCGGACCCGGTAGTCCTCATCGGAGAGGAACGGCACCAGGGCCGCGCCCTCCAGCCGGTGGGCCACAGCGATGCGCACGGCGGGATCGGGGTCGGCCTTCAGGGGCGCGATGCGGGCCACCGGCAGGCGGCTTGCCGCCATGGCGCGCACATCAGGCTCGGTGTCGCCGAGAAGCGCGGGCAGGGCAAAGACACTGGCATGCTTGGCCGCTAGCACCCGCACCTCGAAATAGGGGTGGGTCAGATAGCGGGCGGCTAATTCGTTGTTGCGGCGGAAGAAATTGTCGATGCGCTTGTGGCGCCGATCCGCCACGCACACCACGCCCAGGTCGCATCGTCCCTCGGCGCGAATATCCTCATGGGGGCAATCCTGGCACCGCAAGGGCCGCCCTTGCCAATCCAGGGCCTCGACCTGCATTTCGCTGCTGGCCACCATCGCCGGAACCTCCTCCGTCACTCCGGAGGGCCGCCTTCTGCGAGCGACCGCATCCGGGCCTCCTCACAGCAAAGCTAGTCACGGTTTCGTCAAAGCGCCAGGGTTGCCGGCTCAGCATGTGATCGCAAAAGCGTGACGGGGCGGTGGTGGTGGGCTTCGCCCCACGCCTGGGGCGGGGCGAAGCCTACGTAGTTGTCCGGATTGTTTCGGCTAAGGGGGTGCCGTAACAACGGAGCGTGCTCTCACGCGGCCTTCGAGTCGAAGGGGGACTTGAATTCCGCAAGCTGCGCCGGATCCAGGCGGAACACGCCACGGCCACCGGCCAGGGCCTGATAGCTCAGGGCAGCGTGCTCGGAGAGGTAGTTGAACCAATCCTGCGGCGAGAGAGCCTCGGGGCGCTCGCTGATCTCGATGACGACGCCGCTCGGGTTGAAGCGGGCGTGGATGATGACCTTCTGATTGTCCATGTGTCGTCTCCGTGGTGGTGGTTCGACGGGTGTAGACTTTGGTACAGCCTCCGGTACGGAGGTGTGTTTTGTCTCGATGCGGCCAAGGCCTTGTCAGGTTTCGGCGCTTTCCAAAAAGCGCCGGCTCGGAAGCCTCCGGGGTTCAGATGGGCCGGCGGGTGCAAGCATCCCGGTGACGGTCCGCGGTCTTAAAATATGCGTGGCGCGGCTGCGGGGGTTGCGCCTCCTGAACGTCTCAGGTTCTTGACGCGAAGCAAGTTCCTGACGCGAAGGGCGCTGAAGCAAAACGCTCTCGACCTTCGTTTCACTCGTGAAGCGGCAATGCGACGGCCCGTAGGGACGGGCAGCGGTCGGTCCCGCAGAAGAATTCCAAGCAAAATCGAGACCAGGGCGATGGCGGCGAAGCTGAATGCGCGCCGACGTTTGTCCGGGGGCGGCTCGACACCGGATCTGGTCCGGCGCCAGGAGCTTGGGCCCCCATAGGAGTCCCGCTCCTGGATACCGGGCGCCTGCGGCGCAAGGCGGTCATGTCAAGTAGCGTGCGGCCCCGATCGGGAGCCATCCGGCTCAGCCGGGGGCGCTTTCGGCGTCCGCCGGCTGGCCTGTCGGAGAGCCGGACTCAAAGGCCGGCGTAGTCGAAGCCGAGCAGCTCCACCGTGACATTCTCGGTGCCGAGCACGGTGATCATCGAGGCGAGGCGAGACTTGGAGCCGACGCCAACGATGGTGTCCAGCTTCTCATTCTCTTCGCGGCTGGTCTTCGAGAGGCCCTTGCGGCCCTCCTGAACGAAGACGTGAGAATAGCTGCCGTCCTTGTCATCCTTCTGGCGGTCGAGCAGGCGCGGCTCGACCGTGGCGAGGATCTCGAACAGGTTCGCGCCTTCGGTGGCTTCGACCGTCTTTCCGAGGGGCATAACCTTAATGCTCACGCTGGACATCAACGACTCCTGTCATTTCCAAATATTATTGGGTGCGTGTTGTTGGTGCCTAGTAGATGGCGGATCCCGCCCCTACGTTGATTGAGGCATCCTTCATCGTTGCGACGATGAACTCGATTTCGTCCTCGGTGAGGTGGGTGTGGAACGGCAGCGCGATGGCGCGGTCCGCGACCTTTTCCGTGACGAGAAAGTCACCCCGGCGATAGCCGAGATCGAAATAGTGGCGCTGGAGGTGCAGCGGGTTGGAATAAGCCGCGGATTCCACCTTCTCGACCTTCAGGTCGTCGACGATGGCGTCGCGGCTGGACTTGGAAAAGCGCGTTCCCAGGTGCACCAGGAACAGGAACCAATGCACCTCGGTCACCTCGGGGGCGGTAAAGGGCGGCTTGATGCCCTCGAAAGACTGCACATACTTGTAGTAGAGGTGCTCCACATAGCGCCGTCGCTCCAGAATTTCTTCCAGGCGCTCGAGCTGGGCCAGGCCGAGGGCGGCGGTGATGTTGCTCATGGGCGCCTGGTAGGGCGCCGTCATGCTCACCACCACCGAGGAGCGCTCGTCGAGGCGGTGCGAGCGATAGCGCCGCAGGGCCACCGCCACGTCGATGTCGTCGGTGACCACCATTCCGCCTTCGCCGCAGATGAGGGGCGAGGGCTGGGAGAAATCGAACACCGACGTGTCGCCGAACGTGCCCACCAGCGCGTCCTTGTAGCGCGAGCCGATGGCCTCCGTGGAATCCTCGATCAGGATGAGATGGTTGGCCCTGGCGAGCTCCTTCAGCCCGTCCCACGCGGCAGGATGACCGTTATTGTTGGAGGCGACGATCGCCTTGGTCTTCTCGGTGATCCGCGCCGCGGCCTTTTCAGGAACCAGGGTGCCGGCCCAGTAGTCGATGTCGGCGAACACGGGCCGCGCGCCGGCGAGGCTGATGGCGTGGGTGGTCTCGCGGAAGGAATAGGGCGAGGCGATCACCTCGTCGCCGGGGCCGATGCCATAGGCGTGCAGGGTCAGCAGGAGGCCCATGGTGCCGCTGGGCACGGCCACCGCATATTTGCGGCCGAGATAGGAGGAAAATGCGTGCTCGAAAGCCTCGACCGTGGGGCCGGACGACAGGCGCGGGGCCTGCAGCGCGAGATTGACCGCCTCCAGCTCGCTAACGGTGATGTCGGGGTCCGACAGGGGAATGGCAGCGGCTTCCGCGCCGCTCTCCTCGGTGTCGTCCGTCAGGTCTGCGACAAGATCGTCGTCCATGTCCATCATCGCACCGGGCTCCTTTGTCCGTTTTTATTGTCAGTTCTTCTTGGCCAGGATGACGCCGGTGGCGCGGCTGGGATCGGTGGTGAGCACCACGCAATGGTCGGCGGTGTCGATGAGGTGGATGTCGTAGACCGGGAAGCTGCGGAACGGCTCCTCGGTCACGTCGGTGGCGTCGCAGCGGGTCCAGGAGAGCTTCGGCAGGCGCTGGCGCAGCTCGGAGAAGGCGGACGCGGTGAGCTCCTCCGCCGTCAGCACCTTTTCGATTTCCGACAAATCGGTGTCGCTCACTGCCATGTCCCAACACTCCGCTGTGGCGGGGAAGCCGCCGGATGGCAACAGGCGGCGCGCCTATTGCCAGAACTTGCGCTCACGATCTTCGTTCAGGAGCTGGAGCAGCTCGATGAGCCGCGCATGGGTGCTGTCGAGTTCCCAACTCTTGCTTTGGTGGTTCTTGCGAAAAAGATGCCAAGTGCCGTTGTCGGCATCGAAGCGGAGCAGGGCGATGTCCACGACACCGCCCTCCGGGTCCACGTTGCGCGAGCAGCAGGCGCTCTCGATGCGGTAGCCCTCGGCCACGGCGAGCACCCGCGGTTCCACATAGCGGTAGCGCTTGCGGCCCTGGATCGTCCGCTCGATCCTCCGGCGATCGAAATCGTTGGGATGAGGGGACTGCGTCATGGCCGCACTCTCGCGCCTCTCTCGCGGTGCGCTTAAGGGGATCGGCCGCTCACGCCGGCTCGATCTCTTCCTCAAGGCAGCCGATCACCATGTTCTCGTTGAACTCCACCAGGTAGATGGGTGTGTTGGTTTCCGTATGGTTGCCCACCTGGACGATCTCGCCCACGGAGCCAAGGCCCACCAGCAGCGCATCCGCCGGAGCATCCGGGAAGGAACCGTCATTGCGCAGCTCAATGAGGGTTTTGACCTTCATGCCCCAGTCATATTTGGGAAGGCGGGTGTCGAACATCATGCGCTGGGTACTCCGGGCAGGGGAATGTCTTCTTCATCCCGCGGGGTGGTGGGCTCAAGCTCTTTGCGCTTCATGCCGACGCGGTTGCCGCTCTCGGTGAATTCGACGCCGTAAATGTAGAACTGCTGGAGAAATGTGCCGATGGAGACGATATAGCCAATCTCGCCCTTGCGGGCGAGGACTTCGCCGATCTCCTTGCCGGCATAAGTGCCGTCGTTGCGGATCACTCGCTTGGCCTTCACCTTCTCTCCGAAGGAGAAATAAGGCGGCTCGGAAATCTCCACAACGTCGCTGTCGCGAACAATATTGCTCATCGTGGCATCTCCTTCATCAGTGGCTGCCCGCCGGCCTGGCGCGTGCGGGCCACTTCACGAACGAAATCGTCGGGGTCTTCCAGGAGCGGCTCGATGTGGTCGAGGCCGATGCGGTTGGCCACCTCATGACGCACCCGCCAATCGGGGTCGCGGATCAGCCCGGAGAGAAGGTCCGCCGGCAGGCGCTGGGCTACCTCCAGACGGACCATGGGATTGGGGTCCGTCATCATGTTCGGCAGCCACTCGGCCGGGAGGCGCTGGGCGACCACCTTGCGCACCTGCTCCTCTTCGTCATTGATGAGGCGCGAGAGCAGAGGCGGGGCGACGCGGCGGGCCACGACCAGGCGCACATAGTAATCCGGATCCGCCAGCATGGGGATCAGCTCGGAATCCTCCAGCAGCGAGACTAGGCGAATGCGCACCTCGCGGTGCGGATCGTTGCGCAGGCGCAGGATCAGGCGCTTGGGCAGACGTCGCGCGGCGTTCCAGCGCACCGTCTCCTCGGGGTCGTCCAGCAAGGGCGGCAGCACGAACACGTCCGCGTGCTTGGCGGAAATGGCGCGCACCTCGAAATGCTCATGCCGGACATAGCCGTTGGCGAGCTCGGGGTTCCAGTTGAAGAAGCGGTCGATGCGCCGGGCGTAGCGATCATTGACGCAGGCGTGCTTCAGGCGGCACTTGCCCGTGGCCAGCATGTCCACATGGGCGCAGCGCGCGCAGTCGATGTCGTCACCGAGCCAGTTCTTGGCCTCGTCGATGTCGTCAGTCATCGTCCTGCTCCGCTCGGGCGGCTTCGGCCCGGTTCAGCACGTCGATCAACAGGCGGGCCCCGATCTTGTCGGAAGGGTCGAGTTCCAGGAGCTTCTCGGCCGCCGCGCGGCCTTCCTCCAGCTCACCCAGGCGCATGTTGAGGTAGGCGTAGCCCTTCAACGTGAACATGAAGAAGCGCGGCATCAGCCGGTCATACCGGTTGAACTCCGCGTCCGTCGGCCGAATGTCGCGCCAGTCGGCCGGCAGGTTGGTTTCGCGCTGAGCCTTGGCAAGGCATTGGCGGGCGACGCCAAGGCACTCCTGCAGCCGGCCCTTGTAGAAATAGAAGCGGTAGAGCCCGATGAGCACCGCCGCATGATCCGGGGCGATGTCCTGCGCCGCCTTCAGATGGCGCAGTGCCACCTCGGACTGCTGGTAGGAGAGCCCGGCCTGTTCCAGGTGCTCCTGCGCCGCGGCGGGCAGACCCCCACCCATCACGGCGCTGGCCAGCAGCGCCTCGGGGGTGAGGGCGTCCGGATCGTCGTCCAATTCGGCCGCCTTCATCCCCATCCTCGTCGATCCGCTGATCCCGCCGCGCTCAGTGCGCGTGCGAGGAGCAGGTGCCGGTGGCCTTCGGGTCGTGGAACACGAGGCCGGTCTTGGCGGGGGTGTCGGTGAAGTCCACCGTCACGCCGTCCAGCAGCAGCCGGCTTTCAGCCGGCAGGAAGAATTTGAGGCCTTCGCGCTCCACCACGGCGTCGCCCGGGGTGGGTTCCGGCAGCACCGCGATCTCGGCATTGAGGCCCGAGCATCCGCCCGGCGACACCGCCATGCGGAACCCGGCGCCGGGGCCGCCGTCGCTCATGATCATGAGGCGGATGAAGCGCTTGGCGGCGGGCGTGAGAGAGAAGTTCATCGGCGCGGGTCCTATGCGGGCGGCTGATAGCGGGGGTAGGAATTGTCGATGATGCAGGTGTCGTCCACGGGGCACACCGCGGCGCACTGGGGCGCGTCATAGTGGCCGATGCACTCGGTGCACTTCGCGGGATCGATCACGAACGTGCCGTTCTTCTCGAAGATGGCCACGTTGGGGCATTCCGGCTCGCAGGCCGAGCAGCTGGTGCATTGCGAGGCGACGATCTTCAGCGCCATGGCTTGGTCCTCTGTTGGCTTTGCGCTGGAGCCGGGGCATTCGCGCGGAATGCCCCGGTCCGATCCGATGGGAAGCTTCAGGCGGCGCTGATGAGGGCGCCCTGGCGGATTTCGGCGTCACCGCGCACGGTGTGCTCGATCTCGCCGCTCTTCACCTTGGCCAGGTAGTCCTTGAACCAGGTGATGGCCGACTTCTCGATGAACTCGTGGGCGAACTGGTCCACGGGCTCGATGCCGGCCTTGATGAGGTCCGCCTTCGGGCAGCCGCCGATCTTCGCCACGAACACCGCGTGACAGTCGTTGATGGCGCGGATGATGGTTTCCAGCGAGTCTTCCTCGCCGTAGCCGCCCTGGCAGTAGAGGTCCACGCGGCGGTGGCCGACGAACTTGGCACCGGCGGTGGAGAGCTCCCACACCTGGAACTCCTTGGCGTGGCCGAAGTGCTCGTTCACCAGGCCCGAGCCCTTGGTGGCGACCGCGACCAGGAGCTTGATGTCGCTCTGCTCGCCGGCGAGGCTCTCAAGCTCCTGCTGCTTGGCGGCCACTTTGGCGACGCGCTCTTCCTCCACCAGGGCCTGGTAGGCCTGGCGGCTCTCAAGGTCGTAATTGACCTCCATGGCCATGATCTTGTCGGTGGTGAACTCGGCCGAGCGGTCCTCGCCCAGGAGGCCCACGGCGTCGGCGCGGCACTGGCGGCAGTGACGCATCATGTTCATCTCGCCCTCGCACCGGTCCTGGAGCGCCTTCAGCTCTTGGGCGGTCGGGCCGCGCTGGCCGTTGAGGCCGAACACCGTGCCGTGCTCGGGCGAGGAGATGAGGGGCATGATGTTGTGCAGGAAGGCGCCGCGCGACTTCACGGCCCGGTTCACTTCAACCAGGTGGTTGTCGTTGATGCCGGGGATCATGACCGAGTTGATCTTGCACAGGATGCCACGCTCGGTGAGCATTTCCAGGCCCTGAAGCTGGCGATCGGTGAGGATCTTGGCCGCCTCGTAGCCGGTATAGCGCTTGTGCTTCCAGAACACCCACGGATAGATCTTCGCGCCGACTTCCGGGTCCACCATGTTGATGGTGATGGTCACGTGGTCGACGTTGAAACCGGCGATGGTCTCCACATGGTCGGGCAGGGCCAGGCCGTTGGTGGACAGGCACAGCTTGATGTCCGGAGCGGTCTTGTTGATCAGCTCGAAGGTCTTGAAGGTCTTTTCCGGGTTGGCGAGCGGGTCGCCCGGGCCGGCGATGCCGAGCACGGTCATCTGCGGAATGGTGGAGGCCACGGCCAG
Organism: Xanthobacter variabilis; assembly: GCF_043831965.2. NCBI lineage: Bacteria > Pseudomonadati > Pseudomonadota > Alphaproteobacteria > Hyphomicrobiales > Xanthobacteraceae > Xanthobacter > Xanthobacter variabilis. The sequence goes on from NZ_CM195533.1 coordinate 1,487,533, forward strand.
CACCTTCTTGGCGGCCTGCTCGGGGGTCAGCTTCTCGGAGACGACGCCGGGGCGGCTCTCATTGGCGCAGTCATACTTGCGATTGCAGTAGTTGCACTGGATGTTGCAGGCGGGGGCCACGGCAACGTGCATGCGGGCGTAGTGATGGTGCGCCTCTTCCGAGTAGCAGGGATGGTTCTTCACCTTCTCCCAGATCTCGGTGGGCAGGTCGCCCTGGCCGGCGGACGAGCCGCAGCTGGCCTTGCCCGAACCACCGGAGGTGCCGCACCCCTGGTGCTCGGCCTTCGACTGCATGATCTCCGCGAGCTTGTCGGACATGCCAATGGCATCGCCCTCGTGCTGTGTCGTCGCGTCCATGGTTCTGCTCCTTGCTCTCAGCAGGATCCCAAAAACTTATCCTGGGCCTTGTGGAGCAACTCGCGTGCCAGCTTGGACGGCGGAGAATTCGTCTAAATTGTCAGTGGGTTATGTTAAGGCGGCTCTGTCGCGTTCCAAACAGCGGGACAGGGCGGTCATGACATGTTGGAAAAGTTACACGTGCGTCGGAAGTGAACGGAGCGCACGACACTGCACCCTCTACTTCATCGCAAGGCCCGCCGCCATTCCGGGAAAATACGGAGGCGGCCGGCGGGGCCCGAAGGGCGGGCGCCAAAAGAAAGCGGGGCCCGTCTGCGCAGACGGGCCCCGCCATGGAAGCTTCGCGTTCAGACCTTGGCGTTTTCGATGATGATCTCGATGGCGCGGGGCGTGGGAACGGCGATGGGCGTAATGGCGTACTCCAGAAGGAACTTCAATTCGTTCTTGGTGAGCTCATCCGGGTTCACCAGCGCGAAGTGAGGCGTGCGCGAGCGCTTGGAAATCTGCCGCGCATAGTTGCGCAGCATCTGGTCGTGGAAGCGACAGCCAAGGAACAGGAAGGTCCGTTCCGTGCGGCGGTGCTTGATGATGTCGGGGATCGGCGTCTGGATGTCGATCTCGGTCAGAACTTCCACATAGTCCGCGTCGGAGATGAGGTAGTTCTTGGCGGGCGCGACGCTGCCGTGGGGCGTGTAGAGAATGGTGCTCCAGCTCTCGGCGGCATCGCGGTTGGATTCGGCGCCGGCCGCATCGTAGAAGCGATACCAGCGGTCCTCGCCGATGCCGGCGCGGCTGATGCCCTGCACCTCACCCCAGTCCGAGCGCTCGGCGAGCGCCGTGCGCATGGTCCCGTCATACCAGGTGTCCACGATGACAGGCAGCGGAAGCGACGCGAGAAGGCGATGGAGCGCGGTGGGCTCCACCTTCGGCGTGAAGGCTTCCGTCATCAAGGCGACCACGGTGGCCCGGAGCTTCGTGCCCTCGATGTGCTGCGCCGAGGCCCAGGGGTTGCCCTTGGCGCGCTTCGGCAGAGCCACCTTGGTGGCGAAGAAGGCCGCGAGGGCGTCCGGAGTCATGGGGACGGCCGGATTGACGCCCTCGCTGATGGCGGGTCCGAGATAGGGGACGATGTTGCCCGAAGGCAGCTCGCGCGCCACGTCCGCGAGAACCGCTTCCGCATCGGCGAGCTTGAGGATGTCCCCGGGGGGGAGGGGCAGGTTCATGGTGCTTACTCGTCTTCGCCGCGTTTGCGGGCGTTCACGGTGATCGGCAGGGAGGTGTCAGCCGCCATCTCGGGCAGCTCCAGCACCCAGCCGTTGGCGATCTTGATCCAGCCGCCCCACAGGGTTTCGTGCTCGCTCTCCACGATCGGCTCCTCGAGGTCCTTCTTCGGGACATAGATCGACAGACCCATCTCCGGGGAACGGCGAATCATGATTTTCATACGTTGGGCTCCTGGATCGAGTTCAACTCGCCGCTGCGACCATGGCCGGAGCGCGCGGCGCGCCCCTGGCGGTCATTCCGGAAGCGCGCGGTGCCCGTGGAGGCAGGGCCGCGCGCGAAGGGGAAAAGGGGATCAGGCATGGGAGGAGGCAGGCTCGCCCTGCCGGTTCTTCCATGCCGGGGACATGTCCCGAAGCTTGGTGATGATGTCCGGCAGCACCTCCAGCACGCGGTCCACATCCTCCCCCGAATTCTCGCGCGACAGCGAGAAGCGGATGGCGCCGTGGAGCGCGGTGGCGGGCAGATCCATGGCCCGCAGCACATGGGAAGGCTCGGTCGAGCCGGAGGTGCAGGCGGAGCCGGTGGAGGTGGCGATGCCGGCCCGGTTGAGATGGGTGAGGACCGCTTCGCCATCCAGATATTCAAAGGCGATATTGGCGGTGTTGGGCAGGCGGTTGCCGGCTTCGCCATTGAGCAAAGTGTGCGGAATCTGCTGCAGCACGCCCTGTTCCAGCCGGTCGCGCAGGGCCTTCACCCGGGTGGATTCTTCCTCCAAGTGCGCCAGCGCCAGTTCCGCCGCGGCGCCGAGGCCGATGATGCCCGGCACGTTCTCCGTGCCGCCGCGCCGGCCGCGTTCCTGATGTCCGCCGCGGATGAGCGGCTTGAACTTCACGCCCTTCTTCACATAGAGCGCGCCGATGCCCTTGGGACCATGCAGCTTGTGTCCGGAGAGCGACAGCATGTCGATCTCCATGGACTTGAGGTCCATGGGCACCTTGCCCACGGCCTGCACGGCGTCAGTGTGGAACAGTGCCCCCGCCGCATGGGCCATCTGGGCCAGCTCGTTCACGGGGAAGAGGGTGCCGGTCTCGTTGTTCGCCCACATCACCGAGGCAAGGGCTGTGCGCGGGCCGAGGGCGGCCGCATAGGCGTCCATGTCCAGCCGGCCCTGGCGGTCCACGCCGATCTGGTGGACCTTGATGCCGCGCGTCTTCTCCAGGTGCGCCACCACGGCGAGGATGGCCTGGTGCTCCACCTTGGTGGTCACGATCTCGTCGCGCCCCTCCTGACCCTCAAGAGCGGAGAGGAGGGCTGCATTGTCGGATTCCGTGCCGCCCGAGGTGAAGATGATCTCGTGATCATAGGCGGCGCCGAGCAGGGCCTGCAGCTGCTTGCGCGCGGCCCGCAGCGCCTCGCCCACCTTCTCGCCGAAGACGTGGGTGGAGGAGGCGTTGCCGAAATGCTCCGAAAAGAACGGCAGCATGGCCTGCACCACCGCCGGATCGGTCCGGGTCGTCGCATTGTTGTCGAGATAGACGGGCGACACGGCAACTCCCCTCATGATCCTGCGGTGGACGGCCCGGCGCTCACTGCGCCGGGGTCGGGGCCGGGGTGGGGGCCTTCAGGTTCACCAGCGGCTTGTTCAGGCTGCCGGCCACCGGGATGAGGCGCACCAGCTCACCCAGGCGCTCCACGATCTTCGACTGGATGCCCTCGATGGTCTCACTGGCCAGCTTGCAGAAGACACAGGCGCCGGTCATCTTGACCATGACCTTGTTGCCGTCGATCTCGACCAGCTCGCAGTCGCCGCCATCGCGCTTCAGGTTCGGGCGAACCTCTTCGATGACGGCGCGGATGATCGCCTCGCGCTCGGCCTGACGGTCGGACTTGGTCTTGTGCTCTTCGGTCTTGAGCGCCTCGGTCTCGGCCAACATCGCACGGTCCTCTTCGTAAGGGGTTCGTTTCGTTCAGGCTCTGGTGGACGCGCCCGGCGGGGCCGGGCGGCCGGTTCGGGCTCAGCCGAAAGACTTGCCGCAGGAGCAGCTGGAGGTGGCGTTCGGGTTTTCGAAGGTGAAGCCCGAGCCTTCCAGGGCCACCACGAAGTCGATGGTGGTGCCGGCCAGGAGGTCGTGACTGTTCATGTCCACGAACACCTTCACGCCTTCGCGCTCGATCACGGTGTCGTCGGGCTCTCCGTCATTGACGAGGCCCATCATGTACTTGTATCCGGCACATCCGCCCGCCTCGACCATGATGCGCAGACCACCCATGGGTTCTGGGGCGCTGCTGATGGCCTCGCGGACGGCATGCAGTGCGCTGTCGGTCAAATTGATCATCGGCTCGACCTTCGGTGCTTGGTACGCTTTGGGTTGAGGTCAAGCAATCCGCGTGCCATTCGCCAATGAACTGATTTATATCAATTTTTTGGAACACAGCTGTTGCGTTTCCGACGCGTGTTGGGTTTCGGACAGCTCCGGGATGATGCGGCGCGGCGTCCGTGCGAGGCGCGATGTCGCAGCTCGTGCGCGGACGGCGGCGGACCCGAAACCGCGAGCCGGCAAGGGGTTGGCCGCGTGGTGCCGTGTCGTCGGCGGGATTGAGGGGGTGCCCGGTGCGAGTGGGCGGCGTTTTCGTCTTTGCGACATTCGGCTTCGGCAAAGCACTTGCATGAGGATCGCGCTTGCGTCCGCGCAGGCCGTGCGCCGCGCCACCTGTGCCAAGAAGCGTCGTGCGTGACAACTCGGAGACCAGACATGACCGCGATCGACGAAACCCCCCTCGGCCGGCTGGAAAAGGAAGGCCGCCTGCTCAACGCCGTGCTGAAGCAGCAGACGAAGCCGGGCCGTTTCGGCTTCCGTGGGGACATCGCCCTGAAGTTCCAGGCCCAGCTCGCCGATGAGAAGCGCCCGCCGGAAACCGTCATGGAGCAGGTGATCACCGTGGGCGAGGAAGGCAAGGACACCATTCCGGTGCTTGCCGGCTACGTGCAGAACTTCGCCTTCCTGAAGGACGTGGCCGATGTGCTCGGCGACGCGCTCGGCCCCGACGGCAAGTACTTCATCTTCGCCAACAACATCGACCTTCTGAAGAAGTATCTCGTTTCCGTCGGCGACAAGAAGTTTTATGTGCTGCCGTGCGATGAATCCACGGTGTGGAAGGAGATGACCGATCTCCTCAGCATCGACAAGAACGACACCAAGAAGCTCGACACCGCCGGCAAGACCGAGGTGGTGCTGGCCGCCGCGCAGGCCTGGAGCGACAATTTCGAGCCCATCACCTATGAGCAGGGCCTCGCGGTGATGGAGCCGGTGAAGAACCGCAACGAGAACCGGCCGGTCTGAACCACGCCGAAAGCGGTCTCCGACGCGGACGACGGGGGTGCCTGGCACCCCCGTTTCGTTTTAGGCGGCGTGTCGCGAAGGGGGGAAAGAGGGGCGTGCTGTCGGCCGCGGCCGCACCGGAAGTGACGCTGCCTCTGCCGCCGTCATGCCGGCCGGCCTTAGGCCATTCGCGCCTGATATCACATTGACCGCGGACGCTTCCGAGCGAGGTGGGAACCGACGCGCCGGGAATGAAGTGCGGTAAAAAGTCAACGGTTTCAGTATTCATAGAAACGCTGAAACAGCCTGGACGGCCTCGCCGAGGCCTTCGATCCGGACGAGCGCGGCCCATCCGGATCCGGTTCGCGCGGGCGGGCTCAGACGCCGCCGCCCTCATCCGAGCAGGAGGTGATTTCCTCCTCATCGTCGTCATCCACGTCCTCCGCAAGGGGGATGCCGACCACGCAGATGTCGTTGTCGAGCACCGCCAGCGGCACGGGGGTCAGGCCCTCGCCCTTGCAGGGGCCGTCGAGGCAGGTGCCGGTGCCGATCTCGAACAGGGCGCCGTGCTTGCCGCACATGAGGCGGATGCCGTTCGGATCCATGAACTGGTTTCGCTCCCAGTCCAGGTTCACCTGCTGGTGGGGGCAGATGTTCTCATAGCCGAACACCTGCTTGCCCCAGCGCACCACGACGATGTTGAACGGCTGCTCCTGGCCGTTCTCGTCGAGGCGCACCAGTTGAAACCCCCGCGCCCTCTGGCTCGGGATGTCGCTCATGCTGCAGATGGCGTAGGCGACGACTTCGCCCGTGGCTTCGTTCTGTGCGACTTCGGTTTCCATTGCGTCCTCGTTCACGGCTCCGATCCTGTGCGGCTGTGCTGGCGCGTGGGGGTCACGATGCCAGCTCCGGCCGCGCCGCCTGTTCCGTCCGTCCCATTTCGGCCTTGGCCAGCAGGCGGCGATTGGCGGCGAGGGAGAAATCCCGCCATGCGGCGGCGATATCCCTCAAGATTGTCTGCATGTACTCCTTCGACAAGTGGTGCTCGTCCGGGAAATTGGACAGGGCGCAGGAGGTGCGGTTGAACGCCACCACATCGTCGATGAGGGTCTGGATGAAATCGCGGAACGGCTGCTGCACGTCCGGCATCAGCGCCGAGCGGCCCTTGTCCACGCTCACCTCGCGCATGTCGAGGGGCAGGGTGTCCAGCATGTCGAGGGCGCGGTCGTAAATGTCCTCGACCGCGCCGAGGATGGCGCGCTGGGCCAGCTGGTCGCGCTCCTGCGCCGCCAGCGCCCGGTTGAGGCGGACGCGATAGGCGTCGAAGGCGGCATCGTTCTGGCCCGCCACCCAGGCGGCGAACCGGGCGAGGCTGACCGCATTGACGGAGCCGCCGACGGTCGGCAATCCGTCATCCTCCGCTTCCGCGGCGCGCAGGCGCGACAATGAGCGCTCGATCCGCCGGGCGGCCTCGATCGCCCCTTCCAGATAGCCGGCGCCCTGGGTCGCCGTTTCCGATCCGCCGAGCAGCAGCCGGCCGTCCCACAGGGGGCGCCGCAGCAGGGGATTGGAGAAAGCCACGTGCTCGCCCGCCGGCTCGGCCCGGTCGCGGGCGCTGCAGGTGAAGGGCTCGCGCGCCCAGTCCTGGAAGTGCAGCTCGCCGTCGCCGTCGAGGGCGCTGCCGAACACCTGTACCATCTGGCTCTTCATGAGCAGGGGCAGGCCCACGGCGAAGGTCTCGCGCAGCTCCGGGGGGAAAGAGAGGAAGCCGCCGAGGGCGGCCTTGGTGCCGCTGGCATCGCAGGCGTCGAAGATCTCGCCCACCACGGCCTGGTCATGGGTGACGAAGGCGTTGCCCGATTGGCCCGCCTCGCGCCAATGGGGCTTGTTATAGGCGATGGCCACCTTGGCCTGGGCGGCCATCCAGGTGGGGGCGGCGCCCATGGCGTCGCGGGTGGCGGCATCGAGCTCGGGCTCGAAGCGCACGGTTTCCGCCACCAGCCGCGGCGGCAGGGCGATCACCACATGGCGCGCCTCCACCACCATCAGCACGTCGTTGGCACGGAAGGTGAGCTTCACATGGTCGCCGGCATCGGCCACCGCCACCAGCACATGCGAAAGGTGGATGGCCTCTTCGGGCAGGTCCTCCGCCAGGGTGGCAATGAGCCGGCTCACGCCGCCCTCAACGCGCCGGGCGCCGCCATGGACGTTCGGCGTGGCGAGCGGCTGGGCGGCCTTGTCGGCCTCGGCCAGGTGCAGCACCGCGCCCTCGTCATGCTGGGCGAAGGTGGGCAGGCCCAGGTCCGAGAGGAAGGCGGTGATAAGGGGCTGGGTGTCCGGCCAGAACCAGGTGGGGCCGAGATCGAGCGCCTCGCCCGTGGTGGCGGAAACCACGGTGAGGATGCGACCGCCAAGGCGGGGGCGCGCCTCGTAAATGGCGAAATCGCGGTTCTGCCGCTTCAGGTGCCGGGCCAGGGCCAGGCCGCAAAGTCCGCCGCCGATGATCGCTGTGTCGAGCATGGACTGTCCTTCGCATTGCGTCCTTGGAAGCCTTGCAAGATTCGCGCTCACCCGCGCCGGCGGCCGGACAATCGGCGCAAAGCCTTCGCCCGAAAGGGAAACAGGTCCGCCTCCGGTGAGCGCTCCTGACAATGTGGGCGCCGAGGGGCGACAAGCGGACACGGACAACGTCGTATTCTTACGGATTGCGGCGGCTTCCCGACATGGGTCCGGCGCCCGGCGCGGCGCCCGCGCCATGGGGCTGCCGGGCGATGGCCCCGGGTCGCGCCTCGTCCACTCCTGTCGGTGCAAGGGCTCGCGATGGTTCGGCCTCGGTGGGCATGAGGGGCGACGGCGAACTGGCATGGAATTTGATCGTCTGAAGGCGAACCGTTTGCCTTTGGAGAGCAAGATGAACGTCGCGTCCCAATTCGCCCAGAAGTCGCTGGACGAGATCAAGGAGCTGCTGGCTGGCGGCACCTTGACGGTCTATTCCGTGGCCCGCCCCGTCTCCGCCGACATGGCGGTGGACCGTAGCGGCAAGCTCGCCACCTTCACCTTTGCCACTCCGGCGTTCAACACCCCCTCCGAGGATGGCTCCGAGGTTCCCAGCTTTGTCGCCAACCCGGTTCCGGGCCATGACGTGGGCACCCCCGGCTTCGCCCGCGCCACCACCGCCGACGGCACCGTGGTGGCCGATTTCTCCTGTGGCCCGGGCCCGCGCGAGATCAAGTTCACCGAGGTGTCCGTCTCCACCAACGCGCCGGTGAAGGTGGTGAGCTTCAAGTTCAACCCCGAAGGCGGCTGGCCGGAGCGCGCCGATTACTATGACAGCCATCCGCGTCCCGGCTTTGAGATGCCGAAGGTTCGCTGAGGCCAAGGCCCCGCGCCGCTCCTTTCCGGGGGCGGCGCAGCCGCAGTCGTGATCTCCGGCGCGCGCGAAGGGCGCGGTGCCGGCCCGCCGAGAAGGAGCCCGTGATCTCATGACCACCACACTTCCCGGGGCCCTGGTCAGCACTGAATGGCTGACCGAGCATCTTTCGGACCCGGATCTCAAGATTCTCGACTGCACCTGGCACCACGAGAGCACCAATCTCGACGGCCGCACCCAATATCGCGGCCGCCACTTGCCGGGCGCCGTTCATTTCGACATCGACCATGTGGCCGACAAGTCCACGGGCCTGCCGCATATGCTGCCCTCTGCCGCCGACTTCGCCAAGAAGGTGGGGCTGCTGGGCATCGGCGACGGTGACACCGTGGTGGTCTATGACCGCAATTGCGGTGGTTCGGCCGCGGCGCGCGTGTGGTGGATGTTCCGCGTGTTCGGCTACGATAAGGTGGCCGTACTCGATGGCGGCTATGGCAAGTGGACCGCCGAGAAGCGGGCCACCGAAATGTCGCCGGTGCGGCCGGAGCCCAAGAGCTTCAGCGCCACCTTCTCGCCGGAGCTGGTGCGTACCATCGCGCAGATGCGCGCGAACCTTGCCTCCGGAACCGAGCAGGTGGTGGACGCGCGCGGCCCCGCCAAGTTCGATGGTAGCCAGGAAGATCTCTTCCCGGCCAAGAAGCACGGCCACATTCCCAATGCCGTGAATCTGCCATGGGGCGACCTCATCGTACCCGAGACCGGGGAGCTGGTGTCGCCGCAGGCCATTGCGGCGCGGTTCGCGGCGGCGGGCCTCGATGTGGCAAAGCCTATCGTCGTCACCTGCGCCTCGGCGACCGTGTCGTGCGTGCTGGCGCTCGCTCTGTACGTGACCGGGTGCAAGGCGGCGGCGGTCTATGACGGCTCCTGGGCCGAATGGGGCCTGGCCGAGGACACGCCGGCGGCCGCTTGAGGGCGCCGGCAACGGAAGACGCGATCCAAGCCAGCGATGGGCAAGCCGGGAGCGCTGAGATGAGTGGCGAGCAAGGTGATGCTTTGGAGCAGGTTTGCGAAGGGGAGGAGTATTCCCTTCAGGCCAGCGCCGACGGAGCACATTATGTGCTTCGCTTTAAGGCCGAGCAGATGACTGCGGCCATCGAGGGCGAGGACGCGGAACGTTTTCGTTCGGATTTTGATGCCGTGAAGGCGCAATATCCAGATTGGACCTGTGACCAGATGCTGGCTCAGCTCTGGGACCAGGGGGGCTATAGCTGGCTGGCCATTCAAGACGGGTGATCACCATGGCGACTACATTGATCAAGACCACTGCGGATGGACGCAAGCTCGAGGTCGTCGGCCTCGCCATCATGCTGGATGGAACCCTGGAAGCCTTCGACCTCATGGAGGTGAAGCTGCATCCCAATCGCCGCAAGATCTGGGACGTCTCGCCGGACGCCACCCACATGGCCGGCCGGGTGACGCTGACCCAGGAAGAGGCGGACAAGGTGAAGGCGGCTTTCGATCTGGCGGAAGCCGAGATTCTGGCGAGCCCCGCCGCCATCAATGAACGCTTCCGCATCGCCATGATGTGGCGCGCCCGCTCCGAAGGCATCGAGTGAGGCCAGCTGGCGGCGGAGTGCGCTGAGCCGGGCCGCCGTCGCTGACGCGCACGGGCATGGGGCCTTCAGGCGGGGATTGCATCAGCAAAGAGCTGCGATGACTTTGTCGTCGCAGCTCTTTGCATTTCCGTGTCTCGTTTGTCGCGGTGTCGGCGGGCGGAAGGCGCCGACGGTCGAGCGCGGAACATCACCTTGGCCAGGTTTTCAGCGTGGTCTTTGGTCTCGCCTTGGGCGTCGCATTTGGCGTCGCCTGGGGGGCAAAAAAATCAGCCGCACCCGGCGAGGTGCCCGGTGCGGCTGAGACAATGCATGAACGTTTCAATGCAATTCAAATGATCCGCTGCGGTTTGAGACTGAAATAACGGCGTCTCACCGTGATGAGCGGATCGGGCAACTCGACGCCACGCCGCACATTTCAATGGTGCGCGGCGTGGTCTGGCAATGGTGGGGGGCTGGCCGTGTCGGGCTCAGCCAAACTTGAACAGAACGCCGTAGCCACCGCGCGGATAGTTCCACTCGATGTCGCCCGAGGGCTCGCCGATGATGCGGCAGGTGCCGCATTCCACGCAGCCGTCGGCGGTGATCTCCACCTGGCCCTTGTCGTTCAGCTCGTAGCAGCGGGCCGGGCAGGCGGTCAGAAGCGCCTTCAGGGCCGGGGTCGGCTCGGTGTGGGACCGAACCTTGATGTGGGCGCGTCCGGCGTCCACCAGATAGCGGTTCTGGAAGAGTTTGTCCTCGACGCGGACCGCGGGTTCCGTGCTTGCCATGTCCATCTCCCCTAAAGCGTTTTCAAGCGAAGTGGATACCGGTTCGCGAGAAGAAAACGCGTCGTCACAACTGCTGGAGCCGCCGGCGTGAACCGGTTTGAGCGCCGGCTGTTCCAGCTCGTCCGCGCCGGAGGGTTTCGCCCGACGCGGACAGGTTTACCGATCAGCCCCGCCTCAGCGCCACGCCCGGGCGAGCTTGAAGGCATCGCCAAACAGGCCCGCCCAAGACCGCGCGGAGGTGAACGACTTCATCGTCAGCTTCTCCTTCTCCTTCTTCGGCGTGCCGTCGACGCGCACGAAGTTCTGCATCGCCTTGTTGACGAGCTGAGGATATGTGAGGAAGAAGTTCTGCGACTGGACATGCAGAAGCTGCGGCATGTCCTTGTACTTCTTGAGGTCCTTCATGACAAAGGACTCTTCCAGCATCTTCTTGTACAGCGAGAGGTTCGCCGCGGTCATAGGGTCCTTGCGGGACTTGACCTGGAAAATGGCCTCGGCGGCGATGCGGCCGGACGTCATGGCGAGGTTCGAGCCCTCGCGGTGGATGGCGTTGTTGAGCTGGGCCGCGTCGCCAACCACCACCCAGCCGTCGCCGAACAGCTGCGGGATCGCCTTGTAGCCGCCCTCGGGAATGAGGTGGGCGGCATATTCCTTCACCTCGGAGCCCTCAATCAGGGGCGCCACCGAGGGGTGTTTCTTGAACTTCTCCAGCAGGGTATAGGGGCTTTCGCCGCCCTTCTGGAAGTCCGACACCAGGCAGCCGATGCCGAGCGAGATGCACTCCCGGTTGGTGTAGATGAAGCCCATGCCGGTCATCCCCTTGGAGATGGTGCCGGCGGCCTCGATGACCGCGCCTTCATTACCCTTGATGTTGAAGCGCTCCTCGATGACTTCCTGCGGCAGGAAGTGCATCTCCTTCACCGCGAGCGCCACATCGGTGGGCTTGGGGATCTTGCGCAGGCCGGCGCGGGTGCCGAGCAGGCCGCTCACGCCTTCGGCCAGCACCACCACGTCGGCATGGATCTGGCCGCCGCCGCGATCGGTCTTGACGCCGATCACCTTGCCGTAGGCGTCCTGCACCAGCTCGGTGACGGTGGTCTCGCACACCACCAGGGCGCCGGCTTCGCGGACCTTGGAGGAGAACCACTTGTCGAACTGGGCGCGGATGATGGTGTAGCGGTTCGGCTTTTCTTCGTTGAACTCATCGGAACGATAGTGCAGCCCCACATGGGAGGTGTCGCCCATCATCCAGAAGCGCTGCTCGATGAGGTGGCGCTCCAGGGGCGCATCCTCGCGGAAGTCCGGCACGATCTTCTCGAGCATGTCGGCGTAGAGAATGGCGCCCTGCACGTTCTTGGAGCCGGAATACTCCCCGCGCTCCAGTTGAAGCACCTTGAGGCCGCGCTTGGCCAAGGTGTACGCGGCGGCGTTGCCGGCCATGCCGGCGCCAACCACGATCGCGTCGAATTTTTCGTCGATCATTGGAGTATCCTCAGCTGGCCAGCTTGTCACGGGAGTGCGCCGAAAGGCGCTTGCGGAAGGCTTCGGTCAACGCCGGCAGGAAGCGGATGGCGTCGGTCACGATGCCCACATGGGCGAAGTCGAAAATCGGAGCGTTCTTGTCGGTGTTGATGGCGACGATCAGGTCCGCGCCTTCGACACCCACGCGATGCTGGATGGCGCCCGAAATGCCGGCGGCGATGTAGAGCCGCGGGCGAATGGTCTTGCCGGTCTGGCCGATCTGGCGGTCGGATGTCACCCAGCCCTTCTGCACCAGCGGGCGGGAGCAGCCATATTCGGCGCCCATGGCCTGCGCCAGCTGGCGCACCAGCTGGAAGTTCTCGGGCGAGCCGAGGCCCATGCCGCCGGCCACCACCACGTCCGCATAAGCGAGGTTGGACTTGGAGGACTCACGATCGGGGATGAAGTTCAGCACCTTGGTGACGATGTCGGCCTCGGTGATGCCGAGCGGCAGCTCGATCACCTTGCCCATCGGCTTCTCGACGCGATCGGGCATGGGCATCACGCGCGGGCGCACGGTGGCCATCTGCGGGCGATAGTTCAGGGTGTAGATGGTGCAGAGCAGGGAGCCGCCGAAGGTGGGGCGAGTGGCGGCCAGCGAGCCGTCGGCGTCCACGTCCAGCTCGGTCGAGTCGGCGGTGAGGCCTGTGAGGAGCGTCGTGGCCACGGCGCCGGCGAGGTCGCGGCCGAGGGTGGTGGCGCCCAGCAGCAGGATTTCCGGCTTGTAGGTGTTGACCAGATTGGTCATCGCGGCCGTATAGGCCTCGTTGCGATAGTCCGTGAGAGCCGGGTCGGCGCACACATAAGCGAGGTCGGCGCCGTAGCAGAAGGATTCGGCCACCGCATTGCGGATGGTCTCGCCTTCAGCACCCACCACGACGGCGGCGAGCTCGACGCCGAGCTTGTCGGCGAGCCGGCGGCCGGCGCCCATCAGCTCCCAGGACACGGGATGGACCTGGCCGCGTTCCTGCTCCACGAACACCCAGACGTGCTTATACGCCTTGAAGTGTTCCGGCAGCTCCTTTTTGGTGGCTGCGCGTCCGCCAGCGGCGGGGGCGGGGGTTTTCTTCGGCTCACTCATGGGTGCTTCTTTCTTTTTGATGCCTCGTGGTGTCCCGGAACCTCAGAACCCGCGTGCGAGCTCTGTCAGGTCGGCCTCGAGAGCGGGCTGACGGGTGAAGATCTCTTCGATCAAGGCGTCGGGCAGCGAAGCGCCCTCGGCGACCTCGATGAACTTGGCTTTCTCGGCGCGCGGGCTCGGCGCGAACACGCGCTTCACGATGGTGGGGGAGCCCTTGAGGCCGCACTTGGTGAGGTCCTCGACGCCGGCGTCCTTGGCGCTCCACTTGATGATCTCGGCGCGGGCGCCGCGCAGGGCGTCGGCCATGGTGCCGCGACGGATCTCGTTGGTGCCTTCCAGCATGGCGACGAGGCACGGCAGCTTGCTCTTCAGCACCTGCGTGCCACCTTCGGCGCGCCGCTCCAGGGTCACCGTGCCTTCGGCGCCGTCATACTCGGCGACCTTGGCGACGTAGGTGACCTGCATCAGGCCGAGCCGCTTGGCGATGCCGGGGCCGACCTGGGCGGTGTCGCCGTCGATGGTCTGCTTGCCGGTGAAGACCAGTTCGGGCTTGCCCCACGTCTCGCCGATCTTCTTGATGGCGGTGGCGAGGGCGAACGAGGTCGCCAGCGTGTCGGAGCCCGCGAAGAAGCGGTCCGTGAGCAGCACCGCCCGATCGGCGCCGAAGGTGAGCGCCTTGCGCAGCGAGTCTTCCGCGGAGGGCGGGCCCATGGTCAGCACGGTCACTTCGCCGCCGAACTTGTCGCGCAGGCGCATGGCTTCTTCGAGGGCGAAGAGATCGTACGGATTGATGATCGTCGGCACGCCTTGCCGCATGATCGTGTTGGTGACGGGATGGACGCGGATCTGCGCCGAATCCGGGACTTGTTTGATGCAGACGACGATGTGCATGAGATTGCTCCGAGCCCTTCCCTTGGCTCCGCACAGCAATCAGCAAGCACCGTGCCAATGTGGTGTCGCGTCGGATTCTGGAAATAAAACAATGAACTGATAGGCGCTTTGAAGGATCTTCCATTCCCCAGGGCCACGGGCGCGCACAGGGCATGTCGGGAACGCGACAGATTCGCAGAAGCCCTGTCGCATGGCCGCGGAAGAGCGCGGCAAGTCGTGGTTGGCGGCCCGGCACAGAAGATGAGGGGCAGGGGCGCCACCATGGCCGTGGATGTGCGCCGGCGGAAGGATCCGTGTCGCGAAGTCTTCACATGGAATGAGGTCGACACGCTCGGGCGCGTCCAATGCTTTGTCGTGTCGCGGCGGGCACTGACATTTCGATGCCGCGGCCCTGTCGAGGGGGACCGGGACCGCACCGTGCAATGGCGGGGTAGGGGCGATGTCGTGGAGACGACGCAGGGCGGGAAAAAGCCCATCGCCGCAGCTGCGCGTGTCGCGGCAGAGGGGGTGACCCGAAACGCCCTGATCAAAAAACGTCCCCCGCCTCGCGGCGGGGGACCAGGGATCAATCTGGGGTCGGATGAAAAGGCGAAATAAGTCTTGAAGAATTTTGGAACAGTCCGGCCAGCCGAGTAACGGGGAAAAGAATATCAGGGGCCGGTTGAAATAAGCGTCCCGGCCGGGTCGCGGAGCGTCCCGGCCGGCGTCATCACACTCAGGCGGTGAGCTCGGCAGCGGTCTTGCCGACCTGGCTCTCGTCGACGGCCTTCATGATGCCGTGCTCCATGAGCAGGTCCTCGAGCTCGTCCATGGTGATCGGGGTCGGGATGATGCCGTTGCCGGCATTGCCGTGCACGCGGGTCGCCAGGTTGCGGTAATGCTGGGCCTGGGCGCTTTCGGGCGCATACTCGATCACGGTCATGCGGCGCAGCTCGGCGTGCTGCACGATGTTGTCGCGCGGCACGAAGTAGATCAGCTGGGTGCCGAGCTTCTTCGCCAGGGACTCCGCCAGCTCCAGCTCCTTGTCGGTCTGGCGCTCGTTGCACACCAGGCCGCCCAGGCGCACGCCGCCGGAGTTCGCATACTTCAGAATGCCCTTGGAGATGTTGTTGGCCGCATACATGGCCATCATCTCACCGGACATGACGATGTAGATTTCCTGGGCCTTGTTCTCGCGGATGGGCATGGCGAAGCCGCCGCACACCACGTCGCCCAGCACGTCGTAGGACACGTAGTCGATGTCCTCATACGCGCCGTTCTCTTCCAGGAAGTTGATGGAGGTGATCACGCCGCGGCCGGCGCAGCCCACGCCCGGCTCCGGACCACCGGACTCCACGCAGCGGATGTCCTGGTAGCCGACCTTCATCACGTCCTCGAGCTCGAGGTCTTCCACCGAGCCGGCGTTCGCCGCCAGCGACAGGATGGTGTCCTGGGCCTTGGCGTGCAGGATCAGGCGGGTGGAGTCGGCCTTCGGGTCGCAGCCCACGATGAGGATCTTGTGGCCCATCTCCGCCAGAGCGGCCAGGGTGTTCTGGGAGGTCGTCGACTTGCCGATACCACCCTTGCCGTAAAACGCGATCTGTCGCAGCGACATCTTGCTCTCCTTCGAACCTATTTGCAGAAGACCAGCGCGCGCGTGGCGCGAGGCCGTTTCTCACGTCATCAGAAATTTCGTCGGAAACGCCCCGCGGGTTACGGGAAGGAGCGCATCGCTGGTCCTGGGTCCATCGCTGGTCCTGACCTAGGCGTGCACTCAGCCCTCACTCGCCGTTGCGGGATGGAGTGGAGCAACCAGCGTGCCAAGTGCGCTCGGGCCGCGAAAAGTCGCTGCGAAGGCCTGAAAAGTCTTGATGTACATCAAATCGTGTCGGCCGCCGGAGGCGTGTCGGGGCTGTGTCGAACCCGACAGCGACATGAGACTCTGTCGCAATCAAAACAACGTTGGCACCGTTGGGGCGCATTCTTCATTCGTCTTGCGCGGCGCGCGGCGAGGCTCCGTGGGCGGAATGAATATTGCTTGATGGGAAGGGCAGCTCTGCCCGCGCGCGGACGGGCGATCCTGCGGCTTTGAGGATCCTGCGGCTTTGAGGATGGAGCGAGGAGCGACATGCAGATCGGCGTTGAAACTTCCAAGGCTGTCGACCAGCGGCGCGTCTTCGTCGTGGACGAGGATGAGATCACCCGGGCGGCGCTGCAGTTCATGCTGCACGACGAGATCGAGACCCACGAGCTCGCCACCCCGGAAGAAGCCTATGAGAAGGGCACCGGCTGGCTGCAGCCTCACGTGGTCTTGCTGGGTGTCGGATACATCAAGAGTCGGGGCAACGACATCATCACCGAGATGAAGGAGAAGTTCCCCGACGTGCGCATCCTCATTGTCTGCGACAAGGCGGACGAGGCGGTGGCGGTGGGCGCCCTGAAGGCGGGCGCGGCGGGTGCCGTGGTGAAGCCGCTCACCCTCGAAGGCGTGCGCAAGAAGGTGGATACGGTGCTTGGCCGTGGCGGCGCGGTGCCGCTGGTCCAGCTCTCCATCATGAAATAGGGGCGGGGTGTGGCGAGCGTCGTCTTCTACGAAAAGCCCGGCTGCGGCACCAATGCACGGCAGAAGCTGATGCTGGCCAATGCCGGGCACACGCTGGAGGTCAAGAGCCTCCTGACCGAGCCCTGGACCCGCGAGCGGCTGAAATCCTTCTTCGGCGAGACGCCGGTGGCGAGCTGGTTCAATCCGGCCGCCCCCGCGGTGAAGTCGGGCGCCGTCGACCCCTCCGCCATGGAGGGGGAGGCGGCGCTGGCGCTGATGGTGGAGCAGCCCATTCTCATTCGTCGTCCGCTGGTGGAGGTGGACGGGCAGCGCTGCGCCGGCTTCGATCGCGAGCCCGTGTTGTCGCTGCTGGGTGAGGGCGTGACGCCGGTGGAAGGCTGTTCGCGCCCGGCCGACGGGCCCTCCTGTCCCGACCCGACGGCGGCGCGCGCCCCGTCCGTTCAGCCATGAACGTCGCGGCGGCCCCGGCCGCGACCCCGACGGAACTGGCCATCGCCTATCACGAGCGCACAAAGCACAGCCTGAAGCGCTACGCGGCCGGCCCCGAGACCCTGGATTGGGACGGTCAGCCCAATCCCTTCCGTACCTTCGAGGGCGCCGATGCCACGGCGCTGCCGCTGCTGGCGGACCAGCTCGAAACGCCGTTCGCGGACCTGTTCACGCCCAACCGGGTGGCGCCGGCGCCGCTGACCCTCGGCTCGGTTGCGACGCTGCTGGAACTGGCCATGGGCCTCACCGCCTGGAAGGAGCTCGGTCCGGACCGCTGGGCGGTGCGCGCCAATCCCTCCAGCGGCAATCTTCATCCCACCGAAACCTATGTCATCGCCCAGAACGTGCCGGCGCTGGAAAGCGGCCTGCACCATTATGTGAGCCGCGACCATCTCCTGGAGCTGCGCTGCGCCAGCGCCGAGAAGGAGACCGCGACCGTCGGGCGGCTGTGGATCGGCCTCAGCTCCATCGCGTGGCGTGAGGCGTGGAAGTATGGCGAGCGGGCCTTCCGCTATTGCCAGCTCGATACCGGCCATGCCCTGGGGGCCTTTCGCTATGCGGCGGCGGCCCTGGGCTGGCGGGTGCGCTGGGTCCCCACCCTCGACAGCGCGGCGCTGGCCGCGCTCATGGGGCTCGACCGCGAGGCGGATTTCGGCGGGGCCGAGCGGGAGGAGCCAGAGCTTCTCCTGGCCATCGACACCGAGCCGGACCTGGAACTCGACGCCGGGGCACTGCCGGCGCTCGATCCCGCGCGATGGGCGGGCAAGGCGAACGTGCTCGATCGCCATCCCATGTATCGCTGGCCGGTGATCGGCGAGGTGGAGCGCGCCACCCGCATCACCGGTGCGCCCACGCTTGAGTCGGCACCGGAGCTGGACCTGCCGCCGCGCGTTTCCAGCGCGACGGGGCGGGCGGCGGACATCATCCTCAACCGGCGCAGCGCGCAGCGGTTCGAGGCCCGGTTCCACATGCCGCGCGAGACCTTCTGGTCGATGCTGGATGCGCTGCTGCCGCGCCGGACGACACCGTTCGACGTGTGGGACATCGCGCCCGCGCTCCATCCCATCGTGTTCGTGCACAAGGTGGAGGGGCTCGACAGCGGCGTTTACGCCCTGCCGCGCCTGCCGGAGGTGGGCGAGAGGCTGCGCGCCGCCGTGCGCGACGATTTCGAATGGACCCGGCCGGAGGGCTGCCCGGACCATCTGCCTTTCTACCGCCTCGCCCGCACCGATGCGCGGGGCATCATCCGCACCCTGAGCTGTCATCAGGCCATCGCCGGCGACAGCTGCTTCTCCCTTGGCATGCTGGCGACCTTCGACGCGGCGCTGGGGCAGGGGGCGTGGCGCTATCGCCAATTGTTCTGGGAGGCGGGCCTGCTCGGCCAGGCGCTCTACCTGGAGGCGGAAGCGGCGGGCCTGCGCGGCACCGGCATCGGCTGCTACTTCGATGACGACTTGCACCAGCTGCTCGGCTTCGACGGGCGGCAGTTCCAGTCCATGTACCATTTCACGGTGGGGCGGCCCATGAGCGACGCCCGCATCGTCTCGTCCCCGGCCTATCCGGGCAGAAAGGCTTGAGGAGATTGAGATGGCCGAACGCGTTCCATTCCGCTGCATCGGCGTCAGGGAAGCCGATGCCCTGCTGAGGGACCCCCGCACCGTGACCCTCGATGTGCGCGACGCCGGCGCCTATGGCGCGGCCCATGTGGCGGGCGCGCGCAACATCACCTTTTCGGGCCTGTCCGAGCTCATCATGGGCACGCCCAAGGCGGTGCCGATCCTGATCTATTGCTATCACGGCCATGCCAGCCGCGAATTCGCGCAGACGCTGTCGGATTTCGGCTTCAAGGACGTCTACAGCCTGGATGGCGGCTATGAGGCCTGGCAGAGCTGGGAGCACGCCAACGCCCCCACCGGCACGCCGGACGCGACACTGTCCGGCTGGCTCACCGGGCTCGGCTTTCCGGCGGATGGCGTCAACGCCACCGTCGAGAATGGCATGACGCCGCTGATGAAGGCGGCGCGCGAGGGGCTGGGCGACATTGTCGGGCAGCTCGTCGCCCTCGGCGCGGTGCTGGATGCGCGCAATGCCGACGGCAATACCGCGCTGTGGCTCGCCTGCGTGGGCAACCATCTCGACATCATCACCGCGCTGGTGAAGGCGGGTATCGATATCGACAACCGCAACGACAATGGCGCCACGTCGCTGATGTACGCGGCGTCCGCCGGTAAGGCGGATGTGGTGGAACGCCTGCTGGAACTGGGCGCCGACCCGTTGCCGGAGACCCTCGATGGCTTCTCGGCCCTCGATCTCGCCTCCACCGAGGCCTGCCTGTGGCCGCTGCGCAAGGCCACCAAGGCGGCGAAGGCGGCGCTTGCTCCCGCCTGAACACTGCGCCTCCCGGCCGTGCCCCCGCAGCCGCCCGGGCGGCCACGAAGCGCGGGGGGGCCGGAAGCGCAAGCCGGCAGGGCGTGGCCCCGCGGCGCGCGCCCCTTTGTCCCGTCGACGCCTGGGGGCGAAGCTCCCATAGTCCGGCTGCTATATTCACCGGCATAGAGCGTCCCGCGGTCGCCGTCCGTTTGGCGGTCGCGGGACGCGGGCCGTTTTGCGGGAGCGCGGGATGATGAAGTGGTGGACCGAGGCCATGCTCGATGAGCTCCTGGGCGAGGACACGCCCCATGGCGATCTCACCACGGAGGCCATCGGCATCGCCGGAAAACGGGCGCGGCTTTTGATGTTCATGCGCGCGGAAGCCACGGTGTGCGGCATCGAGGTGGCGGAGGCGCTGTTCCGCAAGGTGGGGGTGGAGGTGGTGCGGCTCGTCTCCTCCGGCGCGCGCGTCGAGGCGGGCGCCGCCATTCTCTCCGCGGAAGGGGAGGCGGGGGGCGTGTTCGCCGCCTGGAAGGTGTCGCAGACGTTGGTGGAATATCTCTCCGGCATCGCCACCCTGACGGCGGACCTCATCGCCGCAGCGCGTGCGGTGGCGCCCGACGTGGCGGTGGTGACCACCCGCAAGACCCTGCCGGGCGCCAAGTCCCAGATGATCGCGGCGATCCGCGCGGGCGGCGCCTTCCCCCACCGGCTCGGCCTGTCGGAAACCCTCCTGGTGTTTCCCGAACATCGGGTGTTCCTGGATGATCCGGTGGCGCGCATCGCGGACCTGCGGCGCGCGATGCCGGAAAAGAAGGTGGTGGTGGAGGTGAAGACCCTGGAGGAGGTTGCCGCCATCCTGCCCGCGGGGCCGGACGTGCTCCAGTGCGAGAAGATGGCGCCCGAGGGTATCCGCGCGGTGGCGGATTTCGTTCAGGCCCAGGCCTCCGCCGCCATCGTGGCCGCGGCGGGCGGGGTGAACCTGCAGAATGCGGCGGCCTACGCAGCCGCCGGTGCGCGCATCCTCGTGACGTCGGCGCCCTATTGGGCGAGGCCGGCCGACGTGAAAGTGGTCATCGATCCCGCCTAGCTCTTGCGCGCCAGCGCGGGGCTGCTTGGGACCGGCGGGGTTGCCGCCGGTCCCTTATTCGGCTGCGTGCCGCGCTTACTTGCCCACCAGGATGCTGGACGACTTGATGAGCGCGGTGACCTCGTCGCCCACCTTCAGGCCCATTTCCTTCACCGACTGCTCGGTGATGTGGGCGAACAGGATGTTGCCGCCGCCAATGTCGATGCTCACGGTGCCGGAGATCGGCCCCTCATGCACCTCGACGATTTTCCCCTTCAGTTGATTGCGCGCGCTGATCTGCATGGATCTTTCTCCCCTGGACCGGCGGAGCTGCCGGGCGGGAAATATTATATCCTCACGGATACAGCATAGAACCTCCGTCGACGGCCTGTGGCTTCCGGAAAAATCCGGAGACCGGACAGAACCACTGTCGTGAACCCGCCGAAGCCCGTCCGCTGAAACTGCGCTGTCATCTTTGCGACAGGTGTGCGGCGTATTTTTCTGTTTAATATCAAGCTTCTAATAAATTGGTCCGCTGATTGCATGGGTGACTGCGAGGGGCCGTTCACCGGTTCGGTGGCTGGCTTCCAAGGCGCCATTTTGGGCGCTCAGGCAGGTGGATCGCGGCATGATCTCTCTTTCGACCAGCGCGGTTGAGGCGGTGAAGGTGGCCCTGTCGCTGGCCGCTCGCTCTGCCGAGGGCCTGCGCCTGGTGGCCGGTGAGGGGGCGCCGCACACTTTGCAGCTCATGATGCACCTGGACGTGGCGCGGAAAAACGACGTGGTGATCGAGCAAGGTGGCGTGAAGCTCTTTCTCGATGACCGCTCACGCGCCTTCGCCGATGGCCTGCATATCGATTTCGTCACCGCCCGCGGGGTGGAGGGCGGCGGATTCGTGGTGGAGCCGCACGCAGCCCGCCACGGTCGGCTCGGATGAGGCGCGCCATGCCGTCTCTCTCCTCACTCTTCATGGCTCCGGCGCGGCGCGGCATCACCGCTCGCGCGGGCGGCCTGTTGTTCCGTCTGACGCTGTCCGTACCGACGCATCGTCGCCGGTGCTTTTCAACGCCACTCGCCTGGTAGATTGGAAGGGACCCATGCTCGCGAAGTCACCATCGGCTGCCTCTGGTCGCTCGGGTCGTACAGCTCCGGAAGGGTTGGGGGGCGCCTCACGTGGGAAGCCGGCGCGCACCGTGTTCCTGAACGACACGACCCTGCGTGATGGCGAGCAGGCCCCGGGCGTCGCCTTCACCCGCCGCGAGAAAATCGAGATCGCCGAGGCCCTGGCCGCTGCCGGCGTGCCCGAGATCGAGGCCGGCACCCCCGCCATGGGGGATGAGGAGATCGAGACCCTGCGCTCCATCGCCTCCCTCAAGCTGCCCATGCGGGTGGTGGCTTGGTGCCGGATGAGCGAGCAGGACCTGTTCGCGGCGGTGGCGGCGGGCGTGACCGCGGTGAATCTGTCCATCCCGACGTCCGATCGCCAGCTGCAGGGCAAGCTGGGGCGTGACCGCGCCTGGGCGCTGGACGCGCTGCGCCATGTGGTGGGCCTCGCCCGCAAGATCGGCTTCACGGTGGCCGTGGGCTGCGAGGATGCCTCGCGGGCGGATCCTGACTTCCTGTGCCAGGTGGCGGAGGCGGCGCGCGATGTGGGCGCCTTCCGCCTCAGGTTGGCGGACACGCTGGGCGTGCTCGACCCGTTTTCGGCTTATGCCCTGGTGCGGCGGGTGGCCAATGCCACCGATCTCGAGATCGAGTTTCACGCCCATGACGACCTGGGCCTGGCCACCGCCAATTCCCTGGCGGCGGTGACGGGCGGTGCGCGCCACCTGTCGGTCACGGTGACCGGCCTCGGCGAGCGGGCCGGCAATGCGCCGCTGGAGGAAGTGGCCATCGCCCTGCGGCAGACGGCGCGGGAAGAGACGGGCATCGACCCGCGCGCCCTGCGCCCCCTGGCGCAACGGGTGATGGAGGCCGCCGGCCGTCCCATGCCGCGCACCAAGGCCATCGTCGGCGAGGATGTCTTCACCCACGAATCCGGAATTCACGTCTCCGGCCTGCTGAAGGACCGCGCCACCTATGAGGCGCTCAATCCCGATCTGCTCGGCCGCAAGCACACCTTGGTGCTGGGCAAGCATTCCGGTCTTTCCGCCATCTCCCATGCTCTGTCCGAGCAGGGCCTCTCCGTGGACGAGGCGCGGGGCCGCTCCATTCTGGAGCGTGTGCGCGAATACGCGACCCGCACCAAGGAGAACGTCTCCCCCGAAGTGCTGCGGCGCTTCTACGAGGAGAGCTACACCGAAGAGGCGCTGCGCCGCCGCCACCTGGCCGTGATGGGAGCCTGACCATGATCATGGGACGCCTGAAGGAACCCGCCACGCCCACGCAAGCTACGCCCACGCCGGGCAAGTCCACGCATGCTACCGGCGCAGAAGCGGCCGGCGCGCCGCCCGAATCGCTATGGGCGCTCATTCGCGAGGATATCGACTGCGTGAAGTCGCGCGATCCGGCCGCGCGCAACACGCTGGAGATCGTGCTGACCTACCCCGGCATCCACGCCATCATCTGGTACCGGCTGGCCAACCGGCTGTGGCTGCGGGGCGTGAAGTTTCCGGCCCGCTTCCTGTCATGGCTCGGCCGCTTCCTCACCAATGTGGACATCCATCCCGGCGCCACCATCGGCCATCGCTTCTTTATTGATCATGGCGCGGGCGTGGTGGTCGGCGAGACGGCGGAGGTGGGCAACGACGTGACCCTCTATCACGGCGTGACCCTGGGCGGCACCTCCTGGACCGCCGGCAAGCGCCATCCCACCTTGCGGGACGGGGTGCTGGTGGGGGCGGGCGCGAAGATCCTTGGGCCCATCACCGTGGGCGCGGGCTGCCGCGTGGGCGCCAATTCGGTGGTCATCGACGATGTGGCGGCAGGCATGACCGTGGTCGGCATTCCCGGCCGCGTGGTGAAGGCCACCGCCGATCGTCGCAAGCTGGGCGATGGCCGCATCGACCTGGAGCATCATTTGATGCCCGACCCGGTGGGCGAGGCCATCGTCTCCCTGCTGGATCGCATCGAGTTCCTGGAAGCGCGGGTCTCCCACCTTCAGTACGAGCTGCAGCGCAGCCGGACCGCCGCCGATGAGGCGGCCTGAGACGAAGACGATTTTCCCGCTCCGGAGCCGGAGCGGCTGGGGTGCGCCGAAGGGTTCCCACACGGGCCCGCTTCCCCGCGAGGGGCAACAGAAGAATGGAGCTTGGAATGTCGGTTCTCGATACGCTGAAGTCGCTGTCCAGCGCCGAAGAGTTCTTCACCACCCTCAAGGTGGATTATCAGCCTGAGGTGCTGCAGGTGCTGCGGCTGCACATCCTGCGCCGCATGGGTCAATATCTCGTCTCGGCCGATTTTGAAGGCAAGAGCGACGAGGAGATCTTCGCGGCCGCGCAGACCATGCTCGCCCAGGCCTATGAGGACTTCATCAAGTCGAACCCCATGGCGGAGCGCGTGTTCAAGGTGCTGAAGGAGCACGACCCGAACCGCGCCGTCGAGCCTGGTCCCAAACCCGCGTTCGTGCCCCTGACTTCGCTGACCACCGGCAGCTGAGCGAGGGCCGACGCCACTGCCGCGCCTTTGGCGCGGCTGGTCACCCTCCCTCCGCATGCGTGGTGTTTGAACAGGCATTGCGAAGTACCCCTTGTTTTTGATCGCGCGGATTGGTCGGCGCAGGCGGGGGGAGGGTGACAACTTCCATCACGGCTAACAGCCGCGGCGTTCCGGAAGGAGCGGCCGCGGCTTTGCCGTTTCTGCGCCCCGAGGGGTTCGGCAGGGAATGGGCGATCCCGTTGCGAAACCCTCTTGATCCTGGCCCGGGGTGGCGCTCACATCCGGCCGCGACGCGGCAGCCGCCGCCGCTCGGACGGATTCAGGAGCAGGGCATGGGCCACCGATCGGAGAATTCGCGGAACCACGGTAGCCACCGGCTGCTGGAAGCCGGCGCCAGCGGCGGCCACCAGCCCGAGGCCAAGGTGACCTGCGATGTGTGCGCCCGCAGCTTCCGGCGGCAGGACGTGGTGCCGGTGCAGGAGCTGCGCCCGGCCTTGGCCGCCTTCGCGCAGGAGAGCCATCCGGAGCTGAGCGAGGACGGCCATATCTGCAAGCAGGATCTGGCGCGGCTGCGCGCATCCTTCGTCGCCCGCCTGCTGGAGCGCGAACGCGGCGAGCTGGGTCAGCTCGAGATGGAGGTGGTGGAAAGCCTCGCCGCCAACGAGACCCTGGCGGAGGACGTGGAAAAGAGCTTCGAGCGGGAGCGTACGTTCGGCGATCGCATGGCCGACGCGCTGGCCACATTTGGCGGCAGCTGGGGCTTCATTGGATTCTTTGCCGGCTTTCTCGGCGCCTGGATCGTCTTCAACCTGGTCGTCATCGGGCGCGCGCAGTTCGATCCGTACCCCTTCATCCTACTCAATCTGGTGCTGTCGTGCCTGGCCGCCATCCAGGCTCCGGTCATCATGATGAGCCAGAAGCGGGTGGAGGTGCGCGACCGGATGCGGGCGGAGAACGACTTCAAGGTTAATCTGAAGGCGGAGCTGGAGATTCGCCACCTGCATGAAAAGCTCGACCACCTGCTGGGCCAGCAGTGGGACCGCCTGGCGCAGATTCAGGAAATTCAGCTGGATTTGCTGGAGGCCATGAGCGAGCGTCGCAAATAGGGAGCGAGCGTCGCAAATAGGCTGCTCGGCCTGCGGTTGCACCGCGTGGGGGAGGGCGATTTTGCTGCCTGTGTTACCGCCGGCGGCCATTGGGGCGTGTTGCGGCGCACAAGAAGCGGTCAATGGCGGTCATCTCCCACTATTTGTGCAAGCCCGCCGGCTTGAACGCCTTGCAAGATGGGAGTAGTCAAGCGCCGCTCGGCTCCTGCTCGATAGGCAGGCTCATTTCCGGGGAACAGGCATGGCCCGCAACAAGATCGCCCTCATCGGGGCCGGCCAGATCGGCGGAACGCTCGCCCTTCTGGCCGGGCTGAAGGATTTGGGCGACGTCGTCCTGTTCGACGTGGTCGAAGGGGTGCCCCAGGGCAAGGCCCTTGATCTGGCGCAGCTCGCGCCGGTTGCAGGCTTCGATTCCGTTTTCGCCGGCACCAATACCTATGACGCCATCGCTGGCGCCGACGTGGTGATCGTCACCGCCGGCGTGCCCCGCAAGCCGGGCATGAGCCGCGATGACCTGCTGTCTATCAACCTCAAGGTGATGGAGCAGGTGGGCGCGGGTATACGTAAGTACGCGCCGGAAGCCTTTGTTATTTGCATCACCAATCCGCTGGACGCGATGGTGTGGGCCTTGCAGCGCACGAGCGGCCTGCCTGCGACGAAAGTCGTGGGCATGGCGGGGGTGCTGGATTCCGCCCGCTTCAGATACTTCCTGGCCGATGAATTTGGTGTGTCGGTGGAGGATGTCACCGCCTTCGTGCTGGGTGGCCACGGCGACACCATGGTGCCGCTGGTGCGCTATTCCACGGTGGGCGGCATTCCGGTGCCGGACCTTATCCGCATGGGCTGGACCAGCGAGGCGCGCATCGCCGCCATCGTGGAGCGCACCCGCAATGGCGGGGCGGAAATCGTCAACCTGCTGAAGACCGGCTCGGCCTTCTATGCGCCCGCGGCGTCCGCCATCGCCATGGCCGAGAGCTATCTGAAGGACAAGAAGCGCCTTCTGCCGGCGGCCGTGCGCCTCGATGGCGCCTATGGCCTGAAGGATATCTATGTGGGCGTGCCGGTGGTCATCGGCGCGCGGGGCGTGGAGCGTATCGTGGAGGTCGAGCTCGACCACCAGGAGCGCGCCATGTTCGAAAAATCGGTCGCATCGGTCGAGGGACTGATGGAGGCCTGTCTGAAGGTCGCACCCGATCTTGGGAAGTGATCTCGGTCAAAGGCGGCTCTCCCACGGGAGCGCCGTCATCGTGCCGGCCTCAAGCCGGTGAGGTGAAGGAGACGAATGTTCCCCTCCTCGGGGCGCGGTTTTCCATCCGGGTCGTGTGACGCGGGCGGAAGTCGGGTCCCAGCACTGCACCAGCACTGCAATGGAGGCGGCTTTCGTTCGTTCGTGCCGAGGGCTCGGTGGGAGCGGTCGGGGCCGGTTCAGGGGGGAAGGGGCACTTCGCAACCCTTTAGGGGACGAAGAGATGAATATTCACGAGTACCAAGCCAAGGCGCTGCTGAAGACGTTCGGCGCGCCCGTGTCGCGCGGTGTGCCCGTGCTCAAGGTGGAAGACGCCGAGGCTGCAGCCAAGGAACTCGGCGGTCCGCTGTGGGTCGTGAAGTCCCAGATCCACGCCGGTGGCCGTGGCAAGGGCAAGTTCAAGGAAGCCGCTGCCGGCGAAAAGGGCGGCGTGCGCCTTGCGAAGTCGATCGAGGAAGTGAAGCAGTTTGCCGGCGAAATGCTGGGCAACACGCTCGTCACCGTGCAGACCGGCCCGGCCGGCAAGCAGGTGAACCGCCTCTATATCGAGGACGGCTCCGACATCGAGAAGGAATTCTACCTGTCGCTCCTGGTGGACCGCGCGACCTCCCGCGTCGCCTTCGTGGTTTCCACCGAAGGCGGCATGGACATCGAGGACGTGGCCCACAACTCCCCTGAGAAGATCGTGACCTTCTCGGTGGACCCGGCCACTGGCGTGCAGGCCTTCCATGGCCGCAAGGTGGCCGAGGCCCTGGGCCTTTCCGGCGACCTTTCCAAGCAGGCCGGCAAGCTGGTGAACGCGCTCTACACCGCGTTCGTCGAGAGCGACATGGCCATGCTCGAGATCAACCCGCTGATCGTCACCAAGGACGGCCAGCTGCGCGTGCTCGACGCCAAGGTGTCGTTCGATTCCAACGCTCTGTTCCGTCATCCCGAGCTCGCCGAGCTGCGCGACCTGACGGAAGAGGACGAGAAGGAAATCGAGGCGTCCAAGTACGACCTCGCTTACATCGCCCTCGACGGCACCATCGGCTGCATGGTGAATGGCGCGGGTCTGGCTATGGCCACCCTCGACATCATCCAGCTCTATGGCGAGAGCCCGGCCAACTTCCTCGACGTGGGCGGCGGCGCCAACGAGGAGAAGGTGACGGCGGCCTTCAAGATCATCACCGCGGATCCCAACGTGAAGGGCATCCTGGTGAACATCTTCGGCGGCATCATGAAGTGCGACGTCATCGCCAACGGCGTGCTGGCGGCGGTGAAGGCGGTGGGCCTCAAGGTGCCGCTGGTGGTGCGCCTCGAAGGCACCAATGTGGAAGAGGGCAAGAAGATCATCCGCGAGAGCGGCCTCAATGTGATCCCTGCCGACGACCTGGATGACGCCGCGCAGAAGATCGTGGCCGCTGTGAAGAAGGATGCCGCGTGATGTCCGTGCTGATCGACGCCAACACCAAGGTCATCACCCAGGGCTTCACCGGCAAGAACGGCACGTTCCACGCTGAGCAGGCCATCATGTACGGGACCAAGATGGTCGGCGGCACCAGCCCCGGCAAGGGCGGTTCCACCCATCTCGGCCTGCCTGTGTTCGACACCGTGATCGAGGCCAAGGAGAAGACCGGCGCCGACGCCTCGGTCATCTACGTGCCGCCGCCCGGCGCCGCTGACGCGATCCTGGAGGCCATCGACGCCGAGATCCCCCTCATCGTCTGCATCACCGAGGGTATCCCGGTGCTGGACATGGTGAAGGTGAAGCGCGCCCTTTCGGGTTCCAAGAGCCGCCTCATCGGCCCCAATTGCCCGGGCATCGTCACCGCCGGCCAGTCGAAGATCGGCATCATGCCGGCCAACATCTTCAAGCCCGGCTCGGTGGGCGTGGTCTCGCGCTCCGGCACGCTGACCTATGAAGCCGTGTTCCAGACCACCCAGGAAGGCCTCGGCCAGACCTCGGCGGTGGGCATCGGCGGCGACCCGGTGAAGGGCACCGAGTTCATCGACGTGCTGGAGATGTTCCTGGCGGATCCCAAGACTGAGTCGATCATCATGATCGGCGAGATCGGCGGTTCGGCCGAGGAAGAGGCCGCACAGTTCATCGCCGACGAGGCGAAGAAGGGCCGCAAGAAGCCGATGGTGGGCTTCATCGCCGGCCGCACGGCTCCTCCCGGCCGTCGCATGGGCCATGCCGGCGCCATCATCTCCGGTGGCAAGGGCGGCGCCGAGGACAAGATCGCGGCCATGGAAGCGGCGGGCATCAAGGTGTCCCCCTCTCCGGCCCGCCTCGGCAAGACCCTGGTGGACGTGCTGAAGGGCTGATGCCCGCTGGCCCCTCGGGGCTCCGATTGTCCCGGCGGCGGTTCATCCGCCTCCGGGGAACCCGGACGGCATGGCCGTCGGGGCGCCCAGGTTCGCGGGAGGTCAACGCCAGGGGGCGGCCGCGGGCAGGGCGCGATGAAGAAGAAGGGGAAGGGGGAAGCGCCGGCTCTGAATTTCGCCGTGTTTTCCGGCGAGGGGCGGAGCGGCTATGCGGCTGACGCGCGTCAGGCCGGCTTTTGCCGTGGGCCTGACGGGACTATGTAGGGCTGAAGAGCACCCCCATTCGTGGCTGCCACGAGCCGGGCGGGGGTGGAAAAGGCGGTCCGGTTTCGGCCGGAGCGTCATGTTTGTGGCAGATTTTTCGGTTTCGGGCTTGGTTTTCCGTGCGAAACGCGCACAAGGAGGACCGGCCCGAGGCCATCCGGGAAGACACCCATGTCGCGCGCGGAACAGAACGATATTTTCCTCAACACCTCCTTCCTCGACGGTGCCAATGCCGCCTGGATCGAGGATCTCTACGCCCGCTACGAGCAGAACCCCAATTCGGTCGACGCCGAGTGGCAGAACTTCTTCGCCGGCCTGAAGGACGATCCCGCCCAGGTGCTGGCGAACGCCCGCGGCGCCTCCTGGAAGCGCGCCAACTGGCCGGTGCACGCCAATGGCGAGCTGGTTTCCGCCATGGACGGCCAGTGGGTCGAGGTGGAGAAGAAGGCCGCCGACAAGGTGAAGGCCAAGGCCCAGGCGGCCGGCGTCGAATTGTCCGCCCAGGACGTGCAGCAGGCCACCCGCGACGCGGTGAAGGCCCTCATGATGATCCGCGCCTACCGCATGCGCGGCCACCTGCACGCCAATCTCGATCCGCTGGGCCTGACCCCGCCCAAGGACGCGCCGGAGCTCGATCCGGCCTCCTACGGCTTCTATGAGGCCGACCTCGACCGCAAGATCTTCATCGACCACGTGCTGGGCCTTGAGTTCGCGACCGTGCGCGAGATGCTGGCCATCCTGCGCCGTACCTATTGCGCGGACGTCGGCGTGGAATTCATGCACATCTCCTCCCCCGAGGAGAAGGCCTGGATCCAGGAGCGCATCGAGGGGCCCGACAAGGAGGTCACCTTCACCCGCGAGGGCAAGCGCGCCATCCTCAACAAGCTGGTGGAGGCCGAGGGCTTCGAGAAGTTCCTCGACGTGAAGTACACCGGCACCAAGCGCTTCGGCCTGGACGGCGGCGAGAGCCTGATCCCCGCCCTTGAGCAGATCATCAAGCGCGGCGGCAATCTGGGCCTCAAGGAGATCGTGTTCGGCATGGCCCATCGCGGCCGCCTGAACACCCTGACCCAGGTGATGGGCAAGCCCCACCGCGCGCTGTTCCACGAGTTCAAGGGCGGCTCCTGGGCCCCCGACGACGTGGAAGGCTCGGGCGACGTGAAGTACCACCTGGGTGCCTCCTCGGACCGCGAGTTCGACGGCAACAAGGTGCATCTGTCGCTGACCGCCAATCCCTCGCATCTGGAGATCGTCGATCCCGTGGTGCTCGGCAAGGCGCGCGCCAAGCAGGACCAGTTCGGCGACAGCGAGCGCACCATGGTGCTGCCGCTGCTGATCCACGGCGACGCGGCCTTCGCCGGCCAGGGCGTGGTGGCCGAGTGCCTGGGCCTGTCGGGCCTGAAGGGGCACCGCACCGGCGGCTCGCTGCACTTCATCATCAACAACCAGATCGGCTTCACCACCAATCCGCGCTACTCGCGCTCCTCGCCCTATCCGTCGGATGTGGCGAAGATGATCGAGGCGCCGATCCTGCACTGCAACGGCGACGATCCCGAGTCGGTGGTGTTCTGCGCCAAGGTGGCCATCGAGTTCCGCCAGCGCTTCCACAAGCCGGTGGTCATCGACATGTTCTGCTACCGCCGGTTCGGCCACAACGAGGGCGATGAGCCCGCGTTCACCCAGCCGAAGATGTACAAGGTCATCCGCCAGCACCCCACCGTGCTCGAGATCTACACCAAGAAGCTCGAGGCCGAGGGCGTGGTCACCGCCGGCGAGGTGGACACCATGCGCGCGGCGTGGCGCGAGCGCCTCGAAGCCGAGTATGAGGCCGGCCAGGCCTACAAGCCCAACAAGGCGGACTGGCTGGACGGCCGCTGGGCCGGCCTGAAGGCGGCCCAGGACAATGACGATCCGCGCCGCGGCGTCACCGGCGTCGCCGCGGACGAGCTCAAGCGGATCGGCGCGAAGATCACCGAGGTGCCCGAAGGCTTCAAGGTTCACCGCACCATCCAGCGCTTCCTCGACAATCGCCGCAAGGCGATCGAGGGCGGCGAGGGGATCGACTGGGCGACCGGCGAGGCGCTGGCCTTCTGCACCCTGCTGGAGGAAGGCCACCCGGTGCGCCTGTCCGGCCAGGACGTGGAGCGCGGCACCTTCTCCCAGCGCCATTCGGTGCTGCTCGACCAGGAGACCGAGGCCCGCTACAAGCCCTACAACCACCTGACCGACACCCAGTCCAAGTACGAGGTCATCAACTCGATGCTCTCGGAAGAGGCGGTGCTGGGCTTCGAGTATGGCTACTCGCTCTCCGAGCCCAATGCCCTGGTGCTGTGGGAGGCTCAGTTCGGCGACTTCGCCAACGGCGCCCAGGTGGTGTTCGATCAGTTCATCTCGGCGGGTGAGCGCAAGTGGCTGCGCATGAGCGGCCTCGTGTGCCTGCTGCCGCACGGCTATGAGGGCCAGGGGCCGGAGCACTCCTCCGCCCGCCTGGAGCGCTACCTCCAGCTGTGCGCCGAGGACAACATGCAGGTGGCGAACTGCACCACCCCGGCCAACTACTTCCACATCCTGCGCCGGCAGCTGAACCGTGAGTTCCGCAAGCCGCTCATCCTGATGACGCCCAAGTCCTTGCTGCGTCATAAGAAGGCGGTGTCTCGCCTGGAGGATCTGGCCGCCGGCAGCACCTTCCACCGGGTGCTGTGGGACGATGCCCAGTCGCATCCCGACGTGGCCGGCGTGACGCTGGTTCCGGACGAGAAGATCCGGCGCGTCGTGCTCTCCGCGGGCAAGGTCTATTATGACCTGCTGGAGGAGCGCGAGAAGCGGGGCGTCAATGACGTGTACCTGCTGCGCGTGGAGCAGCTCTATCCGTTCCCGCTGAAGACGCTGGTTCAGGAACTGTCCCGCTTCAAGAACGCCGAAGTGGTGTGGTGCCAGGAAGAGCCGAAGAACCAGGGCTCCTGGTTCTTCGTCCAGCCCTATCTGGAATGGGTGCTGGAGCAGGTGGGCGGCGTGTCCAAGCGGCCGCGTTATGCGGGGCGAGCGGCGTCGGCGGCCACCGCCACCGGCCTCATGTCCAAGCACATGGCCCAGCTCAAGGCCTTCCTCGAAGAAGCCCTGGGCTGAGGCGGACCCGTGCGGCAGACCCTGCTCCACCTTCCTCAACCGCGCACGTCGCTTCCCGGCGCCGCGCGCGGGGCTGAACCCGAGGTCGCCATCCGGTATGGCGGCCTGCGGGGCGGCGTGGGGCGGAGCCGGGGGACTGCCGCCGGAGCGTTCCCGCGGCGGAGCCGGGCGAGGGCCGTGATGGCCGCTCCCGGCTTTGATCGCCGGCGGATGCTCCTTTCGCTCAAGAGTTTCCGCCATGCCCCAGGCATGGCTACGTTTTCACACGTCCCCTGCCGGGCCCTGGGCCCGGCATAAGTTTCACATGACGTGCCGGGGTTCGCCCGGCACATGCCGACATTTGAGGGAGGCCCCCGAAGGGGGCGAACACCATGGCGACCGAGATCCGCGTACCCACCCTGGGCGAATCCGTGACGGAAGCGACCATCGGCAAGTGGTTCAAGAAGCCCGGCGAGGCCGTGAAGGCCGATGAGCCCATCGTGGAGCTGGAGACGGACAAGGTGACCGTCGAGGTGCCCGCTCCGGCCGCCGGCGTGCTGGCCGAGATCATCGCCAAGGACGGTGACACCGTGGGCGTGGGCGCGCTGCTCGGCTCCATCACCGAGGGCGCCGGCGCTGCCGCCGCCGCGCCTGCCGCCGCAGCCCCGGCTCCCGCTCCGGCCGCTGCCCCGGCTCCGGCCGTCGCCGCCGCTCCGGTGGCTGCCGGTTCCAATGGCCCGGCCGTGGCCCGCATCGCCGCCGAGACCGGCGTCAACCCGGCCGCCGTCGCCGGCACGGGCAAGGATGGCCGCGTGACCAAGGGCGACATTCTCGCCGCCGTTGCCTCTGGCGTGTCCGCGGCCCCGGTCGCTGCCCCGCGCGTCGCTTCCGCCCCGGTGGATGCCGCCCGCGAGGAGCGGGTGAAGATGACCAAGCTGCGGCAGACCATCGCCCGCCGCCTGAAGGACGCCCAGAACACCGCCGCCATGCTCACCACGTTCAACGACGTGGACATGTCCGGCGTGATGGCCCTGCGCGCCCAGTACAAGGACGCCTTCGAGAAGAAGCACGGCACCAAGCTCGGCTTCATGGGCTTCTTCACCAAGGCCGTGATCGCGGCCCTGAAGGACCTGCCGGCGGTCAATGCCGAGATCGATGGCACCGACCTCGTCTACAAGAATTACTACAATATCGGCATCGCGGTGGGCACCGAGAAGGGCCTCGTGGTTCCGGTGGTGCGCGACGCGGACCTGATGTCGATCTCCGATATCGAGAAGCAGATCGCCAATTTCGGCAAGCGTGCCCGTGACGGCAAGCTCGGCATCGACGAGATGCAGGGCGGCACCTTCACCATAACCAATGGCGGCATCTACGGCTCGCTGATGTCCACCCCCATCCTGAACGCGCCGCAGTCCGGCATTCTCGGCATGCACCGCATCGAGGAGCGTCCGGTGGTGGTGAAGGGGCAGATCGTCATCAAGCCGATGATGTACCTGGCGCTCTCCTACGATCACCGCATCGTCGACGGCCGCGAGGCCGTGACCTTCCTGGTGCGTGTGAAGGAGACCCTGGAGGATCCCGCGCGTCTCGTGCTGGACCTGTGATGTAGCAAGGCTTGGAGTGCCCGGGGCATCGGCTGCGATGCGCCGGGCCCCTGGGCCGGTGGGGGAAGCGCCTTCATGGTGAGCCACCTTTCCGAATATCTGACCCTGATGGCGGTGTTCGCGGTCGCGGCCGTCGCGCCGGGCCCGGATTTCGCGATGGTGGTGCGCCAGAGCGTGGTGCACGGCCGCCGTGCGGGGCTTTTCGCCAGCTTCGGCATCGGCACGGCCCTTCTGCTTCATGCCAGCTATACGCTGGCGGGGCTCGGCCTGCTGGTCTCCCACTCGTTGCTCGCCTTCAGTGTGCTCAAATGGGTGGGCGCGGCCTATCTGGTCTATGTCGGCTTCAAAACCTGGAGCGCGGCGGCCGGTGGGGCGCCCGAGGTGGCGGCGGCTTCGGCTCCCGGTTTATCGCCGGGGCGCAGCTTTGCCCTCGGCTTCCTCACCAATGCGTTGAATCCCAAGGCTGTGCTGTTCTTCCTGTCGCTGTTCGGCACCGTGGTGAGCGCTGAGACGCCGCTCGTCATCCAGGCGGGCTATGCGCTTTCCATGGCCGGGCTGCTGATCGGCTGGTACACGCTCGTCACCTTCTTCTTCACCGGGCGCGCCGTGCGTGACGGCCTCGCCCGCTTTGGCCGCTGGTTCAACCGGATCACCGGCGCGCTCCTGATCGGTCTTGGCATCCGGCTCGCTCTGCAAAGGGTCACGACGGTGCCCTGAGGCGGGCGCGGCGGCCTCTCACTTCGAGGAAATCTCATGTCCTACGATCTCATCATCATCGGCACCGGCCCCGGCGGCTATGTGGCGGCCATCCGCGCGGCCCAGCTCGGCCTGAAGGTGGCTGTGTGCGAGAAGCGCGGCACCCATGGCGGCACCTGCCTCAATGTGGGCTGCATCCCGTCCAAGGCTCTGCTCTATGCGTCCGAATTCTTCGAGGAAGCCGGCCACAAGTTCGGCGAGATGGGCATCGGCGTGTCCGCGCCCAAGCTCGACCTGAAGGCCATGCTCGCGTTCAAGGACAAGGGTGTGGACGGCAATGTGAAGGGCGTCGAGTTCCTGCTCAAGAAGAACAAGGTCGACGTCTATATGGGCGTGGCCAAGATCCTGGCCCCCGGCAAGGTTGAGGTGAAGCTCAACGCGGATGGCAAGGTCGAGACCCTCGAGACCAAGAACATCCTGATCGCCACCGGCTCGGACGTGGCGCCGCTGCCGGGCGTGACCATCGACGAGAAGCGCATCGTCTCCTCCACCGGCGCGCTGTCGCTGGACAAGGTGCCGGGCAAGCTCGTGGTGGTGGGTGCCGGCGTCATCGGCCTGGAGCTCGGCTCTGTGTGGCGGCGCCTGGGTGCTCAGGTCACCGTGGTGGAGTTCCTCGACCGCATCCTGCCCGGCATGGATGGCGAGGTGGCCCGCAACTTCCAGCGTCTGCTGGAGAAGCAGGGCTTTACCTTCAAGCTCGGCACCAAGGTGATGGGCGTCGACAGCTCGGGCAAGACCCTGAAGGTTTCGGTGGAGCCCGCCGCCGGTGGCGCCGCCGAGGTGCTGGAAGCGGATGTGGTGCTGGTGGCCATCGGCCGCATTCCCTACACCGCGGGCCTCGGCCTGGAAGAGGTGGGCGTGGCCAAGGATCCGAAGGGCCGCATCGTCACCGATGCGCACTATGCCTCCTCGGTCCCCGGCATCTATGCCATCGGCGACGTCATTGCCGGCCCCATGCTGGCCCACAAGGCCGAGGACGAGGGCGTGGCCTGCGCCGAACTGCTGGCGGGCAAGGCCGGCCACGTGAACTATGACGTCATCCCCGGCGTCGTCTACACGTTCCCGGAGGTCGCTTCCGTCGGCAAGACCGAGGAAGAGCTGAAGGCGGCCGGCATCGCCTACAAGGTGGGCAAGTTCCCCTTCACCGCCAACGGCCGCACCAAGGTGAACAACACCACCGACGGCTTCGTGAAGATCCTGGCCGACGCCGCTACCGACCGCGTGCTGGGTGCCCACATCATCGGCCCTGAGGCCGGCGAGATGATCCACGAATGTGCGGTGCTGATGGAGTTCGCCGGCTCGTCCGAGGATCTCGCGCGCACCTGCCACGCCCACCCCACCCGCTCGGAAGCGGTGAAGGAGGCGGCGATGGCCGTGGAGAAGCGCGCCATCCACATGTGAGCGCGGCCCTGTCGCGGGCGCGTGGGGTTTCCCCGCGCGGCCTGCCACCGAGCTCGCCTGTCCCCCGGTTCGCAACCGGGGGACTGCACAAGAACCAAGGGCCGGCCGAGGAAAGCTCGGGCCGGCCCGTTGTTCTTGTGCGCAAAAAAAGACCCCTCGGGACGGGTGTCCGGAGGGGTTGGAAGGAGGTCACTTGGTCTTTCGGCAACGCCGATCGATAGGGTGAAGATGGAGTGGTTTGGCTAATAAAGGGTTTCTGCCAAACCTGATGTCCCCAGAGCCGCGGCGGCTTTCGGCTTCCTACTGCGCGGAGTAGGTGACCGCCTCGATGCGCCAGCCGTCCGGATCCTTGATGAAGGCGGCATAATAGGTTTCGCCATATTGCGGGCGTGGGCCCGGGCCGCCATTGTCGGTGCCGCCATTGGCGAGGCCGGCGGCGTGGAAGGCGTGGACGGCCGCGCGGTCAGGCGCGCAGAAGCACAGGTGGAAGCCGGGCGGGCACTCGATGGGGCCCGGGCGCAGTTCCACCCAGAAGGGCGCGGAACCCGGGGGGCTGTCAGGCGCGGGCAGGGCGCCGGCGGGGCCCCAGCAGGCGGAAGTGCCCCCATCATCGGAATAATCCGCCACCTTCACCAAGCCGAGCGGCGCCAGCACCGCGTCATAGAAGGCGATGGCTCTTTTCAGGTCGGTGGTGCCCAGGGACATGTGCTCGATGACGGGACGCACGGGCGTCATGGAAGGCCTCGTTGTGTTGGGCGGCGACGCATGCCGCGGCGCAATTACAGCATTTTCCTCACAATATTCCATACTTCCTGTGAGGAAAATTTGGCCTTCACTGCCCATCCCGCGGGCAGCGCCACAAAATGCCTCGCGCCCGCTCACGCCCGCGGGTGGGCCGCACGATAGGCGGCCATGAGTGAGGCGGCGTCCACGTCGGTGTAGATCTGAGTGGTGGCGAGGGAGGCGTGCCCCAGCAGTTCCTGGATGGCACGCAGATCCCCACCGCGCGACAGCAGGTGCGTGGCGAAGGAGTGGCGCAGGGCGTGGGGCGTGGCGCTCTCCGGCAGCGCGAGGGCGCCGCGCATGCGCTCAATGGCGAGCTGCACGATGCGCGGGGAAAGCGGCCCGCCTTTGACACCCCGGAACAGGGGGCGGTCCGGCGCCAGCACATGCGGGCACAGCGCCTTATATTCCGCGATGGCCTGCGCGACGGGCGCGATGATCGGCACCATTCGCGTCTTGTTGCCCTTGCCAGTCACCGTGATCTGGTCGGTTCCCGCCGTCACCATTCCCGCCGAAAGGCCCAGCGCCTCGGAAATGCGGAGCCCCGCGCCGTAGAGCAGCGCAATCACGGCGGCATCGCGCGCGAGCACCCAGGGCTCACGCGCCTCGCCGGCTCGCGTCGCGGGGTCGGCGAGGGCCCGGGCGGCTGCGATGGAAACGGGCTTGGGCAGGCTTTTGGGCACCTTGGGCGCGCGCACCGCGGCTAGCGCCCCCACCTTGCCCTGTCCCTCCCGCTCCAGATGGCGGGCGAAGGAGCGGGCGGCGGCGAGCAGGCGCACCAGGGTCCGCGGCGCCACCCCCTCCGCCCGCCGCGCGGCCAGAACCGCACGCACGTCCGCCGGCCGCAGGGCCGCGAGAGCCGGAAGGTCCGGTCGCTCACCCAGATGGACCGTGAGGTGGTGCAGCACGGTGGCGAGGTCGCGCGCATAGGCCTCCAGCGTTTTTTGCGAAAGGCGGCGCTCGTGGGCCAGGCGTGCCAGCCAGGCCTCGGCGGCCCGCCCCACATCGGGCGTGGCGGCGGACATGAGGCCGTGGGCGGCGCGCGCGGCGCGGTCCCGATCGGTCATGGCCATGGCGAGCTCTCCTGCATATGGTCGGGCTGGACGTAAGCCCGCGCGTGCGACACTGCCCCGCCGACCATTGCCATTTTGCTGACGCGGATCCGGCGCGACCGCACCGGGGCGCGGCGGGCGGCCCTGAACTTGCTTGCTCAGGGTATCGCATGCGGGGGATCATTGTCCCCCGTGGCGGCTCGCAGCATCTCACTCCCGCTGAGACGCCTTTGGCGCAAGTCTTATAACTCTTTGTTTTAAATCAGTGTTCGTCGCGTGCCAGGGCCGTTTCCACTGCGCCCCGCGCGGTGCGGATCGCGACAGGTGCGCGGGGTGTCGGGTTGCCCCCAACTGCGCCGGGATGCACCACCATCGTGAGACAGGAGCCCATGCCCGTCGATTTCAGCCACCCGCTGCGCCAGTGGTTGCCGACCGCCACTTACGAGGCCTTTCATCCGGCTTTGCCCCAGATGGTGCTGGGGCGATTGCCCGAGCCGGTCT
The DNA here is from genome assembly GCF_043831965.2 of Xanthobacter variabilis. Classification (NCBI taxonomy): domain Bacteria; kingdom Pseudomonadati; phylum Pseudomonadota; class Alphaproteobacteria; order Hyphomicrobiales; family Xanthobacteraceae; genus Xanthobacter; species Xanthobacter variabilis. The sequence goes on from NZ_CM195533.1 coordinate 1,525,872, forward strand.
CCATCGCGGTGGGGCGCGCCTACAAGGGGTGGATCGTGGAGACGCCGCAGGAGCGCCGCGCCCTCGAGGCCGCATTCGAGCGCCCCATTCCCCAGCCCGAGCCGGGGCGGCTGAACTTCAAGTCCGGGCCCGACGCGGCCTGTTCCTCGCCGTCCCAAGGCGCGCCCTTCGTCGCACTTTATGAGCCGCCGTCCGCCGGCTGGCCCTTCCTGGTGCTCTCCGCCTGGCCCGAGGATCGCGAGCGGCGCACGCGCATCCAGCGCGACCGATACATCTGGGAGACGTTTCCGACCGCCGCCGCCGCGCAGGCGGAGCTGGACCGCTTGTCCCCGCTTCTGCCCGGCGCGCCGGTGCTTGTGGCGCGGGGATAGGCGCAATGCTTCCCGCAAGCCGCCGCGACAGGGAGCAGGGGCGCGCGGTTCGCCGCGAGGGGCGGCCACGCAGGGGCACCAGCCCAAGCGTGTCGGCCAAGGTACGGTGGCGCGCAGCTTCAGTAGGCGGTGGGGGGAGCGCAGGTCGCTCCGGGGCGGCGGATGAATGGTGTTCGCGAGGCGCGGGTTGGGGGAGCGCGCACGCCCTCCGGGCTTGGCTGGTGAGCGAAGGGCCCGAGCCGCGACGGCCAAACGGAAGGCGCCCGCAATTGTATCTGCCCGGCGCGCTGGTTTTTGCCGCGTGAGGATAAGGCGATCGCCTCCCGCAAGCCGCGGGGACAGGACGCAGGGGCGCGGTTCGCGGCGAGGGGCGGGCCATGCTGGGGGCACCAGCGAGAGCGTGTTGGCCAAGGTGCGGTGGTGCGCTGCTTCAGCAGGGGGCGGGCGTGGAACGCAGCTCGTCCCGGAGCAGTGGACGAATGGTGTTCGCGAGGCGCGGGTTGGGGACCGCGCGTGCCGCTGGCCGCGGCTGGTGAGCGAAGGGCCCGCGCCGTAACAGCCAAACGGAACGGGCCCTCAATTGCGATGCTGCTGGCAGGTGCCCCCACTTCGCGGTGCTGCTGCGTTGGTTTCCCCTTTTCCTTCCGCCAGTGCCCTCGCGGAGGTGGCCGAGGACCGGCGGACATTTGGCGCCCGAGGCGTGGCTTATGGCCGACCGTCGGGGGCGCCTCAGGTCGCGGCTCCCCTGTCCAATGCGGCAGGGCGAGGCGTGGGACGCTAAGTGCGGCGCAGCAGCGAAAGGCAGCGCCGGGGAGAGCCACAAGGTCACGACACGTTCCGCGCTGAGCTTCGGCGGGACCGGTGCGGTGCTGGCGCCCTCCCTCATCCTCCCCGGATGGGGCGGGCGAATGAGGCGCCTGCCAGCCCCAGTTTCATGAATGCTGATTCGTCCTTGCGGAAAGGGGGCAGGCCGAGTGGGCCGGACGAGCGCCGTCACCACAGGTCGAACGACTGAAGGAAGGCACCGGCAGCCGCCCAATGCCAATGAGGCAGCGTAGCCGGGTGGCGGCATCGTGGCCCCGTCATCGCTCCGCACGCCTCAGCCGGCCCCGAGGCCGCGTGTCCCAAGGCTGCATGTCCCTCAGGCGTGCGTCACTTGGAGGGAGCGCCTCTGATGCCGAGGGGCGAGATGCTCTCCCGTCCAGGTCAGGGGCCGCCGGGGGCGGTGTGTCCGGGTGGCCCTCTGGCGAGGCGCTGAGGCCGGGGGCGACCCGGGGGCCGCATTGTGGAACCGCCATCGCTGCCGCTCGCCTCGGCCGGCGCCAAGGCTGCGTGTCCCTCAGGCGTGCGTCATTTGGAGGGAGCGCCTCTGATGCCAAGGGGCGAGATGCTCCCCTTTCATGCCAGGGACCGCCGGGAGCCGTGTGTCCAAGCTGTCCTCTGGCAATACGCTGAGGCCGGGGCTGCGCCTCGGCCGGCCTGTGTCTTCCGCCTCTGGCATGCGTCTCCACGCCGAATCTCGGGCGATGCAGCCCCGCAGGTGGCAAGTGCCTAGAAAGGGAAGAAGAACTTCCGATTCCAAGGGTCGAGTTGATCTCTCAATCGCACCACGGGGCGGCAGTGCCCGCCGTCCATGCTGTCCCCTGGTGATGTCGATGATGCGGGTGAGCGGGCTGGACCTGTTGGGGCACCGCCGTTGTACGCCTCTGCCACCGGCTCCGGGGCGAGGTCGCGCCCGGCAGCCGGTGCGCAGAGAAGAGCCGGAGCGGCGCTCCTGGTTCCCTTGGGGGGGAGGCGATCCAAGAGCCCCGCCAGCGGTTGGCGCCGCCGTGTGTTCTCGCCAGCCTCTGGCAACGCCGCATTTTGGCAGCAGCGGGCGGCAAGAAAACCCCTTGCTCCGCAGCACAGGCATTGTCCGCGCGGCGCGCGTGGGAGCCACATGCAATTCCTCGCCGCTGCCCGCCGCACGCGATTCCACCGGAACAGCCACCCGTTCCGGGCCTGCGATCAAGCGGGAGCGATCCCTCGACATCGGGCGAGGGTGGGGGCATAGGCGTGCCATGTCGTCTCCCGTGCAAGCCGGCTCCGAGGGGCCCGGCGCCACCACCCCCATTGCCGCCCGCACGTCCATGGTTGCGGCGGCGACGCTGGCGTCGCGGGTGCTCGGCTTCGTGCGCGATGCCGCCACGGCCGCTATTCTCGGCGTCGGCCCGGTGGCGGATGCGCTCACCGCTGCCCTCTCTTTGCCCCTGCTGGCGCGGCGATTGTTGGCGGAAGGGGCGTTCAACCTCGCCTTCATTCCCGCGTTGGTGCGGGCGGAGCGCGCCGGCGGACCGGCTGCCCGGCGGCTGGCGGGGGCGACGCTGGTGCTGCTGGCAGGCGTGCTGCTCGCCCTCGCCTTGCTGGCGGTGGCGTTCATGCCGCAGCTGATCCGCCTCCTGGCGCCGGGTTTCCAGCCGGATGGAGATCGCGCCGACGTTGCCATCCTGTGCGGGCGGGTGGCCGTGCTCTACCTGCCGCTGGCGGGGCTCGCCGCCATCTACGGGGGTATCGCGAACAATGCCCAGCGTGTGCTGCTGGCCGCACTGGCGCCGCTGGCGGCCAACCTGACCGTGCTGGCCGCCATTTTCGTGCTGCTGCTGCGAGGGCTGGTGGCCAGTGATGTGGCTGCCTTCGCCATTGCCGGCGCCACGGTGGCTGCGGGCGTGAGTCAATGGGCGTTGATGATGGCGGCGGCGCGCGGATGCCCCGCCGCCCCCGCCCTTGGAAGGCGGGCCTTCGGGACCCACGCCGCCGACGCGGCGCCGCGCCGGCCCTTCCATCCGGCGGCGCATGGAATGCCGGCCTTGCGGGCAGGGCTGGCCGCACTGCCCTGGCGGGCGGCCTGGGCTGTGCTGCGGGCGGCGTCTCCTGCTTTGCTGTTCGCGGGGCTCAGCCAGTTCCGAATCATCATCGCCACGGCCTTCGCCTCGGGCACCGAGGGGGCGGTGGCGGCACTCAATTACGCTCAGCGGCTGATGGACCTGCCCCTGGGGCTGGTGGGGGCCAGCGCCGGTGCGGTGCTGGTGCCTCTGCTGGCCCGCCACGCGGCGGAGAAGAGCAGGGCCGGCGCCGAGGCCGCCAGCAATGCCATGCTCACCGCCCTGGCCTTCGCCCTGCCGGCCGCCATCGGGCTGGCCGTCCTGGCCCATCCCATCGTGGTGGTGCTGTTTCAGCGCGGCGCTTTCGATGCGGAGGATTCCCGCCTCACCGCGACCCTGCTGGCGGTGCTGGCCATCGCCCTGCCGGCGCAGGGGCTGGAGCGCATCCTGTCCGCCACGGCGGCGGCAGCTGGCCTCGTGCGCGGCGCTGAGCGCATCGCGCTGGCCTCGCTGGCGCTGTGTCTGGCCGCCGCGGCGCTGGCGACGCCGCTTGCCGGTCCCGTCGGGGCCGCCGCGAGCGTGGGGCTCTCCGCCTTCGCCTCGCTTGTCGTGTTCACGGCGCTGCTGGCGTGGCGCGGGGCCCTGAGCCTCGACCGGCGGGTGGTCGCCACCGCGGCGGGCCTCCTGGCCGCGGCTCTGCTCATGGGCGCGGCGGTGGGGACGAGCGCCGCGTGCTGGGTCGCACCGGCCAGCGAACTCGCACGCGCGGGCCGCCTCGCGGTCCTCGTGGGGCTCGGCGTGGTGGTCTATGGCGCGTGCGGGCTGCTGCTGAAGCGCCTGATCCGCCGCCTGGCGGCATGACGAAGCCTCTCGCGGCTTGAGCGGCGGGCGGCTCCCTTCAAGCGGCCGGGGCAAAAGATCCGGTCGGGTCGCGCGCCCGGCGATGGGCCCACGCGGCGGCTGCCGGCCACACCAACAGATGTTTTGCCGCGCCTGGGTGCACATCCATGGGCCTGCGTCCCTTGCATCGGCGCGAGAGGGGTGGCATGACGCGCCGGTTCCGTATGGGGCTGCGGCGCGGTGTCTCTGCCGCGCTTGGTTCCGTGTCCCGGCCGGCTTGGTCCGGCGGCGGTCTTCCGCCTTGGTGTTCGTCTGGCGCTGGCGCGGGGATTCCCGGCCGGCATGGCGGGTGCGGCGGGGCTCATGCGGGAACGGGGCGGTTTCTCCGCCCCTTGATCCAGGAATAGCGGGGCGCGCGGCGCCCTTCAGGAGGTCGCCATGGCGGCGGTCGCAGAACGTGTCTTTTCCGGCGTGCAGCCCACGGGCAACCTGCACCTCGGCAACTATCTCGGCGCCATCAAGCGCTTCGTGGAGCTGCAGAACAGCCACGAGTGCATTTATTGCGTGGTGGACCTCCACGCCATCACCGTCTGGCAGGACCCCGAGGAGCTGAAGCGCCACACCCGCGAGGTGACGGCCGCCTTCATCGCCTGTGGCATCGACCCCAAGGCGCACATCGTGTTCAACCAGAGCCAGGTGTCCGGCCATGCCGAGCTCGCCTGGATCTTCAATTGCGTGGCCCGCATGGGCTGGTTGAACCGCATGACGCAGTTCAAGGAAAAGGCCGGCAAGGACCGCGAGAACGTCTCGGTGGGCCTGTTTGCCTATCCCACCCTGATGGCCGCCGACATCCTGCTCTACCGCGCCACCCACGTGCCGGTGGGCGAGGACCAGAAGCAGCATCTTGAGCTGACGCGCGACATCGCGCAGAAATTCAACACCGATTTCGCCCCCACCATCGCCGCCTATGGCCATGGCGAGGGCTATTTCCCGCTCACGGAGCCGCTCATCGCCGGCCCCGCCACGCGCGTGATGAGCCTGCGCGACGGCGCCAAGAAGATGTCGAAGTCGGATGCCTCCGACTTCTCCCGCATCAACCTGACCGACGATGCCGACGCCATCGCCGGCAAGGTGCGCAAGGCCAAGACCGACCCCGAGCCTCTCCCCTCCGAGGAAGAGGGCCTGAAGGGGCGGCCAGAGGCCGAAAATCTGGTGGGTATCTATGCCGCCCTCTCGGATGGCAATAAGGCGCAGGTGCTGAAGGATTTCGGCGGCGCCCAGTTCTCCGCCTTCAAGGCGGCGCTGGTGGACCTGGCGGTGGCCAAGCTTGGCCCCATCGGCGCGGAAATGCAGCGCCTGATGGGCGATGTGAGCGCCATCGACGCCATTCTCGCCGACGGCGCCGAGCGCGCGCGGGTGATCGCCGACCAGACCATTCGCGATGTCAAGGACATCGTTGGCATGGTTCGTGCGTAGCGGCGCGCGCGAAGGTCGAATGGCCTCTTTGCGTCGGATATGAGACGCGGAGGGGTCCATTCCATGATAAATGGAGAACGCGCGCGCGGCCTGCCGCGTGCCGGAGTGGCGCCTGCAACGGTGCCGCCAAGACGACGAAGAACACTCTCGCGCTCCGGCGCGAGGTGGTCCGGCGCCAGGGGTACCCGGCGCGCCGGGCATGGCATGCCAAGGTAACTGGTGCTGGGGCGGCCCGCATTCTTGCGGCGAACGTAAGGTCATGACTGCCGAAAATGGTGGAAAAACGCCACCGTGGCGCGACGCGCCGCCGCAGTGCTCATGACCCCCGGGACATCACGTACCTTTGACATGTATCAAGGAGAAAATGGGCCTCGTGCGCATGGTGCGCTGGAGGCCGTGCGAGTGCAGTGTCACGCCTCGGCGCAAGGGGTTCTGCAATGTCGACAATTCAAGATCCAATCCCAGCCCCGGCGAAGTCCATGCGGTTTGGGGAGGCCGCGCTGCTCGTGGTCTTCGCTGCGTTGGCCTTCCTTTCGATCATCGTGGCGGCGAAGGCCTATTCGTCGGCCTACGCATTTCATGCCTATCTTTTTGCCGCGGGTTCGATTGCCGCTGTCTTCGCCATCGGCAACCGTTACATGGACCGTCCGGCCGGCGCGACGCCGCAGCTGATCGACGGCAAGCCCAACTACAATTTCGATGTGGTGCGATTCGGCGTGATCGCCGCCGTGGTCTGGGGTGTGGCCGGCTTCCTCGCCGGTGACCTGGCGGCCTGGCAGCTCGCCTTCCCCGCCTTCAACTTCGAAACCTCCTGGCTGTCGTTCGGCCGCCTGCGCCCGCTGCACACCTCCGCGGTGATCTTCGCATTCGGCGGCAACGTGCTGATCGCCACCTCCTTCTATGTGGTGCAGCGGACCTCGCACGCCCGCCTCGCCGGTGATCTGGCGCCGTGGTTCGTGGTGCTGGGCTACAACTTCTTCATCGTCATCGCCGGTACGGGCTACCTGCTGGGCATCACCCAGTCCAAGGAATATGCCGAGCCGGAATGGTATGCCGACCTGTGGCTGACGGTGGTGTGGGTCACCTATCTGCTGGTGTTCGTGGCCACCATCTGGAAGCGCCGTGAGCCCCATATCTATGTGGCGAACTGGTTCTACCTGGCGTTCATCATCACCATTGCGATGCTGCACCTGGGCAACAACGTCACCATTCCGGTGTCGCTGTTCTCGGACAAATCCTACATCTACTGGTCGGGCGTGCAGGATGCCATGTTCCAGTGGTGGTATGGCCATAACGCGGTGGGCTTTTTCCTGACCGCCGGCTTCCTGGCCATCATGTACTACTTCATCCCGAAGCGCGCCGAGCGGCCGGTCTATTCCTACCGTCTGTCCATCGTGCACTTCTGGGCCCTGATCTTCATCTACATCTGGGCCGGTCCCCACCACCTGCACTACACCGCGCTTCCCGATTGGGCGCAGACCCTGGGCATGACCTTCTCGGTCATCCTCTGGATGCCGTCCTGGGGTGGCATGATCAACGGCCTCATGACCCTGTCGGGCGCGTGGGACAAGCTGCGTACCGACCCGGTCATCCGCATGATGGTGGTCTCCGTGGCCTTCTACGGAATGTCCACCTTCGAGGGGCCGATGATGGCCGTGAAGGCGGTGAACTCGCTCAGCCACTACACGGAGTGGACCGTCGGTCACGTGCATTCCGGTGCGCTGGGCTGGGTCGCCTACATCTCCTTCGGCGCCATCTACTGCCTGGTTCCCTGGCTGTGGAACAAGCCTCAGATGTATTCCGTGAAGGCCATCGCCTGGCACTTCTGGATCTCGACCCTCGGCATCGTGCTCTACATCTCGTCCATGTGGGTTGCGGGCATCATGCAGGGCCTGATGTGGCGCGCCTACACCAGCCTCGGCTTCCTCGAATACTCGTTCATCGAGACGGTTGAGGCCGTGCACCCGCTCTACGTGATCCGCGCCACCGGCGGCCTGCTGTTCGTCACCGGCGGACTGATCATGGCCTGGAACGTGTGGAAGACCATCACCATGCCGCAGGCGGTGGCCGAGCAGAAGCTCGCCCTCGCCCCCGCGGAATGAGGGAGAAACGACCCATGGCGTCGCAAGGCACGTCCATCTGGGCCAAGCACCAGATCTTCGAAAAGCACACCTACTGGCTGATGCTGGGGATCCTCATCGTGATCTCCATCGGTGGTCTGGTGGAAATCGCTCCGCTCTTCTACCTGAAGGGCACGGTTGAGACGGTGCAGGGCATGCGGCCCTACACCCCTCTCGAGCTGATGGGGCGCAACATCTACATCCGCGAGGGCTGCTACAACTGCCACTCGCAGATGATCCGCCCCCTGCGTGACGAGGTGGAGCGCTACGGCCACTATTCCCTGGCGGCCGAGAGCATGTACGACCACCCCTTCCAGTGGGGTTCCAAGCGCACTGGTCCGGATCTGGCGCGCGTGGGCGGCAAGTATTCCGACGTGTGGCACCAGGAGCACCTGCACAATCCGCGCTCGGTGGTTCCCGCTTCCATCATGCCGGCCTATCCCTGGCTGTCGCAGACCAAGCTCAACGCCAAGCATATCCAGCAGGATATGAAGGTGCTGCGTCTGGAAGGCGTGCCCTATACGGATGAGGACATCGCCAACGCGCAGGCGGACATCCTCACCCAGTCCACCACCGATGCCGACGCGGAGGCGCTGCAGAAGCGCTATCCCAAGGCTCAGGTGCGTGATTTCGACGGAAACCCCGCCGAGCTGACCGAAGCCGACGCGCTCATCGCCTATCTGCAGATGCTGGGCACGCTGGTGGACTTCAAGCTCTACGACAACAAGGCGAACGTGAGGTGAGCCATGTCAGCGAGCTACGAATCCGTGGCGAGTTTTGCGCAGACGTGGGGCTTGGTGCTGTTTGTCATCGCCTTCGCGCTTGTGGTGGCCTACGCCTTCTGGCCCGGCAAGAAACGGAAGAAGGAAATCGAGGACGCCGCCAATATTCCGCTCAAAGAGGATTGATCCCGTGAGCACGACCGAAAACTCTCATCAAGGCCGGCTCGACACGGTCACCGGCGTCCGCACCACGGGCCATGAGTGGGACGGCATCGAGGAGCTGAACAATCCTCTGCCGCGTTGGTGGCTGTGGGTCTGGTATGCCTGCATTGTGTGGTCCATCGCCTATTGGATCATGTACCCCGCGTGGCCGCTGATCTCGACGGCCACGCCGGGCCTCCTGGGCTGGAACTCGCGCTCCGCGGTGTCGCAGCAGATCGATGACCTGCGGGCCCTGCGCGCGGAAAGCACCGCGAAGCTGGCCGACGCCTCGCTTCAGCAGATCGAGGATACCCCGGCTCTGCTGACGCTGGCGCGGGCCCAGGGTCGCGTGGCCTTCGCCGACAATTGCGCGCCCTGCCACGGCCAGGGCGGCGGCGGCGCCGTGGGCTTCCCGAACCTGAACGACGACGATTGGCTGTGGGGTGGTAGCCTCGACCAGATCTACCAGACCATCAGCTACGGCATCCGGTCCGGTGACGATCAGGCCCATGTGGGCAACATGCCGGCCTTCGGTCGCGACGGCATCCTCACCCGGCCGGAGATCTCCGCGGTTGCGGGCTATGTGCGCACGCTTTCCGGTCTGGATAAGCCCGGTGCGGATTATGCGAAGGGCAAGGAAGTGTTCCTCGCCAATTGCGCCGCGTGCCATGGTCCCGAGGGCAAGGGCAATCAGGAAGTCGGCGCGCCCAACCTGACGGACAACATCTGGCTCTATGGTCCCGACAAGGCGACCATCGAGTATGCGGTGACCAATGGTCGTGGCAACGTGATGCCGGCTTGGCATGGCCGCCTCGACCCCACAACCGTCAAGGTGCTGACCGTTTACGTCCACTCGCTGGGCGGCGGCCGCTGAGGTCTGGCCGATCGGAATGGGCTCCCCGGACGCGCGACGTCCGGGGAGCCTTTTTGCGTTCCAACGTGCGGCTTTTGTAGATGCAGCTTCGCCTTCGGGAGCGAGGTCGCGCCACCGCCAGGGACCATACTCAGGTCTGGTGTTGGCACCCGCGGCTGATGCGATGGGCGAGACATTACGGCGGAACGCCGGCTGCCGCCGCGACGAAATGTCGGTGTGGCTTTTAGACCAACTGACATTGTTCTATATTCTAGAGCATGAATGTTTGAACGCTCCCAAAGGCGTGGCCGCCGTGGGGGCCGCGTCCTTCCCCGATCTGCAGACCGCCAGTGGCGGGCCCCGGGGGAGATGATCGGCGGGGGCATCCTCCGCGTCGCCCCGTGGTCTTGGACCTCATGGTCTTGGTCTTGGGGTCAAACTTCGGCGATCGAATAAATGACTGCCCTGACGAAGCCAGAAGCCAACTCGCAGGCGTCCGATCCCGGCCCCAATGTGGTCGGGCCGGATGACGATATCCCGCTGTACGAGAGCCGGAAGAAGATCTTTCCGCAGGCCGTGCACGGGCGCTACCGCACCATCAAGTGGGCGGTGCTGATTGTCTCGCTGGCCATCTATTATTTCCTGCCCTTCGTGCGGTGGGATCGCGGCGCCGATGCGCCCAACCAGGCAGTGCTGCTGGATCTGCCGGCGCGGCGCTTCTATTTCTTCTTCCTGGAGATCTGGCCGCAGGAATTCTACTACGTCGCTGGTCTCCTGATTCTCGCGGCGCTCGTGCTGTTCCTCATGAATGCACTCGCTGGCCGCGTGTGGTGTGGCTATATGTGCCCGCAGACGGTGTGGACCGACCTTTTCATGGCGGTCGAGCGCCTGGTGGAAGGCGATCGCCGGGAGCGGATCCGTCTCGATGCCGCCCCCTGGAACCTGGAAAAGATCGTCCGCCGTACGCTGACGCACTCCATCTGGCTTCTGATCGCCTGGTGGACCGGCGGCGCCTGGGTTCTCTACTTCGCCGATGCCCCCACCCTGGTGAAGGAGCTGGTGACCTTCCAGGCGCCCATGGTGGCCTATATCTCCATCGGCATCCTGACCTTCACCACCTATGCGCTTGCGGGCCACATGCGGGAGCAGGTGTGCACCTACATGTGTCCCTGGCCCCGCATCCAGGCGGCGCTGACGGACGAATACGCCCTTAACGTCACCTATTGCTTCGACCGCGGCGAGCCGCGTGCTTCCGTCAAGAAGGCTGCGGCCGCGCGCGCGGCGGGCCAAGCGGCGGGTGACTGCATCGATTGCGGCCAGTGCGTCAATGTCTGCCCGACGGGCGTGGACATTCGTCAGGGCTCCCAGCTGGCCTGCATTCAGTGCGGCCTCTGCATCGACGCCTGCAACACGGTCATGAAGAAGATCGACCGGCCCGGCGAGCTCATCACCTATGAGAGCGAGGCGAACATGGAGGCGCGGCTTGCGGGCAAGCCGTTCGTTCAGCGCCTCATCCGCCCGCGGACACTGCTTTATGTGGCGCTGATCGGTGCGGTGTGCGCGCTCATGCTCACCACGCTGGTCAACCGGGCCACCGAGGGTGTGTCCGCCCTGCATGACCGCAATCCGCTGTTCGTGCGGCTCTCCGATGGTTCGGTGCGCAACGCTTACACGCTGCGGCTGACCAACAAGCAGCTCCAGGACCGCACCTTCGCGCTGTCCATCTCCGGCGTGCCCGGTGGACGCCTTGATGTGGTGGGCGATCAGGCTGGCGCGCTGACCATCGGCCCCGACCAGACCCGCGAGTTGCGCGTGCTGGTGACGACCCAGGACAAGCTGCCGGCCGCTGCCTCACTTCCGCTCACTTTCCAGATACGGGATGTGGCGACGGGGCGCGAGGCGTCGGTCACCGACCACTTCATCGGCCCCTAGGGAAGCGCGAGACAGCTGGAAGCCAGGCGGGAGCAAGAGCATCCGCCCGGTCTCCGGCGCCTCAATTGGCGTAGGCTTGCCTGCGCCATCAAAGCTCGCGACTTGATGCCTTCCAGCCCCGGCGCTCCCCTCGGAGCATCGGGGTTCGGGATCAGAGCAAGTGGCCGCATCGCGGCCGGGAGCGGGTGAGGAGCGATCGATGGTGGCAGCGGAACGTGGGCAGAGGCCCCCGCGGCGAATCACCGGCACCATGGTGCTGCTGGGGCTTTTGGCCTTTTTCGCTGTCGTCATGACCGTCAATGTCATTATGGCGCGGTACGCCGTCAGCACCTTTGCCGGGCTTGAAACCGAGAGCTCATACAAAGCGGGCCTCACCTTCAGCAAGGAATCGAGCGCCGCGGATGCGCAGGAAGCCCGCCACTGGTCAGTGGACGTGGATCTGGAAACCCCCGCAGGCACGGCCAGGACCGTCGACCTCAAGGTGATGGACGCCAGCGGCACGCCGCTGACCAATCTCGTCGCGGATGGCCGTTTCGCACACCCCACCGACGCCCGGCGGGACGTGGTGCTCGATCTGGTCCCCCTCGGCGGCGGGCGCTACGAGGCCAAAACCGACGCCGGGCCGGGCCAATGGGACCTGGTGATTGATTTCTCGCAAGGCGGGGAGCGGCTGTTCCGGTCCAAGAATCGGGTGCAGCTTCCGTAAGCGGCATCGTTGCGCGCGAACCTGCCTTATGCGGGGAAACGGGTGCGGCGCCGAGGCTGCGGGATGGTCGCTTCCGGTGGAGGGCCATCTCTGCCTGGAGTACGATGGCGCCGCCGGTTCGTTGCACCGGATGGGCCGTCGTACTCACTTCTATTTGAGGCCTGGGCGGATTCTCGCGCCGCGGCTTGCGGTGCGGCGGCCAAGCTGCGATGCAGAGGCGGCCGGCGAGGGGGCAAAACGTGTCGCAACCCTGCGCGCGGCCTGCCGCCACATTGTCCCGCAGGGCGTTTAGCCGGAAAACACGGCTCGGCCGCAGCGGTCGGCTGGCGAAGTTTTGGCCGTTCAGGCAACGCGCAGCGCGAAGGCCCCGAGGGGTGCCACAGGTGCGCGAGAACGCAGGCAGGTGCCGGGTGGGTCATGGCTGAGGCTGTCGATTATTCCATCTTCGTGGCGAAGGGCGATGACGGTCTCTCGCAGATGAGCCTCGCCATCGACGGTATCGACTGCGCGGCCTGCATCTCCGACATCGAAAATGGCGTGCAGTCGCTTCCCGGCGTGGTGCGCGCGCGGCTCAATTATTCCACTCACCGTCTTTCCGTGGCCTGGGGCGCGCAGGCGAGCGCGTCCGATGTGGTGGCCAAACTGGAGCAGCTGGGCTACCGCGCCCACCCCTTCGCCGGCCGGGTGGAGGAGGAGGAGGCCCGCCGCGCCCAATGGCTGCTGCGCTGCCTGGGTGTGGCCGGCTTCGCCATGATGAACATCATGCTGCTGTCCATCTCCGTATGGTCCGGCAACGTCACGGATATCACGCCCGAGACGCGCGACTTTTTCCACTGGCTCTCGGCGCTCATTGCCCTTCCTGCAGCGGCCTATGCGGGCCAGCCCTTCTTCCAGAGCGCGCTGCGCGCTATCCGCTCCGGCAAGCTCAACATGGACGTGCCCATCACCATCGGCGTCACGCTGGCGCTGGGCATGAGCGTGTTTGAAACCGCCATGAGCCGGCCCGATGCCTATTTCGACAGCGCCATCATGCTGCTGTTCTTCCTGCTGGCCGGCCGTTACCTGGACCACGAGGCGCGCCGGCGCACCCGCGCCGTGGCGGGCAATGTGGCGGCGCTGCGGGGCGAAATGGCCCACCGGCTCGATGCGGAGGGCAATCCCGTGCTGGTGCCGGTGCAGGCCCTTCAGCCGGGAGATATGTTGCTGGTGGCGCCCGGTGAGCGCGTGGGCGCTGACGGGGTGGTCGCTTCCGGCCGCTCCAGTGTCGATGAAAGCCTGGTGACGGGCGAAACCCTGCCGCGCGAGCTCGCGGCCGGTGCCGTTGTCTATGCCGGCAGCCTCAATGGCGATGGCGCCTTGCATGTACGCGTGACCGCGGGTGGCCAGAACACCCTGGTGGACGATGTGCAGCGGCTGCTTGACGGCGCCCTGGCGGCACGCGGCGCCTATGTGCGGCTGGCCGATCGTGTGGCGCGGCTCTATGCGCCGGTCGTGCATCTCACGGCTCTGGTCTCGATGGTCGGCTGGCTGATCGCCGGTGCGGATCTGCATTTCGCGGTGATGATCGCGGTGGCGGTGCTCATCATCACCTGCCCCTGCGCGCTGGCGCTCGCGGTTCCGGCGGTACAGGTGACGGCCACCGGGCGCCTGTTCCGCGCCGGCCTCCTCATCAATGCGGGCGACCTTCTGGAGCGCCTCGCGTCAGTCGACACGGTCGTGTTCGACAAGACGGGCACCCTCACGCTGCCCGAGCCGGCCTTGCGTCTACCCGAGGGGGTGGAACCGGCCCTGGTGGGGCTCGCGGGGCGGCTTGCCTTGTCCAGCCGCCACCCCCTTTCCCATGCCGTGGCGGCCCACGCGAATGGCGGTGCGCTCGCCGATGTGGTCGAGGTGCCCGGCCAGGGCGTGCGCGCCATGGTGGACGGTGTCGAGCTGCGCCTCGGCAGCCTCGCTTTCTGTCGCGCCGAGGCCCCCCACGATCTCGAACCGGATGTGTCCCTCATCGCCTTCAAAGCGGGGGAGAAAGTGCTCGTGATCGGCGTGCAGCAGGCACTGCGGCCCGATGCCGCGGAGGTGGTGGCCGCGCTCCGGGCGCGAAAGCTCGACATCCGCATTCTTTCCGGCGATCGGGCTGAAGCCGTGGCGCCGGTGGCCGCGGCCCTGGGCATCACCGAGGTCGGGGCCGGCCTGAAGCCTGCCGACAAGATTGCGGCCCTGGACGCCCTGAAGGCGCAGGGCCACCGGGTTTTGATGGTGGGCGACGGGCTCAATGACGCGCCAGCCCTGGCGGCCGCTACGGTTTCCCTTTCGCCAGCCACTGGCGCGGCAGTGACGCAGGCCCACGCCGATGCGGTCTTCCTGGGGCGGCGTCTGGCCCCGGTGCTGGCGGTTGTGGATGGGGCGCGTATCGCCTCTCGGCTGATGCGGCAGAATCTCGGCATCGCCGTCATCTACAACCTCGTTGCCGTGCCGCTCGCCATTTGCGGAGTGGTTACGCCGCTGGTGGCGGCTCTGGCCATGTCCGGCTCGTCCATTCTCGTCACCGTCAATGCCTTGCGCGCGGCGCGGCCCGGGCGCAAGGATGAGGCCCTCGACGCGACCCAGCTCAAGGAGGCCGTCGCATGAACGTCCTCGTCTATCTCATCCCGATCGCTCTGTTCCTGGGCCTTCTGGGACTCGCCGGCTTTTTGTGGAGCCTCAAGAGCGGCCAGTTCGAGGATCTCGACGGCGCCGCCGTTCGCATCCTCAATGACGATGATCTGAAGACATGAGGCCCCAGGCACAGGCTCCCGAGCCCCGGGCGGGCATGCTGGTCTGCGTGTGTGATCCGCAGTTCGATCCGCCGGCCAATGATAACGGCCCCAAGGCCATTCCCACCCTTGGGTTGGCGCTGGGCTTCGCCTTCGCCGTGCTGGCGCAGACCGTGGCCTCTGCCGCGCTGCCGCTGGCGGGGGCGATGCTGGCGCCGCCCATGGCCTCGCCGATTCCCTGGCTCACCACCTCTCCGCTCGCCACCTGGCCGTTTGCCGCCATGCTGCTCGGGGCCGCGCTCGCGTCGTTCCCGGCCTCGTTCCTGCGGGATGCGTTCGGGCGGCGCACGGGCTTTGCCCTCGGCGCTTCGCTGGGGCTGGCGGGCGGTGCGCTGCTGGTGGCGGCGCTGCTGCAGCGCCAGTTCGCCTGGGCCTGCCTGGGTGCCCTGTGGCTCGGCATGGCGCAGGGTTTTTCCTTCTTTTATCGGCATGAGGCCGCCGCCGCGAGCGGTCGTCCGGCGGCAGCGACGGCGGGCGTGCTCGCGGGCGGTGTGCTGGCGGCCCTGGCGGGACCGACCCTGGCCGGCTTCGCGGAGAGCTTGGCCGCCCCCTATTTCCTCGTGGGTGCGGCGGGCCTTGCCGCTCTGGCCCATGCGCTTTCCCTGGGCGTCGCGGTGACCCTTGCGCCCGATCCACCGCCGGTGTTCCGGCCGAAATCAGTCGCGCCGCTGGCCGCCGTTGCGGGGCCGACCCTGCTCGGTGCGCTCGCTTGGTTCGGCATGAGCGCGGTGATGTCCGGGGCGCCGCTGGCCCTGATGGGTTGCGGCATCGGCGAGGCGGCGGTGTTCGGATTCATCGCCCTGCACGTGGCCGCCATGTATGCCCCGGCGGTGCCGCTGGCGTTGGTGGGTGACCGCGTGTCTCCGGTGCTGCTGGCGGTGGCCGGCCTCGCGCTGGTGGCGGTTGCCGTGCCGCTTCAGTTGTCCGGCTCGGCGGAAGGAATCACCGCGGCGCTGCTGGCCGTGGGCGCGGGCTGGTCTGTGGCCACGGTGGGCTGCACGGCATGGCTCTATCGGGCGGGGCGACCCGGGCGGCTTGCGCTGGCGGTGCACGATGGATCCCTGTTCTCCTGCGCCATTCTGGGCGCTTTGGCGGGCGGCTTCCTGTTCTAAGGGAAGCTCTCGCCCCTGCGCCCCTTGCCGCATTCGCTCCCGACCTGTCGGACGGAGGACCGTGGCGCGCGGGCGCGGCGTGTAGCCGACTGATCGAGCGGGGCGAAGGGGGCTGCGTGCGCTGGCGGCGCAAAATGGATCCCTGTTCTCCTGCGCCATTCTGGGCGCTTTGGCCGGCGGCTTCCTGTTCTAGGTGAAGCTTTCGCTCCTGCGCTCCCTGCCGCATTCGCTCCAGCCCCATGGGCTGGAGGATGGCTGCAGGCGGGCGCCGCGTGTAGCCGACTGATCGGGCGGGGCGACGGGGCTGCGTGCGCTGGCGGCGCAAAATGGGGCCCTGTTCTCCTGCGCCATTCTGGGCGCTTTGACCGGCGGCTTCCTGTTCCAAGAGAAGCTTTCGCGTTTCCGATCCTTGCCGCGTTCGTTCCCGACCGGTCGGCCGGATGGTGGCGGCGCGCGGCACAGAGCGCAGCTGGCTCAATCGGGCGGGACGACCGGGCAGCTTACGCTGGCGGGGCATGATGACTCCCTTTTCTCCTGCTCCATCCCGGGCGCCTTGGCCGGCGGCTTCCTGTTCTGTGCGATCCTCGCGGCTGCACTCCTTGCCGCGGTTGCTCGGCCAAATCCGGCGGGAGGATGACGGGGCGGTCGGCGGCGTGTAGGAGCGGACAGAGGCCTGCGCCGGCGGGCTGCACTGCGCGGAGGTGCCCATGTCCCATCCCTCCTTTTCCCTCAGCGGCTCCACCGCGCTCGTGACAGGGTCGGTCGCGGGGCTCGGCTTCGAGATCGCGGCCGCGCTGGCGCGGGCAGGGGCCCATGTGCTGGTGAATGGGCGTGATCGCGACCGGCTCGCGGGCGCCGTCACCGCGATCATTCGCCAGGGCGGGCACGCCGAGCCGCTGGTGCTCGACGTGTTCGACGAGGCGGCGGTGAGCGCGGCCATCGCTGGGCTGGGGCCTGTCCATATCCTGGTGAACAACGCCGGCGCGCGGGACCGGCGCGGCTTTCTCGACATGGAGCAGTCGGACTTTCGCCGGCTGGTGGAACTGGACCTGATGGCGCCGGCCCACATCACGCGCGAAGTGGCGAAGGGCATGGTCGCGCGCGGCGCGGGCGGACGCATCATCAACATTACGTCCATCGCCGGACCGCTGTCACGGGCTGGGGATGCGGCCTATACGGCGGCCAAGGGAGGGCTTGAGGCCCTCACGCGCGCATTGGCAGCGGATCTGGGGCCCCATGGCATCACGGTGAACGCCATCGCCCCCGGCTATTTCCTCACCGAGCCCAATGCCGAGCTGGGCCGCGACCGGGCGGTGTGCGAATGGCTTTCCCGCCGCACCGCCCTTGGGCGCTGGGGGAAGCCGGAGGAGGTGGCGGGCGCGGCGGTGTTCCTGGCCTCGCCGGCCGCGTCCTACGTGACGGGTCACGTGCTGGCGGTGGATGGGGGCTATCTCGCCCATTTCTGAAGCGCAGTTCGCCTGGGCGCGTTGGCGCGCGTCCCCGCATGTGAGCCGGGATCGACTGCGTGCTAGCGCACCCAGAAGCGCGGCAGCAGCAGCACCAGGGCGGTGATGATCTCCAGGCGCCCCAGCATCATGGTGAGGGTGAGCAGCCAGATGGCGCCGTCGGGCAGGCTGGCGAAGTTGCTGGATGGCCCGACCACCGGGCCAAGGCCCGGGCCCACATTGGCGAGGCAGGCGATCGCCGCCGAGAAGGCGGTGGTGAGGTCGAGCCCCATGAGATTGAGCGCCACGCCCACCAGCAGGAAGGTAAAGAAGTAGAGAAAGACGAAGCCGAGCACCGAGGCCACCACATCGTCCGCGACCGGGGCACCGCCATAGCGCAGGGGAAAGACGCCATGGCGGAAGGCGATGCGCTTGAAGTGCTGGCGGATGGCCTTGCCGGTGATGGCCACGCGCATGGCCTTGAGCCCGCCGGACGTGGAACCGGTGCAGCCCCCGAGGAACATGAGCACGAAGAAGATCGTGTTCGAGAGCGCGCCCCAGTTGGAATAATCCACCGTCATGAAGCCGGTGGTGGAGATGATGGACGCGACGGTGAACAGGGCGCCGCGAAAGGCGGTTTCACCAGTGGCGATGCCCTGGAAGGTCTGCTGCAGGAAGGACGCGGCGGTGAACAGCGCCACGATGGTGAAGAACACCCGCACTTCGGAATTGGTGAACAGCCGCCGGACATCGCCGCTCAGCGCGCGCACGTAGAGGGGGAAGGGCAGGGCGGCGGCCAGCATGAACACAATGGCCACATAGTCGACCACCGGGTTCTT
Source organism: Xanthobacter variabilis (assembly GCF_043831965.2). NCBI lineage: Bacteria > Pseudomonadati > Pseudomonadota > Alphaproteobacteria > Hyphomicrobiales > Xanthobacteraceae > Xanthobacter > Xanthobacter variabilis. The sequence goes on from NZ_CM195533.1 coordinate 1,544,160, forward strand.
GAATACCATCATCGAATAATCGGAATTGGCGAAGCCGCCGCTCGACAGGGTGGACATGGCAAGGGTGACGGAATCGAACAGATTCAGCCCCGCTGCCCGGTAGCAGATGGCGCACACGGCGGTGAGCAGCACGTAGGCGACGATGAGGCCCTTGGCGATGGCCTCCGCGCGCGGCAGGAATTTCTCCGATTTGTCGGAGGATTCCGTGCGGAAGAGCTGCATGCCGCCGATGGAGAGCACCGGCAGCACGGCGATGGCGATGCCGATGATGCCGATGCCGCCGAACCAGTGCAGCAGCGCCCGCCACAGCAGGATGCCGCGGGGCTGCGCATCGAGCCCGGACATCACGCTGGCCCCGGTGGTGGTGAGGCCGCTCATCGCCTCGAACACCGCCTTGGTGAAGGTGAGCTGGGAGGCGCCCCACATCAGCGGCAGGGCGGCGAAGATGGTGAGGACGACCCACACGCTGGTGGTGAGCAGGAAGGCCTGGCGAAGATCCAGCTTCTGCGTGCCGGTGGTGCGGCCCGAGGTCCACAGCAGCACGCCCACGAAGATGGTGATGGCGGCGGAGCCGACGAAGGCGCCCCGGCTGGTGGTGCCGGAGGCGAAATCGACCGCGGCCGGCAGCAGCATGCTGGCGCCGAGAATGGCCAGCAGGATGCCGAGGGTCGCCGCCACCGGGCGCAGATTGAGAACGGAGAGGGCCTGGGCCTCCACCGTCGGAATACGCGCCGCGTGCATGTGGCCCCCGCCTAGAGCGTCTTCGCGCGAAGAAGGCGCATCAACTCAATAAACTAGTGCATTTCCCCAGTTTCGCGAAACAGGGAAATGCTTCAGCTGCGCGCCGGGTCGGGCCCGCCGGTCTTCAGTTCAGAACGCGCCGGGCGTCGGGCACGTCCAGGGAGAAGGCCGGAACCTCGATGGAGAAGGTCTCGCCGCTCTCGGTCTGCATGTCATAGCTGCCGCGCATGATGCCGGTGCCGGTGTTGAGCGGCACGCCGCTCGTATATTCGAACCGGCCGCCGGGCGGAAGCAGGGGCTCCTCGCCCACCACGCCGGCGCCGTGCACTTCCTCCACCTGCCCGTGGGCGTCGGTGATGACCCAGTGGCGCGCCTTCAGCTGCACGGTCTCGGAACCGAGATTGGCGACTTCAATCGTGTAGGCCCAAAAATAGCGGCTGTGTTCGGGCTCGGACCGTTCGGCCACGTAGCGCGGTGTCGCGGTGACCTGGATCTGCCGTGTAATGGCGCGGTACATTCCCGCTTCGCTCCCCTCAAGGCGGGGGTGGCCCCCCGCAGCCAAAAATGAATTCGCGATCTGCCTCGCGGACATAAGAACGCGCGCAGCATATCGCGCGCCGCCGCCATGTGCACGCCTCTCGTGAGTGGCAGCGGGATGCCGGCGCGGATGCGAATCGAAGGGGAAAACGAGAAGGGGCCGCCGAGGCGGCCCCTTGCAAAGCTTCACGGCGGCTGCCGCGGGGCCGATCAGGCGGCGCTGAACTGGTCGTAGGCGCGCAGGGCGTCGGCGGCATACATGAGGGCCGGGCCGCCGCCCATATAGACGCACATGGACAGCATCTCAGACACCTCGGCGCGGGTCGCGCCCAGCTCCTTCAGGGCCTTGGCATGGAAGCCGATGCAGCCGTCGCAGCGCTGGGTGACGCCAATGGCGAGCGCGATCAGCTCCTTGGTCTTCTTGTCCAGCACGCCGTCGGCGCTGGCGGCCTTGGCCATGCTGTAGAAGCCCGCCATGGCATCCGGCACTTCCTTCCGCAGCTCGCCCGTATAGCGCGAGATGTCGGCGATCAGCTCCTTGTAATCCTTGCTCATTGGCAACCCCTGACATATGATGAAGTTCTAATATCAGCTCATCATGATATGTCAATCGCGGCCATATGCTGTATGGGTGTTGCGAGGCCGGGGGCCGGAGCGAAGAGCACAAGGGTGCAAGGGCGAAGCGGGATGAGCGAGGTCGACCAGACCGAAATCGAGGGGGGCGCGGGCGGCGAAAGCGGGCGCGCGTTTGCCGACGACCGCTCGGAGGCGGCGGCGCAGTTTCTCAGCGGGCTCGCCAATCCCCGCCGGCTCCGCATTCTCTGCCAGCTCTCATCCGGTGAGAAGAGTGTCTCCGAGCTCTCGGAGGCCACCGGCATTTCACAGACGTCCATGTCCCAGCATCTGTCGAAGCTGAAGAGCGAGGGGATCGTCTCCTTCCGCCGCGAGCATCGGCATCTGTATTATTACATCTGCAATCCGGTCGTGACCGACGTCATGGCCGCGATCTACACCAACTTCTGCGCACTCGCGGCGGACGAGGAGCGGCCCGGCGCCGCGTCCTGACTGTGCGGAAGGCGGTCGCGCTGAGGCGCGGCGGGTGCGGGGCCTTCTCGCGCCCCGGGGCCCGCCGGTGTCGGGCCGCGCCCCTCTCTCGCGTAAAGACCAAGCGCGCGGGCCGCAGGCCTGCACCATGGGCAATAAGCAGCACCCCGTGGGGGCAAGCCCCGGTGCGTGACGCTGATCGGCCTTGATATCCCCCCAAGGGGCGCGGCGAAGGGCGCCGGGCTCAGTGGGATTTGATGGCCGGCAGCAGGCTTTCCACCGCCTTGTCGATGTCATCCCGCAGAACCATGGAGCCGGCCACGTTGAGATGGCCGCCATCGGCCATCACCACCTTGCCGTTGAGCACCGGGCTGCACTGGTCGCCGTCGCAGAAGTGTTCGCGGGGGATCACGACGCGCACCAGCGGGTTGCCTTCCGCCATGCGGGCAAGCGCCTGTTCGGTGGGGATGACGTGTTGCGCCCACTTCTTGGCGTCTATGCCGCAGTGCTCGGGGCTGTTGCCCAGGAAGCTTTGCTGGATCACGCAGCGTCCGCCGCCGGTCATGAAGGCCACGGGCGGCGCGATCAGCACCACCGCCCGCCCGGTGGCGGTGAACTCCTTCACCGCGGCGGCAAGGGAGGCGAGGGTTTCCTCAGGGTCGTGCGCCGCGCGCCAGTTGCCGCCGAGCACCACCAGTTTGATCTCCGGATTGTCGAAGATCGCCTTGAGAGAGCGCTCTCGGAACGCGTTGCACACCTTCTCATCCCGGGTCCTGGCCTTGTCGTCGGGCAGCCGCGAGAAGCAGCCGGAGCGCGTCATCTGGACCAGGCCGAAGCCGAGGTCGCGCGCCACGTCATCAACGGCCGGGGCATGGTGGTTGGCGAAGGAGTCACCCCAAAGCGCCATGAGCGGGGCATGCGGATCGGTGGAGCCGAACCGGCAGGTCTCGTCGGAAACGGGGACGTCACGGCCGTTCGAGCCGAGCAGGCAGGCGTCCGTGCCCTTCCACAGGGTCTTGGTCTGCCGCTCCACTTCCTCGGCCACGGCCGATGAGCGGCTGGGCAGGCCGTGGGTCCACTTCAGAATGGATCCCACGCCGATCAGGATGAGGAGGGCGCACACGCCAATGCCGATGCTGCGCATCTCGGAGCGGAACGAGGAGAAGGCGGAACGCCGGAAGGGCGCCTCCACGAACCGCCATGACAGGAAGGAGCAGAGCAGCATCACGGCGATCGCCGCCACCAGCATGAGGGTGGAGGGTTCCCGCCCGGTCACGAGCCAGAGGAACACCAGGATCGGCCAGTGCCAGAGATAGAGCGAATAGGAGATCAGCCCCACCCACACCAAGGGGGTGATGGACAGCAGGCGGCCCGCCCATGTCACCCGTCCCTGCTCCCCCGCCCACAGGATGAAGAGCGCGCCAAGGGTGGGGATGAGGGCCATGGCGCCGGGGAAGGTGGTTTGCCGCGTGAAGAATGCGGAGGCGCCCAGGATCATCAGCACGCCGGCCGCCGCCAGGAGCTCAGCGATGATCGGACGGCGAATGCGCGGCAAGAGGCCGAGCGCAAGCGTGGCCCCCAGCAGCAGTTCCCAGATGCGCCCCGAGAGATTGAAATAGGCCCGGTTGGGCTCAAGGATCGCATTACGCGTTGAATCGTAAAGCGAAAAGGCCATGAGGCCGAAGATGAGGTAGGGCCGCAGGCGCTTCAGGCGCGGATGGGTGAACGCCGCCAGCAGCAGCGGCCAGAAGAGATAGAATTGCTCTTCGATGGAGAGCGACCACATGTGCAGCAGTGGCTGCTCATGGGCATCCGGCCCGAAATAGAAGACCTTGGAGCGGAAGTAGTCATTGGCGAAAAAGACCGAGGCTGCCCGCAGCTGCTCGCCATACCGGGCAAGCACGGCCGGCGGCAGGATGATCAGCGCCGCCACCGTGGTGACCACCGCGACCAGCACGTAAGCGGGCAGGATGCGCCGCACGCGCCGGTCATAGAAACGCGTCAGGCTGAAGCCCTCTTTGTCGAGGTCCGATGCGATGATGGTGGTGATGAGGTAGCCGGAGATGACGAAAAAGACGTCGACACCCACGAAGCCGCCCGGCACCGCCGTGAAACCCGCATGGAACAGAACGACAGGAAGCACCGCCAGCGCGCGAAGGCCGCTGATATCCGCCCGATATCGCATAAACCAGGTCCGCTCCGTGGACCCGTTCCCCGCTCCGCCTCCTGCCAGAGGAACGCACGAGAATGTCCAGGGTCCCTAGAGCGCCCTCCGCTCGCACCAGCTTACGGATAACGCTCTAATGTATTGAGTTGACGCGTCTTCTTCGCGCGAACCGGCATCGACTTCGCGCGAAAACGCTCCATAATCCTTGCCGCGGAGGAGGCATTCGCCCTAACGCCGAGACCCACGGGCGCGGTCCCCTCGAGGGCCGCTCGCGTGTGCTGTCGGAGTTAGGTCAACAGCCCTTGTCGGTCAAGCCGCAGCCCTGCAGGGGATGGGGCCGCGCGCCGGAGCGCGGCCCGGATGCTCAGCCTTGAAGGGCCGCGCGCTCCTCCGCCTGCCGCAGGTTTTCGGCCCTCTTGGTGACGATGGAGGCGACGATGACCACCACCGTCACGATGGCGATGAGGATGGTGCAGACCGCGTTGATTTCCGGCGTCACGCCCAGCCGCACCTGGGAATAGATGCGCATGGGCAGGGTGGTGGCCCCCGGGCCCGTGGTGAAGCTCGCGATCACGAGATCATCCAGGGACAGGGTGAAGGCCAGCATGAAGCCCGACACCACCGCCGGCAGGATCAGCGGCAAGGTGATGGTGAAGAAGGTTTTGAATGGCGGGCAACCCAGATCGAGGGCCGCTTCTTCCAGCGCACGGTCGAAGGTGACGAGGCGCGATTGCACCACCACCGCCACGAAGCACATGGTGAAGGTGATGTGGGCCAGCAGCACCGTCCAGAAGCCGCGGTCGAAATTCACCGCCACGAACAGCAGCAGCAGCGACAGGCCGGTGATGACTTCCGGCATGACCAGCGGCGCATAGATCATCCCTGAGAACAGGCTGCGCCCCCAAAAGCGCCCATAGCGGGTGAGGGCCAGAGCCGCCATGGTGCCGAGCACCGTCGCCACCAGCGATGAGAAGAAGGCGATGCGCAACGTGACCCACGCGGCATCGATCAGCTGGTCGTTCTCCAGCAGCGCCCAATACCACTGGGTGGAAAAGCCCGCCCACACCGTGACAAGGCGTGACGCGTTGAAGGAGTAGATGACCAGGATGAGGATCGGGATGTAGAGGAACGCGAAGCCCAGGGCGATGGACGTCACGTTGAACCAGGTGAGGCCCTTTCTCATTTTCCGGCCTCCAGTTCACGCTGCTGCACGTTCTGATAGATCACGATGGGTACCACCAGCACCAGGAGCAGCAGCACCGCCACCGCCGAGGACACGGTCCAGGAGCGGTTCACGGTGAACTCGGTCCACAGCGACTTGCCGATCATCAGCGTGTTGGAGCCGCCCAGCAGATCGGGGATCACGAACTCGCCCACCGCCGGAATGAAGCACAGCAGGGCGCCCGCCGCCACACCGGGCAAGGAGAGTGGGAAGGTGATGGTCCAGAACGCCTTGGTGGGCGGGCAGCCGAGGTCCGCCGCCGCCTCCAGCAGGGTGAGGTCCAGCTTCTCCAGCGCGGAATAGAGCGGCAGCACCATGAAGGGCAGGTAGGAATAGACGATGCCGATATACACGGCGATGTCGGTGTTCAGGATCTCCAGCGGCTCGTTGATGATGCCGAGCGCCATCAGTCCCTGGTTCAGCAGCCCTTCCGGCGAGAGGATGCCGATCCACGCATAGACGCGGATCAGGAACGAGGTCCAGAAGGGCAGGATCACCAGCATCAGCAGCGTGGGCTGCATGGAGCGCGGCGCCCGCGCCATGCCATAGGCGATGGGGTAGCCCACCAGCAGCAGCAGCACCGTGGAAATGGACGCGATGATGAGGGAGGAGCCGTAGGCCTGGATGAACTCGTTCGAGAAGTCCAGCACATAGGCGTAATTGTCGAAGGAGAGCTGGGACAGGTAATCCGTGAAGCCGGCCCAGCCGTCCGAGAGATCCAGCAGCGGCGTATAGGGTGGCTGCGCGATCGCGTCCTGCGACAGCGAGATCTTGAACACGATGAGGAAGGGCGCCAGGAACAGCGCCACCAGCCACAAATAGGGAACCGCGAGGACCAGATACCGGCCGCGCCCCTTTTCTCCCGCCATGGCCATGAGCGCCTCCTTCAGCGGGTGAGCATGACGCCGGCATGGGGCGCGAACGTCACCCACACCTTGTCGTCCCAGGTGATGGGCCGCTGCACCACGCGCGAGAGATTGGGCTGGGACACCTTGATGCGCTGCCCGCACTCCAGCTCCACATGGTAGATGGAGAGGTCGCCCAGATAGCCAATGTCCCAGATCTCACCACGGAAGCAGTTTTCCGAGGTGTCGGCCGGCTCGTCCAGGGAGATGCGCAGCTTCTCCGGGCGGATCGCGATGCAGGCTTCCTCGCCCGGCTTGAGGCCCAGGCTTTGGCTCACGCGCAGGGGATGGGGCGTGATGGGGGAGGACAGGCGTGTCTCCTCGCCGGTGGCGGAGATCACCTTGCCTTCCACGAGGTTCACCTCACCGATGAAGTCCGCCACATAGCGGGTGGCCGGCTGCTCGTAGATCACGGCCGGCGGGGCCACCTGCATCAGCACGCCGTGGTTCATCACAGCGATGCGGTCGGCCACCGTCATGGCCTCTTCCTGGTCGTGGGTGACGATGAGGAAGGTCATGCCCAGGTCCATTTGCAGGTCCATGAGCTCGAACTGGGTTTCCTCGCGCAATTTCTTGTCGAGCGCGCCCAGGGGCTCGTCCAGCAGCAGCACCTTGGGTCGCTTGGCCAGGGAGCGGGCCAGGGCGACGCGCTGGCGCTGGCCGCCGGAAAGCTGGTGCGGCTTCCTCTTGGCGAACTTCTCCAGCTTGGTGAGCTTGAGCATCTCCTCCACGCGGGCGGCGATGTCGGCCTTGGGCATCTTGTCCTGCTTCAGGCCGAAGGCGATGTTGTCCAGCACGTTCATGTGGGGGAACAGCGCGTAGGACTGGAACATCATGTTCACCGGCCGCCGATAGGGCGGAACGCCGGAAATGTCCTCGCCGGCCAGGGTGAGCCGGCCCTCGGTTGGCTCCTCGAAGCCGGCCAGCATGCGCATCAGCGTGGTCTTGCCGCAGCCGGAGGGGCCGAGCAGGGCGAAGAACTCCCGCTCGTAAATGTCGAGGCTGACATTGTCGACGGCGGTGAAATCGCCGAATCGCTTCACCACGTTTTCGAAGCGAATGAGCGGCTTCTTGTCGGGATCGGCCCAGGGCTGGAATGTCCGCCGGACGGCACCGATGGTTTGATTGCGCGGTTTTTCCGCAGCCATTGAGTCCCCCGCACTGGCCTTGCTGAGAGAAGGCTATAGAGGGAACTCGCAACGCTCAAGACGTGTGCACGCGCAAAAAAGAAGCGTGCCCCGCGCAATGGCGGGGCAAAACGCCCTCCTTTTGGCCCTTCCTCCGGCGAAGCGGCTTTCCGATGAGGCGCGGCAGAGCGGGAGAGGGTGCCTGCTGCGTGACCTGTTCATAACTCCGCCTCTGGTGGGGGTGAATGAAAAAGGTGTCGCCAACACCCTTGCACTCCCCGAATCCATGTGGCAGATGAAGCCGCCTGACGGCGAGCAATGCTTCGCCGGCGTTCGAGGCGGGGATGACTTTTCCCTCCCCTCCCTTGGACGAGATGCTGCGGTAGCTCAGTGGTAGAGCACTCCCTTGGTAAGGGAGAGGTCGAGAGTTCAATCCTCTCTCGCAGCACCAGCCTATGGCGTTGACGCTCCAGAACATTTGGAAATAGAAGGGCTTCGGGTCGCTCCACTGCTACACAGGAGCGCTACACAGTGGCTCTTCCCATGCCTCGTCCAACGCACCGTCACGGCTCCTCCAACCTGACCTTTCGCAAGCGCATTCCCGCCGATCTTCGTGGCAGGGTCACGGGCCAATCGGTCCTGATCCACTTCCCCGCCCACGGCCACGAACCGGAATGCACCGTCGCGGCCACCCTTGGCGCCTCCGAGGTCACCTTCTCCCTGCGCACCCGCGATCCGCAAACAGCCAAGGCACGCACCGGCATTGCCGAGGATCACCTACAGCGCCTCTTCGTCAGCCTGAGAACCGGCCCGACGCGCCTGTCGCAGAAGCAGGCGGTGGCCCTGGCGGGGGCGTGGTATCGGGGCTTCGTCGCGCGGCTGGAGGATAACCCCGGCAAGTCGCTGGTGTTCGAGAAGCTCCAACAGGCGGTTGGCGAGCGGCTCGACGACAGCTCCGCGCTTCGAGCGGAGATGGCCCCATTCGTGGATGACCTGCTATCGGCCCGTGCCCTCGTGGTGGATGACGACAGCCGGGAGCTGCTTGCCACCGCCATGAGAGGAGCGATTAGGGATGCGGCAGGGACGCTCCTGAGGCGGGCTGAGGGCGATTACGGGCCGGATGCTGTTGTGCAGCGGTTCCCATCGGAAGCCGCTCTGCCCCGGCCGGAAATCGGTGGAGCCGCAAAGACGCCTTCAACGGGCAAGGGTGTGACCCTGACCGGCCTTGCAGAGGCGTGGGGGCGGGAGCGGCAGCCGCGAGCGAAGACATTGGAAGAGCACCTCCGGGTGGTGAAGGCGTTCGTCGCATTCGTGAAGCATGACGACGCCACGGCGATCACTCCAGAGGATGTGGTCGGTTGGAAGGATGCCCTTGTTGCCGAGGGCCGCCTTGCCGCCAAGACCATCAACGCCAAGTACCTCACGCCCCTGGGCACCGTCCTCAACTGGGGGAAGGCGAACCGCAAGATCACCAGCAACCCGGCTCAGGGCATCCGCTCCAGCGGCAAGGCCCCGCCACGCACCCGCGACCGCTCCTTCACTCACGAGGAAGCCACCACCATCCTGAAGGCTGCGCTTCACGCCTATGATGCTCCTGGCAGGAATGCCCCGGAGATGCTGGCGGCCCGGCGGTGGGTGCCCTGGCTTTGCGCCTACTCCGGCGCTCGCGTCTCCGAAATCACCCAGCTCCGTGGGCAGGACTTCCAAGAGGTCAATGGTGTTTGGGTCTTGCGCATCTCGCCCGAGGCCGGGGCCGTGAAGACGGACAAGCCGCGCATGGTCCCCGTCCACCCCGACTTGATCCGGCAGGGGCTCTTGGAGTTCGTGAAGGAGCGCGGGGATGGGCCGCTCTTCTATAAGGAGGCTCCCTCCCACCAGAAGGGCCCTGCCAAGGCTCACCCGGCGAAGACGATAGCGGGGCGGCTCGCCGGATGGGTCCGCGACATCGGCGTGAACGATCCCCATGTGCAGCCGAACCACGGCTGGAGGCACCTCTTCATGACGCTGTGCCGCGAGCACCAGGTGGCGGAGGAGGCCCGCTATTTCATCGTCGGCCACACGTTGCGGGATACCGGGCAGCGCTACGGGGAGGCATCGGCTGCGGCGCTGGCTGGGGAACTGTCGAAGCTGCCGGCCTTCGAGGTGGAGGAATAGCCATGGCCTATCTCGTCAAGGCCGCTGAAGAACACGCTCGAGCCCTGGCGCCCATCCTGCGGCTGGCTGACCGGGCCGAGATCGAGGCGCTCACTGGCCTAGAGCCCTTGGAGGTGCTCCTGCGGCACATCAAGTTCCACGAGGCAGAGGCCGTCTTCTCCGATGCGGGGGAGCTGGCGGGAATGTGCGTCGTGGGGGTGTGCTTATCGCCCATTCCCGACCATCCGCATGGGGCTTCTGTTGAGGTCGGGCGACTGTGGGGAGTCGGGACCCATATCCTTGAAGAGCGGCCAATCGAGTTCCTCCGTGCCAGCCGGAAGTGGATAGGGGCACAGCTCCAGCGTTTTCCCTCTCTCTACTGGGACATTGATGCGCGGCATTCAAAGGGGATCGACTGGCTCGAATGGCTCGGTTTCTCCGTCTATTTCGAGCCTCAGCCTTTCGGCATCCACGGCCTCCCGTTTCACTCAGCCCACATGCTGCGCCACGAATTCCACGACGGTGCACACCGGCCACCGCGCTCTTGGCGAGAGTCAAATAACGCCCGGCTGCGTCGCTGGCTTGCGTCTCGCCGGTGCGGACCTTCTCCTCGCCCATGACATAGGCGCCGTCCTTGTCACTCCGGCGTAGCCGGAGCCTCGGGATGGCGGGGAGCACCACGCGCGTCACCCAGTCCTGCCGCGCCAGCGGCGCATGGAAGGGCCGGGCCTGCGCCTTGTCGGAGCGGCCGGCCAGCCGATAGAGGCCGGGCTCGGAGATGACGGTGACGTTGGGGTTGCCGCGAGTACCCCGAGGCAGCTTCTGGGTATTCTTCTCGTCTGCGGACAGGCCCCGGAGCCACTGCCAGACGCCGTTGGACACGTCCATGCCCAGCGCCCGGCAGACGTCGGCCGCCACGAACCAGGGGGAGCCGTCGATCATCACCACGCGCACGTCGTGGCCGTTGAAGTTGAGCTGCCGGGAAACATCTCGCCAGCAAGATGGCCCATTCAGATACCGCTTCAGGGCGCTGGAGGCCTCTCGATGGGGTCTGAAATACGTTTATTTTCAATGCTTTGACTTTTCCGCCACTCTAGCCTAACTCGCACCGCCAAGCCGCAGCGTCCTGCTGTTGTTTTGGTGACAGCCACGACAGGCCGCCCAACGCTGGCGATACAGCGAGAACCTCCGCCCGTGTCCCCCGAAAGGGCATATGGCATTGGCGGAGCGGTGCGTAGCGGCACCAGTCCTCCGGCTTGCTTCCCCCTCGACGGGGAGGACCGACCGGAGACGAGGCATAAAATACGCTGGGGGCATGCAGGTGATTATCTGCTTTCCGTCCTCCTGAGAGATTCACGAACGCACACCACCGAGAGAAATTGGCAGGTCATCACTGATGGCTCGCTCGGTGTGCGTCCGTGAGTCCCTTGGGGGGTAGGGGGGCATGCAGGTGTTTCTGTAAGCGTTTCTTCAAGCTTCAAGGAAGGCTTTCCGTCAGCTTTATGGAAGCGTTCCCTCCACCGACCACCATCCTATGACCTCCTGAAATCTCCTTCCGGGGCCTGTAGGTGGTCCTCAGTGTCGTCTCGTCTTCGACCTCCTGAAAGGTATCACGCGTGATACCTTTGACCTCGTGGTCTCGACCAATCCAAAAGTGTCCGATCGGACACCTCTGCCCCTCGTGGTCTAGACCAATCCAAAATGCTCGTCGACGAGCAGTTTGACCTCGTGGTCTCTGGAAAGTTGCGCATGCGCAATTTTTGGCGACCCCCGAAAAATGTGGACCTCCACACCTTTGACCTCGTGGTCTCGACCTCCCGAGAAAGGGCTCACCGGTGAGCCTTTTGACCATCGTGGTCTCGATCCCCTGAAAAATCTAGCACGCTAGACCTTTGACCATCGTGGTCTTGGTCTCCCGAAAAAGTGTCGTTGACGACACATTTGACCCGTGGCCTCGACCTTCCCTGAAAAGTCTCACCGGCGAGACTTTTGCCCCATTGGTCTCTGAAAAGGGGAGCACGCCCCCTTTTTGGCGACCTTCCGAAAAGGGGTGGAGCTCCACCCCTTTGACCTCGTCTAGGTGGTCTCCTGAAAAAGTTCGCATGCGACCCTTTTGATCCCGTGGCCTCGACCTCCCGAAAAGTGCAACGCGCTGCATTTTTGCCCTCGGGCTCCTCCCTGCCGAGAACGGCTGATCGCTCATGTTTTGGTGACAGCCCCGACAACCCATCGCGTGAAGGATCACCCCCATGCTCGATAGCGCAGCGCCTTTTGAGGACGCCGACACCCCGGCTTGCTCCTATCAGCCCGTGACCTTTCACGAGGCATTCCGTCCGTGCCCCTCGCATCGGTCGCTCTATGACGAACTCTTCCCGGCTGACGACGATGGCGAAGACGTGCCAGGGGAAGAAGACGAAGCCCCAAGCGTCGCTGGCGCGACTGCCAAAGGCGACCAGCACAACGCCCACGTCATCGCCTACATGGCCCGTCGAGAGCGCTGCCAGCACCTCGCGACCCTCACCCGTGCCCTTCTCAAAGCCCGTCAGCATCTCGACGGCTCCCCGGGCTGCACCCGGATGGGCTTCAGCGAGGAGTGGTGTTCCCCAAGGTGGTCTTCCTCTGAGGAAGAGCTTCTAGCCCTCCCCCCAGCGGGCCTTGCCCGCCCTGACGAGCCCCTGACCATTGACGAGTTCCAGGCCATCAACCCTTGCCATGACGGACGATGGGTGCGCTATCCGAGCTGCAGCTTGCCTTGGTATGGCTGGCCTCCCGTCTTCGGTCATGACGACCCGGTTCTCTTTCGCCTCCGTGTCTGGCAGGGGGCCGCCATGGTCCGCTCTCAGATCGCTGAGGCTGGTGGTCTCGACGATGACCATGGGTGGATCAGCCGGCCGACAGGCGCCTACCGTCCCGAGTGGTGGAATGACCAGCTCCAAGCCGCCTTCATGCTCCCCTCGGAACGTGCCGCAGCCGCCACGGCCCGGAAGAAGACCGCCAACACCGAAGCCAAGCGCCGCAGCCGGGCTACGCAGAGGGTGAAGGCCGGCAAGGCCCCCACGCCCAAGAAGACCGGCCCCCGCCCTGTGGTCATGGACGGCGACTTCGCCTTCGTGCCCCTGACGAGGGGCTACACGGCCCGCCTTCCCGCCGCCGACGCGCCCCTGGTGGAAGGCCACGACTGGCATGTGTGCATCCCCGGTCCCGGCAAGAAGCCGTTCGCGCGGCGCCTCGTGGCCGGTGACGGATGCAAGCAGAAGGCCCTGCGAATGGACAAGGTCGAGGGCCTCACCGGGCCGGTGGTGGTCATCCCGCCTACAGAATTTCAAGTTTCCTGAGGGATGGCGTCAGTCACTCGCTGTTCCTTGAATGCGAGAGGATGACCTTCCAGCGGGCTTTGCCCGCCCTGATCATCCCACCTTGCGGGCACCCTGACCGGCTGAGGTCGGATAGGGGTGCCCGCATCCTCTCCCTATTGCGCCCGTCCCCATGGGCTCCCTGTCCGCGCTCCGACCGTTAGCAGCGGTCGTTGAGCGCCTCGCCACCTCTCCCCATGCCCTGGCTCGCTTCGCGTCTCCTTTCCGCGAGACGAGCGATTGCATGGGGAGAGGTCGGCATTCCGTTTCCTCACCCGCAACGAAAGGACCCGCCGATGTCATCCACCAACGCCGTCGTCATCGTTGAAGACCCCGCCTACCTCGCCCGGGAGATCAACTACAACCATCAGCAAGTGGTCGAGCACGGCAAGTCCATGCTGGCCTACGCGGCGGATGCCGGAAGGGGCCTCATCTCTGTGAAGGGGATGCTTAAGCACGGCGAGTTCAAGCCGTGGATCAAAGCGAACTGCGCGTTCTCATACGAGATGGCAGCCCGCTATATGCGTGTCGCGAAAAATGTCACGCGTGACACTTTTGACCTCGACACCAGCCTCCGCCAGTTCCTGGGGGTTGAGAGCAAGCCCGCCACCCCTTGCCCCACCCCCACCGACCTCTCCCAGGACGACGCTTCCCACGCCCTGAAGCTCCAGGCCCTGGTGGAGCGTGGTGCCACCGAAGGCGAGCGTGACGTGGCGTGGAACAAGCTGAACGCCTACGCAAAGGGGTTCGGAATGGGGCCGGAGGAGCTTGTCATCAAGGCCCAGGACATCCTCCCGGACTGGCAGAAGTCCCCCGACTTGATCGAGAAGGAACGCTACCGGGCCGAAGCCGCCACCCTCCGCGCCCAGCTTGAAGCCATCCAGGGCCGCATCAACCAGCTCCGCACGGACTGCATGAGCATGACTCGGGAGGCTCTGGAAGAGGCTTACATCGGCCTCATGCTGGAGCGGGAAGGTCTCACCAAGATCAACGAGAAGGCCGCCCGATGAACGACACGCCCCGCCTGTCCTGCACCGCAGGGTAGGCTCCTGGCGACGTGCCGCATCCGCTCGTGCGGTGCACTCGCAGGTCCGAACCCTGCCACGCCGCGCCACCACCCCTTGATGATGTCCCCAGCCGCCCAATCGCGGCCCCTCGAATGACGCGCCATCGCTCTCCAGCGAGACGCCCGAGGCCCCCCAGGCACCCACTACGTGGGCTGCATATGCGGGGTTAACATGCCCTGCGAACTCCGGTCCTGTGGTCTCCCTTCCCCGCGCTGAGGTGCGGCGGGAGGCCCTTGGCTGGAACTACTCCTTGAGCGTGTCGGGACCCATGGCAAACGCCGCCAGCCACCGCCGGCTCTCCTGTCCGCCTTTCCAGCAACCCCCTGCGACTCCACTGAGGTGGAGCCTCCAGGCCCTGGAACAGGCGCCCCAAGAGAACTACCGGCCGCGCTCGCGACGCCACGCCATAACCCTCCACATCATCAAGGAATTTTCACACCATGGCTTATGGTGACACCACTGTTTCGCGTCTCGGTCAGGTCAATCAGGCCGGCGCCACCGACGCTCTCTTCCTCAAGGTCTTCGCTGGCGAGGTCCTCACCGAGTTCGAGCGCAACAACGTTTTCAAGAAGCTGACGTTCGTCCGTCAGATTCAGAGCGGCCGATCTGCCCAGTTCCCGCTGGTCGGCCGTGCCAGCTCCGCCTACCACACCCCCGGCACCTGGATCGACGGCAGCGCCATCGACCACGCCGAGAAGGTCATCACCATTGACGACAAGCTGGTGGCGACCTCCTTCGTCGCGGATGTTGACGAGGCCATGAATCACTATGACATTCGTGGCGTCTATTCCAAGGAGCTGGGTCAGGAGCTGTCCTACCAGTACGACACGCACCTTGCCGCCGTCCTGGCCCTTGCCGCGCGTGCGTCCTCACCCATCACCGGCCGTCTTGGCGGCTCCCGCATCGCTCATGCGGACATGCTGACCGATCCGGCACGTCTGGAAGCGGCCCTGTTCACCGCCACTCAGACCCTGGACGAGAAGAACGTCACGCAGAGCGACCGCTATGCCGTGTTCCGTCCGGCGCAGTATTACCTGCTTGCCCAGCGCGACCGGCTCGTGGACACGAACCTTGGCGCTCAGGGCTCCGTGGCCTCCGGCATCGTGCAGACCATCGCCGGCCTGCCCATCGTGAAGTCGAACCACGTCCCGAACACCCAGGTGACGACCGGCCCGACCAAGTACCAGGGCGACTTCACCACGACCGTGGGTCTCGTCTTCAACAAGATGGCCGCCGGCACCGTGCAGCTCATGGACCTGTCCATGGAGAGCGACTACGAAATTCGCCGTCAGGGCACCTTCCTGATCGGCTCGTACCTCTGCGGACACGACGTTCTGCGCTCCGACTGCGCCATTGAGCTGGCGACGGGCGCGGTGGCGTAAGCCCGCCGCATGACCTGCGGTGCCCGATGATCGCCCCATCTCCGGAAGCTACGTTCATCGCGACATGGTCCCTGCCGCTCCTGTGGCTGATACCACTGGTGGCGAAGACTTTGTCGCTCAACTGAACGCCCTCATGGCGTCCCTTCGCGCCGCCGGCATCCTGTTGACCAGCGACAGCGAAGACGCCCCGGCGGAATAGCTCTGCCCCTTTGCCGTCTCCTCTCAAGGAGCCCTGAAGCCCATCCCTCAGATTTGAGGGGTGGGTGAACAGGGCGTTTACGGCCTCGACATGGCTTTCCCCATGGCGGGTTCCACCAAGCCCCTCAGGACCTATCACAGGGCCCCGAGGGCACCCCCTTTTGCGGACACCCCTACGCTCGCGTAGCTCGCCCAACACCTCGCCCGACCTCTTCAGGAGGCTGCTTCGCAGCTTACAGGGCGCCACCACCAGAAAGGATTATCATGCCCCTGCACACCATCATTACCGCTGCCATCTCGTACAGCCGAGAAGTTGGAGACATCGTCTCTTTCGCCATGCGGATCGAACACCCTGACGGAACCGTCGAGGAAGCCACCGGGCCGATTTCGGCGGCCACTTGGGGCTCCGTAGCGAACCTATATGCGGCCGCCTATGCGCTCTCTCAGGTCGATCCCGAAAGCGCTGGCACG
Source organism: Xanthobacter variabilis (assembly GCF_043831965.2). Classification (NCBI taxonomy): domain Bacteria; kingdom Pseudomonadati; phylum Pseudomonadota; class Alphaproteobacteria; order Hyphomicrobiales; family Xanthobacteraceae; genus Xanthobacter; species Xanthobacter variabilis. The sequence goes on from NZ_CM195533.1 coordinate 1,560,507, forward strand.
GTCATCCTCAAGACCGGATCAACCGGCGTGGCGGATGCGATCCACGGTGTTCCTCTCGACTGGTCGAACACAACCCGCATCTCTCAGATCGAGGGGCATCACGAGCTTTCCCAGGTCGCCAAGCGGTTCCCGGATTTGCGCGTGGAAGTTCTCCACCGCTACGACCCCTTCCTCATGGAAATGCAGAGCCTCGCGAAGGCCGATGCTGTCGCTTATGGCCGGGAGCGTCTTGCCTCCTGCGGCATTATCCTTGACGCGGAGGCCGCGTGATGACGGACTTAAGCACCTGCACCTTGCGCGACATTCCCGGTTCCTACGGCACCGCTCCGGCCTCCCGCATCCCGGCTCCGATGATCGCCGCCGGCCTCTATGACCTGTCGCCCGGCACCCTCCGGCACGACGGCTCCCGCCCGCGCACCATCTTCGACATGACCACCGAGGACGGCCGGGCCGCCCATGCCGCCCTTCTGGCGGACCGCGACCGCTCTGAGGCGGCCAAGGAAGCCGCGTTGGAACGCCACGCCGCGTCCCAGGGTGCCGCTGAAGGCATGAACGGCGAAGGCATCTGACATTGGCCGTTCACCAGGAAACCGCCGATGATTATGGCCGGGTGCTGGTCTTGCTCAATGACCGGTGGCGCGTGGCCGTGTGCTCAGATGGCGTTCAGTATCTCTTGCAGCGGCGTTGCGCCGGCGCCAAGGAGCGCCCGTGGTCCTCGCAATCCTTCTGCGTGACGAAGAGCGCCCTTGAACGGTGCATCCATGAGAAGGTCGTGGTCGGCGGATTTTCAGTCGGGGCAGAGGCCCACGCCGCCATTGAGCTACTGCCTGTCCGTGCAAGCCTTGTCGCGGCTCAGCCCAGCCCGCTTGCGCCTCTGACCCGGCTTCTCCCCGAGGAGGCCGCCTGATGCCCTCACTTCAAGACATGAGCCTCGTGGACTTCCACGACGGCAAGGGGCCTCGGCACGTTGAGGGGCTGGTGTGGTCGCCCGTCTCCCGCCTCTGGGAAGCGACCATGACCGACCCGCAGGGGAACAAGATGTTCTTGGGGAGCTTCGAGACGCCTGCACGGGCTATCGAGGCCGTCGAGAGCATGACCAAGACCTTCGCCAAGCTGAAGGCGTTCACGGGCACCAAGGTGGGCGGACCAAGGCCAACCGAATGAGCGTGAAGCGCCCCTTTCGCGGGGTTTCGTGGGATGCGCTCTATAAGTGCTGGACGGCGACCATCACCGTGAACGGCAAGCGCCTCTGGTTGGGCTCCTTCGAGCGGCCGGAAGATGCCGCCCGGGCCTATGACGCCGCTGCCCTTCAGCACCACGGCAGCAAGGCGAAGCTGAACGGCCTGACGGCCTCCTGAGGGCGCATAGCGCCGTTCTGAGCACGCCTTCCCGTTCGCCCTCGCGACGCGTGCCCGGTCCAATCCCGGCACGGTGCCGCCCCCATGCGACCCGCTGACAGGTCCGATCCCTGTCCGGTGCCGCCTTCCTCTCACCAACCACCGCGATCCCGCCGATACGCGGCTTTAGAAAGGAAGGATCATGCCCACCAAAGGCGCAACTGAAATCCACCGGGAGCTTCGTGACGAAGGCATCCCGAATCCTTGGCGGCCCCGGCGAAAGCCATTACCGAACCCTTGGGCAGGCATCATTGGTGCCCCCGATGACGACCCGACCAAAATCCCCATCCTCGTGGTGGGGGCAGACGGGATGGGGCGGGCCAATAGCCGGGACGTGGCTGCCTACTTTGGGAAGCAGCACAAGAACGTGCTTCGCGACATCGAAGCCCTGCTCGCTGATGACCCATCATGTCGGCTCAATTTTGAGCTTACATCGGAAACCGTTGCCATGCCTCGCGGCGGCTTCCGACAAGAGCCCGCTTATCTCATGGACCGCGACGGCTTTACCCTCTTGGTCATGGGCTATTCCGGGAAGAAGGCTCTCGCCTTCAAACGTGCCTACATCAAGGCTTACAATGTCCTTGAAGCGGAGGCCATCGCGACCCGTGAGCAAGAGGTGAAGGCACAGCGCTACGTTGATGCCATCTACATGGCGAAGGCTGCGGGGCTTTACGGCCCCGACACGAAGGAGCCCCTTCACAAGATAATCGCCCGCATCCTGGACGGGATCGACTGACCACCAGCGACCATTGGCAGGTCCCACCCCTGCAATGTGCCGCCCCCTTTCAAGTTCTCTGCAAGATCGCGCCACGCCTCACCAAGGCGGACGCTCCCGGCGAATATTGCCCGCCCCGGCGATATTTGCCGGAAATTTTCGAGCCCCCCTCAATAGATAAAAAGAACGCGCGGTTCCCCCGGTGCCCCTCGCGCCTGAGAGGGAACACCGCGCGGCACGCGAGCGAACGGCAAGTTACGCCCACCCACGCGCAAGCACAGGCGCCCGCAACGCATGTACACGCGCCCACATGCTCGCGTTATTCCGCTTCGGTCGTAAGTTTAGTGTCGGACAAAATATGTATTGAGCATCAACAGCTTCTGAGAAAAATCAAGAAATTCTCAGAATTGTGCTTGACAGTTCCAGCGAGACGAATCAGTCTTTTCTCATGTTCGGAGCGGCGATCGGCCCACGAACACTTCCAAACAACTTGAGGAACACTGAGATGCTCACGATTGACTCGGCTATTGCGCTTGTCACCGACACCTTCGCCCCTGAAGAAGTCCTGTCCGCCGTCTGGTCCGGTGACGGCATGGAGGTGCTGGTGATGGCGACCGAGGCGGGAGAAGGCTTCGTTGCCACCGTGTGGGAAGGGGAGGACATCGACGGCCGGCCCGTCCTGTACTGCGATGCCGGCGACAAGGGCCTTGACGACTTCACCGACGCCCTTGCCCGCGCCAACGGCCTGAAGCCGTGGGCCAATCAGGACACCGTGGGCGACATGACGTGGCACACATGGGCGGGGAAGGTCGAGACAATCGACGCCTACGCCTCGGGGGAGCTTGAGCCAGGGCGGGCCGTGGCCGCTGAGGCTTGGTCGGTGGAGCGCATGGCCGCTGCCAAGCGGGACGCGGACGCCTTCAACGATGCGCCAGAGCTGGTCTGAGCCGAGGGGGACAGGACATGAGCGAGACCATGACCTTTGACGAAGCCAAGGCCCTACAGGCCGCCCTTGAGGCGAGTGTGGCCCGTGCGGGGGCGTGGCTGGACCATCTGCGGGGCGACCATCGCACCGTCCTTGGCCTCACGCCCGACGAGGTGAAGTTCTCTCGGGAATGGCAGCGGGGGAAGGCGGTCTATGACGCGGCCTTCCGGCGCCTGCGGGAGTTCAACCGGGTGTTCGTGAAAGCCTACGCCAAGGAGCTTCGGGCCGAACGGCGGGAGCGGGACCGGGTGCGCAATGCCCGCATCACCCAAGCCGCCAGAGAAGCCGCACAGGCGATGCCTCAATAGGGCTCAAGGCCCTGTGAGACGAGGCGTCCGAAAAGCCGGAATGGACCCTATCGGACGCCCTCCACACCGTCTCGCAGGGGAGGTGTTCAATGGGACCCGCCCCGGCGGGCAACGGGACAGGGGATTGGTGATGACCGCCCACATTGCAGCTTTTCCGATGGCCGCCGCAGGGGAGGCGCCCGCACCCTCGCTGCCGAGCGCAGCCGAGCCGTCGCCACAGGGGCCATGGGAGATCGAAGGGGGCCGTATCGTCTTCGCGGCCGACGATCCGATGAGCGACGAGACGCTGACCGCCGTGACGGCCGCTCGCATCACTATCGGCACCGACGAATGGTGGTCGGACGCATCGCGGGCTGAGGAACTGAGCTACGCCGTCCGCAACGGCATCGTGTTCGGCTGAGACGGGGGGGAGGATGACGATGCTGGTGGGATATGCGCGGGTGAGCACGGACGGGCAGGATGCGGGCTTTCAGAGCCAGCTTGACGACCTCAAGGAGGCCGGCTGCGACAAGCTCTTTCAGGAGCACGTCAGCGCCGTTGCCGCGTCCCGGCCGGAGCTGGAACGGGCCTTGGAGTTCCTGCGGGAGGGCGACACGCTGGTGGTGACCAAGCTGGACCGCCTCGCTCGGTCGGTGCAGCACCTGTGGACCATCGTGGAAGCCCTCGACGCTAAGGGCGTGGGGCTGGTCATCCTCAACCTGGGTGGGGAGAAGCTGAACACGTCGTCCGCCTCAGGGCGCTTGATGCTCTCGGTCTTCGGCGCCGTAGCGGCCTTCGAGCGGGAATTGCTCCTTGAGCGGCAACGGGCCGGCATCGCCAAGGCGAAAGCTGAAGGCAAGTACCGGGGCCGCAAGCCCACAGCACGGGCCAGGGCGGACGAGGTCAAGCGGCTGAGGGGTGAGGGCGTAAGCCCCACGGCCATTGCGGAGCGGCTTGGGATCGGTCGTGCGAGTGTGTATCGGTGCTTGCAGGGGGTGGGGTGAGGAGCGGGACTTTCCGCGCGGCTGTGTCGCTATCTGTGACGTTTGGATAGATGTCGGGTGCGACTTGGGGTCAACGTGAGCTTGAGATACGGTAAGATGCAGGAAATCCATGCCGATGATCAGGCAGAGAAGCGAATGCGATTAATTCAAATCCTGGCCGGGCTTCTTTCTGCGGCCGGCGCGGTTGCGGCAGCTATCGGCGTTTGGCTTCAGTTCGCCGCATACAGGGAAGAGGGGTTCGTTCGCCAATATGGCGCCTTCTCTCTGGCGTGGACGATAGTGAAAGATGGAAATGGCATAGACCATGACATTGGCCAAGGCGCGGCGCTACAATTCCTGTTTGATCAAGGCCAGTTATATGGAGATATCTCTCTAGTTAATTCATTGATTTTGTCAGTTATTCTTGGATCTGCGGATCGAGAGGCTAGACTATCCTCATCTACATTTTGTGGAACCCATTTTCTATTTGTTAGTATGATAAATGCGAATATTAGGCAATCAAATTTCACAAATGCGCATATGTCAACTGTATTTTTGCATGGAGTGCATGCCTATGGCTCGCATTTTGATAATGTATATTTTATGAAAACGTACGCCGATGACGCGTCGTTCGTGGCTGCATCATTTGTGCGGGCCGTTGTCCATGGTGGAAGCTTTAAGGGGGCGGATTTTTCGGGGGCTGATCTAAAGGGGCTGCTCACGATGCCGCTATTAGGCTCCTCCAAAAAAGGGGGCGGTGCACCTGCGTTTGATCGACCGTTCGATCAGAATATATCGAACGCCGAAGCACTGTCGGCCATTGAGCTGGATCTTCCCTTGGCTCCAGCTGATGCTATCGAAACTCCGGTGGATTTTACTGAAGCAAAGTTCGATCATGCCGACATCAGGGGGGCCGACCTGCGAAGTAGTAATATCACCCAGCGGCAAGTCGATGTGGCGTGTGCCGACGAGACGACCCAGCTCCCTGACGGGGTGAGGCCGAAAGCTGCGTGTGGTGGCGAAGAGTGGGTGGTCTCAAGGAGAGCTTTCCTTCAGGAGACTGGAGGGAGGCGAGCGGACCTGCCTGCGTGCTCCACACCAGCCCGACCCGAATAACAGAACGCATCCCGTGATGCTTGCTTGCTCGCCACTGGACTGCTACACAGAATCCATAACGGACTCGAAATTCTCTTTTATATACAATGCGTTCTGGTCGAGGATCACGTTTTCAATCCTCTCTCGCAGCACCAGCTTTCAGATCAATCAAATCTCATGTGGTCGTGCCGACGTGTCTTGGCGCGCGGTGTTAGGTGCGGTTGGGGCTCTTCAGCGGTTCGCGCAGGAGGGCGCGTCGTGCGCGCAGGGGCTTGGGAATAGGCGCAGCGGCCTTCCGGGAGGGGGCGTGCCGTTCATGCGTGAATCGGCTGCCATTTCACTCCGGGGCGCTTCACGTTGAAACGCTTGGTGAGGCTGCGTGGTCGACGATGCGCGCCTCCGGTGACGGCGTCGCGCCGGAGCGGGGGCGTGTCGGTGTGGGGCTGAGGCTTGGTTCTGCCGCCGCCTTGGCTGGTGGCCGGTTCGACGAATGTCCCGCTGGCGGTGGCCGCGGGGCCGTTACGGTTCATGCCCGCGCCGGCTTGCCGCAGACGTGGCCGCGTGCCGCTGTATCAGATGCGCGCGGCGCTGAGCGCTGCCCGTGGGCTGCTCAGCGCCGCGCGCTTGAGGTGTGTCCTCAGGCGGCCGCGAAATCGGCGACGAAGGTGTCGACCACCTGGCGCAGTTCCCGGGCCTGACCCGACAGGCCCGATGACAGCGCCATCAACTGGGACGAGGCCGCCCCCGTCATGCCCGCCGCCTGGCCGACGCCGGAAATGCTTTCCATCACCTGATGGGTGCCGCTGGCCGCCCGCTGGCAATTGTGGGCGATTTCCGCCGTGGCCGCGCTCTGCTCCTCCACGGCGCCGGAAATGGCCGAGGCGATCTCCTTGATGGAGCTGATCACACGCGCGATGCCGCCCATGGACTGCACCGAGCTTTCAGTGGCCTTCTGGATTTCCGCCACCTGCTCGGCGATGCCTTCGGTGGCCTTGGCGGTCTGCTGGGCCAGCTGCTTGACTTCCTCGGCCACCACCGCGAAGCCCTTGCCCGCCTCGCCGGCCCGTGCCGCCTCGATGGTGGCGTTGAGGGCGAGAAGGTTGGTCTGGTCGGCGATGGACTTGATGAGGTTGATGACGTCGCCGATGGCGGAGGCGGCGGCCGCGAGCTCGGAAATGCGGGCGTTGGAGGTCTGGGCCTCCACATAAGCGGAGTCCGCGATCTGCACCGAATGGGCGACCTGGCTGCTGATCTCGCGGATAGAGGCCGCCATCTCCTCGGCCGAGGCGGCGACGGTCTGGACATTGGCCGATGCCTCATCGGCGGCGCCGGAGACCACATGGGCCTGTTGCGACGTCTGCTCGGCGGTGGCGGAGAGGTTGCGGGCGGCATCGGCCACCTCGCCCGAGGAGCCCGCGAAGTTGCCCGCAAGCTGCTGCATCCGCTCCACAAAGGTGCCGGCCAGGGACTCGCGGCGGGCGAGGATCTCGCGTTCAGAGGCCTCGCGCGCCTTCTGCTCTTCCTTCAGCCGCTCGCCCTCCCGCATGCGGTCGCGCATGTAGATGACAGCCTTGCCGATGGCCCCGAATTCGTCGGTGCGCTCTGCGGTGGCGATCTCCATGCCGAGGTTGCCGTCGCCGATGGCGTGCAGCTCGGAAGAGAGATGCTCCATGGGCTGCATGATCGAGCGGTAGAGGAAGAATGCGACGATGGCCAGTACAGCGAGAACCACCGCGATGACGATGACGAGCCGGACCACCTGCGCATAAAATTCGTTTTCGATGTCGTCGATATAGACGCCGGCAGAAACAACCCAGTTCCAGGGCTTGAACATGAGGTTGTAGGAAATCTTCTCGAGCGAGGTCGAGTCGCTTCCGGCCTTTGGCGCGTAATAGCTGGTGAAGCCGCCGCCAGCCTTGGCGCTGGCCAGCTGCATCTGCACGAACAGGTTGCCGTGGGAGTCGCGGTCCTGGCTCCGGTCGCGGCCCTCCACCTCGGGTCGCGCGCCGTGAAACACGGAAACACCCTCGCCGTCATTGACGAAGAGGTAGTTATTTCCATCGAACCGCGTCCGGTGGATGATGTCGCCGGCCAGCCGCTTGGCCTCCGCCTCGGTGATGAGGCCCTTCTGCGCGGCCGCGTGAAGGCCCTGGATTTGCGTGTACGCCGCCTCGACGATCTGGCTCACGCCGGCTTTGCGCTCGTGCAGCATGCTGTCCTTGAGTGCGGACAGGAAGACGGCGCTGATCGCGACCAGGCCGATGATGAACGCCCCAAAGAGAAGAAGAAGTCGCGACCGGATCGAGAATGAGAACATAGCGTGCCCCCAACTTATTGGTGTTCCTTTAACGGGAACCCTTAATCAGAAGTGCCGGAGTTGCGCTTCTGAATCCCCTTCCAGAGATACATTTGCTGCTCCGAAATGGAAGCGTTTCCCTTGTCTTGTTTGGGGACGAGGGATGGATACACGCCTGGGCAAATCTCGCGCTGAGATGCACTGCGCGATTGTCCCCCCGCGGACTGCAAATCCGTGACGTCGGGCGGCAAAACAGGGCACGGCTTTCGCGCCCCTTACGCCCGGCTGTCCCCCGCCCATGAGCGGCTCGCCTTTGGCGCAGCCCTGCGCGCTGCCGGGTGTGGATGGGACGGGGGACAGGCCAGGGGCGGCGGGGAAGCGGGGTCGCATTCGCCTGAAAATGCTCTAGCTTGGCGCTTGTCCAAACGGGAGACCGCCATCATGACGGGCAATACCACCCCAAGCGCATGGTTGACGCCAGGGACCAAGAAGCTGCTGAGCCGCTACAGCGTCTTCATCGCCGTCACGCTCGGGGCCGTGATCAGCGTGATCTTGTCGTTCACGTCCCACCAATGGTGGCTGATCGTCTTCTGCGTGCTGTTTCCGCTGGTGCTGCTCGGCGTGTTCGACGTGACCCAGCCGGACCATTCGCTGCTGCGCAATTATCCGGTCATCGGCTCCATGCGCTGGCTGTTCGAGGCCATCCGGCCCTATCTGCGCCAGTATCTGATGGAGGACGACCTTTCCGAGAAGCCCTACAATCGTGACGAGCGATCCCTGGTCTATGCCCGCTCCAAGAACGAGGAGGACCGCCAGCCCTTCGGCACCGAGCTCGATACCTATGCCGCCGAGTATGAATGGATGACCCATTCCCTCGCGCCGACCCCCGTCAGCAAGGAGCCGTTCCGGGTGATGGTGGGGGGCGCGGATTGCAGCCGGCCTTATTCCACCTCGGTGCTCAACGTGTCGGCCATGAGTTTCGGTTCGCTCGGCGGCAATGCCATCGAGGCGCTGAATCTGGGCGCCAAGCGGGGCGGCTTCTATCACGATACCGGCGAGGGCAGCCTTTCCAAGTACCATCGCATCCATGGTGGCGACATCGTGTGGGAGATCGCGTCCGGCTATTTCGGCTGCCGCAATCCCGATGGCACCTTCTCCGCCGAGCGGTTCCGGGAGCGGGCCGCCGACGATCAGGTGAAGATGATCGAAATCAAGCTCTCGCAGGGCGCCAAGCCCGGCCATGGCGGCATGCTGCCGGGCGCCAAGGTGACGCCCGAGATCGCCGAGGCCCGGGGCATTCCCGTGGGCAAGGATTGTATCTCCCCGGCCCGCCATTCCGCCTTTTCCACGCCCGCCGAAATGATGGAGTTCGTCGGCCGGCTGCGGGAATTGTCCGGCGGCAAGCCGGTGGGCCTCAAGCTGTGCGTCGGCCATCCCACCGAGGTCTTCGCCATGGTGAAGGCCATGCTGAAGACCGGCATCCACCCGGATTTCATCGTCGTGGACGGCTCGGAGGGCGGCACCGGCGCCGCGCCGCACGAGCTGGCGGACCATGTGGGCATGCCGCTGCGCGAGGGGCTCATCATCGTGCGCAACGCGCTGGTGGGCACCGGGCTTCGCTCGCAGGTGCGGCTTGCCGCATCGGGCAAGGTGACGTCCGGCTTCTCCATGGCGGCGAACATGGCCATCGGCGCCGACTGGTGCAACGCGGCCCGCGCCTTCATGTTCTCCCTCGGCTGCGTGATGAGCATGCGCTGCCACACCGGCGAGTGTCCCACCGGCGTCACCACCAATGATCCGCACCTGCAGCGCGGCCTGGTGGTGGAGGAGAAGGCGGAGCGGGTGCGCAACTTCCAGCAGCACACGGTGGCCGCCTTGGCCGAGCTGGTGGCGGCCGCCGGCCTTTCCCATCCCAGCGAGCTCGTGCCCAGCCACATCTGGCACCGCGTGAGCCCCAACGAGGTCAAGCGCCTCGACCGCATCTATCCTTTCCTGCCTGCCGACATCCTCCTGTCGGCGCCGGATTCGACCCACTATGCGGGGGATTGGGCGGCGGCGGACCCGGACAGCTTCAGCCCCCGCCTCGCCGTGGGTCCGCGGCGGGTGGCCTAGGCACCGCCCCGCGCCCCGGCCGGCTCAAGCCGCTGGGGCGCACGGAGCAGCCCCCTAGTCTGAACCGCGTGGCTGATCCCTGCCGGGGCCTCCTCCGGGAGTGCTCCGGCATGTGTCGGCGATGGCCTGTGGCATCTCCGACACGGGGCGGAGACCTGTCCTCGCAGTCGCTTCCCGCGCTGCGGTCGGGGTTGCCCGCTCGGTTCCTTCGGCGCGGCGGCTGGCGTCTTGCGCGGGGGCAGGGTGCGCACCATATCCCCATCGTCGGGATGCCGTTGAGGGTCCCGGTGGGCGCGGCCGGATAGGTGCGCGTCCGGCAAGCCAGATTGCTTGACCAAGTCGCTTGATGAGGACTTGAGGCATGTCGCGAGTGTCTTCGTTGTCGAGCCCGTTTCTCCTGGGTTTCGACGAGGTCGAGCGGGTGCTCGACCGGGTGACCAAGAGCGCCGACGGGTATCCTCCCTACAATGTGGAGAGGATCGAAGCGGCGGCGGGGGAGCCGCTCTGCCTGCGAATCACGCTGGCGGTGGCGGGGTTTGCCGCCGATGAGCTCGAGATCACCCTCGAAGAGAAGGAGCTGACCATCCGCGGCCGGCAGATGGATGACGGGCAAGACCGCGTCTTCCTGCACCGGGGTATCGCGGCGCGGCAGTTCCAGCGCACCTTTGTCCTTGCGGAAGGCATGAACGTGCTCGGCGCTGAGCTGCGCAACGGCCTGCTTTCCGTGGACCTGATCCGCCCCGAGCCGGAGCGGCAGGTCAAGCGGATCGATATCGTCTCGCGGCCCTGAGGGCGTGGAACGGTGGCGTGCCAGAGTGAGGAGTTGAAATGATGATTGCGAATTCGGCACACGGGACGACCCCTGAAGCGATGACGCCGGAAGCCCTGGCAGGCCTGGGTGGCGGCGAGATCGCCTATGTCCGGACCATCCGCTCGGAGGACGTGAAGGCCCTCTTCCCGCAGGCGCCCCAGATCGCGCCGGGAATGACCCTGTTCACCCTCCATGCGGCGGACGGCACGCCCATTATGCTGACGGACAGCCGCGAGGCCGCGCTGGCCAATGCCATGGAGCATGAGCTGGTCACCGTGAGCGTGCACTGAGCCAGGGGCGACGTGCACTGAGACAAGACCAATCGGGAACGCCGCGCGCAAGGCGCGGCGGACCTTTGTGACATTGCCGGGCGAAGCTGCGCCTTTGCGCGCGTTGCGGAGCCGCACCGCTGGCGCGGATGGTGTGCCCTGACGTCGGCCATGCTCGCCTGATCTGCAAGCGTAGCCTGACCGGAACGCGGCTGGCGGGATAGCGGCCGCGCGCGGCCGCAGCTAAAAGCCTTCACAAGAAATCGCGCGTGCGACCCTGCGCGCGCAAGCCCTTTGCCCTCTGTACGCGCGACGGTGATTCGCCGGGGATGTGGGGGTTTGGCTGGGAGTTCGCGTGCGGACGCCGACGGGTGGCGCTGCCCCATCATGTCACCCCTGCGAGCGCTGGCTTGGCTCAGAGCTGCTCTGGCCTCGAGCCGCTCAGGCGGCGTTCGAGGCGGAGGTGGCGGTCAGCAGATTGTACATCAACGTTGCGTCGCGGGTGGCGCGCAGCTTTTCCACCACATCGGGGTCCCGCAGCATGCGGGCGACGCGGGCGAGCGCCTTCAGGTGGTCCGCCCCTGCCGCCTCGGGTGCGAGCAGGAGAAAGACGAGATCCACCGGCTCGCCGTCCAGCGATTCGAAATCGATGGGTTTTTCGAGCCGCGCGAACAGGCCCACCAGCTTGTCGAGATTCGGCAGCTTGCCATGGGGAATGGCGATGCCATTGCCCACGCCGGTTGAGCCGAGACGCTCCCTCTGCAGGAGCGTCTCGAAGATTTCCCGCTGGTCCCGGTCCACCAGCTGGCTCGCCTGCTGGGCAAGCTCCTGGAGCACCTGCTTCTTGCTGCTCGCCCGCAACATCGGGAAAACCGCGTTCGGTACGAGGAGATCGGCAAGGGGCATAGATCGGTTCCCTGCGGCTTAGGCCCGGACTTCAAGAAGGCGCGGACGCTAATCTCAAGCCGGGTTGAGGGTCAATGGACTTCCTCGGCGGAAGCGTCGATCCACCCGACATGGCCATCCGGCCGACGGTATACCACACTGACGCGCCCGTGGCCTCCGTGACGGAAGACAACCACCGGAGCACCGGTAATGTCCAGCTCCACCACCGCATCGGCCACCGACATGGTGCGCAGGCGGGTGACCTGCTCGGCCACCACGGTGGGGCTCCAGGCGTCGAGCTCCTCCTCGGTTTCCGATTCGGGCACGGCGCTCAGGACATAGCTTTGCGCCTTGGAGTTTTCGTCCGCGACCGAGGCGGCGGACAAGCGATCCTTCAGCCGCATCTTGCGCTGCTTGTAGCGCCGCAGGCGCTTCTCCAGCTTTTCCACAGCGGAGTCAGCGCAGGCGTTGGCCTCCTGCGCGTTGCCCTGGGCCTGGATGTTCACGCCCGAATCAAGATGCAGCAAGCATTCCGACCGATAGCCGGACCCTTCCGGAGACACCGTCACGTGCCCCGACCATCCGCCGTCGAAATATTTTGCGATAACTTCGGAGACACGCTCAGTGAGCCGGGCCCGAAGGGCCTCTCCGACGTCCATGTTCTTTCCCGACACGCGTAGGGCCATGCGATTTGATCCTCTTTGAGCGGGCCTTCTCGAGACGGGCCCGCTCTGTTTTACAAACCGGCCGGCTTAACAGGAGTAGGTGTCGTTTGCCGGCGTGTCAACGGAGGGGAAGGTCACGCTTCCGGGGCTGGGGATGGCGCGCCGCCCACCTTCCCCAGCGTGCCGCCTGCGACGCCGGGCAGCCGCGCGCGTCGCGCCCTTGTGCGCGGCCTGGAGGCTCGCCATTTCTGGTGTGGGAACAAAAGGGTGGCCGGGTGGCCGGATTGTGGGGGTGCATGGTGTTCGCGGCGGATCAATTCGGCGTGGTGGGCGGCGCGGAGGTCGCGGTTGAGCGCGCCATCGCCGAGTTGCGCGCCGGCCGCCCGGTGCGGATCATGGCCGGCGCGGGCTCCGATGAGGCGGTGCTGCTGCTGGGGGCAGAAGCGTTGGATGCGCATCTGGCCGAAGCGTTCGCCCGGGTGGGCGGGACATTGCGCCTGGTGCTGCCCGCCCCGCGGCTGGAAAAGCTCGGCCGGCCGGCCGCCACGGCCGGGCGCATCCCCCTCTCGCTGCCGGCGGTTCCGCAGGTGGCGGCGTTTGCGCTGGACGTGGAGGCGCGCCTGCCGCCGGGCGTCGCCGTTCAGCCTGCCCGAGACCTCGATGTTGCCGGGCTCGATCTGCTGGGGCTGGCCTTGGTGCTGCCGGCGGCCGTGATCGCCGATGTCGCGCCCGAGGCGGCGCCGGGCCTGCTGAAGGTGGAAAAGGCCGACATCGCCGCCTATCGCAAGGCGCAGGTGGCCAAGCTTCGCGTGGTGGGCCGCGCGCGGGTGCCGCTGGAGGGGGCGCCGGAGACGGAATTCGTGGTGTTTCGCGGCGGCGAGGGGCTGCGCGACCAGGTGGCGATCATCGTGGGCCGTCCGGACCTTTCGGGGCCTGTGCCGGTGCGCCTGCATTCGGCCTGCCTGACCGGTGATCTGTTCGGCTCACTGAAATGTGACTGCGGCGACCAGCTCCGCGACACGGCCCGCCTGATGGCGGAGGGGGACGGCGGCATTTTGCTCTATCTGGACCAGGAGGGGCGGGGCAACGGCATCGCCAACAAGATGCGCGCCTATCATCTCCAGTCCGAAGGCTACGACACGTTCGACGCCGACGCGGCGCTGGGTTTCGGCCTCGATCAGCGGCGCTTCGATTTCGCGGGCGAGATGCTGCGGCAGCTGGGCGTGCGGCGGGTGCGGCTTATCACCAACAATCCTCAGAAGATCGCGGCTCTTGCGGCGGCAGGCATCGAGGTGGCGGGCGACGAGCGGGTGCTGGGGCGGCCCACGGCCGAAAATGCCGGCTATCTCGCGGCCAAGCGGGAGCGCGCCGGCCATCTCATCGACCTTGAGGCGCTCGCGCAGCGGGCAGGGGGGTGAGCGTGCAATTTCCTGCGGTCCGGCGGTGCCCTTCTGTGTCATTCTGAGGGCTCGGTCAGGGCCCGGACCCGCCCCTTGAGAATGGCGGGCCGGCGGACTGGGGAGGATGCGCCGATGAGTCCAACTGCCAACAGGAAGGTTGCCATCGTCACCGGGGCCGGATCGGGCATCGGGCGGGCGGTGGCGGTGGCGCTTGCGGCGGCCGGCTACGGGGTCGCCATTGCCGGCCGGCATGGGGAAACGCTGGCGGAAACGGCCGATGCCATGGGCTCGCCCCATACCATCACCGTGCCCACCGATGTGACCGATCCCGCGCAGGTGGCGGGTCTGTTCGCCGCGGTCCGCGACAAGTTCGGCCGACTCGATCTCCTGTTCAACAATGCGGGCATCGGCGCTCCGCCGGTGGAGCTGGAGGAACTGACCCTCAGCCAGTGGCGGGCGGTGGTGGACACCAACCTCACCGGCCCCTTCCTGTGCACGCAGGAGGCGTTCCGGCTGATGAAGGCACAGAATCCGCGCGGCGGTCGCATCATCAATAACGGCTCCATCTCCTCGGAGGTGCCGCGGCCCCATTCTGCGCCCTACACCGCCACCAAGCACGCCATCACCGGCCTCACCCGCTCCACTTCGCTGGATGGGCGGGCCTTCGACATCGCCTGCGGGCAGATCGATATCGGCAATGCCGACACCGACATGGCAGGGCCCATGCGGGCGGGCATTCTGCAGGCGGATGGATCGGTGAAGGTCGAGCCGGTGATGGACGTGGCCCATGTGGCGAGTGCCGTGCTCTACATGGCGAGCCTGCCCCTCGACGCCAACGTGCAGTTCATGACCGTGATGGCCACCAAGATGCCCTTCATCGGCCGGGGCTGAGGGGCGGGGGCGTCTCGACTTCAGTAGATAGGGTTTGCCGGGGGGGGGGGGGCTCGCTCCCTCTCCACCTGCGGGAGCGGGCCTGGACCGCGTGAGCCAAAGTCACCTCAGTGGCGCAGACGCTGGAAATTCAAGACTTTTGTGACTTTCGGGGGCGTTGGGCCTTGCCCGGCTGCCGGGGCTCACATTTCCAACGTCGTGCCCCGTCCCCAGCAAGCGGGAGGAGGAGCGCCAAGGGGGCCCACGTGGGTGATGGGGCCTAAGCCGTGCCGCGTGCGCTCAATGTCTTGCTGTCAGAGCATCCGCTGGTTTAACGGAATCCAGGAAGCCCTCACGCTCATTGCATTAAGGCGCATTCCTCGCGCGATCGTGGACCTGCCTTCGCAGCCGCTATCCCCACATGCCGCGCAGGCGGGCGCGCACGTCCACCATGGCGGGGGCGAGCGGCGCGGCTCCGGTGATGGCCTGGGGCGGGGGCCAGGAATGGGCCTCGAACAGGTTCAGCATCCGGTCGGGAATGAAGCGGGTGCGGCTGGCATAAACGTGCCGGTCCCCCCGGGCGTGCTGGCCGTGGACGAAGAAGCGCTGCGGCACCATAAGGTCGAGGTCGTCCTTCGCCCGGGTCATGGCCACATAGAGCAGGCGGCGCTCCTCCTCGATCTCCTCGCTCGATCCGGCCCCGAGATCGGACGGCAGGCAGCCATCCACCACATTGAGCACGAACACGGATTTCCACTCCTGCCCCTTGGCGGAATGGATGGTGGACAAGATGAGGTAATCCTCGTCCTTCAGCGGCGGCCCGGCCTCGGCGGAGGTGGCGTCGGGCGGGTCCAGTGTCAGCTCGGTGAGGAAGCGCGCCCGGCCCGGATAAGAGGCGGCAATGGCCTCCAATTGCACGAGGTCGGCCCGGCGCATGTCCGCATCCTCGTGGATGCGCTCCAGATGGGGCTCATACCAGCGCCGGGCGCGGCCAAGCTCCGCCGGCCAGTGGGCGTCGGCGGTGCCGAGGCTCTCCATGAGGATGACGAAGGCCGCCCAGTCCGCCCCCGCGCGCGGCGGAGCGGGCAAAGCTGCCAGCGCCTGGAGCGGCGTGGGGCTCTCAGCCATGGCATCGAGGATGCGGGTGGCGGAGGCGGTGCCCACCCCTGGCAGCAGGTTCAAAAGGCGGAAGCCGGCCACCTTGTCGCGCGGGTTCTGGGCGAAGCGCAGCACCGCCAGCAGGTCTTTCACATGGGCGCTGTCCAGGAACTTCAGCCCGCCGAACTTCACGAAGGGAATGTTGCGCCGGGTCAGCTCCACTTCCAGCGCGCCGGAGTGGTGCGAGGCGCGGAACAGCACCGCCTGCTGCTTCAAAAGGGTGCCGGCCTCGCGGTGGGCCAGCACTTCCTCGGCCACGAAGCGGGCCTGGTCCGCCTCGTCGCGCACATTCACGAGGCGCGGGCGGCGGGCGGAAGCGCGCTCCGACCACAGATTTTTGGTGAAGCGCTCCTTGGCCTCGCCGATCACGCTGTTGGCGGCTGCGAGGATGGGCTGGGTGGAGCGATAATTGCGCTCCAGCGTCACCACCCGCGCCGGCGGCGAGAAGGCCTGCGGGAAGTCCAGGATGTTGCGCACGGTGGCGGCGCGGAAGGAATAGATGGACTGGGCATCGTCCCCCACCACGGTGAGGCCGCGCCCGTCCGGCTTCAGCGCCAGCAGAATGGCGGCCTGGAGGCGGTTGGTGTCCTGGTACTCATCCACCATCACATGGTCGAAGCGCGCGCCCATGTGGGCGGCCAAAGCCGGTTCGCGCAGGGCCTCGGCCCAATAGAGCAGCAGGTCGTCGTAATCGAGTACGTTCTGGCGCTGCTTGGCCTCCACATAGGCTGCGAACAGGCGCTTCAGCTCCTCGCTCCAGGCGATGCACCAGGGAAAGGACTGGCGCAGCACGGTGGTGAGGTCCGCCTCGGCGTTCAGCGCGCGGGAATAGAGGGCAAGGCAGGTGCCCTTGGCGGGAAAGCGCGTCTTGGTGGCGCTGAGACCCAGCTCGTGGCGCACCAGATTCATGAGGTCGGCCGAGTCTTCCCGGTCATGAATGGTGAAGTCGGGCGTGATGCCCAGCTCGCCCGCATATTCGCGCAGCAGCCGCGCGCCCATGGCGTGGAAGGTGCCGGCGAAGGTGAGCGCCTCGCCCACCGGCCCGGCCTTGGGGCCCAGCACCTTGGTGCAGATGCGCTCCACCCGCCGCGTCAGTTCCTCCGCCGCGCGGCGCGAGAACGTCATGAGCAGGATGCGGGCGGGGTCAGCGCCGTTGAGGACAAGATGCGCCACCCGATGGGCCAGGGTGTTGGTCTTACCCGATCCGGCACCCGCAATCACCAGCAGGGGACCGCCCACGCCGCCTTGGGCCAGCTCCGCGCTGCCATGGGCGGCGGCATGGCGCTGGCTGTCATTCAGCGTGTCGAGATGCACCCCGCCGGCTCCCATCGTCCCGTACGAATCGTTCGGATGGGAACAAATATTGAACAAGATGCCCCCGGCGGGCAAGCTGCCGCCGAGGGTGGTATCTTTGTGTGTCTCTCAATAAGTATCGCGCTCGCGGAAATGGTACCAGGCCAGAGCGAGCACCATGGCGCCCAGCACCATGGCCACCAGGGCCAGCACCAGGGCCGAGCGATCGAGCCACGCCACGGCGGGCACGCTGGCGCCCATCACCACCCCATTGAGCGCCATGCGCCAGGACGGCGCGTGGACACCGGCCACGAAAGTGCCGAGCGCCAGCAGCAGCAGGACCACGAGATTGGTGGAATCCACGTCCGCGATGGCCTGCACCGAGGGCAGGAAGACGAGGCGCATGGTGATGAGGAAGGCGGCCCAATGGAGCGCCTGGGTCCACACCAGCCGCCAGCGCTGCTTGTCGCTCTTCGCCTGCGGCCAGCCCGAATAGATGGAGACGCTGGCGATGACGACCGCCACCACGTCCCAGTAATATTCCAGGGGCCGGCGCATGAGGCTGATATAGGCGACGCCGCCGATGGTGAGGGCGAGAATCACCAGATGGGGGATCTCGCCGATCAAGAACGCCTTCCAATAGCTTCCCGAGGGGGAGGGCAGGGGATCGAGCTCGTTCACCGGCGCCATCGGAAGGGTCCTTTCTTGCGGGAGCGCGGCGCGAAAGCGGCCGCCGGGGGGGCTGGCAGTTGTCTCGCGCGCGGAGGCTTCCGGCAAGGCCTTAGAGCATTTCCCTGTCTTGCGGGCACAGGGAAATGCTCGAAATCATCGGGCCGGCGCATTCCCTGCACGCGAGCTGGTGTCCATCTTGCTCGAAACTGCTCTCGCCGGTCAGCGGTTGTGTTCCTCGCCCGCGTAACGCGTTCCCGCCAGCCTCCGTGTGAGCTTTGCGGAGGGCGCGCATCGGACAACGCCCTGCGCCAAGCGGGCGCATTGGGCATGCCAGGGGCGCGCGCCTTATGCCTGCGCGAAGGGCCATGTGCATCGCACCGGGGCTGCCGGCACCCTTCATGCGCCTCAGCGGTCGCCGCATGGGCGCGCGGCAGCGGGCGCAAGGGCTTGGCGCAGGCGGGTGAAGGCGAGCGCGAGTTCCTCCGGTGTCAGGCCGCCGAAGCCGATGAGAAGGGTGCGGGACAGGTCCCGCGTTGCGCTGTGCACGCCGCAGGCTTCGGCCGGGTGCAGGCCCACCCCCACGGCGAGCGCCGCGGCGGCGAGCCGGGCCGCGTCGGGCGCGCCATCGGGCAGGGTGCAGTAGAGGTGGAGCCCGGCGGCGCCTCCGGATACGGCCACTGTATTTCCGAAGGTCTCGCGCAGGCCGGCGAGGGCCGCATCGCGCCGGGCGCGGCAGGCGGTGCGCAGGCGGTTCAGGTGGCGCTGGTAGCGCCCCTGGGACAGGAAGGCGGCGAGAATCTGTTGGTCGAGCCAGGATTGGCCGTAGCTCATCAGGCTCTTGGTGGCCTCGGCGGCGGCCGCCAGATGCGGGGGCACAACCATGTAGCCGAGCCGTAGTCCGCAGCCGAGGGTCTTGGAAAAGGTGCCGACGAAGATGGTCCGGCGCCCCCCGTCCAGAGCCGCGAGCGCGGCGGCCGGTGGCCCCTCCAGCAGGATGTCGCCGTCATAGTCGTCCTCCACCACCAGCGCGTCATGGCGGGCGGCGGTGGCGAGCAAAGCGGCGCGCCGGGCGGGGCTCATCACCACGCCGGTGGGAAACTGGTGGGCGGGCGTGACATAGATGAGGCGCGGGCGAAGCCCCGGGGCGAGCGCGGGCACCAGCCCTTCTCCGTCCACCGGGGCGGTCACGATCCGCGCGCCGTGGGCCTCGAACACCTGGGCGGCGGCTTCATAGCCGGGATCCTCCACCACCGCCGTGTCCCCGGGTTCGAGCAGCAGGCGGGCGATGAGGTTGAGCGCTTCCTGGGCGCCGCTCGTCACTACCACCTGTTCAGGTCGCACCGCGAGGCCGCGATGGATCGCGAGATGATCGGCGATGGCCTGGCGCAGGCGCGGCTCGCCGCCCACCGGGCCATAGGTGCTGAGCCCCACCGCGCAGGCGCCGAGAGCCGCATGGCCGAGCTGCCGCCACGCATGGGCCGGAAACAGACGCGGGTCCGGCCGCGCATACCATAGGTCGAAGATGGGGCGCGCATCCTCCCGGGTGATAAGGTGGGGGCCGGCGGCGCCGGTCGGCGCCTCCGCCGGTGCCGGCAGCGGCTCCGCCATTGGCGGCGCGCCCGGTGGCGGATTGGCGACGAACACGCCCCGGTGGGGGCGCATTTCCACGAAGCCCTCGCTCGCCAGCCGCTCATAGGCGAGCACCGCCGTATTGCGCGACACGCCGAGCGCGCGCGCCAGCTCCCGCGTGGCACTGAGCTGCGCGCCGCCCGGTAGGGCGCCGCAGGCGATCCGCGCGCGCAGGGCCTCGCAGATCTGCTCCTGGAGGGTCACGGCGGAGTGTCGGTCGAGGGGGATGGGCAGCATGGCAGGGAAATCGCGGGAAGAGCGGCGACAATGAACGCAGCCCCCGCGCGCTGGCACCATCCGGCGTGAGCGCGGCGGACCTATGCGCGTGACGGAGCGCGAGGCAATGGTGCGCCATTCCTGTCGCGAAGGCGAGTTTCCCGTGATGTCCGATGCCCCGAGCGAGCGCACCCGCGTCAAGCGCTACCACTGGCTGGCCAACTACGAGCCGCAGACCATCCACGCCATCCTGGATGCCATGCCGGTCTGCAACGTGGCCTATGTGCATGAGGGCCGGCCCATCGTCACCCCCACCCTGCAATGGCGCGACGGCGACCGCATCTATTGGCACGGCTCGGCCGCGAGCCGCATGCTCCGCGCGGTGGAGGGGCAGGAGGTGTGCGTCACCGTCTCCCTGTTCGACGGGCTGGTGCTCGCGCGCTCGGCCTACAATTACAACATCAACCACCGCTCGGTGATGATCTTCGGCAAGGCCGAGATGGTGAGTGATCCGGAAGAGAAGCGCCACCAGCTCCAGCGCTTCGTGGAGGGCTTCATTCCCGGCCAGTGGGACCGCCTGCGGCCGGTGAAGGACAAGGAGCTGAAGGCCACCACCCTGCTTTCGCTGCCCATCACCGAGGCGTCCGCCAAGGTGCGCACCGGCCAGCCGGAGGACGAGGCGGAGGACTACGACTTCCCCGTCTGGGCGGGGGTGGTGCCCGTGCGCATGGTGGTCGACCCGCCGGTGGCTGATCCGAAGAACATGCCCGGGGTGGAGATGCCCACCGAGGTTCTCTCCTTCAAGATCGGCTGAGGGCGCCGCGCGGCTCGGGGCCGCGCGGGCCATGGACAGGTCGGGGCCGTTCCTCGGCGCGAAGCGGGGCGCCTCCACGCAAAGGCGCCTCAAGTCATTGATTGAGCGCGTTTTCTTCACGCGAGGTGGTTTCCTCTCGCTCGAAAGCGCTCCAGGCAACGTGATGGCGGTGCAGAAACCGCCGCCAAGCATCGCCGCCATCACGTGCACGGCGGCCCGGAGACGATCCGGGCCGCCGGCGATCTCTTCGCCCTCATCCGAGGCGTGGTGTGCGGGCGGGAGCATCGTCCGCCACACCGAAACGGTGACATGCTCGAACTGGTCGAGCCGACGCGTTCCAGCCGCGCGAACCAGCGCCACGCCGCACGAACAGGTTCCAGGGCCACGCGTGTCGGGCGCGCCAACTCTGTTGCGGGGCGCCTATTCGGCGAAGGCGCGCTCGGTGACGAAGGCCCCGGGGGTGGCGTTCGAGCCCTCGTCCAGGCCGGCCGCCAGCAGCAGGTCGCGCGTGTCGCGGAGCATGGCGAGGGAACCGCAGATCATGCCGCGATCCACCGCCGGATCGAGCGGCGGCACGCCGAGATCGGCATAGAGCTTGCCGCTGGTCATGAGATCGGTGATGCGCCCGGTGTGGGCATAGTCCTCGCGGGTGACGGTCGCATAATGGCGCAGCTTGCCCTGCGCATATTCGCCCACCAGCGGGTCGCCGAGCGCCTCTTCCACGATGTCGAAGCCGTATTTCAGCTCCGCCACCTCGCGGCAGGTGTGGGTGAGGATGACCTCGTCGAACTTCTCATAGGTCTCCGGATCGCGGATCAGGCTCGCGAACGGGGCGATGCCGGTGCCGGTGGAGAACATGTAGAGCCGCCGGCCGGGGGTGAGGGCATCGAGCACCAGGGTGCCCGTCGCCTTCTTGCGCATCAGCAGGCCGTCGCCGGGGCGCACCATCTGCAGGCGCGAGGTGAGGGGGCCGTCCGGCACCTTGATGGAGAAGAATTCCAGCTCCTCCGCCCAGGAGGGGCTGGCGATGGAATAAGCGCGATAGAGCGGCTTTCCCTCCGCCAGCAGGCCGATCATGGCGAACTCGCCGGAGCGGAAGCGGAAGCTCGCCGGTCGCGTGGTGCGGAAGCGGAACAGGCGGTCTGTGTAATGGGTCACGCTGGTGACGGTCTCGATGAAGATGCCGTCGGGCGCCTGCTCGGCGAGGGCCTCGGCGGAAAGGGGCAGGGTCATGGCTGTGTCCGTGGGGCTGGCGGATGTCAGCGGGCGTCGGCGGCCTTGTCGCTGAGGAGGGGGAGCTTGTCGGGGCGGCCGTTCCAGTCCTCGGCATCGGAAAGGGGCTCGATGCGGGCTTCGATGGAGGGCCACAAAGCGGCGTATCTGCGGTTGATCTCCAGCCAGGGGTCCGCCCCCTCCGCGCTGTCGGCCACGATGGCGTCGGCGGGGCATTCGGGCTCGCACACGCCGCAGTCGATGCAGGTTTCGGGATTGATGACGAGCATGTTCTCGCCCTCGTGGAAGCAGTCCACCGGACAGACCTCCACGCAATCGGTGTATTTGCAGCGGATACAGTTCTCGGTGACGACGAAGGCCATGATCGCGTCCTGAAATGGTGATGATGGCTCTCGGTCTAGCGGCGGCCGTGCGCGGGGTCTGTCAAGTTGTTGCTATCGGCGCCGTCGGGCGTGGTGCTGATCTTGCGCGATCCTGCACGGAGACGCGCCCATGACCCCGCCCAACCCCAATCCCCCGGTGGAGATTCGCCTGTCGGCGGACAAGAGCCGGCTCACCCTCGTGTGGGAGGATGGCACGCGCGAGGCGCTGGCGGCTCCGCTCTTGCGCGCCCATTCCCAATCGGCCGGGGAAAAGCGGCTGCGCCTCATGGGCATCGACGCGCCGGTGCGCGCCGACATCGTCCTCACCGACGTCAGCCTGCTCGGCAGCTACGGCCTCAACCTCTCTTTCTCCGACGGCCACGACCGGGGCATTTACCCCTGGGCGCTCCTCAAGGAAATCTCCCATCTATCTGATATGGAAGGAAGAAATGACTTTTCTCCGGCCAATGCAATTCCTTGACCGACGCCCCGGCTGGAACTGTTCAAGTTCAGCCCAACACGGAATTGAAGGAGGCTCGCGTGGACGAGATCACGGCCGGACTTTCGGAAATCGACTGCGATGTGCTGGTTATCGGCGGCGGCACGGCGGGCCCCATGGCGGCCTACAAAGCCAAGATGAAGAATCCCGACGCCAAGGTGGTGTTGCTGGAAAAGGCCAATGTGAAGCGCTCCGGCGCCATTTCCATGGGCATGGACGGGCTCAACAACGCGGTTATTCCCGGCCACTCGACGCCTGAGCAGTATACGAAGGAAATCACCATCGCCAATGACGGTATCGTCGACCAGGCGGCGGTGCTGAAATATGCGGAAAATTGCTTCGAGATGATCCAGGAGCTGGATCGCTTCGGCATCCGCTTCCAGAAGGACGAGAACGGCGATTACGACGTCAAGAAAGTCCACCACATGGGTACTTATGTGCTGCCCATGCCCAATGGCGAGACCGTGAAGAAGGCGCTTTATCGCCAGCTCCGCCGCGCCCGCATCCTCATTTCCAACCGCTACATGGCGACCCGCCTGCTGACGGGCAAATCCGGCCGCATCGCCGGCGCCATCGCGGTGAACACCCGCACCGCCGAATTCCTCGTGGTGCGCGCCAAGTCCGTCATCATGAGCATGGGCGCGGCCGGCCGCCTGGGCCTGCCCACCTCGGGCTATCTGTTCGGCACCTATGAGAACGCCGCCAATTCCGGCGAAGGCTATGCCATGGCCTATCATGCCGGGGCGAAGCTCGCGAACCTCGAATGCTTCCAGATCAACCCGCTCATCAAGGATTATAACGGTCCCGCCTGTGCCTATGTGGCCGGGCCCTTCGGCGGATACACCGCCAATGCCAATGGCGAGCGCTTCATCGAGTGCGACTACTGGTCGGGCCAGATGATGCAGGAGTTCTACAAGGAGCTCCAGTCGGGCAATGGCCCGGTGTTCCTGCGCCTCAACCATTTGAAGAAGGAAACCGCCGACCATATCGAGCAGATCCTGCACACGGTGGAGCGCCCCTCGCGAGGGCGGTTCCATGAGCAGCGCGGCACCCGCTATGCCGAGACCATGATCGAGATGCACATCTCGGAAATCGGCTTCTGCTCGGGGCATTCGGCGTCCGGCGTGTTCGTGGACGAGTTCGCCCGCACCACGGTGCCCGGCCTCTATGCGGCTGGCGACATGGCCAGCGTGCCGCACAATTACATGCTGGGCGCCTTCACCAACGGCGCCATTGCCGGCGAGCATGCCATCGACTTCATCCGCGACGTGGATTTCGATGACTATGACCGCGCCGACGTGCTGGCGGAGCAGGAGCGCGTTCTGGCCCCCACCAAGCGCGAGGATGGTATTCCGCCCAACCAGATCGAGTACAAGGTGCGCCGCCTGGTCAATGATTACCTGCAGCCGCCGAAGGTGACCAAGAAATACGAGCTGGCCCAGCAGCGTTTCGCCGAAGTGCGCGCGGACATGGAAGAGGCCATGGTCGCCCGCGATTCCCACGAGCTGATGCGGGCCATGGAAGTGGCCTCCATCCTCGATTGCGCGGACATGGCGGCCTGCGCCTCGCTCTATCGCCAGGAAAGCCGCTGGGGCCTCTACCACTGGCGCACCGACTTCGCCGAACGCAACGACGAGGACTGGAAGTGCCATGTGCTCCTGGGCAAGCAGGAGGACGGCTCCATGGGCTGCGAGAAGCGCGCCATCCAGCCCTATGTCATCCCCATCTCCGACGATGAGAAGGACGCCTATTACAAGCAGCGCATCACGGCCAAGGCGTGATCGAAGGCGCATCGGTAAGAAAAACGGAAGTCATTGAAGGATCTGCCCCATGCCTTTGGCCAATACGTCCACCTCGGTCCCGGTCATCGTCGATGAGGATAAGTGCATTGCCGACAAGGGTTGCACCGTGTGCGTCGATGTGTGCCCGCTCGACGTGCTGCGCATCTCCGAACTCACCGGCAAGGCCTATATGAAGTTCGATGAGTGCTGGTACTGCATGCCCTGTGAGGCGGACTGCCCCACCGGCGCCGTCACCGTCAACATTCCCTATCTGCTGAAGTGAGGCGCGCCATGACCTTCGAGCCCTTCGAGGCGTTCAGCGACCTCGACGACCTGGCCGAAAAGCTCCGTGATCCGGATCCCAGCGTGCGCCGGGTGGCGGTGATGGAGCTGGCCGACACCGCTGAGCAGGATGCGGTGGCCATTATCGGCTCCGCCCTGAAGGACGTGGTGCCGGAAGTGCGGCTTCAGGCGGCCATCGCGCTCGGCGAGTTCGACGGCCGCGAGACAGCGGAAATGCTGGTGATCGGTCTGGTGGATCACGACCACCGGGTGGCCCGCGCCTCGGCCGACAGCCTGGCCGAGCTGAAGGACCCGGCCGCGGCCGATCCCATCTTCCCGCTCATCGCCCATGACGATCCGCTGGTGCGCGCCGCCGCCTTGCGTGGCATCAAGGAGCTGCGCCGTCCCGATGCGCTGCCGCTCGGCCTGCGGGCCCTGGAGGATGCCGACCCGCGGGTGCGCGTGGAGGCGCTGGGCGTCGTCGGCTATCTGAAGGTGGAAGAGACGCTGCCCGCGCTCATCGCCTGTTCCCGCGACGCCCATGCGGACGTGCGCCGCACGGCGGTGGGGGCGCTCGGCTTTTCTCGCTCGACCCATGCGGGCGAGGCGCTCATTCGCGCCCTCGCCGATGCCGACTGGTCGGTGCGGGAAGTGGCGGCGGAGATCCTGGGCAAGGCCCGCTTCACCCGCGCTGTGTCCCCCTTGCTCGCCGCCATCGGCGATCCGGAATGGCAGGTGCGGGTGAAGATCATACGCAGCCTCGGCCTGCTCAAGGCGGTGGAGGCCGTGCCGCAGATCGGCGCCGCTTTGGGAGACGAAATCAGCAATCTGCGCAAGGAGGCCGCCGCCGCTTTGGGCGAGATCGCCGATGTCTCGTGCCGGACCTATCTGGAAGGCTATGTGGACGATCCCGATCCGGACGTGCGCAAGAATGTGCGCTGGGCCCTCGGGCGCATCGGCTGAGGGAAGTTGTGATGACGCCGCGTCCGCCTCGGGACCCTTCGCGTGAGCGGGGCTCCGGCGTGGACGCGGACGTGCGGCCGGCGCCCGGTGCGGGCGGCGGGCGGGTTGCCATGGCTCGTGGGGCGGCTAATGTTGTCCTCACTGCCCATGCCCCGCGAGGGGATGACGCGCCCCGTTGGGCGGACGACCCTTATTGGGTGAAAGTCGGGAGACCCGCCATCGCGCCCGCTGGAACGAAGCTGCCCTCTCCCCGCGTGACGCCTGGAACGCGCGTCGCACTCGCGCCCGCCGCGCCGCCCTGTGCGGACCCGCGGCACGAGGCGGAGGGCGCCCTCGGTCCGCTCCCGGGCCGGGCGGCGCGCGACGCGGGCAAGGCAGCCGGCGCGCCCAAGGCGCCGAAGGTTCCCAAATATCTCGAGCTGAAAGACTGGCTGCTCGGCGCCGTGCTGGAGGGGCGCTTTAGCCCCGGCACCGCCTTGCCCAGCGAGAAGGAGCTGGCACAGCAGTTTCAGGTCAGCCGCATCACCGTTCGGCAGGCGCTTGACCTGCTGCGCGAGAGCGGGCTTGTCACCTCCCACCAGGGCAAGGGCTATTTCGTCCGCGCCATCAGCGCCATGCAGGACCTTGGGCGGCTCCAGGGCTTCGGCGAGATGATGGAGCCGCTGGGCATCGCCACCCGCTCGGAGGTGCTGAGCGCAGCCATCGTGGAGGCGCCCGCCCAGGTGGCCCGTGCCTTCAATGGCAAGCGCGGCGAGGAGGTGGTGAAAATCGAGCGGCTGCGCATCGCCGCCAGCATCACCATGTCCATGGATGTGAGCTATTTCCCGCTGGACGTGGGCCGTGTGCTGCTGGATCTCGACTTGCAGCGGGTGGACATCTTCAAGCTGATCGAGACGGCTCTCAACATCGAGATCGGCTTCGCTGACATCACCATGAGCGTGATGGAGGCGGACGACGACCTGTGCCGCCACCTGCCCTTGAAGGCGGGGGCGCCGGTGATCCACATCGAGCGGCTGACCCATGCCATGGACGGGCGGCCCATCGATTTCGAGAATCTCTACGCCCCGGCCGGCAACCACCGCTTCAAGGCGCGTATCCCGCGCTGGTGAACGCGGCCTGCGCGCTCATTTGCGCACTTATTGTGCATTAAATTTATCAAAATAATTGAATTAAAGGATGCGCCGCGCCATGATCCCGGCGTCGGGTGCGTCGCCTTGCTGCCTTGGCGCATCTGGCCCGTGCGGGCGCCCCGCTCTGGCCCTTTCGCCCGCGTGGCGGGTGGGCGCTGCTGAAGGGCCACGGCTGGCCCAGCACCCGCGGCGGACGGAAGGGGTTTGGCGAACTTGTATTATTGCGGCGCGAGCCGACCTGCTCACGCGGGCACCAACTGCGGCATGCTTGTGCAGCAGGCAGCGATGAAATCGCGGGCAGTGGCTGCCGGCCACTCCATGGGGCCTAGGCGCTTCGCCTTGTTTTCTGGACCTTTTCCAGCTCCAGCCTCGGCATGCAGATGGCCTCTGGCACGGCTGTTGCGCCCCTTGAAGGGCAATTTAGGACAAGTGGCAGCTTTCGAGGGATCAGACATGCGACATCATTCGATGCTCTTCGGTGTAGCCCTTTCGGCGCTCATGAGCGCGCCCGGTTTCGCCGAGACGATCGAGATCGGCATCGGCCATCAGAGCACCGTGACCAACACCGTTCCTGGCGGCATCATCCTGGAGAAGCTGGGTCTTCTCGAAAAGCACTTGCCCCATGACGGCAAGTACAAGGATGCAACTTACAAGGTTGTCTATCAGGACTACACGTCCGGTCCTCCCATCACCAATCAAATGCTGGCGGGCAAGCTCGCCTTCGGCGTGATGGGCGACTATCCGCTGATCGTGAACGGCGCCAAGTTCCAGGCCGGCGGCAATGCGGAAACCCGTTTCATCGCCGTCACCGGCTACAATCTGAAGGGCACGGGCAACGGCATCGTGGTTCCGGTGAAGTCGGATGTGTTTTCCCTGGAGCAGCTCAAGGGCAAGACCATCTCGGTGCCGGTGGGCAGCGCCGCCTGGGGCATGACCCTGAAGGCCCTGCGCGACGCCAAGATGTTCGACGAGGTGAAGATCCAGAACCAGTCGCCGCCGGTGGGGGTCGCCGCCATCGCCCAGGACAAGGTGGACGCCCATGCGGACTTCTGCCCCTGGTCGGAGGTGATGGAGTTCCGCGGCACCGGCCGCAAGATCTACGACGGCAGCGAGGCGGACATTCCCACCTTCCACGGCACCGTGGTGCTCAAGTCGTTCGCGGACAAGTATCCCGAGCTGGTCCAGGCCTATATCGAGGCCGCCATGGAGGCCCAGGACTGGATCGCCAAGGACCCGGTGGAGGCCGCCACCAAGGTGTCCGAATGGACCGGCATCGAGAAGGAGGTGCTCTACCTCTATTTCAGCCCCGGCGGCATCTCCACGTTCGAGGCCTCCATCAAGCCCGAGTGGGTCAAGGCGCTGAAGTATGACCACGCGCTGCTGGCCAAGGAGACCAACCTCTCGCCGCTCGACTTCGACCGCTGGGTGGACCCCACCTTCGTGAAGGCCGCCTTCAAGGCGCGTGGCAAGGACTATGATGCGGCGGTGAAGGAGGTGGTGTCCTCCAAGCCCGGCGCGCCCGGCCTGAAGCCCGCTGAAATGTGGGTCGACGGTGCCGGCGTCACCAAGTTCGACAGCATCAAGGCCATGACCGAGGCGGCCAAGAAGGCCAAGGCCGACGGCAAGAGCGTGCTCGCCACCTATGTCTATGACCAGGCCACCGGCCTCAAGCTGTTCGGCAAGGTCGCCTTCTTCGTGGAAGGCAAGGACGGTGCCCTCGTCGCCTTCATGAAGAAGGGCGAGGCCGAGGCCTTCGCCAAGAGCTCCGGCGGCAAGGTGGTCGGCTGGGAAACCATCGCCTCGTGAGGGGCGGAGCGGCGCGAGCTTCGCGCCGCTCCCCCATGCCCGTTCTTGAACCTTTGCCCGCAAATTCTGCTTCAGGACTCGTCGTTCCATGCAAGAGGCGTTGAAACACAAGGTGGCCTATGCCGTTCCGGCGGGAGCCGCCATGGAACCGGCCCCGATGGCCGCGGCCGCGCCCCGCGCGGCTGTCGCGGGGCAGGGGGCCCGGGACATCAAGGGCAATGGCCAGCCGCCCAGCGTGGGTCTTGCGCGCGCGGGGGTGCATGCGCTGGTGGCCTGGTTCCAGGCCAAGGCCTATGGGCTGGTGGTGGGCACCATCGGCCTCGCCATCGGCATCGGCCTGTGGCACGTGATGAGCGTCAACAAGGTCGACTTCTTCATCAATTTCTCGAACGTGCCGCGTCCGGGCCTCGTGTTCGCGGCCTTCGCCAAGCATGTGTTCGACCCGGTCTTCTATGTGCACATCGAGGTGTCGGTGCTGCGCATCGCCGCCGGCTTCCTCACCGCGGCGGTGGTGGGCATCGCGCTGGGCACGCTGATGGGGCGTTCCAAGTTCGGAGCGGCGCTGTTCGCGCCCTATATCGAGATCATGCGTCCCATTCCGGCCGTGGCCTGGATTCCCCTCGCCATCCTCATGTGGCCCACGGACGAGGCCTCCATCGCCTTCATCACCTTCCTGGGCGCGCTTTTCCCCATCGTGATCAACACCATGCAGGGGGTGGAGCAGACCCCGGCGGTGCTGATCCGCGCCGCCAAGTCGCTGGGCGCCTCGCGCTTCCAGATCTTCTGGAACGTCATCCTGCCGGCCGCCCTGCCCAGCATCGTCACCGGCCTTGCGGTGGGCATGGGGGTGAGCTGGTTCTCGCTGCTGGCGGGCGAGATCATCTCCGGTCAGTACGGCATCGGCTACTTCACCTGGAACGCTTATTCGCTGGTGGACTATCCGGACATCATCGTCGGCATGCTGGTGACGGGCGCCCTCGGCACGGCCTCCACCGCCTTCGTGCGCCTGGCCGCGCGGCCGTTCCTCAAGTGGCAGCGCCGGGCGCGCTGAGCGCTCCGGATTCGCTCGAAAACGCTTCAGCAACGCAATTCGGAGCCAGGACCATGGAAGAAGTGGTGTCCTTCAGCGAGCGCCTCACGGCGCTTGGCGGCCGGCGGTCCAGCGCGGGGCGGGGTCATATCCGCGTGGACGGGGTGGCCATCACCTTCGGCAGCGGGCGCAAGGCCCATACGGCCGTGATGGAAACGAGCCTCGACATCAAGCCCGGCGAGTTCGTGTGCATTCTCGGCCCGTCGGGCTGCGGCAAGTCCACCCTGCTGTCGTCCATCGCCGGCTATGTGCGCCCCTCCACCGGCGAGGTGATCGTGGACGATGTGCCCGTGCGCGGGCCGGGGCCCGAGCGGGGCATGGTGTTCCAGCAGTATTCGCTGTTTCCCTGGAAGACCATTCGCGAGAACATCGTGTTCGGCCCCAAGGTGGCCGGGCGCCCGGCGCGGGAGCTGGAGACCATCGGCTCCACCTTCCTGGAAATGGTGGGCTTGGCCAAGTTCGCGAACGCCTATCCCGCCGAGCTTTCGGGCGGCATGCAGCAGCGCGTGGGCATCGCCCGGGCGCTCGCCAACTCGCCCAGCGTGCTTTTGATGGACGAGCCGTTCGGCGCCCTCGACGCCCAGACCCGCCTGATGATGCAGGAGAGCCTGCTGGAGATGTGGAGCGCTTTCGGCATCACCGTGGTGTTCGTGACCCACGACGTGGACGAGGCCATTTTCCTCGCCGACCGCATCGTCATCATGAGCGCCAGCCCCGGCTCGGTGATCGCCGACCTCAAGGTGACCCTGCCGCGCCCGCGCGACTCCGAGATGGCGACCACGGACGCCTTCATGGAGCTGAAGCGCGCCTGCCATGAGCATATCCGCGCCGAGAGCCTCAAGGCCTTCGCGCAGCAGAGCCAGTGAGGGAACGGTGAGCGACATGGAGCGCCGCATGGGCGCACTCAAGGACAGCGAGGCCAGCCTCTCCGCCGTCTTCCTCAGCGACGAGACGGACGAGCTCAATGCGGGCGCCGATTTCCTCCAGCGCCTGACGCCGGAGGAGATCAGCCGCTTGCGCGCGGCCGGTGTGCCGCGGAAGCTCACCGCCGGGGAGCAGCTGTTCCGCCAGGGCGACACCCATGGCGGCATCTGGCTCATCGAGAGCGGCACGGTGCGCACCTTTTATGTGAGCCCCGCCGGCCGCGAGATCACCCTGGCTTTATGGACGCCGGGCCATTTCGTGGGCGGGCCGGAAGTGTTCGGCGGCGGCAGCCATGTCTGGTCGGCGGACGTGCATGACGACGCGGAGGTGCTCTACCTCACCGGCGCCAAGATCCGCAGCCTGGCGGAGACCATGCCGCGCTTCGCCATCTGCCTCATCGAGGGGCTGGTGGCGAAAGGCAAATGCTATTCGGCTCTGGTGCAGATGCTGGGTACCCGCTCGGTCACCGAGCGGCTGGCGCAGCTCCTCATCATCTTCGCCGACACCTCCAGCCGGCGCGAGGGCAACCGGCTCGTCATCGAGCGCAAGCTCACCCATGACCAGCTCGCCGCCATCGTCGGCGCCACCCGGCAATGGGTGACCATGACCCTCGACAAGTTCCAGAAGCGCGGCCTCATCTCCGTCAGCCGCCAATGCATCGTAGTGGAGAATTACGACCTGCTCTCCGCCGAGGTGCGCGGCTGAGCCGGCCGGCTCCGCTCAATGGCCGCCGCCCCCGCCGCCGCCGGGCTTGGGGCGGCGCATCAGCGGCGCGGCCAGGATCAGCGCCAGGAACAGCACCGTCAGCAAGGCGAACACGTCGGCGAAGGCCATTACCAGCGCCTGCTGGCGCACGATCAGCGCCAATTGCTTCAGCGCCGCATCGGCCGCATTGGAGCCGAGGCCGGAGAAGGTGGCGGTGAGCCCGTCCAGGCGCTCGATGGCGGTGGCGCTGCCCCATTGCACGCTCTCGTGCAGGCGCGCCAGATGCAGATCCCAGCGGTGGTTCATCACCGTGTTGATGAGGGCGAGACCCACCGCGCCGCCAAGATTGCGGGTGAGGTTGAACAGGCCCGAGGCATTCTTGAGCTGGTCCGGCGGCAGGGTGCCCAGCGAGATGTTGTTGATGGGGATCATGGCCAGCATCAGGGAGGTGCCGCGCAGGATCTGCGGGATCAGCAGCTCCCAGAAGTCCCAGTCCTTGGTGATGAAGGTGATCCACCAGGTGCCGAGCGCAAACCCCGCGAACGCCACGCCCATCATCACGCGCGGGTCGAGCTTGGTCATCAGCCGCCCGGCAATGGGCGCGGTGAGGAACATGGCGATGCCGGTGACGAACATGGTCTCGCCGATCTGCAGCGCCGAATAGCCCCGCACCCGGCTGAGGAAGATGGGATAGAGATAGGTCAGCCCATAAAGCCCGATGCCCAGCACGAAGCTGAAGGCCGAGCCGATGGCGAAGTTGCGGTTCACGAACGCCTTGATGTCCACCACCGGATGGGACGCCATCAGCACCCGCGCGAAGAAGGCTACCGACGACACCGCGCACACGATGGCGAAGAGAAGGATGGCGTTGTCCTCGAACCAGTCATTGGTGGGCCCTTCCTCCAGCACATATTCCAGGCTGCCGAGGAAGCCGGCCATGAACAGCAGGCCCCACCAGTCGAACCGGTCCAAGAGGGCGAAGTCCGGCTCGTCGAAATCCACCAGCGTGATGGTGGCGATGATGACGAAGATGCCCGGCACCACGTTCACCAAAAACAGCCAGTGCCAGGAGAACAGGTCGGTGAGATAGCCGCCGACCGTGGGGCCGATGGTGGGGGCGAGCGTCGCCACCAGGCCGATGAGGGGGGCGACGATGGGCTGCTTCTCGCGTGGGAAGACCGAATAGGCCGCCGCGAACACGGTGGGGATCATGCCGCCGCCCAGAAAGCCCTGGAGCGCGCGATAGATGATCATCTGCTCGATGGAGGTCGCCGTCGCGCACATGAAGCTCATGATGGTGAAGCCGGCGGCGGAGGCGGCGAACAGCCAGCGGGTGGACAGCGCCCGCGACAGGAAGCCCGACAGCGGGATCATCACCACCTCGGCAATGAGGTAGCTGGTCTGCACCCAGGAGATCTCGTCCGACGAGGCGGCAAGCCCCGCCTGGATCTCCGCCAAAGAGGCCGAGACGATCTGGATGTCCAGGATCGCCATGAACATGCCGAACACCATGGAGATGAAGGCGAACATGCGCCTTGCCTCCATGCCGTGAGCAGGGGCGGCTGTGGTGGCCATGGACATGGGTCAGCCTCCGGCCTTGGGCGCGGCTCGGGTCCTCACCGCCCCGGGCCTCAATGGGTGTCCGAGCGGGTGTCCACCACGGCGGTCACGGACATGCCCGGCCGCAGCCGGTGGCCTTCCAAAGTGTGGGCATCAAGGGCGATGCGCACGGGAATGCGCTGCACGATCTTGGTGAAGTTGCCGGTGGCATTCTCCGGCGGCAGCAGGGAGAACACCGCGCCGGAGGCCGGCGACACGCTCTCCACGGTGCCGGTCAGGTCGCGGTCCGGATAGGCGTCCACATAGATCTGCACCTTCTGGCCCGGATGCAGGCGGCCGAGCTGGGTTTCCTTGAAATTGGCATCCACATAGACGGCGTCGAGGGGCACGATGGCGGCGAGCCGCGTGCCGGGCTGCACCAACTGGCCCACCTGCACGGCGCGATTGCCCACCACCCCGTCAATGGGGGCGCGCACCACCGTGAAGTCGAGGTTGCGCTGGGCCTGGTCGCGGGCGGTGCGATATTCGGCCAGCACCCGCTCGGCCTCGATGCGCTGCGCCTTCAGCACCGCCAGGGAAGCCTCGGCGGAGGCCACGGACGCCGTGGCGGAGAGCTCGTTGGCATTGGCCTTGTCGCGGTCGGCGCGGGCATTGTCGAGCACCGAGCGGCTGGCAAAATTGGAGCTGGCGAGCTTGTCCTGCCGTTCAAATTCCAGCTCGGCGCGCTGCTTGTCCGCCTCGGTGGCGGCAAGCTGGGCCTTGGCCTGGGCGACGGCGGCCTCCGCCGCCTTGCGCTGCTCGTCGAAGCGGGCGAGGGCGGCTTCCTGGGTGGCGATCTTGTCCGCCGCGGCCTGTACGGCCAGCACATAGTCGCCGTCATCGATGCGGGCGATCACGTCGCCGGCCTTGACGCGCTGGTTGGTGGAAACGTCCACGCTCTTCACATAGCCGGCCACCTTGGCGGCCAGGATGGAGGTGTCGGCGCTCACATAGGCGTCGTCGGTGGAGACCTCGAACCGGCCCACCTGCCACCATTGCACCCCATACCAGCCGCCCGCCGCCAACAGGAGGGCCAGCACGCCCCCCAGAACGAGGCGCTTACGGCTGGGCTTGGCGGGGCCGGCCGCCACCGGGGCCTCGGCCGCCGGGGCGGGGGTATCGGCCGGGCGGGTCTTGAGAACGGTGACGCCGGGCGGCGGCGGGGAGCCCGTTTCGTGCTCGGCTGCTTCAAACTTGGTGGCCTGGGACACGGAGCCTCTCCACACTGGAACGCTTGACCAGACAGTTCAGTCCTGGCGGCTTCTCAATTAGACTGAACCAAACCGTTCAGTCAATTTCTTTGACAGTCGGCCGCGCTGCCCCTAAGCAAAGTGAGGGCAGGAAGGTGGACATGAGGCAATCGAGTACGAGTGAGTTCCAGGCCTCGCGCATGGCGGCCTGCACCGAGCCCGAGACCGGCAAGCGCCGCACCATCATCGATGGCGCCCGCCGCGTATTCTTCGACAAGGGTTTCGACGGCGCCAGCATGGACGAGATCGCCCGCACCAGCGGCGTCTCCAAGGCGACGATCTATTCCTATTTCGCCGGCAAGGTCGAGCTGTTCCAGGCCCTGGTGGAGGTGGACCGGCGCAAGTCGGCGGAACGCCTGTTCGAATACGGCCCGGCCGACAGCGATGCGGAAAGCCTTCTGAAGCGCATCGGCGAGAGCTTCATGTCGATGATGGTGTCACCGGAGCACATCCGCCTTCTGCGCATGGTGATCGGCGCCGCCGAGCAGTTTCCCGCCATCGGCCAGACCTTTTTCGAGGCTGGCCCCTGCCAGGGGGGCCAGCGGCTCGCGGCTCTGATCGCCCGGCAGGTGGAACTCGGCCACCTGAAGGTGGACGACTGCGAGATGGCGGCCTTCCAGTTCTTCAATCTGTGCCAGGGCAAGCTGGCGAAGGGCCTGCTGTTCGGCACCAGCCAAGCTCCTTCGCCCGACGAGCTGAAGGCGACCGTGGACGGCGCGGTGCGCGTTTTCCTCGCGGCCTACGGCACAGCGCCACGCTGAGCGGAAGCGGCCTTCGGAAAGAGGCGGCCGCTTCCGCAAGCCCCTGTTATTGCGCCGCGATCCCGGTGCCGATGGGGCAGGACACGCCGGTGCCGCCCAGCCCGCAATAGCCGTTGGGGTTCTTCGCCAGATATTGCTGGTGGTAATCCTCGGCGAAGTAGAACGGGCCCAGCGGCGCGATTTCGGTGGTGATGGGGCCGAAGCCCCGGGGCTTGAGCACCGCCTCATAGGCCGCCTTGGCCGCCTGTGCCGCGGCCATCTGCTCCTCGCCCGACACATAGATCCCGGACCGGTACTGGGTGCCCACGTCATTGCCCTGGCGCATGCCCTGGGTTGGGTCATGGGCCTCGAAGAACAGCTTGAGCAGGGTCTCGAAGGTGACCACGGCCGGGTCATAGACCACCAGCACCGCCTCGGTGTGGCCGGTGAGCCCGGAGCAGACCTCCTCATAGGTGGGGTTGGGCGTCAGGCCCGCTACATAGCCCACGGCGGTCACCCACACGCCGGGCTGCTGCCAGAACTTGCGCTCCGCGCCCCAGAAGCAGCCCAGCGCGAACACGGCGCTTTGAAGCCCTTCGGGGTCGGGCCCCTTCAGCGGGTGGCCCGAGACGAAATGGGTGGTGGCGGTGGGCAGGGGTGCCGGCCGCCCCGGCAGCGCCTCGGCGGCGGTGGGCAGGTTGAGTGGCTTCCTCATGAAGAGCATGGCGAGGCTCCCGCGTGCGCCGGACCCGTCCGGCTCCGCCGGCGCGTGGGTGCGGCGCTGTTGCTGTGTGGGCCCAATATGGGGTCTCGCCGCCGCCGGCGGGAGGCCCTTCGCCAGTTGGCCGCGCGTTTCAGCTCGCCTGGAAGCGGGAGCGCTCCCGCGCCCGCCCTAGGCCGAGCAGGACGAGGCCGACCACCACCAGCATGACCGAGGCCGGCAGCCCCAGCAGCGGTTCCACCAGCTTCGGCCAGAGCCAGGGCGCGGCGGCGGTGGCGCTGGCCTGCGCTTCATCGAGCTTTTCCGGGGCGATCACGCCCCAGGCGTCGCCCACGGAGGTGAACAGGACCTGCGAGGCCGCGATGGACCGCGTGCCGTCGACGATCAGCGCCACGAATCCGCCGGCCATCAGCCAGAAGCCGACGAAGCGGAGAAGAAATCGGAGCATGCGCACGGGGCGGCCAGACCTCGGGGATCACGATGCGGCGAGGCGACCCCGCCGGAACACCTCCGGACGATTCCTTCGGCGGCGCGATGCTAGCGCCCGTCCCACGGCGGGGAAAGGCCGGCCCGCCTGTCATCTGAAAATGACGTTACCGTGCCCGGTTCCGAAATGTCTTGAAGGACGGGTGAAGGTTTGCTTCCATTCATCCATGAGCACGCTCGTCATCGAAATCCGAAGAGCGAAACCCGCCGATGCCATGGACATTTCGGCGGTTCACGACGCGGCTTGGCGCGCCACCTATCGCGGGCTCATCCCCGGCCTGGAGCTGGAACGCATGGTGGAGCGGCGCGGCCCCGCCTGGTGGGAAGCCGCCATCGCCCGCGGCAGCCGTCTCAACGTGCTGAAGGTGGGCAACGAACTCGCCGGCTACGTGAATTACGGCGGCAACCGCGCCAAGGCGCTGCCCTATGGCGGCGAGATCTACGAGATCTACCTGCATCCCCAGTTCCAGGGCCTGGGCTTCGGCCAGCGCCTGTTCGCCTCCGCGCGCAGCGATCTGGCGATGGCGCGCCTGGGTGGTCTGGTGGTGTGGGCGCTGGCGGAAAACGAAGCCGCTGTGGGTTTCTATACGGCGCTGGGAGGGCAACCGGTCGCATCGTCCAATGAACGGTTCGGCACGAAAACGCTGGACAAGATCGCCTTCGCTTGGCAGCGGTAGCGCCCGCGCGGAGTCATTCCCGCGCGACCCCAAGCTGGAAGCGAGACTGACATGCGCATCGAAGCCATTCCAACTGGCAAGAAAGCCCCGGAGGAAGTCAACGTCATCATCGAAGTGCCGATCGGTGGCGAGCCGATCAAGTACGAGATGGACAAGGAGTCCGGCGCCCTGTTCGTGGACCGCTTCCTCTATACCTCCATGCGCTATCCGGGGAATTACGGCTTCATCCCCCACACCCTTTCCGGCGATGGCGACCCGGCCGACGTGCTCGTGTGCAACACGCGCGCCCTGGTGCCCGGCTCCGTGATCGCGGTGCGCCCGGTCGGCGTGCTGGTGATGGAGGACGAGAGCGGCCAGGACGAGAAGATCGTCGCCGTGCCCGTCTCCAAGCTCACCAAGCGCTATGACAAGGTGGCCGAATACACCGATCTGCCCGAGATCACGCTGAAGCAGATCGAGCACTTCTTCGAGCACTACAAGGACCTCGAGCCCAACAAGTGGGTGAAAGTTCTGCGCTGGGGCGACAAGGCGGAAGCCCACAAGCTGATCGTCGAGGCCATGGAGCGCGGCCAGGCCAAGGCCTGAGGATCGCCTTTTTCAATGCGGGTGCTCCCCCGAGGATTTCCCCGGGGGAGGCCCCTTGCGGCCAGCGTGCCCGGATCGCGCGGCCTGATTGCTCGGCCTTCATGGCGCCCTTTTCGAGCGGTGGCGACGCGCCCGGCTTGATATCCACCCATTGACAGCGACGCGGAAAGGACCCATCCGCCTCTCTAAGCAAAGGTGAGGGAGGAAAGACATGTCCATTTTAAAAAGCGAGCGCTCGATTGGAAATGTCGCGCCCGTGGTGGTGGTGACCGGTGGCGCCAGCGGCATCGGTGCCGCCTGTGTGCGCCATTTCGCCCAGGCGGGGGCCCGTGTCGCGGTGCTCGACCGCAGCCTGGAGCCGGCCGAGCAGCTCGCCGCCGAGGTGAGCGGCCGGGCATACGCGGCCGATGTCGGCGACGCGGAGGGCCTTGCCGCCTGCGCCGCGACCATTGAGGCCGACTTCGGCCCGGTGGCGGTGCTGGTGAACAGCGCCGGGGTGCTTCAGCCGCCGGAGCGGCCCCACGACCTGCCTTTGTCCCGCTGGGACGACGTGATCCGCATCGACCAGCGCGGCACTTATGTGGCCTGCCTGGCCTTCGCGCGGGCCATGCTGACCCGGCGCGGCGGCAGCATCGTCAACATCGCCTCCATCACCGGCCTGCGGTCGGTTCCCCTCCACGCCTACGGCCCTGCGAAGGCCGCCGTGATCGCCATGACCGAGTGCCTGGCGGCCGAGTGGGGCCCTCAAGGGGTGCGGGTGAACGCGGTTTCGCCCGGCTACACGCTCACGCCCGCTCTGCGGCAGGCCATCGCGCGCGGCGAGCGGGACGTGTCGGCCCTGGAGGCGAACGCGGCGATGCAGCGCCTGGTGGAGCCGGACGAAGTGGCCCGGGCGGTTGCCTTCCTGGCGGGGGAGGCGGCCTCGGCCATTACCGGGGTGAACCTGCCGGTGGATTGCGGGTGGCTGGTGGCCACGCCGTGGAACACGTATGGCGGCCTGCGTCCCGCCGGCACCGAATGAGCTTTGCGTAACCCGGCTGCGCGCGCCGCATTTTTTCGGCGGGCTATTTCCCGGCCCCGCCCGCGCGCAGCCATTACCCGAAGGTTGGGCGGCCCTGACCGTCTGGCGGATGCTCACTCGACCGGACCGGTGATATCATATAGCTATCGCAAATAGCTAATACCGGGGATGGAAGCGCGCCGCATCCGCTGCGGGGCGGCGCGCAGTTGCCGGAGGAGTGCCGTGTCATGTCGTTGAAGCCAGCCAAGGGTCGCAAGCCTCTGCCGCTCACGGTCTCGCGGCCGGCCCTCCTGGTGGACAGGTCCGATGTCACCTTTCGCGACCTGTTGCACGACATGCTGGCGTTCGCCGCGGTCATCGAGGAAGTGCGGGACCGGCTGGGGGGGCTGATCGGCCTGTCCGGCACGCAATACACGATCCTGACCTCCATCGCCCGGCTCAGCGACCGCATGACCAATCTGGGCGTGAACCAGGTGGCGGAGCATCTGCATCTGTCCGGCGCCTTCATCACCCTGGAGGTGAACAAGCTGGTCACGGCGGGCCTCGTCACCAAGACCGTGAACCCGGAGGACCGCCGCCGGGTGGTGCTGGCGGTGACGGCGGAGGCGGAACGGCGCCTCACCGAGCTGGTCAAGGTTCAGGTGCCCGCCAACGACTCGCTGTTCGAGCCCTTGTCGGCGCAGGAGTTCAAGGCGCTGCGCGGCATTATCGCCAAGCTGGCCTCCCCCGGCGACCGGGCGGTGCAGCTCATCAAGTTCCTGGCCCCAACCGGCAAGCTGGACGAAGTGCCGGCGGACGTGCGCGCGCCGGTGTAATCGCGCGCCGGCCGGCAGCCGCTGGCGGCGGGATCAGCGGGCGGCGAGCGGGTGCTGGGCGCTGTGCGCGCGGGCGATGGCGTCTGCCGGCCGGGGCGAGCCGGTCACGGCGCGGTGGATGGCCTGCCGGGTCGCCTCATAGTTGAAGTCCTGGATGCGGGCGTCGTCCTCGGCGTCCCAGTGGATGAACACCCCCACGCAGATAAAGATGTCGTCCGCTTCCTCGATGGGGATGATGCCTTCGGCCACGCTGTCGGTGACCGCCTTGGCCACCGCATATTGGGCGGGGCCGAACATCTGCACCGCCTGGCGGGCGTCCTTGATGGTCACCTTGTTGAACAGCACCGTGTTCGGCTTGGCGAGCAGGTTCGGCTCCACCACGGCGAGCAGGGTGGTGAAGCCGTCCTTGTTGTTGGTGAGGGCGCTGACGAACGCATATTCGGCGGACGAGCCGCGCGGGCCCATGATGAGGTCGATATGCGCCACCTCGTTGCCGTCGCCCACCAGGGCCTCGCCCACCAGCAGCCTGTCAATCTTGGCCATCAAAAGCTCTCCGCAAGAAAATCACCAATGAAAATGGCTTCCGCAATCGCGCCCTCCCGCTGATGCCCGGCAATGGGGAGCATGGGGCGCGGGGGCCGGGGTCACCGCACCAGGATCGGGACGTTGCCGGTGGCGGCGGCGCCTCGGCCGTCGCGCACGGTAACGAACACGCGGTAGGCGCCTGGCTGGAGCGGGCCGATGCGGACCATGTTCGGCCCCGCCTCGTGCACGGCTTCCGGAAAGCTGGGCGGAACTGGCTCGGGATCGCCGCCGAGGCTGGGTGCTGTGCTTTCGGCCATCACCTGCCATTCCACCTTCAGCGGGTCGCCATCGGGATCGGTGGCGTTGACGCGGAGCTGGGTCATGCCGTTGCGCTTCAGCAGCACCGGGCCATCGAGCTGGAGCGAGAGGATGCGCGGGGCGTGGTTGTCGCCGCCGGGGGGAGTGCCGTCCCACTGGTCCGCCATCACCTCCACCGTCTCGCTCCAGTCGCCGTTGGGCAGCAGCAGCGAATACCAGGTGGGCGTCACCTCCTGCTTCTGGCCCCAGAGGAAGACGATTGTGCCCACGCCCGAATGGCTGGCCATGGACAGGTAGCGGCGCATGAGGTCCGCCTTGGTGGACGAGGTGGGTTCGATGCGGGCGCCCCAGGGGGTCTTGGGGGCCTCCCAGTGGCCGACCGGGCCCATTTCCGTCAACACCACGGGGCCGGCCCAGCCCTGGGCGCGGGCGCGGGTTTCCGCCGTCAGCAGGCCGTCGCCATAGCCATTGATGCCGAGTACGTCGATGGAGGGGGCCAGCTCCTTCAGCTGGCGGGCCTTGTCGGTGCCCACCTCCGCCAGCACCGCGAGGGTGGGGTGGCTCGGATCGAGGGTCTTGACCATGCGCGCGGCCTCCTCGATGGCCGGCCACACGGTGGCCTGCACCTCCGCCGGCGGAAGCTCCACCTCCACCTCGTTGCCGATGCCCCACATGAGCAGGGCCGGGTGGTTCCGGTATCTTTCCACCATATGGCGCAGGTTCTCGAGCTGCGCATCGACTGCCTGACGGTTGCGGTAATCAAAGCCGAGGCGGGGCTGCCCCATCCAGAAGCCGACGATCACCTTCAGCCCGGCCCGCTGCGCCGCATCGAGGATCTCGCCGGGCTCCTGGCCATAGGTGCGTACCACATTGGCCCCCAGCGCCTTCAGCTCGGCCAGGCGGGTTTCGCCCGCGGCGCCGTTGGGAATGAAGGGGCGCCCGTCCACCAGAATTTCATTGCCACGCACGGAGACATGGGCGGCTTCCGCGCGCAGGGGCAGCAGGGCAAGGGCGATGAAGGTGATGAAGCGGAATGCGCGCACGTCGTGACAAGGCTCCTGACCGGTCCCCCCGGGCGGGGCATCGAGGCATAGCGCGGCTTGCCGCGCCGCACCAGGATTGTTGCCCCCGATGCGGGAGGCAAATGAATTCTCAGTCCCGCCCGCGCCGGCACCGAGGTTGCGCGGCCCACGGGATGCTCTAAAGGAGGGGCGCGAGGGTGGCGGGCCTTCCTCGCGCGCGTGCGTTTTCGAGTAAGGTGGGGCCCGGTTCACCTGAAGAAAACGCGTCAACTCAATAGGCTGGAGCGTTCCCGGATCGTGTGGAGCGGGGATGCTCAGGAAAGCTCGAGAGGCTCGCCGCCGTCATGTTCGTGCTCGCCCATTTGTCCGATCCCCATCTTGGCCCGATTCCAGAGGCGCAGCTGTCCGAGCTGCTGGGCAAGCGCTTCTTCGGCATGATGAATTGGATCGGCGCCCGGCGGCGCAATTTCGGCGCCTCGACCCTCGGCCCGCTGATGGACGACCTGCAGGAGCAGAAGCCGGACCACATCTGCGTCACCGGCGACCTGGTGAATGTGAGCCTGCCGGCCGAGTTCGATACGGGCGCCGCCTTCCTCACCTCCCTCGGCGCGCCCGAAACGGTGAGCGTGGTGCCCGGCAATCACGATGCCTATGTGCGCTCCGCCATGCACTACCACCTGGAGCATTGGGCGCCCTTCCTGCGCGGCGATGAAAGCCACCCCCATACGCCGGTGGACGTGGACGCCTTTCCCTATGTGCGGCGGCGCGGGCCCGTGGCGGTGGTGGGCGTTTCCACCGCCGTGCCGACGGCGGTCTTCCTTGCCAGCGGCGAGGTGGGCAAGGCCCAGCTGGGCCGCCTGCGGGCGCTGCTCGCGGCGCTGGGGACGGAGGGGCTGTTCCGCGTCGTGATGATCCATCACCCGCCGGTGGGCCACCGGCCGTTTCACCGCGATCTCAAGGATGCGGCGGCCCTGCGCGCGGTGCTGGCCCAATCCGGGGCGGAGCTGGTGCTGCACGGGCACGACCATCGCGCGGCTCTCGGCCAGGTGGAAACCGGGGAGGGGGGCTCCATTCCCGTGGTGGGCGTGCCTTCCGCTTCCGCCGGGCCGAACGACGACCGTGGCGCGGGAGCCTATGCGCTCTATCGCGTTTCCGGCAGCCCGGGCATGTGGCGCTGCGAGATGGAGCGGCGAGGCTACGATCCGGTGGACGGCGCGGTGGCTACCCGCAAGACGCAGGTCCTGTGGCCGCGTCCCGCCGCTGCGTGAGGGGCCGGTCAAGGCGCTATTCAAACCCAGTCGCGGGAAGGATAATTACCGAACTTTAAGTTGAGGTGCGGGGTCGGTGGGGCCATGGTGCG
The DNA here is from genome assembly GCF_043831965.2 of Xanthobacter variabilis. Classification (NCBI taxonomy): domain Bacteria; kingdom Pseudomonadati; phylum Pseudomonadota; class Alphaproteobacteria; order Hyphomicrobiales; family Xanthobacteraceae; genus Xanthobacter; species Xanthobacter variabilis. Next base: position 1,602,953 of record NZ_CM195533.1, read on the forward strand.
GCCATCCTTTAAGGAGGATCTGATGAAGAGAGCCGTTATCGCCGCCGCCACCGCCGCGCTTCTCGCCGGCTCGGCGATCGCCCATGCCGCCGGTCCCGCCGATGCGGCTGCGCCCCAGAGCACCCAGCAGGCTGCGCCCCAGACGGCTGCACCTCCGGCTGCCGCGCCGGCGAACCCGCAGGCCACGGCCGCAAAGCGGGCTGCGGTGTTCGACGCCCGCATTGCTGATCTCAAGGGCGCGCTGAAGCTGACGGCCGATCAGGAAAAGCTGTGGCCCGCGTTTGAAACCACGCTGCGCAATGTGGCCCAGGAGCGCGCCGCGCGGATGGATGCCCTGCACGCTGCGCGCCAGGCCGCCCGCCAGTCTGGTCAGCGTCCCGCCCGTCCCGACATGGTGACCCGGATGCGCGCCGCCTCTGACCGCATGGCCACCGCTTCCGGCGAGCTGCGCCAGGTGGCGGATACGCTGGATCCGCTCTACAAGACCTTCGACCCCGCCCAGAAGAAGGTTTTCGAGCAGGCTGCCCGCAAGGATCTGCGCAGCTTCTTCGGCACGCCTCACCCCCGCCGCGGGGATGGCCCGCGCCGTGGTGAGGGCCCGCGCGGGGGCTGACCGATGGGCTCGCAGGGGCGGAGCGGGTCTCTCCGCGTCGCCTCGAAGCGGGCTGCGATCCGGTACGGACGGTCCCATGAGGCTTCCATTCGGAAGTCTCATGGGTTTCTTTTCTATTATTGATTTTTCACAGCCCTCGGGCGGGCATTAACATGACCTCGAATCGCGGCGGACGGTCTTGCCGCGCGGAAAGAACGGGTCATGTCCGCCTCACCTGCCTCATCCTCTCCGGTCTCGGCTCCCGGGCGTCATTTGCCGGCGCTGCTCATCATCGTCGCCGGCTGCGTCATCGCCATGGTCACGTTCGGGCCGCGCTCGGTGTTCGGCCTGTTCCTGGTGCCCATGTCGCGGGAATTCGGCTGGGGGCGCGACGTGTTCGGGCTGGCGGTGGCCATCCAGAATCTCCTGTGGGGCCTGGGCTCGCCCTTCGCCGGCGCCATCGCCGACCGGTTCGGCACCGTGCGGGTGCTGTGGGCGGGCGCGCTCATCTATGGCGCCGGCCTCGTGCTGATGGCCTATTCCAGCACGCCCGGCGCCCTGCAGCTCACCGCCGGTGTGCTGGTGGGGTTCGGCCTTTCCGCCGCCTCGTTCAATCTGGTGTTGGCGGCGTTCGGCAAGCTGTTGCCGGACCGGCTGAAGTCGCTGGGCTTCGGTGCCGCCACGGCAGCAGGCTCGTTTGGCCAGTTCCTGTTTCCACCCCTCACCACCGGGCTCATCCAGGCGGTAGGCTGGCAGGAGACTCTGATCGTTTTCGGCATCTCGCTGCTGCTGGTGATGCCCTTCTCGCTGGCCCTCGCCACCCGGGGCGCCGCGCGCCCGGCCGGCCCGGCGGCGGTGCATCAGCAGAGCGTGGGCGCCGCCTTGTCCGAGGCGTTCCGCCATCCGAGCTATGTGATGCTGGTGCTGGGCTTCTTCACCTGCGGCTTCCAGCTGGCCTTCGTCACCGTGCACATGCCGGCCTTCCTGGTGGATCGCGGCATGAGCCTTTCGGTGGGCGCGGTGACGCTGGCACTGATCGGCCTGTTCAACATGGCCGGCTCCATCGGCGCCGGCTATCTCACCGGGCGCGTGTCGCGCAAGTGGCTGCTGGCCTGGATCTATGCGGGGCGCGGCGTGGCCATCGCAGCCTTCATCATGCTGCCGGTGACGCCGCTGAGCTGTTACCTGTTCGGGGCGGTGCTGGGGCTGCTCTGGCTGTCCACGGTGCCGCCCACATCTAGCCTCGTCATGCTCATGTTCGGCACCCGCTACATGGCCATGCTCTACGGCTTCGCCTTCTTCTCGCACCAGGTGGGCGGCTTCATCGGCGTCTATCTGGGCGGAGAGATCTATGAGGCGGTCGGCTCCTATGACCTGGTGTGGTGGCTCGCCGTCGCGCTCTCCTTCGCTTCCGCCGCCATCAACCTGCCGATCCGCGAGGAACCGGTGAAGCGGCCGGTGGTGGTGAGTGTGTGAACGCAGGGTTAAAATCGCGCGTCCCGGCGGGCACAGTGCCGGGAAAAATGGCTCGGGAATTGCGTTTTCCGGGCCGGGTGGCGGAGCTGGCCCTTGACAGTGCCGGGGCGGGTCTGCGCAAGTGGACGGCTGAAACGACAAGCATTTAGCGAACCAGCCATGCGCAAAACTCTTCTTGCGGCTGTCGGCTTCGCCACCATCGTGACGGGGCCGGCGCTGACCACCGCCGCCCGGGCCGAGGAACAGCTCAGCGCTGAACAGGCGCGGGCGTTCGTTGTCGGGCGTGATTTCTCCTTCACCTGCTTCGAGGGCTCCAAGGGCTCCGGGCGGGTCAATGCTGACGGCTCGGTGGCCGGGATCATCTCCCTGCGCGAGGCGCCGGCCCGCTTTGTGCGCCTGCCGGCCAACACCCTTCGTGTGCGCAGCGGCGCAGTGTGTGGCGCCGTGAAGGGCATGAGCTTCGAGCCGTGCTTCGATGTGGTGAAAACCGGGCCCGGCAGCTTCCGCGGCACCCTCTCGGGTGTGCAGACCATGTGGTGTGACTTCCAGCGGACGGGGCGCGACCGCCCTCAGGTGGCCTCGCGCCGCAGCCGTTCGCGCACCGCCGCCCAGGAAGCCTCGGCGGAGTGAGTCTCTTCCAAATGAGCCTCTGCTGAGAGAGGCTTTTGGCAGCTGAGGACGGGGGCCTGAACGGGCGCCCCGCCCAGTGGGCGCGGAAGGCCGCTGTTTCACATTCATCCTTCTGGCGCTCGTCGTCGCTGTCCCGATCTCCGGTCGGGTTGCGCGCGGCTCCGCCGCCGCGATGGGCGCGCTTTCGGGACCCCGCTGATCCACAATGATGCTCCTGCCTCGATTTGAGAGCGCCCGGTCCTCTGGCACCGGCCCGGGGGTGATGCCTTAAGGCGATGGGTTGGCCTGCCCCGCCCCAGGACGTCGCCTCCCTCCCACCCGAAAAAGCTCCGGGTTCCGCGTGGCGCGCTGTCGGGCGCCCCTGTCCCACTTTGCGCGGAACAGCTCCGGCTTCGTCTCGCGCTGAGCTGGACGCCTAGCCTCGGCGCGTCGTCATTTGGGGGAGGACCAACGGCCGCGCGGGAAGCGCAAGCTGCGGATCTCGGTCCTGGCCTGAGGGGCGAGCCTTAAGGAGGCGGTCTCGGCCGTCTCCCCAGCGGCAATTGGGCTGCGGAGAAGGGCGTTCCGGACGACCTTAAAGGGCTGGCTCCCCCGCTGGCCCCGTGCCGGCCTGCAGCTCCGGGGATGAGGGCTCGTCCTCCGCCTCGATGCGCGCGCGCTGGCGGTGCAGCTCGTGGCCCACATGTTCCATGAACACGCGGACGCGGGCCGTGGCTCGGATGTCCGGGTGTGTCACCAGCCAGAGGCCCGATGCCATTTCCGGCTCGGGGCCGAGGAAGCGCCGCAGGCCGGGGGTGCGGGCGCCGATGAAGCAGGGCAGCACCGTGAGCCCGATGCCGGCGGCCGCCGCCTCGGCAAGGCCGAGCACTGAATTGACGCGATACACCAGCCTTTCTTCGCCCACCCGCTCCCGCAGCCATTTGGCCGGCTTGATGCCGCCGAGGGCGTCGGAAAAGCCGATCCAGTCGTGCCGGCGCAGCTCGCCCGGTTCCAGACGGCCGCCGGGGACCATGTCCGGGCGGGCATAGACCCCCCAGCCGATGCTGGCGATGCGGCGGCCCACCAGGGCGTCACCGGGCCGGTCGCTGGCGCGGATGGCCACATCCGCGTCGCGCTTGGACAGGCTGAGGGATGAATTGCTGACCACCACCTCCAGCCGGATTTCCGGATAGGCCTCCCGAAAGCTGGCGAACACCGGCGTCAGCAGGTGAATGAGCATGGAATCGTTGGTGGTCACCCGCAGCTCGCCCGAAGGCCGCAGATCCTGGCCGGTGATGCGGCGTTCCACGGCCGCCACTTCCTCGCCCATCCGCTCGGCCAGGCGCACCATCTCCTCGCCGGTGGGGGTCGGCACGTAGCCGGAGCGGGAACGGTCGAACAGGCGGGTGCCGATATGCGTTTCCAGGGCGCCAAGCCGCCGGAAGATGGTGGAATGGTTCACCGCCAGCTGCTCCGCCGCGCCGGCGAGGGAGCCCGTTTCGGCGATGGCCCGCACCAGCCGGAAATCATCCCAGGCGATCATCCGTGTTGCACCCGTGCCGGTTGCTGAACGCCGGTGACATTACGCCATTGCATCGCGGAAAGCGCGAATGAATGCGCGCTTACTCTTCGCTGTCCTCGCGCCGGCTAGCGCCGCGCTCTCCCTTATGGGCCAGCAGGCGCTGGTAGAGCCAGCCCATGGCTACCAGCACCACGCCGAGCCCGATGAAGGACACCGCGCGCAGCATGCCCTCAAGGTCCGCCATGTCGGAGATGAACACCTTGAGCACGGTGGCGATGGTGACCGCGGCTGACGCCAGGCGCAGGCTGCGCGAGCCCTGCCACAGGCCGAGGCCCAGCAGCACGATGCCGAAGGCGAGCCAGGTGGCGGAATAGGCATACCACTCCATGGCGCCGATGCGGTCGGCCGACAGGACGGGCCCCTGGAACAGGCGGCTGACCTGGAAGGTGGCATAAGCGAGCGCCAGCACCACCGCGAGGGCCGAGGCGCCGAGCCGCAGCCGCCGGCGCTCGGGCGGCAGGCCCGCCGCATAGAGCAAGGCGAGGCCGGCTGGCAGGGCATAGGCCACGAGCAGGTCATTGAATACGACGCCACCGACGCTCTGGCCGGTCATGAATGGATTGTCCGCCGTCAGCGCCGCAAGGGCGCAGACCGCCGCCAGCGCGGCCACCAGATCCGCGAACAGGCGGTAGAAGGCGCGCCCCGTCACCGTGGCAAGCCGCGACAGCCCCACCGCATAGGTTCCGTAGAGCGCGGCGAGCAGCCCGGTCTCGAACAGGCGGGTTCCGGCGGCAAAGACATCGCCGCCATGGGCGAGGTGGCGCACCTCCAGGGCCGCCAGCAGGATGGCGAAGACCAAGGCGAGGCTTTCCAGCACCCGCCGGCTCCAGTCGTCGCCCCCACGCGCCAGCAGGCGCGCCGCGCCGGCGAAGGCGAGCGCGGGCACCCCATAGCCCCACAGCAGCCAGTTGAGAATCGGCAGGGTCCCGAGGTCCGTGCCGGCAATGGTCGGGTCCCAGCCCACCCGCGCGAGCACCACGAGGCCCAGCCCCGCCGAGAGCTGCCGCAGGCCCGGCAGGGGGCGCTGCGTGGAGGCCCAGGCGACCCCCAGGGCGGCCAGGGCGAGCCCCACCGTCAGCCACCCCTTCTCCAAAGCGAAGGCGAGGGCGAGGGCCAGGCTCACCACGCCGCCGGTGGCGAAGGCGGCTGCGGCGGGCCATTGCCGAAGGCGGGAAAGACCCTCGGACGCGGCGGTGAACAAAGCGGCGAGCGCCAGGGCCAAAACGGCGAAAGGCAGGCTTCGGTCCAGCTCCGTGAGGCGGCCGTAGGCGGCGATCAGCAGCAGCAGGGGGCCGGCCGTGCCCGCTGCCGCCCACCCGAGCCCGAACAGGTCGCGCCGCGCGCGCCAAGCCCCCGCGACGCCGATCCCCGCCAGCAGCAGCCCCATTAGGAAGCCATAGAGAGCGAAGGAGGCCAAGGCGAGCGGGGCCGGCTCCGGCACCGCGCCCGCCAGCGGCCCGGCGGGGGCGATGCTGGTGGCCGGCAGGGGCGGAAACGCCCAGGCGGCAAGGATCACCGGAGCCGTCAGCGCCGCCGCCAAGGCGGCGAAGGTGGCGGCCGGGGCGCGCCACGCCAGCGCCAGGGCTCCAAGTGCGGCGATGATGAAGACGAGAAGCGGCAGCGCTGCCGTTTCCCCCTGCTGCGCGGCGAAGGCGGCGATGGCGAGGGCCAGGGCAGCGCCCAATGTGGCGACGGGATCCGGCCGCTCGCCGCCCGGTGGGCCCAGGAGATGGTCCGGCGTCAGCAGCCCGGCGGTGAGCGCCAGCAGCGCCAAGGCGAGCGCGCCGGCGGCCGCCACCGCCTGGGGCACGGCGAACAGCAGCAGCGTGAAGCCCCACGCCCCCATGCCCGCGACCGCCAGCACCGCGAACCACCGCCACAGCCGGATGCGCGCCACCACCAGCGCCGCCGCCCCCACCATGGTGATGAGCAGCGCCACGCCCCAGGCATTGGGTTCGTCCGAACCGACGAGGAACGGGGTCACCGCCGCGCCGGCAAAGCCGAGGGCCGCCAGCGCCGGGCCGTGCAGCAGCGCGGCCAGCACGGTGCCGGCGCCGGTCAACCCCAGAAGAGCCACCGCCACGGGAGGGGAGATGAGGTGATAGAGCTCGTGGGCCGCATAGAGGCTGCCGAAGGCGGTCATGGTGCCGATGGCGGTGAGCAGGCCGGGAACCTGGGGCCACCCCTGTGGCGGCGTGGCGGCGGGGCTCTGCCGCAGGTCGAGGCGCCGCAGGGCTTCACCCGCTGCCAACAAGGCCAAAGCGAGGGCAAGGCCAAGGCCGATGCGTCCGGCGGGCCCGATCAGGTTCTGCTCCACGGCGAAGCGCACCAGGAACACGCCGCCCAGCGCCAGGGCCAGACCACCCACCCAGACCGCCCATCGCGCGCCGATCTTCTCCTCGATCCCACTGAAATTCTCCCGCAGCCGACCGAGATTCCACTGCGTGCCAAGCCGCGCGCGAGGGGGCCTTGCGGCTCTTGTCACCTGCTCCGGCGCGGGTGGGGATGGCTGGCGCACCGGTGCCGCGCGAGCCGGCTCGGGGATGACCGGCTCCGCAACGGTTTGTGTGGCCATGGCTGCCTCGAGCTGCGCCACCCGCGCTTCCAGCAGGCGCAGGCGGCTGCGCTGCTTGAGGCTGAGGATCAGGCCCACCAGCGCCATGACCGGAAAGGCGAGCAACACGACCACCAGCCAAGCCAATTCATCCATGCCATCTCATCCTTGCGGAGGCTCGCGCCCATTCCGCCTTGGCTTTTCGTGTTCGCCCTCGCGCCAAGCTACCGCGCCGCACGGCGCCACGCCAGGACACGTCTGCCGCGCTGGTCGCGCCGTGCCGGTCGTGTTGGGACAGCCGCGCCAGGGCAGCCCCACCAGGACGTCCCCGGCGACTCCCCTGCCAGGACTGCCGCACCGGACCGTCGCACAAGGACCGTCGCACAAGGACCGTCGTGCCGGGACGGGCGCACCAGGGCAGTCGCACAGCTGCGGTCTTGCCAGCACGGCGCTTGCCAGCACGGTCTCGCCACGACGCAGGCGTCGGGGCTGTGGCGCCGGGTCTCCCCTGCCAGGGCGGCCGCGTTGTCGGTGCGTGGCGCTTGTCCGGGGGGCGCTCGGGCTCCCGCTTTCTCAGGACGGTGCCGATAGGTCGGTTTCCAAAAGCTTGAGCGGGAAATGGGGCCGGCGCGATGGTCTCATCGCGCCGATGACCGGCCGGATCCCGCGCGCAGGGGGGCGCCTTGGGGGAGTGGGGAGTGGGGAGGGGTGCCGCGGGGGCGTCCGGAACCGGCATCGACCCCCGGGGCCATCGCTCTCCGTTAACGCTGATAATTACCGCTCTTCGCCCGGCAGCGCTCTGCGCTCCGTCGCCGTCATGGTCGGCGCGGGGCGGGGGGCGGTGCCCTTCAACCATATGGTGAAGTTGAAGGCGCCCAAGTGACGCTTGGGACGAAGGGGGCGCTTGGGACGAAAGGACCGCTCGAGGCGAGAGGGCCGCTCGGGGCGAGAGGGCGCTCGAGGGAGGTGCTCTCAGCGGTGGCACGGGCATGCGCGCTACCAAGGCGCTTGCTTCCTCAGCCCTGGGCCGGTGGAGTCGTGGTGGGGAGCTGTTTCCTCCCCCTGCCGCCTGCGGGGCCGGCCGCACCGGCCCGCAAGCGAGAACGCGGCGCGGGCCGGGATACGTCGCACCCAGTCCCAGGCCGCACCCAGTCCCAGCAGGCCCGCCGCAAGGCGGGCCGCGTTGTGGGTGGAAGGCTCAGTTGGCCTTCTTGTCTTCCTCGGCCTTGCGCACGGGGGCAGGCTGGTCCACGGTGTCGAGACCGCCCTGGATCTTCTTCTCAATCTTCGCGAGATCGTCGGGTTCGGGCTTCATGTCGCGGGCGTGGTTCCACTGGAAGCCGGCCTCCAGCGGGCGGCCGACCTTCCAATAAGCATCGCCCAGATGGTCGTTGATGACCGGATCCTGCGGCATCAGCTCCACCGCCCGCTCCAGCTCGTTCACCGCGTCGTCATAGCGGCCGAGGCGGTAATAGGCCCAGCCCAGGCTGTCCACGATGGGGCCGTCGTCCGGGCGCAGGGAGACCGCCTTGCGGATCATGTCCAGCCCCTCGTCCAGGTTCACGCCCCGGTCGACCCAGGAATAGCCCAGATAGTTCAGCACCTGGGGCTGGTCTGGATTGAGGATGAGCGCCTTCTTCAGGTCAGCCTCGGCGGCCGGCCAGTTCTTGCTGCGCTCGTTGCAGATGCCGCGGAAGTAGAACAGCGCCCAGTTGCCCTTGTCCGGATTCGGAACGAGGTCGATGGCCTTGCTGTAGGTGCCCGCGCACTCCGGGAACATCTTGCGCGACTGCTGGATGCGGCCCAGCGCCACGATGGCTTCCAGATCCTTCGGATTGGCGGCGATCAGCTCCTGAAGGTGCTTGCGCGCCTCGGCCGACTTGTCCACCGCGTCGAGATTGAGGGCGAGCTGCACCTCCGCATTGTTCCACAGCGGCGAGGTGGACGGCACCTTCTCATAGACCTGGATGGCCTTGAGCGGCTGCTTCAGCTGCTCGTAGAGGTCGGCCAGGGTGAGGGTGGCGAAGGGGTGCTGCGGGTCGAGCCAGTGGGCAAGCTGGAGATAGACCAGCGCGAGATCCTCGCCGCCCTGCCGGCCCAGGGTCGCGCCCAGGCCGTAGAGCACCTCGGCGGACCCCTCCTGGGCGGTGGTGACGAGGGGCGGAAGGGCCTTTCCGGCCTTCAGCTCCTTGATCTCCGCCAGCACCATGGGGTGGTTCGGCATGGCCTTCTCGAACTCGGCCAAGGCGGCGACCGCCTGTTCCTTGCCCTCGTTGCGCGACAGCCAGCGGGCATAGGCATCCGCCGTGCGCAGGGAGCCGGGGTCGAGCTTCACCGCTTCCGCGAGGCGCTTGCCCGCTTCCTTACGATTGCCGGCGGCGTCGAGGATGAGGCCCGAATGCAGCGCCTTCAGCGGCGCATACCAATCCGGCCCCTGCAGGTGGTCGATGAGCTCCACCGCGCCCTTGGTGTTGCCAGAGCCGAAGAAGGTCCAGGCGGCGAGCAGCGTGGCGGTGAGATCGCCGATGGGGCCGCGCACCGAAAGGGAAAGGTTGGTTCGCGCGGTCTGGTACTGGCTCTTCTTGATGGCCTTCACCGCCAGGGCGAGGCGGGCGATGCGGTGGGTGCGGTCCACCTTCACCAGACGCTCGGCCAATTTCATGGCCTCGTCCATCTGGCCGTCCACCAGGGTGGCGAAGAAGGTGCGCTCCACCACTTCCGCATTGCGCGAATCAAGGCGCAGCAGGTTGCGCAGATAGGTCACCGCGGCGTCCGTATCGCGCTCGGAGCTGGCGAAGCGCGCGGCAAGGTAGCTGCCCGAGACGGTGGGATCCTCATCCACGGACAGGTCCGCCGGGGCCTCGGCGCGCGCCGTGACGGGCAAAGCAAGGTGCATCACCGCGGCAAGGCCGACAGCCAGGGCCACGGAGGAGGAGAGGCGGGGAATCTTCACCGATCGAGAATCCTGAAGAGCCTGTGCGGCCGTTGCAACGCGCTATTCAAGCGCGGCGAGATGGCGGGAGGATGGCCGCTTTCCGCGTGCGCCGCAAGTTTGCGTGCCGTCACGCGGTCTTGATGCTATGGCGAGGGGGCGGCGGAAGGTGTTCCGCCGCCCCCCAATGCCCCGTGGGTCGTCCGCTTCCGGCATGGGCGGAACCTTGCGGCCCCTCCTGCGGCGCGGCATAAGGGCGGCCATGCATCCGCTCGTCGACAAGGCTCCGGCCAAGATCAACCTGACCTTGAGGGTCACGGGCCGACGGCCAGATGGGTATCATGATCTTGTGAGTCTCGTGGCCTTCGCAGGCGCGGCGGATCTCGTTTCGCTCGATCCCGGAGCGCCGCTGGGGCTTGACGTGGCCGGCCCCACAGCCGTGGATGCGGGCCCCGACGCGGAAAATCTGGTGCTCAAGGCCGCATCCGCCTTCGCGCGGGAAGTGGCCGGTGCAAGGCTTGGCGCCTTCCGCCTGGTGAAGCGCCTGCCCGTGGCCGCGGGGCTGGGCGGGGGCTCGTCCGACGCGGCCGCCGCACTGCGCCTTCTGGCCGGTCTCAACGGTGTCGCGGCCGATGATCCCCGCCTGTTCGCGGCGGCCCGCGCCACCGGCGCCGACGTGACCGTGTGCCTCGACCCCCGGGCGCGGATCATGCGTGGCGTCGGGCATGATCTGTCCGCGCCTTTGGATCTGCCGCTTCTGCCAGCGGTGCTCGTGAACTGCCGGGTGGCGGTGCCCACGGCGGATGTGTTCCGCACCCTGGGCCTGCGTGCCGGGGAAGTGCTGCCGGGGCCGGAGCATCCGGCCACCCTCCCGCGCGAGGCCGGGGCGCTCCGCGCCGCCTTGGCCGCTCTACCCAATGATCTGGAGCCGCCGGCCCGTGTGGTGGCCCAGCGCATTCAGGATGTGATGGAGCATCTGGCCAGCCTGCCCGAAGCCTTGCTGGTGCGCATGTCCGGTTCGGGAGCCACCGTTTTCGCCCTCACCCAGAGCTGCCGCTCCGCCGTTGCTTTGGCCCGGCGGGTGACGGCCGCACACCCGGACTGGTGGGTGCGATCCACGGTTCTGCGCTGAGGCGGCCGCGTCTCCGCCGGAGATTGCCTTCGCCCGAGATGACTGGGAGGGGTGACGGGCTTACGCGCTGCGAAAGCTGGGGCGATCCTGTTCCTCCGCAGCCGGGCAGAAGCCGTTTCAGGCGGAGCGCGATCGCCATCCGACGGGTTGGGCGCGTTTCCCCTTTCGCCTAAGTGGCGGCCGCTCCGGGGGGCAAGAGATCGGGCGTGTCCGAGCGCGGTGGGCGCCGGGATGTCAAAAGGCATGTTCATTCAAGGAACCATGCGCGCCCCGCTCTCCGAGACCCACGGAGATGGTTCCGGCTTTGAACCCGCAATGGCCTTCGCGGTCCTTCCCTCTGGTCCGGAACGTTTCCCAGCGAAGCGGGAAGTGATTTACGTTACGGAAACTTGTAAAAGCAAATCGATAGCCTGTTCCAGCGTCCACATAAGAGCTGAAGCGCATATCGCGGGCGTGATTTTCTATTCTGCATTGTGGGCGCTCGGCCGCGAATGGGCGACGCGGCGCTATCGGGAGCATCTGGGTGGCATGCATGGGCCTCTCCCTTCGCGGCGCGCAGATCGTCGCAGGCACATCGAGTCGAGGCCCTTTCTTCGCGCCCGGATTCTTCGCGCCCCGAAGACTTGGGGTACCGGATCGCCGGGGCGGGCCGCGCAATCCTGCCCATGATGGCGCGGGCCGATCCGCACCGCTCATCCGCGACGGCTTAACGGTAAAGGGGCGGCCTCCGCATGGAGAGGCGGTCACAGCGCTGGGGGCACCCGAAGGGCGCGGCCCCGGGGCCGCGTGGGGGAGGCCGTCAGTGCCGTTCTCCATCCTCGGTGCGTGTTCGGGGCGAGGCCCCAAGGGCGCGTGGGATAAGGGCGCGTGGGATAAGGGGCATGCCGTAAGGGCATGCGCAGGAGGGGCGTATGCGGGCGCGTGTCGGGCCGCGTCCCACAGGGCTGGGGTGGTGGTACAACAGGCGTCTTGCCCGGCCCGGCCGAAGCCTTGTCGCTCGAAGCGGCGATCGCCGCAGGCCCCGACCGCCCATGAGGACGACATGACCTTGCCCGCTTTTCTGTTCGCGGCTCTTGGCGAAATTGCCGGCTGCTTTGCCTTCTGGCATGTGGCGCGCCATGGCGGGTCGCCGTGGTGGCTGCTGCCGGGGCTTGCCAGCCTCTCCGCCTTCGCCGTCGCGCTCACCTTCGTCGATGCGCCGGCGGCGGGGCGGGCCTTCGCGGCCTATGGCGGCATCTACATCGTGGCGTCGCTGGCGTGGCTGTGGGCCGTGGAAGGCGTTCGGCCCGATCGTTGGGACGCGGCCGGCGCGGCTTTGTGCCTCGCCGGCGCGGCCGTCATCGTGTTCGGCCCGCGCGGAGCGTGAGCCGGCGCGGGCTCAGTGGGCGCGGGCGAGGCAGAAGTCCACGGCCTGCGACAAAGCGGACTTGGCCGGGCTTGCCGGGAACAGGGCCAGCGCATCCTTGGCGATGGCGCCGTAGTGGCGGGCGCGCTCCACCGTGTCGGCCAGCGCCCGGTGCTTCATGAGCAGGGCAATGGCCTGCTTGAGGTCCGCGTCGGTCACGTCGCCATGCTCCAGGCATTTCTGCCAGAAGCCGCGCTCGCTCTCGTCCCCCCGGCGGAAGGCGAGCAGCACGGGCAGGGTGATCTTGCCCTCGCGGAAGTCGTCACCCACGTTCTTGCCGAGCTTCTGCTGGCTGCCGCCATAGTCCAGCGCGTCGTCCACCAGCTGGAAGGCGATGCCGAGATTCATGCCGTAGGAGCGGCAGGCGGCCTGCTCGGCCTTGGGCCGCTCGCCCAGCACCGCGCCCACCTCGCAGGCGGCGGCGAACAGCTCGGCCGTCTTGCCGCGGATGACGGCCAGATAGTCGTCCTCCGAGGTCTGGGTGTTCTTGGCGGCGGCGAGCTGCATCACCTCGCCCTCGGCGATGACGCTGGCGGCGTTGGACAGGATGTCCAGGCAGGTGAGCGAGCCCACTTCCACCATCATCTTGAAGGCCTGGCCCAGCAGGAAGTCGCCCACCAGCACGCTGGCCTCGTTGCCCCACAGCTTGCGGGCGGCCAGCTTGCCCCGGCGCATGTCGCTCTCGTCCACCACGTCGTCGTGGAGGAGGGTGGCGGTGTGCATGAACTCCACCGAGGCGGAAAGCTTGATGTGGCCGTCGCCCTCATAGCCGCTGAGCGCGGCGCAGGCGAGCGTCAGCATCGGCCGCAGCCGCTTGCCGCCGGAAGAGATGAGGTGGTTCGCCACCTCCGGGATCATCGCCACGTCGGAGCCCGTGCGCGCCAGAATGGCGGCGTTCACGCGTTCCATGTCCGCTTTCACGAGACGCACCAGGGCGTCAATGGACGGCTCGTTGGGCTCGAACGGAAGAACGATGGCCAAGAAACGCCCCCGCTTGTCAATCTTGCGGGCGCACCATAGGGATGCCCAGGGGCTTGGCGCAAGGGGTTCGCAACAGTTCGGCCCCAAGGGCAGGGGCCGCATCCACATGGATGCGGGTTCAAGGCGGGAGCGGGTGAGGATGCGGGAGCTGCTGCGAACCAATGACTTGGTGTTGCTCGGCGCCATCGAAGCCCTGCTCGATGCGGCGGAAATCGGCCATTTGGTCGCGGATGCGCATATCAGCGCCCTTGAAGGCTCCATCGGTATTCTGCCCCGCCGCCTGCTGGTGGTGGACGAGGATGCCGACCGCGCCCGGCGCCTGTTGATGGAGGCCGGCTTCGGCGCGGCCCTGCAGGATCCGCCATGATTCCCCCCTTGGGCAAAAATCCACCCGCCGATGTCACCCGCGATGCCATTCTGGGTGGCCGCGTGGCGCTGCGGCAGCCGGCCCGTGGCCATCGGGTGGGGCATGATGCGGTGCTGCTGGCGGCGCTTGCGCCGCAGGCCTGCCGCGCGATGGTGGACCTGGGAGCCGGCGTGGGCGGGGCGGGGCTGTCCTTCCTCGCGCGGGTGTCGCAGGCGCGCGGCACGCTGGTGGAGATCGATCCGGACCTCGCGGCCCTGGCCCTTCAGAATGTGGACGTCAACGGCTGGGCGGCGCGCTGCACCGTCGTGGCGGGGGATGTGCTCACCCTTGCCCGTCCATCCGGACCGGCGGAGCCTCAGCCGGGGGCGGCGGACCTCGTGCTGATGAACCCGCCTTTCAACGCGAATGCCGCGCACCAGATCTCGCCCCATGCGGGCCGCGCCCGCGCCCACATGGCGGCGGGGGAACTGCTGGGGGCATGGGTGAAGGCGGCCTATCGGTGCCTCGCGCCGGGGGGCGTGCTGTGTCTCATCCACCGACCGGAGGAGCTGGGGGCGATTCTCGACGCGCTTGCCGGGCGCTTCGGCGCGGCGGAGCTTCTGGCGGTTCATCCCCGGCCGGATGCGCCGGCGGTGCGCCTGCTGGTGCGGGCGGTGAAGGGCCGGCGCACCCCATCGCGTCTCCTGCCCGGCCTGGTGCTCGCCGATGCACACGGCCACCCCACCGCCGCCGCCGAGGCGGTGTTGCGGGATGCGCAGGGCCTGGGCTGAGGCGGGCGCGCCGCGCGGCCGCTTGGCCATGCCATCGGGCGGCTGGGGCGAGTTGCCCTGTGGGGCGACGATCGGGCCAGGATCTCCATCCCCGAATCCGGTTGGCTGGACGCCAGCCTTGTTCAACGAACGGGGTTTGGCCCGCGGGGCGTCGCCTCTGCGCCAAGACTGATGCGCGGCGGGGACCGATAGGCGGTACCAGATCGATGGGCGTGGCCGGGGCATGATCGGCAAGGCCGGAGCCGATAGCCCCCGCCAGGACGGATCGTTGGGGCCAGGACGGATCGTTGGGGCCAGGACGGATCGACGGAGTTCGGCCTGATCGTCAGTGGCCAGAGGGATCATCAGGGCTAGAACTGACCATCACGGCTAGGATAATTCCCTACGGTAAGGCTGGATCTCCAGGGCTAGGATAGATTGTCAGCGCGAGATCGGATCATCCGGGCCAAGACGGATCGGCGGCGGCAAGACAAGTCGGCAGGGCTTGGGCTGAGCGAGGGCGGGGCGCTCTGCGTGGCTCCGGCTCGCCTGCGGGCTCGTCCGGCGCGGCGGGGGTGCCGCGCGTCTTTGGAAAGATCCTGGCGGCGGGCTTCGCGGTGCCTTGAGGCCGTCGCCCGCGCGGCTTACATCTCAAGCATGGCCGATCCCCTCTCCCTCCTCCCGCGCCGCCTGCGCGCCCTTCTGCCCAAGAGCTGGCGCCCCGAGGCGCCGGTGGTGCCCGTGGTGCGCCTTTCCGGCGCCATCGGCATGAGCTCTCCCTTCTCCGCCTCGCTCACCCTCGCGGGCTGCGCCAAGGCGCTGGAGAAGGCGTTCGCGATGAAAGAGGCGCCGGCAGTGGCGCTGCTCATCAATTCGCCCGGCGGCTCGCCGGTGCAGTCGCACCTCATTTTCAAGCGCATCCGGGCGCTGGCGGAGGAGAAGGAGAAGCACGTCTTCGCCTTCGTGGAGGATGTGGCGGCCTCCGGTGGCTACATGATCGCCTGCGCTGCGGACGAGATCTTCGCCGATCCGTGCTCGGTGGTGGGCTCCATCGGCGTGGTGAGCGCTGGCTTCGGTCTGGACAAGGCCATTGCCCGCTTCGGCATCGAGCGGCGCGTCTACACGGCCGGCGAGCGGAAGGTGACCCTCGATCCCTTCCAGCCGGAGCGCCCGGAGGATGTGGAGCGGCTCGACACCCTGCTGAAGGAACTGCACGTGGTGTTCGCGGATCTGGTGCGTTCGCGCCGGGGCGTGACGTTGACGGCGGATGACGCCACCCTGTTCTCGGGCGAGTTCTGGCTGGCCACCCAGGCGCTCGGCCTGGGGTTGCTCGACGGGTTGGGCGATGTGCGCTCCACCCTGCGCGCCCGCTATGGCGAAAAGGTTCAGACGCCCTTGATGGAGGCGCCGAAACCCTTCTTTTTGCGCCGCTCCGGCGGCTTTTCGGCCAGCCTTGCCCATCACGCGGCGGCCGGTGCCGTCGCCGCCGCCGAGGAGCGCGCCCTGTGGGCCCGCTACGGCCTGTGAACGCCCCCCTGCCTTTCCCCCCTTCCCGCCGGCCCGGTAGATGAGCACGATGAACACGCCCGCCAGCACCCCCGCGAACACCCTCTTCATTGCCGTCGCCCAGCTGAACCCCACCGTGGGCGATGTTTCCGGAAACCTGGAGCTGGCCCGCCGCACCCGCGACGCGGCGCGGCTTTCCGGCGCCGACCTCGTGGTGTTCTCCGAACTTTTCATCGCCGGCTATCCGCCGGAGGACCTGGTGCTGAAGCCTTCGTTCCAGGCCGCCTGCCGCAAGGCCATGGAAGAGCTGGCAGCGGAAACGGTGGAGGGCCCGGCGCTGCTCATCGGCTCGCCCTGGGTGGAGGGCGGCAAGCTCTATAATTCGGTGCTGCTGCTGGAGAATGGCGGCATTTCCGCGGTTCGCCACAAGGTCGACCTGCCCAATTACGGCGTGTTCGATGAGAAGCGCGTCTTCGCCGCCGGCCCCATGCCGGGGCCGATCCCGTTCAAGGGGGTGCGCCTGGGCGTGCCCGTCTGCGAGGATATCTGGGGGCCGGACGTGGTGGAGTGCTTGGCCGAGACCGGGGCCGAGATCCTGCTGGTGCCCAATGGCTCGCCTTATCGCCGCTCGGTCTATGAGGAACGGGAGAACGTGGCGGTGGCCCGGGTGGTGGAGAGCCGCCTGCCGCTGCTCTATGTGAACCAGGTGGGCGGCCAGGACGAACTGGTGTTCGACGGCGCCTCCTTCTGCCTCAACGCCGATCGCTTCCTGGCGCTCCAGTTCCCCAGCTTCGAGGAGCGGGTGCGCGTGACCCGGTGGGAGCGCCTGCCCACCGGCTGGGCCATGACCGAGGGCGGCATCACCGACCGCACCGAGGAGGACAGGGCCGATTATGCCGCCTGCGTGCTGGGCCTGAAGGACTATGTGAACAAGAACCGTTTCCCCGGCGTGGTGATCGGTCTTTCCGGCGGCATCGACAGCGCCCTGTGCGCGGCCATGGCGGTGGATGCGCTGGGGCCGGAACGGGTGCATTGCATCATGCTGCCCTACCGATACACCTCCGGCGAGAGCCTTTCCGACGCGGCGGCGGTCGCCGATGCGCTGGGCGTGCGCTACGACACCCTGCCCATCGCCCCCGCCGTGGAGGGGCTGGAGGCGGTGCTTCAGCCCGTGTTCGCCGGCAGGGAACGGGACGTGACGGAGGAAAATCTTCAGTCGCGGGTGCGCGGCACCTTGTTGATGTCCATTTCCAACAAGTTCGGCGGCATGGTGGTGACCACCGGCAACAAATCCGAGATGTCCACCGGCTATGCCACCCTCTATGGCGACATGAATGGCGGCTACAATCCCATCAAGGATCTGTACAAGACCGAGGTGTTCCGCCTCTCCCGCCTGCGCAATGCCTGGAAGCCGGCCTGGGCGCTGGGCCCCGGCGGCACGGTGATCGCCGACCGCCTCATCGACAAGCCGCCCACCGCCGAGCTGCGCGAGGACCAGAAGGACGAGGATTCCCTACCGCCTTACTCCATTCTGGATGCCATTTTGTTCCGGCTGGTGGAGCTGGAGGCGCCGGTTGCAAGCGTGATCGAGGAAGGGTTTGACCCGGCGGTGGTGAAGCGGGTGGAGCGCCTTCTTACCATTGCCGAATATAAGCGCCGTCAGGCGGCACCGGGCGTGAAGGTGACGCCGCGCAATTTCGGCCGCGACCGCCGCTATCCCATCACAAACCGCTTCCGGGATGAGGGTTGAGGCCCATTTTCCTACCCCGGGGGGCAAAAAAACGTCAGCCTGACGATCCGCGGGGGAAGATCGTCAGGCTGAGCGCGATTGGAAACGTCCGGTCGCCTCGCGCGCTTTTTTCATCTCATGGATGTGGCGTGGGCAACATCCCCAAGATGGAGGAGATGTGCGCCCAATTTGCATTACAACCCCTCGTTGCCCGGTAGATGTGAACCTTTTTCGCCACGCAGCTCATCATTTTTACCACATGAGCCGGCGCAGCATGCGCATTCCTCAACGGAATATGCCCGCCCTGGGGCTCAGGGGGCTGGTGCGCCGTCGAGGTCCCGCAGGATGCTCGCGGGTGCGCCGCGCGCGGTGATGCGCCCTTCCGCCATCACGATGATCTCATCCATGGCGTCGAGCCGGGCGCGGCGATGGGAGATCAGCAGCAGGGCACGGCCCTCGGTGTCCTCCAGCACGGCGGACATCACCCGCCGCTCGGTCTCGGTGTCGAGTCCCTCGGTGGGCTCGTCGAGAATGAGGATGGGCGCATCCTTCAGCAGGGCGCGGGCAAGGCCGAGGCGTCGCGCTTCGCCGCCGGAAACCTTCGCGCCATGGGCGCCGACGAAGGTGTCGAGCCCCTCGGGCTGGCTCTCCACGAAGGCGAGGATGCCCGCCTTGGCGCAGGCGCCCTTCAGTGCCGCGTCGTCGGCGCCGGGCGCGGCAATGGCGAGGTTCTCGCGAATGGTGGCGGAGAACAGGTGGTCGCCTTGCGCCAGCACCGCGAGCCGGGCGCGCAGCGCATCGGTGTCATAGGCGGCGACGGAGTCGTCCGCGAAACGCACCTCGCCGGTGCCGGACGCCCGGAAGCGCAGGGCCAGGGCGACCAGGCTCGATTTGCCCGAGCCGCTCTCGCCGATGATGCCGATGCGCCGGCCCGGCTCCAGGGTGAAGCTCACATCCTCCAGCGCCGGCGCGTGCGCGCCTGGATAGGTGAGGCCGACATGGCTGAAGGCAAGGGCACCCCGGGCCGGCACCGGCTTCGGCGCGGCGGGCTCGGCCACCGGGGCGGGACGGTCCACCAGGGCGAAGATGCGGCGGGCGGAGGCCAGCGTTCCCGGCAGGGTCTGGAAGGCCAGCGGCAGCGGCGCCACCGCCTCGAACAGAGCCAGGGAGAACAGGGCCAGCATCACCAGGTCCGGTCCCGGCAGGCTGCCGCCAAGCACGCGCGGCGCGCCGATCAGGATGACCGCCAGCAGGGCCGCCTGGGCCGCAAGGCCAACCCCCGCGCCGGCAAAGCCCGCAATGCCGGCCAGCCGGCCCTCTGCGGCGATGAGGGTGTTGGAGGTGGCGTCCACGGCGGCGCGGTGGCGCCGGTCCGGGTCATAGATGTCAAGCTCGGCGCGGCCTTCCAGGTGGTCCACCAAGGCGGCGTTCAGCTCCGCGCCATGGGCGGTGACGGCGCGGGCGGCGGGCGCGGCGAGCCGCTGCACCAGAAGTGGCAGCACAAGGCCGGCGAACAGCGCGGCGCCGGCCACCGCCAGCGCCATGGCTTCATCATGCCCGGCGATGAAGGCCAGGCCCACGGCCAGCACGATGAGCGCGGCCGCCACCGGCGAGATCACCCGCAGGAAGGCGAATTCCAGTCGGTCGATATCGCCTTTCAGCCGGGCCAGCAGGTCGCCGCTGCGCTGGTCCTGCAAGGCAGCCGGGGCCAGGGGCGTGAGGCGGACGAAGAACCAGGGGCGCAGGCTCGCCACGAATTTCAGCGTCGCCTGGTGGCCCACCAGACGCTCGATGTAGCGCGAGAGGGTGCGGGCGATGGCGAAGCCGCGAATATAGGCCGCCGGCGCGAAAACATCGATGGCGATGCCCGCCGCGCCCGCCAGCGCCATGGCGGTGATGAACCAGCCCGAAGTGGCCATGAGCGCCATGTGGGCGAGGCTCGCGAAGGCCGAGAGCAGCACCGCGACGCCCATCCACAGGGCCTGGGGTCGCATGAGCGCCACAAGGCGCAGGAAGTCCTTCATTGGGCCGCCTCCCAGAAATCGGCGTCGCCACCGGCGGCGAGGCGCGCATAAAGGCCGCCCTGGGCGAGGAGGGTGGCGGCGTCGCCCTCCTCGACGATGCGGCCGCGGTTCAGCACCACGATGCGGTGGGCGCCGGAGATGCTGGAGAGCCGGTGGGCGGCGATGAGCCCGCCGCGCCCCGGCAGAAGGCGGGCCAGGGCGGCTTCCACCTTGGCCTCGTTCTCGCTGTCGAGATGGGCGGTGGGCTCGTCCAGCACCACCATGGGGGCGTCGCGATAGAAGGCGCGCGCCACGGAAAGGCGGTGGGCCTCGCCGCCGGAGAGGCCGGCGCCACCTTCGCCCACACGGCCCTGGAGCCCGCCGGGCACGGCCGCCACCACGTCCGCAAGGCCGGCCTCGGCCACCGCCACCTCAAGCCGCGCGGCATCGGGCGCGGCCTCGCCGGGGGCGATGTTGGCGGCGAGCGTGCCGGCGAACAGGCGCGGACGCTGGGGCACATAGCCGATGGCACGCCGCCATTGGGCAAGGTCGAGCTCCGCCAGCGGCACGCCATTCACCAGCACCCGGCCGGAGGTGGGCGCCACGAAGCCGAGCAGCAGGTGGATGAGGGAGGACTTGCCGGCGCCGGAAGGGCCCACCAGGGCCACGGTTTCACCAGGCGCCAGGGCGAAGCTCACCCCATCGAGGGCCATGCGGCCATCGGGAAAGGTGAGGTGCACATCCTCGAACCGCACCTCGATCCGCTTGGGCGAAGGCAGGGGGGTGGCCCCGCCCGTTTCGGCCAGAGCGGGCACGTCCTCCAGGGCCACCATGCGCTCGGCGGCGCCCAGCGCCTCCATGCGCGCGTGGTAGGCGGTGCCCATGGCGCGCAGGGGCGCGTAGAATTCGGGCGCCAGCAGCAGGATGAACAGGCCGGTGAAGAAGTCCATCTCGCCCCAAAGCAGCCGGAAGCCGATGAACACCGCCACCATGGCGATGGAGACCGTGGCGAAGAATTCCAGCACCAGGGACGAGAGGAAGGCGATGCGCAGCACCGCCATGGTGTCGCGCCGGTAGCCGTCCGCCACATCCGCCACCTGGCGCGCCATGCGGCCGGCGGCATTGAAGGCCTTCAGCGTGGCCAGGCCCTGCACCGCGTCCAGCAGGTGTCCGGACATGCGGGCCAGCCGGCGCCATTGCTTCTGGTTGAGCCGCTCCGCCCCCTTGCCGATGAAGATCATGAACACCGGGATGAGCGGCGCCGTGAACAGGAAGACGAGCCCGGAGACCCAGTCCAGGGGGAACACCACGACGAGGATGGCGAGCGGCAGCACCACCGCCAGGACGGATGCGGGAATGTAGCGGGAATAGAAGGGCTCCACCGCCTTCACGCCTTCGGCCAGGGCGGCCACCAGTTCGCCGGTGCTGCGTTCGGCAAGGCCCACGGGGCCGATCTTCTCCACGCGGTCGAGCAGGGCGGCGCGCATGGCGCGCATCACCCGCGCGGCGGCGGCGAAGCCGAAGCGCTCGGTGGCCCACTGGGTGGCGAAGCGCAGCGCCATGGCGGTGGCGAGCGCAGCGATCTCCGGCGTAAAGGCGAGGGCCGGGCGACCCTGGAACAGCACGCCATCCAGGATGCGCGCCACCAGGAAGGCCTGGAGAATGATGATGAGGCCCGTCGCCACCGATGCCGTCATGGTGACGTTGAGATCGCGCCGGGCCGATCCGCGAAAGCGGGAGAGGAAAGCGGACAGGCGCTTTTTGTCCGGCCGCTGATCGGTGTCGGGAGAGGTGGTGATGGCGCTGCCTCCGCTGGGCCGACGTGCCCGCTTGTCGGCGGGGCGTGTTGGGGGCTCCCGGGGAAGCAATGGAGCCATCACCCCCGCCCGCGCACATCGGCGCGCGGCCAAGGAGCGTCCTCACCGCCGGGGGATGCCTCGGATGCGGGGAGCGATAGCATACAATCCGGCGCGCATCACTGCGATGAAACGCCCGAATCCCGTTGCGGAAGGCGGGTCGGAAGGCTCAGGCCGGCGTCATTTGCAGCCCTTGCGGGCTTCCCAATAGCGCACCTGGTCCACATAGCGCTGCTGTTCGGGCGTGAGCTGGCCATAGGGCGGATAGCAGCGCTCGCCAAAAGTGGCGATGGCGTCCGCCGTCTTGAAGCAATGGCCTTGCTCGGCATAGACGGCATTGCGCTGATACCACAGGGCGCGGCAGGATAATTGGCTCAGCTCCTGCGCCATCGCCGGCCCGGACGCCAGCACAGGCGCCAGCGACAGGGCAAGCGCCGCCCATGCCGGACGAAGGGCGAGCACTCTCTTCCGGGGCATCCTCATTGCAGGTCTCCCGCGCCGGGACGGCTGTCCGCTGGGTATCATGACGCGGGGACAGACTAGCCGAAGCCCGTGGCGGCCGGGAAGGCGAAAGCGTTCCCGGCGCTGGGGGCTAGGGCGGGAAGGGCAGGGGTGCTGTCCCTTATGCGACTTTATGCGGAGACGCCCCTGTCGCATGATGTCGTTAAGCGTGAAGCTGCCGCGCGCCAATCCCGAGGGCCAACCCCGGAACCGGAGGAACACCCGTCATGCCGCACAAGCGAGCGCTCACGAAGCGCGACCGCGCCACGAAAATCGTGGCCACCGTGGGCCCCTCGTCCAATTCGCAGGAGAAGCTGGAGGCGCTGTTCCGCGCTGGCGTGGACGTGTTCCGCCTCAATTTCAGCCACGGCACCCAGGCCGACCATGGCGTGGTGCTGGAGCGTATCCGCCGGCTGGAAAAGGAGGTGGGCCGCCCCATCGGCGTCATCGCCGACGTGCAGGGGCCCAAGCTGCGCATTGGCCGGTTCAAGGAAGGCGCCATCGCCATCACGCCCGGCGACATCCTGCACTTCGACGCCGACACGGACCGGCTGGGCGAGGGGCGGCGCGTGCCCATTCCCCATCCCGACATTCTGGAGGCGCTGCCGGTCGGCTCCACGGTGCTCTGCGACGACGGCAAGGTGCGCCTGAAGGTGGTGGAGAAGGGGCCGGGCTATCTCGAAGCCCAGGTGGTGGCCGGTACGCGCCTGTCCAACACGAAGGGCTTCAACATTCCCGACGTGGTGCTGCCGCTCTCCCCCCTCACGGAGAAGGACCGCGCCGACCTGGAATTTGCCTGCGCGGCGGGGGTGGAATGGATCGCCCTTTCCTTCGTGCAGAAGCCGGAGGACATTCACGAGGCCCGCGCCCTCATCCAAGGCCGCGCCTCGGTGATGCTGAAGATGGAGAAGCCCTCGGCGGTGGAGCACCTCACCGAGCTGGTGGAGCTCTCCGACGCCATCATGGTGGCGCGCGGCGACCTGGGGGTGGAAATCTCCCTGGCCGAGGTGCCGGCGCTGCAGCGGCGCATGATCGCGGAGGCGCGCAAGTTCGGCCGGCCGGTTATCGTCGCCACCCAGATGCTGGAATCCATGATCCTCGCGCCCGTCCCCACCCGCGCGGAGGTCTCCGACGTGGCCACCGCCGTTTACGAGGGGACGGACGCTGTCATGCTCTCCGCCGAGACCGCCGCCGGCCAGTATCCGGTGGAGGCGGTGCAGGTGATGGATGACGTCATCCGCCACGTGGAGCACGACCCCGGCTACCGCAAGGTGCTGGGCGCCTCCGAGGCGGAATGGGGCAACAATATCGGCGACGCCGTCATCAAGGCCAGCTACGAGGCGGCGGTGGCGGTGGATGCGGCGGCCCTGGTCGCCTTCACCCTCTCGGGCACCACCGGCCTGCGCGCCGCGCGGGAGCGGCCGAAGCTCGCCATCCTGGGCCTCACGCCCGAGATGGAGACGGCCCGCCGGCTCGCCCTGTCCTACGGCGTGCACGCGGTGCACATGAAGGAGGACATCCACTCCTTCGGCGAGATGGTGGACACGGCGGTGCGCACCACCGTGCGCCACGGCCTTGGGGCGCCGGGGGACCGGCTCGCCATCTGCGCTGGCGTGCCCTTCGCCCAGCCCGGCACCACCAACATCATGCGCATCACCATCATCGGCGCCGATGATCCGCCCTCGCGCTACGATATCGACGCCGCGGCAGCCCCCAAGGGCGGCCGGAAGGAACAGGTGTAGAAGCTGTATTTCAGTGAAAACAGGAAGTTGCCCCCTCGGCGCGCGGGGGCGGTGGCTGCATTGTGTCGGCAGGCGAAAAGTATTTGCCTGCCGTGCGCCGTGCATGCGTGGTATCCATTTGACGCAGGCCGGGATAAGCGGCAGGAATAACTCGGAAAAATAGGATCTCGTCGATAGTTTTGCCGGCTCATAACTTGTAGGTGGCTAGACGTGCGTCGCCTGGCTGCCGATATTATGTGCATCCAAACTGATGCGATGCAGTGCCATGGGCGTCGAAGTCGAGCGAAAATTTCTCGTGGTTTCAGAGGCTTGGCGTGAAGGTGCCAAAGCCTGCGCGATCCGGCAGGGTTATCTGTGCCTGGGGGCGGAAACCACGGTGCGTGTTCGTGTGGCCGGCCCGCGCGCCTTTATCACCGTCAAGAGCAAGACGGAGGGAATCTCCCGGGCCGAGTATGAATACGACATTCCCCTTGGCGATGCCGAGGCCATGCTCGACGATCTCTGTGCCCGCCCGCTGATCGAAAAAACCCGCTATTCGATTGTCCATGCGGGCAAGCTGTGGACCGTGGATGTCTTCGGCGCCGACAATGCCGGCCTCGTGGTGGCCGAGGTGGAGCTGGAGCATCCCGAGGAAAAGGTGGCGCTGCCGCCATGGGTGGGCAAGGAGGTGACCTCCGACCCGCGCTACCGCAATTCCTCCCTCGTCAACGCGCCGCTCGGCGGCGGCTGCCTCGTCGGCTGAAACCGCTGCCCGAGGCCGGCATCAGGCACTGCCCGGCGCCGGCGGCCTTTCGCGCGGCGCGGATTTGGCCAAAGCGCCTTCGATGGCGAGCAGGTCGCGCCAGGCGAGGCGCTTGCCGATGGGCGTGCGCAGCAGATAGGCCGGGTGGAAGGTGGCCAGCGCCTGGATGGTGCGGGTGCCGGTTTCGTAATCCATGAAGCGGCCGCGCAGTTTGGTGATGCCCTCGGTGGTGGCGAACAGAGCCTGCGCGGACTGGCCGCCCAGGCATACCAGCACATCAGGATCCGCCAGCTCGATCTGCCGGGCGATGAAGGGCAGGCAGATGGCCGTTTCCTGCGGGGTGGGCGTGCGGTTGCCCGGCGGGCGCCAGGGAATGATGTTCGCGATATAGGCGCTGGACCGGTCGAGGCCGATGGCGCCCAGCATCAGGTCGAGGAGCTGCCCGGCCCGGCCCACGAAGGGAAGGCCCTGCTGGTCCTCGTCCCGTCCCGGCGCCTCGCCCACGAACATCACCCGCGCCGCCGGGTTGCCGTCGGCGAAGACGAGGCGGCTGGCGGTGCGTTTCAAGGCGCAGCCCTCGAACGCCTCCAGGAGGGCGCGCAGTTCCTCCAGGCTGGCGGCGCCACGGGCGGCTTCCCGGGCCGCCATCACCGCCTCGTCCGGCGAATGGGGGGCGATGGTGGGGCTGTGCGGCTGGGGGCGCGGCGCGGCGGGGCGCGCGGCCGGCCGCGCCGCAGGCGCCGGCGCGGTTTCGAGCTCGTCTTCCCCGCCCCGCGGGGCGCGGGCCTTCTGCTCGGCGGCGCTCTGGGCGAACCGATCGACCGGCTCCTCGCCCACGGCGATGTCCACCCCCGCTTCCAGATGGAAGGCGAGAAGGTCGGACCAGTCGTCGGGCGGAAGGAAGTCGGTCATGGATGTCCAGGCCGGGAGCGGCGGCGCCCCTCACGCGTTCTGCATGGCGAACCTATGGCACGGGCGGGCCCGCCGGTGAAGCAGTGCATTGCGGTATGTGCCTTCACGGACATGGGGACAACCACCCGATCGGTCAAGTCGTCGCACCCGGAAGGCATCTCGCGAATTGTCAGAACGGCCCAACCGTGGAAGAACTCCAACGAAAGCACGATGACGTAAACGGGAGCTTCACGGATGAGCGAGGCGGAACTGCCTGAACGCGAAGGCATGGATTATGACGTGGTGGTGGTGGGCGGCGGGCCCGCCGGTCTGGCCACGGCCATCCGCTTGAAGCAGCAGGCCGCCGAGCGCGGCGCCGAGATTTCCGTGGTGGTGGTGGAAAAGGGCTCGGAAGTCGGCGCCCACATCCTGTCCGGCGCGGTGGTGGACCCCTCGGGCCTCGACCAGCTTCTCCCCGGCTGGCGCGAGGATGACGAGCGCCCCCTGGTGACCGAGGTGATCGAGGACCACTTCTTCCTGCTCGGCCCGGCCGGCGGCGCCAAGCTGCCCAATTTCGCCATGCCGCCGCTGATGAACAACCACGGCAACTTCGTCGGCTCCCTGGGCAATGTGGCGCGCTACCTCGCCAAGAAGGCGGAAGAGCTGGAGGTGGAGATCTATCCCGGCTTCGCCGCCAACGAGGTGCTGTATGACGAGAAGGGCGCCGTGCGCGGCATCGCGACCGGCGACATGGGCATCGGCAAGGATGGCCAGCCCAAGCCCGAATTCACCCGCGGCATGGAGCTGCGCGGCCGCTACACCGTGTTCGCCGAGGGCGCGCGCGGCCAGCTCTCCAAGCAGCTCATCGCCAAGTTCGGCCTGGGCGAGGGGCGCGAGCCGCAGAAGTTCGGCATCGGCCTGAAGGAATTGTGGAAGGTCAAGCCGGAGAAGCACAAGCCCGGCCTGGTGCAGCATGCTTTCGGTTGGCCGCTCGATTCCAAGACCGGCGGCGGCGCCTTCCTCTACCACATGGAGGATGAGCAGGTGATGGTGGGCTTCGTGGTCCACCTGAACTACCAGAATCCCTGGCTCTCGCCCTTCGACGAGTTCCAGCGCTTCAAGACCCACCCCATGTTCCGCGACACCTTCGAGGGGGCCAAGCGCATCAGCTACGGCGCCCGCGCCATCACCGAGGGCGGGTTCCAGAGCGTGCCGAAGCTCAGCTTCCCCGGCGGCGTGCTGGTGGGCTGCGCGGCCGGCTTCGTCAACGTGCCGCGCATCAAGGGCAGCCACAATGCGGTGCTCTCCGGCATCCTGGCCGCCGACCATCTGGCCGAGGCGCTGGTGGCCGGGCGCGGGCATGACGAGCTTTCGAGCTATGAGAATGCCTGGCGCACCTCCGCCGTGGGCGAGGACCTGAAGAAGGTGCGCAATGTGAAGCCCCTGTGGTCCAAGCTCGGCACCTATGTGGGCATTCCGCTCGGCGCGCTGGACATGTGGGCCAACACTTTCGGCTTCTCGCTGTTCGGCACGCTGAAGCACGGCAAGGCCGACTATGCCAGCCTGAAGCCCGCCGCCAAGTGCAAGAAGATCACCTATGCCAAGCCCGATGGCGTGCTGACCTTCGACAAGCTCTCCTCGGTGTTCATCTCCAACACCAACCATGAGGAAGACCAGCCGGTTCACCTCAAGGTGGCGGACATGGCCCTGCAGAAGTCGTCGGAGCTCGACGTGTTCGGCGGCCCCTCCAACCGCTACTGCCCGGCGGGCGTGTACGAGTGGGTGGAGGAGGGCGGCGAGGGTCCGCGCTTCCAGATCAACGCGCAGAACTGCGTGCACTGCAAGACCTGCGATATCAAGGACCCCAACCAGAACATCACCTGGACCGCCCCCGAGGGCGGCGGCGGCCCGAACTACCCCAATATGTGAGAGCATACGGCCCAGGGGCGGCATTCGGCCCAGTCCCGGGGCCGGTGGCGCTTTCGCCAAGACGCAGAAAAAGGCCGGCACGCAGGGCGCGCCGGCCTTTTTCTTTGAATGTTCTCTGCTGTCTTGAGCCGGGCTCTGGGCCATCGGCCCCGGCCTTTGACCGGCGCCGAATGGGTGCCCTCAAGCGCGGCCCGGTCTTGACTCATGGCCACTGAGCCTCTGGCCACTGAGCCTCTGGCCACTGAGCCTCTGGCCACTGAGCCTCTGGCCACTGAGTCTCTGGCCGGTGAGCCTCGCTCACCGGCTTCGGCCTCACGCCGCGGCGGCGCCCGTGGGGTGGCGGGCGACGATGTTGCAGAATTCCGTGGGCCGGGTGGACAGGGCGGTGAGAGAGCCGTCCCACTTCAGCCGGAAGAACTGGTAGCCAAGCCCGGCCAGGGTGTTCCAGGGCGCGGCCGGATCGCCGCCGCTGGACAGCAAAGCAGGGCAGTTCATCTCGAAGATGATGGTGGGCAGGCTGGCGGAGATGGTCTTCATGCCGCCGGCCAGCACCCGCTGCTCGGCGCCTTCCACGTCGATCTTGATGCAGTCCACCCGCGGCAGGCCGAGGTCGGCCACCAGGGCGTCGAGGGTGGTGATCTCCACCTCCTCCGCCTCGGTGGCGGCGCCGTCATTGACGAGCGAGAAGGCCTGGGGATCGTCGCCCACCGGATTGTGGAACAAGGTGGCCTTGCCGGCCGCGTCGGCGAGGCCCTTGCGCACCAGCGTCACGTTCTGGAACGCGTTGAGCGCGATATTTTCCGCCAGCAGGTCGCCGGCTTCCTTGCCGGGCTCCACCGCCACCACGCGCCCGGCGTGGGGGGCGACCTTCAGGCTGAACAGGCCGATATTGGCGCCCACATCCACGAAGATGTCGCCCTTGGCGACGAAATTGTTGATGTGCTTGAGCTCCGGCTCCACCTCATCGCGCAGGAGAAAGGCGGACACGGTGGTGTAGCGAAGGTCGGCCGGCACCTCCATGCGCGCGCCGCCGGGCACCAGATGGAATGCCGGCTTGCGGCCGAGCCCCACCAGGGCGGCCAGGCACGCGACCCGTCCGAGAACCGCGACAGGTGCTTCCTTGAACGCCTGTTCGTTCAGAAGCTTCTTGATCCGCTTTAGCATCATGGCCCCCGCCGTCGTGTCCGGCGCGAAAATCGCGTTGAGATGGGTCCTTGGACGAAAGTCGCCTGCGAAGGCCGATCCGCCATCCAGGAAAAAGAAGTGGCAAGCGCGGGGGCGACGCCGAATTCGCCCGGGCGGAAGACATGGGAAGAAACAAAGGATGTCAATGCAAGCAAAAGCATGGCTCCGCCTGCATGAACACATGGGGTTCAGCTGTCACGTTTGCGTGCCCCCCGTCAATGTGCCCGCGCCGGCACCCGCTACCATGGTGCAAAAGGCCGGATACGCGCGCAGGTGCTGGTGCGGGATGCAGCTGCTGCGGGCCGCGCCCGCCAGGCGCCAGGGTCTTGCATTCGCCCATAATTTTTTCCGCCCCCGGCAGCCGGGCCCGACACCTCAGGCGGCGGGCTTGGTGATCAGGTACGGGCCCACGGCGAGCCAGTTCAGGCCCGAGTTCAGCAGCACATGCACCGCATCGCGCGGGCGATGCACCAGCGGCAAACCGTGGAGGTTGAGGGAGGTGTTGAGAAGCCCGCCCACCCCTGATCGCGAAGCGAAGCGGTGGATGAGATCCCAGTATTCGGCGTTGCTCTCCTGCGTCACCACCTGGGGCCGGCAGGTGCGGTCATAGGGGTGGGTACCGGCCTTCAGCTGCTCGCCGCCCGCTTCGGTGGTGTCGAAGGAGAGGATCATGTAGGGCGCGGCAACATTCTTCGGGTTGCGCAGATAAAGGTCTGCATGCTCGGCCGCCACGGAGGCCGCGAACGGCATCCAGAAGTCGCGGCTCTTCACCATTTCGTTGATCTCGCGGATCACGTCGGGGTTGCGCGGATCAGCGATGATGGCCCGGTTGCCCAGGGACCGTGCGCCGAACTCCTCGCGCCCGGCGAAGCGGCCCACCACGTGGCCCTGCATCAGGAGCTCGACCACGGCATCGTTGATGGAGTCGGGCTGCGACAGGACGATGTCGCCGCGGTCGACCCATTCGGAGAGATCGTCGCGGATCTCGGTCGCCGACCATTCCGGCCCCAGATACATGGAGGACAAAGGTGGCACCGCCGCGCCGCCTTCATGCTCCGCGCGGGCGAGATAGGCCGCGCCAATGGCGTTGGTCTCGTCGCCGCAGGAGGGGAAGATGAACAGGCTGTCCACCTCCTCCATCTCCATGATCCGCTTGTTGGCCTTCACGTTCATGAAGACGCCGCCGGACAGGCACAGGCGCCGGATGCCCGTTTCCGCGATGGCGCGGCGCACGAACTCGCAGAGGATTTCCTCGGTGAAGAGCTGCACGCCGCCCATGATGTTGTCGAACCGCTGCTCGAAGAACAGCTTCTCCAGCACCGGCTGGATGTGCAGCGTGTGCGGCACGCCGGGCGCGCGCCGCCACACCGGCGTGCGCTCGTCCACCCAGCGGAACAGGGTGTGCAATCGGTCGGCGATGCGTCGGCTGCCGGACATGGCCGCATAGGGCGCCATGCCCATGATCTTGTATTCGTGCTCCAGCGGCACCATGCCGAGCATGTAGGTGACCACGGCATAGAGCGTGCCGAACGAGTCCGCATAGGGCACCTCGTGCAGCAGCTTCAGCTTGTTGTCCTGGCCGATGCTGACGCTGGCGCACAGGCCGTCGCCGCCGCCGTCCACGGTCAGCACCAGCACGGGCTCGGTCCGCTCGCTCTGGCCGTAATAGGCGGTGGCGGCGTGGCAGGCGTGGTGGCCATAGACCTTGATCGCCTCGGGGCGGAAGCCCAGGGCCACATAGGCATCAAGCCGCTCCTGCGCCCGCTTGCGCTCCACCGCTGCCCGCAGCGGGGTCTGGCCGATGGCCGTGCGCAGACGGCCCTGCCAGTGGGCGGAACGGCGGAAGACGTCGATCCAGCCGGCGCGATCCAGCGGCACCGTGGGCATTCCGGCCAGGGCGAGGACCGAGACGTCCTGCGGCGCCACGCCAGTATGGGTCACGAGCCATTCCAGCCCCATGGTGGGCACGTTGTGATAGTTCTTGACGCGCCGGAGCCGCTCCTCCTGCACCGCGGCAATCGTTCCATCCTGGCACAGGGCGGCAACCGCCGAATTGTGAGAATCGCTAACGCCGATGACGGTCACATTCAGGCTCCGAAAGACAATCCGCGCCAAGCCGAGGCGGTCTTGCCGATGACAGGGGTGTAAAGGCGATATCGCAGGGGCGGGACGATGCTTTGAACGCGGCTTTCCGGGGCAGCCTAGTTCCGCAAGAGTTAAAAAGCCATTCTTTTGTGGTCGCGACATTTCGCCTATCGCCAGCTTGTTTAAGCGGGCGGCGTGAATGCCATTAGTTCAAGTATAGTGGCTTTCGAGGTAAGAGTTTTTCCTTCAGTGCCCGTTCAGCCTAAGTGGATACCGTTTCTCTGGAAAGATGAGGCGGCAGGGCGGCTCCGATGTCAGGTGATCGGCTTCGTTCGCCGGACCCAGCTGCGCGTGCGCCGCATGGGGGTGAGGGTCGGGGGCGGATCGGGCAGCCGTGCCGCCGCCGACATATAGAAGGCCAGCGCCAGCGCGGCGCCCAGCTCACCCGGTTGCAGCACCAGGGAATACACCGCGGAGGTCAGGAGCAGGTAGAGCACATAGTCGGAAAGGGCCAGCACGAAGGGGTCGCGCAGGGCCATGCCGCGCCGTGCGATGGCGACATAGGCCCACACATGCACCACCAGCACCAGGATGGCGCCGACGAGCCCATACTCGAACACCACGCCCAGCCAGCCGAGATCGGACACGAAAAACTGGCTGTAGCCGAAAATGTCGGCCAGGGTGACCGAGCCGAAGCGCGTGGTCGCCCCCACGCCGAAGATCCAGCGCAAGGTGTGGTCGCCCAGGAAGCGCACCGCCAGGGCGCTGGAGTTCTGCCGCACTGAGAGCGAGCCGCCCAGGCTCTGCTCCACGCTGTCCCAGCCGGACCCGCCGAACAGGCCGAGCTTGGCCGCCACCAGAACCAGCATGGGCACCAGCATGGCGAGCCCCACGCCGATGGCGAGCCGGCGCATGCGGCCGGGCATGGACATGACGATGCCATAGGCCGAAACCAGCACCGCCACCGCGATGGCGGTGCGCTGCTTGTAGGTCAGCACCTGGATCAGCAGGCATATCGGAATGGCGAACAGGCGAAAGCGCTTGTGCTCGAGCACGAAGCTGCGGCCCAGGTAGAAGATGAAGATCATGCCGAAGAACATCGACATGTAGACGCGCCGGCCGCGGTCGGTGTCGTACTGCAGCAGCTTGCCGTTGATGGGGTCGGTCACATACCAGGAGCGCGGCGCCAGCCCATAGAGCAGCACCAGCAGCACGAAGGTGGCCACGCCATAGGCAAGGCACACCGCCCGCACCCGCTCCGGCGGCAGCCCCAGCAGCGACAGCACCGCCGCGAAGGCGAAATAATAGGTGAAGGGCCAGGCCTTCACCGTGGTCGCCATGGCGTCGAGCAGGCCGTTGCCGAGCTGGATGATGGAGATGAGCGGCGTGAAGCCGAGCAGGTAGGCCAACAGCAGCAGGAACATGTTCCGCCCCGGCAGCCGCAGGCGGATGGCGGCATAGAGGCTGAACGGAAACATGAGGAACGGCCACGCCTTGGAGAGGAAGTACGGCGGTGGCAGCTCGTTCAGATAGTGGAAGACCTGCGCGAAGAACGGCATCACGAAGATGAGCGCCAGGGTGCCCACCATCGAGATCTTGGTGCTCCGGGACGCGCGGGCGCGAGGTAGCTGCCGCAGCGGCATGACCACCTTTCGCCGGCGCGTCGGGGCGGCAAGGCTCATGGGGTCGGTCCCCGGCCATCCGTGCCGTCTGCGGCCATGCCATAGGCGGCCGGGTTCAGGCGCGCCTTCGCGGCGGTGAGGAAGATGGGCATGGAATCCACGAACACCCGCTTCACCTGGATCTTGGGATCCTGAATCAGCCGGTGCAGCCACTCCACCCCCAGGCGGCGATAGGCGTGGGGGGCGCGGGTGGAAAGGCCGGTGAGGAAGTTGAGCGAATTGCCCACGCACAGGCCGGTGCCAACGGCTGTGCCGCGCTGCCAGACAAGGCGCGTGACATATTCCGAGCGCGGCGAGCCGGTGACGAAGAACACGTAGCGCGCCGGATGGTTCAGCACGAAGGCGACGCAGCGCTCCACTTCCTCCGGCTTGTTGATGAAGCCCATGGGCGGCACGTGCATCGCCACGTTGGCGAGGTGGTAGCGCGCCTTCAGGCGCTCCAGCATCTCCTGCGATCCGCCGATGATGGTGATGGCGTCGTCGGGCTTGATGTGGTGCTCGAACAAAGCGGTGGTGATGTCCGAGCCGGGCGTGCGGGGAATGTCGAGGCCGAACAGCTGGCGCGCGAGGGCCCGGGGCACCGAGCCGTCCATGGTGTGCAGCCAGGCGTTCTTGTAGATCTCGATGAAGATCGGATCCTTCAGCTCATTGAGCCGGGTGAGGTTAGAGGCGTTGGGCGTCACCACATAGGCGAAGGGGGCGCCCGGCGGCCGCGAGGCGATCAGCGCGGCGGCGCCCTCCACATCGAGGTCCGCGAACGGCACGTTGAGGAAGGTCACGGTCTTCACGTCGGCCGGAAGGGACACCTGCGGCGGGGTGACTGGCTGCGGCATGACTTCGATCCGTCCTTCTGGCTCTGCCGGTGCGGCTGGGTCCTTCCGGCTCCGCCAGGCCGGTTGCAGGCGCCACCGGGGCGGCGCCTGCGCGCGTCAGGGCAGGACGGTGGTCGAGCCGCCACCGTATTGCGTGTAGCTGCCGAGGGTATAGCTGAACGTGCGCTGGAACGGCACCACGCGGTTGATGAACTGGTCGATCCACAGATCGATTTCGGCGATGGAGCTGCGCGGCACGAAGATGATGTCGCCGCTCATGAGCGGCACATCGTCCTCGGAGAAGCCGGTCTCGATGATCTGGCGCACGTCGATCAGCTTCAGCATGGGCAGGTTGTCCGGCCCGCGGCGGATGAGCGCCACCTGGCCGGTCCGGGCCTCGGAGTTGAGGCCGCCGGCCATCATGAGGGCCTGCAGCACGCTGGTGCCGGAGCTTTCCAGCTTGATCATGCCGGGCTGGGTGACCATGCCGCCGATATAGATGCGGGGGCCTGCTGCGGCTTCCAGGGACACCACCACCTTCTGGTCCACCAGCTCCTTGCGGGAGGCGCGGCGGATCTGCTCCTCGATGCCGCCCAGGGTGGCGCCCTCCACCCGCATCTGGCCGATGGCGCGCGGCGCGATGGTGCCGTCTGGGCTCACCGTGAGCTCTTCGTCCATGTCGCGGGTGATGAAATACTTGATCTTCAGACGATCACCGGGATTGACCCGATAGGCGGGCGCGGCGTCGCTCCAGGGGCGGAAGCGGTCGGCATTCACCTCGGTGAAGCGCACTTCCTGGCCGGTGGTGAGGGGCGGCGTGTTGGTGCTCGGCGCGTTGGAGAGCGTCACGCAGCCGGTGAGGGTGGCGCCGCCGAGCAGCAGCATCAATGCGGTAGGGGCCGCGGACAGGGGCGCGCCGGGCCGTCCCCGCACCATATGGCGAGCGGATGCAATCCAACCGCACCGGGGCAAGACCATCGACGACTCCCAAAGTGACACGTTCGCAACGCGCGCTCAGCCTCGCTCCGGAAGTCCGGCACAGTGAAGTATGCCGAAGGCGCGAGCTGAACCGCAATTCTTGGTTAACCGACGCTAAAGCCCCGTGGTTAAGAAAGTCCTTAACGGACGCGTGCGGCGCAAGATGTTCACGGGTCAAGTCATTGGTTTTGCGATGCTGAGGGCGTTGCACTGTGGCAGAGCAGCCACTTTTTATGGAGGTAGCGCGAGAGGTGCCCGATTTTCGCGGCCGAACCGCGCGGCGCGGGGGGGCATGGCGGGGCCGTTTGGCGACGAGAACGAATCAGAACGGGCGGGCGCGACCGCGGCCGAAGCCTGAGGTCGCGCCCGCCCGTCTGTTTTCTCGAGCGGAGAATCTTGCCGGGGTCCCGGAAGGCGGGGTGATTCGCCGCCCGTCAGGCGCGGCGATAGAGCCAGTTGGGCAGGTAGTAGCGGCGGCCGAAGAAGATCAGGCCCAGCAGGGTGCCGCCGGCCTCCGCCACCGTCTCGCTCAGGTGCATGGCGGCCGGCTTGCGGGTGATTTCCGCGTGCACGGCCAGGATGTTGCCGTCCACCAGCTGGGTCAGGCGCTGGGTCACCAGCGAGGAGCCCTGGAGGCTGGAGCAGATGACGATGCAGTCGAACGAGGACTTCAGCGCCTTCATCATCTCCTCGCCCTCCACCACCGGCAGGCGGACCGAGAGCAGGGGAGAGGTGTCGACATCCGCCGCCGCCCACAGGAGCGGCACCGGCGTGGTGGTGACCGCGAGGCCGCCGATGACCTCCGCATGGCCGGTGTGCAGCGGATAGGGCATGCGCGAGCTCAGATCCACCAGCAGGGTGCGCATGCGGCGCTGGGTGGCGAACTCCTCGGCCAGGCGCCGGCAGAACCAGGGCAGCGTTTCCTCGCGCTCGGCGGTGAGGAAGTGCATGGCCCGCAGCGGCTGGTCATCGATGCGTGTGTCGAGCAGCAGGGTGGCGCAGCTGCCGATGGCCTGATCGACGGCGGCGTTGGTGCGGTGCTCGGCGCCGTCGTCGAAGGTCGCGAGGTTGGGCAGGCCGAGCAGGCGCTCCGGCTCGCTGGGCATGATGAATGTGGTGCGCAGCACCGAGGCGATGGCGCCGGCCGCCGCGCCGAACAGGATGCCGCCCAGGAGGCCGCCCGCCAGCATGGGCAGAAGCAGCGAGCGCTTGGTGACGGCGGCCCCAGCCTCCTGCACCAGGCGCACATTGGACTGGCGCGTGCGGGCGGCGGTCTCTTCGATATTGGCAGCCACGGCGCGGCGCAGATATTCGCGATAGCCCTCGCTGAGGGTCTCGCGCTGGCGGGTCAGCTCGATGAGGCGGGTCTCGGCGCCGCGCAGGGTGTTGATGCGCTGCTGCGCGGCCACGCGCTGCTCTTCCAGCTCGGCCCGCTGGCGGCCCAGGGAATCCTTCTCCACCTTCAGGTTGAGGATGAGATTGTCCACATAGTTGATGGACGGGTTCCGCGAGGCGCGGTCCGTATAATAGGGGTTCTGGCCCCGATCGGCGACGCGCTTGCGCATCGTGTCGATCTTCTTCTGCACTTCCTTCAGCAGCGGGCTGCCGGGGGCGTATTGAGCGGCAAGGCGGTCGCGTTCCAGCAGCAGGCCGGTGAGAAGGTTGGTGCTGTCGTCGCCGGACAGGGCGTCGGTCTTCTCCGAGAAGTCGAACACCGAATCGGGCAGCGCCTTGCGCTGGGCTTCCGCTTCCTTGAGCTGGGCGCCCAGTGTGGCATCGCGCTCGTCCACCTGGCGGATGCGCTGCACCACGCTGTCCATCTGGTTGGAGGCGAGGATGGCGTCCTGATTGAAGTCGATGACGCCCACCTTGGCCTTCAGCGCCTCAATGTCGTTGTCGGCGGTGGTGAGATCACGCTTGAAGCGCTCCACCTCCAGCATCAGGATTTTCGCGGTGGGGTTCTCGAACACCTTGCGGCGGCTGGCCAGATAATTCTGCACCAGCGCATCGGTGGTCTTGATGGCGATC
Source organism: Xanthobacter variabilis (assembly GCF_043831965.2). Lineage (NCBI taxonomy): Bacteria > Pseudomonadati > Pseudomonadota > Alphaproteobacteria > Hyphomicrobiales > Xanthobacteraceae > Xanthobacter > Xanthobacter variabilis. The sequence continues at coordinate 1,639,001 of NZ_CM195533.1, forward strand.
TCGCGGTCCGGGTTGGTGAACTGGACTTCCATGATGTTGGAGTCCGCGACCACGGTGGCCCTGAGATTCTTGCGGAAGCGCTCAATGGCCAGGTCCATTTCGTCCTGGTCGGAATTCAGCCAGCGCGTGACCGGGGTCAGCAGGCCCGGCGGGAACAGCCGGTCCATGCCGATCTGCTCGATGGTGGTGCGGATGACATCGGCGCTTTCGATGATCTGCACTTCCGATTCCACCTGCTTCAGGCCTTCCACCGTGAGCACGGCGGGGCCGCTGTCGGTGACGTTGCTGGACGTGGACACCTCGCGGTTCACGATCACCAGCAGCAGGCTGGATGCGGTGTATTCGGTTTTCGCCAAGGCGGCGGCGACGATGCCGATGACCAGCGGCACCAGGGCCGCCACCATGACCACGCGGATGTGGAAGAAGGTGGCGATAAGAAAATCGCGCAGCGTGAAGCTCGATCCTTCCGCGGCAGCCGGTGCGAGTGCGGTCTCGTCCGCGGTGCCGGCCTGTTGCGCCATCGACATGCTTCCCCCTGCAGCCTTCGCCTCTGCCCGTTCACGCCGCTGCGGCGTCATCCATCCGGCGTCGGCTTCCCATCGTCCGCGCCGGCGTGCTCGCTGCGCGAGCCGCGCCTGTCGGAACGCGCCGGCGAATCATGGCGGGAGCCGATTACTTTGCCGTTAAGTCGCCTCTCGCGCGCCGGGGCAGATCAATAGGCGCGGGGCATCAGCTTCACCACGGCGAGCGTGGTGCCGATGCCGCCCTGGGCGATGAAGAGCGAGGTGGCGATGGCCGCCCCCACCATCCCGTAGGGTGGGATGAGCGTGAAGCACAGCACGATGCAGCTGGCGAGCTGGGCGCCATTCAGCCAGCGCAGCACCCGGCCATGGCCCGTCATGGCCAGCATCACGTCCTGCGTGGGCAGCAGGCAGTTGATGAGCTGGCCGATGGCCATGATCATGAGCGCCGGCGCCGCCATCTCGAAGCCGGGGCCGATGAGATGCAGCAGCCAGGTGGGGGCCAGCAGCATGATCGCGATGGCCGGCACGCCACAGGCCGCGATGGCAAGGCGCGCGCGCCGATTGAGCGCCCGCAGCTGGTCCCAGTCACCCACACGGTGGGCCGCGGCGAAGGAGGGCGCGGCGATGGTGGAGATGGCGATGATCACCACCCAGATCAGCACGGTGATTCGGCTGGCCACGCTGAACGCGCCCACGGCGGCAGCGGAGGCGTAGGCCGCCAGCACCATGGTGGGGATGGAGTTCAGTGCCGCCTGCACATTCTCGACGATGGCCAGTGGCCAGGCGGTGCGCCAAAGGGCGGGCATGCCCTCCACGGCGCGCGAGGGCGCTGCGGGCGGTATCGTGTTGCGCGCCTCGCGCGAGCGCAGCTTCGCCCGCTCGCCCACCAGCAGGCCGAAGCCCAGGGCGGCACTGGCGATGTTGGCGAACGCGAAGGCATAGAGGATGCCGTGCAGGGTATGGATGCCGATGGCCAGCGCGCCGAAGGTGAGCACGGGCCAAAGGCCGTTCTGCACGAACTGGCCCGCCACCCCGCGCTGAAACCCCGTGAGCGCGTGGGCCGAGAAGATGCACAGGGTCTGCGGCAGAATGGATGCGGCCGAGATCATCAGCGGCACCGTCAGCTCATGTTCCTTGAAGACGTAGGTGGCGAGCGGCTCGGCCGCCAGAACGGTGGCGATGCTGACGGCGAGGCCCCCCGCCGTCACCCACAAGGTGCCCTGCAGCAGCGCCTTGCGGGCCTCCACCGTGCGCCCCACGGCAAGCTCGGCGGCGATATGGCGCATCACCGCCTTCTCGAAGCCGCCCCGGGCGACGGTTGCCGCCGCGCTGACCCAGGTATTGCACAGAAAGAACAGGCCCGCTTCGAACACGCCCAGAATGCGGGCGGTGAGCATATAAAGGCCGAGCTTGCCCACTAGCTCCAGCCCGCGCACCACGAGCGCGGCACCGAAGGCCCATTGGGACACGATCAGGCGGAGGATGGGCTGGAGCTGGAGCTTCATGCGGCTCTTGGAAGGCGCGATGCGCTGAAATAGGGTTTGCGCGCGTCGGCATCGGATGACGCCGCGCGCGGGCGGAATTCACGCAAGGCGGGCCGGCGATGACGGTTGCGCGGCAGGCCGGTGGAATGCTGGCGGACGAGCCGGCCCGTTCCCCCCTCGGGGCATGGGCATGGCGAATGAGGCAGAGAGGTTTCGAGAAATGACGCGCACGCGGAAAGACCTCCGGGCCGTGGGCGAGCCTTTGTCCATGAAGCACGGGCGTGGCCGTTTCGCAAGGGTGTGCGGTGGTTTGGCTGCGTTGGCCATGGTGGCGGGAGCCTCGCCCGCCGCTGCGCAGCTGCAGATCCTCGACCTCAATGACCTGCCGATGCAGCGGAACCTGACCCCGATGAACCGGCTGTTGCCGACCGACCCGCACGTGGTGATCCGCGCCTATCTGGCGAAGGCGCTGCCCAGCCTATGGTGGGGCAAGGAGAGCGAATACAGTACCGGGCGCATCGCGGTGGAGATCCACATTCCCGATGGCTGGCAGGGCAATCCGACCACGGCCATGATGCGGCTGTGCCCGCAGCCCAACGACAATCTGTGGCGCATCTACCGGGAAATCGAAATGCGCCCGTTCTACCAGAAGAAATTCTGGTCGAGCTGGACATGCCGCCTCTGAGGGCGCCCGGCAATTGCGCCACGTGTGGGGCTGTCGGAGCTGCAAGAGCGGGAGTGCGGGGGGAGAGTGCCTCGTGTAGTCGCGAGGCCCCTTGGGGCCGGAATGCGCCCGATCGCGCGGAATTGGCGTGCGGCCCTGACGCGAAAGGCTATCCCCCGAGCTCACAGAGGCGTCGCTGTCCCTAGTACGTCTGCTGAAGCCGTCTTCGCTCTGCGCGCCGCTCGGCCTGGCGCGTGCGTGTGAGATGGGCGAGTTCTTCGATGAGCTACACGCGCGAGAGGAGGGGCCACGGGGCACAAAGCGGCATGGGGAAGACCCTCACAACGTGCCCGGATACACAGGCTTCTTCAGTCGCGCGCCGGCTCCCTCAGCTGCAGGTCACACCCGCGCCTCTCGTCATAGTCGCCGAGCGGAACGAAGTCGAATTCATTGACGATCTTCGTCACGTCGACGTTCACGCGCCGTCGAAGCCGGCCTGCAGAATGAAGGGCCTTTGATTGCGCTGCACTACGTCCCGGCGCTGCGCACGCGCAACGGGACACTCGCTGATCACCAGGGGGCGGCGGGAAAACGCGATCAGGAAACGAACTGATCGCCGAGGCCATCCTCAGCCGGCTGAGCCTGAACCACGCGTCCCTGATAGGCGCGATCAAACCCGAACACCAAAGCGGTGACGGCAAAGGCAAAGAAGATCAGCGTGCTGGTGGTGCTGAAGGTGATGAGAAGGCCCGCAAACAGCTCGAAGCTGCGCTCCGGATGGGTCGCGATGAAGGGCACGACAAGCGCCAGCAGAGCGATGATGATGGACATACGGCGCAACATGGCACTTCTCCAATACGGGCGGCCAGTTCCCCCGGTTGCCACCTCCTCGCTTTTACCATGCGGGAGCCGCCATTGAAAGCGCGATCGCAACCTTTAAGCGGTCTTGCCAGATCGCTCACGGCGCTCGTGGCAGAGCGCGTCCGCCGAGTGGCCATTGGGCTCAGCCGGGTGGCACGGGACGCGGCTTAGGGCGCGGGCATTCGCTGCCGGGGGGAGTTATGGTCTGTGGGGAGCGATGCTGGCCGCCACATGCGGCGACGCGTGGTCGGCGTCTGCGCCCTGAAGCGCGTCCGACGGGTGTCCAGCAGGCTGCGGCACGGTATCCGCTTGGCTGAGCCTACACGTGGACCGCGGCGAGGGCGCATCGCGCTCCGCGTCGACATCCGTGCGCGTTCCGGGGAGAGGGAGGTGGCGTTTCGCTACGAGCGGGCACGCAGAAACAAGAACGGCACGAACGAGGTTCGTGCCGTTCTGATTTTTCAGATGTGGCGCTCGACCATCATCTTCTTCACTTCAGCGATGGCCTTGGCCGGGTTGAGGCTCTTCGGACACGCCTGAGCGCAGTTCATGATGGTATGGCAGCGATACAACCGGAAGGGATCTTCCAGGTTGTCGAGGCGGGCGCCGGTGCGCTCGTCGCGGCTGTCCTTCAGCCAGCGGGTGGCCTGGAGCAGGGCCGCCGGGCCGAGATAGCGGTCACCGTTCCACCAATAGCTGGGGCAGGAGGTGGAGCAGCAGGCGCACAGAATGCACTCATAAAGGCCGTCGAGCTGCTCGCGGTCTTCCTTGGACTGGCGCCATTCCTTTTCAGGAGCAGCGGTGTCCGTCTGCAGCCAGGGCTCGATGGAGGCGTGCTGCGCATAGAAACGGGTGAGGTCGGGAACGAGATCCTTCACCACCGGCATATGCGGCAGCGGATAGACGTTCACGACGCCCTTCACCAAGACCTCGTCCATGCCCTTCGTGCAGGCGAGGGTGTTGGTGCCACCGATGTTCATGGCGCACGAGCCGCACACACCTTCGCGGCAGGAGCGGCGGAAGGTCAGGGTCGGGTCGATCTTGTTCTTGATGTAGATCAGGCCATCAAGAACCATCGGGCCGCAGTCTTCGCGGTCGACATAATAGGTGTCGATGCGCGGGTTGCGACCGTCATCCGGGTTCCAGCGATAGATGCGGAACTCGGTCAGTTTCTTGGCGCCGGCCGGCTTCGGCCACACCTTGCCCGTCGTGATCTGGGAGTTTTTCGGGAGAGTGAACTCAGCCATGGGACGTCCTGGATCGCTGGAGCGGTGGTCGTTTGAAGCCGGACCGCCCGCAGGAATTCTGGCCATGGCCGCGCGCGTCGCTCACGCCGCGCGCGGTCGAGGAAGTGGCGTCAGTACACGCGCTTGCGCGGCTCAATGTACTGGATGTCGTTGGTCAGCGTGTAGGTGTGCACCGGACGATCGTCCAGTCGCACCGCGCCCGTCTTCGAGTCGAAGTAAGCGAGGGTGTGCTTCATCCAGTTCGCGTCGTCGCGGTCGGGATAATCCTCGCGGGCATGGGCGCCACGGCTTTCCTTGCGGTTGGCCGCGCTTTCCATGGTCACCACCGCCTGGCCGATCAGGTTCTCGAACTCCAGGGTCTCCATGAGATCCGAGTTCCAGATCAGGCCGCGATCGGACACGCCGATGTCGCTCGCGTGATCGAACACTTCATGGATGAGGGTCTTGCCCTCTTCCAGAACCTCGCCGGTGCGGAACACCGCGCAGTTGTTCTGCATCACCTTCTGCATCTTGAGGCGCAGCTCGGCGGTGGGGGTGGACCCCTTCGCGTAGCGGGCGGCGTCAAGGCGCGAGAGCGCGAGCTCGGCGCTGTTTTCCGGCAGGGGGTTATGCTTCTCACCGGGCTTCACCAACTCGGCGGCCCGCAGACCGGCCGCGCGGCCGAACACCACAAGGTCGATGAGCGAGTTGGAGCCGAGGCGGTTGGCGCCGTGCACGGACACGCAGGCCGCTTCGCCGATGGCCATCAGGCCCGGCACCACGGTGTCGGGGTCACCCTTGCGCTTGTCCAGCACCTCGCCGAAGTAGTTCGTCGGGATGCCGCCCATGTTGTAATGCACGGTGGGCAGGATCGGGATCGGCTCGCGGGTCACGTCCACGCCGGCGAAGATCCGGGCGCTCTCCGAGATGCCGGGCAGGCGCTCGTGGAGAATGGCCGGGTCGAGGTGGTCGAGGTGCAGGAAGGCGTGGTCCTTGTTCTTGCCGACGCCACGGCCTTCGCGGATCTCCATGGTGATGGAGCGCGAAACCACGTCGCGGGACGCAAGGTCCTTCGCCGAGGGGGCATAGCGCTCCATGAAGCGCTCGCCTTCGGAATTGGTGAGGTAGCCACCCTCGCCGCGGGCACCCTCGGTGATGAGGCAGCCCGAGCCATAGATGCCGGTCGGGTGGAACTGCACGAATTCCATGTCCTGCAGGGGCAGGCCGGCGCGCAGCACCATGCCGCCGCCGTCGCCGGTGCAGGTATGGGCCGAGGTGGCGGAGAAGTAGGCGCGGCCATAGCCACCCGTGGCGAGCACGGTGAGGTGCGCGCGGAAGCGGTGAATGGTGCCGTCATCGAGCTTCAGGGCCACCACGCCGCGGCACTTGCCTTCCTCATCCATGATGAGGTCGATGGCGAAGTATTCGACGAAGAACTCGGCCTTGTGCTTCAGCGCTGCGCCGTAAAGCGTGTGCAGCATGGCGTGGCCGGTGCGGTCGGCGGCGGCGCAGGTGCGCTGGGCGGTGCCCTTGCCGAAGTGCGTGGTCATGCCGCCGAACGGGCGCTGGTAGATCTTGCCATCCTCAGTGCGGGAGAAGGGCACGCCCCAATGCTCCAGCTCGTAGACGGCGGCCGGCGCGTTACGCACCAGGTATTCGATGGCGTCCTGGTCACCCAGCCAGTCCGACCCCTTGACGGTGTCGTACATGTGCCATTCCCACCGGTCGTCTCCCATGTTGCCGAGGGAGGCGGCGACGCCACCCTGGGCGGCGACGGTGTGAGAACGGGTGGGGAAGACCTTGGTGATGCAGGCGGTGCGCAGGCCGGCTTCAGAGCAGCCCACCACGGCGCGCAGGCCCGCGCCACCGGCACCCACGACCAGCACGTCATAGGTGTGGTCTTCGATGGGATAGGCAGCGCCGAGCTTCGAAGGCGCGGCTGCCTCGTTGGTTGCTGTATCGGCCATGTGTCAGCCTCCCAGGCTGATCTTGAGCACGGCGAAGGCGCCGGCGAGAGCGATCGCGATGGTGAAGAAGGTGTTGGCGATGATGAGCGCCACCTTCAAGCCTTCGGTGTGCACGTAGTCCTCGATCACCACCTGCATGCCAAGGCGCATGTGGACGGTCACCGAGAGGAGGGTGAGCAGAATGATCACCGCCACCAAAGGCTGACCGAGCACCGCGCGGGTTTCCGCGTAGCTTGCGCCGGCAAGCCGGATGACGATGACGATGAAGGCGATCATCAGCAGCAGGTTGGCAAGGCCAGTGACCCGCTGCAGGAAGAAATGCTCGGTGCCGGTGTGGGAGGCGCCGAGGCCGCGCACGCGACCGAGGGGGGTGCGCATGGGGGTATGGGTGGGGTTGCTCATGTGCGCTGTCCTCAGCCCTTGACCGCGAGACCGATGATCCACAGCACGATGGTGAGGGTCACCGAGCCAGCCAGCGTCGCCTTGGCGAGCAGCATGCGCTCCTGCGGCCCGAAGGCGTGGATGAAGTCCCAGATGAAGTGGCGCACGCCACCGAGGGCGTGGTGCAGCATCGCCCAGGTGAAGCCGAACAGCACCAGAAGGCCGATGAAGGAACCCGCCAGCCAGCTGTAGGCGGCGAAGGCGGATGGGGTCGACGCCGCAGCGAGCAGCCACCACACGAACAGCACCATGCCGAAATAGAGGCCGATGCCCGTGATGCGGTGCACGATGGACATCACCATCGTGAACAGCGGGCGGTAGATTTGCAGGTGAGGCGAAAGCGGGCGCTCGACGCGCGAAGGACTATCGGCCATGGGCCTCCTCCAAAAATTGACCGATCAGGTATCTCAATCGTGACCAGTTCGCAACGATTCCAAAGCGGAAAGGTTGCGGTTTAATGCTCGGATGGTGGCGGCGGCGCAATTGGCCCTAGGTTGGATCGGGCCTTGGCCGTCGCCATTTTCGGTGTCGCGGTGGGACATGGCCGCCGGGCGGCGATGGGGCGACAGCTTGTCCTTACACCCATATGCGCACCCTTGTATCCCGAAAACGCTTCACTTTTTGTCTCGCATCGCAGCATGCGGACCGGCTCCGCGAGGGGGAGGGGCGGGACGGCCGGCGCGGGTGCGCCGGAGGGCCTCGCTCGCGCCCCTGCTACGCTTCGACGCACCCTGAGCTAGCGCCCGTGAGAGCCCGGTGGGGAAACAAAAACGGCGCCGGAGAGGCTCCGGCGCCGTTTCGTATTCAGCAGATCCGTCTGGGATCAGAAGCGATAGGTCACACCACCGCCGATCAGCCAGGGGTTCAGGTCGGCGCGGCCGGTGACCGTGGCGCCCGAGCCGGCGACCTGGAGAACGAAGTCGGGTTCCATGAAGATCTTCTTCACGTCGACGTTCACGCCCCAATGCTTGTCGAACATCCAGTCGAAGCCGGCCTGCAGAGCGAAGCCCCAGGCGTCGTTGACGTCGATGGAGGAGAAGGCGGAGTTCTTCACGTCCTGGTTATAGAAGAACGTGTAGTTCACGCCGGCGCCGATATAGGGCTTGAACGGGCCGAAATCGGTGAAGTGATACTGCAGGGTCAGGGTGGGGGGAAGGATCCACACCTTGGCGATGTCATTGAGGCTCGACAGGGAGCCCTGGCCGGTGATCGTGGAGCGGGTGGTGCCCAGGATCAATTCGGCGGCGATGTTCTTCGTGAAGAAGTAGGTGATGTCGAGCTCGGGGATGACCGAGTCGGAGTAGCTGAGGTCGGCGAAGGGGTCGCCGGTGACCACGCCGCCGTTCTCCGGCTTCACCCACAGGGCGCGGATGCGGATCATCCAGGGGCTCAGGGCCTCTTCAACAGCCGGCGCCTTGTAGACGGGCGTCGAGAGATCCGCGGCCACGGCCTTGCCGGCCACCAGTGCGCCGAACGCCGCCGCGAGCGCAACCCCCAAACCGAACTTGTTCATCCCCCAACTCCCGCAGATGTGAATTTTTCGTGAGATAGACATCACGCCGTGGCCACAGAATAGGATTGATTCAGATCAAGTCCATCGTGCTTGTCGGAAGACCTGTGATAATCAGGCCACAGTGCGGCCCCGCGCGCGCCCCATTTCTGGCTGAATGGAGGCGCCTGGACGATTCGGGGGCGCCGTCCCGTTTCCCTTTGGTTTCAAGGATTTTACCTGGCATGGTATCGGTGGTGGTGGGCTTGTTTCGGGCGCTCTGTGGGAGCTGTGGCGGTGGTGTGCGTCGCGCAATTTCACTCGCGGGGTGGTGCGCGAAAGCCACAGTCGTTATAGGCGCCACAATGCTCGCATTGGTATCCCTTGCCGGAGCGGCGCCGAATCGTCAGCAGATTGAGGTGGGCCAGGAGACGCGCACCTATCTCGTATCCAATCCCGCGGGGGTGGCTGGACCGGCGCCCGTGGTGATCGCGCTGCATGGCGCGATGCAGACGCCGCAGAGCTTTCGCGCCTATTTCGGGCTGGATGCGGCGGCGGCCGCGAACGGCTTCGTGGCCGTGTATCCGCAGGGCGAGGGGAAGGTGTGGAATGACAGCCGCCCGGCTGCCATGCGGCTGAAGGCGGTGCTGCGGCCGGGTGATGACGCCGCGTTCCTGGTGGCCCTGGTAGCGAAGCTGGTGGCGGATGGGGTGGCGGATCCGGCCCGCATTTACCTGACGGGCATCTCCAATGGCGGCTTCATGGTGGAGCGCATGGCCTGCGAGCATGCGGACCTGTTCGCGGCCTATTCGGTGATCATGGCCACAACCCCGGCCAATGCGCGGGAGGAGTGCCGGCCGGCGCGACCGGTGCCGATGCTTTTCATCCACGGTACGGCCGACACGGTCATCACCTATAACGGGTTCTGGACGCCCATGGGCGCGACCCTTTCCGCGCCCGACAGCGCGGCCTTCTTCGCGCGGCTCAATGGCTGCGGGGATCCGGTCAAGCGCGCATTGCCGGATGTCGATCCGCTCGACGGCACGACGGTGACGGAGCGCACCTGGCAGGGCTGCCGCGATGGCGCCACCGTGACACTGCTGAGCGTGGAAGGGGGCGGCCACCAGTCGCCGGCTCGGGTGGAGACGCGGCCGGATCTGGCCACGCCGTTCCTGGGCCTGCGCAACCACGACATCGACGCGGGCGAGGAGGTGTGGCGCTTCATGTCGGCTTACACCCTCGCCCCGGCGCTGCCGGAACAGGGCATGGGGGCGGCCCCGCCCGCCGCCGCGCCGCGCAAGCCCAAGCGGGCCGCGGCTTCGCCGGAGAGCGGGGCGGAGCGTCAGCGCGGGATCAGCACCCAGTAGTCGAGATCGAGGATCACGCTCGGGTCGTACTCGTCGCCGGTCTTGTACGGGAAGTCGGCGGTGGGGCGATCCTTGGTGGCCACGGTGCGCACGCGCAGGGCGCCCACATCCTCGCGCCCCGGCAAGGGTTGGGCGTCGAGGATTTCGCTCCAGGCGTGCACGGTGAGGCCGGCGAACAGCGGCGCCACGTGGCGTCCGCCATTGATGGCGGCCACATGGAAGGCATTGGCCAGGCCGTTGAACGACAGGGACCGCGCCAGCGAGATGACGTGACCGCCATAGATGAGGCGGCGGCCGAAGCGGCCCTGGCCCTCGGTGAACTGGTTGAAATGCACCTTTGCCGTGTTCTGGTAGAGGCGGGTGGCCAGCATGTGCTCGGCCTCTTCCACCGTCATGCCGTCCACATGATCGATGCGCTCGCCCACCTCATAGTCGCCGAAGCGGGCCTTGCTGCCGGAAAGGTCGTCATTCCAGCCTTCGAGATCCAGCACCGGCACCGCGCTGCCGAGGGCGTCGGGCGCCAGGGCGGAGGGCAGCTTGGGCACCACGGGCTCGGGCGCGGGGGAGGCGGGATCGGCCTTGCGCACCATCACCCAGCGCACATAGTCGAGCACTTCCACACCGTCCTGGTTGAAGCCGGTGGAGCGCACATAGACCACGCCGCTCTGCTTGTTGGAGTTTTCCTTGAGGCCGATGACCTCGGAGACGGCGGTCAGGGTGTCGCCCGGATACACCGGAGCGAGGAAGCGCCCGCCCGCATAGCCCAGATTGGCCACGGCATTGAGCGAGATGTCGGGCACGGTCTTGCCGAACACCACATGGAAGGTGAGCAGATCGTCCACCGGCGCGCGGGCATAGCCGATATCCTGGGCGAAGCTGTCGGCCGACTGCACCGCGAAGCGCGTCCCGTAAAGGGCGCTGTAGAGGCTCACATCGCCCACGGTCACTGTGCGCGGCGTGGCGTGGCGGATCACCTGGCCGACTTTGAAATCCTCGAAGTAATTGCCCTTGTTGGTCTTGCTCATCATGCTCCCCCAGGGGTGGTGGCGCATGTTGGCAGACGGGGCGGGAGGCTGGCAACCGCGCCGAGCGCCGCCACGGCTGATCCGCGCGCTCGTCCTCAGCATTCGCCCTGGGCATACGGCCGGTGGTGTCTCAGCGCGCTCTGGGTGCTTGACGAACGGCCCCGCGACGGTCCTGATGCCGGCCACCAACGGAGGACATGCGGTGTCGGGATCGGCGAGCCAGAAACTGTCGTTCCAGGCCATGATTTTCACGGCCTGCCTGTTTCCCTTCTACATCCTGGCGGCGACGCTCACCAATTCCTCGGCCATCCTGTCGGATCTTTTGGCCACGTCCTTCGATCTTACGGCGCTCACGGCCTGCTGGCTGGTGCTGCGCATCGCCCACAAGGCCAATACGGGCAAATACGCCTATGGCCTGGGCAAGCTCGAAAACCTCGCCGAGCTCATGATCGCTCTGCTGCAGAGCGCGCTCGTCGTCATCGCCGGCACGCAGGCCGTGTCTCGCATCATCCATCCCGAGGGGGTGAGCGGGGCGGAATTCGGCCTCTTCGTCACGGCGGCGGCGGTCGCGGGCAATGTGGTGCTGAACCGAAAGGCGCTGCGGCTGGCGCAGGAAACCAAGTCGCCGGTGCTCGCGGCCCAGGCGCGGGTGCACCTGGTTTCGGCCATTTCCTCGGGCGCGGTGTTCATCGTCACCGTCATCACCTCGCTCTTCAACGATATCTACTGGATCTACTATCTCGATCCCATGGCATCGTTCGTGGTGATCGGCTTCATGGTCTACAACATCTTGGCCATGCTCACCAATTCGGTGGGCTCCCTGCTCGATCAGGCGATCGGCGAGGCGGGCCAGCTGCGCATCCTGAAGGTGCTCACCTCCCATTTCGACGATTTCTCGGAGCTGGGGGACATCCGCACCCGGCAGTTCGGCGGCAAGATGTTCGTCGAGCTGCATCTGGGCTTCGACGATGCCTGGACCGTGGGCGAGACGCGCGCCGTGGTGGCCCGCCTGATGGCGGCGGTGAAGGCCTCCTTCCTGGAGGCGGGCGACGAGGTGGAAGTGGCCGTGGTGCTGATGCCGGGGCCGGCTACGGCCTAAGAACAGCTGAGGGCGGGCCAGGGTGCGGGCCATTTGGCGTGCCCCCCTTGGCGAGGCAGGCAAGCGCCCTTTTGAGGGCGCCCCCAGGCAGGCAAGCGCCCTTTGGGGGCGCCGCCGAGACCGGTGTCAGTAGTCGGAGAGCTTCACGTCCTCGCTCCACTCGCCGGGAACTTCCTTCACGATCGCCTGGCCGCAGATCACGCGGCCTTTCTGCTGATCGAAGGTGAGGGTGGGCGCGCCATGGAGCTGCCAGCCCTTGTTGAGGGCCGCCGTGACGCGATTGCAGAAGGACGTGTCGTCGGGTCCGGTGAGGTAGCGATAGAGCTTCATGGGCACTGCCGGGGTTGGCGTGGAGGGGATGCCGGGTCAGGCCGGCGGGATGAGGCCGAGCCGCGCGCCCACCTCGCGGGCCACCGCCTCGCGGCGGGCCTGGAAGGCGGCCGTGCGTGCGCGCACCTCGTCCACGAGGCGGGGCTCGGTGCCCGCCGGTGGAAAGGGCGGCGCGGGGTCGTATTCCATGGCGAGGGCGATGCGCCGCGCCTCGTCTTCCCCCGCGATCTGCCCGGCGAGCGTCAGCGCGAAATCGATGCCGGAGGTGACCCCGGCGCCGGTGATGCGGTTGCGGTCGACAACCACCCGCTCGGCCACCGGCTCTGCGCCCAGCAGCGCAAGCTGGGGCAGGGAGAGCCAGTGGCAGGTGGCGCGGTAGCCCTTCAGCAGTCCCGCCGCGCCCAGCAGCAGCGAGCCGGTGCACACGGAGGTGATGAAACGCGCGCTCTGCGCCATGCGGCGTAGGAAATCGAGCGTTTCGACATCCTCCATCAGATCGAGTTGGCCGGGGCCGCCGGGTACGAACAGCAGGTCGCACTCCGACAGCCCGCCGAACGCCACGGTGGGCATGATCCTGAGGCCGGAGGCATCCTCCACCGGCTTGCGCCATTTCTTCCACGCCAGCTCGATCTTCACCCCTTCGAGGCGGCTCAGCACCTCGAACGGGCCGGTGAGATCGAGCTGCGTCATGCGCGGATAGACGACCATGACCACACGCAGCGTCATGGCGCTCAACCCCGCGCGGCGATGGCGTCGGCCACGGCAACGGTGCGCTTGGCCATCTCTGCGTGCAGCAGCTCCACCATGCGGCCGTCCAGGGTGATGACGCCCTTGCCCGCGTTCTCCGGTAGCGCGAACGCGGCGATGATGGCGCGGGCGCGGGCCACCTCCGCCTCTGGCGGTGAGAAGGCGCGGTTGCACGGCTCGATCTGGCTCGGGTGAATGAGCGTCTTGCCGTCCATGCCGAACGACACGCCCTGGGCGCATTCGGCATCAAAGCCTTCGGTGTCCTGGTAGGCGTTCCACACGCCGTCGAGCACTTCCACGCCATAAGCCCGGGCGGCGGCCACCACCAGCGTCAGCCACGCCACCATGGGCGCGCGGCCGGGCACCAAGGCGGCACGGGTTTCCTTGGCAAGGTCGTTGGTGCCGAGCACGAACACCGCGAGGCGGGTTACGGGATCCTTGGCGCAGGCGGCGATGGCCTTGATGTCCAGGATGGCGAGGGGGGTCTCGATCATGGCCCAGACCCGCGTGGTCTGCGGCACGCCGAGCGCCTCCAGCCGCCGGCCGACGGTCATGAGCTGCTCGACGCTCTGCACCTTGGGCACCAGGATGGCATCGGGCGTGGCGCTGGCGGCGGCATCGAGATCGTCCGAGCCCCATGGGGTGTCGAGGCCGTTGATGCGGATCACCACCTCGCGGGGCCCGAATCCGCCTGCCTTAACGGTTTCGACGATTCGGCCGCGAGCCTCCACCTTGGCGTCGGGGGCCACCGCGTCCTCGAGATCGAGAATCACGGCGTCGGCCGGCAGGGTGCGCGCCTTCTCCAGGGCGCGGGCATTGGAGCCCGGCATATAGAGAACGCTGCGGCGCGGGCGAATGGTCATGGATGAGCTCCCAGTTGAACGCAGTGCGAACTTAAGGCGTCGCGCCCGCGGCGGGAAGCGTCCTGCGGGGCGCAGCTCCGGGTCTCGAAGCGCACGCCCAAAGCGGGCGCGCACAGCGCGCAGTCCATCGTGGCACGGGGCGCCCGAGGGCCGCCGGCCGGGGAGGTCGCGCCATCGGGCCGCGGGTAGGTGATCTGGCAATGCGCGATTTCCCGCGCTGCGGCATCACGGCGTCAGGCTGCATCCCCGGGGCAGGGACGTGTTCGCCCACGCGGACTGCCCCGGCGCGCAAGGTCGCCTGCCGCGTCCGTTGCGTCGGCCGCTCGTGGCCCATCGCTTCGCCCCTGGGTCCGAACACGACATGGTTGCCGGCAGTGAGGCGCGCGACGTGGCCCGAGGAAAGGTGGCTGCGTCGGGCCACAGGGGCACTCAGCGGGGAAGATGGAACCTGCCGCGAGCGCTGCCCGAGCTGACGAAATGCCGCCCTTACCCTCCTGCCGCGACGCGGAAAAATCCAGAGCACGGAGATCGCGCTCCTGCGCGATGAGCGCCGGAAAGGGCGTGCGGTGCGCGGCAAGATATGGGCGGGATCTCGTCCGGCCAGCAGCGAGAAAACGCCGCTGCTGATACCGGCGGCTGGCAGGCGCCACGCCCGGAGGGAAGTGGCGCGGATTCCCGTTCGGCGGGAGACCGCAGGTGCCGCACGCGCCAAACGCACGCCGGAAGGGGGCCTTCGTTGGTGGGGCTACTTCTGCACTGGTGCCGGCAGCTCGGCTGAAGGGGGCGGCCAGGAGAAGTCGTCAGCGCGCCCACGGACGGCGGGCGGGGAGATGCCGTCCTTCAGCGCGCGGGGCCCGCCTGGAACAGAGGCGCTGGGCTGGGCCACCACAGGCAACGGCTTTGCGTCCGCCCTGGCCGGAGCACCGGCGAGGCTCAGCGCCGGCTGCGCATTGTCGGGCGAGGCACTGGGCTTGGCGGGATCCTCCAGAAGGCGATTGAGATCCTTCTGAACGAAGAATGCCAACTTGCGCCCGCCTGCCCGCGTGAAGCGCACCCCATCATTGAGGCGCAGGCGCCGCCGCTGGCCGTCCACCGCGGGGCCGGTGACCAGATACTTGCCATCTTCTTCCACGAACCCGTCCCAGACGCTGACGAAGGGCAGGCCCGCACGGGCGGCGCGCGCGCGCAGGATTTCATTCAGCCGCTCGTAATCGGCGGAAACGCTGGAATTGGCCACGGGGGCGATGCCGACGACGATCACGCGGCCGGCCTTATCGCGCAGGAACGCAAGAACCTCATCCACGCGGCGGCTATAGAGTTCGATCCAGCGGTCGGTCAGAGGCTCCAGCAGGAGCTCACCGTCCTTGATGGGCTTCAGGTCCTCCGCCCCCAGAGCGAGGACGGTGACATTGGGGCGTCCGTTGGCGATGGCGGGGGGAGACTTGGCGATCCAATCCACGGGGGTGGACAGGAAGCCACTGTCGTCCACCGTGTATTCAACGATGGCGAGCCGGCCGCGATCGGGCACATAGGCATCGGCGAGGCCCTGCGCGAGCTGACCGCCCATGCGGTCGCCGAGCACGAGGGCGAATTGGCTGGGCGGCTGCCGCTTGTTCTGGGTTGCGGCGTCCGCGCTCGCATAGACGGTGCCTTCAGGCTCCGGTGGCGGCTCGCGCTTTTTCGGAGCAGCGGGGGCCTGCGGAACCGGCTCAACCTGCCGCTGCTGCGGCCCAAAGCCGGGCCACCACCCATTATTGCGGTTGTTCCGCGGGGCCTGGGGCACGGGCGCCGGCGGGCGCAGGAAGAAGAAAAGGTCGGGCTGAGCCCGAGCCGGCGCCGGCACAATGACCAGGCCAAGGGCGACGGCAAAAAGGGCAAGCAGGTGCGGCAGCAGGCCTCGGGCAGACATGCGGCGAGCCAACCTAGACCCGCTTTCAAACAGGGCTGGGAACAGGGCAAAGGAAAGGGCAGCAACCATCCGCATGTATCAGGTGTCGCTCAGGCTGGCGGCGATTTCAAGGAGTCCCGCGCGTGCGGATGCGCCCTTGAAACGAACAAAGCCGCCCGGGATGCGGGCGGCTTTGAGATGCGTGACTGAAACAGGTGACGGCTGCGCTGCCATCAGTTGAGCTTGGACTTGACCTCTGACAGCGCATTGGTCACCAGCCGCTCGGCGGCGGCGCCCTTGGCTGCAGCGCTCAGCAAGCCTTCGGCTGCGCGGCTGGCGGTGTCTGCGGCGATGGCCCGAACATCGGCAATGGCCTGCTTCTCGGCCTGGGCGATCTTTTCTTCCGCCATCTTGGTGCGGCGGGAAACGAAGTCCTCAAGCTTGGTCTTGGCCTCTGCGGCGAGACGCTCGGCTTCCGCCTTGGCGGCGGTGACGATCGATTCGGCCTCGGCCTCGGCCTCGCGCTGCTTGCGCTTGAACTCGGCCACGAGTTTCTGCGCCTCTTCCTTCAGCCGGCGGGCTTCCTCGAGCTCGGCTGCGATGCGGGCACCGCGCTTGTCGAGAGCCGCGGTAAGCGAACGATGCGCGCCCGCATAGATCAGGATGCCCACGAACACCAGGAAGGCGATGGCGACCCAGAGTTCCGCCAGTTCCATCTCGTGCATGTCACGGTCCTCAAATTGGTCGGAACCTGGCTGTCGCGCCCTTCGGCGGCGGTCCCCCGATTCTCACACCTGGGTTCTTTAGTGTCTCACCTTCCTCCGCCTGCCGAGACGAAATGTGCGCGGCGCGAAGGAAGGTGTCGTTGGTACGCGATGCGTTTGCCATTTGGCATCCGCGTTACTCCGAAACGAAAGCCGATCGGAGCGGTAATTCAGCCGGCGACGGTCAGGCGGCGGTCCGCGCGGCAAGCGCGGAATCAACGGCCTTCTCAACGTCAGCACGCGGAGCGGAGCTGCCGATGAGCGTGGACACGATGGTGTCCGCAGTGTCGACGGCGATGCCGCGGACGTGGCTCATGGCGTCGGTCTTGGTGGTGGCGATGCGCTGTTCCGCGGCGACCAGCTTGGCAGCGAGGTCGGCTTCGAGTGCCTTGCGATTAGCATCCGAATCAGCCGCAAGCCGATTACGGGTTTCCCCGGCGATGGCATTGGCCTTGGCGCGCGCCTCGGTCAGAGCCTTCTCGTAGGCGGTCTGCGCGGCGTGGCTCTCGGCCTTGTGCTTGTTGGCTTCCTCGAGATCGTCGGCGATGCGGTCGTGACGCTCTTCAAGGATGCGGCCGATGCGCGGCAGGGTCACGCGGCTCATCAGCAGATAGAGAATGCCGAAGGTGATCGCCAGCCAGAGAAGCTGGGACGGAAAGGTCGTGGCATCGAACGGGGGAAACTTCACCGCGTGCGCGTCCACGGGATTGTGCTCGGCCGCGCCGTTGGCATGCTCGCCAGCGGCGGCGTGGCCGGAAACGGGCTTGGCGGGCGCCGCCGCCTTGTCCGCCGGAGCCGCGGTTTCAGCATGCGCGACCTGCGGAGCAAGGGCGAGGGGGGCGGCCATGAGGCACGCACCGGTCATCGCCACCGCGACAGTCAACTTCCACGTCTTCATCATGGCTGGCCCGCCTGACTTGAACTTAAGCCAAAAGCCCCGCGCGATGGCGCGCGAGGCTCTTTTTCAGCAAACCTCGATCAGGCCACGAAGAGCAGAACGAGGGCCACGACCAGCGAGAAGATGCCGAGACCTTCCGCGAGGGCCGCGCCGATGAAGGCGCGAGCGAACTGGCCATCGGCGGCCGACGGGTTGCGCAGCGCACCCGAGAGGAAGTTGCCGAAGATGTTACCGACGCCGACGCCGGCGAGACCCATGCCGAGGCAGGCGAGGCCGGCACCGACGAACTTTCCAGCTTCCGCTTCCATTGGACTGCTCCTTGAGAACCTGTTGGATTAACGAAACGGGTGGGAACTTGCTCGCGAACGCTTACGCGGCCCCGGTCAGTGACCGGGGTGGATGGCGTCGTTGAGGTAGATGGAGGTGAGCACCGCGAACACGTAGGCCTGCAGCACAGCCACCAGCAGCTCGA
Source organism: Xanthobacter variabilis (assembly GCF_043831965.2). Lineage (NCBI taxonomy): Bacteria > Pseudomonadati > Pseudomonadota > Alphaproteobacteria > Hyphomicrobiales > Xanthobacteraceae > Xanthobacter > Xanthobacter variabilis. Next base: position 1,657,110 of record NZ_CM195533.1, read on the forward strand.
GCGCGGTGAGCGCCACGATCATGAAGAAGGGCAGCGTGGCGCCGAACCAGCCCACGACACCCGCCGAAGCAAGGCCCACCACGAAGAAGGCGAAGACCTTGAGCGCGATGTGGCCCGCCAGCATGTTCGCGAAAAGACGAAGCGAGAGGCTGATGGGCCGCGACAGGAAGGACACCACCTCGATCACCACCAGGAACGGCAGCAGGAAGGCCGGCACGCCCGAGGGCACGAACAGGTGGAGGAAGTGGGTGCCGTGCTTGAAGAAGCCGTAGACGATCACGGTGCCGATCACCAGCAGCGCCAGAGCGGCGGTGACGATGAGGTGGGCGGTGACGGTGAAGGTGTAGGGGATGAGCCCCACCAGATTGGCCACCAGCACGAAGGTGAAGAGCGTGAACACGAAGGGGAAGAACACCATCCCCTGGCTGCCCGCCGAATCACGAACCATCTTGGCGATGAATTCGTAGCTCATCTCCGCCACTGACTGCGCCCGGCCCGGCACCAGGGTGCGGCCACGGGTGGCATAGGTGAGGAAGAAGAAGATGATGGCCACGATGCCGAACATGAACACGGCGGCGTTGGTGAAAGAGAACTGCACGCCGCTGATGTTCAGCAGGTCCACAAAGCGCTTGATCTCGAACTGATGGATCGGATCGACGGTCATCCGAACGCGCCCCCTGCCACGCGGCGCGAGCGCCGCAATTTTAAGACAAGCGGCGCGAGCGCCGCAATTCCAAGCCACGCGGCGCGAGCGCCGCAATTCCAAGCCACGCGGCGCGAGCGCCGCAATTTCAACTCCACGACGTGTCCGCCGTGGCCAATACCCGGCGGCCGAAGCCGCCTTCAAGAACGCTGCGGCCGGGGCCGCCTTAAAAACCCGCCGGCGGCCGCGACCGCCTGCCGTTCCCCCTGAATCCGAGCCGCCGCAACGGGCGCATCAGGACTTCGGGCGGTGGCGCGAGGGGCCTTCGCCCGCCGCGCGCATCATGTTCAGCACCCCGGCGCCGAAGCCGATCAGGGTGAAGACGATCAGTCCCCAGGGGGCGATCGCCAAAAACGTGTCGATCCCGTAGCCGATGGCCGCTCCCACCAGCACACCCGACACAAATTCCGCGCCCAGGCGGAAAGCGAGAGCCACGCCCGAGCGGGATGAGGTGTCGCTGGCGCCCTTGGGCGCAGGGACTTCCCGCTTCGAGCGCGCCTGGCTCAACGAAGTGTCGAGCTGCTCCAGCCGCGCGCCGAGCTCGGAATCGTCGGAACCGGGCGCCTGCGACTTGCCAGCGGCCCGGTGGCGCTCTCCAGAGGGAGAATGTTCAGGCTCAGACATGGCGCAAACCTCGGCTCCGGGGCGAAGCGGACGCTCCACCCCTCGAAACCGGGCCGCACCATAGTTGTGTCAAAATTGGGTGTCAAGGCACACGCAAAGTGACTTAAGTCTATGAAAATACGAATTAAAAATAAGGCTGCGACAACGTGGAATGCCCCTTTTTGCGCGCTGTGCGACGTCGCGGCAACAGGGGGGTAGGCGGGCACGCTGCCTGTTTGGTGTGCCGCAAGGGCCTTTGCGCGGTGCGCGGGTGTGGTTTGCGCGGCGTTTCAGCTTGCTTCGCGCAGGCGTTCGGCGCTCTGGAGATCCACCGAAACCAGGCGGGAGATGCCGCGCTCGGCCATGGTGACGCCGAACAGGCGATTCTGGTGCGCCATGGTGATGGGGTTGTGGGTGATGGTGAGGAAGCGCGTGTCGGTGCGGCGCGTCATTTCCTCAAGCAGGGTGCAGAAGCGCTCCACATTGGCGTCGTCCAGGGGTGCGTCCACCTCGTCCAGCACGCAGATGGGCGCCGGATTGGTGAGAAAGACGGCGAAGATGAGCGCCATGGCGGTCAGCGCCTGTTCGCCGCCGGAGAGCAAGGAGAGCGTCTGGGGCTTCTTGCCGGGCGGGCGGGCGATGATGTCGAGGCCGGCTTCCAGGGGGTCCTCGGCGTCGGTCAGCACAAGGTCGGCCTCGCCGCCGCCGAACAGGGTGTCGAACAGCGATTTGAAATGGGCGTTCACCACGGTGAATGACGCCTGAAGCCGTTCGCGAGCCTCGCGGTTGAGGCTCTGTATGGCGCCGCGCAGGCGCTTGATGGCCTCGATCAAGTCGTCGCGCTCGGTGGTGAGGGAGGTGTGGCGGGCCTCCGCCTCCTCCAGCTCCAGGTCGGCGCGCAGGTTCACGGCGCCCAGGCGGTCACGGTCGCGCTTGGCCCGCTCCAGAATCGCCTCGATGGGACCAGGGTCGGGAAGATTTTGGTCATCGGTGATGCCGGCCTGGGTGCGGGCCACGTCCGGCGGGCCTTCCAGGGCCTCGAAAATCTCACGTTCCATATCGTCGCGGCGCTGGCGGGCGGCGTCCAGCCGGGCTTCGGCGCGGGCGGCTTCCGCGCGCGACTGGGACATGGCCTCCAGCGCGTCGCGGGCGGCCTTTTCGGCGGCGGCCAACGCGGCCTCTCCTTCGGCCAGCCGGTCGGCGGCGGCGCGGCGGGCGGCTTCGGCTTCCTCGAGGCCGGTCATCAGGGCGCGGCGCTGGCGGATGATTTCCGAGGGGGCGTCCTCGATCTCCGCCAGTTCGGCGTGGGCCTCTTCGGCCCGGGCCTCGATGGCGGCGAGGCGCTCGCCCGCGCCCCCGGCGCGCTGTTGCCAGGAGCGGCGCTCGCCGGCAATGGCCTCCAGGCGCTTCATGCGGGCGGCACTGTCGCGGCGCACCGCGTCGGCGGCGGCGCGGGCCTCGGCCAAGGCGGCGCGGCGCTCGCCGGCCTCGGCGCGGGCGCGCGCCAGCTCGGCTTCCAGAACCTGGGGCATGTCGAGGGCGGCAAGCTCCCCCTGCACGTCTTCCATGTGTGCCTCGGCCTCCTCGCGCACGGCGGCAAGGCGGGCACGGGCCTCGGCGATGGCGGCGAGGCGGGCCATGTGCTGGGCGGCCTTGCGCTCGGCGGCCTCCAGAACCGCGCGGGCGGTCTCGGCGGCGCGCTGGGCGGTGCGGCGGGCCTCGCGCGCCTGGGCCTCGGCGGCGGCGGCCAGGCGCAGCTCACCTTCACGGTCCGCGAGGCTCGCGCGGATCTCCTCCGCGGCCTCGTGGGCGGCGGCGGCCTCCTGCTCGATGTCGGCGAGGCGGTTGCGCTCGGCCAGGCGCCGGGCGGCGGCGGTGGGCGCATCGGCGGCGGCCACCATGCCGTCCCACCGCCACAGGTCGCCGGCGCGGGAGACAAGGCGCTGTCCCGGCTTCAGCAGAACAGCCAGGCGCGGCCCCTCGGCCGGCTCCACAATGCCCACCTGGGCCAGGCGCCGGGCCAAAGCGGGAGCCCCGGTCACGTGCCGCGACAGGGGCGCGGCTCCCTGCGGCAGCGGCGGGTCCGCCGGGTCCATCTCCACGCCAGCCCAGCGGGCGGGGGCCTCCGGCGCCACCGGCAGGTCGAGGTCATCGCCCAAGGCGGCGCCGAGGGCGGTCTCATAGCCCTTGGCGACGGACAGCAGATCGACCACGGGCGGAAAGCGGTGATCGGTGGACTGCAGCAGCTTGGCCAGGGTGCGGGCTTCCGCATCCAGCCGGCCGAAGTGCTTTTCCGCCTCGTTCACCGCCGGGCGCAGCTCCTCCACCGCGCGGCGGGCAGCGGTGTGGGCGGCCTCGGCGGCCAGGGTCGTTTCCTCAGCCTCGGCCAGGCTCTCGCGGGCGATTTCCGCATTGAGGCGGATGTCGTCCAAGGCGGCGGTGCCGGCCTCGCGGTTCAGCCGGCCTTCCTCCGCCTCCACCGAGGCACGCTCGGCGGCATTGCGCAGCAGCCGGTCACGGATCTCCTTGGCGGTCTGCTCCAGGCTGGCGCGGCGGGCGCCGAGATCGGCGAAATGGGTGGTCTTTTCCTGGAGGAGCTGCTCGGCCTCCTCCAGCAGGGCGGCGGCTTCCTCCTGCCGGTCGGCGGCCAGCGCCGAGAGCTCGGCGGCCTCTTCCTGCTCGGCCAGCAGGTTTTCCGCCTCCAGGTCCAGGCGCTCCAGCACCCCTTCGGCATCGGCGGACAGGGATTTTTCGCGCTCCAGGTCCTGGGCGAGCTGAACCAGGCGCCGTTCCAGCTCCTGCCGGCGGGCGGCAAGGCGCGCTTCCTCCTTGTCCAGCGCCTCGCGGGCGTGGGTCAGGCGCTGCAGGGCGGCGGCGGCTTCGGCCTCGTTCTGGCGCAATGGCGGCAGCGCATGGGCGGCGAGGGCCTGAAGCCGGGCGGATTCCGATTGCACGCGCGTCAGTTCGGCCCCGTCGCGCTGGGAGGCGGAAAGCGCCCGCTCGGCCTCGGCCAAAGCGGTTGTCACCTCGCGCCAGCGCAGCCACATCAAGGTGGCCTCGCATTGGCGGATCTCCGCGGCCAGGGCCTTGTAACGCTGGGTCTGGCGCGACTGGCGGCGCAGGCTGTCCACCTGGGACGCCATCTGGGTGATGACGTCCTCGACGCGGGCAAGGTTCTGCTCGGCGCCCTTCAGGCGGTTTTCCGCTTCGTGCCGGCGGGCATGGAGGCCGGCGACGCCGGCGGCCTCCTCCAGGATGCGGCGGCGGGCATTGGGCTTGGCGCCCACGATCTCGCCGATCTGCCCCTGCCGCACCAAAGCCGGTGAGCGGGCGCCGGTGGAGGCATCGGCGAACAACAGATGCACGTCGCGGGCGCGCACGTCCCGCCCATTGATGCGATAGGCCGAGCCGGATCCGCGCTCGATGCGGCGCGCCACTTCCAGCTCGTCCCACTCATTGAAGGCGGCGGGGGCGGTGCGGTCCGAATTGTCGAGCTGCAGCGCCACCTCGGCCATGTTGCGCGCCGGCCGGCCGGTGGTGCCGGAGAAGATCACGTCGTCCATGTCCTGGGCGCGCATGGCCTTGTGGGAGCTCTCGCCCATCACCCAGCGCAGGGCTTCAACCAGGTTCGACTTGCCACACCCGTTCGGGCCCACCACGCCTGTCAGGCCGGGCTCGATGACGAGTTCGGTGGGCTCGACGAAGGTCTTGAAGCCCACAAGTCGCAGGCGGTTGAACTTCATGGGGGCCGGAGGCGGTCCGATGCAACGGGGTGGAGCCGGAATGCTGCTTCCGGCGTCAATCCCTCAAAAAGGATCTCGGCAAGAGGTGTGCCAGCGCTTTCGCGCCGCGTCAAACAGGGAGCGGACCAAGCCGCGCTCCGGTTTGCGGCGGGGCGCTTTTCGCGGGCGATGCGGGCGGGCGCGATCAATGCTTGACGCCTTGCGCGACGGTCGGTAATTTCGCGCAACTTTTGAAAGGGCCTGCGTGACCATGCGCAACATCGTTATTCTTCTCGTATCCGGGGGCGCCACGATCGGTCCAGCCTGAGAAGGCTGTTTCGAACGGACGTGGCGCGTGACGAGGGGCCCTTGGGGCCCCTTCGTCGTTTCTGAACCGCCGCGTTCCTTCGGTTCGCGGCTCGGCCGGCGCGGAGCCTGAACGATTTCAGCCCGCGCGGCCATCGATGCCGAGGCGGGATGCGTTCGCATCCTGGTGCCTCGATCCGATGCGATGACAGCCAGATTTGCGGCGCCTCCGCGCCAGGGAGTTCCAACGCCATGACCACTGCGACCGCCTCCGCGGCCACCGCCACCCCCACCGGCACCAAGATGACCGGCGCCGAAATGGTCATCAGGGCCTTCGCCGACCAGGGCGTGGCGCATATTTTCGGCTATCCGGGCGGCGCCGTTCTGCCCATCTATGATGCGCTGTTCCTTCAGGACCAGATCGAGCACATCCTCGTGCGGCACGAGCAGGCGGCCGTGCATGCGGCGGAAGGCTATGCCCGCTCCTCGGGCAAGGTGGGCGTCGTGCTCGTCACTTCCGGCCCCGGCGCCACCAATGCGGTGACCGGCCTTGCCGACGCGCTGATGGATTCCATCCCGATCGTCTGCATTTCCGGGCAGGTGGCCACTCACCTCATCGGCAATGACGCCTTTCAGGAGTGCGACACGGTCGGCATCACCCGGCCGTGCACCAAGCACAATTACCTCGTCCGCGACGTGAATGACCTCGCGCGCGTGCTGCATGAGGCCTTCTACGTGGCGCAGAACGGGCGCCCGGGCCCGGTGGTCGTCGACATTCCCAAGGATGTGCAGTTCGCCACCGGCACCTATGTCGGCCGCGAGAACATCCAGCACAAGACCTACCGTCCGAAGCTGGAGGCCGAGGACGCGCAGATCAGCGCGGCGGTGGAGATGATCGCCTCCGCCAAGAAGCCCATCTTCTACACCGGCGGCGGCGTCATCAATTCCGGTCCGGAGGCGAGCCGCCTGCTGCGCGCCTTCGCCCGCGAGACCGGCGTGCCGGTGACCTCCACCCTCATGGGCCTCGGCGCCTTCCCGGCGTCCGACCCGCAGTGGCTGGGCATGCTGGGCATGCACGGCACCTATGAGGCCAATCTCGCCATGCATGATTGCGATGTCATGGTGTGCATCGGCGCGCGCTTCGACGACCGCATCACCGGGCGGCTGGATGCGTTCGCGCCCGATTCCAAGAAGATCCACATCGACATCGACCCGTCCTCCATCAACAAGAACGTGAAGGTGGACCTGCCCATCGTCGGCGACGTGGCCAGGGTGCTCGGCGCCATGAGCCGCGCCTGGGCGGCCAAGGGTCTTTCGACCGACAAGGCGGCGCTGACGGCGTGGTGGGCGCAGATCGACCGCTGGCGTTCGCGCCAGTGCCTCGCCTACCGGGCCTCCGACACCATCATCAAGCCGCAATACGCCATTGAGCGGCTCTACAATGCGGTGAAGGACAAGGACGTCTACATCACCACCGAGGTGGGCCAGCACCAGATGTGGGCGGCGCAGTTCTGCCACTTCGAGGAGCCGAACCGCTGGCTGACCTCCGGCGGCCTCGGCACCATGGGCTATGGCCTGCCGGCCGCCATCGGCGCGCAGAAGGCCCATCCCGGCGCGCTGGTGGTGGACATCGCCGGTGAAGCCTCGATCCAGATGAACATGCAGGAAATGTCCACCGCCATGCAGTTCGACCTGCCGGTGAAGGTGTTCATCCTGAACAACAAGTATATGGGCATGGTGCGCCAGTGGCAGGAGCTGCTCCATGGCGGGCGCTACTCCCACTCCTATTCGGAGGCGCTGCCCGATTTCGTGAAGCTGGCGGACGCCTTCGGCGGCGTCGGCATCCGCTGCGACAAGCCGGCCGACCTCGACGCGGCCATTCAGGAGATGATCTCGGTGAAGCGGCCGGTGATTTTCGACTGCATCGTGGACCAGCAGGAAAACTGCTTCCCCATGATCCCCTCGGGCCGCGCCCATAACGAGATGATCCTCGGCGACATGGCCGTGGATCTCGACGAAGCCATCACCGACGAAGGCAAGATGCTGGTGTGACCGGGGCTTCCCGGTCCTCTCGTCCCGCCATTCCGGCCCTCCCCCCGTGCGGGGGAGGGGTTCCCGCCGACCCCATCTTTCGAGCCATCCATGCCTGAAGCTCAAGAGCGCATCGAGCGCCATACCCTCTCGGTCCTGGTGGACAACGAGCCGGGCGTGCTCGCGCGCGTTATCGGCCTGTTTTCCGGCCGCGGCTACAATATCGACAGCCTCACCGTGTCCGAGGTGAGCGCGGAGAGCCATCTTTCGCGCATCACCATCGTCACCACCGGCACGCCCATGGTGATCGAGCAGATCCGTAACCAGCTGGACCGTCTGGTGCCCGTGCACCGGGTGCAGGACCTCACCGTTGAGGGCCATTACCTGGAGCGCGAGCTGGCCATGGTGAAGGTGCGCGGCACCGGCGAGGCCCGCTCGGAGGCATTGCGCCTGGCGGAAGCCTTCCGCGCCCGCGTCATCGACGCCACCCGCGAGAGCTTCGTGTTCGAGATCACCGGCAAGAGCGACAAGATCGACCAGTTCGCCCACCTCATGGAGCCGCTCGGCCTGGTGGAAGTGGCGCGCACCGGCGTGGTTGCCATCTCGCGCGGGCCCACCGCTCTCTGATCTGGCCGCCAGGCCTGTTCCCTTTGGCCGCGATCCGGTGCAAGACGCCGGCGCGGCCCGCCGCCACTCAAGGACAAACGCCCACAAGGAGACACTGATGCGCGTTTATTACGATCGCGACGCCGACCTGAACCTGATCAAGGGCAAGAAGGTCGCCGTCATCGGCTATGGCAGCCAGGGCCATGCCCACGCGCTGAACATGCGCGATTCGGGCGTGAAGGATGTGGTGATTGCCCTGCGTCCCGGCTCCGCCACCGCCAAGAAGGCCGAGGCCGAGGGCTTCAAGGTGCTCTCCCCCGCCGAGGCCGCCAAGTGGGCCGACGTGGTGATGATGCTCACCCCTGACGAGCTGCAGGGCGACATCTATCGCGACAGCCTTCATGACAACATGAAGGAAGGCGCGGCGCTGTTCTTCGCCCACGGCCTGAACATCCACTTCAACCTGATCGAGGCGCGCAAGGATCTCGACGTGCTCATGGCCGCCCCCAAGGGCCCCGGCCACACCGTGCGCGGCGAATACCTCAAGGGCGGCGGCGTGCCGACCCTCATCGCCATCGCCCAGGACGCCACCGGCAACGCCCATGACCTGGCGCTCTCTTACGCCTCCGCCATCGGCGGCGGCCGCGCCGGCATCATCGAGACCACCTTCAAGGAAGAGTGCGAGACCGACCTGTTCGGCGAGCAGGCGGTGCTCTGCGGTGGCACGGTGGAGCTGATCCGCGCGGGCTTCGAGACTCTGGTGGAAGCCGGCTACGCCCCCGAAATGGCCTATTTCGAGTGCCTGCACGAGATGAAGCTGATCGTCGACCTCATCTATGAGGGCGGCATCGCCAACATGAACTACTCCATCTCCAACACCGCGGAATATGGCGAATACGTCACCGGCCCGCGCATCATCACCCCCGAGACCAAGGCGGAGATGAAGCGCGTGCTGACCGACATCCAGTCCGGTAAGTTCACCCGCGACTGGATGCTGGAGAACAAGGTCAACCAGACCTCGTTCAAGGCCACCCGCGCCCGCGTGAACGCCCACCCCATCGAGGAAGTGGGCGAGAAGCTGCGCGGCATGATGCCCTGGATCAAGGCCAAGGCCCTGGTGGACAAGAGCAAGAACTGAGGTTTTCAGCCGGCGGCTTCGTGCCGCCCGCCTCATGCGCGACCCCGGATCGGCGCCCGCCGGTCCGGGGTTTTTTGTGTCTGCGGCGGGGGGAGATGCACGGGCCCGCCGCAAGGCGTCACGCGCCGCTGGGTGGGAGATTGCGGCCTGTCGGCTGCCCAACTTAAATCAGAATAACTCAAAACAAAATTTGAATTTAAAATTGCTCTCGAAAATGCAGTGTTTCGAATGTGCTGCAAATAACATATCTTTTTCTTTGACACAATTCGGTGTTGTCCTATCTTGAGGGTGCTTGCGGCGCGCATCTAGATTTCATGCGCTGAAAGTCGGGCGTCTGCCCACCTTGCGACGTCCTTTGTTTTTGATTTTGAACAATTCAATAAAGAGACACGACCCATGAATGTTACCGTCATCTTCGGATCGGACGGCGGCGCGACCAAGGGTGTCGCCTCCAAGATTTCCAAGAAGTGTCAGGGCCGCAGTGTCGACATTAAAAGCGCCACCAAGGCCGATTTCGAGAATTGCGATCTGCTGATCCTCGGTTCTCCCACCTATGGCGACGGTACGTTGCAGACGGATTGGGAGGACAACATAGACAAGCTTCGCGAGGCGAAGCTTCAGGGCAAGAAAGTTGCGCTGTTCGGCACCGGAGACCAGGCGACCTATCCTGACTCCTTCGTGGACGCCATGGGTATTCTTTATGATGAGGTGACCGAGCTGGGCGCCGTGGTGGTGGGCTTCACCGACACCGCTGGCTACGACTATTCCACCTCCACCGCCGAGCGCGACGGACAGTTCGTGGGCCTCGCCCTCGATCAGGACGGCCAGTCTGGCATGACGGAGAAGCGGGTCACGGCATGGCTCAGCAAGCTGGTGTAGACCCGGTCGCGCTCCGGCTCTTCCACCACCACCTCTATGAATATGGTCGTGGGGTGCGGGGCCTGTTCCTGATGACCCTGGGACTCCTGGAGTCCGCCCCCGTCGTCGCGAAACTTCGCGGCGACGGGATCGACCACTTCGTGCAGCGGGTGGGCGCGTCCAAGGTGAATGTGTTCTTCGGCCGGGAGGCCTATGTGGCGGTGGCGCGCAGCTTCGTCACCAAGCCACTCAACCTCCTGAGCCCGGAGGAAGACTTCATGCTCGGCACCCTGCTGGGCTACGACCGGGAGCAGCAGTGCCGACGCTTCCTGGACAAGATCGCGGCCGAGGCGGCCCGCTGCCCGCTCGCCATCGCCGCCGAATGATCGCTTCGGCGGTGATCTCTTCAGGGTGATCGCCGGCGCGACCGTCTCGCGCCGGGCCGTCAGGGGGCGCGCGACAGCACGTGGCTTCGGCCCGGCCTGAAGGCGCGGCTGCGAATCAGACGGCGGTGTCTGAGTAGCGCGTGGCCAGCGGCAGCGAGGCCGTGGCCAGGAAGGAGCGGTAGCGCCGGCGGGCATCCATGGCGGTGCCATTGTCCGAAATGGCGGCTTCCTGCAGCTCCGCGAGCGCCCAGGGATTGGGCTCCACCGGCAGCGCCACGATTTCCGGCGCGTTGTGGGATGTGATCTCGATGATATCGTGCGCGGTCAGGGCCTGCAGCGCGTGGGCCGCGAGCTGGCGCTGATAGGCGCGGCGCTCCGGCGCGATGTCTTCCCAGGCTTCCAGAAGCGGATAGCGGGTGCGCGAAAAGGCGTGCATCGCCTGCGCCATACGCTCCACCATGTCCGCTGCGATCATCCTGTCACCCTCATGACCTTACGATCCGTTTGGACCCCAAGGTGCCCTGAAGGCGTTTCATGATCGTTGCGAAGCAGGATGATTTTGCCGCATGGTCAATGAAACATGAATGCGCCAACAGGCTCCACACCCGATCGCGTGAGCGCGGTCGCGTGGGATGGTGCCACGGCGGGGCGGCGCCCATAAGGGCGGTGACAATGTGGGCGGCGACAATGGGAGTGCGCAAATGCCGGTGACCCTCGACATGCTCAAGGTGAAGCTGTTCACCGATGGGGCGGACAAGGCCCAGATCGTGGAAATGGCCCGCCACGGGCACATTGCCGGCTTCACGACCAACCCCTCGCTGCTGCGCAAGGCCGGCGTCACCGATTACGAGGCCCACGCCCGCGCCCTGGTGGAGGCCGTTCCCGACCGGCACCTGTCGTTCGAGGTGATCGCCGACGATCTGCCCACCATGCGCCGTCAGGCGGGGCTGATCGCCAGCTGGGGCGCCAATGTCTATGTGAAGCTGCCGGCCTGCACCACCAGCGGCGAAACCCTCGCCCCCCTGGTGCGCGAGCTGTCGCAGGAAGGGGTGAAGGTGAACCTCACCGCCGTGTTCGACCTGCCGCAGGTGGAAGAGGGCGTGGCGGCCCTGGCCGGCGGCGCGCCGGCCTGCATCTCGGTGTTCGCCGGCCGGCTCGCCGACATGGGCCTGGATTACGTGCCGGCGGTGGCACGGGCGGTGGAGCTCTCCCGCGCCACCCCCAACGTCGAGGTCATCTGGGCCTCCACCCGCGAGGTGTGGAACGTGATCGAGGCCGATCGCATGGGCTGCCACATCATCACCGCCCCGGCCGATGTGCTGAAAAAGCTGCCGGAGCTGGGTACCCGCACCGCCGCGGAACTCTCCCTCGGCGCAGTGAAGGCGTTCCGCGCCGATGTGGAGGCGGCCGGCCTTTCCCTCTCCATCCCCGACCGAAACGCGGCCGCATAGCCGGCCGCCATTGCGCCGCCGGGAGGCGCTGTTAGACTTGGGCCCAAGGCGCAGCCGGGGTGTGACGCGCACACCGGGCTTGAGCGCATTTTCCGCCTTTTGGCGAGGGCATGGACATGAGGGACGAGACGCACGGGTCCGCGTCGGGCTCGGAGCCGTCTCCCCGATCTGGGAGCGAGAGGCGTGGCCCACGGCCGCCCCTCGCGCCACGGGGACCGGAGCGACCGGTGCCGCCGGACGAGGCGGTATACGCCGCCGTCGATCTCGGCACGAACAATTGCCGCCTGCTGGTGGCGCGCCCCACATCCCGCAGCTTTCGCGTGGTGGATGCCTTTTCCCGCATCGTTCGCCTGGGCGAGGGGCTGACCGCTTCCGGCCGGCTGGGTGATTCGGCCATGGAGCGCGCTGGCGCCGCGCTCGAGGTGTGCGCCGCGAAGATGGTCCAGCGGGGCGTCACCCGCGCCCGGGTCATCGCCACCGAGGCGTGCCGCGCCGCCGTCAATGGCGAGGATTTCTGCGCCCGCGTGCGCGAGCGCACGGGCCTCGACCTGGAAGTGGTGGATCGCCGGACCGAGGCGGGCCTTGCCGCCGCCGGCTGCGCGCCACTGGTGGATCCCCACAGCGACGGGGCGGTGCTGTTCGACATTGGCGGCGGCTCTACCGAGGTGGTGTGGCTCGGCCGCCGGTCTGCGGGTGATGATGGCCCGCCGCGGGCGCGCATCCGCGCCTGGATCTCAATGCCGGTGGGTGTGGTGTCGCTGTCCGAGCGCCACGGCGGCGTGCGGGTTTCACCCGATGTGTTCCGCCACATGGTGGCGGAGGTGCGCGGCATGCTGGAGGGGGTGCGCGAGAGCTGGGGCCTGCGTCCGCCCCATCGCATGCACCTGCTCGGCACCTCGGGCACAGTGACGACGGTGGCGGGCATCCATCTCGGTCTGGACCGCTACGACCGAACCCGGGTGGACGGCACCTGGCTCAGCGACACCAGCATCGCCGATGTGGTGGACCGGCTGATGGGCATGTCGTTCGAGGAGCGGGTGGCCAATCCTTGCATCGGCGCCCAGCGGGCGGATCTGGTGCTGGCGGGCTGCGCCATCATGGAGGCGGTGCGCGAGGTGTTTCCGGCGGAGCGCCTGCGCGTGGCCGATCGTGGTTTGAGGGAAGGCATGCTGGTTCAATTGATGCGGGCCGATGGGGCCTGGAGGCGGCACCGCCGCGCCGAAGGGGGCGCGGCGCCAGCCGATGCCCCCGCGCCGGGCGGGCATGGCCGCGTGCGGGGCGGCGGCGATCGCGCCGCGCGCAGAAAGGATGCACGGCCGTGAGCACCCCCACCCATGGCCCGGACGGCCGCCCCCTGAAGGTGCGTGTGAAGACCGCGCGCGGCCGCACCACCTCGTCCCAGAAATGGCTGCAGCGCCAGCTCAACGACCCCTATGTGGCCCGCGCCAAGCGGGAGGGCTGGCGCTCGCGCGCCGCCTTCAAGCTCATCGAGATGGATGAGAAGGCCAAGCTGCTCAAGAAGGGCATGCGCATCGTCGATCTCGGCGCGGCGCCCGGCGGCTGGAGCCAGGTGGCGGCACGCAAGATCGGGCTCGATGCGGGGCACGGTAAGATCGTCGGCATCGATCTGTTGGAGATGGAGCCCATCGCCGGCGTCCATTTTGAGCAGATGGACTTTTTGGCCCCCGACGCGCCCGAGCGCCTGCTCGCCATGCTGGACGGGCCGGCGGACCTGGTGATGTCGGACATGGCGGCCAACGCCACCGGCCACAAGAAGACCGACCATCTGAAGATCGTGGCGCTGGTGGAGCTGGCGGCGGACTTCGCCCGGCAGGTTCTGGCTCCCGGCGGCGCCTTCCTCGCCAAGGTGCTGCAAGGCGGCACGGAGGGGGCGCTGCTGGCCGACCTGAAGCGCGACTTCGCCCAGGTCCGCCATGTGAAGCCGGCCGCCAGCCGCGCCGATTCGGCCGAGCTTTACGTGCTCGCCACCGGCTATCGCGGCAAGGGCGTGGCCGAGGAAGGTGGCGACGAGCAGGGTGGGGACGAGCAGCGCGAGGCTGAGGAGAGCGGGCACCTGGCTGACTGAGGGCGGACGCTGCGGGTCGCCTGATCACCGCCACGGAAGGCGCGCGCGGATGCACGGTCCATCGGTCGGCCCGGGCGGGAGCTGTTGCGGCTGGGCCGCCTCCGGCCGGGGCGGACGGACTTGGCAGCCGGACTTGGCAGCCGGCCTGGGCAGCCCTCTGGTCTCCGGTCCGCGTTACGCATGGGTGCGGTGGTTTCCGTGTGGAGCGGGACGCGGTCCAGTTAACGGAAATACGAAAACAACGGGCGAGGCCGCCTCAGCGTTTCCATGACAAGCTGAAATATGCCGCGCCCGCGGCTCGCCGCCCAGGGGGAGCCGCGGGGCAGGCTTCGGGCATGCCTGGGCTGGCCGGCTCAGTGCTGCTCCACCTGGCTGCGCGGATCGGGCAGGTTGGGCCGCTTGGCGCGCAGCTCGGTGCCGGCATTCTTCGGCAACAGCATGAAGTGGAACACGCTGAGGGCGCTCACCACAGCTACCACCAGGAAGGCCACGTTGAAGTCCTGCTGGGTGACGTGGACCTGCTCCTGCCCGCCGCGCATCATTTCCAGCACCAGTCCGGCAAGGGCGACGCCGGTGGAGAGCGAGACCTGTTGCGCCACGCTGGCAAACGAGGTGGCGCGGCTCATTTCCTGGTCCTGCACCTCGGCATAGCTCAGGGCATTGAGGGCGGTGAACTGGAGCGAGCGCAGGAAGCCGCCGAGCAGCAGCAGCGCCACGATGAGCCAATAGGGCGTGCCGGAGGTGAAGAAGGCGCACACGGCGATGAAGCCCGAAGACACCACCGCGTTCACCGTCAGCACCCGCTTGTAGCCCAGAGCGTCCAGGATGCGCGCCGCCGTCATCTTCATGACGATGGCGCCCGCCGACGCCGAGAAGGTGATGAGCCCCGAGGAGAACGGCGACAGGCCATAGACCAGCTGCAGCAGCAGCGGCAGCAGGAAGGGCAGGGCGCCGATGCCGATGCGGAACAGCGAGCCCCCCACCACGCAGGCGCGGAAGGTGGGGTAGCGCATCAGCTTCAGGTCGAGCACCGCATGGGGCGTGTGGTGGGCATGGTGGACATAGGCGGCAAGCGAGATGGCGCCGATGCCCAGCACCGTCAGCACCACCCACAGCGGCACCAGCTCCTGCCCCAGCACGGCGAAGCCGAAGACCACGCCCGCCAGGCCGACACCGGAGAGCACCAGCCCTTTCAGGTCCAGGGGCGGCACATCCTCGGCGCGCACGTTCTCGATGAAGCGGGTGGCCAGGAACACGCCCAGCACGCCGATGGGCACATTGATGAAGAAGACCAGCCGCCAGTTGAAATAGGTGGTGATGAAGCCGCCCAAAGGCGGTCCGATCACCGGCCCCAGCAAGGCGGGAATGGTGAGCCAGGCCAAGGCCGAGACCAGCTCGGACTTCGGCACCGCGCGCAGGATGACGAGCCGGCCCACCGGCACCATCATGGCTCCGCCCAGGCCCTGGATGATGCGGTACAGCACGAAATCCGCCAGCGAGGTGGACAGCCCGCACAGCACCGAGCCCAGGGTGAAGATGACGATGGCGGAGCGGAAAACCGTGCGCGCGCCGTAACGATCCGCCGCCCAGCCGCTGGCGGGAATGAAGACCGCCAGGGAGAGCAGGTAGGAGGTCAGCGCCAGTTTCAGCGCCACCGGGTCCTCATGCAGATCGGCGGCGATGGCGGGCAGGGATGTGGAAATGACGGTCGCGTCCACCTGTTCCATGAACAGGGCGCAGGCGACGATCAGGGGAATGAGAACCTGCGGGGGCAGAACGAGGCGCGGCACGGGGGCATCCTGACGGCGTGCCGCTTCTTTAAGTCACTTTGCCCGAGGGATGAAGAGGCCATGGGGCCGGCCCCTGCGGCAGGGGGCGAGACCGAAGTCGCGTGCCGGCTGCCAAATCGCTCGGCCGAAGCCCGTGGTGGGGGCCCTGAGATGGCCGGGCGAAGGAAGGCCGGCGCGGCACGCGCGAATTTGCCGGGTCGCCGCCCTAGGGGGACGCTTGCAGCGCCGACGATGCCGCCCATATGCGCAGAATGGAAATGTGTCGCGCCCATGGGGCGAGGGCGGAGGTGCGAACCCGATGATCTATATTCTCGCCGCCCTGCTGCCGCCGCTGGGGCTGTTGCTGAACGGCCAGCCGATCTCGGCCGTGGTCAACCTCGTCATGATCGTGCCCTGCGTGCTGCTGGGGCTGGTGTTCGCGCCGTTTCTGCTGCTGCCGTCCGCCCATGCGGTGATTTCGGTGCACATGAAGCGCAATGACCGCTGGCAGCGCCGCATGCTGGAGGCCATCGCCAAGCGCGACGCCCCTCCCGGCGGGCAGCCCTGAGGCGAGTCGCGCGGGGGCTTCTCAGCGATTGGGGCAAGAGGGGTACGAGAGCGCTACAGGGGCAAGGGGGTCCAAGGATGCGCGATGCGCGCCCGAAAGGTGCGCTGTGGACATTCTCGTCCTGGTCGGGTTGAGACCCGAGGCGCGACGTGTCCCGATGGCGTCGGCGGCCTGTGCGCGTGTTCCGGTTTCCACTTCGCTCGGAAACGCTTGAGGCCAAAGGGCCGAGCGCCGTGAGGGCGGCCCTGTCGCGTCCGGCGTGGAAGGTCGGGCCTGAGCCCCACACACGCCCAAAAGGCAACGCCACGCGCCCGAGGGCGCATGGCGCAGGGTTTTACGGACTCAGAAGAAGCGGCGGCCGCCTTCTTCGTCCTGACCGGGCTCGCGGGTCAGACGCGGCGCCTCATCGCGCCGGATGAAATCCGAAAAAGGGTCGCGAGCGTCCTCCCGGGCGCTGGCAGGGGCAACTTCGAGGGTCTGGGGACGGGCGACGGGAGCGGCGGCCGGGCGGGCATTGGTGACCGGAACCGCGCGGCTCGAATCGGTGGTGCGCGAGGCCTTCGCGTCCAGCCACGGCAGCGGGAACGGGGAGGCGATGAAGGCCACGCCGTCTTCCTGCTCCCAGGCGATCATGTAGACTTCCTCGTCCACGGGCATGCCGGGCAGCGAGAACATCTGCGGCGCCTCGCGCGCCGATCCGGTCCAGCCCAGGGAATGGGCGAGCTGGAAAGCCTCGTCCAGGAAGCTGCTCAGGGCCGCCAGGCGGTCGGCGCGCAGGTTCTGGATGAAATCCACGTCCAGCAGGCGGCGGAGATAGGTCTCCACGCTGTCCCCCGCGGCCCATTGGGCACCGGTGGCGAACTGGTACACATATACGCGCGGGTTTTCCATCACTCAGCTCCACCCCACAAGGACATCGTCGACCCCAGCGTGCCCACTTCTCCTTCGGATGCGGATGACGATTGGGTCTGGCCGAGTTTCTTGTACCGTCTTGTCGAGCGTTTTCAAAGAGACAGCCGGTGGATCGCCTGTTCGGAGGGGGCCCGGGCGGCTTTGGCGGTAGGTTTCAGCCCTTCGCGCAAATGATTGAGATCAAACTGTTTTTATGGAGATGGTAGGTATCGGGGCAGGTCGTTAACCACTTGTTTACGAAACCGCCCGGGCCGGTGGAGAACACCCCTGAGGGCCCGTTCACCGCGTTCTCGGAGGTGGCATGGGACGCCTGGTCAGCGCTCGCCGGCCTTGGCGGGGTCGTTCCAGCGCGCGGCCGCGTCGTCGTCGGAGCTCTTCGCCGCCACCCACCCGCCGGTCGCGGCCGCGCCGCGCTCCTCCTTCTTCCAGAAGGGCGCGCCGGTCTTCAGCCAGTCCATCAGGAATTCGGCGGCGGCGAAGGCGGCGGCGCGGTGGGCGGAAGCGGTGGCCACCATCACGATGGGCGCGCCGGGCACGATGCGGCCGAAGCGGTGGATGATGACCGCGCCCTGGAGAGGCCAGCGCCGGCGGGCTTCCTCGAGGTGGCGGGTGATTTCCTCCTCCGCCATGCCGGGATAGTGCTCCAGCACCAAGGCGGTCAGCGGTGCCTCGCCGGCGTCAGCCCGGCACAGGCCGGTGAAGGTCACCAGCGCGCCCACATCCGTGCGGCCGCTGCTGAGCCGGGCGGCTTCGGCCGGGGCATCGAAGGGCTCGGCCTGTACCCGCACCTCGAAGATGTCGCCGGCCATGGCTCAGCCTCCGGTCATGGGCGGGAAGAAGGCCACCTCGCGCGCGCCGGCAATGGGCGCGTCGGGCTTCACATGGCGCCGGTCGAGGGCGGCGCGGACCACCTTGGGGTCGGTGAAGGCAGCGGCGTGGGCCTCGTCGCGCGCCGCCAGCCAGCGGGCGAGATCGGCCACGCTCACCACCGCGGCCGGCGGATCGAGCTCTTCCTCGGCAACGCCCACCCGCTCGCGCAGCCAGGCGAAATAGAGGATCCTCACCGCTCGTCCTCCACCAGATGGCGCGCGCCGGCGCGGAAATAATCATAGCCCGTGTAGAGGGTGAGCACGGCCGAGATCCACAGCAGCGTCAGCCCCGCCAGATTGATGCCGGGCAGCAGCCGCTCGCCGGCCTGGCCGGTGATGAGCACGCCCACGGCCACCAGCTGCACCGTGGTCTTCCACTTGGCGAGCCGCGACACGGGCACGGATACGCGCAGCTCCGCCAGGAACTCGCGCAGGCCGGAGACCAGGATCTCCCGGCACAGGATCACGATGGCGGCCCACAGCGACCAGCCCCGGATGGTGCCGTCTGAGGCCAGCATCAGCAGGCAGGTGGAGACCAGAAGCTTGTCGGCGATGGGATCGAGCATGCGGCCGATGGCCGATTGCTGCTGCCAGGCGCGGGCGAGGTAGCCGTCGAAGAAATCGGTGATGGCGGCGGCGATGTAGAGCGCCAGCGCCACCCAGCGCAGCCACAGGCCGCCATGCAGGATGTCCGACCAGAACAGGCAGGCGGCCACCAGCGGCACCGCCACGCAGCGCGAATAGGTGAGCAGGTTGGGCACGGAAAGGGCATGCCCCCGGCCGGGGGAGGGGGAAGGGCGCGTTGCGGCGTCGGCCATGCTTGTCACTTCGCAGAGGCGATAGGGGGTCGCGGACCCCCCTTCTTATTCCGCCGGGAGCGGAGGGGAAACCCGCTTGTGGCGGCCGGCGGCTCAGGCCGGCGGCTTCTCGTGGAAATAATCATAGACCGCCTTGGCGGTGGCGGCATTGATTCCGGCCACTTGTTCCAGGTCCGCGAGGGAGGCGCGCTCGATGGCCTTCAGGGTGCCAAAATGGCGCAGCAGCGCGCGTTTGCGGGTGGGGCCCACCCCCGCAATGGCCTGCAGCCCGGCTTCCGTGATGTCCTTCTTGCGCCGCGCGCGATGGGAGCCGATGGCGAATCGGTGGGCCTCGTCCCGCAGGCGCTGGATGAAATAAAGTACCGGGTCGCGCGGCTCCATGCGGAACGGCGGATGGCCGGGAATGAAGAACTGCTCGCGCCCCGCTTCGCGGTCGAGCCCTTTGGCGATGCCCACCAGCGGCACCTCGGTGATGCCCAGTTCGTCCAGCACCTCGCGCGCCACATTGAGCTGGCCCAGGCCGCCGTCGATCAGCACCAGGTCCGGCCAGGGCGAAGCGCCCTCGGCATCGGGCAAGGGGCTGTCGGTGTCGGGGAGCTCGGCGTCCGGCAGCTCGGTGTCGGGCGGCTCGGTATCGGGGGTGTCGACTTCCGGCAAATCGGGCTGGTCCGCCAATGGCTCCGGAGCGGTCGCCGCCGTCACCTCGGCTGGCTCCTCCTCGGCGCCAGGGCGCGGGGCTTCCTTCAGCAGGCGGGAGAAGCGCCGGCGC
This sequence comes from Xanthobacter variabilis, assembly GCF_043831965.2. Taxonomy (NCBI): domain Bacteria; kingdom Pseudomonadati; phylum Pseudomonadota; class Alphaproteobacteria; order Hyphomicrobiales; family Xanthobacteraceae; genus Xanthobacter; species Xanthobacter variabilis. The sequence continues at coordinate 1,676,705 of NZ_CM195533.1, forward strand.
AGCACCTCGCGCATCATGCCGAAATCGTCGCCGGGGACGATGTCCGTCGATTTGATGTTGAACTTGCGGTACTGCGATTTGCGGAACCCCTCGGGCCCCGCCACGATCATGCCGCCCACCGCATTGGTGCCCATGATGTGGGAATTGTCGTAGACCTCGATGCGCTGCGGCGTGCGGGGCAGGTCGAAGGCCTTTGCCACCCCCTCCAGCAGCCGGGCCTGGGTGGCGGTTTCGGCCAAAGTGCGGCCCAGCGCCTCGCGCGCGTTCTGAAGGGCGTGGTCCACAAGATCGCGCTTCTCGCCCCGCTGGGGCACGGCGATTTCCACCTTGAACCCGGCCTTTTCGGACAGCGCCTCGGCGATCAGCGCCTGTTCCTCCACCTTGTGGGACAGAAGGATGAGGCGCGGGGCCGGTTTGTCCTCATAGAATTGCGAGAGGAAGGCGCCCAACACCTCCGATTCGTCCAGGGAGCGGTCGGCGCGGGGATAATAAGCGCGGTTACCCCAGTTCTGCCCGGTGCGGAAGAAGAACACCTCGATGCAGGTGGCCCCGCCCTCCTGGTGGCAGGCGAACACGTCGGCCTCCTCCACCGAGCGGGGATTGATGCCCTGGCTGCCCTGCACGGCCGAGAGGGCGGCGAGACGGTCACGCAGGCGCGCGGCGCGCTCGAACTCCAGCACCTCGGCCGCCTGCTCCATCTCCTTGGCCAGCTCTTCCTTGATGGCGCGGGAGCGGCCGGAGAGGAAGGCCTTCGCCTCGCGCACCAATTGGGCGTAATCGGCGGGCGCGATCTCGCCGGTGCAGGGGCCGGCGCACCGCTTGATCTGGTGCAGCAGGCAGGGGCGCGAGCGGTTTTCGAAATAGCTGTCGGAGCACGAGCGCAGCAGGAAGGCGCGCTCCAGTGCATTGATGGTGCGATCCACTGCCCACACGCTGGCGAAGGGGCCGTAATAGTCTCCCGGCCGGTTGCGCGCGCCGCGATGCTTGGTGATCTGCGGGGCATCATGGTCGGCGGTGATGAGAATATAGGGAAATGACTTGTCGTCGCGCAGCAGAACATTGAAGCGCGGCTTCAATTGCTTGATGAGGTTCGCTTCCAGCAGCAGCGCTTCCGGCTCGGTGCGGGTGGATACGAACTCCATGGAATGGGTGGCCGCGATCATCCGCGCGATGCGGTTGGTGTGGCCCACGGGGCGGGTATAGCTGAGCACCCGTTTCTTGATGCTCTTGGCCTTGCCCACATAGAGCACCGTGCCGTCCGCCCCCAGCATGCGGTAGACGCCGGGCCCCGCGGGCGCGAGCTTCACCGCCCGCACGATGGCGGCGCGGCCAAACGCAAGCGTCGCCTCGGCCGGGGCTTCCGCTTCATCCGTCAGCTCGATGAGCGGGATCTCAGCCGGCTCCGCCTCCGGACCCGCCGGCGGCTGCTCGCCTTGCGCCGCCGCGTCGCGGGGCGCGGCCGTCACGCTTCTGTTCGGCCCGCCGGGGATGGCGGGTGCGGCGTCAGAAAGCTGGAGTTCGGGTGGGTCCTTGGGGCGTCTGCCGGTCATGGGCGCAACTTAGATCATTTCCCCATTCCGCGGAAACGGGGAAATGATCTAATTTGTTGACTTAACGCGCTTTCTCCACGCGCGCTGGGAGCCCTTCCACCCGAATGCGCTTGCGCCAATCGCAGGTCGCAGGGGCCTTGCGGCAGCCACCGCACTCTTAAGCAGCGGTCAACCATTCGAGCGCAAAAGCGACGCCCGAATGCGGCCTGGCGGTCGTGGGCTGTAAAAATATACATATAAATCAATCGCGTATGGGATTTACCCCGCGTTCAGCATAGGTGGTGGGAGTTGGGGGTTTGCCCGATTTGGTCAGCTTTCGGCGCTCAAATTGAGGGCGAAACCAGCAGCCCGCTGTCGTCTTGCACTCGGGTGGGCGCGACAGGTTGCAGGGGCAGGGTGTGGGTTGAGTATCCGGAGGTAATTACGCTTCGGAATATCGCATTCACGCCTTTTGTCTCTGGCTGTGCAGCCTGTGGACAGAATATTACCTTCCAAAGTTTCAACTATCTGTTCAGTTTTCGGGCGCATTGGAAGGTATCGCAAATAAGGCGCAACTGTGGTCATGCCCATGTTGGGCCTTGTTTGACAGAGTGGCGGCTGAGTGTTGTAAGGAACGGGAAACGTTTTGCCACATCTCAGCCGTTTTTGATTTATCCGGTGTGGCGCAATCGCTACAGACGTGCGCGGCTCCGGTCTGTATGAAGTCTCCCATGGTCGGCCGTCGCTTTCGGGCGAGCCGAAATGAAGCAAGAAGGTATTCGTCATGTTGAAGCGTGCCCTCCTCGGCGTGTCCGCCCTGGCTCTCCTGGCTGGCTCCGCCTCTGCCGCTGATCTCTCCGGCCGCTATGCTTATCCCGTGAAGGCCGCCGTGGTCCCCGTGCCGATGTTCTCCTGGACGGGCTTCTATATCGGCGGCAACGTGGGCTGGGGCTGGGCCGACAACGCCTTCGACTACACCACCGGCGGCTTCTCCTACGGCTATGACGTGGGCAATTCCAACGGTGTGTTTGGTGGTCTGCAGGCCGGCTACAACTTCCAGTTCGCCAACAATGTGGTGCTCGGCGCCGAGGCGGATCTGGAATTCTCCGACATCAGCAACAGCAACCTGCTGCTGGGCGGCCCGGTGGGCGGCAACATGGTGTCCAGCAAGGTGGACAATTTCGGCACCATCCGCGGCCGCGTGGGCTATGCCTTCGACCGGTTCCTGCCCTACTTCACGGGCGGCGCGGCCTGGGCCAACACCTCTCTCGACGCCCCGTGGGGCCTCAGCCAGAACAGCACCCGCTGGGGCTGGACCATCGGCGGCGGCGCGGAATACGCGATCACCAACAACTGGACCGTCAAGGCCGAGTATCTCTATCTCGACTACGGCAACAAGAACGTCACCTACATCAACGGCGACACCGCCACGAGCGGCCTGAACATGAACACTGTGAAGGCCGGCGTGAACTACAAGTTCTGATCGCCGCGCATCTGAAAAAAGGGGGCTCTCCGGCCAGTGCCGGGGAGCCCCTTTGCTTTGGGCGTCGCTGCCGTTTTGATGGGTCGCGGCACGCACCGCGATGCCGCCGCCGGCGTCGTCCTTAGTGAGCACCCCCCAAAGTGAGCCCCCCAAAGTGAGCCCTCAAGTGAGCCCCCCAAAGTGAGCCCTCAAGTGAGCCCCCTAAGTGGGTGCTCAGGTGGGGGCTTCAGGGCCCCGCTCTGGCGCCGCGCGAGCCTGGGCTCGTGGCATGCGCGGCCCACGCGCCCTAGCGTCAGCCGCGCGGGGCGCTGCGCAGGGGAATGGGCTGGGCGGTGCCGCTCTCGTCACGGATGGAGAAGCGGTAGCGGCCGTCCGCCTCGCGCTCAACCTCGTAGACGAGCCGGCCGGTAACGCGGTTTTCCCGGTCGAAGGTGAGCACGCGCGGCTTCAGGGCCGGGATCTCCTCCTCGCTCACATAGACCGAGTTGCAGATGATGACCTCGTCGCCGGGCTGGCAGGTGCGGGCGGCGGCGCCATTGAGCACGCAGCAGCGCGAGCCGCGCTCGCCCAGGATGACATAGGTGGAGATGCGCGCGCCGGAGTTGCGGTTCCAGATCTCCACGAATTCCATCGGCAGAATGCCGGCTTCCTCGCAATGGTCAGGGTCGAGGGTGATGGAGCCGTGATAGTTGAGGTCGGCTCCGGTGACGGTGATGCCGTGAAGCTTACCGGCGACAATCTTGCGCATGGGGGATCCTGCCCGTTTTTCGCGATGCTGCATCGCGCGTGGCGCGTCCCTTAATCTCATGGCGGCCGGGAGGGAAGTGTTCGCCCCTCCGGCGCACGTTGAAGCGGGCGGCCGTGCGCGGGATTTCAAGCCTTTCCAGCCTCTTGCCGGCCTGTGCCCGCCGCAACGTCAGGAGGGGCGCCGGTAACACGGGGACGCAATTGTTGAACGCGGCTGGGGGGACACTTTCGCCGCTTGCCTCGCTTCTTCCTCGATTGTCGTGCTAGGAGCCGGCACCGTGAACAAGAAATGAGGGCTGTCATGGCTCATCCGGCTGCGCCCGAGCGCGCCCTTCGCGTCGGTGTCACGGGCATCGGCATTATGGGTTCCAACCACGCACGCGTGCTCTCCGAGCTGCCGGGCGCTGAACTGGTGGCGGTGGCCGATCCAGACCAGGCCCAGGCCGAGCGCGTCGCCAGCTTCCTGGGCTGCAAGGCGGTCGACAGCCATAAGGCGCTGCTCGATCTCGGCCTCGATGCGGTGATCGTGGCCGCCCCCACCCACCTGCACCATCCGGTGGCCCTGGACGTCATCGGCGCCGGCTGCGCGGTGCTGGTGGAAAAGCCCATCGCCTCCACGGCGGAGGAGGGGCGCGAGATCGTCGAGGCGGCGCGCGAGAAGGGCGTCACCCTCATGGTCGGCCATGTGGAGCGCTTCAATCCGGCCGTGCGCGCGGTGAAGGAGGCCATTCGCGGTGAGGACATCCTCTCGGTGGCCTTCACGCGCGTTGGTCCGTTCCCGCCGCGCATGTCCAATGTGGGCGTGGTGATCGACCTTGCCGTGCACGACATCGACCTCATCCGCTGGCTGACCGATTCGGAAATCATCGAGGTGCAGCCGCAGACCTCCGCGGCGCTGGCGGCGCGGGAGGATATCGCGCTCCTGCAGTTCCGCACCGCTTCCGGCGTGCTGGCGCACATCAACACCAACTGGCTCACCCCCTTCAAGGCGCGCACGGTGCATGTGGCGACCGCCAAGAAGTATGTGATCGGCGATCTGCTCACCCGTCAGGTGACCGAGCATTTCGACTACCGGCCGGACGGTTCCTATTCCACCCGCCACCTGCCGGTGGCTTATGCGGAGCCCCTGCGCGCGGAGCTGGAGAACTTCCTGACCGCCGTGCGCACCGGCCGCACGCCGGAAGTGACCGGCGAGCAGGGCGTGGCGAGCCTCGACATTGCCATTTCCTGCCTCGCCGAGCACGGACCGGCCCAACCGGCCCAGCGCCGCGCCATCGGCTGATTCGCTTTCCTCCCGGGTTTCCCGCCCGGCTTCATTCCAGGACTTGGCTCATGACGTCTCCCGCGACCGCCGCGCCCATCGCCTTCATCGACCTTGCAGCGCAGCGCGCCCGCATCGGCCGGACGATCGATGACGCGGTTCAGGCGGTGCTTTCCTCCTGCCGCTTCATCAATGGGCCGCAGGTGGGTGAGCTCGAACAGAAGCTGGCGGCGTTCGCCGGCTCGAAATATGCGGTCAGCTGCTCCTCGGGCACCGACGCGCTGGCGCTCATCCTCATGGCCTGGGGCGTGAAGGCGGGCGACGCGGTGTTCTGCCCGGCCTTCACCTTCTGCGCCACCGCCGAGGTGGTGCCGTGGGTGGGCGCCACCCCCGTGTTCGTCGATGTGAAGGAAGACACCTTCAACATGGACCCGGAGAGCCTGGAAGCCGCCATCGCCGTGGCGGTGGAGCAGGGGCTCACCCCCAAGGCGGTGATTCCGGTGGACCTGTTCGGCCAGCCGGCGGACTATGATGCCATCCTGCCCATCGCGGAAAAGCACGGCCTGAAGGTGCTGTGCGACACTGCCCAGGGCTTCGGCGGCACCTGGAACAACAGGCGCACCGGCTCCATCGGCGATGCCACCGCCACCTCCTTTTTCCCCGCCAAGCCGCTGGGCTGCTACGGCGACGGTGGTGCCATCTTCACCGACAGCGAGGAGCTGGTGACCATCCTCAAGAGCCTGCGCGAGCATGGCCAGGGGGTGGACAAGTACCAGAACGTGCGCATCGGCATGACGGCGCGCCTCGACACCATCCAGGCGGCGGTGCTGCTGGAGAAGCTGGCCATCTTCGAGGAAGAGATTGCCGCGCGCGACAAGGTGGCCCGCCGCTACAACGCGCTTTTGAAGGACGTGGCCACTGTGCCGGCGGTGGACCCGCGCGCCACCTCCGTTTGGGCGCAATACACCCTGCGGCTTCAGCCCGGCGTGCGTGACGGCCTGGCTGAGAAGCTGAAGGCGGACGGCGTGCCGACGGCGGTCTATTATCGCCTGCCCATGCACCTGCAGCCGGCCTATCGCCACTATCCGGCGGCGGGCGCCATCCTGCCCGTGTGCGAGGCGCTGGCGGAGGAAGTCATCTCCCTGCCTATGCACGCTTATCTCGACGAGGCGACGCAGGATCGCATCATCGCCGCCGTGCGCCGGGGCCTCGGCGCCTGAGGGCTTTCGCGGGTTTTGAGCCGGATATGATAGCGGTGATGGCGCCCTCAGGGGCGCCATTGTCGTTGAGGGGCAGGGTTTTTGACGCGCGCGCGCCGGGCGCGGCGCTGGCGCCGGGGCCCGTGACCGGCTAGCTTCCGCTCCGCATTTCTCACGGCGCGCCGGGCCCCATGTTTCGCTCCATTCTCTCTGTCGGCGGCTTCACGCTGCTCTCGCGCCTTGCCGGCTTCATCCGCGATGTGGTCATGGCCGCGGTGCTGGGCGCGGGGCCGGTGGCGGACGCCTTCCTGGTGGCGTTCCGCCTGCCGAATCATTTTCGTGCCATCTTCGCGGAAGGGGCCTTCAACGCCGCCTTCGTGCCCACTTACGCCCGGCTGAGGGAGCAGAGCGGGGTGCCTGCGGCGCGGCAGTTCGCGGACGAGATCCTCACCGCCATGATGCTGGTGCATGGCGTGCTGCTGGCGCTGGCCCTGGGCTTCACCCCACAATTCGTGAGCCTGCTGGCGCCGGGCCTCGCGCTCGATGGCGAGCGTTTCGACCTGGCGGTGACGCTTACGCGCATCACCTTTCCCTATCTGGCGCTGATCTCAGTGGCGACGCTGGTTTCCGGCGCCCTCAACGCGTCCGAGCGGTTCGCGGTGGCGGCGGCGGCACCCATTCTGCTCAACATCTGCATGGTGAGCACGCTGCTGGCGGCGGCCCTGTTTCCCACCGCCGGCCATGCGGCGGCATGGGGCGTGCTCATTTCCGGCGTGGCGCAGCTGTTCGTGGTGGGGCTGGATGCCGAGCGTCACGGCATCGGCCTGCGATTCGGCCGGCCCAAGATGGATTCGGGCACGCGCCAGTTCCTGAAGGCCCTGGGGCCGGCCATCATCGGCTCGGCGGGGGTGCAGATCGCGCTGTTCGCGGACACCATCATCGCCACCTTCCTGCCCATCGGCGCGCTTTCGGCCCTGTATTACGCGGACCGCATCAACCAGCTTCCCATCGGCGTGGTGGGCATAGCGGTGGGCACGGTGCTGCTGCCGGAAATGGCGCGCCGGCTTGCCGTGAAGGACGATGAGGGGGCCGCCCATGCCCAGGCGCGCTGCATCGAGCTGGCGACCCTGCTCGGCATTCCCTTCGTCGCGGCTGCGTTGGTGGTGCCGGACCTGACCATGCGCGCATTGTTCGCCCGCGGCGCCTTCACCGCGGCGGACGCGGCGGACGCGGCGGCGACTCTGCGCGCCTACGGCTTCGGCCTGTTGGCGTTCGTGGTGGTGCGGGCGTTCATCGCGCCCTTCCATGCACGCGGCGACACGCGCACCCCCATGATCGCCTCGCTGACGGCGGTGGCGCTCAATGTGGCGCTGAAATTTGCGCTGATGGGCACGCTGGCCCAGGTGGGCCTTGCCTTCGCCACGGCGGTGGGGGGCTGGATCAATGTGAGCCTCCTCATCGTATTCGCGCGGCGGCGGGGATTCCCGCTGGGGGATGACGCGCTCGGCGGGCATCTGGCGCGGCTGGGCGCGGTGCTGGTGGTGGTGGCTGCGGCGCTGTGGGGCACACAGGCCTTGGCTGCCTGGCTGCTGCCGCCGAACCTTCCCGCTCGCGCAGAAGTGATGCTGGCCCTGGTCGTGCTCGGCGGAGGCGCCGTCTACGCCGCTGCTGTCGTGCTGCTGCTGGGCCGGCGCTTCCTGGCGGGGGTGATGGGCCGACGCCTGCCGGCGCTTCCGATCTGAGGCGGATTGGCCGGATTTCGGCGCGGACGGCGGCGCTGCGGCAGCGTTGCCAGAAAGTCACGGCTTACCGTTCGTCGTGTCCCAAGGTCGGGTGGAAAGGGGTTTTCGGCAAGTCAGCCGTTTTGCATCGCAGCGGCTTGTGCTATCGGAACGCCTCTCATTCCGGTTTCGGCTCGTCGGTTGCGGGAAGTGCCGAACCCTTCGCCCCAAATCCCTTGACGGGAATTTTCGCGGATCACCAAGGATCCGCCAGGAGCCGGATTTGATGACGCATTCCATGCGCTCAAGCCTTTTCTATGCGCCCGCCGCTCTCGCCCTGCTGCTCGCGGGGTGCGGCGAGCAGGCCGCCGCGCCTTCTGGCCCGCCGCCGGCGCCGCCGGTGACGGTGGCTCACCCCACCACCCGCACCGTTACCGACCAGGACGAATATGTGGGCCGCTTCGTCGCCATCGACGAGGTGAACGTGCGCGCCCGCGTGTCCGGTTACCTGGATGCGATCCACTTCAAGGACGGCCAGGCGGTGAAGCAGGGCGACCTGCTGTTCACCATCGACCAGCGCCCCTTCAAGATCGCCCTGCAGCAGGCGCAGGCCAATCTGGCCCAGGCCCAGGCCAATCTGGACTTCACCAAGACCGATCTGGAGCGCGCCCGCACCCTGCTGGAGGACCGCAACTCCACGGCCATTTCCAAGCAGACCTTCGACCAGCGCACCCAGGCCGAGCGCACCGCCGCCGCCACCGTGCAGTCCCAGGAAGCGGCCGTGCGGTCCGCGCAGCTCGATCTCGACTTCACCGAGATCAAGGCGCCGGTTTCCGGCCAGATCGGCGATCGGCGGGTCTCGGTGGGCAACTATGTGACCGGCGGCACGGGCGGCACGCCCACCCTGCTCGCGATCATCGTCTCCACCGATCCCATCCGCTTCGAGTTCACCATGGACGAGGCCACTCTGCTGCGCATCCAGCGCCGCAAGGCCGACATCAAGGGTGAGCCGGTGGCGCTGAAGCTCATTGACGACAAGGGCTTCGTGCACCAGGGCAAGATGGACTTCATGAACAACGTGATCGACCGCGAGACGGGCACCATCCGTGGCCGTGCCGTGTTCGATAATCCCAACGGCCTGTTCCGTCCCGGCATGTTCGCCCGGCTGCGGCTCAACTCGTCCGACCCGCATGAGGTCGTCGTGGTGCCGGACATGGCGGTGGGCACCGAACAGGTGAAGAAGTTCGTTTATGTGGTGGGCCCGGACAACAAGGTGAGCCAGCGCTTCGTCACCCTCGGCTCGCTGTCTGGCGACCAGCGCGTGGTCCTGGAAGGGCTGACGCCCCAGGACACGGTGGTGGTGAACGGCCTGATGCGCGTGCGCCCGGGCGTGACCGTGACCCCGCAGATGGCCGAGGCCCCCAAGGCTGATGCGCCCAAGGCTGATGCGCCCAAGGCTGACGCTGCGAAGCCGGAGCCCGCGAAGACCGAACCGGCCAAGCCTGACGCTGCGAAGTCCGACGCTGCAAAGCCTGCCGCCGATTCCGCGACCTCGAAGTGAGGGGACGCATCCATGCGCTTTTCCCACTTCTTCATTGATCGCCCGATCTTCGCGTCGGTGGTCTCCACCATCGTCATCATCCTGGGCGCGGTGTCTTATCTGCGCCTGCCGGTGGCGCAGTATCCCGAGATCGCCCCGCCGGTGATCACGGTCACGGGCCAGTATCCCGGCGCCTCCGCCGAGACGGTGGCCGACACCGTGGTCGCGCCCATCGAGCAGCAGATCAACGGTGTGGAGCACATGCTCTACATCTCGTCCAACTCCACGGCGGACGGCCGCTTCTCGATCCAGGTGACGTTCGACCTCGGCACCGATCTCGACACCGCTCAGGTGCAGGTCCAGAACCGCGTGGCCATCGCCGAGCCGCGGCTTCCCGCCGAGGTGCAGCAGGTGGGCGTGGTCACCGCCAAGTCATCGCCAGACATGCTGCTGGTGGTGAACCTGTATTCGCCCGACGGTTCGCGTGATCCGCTGTTCATGTCGAACTTCGCCAACATCCAGATCAAGGATGTTCTTTCGCGTATCGACGGTGTCGGCTCCATCACGGTGTTCGGCTCGCGCGAATATGCAATGCAGATCTGGATCGATCCGGACCGCCTGTCGCAGCTCAACATCACCTCCAACGACGTGGTGGCGGCGCTGAAGGCGCAGAACGTGCAGGTGGCCTCGGGCATTCTGAATTCGCCGCCGGTGCCGAAGCAGAACGCCTTCCAGATCGCCGTGCGCACGCTGGGGCGCCTGTCGACGCCGGAGGAATTCGGCCAGATCGTCATCAAGCAGACCGAGCAGGCCCTGGTGCGGCTGAAGGATGTGGGCCGGGTGGAGATCTCCGCCCAGGACTACGCCTCCACCTCGTTCCTGGACCGCTATCCCTCCATCGGTCTCGGTATTTTCCAGCGCCCGGGCTCCAACGCGCTCGCCACCGGCAACGCGCTGGTGGAGGAGATGAAGCGCATCCGCAAGACCTTCCCGGAAGGTCTCGAATACGGCATCTACTACAACCCCACCGAGTTTATTCAGCAGTCCGTGGACGCGGTGGTGCACACCATCGGCGAGGCCATCATCCTGGTGGTGGTGGTGGTGATCCTGTTCCTGCAGACCTGGCGGGCGGCGATCATCCCCATCCTCGCCATCCCGATCTCGCTGGTGGGCACATTCTTCGTCATGGCGCTGTTCGGCTTCTCGCTGAACAACCTGTCGCTGTTCGGCCTGGTGCTCGCCATCGGCATCGTGGTGGATGACGCGATCGTGGTGGTGGAGAATGTGGAGCGAAACATCGCGGCCGGGCTCTCCCCGCGCGATGCGGCCTACAAGACCATGGACGAGGTGGGCGGCGCGCTGGTCGCCATCTCGCTGGTGCTGTCCTCGGTGTTCGTACCCACGGCCTTCATCACCGGCATTTCAGGCGCCTTCTACCAGCAGTTCGCGCTCACCATCGCGGGGTCCACGCTGATCTCGCTGTTGGTGTCGCTGACGCTCTCGCCCGCCATGTGCGCGCTGCTCCTGAAGCCGCACAGGGAGGGGCACGAGCATCACGCCTGGTATGCGCGGCCCGTGATCGGCTTCTTCCGCATCTTCAACCGCGGATTCGAGGGGCTGGGCAACGGCTATGCCTGGATGACCTCGCGCCTGGTGCGCGTGGTGGCCCTGGTGCTGATCGTTTATGCGGGCATCGTCGCCTTCGGCGGCTACCTGTTCACGACCACGCCGCAGGGCTTCATTCCCCAGCAGGACCGCAGCTACCTGATCGTCGTCGCGCAGTTGCCGCCGGGTGCCTCCATGGAGCGCACGGAAGCGGTGATGAAGCGTGCCGGTGACCTCGTGCTCGGCACGCCGGGCGTGGCGCGGATCGTGAACATCGTCGGCTTCTCGGGCGCCACTTTCACCAACGCCCCCAATGCCGGCGCCATGTTCGTGATCCTGGAGCCGTTCTCGGTGCGCGGGGGCGATCCCAGCCGCTCGGCCGGGGCGATCCAGAAGCAGCTGTTCGGCAAGATGGCTTCCATCCAGGAAGCGCAGATGATCGTGGTTGCGCCGCCGCCCGTGCAGGGCATCGGCAATGCCGGCGGCTTCCGCATGATGGTGGAGGATCGCGACGGCGCCGGGCTGCTGGCCCTGCGCAACGCCACCTACGCCATGATGGGCGCGGCCGCCCAGACGCCGGGGCTGCAGCAGGTCTACACCCTGTTCGAAACCTCGACGCCGCAGCTCTATCTCGACATCGACCGCGAGAAGGCGCAGCTGCTGAAGGTCAACGTGAACGAGGTGTTCACCGCGCTCCAGACCTTCATCGGCTCCACTTATGTGAACGACTTCAACATGTTCGGCCGCACCTTCCGGGTGCAGGCGCAGGCCGATGCGCCGTTCCGCATGGAGCCGAAGGACGTGCTCGCCATCCGCGTGCGCACGGCTAATGGGGATACGGTGCCGCTCGGCTCGTTCACGACCGTGCGCGACATTTCCGGCCCCTATCGCGTGCCGCGCTACAACCTCTATCCGGCGGCGGAGCTCGACGGCTCGCCGGCGCCGGGCTACTCGCAGGGCCAGGCCATGAAGATCATGGAAGGCCTCGCCCAGAAGATCCTGCCCCAGGGCTTTGCCTATGAGTGGACGGGCATCGCCTTCCAGCAGGAGCGGGCGGGCAACACCGCCATCTTCGCCTTCGCGCTGGGTGTGGTGTTCGTGTTCCTGGTGCTGGCGGCGCAGTATGAGAGCCTGACCCTGCCGCTGGCGGTCATTCTCATCGTGCCCATGTGCCTGGTGGCGGCGCTTATCGGCGTCATCATGCGGGGCATGGACAACAACATCCTCACCCAGGTGGGCTTCATCGTGCTCATCGGCCTCGCGGCCAAGAACGCCATCCTGATCGTCGAGTTCGCCAAGCAGCTCGAGGACGATGGCCATGGCCGGCGCGAGGCTGCGGTGGAGGCGGCGCGGCTGCGTTTGCGGCCCATCATCATGACCTCGCTCGCCTTCATCCTGGGCGTGGTGCCGCTGGTGTGGGCCGTGGGCGCCGGCGCCGAGCTGCGCCAGGCCCTGGGCACGGCGGTGTTCTCGGGCATGATCGGCGTGACGCTGTTCGGCCTCGTGTTCACGCCGGTGTTCTACGTGTTCGCACGCTGGCTCGCGAGCTTCCGAGGGCACGGCGCCAAGGGCGCGCCACCGCCGCAGCACCCCGCCGCGGCGGAGTGAGGGCCACCAAGCCAAGATCTTCTGGGGCCGGATGCGTGAGGCGCGTCCGGCCCCAGTTGCATTTGGGGGGCCACGCGATGCCGCTGCCCGGCCCTCACCCTGGACCATGCCCGGCGACGCGAAGGCACTGGCATCTTGAGCTGAAGCCTCCGCGTGGCGCGCGGCGGCTGCGCCCGAATGCTTCGGGGCCGTCGGCAGCCAGGGGGAGGGCGGTGCCGTTTCATCGCAGGGCCGTGGCAGAGGCATGAAGCTGTTCCGGGCTCACCGCGCGCCGTCTCCCGCGCCGGGCCTTTCGCTACAGGGGCAGGTAGTGGCGGGATGGCTGTGACTGCCGTCTGTTGTCGAAACGGCGCGGCTGGCGATGCTGTCGCCGAGTTTCGCAGCGGGCGTCGCGGCGCGGGGATTGGCGGCCGGCCTTGAGCGGGTCGGCCGTCGGCGCAATGGGAGCAGGTCGCGGCTCAGGTGGGTCGAACCCCGTGCGGCAGGGGGCCAGCCCAATCGTCCCTCGGCCCGCTTCAGCCGTTGCTGCTCTAACGATGGCCGGGGTTCTCGGACCTGCGGCCGGAAGCGCTCCCGCTGGATGGGGGGCGGGAGAGGGGCGGGGGCAAATGCTGCGAAGCGCACGATGGGGCGACAGGCAGGCCATTGGAATGCCGCGAAGCACCGGCGCCCGGAGTGACGGCCCGGCCCGCCTTTGCTCCTCCGCAGTTGGGGATGTCCGAGCACTCTGCCACCGCGTGATTCCGGAACGCTTTTGGTGTCGGACGGATGCCAGCACAACGGCCGTCGCTCACAGCGCAGCCTCCTTTTCCAATTGCGGGGGAAGCGGGGCTGCGGGAGCGAATACGGGGTGAGCCGGCCGCTCCCGAAAACGATTGCACCTTCAAGCTTTCCCGCTGAATGGCGGCGGCTGCCCTCGCCTCTGGCTCTCGAAGGGAGAGGCCAGGAGCAGAGAGAAGACTGAACGCGGCTTGCGACTGCGAGTGTCTTGAGCCGCCATTGCATATGGGGCCTGCGCGGCGGCGCGAACCAATCGAAGAGGGGCCTTTCCTGCCCGGGGCGGGTGCTGCGGCCCCACCCGCGTTCGGATCCGGCCAGATTTCGACGGGTTCCACAGCGCGAAGCTGTGTCACGCTCCCTCTGTCTGGTATATGACTGACGGGTCAGTCATGGTGCGGGATCGGCAGGGGCATGGCCAGGAACGAGACATCGTCCGAGGAGAAGAGGCCGGCGGGACGCCAAGCAGGGCTGGAGGGGCCGCGCCTGCCGGTGGCCGGCGCACGAGAAAGCGCTGTGCTCTCACCGCGGCGCCGTGCGGCCCCCATGGCCCGCGAGGCGCGCCGCCGGGCCATTCTTGATGCGGCCCTGGTGGAGTTCACGACCCATGGCTTCGCCCACACCAAGCTCGATCAGGTGGCGCGCCGGGCGGGTGTCGCCAAGGGCACCCTTTATCTCTACTTCACCGACAAGGACGCTCTGTTCCGGGCCCTGGTGGAGGCGAATATCACGTCCGTTCTCTCCGATGCCGGCAGCCTCGTCGCCCATTTCCCCGGAACCACGGCCGAGCTGCTTGAAGGTTTGTTGGGCCTGATGGCGGATCGCGTGCTGGAAGGGCCGGCGGCCCCCCTGGTGCGCCTGATGCTTGCGGAAGGCGCGCGCTTTCCCGAGCTTGCCGCGTTCTATCACCGCGAGGTCGTCTCACGCGGCCTCGCGCTCATCCGCCAGGTGGCCCAGCGCGGCCTCGATCGGGGCGAGCTGAAGAGCGACCTGGCCCTTCGTTTTCCGCAGCTTGTGGTGGCGCCGGCCATCCTGGCGGTAGTGTGGAACGGGCTGTTCGCGACGCTCGATCCGCTCGACACGCGGGCGTTGCTGGCGGCCCACCGAGATCTTCTGCTGGCGGGACTGGGCGGGGGAGGCAGCTGATGCGCCAATGGCTTCATTCCGTGTCCCGGCGCGCGCGCGTCGCTCCGCTCGCATTCGCTGCGCTTCTCATCGCCGGCTGCGATGGCGGCGCACAGCGCAGCTTCTCCGGCTATATCGAGGGCGATCTCATCTTCATCGGGCCGAACGAGCCGGGCCGCGTCCGCGCCCTTGCCGTCAAGGAGGGCGATGCCGTCTCGAAGGGCGAGGTGCTGGCCACGGTGGAGGATGACCTTCAGGTGGCGGACCTCGACAGCGCCAAGGCCCGGTTGCGCGAGGCGGAAGCGCGCCTGGCCAATGCCCAGGCGCCACTGCAGCGGCCCGAGGAGATCGCGGTGCTGGAGGCGGCGGAGCGGCGCGCCTCGGCGGCGCTCGACCTCTCGCGCATCGAGCTTTCCCGCCAGAAGGACTTGGTGCCCAAGGGCGCGTCCTCGCAGGCCAATCTCGACAACGCCCAGCATGCGTTCGAGCAGAACCAGGCCGCCTTTGATGAGGCGCGCCGGCGCATCGCGGCCGCCCGCATCGCCTCGCGCACCCAGGAGATCGAGGCGGCGGAGGGCACCGCGCACGCGGCCCGGGCGGCGGTGGCCGCCGCCGAGGTGCGCCTTGAGCGGCGCACTCTGAAGGCCCCCGCCGCGGGCGCGATCCAGACCGTCTATTATCGCGTGGGCGAACTGGTGCCCGAGGGGCGCCCGGTGGTTTCGCTGCTGCCGCCGGGCCTCGTGAAGATCCGCTTCTTCGTGCCGGAGGAGGTGCTGCCGAAGGTGTCGGCGGGCCAGAGCGTTACCGTCTCCTGCGATGGCTGCCCGCCCATCACCGGCAAGGTGAGCTTCATTTCCGCGTCGGCGGAATATACCCCGCCGGTGATCTACAGCCGGGAGGAGCGGGCCAAGCTCGTCTATCTCATCGAGGCGCGGCCGGATGAACCGGCCCGTGCCCGGCCGGGCCAGCCGGTCACCGTCAGCCTTGGCGGCGCGCCATGATGGAGGCCGCCGCCAGCGCGCGGACGGAGCCGCCGCCCGATGTCGCCATCTCTGTGGAGGGGCTCTCCAAGAGTTTCAGCGGCCACATGGTGGTGGACCACCTCACCATGCGTGTGATGCGCGGCCAGATCTACGGCTTCCTTGGCCCCAACGGCTCGGGCAAGACCACCACCATCCGCATGCTGTGCGGCCTGCTTACCCCCGATTCCGGGGAGGGCACCTGCCTTGGCATGAACATCCGCACCGAGGCGCGGAAGATCCGCGAGCGGGTGGGCTACATGACGCAGCGCTTCTCCCTCTATCAGGACCTCTCGGTGCGGGAGAATCTGGAGTTCGTCGCCCGCGTCTATGGCGTGCCGCAGCCGGAGAAGGCGGCCACCGCCGCGCTGGAGCGGCTGGGCCTTGCCGGGCGCGGCAAGCAGCTTGCGGGCTCGCTCTCGGGCGGGTGGAAGCAGCGCCTCGCGCTGGGCGCCTGCATCCTGCCCAGCCCCGATCTGCTGTTGCTGGATGAGCCCACGGCGGGCGTCGACCCGAAGGCGCGGCGCGAATTCTGGGCGCAGATCCACGATCTGGCGGCCGATGGGCTCACTGTTCTGGTCTCCACCCATTACATGGACGAAGCCGAGCGCTGCCACGAGATCGCGTACATCGCCTATGGCAAGCTGCTGGCGCAGGGCACGGTGGCCAACGTCATCGCGGCCTCGGGCCTCAGCACCTGGACCGTGGAGGTGACAGGGGTGGAGGGGCATGCGGCCGGCCAGCTCGTCTCGTCCCTCTCGCGCAGCCTGAGCGCGCGGCCGGGAGTGGACATGGTGGCGCCCTTCGGCACCCAGCTTCACATTTCCGGCCGCGACGCGGTGGCGCTGGAGGCGGCCATCGCGTCCTTCCGGGGTGACCCCAGGCTCGTCTTCCGCAAGGATGCGCCGACGCTGGAGGATGTGTTCATCGACCTCATGGGCCGGTCCAAGGACGATCTGCGATGAGCGCCCCCGACCGCGCCCACCCCCACGGGCCCGTGGCGCGCGCTTTGGGCGTGGTGCGGCGCATCTCGGCGATGATCGTGAAGGAGTTCATCCAGCTGCGGCGCGACCGGGTGACCTTCGCTACCATGATCATGATCCCGCTGCTGCAGCTCATTTTATTCGGCTATGCCATCAACACCACGCCGCGCCATCTGCCCACGGCGGTGTTCGCCCATGAAAACAACGAGATCAGCCGCGCCATCCTCGCCGCCTTGCGCAACACCGCCTTCTTCGCCTTCGTGCGCGAGGTGCAGAGCGCGGATGAGGCCGAGCACCTGATCCGAGCAGGCGACGTGCTGTTCTTCGTGGAGATCCCCGCCGGCTTCGAGCGCAGCCTCAGGCGGGGGGAGAAACCCCAGCTGCTGGTGGCGGCCGATGCCACCGATCCGGTGGGCTCGGCCAATGCACTGGCGGCGCTCTCCGGCGTGGTGGGCACTGCCCTTGCCCGTGAGCGGTTCGTGGACGCGGCGGGCGCGGCGGCGTTCGAGATTGTGCAGCACCGGCGCTACAATCCGGCCGGCACCAGCCAGCTGAACATCGTGCCCGGCCTGCTCGGCACCATCCTCACCATGACCATGCTCATCTTCACCGCCCTCTCGGTGACGCGGGAGATCGAGCGCGGCACCATGGAAAGCCTGCTGTCCATGCCCATCCACCCGGTGGAGATCATGCTGGGCAAGATCGTGCCCTATGTGGCGGTGGGCATCCTGCAGGCGGTGCTTATCCTGTCGGCGGGCATGATTTTGTTCGGCGTGCCGGTGGAGGGCTCGCCCTGGATGCTGGCGGCGGCGACCCTGCTCTTCATCACAACCAACCTCTCCATCGGCTACACCTTCTCGACCCTGGCGCAGAACCAGCTCCAGGCGGTGCAGATGTCCTTCATGTTCTTCTTGCCGAGCATCCTATTGTCCGGCTTCATGTTTCCGTTTTCGGGCATGCCCCTGTGGGCGCAATGGGTGGGGGAGGTGCTGCCCCTCACCCATTTCCTGCGCATGGTCCGCGGCATCCTGCTGAAGGGCTCGGATTTCGCAGATCTCAGGGGGGACGCGGCAGCCCTGTTCGCCCTGATGCTGGTGGCCATGGGCATCGCCGTCGCCCGCTTCCGCCAGACCCTGGATTGACCGGCTCCGCCAATGGCCCGTGAGCCGCCCTCATGGGCTTTCGCTCAAGCCCGCGCGGAGACGCTCGGCGCCGGTTTGGCACCGGGGCCGCGGGTTTCACGCGTGAATGAGGATCTCGGCGCCGGGCGTCAGGCGGGCCAGCAGCCGGCGCATGTCCGACCGCCGCAGCGCCACGCAGCCCTCGGTGGCCGCAAATCCCGGCCGGGCGAGATGGATGAACACCGCCGAGCCCCGGCCCATGATGCGCGGGCGCGTGTTGTGGTTCAGCACCAGGACCAGGTCATAGACGGCATCGTCCCGCCACAGCCGCTCGTGGGAGGCGGGAAAGGGCAGCCGCACCGGGCGGTTATAGAGCCGATGGCCGCTCGCGTCGCACCAGCCATCGCCGCGGCCGATGGGCCGGCAGGGTAAAGCGGTGCGCGGGCGCGGACCGGCATCGGGGCGATAGAGCAAACCGAGGACGCGCCAGCGCCCGGCCGGCGTGCGGCCGTCTCCCTCGCGCTTGTCGGGGCTGATTCCCGAGCGGCCGATGGCCACGCGCATGGCGCGCTCGCCGGCCTTCAGCACCCCCTCATGGCGGTGCCCGGGGCGGCGGTGGACGTGCAAGAGGGAGATGCCCACAGGATGTTCCATGCGACGACCCAGCCTGTTACCGCTCGCTGTTGATTCTGTTATGGGAAAATTTGCACCGCGCCTGAGCCGTGCTGTACTTGCACCATGAGCGTGTCCGCAAGGGCACAGGAGGATTCGATGGCGAATGCGTGGAAGATCCTGGTGGTGGAGGACGACCCGGAGCTGCGCGATGCCCTGATCGAGCAGCTTGCCCTCCAGGAAGAGTTCGAACCCGTTCCGGCCGACTCGGCCGCCGCCGCCATCGAGGCGGCAAAGAACGGCGCGGTGGACCTCGTCATCATGGATGTGGGCCTGCCGGACATGGACGGCCGCGACGCGGTGCGGCAGATCCGCCGCAATGGCTTCAAGGCGCCCATCATCATGCTCACCGGGCATGACAGCGACAGCGACACCATCATGGGGCTGGACGCCGGCGCCAATGATTATGTCACCAAGCCCTTCCGCTTCTCGGTGCTGCTGGCGCGGCTGCGCGCGCAGATGCGCTCCCACGAGGCGAGCGAGGACGCGGTGTTCGCCATCGGGCCATATTCCTTCCGGCCGGGGGCCAAGCTGCTGCTCACCGAGCGCGGCTCGAAGATCCGCCTGACCGAGAAGGAAACCGCCATCCTGCGCTATCTCTACCGGGCCGGAAAGACGCCGGTGCCGCGCGAGACGCTGCTGCAGGAAGTGTGGGGCTACAATTCCGGCGTCACCACCCACACACTGGAAACGCACATCTACCGCCTCAGGCAGAAGATCGAGCCTGATCCGGCCAATCCGACCCTGCTCGCCACCCAGGCGGGCGGCTACAAGCTGGTGCCCTGAGGCGGCGGGCGCATTTTCGAGGAAGGGGGCTGGCGCCTCGCGTCCGGAAATGCGCCGTCGCACGGACCTGGAGCGTGGTTCGCGCGTGAAGGCGGGCGGAGCGCGCGAGGGTGACCCCATGGGCATGGGTTCGCGCGAAGAGAGTGCGTCGACGCGGAAGCCCGGGGTGTGCCCCGATGCGCGCGGAACGTGCTCCAGGGCCGCCGCGCCGGCCGCGAGGAGGACCGCCCGTGGACCGGGAAGACGAGCTGGATAACGTGCCGGAAGAGGATGTCGCGCTGCTGCGCGCCATCTCCACTTTCTCAGCGCTGGACGACACCGTTCTGGCGCATCTGGTGGCGGCGGGCCAGCGGGTGGCGCTGGCGGAGGGCGCGACCCTGTTCCATGCCGGGGAGACCGCCGATTGCGGCTATGTGCTGCTGAGCGGGCGCATGGAGCTGTCCGACATCCGCCGCGACGGCGTGCGCCGGGCGGTGATGGCGGTGGAGCCGGGCGCCCTCATCGGCGAGATTGCCCTTGTGGCGCCCACCCCGCGCCCCGCGACCGCGGTGGCGGTGGAGCCGTGCGAGCTTCTGCGCATTGCCCGGGCGGATTTCATTCTGACGCTGGAGCGCCATCCCCGGGCCGCGGCGAAGCTGCGCCGCGCCATTGCCAAGCGCCTGGAGCAGACCATGCGGGCGCTCGACGGCGTGCGTGCCGAGTTGGAGCGCTCCCGCCCGGCTCCCCGCCGCCGCTGAGGCAACCCGCCGGCGCGTGACGCGCCGGGCCTTCCCCGTTTTACGGAATTTGCCGAACAGCCAGCCGGTTGGGCCGGCATGGTTGCGTCACGCGCGCCGCTCGAACACCCTGTGACCTCAGGCGAAGGTGAGGGCGACGGGCACGTGGTCGGAGGGCTTTTCCCAGCCGCGCGCATCCTTCAGCACGGTCATGGCGGTGGCGTGGGGCGCCAGAGTGGGGCTGGACCAGACATGGTCGAGCCGGCGGCCGCGATCATTCACCGTGTAGTTGGGCGAACGATAGCTCCACCAGGTGAACAGCTTGTCTTCCGGCGGCACGAAGCGGCGCATGGTGTCCACCCAGCGGCCGGCGGCCTGCCAGCGCGCCATGCGCTCCACCTCGACGGGGGTGTGGCTGACCACGCTGAGCAGCTGCTTATGGCTCCACACATCACTTTCCAGGGGCGCGATATTGAGGTCGCCGACCAGCACCGCGTGGCGGTCTTCAGCGGTCGCATCGGCCAAAAGCTGCGGCCAGGCCGTGACCTCGTCCAGGAAAGCGAGCTTGTGGGCGAACTTGGGGTTCAGCTCCGGGTCCGGCACGTCGCCACCCGCGGGCACGTAGAAGTTGTGGATGGTGATGGGCTTGCCGAGCCCATGCTCGGGCGCCAGCGTCACCGCCACGTGGCGGGCATCCCCCTTGCCGCAGAATTCCTGGCGCGTGACCTCAGCGAACGGCCGGCGCGAGAAGGTGGCCACCCCGTGCCAGCCCTTCTGCCCGTGCAGGGCGATATGCTCAAAACCCAGGTCGCGGATGGCGGCGAGGGGGAACTTATCGTCCTGGCACTTGGTTTCCTGCAGGCACAGGACATCCGGCTTCAGCGCGGCGACGGCCTCGCGCAGAATATCGAGCCGGATACGGACGGAATTGATGTTCCAGGTGGCGATGGTGAGGGACAAGGCAGCAACGGCTTGAAAAATGGCAGGGAAGCTTAGGGGTAGAGCAGGCGAGGCGAGGGCGCAAGGGTGGAGCCCGAGCCTGATGCGGGGCGGCGATGAATGGCCGGGCGGCATCCCTTGAGTTGCCGCCCGGCTTTGCGTCACTCCTGCTGGTGCAGGCCGAATGCGGGATGATGAAAGAGCTCCCCGCGCGGCTCAGCGCCGTCGAAGGGCAGCGCCTGAACCACCTCGGGCGGGCAGCCTGCTACTCCCAGGCCGGGAAAGGCGCGGAAGCCGAAGCGACCATAATAAGCGGGGTCGCCCACCAGCGCCGCGCCCCGGCAGGTCTGGCGCAAGCGGCGGAGGGCCTCCGCCATCAGGGCCGAACCGATCCCCTGGCGGTGTCGGGACGGCAGGACGACCAGCGGGCCGATCAGCCCCCAGCCGTCGTGCGCGCCGATCCGTGCCGCCGAGGCGGCCAGATAGCCGATGACGGCTCCCTGGTCCTCGGCCACCAACGAGAGGGTGAGCGCGCCCTCCGCGCGGAGCCTCTCGACGATGCCGGCCTCAGTCCCGGTGGCCTGTGGAAGCAGCCGGAGGGCTTCGGTGACAAGCTGGCTGATGGCCGGGATATCTCCGGCCGCTTCGTTGCGGATCAGCATGTCATGCCCCCTGATTGTCCAGTTGGGCGCGAACAAAGGTGCGGCCGCGTTTCGAGATGCGATACGGGCGGCCTGATCGCGACTCGATCAGCCGCTTCCGGCGCAGCCGCTTGAAGACCTCAAGGTCGAAGTCAGCCAGCACCATTCCCTCGCGCGTGACACAGGTCACGGACGTGATCTTGGGGCCGTCGTCGCGCGCGTGCAGAATGCCGCCGCCAAGCGCCAGCACGTGCAGCGCACGTTGTTCATGTCGTGAAATGTTCATGGATGTCTCGTGTGACAGACGTGAAAAAACATCCCGGTGCGCGTGCACCCGGCGGTTTCCAGTTCACGCGGCTCTCTGAGATTCAGAGAGCCTCTTCACACAAGCTCTGACATCCACGCTCCATCGAACGGGCCGCACCCGTGGGCGCCACCCGTGTCGGTAATATAGGAAACACACGTGTTCGGAACAAGCCCGTCCGTGACGGGCGCTCCCACCCGCCGCTATGCCGGCAGCACGACCACTTTGGTCTTCACCGGGGTGCGGGAATACAGGTCAATCATGTCCTGACTCAGGAGGCCCACGCAGCCGCTGGTGACGCCGGTGCCGATCGATTCCGGGTCGCTCGTGGCGTAGATGGTGTAGAGCGTGTAATTGCCGTTCTGGTACAGGTAAAGCGTGCGCGCGCCCAATGGGTTATCGAGGCCGCCGGGCATGCCGCCGGCATATTTGGCGGCTTCCGGCTGGCGCTTGATCATTTCCTTGGGCGGGGTCCAGGTCGCCCATTCGCCCTTGCGGCCCACATAGGCGTCGCCGCTCCACAGGAAGCCGGAACGGCCCACATTGGCGCCGTAGCGCGTGGCGTATCCGTCTTCCTCGATGCGGTAGACGTAGTAATTGCCGGGATCCACGATGATCGTGCCGGGCGCTTCCTTGCTTTCATAGCGCACGGTGCGACGGTAATACTTGGGGTTGACCTTGCTGACATCCACCCCGGGAATGGGGAACTTCTCGGTGGGGACAGGTCCGTAAAGCTTCTCCGCCTCGGCGACGCTCATGCCGTCCAGGCCCGCGCAGCCGGAAAGCCCCAGCGCGCCGAGGCCGATGGCTGAGCCGAACAGAAACGACCGGCGGCTCAAAGCCCCCGAGCGGAGCCCGTGCTCAGCAGCCGCGTGATCCTCGCCAGCCGCGGCATTCCCACGTTCCATGATCATGATCCGGCAGTTTCCCATGTCCAGTCGCCCGGTGAGACGATGCTCCGGCATACACCCGCCAAACGACTTGTCGAGCGGAGATTGCCGCCACATGGCGCCGCTGGCAAGCGCGGCCGGCGCGTCACACGCTGGATATGGTATTTTAGTGCCGTTTGACCTCTGGGGAACTGGCGGGGCCGCCGCCAGCGCGCGCCTTACTGCAGCATCCGCTCGAAATTGATGACGAACAGGCGCGGGTCAGGGCGCTTGTTCACGTCCGCCTTGTTCAGGGTCACCTGGGTGTCATAGCCCTGGGGGTCGGTGACCACCCACTGCTTCAGGGCCGAGGTCTTGGCGTCGAACAGGATCAGCAGGCGGTAGGTGCCCAGCATGGGCACCTGGTGCTGCATGGTGACCGTGATGAAGCGGTCGTCCTGGAAGATGCCGGTCACGTTCGGATCGTTGGCGAGGTCCACCCGCTCCGCCAGCAGAAAGCGCAGGGGCGTCTGGTCCAGAGGGGTCACGTCCTGGGTGTTCAGGCTGCGATCGCGCACCGCCACGGACTGGCCGTTGGCGATCAGTTCCACCGGGCTCGGCGGGTCATATTCAAAGCGCACGCGGCCGGGCTTCTGCATGTAGAAGTCGCCGGTGCGGCGCGTGCCGTCGGGGTCCGTCTGGGTGAAGGTGCCCGTCATGGACTGCACGGAATTATAGTAATTGGTGATGCGCGCCACGGTGGCCGGGCTCGCCCGCCCATCGGGCAGCGCGGGCGTTGGCGCGGCGGCGGGTGCGGTCGGTCGCACCTCGGCTGTGGTGGTGTTCTTGTAGGGCGCGTTCGGGCGGCGCGGGGGCAGCGGGGCCGAGGGCTGGCCCGCCGCGGGGGCCGAAGCGCTGGAATTGCTGCCGCCATCCAGGGGCCCGCCCCACAGCGAGCCGGGCGGCAAGGTGCCTTGGGCGCAGCCGGCGGTGGGCGCCGCCAGCGCCAGGGACGCCGCCAGCCAGAGGCTTGCTGCCATCACACGCGGGACAAAGAAACGGCTCGGCATCATTCACGGTCTCTGAAAGAGGGCGGCACCTGGGGCAGCATCTGTCCGGAAAGCCGGGTGCGCACCGGGCCGAATCCCGGAGCCGGCTGGCACAGACGCTGCAGCATAGCCCCTAGCGGCAGCCTATGGCGATCCTGTGGCCCGGTGGTCACAGATGCAAGAGCGATGGTGGGAGCGAGGCGCGTTGCCGCCTTTGCCCGCCCGGCGTCCGCGACCGTCGCGCGGCCAAAAGCGGCGTGGCGGGCGGCGGAAGCGCCGGGGCTCATTCCGCCGCTTCCTCCGGCAGCAGGATCTCGCGCTTGCCCGCATGGTTGGGGGCGCCCACGAGCCCCTCATTCTCCATGCGTTCCACCAGGGAGGCGGCGCGGTTATAGCCGATCTGCAGGCGGCGCTGGATGTAGGAGGTGGAGCACTTGCGATCGCGCATCACCACCGAAACGGCCTGGGAGTAGAGATCCTGCCCCTCCTCGCCGAATCCGCCCTTGTCGAACACCGCGCCGTCCTCGTCGTCCTCGTCCGGCTCGGCGGTCACGGCCTCGATGTAAGCGGGCACGCCCTGGGCCTTGAGGTGCTTCACCACGTCCTCAACCTCCTGGTCGGACACGAAGGGCCCATGCACGCGGCGGGTGCGCCCGCCGGCGGCCATGTAGAGCATGTCGCCCTGGCCGAGCAGCTGCTCGGCGCCCTGCTCGCCCAGGATGGTGCGGCTGTCGATCTTCGAGGTCACCTGGAACGAGATGCGGGTGGGGAAGTTCGCCTTGATGGTGCCGGTGATGACGTCCACGGACGGGCGCTGGGTGGCCATGACCAGATGGATGCCGGCGGCGCGGGCCATCTGGGCGAGGCGCTGGATGGCACCCTCGATTTCCTTGCCCGCCACCATCATCAGGTCGGCCATCTCGTCCACCACCACGACGATGTAGGGCAGGGCATCCAGGTTGAGCTCCTCGCGCTCATAGATGGCCTCGCCGGTGTCGTGGTCGAAGCCGGTCTGCACGGTGCGGGAGACGGTTTCGCCCTTTTCGGCGGCCTCGCGCACCCGGGCGTTGAAGCCGTCAATGTTGCGCACGCCGAGCTTGGACATCTTCTTGTAGCGGTCTTCCATCTCCTTCACCGCCCACTTCAGGGCCACCACCGCCTTCTTGGGGTCGGTGACAACCGGGCAGAGCAGATGGGGGATGCCGTCATAGACCGACAATTCCAGCATCTTGGGGTCGATCATGATGAGGCGGCACTGCTCCGGCTTCAGCCGGTAGAGCAGCGAGAGGATCATGGTGTTGATGGCCACCGACTTGCCAGACCCGGTGGTGCCCGCCACCAGCAGATGCGGCATGCGCGCGAGGTCCACGATCACCGGATCGCCGCCGATGGTCTTGCCCAGGCTGATGGCCAGCTTGTGGCCGGAATCGCCGAAGTCCTTGGTGGCCAGCAGGTCGCGCAACAGCACCTTGTCGCGCTTGTCGTTGGGCAGCTCGATGCCGATCGCGTTGCGGCCCGGCACCACCGCCACACGGGCCGAAACCGCGCTCATGGAGCGGGCGATGTCGTCGGCGAGGCCGATGACGCGGGAGGACTTGATGCCGGGCGCGGGCTCCAGCTCGTACAGGGTCACCACCGGGCCGGGGCGCACGTCCACAATCTCGCCGCGCACGCCGAAATCCTTCAGCGTGGCTTCGAGCAGGGCGGCGGTTTCCTTCAGCGCCTCGGGGGTGAGGGCGGGGGCCTTGCTGGCCGCGGGCGGGGCCAGAAGATCGAGCGGCGGGAACTGGTAGTGGCCCTTGCGGCCGGCCTGCTTGCGGGCCCCGCGGCGGCGCCGGGTGGTGGCGCTTTCGGCGATCAGCTCCGCATCCTCTTCCAGCTCGGCCTCCTCGCCGCCCCGGTGCGGCGCCTCGCCGCCCAGCCCGCTCATGCGCGGTTCCACGCGCTGGTCGGAGCTGTCGCGCTCGCGCGGGTCGCGGGCCAGGCCCGAGGGCGCCAGCGCGGCCAGATTGTGGGAGCCGAGCACGCGGGCCTTCAGCGAAAGCATGGTGTGGGTGAGCGCGCCCAGGGACACGGAGGTGCCGTCGTCCTCGTCTTCGTCATCCTCGTCCGCGTCATCGTCGTCGGACAGGGCGTCCGCGGGCTTGAGCGGCGTGCGCCGCCCGCCGGCGAAGGCGAGGAAGAGCGCGCACGCCCCAACTACGCCGCCGATGGCGCCCACCAGCGTCTGGCCGACGGGTTCCACCATGCCGGTGCCGAACAAGCCCGCGATGCGGCCGAACAGGTCGCCGATCACGCCGCCAAGGCCGGTGGTGGTGGGCCACGTGCCCAGCCGGGGCACGGCGCTGAGAAAGGCGCAGGCCCCCACCACGCCCACCGCCCAGGCGGTGATGCGCAGCTTGGCGCGGCCGAAGGGCCGATGGGTCATGAGCCGCCAGCCCCAGTAGACGAGGGGCAGCACGATGGCGAGACAGGCGAGCCCGAACAGCTGCATCAGCAGGTCGGCCAGGATCGCGCCGGGCCGGCCCAGAATGTTGTGAACCGCCGAGTCGGTGGCGTTGGAGAAGCTCGGGTCGGAAGCGGACCAGGTGACGAGCGCGGCGGTGGCGAGCACGCCGGCAATGGCGAGCCCCACGCCGATGATCTCGCGGCTGCGCCGCTTCACCCCCTGCCGCAGCACTTCGGGGATGAGGTCGAGGCGCGCCGTCTGCGGCTGCATGCGCGTATGCATGACCGCATCTGCGGAGCGGCGGGCGGTGCTGGAGGTCGCGGGCATGGGCGCAGATCTCCTTCAGTCCGATCCGGCGGCGAGGCCGGCGACGAGGCGCTTCAGCACCTCTTCCGAGGTGGGAATGTCATGGACCAGCGCAACGCGCAGCCAGTCCTCGGCCGGGTTGGTGCCGGAAAGATCACGGCGGGCGAGGTAGCCGCCGGGCACCGTGCGCAGCCCCTGTTCGCGCCACAGCCGCAACGCCGCCGCTTCGCCTCCGGTGTGCTCCGCTCCCCGCAGGTGGGAAGCATCCAGCCACAGGAAGAAGCCGCCGCCGGGCCGTGAATAGCCGAAGCGATCGCCAATGATGGTGTCGGCGAGATCGAATTTCGCACGGTAGAGATCGCGGGAATGGGCCACGTGGGCCTCATCCTCCAGCGCGGCCACGGCCACCGCCTGCAGCGGCTCGGGCACCTGCGGCGCCGCCACCCAGCGGAAGGCCAGGAATTCCTTGAGGAAGGCGGCATCTCCGGCGCAGAAGCCGCAGCGCAGTCCGGGCAGGGAAGAGCGCTTGGACAGGGAGTTGAAGGCGATGGCCCCGGTAAAGTCGCCCTGGGCCACCTCCAGGATGCCGGCCGGCTTTTCCGCGCCGAGATAGATCTCGGAATAGCACTCGTCGGAAAACAGGAAGGCCCCGTGGCGCCGCGCCAGTTCCAGCGCCCGTTCGAGATAGGCGGTGGAGGCGATGGCCCCTTGCGGATTGGCGGGGGAGGCGAGGTAGATGGCCACCGTGCGGTCGAGCAAAGCGGGGTCGAGGGCGTCGAGGTCTGGCAGCCAGCCGCTGGCGGCGGTGGTGGGCAGCACCACGGCCTCGCAGCCGGCCGCCTCCGCGCCGGCGGCATAGGCGGCATAGAATGGATTGGGCAGCAGCATGGCCGGCTTCTGCCCGGGCCCCAGCTTGCGCGGGGCCGCCAGGCGCTGCGCCACGATGGCGGCGGAGAACAGCCCCTCGCGGGAGCCGTTGAGGGCCAGCACCTCGCGATCCGCGTCCAGCGGCCGGGCGAGGGCATAGCGCCGCTCCAGCCAGCGGGCGGCGGCGGCGCGGAAGGTGGGGGTACCCTCGGCTCGGGGATAGCGGCCAAAACCGGCGAGGTTGCCGGCCAGCACCGGCCCCACGAAATCGGGCATGGTGTGCTGCGGCTCGCCCACCGCGGCGCTCAGTGGCGCGCGACCAGGCTCGATGCCGGCGAGAAGCTCCGCCAGGCGGATGAAGGGCGAGCGGCGGTCCTCCACGGAGGCCGGCGCGGGAACGGGGGCGGGCAAGATGGGCAGCCTCGGCGCACGATCGACGATGATTGCGGCCACTGTGCGCCCAATACGGTTAAGGTGCGGCTAATCGCTCGGCGCCGTGCGAAAGCAGATCACAGGCGGCGGGGCGCGTCGTGCGTGATCTCAAGACTGCGCGATATCAACGTGTTAGCGCATTCCTACAGCTGTGTTGCGGGCGCCTTGCCTGGGCCGGGATCCTTCGTCCGATGCTGAGCCTCCGCGGGTGGGAGGGCGCGTCCGGGTGAAGAGCTCCCGGAACGACTCGGTCGCGGCGGGTGCCGCGAAGGTGGAGCGGCGCAAGACCTGGATACCCAAGGCTCCGGATACCTAAGGCTCCGGATACCCAAGGCTCCGGATACCCAAGGCTCCGGATACCCAAGGCCCGGATAGCCAAGGCCCCGGATACCGAAGGGCCCAGGTCGGATCGACATTTAAGAGGCATGGTTTGCCGGGGCCTCGTTCCCTCTCCCGCTTGCGGGGAAGGGCGAGGGATAGGCCAGCCCCGCTTTGGCCTGCCTTAGGGGCGCCGAGACCGGAGATTCAAGACTTCTGAGATTTTCGAGGCGTTGCCCTTCGCCGCGCCGCCGGGGCCATCTTTCCAGCGTCTTGCCCACCCCAGCCCTCCCGCCGCAACCGGGAGAAGGGGCTGCGCCATGAGGAGCACGGTCGTGGGACATCAGCCGCGCCACGCGCGCTGGACGTCGATCCGCCTAGACCTTGGCCAGCACCTCACGGGCGCGGCGGGCGTCCTCGACGATCTGGGCCACCAGGGCGTCGATGCCGTCGAATTTCAGCTCCGGCCGCAGATAGGCGTGGAACTCCACTTCGATGCGCTGGCCGTAGAGATCGCCGGTAAAGTCGAAGATGTGCACCTCCAGCAGGGGGGCGCCATTGTCGAAGGTGGGGCGGCGGCCGAAATTGGCCACCCCGTCATGACGCTGCCCGTCGGAGGTGGTGATCCGCACCGCATAGATGCCGAAGGCGAGCTCGATATTGCCGGGCAGCGCCAGATTCGCGGTGGGAAAGCCGATGGTCCGTCCGCGCTTGTCGCCATGGCGCACCTCGGCATTCACCGAGAAGGGGCGGCCCAGCATGTGGGCGGCATGGCCCACCTGGCCGGCGGCCAGCGCCTTGCGGATGGCGGTGGAGGAAATGGGGTCGTCCTCGTCGCGCATGGGGTCCACCACCGTCACGTCGAAGCCGTGCCGCCGCCCCGCGCCTTCGAGAAAGGCGGGAGAGCCGGCGCGCGCCCGGCCGAAATGGAAATCAAACCCCACCGAAATGCCGCTGACCCCGTAACGCCCCACCAGGATGTCGCGCACGAAGGCTTCCGGCTCCATGGTGGCAAGGGCGTGGTCGAACGGCAGCACGATGGCGCCGGCAAGGCCCGTCGCCTCGATCTGCCGCAGTTTGCTCGCTTCCGGCGTCAGGCGGAAGGGCGCGGTCTGCGGGCTGAAGAAGCTGCGCGGATGCGGCTCGAAGGTGAGCGCGAGCGCCGCCACGCCCTTGGCCTGCGCCATGGCCAGCGCGGTCTCGAACACGGCGCGATGGCCCCTGTGGACCCCATCGAAATTGCCGATGGCGAGCACCGGGTGCGACAGGCTGTCCGGGAGCCGATCCGGCCCCCGCAGGACGAGGAAGGCGTGAGAGGGGGAAACAGGCATCGGCGGCGTGCGAACCCTCGGCGGCGTGGGAACCCGATGTGGGCGGAACACTGTTTTAGCGGCCCTGCGGCGTCTCCGGCCACACAGCCTTTCGGACCATGGCGCCCCTGACGACCGCAGGCTCTAGGCACAGGCGGGCAGGCCCGTCAAGGGAAGCCTGCGCCGGCCGGCGCTTGCGCGGCCTCACCAGGCAAGGCGTGGCATCACCCCGCGCGGGTGGGCATGGCCTTCGAACAAGGCGGCGAGCGAGGCGGTGTCCGGCACCGCGCCATCCACGGCCTTCAGCTCCGCCGCATGGATGCCGCCGGCGATGAAGAGGCTGTCGAAGCCGGCCCCGTTGGCGCCCGCGATATCGGTGCGCAGCGCATCGCCGATGCCCAGCACGCGGGCCTTGTCCACCGGCCCCTTGCGCAGCTTCTCCGCCAAGGCAAGGGCGGTTTCGTAGATGGGCAGATAGGGCTTGCCGCAATAGACGGTTTCGCCGCCAAGATCCTCATAGGCCTTGGCGATGGCGCCGGCGCAATAGACCAGCCGGTCGCCGCGCTCCACCACCAGATCGGGATTGGCGCAGATAAAGGGCAGATCGCGCGCCTTCATCTCGCTGAGCATGCCGGCGTAATCGTCCGGCGTTTCCACATTGTCGTCGAACAGGCCGGTGCAGACCACCACATCGGCGCTCTCCAGCTGGCTCAGCACCACGTCGAGCCCGTCATAGGTGCTGAGGTCCCGCTCGGGGCCCAGATGGAACACGCTGGCCTTGCCGCGCGCCGACAGCAGGGCGCGGGTGACATCGCCGGAGGTGATGATGCCGTCATAGCTGGTGCGCGGCACGCCGAAGCCGTCCAGCATGGTGACGATGGCGCTGTTGGGCCGCGGCGCATTGGAAACCAGGATCACGCTGGCGCCACCCGCCCGCGCGCGGCCGAGCGCCGCGCAGGCTGCGGGAAAGGCATGCACGCCATTATGCACGACGCCCCACACGTCGCAGAGAATGATGTCGTACTCTCCGGCGAATGTGGAAAGCCCGGCAATAAGGGGGGGCGCGCCGACCGGGTTCGCCGCCGGGATGCCTTCAGCCATGCCAACGTCTCCTTTTGTGCGGCGCACAGGTGCCACGGGTGGCGCCCGATCACAAGAGCCAAGGGCGAGGGACGCGCCCGCCCCGCAAGCAATGCGGGCTGCGCCGGGGACAGGATGCGGCTGCGCGGCTACGGACGGAAGCGCGGACGGAGCGCGATGGCGCCACCATTGGCGTGGGTCCACGAAGCGTGTGGGCAAATGCGGCTTGGCACTTGCTGAGAGGCGGGAGCCTTGTCTATGGTGCGCTTCGATGCGGGCGTAGTTCAGTGGTAGAACGACAGCTTCCCAAGCTGTATGTCGTGGGTTCGATTCCCATCGCCCGCTCCAATTTCGCGAGCTGTGACAATGGCTTGTCGGATTGCCGTCGAGCGGAACGGCGGGTGTCGCGTTTCTCGCGTGCGTTGACGGACTTGCTCCGCTTCTCCTTGCGAATGCCGCAGCCTTGCGGCTCTTCCCGATGGTTTCATGTCGATAGCGCGCCGTTGTCGAAGCTTCGGTGTGGCCTGTCGTGGGGTGGACCGCGGCGAGATCAGCGTCCGCTTCGCAGATGCCGATATCGGCGCCTCCCACCGTGAGGGGTTCCCGTTCGCCGATCACGTCGCTTTGGCGCGCGGTCGTTTCGAACTGGACTGCCGCGCCGGGCATCAGCGCGCCGCCCCGTTCCTGCCATCGGGAAAGGCCTGGCCGGTGATGGAGAGGGGCCCGCTTGAAGGCCTTCCTGGAACGATCCTTGGCGCTGCCTTTCATGGCGGATCTCGCCAGTGGTTGCCGATTTGGGCGGGCTGGCCGAGGCTCGGAGCATCCCTTGCGACAAAACGTGTGCCGGTAACGTTGCTGGCTACCGGCATGCCAGCTCCGCACACCGATGCGACCGCGCGTAAAGCCATGCGAGGGCGTGGCTACATCATTCTTGACCAACCTTCACGGGGCGGCCCCGCCGCGCCTTGCCCCAGGTGGGGATCTCTTTGCGGGCTTCGTCGGTGGCGGAAGGCTCCATGCGAAAGTCATGAAATACATGCCCGCGGGTCCGGGCGGAGAATTGCCTGCCCATGCGTCCCCTGGCCGCTCTGCGAGCAAGGCGTGGCCTCCATATACATTTCGGAAGGCCAGTTAGTGTCCCGACTAAATAATATAATTTCATCATAAAATTACGCATATAGTCCGTAAATATAAAGTATACTGACATTTAATTTCCAGTGGTGCCCGCGGTGCTCGTTTTCGCGCATGTTTCGTTGCGTCTGGACGCTGGGGCATCGGGTTAAAAATCGGCATCGCCCCGCCGCGCTGTTCCGGCCTAGCTTCTAAAATCGAGGGGCTGCGTATTGTTGGGCTGGCAAGTCGTGCCTGCGGCATTTTGCGTGGCAAAAGGCGTGGGGCGGTCATGTCGCGCAAGAGCTTGTCGAACACTGCCGCGGATGGGCTCAACGGGCTCGCGGTTCTGGCGAGTGTCGTGCCTCTCGCCCTGGCGTCGAGCGGCCTGTCCGCCTACGCCCAGACCAGCAACGTCACGGTCGGCCCGAACTACTACATTCCCAAGGACGAGGCACAGGGCTCGGGCGGGAGTGCGGGATATAATTGTCCGGACAGCAACGGCCTCTACGCAAATGTCGGCGGCGGGCATTCGGGCTCGGCGGGCCCGAACATCACGGAAACCTATACGAACGATCTCTCCGCCGGCGGCAGCTATGACGGTACATTTGCCCTGATCGGCAGCACCGGCGGGTCCGGCGGCACCGGTGGCCACAGCAATTGCACCGGCGGCAATTCCGGCGAGGTCAATGGCGGCAATGGCGCCGGTGGCGAGCCGGGCGGCACCGTGACGATCACCACCAAAGGTGGCTCGGGCAACGCCTTCTCCGGCAGCGGCATCATCGTCTACAGCCACGGCGGCCAGGCCGGCAATGGCGGTAATACGGAGTCCATGAACGGCTGGGGCGGTTCGGGCGGCACGGGTGGCGACGGCGGCACGGCGCAGCTGACCAATTCCGTGTCCATCACCACCACCCAAACCGGAGCGGTGGGCATCGCCGTCCTAAGCGCGGGCGGGAATGGGGGCGCCGGCGGCGATGGCGATGGCAGCGGCAAGGGCGGCAATGGCGGCTGGGGCGGCGTGGGCGGCGCGGCCATTCTCGACAACACCGCCGCCATCACCGCCCAGGATGCCATCGTCATCTATGCCGAGAGTGTCGGCGGCTATGGCGCCAATGCGGGCAGCGGCGGCAGCGGCTATTGGATCTTCGGCGGCGGCGGCAGCAGCGGCTCCGGCGGCTATGGCGCCAGCGCGGGCACGGTCACGGTCACCAATTCCGGCGCGCTCACCTCCAATGGCGCGGGCTCGCGCGGCATCGAGGCCCAATCCGCGGGTGGCGGCGGCGGCGATGCTGGCATTTCCTATGGCCTGAACGCCTTGGGCGGCACGGGCGGCCCGGGCGGAAGCGGCAGCGCCGTCTCGGTGACCAATTCCGGGTTCATCAACCTCACCAATGCATCGTCCATCGGCATCGCCGCCCAATCCATCGGCGGGGCCGGCGGAACGGGTGGGCTCGCCTTCAGTGACGGCGTCACGGGCGTCCTGCTCGGCGGCACGGATACGGGCGGCGATGGCGGCGGCGGCGGCGATGCCGGCACGGTGGGGGTGATCAATAGCGGCGTGATCTGCACCGGCAATGCCTGCAGCACCAGCACCCCGCCCTCCAGCAGCGCCGGCAGCGCCTTCGGCATCCAGGCCCAGTCCATCGCCGGCGGCGGCGGTACCGGCGGCTTCGGCATTGCGAGCTCCGTCGTGGGCAGCTCGATCGCGGTGGGCGGGGCGGGTGGCAATGGCGGCGATGCGGATTCCGTCTTCGTCTCCAACTCGGCTTCGATTTCCACGCTGGAAGTGAATTCCGCCGGCATTCTCGCCCAGTCCATCGGCGGCGGTGGCGGCGCGGCCGGCGGCGCGGTCTCGCTGGCGCTGTCGGCGGTCGCGGCGGTGGCCATCAGCCATGGCGGCTCGGGTGGAAACGGCGGCGACGGCGGGGCGATCGCTGTGAACTGCACCAGCGTGTCCGGCCTGCTGGCGACCTCCGGCAATGCGGGCACCTGCGCGGGGACCTCGTCGGCCTATTTCCAAAGCTCGCTCCTGTCCGGCGTCACCATCTCCACCGGCGGGGCGGTCTCTCCCGGCATCATCGCCCAGTCCATTGGCGGTGGCGGTGGTGAGGGCGGCTATGCGGCGTCCCTGTCGGGCAGCGCGGGCGGGGCGGTGGCCCTGTCGTTTGGCGGCTCGGGCGGCTCCGGCGGCGCGGGCGGCATCATCTACGGCGGCACCAACGGCACCAACATCACCACCCTGGGTGATGATTCCATCGGGCTTCTCGCCCAGTCCATCGGCGGCGGCGGCGGCTCGGGCGGCGCCAGCTTCTCGGGCGATGTGGCGTACGCCGTTTCGATCACCACCAGCATCGGCGGATCGGGCGGCGCGAGCGGTGACGGCAATGTGGTCATCGCGGAAAATCCCGGCGGCGTCATCACCACGAGTGGGGTCCGGGCCCACGGCATCCTGGCCCAGTCCATCGGCGGGGGTGGCGGTTCGGGCGGATCGAGCATTTCGGGGGGCGGCAGCGTTGCGATTGGCGTCGGCCTCTCCATCGGCGGATCGGGCGGCGCCGGCGGGTCCGCGAACACCGTCATTCTCTACAATGAAAGCAATCTGTTTGGCTCGGGCCTGGGCACCGGCGCCATCACCACAACGGGCTTCGGGGCGAGCGCGCTGGTGGCCCAGTCCATCGGCGGCGGTGGCGGCGTGGGCGGCTACAGCATCGATGGGGACGTGGCCCTGTCGGCGACGGCCGCGGCGTCCATCGGCGGCAGTGGCGGCAGCGGATATGACGGTGGCAGCGTCACCATCTACAATTGGGGAGCGCTGGCCACTTATGGCGGCGGCGCCCCGGTGGTCCTGGCGCAGTCCATCGGCGGCGGTGGTGGCGCGGGCGGCTTTGCAGCCAGTGGCGACGCGAGTCTGGAGGGGACGGTGGATTTCTCCATCGGCGGCAGCGGCGGCACGGGCGCTTCCGCCGGCGCGGTGACCGTCTACAATTACAATTCCATCAGCGCGCCAAGCACGGTAACCGAGACCACGACGTCGCAAGTCGCCACCACCACCTATGAAACCGAGGAGGTTTGGGTGGGGTCGCATACCATTGAGGTCTGCAACTCATCCGGATGTTACCTGGAGGAAGAGCCGATCTATGAACCGATGACGGTGGCGGTCACCACTTATTCCACCGTCACCACAACCAACTACGTGGCGACTGATGTGTCCGTCTATGGCAATACGCCGGGCATCCTGGCGCAGTCCATCGGCGGCGGTGGTGGTGCGGGCGGCTTCGTCGTCGGGGGCTCCTTGTCGGGAGCGTATGACGCGAGTGTGGAAATGGGCGGCGGCGGAGGGACGGGCGGCGCGGCCGGCGCGGTCACCCTCTATGATGATGCCAGTGTGACAGTCTCTGGCCCCATGTCGAGTGGTCTCATCGCCCAGTCCCTCGGCGGGGCGGGCGGCGCGGGCGGGCTTGCTGTGGGCGTCGGGCTGGGAGCCGGGGTCGCGGCCAATGTCGCCATCGGCGGCGGCGGGGCTAGCGGTGGCACGGCCAGCACCGTAACGGTGACGCAGACCGGCGGGGCGGTCTCCACCACGGGCACCCAGTCCGCCGGCATTCTGGCGCAGTCCGTCGGCGGATCGGGCGGATCGGGTGGCTGGGACGTGGGCGGCGCACTGGCCGGCGGCGCATCGGCAGCTGTCGCTCTCGGTGGTGAGGGCGGCAGCGGAGGGACCGCGGGTAGCGTCACCGTCACTCAGGACAGCAGCTCACCCATCACCACGAGCGGCCTGCTCTCGCCCGGCATCATCGCCCAATCCATCGGAGGGTCGGGCGGCAATGGCGGCTTCAGCGCCGCGGCGGCGGGCTCCATCGTGTTTGCGGCGGATGTCAGCCTCGCGGGCAATGGCGGCTCCGGCGGCGGCTCCGGCACGGTGACGGTGACGTCAAATGCGGCTGTCACCACCGGCGCAGACCAATCCATCGGAATTCTCGCCCAATCCATCGGCGGCAATGGCGGCAATGGCGGCTTGGCCATCGGCGGCAGCGGCTCCACGGGCGGCGGCGATGCCAAGGTGTCGGTGGGCGGCGCGGCGGCCACGGGCGGCAGCGGCGGCTCGGGCCAGACGGCGGGCGCGGTGAGCGTTTATGCCACCGACATCAATACCGATGGCTACCTTGCTCCCGCCATCCTGGCCCAGTCCATCGGCGGGGCCGGCGGCAATGGCGGATCGAGCCGCGTGTTCAGCCTGTCCGGCACGCCGGATGAGACCGATGGCATGGCGGCGAGCGTCGCCATCGGCGGCAGCGGCGCTTCGGGCGGCAATGGCGCGGGGGTTCAGGTGGTGCAGGCCGGCTCCATCCTCACCGGCTATTCGGGCATCGTGAACGACCAGTCGGCGGGCATCATCGCCCAATCCATCGGCGGTTCGGGCGGCAATGGCGGCTCGGCCGACGCAAACGCCGTCGCCAGCACCGCCTCGGTGGCGGTGGCCATCGGCGGCGGCGGCGCGGAGGGCGGGACCGGCGGCACCGTCAGCGTCGCGTCCAATGAAAGCGTCACGTCCGGCCAGATCACCACAACCGGCGCCCATTCGAGCGCGATCATCGCCCAATCCATCGGCGGGGGTGGCGGCAATGGCGGCTGGTCGCAGGCGAGCGCCTCCAGCAATGATTATGCGGCCGGCATCGCTATCGGCGGCTTCGGCGATGGCGGCGGGGCCGGTGGCGCGGTGAGCGTGAGCAGCGGCGGCGTCCTCGCCACCTATGGCCTCCTTTCCTATGGCATCCTGGCCCAGTCCATCGGCGGCGGCGGCGGCAATGGCGGCGCGGCTTCCAGCACCAGCGATGCGGGCGAGGGCCAGGAGCTCCAGGGGGGCGTGACCTCCGTGGCGGGAGCCGGAGCCGGGCAGGCCGCCAGCAATGTGAGCTCGGCGGTGTCGGGCAGCTCCAGCAGCGCACCGGAAAGCAGCGATGACGGCGCGGTCTCGGGCATTGCCGCGTCGGTTACATTGGGGGGCTTCGGCGGGGCCGGTGGCGACGGCGCCACGGTGACCATCTCCTCCATCTCTTCCATTTACACCTTCGGGGACCAGTCCTCCGCCATCCTGGCCCAGTCCATCGGCGGCGGCGGCGGCAATGGCGGCTCGGCTGCCAGCAACGCCAATGGCGATTCCTACGCCGCCTCCTTCAGCCTGGGCGGAGGGGCCGGCAATGGCGGCTCCGGCGGCACGGTCAGCGTCGACGTTACCGGCTATTTCGCGACCACCGGCATGGGGTCCGCGGGCATCTTCGCCCAATCGGTGGGCGGTGGCGGCGGCAATGGCGGGTCGTCTTCCAGCACCGCGAGCAGCGGTGGACAGGCCGCGATCGCCATGAGTCTCGGCGGCACGGGCGGAAGCGGCGGCGATGGCGGCACGGTGGACGTCACCGTGGGCAGCTCCGGGGTCGCCTATGTCAATACGCTGGGCGCGAACGCGGCGGGCATCTTCGCGCAGTCGGTGGGCGGCGGCGGCGGCAATGGCGGCTCCAGCTTCGCCAGCTCCAGCGTCACCCCGTCGAGCGGATCTTCCAACTCCGCCTCCAGTTCCACCGGCAGCCTCTCCGGCTCCGCCAGCGGCGACGAGACCTCCTCGGCCGCCGGCCAGCAGGGGGACAAAGGCGGCAGCCAGGCCGGATCGGACGGCGGCTATTCCCTCGCCATGGGCCTCGGCGGCAGCGGCGGCACCGGAGGGGCCGGCGGCGCGGTGAGCGTGACCAACGCTGACATCATCGTCACGGGCGTCGACCTCACGGGCACCACCACCAGCCTCTCGAGCGCCAATTCGCCGGCCATTTTCGCGCAATCGGTGGGGGGCGGCGGCGGCAATGGTGGGTCCAGCACCGTCAATTCCTCCGCCAGCGAAAGCAGCCTGTCCCTCTCCATCGGCGGCTCGGGATCGGGCGCGGGCGCCGGTGGCGGCGTGAGCGTCACCAGCCAGGGCACGCTCTACACGGCGGGCGACAATTCGAGCGCGGTCTTCGCCCAATCGGTGGGCGGTGGCGGCGGATCGGGCGGCGCCTCCTCCAGCACGTCGGGGTCCGGCGGCACGGCCTCCCTTGCGCTGGGCCTGGGCGGCAGCGGCGCGGGAGGCGGCGACGGCGGCACTGTGACCGTCACCCTCAACACGCCCGACAGCTATTCCGGCGTACCGCTCGGTATCACCACCCTGGGAGACGCCTCCTATGGCGTCTTCGCCCAGTCCATCGGCGGCGGCGGCGGATCAGGTGGAGCCTTCACCGGCGCGGCCACGGCGGGCAGCGGATCGGGTGATGCCAGCGCATCGGCCTCCTCCTCCGGCACTTCGTCTTCCGCATCGAGCGGCGTAGCGCTGGCCATGGGGCTTGGCGGCTCCGGGGGCGCGGGCGGATCGGGTGGAGACGTCTCCGTGACCTCCGCTACCAGCATCCTCACCCAGGGCATGCACGCCACCGGCATTCTCGCCCAGTCCGTGGGCGGGGGTGGCGGCACCGGCGGCGCGGTCACCACCAATGCCAATAGCGGTACTTACGCCCTCTCCTTCGGGCTCGGGGGCACGGGCGGAACGGGGGGCACCGGCGGCGGCGTGAGCGTGGACAGCGAGGCGGCGATCACCACCTCCGGTCTCCAGGCGTATGGCATTCTCGCCCAGTCCGTGGGCGGCGGCGGTGGCCTTGCGGGGGCCGCCAACTCGACCACGGCGGCTGGCGGCGACGCCAACATCGCCCTGGCCTTCGGCGGCTCCGGCGGCAGCGGGCAGACGGGCGGGAGCGTCAGCGTGTCGGCCACGGCGGCGCTCGTGACGTCCGGCGCGGGCGCCACGGCGATCCTCGCCCAGTCCATCGGCGGCGGTGGCGGCGCGGGGGGCTCCTCCACCTCCAGCGCCTCGAGCGGCAACATCGCTGCCGGCCTGGGCCTCGGGGGATCGGGCGGCACCGGCAATGACGGCGGCTCGGTCTCCGCCAGCGGCTGGGCGGCCATCACCACCACCGGCGCGAACGCGGCGGGCATCATCGCCCAGTCGGTGGGTGGCGGCGGCGGCCTCGGCGGCTCGTCGACCTCGGGCGCGGGTGGCGGCGGGGATGTGACCACCTCGCTCGCTCTGGGCGGCACCGGAGGCGCGGCGGGCGACGGCGGAGCGGTCTCGCTGACCTACGACAATTATTACAGCGTCATCCAGCTTTCCAGCGCCGGCGCATTCGCCCATGGCCTCGTGGCCCAGTCGGTGGGCGGCGGTGGCGGCATCGGCGGCAGTTCCAATGGCAGCGCGACTGGATCTGGCGATGTCACCGCCACCTTCGCCCTTGGCGGGGCAGGGAGTTCGGGCGGCGATGGCGGGCAGGTGGATGTCTCCACCGACTCGGCCCAGGTCTTCACCGCCGGCACGGGCGCCATCGGCCTCCTGGTGCAATCCATCGGCGGCGGTGGCGGGGCCGGCGGCAGCAGCGACGTGATGGCCTCCGCCTCGTCCGATAGCGGCTCCGCCAGCTATGCGGCCGGCATCGCCCTCGGGGGCAGTGGCAGTGGCGGCGGCGCCGGTGGCGTGGTGAGCGTTCAGAACTGGATGTCCACATCCACCTCGGGCGCGCTGGCCCCGGCGGTGCTGGCGCAGTCCATCGCCGGGGGCGGCGGACTGGCCTCGGGATCGGCCGAAATCACCGGCAGCGCCGCCACCAGCAGCATCACCCTTTCCCTCGGCGGCTCCAGCGGCCTCGGCGGCACCGCGGGCAATGTGACGCTCGACAATTACGGCTCCGTCACCGCCTTGGGCCTTGCCTCCCTGGGTGTGGTGGCGCAGTCCATCTCCGGTGGCGGCGGCCTGGCTGGCGTCCTCGTCAGCGGCGATGGCTCCACCGTCGTCACGACCGATGGCTCGATCACTCTGGGCGCGACGGGCTCCGGCAGCGCCGACGCTGGCACGGTGAGCCTGCTGACGGGCAACAATGTCAGCACCGCCAGCAAGTGGGCCGTGGCCATCGTTGCTCAATCCATCGCGGGCGGCGGCGGTGTCGCGGCTCGTGTCATGGATGATGTCTCCAGCAGCAGCAGTTCCGGCACCGTCACCCTCGGCGGCAGCGCCGGCGGTAATGGCGGCGCAGTGAGCGCCTCCATGATCAACGGCTGGAACACCACCACCACCAGCGAATACGCTCACGGCATTGTCGCTCAATCCATCGGCGGCGGTGGCGGCATGGTCCTCGCCAAAGCGCAGACCTTGACCCTGGGCGGCAGTGGCGGAGGCGATGGCGGCAGCGTCACCGTTTCCACCGCAGGGACCATAGCCACGGCCGGCTCCACCGCGCTCGGCATCATCGCGCAGAGCATCGGCGGCGGTGGCGGCATCGGCGTGGCGTCCAACAGCGTGGTCTTCAACGG
Organism: Xanthobacter variabilis; assembly: GCF_043831965.2. Classification (NCBI taxonomy): domain Bacteria; kingdom Pseudomonadati; phylum Pseudomonadota; class Alphaproteobacteria; order Hyphomicrobiales; family Xanthobacteraceae; genus Xanthobacter; species Xanthobacter variabilis. Next base: position 1,716,653 of record NZ_CM195533.1, read on the forward strand.
CGGCAGCACTTCCGGCGACGGCGGCACGGTCGATGTCACCGTGGGCGGAGCCATTCTGACTTCCGGCACCAATGCGGTGGGCGTGCTCGCCCAATCCATCGGCGGCGGGGGCGGCGCAGCCTTGGCCGACAACGAGACACTGACCAGCAACACGCCGTCCGGCAGCGGCGCCGGTGGCGCGGTGACGGTGAACATCAACGCGGCCGTCGCCACCACCGGCAAGGGCGCGACGGGTGTCATTGCCCAATCGGCCAGCAATGGCGGCGGGCTGGTGATGAACGGCACCACCATGGAGCTGGTGAACGGTTCCACCTCCAGCTCGGGCAAGGTGACGGTGAACGTCAATACGGGCGGCTCGGTGACCGTCACCGGCTCTGGCGCCAGCGGCATCCTGGCCCAGGGCAATGGCGATCCGATCATCACCATCGCGTCGGGCGCCTCGGTCGTGGGGGGGGCCGGCGGCACCGCCATCACCAGCGACGGCCTTGAGACCTACATCACCAATCTCGGCGCGCTCGGCACCGTGGACGGCGCCGGTGGGCTGGCCATCCGCACCAACACGGGCTTTGCCGAGATCTCCAATGGCGGCGTGCTGATCGGCGACCTTGCCCTGGCCGCAGGGGCCGCGAACCTGGTGACGAACCTCGCCTCCGGCACCATCCTGGCCGGCAGCGCGCTGGATCTGGGCGGAACCGGCCTGCTGGTGAATGCCGGCACCCTGGCCCGTGGTCTGGCGAGCGTCGGCACCACCCTCATCAATGGCGACTTCCAGCAGAAGGCCGGCGGCACGCTGGTGGTGCGCATGGATCAGGATGCCATCCAGGCGGACAGCTATGTGGTGACCGGCTCGGCCCAATTGTCCGGCACCGTGCGCGGCGCGCTGATGGACCCGGCCCATGCGCGGCCGGGCCGTTTCTCCGCCGCCTTCTTCTCCGCCCAAGGCGGGATCGACCTTGACGCGCTCTCGGTGGCGGGCAACACGGCCATCTTGAGCTACAGCCTCCAGCCGGCCGGCGGCGACCTTGCTTTGGGCGCCGCCGTCGATTTCACCCCCGCCGGCCTCTCCGAACGCGGCCAGCTCACGGGCGCGCTGATCGGCGCCATTCAGAACCGAGGGTCCTCGCCCTTGTTCGAGAGCATCGTCCCCGCTTTGCTCGATGTGCCCGACGCGGCGAGCCTGAGCGGCGCCTATGACATCGTCGCCGGCAATGCGGCCTCGCTGGTGCCCATGGCGATGATGAACGCCACGGCAGCCAGCCTTTTCGCCGTGACCGGGGAAATCGATCGCTGGCGCACCGGAAGTGGCGTCGGGGTCGCCCCCATCGCACAGCAGGGCGAGGGCGCGGCGGCGTTCGGCCGGGGCTTCTGGTTCGCGCCCATGGGCACGGCCACCTGGGGCGGCGGCATTTCCGGCAGCACGGTGGGGGCCACCATGGGGCTCGACGGGGAGCTGCCGGATGCACCGCTGCTGCTTGGCGGCGCGCTGAACTATTCCTTCACCAGCCTGGACGCGTCCGATGACGGCGCCAGCACCAGCACGAACTACGGCAATCTCAGCCTCTACGGTGCCTATGTGGCCGGGCCGGCCTATGTCTCTGCCACCGCCGCATTGGGATATGGCCACACCTCCATGGGCCGAAACCTGAACGGCCTGGGCCTCGCTCTATCCACGGATTCCGGTTTTGACGGCACCATTCTGGGCGGGCGGCTGGAGGTGGGCTCTGCCTTCGCCATTCCCGGCAGCGCGGCCAAGGTCACGCCGTTTGCGGCGTTCCAGCCCATGCAGCTGTGGCAGGGTTCGGCCGCCGAGCTGTTCGCGACCCGGGGACCCGGGCTGAGCTATGACGCCACCTCCATCACCGCGCTGCCGCTCTATCTGGGCACGCAGCTCGATGCCCGCTGGACGCTGGATGACGGGCGCACCCTGACCCCCTTCCTGCGGTTGTCGTGGATGCATGACTTCAGTCCGGATCGGGATGTGCCGCGCAGCTTCTCCGAGCTGCCGGGCTTTTCCTTCGCCAGCAACGCTCTGCCCACGGTGAGCGACGCTGCGGACATTCACGCGGGCATCGAGCTTGCCGCCGGCGCGGGCCTGTCGTTCACCGCCGCCTTCGATGCCCAATTGGCGCAGGGCTACAACAGTGCCGGCGCCAGCGGCGCATTGCGCATCCGCTGGTAGAAGCGACGGATGCGCCGTTCAGCCCCCCGGCCGCGGGTGGGCGAGGGCGATACAAGGTGGCATCGATCTGCCCTTTCGTCGCGCGGCAACCGGGCGGGGCGCTCCCCGGGGTGTGCCCAGCGAAGCGGAGCCGGCGCGGGACGCGTGTAAAAGCAAAAGGGTGGATCATCTCCCCGGCGGTTATCTGCACCTTGCGGAACATCTGCTCGTCGTGCCGCGACGGTGTGACATGCCGGTGGTTGAAGATTGCTGGGGCGTGGTCGAGCTGTTCGGTTTCGCGGCTGCTGATCCATCGATGCATGACCGCCAAGGTTGCGCCGCGCAGGGGGCTTGAACCTCAGAGCGAAGAGGCTGCGGCGCCGTTGCCCGCTTCCGGCGCGCCGCCGGCCGATAGCTTCGCCACATCCAGAAAGGCTGTGAGCGCGGGCGAGACGTAGACCTGTGCCCGCCGGATGAAGAGCGTTTCCACCTTTGCCTCGTCCTCTGGCAGGGGCAGGAGGGAGACGGCGTGCCTGCGCGCCTGGGCGGCGGCGAGGTCGACCGGCAGCAGCGTCAGCCCCATGCCGGCGGAGACGCAGGCCAGGATGGCGTCGAGGCTGCCATATTCGAGGGTGCGCGCCACGGCGATGTTCCGGCGCGCCAGGAGCTGCTCCAGGCGCTGGCGATAGGAGCAGCCGCGACGGAAAACGAAGATGTTCGCCTGTCCGCGATCCGCGAAGAGATCGAGCGTGCGCACATCCGGTCCCGCCACCACGGTGAGCTCTTCCTCAAACGCCCGGCGGGCGACAAGGCGGGGGTGAGCCACCGGCCCGCAGACATAGGCGCCCTCCAGCTCCTGTTGCAGCACCAGCTCCGTCAGCTCGGCGGTGGTGCCGGTGCGCAGGGTCAGGTCCACATCCGGATAAAGGCCGGAGAAGCTCACCAGGCGGTCGCTGAGGCGGAGCGCCATGGTGGTTTCCATGGCGCCGATCAGCAGCGGCCCGCGCGGCCGGTCGGACGCGGTCACGGACAGGCGCGCCTCGCGCAGCAGGCGTCCCACCTCCGCTGCGAAGGGCAGAAGCCGCTCGCCCGCCGAGGTGAGCTTCACGCCCCGCGAATGCCGCTCGAACAGGATGACGCCGAGGTCGGCCTCCAGCTTCTTGATGCGGCTGGTGACGTTGGACTGGGCGGTGTTCAGCCGCGTCGCCGCCCCGCCGATGGACGCTTCACGGCTCACGGCGAGGAAAAATTCGAGGTCGGCGCTCTGCATCAGGCATCTCATTTTCAGATGACTAAGATCAAATCAAAGCATTTTCCGAATGTCAAAGCCGTTGCTAGCCTCGAAAATGATCAGGGGAAAATCTGATCATAAATGAGGCAGTCGGCGGCCGGACCCGTTCCCAACCGCGGCGCCGCATTCCGTGACGCGCATGCCTTCCGCTTCGGAGGACGGCTGCGGCGCGCGCGTCGGCCTTCCAAAGACGGGAACAAAAACATGACCTTCCAGACCACCCCACAGCACGCGTCCCCCGGGGGGAGCGCAGCGCTCGGCCTTTCCGCCACCGCCATTCTCAGCGGCTTCTATCTCGCCTTCACCGCGCTGTGTGCCTTCGCGCCGGAGCTGCTGGCCGCGCCGGTCCTGCCCGGCGGGTCCTTCAACTGGGCGTTCGCCCTCGGGCTTGGGGTGATCGGCCTCGGCTTCGTGCTGACCGTGGGCTATGCGGTGGCCGCAAACCGGCGGGAAGACGCCGCGTTCGCCCGGCGCTCCCTGCTCTCGGCGGAAGGGGCGGCGCGATGAATATGCTCGCCATCGGGTGCTTTCTCGCCATCGTGGCGCTGTCGCTCGCCATCACCTGGTGGGCGGCGCGCAACACCAAGGGCACCAACGATTTCTATGCCGCGGGCGGCAATGTCACGAGCCTGCAAAATGGCCTTGCCCTTGCCGGCGACGCGCTCTCCGCCGGCGCCTTTCTCGGCCTTACGGGGCTGATCTTCGCCAGGGGTTTTGACGGCTACATCTATGCCATCGGCTATTCCACGGGCATGCCCATCGTGGTGTTCCTGCTGGCGGAGCGACTGCGGCAGCTGGGCAAGTTCACCTTCTCGGACGTGGTGAGCCTCAATCTCGACGAAACGCCCATGCGCATCTTCGGCGCGGTGGCCTCGCTGGTGGTGATCGCCTTCTACCTGATCGCCCAGATCGTCGGCGCCGGTGCCCTCATCGAGCTGCTGTTCGGCATCGACTTCAAGGTGGCGGTGACGCTCGTGGGCGCATTGATGATCTGCTACGTCATGTTCGGCGGCATGATGGCGACCACCTGGGTGCAGATCGTGAAGGCCTGCCTCATGCTGGCCGGTGGCGCGCTGATCGCGGTGCTGGTGCTGCAGCGGTTCGGCTTCGACCTGTCGGCCCTGCTCAAGGGGGCTGCCTCGGCCCATGCGCGGGGCGCCGGCGTACTGGCACCGGAGGCCGCTTCCCGGTCGCCTTTCTCGGCCCTGTCCCTGGCGCTCGCGCTCATGTTCGGCACGGCCGGGCTGCCGCATATCCTGATGCGCTTCTTCACCGTCCCCGATGCCCGCGCCGCCCGCAATTCGGTGGTGTGGGGAACGGCCTTCATCAGCACCTTCTACGCCGCCACCGCGATTTTCGGCCTTGGCGCCATCGTGATCCTGTCTGGTGATGCCTCCGCCGTCGGCGCGGATGGCAAGGTTATCGGTGGTGTCAACATGGTGGCCATTCACCTCGCCCGCATCCTGGGCGGCGACGTGATGCTGGGGCTGGTTTCGGCGGTCGCCTTCGCCACCATCCTGGCGGTGGTGGCGGGGCTGACGCTGGCCGGGGCCTCCGCCGTGAGCCACGACCTCTACGCCCGGGTGGTCCTGAAGGGTCGCGTGGACGAGGCGCGGGAGCTGAAGATCTCGCGCATGGCCACGGTCGCGCTCGGCCTCTTGGCCATCGCGCTCGGCATCGCCTTCCAGGGGCAGAACGTTGCCTACATGATCTCGCTGGCCTTCGCCATCGCCTGCTCGTCCACCTTCCCCGTGCTGGTGCTGTCCATCTATTGGCGCGGACTGACGACGCGCGGCGCCATCGCCGGCGGCAGCATCGGGCTGCTGGCGGCCGTCGGGCTCACCATTCTGGGTCCCTCCATGTGGGTGAAGGTGTTCGGCTTCGCCGCGCCGGTGGTGAGCCTGGATCCGCCCACCCTAATCTCAATGCCGCTGGCCTTCTTCACCTGCTGGCTGGTCTCGGTGGCGGAACGGCGGGGCGCCCGCGCGCTGCCGGACGCCGCCTAATCCGCGCGGCCGGGCAACCGGCCCGGGGTGCTCCTTCCGCACATCTGGCGGGCGCGGCCCATCTGGTCGCGCCCGTCCTCGAAAAGGCAATCAGGACCCAATGACCAAGATCAATCCGCAAGCCCTCAACACGTTCCGCGAGCTGATGGAGATCCGCTCCGGCCCCGCTTTGTCCGCCAACGAGGTGACCCTCACCGGCCGCGATCCGTTCTACGCCACGCCGTTCCGCATCGGCGAGGTGACAGCGGCGGTGCTCGCCGCCCGTGGGGTCGCGGCCAATGACCTCTGGGAGCTGCGCACCGGACGCCGCCAGGCCATTGCCGTGGACGCCCGCGCCGCGGCGGCCACCTCCCTTTCCGGTGGCGAGGAAACCCTGCTGAAGGGCGAGGACGGCCAATACCGCTCCATTCCGGCTTCCGCCGCCATGAAGCACATGGTGGCGCTCACCCAGCCCTGGGCCACGGCCGATGGCGGCTGGCTCCTGCCGCACACCAATCTGCCCCATCTCGAACGCCGGGTGCTGCACGTGCTCGCCTGCAACAGCACGGTGCAGGATGTGGCCACGGCGGTGGGGCGGTGGGGCGCCGATCAGCTGGAGGAGGCCCTTGCCGCCGCCGGCGCCTGCGGCGGCAAGGTGCGCACTCCCGAGGAATGGCTGTCCCATCCCCACGGCGCCTATCTCGCCGCGCGGCCCGTGGTCGAAATCACCAAGGTGGCCGACAGCGCACCGGAACCGCTGCCGGCGGGCGGCGATGCGCCCTTGGCGGGGCTGCGCGTGCTCGACCTCACCCGTATCCTCGCCGGCCCGACCGCCGGGCTCAGCCTGGTGGAGCATGGCGCCGAGGTGCTCATGGTGACGGCGCCGGAACTGCCGCAGGTGCCCGCCTTCGTGCGCGACACCAGCCATGGCAAGCGCAGCGCCTTCCTGAATTTCACCCGACCCGAGGAGGCGGCCCGCCTGCGCGAGCTCGCGCGCACCGCCGACGTGTTCATTGACGGTTATCGGCCCGGCCGCCTGGCCGCCCATGGCTTCGGCTTCGAACAGCTCATGGCGCTGCGGCCGGGGCTGATCCATGTCTCGGTGAACTGCTTTGGCTCCGGTGGTCCGTTTGCCGATCGGGCCGGATGGGACCAGGTGGCGCAGGCCGTCACGGGGATCTGCCACACCCAGGGCGAGCTGAGCGGGGCCGGGCGGCCGGAGCTGACGCCGGTCTTCATGTGCGATTTCATCACCGGCTTCCTCGGCGCCTACGGGGCCATGCTGGCCCTTGCCCGCCGCGCCCGCGAAGGGGGCAGCTACCGGGTGCAGGTGTCCTTGTGCCAGTCGGCCATGCTGCTCCAGCGCGAAGGGCTGGTGGCCGACTTCGCCGACGCCTCCGGCCACCTGTCGCCGCAAGAGTTCGAAGCCCTTTCGGTGCGCGTCGACGGCACCAGCTATGGTGATCTGAAGACGCTCGGCCCGGTGCTGCGGATGTCGGAAACACCATGCGGCTGGCCCCGCCCGACGCCCCGCCTCGGCAGTGATCGTCCCGAATGGCCGCACTGCGACGGGCCCATCCTCAGGACCGCACAGGCCATGCGCTAAGGCCTGTCGACCTTCCGTGCGTGTGGCGCGGCTTATCTCACATCACCACCGTGTTCCTCATGGCGCGGCTCCCTCTCCCGCTTGCGGGGGAGGGCTGGGGCAAAAGGTTGGGAAGGTGGCCCCGGCGGCGCGGCGAAGGGCAACGCCGCGAAAATCTCAAAAGTCCTGAATCTCCAGCCTCTGTGCCACTGAGGCCGTCGTGGTGCAGGCGGTTCTGGCCCAGGTGGTTCTGGCCCAGGTGGTTCTGGCCCAGGTGGTTCTGGCCCAGGCGGTCCTGCCCTCCCTTAACCGCAAGCGGGAGCGGGAACGAGCCCGCGGCAAACCGCGCCTCTGAAATGTCGTTCGGAGCTAGGTGTTGAGGCTCAAGGCGCACGGGTCGGAGCGCGAGGGCGCTGGCGCGGTGATGGGGATGGCAATGCCGCGCGGCCCTGCTCACGGCGTGTGGCTCCGCTCCTCGCGCGTGGCGAAGAGGTTCTCCCCTGCGTGGCGCGGAGGCGTCCTGTCGTCCGGATGGGAGGGAACGTGACGCGCTGAGCCCTGCCGCCCGCGTGGGAGAGGGGGCGATGTCACCCAAGGCGTTCGCGCGGTGTCGGTGGATCGGCGGCTTGGGCGCCGTCACCGTTCCAGAACGCAGCATGCCGCGCCCGCGCATCAGGCGGGTGCGGCATGCTCGGCAAGGCCGGCCGGTCAGGCCCGGCAGCTCACGCCCGGCGGGCGCCGGTGTGGATGATGGTGCCCACGTGCTCGCCGCGCAGGGCGGCGGTGAGGCGGCCGGGAACGAGGCCGTTCACCACCTGCACCCGGTCGATGCGGCGGGCATTGCCCATGATGTCCAGCAAGGCGCGATCGAAGGGCAGGGTGCCGGTGGCCTTCGAGAGCTCGGCGGAAGTGGTCTCCGAGATCAGGTGGGCCTTGTCGGCGTCCGGGCCCTTGGGGTCGGCGGTGTACACGCCGTCCACGTCCTCGACGATGGTGAGCCCTGCCGCGCCGAGGGCATCGGCGAGCAGGAACGCACCGGAGTCAGCCCGATGGGTCGGGATGCGCGAGCTCGGGAACTCGTAGTGGTGGTAGGGCGGGAAGGCGCTACCCACCACGGCGCGCGCCGCGGCCAGATGGATCGGCAGCTGGCTGGCGATGGTGGGGTGCTCCACATAGGAGACGCCATCGGGCGCGAGCAGCGCGGCCAGGATATGGCCATTCTGCCCCGCCTCGCTCGCCGCCAGCGGCGACAGCGAACCCACCGGCAGGCCGAGGTCGAGGCCGATGGTGTAGAGGTGGCGGGCGCGGATGCCGGCGCCGGTGAGGATCAGCAGGCGGTGCTCCGGCAGCAGCTTGCGCAGCTCATCGACGATGGGAAGGATCGCCTCCGGACCGCGGTCCATGATGGAGCGGCCGCCGATTTTCACCACCTGCAGCCAGGGCAGGAGGCTGATGGGGCGCACATCCGCCACCGGATGAACCAGCTGGCCGTCGAGAAGGGTCTGGGTCGCGAGCGGCGAGGCGACGTGCTTGATGCTGTTGTTGAGTTCGCTCATGGCCTGGCTCCTCAGCTCGCGGTGATGATGGTGCCGACGTGCTCGCCGGCCAGGGCGCGGGTGAGGTTTCCGGGCACGAGGCCGTTCACCACCTGCACCTGCTTGATGTGACGGGCCTGCTTCAGCAGATCCAGCACCGGGAACTCGAGGATGGAGTCGTGCAGGCCGCGCGCCTTCATCTCGTCGACCGAGATCTTGGGAATGAAGGTGGCATCCTTGGAGGTCTTCGGATTGGCCGTGAACAGGCCGTCCTCGTCCTTCACATAGATCATCGCCTTGCAGCCGAACTGCTCAGCCAGAAGGAAGCAGCCCGCGTCGGTGCGGTAGGGCGGGATGACGCCTTCCGCCGAGGGGCGGATCCACAGCGAATAGGGGGGCATGCCGCTGAAGATCACGGCATTCACTTCCTCGATGGCCAGCGGCACGGCAGACATGCCGGCCCCGCTCACGGAGGAGATGCCATACTTGGCCATCAGCTGGCCGAGCATCTCGGCATTCTGGTTCGCGACCGAGGAGCCGAGCTGCGCCAGGACACCGGCCGGCAGGTTGAGCTCGGCGGCGATGGAATAGAGGTGGCGGGCGCGGGTGCCGGCGCCGGTGCCGATCAGCATCTTGTGCTGCTTGCGGGCGGCGACGATCTCATCGACCAGCGGATAGACGGCTGCGCGGCCGCGATCCATCACGCTCTGGCCGCCGATCTTGATCACGGTCGCGTCCGGGAGAATGCGATAGTCCGAAGCGGTTTCGGCAGCCGCCAGGAGCTGGGCGTCGGTGAGCGAGCGCTCCATGAGAAGCGTCTCGAGCTCGCTTGTCGTGTTGGCCATGTGATGCCTTTCACTGCTGGGTTCTATTTGTTTTCTTTGTTGGGTCAGCTGGATACCGACCGGCCCTGTGTCCGGCAATATGCGGGAACGGTGCATCTTTTACAGCGGCCGGAAAATAAGACGGGAAACGCAAGAGAAGCGCGCGTTCCACCGGTGACGCGGAAGCTGTATCCGTCGACTCACAGGAACGTGACCCCGGGGCGTGGGGTCCGCGGGTCCATCCCGCCAGGGTTTTCAAGGGTTTTTCACGGCGTCAGCTCGGCTGTCATGGGCGCGCCGCCGTGGCGGGGATGACGCGTGGTCCGCGTCCTTCGGCATTGCGGCGCGGGCGCGATCCTGGCAAGTCCTGTCGAGGCATGCTGTCACGGCGTTCCGGCGTGGCGCGGGAAAGGGGGCCGGCGCGGTCCGCAGGTGGGGAGGAAACGAGATGGCACCGTCCAGGAAGAAGGAGGCAGCTCCTTCACCCGCAGAGGTTGCGCCCGAGGCGGCGTGGCCCCTGTTCGACCGGCCGGGTTTCCTGGCCCGGCGCGTGCACCAGATCCATGTCAGCCTGTTCGCCGAGCTGTGCGCACCATTCGGGGTGACGCCCGTTCAGTATTCCCTGCTGTCGGCCCTGGCCGATCGCGAGGCGGCGGACCAGACCACCCTGTCGCGCCTGGTCGCCCTCGATCGCACCACCACCACCGGGGCGCTGAAGCGGCTGGAGGCGCGCGGGCTGGTGCTGCGCGGCACCTCGCCGACCGATCGCCGCTCGCAGAGCTGCTCGCTCACGCAGGAAGGGCGCGCTTTGCTGGAGCAGATGGAGGCGGCAGCCCGCCAGGCCCATGCCGCCACCGTGGAGATGCTGAGCCCCGAGGAGACGCGCCAGCTCATCGGCGCCATGAAGAAGATCGTCGCCGCCCACGCCGCCCGTCAGGTGAAATTCGAGCTCGGCTGATCTCGGGCGGGGACCGCGGTCCCGCCCGAGGCCCGTGGCCGTCGCGGGGGGGCTAGAACGCCGCCGCCGCGCCGTCGCGGCGGGGGTCGCTGGCGGCCGCATAGCCTTCCACCGCCGGATTGCCCATGCGCCAGATGAACTGGCCGGCGCCGAAGTCGTGATAGGGGTCGGCGTTCACCGTCAGCTTGTGCCCGCGCGCGGCCAGCTCGTCGCGGGTGGCCTGGGGCATGGCGGCTTCCATGTCGAGGGCGAGGCCGGCATTGAAGCGCCAGCGCGGCGCGTCGCAGGCCGCCTGTGGATTCTGGCTGAAATCGAGCATCCGCACCAGGGTCTGCACATGGCCCTGGGGCTGCATGTTGGCCCCCACCACGCCGAAGCTCATCACCGGCGCGCCATCCTTGGTGAGGAAGGCGGGGATGATGGTGTGGAACGGCCGCTTGCCCGGCGCCACCGCATTGGGGCTCGCCGGGTCGAGGGAGAAGCCGTGGCCCCGGTTCTGCAGCGAGAGGCCCCATTCGGGCAGCACCACGCCGGAGCCGAAACCGTTGAAATTGCTCTGGATGAAGCTCACCATCATGCCGCTGGCGTCGGCCGCCGTGAGGTAGATGGTGCCGCCCTTCACGGGATTGCCCGGCGCGAAGGGCTGGGCGCGCTTCATGTCGATGAGGCGGGCGCGGGACTGAAGGTAAGCGGGGTCCAGCATGTCGTCCGCCGACACGCGCATGTGCGTGGGATCGGCCACATGGTGGTAGACATCCGCGAAGGCCAGCTTGATGGCCTCGATCATCAGGTGATGGGCGTCCGCGCCATCGGGGTCGAGGCTGGCGATGTCGAAATGGGAGAGCATGCCCAGCGCCATCAGCGCCGTGATGCCCTGGCCGTTCGGCGGGATCTCGTGCAGCGTGTGGCCGCGATAGTTCTGGGCGATGGGCGTGACCCATTCCGGCGCGTAGGCCGCAAGGTCGGCCGCGGTGATGGCGGCGCCCGCGGCCTTGGCGGCGGCCCCGAGGGCCTCGGCGATCTCGCCGCGATAGAAGGCCTCGCCCTTGGTGTTGGCGATGGCCGTGAGGGCGCGCGCGGCCCCTGGCATGCGGAACAGCTCACCGGCGCGTGGCGCGCGCCCCGACGGCAGCAGGGTCTCCGCGAAGCCTTGCTGGCGCACGAGGTCCGCCAGCGCCGTCGCCATCTCCCATTTGACCGCATCAATGGGGGGAACCAGATAGCCGCGCTCGGCAATCTCGATGGCGGGTTCCAGCAGGTCCGCGAAGGACAGGCGCCCGTAGCGCTCGGAGAGGGCCACCCAGCCACCCACCGCGCCGGGAACGGTCACCGCGTCCCATCCGCGCTGGGGCGGGCGCTTGGCATCGGCGCCGTAGCGGGCGCGGAAATAGTCGATGCTCCAGCCCTGCGGCGCGCGGCCAGAGGCGTTGAGGCCCTGCAGCTTCTGGCCATCCCACAGAATGCAGAAGGCATCCGAGCCGAGGCCGTTATTGCACGGCTCGAGCACCGTCATGGCGGCCGCCGCGGCGATGGCGGCATCCACCGCATTGCCGCCCTTCCACATCATGCGCAGGCCCGCCTGCGAGGCCAGCGGGTGGGAGGCGGACACCACATTGTTGCCGAACAGCGGCAGGCGGCGGGAGGCGTAACCGGCGGTCCAGTCGAAACGGGTCATCTCAGCTCCGGGCGGGTTGAAGGGGAAGGGCTCACGGCTGGCGCACGCGCGGCGCGGCGGCTGGCGCGGGAGCTGTGAGATAGCGCAGCACCACCTCCACCACCTGGGCGCGGCGGCGGGCCAGCCAGTCCGGGTCCGAAAGATCGAAGCCGAACAGGGCGGAGAGGGTGTCGCGCTGGGCGACATGGGTGATGGAGAGCGACAGGATGGTGAGGTAGAGCTCGGCCGCCGCCGGATGGGTGGTGAACACCCCTTCGCGGACGCCGCGCGCCACCAGCTGCCCGATGGCGTCCAGCAGCGGCTGAACCGAGCTGGCGAGTTGTGGCAACTGGCGGGCGAAGGGGGCGCCGGCCATGTTCTCGTTGCGGATGATAGCGACGAAATCAGGCGTGTCGCGCAGATAGTCGAAGGTGAATTCCACCAGCCGCCGCACCCCCTCCAGCGGCGGCAGCGCGGCGAGGTCGAGGCCCTGCTCCAGCCCGCGCAGATGGGCATAGGTGGCCTCCAGCGCGGCGCGGTAGAGCCCCTCCTTGTCGCCGAAATACCGGTAGATCATCTGCACATTGGTGTCCGCCGCGCGGGCGATGCGCTCCACCCGTGCGCCGGCAAAGCCCTCACGCGCAAAGTCGGTGCGGGCGGCGGCCAGGATGCGCGCGCGGGTCGCCGCCGCATCGCGCTTGCGGGCGGGCGGGGCGGGGCGCGCCTCCGTCATCTCGGCGGCAGGGGGCAGGGACACGCTTCGGGCTTTCGTCGCGAACGGAAAAAGGCTCTCTCGACATATATACAAAAATTTACTTACATGTCATCCGCCATCGCGCCACCTTTGTCGCGGTGGCGGCCGCCCAGCGGCGGCCCGCCGTTCCTCCTGCCCCAGGTTTTGCCATGTCCGGTTTCCGTTCCCCCGTCAGCCTTCCTTTGCCCCCCGCCTGGGTTCTGCAGGCGGAGAGGGTCGGGGCCTTCCTGCCCGGGCCGCGGATGGAGATCGCCGGGGCGGCGGAGGGGCCGCTTTCGGGCCTCGTCTTCGCGGTGAAGGACGTGCTGGACGTGGCCGGCGTGGTCACCGGCAACGGCCATCCCGATTGGGCCCGCACCCATGAGCCGGCCCGCGCCCATGCGGCGGCGGTGGCCCGTGCCCTCGCGGCCGGCGCAACCATGGTGGGCAAGACTATTTCCGATGAGCTCGCTTATTCGCTCACCGGCGAAAACGTGCATTACGGCACGCCGCTCAACAGCGCCGCGCCGCAGCGGGTGCCGGGCGGCTCATCCAGCGGCTCGGCGGCGGCCGTGGCGGCGGGCCTGGTGGATTTCGCCTTGGGCTCGGATTGCGGCGGCTCGGTGCGGGTGCCGTCCAGCTATTGCGGAATCATGGGCATGCGGCCCACCCATGGGGCCGTTCCGGCGGCGGGTATCGCCCCGTTCGCGCCCAGCTTTGATTGCGTGGGCTGGTTCGCGCGGGATCCGCAGGTGTTCGCGGCGGTGGGCGCGGTGCTGCTGGACGCCCAAGCACCGGCGCCGCGGCCTTCCCGCCTGCTGCTGGCCACCGATGCCTTCGCCATGGTGGACGATGCGGTGCGCGCCGCGCTCGCCCCCGCCGTGGCGCGGGTGGAAGCGGCGGTGGCCCCGGCCGAAAGCGTGGTGCTGGCGCCCGAGGGGCTCGCCGGCTGGTCGTCCGCGTTCCGGGCGCTGCAGGCGGCGGAGATTTGGCAGAGCGTGGGCGGTTGGATCGAGGCGGTGCGGCCCCAGTTCGGCCCGGGCGTGGCCGAGCGCTTCGCCGCCGCCGCGGTTCTCAACCCCGCCGAGGTGGAGGCGGCCCGCCCCGTGCGCGAGGCGGTGATCGGGCGCACCAGCGCCCTGCTCGCTGAAGGTACCGTCCTGGTCCTGCCCACCACGCCGCGCTGCGCGCCGCTGAAGGGCTCGGCCGCCGCCGATACGGAGGTGACCTATCGCCACCTGGCCATGAACCTGCTGTGCACGGCGGGGCTCGCCGGCCTGCCGCAGGTTTCCCTGCCGCTGGCTGAGGTGGATGGCGCGCCCATCGGCCTCTCGCTCGTGGGGCGGCGCGGCAGCGACATGGAACTGGTGGAACTGGCCGCCGCCATCTGCGCCGGCTAAGGCGAGCGGGGCGCGCGGAAAGCCCGCGCCCCGCCGGGTGGCCCCCCATGGGAACGGGTCCCATGGGGGAAGAGGGATCAGCGCTCGGCGGAGGGGTCGCCCTCGATGTCCTCGGCGGGCGTCTGGCGGGTCACCGAAACCGGGTCGCTGCCGGGGAAGGTTTCCTCCAGGGCTTCGTCCAGCCGCTTGTCGGCGGCCGCCGCCTCGGCGCCGGCGCTGGAAGCTGCGCGCATGGTGATGATGCCGGTGAGCAGGTTGTCACGCCACTGCGCCAGCTCGGTCATGGAGCGGCCGTCGGCCTCGGCGTTCACGCCTTCCACCAGCTTCTTCTGCAGCGCCTCGGTCATGTCGGGGGTGCCGAGGTCGGCCCACCAGCTTTCCACCGCCGGCAGCAGATGCTCCATGAAGTGGGCGAGGCCACCCTGGCCGCCGCCCAGGTTGAAGGTCATGTGCGGGCCCATGAGCGCCCAGCGCAGGCCCGGCCCCTCGCTCACCGCGGCATCGATATCGGCCACCGAGGCCACGCCCTCCTGCACCAGATAGATGGCCTCGCGCCACAGGGCCGCCTGCAGGCGATTGGCCACATGGCCCGTGACTTCCTTGTGGATCTCGATGGGGTGCTTGCCGATGGCCTTGTAGAAGGCCATGGCGGCGTCGATGGCCTCGCGGCTGGCCTTCTTGCCGCCCACCACCTCCACCAGGGGGATCAGGTGGGGCGGGTTGAAGGGATGGCCGATGACGCAGCGCTCGGGGAAGCGGCAGCCTTCAGAGAAGCGGGTGACCAGCAGGCCCGACGAGGAGGAGGCGATCACCACTTCCTTGGGGAGCACGGCATCGATGAGGGGCAGGAGCTTGCGCTTCACCTCATAGCGCTCGGGCGCGTTCTCCTGGACGAAATCGACACCCTCCACCGCCTTCACCGGATCGGGCTCGAAGCGCCAGACCTTGGGGTCGCCCTTGGCGGTGCCGAGGGCCTGAAGCACCGGCCAGGCGCGGTCGATGAGCTGCTGGGTGTGCTCCTGCGCGCCGGGGGCGGGGTCGCTCACCACCACCTCGAGGCCGTGCGCCAGGAAATGCGCCGCCCAGCTCGCACCGATGGTGCCCGCACCAATGACGGCGACGCGACGGACGGGGGTGTGGACGGCTTGCGACATGGCAACACTCCTTGCACGCTGTTGAATGGGCCGATGGAAGGGGCCCAACCGGACCGCGCCCCGCGGGGCGCGTCAAGGCCGGGTCTACGCCAGGACGCGCCCGGCGTCGATGGCCCCTGAAGAGGTAGCGCGCGGCGCCCCGCATGCCGGCTGCGCCCACTCTTCCCCGCCCGCCTTCGTGATAAGAGGGCGTGGTTGTGCAGCGGCGGAATGCGGGACGGAATGGGCGAGGCGAGGGGGCAGATGCGGGCGGCGTGGCGAACCGCGGGGCGGCTTCTCGCCTGCGGGCTGGTGGCGCTGGCGGCGTTGCTGCTCGGCGCGTGGACGGCCACGGCCCTGTGGTACCAGGCCGGAATGGGGTGGCGCGCGCCGCTGATGGGGCTGGCGCTGCTCGCCGCCTTCGCCCTTGCTCAGCTGAGTTTTCTGCGGCCGGGCCGGGCGCTGGCGGCGCTGCTGCTGGGGCTGGTGGCGGTGGGGCTGTGGTGGTCTTCCATCGCTCCGTCCAACCATCGCGACTGGGACCCCGACGTGGCGCGCGGCGTGACCGCGGATGTCGAAGGCAGCCGCGTAACCTTGCACAATGTCCGTGATTTCCAGTGGCGCACGGAAAATGACGCCGCGCCCCGCTGGCAAACGCTCACTTTCGATCTGGACCAGCTCGACCGTGTGGATGTCTATTCTTCCGTCTGGGCAAGCCCCGCCATCGCCCACACCTTGGTGGGCTTCGGCTTTTCCGATGGGCAATATGTGGTGTTCTCGGCCGAGATCCGCCGCGAGCGGGGCGAGAAGTTCTCGGAAATCGGTGGCTTCTTCAAGCAGTTCGAGCTGGTGCTGATCGCCGCGACGCCGGGCGACATCATCCATCTGCGCACCGATGCGCGTGGCGAGCGCGTCTCCCGCTATCCCCTGAGGTTGACGCCGGCCCAGATGCGGGCTGCCTTTCTCATCTTCGCGAACAAGGGGAACATGCTGGCGGAGCATCCGCAATTCTACCAGACCATCACCACCAACTGCACCACCGTGGTGTTTCAACTGGCGCGGCTGGTGGAGCCGGGCATGCCCTTCGACTGGCGCATCCTCGCCTCGGGCTATCTGCCCGGCTATCTCTACGATCACCGCCTGATCGCCACCGACATCCCGCTGGCGGAGGTGGAGCGCAAGGCCGTGCTGGCGCCCGGCGCCACCCCATGGAACGCGATCGCGCCCGCCCCCCGCCATTGACAGGGCATGGCGCATCCCCTGGTATGGTCTTCAACTACCATCCAGGCCAGAGGCAGGCCCCGGTTTGCGAGGACGCGGACATGCGCTTTTCCCCTCTCCACGCGGCCCGTCTGGTTTTGGCCGCCTTGTCTATGGCGGCGGGCCTTGCTGTGTGCACGGTGCCGGCGCGGGCGCAGGCGGCCTTGCCGCTCTTCAACAAAGAGGGGCACGCCATCATCGCCAATCTGGTGGATATCGAGGTGGCGGGCGGCCCGCCGGCCCGGGTGACCTTCGATACCGGCTCCACGGGCCTGCGCATCCTGGAAAGCCATGTGGGGCCGAATGTGCGCCGGACCGACCAGCCGATGCGCGAGGTCTATGGCGACGGGACCGAGCTCCAGGGCTATCTGGGCTATGCGCAGGTGGCCTTCCGCACCATTGGCGCCCCGACCTTGCGCACCGTCGGCGAAGTGCCGGTCCATGTGGTGACGCAGATCACCTGCTTGGAGGCCAAGCCTCATTGTCCGGGGCTGGTGAAGGATACAGTGGGGGTGATGGGGGTGCGTTTCGACAGGAAGGGAGCGGGCATGCTCAGCCCGTTGCGCTTCCTGCCCGGCGCGCTGGGCAACGGCTTCGTGGTGGATGTGGCGCGTGAGGATCCGCGGGTGCTGATCGGGCTGGACGATCAAGCCATGCGCGGCTTTCGCTTCGCCCGCCTGCGCCCAACCGATCCTGCCGCTACGGAAGATGGGAAGCTGCCGCTCTGGATCGCGGACAGCATCCAGGCCTGCTTCTCGGTGGAGGGAGGCGCACCCGCCTGCGGGCCGGTGATCTTCGACACCGGCGGCAGCGCCATGGACATCAATCTGGACGCCATTTCCCCCGAGCTCCTGGAGGGCGATTTCGTGCGTGCCGGTGCGCGGGTCGACATGGAGGTGCCGGACACCTTCCGCCTTGGCTTCCACTCGGAAGGGCACCATGACGTGCGCATCCGCCCCGGGCACGGCGCCAATTCCGGCGAGCGCTTCTTCCGCCACTATGTGGTGGCCTTTGATGGGGAAAATGGCCGCATCGGCTTCCTGCCGCGCTCTCCGGAAGGGGCGGCGGCGTGGGAGCGGCGCTGAAACGCCACTCCCTTGGGCGCGCGGTGGGGCAGGCCGGTTCGCGCTCTGGAGCCCACCCCGCTCGCCCCCGCTCGCGGAACCTGCTCCATGGAGCCTTCAGGCACCGCAGGCGTCTGAAGGCGGGGGCGTTGACACGTCCTCGTGACATGAACCGGGTTCATCGTTCCCGAAAACGCTCACGTCTTGCCCCCGGCCGATCACCGGGGGCCGACAGGGATCGCGCAGGCCCGCGGCCTCAGCCGTCCACCCGCTCAGGCACCGGCAGGCCGAGCCATTCGGAATAGAAGGCGTCGATGTCCGGCTCGAAGTCGCGGATCACCGGATACCAGGGCGTGGGGGCCTCCACGTCGTGGAGGGTGCCGCATTCGCCGCAGAAATATTCGCGGATCACCTGCCAGGTGGGCGTCGGCGCCATCAGGCGGGGATAGATCTCCTCCATCTTCTGCGGCGTGTCGCGCACGTGAATACGGGCGTGGAGCTTCCAATTGTCCTGCCAGCCGCAGAAATCATGGCCGCACTCGCAGCGCACGGTCCATTTCTTGGAAACCTTCTGCTGCACGATGTAGAGCTTGGGGCCCAGGGGTAGGATGATCTTGTCATCCCACGGCACGCGCTCCTGCAAAATCTCCACATAAGTGGCGAAGCGCTCCGGGTCTTTCGGGGTGGACAGCATCTGGTGCAGGGTATCGGGATCGATCTTGCCTTCCACCAGGTCTTCGATCTTGGCGCGGGTATAGGCCATCTGAGTGTTCCTCCCATTGATCTTGAACTTTGAGAAAAAGGTGGGCGGCAGCGGGGACGGGCCGCCGCCCAGTTGGAGGGTCACTCCTCCACGAGCTGCACGGTGTGCACGTCCGGCAGTTCGGAAAGGTCCATGGAGTAGCGCGAGCCATAGGTGGGCACGCCGATTTCCTCTTCGGGCAGGGTCCAGCTCTCAGGCAGGGTCCAGAAGCTGCGGAAGTGCTGCTCGAACTTCGGTCCCAGCTTGAAGGAGGCGGAGAACATCTGCCGCACCTGGGTGGAGGCGTCCTTGGCGAGGATCTTCTCGCGCTCGCCCTTCATCCATTCGGTGGTCGGCACCGACTTGGCGATGCGGTCCTTGCGCATCTGCGCGCGGGCCGCCTCGGTGGCGGGCAGGTCCGCCACATAGAGGCCATCGGCCCCCTTCTTCACCACCACGCCATAGACATCGCCGGCGAGGCGCTCGAGCACGTAGCCGCCATTGATGTCGTCGGCCACGCTCGCCGGCTCGCGATCCAGCGGGTCGCCGAAGCCGGGTCCGCCGCGCATGGTGTTGAGATAAAGGTCGTAGTCCGCGAACATCTCCTCGGTGGTGATGGCCTGCTTGTCGCGCTTGATCTGCGCCTTGGGCAGCATGGCATCCCAGGTGGGGTTCTCGGGGTCCACGTCGCCGCCCAGCGGAATGTCGGCGCCGGAGGCGATCAGCTCCTTCAGGTCCGTCTTGTGGGCGGCGAAGCGATAGCCGGAGGCGGCGGGGTAGCCGCCCATCAGCCCCCAATCGGAGGAGATGTGGCCGTTGCCCATGAAGAACATGGTCCAGTCCTTGGCGTTCCAGACCATGCGCAGGCTCTCGAAGCCGCAGCCGCCGCGATACTTGCCGGAGCCGCCCGAGGACGCCTTGATCTGCCGGCCGAGATAGACCAGCGGCTCGGCCAGCTCCCAGATCTCCATGTCGCCCATGTCGCCTTCCGGGTTCCAGATGGCGGCGGCGTGGGAAAGGCCGTCCTGCACCGCGGTGGCGCCGGTGCCGTTGGCCGCGCACTCGAACGAGTTCACGGCATGGATCTCGTCATACTGGTTGAAGCCGCCGCCCTGGAGCCAGTTTGAAGTATTGGCGTTGCCGGCGTTGACCTCCTCCAGATATCCGCGCCCGAAATAGGAGCGCGAGAGGCCGCGCCACAGGGCCGTCCAGGCCGAGACCAGGAAGTGCCAGGAATAGGAGAAGGCGACACGGCGGTCGTCCGGGTTCATCCAGGTGCCCTTGGGCAGGCGGAACTCGGTGCCATAGGCGGCGCCGTCATTGATCATCTCGGAGGGGATGAGGGTTTGCGTCATCATCACCCAGATGCCCGAGGTGAAGCTCACCTGGTGGGCGTTGTAGGTGTGCCAGCCCCACCGGCTCGCGCCCTCGAAATCCAGCCGCCATGTGCCGTCCTTGCGGATGGTCATCTCGCACGGGGCGTGCATGATGGTGTCGAGCTTGGCGAAGTCGGAGGGCACCCGCACGTCCTCATGGGCGTAGGGCACGTCCACGAAGCCCACCTGGCGATAGGTGCCGGGAATGGTCATGGCCTTGATGCGGGCTTGCAGGCCCAGGCGGCCGTGCTCCACCGCCTCATAGGCGAACTTCCAATAAGCCTCGATGCCCTCTTCCGAAATCACCTCTTCCACCAGCTTGCGGATCATGTGGCAGCCGGCGACGCGGGTGCGCTCGTCCAGCATCCAGTAGCGGGTGGTGCGCACCATGCGCTGGCTTTCGTGCAGCCAGTCGCGGAACAGTTCGTCATTGGCGCCGATCTTGCGGCAGGTGACCGAATAGCCATCGCCGAAGCGCTGCACCTGGCCGGTGGACATGGAGCCCGGACCCACCGAGCCGGTGTCGATGACGTGGGTGACGCCGCCCACCCAGCCGATCAGCTCCCCTTCCCAGAAGATGGGGACGATGGTGTGGATGTCGCAGGGGTGGACGTTGCCGATGAGGGCGTCGTTGTTGCAGAAAATGTCCTTGTCGTTGACGCCTGGATTGGCCTCCCAATTGTTCTCGATCATGTATTTGATGGCCGCACCCATGGTTCCCACATGGATGATGATGCCGGTGGAGGTGAGAATGCTGTCACCCGCCGCGTTGTAGAGGGTGAAGCACAGCTCGCCCTCCTGCTCCACGATGGGGGAGGCGGCAATCTTCTTGGCCGTCTCGCGCGCATCCACCACGCCGGCCCGCAGGCGGGAGAACAGCTTGTTGTAGAGGATGGGTTCGGCCTCGCGCAGCTCCAGCTTGGTGAGGCCGGCATAATGGCCCGAGGCCTTGGTGGCCGCCATGAGCCGGTCGCGATGCTCCTTCAGCGTCTCGCCGCCGCGCACGACGCCGCGGGCCGCGCCCTGAAGGCTCTTCTGGTTCACACTGACGTTCATGATCGAATTCCTTGGGTTGTTTCCATCGACGGGTCTTTTCGCGCGCGCCGCGGCTGGCTGACCGCGACGCGCCGTGCCCTCACATTGGCTTGGCCTCACACCTCCTTGAGGTGGAACAGGCGGTGGCCGTCGAGCCAGGTCTCGAAGCCGTCGGGCACCACGAAGGTGGTGGCATCGGATTCGATGATGGCGGGGCCGGTGACGCGGTTGCCCGGGCGCAGGGCTTCCATCTTGTAGAGCTGCGCATCCACCCACTTCTTCTTGCGATAAAACTTGCGGGTGCCCACCTTTGCTTGCTCTGGCGGGGTCTCGCCTTCCTCAGGCTCCTTGGGAATGCGGGGCTTGGGGATGGGCACCGTGCCGCGCATGATGGCGCCGGTCACCGAATAGCCCAGCTCCGGAGAGCGGGCGGAGGCGGCATAGACGCGGCCATAGGTGGCGTTGAAGGCTTCGGTGGCGGCATCCCAGTCGGCGGCGGTGCTGGCGCTGGGAATGGGGCTCTCGATCTCCAGGTCGTTGAGCTGCCCGCGATACTGCATGCGGTAGCCGGGCTGCAGCTTCACCTGGTCGGGCGAGTAGCCGTTCAGCTTGAACTCTTCCAGCACGTTGTGGGTCAGCTCCTCCCACGCCGCCTGCAGCGTCTGCGCGGCCTTCACCTTGTCGGCCTCGGGTGCGTCCGGCGGCATGTTGATGTCGAGGGACTTGTCGTAGCGATACTCGAAATCCGCCGCCGCGCAGCCGAAGGCCGAGAAGCCGGCCGCCCAGGCGGGCACGATCACGTCCTCGAAGCCCAGGCCCTCCGTATAGCCATAGGTATGCACGGGGCCCGCGCCGCCATAGGAGAAGCACACGAAGCTCGCGGGCGAGTAACCCTTGCCCGAGATCATGGAGCGCAGGTAATCGCGAAGATCACTGTCCAGCAGCTCGATGACGCCGGCGGCCGCATCCTCAACGGAGAGGCCCAGCGGATCGGCGATCTGCACCTTGATGGCATCCACCGCGCGCTGGCGGTCGAGTTTCACGGCGCCGCCCAGGAAGTTGTCCGGGTTGAGATAGCCGAGCACCACGTGGCAATCGGAGATGGACACCGTCTCGATGCCCGAATCCTTCCAGCACACGCCCACCCGGTAGCCGGCGGAATCCGGGCCGAGCTTGATGGCCTTGGTGTAGGGATCGAGCCGGATGAAGGAGCCCGCGCCCGCGCCCACCGAATCCATGGCCACCAACGGCAAAGAGAGCACCAGCCGGGCCATGTCCGGATCGTTCTTGATGGTCATCTCGCCCTGGGTGATGAGCGCCACGTCGAACGAGGTGCCGCCGATGTCCGAGCAGGCAATGTTCTTGTAGCCCAGCACCTCGCCCAGATACTTGGCGCCGATCACCCCGCCGATGGGGCCGGACACGATGGTGCGCGCCAGCTCCTTCGCCTTCCAGGAGATGGTGCCGCCATGGGTCGCCATCACGCGGAAGTCAAACTTGGTGCCGCGCTCCTTGAAGGCGCTGGAGATCTTGTTCAGCGTCTGGCGCGAGGGTTCGGCGGCGTAGCCTTCCAGGATGGTGGTGTTGGTGCGGTGGGTTTCCTTGCGCACCGGATAGTAATCGGCCGAGGCGAAGACTGGGATCGACTTGCCGCTCTTGGCCACTTCCTCGATGACGATGTCGCGCACGCGGCGCTCATTCTTCGGGTTCTTGTAGGAGTGGAGCAGCGAGATGACGATGCCTTCCACATCGTTGGCGATCAGCTCGCGGGCCGCCTTGCGGGCGGTGTCCTCGCGCAGGGGGATCACCTCGGTCCCCATCATGTCCGTGCGCTCGGTCACGCCGCGGGTGAGCTGGCGGGGAACCAGCGGCGGGTCGAAGCGGTGGGTGTTGAGGTGGATGCGGTCCTCATAGGCATAGCCGAGATGGCTCTGCACCGCGCGGCCCATGCGGTGGAAGTCCTCCATGCCGCCATTGACGATGAGGCCGCATTTCAGCCCCTTGCGCTGCACCACGCGATTGAGCATGGCGGTGCCGGAATAGACGCCGGTCTGGAGCTGGGCGAGGGCATCGTGCAGCGACATGCCCCAATTGGCGAGGCCGTCCTCGGACGAGGCGATGAGGCCGATGGATTCGTTCTGGGGCGTGGACTGGGCCTTGCCGACGACGAAGTCGCCGCTCGCATCCACGAAGAACGTATCCGTCATGGTGCCGCCGGCATCGATGCCGAGCACCTGGACGTTACGCAGGTTTCCAACGGGCACGTTCACGAGGTGTCCTCCCTGTATCAGGCCGGCCTCGTTCGAGGGCCGGTTCACGGGGGAAGGCCTCGCGAAAGACATGCCAGCCGTGCCAGCTGCGGGCAATTGTCCCTTTTTCAATGGTTTGACATGGCAGGTCAGCCTCATTTCCATTTCTGAACTGTCCGAAACTCGGACATCTGTCGTCCGAACATCAGCGATCGGACAGGAAGCACTTGCGAACAGGTCCGAGTGGACTTGTGTTCCCGCCGCTCCTGGGCCTATCCTTCGACCAAAGTCGATCGACGCGCGGCGCAAGCCGGGCGGACAGAATTCGACGGTGAAGGGAGAAACCGCCGTCTCAAGGGCGGAGCTGAGGCTCGGGAAACGCCCTCGCTGACGGCCAACGGCTCAAGGTGCCGCGCCGGGACCCGCGCGCCCGAGGCCGGGAGGGCATTGCCGGTGACAGTCAGCACCATCGCCATTACGACGTCCGGCGTTTCGTGCGCGTCCTCCACGCCGACGGCGCAGGAGCTGAAGCGGGCCTGGGAGAGTTTTCATCAGGAAGGGGTGGCCTCGCCCGCCGTGCGGCCGGCGGTGATCGCCTCCTGGCAGCGTTCGCGCGCGCACCGCATCGCCGCCAGCCGGGCCGAGGCGCCCCTGGTGAGCGAGGCCGAGCTGCATCGCCGGCGCCAGCAGAATCTGCGCCTTGTCCATGCCGGCCGCCCCGCTATGGACGAGGCCCGCGCGTTGCTCGCCGACGCCCATTCCATGCTCATCCTCACCGACCCCTCTGGCACCATATTGGAGACCGAGGGCGATGCCCGCGCGGTGGATACCGGCCTTGCAGTGAAGCTCCAGCGGGGCGGGGTGTGGCAGGAGGCGGAAATCGGCACCAACGCCATCGGCACCGCGCTCGCCGCCGGCAAGCCGGTGCAGATCCACGGCGACGAGCATTTCTGCGCGGCGGTGCAGCGCTGGACCTGCGCTGCCGCACCGGTGCGCCACCCCACCGAGAATAATGTGCTGGGCGCGGTGGATATTTCCGGCTCCACCGACACCTTCAACCCGCAGAACCTCGCCCACGCGGTGGCCCTCGCCCACCAGATCGAGGCGGTTCTGGCCCGGCGCATCGCGCTGGAGCAGGACCTGGTGCTGCGCCACTTCCTCAACAAGCGCTCCTTGTGGCTGAGCGAGGAGGTGATTGCCTTCAGCCGCACCGGCGCGCTCATCTTCTCCACCGACCGGGCGCTGAAGGAGCTGGTGCGCCGCAACGACACGGTGCTGGCCGGCGGCCGCCTGATGCCGGTGCGCGAGAGCGACCCCAGCGAATGGGTGCAGCGCATGGGTGAGCTTCTGCCCGGCGCCAGCCTGGAAATCGTGCGCGAGGAGGGGGAGGAGATCGGCGGCGTGGTGGTGCTGCACGCCCCCCGGCGCCTGCGCACCAGCGGGCGGGAAGCGCCCCATCTGGCTTCGCCGGAGGCGCCCACGGGCTTCGAGGACATCATCGGCGAGAGCCCCGCCCTCATCGCCGCCCGTGAGAAGGCGCGGCGCATGGCGGAAAGCGGCGTTCCGGTGCTGCTGGAAGGCGAGACGGGCGTGGGCAAGGAAGTCTTCGCCCGCGCCATCCACGGGGCGCGGCTGCCGTGCGGGCCGTTCGTTCCGGTCAATTGCGGCGGGCTCCCGCGCGATCTCATCGCCAGCGAGCTGTTCGGCTACGAGAAGGGGGCCTTCACCGGCGCCGATGCCGGCGGGCGCGCCGGCAAGGTGGAGGCGGCCAATGGCGGGCTGCTCTGCCTCGACGAGATCGGCGAGATGCCGCTGGAGCTGCAATCCTATCTGCTGCGGGTGCTGGAGGACGGCGTTGTGTATCGCGTGGGCGGGCACGCGGCGCGGCGGGTCGAGCTGCGGCTCGTCTCCATGACCAATCGCGACCTTTCGGCGGAGGTGTCGGCCGGGCGCTTCCGGCGCGATCTCTATTACCGCATCGCAGCGCTGCGACTCGCCATTCCGCCGCTGCGGGAGCGGGGTGATGATATCCTGTTGCTGATGGAGCATTACGCCCGCCGCTCCGCCCTTGCCGCCGGGCGCCCCACGCCCCGCTTTTCCGGCCCGGTGCGCGACGCTCTCAAGGCCCACGCCTGGCCCGGCAATGTGCGCGAACTGCGCAACGTGGCTGACATGCTGGTGGCCATGACCGACCCTGCCCGCCCCATCGAGCTGGACGACCTGCCGGCGGACATTCGCGGCCCGGGCGCCATGCCCGTGGATGAAGGCAACGATCTCAAGTCACTGGAGCGCTCGGCCATCCTGGCGGCGGTGGAGGCGAGCGGCGGCAATCTCTCAAAGGCGGCCAAGAGCCTCGGCATCGCCCGCTCCACCCTTTATCTGCGCCTCGCCGCCTGGGAGCGGGACAGCGCCCCGCGCGAGCGACGGCAGTGAGGCACGCGAGTGGGCGCTTTTCCGCCGGCCCAATGCCTTGCGCGGGGAAAGCGGCTACGCGTTCTCAGCCGCGAACTGTCTCGATTTTCGCAAAAACGCCACTGGGCTTGAACGCCTTTGAGCGAAGTGGCAACCCGCCCCGCGTGAAGGAATGCCTGAACCCAATGATTTAGAACGTTTCCTCGATTCCGTGACACCCGGAAATGCTCTAGGCTCCGCGCCACAGCATGGCCAGCATTCAGGAGGCGGCTCGTGTCGCAGGAACTCTCCCCTTCTTCGCTTTACGACATTCCGCTGAAGCGCATCGACGGCACGCCCGCCACCCTTGGGGCCTATCGCGGCAAGGTGCTGCTGATCGTGAACGTGGCGTCCAAATGCGGCCTGACCGCGCAATATGAAGGCCTGCAGAAGCTCTATGACGCCCGCCATGGGGAGGGGCTGGAGATCTTGGGCTTTCCCGCCAATGATTTCGGCGCCCAGGAGCCGGGCACGGAAGCGGAGATCGCCTCCTTCTGCAGCCTGAATTACGGTGTTTCCTTCCCCATGTTCGCGAAAATCTCGGTGCTGGGCGCGGAGCGGCACCCGCTCTACACGGCGCTGGAGGCGGCCCAGCCGGAGGCCGAGGGCGCCGCCGGCATGCGCGAGCGGCTCGCCAAGCGCGGCCTGACGCGCGATTCCGGGGCGGATGTGCTGTGGAATTTCGAGAAGTTCGTGGTGGGGCGGGACGGCGCCGTGGTGGCGCGCTTCTCCCCCGATGTCACGCCGGATGACCCCCGCCTCGCCAAGGCGCTGGACGCCGCCTTGGCTTCGTGACGCCCTGAGCAGGGCGGGTGCGCGCGAGCGTGCGGGTGCGGTCCGAACCTGCCCACAGCGTGCTACCCCACCTCGCCAAAGGTGCTGGACGAGGCCTTGGGCTCGCGAGGCCCTGAGCTGCGCGGGGGGCGAGCGGGTGTGCGTGCGCCATTTGGGCCACCGACCGCGGTACTTCCCGCCGGTTCGCGCGTCGGTAGACAGGCGCGCGCGGCCTGTGCATGGTGCGCGCCCCTCCAACGGTCGCGCCATTCCCGTGATTTCTTACCGCTCCCATAGCCTTCCATCGGCCGTCCACCTCGCCGCGTTTGATGCGACGCGCGGAGGGCGCCCATGCGCATGATGGCCGCCCATCCGCCCCTGTTTGTCGTGGAGCCGGCGCGGCCGTTGCTGGTGGCGCGCTTCGCGACGCCTCAGCGCATGGTGTCGTGGTCCATCACCCGGCCGGGTTTCGTGACCGCGCGGACGGTGGCGTGGCTGGAGGTGCGCAACCGCGATCTCACTGCCGATCTCGACGTGCTCTCCTGGTTCAGGGGCCGGCTCGACGCCGCCGGCCTCGGCGAGGCGGTGGGGCTGCTGACGTCGCGCAATGTGGATCACCACCACGGGGCGCAGTGCACGGTGGAGGGGGTGACGGCCGCCTGCCTCGTCACGCTGGGGCTCAACAATGGGGAGCGTGTGGGCGCGCGCTTCTCGCCCGAGGCGGCCGCGCATCTGTCCGCCGGCACGGTGAACATGCTGGCGGCGGTGGACGTGCCCCTGAGCGATGCGGCTTTGCTGGAGGCCTCCTCCATCGTGGTGCAGGCGCGCACGCGTGCCATTCTGGAGGCCGATTTCCGCCGCGAGGGCGCCGCAGAGCCGGTTTCCGGCACCGGCACCGACTGCGTGGTGATGAGCGCCCCCGCCAGCGGCGAGGGCCTGCCCTATGCTGGCCTGCACACGGCGGTGGGCGAGGCCGTGGGCGCGGCGGCCTTGGTCGCTACCCGGGAGGCTGTCGCCACCTGGCTCGCGGATCCGGGCCGGTTCGTGACCTGAAGGGGCTGAGCCGCGTCACAGGCCCCGGTTCCGGACCGTAGCCTGTGACGCGCGTGCCCTCATGGCCTCGCGTCAGGCGAAGCGGACATCCAGCGTGCCGACGCCCTCAACACCGCCTTCCAGATGATCCCCACGGGAAATGTGGCCTACGCCCGCCGGCGTGCCGGTGAAGATGAGATCGCCGGGGGCGAGGCGGAACAAGGTGGAGAGGGTGGCGATCACTTCCGGCACCTTCCAGATCATCTGGTTGAGGTCGCCCTGCTGCTTCAGCGCGCCGTTCACATTGAGGAAGATGCGGCCGCTCGCGGGATGGCCGATGCGGCTCGCCGGCACCAGGGCCGAGCACGGGGCGGCATCCTCGAACGCCTTGGCCGGCTCCCAGGAGCGGCCCATCTTCTTCAGTTCGGCCTGGATATCCCGGCGGGTGAGGTCGAGGCCGACCGCATAGCCATACACGTGGTCGAGCGCCGAGCTGGCGGGAATGTCGCTGCCGCCGGACTTCAGCGCCACCACCAGCTCGATTTCGTGGTGCAGGTCCTCTGTGCCCTTGGGATAGGCGGCGGTGGCGCCGTTGGGCACCAGCGTGTCCGGGTTCTTCTGGAAGAAGAAGGGCGGCTCCTTATTGGGGTCGTGGCCCATCTCGATGGCGTGGTCGGCATAGTTGCGCCCGACGCAATAGATGCGGTGAACCGGGAAGACGGTGCTCTCGCCCACCACCGGCAAGGTGGGGATGGGCAGCGGGGGGAAGACGTATTCGGTCATCGCAAGCTCCGGGCAAAGCAGGATCGCTCCTGATTAGGGTGTTCGGCAGCCGGAGAAAAGACATCCCGGCCCCGTGCGCGCCATTTCACACGCGGGGGCTGCGACCATGCGGGACAATGACTCCCGCGCTATATTCATATAGATATAGCATGCGGGCATTTGCCCCGCGATGTGCACACGGCCTACGGCGCGGCGGCCGGTTTCCTCCCGGTGCCGCGCCGCCTTTTTCGCGTCTGGAGCCCGCCATGCAGTTCGGCCTTTTCTGCACCTATGAAAATCCGCGGCACGACTATGTGTCCGCTTATGCCGAGCAGACCGAGCTGGTGCGCCTGGTGGAGGATCTGGGTTTCGAGGAGGCGTGGGTCGCCGAGCACCATTTCAACCCCGGCGCGGCCAGCCCTTCCTGCCTTGCGCTCCTGGCCTATCTGGCCGGGCAGACGAGCCGCATCCGGCTCGGTTCCGCCGCCGTGCTGCTGCCGTTCCGCGAACCCATTTCGGTGGCGGAGGACGTGGCCGCGGTGGACATCCTCTCCGGCGGGCGGCTCAATCTCGGAGTGGCGAAGGGCGGGCCGTTTCCGGTGCAGAACAAGCATTTCCACACCGCGAAGGAGACCTCCCGCGCCAAGACGCTGGAGGCGCTCACCGTCATCGAGAAGCTGCTTTATGAGCCGTCCGTGACCTTCAAGGGTGATTTCTTCGATCTCGACGGGGTGGAGCTGGTGCCCCGGCCGGTGCAATCCCCCATCCCCACCTTCTTCGCCACCGCGACCGGCGAGGCGCTGGAGCTGGCCGCCGCGCGCGGCTACGGCGTGATGGCGGCGCCGCCCTTTCCCCTGGACGGCGCGCGCGAGAGTCTGCGCATCTACCGGCAGGCCGCGCCCGCGGCGGACCCCCGCTTCACCCTCATCCGCTTCTACCATGTGGCCGCCACCCGCGAGCAGGCGGTGGCGGAAGCGCAGGCCTTCCTGCGGCCGTTCGTGGAACGCATGCAGGCCACCACCCAGCAGGCCCAGCCGAACTGGACGCCCTGGTTCGCCCTCGACCGGATGATTGCCGATTCCCTGGTGGGCACGGTGGATGATGTCGAGGCCAAGCTGGCCGCCTTCGCGACCGATCTCGCCCCTCGCACAGTGCTGCTGAAGCCCCTGTGTCCGGATTTCGCCAAGCGCCGGGCCGATATCGAACTGTTCGCGAAGGTCATCCGCCCCAACTGGCGCAGCGCCGCCTGAGGCATCGTCCCTAAGATCGTTCTCTCAGTTCTCGGGAGACGGCGCCCCGTCCTCGGGGTTGGCCTCCGGGTCCGCGGGCGCGGGCTCTTCCGGTGCATCGGGGGCGGGCGGCTCCTCGGCTTCGTTCGGGGCCGGGGGCTCCTCGGCGTCCGCGGGCTCGGAGGGGCTGTCGGTGGCGGGTTCCCCGTCATGCAGGGTCGCACCCTCTTCCCGCTCGGGAAGGGTGAGGGTGGCATCGACCCCATCCTTGCTCAGCGTGACGCCGCGCGCCTGCACGGACTGAAGGGTCCAGCCTTCATGCTGCTCCCCGGTGCGAAGGCGGAAAACGTGGTCCGATTGCGCCTCCTGGAAGAGCGCGAAGCCCTGGTCCGGCCCCGTGACCGTGCCCACCAGATGCAGGTCGGGTGGCCCCTCGGGCGCGCTTTCGCTGCTCGGCACTTCCGGCTCCTCGGGCGGCGGCTCGCTGGCCTGCGCGTCCGGCGGGGGGCGCCGGGAGGGGGAGAAAATGGGCCGCTCGCGCGTGGCTGAGAGGGTGGACAGGGGAATGGACCAGAGTGGGTTGCCGGTCGGCGCGCCAGGCGCCACGCCGGGTCGCGCGGGCAAGCCGAGGTCGACGCGTGCCGGCGCCCCCGTGTCGTTCGCCAGTGCCGGGCACGCCATGGCGGAGGCAAGGAGCATCGCCGCGGGCAGGCGCCCCGCGAGCCATCGCAGCCTTCTCATGGTGTCCCCCGCCATTGGCCATAGACGGTCAGCGTCACCAGCAGGCGCTGGGGGGCGTCCTCGCTCGCGGCGCGCTGGCCCTGCGGGTGCACCGCCAGCTGGCCGACAAACAGGAACGGCAGGCCCGATTCAAGATCGTAGAGCAGCTTTTGCAGGTCGGCCTGGGCAATGGAGAGGCTGGCCTCGACGGCGATGAAGTCCGGACCAAACGGCGTGTCGCGCAGCTCCACCTGGGATGAGGTGATCTGCCCGCCCGCGTCCGCCACGGCGCGGGACAGGCGCTGCATCAGGCCGGCTCCGGCGATGGTCACGGTGGGGCCGTCCAGGAAAGGGGAGCCGTTCGCCTGCCCGGTTCCGGGCGCGCCCAGGGGCGTGCGGCGGGCCTGCAGCTGGGCCAGCGTTTCGCCCGCTTCGTCGACGGCAGCGCGGCGGTCTGTCAGGTCCAGCAGCGCCTCGGCGGTGGCCAGCAGCAGAAGCAGCACGAGCCCGACATAGGCCAGGCTGGCGAGCAGCGGACGCAGGGCCAGCGCGCGCCCGTTGGCCGCGCCCTTGTGCGTCGTGGCGTTGGTCCCCTCCACCTTCATGGGGCGGCTCCCGCTTTGCTGGCGTCGGGCGGGGCGCTGTGGGGCACGATGCGGGCTTCGATGTCGAAGCGTTCGCCATGGCCGTGGGGCAGGGGTGTGGTGGGGGCGACGAAGGTCGCGCCCGTGAAGTGGCCGGATTGCTCCAGGAGCCGCACCAGCCCGGCCGGCGCGGCGGAGACCCCGGCAATGCGCGCCCGGTCCTCGCTGATCTGCAGGTCGGTGACGTAGGTGTCGTCCGGCAGCACGCGCGACAGGTCCTCCAGGGTGAGGGTTGTGATGGGCGCCTCGCGCTTGCGCCGTTCGAGGGCACGCAGGGCCGGGCCATCGGCCCCCAGCCCGTCACGCGCGGCCAGCAGCAGGCGCCGCGTGGCGGCGGTGCTCTGCTCGATGCCGGCCAGCTCCTCATTCAGGCTGCGCACGACGAAATCGGAGATGACCAGCGTGGCGGCGGCCAGCAGCGCCGTGCCCGCCAGCAGCCCCATCAGTACCTTGCGGATGCGCCCCGCCTCGAAGGGCGCGCCGTCGTGCTGCTCCAGCAAGCGCACGGGCGTGGGGCCGGTCGCCTCCTCCAGGGATGCGACGATGGAGATGGGGCCCACCGCCAGCCCCCGCAGCTGCGAGAGGAGGGGCGCGATGGCGCCGCGCGGCGTCGCCGCCACCGTCAGGCGAATGCGCTCGCCGGGGGCCTCCTGTGGCGCGGTCCAGCCATAGAGCGCCTCCTCGGCCGTCCAGGGGGTGAGGCGGTCGATCTGCGCCCGCACGATGCCGGGCAGGTAGGGCTCGGCCCCCTTGGGCAGCTCCAGGGGGCGCGCCAGCAGACGCCGCCCGTCGAGGCGGAGTTCCACCGGCTGGTCCTTCAGCCGCGCCGCGATGGCCTGGGGCACATCGGGTCCATCCGGGCCGTCGAGGCGCACGGCCATGGTGGCGCCGTTGGACAGGGCGAGCTGGAACACGCCCCCCGCCGCCTCGGTCAGCCGCAGAGCCTCGCGGTGGCGGGCCCGCGCCAGCAGCTCCGCCACGAAACCGGCGACCGTGTCGAGCCAGGCGGAGAACAGATCCATCAGCCCCGTGAGGGTCATTGCCCGCTCTCCAATCCCCCAGGCTCCGCCGACAAGCGCCCGTGTGCAGGCCCCGGCGCGTCCTCGTCCCAGGCCAGCACGCGATAGGGCACGTCGCCGGCCACGCGGAGCAGGATCACCGCTTCGATGGTCCGCTGTCGTCCGCTATCGAAATCCGCGTGGATTGTCACCCTGACAGCGTCGGAGCGGCCGGGGTCTTGCGGCGGTTCGTCCGTCTTGTCCCCGGCCCGGGCGATGTCGGCGGCGGCCTGCGCCACCGGGCCGGCGATGGCGGCGTTCACCTGCGCCTGGCCGCTGAAAACGGTGACGTGGGGCAGCGCCGCCGCCACCAGCTCCGCCGGCAGGCCAGGGATCAGCCACAGCTCGTCCACATGCACGAAAGGCGCGCCGCGCGGTTCATAGCCGAGCTGGGCTTCGCGATAGAGGGCGGCTTCCGACGGGGGGGATTCCTCCGGGTCGCTCGATCGCCACGCGACGACGTGGCGCGCATCAGCCTCGGCGGCCTTTGGGTCGGCGCCGAGGGCGGTGAACAGGCCGGCCAACAGCTCCAGCGGGGCGACATTGAGGTCGATGCGCGCGGTTTCCTCCACATAGCTCACGGCGACCCGCGCCTTGCCCATGCGAAAGGTGAAGCTGCCGCTCGCCGGCCGCGCGGTCGCCGGCTGGGCCAGCAGCCGGAAGGCGGTGAGCTCCAGCGCCGCGCGCGCCAGGGGGCGGGCGGCGGCCTCCTCCTGCAGCGCCGACGCGTTGCGCGCGGTGGCGGAGACATAGGCCGCATAGGCGCCGGCAAAGGTGGCGAGGGCCACCAGAATCCAGAGGACGGCGACGAGGATGAAGCCATCCTGTCCGTGCGCTCGAAGGATGCGGGCAGGGCGTGTCACGGCGCCTGTCCCTCCGCCGGTGGGGCCGGGCCGAAGTCCGAGGTGCCGGAGCCGTTGCAGATCGGCAGCATGGCGCTGCTGAGGCAGGAGGCCGGCGCTTCCACATGCAGTTCCGCGACGGTGGACACGTTCAGCGGCCGGCCCGTGCGCCCATCGCGCACCACGATGCGCACGGCGCGCGGCAGCTGGTCGACATCGGACCAGGAGCCGCGCCACAATCCGTCCTCCCCGGAATAGGAAAAGTCGATCTGGTAGGGCGCCCGCAACAGCTGAACGGGCGCGCCGAACCGTGGCGCGGCATCGCCGGCGGCGCGGGGCACGTAGGGCGCGGTGCTGCGCGCCAGCCCGCCGCCCTCGGCCGCGAGGCGGACGATTTCGAGGCCCGGCCGTGCATTGGGGCCCAGCGCCGTGCGCACAAAGGTGACAGCGGAGGGGCGACCCGCGAACAGCGGGCGCGGGCGTTCCGTCGTGGCGGGCACGAAGGTGGCCGCGCCGATGTCGGCGGAGATGCGGCGCAAGGCGAGGGCAACCCGCTCCGCATTCTCCACCCGCTCGATGCCGCGCTTCCAATTGGGCAGCCATTGCGCCGTCAGAACGGACAGGCCCGACACCACCAGCGCCGCGAGCACCAGGGCAACCAGCATTTCCACCAGGGTGAAGCCGGCAGAGTGGTGCGCGGGACGGGTCATCGCGCACCACCCATTGCGGCGGCGTGGCGGCATCCATCGATGTCTCCGCCGTCGCCCTGTTTCCAGTTGGGCAGCCCCTGCGCCGTTAGGAGGGAGTGGCCCGACTCCGCCCGCGCGGCGCGCACCGTGGCGAGGCGCCGTTCCACCGCAGCGAAGCTGGCGGGCCGGAGGGAGCGGCTGATCATAGAGCGCCATCCGGTGCGGCGGGCGTGGCGTCGTCCGCCGCTGCCTCCGCCGTCGCGTGGTTTCCAGTTGGGCAGCCGCCCCGCAGTTAGGGTGAACAGCTCCGATACCGGCCCCGCGGCACGCACCAGGGCAACGCGCATTTTGACTGGGGTGGGGCCGACGGGCTGGTGCGGGGGACCGATCATTGAGCGCCATTCGGCGTGGTGGGTTGGGCGTCGTCGGCCAATCTTTCCGCCGTCGCCTTGTTCCCCGATGAGCAGCCAGCGCGCCGCCGGGACGGACAGGCCTGATATCACCCGCGCTATCATCCGCACGGCGGGCACCGGCGCGACGCGCCTTTCCATTGGGGTGCCGCCGGTGGGCTGGCGCGCAGGACCAGTCCTTGTGCGCCATCCGCTGTCCTGGGCGTGGCGGCGCCTGCGGCAGCCTCGTTTCCCAATGGGTAGCCACCGTGCCGGCAGGGCGGGCAGGCCCGATATCACCGACGCGACGCGCACTGTCGCGACGCGCCGTGCCACCGGGGTAAAGCCGGCGGGACGGTGGGCGGGACCGATCATCGCGCGCCATCCGGTGCGCTGGGCGCGTCGTTGGTCTCCCCTTCCGCCGTCGTCTTGTTTCCCGATGGGTAGCCACCGTGCCGGCAGGGGGGGCAGGCCCGATATCACCGACGCAGCGCGCACCGGGGCGATGCGCCTTGCCAACAGGGTGAAGCCGGCGGGTTGGTGCGTGGGAGGGGTCATTGCGCGCCATCCGCCGGGCTCGGTGTGGCGTCGTCGGCGGCATCCCCCTCCGCCGTATCCGCGGCGCCGGTGGGCACGAGGCGCACGGTTTCGATCTCGACGGCGTCGCCGCCGGGGCCGGTGACGCGGATGCGCACATGGCGCGGCAGCCAGGATGCGTCGTCGGGGATCGCGCCCACATCCATCGGGCTCACATCCATGTGCCAGGCGTGACCCGCCACGGCGCCTTCGATGCGCCCGTCACGGAGCCGGGCGCGAGGGGGAATGCCCGCTTCCACCGCCTGGGCGGCGGCCATCAGGGCGGCGCGGCGCTCCAGTGCCCGGGTGGCGCGGGCGTTGCTCCCCATCAGCAGGCCGATGGCGGTGATCACTGCCGCCGTGACCGCCAGCGCCACCAGCACTTCCACCAGGGTGAAGCCCGCCTGCCCGCCGTCGCGTGCGGCCATGGCCGGACCCTTCGCTTCCGGTCGAGACAAAGGCTGGCTCCCACACGCGTTCCAGGCTCCTGGCCCACCCGCTGCCGCACTCGGGGGGTGTAGGGCGGGCGTGATCGCATGGCCGGGCCCGGTGGGCGCGCGGCTGGCGGGGGTGCATGGCCCGGGCGTGGCGGGGTCCGCGCGCATGCGCGGCGCCGACGGGGGGGCACGTCGGGCGTCTGCGGGCCTGTCAGGAGGCGTGGCGCGGGACAATCTCCACCCCTCCCGTCAACCAGTTCACGCGGACCTCGAAGCTGGTGCCGCCGCGGGACAGCGTGACCACGCCGCCGCAGGACATGCCGCTGGGAAAGAACTCGATCCGCGCCTGAACCTCCTGCCCGCCGCACCGGCGGGGCAGAAGCGCCTCAATATGCACATCGGTGGGCAGGCGCAGCAGGCGGCCGGTGGAACCGGAGCGCAGGCGGCCATCCGGGGCGTCCACCAGGGTCGCAACGCGGCGGCCCTGGCGCATGGCGGCGGAGCGATCGGCCTTCAGCACCGCAGCTGCTTCCACCGCCAGGGCCTCCAGCCGCGGACGCGAGGTTCCAAGGGGAATGCGCGGCAGAGCGAGCGCGGCCAGGGCCGCCACGATGATGAGCGCGCACACCACCTCCAGCAGGGTGAAGCCGGCCTCGCCCGCTTGCCTCTCCGGGTCTGGTCCCGCCGCTTCGCGGGGGCCTGTGCGGCGCGCGTCCACCGGCGGTCGCCCGTCAGCTGGCCGGCGTGGGGCGGATGGCGGCGCGCGGCCGCCCGCGTGGCATGTTCCGCCCCATCAGGGTGTTCCGCTTTTGGCGGAGCTGGAGAGGTCGGCGGCGTTGCCGGTGCCGCCCTCCTGGCCATCGGAGCCGCGCGAGACGATCTCGTAGGGCGCGTTGGGGCCGGGGGCGCGATAGAGATAGGGCTTGCCCCACGGGTCCTGGGGCACGGTCGCACCCTTGAGATAGGGGCCGTTCCACGTGCCGACGCCGGCCGGGCGCTGGACCAGGGCATTCAGCCCCTCCGAGGAGGAGGGGTAGCGGCCGGCATCCAGGTAGAACAGATCGAGGGCGCTGGCGAAGCCCTGGATCTGGATTTTCGCGGTCTTCACCTTGGAGTCGCCGAGATAATTGAGCACGCGCGGCCCCACCAGGGCGGTGAGCAGGCCGATGATGGTGATGACCACCAGCAGCTCCACCAGGGTGTAGCCCCCCTCGCCCTGGCGGCGGCGGAGCTTGAGGGCGCGAGCCCGGCGCGGGGCAATCCACATGCTGTTCATCCAATGCTTTGGCTGACCGACAACAATGCGGTCATGACCGAGACGATGAGCCCGCCCACCACCACCGAAATGGTGATGATGGACACGGGGCCGACAATGGCGACGAGACGCGCCAGGGCGCGCTGCAGCTTCTCCTCGTAGAAGTCGGCGATGCGGCCGGACAGCAGGGCGAGCTGGCCCGTCTCCTCCCCCAGGCGCAGCATGCGGATGGCCATGGGCGGCAGCGCCTCGCCGCTGGCGAAGGCATCGGAGAGGCGGCCCCCGTGGCGCACCTTCTCCGCCGCTGCCGACCACACTGCCCCGTCCGGCCCGCTGGCGACCACCTCCACCAGGATTTTCAGCGCCGCCGTCAACGTCACGCCATTGCCGATGAGGATGGAGAGGTTGCGGCAGAACATGGCGGAGCGGCGATAGACGAGAATGGTGCGCACCAGTGGTAGCCGCGCCAGAAGCCCGAGGAGCGCCGCGCGCGCCCTGGCCTGCCGCAGCCCCAGCCACAGCGCCAGCGCCAGCAGCGCGGCGAGGAGGGCCAGCGCGTCGGTGTGGGCCTGAAGGGTGTCGGAGGCATCGAGCAGGAATGCCACCATGGGGTCGAGCTTGGCGCCCATGTCCCGCAGCACGCCGGAGAATTGCGGCAGCACGAACAGGAGGAAGAACACCAGGACGGCGCCCGCGGCCGCCAGGACGAAGGCGGGATATTGCAGCGCTTCCACCACTTTGCGGCGGAGCGCCTCGGCCCGCGCGCGCTCCTGCGCCAGAAGCTCCAGCACCCGGTCCAGAGTGCCGGAGGCCTCGCCCACGCGCACCAGCGCCACATAGACCGGTGGAAACAGGCTCTCCTGGGCGGCCAGGGCCTCGGCGAAGCCCTCGCCGGAGAGCACGGCGGCGCGGATGCGGCGCACCGGCTCGTGCATGCGGCCAAGATCGGCGTCTCCGCCCAGCAGGTCCAGCGCCTCGTCCAGGCGCGCGCCCGCCCGCAGCAGCAAGGCAAGATCGCGGGTGAACAGCGTCACGTCCTGGGCCCGCGGCGTGCCGCCGAACGATGGCAGGCGAAAGCCGGGCCGCGCGCCCGGCCGGCCGGCGCCGCGACCCGCCGGCATGGTCTCCACCGGCACCAGGCCCAGATATTCGATGCGCCGGCGCACCTCCGCCTCGGTGGGGGCGGAAATCTCGCCGCTCACCAGTTGGCCGGCCTGGGTCAGGGCCTTGTAGCTGAAGCTCGCCATGGTCAACGCACGGTGGTCACGCGCAGCACCTCGCTCACCGAGGTGAGGCCGGCGCGGCATTTGGCGATGCCATCGTCGAGCATGGTGGACATGCCGGCGGCGATGGCGGCCCGGTCGAGGGCGCCCGCTCCGGCGCGGTGGTCCATCATCTCGCGAATGTCGTCGTCGAGGGTGAGGATCTCGAACACGCCCAGCCGGCCGCGATAGCCGGCGCCTCCGCAGCGTTCACACCCCTGGGGCTCATAGACGGTCTCGCCCGGCGCGAGGCCGAGCGCGGCGTAGCGCGGATCGGCGGTGGTATCGGCGTGGGACAGGGTGTGGGGGCGCTTGCAGCGCTCGCACAGCTGGCGCACCAGCCGCTGCGCCACCACCGCCCGCAGGGTGGATTTCAGCAGGAAGGCCTCGACCCCGAGGTCGAGCAGGCGCGGCACGGCCGCCGCCGCGGTGTCCGTGTGCAGGGTGGTGAGCACCAGGTGGCCGGTGAGCGCGGCGTGAACGGCGATGTGCGCCGTTTCCGGATCACGCACCTCGCCCACCATGATCACGTCCGGATCCTGGCGCAGGAAGGAGCGCAAGGCGGTGGCGAAGGTGAGGCCGATGGCCGGTTTCACCTGGCTCTGGCACACGCCGCGGATTTCGTATTCCACCGGGTCCTCGATGGTGAGGATCTTGCGCGTGGGCGTGTTGAGCATGGTCAGCACGGTGGCGAGCGTGGTCGTCTTGCCGGAGCCGGTGGGGCCGGTCACCACGATCATGCCGTGGGGCATGGCGATGAGGCGCTCCAGCGTCGCCGCATCGCGCGCGCCGAGGCCCAGCCGATCCACGCTGAGCAGGCCGCGATCCCGCGGGAGCAGGCGGATGACCGCCGTCTCGCCGTGCTGGCTGGGCATGATGGCCACGCGAATGTCGATCTCGGAGCGTCCGAGCTTCAGGCGGGCGGCGCCGTCCTGGGGCAGGCGGCGCTCGGCGATGTCGAGGCCGGACAGGATCTTGACGCGGGAAATGACCGCCTGTGGCAGCACATCGGCGGGAAAGGCCACCTGCCGCAACAGCCCGTCGATGCGCAGGCGCACCTCCAGCGCGCCCCGATAGGGGGCGATATGGATGTCGCTGGCCCGCAGCTCCATCGCCTTTTCCAGCAGGTCGCCGACAGCACGCACCACCGGTGCGCCGCTGGCGAGGTCCCGCAGGCTGTCAATGTCGTCGTCGGCGCGGGGCGCGGAGGCTTCGGCGGCCGGCTCATCGGCCCCCAGGCGTTCGGCCAGCACCGTGGCGATGTCCTCGAACGCGGCCACCACTGGGGTCACGTTCTCCTGAAGCACGATTTCGGCGGCGCGCAGCACGCTGGCGTCCGTGGGGTCGCCCAAGGCGAGCCGCGCGGAACCGTCCGCGGCGCGGAACGGCACGGCGGCCACCTCGCGCAGGAAGCGGGCCGAGAAACGGTCGGCGAGCGATGTGGCGGCCAGCAACTGGGGCAGCTCCATGCGCTCCAGGCCGAAGAAGGTCGCGACCGCCTGGGCGAACTCCGCCGATGACAGCTCCGTGGTGTCCCACAATCGCCGCAGCGCGGAGCCGCCGCCTTCCATTCCGGCCGCGCCATCGGCGCGGACCACGTGGCCGTGCTGCGCCAGGTATCGGCAAAAGGCGTCGGCGCCATCCGCCCTCATGCCCGCAGCCCTCCGGCGGCGCGGGCGCGCCTGATCGCCAAAATTGAACGGTGGCCAGACGCGACGGCGCGGGACCCGAGCTGGAAAACACGCTCCATCGGCGCTGTCGATGCTCCGCTCATCGGCGGGACGGGGTTGAAAGCCGCGTCCATGCGGTACCGCCCATGCCGCGAACAATCCCAGCAACGCCGCGCGGCGTCAACGTGCCTCGGCCGTGGACCTGGGGGAGAAAGCCGGAGGCGAGGCGCTCCGGCAACGGCAGGGGCAGCGCAGGTGCACATGCATGATGTTCTGCTCGTCTTGCGCGCATC
This sequence comes from Xanthobacter variabilis, assembly GCF_043831965.2. Lineage (NCBI taxonomy): Bacteria > Pseudomonadati > Pseudomonadota > Alphaproteobacteria > Hyphomicrobiales > Xanthobacteraceae > Xanthobacter > Xanthobacter variabilis. Next base: position 1,755,718 of record NZ_CM195533.1, read on the forward strand.
ATTGTGGCTCAAGGCGTGTGGACAAGGGGCTATCCTGTGGATGGGCTTCCTTCCTCTTTATGCTTCCGCTTGAGCAGGGCTTGAAGGGCGTTAATCGAAAATTTAGAAATTTGAGCTCTCGCCGGCAGGCGACCTCGGTCCCGAGGCCGGGCCGCACGCCGACATGAGGGAGAGGGCGGGGCCAGTTTGCGGAAAGATCGGCCAGACCGGTTTGCCCCACGATCGGGACTTCTCCGCTCGTTCGGCGCCCTCCGCCTTGGTGCCCTGCTCGTCGCGATGGGTCTGGCGGCCTGCTCCGGAATACAGGATGACACACGCCCCCAGGGCGTGATGGACCAGGTGAGCGCGCTCGATTTGTCGCCGCGCCAGACGAGCGCCGTGCCGGGCTCTCCCCAGATTCCCGACAATCGCCGCGCGGTGGAATATTTCGCGTCCGGAGGTGATCCGGCGGCGTCGTTCCCGGCGGAGGGGGGCGGCGCGGGCGCCGCGGCCGCCGGCTCCGGCTACGATCTCAATTTTGAAGATGCGCCCGTCGCCACGGTGGCGAAGGTGGTGCTCGGCGACATTCTCGGCCAGCCCTACGTCATCGATCCGCGGGTACAAGGCAATATCAGCCTGTCATCGGTGCGGGCGGTGCCCAAGGCGGACCTGCCCTATGTGCTGGAAACCGCGCTGAAGGCCAACAGCATCGCCATGGTGCACGATGCCTCGGGCTATCGGCTGGTGCCGCTCAGTGAAGCCGCCGGCTCCGGCAGCGTCAGCATGGGCGGCGGTCGCCCCGAGGCGGGCTATGGCGTTTCCGTCGTGCCCCTGCGTTATGTGTCGGCGGCGACCCTCATTCCCCTGCTCGACAGCTTCGCCCTTCAGGCCGGCTCGGTGCGCTCGGACCCCTCACGGAACCTGCTTTTGATCCAGGGCACGGCGGCCGAGCGCCAGCAGGCCGTGCGCACCGCCCTCTCGTTCGACGCGGACTGGATGCGCGGCCAGTCGGTGGGCATCTATCCGGTGCGAAACAGCGCGCCCGAGGCCGTGATCTCCGAGCTCGAGAACATTCTCGATTCGGGAGAGGGCGGCCTCAGCCGCAACCTGGTGAAGCTCCAGGCCATCAACCGCCTCAACTCCATCATGGTGGTGGCCAAGAAGCCGGAGCTGCTGCGCACGGCGGCCACCTGGATCGACCGGCTCGACCGCTCCGACAGCACCGTCGCGGTGCGTGTCTACCGGCTTCGCTATGGCGATGCGCGGCAGATGGCCAAGGTGCTCAATGATCTGTTCGTGGGCAGCGGCGGTTCGGCCGGGATTGACCAGGCGGCGAGCCAGATCGCCCCGGGCTCCGGCATGTCCGCCTCGGGCGGCGGGCAGAACCTGACGGTGCAGCAGCGCCTGGGCCAGCCCGCGCCGCCCCAGGCGCAAGGCCAGCCGGGTGGCGAGGAGGGCGAGGACGCCGGCGCGCCCGGTGGCGGGCGCAATGCCGCGCCGGCGGGCGGTGGCGGGCCGGTGATGACGGGGGTGCGCATCACGGCGGACGCGGTGAACAACTCGCTGCTCATCTTCGCCAGCCAGGAGAATTACCGCATCATCGAGCGCACCCTGATGCAGCTGGACCAGCCCCAGCTCCAGGTGGCCATCGAGGCCACGGTGGCCGAGGTCACCTTGAATGATACCCTGGCCTATGGCGTGCAGTTCTATCTCACCAGCAAGGATCTGGGCTTGGGGCGCAACAACGGCTCGGCCCTGAACACCCTGTCCAGCAGCGTCACCGACCAGGCCATCAACCGCGTGCTGCCGGGCTTCAACCTGCTGGTGGGGCGAGAAAATCAGCCGAAGATGATCCTCGACGCCCTGCACACCGTCACCGACGTGAAGGTGCTGTCCAATCCGTCGGTGGTGGTGGTGGACAATCAGAAGGCCACGCTCCAGGTGGGCGACGAGGTGCCGGTGTCGACCGGCAGCGCTACCGTGCTGTCCAGCTCCAACACGGTGGTCAACACCATCGAATACAAGAATACGGGCATCATCCTGAACGTGGTGCCGCGGGTGAACGTCAACGGTCAGGTCCGGCTCGACATCGAGCAGGAGATCAGCAACGTCACCCAGACCGACACCACCGGCGGCAATGGCGGCAGCTCCGGCAGCACGCTGACGCCCACCGTCTCCCAGCGCAAGGTCAAGAGCACCATCGCCGTGGCGAGCGGGCAGACGGTGCTGCTCGCCGGCCTCATCATGGAGCGCAGCAATGGCGTGCGCCAGGGCGTGCCGGTGCTCGACCAGATCCCCGGCGTCGGCGACGCCTTCGCGCACACCAACAATACGGTGAAGCGCACGGAGCTCATCATCTTCATCCGGCCGCAGATCATCCGCGACAATGTGGATGCGCACACGGTGGCGGAAGAATTGCGCGCCAAGATGAAGGGCTCGGTGGGCGTGCCGCCCGGCGGCCCGCAGCCCATTCTCAACCGGTGAGCCGCGCCATGGGTGCCCCCTGCGAGCTTCCCATGGACCGCTGCGCCCCGGCTCATGTCGCGGTGTCCCATCGCCTGCTGGCGCGCGGGTGGACCGCCCTGGGGGCGGGGCCGGCCATTGTCCTCTCGCTTGTGGTGGCTGGCGCCATGGCGGCCAGCTTTCTCCTCGCCGGGGGGCTTGAGGGCCGCTGGGTGACTATGGTCGGCGCCCTCGCGGCGGTGGCCTTCGTGCCGGTGGTCGCCGCCGTGGCGTTGGTGGACGCGCGCTTCTTCATCATTCCGAACAGCCTGAACGCGGCGGGACTGGCGCTGGGGCTCGTTTACGCCGCGACCCTGGGCGGGCAGCTGGCCTTTCCACTGGAAGCCGCCGCGCGCGGCTTGGCGCTGGCGGCGGCGTTCTGGGCCTTGCGCGGCGCCTACCGTGCGCTGCGCGGTCGTGACGGGTTGGGCCTTGGGGATGTGAAACTGGCCGGGATCGCCGGGGTGTGGCTGGAGGTGGGCGAGATCCCGCTCGCCATCGAGATCGCCGCCCTTTCGGCCCTGCTGGTGATCGGCGTCGGGCATCTGGCCGGCCGGGGGCGGCTGCGGCTTGAGCGGCGCCTGCCGTTCGGCCTGTTCCTTGCGCCTGCCATCTGGATCACTTGGGCGTTGGGTCGGGCGCTGGATCTCGATCTGATGGCATGGGGAGGGTTCTGAGCCATGGCGGGGCACGGTCAGAACACCGCTGGGTCGGGCCGGCGCGGGTGCCGGGCGCCGTGGCGTTCCGCCTTTGGTCGTCTTGCCTTGGCGGCGCTCCTCGGGCTCTCGCCGATGATGGCGGGCTCCGCTTTGGCCGGCGCGCGCGCGGACGAGACCGCGAAGGCCATGTCGCTGTACGCGAAGGGCGATTACATGGCGGCCGCCGCCCTGCTGACGCGGCTGGCGGAAGCGGGCCACGCACGGGCGCAGGCCATGCTCGGGCTGCTTTATGAATACGGCCACGGCGTGCCGCAGGATTTTGCCGTGGCCGCCTGGTGGTACGGCTGTGCGGCCGAGCGCGGCGACCCCAGCGGGCAATATCTTCTGGGCGTGCTGTACGACAAGGGGCGGGGCGTGCCGCGGGACGCGGTGCTGTCTCAGAAATGGCTGATCCTGGCCGCGTCGCGGGCTGGCCGGCAGGAGCGCGAGACCTATGCTCGCATTCGCGACGCGGTGGCCAGTAAGATGAGCCGGGCGCAGATTAATCTGGCCCAGCAGCTGGCGCTCCAATGGAGCCCTTCCGCCCCCATGGCCGCGCGCTGACGGACCTGAACAGAAGGTTCGCGCATTCCGTGCATGTAATCAGGTCGCTTGGAAACGTCCCGGCGAGGTGAGTTTTCCCGCGCGGCGCTGGCCGCCGCGCGGGACGTGCACTCAGTTCTGCAACGGCGGCTGCGTGGCCAGGGTGAACGTCGGCGGGGCGGCCTGGCCGGCGGTCACCTTGGTCGCCGTCTCCACGGCGCTCTTGCACCAGCTGTCCTTGCTGGAACACTGGACGACATTGGGATCCAAAGTCTTCGTGCCAGACGGGGTGAAGGCCGGCCAGATCTGGTACGGCGGCGTGCCGGAGGCGCTAAACGACTTTATGGTGAACTGGTATTGCCTGTTCTTGGTGTCCGTCAGCGTGATCATGCAGGGCGATGGCGTAATGTTCGGATCCAGGCCGATCGCGCCGGGCGTGGAGGAGGGGAACAGCGCGTTGGTGGTGCTGGAACAGAGCCCATAGGCCTTCCAGCCAACCTTGCCAGGGCCTGCCGATCCAAGGTTCAGGGATGCCGTGTACCAGTTATAGGCGGCGGGAGGGCTCGAGGGCAGCATCGTGGCGCTCGGCAGGCCCTTGCTGCCGCCGATGGCGAACACCAGGCCATTGGCCGGGCGCTTCTGAAGGCTGACCAGATCGTCCACCGAGAAGGCGTAGGCCGTGGCACCCAGAAAACCCTTGCTGGTGGGGCCATGGATCAGCTGGGTATAGGGGTTGAACATCCGCGCGCCGGTGGAATTCAACATGGGGTAAGCGTAATTGTATTGGATCGTGTCGTAATTGACACGCGCGTTACCGTAAAGGCTGGGTGGATCGTTGGCCTGTGGCAGCGCGGGTGCGGTGCAGCCATTGTTATTGAACGCGGCCCATCCATACAAGAAGAAGAGGTAGGTGTTGATATTTGGCAGGCCGTTGCTCTGCGGGGCCAGAAAGCTCGGTCCGGTGGTCTTGTTCCAGCAATTGTTGGCCAGGAAGCTCTTGTAATTCTGGTTGAAGCTCGCGGAAATAGGTGCATACAAGGCGTGGGACGGGCAGTTTTTGTAGGGAGAGGTGGTGCAGTTTTTCCAGTTCGCCTGCATGTTCGCGATCAGCGTCGGCGGCGTGATGCCGGATTTCGCGATGAGCAGCGGCTGCTGCGTCTTCGGGGCGTCGATATAAGTGGGGTCCATGTAGAAGTTGAAAGCGGAAGCGGCGGATGGCACGCGAATGCCCGCATTGGGGTAAAGCCGCTTTTTGGATGCCGTGACCGGATTGTTGTAGATGGGCCATTTGGTGGCTGCGGTCAGGCTGGAATTGGCGCCGGTGAAGGTCTTGAGCCGGGTCCGCCAATCGCTCACCGACATGACGCTGCCAATATAGCCCACCTTGCCACTGCTGGTGAGGGGCGCAATGGCCACCGGCAGGTAGATCTGATCGACGTACGACACATTGTAATTGGCATCGAGGTCCGCCACGATCGCGGTGTTCGACTGGTTCAGGACGTCAGCGAAGGTGAATTCGCTGAGCTGATACGGCGTCTGCAGGTCGATGGCGCTGCCCGGGATCGTCGTGACCCGGTAGGTCCGCATGTCGTTGCTGTCGCAGGCATTGCCCTTGAGGGCCGTGTTGCAGGCGGGGGCGGGGCTCCCAGAGGCCAGCGTCACCGCCTTGCCCTGGCGGCCGGCGTTCACATTGTAGCTCTGCTTCAGCGCGGTCTGGTCGTCGAACACGAAGACGCGGGCGCTCTGCCACCAGTCCACATAAGTATCGGCGGCGGGATCGCGCTTCGTATTCAGCTTGGACCACCAGGGCAGCGTGATGGAGACGGTCGCGCCGTTGGCGATGCCTTTGGTGGGGTTCACGTAGATATAATAATTATTCTTGACCGCATAGCATTGCGACGTGTCGGCGAACGCGCCCTGAAGCCAGAGGTCGCCGCCGGTGGGGCAGTTGATGGCGGCCGCGTCGAGGTGTTGCGAGCCTTGGATGACAATATAGATGGTTCCGCCCGTATTGTTGACGATGCGGACTTCTTTATAACAATGCTTTTCCGTTCCAATCTTGCAGGTAAGCGGCGCGCTGGCCGCCTTCGCTTCCGGCGCCGGGAAGCCCAGCAACAGGGCGGCGAGGGTGAGCCCGGTCGCTGCCGTTGCGCCCCGTGGGGCCGGTCGTTGGGAGGCGAAACCTGTTTTCGTCTGCATCGTGCTTACTCCCGGCTGTCTCGGGTCCCTGCCGCCGCCCTGGCAGCTGCGGGATGGGCTGGGTGCTGATGGGGAAGGTGGTCCGACGGGGCGAGAGGCCCAATCGTCGGTCGAGGCGTCAGTTGAAGCGATAGTTGAGCCCCGCGCGCACGATCACCCCGTCATAATTGACGCGGGTGACGGGCACGTTGGCGAACATGGTGGCGCCGGGTCTCCCGCCGACCAGGGCGTTGCCATCGGGATCGACCGCGCCCACGGGAGACGAGGCAAAGGTCTCGCTCCCGAGATCGTAATAGAGCGCCTCCGCCTTGACGCTCCAGCGGGAGGCGAGCAGCCATTCGCCGCCGCCACCAACGGTCCAGCCGGTGCGGGTCTTGGAGCCGCCGCCGGCGCCGCCGAAGGTGGGGTAAAGGTCGGGGAAGTTGTCGGCGAACATCACCGAGTTGGAGGTGCTGGCGCTGACGCCGCCATAGGCGAGGCCGCCGGCGGCGTAGATCAGCAGGCCGGGCATGGCCAGGTAGCCGGCGCGGGCGCGCACGGTGCCCAGCCAGTCGATATTGGCGGTGACGGTGCCGCCGCCGATGGCCGTATCCGTGAAGCCGGAGGCATCGGGACCCGTTTGGGCGAAGCCGGAATAGCGCCCCTGGCCGCGCAGGCCGGCGCCCTGGATATCTGCTTCGATACCCGCGACCAGCTGCGACCACTGCATGTTGTAGCCGGCCTGGACGCCGCCCACGAAGCCCGATTGTGAAAGGCTGGCGCTGCCCGTATTGGCCGCCGCGGTGAAGCCCGCGGGGGTGAGCCAGAAGGGATCGCCGGCCAGATTGTCGATGACCGGGATCGCGCGGGTGTCTGCGCTGCTGGAGGTGCCCCAGCCGTAGCCGGCATTGAGGCCGCCATAAAAGCCGGTCCAGGCCTGGGGCGCCGAGGTTGCCGGCTCGCTCGCCGCCGCCCCGGCATTGAAGTGATAGTTGATGCCGCCGCGAACGATCACCCCGTCATAGGTGATGCGCGTGGAGGCCTGATTGGCGAACAGAAGGCCACCGGGCGGGCCGGCCGAGCCGTCCGTGTCGATGGCTCCCACGGGCGCGCCCGCGAAGGTGGCGCTGCCGAGATTGTAATAGAGCGCCTCGGCCTTCACGCTCCAGCCTGGCGTCAGGGCCCATTCGGCGCCGCCGCCGGCGGTCCAGCCCAGCCGGGTCTCGGCGGCGCTCGCGGTTCCGCCGAAGGTGGGGTAGGTGTACGGCTGGTCGTCCGCGAAGGCGAGGGAGGCCGTCTGGGTGGCGGTGACCCCGCCATAGGCCAGGCCGCCCGTGGCATAGACAAGGATGGCGGGCGTGGCCAGATAGCCGATGCGGGCGCGCACCGTGCCCAGCCAGTCGAGGCTGCTGGAGACGTGAATGCCGCCGGCGGCCGTGTCGATCAGCCCCGAGGCGTCGGGGCCGTAGGCGACGATGCTGGCCAGGGCGCCGCTGCCGGAGATGCCGGCCCCCTGGAGGTCCGCCTCGATGCCGACAACAAGGCCTGGATTCAGCTGGAAGTTATAGCCCGCCTGCAGGCCGCCGATGACGCCGGAAGGGTTGAACGTGGACGTGCCGGTGCTGGCAAGCGCTGTATAGCCATAAGGCGTGCCCCAGGCGGGGCTGCCGGAAATGGCGTCCAGCAGCGCGACGCCCGTGGTCTGAGCCGACCCGGAGGTGCCCCAGCCATATCCCGCATTCAGGCCCGCATAGAAGCCGCTCCACGCGGGCGGCGGGGGCGAAGGGGCCTTATAGGAATTCAGATCCGCCGCGAGAGCCGGAGCGCCCGCCAGCATAGCCCCGATGGCCGCGCCCATGCCGAGCACATGGAATAGACCCTGCCTGCGCATACGCTCCCCGCCCTTGGTTCCCGCCTGGAATCCTGCCCCGATCCCAGGTGATGCACACCCATTTGTGATGGCACTTCAACGCTATGCTTGCTGGAAGGTGGCGCGACCCTGGGTCGTCTCAGTGTAGTTCCGCAACGTCCAGGATGTTCGTTTCGCCCGCTTCGTAAAGATGACTGTCTCTCACGTGCCACGACATCTTGATCTGGTATTTTATGGTGTCATTTCCTGCGGTGTCGACTGCATTTTTCTGGATAATGCCTCTGGGGCAGGTCATGCGGGTGGGGAATGCGCGCAGGAAAGCGGGGCGGGGGCGCGTGGATGCGCGGCGCCCCGCGCCGGTTCGTCGCGCGTCGGGTCTAGGCGGGATCAGCCGGCGGGATCAGGCGGCGGGGGTGCGCGGCGCCCTCACCGGGCCGAGGTCCACCTGGATCTCGTTGCCCTCGATGCGCAGGGGATAGGGGTGCAGCGCATTGCGGACCAGGTGGGTCACGCACTTGCCGCTGGTGGCGTCGAACCCCCATTGGTGGTGCGGGCAGGTGATGACGGCGCCATTGAAAGTGGAGCCTTCCAGCGGCACGTCCGCATGGGGGCAGCGGCCGCGGTAGGCCTTCAGCTCGCCGCCCGCCGGCCAGAGCAGCAGCACACTCTTTTTCCCGGCCTGGAACAGGCCCATGCCCCCTTCGCTGACGGCGTCGGTGTTGCAGATCGAGGTGAAAGCCATCGCGCTTGCCTTCTGAAACGGATCCTTCCCGTTGCGAGGCAAATTACGGACCACGAAAAACGCCTCCCCCTTGTCCATTGGAAGGGCTCCAGTGTCGCAAAAGCGACGACGATGCCGGGTATGGGCCGCGCGTGGCCGGTGATGCCGCATTGCAGCGGCCCCGGCAGATGTGGGAAGAAGGAACATCCGCCGACCGAGTTGCGGCAGTCCGTGCGGATCGTGACGAGCCCCGCTGAAGCGGGGGGATGCGCACGGCATGTGCGAATTCCGTGTCTTGGAGGCTCTTCGCTGATGAAGCGGACCGTGTCGCTTATCGTCCTGCTCCTCGCCGTGGTCGCGATCGGAGGGGTTGGCGCCTATTATTTCGCCTCGCGTGCGCGCAGCCTGCCGCCGGGCTTCGCCGCCGGCAACGGACGCATCGAGGCCACCGAGGTGGACGTGGCCACCAAGGCCGCCGGCCGCGTGGTCGACGTGCTGGTGGAGGAAGGCGACTTCGTGAAGGAAGGCCAGGTGGTCGCCCACATGGATGTGGAGGAGACCGCCGCCGCCCTGCGCACCGCCCAGGCCCAGGAACAGCAGGCCATCAAGTCGCGCGACACCGCCTCCCATGTGGTGGAGCAGCGCAAGGGCGAACTCGATCTCGCCACCAAGGAGCTGGAACGCCAGACCACCCTGGTGGCCAGCGGCTTCACCACCGTGCAGAAGGTGGATCAGTACCGCACAACCAAGCTCACCGCCCAGGCGGCGCTGGCCGCTGCCCAGAGCAGCCTTGCCGCCAGCGAATCGGCCATCCGCGCCGCCGAGGCGGAGGTGGAGCGCCTGACCCGCATGGTCCAGGACGGGACGCTGGTCGCGCCCAAGGCGGGCCGCGTGCTCTACCGGCTGGCGGAGCCCGGGGAGGTGCTGGCGGCCGGTGGCAAGGTGCTGACCCTGCTCGACCTCTCCAATGTCTACATGACCGTCTTCCTGCCCGCTTCCGACGCGGGCCGGCTGGCGCTGGGCGCCGAGGCGCGGCTGCTGCTGGAGCCGCTGCCGGACCGGGCGGTGCCGGCCAATGTGTCATTCGTGTCGGCGCGCGCGCAGTTCACGCCCAAGCAGGTGGAGACCCAGAGCGAGCGCGACCGCATGATGTTCCGCGTGAAGCTGCGGGTGCCACAGTCGCTGGTGGAAAAATACATCAACGAGGCCAAGACGGGCGTCACCGGCATGGGCTATGTGCGGCTCGATCCCACCGCCCAGTGGCCGAGCTGGCTTGATTCCGACCTGGTGCTGCAGGCCGCCGTGGCGGCGAAGGGGGCCGGCGGCCAGCCGGCGGCCGACGACGCGGACAGGGTGAAGAGCGTGCCCATCTCCCCGGCGGAGGGAGCCGATGCCCCCAAGGGCGATCCGAAGGCGGGGGCGCCGAAGTGAGCGGCGCGTGCCGTCGGTGCGGGAGCGGATCGTGAACACACCATCGGAGCGTTCGTCCGGGACCCCCGCGCCTTCGGGCGCGGCCGGGGGCGGCCGCCCGGCGGCCGTGCGCCTCGCGGGCATTCGCCACCGCTACGGCGACACCACGGCGGTGGACGGCATCGACCTCACCATTGCCGAAGGGGCGTCCGTCGCCCTGGTGGGGCCGGATGGGGTGGGCAAGTCCACCTTGCTCGGGCTCATCACGGGGGCCAAGCGCATCCAGGCGGGAACGGTGGAGGTGCTGGGCGCGGACCTGGCCACGCGCCGCCAGCGCGACCTGGTCCAGCCGCGCATCGCCTTCATGCCCCAGGGTCTGGGGCGCAATCTTTATCCCAACCTCACGGTGGCGGAGAACATCGCCTTCTTCGCCCGCCTGTTCGGGGAAAATGCCGATGCCAAGGGCGCGCGCGTGGCGCCCCTGCTGGCGGCCACGGGCCTCACGCCCTTCGCCGGGCGGCTCATGCGCAAGCTGTCCGGTGGCATGAAGCAGAAGCTCGGTTTGTGCTGCTCCCTGGTGCATGATCCCGATCTGCTGGTGCTGGACGAGCCCACCACCGGCGTCGATCCGCTCTCCCGCCGTCAGTTCTGGGACTTCGTGGAAACCATCCGCGCCGACCGCCCGCAGCTGACCTTGCTGGTTGCCACCTCCGACATGGAGGAGGCGGCCCGCTTCGGGCGGGTGGTGATGGTGGATGAAGGCCGCATCCTGGCCGATGACAGCCCGGCGGCGCTGCTGGAAAGGACCGGCCAGCCCAATCTGGAGCGCGCCTTCATCTCCCTTTTGCCCGAGGATCGGCGCGGGGATGGGGACGGGGCCGAGCGCAGCGCCCCCATTCCGGACGACGCGCCCATCGCCATCGAATCGCGCGGGCTCACCCGGCGGTTCGGGGATTTCGTGGCTGTGGACCATGTGAGCTTCAAGATCCGCCGGGGCGAGATCTTCGGCTTCCTGGGCTCCAATGGCTGCGGCAAGTCCACCACCATGAAGATGCTCACCGGCCTTCTGCCGGCGAGCGAGGGCGAGGCCCTGCTGTTCGGCGTGCCGGTGGACCCCGCCGACATCGAGACCCGGCGCCGGGTGGGCTACATGTCCCAGGCCTTCTCGCTCTATGGCGAGCTGACGGTGCGGCAGAACCTGGAACTGCACGCCCGCCTGTTCTCCCTGGAGGAGGACGCGGCGGCCCGGCGCATCGCCAAGCTGACCGACGACTTCGACCTGACGGAGCATCTCGACGCCCTTTCCGACGGCCTGCCTCTGGGCGTGCGCCAGCGCCTGTCGCTCGCGGTGGCCATCCTGCATGATCCCGAGCTGCTGATCCTCGACGAGCCCACCTCGGGCGTGGACCCGGTGGCCCGCGACGGCTTCTGGGACCACCTGCAGCGCCTGTCGCGCGAGGAGGGGGTGACCATCTTCGTCTCGACCCACTTCATGGGCGAGGCGGAGCGGTGCGATCGCATCTCCTTCATGCATGCGGGCCGCGTCATCGCCACGGGCGCGCCTGAGGAGCTGCGCCAGGCGCAGAAGGCCGCCTCGCTGGAGGAAGCCTTCATCGCCTATATGGAGATGGGCGGGCGCGAGGCGGAGACGGATGCCCGCCTGCCGCCGCCCGCGGCGACGAGCGCCCGCCGTTCCAGCTTCTCCTGGTCACGGCTCGGCGCCTATGCCTGGCGCGAGACGCTGGAGCTGCGGCGTGATCCGGTGCGGCTCGCCTTCGCCTTGCTGGGCACCGCCATTCTCATGATCATCTTCGGCTACGGCATCACGCTGGACGTGGACAAGCTGCGCTTCGCCGTGCTCGATCGTGACCAGACCGCCGAAAGCCGCGCTTATATCGATGGCTTCGCCCACTCCACCTATTTCGTGGCCGAGGCCCCGCTCGCGGACCCCGCCGACCTCGACCGGCGGCTGAAGGCCAATGACATCGCCTTCGCCATCGAGCTGCCGCCGGATTTCGGGGCTGACCTGCGGTCCGGCCGGCCCACCGAGGTGCTGGTGACCATTGACGGCGCCATGCCGTTCCGCGCCGAGACCATACAGGGCTATGTGCAACAGGTGCACCTGCAGTTCCTGCAGCAGGCGGCCCAGGAGGCGGGGCGCAGCCTCACCACCGCCGCCAGCCTGGAGATGCGCTACCGCTACAACCAGTCGTTCAAGTCCGTGGACGCCATGGTGCCCGCGGTGATCGCGCTGATGCTCATCTTCATCCCCGCCATTCTCACCGCCTTGGGCGTGGTGACGGAGAAGGAGCTGGGCTCTATCACCAATCTTTATGTAACGCCGGTGACGAAGCTGGAATTCCTGCTGGGCAAGCAGGCGCCCTATGTGGCGGTGGCGGTGTTCAACTTCTTCGTCATGGTCGGGCTGGCTCTCTTCCTGTTCGGGGTGCCGCTGAAGGGCTCGTTCCTGGGGCTGTTCCTGGGCGCGGTGGTCTATGTGCTGGCCACCACCGCCATCGGCCTCGTTTCCTCCACCCTCACCAATACCCAAGTGGCGGCCCTGTTCGGCACGGCTATCGGCACCATGATGCCGGCAACCCAGTTTTCGGGCCTGTTGCAGCCCGTGGCGACCCTGGAGGGTGCGGCCTGGGCGGTGGGCACCTTCTTTCCCACCACCTATTTCATGCGCATCAGCGTCGGCGCCTTCACCAAGGGGCTGGGCTTCATGGAGCTCGTGCCGTTCATTCTCGTCACGGCGGCCTTTTGGCCGGCGCTGCTGCTCATCGCCCACCTCATCCTGCGCAAACAGGAGACGTGAGATGGCCGCACCCGCTCCCCAAAGGCTCAGCCTGGGCGCCCGCCTCGCGGCCCGCGTGAACAATGTGCGCCACCTCCTGGTCAAGGAGCTCATTTCCCTGTGGCGGGACCGGGCGCTGCTGATCCTGGTGCTCTATGCCTTCACGGCGGCCATCTACATCCAGGCCAACGGCATGAAGCACGATCTTCACCGCGCCACGATCGGGGTGGTGGACGAGGACAATTCCGCCCTCTCCCACGCCATCCTGGATGCCTTCCTGCCGCCGCGCTTCCAGCCGCCGGTGTCGCTGGACCCGGGGCGTGTGGACAAGGAGATGGATGCCGCGCGCTACACCTTCGTTTTGAATTTCCCGCCGGATTTCCAATCGGACGTACTGGCGGGGCGTTCCCCTAGCGTCCAGCTGCTCATCGACGCCACCGCTTTGATGCAGGCGGGGCTCGGGGCCACGGACATTTCCGGCATCTTCCAGCAGGAGGTGAACCGATTCGTGTCCCGCACCGGGCGCGACACCCCGGCCCCGGCGGAGCTGAAGATCCGGGTGGCGTTCAACCAGGGGCTCGAATCTTCCTGGTTCACCGGCACCATGGGCCTCATCACCAACATCACCATGCTGTCCGTGCTCCTGGCCGGTGCGGCGCTGATCCGCGAGCGTGAGCACGGCACGCTGGAACATCTCCTGGTGCTGCCGGTTCACCCGTCCGAGATCATGCTGGCCAAGATCTTCGCCAATGGCGCGGTGATCCTTCTGGGCTCCACCTTCTCCATCGTCGTGGTGCTGAAGATGGTGATGGGCATGCAGATCGCGGGCTCGGTGCCCTTGTTCCTTGTGGGCACGGCGCTTTACCTGTTCTTCACGGCGGCACTGGGCATTTTCCTGGGCACGCTGTCGGGCTCCATGCCGCAATTCGGGCTGTTATTCTTCCTCATCGTGCTGCCCATGAACATGCTGTCGGGCGGCTTCACGCCCCTGGAGAGCATGCCCCAATGGCTGCAGACGACCATGCAGGCCTCGCCTTCCACCCAGTTCGTGGCGTTCGCCCAGGCGATCCTCTATCGCGGGGCGGGCATGGATACGGTGTGGCCGCGCTTTCTCGCCACCTTCGCCATCGGCATGCTGTTTTTCATGGTGGCGCTGGTGCGCTTCCGCAAATTCCTCGCCGCCCAGCAGTGAGGGCGGTGGGGCGGGCGCCGTCGGCTCCCGCACACAAGGAGCTATGCGGGCGAGGCGGGCACCGGTTCGCGTGAAGAAAGCGCGCCAGCTCAATGGGCTGGAGCTCCGACTCGATTCCGTGAAACGCGGAGGCCCGCAGCGAGCTCCATCCCACCGGGCAGGGTGGCCGCCAAGATCTACTGGCGCCAGCGGATCTCGCGGCCCTCAGATATAGTCGACGAACGAGGTCAGTGCCTCGTGCGACATGTCGCGCATCTGCGCCAGCGTCGTGGTGTCGAGCACGGTGCCGATGGCGTCGCGCACGCGCACCATCAGGATGCGGACCTCGCAGGTGGCCACGTCGCAGTCCTCGCACGGCTCATAGGCGTTGCGGCTGGCGCAGGGGAAGGGGGCGAGCGGCCCATCGAGGGCGCGGATCATGTCGCCCACCACGATGTCTTCCGGCGCCTTGGCGAGCCGGTAGCCGCCGAGCTTGCCCTTCTTGCTGGCGAGAAAGCCGGCATTGCGCAGCTCGCCCAGGATGACGTCCAGGAACTTCTTCGGAATGTTGTTGCTGTCGGCGATGTCCGCCACCTGGGTGGAGGCGCCCGCCGGCAGGCGCGCGAGATGCACCGCTGCCTTCAGCCCGTATTTGCCTTTTTTCGTCAGCATTCCTCGCCCTCTGATGGGCTTATGGGGATAGCGGGCGATGGCGTCAACCGCGTTCTCCCGCGCTCGCGCTCAATTGTGCGGGGCGAGATCCTCGGCCTCATCCTTCAGCTCGTAGCGCGCCATGAGCGGCGCCTGGGCCATGGCGAAGGCGAAGGTGAGCGGCAGGTAGCCGAAGGACTTGAAGGCGACCCAGGTATCCGTGGAGAAGTTGCGCCACACGATCTCGTTGGCCACCGCCATCACGAGGAAGAAGATGCCCCAGCGGATGGTGAGGGCCCGCCAGCCCTCGTCCGTCAGCTTCACCATGCCGTCGAAGACATAAGGCAGCAGCGGCTTTTTCGCCACCAGGCCACCCAGCAGCAGCACGCCGAAAACGGCATTCACGATGGTGGGCTTCAGCTTGATGAAGTGGTCGTCCTGCAGCCACAGGGTAAGCCCGCCGAACACCAGCACCACCCCGGCCGACACCAGGGGCATGACCGCGATGCGCCGCGCCAGCACCCACATCAGAGCCAGGGCGGCGAAGGTGGCCACCATGAAAACGCCGGTCGCCACATAGATGCCGCCATAGCCGTTGGCAGCGAAGAACAGCACCAGCGGACCCACCTCCAGGGCGATCTTCAGGATGGGGCTGATGGCGGGGCGGGGCGCGGCGGGGGCTCCGGACATTGGGGCTTCAGGCGTTGGGGCTTGGGGCATTGGGGCGGTGTCTCCTTGCGCCCATGTGGCGACAAAAAGGGGCACAATCAAGCTCGCCGCGCCGCCTGCGCCATTTCGCGCGCTGGCGCATGGGTGGCTCCGGCTCGGAAGGCTCCTAATCGCGCAGCCCGAGGCAGGCGATCATGTCCGGCGCCTCGCGCGGCACCCGTGCCTGGAGGCGATCGGCGAGGCGCAGCAGGCCCGGGCCGGGATTGGCGGCGCTGCGGCGTCGAGGGTTCGGCAGCATCACTGCCAGCCGCGCCGACTGGGTGGCATTGAGGCGTGCGGGCGAGACGCCGAAGGACGCCTGTGCCGCTGCGGCAACCCCAAAGGTGCCATCCGGCCCCCATTCGGCGATGTTGAGATAGATTTCCATGATGCGCCGCTTGCTCATGACAAGGTCGAGCCAGAGCGCCAGCGGCATTTCCAAAAGTTTGCGCGGCACTTCGGGGTGTTGCCACAGGAACAGGTTCTTCACCACCTGCATGGTGATGGTGGAGGTGCCGCGCAGGTCCTCCAGGTCGTCCGCGCGCTCGGCCATGCGGCGCATTTCGGTGATGTCGATGCCATTATGGCTGCAGAAGCGCGTGTCCTCGGAGGCGACCACGGTGCGCACCAGGGTCGGCGAGATCTGGGAAATGGGCGTCCAGATGCGCTCCACCCTCTGGCCGCTCGCCAGCCGGTAGAGCATGAGGGTGGAGGCGGGATTGCTGAAATTGTAGAGCACCGCCAGAACCATCGGGATGGCCAGGAGCGCCAGCGCGAGCTGGGCTAGGAACCGGATCATCGCAAGTCCTCTCGCGGTCGCCTTTCCATGCCGGTGGCCCCCGCTCCGGCGGCCACGCCGTTCGGCCGCGCCCGAAGCGGGCGCCTTGACCTTGCCTCCTGGTTGGGGCACCCGGATCGATGCGTCAACCGGGGGAAGGTGCATCGCCTGTGGTTCCGGCCGCCCGTCCCCGCCCGCTGCACGAAGGTTCCCCCGTGACCCCATCGCTCGCTTTGCGCCTTGAAGCCGCCGCCACCGTCACCGAGGTTCGCCTCGCCGCCGCCCTTGCCGATCCTGCCTTGCCGGGGGAGGGGGAGCGCCCGGCCCGCCTCTTGGCCGCCATGCGCCACGGGGCCCTCGGTGGCGGTAAGCGGCTGCGGCCGTTCCTGGTGATCGAGGCGGCCGCGCTGTTCGGCCTTCCGGTGGAGGCGTCCGTCACGGCGGCCGCGGCGGTGGAGTGCGTGCACTGCTATTCCCTGATCCACGATGACCTGCCGGCCATGGACAATGACGACCTGCGCCGGGGCCGTCCCACCGTGCACAAGGCGTTCGACGAGGCGAGCGCCATCCTCGCCGGTGATGGCCTGCTCACTCTGGCCTTCGACCTGCTGGCCGGCGAGGATACCCACCCCGACCCGACCGTGCGGCTGGAGCTGGTGCGCGGCCTCGCGCGCGGGGCCGGGCTCGGCGGCATGGTGGGCGGGCAGATGCTGGACCTTGCGGCCGAGGGGCGCTTCGACGGCGGGCGGCCGCTGGCGCTGCCTGTGGAGGAGATCCGCCGGCTCCAGGCCATGAAGACGGGCGCGCTACTGCTGTTTTCCGTGGAGGCGGGCGCCATCCTCGGCCGCGCCGACGCCACCGAGCGCGCCGCCCTGGCGGCCTATGGGCTGGCGCTGGGCGCGGCGTTCCAGATCGCCGACGACATCCTCGACGTGGAAGGCTCCGCCGATGCGGTCGGCAAGAAGGTGGGCAAGGATGAGGCGGCCGGAAAGGGTACGCTGGTCTCCCGCCTCGGCCTGCCCGCGGCGCGGGACGAGCTGGCCCGCCTGGTGGCCCAGGCCGAGGCGGCCCTGGCCGGGTTCGGCCCGCGCGGCGACACCCTGAAGGCGGCGGCGCACTTCGTCGCCGAGCGCAAGAGCTGACTCCGAGGGGCGGAGATCCGGGGGAGGCGCAAGCGGCCGTGGCATGTGGTCCCGCCCAGGCCGCCAGCCCTGGTCGCCCCCAGGACCGGTCACCCCCAGGACCGGTCACCCCCAGGACCGGTCACCCCCAGGACCGGTCACCCCCAGGACCGGTCGCCCCCAGGACCGGTCGCCCCCAGGACCGGTCGCCCCCAAGCTCGATCGGCCCCATGGGGCCGATCGACTGTGGCTAGCCGTGGCGAAGGTTAGGTCCCGCCAGCGGCTGTTCCGCACGTCCTGGCCCTCCCCCCGCGCGCTGGGGCGGGGCCCGAAGGTGGGGGGAGAGCCCGGCGAGGCGGGGACGGGTCGCCGGGAAAGGCCAGTCCACCTTGAATGCCAGCCTCCCGCCCCATCGCGGAGGCCGTGCCGCAGTCCCAGCGCGCGGAGGAGGGGCGCCCGTTGCGCGCCTGTGGTTCCTGACGGTTGATCATGCCCAGCCCCTCGCCCGCGTGCGGGGGGCGTGATAGGTTGCGCGCCGTGTCGAAGCTGCCCTCAGATCCCCTGTCGCACGCCCTTGATTGCCCGCTCGACCGCCGCCGCCTGCTGAGGGCTGGCGCGGCGCTGGCGCTGGCCGGCGTGCCTTATGCCGCGCTGGGGCAGACCTCCCAGCCCGACGTCATCATCATCGGCGCGGGCGCCGCCGGCATCGCCGCCGCGCGCAAGCTGGCCGAGGCGGGAATCAGCTACACCCTGATCGAGGCGGCCCACCGCGTGGGCGGGCGCGCCAGCACCGACAGCGGCACGTTCGGCGTGCCTGTCGATCTGGGTGCGAACCGCCTCGATTTTCCCGCCGCCACCCCGCTTCCCACCCTTGGCCGCGCCGCCGGGCTGGAGGTGACCGCCGCGCCGGAGGCGGGCCGCCTCTACCTTGGTGGCAAGGAGGCGCGCGATCCCGAATATGAGGATTTCGTCGGCGCTGTGCGCCGGGGCGAGCGGGCCATCGTGGCCGCCGGCGATGCCGGGCGCGACATGCCTGCCACGCGGGTGATGCCGGACCTCGGCCCCTGGTCGGCTTCGGCCCGGTTCGTGGCCGGGCCGTTCCTGCGCGCCAGGGACCTGGAAGACGTCTCCACCGTGGATGTCGCCCATGCGGAGGAGCGCGGCGGCGCCAGTGTTTGCCGCCAGGGCATCGGCACGCTGGTGGCGAGCCTCGCCACGCCGCTCGCCGTGCAGCTGGACACGGCCGCGCGCTCCGTGGAATTCACCAGCCGGCAGCGTGTGGTGGTGGTCACCGGGCGTGGCAGCCTCACGGCGCGGTTCGTCATCGTGGCGGTGCCGCCCAGCCTCCTGGCCGCGGGCAAGCTGCGCATTCCCCAGCTGCCGGCGCGCCAGCGCGCGGCGGTGGAGAGGATCCCGCTCGGCATCTTCAATCACATCGTCTTTGAATGGCCCGGCGCGCCCGCCGGCTTCCTGCCCGACGAAACCATCTTCTTCCGCACTGAAGGGGCGCAGGCTTATGCGCTGCGGGCCCGCCTGGCGGGCAGCGCCCTCTACAGCCTGGAGGTGGGCGGGCGGTTCGCGCAGAATGTGGAGAATGCATCACCGCAGGGGGTGCGCGCGGTGCTGGCGGAGGCCATCACCCGCGAATTCGGCGCCGATGCGGCCCGTCGCATCGGCCGCGTCCACAGCACGGCCTGGGGCCGCGAGCCGCTGGCGCTTGGTGCCATGTCGTGCGCCCTGCCGGGGGCGGGCAACATGCGCCGCGCGTTTCTGGAGGTGGTGGCGGGGCGCCTGCTGTTTGCCGGCGAGCATGCCCATGAGAGCC
Organism: Xanthobacter variabilis; assembly: GCF_043831965.2. NCBI lineage: Bacteria > Pseudomonadati > Pseudomonadota > Alphaproteobacteria > Hyphomicrobiales > Xanthobacteraceae > Xanthobacter > Xanthobacter variabilis. The sequence continues at coordinate 1,774,670 of NZ_CM195533.1, forward strand.
TGTGGGGCACCGTGGGCGGGGCCTGGCAATCGGGAGAGAGGGCCGCCGCGCAGGTGGCGACCCTTCTTAAGGCGCCGTGAGGGTGCGCGCCCTTGTGCTCAGTCGTCGGAATAGCGCTCTTCGGCCCAGGGCTCGCCGCGCATGTGGTAGCCGCGCCGCTCCCAGAAGCCGGCCTTATCGGCGGTGAGCACCTCGATCTTGCGCAGCCACTTGGCGCTTTTCCAAAAATAGAGGTGGGGCACCACCAGCCGCGCCGGTCCGCCATGGACGCGGGTGAGCGCTTCGCCCTCCCAGGAATGGGCCACCAGCGCCAGGGGATCGGCGAAATCCTCGAGCAGGAGATTCGTGGTGTAGCCGTCGTGGCTGCGCAGCATCACCGCGCGCGCATCGGCGGTGGGGCGCACCAGATCGAGAATGGCGCGGGTGGAGACACCTTCCCAGGCATTGTCATAGCGCGACCAGGTGGTGACGCAGTGGATGTCGCTGACGAAGCGGGTTTGCGGCAGCGCCATGAAGGCGTCCCAATCCCAGGAGGCCGGAGTCTCCACCGCGCCTGTGACATCGAGGCGGAAGGCCGCGAGCGGCACCTGCGGCTGCTCGCCCAGGTCCAGCACCGGCCAGTCGGTCACCAGGTGCTGGCCCGGGGGCAGGCGCTCCTTTCCTGGCGCGTCGCCATGGCCGGTGATGAAGCGCCGTTCCTCCGCCCACCGGGTCTTGGACGTCGTCAGCTTGGTGGGCACGGCCGGGCCGGCATCCACCGGAAGGGGGTGGTTGTCGCGCGCGGGCGTTGAATGTTCACTGCTGTCTTCGCTCATGGGGGCAGCTCCAGGCGCGAGGGAGAACATATCATAGCGCCAGAATGCGGCGATGCGCGATCGCACGATGGCGACGCGCGAGCGTGCCTTACGCTCGCGAAGGGAAAAGGCTAGAAGGCGGGTGGAGCGATTGCGCGTCGCCGTCGCCGCCCCATCTAAGGGACGAAGCGTGGCCGCGACATCGCGGGCAGGGATCGAGGAGCCGACACATGCTGTTCAATCAGCCGGGCGCCAACGGCGCGGCAGCGGGCGCGGGCAATGGCGGAGCGGCGCCCGCCGGCGACATCATCGATGTCACCACCGAGAGCTTCATGAAGGATGTCATGGAGGAGTCCAAGCACCGCCCGGTGCTGGTGGACTTCTGGGCGCCCTGGTGCGGCCCCTGCAAGAGCCTCGGCCCGATCCTCGAAAAGGTGGTGAAGGCGGCCAAGGGCAAGGTGCGCCTCGCCAAGATGAATATTGACGAGCACCCGGTCATTCCCGGCAAGCTCGGCATCCAGTCCATTCCCACCGTCTACGCCTTCGTGGGCGGACAGCCGGTGGACGGCTTCATGGGCGCGCTGCCGGAAGGCCAAGTGAAGGGCTTCATCGAGCGCCTCCTGGGTGGCGGTGGCGGCGCAGAGGGCGCGGATGTCGCCGAGGTGCTGGCCTCCGGCGAGGCGGCGCTGGCCCAGAACGACCTTGCGGGCGCGGCCGAGATCTTCGCAGCCGTGCTGGGCGAGGACCCCGCCAACCTTGCGGCCCTCTCCGGCCTGGTGCGCACCCAGGTGCAGGCCGGCGCCCTTGAGCAGGCCAAGGCGACGCTTGCTTCCGTTCCCGCCGACAAGCAGAACGACCCGGCCATCTCGGCCGCCCGAGCGGCGGTGGAGCTGGCGGAGCAGGCGGCCGCGCTGGGCGATCTCGCCACGCTCGAGGCCAAGGTGGACATCGACCCAGCGGACTATCAGTCCCGCTTCGATCTGGCCCTGGCGCTCCATGCCCGTGGCCGCCGCGAGGACGCGATGGTTCACCTGCTCGACATCGTCAAGCGCGACCGCGCCTGGAATGAGGACGCCGCGCGCAAGCAGCTGCTGCAGCTGTTCGAGGCCTGGGGCCCCACCGACCCCCTCACCCTGACCGGCCGCAAGAAGCTGTCGGCGATCATGTTCGCCTGAAGGCCCTAGACGCGAAGGATCTCGACCCTTGGCTTCCAACAAGACATACCTGTCGCCGGCGGATCTGCCGCCGGTGATTCCGGTGTTCCCGCTCACCGGCGCCTTGCTGTTGCCTCGGGCCGAGTTGCCGCTCAACATCTTCGAGCCGCGCTACCTCGCCATGGTGGACGACGTGCTGGGCGGCTCGCGCCTCATCGGCATGGTGCAGCCGGACGAAACCGTGCCTGCCACCGGTCGCGGGCCGGCGCTGCACAAGGTGGGCTGTGTCGGCCGGCTGACCGAGTTCAGTGAAACCGGCGACGGGCGATATCTCATCACGCTCACCGGCATCTGCCGCTACCGCGTGATGGAGGAGCTGGACGTCACCACCCCCTACCGCCAGGCGAAGATCGACACGGCGCCCTTCGGCACCGATTTCGCGCCTGCGGGCGAGGCAGAGGTGGACCGCTCTGCGCTGCTGGAGGCGCTCGCGGCTTTTCTCGACGCCAATCAGCTCGAAGCCGATTGGGAGGGCATCCGGCAGGCCGGCACCGAGACGCTGGTGAACACCCTGTCGGTGATGTCGCCCTATGGGGCGCTGGAAAAGCAGGCCCTGCTGGAGGCGGAGACCCTGAAGGCGCGGGCCGACATGCTGGTGGCCATCACCCAGATGCTGCTGGCGCGCATGCCGGGCGACGGCGAAGGTTCGCTGCAATAAGCGGCTTTGGCGGGCCAGCTGGGCTGGCCCCGTCAGCTGCCGCCTCAGGGCTCCACGGCGAAGCGGAGCTTGCCGGCGGGCGCCAGGGTGTGCAGATCGAAGGTGCGGATCTCGGTGGAGCCGTTGATGTCGAGCACCACCACCACGGCGTCTCCGGAAACCGCGGTGGAGGTGATCTTGGCGCCCTTGGGCAGCAGCGCGGTGACCTCGCCGGTGGCCAGTGGCTTGGCGCGCATCATACGGTAGCTAATGACGCCGAGAACCGCCGCGACGCCCAGCACCATCACCAGGATGGACATGCTGGAAAAGCGCCGGAACTTGGTGATGACCCGCTCCTGCTCCGGCGTCAGCGCCTCTTCGGGGGTGTCGGGAGGGGGCGGGCGATGGAACATGAGCGGACCTTTGGCGGACCTGTGGTGAATGAAGAAGACTGACGCGCGGATGAAGCATGATGATGTCGCGGACGACATCCTCGATGACGGTCTCGATGGCGAGGCCGCGATCGAGCTCACCCTGACGGCCGGGGCGGAGGACCAGGGCGCGCGGCTCGACCGCGTGCTCGCGCGCCTCGCGCCCGACCTCAGCCGCACCCGCATCCAGCGCCTGGTGGCCGAAGGGCGGGTGAGCGCCGGCGGGCGTGTGGTAGGCGACGCGGCGGGACGGGTCAATGCCGGCGATGTCTTCACCTTGCTGCTGCCGCCCCCCGAGCCGGCCGAGCCGCAGCCGGAGGACCTGCCCCTCACCGTGGCCTATGAGGACGACCAGCTGATCGTCATCGACAAGCCGGCGGGCCTCGTGGTGCATCCGGCCCCGGGGCACGCCTCCGGAACGCTGGTGAACGCGCTGCTGCACCATTGCGGGGAAAGCCTGTCCGGCATTGGCGGGGTGAAGCGGCCGGGCATCGTGCACCGCATCGACAAGGACACGTCCGGCCTGCTGGTGGTGGCGAAGTCCGACAAGGCCCACCAGGGCCTGGCGGCCCAGTTCGCCGATCACGGCCGCACCGGGCCGCTGGAGCGCGCCTATCTCGCCTTCGTGTGGGGTGTGCCGGAGCTGCGCGGCACGGTGGATGCGCCCCTCGATCGCCACCCCACCCACCGGCAAAAGATGGCGGTGCGCGCCAGCGGGCGGCATGCCATCACCCATTGGCAGGTGCTGGAAACCTATGCGGGGGCCGATGGCACCGCGGTGGCCAGCCTCGTGGAATGCCGCCTGGAGACGGGCCGGACTCACCAGATCCGCGTCCATATGGCGCATGCCGGCCATCCGCTGCTGGGTGACGAGGTCTATGGCCTGGGTTTCCGCACCAAGGCGGCGCGGCTCGATCCCGCCGCGCGCGAGCTGCTGGCGGGGCTGGGGCGCCAGGCGCTCCATGCCGCGCGGCTGGGCTTCGCCCACCCGGTGACGGGGGAGCATCTCTCGTTCGAGAGCGAGCTGCCGGCGGACCTTTCCGCCTTGCGCGAGGCCCTGTCCATTTCGCACCGCACTCGCGATGACGTGAGGAATTGAAGCCTGTTCGGGCGCGCTGTCATTATGTATGGTTGAAAGTTGCGGCGGGCGTCACGCAGCCGCGCGCGGTCGCCCGCATCGGGACCGCAGAAACAGGAGGCATCCTCCATGGCCCAGGCCAAGACCATGAGCATCCCCTCCGCCGAGGGGGGGCTGACGCGGTATCTCGAAGAGATCCGCCGGTTTCCCATGCTGGAACCCGAACAGGAATATATGCTCGCCAAGAGCTGGCGCGAGCACGGGGACCGGGAAGCCGCTCACAAGCTGGTGACGAGCCATCTGCGCCTCGTGGCGAAGATCGCCATGGGCTATCGCGGCTATGGCCTGCCCATCTCGGAAGTCATCTCCGAGGGCAATGTGGGCCTCATGCAGGCGGTGAAGCGGTTCGAGCCCGAAAAGGGCTTCCGCCTTGCCACTTACGCCATGTGGTGGATCCGCGCCTCCATTCAGGAATACATCCTGCGCTCGTGGAGCCTCGTGAAGATGGGCACCACTGCGGCGCAGAAGAAGCTGTTCTTCAACCTGCGCAAGGCCAAGAGCCAGATTTCCGCCCTCGAGGAAGGCGACCTCAGGCCCGATCAGGTGGCGCAGATCGCCACCAAGCTGGGCGTGAGCGAGCAGGAGGTGGTGGACATGAACCGCCGCCTCAGCGGCGACGCCTCCCTCAATGCCCCCATCCGCGAGGATTCCGAGGGCGGCGAGTGGCAGGACTGGCTGGTGGACGAGCGCCTGGACCAGGAAGAGCAGCTCGCCGAAAGCGAGGAGCTGGATAATCGCCGCGCTGCCTTGGCCGGCGCCCTCTCCGTGCTTAACGATCGCGAGCGCCGCATCTTCGAGGCGCGCCGCCTGTCGGAAGATCCCATGACGCTGGAGGATCTCGCCTCCGAGTTCGGTGTCTCCCGCGAGCGCGTGCGGCAGATCGAGGTGCGGGCCTTCGAGAAGGTGCAGAAGGCGGTCATGGACCGCATGCGCAGCTCCGAGGGCGATGTGGATGGCGATCTGCCGGCCCCACCGGCGAAGGCGCCCCGTTCCACGGCCAATGCGGGCTCCGGCAAGCTGGCCGCAGGCAAGGCGGCTCCCGCTCCGGTCTGAGCGGGGCCGTGCTCTGGCCACGCGCCGCGCCAAAGGCCTTAGATAGCCTGCGATTGTGTGGGGTGCCGCACCGGCGGGATGCGCCTTTCCGCGCCCTCGCGGATGGGCAATGGACGTCATCCGCAGCGCTTCCCGCTTGAAAATGCGGGCTTCGTGAGAGGTTGCGGAGGAAGCTGGAGCGGCGTCAGTTGCGCTCGTCGGGCAGGATCGGCAGGGGGAATACCTCTATCTCGTCCTCGTGCAGGGACTTCACCTCGTCAGGCGTGGCTTCCCCATAGATGGAGCGATGCTCCACCTCGCCCTCATGCATCTTGCGGGCGAGATCCGCGAACTCGCCGCCCACATAATCCGACGTCTTCACCACATGCTCGCGCAGCCGGCGCATGAGATCGCGCAGCTCCGCCTCGGGCTGGGACAGGACGGGAAGAGCAGGCGCGCCCTCGGGTGCGGCCTCCGGCGCCGGGGCGGTGGCCTCGGCTGGGGGGCGGGGCTGGTCGGTGCGTGCCACGGAAGGGGCCATGATGGCCTTTTCGATGTCGGTGGAGCCGCAGGCTGGGCAGCTCACGAGCTGGCGCGCGCGCTGGTTCTCATAGCTGGAGGAGGAGGGGAACCAGCTTTCAAACCGGTGCCCCGCCGCGCACTGCAGCGCATAGAGAATCACGACGCGCTCCCCACCACGTGCAGCCGGCCCGCCGGCTGGGCGTCGGCCACCTCGAAGCGCCGGCCATTGGTGAGGGAGGGGATGCGCGCACGCGCCATGGCGACCTCCTTCATGTCGATTTCCGCCAGCAGGAAGCCCGGCTCCGCGCCGCCTTCCGCAATGACGCGGCCCCACGGGTCCACCACCAGGGAGTGGCCATAGGTCTCGCGGCCATTCTCATGCCGGCCGCCCTGTGCGGCAGCCAGGACATAGGCGCCGTTCTCGATGGCGCGGGCGCGCAGCAGCACATGCCAGTGGGCCTCGCCCGTGGGCCGCGTGAAGGCGGCGGGCACGGTGAGCACCTTGGAGCCCGTTTCCGCCAGGGCGCGGTAGAGGGCGGGAAAACGCAGGTCGTAGCAGATGGACAGGCCCATGCGGATGCCGTCCACACCTGCCGTCACGGCGCGCTCGCCGGGCCTGTAGGCGCTGGATTCGTGGTAGCTCTCGCCATTGCCCAGATCCACGTCGAACATGTGGATCTTGTCGTAGCGGGCGGAAATCTCGCCCTCCGGATCGATGATGAAGGCACGGTTCACGGCCTTGGTCTCGGAGACCTTGAGGGCGAGAGAGCCAATGTGCAGGTGGATCTTCAGCTCGCGCGCCAGCTCCCGCATGGCGGCGAGGGTCGCGTCGTCCTGCTCCTCGGCCAGAAGCTCGAACAGCCGCCCGCGGTCCAGCTCCATGATGTTGGTGGTCTCGGGCGTCTGCACATAGCGCGCGCCTTCCCCGGCCGCCGAGCGGACCAAGGCCGCCGCCGCCTCGCGATTGGCAGCGGGATCGCGGCCCGTCCGCAGCTGCACCAGGCCGACGCGCAGGGTTTGGGCGGTGTCGAGGGAGGTCATTCAGGTTGCCTTCGCTATCTGCGGGCGTTTGCGTGGCATTGCCCCAACACATTGGAAGATAGTGAGCGCCCGCGCATTTTGCACGGGGCGTGGCGCATGATCCGATCACCCGCGGCCCGCTCCGCGCGGCCTGGGCGCCAGCGCTGGACAGGGCCCGGCGCCTGACCCGGGATGGCGGCTGATGGGCCCTCGCAAAGAAGTGATGGCGGGACCCCGAAGACCCCGCGCGACAGCCTGGCCTTGCCGGGCTGTTCTCTCGCCACCGGTGCCCCTGGAGCGCGGCTGCGCGCTCCTCCGGCGGCGAAGCGGTTACGCGGCGAGGGAATCGAGCTCGCCGGCGCGGTCCAGGGCATAAAGGTCGTCACACCCGCCCACATGGGTATCGCCGATGAAGATTTGCGGCACCGTGGTGCGGCCTCCAGCGCGGCGGGACATTTCCTGCTGGCCCTCGGCATCGGTGGTCACGTCAACCTCGGTGAAGGTCCAGCCTTTGCGGCGCAGCAATTCCTTCGCGGAGTGGCAATAGGGACACCAGCTCTTCGTATAAATGACAATCTGCTTCATGGGTCGTCACATTCGGGGCCTGTGAAACGGCAGAGGCGCCGTCACGAAAGTGACGTATCATAAGGCTTCATGCGAAGTCGACAACACGCGCGAACGTGAGCGCGTCCACATGGGCGGCGCCGGCGCGGCGCAAAGCGCGGGCGCACGCATCCAGGGTTGCGCCGGTCGTGTAGACGTCATCCACCAGCAGAATGCGCCGCCCGGCCAGCGTGGATGCCGCATCGCGGCATGGCGCGAAGGCATCCGCCACATTGGCCTGCCGCTCGCGCCGGCCGAATTTGGTCTGGGAAGGGGTGGCGCGGCGCCGGCGCAGCAGGTCCACCTGCACCGCGGCACCCTCCGGTGGGGCAAGCCGGCGCGCCAGCACGGCGGCCTGGTTGAAGCGCCGCCGCCACAGGCGCAGTGGATGCAGCGGCACAGGCACGATGAGGTCTGCCTCGGCGATCAGCTCACGTCCGGCCAGGGCCATCAGGCGGGCCATGGGCACCGCCACGTCGAGACGGTCTGCATATTTCAGGTTGTGCACCAGTCTGCGGGCCACGTCGCCGAACAGCACGGCGGCTCTCGCGCGATCGAACGCCGGAGGATGGTCGACCGCCTCGGCGGAAAGGCGAGGGGCGGCGGGCCCGCCACCGTCGCCCTTCCCTTCAAGGGCGGGAAGGGGCGCGCCGGTGCGCTCGCACACAGGCGGGGTGATGAAGTCCAGAGCACTCCAGCAGCTGGGGCACAGTCCGCCTGCGTCGCCCGTGATCCGTCCGCAGGCGACGCAGGTCGGCGGCAGGGCGAAATCAAGCACCCCGGATGCCACCCGCCGCGCGGCGGCGCCGGCCCGCTTCAGCCGGCAGGAGAGCCCGTCCATTCCCAATGCCCCGTTCGGGTGGATCATGGCTGGCGCGCGCCCCTGCTGTAAAGGCGGGGATGGCGGGCGCGGCGTCCGTTCCCGCGCCATGATCCGCGTTAACATCCGCTTGTCCTCCCCTTGAGTCGCCCGGTGCCCATGACCATTCGCCGCCTTCCCCCCGTCCTGATCGACCGCATCGCCGCCGGCGAGGTGGTGGAGCGGCCGGCGGCCGTGGTGAAGGAGCTGATGGAGAACGCCATGGATGCCGGCGCCACGGCGGTGGAGGTGGTGATTCACGGCGGTGGCCGCGAACTGGTGCGCATCACCGACAATGGCAGCGGCATGGGGCCGAACGACCTGGCCCTTTGTGTGGAGCGCCACGCCACCTCCAAGCTGGAGGGGGAAGACCTTTTGGCCATCTCCACCCTGGGTTTCCGGGGCGAGGCGCTGCCTTCCATCGGCGCCGTGGCCCATCTCGCCATCGCCAGCCGGCCCCGGGGCGCCGCCCACGCCTTCGAGGTGCGGGTGGATGGGGGCATGGTGACGCCGCCCCGACCGGCCGCGCTGGGCGAGGGCACGCGGGTGGAGGTGCGCGATCTGTTCTTCGCCACCCCGGCGCGGCTCAAATTCCTCAAGTCCGATCGGGCGGAGACGACGGCCGCGGTGGACGTGGTGCGCCGCCTGGCCTTGGCGCGGCCGGATGTGGCGGTGACCCTGGTGGCCGAGGACAAGCCGGCTGTCACCTGGCCCGCCCGCCCCTGCGATGCCGAGGGCCGGGCCGCCCGCCTCGCCGACGTGCTGGGCGCCGAGGTGGGGCGCAACGTGATCGCTGTGGAGGGCGAGCGCGGCGGCGTGGTGCTGGAGGGGCTGGCCGGGCTGCCCAGCTATTCGAAGGCCAATTCGCTCAGCCAATATCTGTTCGTGAATGGCCGCCCGGTGCGCGACAAGCTGCTGATGGGCGCCATTCGCGGCGCCTATTCCGATCTTCTGCCCTCGGATCGCTATCCGGTGCTGGCGCTGTTTTTCTCCCTGGATCCCAGGGAAGTGGACGTGAACGTGCACCCGGCGAAAACCGAAGTGCGCTTTCGCGACGGCGGCAATGTGCGCGCGCTGATCGTGCGCACCCTCACCGATGCGCTGGCGGCGCGGGTGCCGCGCACCGCCGCCACCATCGCGGACCGGCTGGTGGCCCTGGCCCGGACCCCGGAGCTGGAGCCGCCCGTGCCGGCGCTCGGCGCGCCCCAGCCGGGCCCGGCCGGGCCCACGACGGATTGGCGGCGCGCTGCGGCCTTCGCGCCCCGGGGGGGCTATGACTGGCGGTCCTCCGTCTCCCGTCCCGGCGAGGCCGCCAGTTTCGCGGAGACCGATGGCGCGGGCTATGCGCCGCGGGCGCAGGAGCCGGCGCAGGGCTCCTTCGACATCGCGCCCCCCTCCGCCGACGCGCGGGCCGATGCCGCGCCGGTGCAAGCGGGGGATCTCGATCGCCCGCTGGGCGCGGCGCGGGCGCAGCTGCACGAGACCTATATCGTGTCGCAGACCCGCGAGGGATTGGTGCTGGTGGATCAGCATGCCGCCCATGAGCGGCTGGTCTATGAGAAGCTGAAGGCGGGGCTCGATCGCGACGGCGTCGCACGCCAGGGCCTGCTCATCCCCACCGTGGTCGATCTCGACCCCGCCGATGCGGAGCGCCTGGCGGAGAAGGCGGCCGACCTTGCCGCCCTCGGCCTGGTGGTGGAGCCGTTCGGCCCCGGCGCGGTGCTGGTGCGCGAGGTGCCGGCGCTGCTGAAGGAGGCCGATGTGAGCCGGCTGGTGCGCGATCTCGCCGAGCACGCCGCCGAGTGGGACGACGCCTTGCCTCTGGAGCGGCGATTGCTGCATGTGGCCGCCACCATGGCCTGCCACGGTTCGGTGCGTGCCGGCCGTCGCCTGCGGGTGGAGGAGATGAACGCTTTGCTGCGCGAGATGGAGGCCACCCCCAATTCCGGGGAATGCAATCACGGCCGCCCCACCTTCGTGACGCTCTCTCTCAAGGACGTGGAAAAGCTGTTCGCCCGGCGGTGAGGCATGGCGGGGCCGGAGGCGGACCCTGCAAGCCTTTCCCGCTTCACGAAACCGGGGAACGGCTGCGGTGACCGAGCGGCCACGTGCTTCTCGCGCCAGTTTGTATCCCTGCGCGAAACCACTGCCGACCCCGCCCACCGGCCGGCGACATGTGCGGGCTCCCGCCTTCGAGCGGGAGCGGTCTTGAACGAGGCGTTGAGCGTGCGCGTCTGGAAGACGCGCACGCTCAACGCCTCAGGGCATTTCCTCGCCTCAGGGCATTTCCTCGCCTCAGGGCATTTCCTCGCCTCAGGGCATTTCCTCGCCTCAGGGCATTTCCTCGCCTCAGGGCATTTCCTCGCCTCAGGGCATTTCCTCGCCTCAGGGCATTTCCTCGCCTCAGGGCATTTCCTCGCCGCCGCGAAACGGACGCGGCCCAGGGGCGCGTGCAGCCTGCGCGGGCTCGACCTCGGGCCCCATAAAGGGCGAGGTCCATAAAGCGCGAGGTCTTGGAGATGCAAGGTCTTGGAGATGCGAGGTCCGGAAAACGCGAGGTTCAGAAGACGCGTGCCCGGACCTTTGGATCAGGCGCTCTTCAGCAGCCGTTCCAGGTCGCGGTGGATCAGCTCGTTGCCGGCGAGCACATGGCCCTTCTCCAGCACCTTGTCGCCGCCGTCCATGTCGGAGGCGAAGCCGCCCGCCTCACGCACCAGCACCAGGCCCGCGGCCATGTCCCAGGGGGCAAGGTTGCGTTCCCAGAAGGCGTCGAAGCGGCCGGCGGCCACCCAGGCGAGGTCGAGCGCGGCGGAGCCGGTGCGGCGCAGGCCCGCCACCTGCTTCTGCACCACCGAGAGCTCTCGGTTGAACTGCTCGTGGTCACCGCGGCCCATGTGCGGCAGCCCGCAGCACACCACGCATTCCGCCAGCCTGCGCCGCCCCGCGACGCGCAGGCGCCGATCATTGAGGTAGGCGCCCTGGCCGGCCTCGGCCACGAACAGCTCGTCATTGGCGGGGTTGAAGATGACGCCGGCCATGGGCACGCCATTGCGCACCAGCGCCACCGAGATGGCGAACATGGGGATGCCGTGCAGGAAATTGGTGGTGCCGTCGAGAGGGTCCACCACCCACTCATTGGCCTCGTCGGTCCCCTCCACGCGGCCGCGCTCCTCCATCAGGAAACCGTAGGTGGGGCGCGCCTTCGACAGTTCCGTGAACAGAACGTCCTCGGACTTGCGGTCGGCGGCTGAAACGAAGTCGGCCGGGCCCTTGGTGGAGACCTGCAGCTGCTCCACCTCGCCGAAATCGCGGATGAGGGCGCGGCCGGCCTTGCGGACGGCCTGGACCATGACGGTGATGAGGGGCGAGCGGATCATGCGCGGACTCTGATGGTGGGGCCGGCGGTACGCAAAGGCGGGTGCGGGCCGAGGATGTGTTGTGCCGACGTGTGCCCGCCTTGGGCTGCCACGTCAAGGCGGCTGGGCCGCTGCCGGCCTCAGCCCGCGGCTTTGCGCAAACGCGTTTCCGCGAAAGCTGAAAATGGCCTAGGGCTTGGCCGGCGGTGACTTGTCCGACAGCGGTTTGGCCGGCGGGGGCTTGGCAGGACTCGCGCTTGCGGGCTTTGCTTGCGCAGGCTTTGCGGGCGCGCTCTTGCCATCGGCCGGGGCGGTCTGGCCCGGCACGTAGTGCGTCTTTGCGTCGGCAGGCTGGTCGGCGCCCCAGCGGCGGGCCTGGTCCTCCGCCTTCTGGCGGTCGGCGGGGCTCAGCTTGTCGGCCACGCCGTCGAGCATGGGATCGCCGAGGCCGCGGCTCTTGGCCATCAGGTGCCAGGTGACGGCGGCCACCGGGTCGGGCGACACGCCGCGGCCGGCGGCCAGCAGGCGGGCATAGCGGTTCTGGGCAATGGCATTGCCGGCGAGGGCGGCCCTGCGGAACATGGCCGCCGCCGCCTCCTCGTCCTTCGGCACGCCGATGCCGTTGAACTGCATGATGGCGAATTCCACCTGTGCCGTGACATGGCCCAGGTTGGCGGCGCGACCCATGAGCTGGGCGGCGCCGGGCAGGTCGCGCTCCACCCCATTGCCCGACTTCAGCAGAACCGCCAACGCATACTGGGCGTCTTCGAGATCGCGTTCCGCGGCGATCTCGAACCAGTGGGCGGCCTGCTTCATGTCCTTCTGGACTTTGCGGCCCTGCATGTAGAGCAGGCCGAGATTATAGGCGGCGGCGGCGTTGCCCTTGTCGGCCGCCTTGCGGAACATCCTGGCGGCCTCCTCCTCATCGGCGGGCCGGCCGTCGCCGGTCAGGGCCATCAGGCCGAGCGCGAACTGGGCGTCGGATGAGCCTTTGTCCGCGGCCTTTTGATACCACTCGATGGCCTTCTTGGGATCGTGGGGCACCCCGAAGCCGTGGGTGTAGAGCTCCGCCAGCAGCGTCATGGCCACCGGGTCGTTCTGCTCCTTGATGCGCCTGAGCGCTTCGTGGAACGCCGTGATGTAAAAGCCGCGCTGATAGGCGCCAAAGGCGAGGTCGCCGCTGCCGCCCATGGTATCCAGTTGCGGATAACGGCCGAGTGCGGCGGGAGACTGCCCGAGATGGCCGGGCCCGGCGGGCTCCGGCTGGGTATCCGCCTTCGGCGCGTCCGCGCCTTTCTTTTCGCCCTTCTGCTCGCCCTTGCCGTGGGGCGTCTTGGCGGGCTTGGTCTTGCTGCTGTTCTCGGCAAGCTGGATCGGGCGCTGGGCCCAGGCGGGCACCGCCAGCGGGCCGAAAGCAAGGAGGAGGGCGAGCGGGCCTGCCCAGAGCCTCAGGAGGGAATGGGTGTTCAGGCCCCGGTGTACGGTCGCACCGTGCTGTCCGGTGGCCATTCCCCTGGGAGAGGGCGGGCGGGTCATCATGCCGGGCCCGCGGCCGGATCCGCCGCAGTCGAATCGATAATGGCCTGTGCCGCCGCGATGGTGGCGATGCCCTCCACGCCGCCGGTCCATTCCGCCCCGAGGGCGATAAAGTCGGCCCCGGCGCGGGCGAGGGCCTCCACTTCGTCGAGGGAACGGGCGACGGCGGCGCAGGGCACCTCGAACAGGGGGCTCCACCATGCCACCAGCGCGCAGGCGCGCGCGAAATCACTGCCGTCGAGGGAGCCGAACATCACGTAATCGGCGCCGCTTTCCCCGGCTTCCATGGCCTCGTGTCGGCCGGTGAGACCGCCCGCGCCGACAATGGCGTCCGGCTTCAAGCGCTTGACGGCGGCAGGCAGGCTGGTTGCGTCCTCGACGTGCATGCCGTCCAGGCCGGCCGCCTTGGCGGTATCTGCGTGATCCTCCAGCAGCACGGCGCAATCGGCCTTCTGGAGCGGCTGCGCCAGTGCCCGCAGGCGCGCGGCATCGGGCACCGCCGCGCCGCCGCGCACCACGACGGCGGCCACATCGCCCGCGGCGACCCGCGCCGCCGCCTCCCCGGGGGGCAAAGCGGAGGAGAGAATCAGCATCAGGCGGGCGCGGATGGGATCGGCGGATTGGGACATGGCAGGATCGGTCGGCCAAGAAAGGGGCAAATTGGCGGCAGCGGCCGCGAGTGCGCGCATCCGGGCATGAAAAAGGGCCGGCGGAGGCCGGCCCCTCATCTGCGGATGAATTCGGCCCGTGGATCAGGCGGCCTTCTTGCCTTCCAGCTCCGCGGACCACAGGCCCTTGGAGGCCAGCGAGTTCATCCGCGCGCGGTGGGTGAAGGCGGCCTGGGCGGCAGCCACGTTCTCGACCTTGCCCGACCACGCCTTCTGCGGCGCGGCCTGGAGGGCGCGGCCGTAGGAATAGGTGAGGGCCCACGGCAGGCCGCCCAGCTTCACCATGGCGTCGAGATGGGCGGTGGCCTCCTCGTCCGACTGGCCGCCGGAAAGGAAGGCGATGCCGGGAACCGCGCCGGGCACGCAATTCTTCAGCAGGCGCACCGTCTTCTCGGCCACCTCGGCCACCGAGGCCTGCTTGGCGGCCTTCTTGCCGGGCACCACCATGTTGGGCTTCAGCACCATGCCTTCCAGGCGGACGCGCTGATGGAAAAGCTGGTTGAAGGTCTCCTTCAGCACGAGCTGAGTGACCTCGTAGCAGCGGTCGATGGAGTGGTCGCCGTCCATGAGCACTTCGGGCTCGACGATCGGGACGATACCGGCTTCCTGGCACAGGGCCGCATAGCGGGCCAGCGCCTGGGCATTGGCCTCGACCGCGCCGCGGGAGGGGATGCCGGCGGCGATGTCGATCACCGCGCGCCACTTGGCGAAGCGGGCGCCCAGATCATAATATTCCTTCAGGCGACCGCCGAGGCCGTCGAGGCCCTCGGTGATGGTCTCGCCAGGGCAGAAGGGCAGCGGCTTGGCGCCGGCATCCACCTTGATGCCCGGCAGCGCGCCCGACTGGGCGATGAGGGTGACGAGCGGGGTGCCGTCGGCGGCCTTCTGGCGGATCGTCTCGTCATAGAGGATCACGCCGGAGATGTAGTTCTGCATCGCCTCGGTGGAGCGGAACAGCAGCTCGCGGTAATCGCGGCGGTTGGCTTCCGTGGACTCCACGCCGATGGCGTCGAAACGCTTCTTGATGGTGCCGGTGCTTTCATCGGCGGCCAGGATACCCTTGCCGCTGGCCACCATCTTCTGAGCGTTCGTGTCGAGCTCAGCCGTCATGTTTGTTCGTCCTGCCTTGGCCGTCTGTGGGATCTTCGGTAACGCTGGGGGAGTTTCCACAACTCGCCTCCGCGCGCAAGCGGGGCGGCCCGAAGGCCGCCCCTTGTTGTCAAGCCGATGCGCCGGGCTTCAGGGCCTCGACGCCCGGAAGGGCCTTGCCCTCCAGCCATTCGAGGAAGGCGCCGCCGGCGGTGGAGACATAGGAGAAGTCGCAGCCCGCCTTGGCGTGGTTGAGCGCCGCGACCGTGTCGCCGCCGCCCGCCACGGACAAGAGCTTGCCAGCCTTGGTGAGGGCCGCCACCTCCTGCGCCACGGCAACCGTCGCGGCATCGAAGGGGGCGATCTCGAAGGCGCCGAACGGGCCGTTCCAGACCACGGTCTTCACGCCCTTCAGCTTCTCCTTCACCAGCGCGACGGTGGCGGGGCCGGCGTCGAGAATCATCTCGTCGTCGCCCACATGGTCCACGTCCACCACGCGATGGGGAGCATTGGCCTTGAACTCGGTCGTGACGACGGCATCCACCGGCAGCACGATCTCGCACTTGGCCTTTTTCGCCTCTTCGAGGATGGCGCGGGCGGTGTCGCCCAGGTCACGCTCGCACAGGGACTTGCCCACCTTGTGGCCCATGGCGGCCAGGAAGGTGTTGGCCATGCCGCCGGCGATCACCAGCACATCCACCTTGTGCACGAGATTGCCGAGCAGCTCGAGCTTGGAGGACACCTTGGCGCCGCCCACCACCGCCAGCACCGGACGCTCGGGAGCCTCCAGCGCCTTGGTGAGCGCGTCCAGCTCGCCCTGCATGCAACGGCCCGCATAGGCCGGCAGGATGCTGGCGATGCCGGCGGTGGAGGCATGGGCGCGGTGCGCGGTGGAGAAGGCGTCGTTCACATAGACGTCGCCGAGGCTGGCGAGCGCCTTGATGAAGTCCGGCGCGTTCTTCTCCTCACCCGCATGGAAACGGGTGTTCTCCAGCACGATCACGTCGCCGGAGGCGAGGCGGGAGATGGCGTTGGCCGCCTCCTCGCCCACACAGTCGGAGGCGAACGCCACCGAATGGCCGAGCTGGGCCTCCAGCGCCTTGGCGAGCGGGGCGAGAGACTGGCTCTCGTCCCGGCCCTTGGGGCGGCCGAAGTGGGAGAGGAGAACCGCCTTGCCGCCCTTCTGCGTGATGGCGCGGATGGTGGGCAGGATGGCCTTGATGCGGGTGTCGTCGGTGACGCGCCCGCTCTCCATGGGAACGTTGAGGTCGACCCGGACCAGAACCCGCTTTTCAGCGAGGTCGGCGTCGTCGAGGGTGCGGTAGGCGATCATTGTCGCGCCTCCCTTACCCGATCAACCGAGCTTGCCCATGGCGACGGCGGTGTCGCTCATGCGGTTCGAGAAGCCCCACTCGTTGTCGTACCAGGACAGCACGCGCACCAGCGTGCCTTCCATGACCTTGGTCTGGTCCAGGTGGAAGGTGGAGGAGTGCGGGTCGTGGTTGAAGTCAATGGAGACGTTGGGCTGGTCGGTGGTGCCGAGAATGCCCTTCAGCGCACCATTGGCCGCGGCGAGGATGGCCTCGTTGATCTCTTCCTTGGTGGTGGCGCGCTTGGCGATGAACTTAAGGTCGATCACCGAGACGTTCGGGGTCGGCACGCGGATGGAGGTGCCGTCCAGCTTGCCCTTCAGCTCCGGCAGCACCAGGCCCACGGCCTTGGCGGCGCCGGTGGAGGTGGGGATCATGGACATGGCCGCCGCGCGGGCGCGGTAGAGGTCCTTGTGCATGGTGTCCAGCGTGGGCTGGTCGCCGGTGTAGGAGTGGATGGTGGTCATGAAGCCCTTCTCGATGCCGATGGCATCGTTGAGGACCTTGGCCACCGGGGCGAGGCAGTTGGTGGTGCAGGAGGCGTTGGACACCACCAGGTGCTCGGCCGAAAGCTTGTCGTGATTCACGCCGAACACCACGGTGAGGTCGGCGCCGTCCGCCGGGGCGGAGACCAGCACGCGCTTGGCGCCGGCGGTCAGGTGCGCGGAGGCCTTCTCCTTCGAGGTGAAGATGCCGGTGCATTCGAGGGCGATGTCGACGCCCAGCTCCTTGTGGGGCAGCTCGGCCGGGTTGCGCACGGCGGTCACCTTGATGGGGCCGCGACCCACGTCGATGGTGTCGCCGGCCACCTTCACCTCGCCCGGGAAGCGGCCGTGCACGCTGTCGAAACGCATGAGGTGGGCGTTGGTCTCGACCGGGCCGAGATCGTTGATCGCCACCACCTCGATATCGGTGCGGCCCGATTCGATAATGGCGCGCAGCACGTTACGGCCGATGCGACCAAAACCGTTGATGGCCACCTTGACGCTCATCTTTCATCCTCCTTAAGCCGGCTTGCCAGCGCGGCTCGATCTTGTGGGCGCGGCTGCGGACATCCGCGCCGCTGCGATTTTCGCGCCCGCCGTGCGCGGAACTCAGGCCTGCCGGAGCTTTTCCAGGGCGGCCTCGGCCACCTTCTCCGCAGTGATTCCGAAATGGGCGAAGAGATCCTTTGCTGGCGCACTGGCGCCGAATGAGGTCATTCCCACGAAGGCGGCATCCGAACCGACGATTTCGTCCCACCCCATGCGGATGGCGGCTTCCACCGCCACCTTCACGGGCGCTTCCCCGATCACCTTCGCCCGCTCTGCGGCGGACTTCGCGAGGAAAAGTTCGAATGAGGGCACGGAGACCACGCGGGTGGCGACACCCTGGGCCTCCAGAATCTTCTGAGCGTCCACCGCCAGCGAGACTTCCGAGCCGGTGGCGAACAGCGACACCTTGGCCGGCCCGCTCGCGGGGCTGATCTCATAGGCGCCGGCGGCGCTCTTGTTCTCTTCCGTGGCGTCGGCCCGCAGCAGAGGCAGGTTCTGGCGCGTCAGGATGAGGGCGGAAGGGCCCTCCGTGTTCTCAATGGCGATCTGCCAGGCTTCCGCCGTTTCCACCGTGTCGGCGGGGCGCAGCACGGTAAGGTGCGGGATGGCGCGCAGGGCGGCCAGATGCTCCACCGGCTGGTGGGTGGGGCCGTCCTCGCCGAGGCCGATCGAATCGTGCGTGAGCACATGGATCACCCGCTCGCCCATGAGGGCGGCAAGGCGGATGGCCGGACGGCAATAGTCCGAGAACACCATGAAGCCGCCGGAGAAGGGCACAAGGCCCTTGTGCAGCGCGATACCATTCATGGCCGCGGCCATGCCGTGCTCGCGCACGCCCCAGTGCATGAAGGAGCCGGAGAAGTCGTCAGGGGTGATCGACTTGGCGCTCTTCGCCTTGGTGTTGTTGGAGCCGGTGAGGTCGGCCGAGCCGCCCAACAGCTCCGGCACCACCGGCACCAGGGTGTCGAGCACCGCCTCGGACGACTTGCGGGTGGCGACGGCGCCGCCGGCCGCGACCGCCTTGGCCTTGGCGTCCACCACCGCGGCCTTGAAGCCCGCCGGCAGGGTGTCGGAGATGCGGCGCTCGAATTCGGCGCGCAGCTCGGCCGGGGCGGCGGCGAGCCGCGCTTCCCAGGCCGCGCGATCCGTCTGGCCCCGGGCGCCGGCGGCGCGCCAGTCAGCGGCGACGTCCTGCGGCACCTCGAACGGGCCGGCCTCCCAGCCGAGCGCGGCGCGGGTGGCGGCCACCTCGTCCTTGCCCAGCGGCGAGCCGTGCACCTTCTCGGAGCCCGCCTTCTTGGGCGAGCCGAAGCCGATGGTGGTGCGGCAGGCGATGAAGGTGGGCTTGTCGGAGGCCTTGGCCGCCTCGACCGCCGCGAAGATGGCCTCCGGGTCGTGCCCGTCCACCTCGGCGGTGGTCCAGCCGGAGGCGGCGAAGCGCGCCAGCTGGTTGGTGGAGGTGGAAATGGAGGTGGGGCCGTCGATGGAAATGCGGTTGTCGTCCCACAGCACCGTCAGCTTGGAGAGCTTCAGGTGGCCGGCAAGGTCCGCCGCCTCCTGGCTGACGCCCTCCATGAGGTCGCCGTCGGAGCACAGCACATAGGTGCGGTGATCCACGAGATCGCCGCCGAAGCGAGCGGCGAGCGCCTTTTCGGCGATGGCCATGCCCACGGCAGTGGCGATGCCCTGGCCCAGGGGGCCGGTGGTGGTCTCGATGCCCTCGGTGACGAAGTTTTCCGGATGGCCGGGCGTCAGCGAGCCCAGCTGGCGGAAGCGCTTGAGCTCGTCAATGGTCAGCTGCTTGTAGCCGGTGAGGTGCAGCACCGAATACAGGAGCATGGAGCCGTGGCCGGCGGAGAGCACAAAGCGGTCGCGGTCGGCCCAGCGCGGCGCGGTGGGGTCGAACCTCAGAACGCGGCTGAACAGCACCGTCGCAATGTCCGCCGCACCCATGGGCAGCCCCGGATGCCCGCTATTGGCGGCTTCCACGGCGTCGATGGACAGGAACCGGATGGCGTTGGCCATACGATCGTGGCGGGTGCGGTTCGACATGAGCCCCTCAAAAATTGCGGCACGCGCGGGCGGCCCTCCGATGGGCCGCGCCCAGGTTCTGCTCCATCCATTGGAGCAGAAGTGTGGCCTGGTCGGCGGGCGCCTGCCTTGGCGGCTGTCTAGATAGCAGCGCTCGCGGGGGTGTCAAACGCACATGCTCCCTGCCGTCAAGCCGGTTGCGGTGCAAGATGGGCGCGCTTGTTCGTCGCGGCGATTGCCGATAGGGCATTGCTCGCCTTCAGCGGGTGCTGGAGGAGCGCTTCGGGATGGGAATATACCGCACCGCAGCAAGGCCGGCAGCGGGGCTTCACCGGTGGGCGCGCGGGTGCTGGGTGGTCAAGACGCTGGCAACGACCTGGTAAGCGTGACGCGAAATTTCGCCCGTTCATTCTGGTTGACAACCTCGGGAGCGGTGGCGCGCTGGCCCTCGACTCAGCTACACTTTTGCCATGTACGCGCTGAAGCAACGCCCCCCGATCGAGGACGCCCCCATTGTGGCGGCGACCCGGCGCCTCAATGCGGCCCTCGATTCGCTGGTCGACGCCCTGGATCGCCGGCGCGATGCGGATCGTCATCAGGCCGCCTTGCAGGCGCAGCTCCATGCCCTGGGCAATGACCGGGCGCGGCTTGCGGCTGATCTCGACCGAGCCCAGTCCGAGGCGGGGCAGGTGGGCGAGGTGGCGCGCGAGGTCACGCGCCGGCTGGACGTGGCCATGACCACCATCCGCGACGTGCTCGCGACCCACGGCGGCTGATCGCCCATGCCCCATGTCTCCGTCACCATCGCCGGTCGCCAGTATCGGATGGCCTGCGACGAAGGGCAGGAAGACCATCTGGTGCGGCTGGCACACGACATCGACAGCCGCATTTCCCAGCTGCGCACCGCCTTCGGCGAGATTGGGGACCAGCGGCTGGTGGTGATGGCTGCCATCACCATTGCCGACGAGCTGGCCGAGGCCCGCGGCCGCATCCGCGCCCTGGAGAGCGACATCGAGGGCCAGCGCGACGCCCGCGCCTCCGCGCTGGAGCGGATCCACGAGAGCGAGAGCGAGGTGGCCCGCACCATCGAGGAAGTGGCGGAGCGCATCGAGCGCCTGGTGGCCGAGCTGGTGCCCACCGAGCGCGGCACCGTGGGCATGGGCTGACGCGCGGCGCGCCCGGCTCTTTCCGCGCTCTGCACGGGATAACGTGCGGGCGGGGGCTGGCGCCGGCGAACAAAGCTTCCTACATTGGCAAAGCGGGGCTGCGGGGTGCGTTAGGAGACTATTCCCCGGGGCCTTATCGATCCTTAAGGGAGCTGTCCCTGACCTCGTCCCAGGACTTGGACACACGGCGCCCACCTACGTTGTAGGTTTCCCGGGATCGACCTCCGACGGCTTTGTGGCTCCGCACGTTTCATGCAAACCATGACCTCCCCTGAAGAGCTGAGCGCCGAAAAGGCCCGCTTGCGCGCCGCCGCGCTGACGCGGCGGGCGGAGATGGGCGGTGTCGCCCGCGCCCATGCGGCCGGTGAGGCTGCGCTTCACGCTTTATCCGCGGTGCCGGAGCTTCGCGCGCCGCGGGGCCGGCGCATCGCGCTGTTCGCCTCCTTCCGCGACGAGATCGACACCCTTCCCCTTGCGCGCGCGCTGTGGGCGCGCGGCGCCGATCTGGCGCTTCCGGTTATCGTGGGGCGCGGCCTGCCCCTGTTGTTCCGCCATTGGCGGGAGGGGGCTGAGCTGGAGCCGGCGGGGGCCTTCCGCATTCCCACCCCCGGCGCCGATTGCCCGCAGGTGGTGCCGGACGTGCTGCTGGTGCCGCTGGCCGCCTTCGACCGGCGCGGGCTGCGCATCGGCTATGGCGGCGGCTTTTACGATCGCACCCTCGAGGAGCTGCGCCGGCATCGGGCAGTGAAAGCCATCGGCTTCGCCTTCGCCTGCCAGCAGGTGGATGCGGTGCCCGCGGAACCCCATGACGAACCGGTGGATGTGATGGTAACTGAAGCGGAGGGGTTTTCCTGCGGTGAAGGGCACGGGGTCTGAGTGATGCGCATTCTCTTTCTCGGCGATGTGATGGGGCGGCCCGGGCGGGAGATCGTCACCTCGCGCCTGCCCGGCCTTGTCGCCTCCTGGAAGCTGGACCTGGTGGTGGTGAATGCGGAGAACGCCGCCGGCGGCTTCGGCATCACCGAGAGCATCTATGAGGACCTGCTGGCCGCCGGGGCCGATGCCATTACCCTCGGCAACCACTCTTTCGACCAGCGCGAGGCCCTCATCTTCATCGAGCGCGCGCCGGCGCTGGTGCGCCCCCTGAACTATCCGCCCGGTACGCCCGGCCGCGGCGCCGCGCTGGTGGAGGCCAAGAATGGCGCGCGGGTGCTGGTGCTCAACGTGATGGGCCGCATTTTCATGGATCCGCTGGACGACCCATTCGCCGGCCTCGACCGCGCCCTGGATGGCGCGGTGCTGGGCGAGGTCGCGGACGCGGTGGTGGTCGACGTGCACGCCGAGGCTTCCAGCGAGAAGCAGGCCATCGGCCACTATTGCGACGGCCGCGCCTCCCTGGTGGTGGGCACCCACACCCATGTGCCCACGGCCGACCACCGCATCCTGTCCGGTGGCACCGCCTTCCAGACCGATGCCGGCATGTGCGGCTGCTATGATGGCGTGATCGGCATGGACAAGGAAGAGCCGCTGCGCCGCTTCACCCGTAAGCTCGCCTCGGGCCGGTTCGAGCCGGCGAACGGGCCGGCCAGCATGTGCGGCGTGGCGGTGGAGACCGACGATCGCTCGGGCCTTGCGGTGAAGGTCGCGCCGGTGCGGCTCGGCGGCAGCCTGGGCGAGACGCGCCCCGCCTTTTGGGAGAGCTGAGGCCTTGACCTAAGGGGAGCTGCGGCGCGCGCGCACCCCACCTTGCCCATCTCCCCGGCTCCCGCCTATAAGGCCGGCTCCAGTCAACGCAATCGATCCGAGCGGCGCCGCAGGGGCGGCGCGCGGGATCGGTCTATCAAGGGATGGTGACGGCCATGGCCGGGCATTCACAATTCAAGAACATCATGCACCGCAAGGGCCGTCAGGACGCGGTGCGCTCCAAGTTGTTCTCCAAGCTCGCGCGCGAGATCACGGTGTCGGCCAAGATGGGCCTGCCCGATCCCAACATGAATGCGCGCCTGCGCGCCGCCATCCTCGCGGCCCGCGCCGAGAACATGCCCAAGGACAATATCGAGCGCGCCATCAAGAAGGCCGCCGGCGCCGATATGGAGAACTACGAGGAGATCCGCTATGAGGGCTACGGCCCCGGCGGCGTGGCGGTGATCGTGGAGGCGCTGACGGACAACCGCAACCGCACCGCCTCCGAAGTGCGCTCCTATTTCACCAAGTCGGGCGGAAACCTGGGTGAAACCGGCTCGGTGTCGTTCGGTTTCGATCGGGTGGGCGTGATCGAGTTCGAAGCTGCCAAGGCCGATGCGGATGCCATGATGGAAGCCGCCATCGAGGCCGGCGCCGACGACGTGTCGTCCGACGAGGATGGCCACGAAGTGGTGTGCGCGGCTGAAAATCTGGCGGAGGTGCAGAAGCAGCTCGAAGCCAAGTTCGGCGAGCCGCGAAAGGCAGCGCTCGTGTGGCGCCCCCAGAACACCGTGGCGGTGGACGACGAGACGGCCGAAAAGCTGCTGCGTCTGGTGGAAAACCTGGAAGACAATGACGACGTGCAGACCGTGACGGCCAATTTCGAGCTGTCCGAGGCCATGCTCGCCAAGCTCAGCAGCGAAGACTGAGATCTCGCGCCGGCCCGCTGCGGTGGGCCGGCGTGACGACTGCCCGCTGCAGCAAAGCTGAGGAGCGCCGTTGCGGCGCATTCGCTGTCGGGGAGGGGGCGTTCGTCCGTCCCGTTGCGGCGCCATGCGGATGGGGAGAAGCACGATGCGTCCGCCGCCGTGACCTCTCCTGCGGGCCCGCGGCATGAGCCGAGCCCTGAGCGAGAGAAGGCGTGCGCGGCTTCTGGTACGCCCTCGGCACCGCTGGCGGGCGCCCGAGTGGCTTGAGAGCCGATTCCTCAGGCGCCGGGCGCAGACGGGCACCGCTCAAACTCTCGGAAAGGGCCGGAGGCAGGGCCCCCGGCCGTAAGGCTTCAGGCCGCAGCGAGGCTGTCGGCGATACCCTTCAGCTCGTGAATGGCGGCATCGATCTCGGTGCGCTGGCGCTCGAGCTGCGCCAGCTGCTTCAGGCAGCGCTCGCGGGTGAGGGCAAGGCCGCCGGCGGCGCCGCTCTCGCCGGCCGCGGGCACATTGCTCACCGCGGGAACGCCGGTCTTGGCCGCCACCAGGGCGCGGATCTCAGCCAAGGTGAAGCCGAGCTGCTTGCCCTTCAGGATCACCGCGAGCCGCTCACGGTCGGCCACCGAATAA
This sequence comes from Xanthobacter variabilis, assembly GCF_043831965.2. Classification (NCBI taxonomy): domain Bacteria; kingdom Pseudomonadati; phylum Pseudomonadota; class Alphaproteobacteria; order Hyphomicrobiales; family Xanthobacteraceae; genus Xanthobacter; species Xanthobacter variabilis. Next base: position 1,798,412 of record NZ_CM195533.1, read on the forward strand.
AGACGGGTCATGCCGTCACGGCGCGGCGCCAGCAGGCCCTTGTCTTCATAGAAGCGCAGGGCCCTCAGGGTCGTGCCGAATTCGCGGGCGAGATCGCCGATGGTGAAGACCTCTTCCATGGGGGAGGCCGGCGGAGCCATGGTCCCGGCCGGCGCGGCGTGGCCCGAGGTGTGGGCGACATCGTAGGTCGTCGTTACATCCATAAATGGTCACTCCCGTCTCACGGCGCCTGGGCGCCCGTGGGATTGCGCTTGGCGCGGCCGCATCAGCTTGCGCCTACCGGTGGGCCGCGAGTTTCCTTGTGTCCGCGCCGGATGGTCGGCGGGGTCTGCCAGTCGGTGGAGCCGACGCGAACTGGCGCCCACGGCACCGCGTCCAACGGCGGTGTGCACATCGCGGGAGATCACTGGGCTTTCGCCCGGGCTCGCATTGGCCGCTGGTGGAAGCTGTGCCGGCGGCAATGCCCTCCGGTACCGCGCCCCTGGATGGTCGAAACCACGGCGCAAGCGGGCAGAATGATTTCCGCTCCGTCACGTCGAATTTTGTAGCGCACGGCATCGCCCCGCCGGGAGAGTCAACGGGCTACCGTAGGGGAAAGTAACCGTTACCTGACGCTGAAAAACCGTCAGAATCCGCCGCTTAACCGCGCATTTACCATGTCGGCCGGATGCTGAATGAAGCGAATCACGCATTGCGGTCATGGTATGGAAGCACCCTCTCGGGGCTCTCCCAGCCGCAGGGAGGCGGGCATGGAGCGGACGGAGCGGACACAGCGGATGGCATCGGCCAATGCCGCGGCTGCACCTCGGCGCGGCTTGGGAGGTGGTCATCCGGGAGCAGCGGTGCCGGCAGGTGCCGGCCCGGAGGAGGAGCGCGGCTGGGTTTCGCCGCCCATTTCCGATCCCGTCATCGCGGCAGTCGAGGAGCCGATGCGGCTCCCCTATGGGAAGGCTCCTCCGGCATGGAGCCCCCGCGACCGTGACCCGTCCGCCTCCTGGGTCCACCCGACGGCGGCCCGTCAGGCTGCGGCTCGGGGCGAAGCCGTTCACACGGAGACTCTCGACGCACTGCGGTCCGAAGTCGGCGAGCTGCGGGCGCGCCTCTCGCAGGCCGCGCCCCGGCGCGCAGTGGTGGAGATGGACCGCGCCATTACCCTCCTGCATCACCGGGTGGAGGACATGCGCGGGGCAGGCTTCGGCGCCGGCCACGAGGACATGGCCTACCTGGCGGAAGAGCTACTGGAGCTGCGCACCGCGCTTGACGAGATGCGGGCGCCGGAGCGGTTCCAGGCCTTGTCCGCCGGTGTCGAGATGCTCTCGCGCAAGATCGACGTTCTCAACGCCCGCGCGGTGGACCCGGTGGAGGTGGCGCGGCTGCAGGCGCAGTCGGCGGAGCTGAAGTCGCTGGTTTCTCGCACGATGTCGGGTGCCGCGCTGCAGCCGCTGGCGGAAAGGCTTGCGGCCTGCGCCGAGGAGGTCAGCCGCAGCAGCAGCGAGGCGGCCCAGCGCGTGGTGCAGGCCACCGAGAGCTTCGAGCGCAATGCCGAGGCCATCATTTCCCGCGTCGATGCCTACGAAGCCAACCTGCGCGCCGAGCAGGGCGCGGTGGCCGAGGACCTGCGCCGGCACATGGACGCGAGCATGGAAGCCAATGTGCATGGCATCCATGATCGGCTCGACAAGGTCTCTGAATACCTTGCCTCCCTGCCGCCGGCCGTGGCTTCCGAGCTGGCGGGGCACCTTGCGCCGCTGCTCGACCGGCTTGACGGCGCGCGCGGCGAGGCGCCGGCGGCGAGCCCGCTGGCGGAGGTCGTAGAGCACCATTTGCTGGTGCTGACGGAACGGTTCCAGGATGCCCATGCCCGCCTGGAACGCCTGGACGATATCGAGGCCCTCCTCGCGGACATGAAGGAGGAGATGCACCGCGTCCATGCGGCTTCGGCGGAAGCCACGCAGGAAGCGGTGGAAGTGGCGGTGGAAGCCGTCAGTCGCAAGGTTTCCAGTGATCCGGCAGGCCAGGCGGTGGTGGGGCTCAAGCGTGGCCTTGCCGCCCTTGAAGCCCGGCAGGAGCATGTTGAGCGTCGCGCCTCGGAGATTCTGGGCGAGAACCTGGCGCGCGGGCTCGAAGACCGCACCGTGGAGCTGGGCCGGACCAGCGACAATGAATGGGTGGCCCACGCCTGCGTGGTCGACGAGACGCCGCGGCCAGAAGACGTATTCTATGACGACGCGCAGGCTTATGAGGCCGCGACCGGCCAAGCTGCAGTGCAAGATGGCGCGGCTCCGGATGCCGCCGCCTGCGAGCCTCGCGGCTATGAAGACAACGCCTATGAAGACAACGCCTATGACGCCCCGGCCTATGATGACTCCGCCGCAGCCCAGGACCATGGCGCGGGCGAGCAGCTGAGCACGGATGAGGGGCGTGAGCCCTTCGTGTCCGCGCCGGATGAAGAGTCCTTCCGGCCGTTCGCGCCGAACGGGGCCGAGGCCGCGCCGACCCCGCGCATGCCCCATGATTTCTTCGCGGAGCCGGGCTTCGCGCCCGATCCGCAGCGTATGGCAGCGGCGCCGGATCTGGGTGAGGTGCGGCCCGATCCGCTGATTCCGCGGACGAAGAAGGTGCGGCGTGGCCGCAGCACCGCGGATGTGCAGATTCCCGGTCGTGCGGCCGGTTCGGGCACGCGCCCGCGGGTCGATCGCAATCGCGCGGCGGCCCGGCGCCCCATGGCGGCGCGCCTTTCGCCGGCGGTGATCGCCGCAGCGGCGCTCGTGATCCTGGCCACGGCCACGGCGGGCACCGCCTGGACCCACCGCGACGCCATCAAGGCCGAGGCCTCCCGCCTCATGGGTGAGGTGGGCAATCCCCTGGCGGCGCTGAGCCCGAGCGGGGTCACGACCGGCAAGGCCGCAGGGGCGGCCACGGCCGACGCCGCCAAGTCCACGGCGGACCTGCCGGCGCCCACCGGCCCGCAGCCGCTGCGCACGGCGGCGCTGGAGGGCAACCTGGCGGCCGCCTACGAAGAGGGGGTGCGCTTCGCCGATGGCGTGGGCATTCCGCAGGATCTTGATTCGGGCATCAAGTGGCTGGGCTATGCGGTCTCGCGCGGCTACGCGCCGGCAGGCTACCGGCTCGGTAGCCTCTATGAGAACAATCTGCGCAATGTCGACGAGGCCTACCGCTTCTATAAGTGGGCCGCGGAGCAGGGCAATGTGCGGGCCATGCACAATCTGGCGGTGCTCTACAGCCAGGGCATCGAAGGCAATCCCGATTGGAGCGAGGCGCTCAAGTGGTTCCGCAAGGCGGCGGAGCTGGGGTTGAAGGACAGCCAGCACAATCTGGGCATCATCTTCGCCCGTGGCTTCTCCGGCACCAGCGATCTCACCGAGGCGCTCACCTGGTTCAACATCGCCGCGCGGCAGGGCGACCAGGACAGCGCCGAGAAGCGCGATGCCCTCGCCCGCGAGGCGGACCAGGCCACCCTGGCGCGCGCCCGCAAGGCGGCTGACGCGTTCGTCGCCAAGCCCATGAACGAGGCGGCCAATGTGGTCGTGGTTCCTCCCGAATGGAACGCCAGCGAGGCGGGCGAGCACGTGGCGTCCAATGGGTTGGGCGCCAACACCCTGGTGGCCAACAACATGTTGTTCTCGGGCAACCCTCTCGGCAGCAAGCACTAAGGGTATTCCGGCGGCGTTTGCGCCGTCGGGTGCATGAAACGGCATCCCGGGCGCGCCCGGGGCTTTCCTTGACGCGGCGGGCGGCGCACCCTGATGTCCATGACCGTAACCCCGATTCGTCCCAACCACGCCGTGCGCATCCTCGGCCTGGACCCCGGCCTGCGCCGGACCGGCTGGGGGGTGATCGAGGCGGATGGGCCGCGCCTGCGCTATGTGGACTGCGGCGCCATCCTGCCGCCTGAAGACGCCCCGATGGGCGATCGTCTCGCCGAGCTGCACCACGGGCTGATGGCCGTTCTCGACCGCTATGAGCCCGATGAGGCGGCGGTGGAGGAGACCTTCGTCAACATGAACCCGTCCTCCACCCTGAAGCTGGGCCAGGCACGCGGCGTGGTGCTGCTGGCCCCCGCCCTCAAGGGGTTGAGCGTGGCGGAATACGCTCCCACTCTGGTGAAGAAGAGCGTGGTGGGCGCGGGCCGGGCCGAGAAGGCGCAGATCCGCATGATGATCACCATCCTGCTGCCCCACGCCGCGCCGAAGAGCGAGGATGCCGCCGATGCCCTTGCGATCGCGGTCACCCACGCCCATCATCGCGGCGCCGCGGCCCGCGCGCTGAATGTGCTCTAGGGCGCTTTCGAGCGAAGTGGATTCCGGCGCGCGTGAGAAAAACGTGTCAACTCAACAGACTGGGGCATTCCGCTGATCCCGCGGGGCGGGCGCGTGCTCCGGGGCGTTTTCGAGCGCCATGCTCGGGCGAGCGATCGAGGGCGTGTCCGAGCCGCCGCGCGGCGGGGACAGGCTCCAGGCCGGCGGCGCCTGGCGGGGGTGGGGGACCGGCGGATGATCGTGGGGCATCTGGCGCTTCTGGTGGCGGCCCTGTTCACCGGGGCGGCGCTCTATATCAACGTGGCGGAGCAGCCGGCACGGCTGCGCCTTGCCGCACCGGCGGCGCTGGGCGAATGGAAGCCGGCCTATCGGCGCGGCGCGGCCATGCAGGCGAGCCTTTCGCTGCTGGGCTTCGCGCTCGGCGCCGGCGCGTTCTGGATGACCGGCAACTGGCAGTGGCTGGCGGGCGGGGTGCTGCTGCTGGCCAACTGGCCCTATACCTTCATCGGCATCATGCCCACCAACCGGCGCCTCATCTCCACGAAAGAGGGGGAAGCGGGCGAGGACACGCTGCGGCTGATGGCCAATTGGGGGCAGCTGCACATGGTGCGCACCGGCCTCGGCGCGATGGCGAGCTTCGTCTTTCTGTGCGCCGCGATCCCGTGAGGCGGCCGCGCGGGTGCGGGCAGGAGAACGGGAAGGCGCGCGCCGCCATTGGCCACGGCCGGTCGGCGAGCTGGGGAATTTGAATGATCGGCAAGCTTAAGGGCGTGGTGGACACCGTGGCCGAGGATCACCTCATCCTCGATGTGCACGGTGTCGGCTATCTGGTGCACTGCTCCGCCCGCACCCTGCGCGACCTGCCGCGCATGGGAGAGGCGACCAGCCTCGTCATCGAGACCCATGTGCGTGAGGACATGATCCGCCTTTACGGCTTCGGCTCGGAGGCGGAGCGGGACTGGTTCCGCCTGCTGCTGACGGTGCAGGGCATCGGCACCAAGATTGCCCTGGCGGTGCTCTCCACCTTGCGCCCCAGCGAGCTCGCCCAGGCGGTGACGCTGGCCGACAAGACCATGATCGCCCGCGCCCAGGGCGTGGGGCCACGGGTGGCGACCCGCATCGTCACTGAGCTGAAGGACAAGGTGCCCGGCGGCCTGTCGTCGGATCTCGGCCTGCCCTCGGTTGGTGGCGAGAGCGTGGTAGCCGCAGAGGGTGGCGCGGTTGCGGACGCCATTTCGGCCCTGGTCAATCTGGGCTATGGCCCGCCCCAGGCCCATGGCGCCATCGCCGCCGCCATGCGCGAGGCTGGCGAGGACGCCACCACCGAAAAGCTGATTCGCCTGGGCCTCAAGGAGCTGGCGAAATAAGGACTTAGGGCCGCTGTTTGGCGATCGGCCCCGGTCATGGCACTTTCGGGGTGATTTCACCCCAGGGTGATGCAGCGCGATCCACGGGGCCTCCGGCCGTCCGTGCCACAGGCATTCCATATGAACACTCGCCGCCTCGTTTCAGGCGAAAAGCGCGAAGACGACGCCGAGCTCCACCTGCGCCCCCAGATGCTGGGCGAGTTCGTGGGGCAGGCCCAGGCGCGCGCCAATCTCGACATCTTCATCAAGGCCGCCCGCGCCCGCGGCGAGGCGCTGGACCATGTGCTGTTCGTGGGCCCGCCGGGCCTGGGCAAGACCACGCTGGCGCAGATCATGTCGCGGGAAATGGGGGTGGGCTTCCGCTCCACCTCCGGCCCGGTGATCGCCAAGGCGGGCGACCTCGCCGCCATTCTCACCAATCTGGAAGAGCGCGACGTGCTCTTCATCGACGAGATCCACCGGCTCGCCCCGGCGGTGGAGGAAATCCTCTACCCCGCCATGGAGGATTATGAGCTGGATCTCGTCATTGGCGAGGGACCGGCCGCCCGCTCGGTGAAGATCTCGCTGCCGAAATTCACCCTGGTGGGCGCCACCACGCGCTCGGGCCTGCTCACCACGCCGCTGCGCGACCGATTCGGTATTCCCATCCGGCTTCAGTTCTACACGGTGGAAGAGCTGGAAAAGATTGTGGTGCGCGGCGCCAAGGTGCTGGGCATCGCCATCGTGCCCGACGGCGCCACCGAGATCGCCCGCCGCGCCCGCGGCACGCCCCGCATCGCCGGGCGCCTGTTGCGCCGGGTGCGGGATTTCGCGTTGGTGGCGGAGGCCAAGGCCATCGACCGAAAGATCGCGGACCGTGCTTTGTCTGCCCTGGAGGTGGACAGCGCTGGCCTTGATGCCATGGACCGGCGCTATCTCACGGTGATCGCGGAATATTATGGCGGCGGTCCGGTGGGCGTGGACACCCTGGCGGCGGCCCTTTCCGAGCCACGCGACGCCATCGAGGAGATCGTGGAGCCCTATCTGGTGCAGCAGGGCTTCATTCAGCGTACCCCGCGCGGGCGCATGCTGACCGCCATCGCGTTCCGCCATCTCGGCCTGCCGGAGCCCAAGCGGGAGGCGGAAAACCCCGCGAACTTGCCTTTGTTCGAGGATGAGGGGTAGGTGTGCGCCCGAAGGCGGCGGCTGCTTCTTCGGCCGCGCAGCAATTCGGGACGACGGCATGAAGACGGATCTTTCGGGCGAGCGGACCGTGGCGCCGGGCGAGCTTGAGGCCCATCCCCATCTGGCGGGGCGGCTCATTCCAGGCGGCCACGAGCTGACGCTGCGCGTCTATTACGAGGACACCGACTTCTCGGGCATCGTCTACCACGCCAATTACCTGAAGTTCATGGAGCGCGGCCGCTCCGACTACATGCGCCTTCTGGGCGTGGTGCAGGGCGAATTGTTCGCCCAGGCGGCCGAGGAGGCCCCGGGCTTCCATTTTGTCGTCCGCTCCATGCAGATCGACTTCCTCAAGCCCGCCAAGATTGATGACGTGCTGCACGTCGAGACCCTGTCGAAGGATGTGGCGGGGGCGTCCATCACCCTGTCCCAGCAGGTGAAGCGGGGCGGTGAGCTGCTGGTGTCCGCCATGGTGCGGGTGGCCTTCGTCTCCCAGGGCCGCGCCAAGCGCATCCCCGACTCCCTGCGGCAGGCGACTCTCGCCGATGCGCGCGCGGCGGATGGTGACGCTGGGGAAGAGGTGAAAACAACGGCCAAGTCCTAGCTCCGGGTGCTCCGCTAACCTGGCCTTAAGGCTGTTCGTGCCTAGGTTTTTGCCGAGCCTTGCGGCGTTTTCTTCGCGCCGCAGCACGAAAGAGCGCTCCCGTCAAAGTTTGGACAGAGTCCCCCGCTCAAACACCGGGATACTTTGGACAAACGGGCGGAGTTGTCCCGCGCGGCGAGGAGCTGCGTGCAGCGGAGCCGAGAATGAACGATCAGATGAGCAGGCGCAGCCGGGCGTCTGCGATTGCGTCGCCTCTTCCTGTCCGGGTTCCGGCATTTGCGGGCCGCGCCCTTCATCCCCTGGCCACCGTCGCGCTTCTGGCCCTGGGCCTTGTCGTGCTGGGCGCCGCGCCGACCCTGGCACAGGACATGGGCGCCGTGCCCACGCCGCCGGTGGCCGCCGCGCCCATGGCCGCGCCTGCCGCGGACATTTCCTTCCTTGGCCTGTTCCTGCAAGCCCACTTCGTCGTGAAGCTGGTGATGCTGGGCCTCATCGCCTCGTCCGTCTGGGTGTGGGCGATCATCGTCGACAAGACCATCCTGTTCGGCCGCAACAAGCGCGAGATGGATCAGTTCGAGCAGGTGTTCTGGTCGGGCCAGAGCCTGGAGGAGCTGTATCGCACCCTCTCCGGGCGCAACAATCACGGCATGGCCGCCATCTTCGTCGCCGCCATGCGCGAGTGGAAGCGCACCTATGAGGGCGGCGCCCGCTCGCTCACCGGGCTTTCGCAGCGCCTCGACAAGGTGATGAACGTGACCATCGCCCGTGAGGTGGAGCGGCTCGAATCGCGCCTGCTGGTGCTGGCCACCGTGGGTTCGGCGGGCCCCTTCATTGGCCTGTTCGGCACGGTGTGGGGCATCATGACCTCGTTCCAGTCCATCGCGGCGTCGAAGAATACGTCGCTGGCCGTGGTGGCGCCGGGCATCGCGGAGGCCTTGTTCGCGACCGCCATGGGCCTCATTGCGGCCATTCCCGCGACCATTTTCTACAACAAGTTCATCTCCCAGACGGGCCGTCAGGCTCAGCGCCTCGAAGGCTTCGCGGACGAGTTCTCCGCCATCCTCTCGCGGCAGATCGACGAGCGGGGCTGACGCCATGGGCATGGGAGGAGGAGGCGCTTCGGGGTGGCAGAGCCGGCGCTCGCGCCGCCGCGCCACCCACGTGATGGCCGAGATCAACGTGACGCCCATGGTGGACGTCATGCTGGTGCTGCTCATCATCTTCATGGTGGCCGCGCCCATGCTCACGGTCGGCGTGCCCATCGACCTGCCGCAGACGCAGGCCAGCGCCGTGAACCAGGACAACAAGGAGCCCATCACCCTCTCGGTGAACGACAAGGGCCAGATTTTCCTGGGCGACAGCGAGATCAAGTATGACGACCTCGTCACCAAGCTGCAGGCCGTCACCCAGGCGCGCGGCGGCATGGAAGAGCGCATCTTCGTGCGCGGCGACAAGAAGGTGGATTACGGCACCGTGATGCGGGTGATGGGCCGCCTCTCGGGCGCCGGCTTCAAGAAGGTGGCGCTTGTCACCGAAGTGGATCAGGGGAGCTGAAGTCACGGCCATGAAACCGGGCCTTGCGGCATCGACGATCGCCCATGCGGCCATCCTCGTTCTCACCCTGGTGTCCTTCACCAGGGCGAAGCCGTTTGAGCCCATGCCCGAATCCATGCCGGTGGACGTCATCTCCGCCAGCGATTTCACCAAGCTCACCAAGGGTTCCAAGACCGCGCCCAAGGCCGAGAAGCAGAAACAGGTGGCCGAGCAGGTGGCTGAGCCAACCCCTGTGGAAGACGCCAAGCTGAAGGTGAGCAAGGATGCGCCGGTGGAGGCTTCCGCGCCGCCGCCGCCCGCGCTCGCGCCCGCCCCCAAGGTGGATGTGCCGCCCGAGCCGCCCAAGCCCGTGGAAGCCCCGCCCAAGCCGCCGGCGCCCCAGAAATCGGTCGAGGCCCCGCCCAAGCCCGAGCCCAAGGTGGACGAGGCGCTGAAGAGCGAGCCCAAGAAGGAAGACAAGCCGAAGGAAGAGCAGCCCAAGGAAGAGGCCAAGGTGGCCCCGACCCCGCTGCCGCCCAAGAAACCTGCGCCGCCGCCACCGCGCCCGGTGCAGGCGCAGCAGGCGCCATCGCGCGAGTTCAATACTGACCAGATCAAGGAACTGCTCGACAAGCGCACCCCCACCCGCCGGGTGGCCAGCGCCCAGGAGACGTCCACCACTTCGTCCCTCGGCGCGCCTTCCGGACAGGCGGCAACCTTGAGCATGAGCGAGATTGACGCCTTCCGCGCCCGCATGCGGCAATGCTGGAACACCACCGGCATTCCGCCGCAGGAAAACGTGTTCGTGGACATCCGCGTGGACTTCAAGATGGATGGCACGCTGCGGATTGAACCGACGGTGATCGGCGGCAGCGCCTCCACCTATGGTCCGGCGGTGGCCCGCACGGCGGTGGCCGCCTTGGTGCGCTGCCAGCCTTTCACCATGTTCCGCAAGGAGACCTATGCGCAGTGGAAGAGCATGGATCTGACTTTCCGGCCACAGGAGTTTGAGCGGTAATGCCGCTTGACCCGGTGAAGGCGCTTTTTGTCATGGCGCATTCGCGCTTCGTCTTTTAACTCTTTTCGTCCGTCTATGGCCGCCGCGCGGTTTCCTTCGCAGCACAGCGGCCGAACCCCAGAGGCCCCGAGACCGTGATGCCCCCGTTCGACCGCTTCGGATCCGCGCTGACACGTCGCCGCTTCGTCGCCGGCGCAGGAGGTCTCCTCGCCGCCGGCGCCACCCTGGGCGCGCTGCCGGCCTTCGCCGCCACGAAGCTCGACATTACGGGCGGCACTCCGCAGCCGATCCCGATCGCCATCACCGATCTGCTCGGCGAGACCGAGATGGGGCGGCAGATCTCCGGCGTCATCACTTCCGATCTGAAGCGCTGCGGCCTGTTCGCGCCCATCGATCCCAAGGCGTTCGTGGAGCAGATCTCCAATCCCGACACGCCGCGCTTCCAGGATTGGCGCGTCATCAACGCCCAGGCGCTGGTCACCGGGCGCGTCACCCGCCAGTCGGACGGGCGCTTCCAGGTCATGTTCCGCCTGTGGGACGTGGTGGCGGGCCAGCAGCTCACCGGCCAGCAGTTCGTGGCCCAGCCGGAGAACTGGCGGCGCATTGCCCACATCATCGCCGACGTCATCTATGAGAAGCTCACCGGCGAGAAGGGCTATTTCGATACCCGCATCGTGTTCGTGGACGAGAGCGGACCCAAGGAACGCCGCATCAAGCGCCTGGCCATCATGGACTGGGACGGCGCCAATGTGAGCTATCTCACCCGCGGTGATTCGCTGGTGCTCACCCCGCGCTTCTCGCCCACCAGCCAGGAAATCACCTACATGTCCTACGCCCAGGGCGAGCCCCGGGTGTTCCTGCTCAACATCGAAACCGGGCAGCGCGAGGTGGTGGGCAATTTTCCGGGCATGAGCTTCGCGCCGCGATTCGCGCCCGATGGCCAGCGCGTCATCATGAGCCTGCAGCAGGGCGGCAATTCCAACATCTTCGTCATGGACCTGCGTTCCAAGGCCACCACCCGCCTCACTGACACTCCGGCCATCGACACGGCGCCCTGCTATTCGCCGGATGGCCGGCAGATCTGCTTCGAGAGCGATCGCGGCGGTTCCTCGCAGATCTATGTCATGAATGCGGACGGCTCGGGCCAGCACCGCATTTCCTTCGGCACGGCGCGCTATTCGACCCCGGTCTGGTCGCCGCGCGGCGACTGGATCGCCTACACCCGCCAGGCGGAAGGGCGATTCGCCATCGGCGTCATGCGGCCGGACGGCTCCGGCGAACGCGTGCTGACCGAGGGCTACCATAATGAAGGCCCCACCTTCTGCCCGAACGGCCGGGTCATCATGTTCTTCCGCGATCCGGGCGGCGCTTCCGGCCCCTCGCTCTACACGGTGGACGTGACCGGATATAACGAGCAGCGCGTGCCCACGCCGAGCTACGCCTCGGATCCCGCCTGGTCGCCGCTGCGGTCCTGAGCCGGCATTTTCGGTGTGACCGGCGCGCCACAGTCGCGCGCCGCATTGGCTTCGCCCCTTCGTGTGCACAAGGTTGCCATGATGCCGCCCCAAGGCGGCAGCACCAAGGGAACATTCAAGGTCGGCGCTGCGAAGCCGCCAGCCTTCTTGAAATCAAAGCGATGGGAAGCGCCCGTGAGGGCACGTCTGCGGCCTTGCGGCCGCCGGCTATCCCACGCGCGTTGAGATCATGCGTGAAACCTGAGCGTCAACGGATGAGAAACCATAGTGCCCAGTATTCGGCAGGGTCTCGTCTTGGGGGTGCGCGACGGTGGGCGCACGGAACATTCGCTTAACCGGCGAGCGGCTAGATGAGCCCATCCGGTTTGCGTTGAGATAAGGAGACACCGGAATGCGTTTTCTTGAGGTTGTTCGCGGCTTCCGGTTCGCGGCTGTGTTCGGTTTCGCGCTGGCGCTGGCCGCGTGTGCCAACAATCAGAATCAGAATGCCGGCATGGGCGGAGCGGGCGGCCCTCCCGGTTCTCCGCAGGAATTCGTGGTGGCGGTGGGCGATCGGGTGTTCTTCGAAAGCGATCAGACCGACCTGACCCCCCAGGCCCGCGCGACCCTTGATCGCCAGGCCCAGTGGCTCCAGCAGTGGAACCGCTACACCTTCACCATCGAAGGTCATGCCGACGAGCGCGGCACCCGCGAATACAACATCGCCCTCGGCGCCCGGCGCGCCCAGGCTGTGCGCGATTACCTGGCCGCCCGTGGCATCGACCCGGCCCGCATGCGCACCATTTCGTATGGCAAGGAACGCCCCGTGGCCATCTGCAACGACATCTCCTGCTGGTCGCAGAACCGTCGTGCTGTGACCGTGCTGAACGCCGGCGGCGCCTGAGCCGCTCGACGCTAACCGGATGTGCGCAAGGCCGGTGCTCTCCCGGGCACCGGCTTTCGCCTTTCTCCCCCGGTGCCTGTGAACGCCGCGGTGCGGGTCACACTTTGGACGCGATCGCCGCTTTATGCTGCAAGGCACGTGCGGCCGCTGTCTTTGCCTTTGGGAACAAGCTGTTGGCGGGCCTGAGCGGGCCCTGCCGGCGCCCCTTGCCGAAGCGGGATTCGGGCGCGCGGAAGCCGGTTGCGACCGGTTCGTGCTTTAAGACCCAGCGAGCCCCGTTGCGAGCCCCATGCCTTTGATTCTGCCCTCTTTCCGGAAGATCCGCGCGGCGTTGCCGGCGGTGGTCCTCGGTTTCGCCATGGCGGGCCCGGCCGCGGCGCAGCAGGACAACAACATTTTCGGCAATCTCTTCAAGCCGCCGGCTCCAGTGCAGGAGCCGGGCCACGGGGCGGAGGCCTCCGAGGCCGTCATGCGCCTCGATCGCATGGAGAATGCCTTGCGCAACCTGACCGGCCAGGTGGAGCAGCTCCAGTATCGCAATCAGCAGCTTGAAGCGCAGGTGAAGCGCCTGCAGGACGAGGCTGACGCGCGCACGGGTGGCCGCGCCAGCGCGGGTGCCGCGTCCGGTCCCGCCATGGGCGGTGCCGTAAGCCGCCCCACTCTTCCCCCCGCAGCCCCGGCAAAGCGCTCCGACGCGTTCGATCCCAATGCCGATCCCGCGGCGCCGGGCGTGCCGCAGCCGCTGGGCTCGCCGTCCAGCGCCTCCGCCGGGCTCTCGCGCCCGGCCGGCGAGGGGGAGGCCGGCTCGTCGCTGGCCGGCACCCAGGTCGCCGCATTGCCCTCCGGCGGCGGCACCGCGCGGGACCTCTACGACCAGGGCCAGAACCAGCTGCAGCGCCAGGACTATGCGGGCGCGGAGCAGACCTTCCGTCAGATCATCCAGGCTCATGCCGGCGACCGGATCATTCCGGACGCCACCTTCATGCTTGGGGAAAGCCTGTTCCTGCGCAAGAATTACGGTGATGCCGCCGCCTCCTTCCTGGAGGTTTCGACCAAGTATCCGAACTCCGTGCGCGCTCCGGAATCGCTGCTGCGCCTGGGCCAGTCGCTGGCGGGGCTGGGCGAGAAGGAAACCGCGTGCGCCACCTTCCTGGAGGTGGACCGCAAGTATCCGCGCGCGCCATCCGCCATCCGCCAGGCGGTGGAGCGTGAGCAAAAGCGTGTCGGCTGCTGAGGCCGCGCGCGCTCTCGATACCGCCGAGCGCGATCGCCTGCTCGCGGGGTTCAGCTCCTTTCCCTCTATCCTGATCGCTGTTTCCGGCGGGCCGGATTCCACGGCGCTGCTGTGGCTCGCCGCTCATTGGCGCGCCGCGCAGCCCGGGGGGCCGATCCTGTGCGCCGCCACCGTGGACCACGGCCTTCGCCCGGAGGCCGCGGCGGAAGCGCAGGGCGTGGCCCGTTTGTGCGCGGATCTGGGCGTGCCGCACCGGACCCTGGTGTGGGAGGGGCCGAAGCCGGCGCATGGCCTCCAGGCCGCTGCCCGAGACGCGCGCTACCGGCTGCTGTTCGCGGCGGCGCGGGAGGTGGGAGCACCAGCCATCGCGCTCGCCCATACGCAAGACGACCAGGCGGAGACCGTGCTGTTCCGCCTCGCCCGAGGTTCCGGCCTTTCCGGCCTGGCGGCCATGCGGGCGATTTCGGAACGAGAGGGCGTGGCGCTGCTGCGCCCACTGCTGGGGGTCGCCAAGGCGCGGCTCGTCGCGACCCTGGAGGAGCCAGGCGTGCCTTTCGTGCGCGACCCGGCCAACACTGATCCCCGCTTCACCCGCGCCCGCCTGCGCCAGCTCGCGCCGCAACTGGCGCAGGAAGGGTTGGATGCCCGCCGGCTGGGCCAGTTCGCGCTCCGCGTGGAGCGGCTCGACGCGGCCGCCGAGGTCGCTACCGACACGGCGGCGCTCGGCCTGATCCGTGAACCCGAAGCGTGGCACCTGCCCACGGAAGTCTTCTCAAGCCTGCCGGAGGAGGTGGCTTTGCGCCTTCTCGGCCGCTGCGTGGCCGCCATGGGGCGCGAGGGACCGGTGGAGCTCGGCAAGCTGGAGGTCCTCACCGACGCCCTGCGCGATCACCTTGCCGCGGGCGGCGGCGCTTTTCGTCGCACTTTGGCGGGGGCGCTGGTCGCCGTCCGGCGTGGGCGCGTAAGCGTGATGCCGGCCCCGCCACGCCGCGGAGCCTGATTACCGGGGCGATTTTCGCGTGAGGCAAGCGCGTGAGGCCGCCACCCACCCGCCTTCGAGCGGCGGCACCGGCTTGCCGGCCGCATCCTCATCCCTGTCCGGAACGCGCGATCGTCACCGCGATTTCACTCCCGATCGCGCCCCTTTGCCTTGGCAACGCCCGAGTGCGCACCTAAATTAACGGCAAGACGGTGCGGGAGGTGTCGCCGCCACGGGTGTCCTATGGGATATTCATTCCCTAAGGGTAGCTTGAGCGAAGCAGAGCTTTCGGCTGTCCCCACGAGGGTTCAATGAACGCCAACCTACGAAATTTCGCCCTTTGGGTGATCATCGTTCTGCTGCTGCTCGCTCTGTTCTCCCTGTTCCAGAGCCCGGGCCAGCGCACCAGCGCGAACGACATCTCCTTCTCGCAACTGCTCTCGGACGTGGATCTCGGCCGCGTGCGCGACGTGGTGATCGAGGGGCCGAACATCTCCGGCACCTTCACCGACGGCCGCCAGTTCCAGACCTATGCGCCGAGCGACCCCTCGCTGGTGCAGCGGCTGTATGGCAAGGGCGTGCAGATCACGGCCCGTCCCCCGTCGGACAATGTGCCGTGGTTCGTGAGCCTTCTGGTGTCGTGGCTGCCCTTTATCGCCCTTATCGGCGTGTGGATCTTCCTGTCGCGCCAGATGCAGGGCGCCGGCGGCAAGGCCATGGGCTTTGGCAAGAGCCGCGCCAAGCTTCTCACCGAGGCGCATGGCCGTGTGACCTTCGAGGACGTGGCGGGTATCGACGAGGCCAAGAGCGACCTCACCGAGATCGTGGAATTCCTGCGTGATCCGCAGAAGTTCCAGCGGCTTGGCGGGCGCATCCCGCGCGGCGTGCTGCTGGTGGGTCCTCCCGGCACCGGTAAGACGCTGCTGGCCCGCGCCATTGCGGGTGAGGCCAACGTGCCGTTCTTCACCATTTCCGGCTCGGACTTCGTGGAAATGTTCGTGGGCGTGGGCGCCAGCCGCGTGCGCGACATGTTCGAGCAGGCCAAGAAGAACGCCCCGTGCATCATCTTCATCGACGAGATCGACGCGGTGGGTCGCCACCGTGGCGCCGGCCTCGGCGGCGGCAATGACGAGCGCGAGCAGACCCTCAACCAGCTCCTGGTGGAGATGGACGGCTTCGAGGCGAATGAGGGCATCATCCTCATCGCCGCGACCAACCGTCCGGACGTGCTCGACCCGGCGCTGCTGCGTCCCGGCCGCTTCGACCGTCAGGTCATCGTGCCGAACCCGGACGTGGTGGGCCGCGAGCAGATCCTGAAGGTGCATGCCCGCAAGATCCCGGTGGCGCCCGACGTGAACCTGAAGGTGATCGCCCGCGGCACCCCCGGATTCTCCGGCGCGGACCTCGCCAACCTCTGCAACGAGGCGGCGCTGATGGCGGCCCGGCGCAACAAGCGCATGGTCACCATGCAGGAGTTCGAGGACGCCAAGGACAAGGTGATGATGGGCGCCGAGCGCCGCTCGCTGGTGATGACGGAAGAGGAGAAGATGCTCACCGCCTATCACGAAGGCGGGCATGCCATCGTCGCCCTCAACGTTCCGGCCACCGACCCGGTGCACAAGGCCACCATCATTCCCCGTGGCCGCGCGCTGGGCATGGTGATGCAGCTGCCGGAGCGCGACAAGCTCTCCATGAGCTACGAGCAGATGACCTCCCGCCTTGCCATCATGATGGGTGGGCGTGTGTCGGAAGAGCTGATCTTCGGGCATGACAAGGTCACCTCCGGCGCGGCTTCCGACATCGAGCAGGCCACCCGCCTCGCCCGCATGATGGTGACGCGCTGGGGCTTCTCCGCCGATCTCGGCACCGTGGCCTATGGCGACAACCAGGATGAGGTTTTCCTGGGCATGTCGGTGTCGCGTCAGCAGAACGTGTCCGAGGCTACCGCCCAGACCATCGACCGGGAGGTGCGCCGCCTGGTGGACGAGGGCTATGCGGAGGCCACGCGCATCCTGACCGAAAAGAAGCAGGACCTCGAAACCCTGGCCAAGGGGCTGCTCGAATACGAGACCCTTTCGGGCGATGAGATCGTGGACCTGCTGAACGGCAAGGAGCCGAACCGCGAGAGCGTGATCGAGCCGGCCAATCCGCGCGGCTCGGCCATTCCCACGCCGAAGAACCGGCCGCGCCCCGGCGGTGCCGGCGGCTCCATCGAGCCCCAGCCCCAGGCCTGAGGCTGCCTCCCACCGCCGCCCTTTGAGGGCCGTTGGGAGAGGGAATAAAAGGGGGCCGGCGAGCTGCATGCTCGCCGGCCCCTTTTCTTTGTCGCCGCTGTCGCCGCTGTCGCCGCTGTCGCCGCTGTCGCCGCTGTCGCCGCTGTCGCCGCTGTCGCCGCTGTCGCCGCTGTCGCCGCTGTCGCCGCTGTCGCCGCTGTCGCCGCTGTCGCCGCTGTCGCCGCTGTCGCCGCTGTCGCCGCTGTCGCCGCTGTCGCCGCTGATCCCGCGCCTGGCGGTGCGAACGGCGGGCCTTCGGGCGCGGAAGGCAGGAGATGGCCTCAAGCGCCCTTGGGGCACGAGCTCGTCCCGCTACGGCCGTTGGTCAATCGACACTCCGTACCCGAGAGGAGGCGTATTCCGGGCCCAGCTGTTTCCTATGCCGCGCCCCTTTCTTGCTCGCGTGGGAGAGCTGGGGAGGGGCGATATGTCCGGGACGGGGCACGGCTGGCGGCGCGGCGGAAGGGCGATGTGCACGGAAAATAAGCCCGCCCTGAACGCTCATCTTCTGCCCCATCGAGGGGGCCTGTCTCCCGGCCTCACCCTCGTCCGCAAGCTCAGGACGGAACGGGCCCTATGCCGGATCGGGTTCTGGAGT
This sequence comes from Xanthobacter variabilis, assembly GCF_043831965.2. NCBI lineage: Bacteria > Pseudomonadati > Pseudomonadota > Alphaproteobacteria > Hyphomicrobiales > Xanthobacteraceae > Xanthobacter > Xanthobacter variabilis. The sequence continues at coordinate 1,815,820 of NZ_CM195533.1, forward strand.
GTCCGTCGAGCCCGACCGCTGGCCCCCGGCGCGGAGGCTCTGCCGGGAAAATTCTTCATGGATTTTGTGTCCCTGAATTTGGGGCGGCGAACCCATGGCCCGCGCGGATGGAAGAATGGCCAAAGGCGCAACGGTGCGAATCCTCGTCCGGAGCAGTGCCGATGCCGTGCGGAAAGGGCCCCTTCTTGCCTTGGATCCGGGTTCCGTCTCCTCGTCCAGAGGCGAGCCTTCGCGCCTGGAATTGGCGGGTTGCCGCGCGTCCCCTGGCGCATCAAGCTCTGCGTCCAGCGCTATGGGATGGTGGGCCGGCCCGGCTGGCCGGGCGCGGCGGGAGGGGGGCGTCATGGAGGCAGGGCAGGCGGCCGGCGAACAGGAGATCACCCTGCGCCCTCTCGAACGGGACGATGCCGAGGGCCTTGCGCTGCTTCTCGCGCGCTATGGGGATGCGCTGCGCCATGCCCGCGAGCCGAGCGCGCCCGATGTGGCGGCCGCGGCGCGCTTGCTGGCGGATCCCGTCGCCGAAATCCTGGGGGCGTTCGTCCATGGCCAGCCGGTGGCGTTCGCCGTGTTCTTCGATCTGCCGGAGGCCATTTCCGGACAGCGGGCCGGGCAGCTGGACGACCTCTTTGTGATGCCCGAAATGCGTGGCCGGCGGCTGGCGGAGCGGCTGATTCAGGCGGTGGCGGCCGAAGGGCTGGCGCGCGGCTGGGTGCAATTGCGCTGGCTCGCGCCGCAGGACAATGACGGCGCCCGCCGCGCCTACGAACGCTTCGCCGAGGCGGCGCCGTGGGCGAGCTATGTGCTGTGGCTGGGCGACGGCGCCCGCTGGTGAGGGCGGCGCGCCGATGCCCGCGGGATGCGCTCCGCCAATGCGTCCCGCCACGAGGCGGCGGCGATTCGCGCGCCCATTCCCTTTGCTGGAGGGGAAGAGCCGGGGTCGGCTTCGGTTCGCCGGGCGGCTTTCAGGCCAGCATTTTCCTTCTGGCATTCGGGCGCTTGGCCCTCGGGGCCTTCGCCGGCAGGGAGGGGCGGCTTGTCCCCCCAGCCGGGTTCCGTTACCAATCCGTTAACGCTTGGCCGTTTTTCCGTCCGTTCATCTCCTGCCGAAGGTGCCTGTCCTGTCCGATCTCGCCCGCCGGGGAAAGCTTGGTGCCGCGCTGCCTGGCGCCGGACCTGAAATCGGGCGCCGCGATCCCGGCGTGCGGTTGAGGCGCCTCGCTCACCGGTTCACCCGCCAGTCGGTGCTGTTCGGCGCCGCGGGCTTCCTTGCGGGCTGCGCGCCGGCGGGGGCGCCATCCCTCCCGTTCTTCGGCGCCTATTTCCCCTCATGGCTTGCTTGCGCGCTCGCGGGAATATTGGGCGCCGTGCTGGTGCGCCTTGTGTTCGTGCGCATTGGGGTTGATGACGCATTGCCCTTCCGCCTGCCCATCTATGTGAGCATCGCCGCCGGCCTCGGCTTCCTGGTGTCCCTCCTGGGCTTCGGACGATAGCCATGGATGAGGACGTGAAACCCCATTCGCGCCGCCTGGGCATCATCATCAGCCTGGCCGCGGTTGCGGCCGCTGTGGTGTTCGGCTGGCGCTACTTCCGCAACGCGGAGTTGAACCCGCTGTCCCAGGATGCGGTGATCACCGCCGATGCCGCGAACATCGCCGCCGCCGTCCCTGGCCGCATCGAGAGTTTCGGGGTGAAGGAGAATGGCGCGGTGCGCAAGGGCGAGCTTCTGTTCGCCCTCGATCCCATTTCCTACCGCCTGCAGAAGGAGCAGGCGGCGGCCGACCTGAAGATGGCGGAAGCTGCCCTTGCCGATCGCCAGCGCGCGGTGGAGGCGGAGCGCTCCAACGCCATCATCGCGCGCGAGCAGGTGACGCGGGCCCGCTCCAACCTCGACCTCGCCACCCAGACCCTGGCGCGGCTCGAGGCATTGCGGCCCAAGGGCTATGTGAGCGCGCAGCAGGTGGACGACGCGGCCACCGCCAAGCGTGATGCCGAGATCAGCCTGAAGCAGGCGCTGCAGCAGCAGGCGGCGGCGGATGCCCTGGTGAGCGACGTGGCCGCTGCGACCGCTTTGGTGGAGGCGCGCCGCGCGGCCCTCGCCTTGGCCGAGCGGGCGCTGGCCAATACGCAGGTGCATGCGCCGTTTGATGGCAAGGTGGTGGGCCTTTCGGTCGCGGCCGGTGAATTCGTTCTGCCGGGCCAGTCGGTGTTCACGCTCATCGATACGGGGGCGTGGTTCGTCTCCGCCGGCTTCCTGGAAACGGAGCTGCCGGGTATCGCGGTGGGCGATTGCGCCACCGTCTATGCGCTGGCTGATCGCACCCGGGCCATTCGCGGGCGGGTGGAGGGCATCGGCTGGGGCGTGGCCTCCGAGGAGCTCATCAACCTGCCGCGCAAGATGCCCATCGTGCCCAAGACCCTGGACTGGGTGCGCGTGGCGCAGCGTTTTCCGGTGCGTATCCGCCTCATGGAGCCACCGGACGAGCTGATGCGCGTCGGCGCCTCGGCCACCGCGACCGTGCATCATGGCGGCGGCTGTTGAATCCCCCTGGCGGGGCGTCGCCCGCCAGGCCTGGCGCGATCTCCAGCCTTTCCCCGGCCGCTTCGCCCTGACCTGGCGGGTGGCGCTGCTGTGCGCCATCGTGGCCGGCATCGCCATGGTCTACAAGGTGCCGGAAGCGGCTATCGGCTGCTATCTGGTCATCTTCCTGGCGCGGCCCAGCGGGGCGGAATGCGTGGGGCAGGCCATCGGCCTCATCGGCCTTGCCAGCGTCGTGGTGCTGGCCATGGCGCCGGTCATCCAGCTCACCGCCGATTTTCCGCTGTTGCGCATCGTGGTCATCGCCCTCACCTCATTCGGCTTTGTGTATCTGGGCGCGGCCTCCCAGCTGGGCGAAACGGGCTCCATCATCGCGCTGGTCATCGGCTTCGTGCTCACCTTGGTGGACCAGCTCCCGGTGGGCGAGGTGGCGACGCGGGGCCTGCTCTATGCGTGGCAAATGGCCGTCATGCCCATGGTGGCGATGATCGCGTTCTATCTGGTGCTCGGCAGCTCGCCCCATCGCCTGCTGCGGGAGCTGGTGGCGCGCCGGCTCGCCGCCGCCGCCGAGGCTCTGGAGCGGCGGGAGCCGGAGCGTCTTGATGATGAGTTGACGGAGGGCCTCGCCGATGGCGACCAGCAGGTGATGCTTGCGCGCCTGTTCCACACTGCGCCGGCGGCCCGTGTGGCGTGGCTCGCCGGCGCGGCCGCCAGCAGCTATCGCCTGCTGCTGGCGGTGGCGGCGCTGCCAGCCGACCTTGCTGCGGAGGCGCGGGCGGGGCTCGCCGAGAGCTGCCGCGCCGCGGCCGCCGCCATTTCCGCTGGTCGCCGCCCGGCCGCCGCGGATGAGCCTGAGGCGGTGGATGCCGATGCCTCGCCCGCCGGCACGGCGCGGCGCCTGCTCGCCGGGTTCTCGCAGCCAAATGGGGGGACGGACGCGGTGGCCGCCAAGCCGCCTTTCCTGGCGCCGGATGCCTTCACCAATCCCGATTACCAGCGCTACGCGCTGAAGACGACGGCCGCCGCCATTTCCTGCTACATCATCTATTCGCTGATCAACTGGCAGGGCATCCACACGGCCATGATCACCTGCTACGTGGCGGCGCTGGGCACCACGGGGGAGACCGTGCACAAGCTGGCCCTGCGCATTTGCGGCTGCCTGGTGGGGGCGGGGCTGGGGTTCGCCTCCATCCTGTTCGTCATTCCCCATCTGTCGTCGGTGGGCGGGCTGATGGCGCTGGTGTTCGCGGGGGTGCTGGTTGGCGCCTGGGTGTCCACCGGCAATGAGCGGATTTCCTATGCCGGGGTGCAGGTGGGGCTCGCTTTCCTGCTCACCATCCTCAGCGGCTTCGCGCCGAGCCTGGACATGGATTCCGGGCGCGACCGGGTGGTCGGCATCCTGTTGGGAAATCTGGTGGTCTATGTGATCTTCACCGGCATCTGGCCGAAGAGCGCGGTGGTGGATGCGCGCGAGCATCTGGCGCAGGCCCTGCGCGGCCTGTCGCGCCTCGCCGCCATGCCGCCGGCCGCCCGCCGGATCGCCACAAACGACGCGGCCCTGGTCGAGACCGAGGTGGATAAGGCCTTCAGCCAGCTGCGCCTTCTGCCGTTCGAGCCGCGCTCGGAGCGCCCTTCGGCGGCGCAGCAGATACGGATGCGGGGGCTGGTGCGCGAGATCAAGGCCATGCTGCCGCCGCTGCTGTTCGCATCGGAGCTGGAGGAGGGGGTGTCGCGGCGTCTGGATCATCTGGCCGCCCGGGTTGCCCCCGGCGGCGGGGCGGAGCGCGGCGACGATGACACCGGCGCGGCGATGCGGGCCGAGACCGCGGAGCCGGGCGGGCCGATGCCGCATCTTGCGCAGATCGAACGGCTGGTGGCGGGGTGATGGCAATGGCGCGATCCGAGGCGCGGCCGTTACGGCGCCCGACGACAGGGAAGGACCCGCGAGGGGGCATCGGCGGATGCGCCGCGACCCCGCTCGGGGGCGCAGAGCGCGAGCGCGGCTGGGCGCTGCTCTGGCGCCAGGGCGAGCGGTTTCGGGCGAAGTGGATGCAGGTTTGCGTGAAGACGCCGCGCCAACTCAAAGCGCTCGGGCGCCTGCTGAGGGCGGGGGCGATGGCGGTTTCGTGCCTGGCGCTCGGGGCCTGCGCGCTGAGCGCGCTCGACAGCGCGCCGCAGTCCCCCTCCGAGCCCTGGACCCCACCGGGGGAGGCCTCCGCCGGGCCGGCGCCGGCCGGCGATGTCGACGCGGCTGCAAATGGCGCGGCGCCTTCCGCTCCGCCGGTGCGCGACTTCTCTGTGCGGCCAGACCCGCAGGTGGGCGAGGTGAAGGCCACGCCGGACATTCCGCGCGACAGGACGCTGAGCCTGCCGGAGCTGATCGATATCGCCCAGAACCAGAACCCGCAGACGCGGGTGGCCTGGCAGCAGGCGCGGCAGGCGGCGCTCGCGACCGGCATGGTGGAAGCGACCTTCCTGCCTTACATCTCGGCCAATGTGATCGGCGGCTACCAGAAGTTTTCGGCGCCCCTGCCGGTGGCGATCGGCGGCGTGAACGAGGCCAGCACCAAGATTAACGGCATCTCCCCGCAGATCGCCCTGCAGTGGCTGGTGTTTGACTTCGGCCAGCGCAATGCCCTGGCCGATGCCGCCCGCCACAATGCCGATGCCACCAACGTGCTGTTCAACGGGCTGCATCAGAAGATCATCTTCGATGTGACCCGCAATTACTTCCTCTATGGCGCCGCCCGCAGCCGCGTGGGGCTGGCCGAACAGAATCTCGCCAACAGCCGCAAGATCGAGGATGCGGCCAATGAGCGGATGGCGAAGGGGCTCGGCACCACGGTGGAGGTGGCCCAGGCCCGCCAGCAGGTGGCTCAGGCGCGCTTCGGCCTGGTGCAGGCGCAGGGGGGCGAGCGCGATGCCTATCAGGCGCTGCTCGCCGCCATGGGCGTTTCCCCCATGACGGACCTGAAGGTGCGGGCCGCGAGCGGGCGGCGCCTGCCGGAGAGCGTTGATGCGCCCACGGAGAAGATGATCTCCGCCGCGCTCGCGCAGCGGCCGGACGTGCTGGCGGCCTTTTCCGCCATGAAGGCGACGCGCTCGGGCATCACGGCGGCCGAGGCGGCCTTCATGCCCAAGGTGTTCCTGGGTGCGGTGGCGGCCACCGGCAACACCAATCTCAGCGCCACGGGCCTGCCCACCATCGGCCAGCAATCCGCCGCCTCGGGCGTGATGCTGGGCGCCACGGTGCCGCTTTATGATGGCGGGCTGCGCGCGGCGCAGCTCAAGAACGCGGAATCCCTCGCCGACGCCACCGAGGCCACCTACCAGAAGGCCAAGGACGCCGCCGCGCGTGAGATTGTGGTGAGCGCCAACACCCTGCGCTCGGCGCTCGCCTCCTACCGCGCCGCCACCGCGCTGGCGGATGCGGCCGCGGTGACCTACGACGCAGCCCTCGATGCCTATCGCACGGGAGTCGGCAACATCACCGTGGCGACGGCGGCCGATAGCGGCCTGCTGACGGCCCGGCAGGCCCAGGCCGATGCCCATGCCGCCTCCCTGGTCGCGGCCGCGAACCTTGCCTTCGTGCTCGGCGCCATGACCTCGCGCGAGGTACCGTCAACCCTGGTGGGGCCGTGAGCGCCCCCCGGCGGCGCCCGTCCGCGCGTGGGCGCGTGGGGAGGCGTCATGCCCGCTGATTCCGCGCCGCGCCGTCGCGGTCGCCGCAACCCGTTGTTCGCGCTGTTGCGGATCGCGTTCCGGATCCTCGTCGGCATCATCATCATCGTTGATGAGATCGTGCGGCCGCTCTACCAGCCGTTGGTGCGGCGCCTTGCGGCGCTGGGGCTGGTGCGCCGGTTCGAGCATTGGGTGTCGCGCCTGCCGCCGCTGGCGGTGCTGGTGCTGATCGGCGTACCCTATGCGGTGGTGGAGCCGGTCAAGTTCCTGGCCATGCTGCATATCGCCAACGGCCATGTGCGCACGGGCACCCTGGTGCTGCTGCTGGCCCATCTGGTGAGCTTCGTGCTCATCGAGCGCGTCTATTCGGCCGGTCGCGCCCAGCTGATGACACTGCCGGCCGCCGCCTGGGTCATCACCACGACCGGGATGGTGCGCGACCGGCTCTATGCCTCGCTGCGCATCGCCGAGCTGAAGGCGCGGGCCCGTGTGATCTGGCGCTGGGTGCGCCGCCACCTGCATTGATCGCGATCCGCTGATCCTGCCAACGCCCCGATCTGACGACCCGTAGGAGAGCATCGCGCCGGCGGGGCCGCGCGCGCGTTTGCCCCAGCCTTTGGCGGGTGTGGCCCGCCGCTGGCGCCGCCGCGACGGCTGGATTGCACGCTGTTCGGCATTGCTGCCTTCCTGGGCGCCAGTTTGCATAAAATTAGAGCAATTCAAGCTGCCCATACCCGCGCCAGCGCGGCTCGAGGCGCGCGTGGAGGGCGATGGCGCTCCGCGTTTGGAAACAATTTGCATGCTTGCGGGGCAAGGGTGCCGTGAGCGCGGGCAGCTGGAGCAAACCCCCGTCACCGCACCACCTTCAGGCCTCCGAGCCCGCCGTCACGTCGGCTGTCGCAGCGTCATCCGCGGCCGGTCTCAGCCCCTTTCGCTTGATTCATGTCAATCGTTGGCATGCCCCCTGCATATTGAGATGCGAAGCATGCTTCGTAATTGAGCGGTCACGGATCGCTCGCCGACGACGGAGAATTTTATGGTTAAGTCAGTGGGTTACGACATCCTTCTGAAGGGTGGGCGGGTGATCTGCCCGGCTTCGGGGCGTGATGGCGTGTTCGATGTGGCTGTGCGCGACGGACGGGTCGCCGCCATTGAGGAGACCATTCTTCCGGCGAGCGCCAACACCGTGATCGACGTCTCGGGCAAGCTGGTGCTGCCGGGCATGATCGATACCCACGGTCACTGCTACCAGTATGTGAGCGGCCGCTTCGGGCTGGATCCGGACATGGTGGGCGTGCACTCCGCCGTCACTTCGGTGGTGGATCAGGGCGGCGCCTCCTGCATGACCTTGCCGGGCTTCCGCAAGTTCATGGTGGAGCCGAAGAAGACCCGCGTTTATTCCTTCCTCTCCGCCTATCTCGTCGGTGGCCTGGAAGGCCATTACTATCCGAACCTCTACAGCCCTGAATGCGTGGATGTGGACGCCACCGTGCGGGCCGCCATCGCGAACCGCGACCTGGTGCGCGGCATCAAGGGGCATGCGGAAATCGGCGGCTTCGCCCGCTGGGGCATCAAGGTGATGGAAATGGCGGTGGAGATCGCCCGCCGCGCCGAGATCCCGCTCTATGTCCATTTTGGCGCCCTGTGGGGCCTGCCGGCGAGCGGCACCAATGGCGAGGATGCGGACACCATCCTGGACCGGGTCATTCCGCTCCTGAAGGAGGGCGACATCCTGGCCCATCCGTTCACGCGCAATCCGGGCGGCTTCGTGAACCGCGACGGCAAGGTGCACGACGTGATCAAGGCGGCCCTCGATCGCGGCCTGAAGATCGATGTGGGCCACGGCAGCCACTTCTCCTACCGCATCGCCAGGAAGGCCATCGCGGCCGGCGTGGTGCCCCACACGCTGGGCGCCGACATGCACGGCTACAACACCTATGTGCCGGCCCCTCCCGGCACCCCCGCCGAGCATCCCGACGACGAGAACCATCCCTTCAAGGGCCAGGCCCGCTTCAGCCTCACCCAGGCGATGAGCTCCATGATGGCCCTGGGCCTGCCGCTGGAGCAGGTGGTGCCCATGGTCACCGCCAACCCTGCCGCCATGCTCGGTCTTTCGGATCGTCTCGGCGCCCTCAAGGTGGGCTATGCGGCGGACATCTCGGTGCTCGACGACAATCGCGGCAGCTTCCTGCTGCGCGACAACGAGGACACCAAGGTGGTCACCGATCGCCTGCTGACGCCGGCCTTCTGCCTGCGCAATGGCGAGCGCTTCGACGCTGATGCGCCGATCCTGCCGGAAGTGGTGGCGGCGTGAGCGCGCCCGCCACGCAGAAGGCTCCGCAAGAGGTCTGGGACACCCTGTCCCAGACCGAGCGGGACGCCGCCTACAACAACAATGCCGCGGTGGCCGACAGCGCGGACTGGGTCGCCGCGCGCGATGTGGCGGCGGCCGCCTATCGCGCCGCGCGTCCGGAGGGGCTCGACATCGCCTATGGCCCCGGCGGGCGCCAGAAGCTGGACCTGTTCTCCGGCGCGGCCGGTGCCCCCACTCTCGTGTTCCTCCATGGCGGCTACTGGCAGCGCAATTCGCGCGAGGTGTTCGCCCATTATGCGCAAGGGCTCGCCGCTCACGGCTGGTCGGTGGTGCTGCCCAGCTATTCGCTGGCGCCTGAGGCGCGGCTGGCCGACATCGTGGCCGAGATTGGCGCCGCGCTCGATTTCCTGGCGCGCGAGGGTGGGCGGCTGGGTGTCACCGGGCCGGTGGTGCTCTCCGGCTGGTCGGCCGGCGCGCAACTGGCGGTGATGCAGCTCGACCATCCGCTGGTGACGGCGGGCCTCGCCATTTCCGGCGTGTATGAGCTCGCCCCCATCCGCGACACCTTCCTGAATGGGGCGCTTCAGCTCTCGGACGAGGAGATTGCGACCCTTTCTCCGCTGCGCCTTCCGGTCTGCAGCAAGCATCTCGCCATTTCCTACGGCACGGCCGAGGTGCCCGCGCTGGTGCACGATTCCGAAGCCCTCGCCGCGCGCCGCGTGGCGGCCGGCGCGCCGGTTTCGGTGCTGCCCATCGCGGGGGCCAACCACTTCTCCATCCTCGAAGAGCTGCGCGACCCGGAAGGTCGCCTGACGCGCGCGGCCCTCGATCTCGTCAGCGGAAGGACGGCATGATGAAGGACGTCACCCAGCCGGGCGAGGGCGTGGGCGCGCGCCTGCCCCGCAAGGAAGACGACCGGCTGATGCGCGGGCGCGGCCAGTATATCGCTGACATCCGCTTGCCTGGCATGCAGGACGTGGCCTTCGTGCGCAGCCCGCTGGCCCATGCGCGCATCCGCGGCATTCACGTGCCGGAGGACCTGAAGGGCCGCGTCTTCACCGCCGCCGACCTCGACGGGGTGAAGAACATCCGTGCCGTGTCCGGCCTGCCCGGCTTCAAGGTGTCGGAACAGCCGGTTCTGGCCACCGACAAGGTGCGCCAGGTGGGTGAGCTCATCGCCATGTGCGTCGCCCCCACCCGCGCCGAGGCGGAGGACATGGCCGCCCGGGTAGAGCTGGACCTGGAGGAGCTGCCGGCCCTCCACGACATGCTGGAGGCGCGGAAGCCCGGCGCCGCTCTGGTGCACGAGCATTGGGGCGACAACGTCTTCCTCGAATCCCTGGTGAATGTGAACATCGAGGCCGCCTTCGACGCCCCGGTGAAGGTGACGCGCACCATTTCCACGGCCCGCCAGTGCATGGCGCCCATCGAGGGGCGCGGCACGGTGGTGCATCTCGACCATCGCATGGACCAGCTTGTGGTCTATACCGCGAGCCAGATGCCCCACATCGTGCGCTCGGGCCTCTCCGAATGCCTGGAGCTGGACGAAGGGCAGATCCGCATCATCTCCCCCGATGTGGGCGGCGGCTTCGGCTACAAGGCCATTCTGCTGTCGGAGGATGTGTGCCTGGCCTGGCTCGCCCGCAAGCTCGGCACCCCCGTGCGCTGGCTGGAAGATCGCCGCGAGCACCTGACGGCCAACGCCAATTGCCGCGAACACCATTACGAGCTGACCCTCTATGCCGAGCGCGATGGCACGCTGCGCGGCATCGATTGCGAGGCCACGGTCGATAGCGGCGCCTATTCTGCCTATCCCTTCTCCGCGTGCCTGGAAGCCGCGCAGGTGGCCTCCATCCTGCCGGGGCCCTACGATTTCCCCTCCTATCGCTGCCGCACCTGGTCGGTGGCCACCAACAAGTGCCCGATCCTGCCCTATCGCGGCGTCGCCCGCACCGGCGTGTGCTTCGCGCTGGAAGTGGCGCTGGATGCGCTCGCGGCGGAGCTGGGCCTGCCGCCGGAAGTGGTGCGCCTCAAGAATCTGGTGCGTCCGGAGCAGATGCCCTTCGACAACATCACCAAGAAGCACTTCGACAGCGGCGACTATCCGGAAGTCCTGAAGCGGGCGCTCATCGCCATCGACCCGGAAAAGGTGCGCGCGCGCCAGAAGGCGGGTGAGCCGGATGGCCGGCGCATCGGCCTTGGCCTGTCCATCTATTGCGAGCAGGGAGCCCACGGCACCTCGGTCTATTCCGGCTGGGGCATTCCCATGGTGCCCGGCCACGAGCAGGCCGGCGCGCGCCTCACCCCCGATGGCGGGCTCGAATTGCGGGTGGGCGTCCACTCCCACGGCCAGAGCCTGGAAACCACCTTGGCCCAGGTGGCCCACGAGATTCTCGGCATTCCGGTCGCCCGCACCCGCGTGTTCTATGGCGACACGGCCATGACGCCCTATTCCACCGGCAGCTGGGGCTCGCGGGTGATGGTGATGGCCGGCGGCGCGGTGGCCACCGCCTGCACGGAGCTGTCCGAGCGCATCCGCCGCATCGGCGCCCACATGCTGCAGGCGGACCTCGCGGATGTGCGGTTCGAGAACGGGCGCGTCATCGGCCCCCATGGCGATGTGGGCGTGAACGAGATCGCCCACACCTGGTATCGCCGGCCCCAGGACCTGCCCGCCGACGTGGATGGTGGCGGCCTGGAGGTGACCTCCGGCTACAAGCCCCTGCGCGACAGCGGCACATTCAGCTATGCCACCCACGCGGTGGTGGTGGCGGTGGATCCCGAGATCGGCGAGGTGGAGCTGCTCGACTACGTCATCGTGGAAGACGGCGGCGTGCTGGTGAACCCCATGGTGGTGGATGGCCAGATCCTGGGCGGCCTCGCCCAGGGCATCGGCACCGCCCTCTATGAGGAAATGGCGTTCGACAGCTCCGGCCAGCCGCTGGCCTCCACTTTGGCGGATTATCTGCTGCCCGGGGCGCCGGAAGTGCCGGCCCCCTTCATCGGCCACATGGAGACGCCTTCGCCCTACACCCGCTTCGGCGTGAAGGGCATCGGCGAGGGTGGGGCCATCGCCCCGCCTGCGGCCATCGCCAACGCGATCAACGACGCGCTGCGTCCCCTGGGCGTGGAGATGATGCGCTCGCCCGTCACCCCCCGGCGGATCGTCGAGCAGGTGCTTGCCGCCCGCGAGGCCGGCCTTGCCGAGAAGCGGGGCGCCTCGGCCAACAGGAGCGCCGCATGAAGCCCGCCCCGTTCGAGATCGCCCGTCCCCGTGAGATCGAGGCCGCCGTGGCCCTGCTGGCGGAGGGCGCAGACGGCGCCAAGGTGATGGCCGGTGGCCAGTCCTTCGGGCCCATGCTCAATCTGCGCCTCGCCCAGCCGTCTCTGGTGGTGGACATCACCGGCATCGCCGCGCTCAAGAGCGTGCGCGAGGAGGAGGGGGCCATCGTCTATGGCGCTCTCGTCACCCATGCGGACGTGGAGGATGGGCGCGCGCCGGATGTGGGCGCCCATGTGCTGAGCCGCGTGGCCGCGGGCATCGCCTATCGGGCGGTGCGCAATCGCGGCACCATGGGCGGCAGCCTCGCCCATGCCGACCCCGCCGCCGACTGGGTGAATGCCCTTTCCGCCCTCGGCGCGGATGTGGAGATCGCCGGCCCCTCCGGTCGCCGCTGGCTGGGGCTGGGGGATTTCCTCACCGGCGCCCTGTCCACGGCGCTCGGCGCGGGCGAGATGCTGGTGGCGGTGCGCGTGCCCAAGGTGCCGGCAAGCGCCCGTTTCGGCTACGCGAAGCACTGCCGCAAGGTGGGTGAGTTCGCCCACGCCACCGGCGCGCTGCTGATCGATCCGCAAAAGGGCACGGCCCGCGCGCTGATGGGCGCCATCGACGCGCCCCCTCTCGTCATCGCCGATGCGCGGGAGCTGTTCGGCGGCCGCGTGGATGCGGCCTTCGCCGGCCGCTTCGATGCCACCGCCGCCGCCATCGCCCTGTTCGACGCGGGGGTGAGCGATCCGGTGGAGCGCCACATTCACGTGGAGGTGCTGCGGCGCGCGGTGCGGCAGGCCGATGGCCTCTTCTCCCCCCAGTCATCCCCCACTTCCAGGAGCGCCGCATGAACGCCCCCTTGCGTGCATCCGGCACCACCCGGACCGTGGCCCTGACCCTCAACGGACGCGCCGTGGCGGCCGATGTGGAGCCGCGCACCAATCTCGCCGATTATGTGCGCGACGCGCTCGACGCCACCGGCACCCATATCGGCTGCGAGCATGGGGTGTGCGGCGCCTGCACCGTGCTGGTGGATGGAGAGCCGGCGCGCGCCTGCCTCTCCTTCGCCGTCACCTGCGCCGGCGCGCAGGTGACCACCATCGAGGGCCTCGACGATGACGAGGTGACGAGCGAGCTGCGCGCCGCCTTCAATCGCGAGCACGCCTTGCAATGCGGCTTCTGCACGCCCGGCATGCTGGTGTCGTCGCGCGACCTGGTGCTGCGCCTGGCCGAGGCGGACGAGACGCGCATCCGCTACGGGCTGGCCGGCAATCTGTGCCGCTGCACCGGCTATGCGGGCATCGTGAAGGCGGTGGCCTCGGTCATCGCCGACCGGCGCGCCCGTGGCATCGCGCCGGTGAGCGACGCGCGGGCTTTGGGGCCGGTGGGTGCGCGCTCGGGCGAGGCGGTGGCGGCCGTGCCGCTGGTGGTGGAGAAGGCCGCGCAGCCGGCCGCCGCCACCGTGGCCATCGCCGCCGATTTCAAGCCCGCCAACAGTTTCGAGCAGAGCTTCGAACTCGCCTTCCCGCCCGAGCAGGTGTTCGCCTTCTTCGCGGACATTCGCGAGGTGGCGGCCTGCCTGCCCGGCGCGGTGGTGGAGGCCATGCCCGAGCCCGAGCGGGTCGAGGGCGGCATGAAGGTGAAGCTCGGCCCCATCTCCACCACCTTCCGTGGCACCGCGCGCGTGACCCGGGACGAGGCGACCCAGAGCGGCGTCATCCTGGGCGCGGGGGCTGACGGGCGCTCCTCCACCCAGGGCGAGATCCGCTACCGGGTGCTGGAGGGCACGGCCCCCGGCACGGCGCGGGTGGACCTGACGGTGGGCTACACGCTGAAGGGCCCGCTGGCCCAGTTCGGCCGTCCGGGCCTCGTTCGGGAGGTGGCGGGCCGGCTGATCGCGGAGTTCGCCGCCCATCTCGAGGCCCGGCTGAAGGGCGCCCCGGCGCCCGCGGCCTCCAGCGGCGGCGTCAATCCGCTGCGCCTCCTGTTCTCGCTCCTCGCCCAGCGCCTGAAGGCACTGATCGGCGGGTAGCGCCTTCATTCCCCTTTTCCAACCAAGTCCCCTTTGCCCCGAGAAACTGGAGTTCAAACATGCAGATGACCCGCAGGACGACGCTGGCCGCCATGGCCTTCGCGCTGATGTGCTCCACGGCCTTCGCCGCCGACGACACCATCAAGATCGGCGTGAACGAGCCGCTGACCGGCGCCTTCGCGGCTTCCGGCACCTATGTGACCAACGGCGCGAAGATCGCCGCCGACGAGATCAACGCCAAGGGCGGCGTGCTCGGCAAGAAGATCGAGCTGGTGATCGAGGACAACAAGAGCAACCCGACCGAGGCCGCCGCCGTGGCCGAAAAGCTCATCACCTCCGACAAGGTTCCGGTGATGATGGGCGCCTGGGGTTCCAGCCTGACGCTGGCCACCATGCCGAAGCTGGAAGAATACTCGGTGCCGATGCTGGTTGAGACCTCGTCCTCCGGCAAGATCACCACCCAGGGCAATCCCTATGTGTTCCGCATCGCCCCGCCGTCGGCGGTGGAGGCGGAGGCGTTCGGCCCCATCGCCACCAAGCTCGGCATCAAGAAGGTGGACTTCCTGGTCATCAACAATGACTGGGGCCGGGGCGCCGCCGCCGACTTCTCCAAGGTGCTGAAGTCCAAGGGCGTCGAGGTGGGTCTCATGGAGACCATGGACCAGTCGTCCCAGGACATGAGCGCCCAGCTCGCCAAGCTGAAGGCTTCCGACGCCGACACCATCATGATTACCGCGGCGGTGGATCAGCTCACCCTGCTGTTCAAGCAGATGGCGGCTCTGGGCCTGAAGAAGCGCATCATCACCACCGGCGGCTCGCAGAACCCGGACCAGATCGTGGCCCAGGCCGGCGCCACCGCCAACGGCACGATGCATCTCGTCACCTTCGCGCCCTGGTGGCCCGAGAAGAGCCCCAACCCGCAGGCGGCCGAATACTTCATCAACGAGTGGAAGAAGCGCGGCTACGACTTCGCCGGCACCACCGAGAGCTTCCGCGGCTATGACGGCATCCGCACCATCGCGGCCGCCATCCAGGCCGGCGGCGCCACCGATCCGGCCTCCATCGTCAAGGGCTTCTGGAAGGTGGACCTGAAGGGTCTCAACGGTCCCATCAAGTTCGAGAAGGCCGGCCCGGCGGGCAAGGAGAGCGGGCAGAGCAAGCCCGAGGTCTATCTGATCGAGATTTCCGAAGGAAAGATCTCGCCCGTCAAGCTCTGAGCCATCGCCGCTTCCCGCTCCCCGAAAGGGAGGGGAATGGGGCGAGGGGCGGCTCCCATGCCAACTGCCTGGCACGCGGCGCCGCCCCCTCGCTCTCCGCATTGCCCTTGCCGGCGCGGTTCAGCCGCCGCGCCGCGCTTGCCCCGAACGACCCTAGAACAGGCTCGGCAAGCACCGGTTCGCCGAACCTGTTCCAACTCACCGTGAGAGCGCAAATCCGAACGCAGCACCGCGTCATGCTTCTGCTGGATTGGCTCTAAGGACAGGCCGGATGGACCAATTTCTACAACACATCGTCAACGCATCGGTGCTTGGCGGCACCTATGCGCTCCTCGGCATCGGCCTCACCTTGATCTTCGGCATCATGAACGTGGTGAATTTCACCCACGGGGCCATTTATACCTTCGGTGCCTACGCCATGTATCTGGCGGCGGTGGCGCTGGGGCTCAACTTCTTCGTGGCGCTGCCGGTGGCGGTGGTGGCGGGCCTCATCATGGGCGCGATCATCGAATTTGCGCTGCTGCGCCCGCTGCGCCGGTCCGACATCGACACCACCATGCTGGTGATGATCGGCACAGGCATCATCCTGCAATCGGGCACCCTGTGGATCTTCGGCGGCGTCGCCAAGGCCGTGCCCACGCCCTTTCCCGCCGAGCCGCTGGTGATCGGGCCGGTCTCGCTCTCCTATGTGCGCCTGTTCGTGTTCTTCGCGGCGCTGGCGCTGATCGTGCTCACCTATTTCACCATCAACGGCACCAAGCTCGGCCGCGCCATGCGCGCCACCTTCCAGGATCATGACACGGCCGCGCTCATGGGCGTGAACGTGTCCCTCATCTACACGGCCACCTTCGCCATCGGCTCGGCGCTGGCAGCTGCGGCGGGTGCGCTGCTGGGCCCGGTCTATGTGGTGTTTCCGCAGATGGGCGACCTGGCCGCGGTGAAGGCGTTCGCCATCGTCATCCTCGGCGGGCTGGGCTCCATTTCGGGCGCCACCATTGGCGGCTTCATCCTGGCCTTCGCGGAGGAGATCGGCGCCGGCTACATCTCCTCGGGCTATCGCGACGCCATGGGCTTTCTCATCATCATCGCGGTGCTGCTGGTGAAGCCCACCGGCCTGTTCGCCCGCGCGGAGCGGATCGGATGACCAAGCTTCTCGCCCCCCTCTTCCTGGTGGCGGCGGCGCTGCTGCCGCTGGTCCTCAAGGATCCGTATCTGCTCAACGCCCTCATCATCACGGGCATCTTCACCATCTGCGCCATGAGCCTCAATCTGCTGCTGGGCTTCACCGGCCAGCTGAGCCTGGGGCACGTCGCCTTCTTCGGCATCGGCGCCTATGTGAGCGCGCTCACGGCGCTTGGGTTCGATGTGGGCCTGCCGTTCGGCCTCCGGGTGACCTATGAGGGCGGGGACCCCATCGTGGGCTTCCTGCTCGCCATCGTCATCACCGGGCTCACCGGCTTTCTCATCGGCCGGCTGTCGTTCCGGGTGCGCGGGGCCTATTTCGTCATCGTCACCATCTCGTTCGCCGAAGTGGTGCGGCTGGTGGCGCTGAACTGGGTGGAGCTGACCCAGGGGCCCCTGGCGCTCACGTCCATTCCCAACATGACGCTGCCGCTGCCCGGCCTCGGCGAGCTTACGCTGCGCTCGAAGGTGGAGAACTATTATCTGGTGCTGGTGGTGGCGGCGCTGAGCTATCTCGTGGTCGGCGGCCTCGTGGCCTCGCGCTTCGGCCGGGCCATGCGCGGGCTGAAGGAGAACGAGTCCCTGGCGCTGTCGCTCGGCATCAATGCCACGCGCACGCTCACCATCGCGGCCACCATCTCGGCGGCCATGGCGGGGGCGGCCGGCAGCCTCTATGCCCACTACATCCGCATCATCGATCCCGACGTGTTCCTGTTCTCCTACACGGTCACAATGGTCATCATGGTGGTGGCGGGCGGCAAGGGCACGCTGGCGGGGCCGCTGGTTGGCGGGCTCATCTTTGGCCTGCTGCCGGTGGCGCTGCGCCCGGTGATGGCGCCTGAGGCGCAGTGGATCGTCTATGGCGCCATCCTGATCGCCATCCTGTTCGTGATGCCCAAGGGCATCGTCCCGGCCCTTGAGGCCCTGACGCGCCGCAAGGCGCCCAAGGCGGCGCCGGGCAAGCCCCTCGAAGCGGGAGCCCGCCCATGAGCACCATCCTCAATGTGGAGCATGTGGGCATGCGCTTCGGCGGGCTCACGGCCATCTCGGACCTGCATTTCGATGTGCATGAAGGCGAGATCCTGAGCCTTATCGGCCCCAATGGCGCCGGCAAGACCACGGCGTTCAACATCATGTCGGGCTTCTTGAAGCCCACCCAGGGCCGGGTGGTGTTCCGCGGCCGCGATCTCGCCAAGACGCGGCCCAATGAGATCACCCGCCTGGGCCTTGCCCGCACCTTCCAGCGCACCAGCGTGTTCGCCGACGACACGGTGCTCGACAATGTGCTGATCGGCCTGCACCGCTTCGGCAGCCCGGGCCTCCTGGACCGCCTTCTGCCCACCCCCGGCGCCCGCGCCGCGGAGAAGGCGGCCCGGGCCCGGGCGGAGGAGATCATCGATCTCGTCGGCCTGTCCCATCGGGCGCAGGAGCTGGCCGGCTCGCTGTCCTATGGCGAGCAACGGCTGGTGGGCTTCGCTTTGGCGCTGGCCACCGAGCCGCGCATGTTGCTGCTGGACGAGCCGGTTTCCGGCATGAACGCGTCCGAGACCCAGGGCTTTGTGCGTCTCATCCGCAAGGTGCGGGGGGAGGGGGTCTCCATCCTCCTCGTGGAGCACGACATGCCCATGGTGATGGAGGTTTCGGACCGCATCGTGTGCCTCAATTACGGCCGCCTCATCGCCGAGGGCTCGCCGGCCGAGATCCGCAACAATCCGGCGGTGATCGAGGCCTATCTCGGCAAGAGCGCGGCGCGGCTGGAAGAGAAGGAAGCGGCCCATGCTTGAGATTTCCGATCTCGTCTGCGGCTACGGCCAGGTGACGGCCCTTCGGGGCATTTCGATCAAGGTCGAGCGGGGCCAGCTGGTGGCCCTGGTGGGGGCGAACGGGGCGGGCAAGTCCACCACGCTGCGCACCATTTCCGGCCTCGTTCCGGCCCGCTCCGGCACCATCCGCCTCGATGGCGAGGACGTGACCCGCGCCAGCCCGCAGAAGATGCTGCGCATGGGGGTTGCCCATTGTCCGGAAGGCCGGCGGGTGTTCCCGCACATGAGCGTGGCCGACAACCTCGCCATGGGCGCCTATCTCCGCAGCGGCGATTCCAGCCTGCGCGAGGACTATGAGCGCATCTATGAGAGCTTCCCGCGCCTTGCGGAGCGGCGCCACCAGATGGCCGGCACCCTTTCCGGCGGCGAGCAGCAGATGCTGGCCATCGGCCGGGCCCTCATGTCCCGCCCGCGCCTGGTACTGTTCGACGAGCCGTCCCTCGGCCTCGCGCCGAACATCGTGGAGCAGATGTTCTCCATCATCGGCGGCATCCGCGATGCGGGCACCACGGTGCTGCTGGTGGAGCAGAACGCCTTCGCGGCGCTGGAGCTGTGCGATTACGCCTACCTGCTGGAAGCCGGCAGCATCGTGATGGCGGGGCAGGGCGCCGAGCTCATCGGCGATCCCCACGTGCGGGCGGCCTATCTCGGCGGGTGACGGCCACGGCCGCGCGGCGCTGGAGCGGAACCAGGGGCGGGAGCGATCCCGCCCTTTTTCGTGCCCGGCCCCCGGCGCAAAAAAAAGCCGGCACCCGAGGGCGCCGGCCAGTCATGGGGGGTGATGAACGCGGAAGAGGGGTGTCAGGATGGCAGCCTTTGGGCCGCCTCGCGGATGGCCCGCAGAACCTTGTGCTGGAGGGCGAGAAAGTCCTCGCTCTCCACGATTTCCGGCGGACGCGGGCGGGGCAGATCCACCTGGAACGTCTCGCGCACGCGGCCCGGGCCGATGCCCATCACCACGATGCGGTCGGAGAGGTAGACCGCCTCTTCCACGTCGTGGGTCACGAACAGCACGGTCAGCTTGTGCTTCTCCCACACCTCGATGAGCAGCTCCTGCATCTGCTGGCGGGTGAGGGCGTCGAGGGCGCCGAAGGGCTCGTCCATGAGCAGCATCTTCGGGCGGTAGGAGAGGGCGCGGGCGATGGCCACGCGCTGCTTCATGCCGCCGGAAAGCTCCGCGGGATAGGCATCGGCGAAGTGCTCCAGCTTCACGAGGGCAATGTGCTCTTCCGCCACGCGGCGGCGCTCGGCCGCCTCCATGCCGGCGGCCTGCAGGGCGAATTCCACATTCTGCCGCGCCGTGAGCCAGGGCAGCAGCGTATAGGACTGGAACACCACGCCCCGGTCGAGCCCCGCCTCGAACACCGGCGCGCCGTCGATGTGCACCGGGGAATAGTCCCCGGTGCCGCTCGTGGGATCATCGAAGGTCTCGAGCCCGGCGACGATGGACAGCAGGGTGCTCTTGCCGCAGCCGGAGGTGCCCACCAGGGAGACGAACTCGTTGGTGGCAAGGTCGAGATTGATGTCGCGCAGGATCTCGATCTGCTGCGCGCCGGCGCCGAAGCTCTTGTTGAGATGGCGGATGGCCAGCTTTGGGGTGGCCATGGAGGTGGCGGGCGCGGTCATCGTCCCCTCGTGGTGTAGCGGAAGAGGTGGGTGGCGGCCGCCTTCATGAGCTGGTCGGTGAGAAGCCCGAGCACGCCCAGAAGCAGGATGTAGCCGAAGATGGTGTTGGTCTGGAAAAACCGCTGCGCCACCACGATGCGGTAGCCCAGGCCCGAGGTCGCGGCCACAAGCTCGGCCACAACCAGCCAGGTCCACGCCCAGCCGAGACTGATGCGCAACGTGTCCCAGATGCCCGGCATGGCGCTGGGCAGGATGATGCGGGTGATGATCTTGCGGTCCGGCAGGCCCAGCGTGCGGCCGAGGCCGATGAAGTCCTTGGGCACCCGCTTCACCACGTCCATCACCAGCAGGACCTGCTGGAAGAAGGTTCCGATCCAGATGATGAGGAACTTCTGCGCGTCCCCGGTGCCCACCCACAGGATGGAGAGCGGCACGAAGGCCACCACCGGCATGTAGCGCACGAAATCCACCAGGGGCTCGATGGCCGCTTCCCAGGTGAAATAGCTGCCCACCAGCAGCCCCAGCGGGATCGCCATCACCGAGGCGATGAGGAAGCCCACCATGATGCGGTAGATGGAAATGCCCATGTCGTTCCAGAGCGTGCCGTCGGCGGCGAGCTTGCCGAGCTGGGCGATGACGCTCATGGGCGAGGGCAGGAAGATGGGGCGCACCACACCCGCCGCCGCCGCCGCGACCCAGCAGAGCGCGATGGCGCCGAACACCAGCACCGCGATGCCGGCGAAGCGCCCACGGCTGATGGGCGCCCGCAACCCTCCGCGCCGCCGCTTGCGACGGCGCGGACCGGGCCGGATGGACGGCGGTGCGGCATTCGGGGTCGGGTTCATGGCGGAATGGGCCAATGTCGCCTCACCTGTGTTGGGGCCGCGAAGGCCGCCGTCCAGGGCCGTCACGGGACGGCCTTCACGAAGTCGACGATGATGAAGTCACCCGCCGCCACCGGCTTGTCCAACAGGCCGGCCTTCTGCGAGGCATCGGCCACGTCGCCCAGGGTCTTGGTGGCGAAGGAGCCGGGCAGGGCGTCCTTGTTCTGGGTCATGGAGTAGAACACCACGCCGTCGAAGGCGGTCTTCAGCTCGTCCACGCTGGCGCCCACCGCCTTGGCGATGATGGCGCGGCCACCGGCGACGTCGGCGTTGTAGTCCTTCAGCGCGGCGTCCCAGGCCTTGAGCAAAGCCAGGACCTGGCCGGGCTTCTTCTTCAGCACGTCCTCACGCACCACCAGCACGTCGGAGATGAGGCCGGGATTGACGCCGGCGGTGTAGAGCAGCTTCAGCTTGGGGTCCTGCTGCATGGCGGTGGACAGATAGGGCTCATAGGTCACCGCTACCGGCACCTGCCCGGCGATGAGCGCGCCACCGGCATTGGCGGCGGGCATGGGCACCTGCTCGATGTCGGTGATGGAAAGGCCGTTGGCGGCCAGCGCGTACTGCAGCAGCACGTCCGAGGTCGCGCCCTGCTCATAGGCCACCTTCTTGCCCTTCAGGTCCTTGATGGACTTGATGTCGGGGCCGGCCAGGATGGCGTCCGCGGTGGTGGAGACGTCGAGCAGCGCCACGATCTTGATGGGCAGGCCGGCGGCCTTCATGCTCAGCGCCGCATTGGTGGGCACCGCCGCCACGTCCAGCGCGCCGCTGGCCACCGCCGCGTTGATGTCCTTCTGCTCGACGAAGTTCTCGATCTTGACGTCGGTGAGGCCCTCTTTCTTGTAGAGGCCCTTTTCCGCCGCGATGTGCAGCGGGCCATAGCCGAGCCAGGGCTGCACGCCCACGGTGAGGGCGCCGGCCTCGGGCTTGGCCGGGATCTCGGCGGCGCGCGCGGGCAGCGCGGCCAAGGCAACGAACGCCGCGAAGAGGGCGCTCTTCATGATCGGGGCAGTCATCATGCGCAACGGTCCTGTGTTGAGGCTGCGCTCGGGCAGCTGGGGAAAGGATTGAGGTCAGGGGTCAGAAAGAAAATTCGCGCTGGCCCATCTGGATGGTGATCCACTTCTGCTCGGTCAGCTCTTCCCAGGACGAGCGCCCGCCTTCGCGGCCGAAGCCGGAATTCTTCACGCCGCCGAACGGCACATGGGGCTCGTCGGAAATGGTGCAGTCATTCACATGCACCATGCCGGATTCCAGCCGCAAAGAGAGGTCGAACGCCTTCTGCAGGTCGTTGGTGATGACGGCGGCGGACAGGCCATAGGCGGTGTCGTTGGCCACCTTCAGCGCCTCCTCGGCATCGGCCACGCGGATGATGGAGACCACGGGGCCGAAGCTCTCCTCGTGGTAGATCCGCATTTCGGGCGTGACGCCGGAGAGCACGGTGGGCTGGAAATAGCGGCCCTCATGGGTGCCGCCGGTGAGCACGTTCGCGCCCTTCTCCTTAGCGTCCGCAAGCTGGGTGTCGATGAAGGCGCACTGGCTCTCGCGGATCAGCGGGCCGATGACGGAGGTGGTGTCGCGCGGGTGGCCCACCGGCACCGTCTTCGCCTTGGCCACGAAGCGTTCCACGAAGGCGTCGAAGATGGGGGCTTCCACGATCACCTTGGAATTGGCCATGCACACCTGGCCCTGGTGCAGGAACACGCCGAAGGCGGCGGCATTCACCGCGTAGTCCAGGTCCGCGTCCTTCAGCACGATGAGCGGGCTCTTGCCGCCCATTTCCAGGCAGAACTTCTTGAGATGCTTGGCCGCTTCCACCGCCAGGTGGCGGCCGGTGCGGGTGGAGCCGGTGAAGGTGACGAGCTTCACCCGCGGGTCGGCCATCATGATGTCGCCCACCTCGGCGGGCACGCCCGGCACCACGTTCAGCACGCCGGCCGGCAGGCCCGCTTCCTCGAACAGATCGGCGATGAGGGCGCCGGAAATGGGCGTCTCTTCCGAGGGCTTCAGCACGAAGGTGTTGCCGGCCGCGAGCGCGAACGCGATCTTCTTCATGGAGAGCAGGAAGGGCGAATTGAACGGCGCGATGCCCGCCACCACGCCCAGCGGCCGGCGCACCGACATGGAGATCTGCCCCGGCTGGGTGACGGGCATGGTCTCTCCCATCACATGGCGCACGTCGCCGGCGGCACTGCGCAGGCAGTCGGTGACGTAGTCGATTTCCCACAGGGCCTTGTTGAACACCGAGCCGCACTCGTCGATCAGCATGTCGCGGATCTCGGGGGTGCGCTGCTCGATCACGTCGGCGACCTTCAGCAGCATCTTCTCGCGGGTGCTGGCGAGGCTGGAGCCCCAGGCCGCGAACGCCTCGTGGGCGGCCTCGATGGCGCACGTCACCTCGGCGGCGCCGGCCTGCTGGGTGCGGGCGAACAGGCTGCCATCGGCCGGATTGATGCTGTCCGCCGTGATGTTGCGGCTGGAAGCGACCCACTCGCCATTGATGAACAGCTTGTAGGTGCGAACGCCGTCGATGACGTCATAGGAAGCGGGATTCATGCGCAGGCTCCGTCGCGTTCCGGGGCTTTCAGGGAGGAGGATGAGGCAAGGTCGCGGGCGATGAGATCGGCCGCGCGCTCGCCGATGAGCACACAGGGCGCCAGCGTGTTGCCGCCGGCGATGGCGGGCATGATGGAGCCATCCGCCACCCGCAGGCCGGCAATGCCGTGCACCTTCAGGGAACCGTCCACCACGGCCATCTCGTCGCGACCCATCTTGGCGGTGCAGGTGGCGTGGAAATAGGTGCCGGCGGCATTGCGCAGGAAGGTCACCATCTCCGCCGGGTCCAGCGGGCCGGGCATCAGCTCGCGTTTCACGAACGGCTTCAGCGCTTCCGAATGGCCCATGGCGCGGCAGATCTCGATGCAGCGGATGAGGGCTGTCACATCCTCTTCCGCGCTCAGGAAATTGGCTTCGATGCGCAGCGGGTCGTCCGGGCCGGCCCCGGTCAGCAGCACCTGGCCCCGGCTCTTGGGCCGCAGCAGGCCGGGCGCGAGGGTGAAGGCGTGGGCGGGGTCCACCGGCAGATTGTAAGCGGGCCGGGTGATCTCGGAGCCGAAGGCGCACTCCTCCAGCATGGGCTGGAGATCCGGCGCGGGCAAAGACGGGTCGCTCTTGCAGAAGAAAGTGAACTCGGCCGAGTTGTTTCGCGGCGGCTCGGGGGTGCGATATTCGAACACGCAGCCCGCCACCAGGATGTGATCCTGAAGATTCTGCCCCACGCCCGGCAGATGCCGGGCCAGCGGAATACCGAATTGCTTCAGGTGCGCGGCATCGCCGATGCCGGACTGCATCAGCACCTTGGCGGTGTTGATGGCGCCTAGGGACAGCACCACCTCGTGCCGTGCCCGCACCGTGTGCACGGCGCCACCCTGATCGAACTCCACCGCCGTGGCGCGGCCATTCTCGATGCTCACGCGCCGCACGCGGGCGCCGGTCACCACAACGAGGTTCGGCCGGTGGCGGCGCGGGGCCACATAGGCCGAGGCGGTGGTGATGCGCGAGCCGTCGCGGGCGATGTTCACATTGGCGATGGCGGCGCAGCCGTCACCGGCCAGGGCCTCGGCATTGTGGTCCGCGACCTTGGGAATGCCCTGTTCCTCGGCCGCGTCCAACAGGCCGTGCACCACCGGAATGGGGTTTTCCGGCAAGGTGATGCGCATGGGGCCGCCCGTGCCGCGCAAAGGCGAGGCGGGGCCGTCCCAATCCTCGATGCGCTTATAGATGGCGACGGCGGATTCATAGCTCCAGCCTGCATCGCCGCTCTCCGCCGCCCACAGGTCGAAATCACTCTTGTGCCCGCGCGCCCACACCAGGCCATTGATGGCCGACCCGCCGCCCATCACCCGGCCCATGGGCAGGGGCGCGCGGCGGCCATTGAGGCCGGTGCAGGGCTCTGAGCGGAAGTCCCAATCGCGCTCCGAGGCGATGTTGCGCATCCAGATACGGGGGTTGCGCACCTCCTCAACGTCGCCTTCACCGCCGGCTTCCAGCAGCAGAACCTTGAGGTGGAGGTCGGCTGCGAGCCGCCCCGCCACCACGCATCCGGCGGCTCCCGCGCCGCAGACCACAATATCGAAGCCTTCCTGGAAGGCCGGCGCATCAAGCATGAGCATTTCCCTGCGCGATGTCCGCGTTCGCGGAAAATCATCAGTATACCGCCGAACTGTTGCATGCAGTGTGCCATTCATCCGGCCGGCGGCTAAAATGTAGATCCGGCAATGGCTTGCGCAGAAAGGTGAGGATGGGGGCCGGCGGCGGCGCTCAGCCGCGCGAGCTGCTCTGCTTACAAGATGCGCATAATGCGTCGCTTTTGCGTGCACGACGCGATGCCGTGGTGAAAACGGCGTCACCAGGCCGGGGCACGACGGCGTCCGCGCAGGGGCGTGGCGGTTGGGAACGCAGGTGGGAGAGCTGGCGGGCAAGCACGCGGCACGCCGCTCCGTTGGCGGTGCGGGGGCGGCTCAAGCCATAAGCGGGCGCGCCCGAAGCCTGGCGCTCAGGGCTCGCCGAGACCGCCCACGGGCGAGCGGCTGATGTCGTTATTGGCGGCCACCAGCAGGCGCAGGGACTTGAGGAAGCGCTCGCGCTCCTCGGGCGGCAGCGCGGCGACAGTGCGTTCATGGGCGCGGGCGGCGCTGTCCTGCACCCGCTCCAGCAAGGCGCGGCCGGTTTCGGTGAGGCTCACCAGCTTCATCCTGCGGTCGCGTGGCGAGATGGTGCGGGTGATGAGGCCGCGCGTTTCAAGGCGCGCCACCACATCGGCAATGTTGGTGCGGTCGAGGCCGACGGCGCGTGACAGGGCGATCTGTTCCACCGTCCCCATCTGGTCGAGGGCGGTGAGCACGGAATATTGCACGGGCGTGATGCGCTCGGCGGAGCATTCCTCGTTGAAAAGGGCCAGGTGGATCTGGTGCAGGCGCCGGATGAGGAAGCCCGGGCGCTCCTCCAGGTCCTGGATGCGCCACTCCCGCTGCGACGGGCCGCCTTTTCCGCCGCTCTTCGGGGTCTCGGCGTCTTCAGGAGAGGATTTCACCATGGGATCATCTTTTCCGCATGGACGGGAAAGGGGCGCGGCCCGCGGGCACTGCCAGGAGGATGAGTCCTGCCGTGCCGACGATGATCCACCGCTACAACGAAATGCCGCCGAGGGCCAGCGCCGCGCCCCTCGCCTGGCGCGGGGCGGCGCTGGCCAGTGGCCTACGCCACGCCGGCGGGAGCCTCCTGGGCGATGATGGTGCGGTTGCGGCCGCTGCGCTTGGCGGCATAGAGGGCGCGGTCGGCGGCATCCACAAGCTGGACGTAATCCGGGTGGCCGCCATAGGTGGCCACGCCGATGGAGGCGGTGACCTGAATGTGGCTGCCATCGGAAAGGCGCAGCTGGCGCTCGGCGAGGCGGGTGCGCACCCGCTCGGCGATGTCGAAGCCTTCCTCCACCTTGGCTTCCACCAGTGCGATGAGGAACTCCTCGCCGCCATAGCGGAAGACGAAATCGTTGAAGCGCACGGTGTCCATCACCACATCGGCCACCTGCTGCAACACCAAGTCGCCGGTGGAATGGCCCCAGCGGTCGTTGATCTGCTTGAAGTGGTCCACGTCCACCATGAGGATGGTGAACGGCGAACCGGTGGTGGCGGCGATGGAGATCTCGCGCCCGAGAATGGTGGGCAGAAAGCGCCGGTTGAGCGCGCGGGTGAGCGGGTCACGCCCGCCCTCGACCCCGGCGATGCCCTGAAACAGGTCTCCCAGCACGAACTTGATCTCATCCACCAGGGCGCGCAGTCGTGCCAGTTGCAGGCGCAGCTCCTCGCCGCCCTTGGTCCGCGCCTCATGCAGCTTGGGCAGCACGATGTTGTCGATCTGCTTCAGGTTGCCATAGATGACCTCAAGCCCCGGCGCACCCTGGAAGATGAGGCCCGCGCGGTGGTGGAACCACAGGCCGAAGGGCGATTTGCCGAGGGGCATAAGGTTGGCATTGGAGCTGGAATCGAGCAGCGGAAACAGCACCGATTGCAGCCATTCCATCAGGGCGGCATTCTGCGTTTCGCGCGTCACCGACACATCCTGCCCTACGGCGAACAGCCGGAACGCCTCGTCCACCTGGGCGCGGCGCATGGAGCCCTGCATGTAGGCCTCGCTCATGAGGCCCATGGCCCAGTCCATCCGCGCATCCACGAAGACCATGGCTGAGGCCAGGCCGGCACGGTCCAGGTCGCTTTTCACCAGAAGGTCGGCCATTTCGGCCTTCAACAGGGCCGCGCCCTTGATGACGAGGCCAAATGGCAGCTTGATGCGGGCATGCACCTCGCCGATCTTCCTCTGGGTCTCGGCCTCCGGGGTCGCGAACAGATCCAGCAGCCATTGCTTGAGGGAATGGACCAAGCGCGTTTCCACCATCTGGTGGCTCAGGAAGTTAGCGCCCTCCGGATCCTCCATGAACGTCTCATAGAAGATGCCCACCAGCTTCGTCGCATGGGTGGACATGAGCTTTTCGATGATGGCGTGCGTGTCCGAGGCGGCCTCCGGGCGCGCGTACCAGTTTGCCACCGGCCCGTTGAGATCGGAGCTCTGCATGGTGATGACCCTTATGTGGAGCGGCGGAAAACGGTGCCGGGCATCCGGAATGCCCCGCGCCACGCCGGTTCAAGTTGCGCAATATTTTCCCCTGACGATAGTTTTGCTCCATGGGGAAGCGCAAGCACCCAGCCGGAGCGCGGAAGGGGCGGCTGGTGGATCTGGTCGCGGCAAGCCGCCCGACCTCGTCCGCGGGTGCTGGGATCGGCTGGCAATGGCTGGTGGTGGCTTCACCCGCGGCCCCGCGTCGTCTTCCGCAGGCGATGTCTTTCGCGCGGCCGCGCCCCACTATGTCACCCGCAACCTTGCCCGGATGCCCCCGTTGCAGCACCATCGGAAAGGGTTGTTGTCGTGTGTGTCATGTTGATGTGGCTTATGTTTTGAGAATATATTTTATTTGATATGGATCAAACAAATATATTGAGTTTTTCCTCGTGTGAAAGTGACCATCTGCGCGCTTGTGTCTCAGGGCGATCACGGTCCATGTGGGTGATTACTTTACGGAAGTCAGCCAAAATTCGCGCCAGCTTAGAGTGATTCACTCCGCCAGCGCAGGAATTCGTGGACGGCGGGGGATTGCTCCCGCAGGCGGTAGATCATGTATACATCTGCCACCAAAACCGGCGTAACTGGGCGGAACACCACCTCGTCGCTGGTGAAGCGCGCGGTGGAGGATGGCACCAGGGCCACCCCGAAGCCGGCGGCGATGAGGCTGGGAATGGACTGGGAATCCACCACCTGCTGCGAAACCCGCGGCAGAAAGCCGGCTTCCACGCAGCTTCTCTGGATATAGCGCGCGAATTCCGAAGATTCAGGGTGCAGCATCACATGTTCGTCGTCGGCCAGATCCGCGAGGGCCACGACGGGCTGCGCGGCGAGCGCGTGGCCGAGGGGCAGGATGACCGAGATGCTCTCGCGCCAGGCGAGCGTGCAGCCCAGCTCCGGATGCCTCGCCACTGAGCGGTCCAGGCCGATGTCGGTGCGGTTGAAGCTGATGTCGGTGCGATGCTCCAGCACGTCTTTCACCTGCAGGGCGGGGGCCTGCTCATAGATCACGGTGCGCACCTGAGGCGCGTGGCGCCGATAGTCGGCGAGCCAGCGGGCGAGGCCGCCGCGCAAAATGGTGCCGGTGGCGCCGATCTCGATCTTGCCAGAGTGGCCCGCGCCCACGGACATCACCTGCTGCTGTGCCCGTTCCGCCTGGGCCAGCAGGGCGCGCGCCTGGGCCTCCATCTCCTGGCCGGCGGCGGTCAGCTCCACGCGCCGGCTGGTGCGGGCGAACAGGCGCGTCTTCAACCCCGCCTCCAATTGGGCGATGGCTTGGGAAAGGGGCGGCTGCGACATGTTCAGGCGCTGCGCCGCGCGGGTGAAGGAGAGTTCCTCCGCCACCGCCAGGAAATAGCGCAGCTGTCTCAGATCAATATCCATGGCATATCAATCTAGTTCAATCATATATTGGACATATTCATACGCCGGAGCGACAGTCGCATCAACGCTCGGCACCGAGGGGCATTCCCCCAGGCGACACGGGCGACCTTCCAGGCTGTTTCGGGGATAAGGATGTCTTCCATGAACATGGTCATGCGCGCTGCCGCCAAATGCACGGCTCTCGCCTTTGCCGGCGCGGTCTTCGCCTCCGCCGCTCTGCCGGCCCAGGCCGATACGCTCGCCGAGATCGAGAAGGCGAAGGTGATCCGCATCGCGGTGCCGCAGGACTTCGCGCCCTTCGGCTCGGTGGGGCCGGACCTTCAGCCGCGCGGCTATGACATCGACATGGCCAATTACATCGCCAAGCAATTGGGCGTGAAGGCGCAGCTCGTTCCCGTCACCAGCGCCAACCGCATCGCCTATCTGCAGACCCACAAGGTGGATCTGGTCATCTCCAGCCTGGGCAAGAATCCCGAGCGGGAAAAGGTGATCGACTTTTCCGTGCCTTACGCCCCCTTCTTTTCGGGCGTCTATGGCCTGAACGGTGACGGCGTGACGGCGGCGGCGGGCCTCTCGGGCAAGACGGTGGGCGCCACGCGCGGCGCCATCGAGGAACAGGAGCTGACCAAGCTCGCCCCCGCTGACGCCACGGTAAAGCGCTTCGAGGACAACAACGCCACCGTTTCCGCCTTCATTTCCGGCCAGGTGGACTATATCGCCACCGGCAATACGGTGGCCGCCACGGTGGCGGAGAAGAGCCCCAGCCGCAAGCCGGAGCTGAAGTTCGTCATCAAGGACAGCCCCTGTTATGTGGGTCTGAACAAGGATGAGCCGGCGCTGCTCGCCAAGGTGAATGAGATCATCACGAAGGCGAAGGCGGATGGCACGCTGGCCAAATTCTCTGAAACCTGGCTGAAGGCGCCCTTGCCCGCCAATTTTTGAGCCCGCACCCCAGCTGATCGCCAGGGAGCGGAGCCGTGATCCAGCAACTGAACTTTGGCGATCTTCTTCCCTATTGGGATGTGTTCGCCCGGGGACTTCTGTTCACCATCGTCCTCACCCTCACCTCCACCGTGGCCGGGCTTGCCCTCGGCACGGCGGGGGCCTGGGCCCGCACCTTTGGGCCCAAATGGGCCGGCGCGGTGACGCGGGTTTATGTGGAGATCATCCGCAATACGCCGTTCATCGTGCAGCTCTTCTTCATCTTCTTCGGGCTTCCGGCCCTGGGGGTGAAGTTGTCGGAAGATGTGGCCGCATTCATTGCCATGGTCATCAATCTCGGCGCCTATTCCACCGAGATCATCCGGGCCGGCATCGAGGCGGTGCCCAAGGGTCATCTGGAGGCAGGCGCCTCCTTGGCCATGAGCCGGAGGGAGATCTTCCGCCACGTCGTGCTGAAGCCGGCGCTCATGAAGGTTTATCCAGCACTGTCCTCGCAGATCGTCATTGTGATGCTCGGCTCGGCGGTGGTGTCGCAGATCTCGGCGGAGGATCTCACTTACGCGGCCAACTATATCCAGTCGCGGAACTTCCGGGCGTTTGAGGTCTATATCGTCGCCGCCTTTCTCTATCTCCTGCTCGCCATTGGCCTGCGCGCGCTTCTGCGCGGCATCGGCCGGGCGATGTTCCCGAAAGGGTGAGGGCCATGAGCGATTTCAGCTTCTGGATCATCCTGCAAAACCTGCTGCTGGCGACGCGCTGGACCATTCTTCTGTCGCTCATCGCCTTCGTCAGCGGCGGCTTCGTGGGGCTTTTGCTGCTGCTGGCCCGGGTCTCCCACAGCAAGACGCTGCGGGTTCTGTCCATCGGCTATATCGAACTGTTTCAGGGCACGCCGCTGCTCATGCAGCTCTTCTTGTTCTTCTTCGGCGTTGCCTTGTTCGGCATCGAGGTGAGCCCCTGGGTCGCGGCCTGGCTGGCGCTCACCTTCTGGACCTCCGCCTTCCTCGCCGAGATCTGGCGCGGCTGCGTGGAATCCATCCCCAAGGGGCAGTGGGAGGCCTCGGAGAGCCTGGCGCTCTCCTATTGGGAGCAGATGCGCTACGTCATCCTGCCCCAGGCGCTGAAGATCGCGGTGGCGCCCACCGTCGGCTTCTCGGTGCAGGTGGTGAAGGGCACGGCGCTCGCCTCCATCATCGGCTTCGTGGAGCTGACCAAGGCCGGCACCATGCTCAACAACGTCACCTTCCAGCCCTTCCTCGTCTACTCGCTGGTGGCGCTGATCTACTTCGCCCTTTGCTTCCCGCTGTCCTGGTATTCCAAACGTCTGGAGGGTCGCCTCAATGTCGCTCGTTAGCATCAGGGACGTGCGCAAGAGCTATGGCGCGCAAGAGGTCCTCAAGGGCGTGTCGCTGGATGTGGGGCGCGGCGACGTGGTGGCCATCATCGGCCGCTCGGGCTCGGGCAAGAGCACGCTCCTGCGCTGCATCAACGGGCTGGAGACCTATCAGGCCGGCGCCATCACGGTGGACGGAATGGCGGTGGGCGACGGCAAGACCGATCTGCGCACCCTGCGCCGCCACGTGGGCATGGTGTTCCAGCAATTCAACCTGTTCCCCCATTTGACGGCCGGCGAAAACATCATGCTCGCCCCGACCGTGGTGGTGAAGGAGCAGAAGGGCGAGGCCCGCGCCATGGCCGAGGCGCTGCTGGAGAAAGTGGGGCTGGCCGGCAAGTTCGATGCCTATCCCAGCCAGCTTTCCGGCGGCCAGCAGCAGCGCGTGGCCATCGCACGCTCGCTGGCCATGCGCCCCACCGTACTGCTGTGTGACGAGATCACATCGGCCCTCGATCCGGAGCTGGTGAACGAGGTGCTCAAGGTGGTGGAGCAACTCGCCAGTGAGGGCATGACCCTGATCCTGGTGACCCACGAAATGCGCTTCGCGCGCGAGGTGGGCACCAAGCTGGTCTTCATGCACCAGGGCCGCGTGCACGAGGAAGGCCCGCCCAAGGCGCTGTTCGCCAATCCCGCGACGCCCGAGCTGGCCCAGTTCGTCGGGCACCAGCACTAGGCGCGAACGACCGCCGGCAGTGCGCTGCCGCTTGAGGCCCAAGACATCGGCATCCGCTCCGCGCCTCACGCGGAGCGGCAAGGAGCCCTCGTGCCCCGAATGGAGAGGCAGGCCATGAACAGGGGAGGATATCGCACCATGGAGCGAGCGCATATGGCGCGGCCCGCCGAAATGGCGGCGCGCATCGTCCGCCGCATCGCGGAACTGGCCCGCATCTCGGAGCGGGAGGGGGAGGTGACGCGCATCGCCTTCTCGCCCGAGCACCGCAGGGCGGCAGACCTCATCCTCGGCTGGATGCGCGAGGCCGGCATGGCCGCGCGCCTGGACGAGATCGGCAATGTGGTGGGCCGGTATGAAGGCGATGCGCCGGGCGCGCCCGCGCTCATGGTCGGCTCCCATTACGATACAGTGCGCAACGCGGGCAAATGGGACGGACCCTTGGGCGTCATCACCGGCATCGAATGCGTGGCGGCGCTGGCGGCAGTGGGCACGCGCCTGCCTTATGCCATTGAGGTGGTGGGCTTTTGCGATGAGGAAGGCGTGCGCTTTTCCTCCACCCTGCTCGGCAGCCGCGCGGTGGCGGGTACCTTCGACGAAGGCACGCTGGAGGCCAAGGACGCCCACGGCGTTTCGGTGCGCGCGGCCATGACCGCCTTCGGCCTCGACCCGGCGCGGGTGGGCCGCGCGGCGCGGCGGCGTTCGGACGTGCTGGCTTATCTCGAACTGCATATCGAGCAGGGGCCGGTGTTGGAGGCGGAGGGGCTGCCGGTGGGCGTCGTCACCGCCATCAGCGGGGCCAGCCGTTTTCGGGTGGAGCTGGAGGGCATGGCGGGCCATGCGGGCACCGTGCCCATGACGCTGCGGCGCGATGCCCTGGCGGGCGCCGCCGAATGCGTGCTGGCGGTGGAGGAGCTGGCGCGCGCGGGGCTCGGCGTGGTGGGCACCGTGGGCCAGATGGAGGCGCTGCCCGGCGCCACCAATGTCATTCCCGGCCGCGCCGTCTTCACCATCGACATCCGCGCCGCCGACGATGCCCAGCGCCGCGAGACGGTGTCCGACGTGGTGGATGCCATTGACGAGATCGCCGCCCGCCGGGGCCTGAAGGCGCGCATCATCAAGACCCATGACAACGGCACCGCCCAGTGCGCCCCCTGGCTGCGCGCCCAGCTCGCCGAGGCGATCCGAGGGGCCGGCCACCGGGTGCTGGAGCTGCCCAGCGGGGCGGGGCATGACGGCATGGCGATGATCGACCTTACCGACATCGCCATGATCTTCGTGCGCTGCCGGGGCGGCATCAGCCACCATCCGGCCGAGCATGTGGATGAAGAGGATGTGGCCGCCGGCGCCGATGTTCTGCTCTCGGCGCTGGCGCATTTCGTGCCGCGATGAACGAAGCCCGGCCGCGTTTCCGCCGCCGGGCTCCAACTCTCACAACGCAGGGCGGGGCGGCTCACACCATCGGCCCCGGTCTTCGACCGTCGCCAGGCGGGTTACGCTCAAGCGCTGCGCGGGCTTAACCCAAGGCCCGAGATGAGAGGCCCATGACCCAAGGCTCATGACTCACGTTCACGGGCCTTTGGCATCAGGCTGTCCGGCGGATGGCGTCGGCCACGCGGTCGGCGATCTCCGCGATCTGCTGCTTCTCAATGATGAGGGGAGGGGAGATGGCCAGCACGTCGCCGGTGGCGCGGATGAGCACGCCCTTCTCGAAGCAATCCAGGAAAACCTCATAGGCGCGCGCGCCGGGCGCGCCGGGGCGAGGCTCCAGCTCGATGCCGGCGACCAGGCCGATATTGCGGATGTCGATGACGTGGGGCAGGCCCTTCAGGGCGTGCATCGTCTCCTGCCAGGTCTCGGACAGCTCACCGCCGCGGGTCAGCAGCTTTTCCTCGGCATAGACCTCCAGCGTGGCAATGCCGGCGGCGCAGGCCACCGGATGGCCGGAATAGGTATAGCCGTGGAACAGCTCGATGGCGTTTTCCGGCCCGGTCATCAGCGCATCGTGCACGCCGCGCTTCACGAACACGGCGCCCATGGGAATGGTGCCGTTGGTGATGCCCTTGGCGGTGGTGACGATGTCGGGCGTGACCCCGAAATAATCGGTGGCGAACGGCGCGCCCACGCGGCCGAAGCCGGTGATGACCTCATCGAAAATGAGCAGGATGCCGTGCCGGGTCGCGATCTCGCGCAGCCGCTCCAGATAGCCCTTGGCGGGCAGGATCACGCCGGCCGAGCCGGACATGGGCTCCACGATGACGGCGGCGATGGTCTCCGCGCCATGCAGCGCCACCAGGCGCTCAAGGTCATCCGCCAGCTCAGCGCCGTGCTCGGGCAGCCCCTTGGTGAAGGCGTTGCGGGAGATGTCGAGGGTGTGGCGCATGTGGTCCGCGGGGATCTGCGGGAACATGCGGCGGTTGTTCACCAGCCCGCCCACCGAGATGCCGCCGAAGCCGACGCCATGATAGGCCTTCTCGCGGCCGATGATGCGGGTGCGGGTGCCCTGGCCGATGGCGCGCTGATAGGCGATGGCGATCTTCAGCGCCGTTTCCACCGATTCGGATCCGGACCCGGTGAAGAACACGCGGTCCATCTGCGCGTCCGGCCCGCCGGGCGCGATGGCGGCCAGCTTTTCCGCGAATTCGAAGGCGATGGGGTGGCCCATATTGAAGCAGGGCGCGTAATCCATAACGGACAGCTGGCGCTCCACCGCCTCGGCGATGCGGCGGCGGCCGTGGCCGGCATTCACGCACCACAGGCCGGCGGTGCCATCCAGCATGCGGCGGCCGTCATCGGTGGTGTAGTACATGCCCTCAGCCGCCGCGAGCAGGCGCGGCGCCGCCTTGAACTGCCGATTGGCGGTGAACGGCATCCAGTAATTCGAGAGGCTCGGCGTGTTGGGCTTGCCGGTGGTCATGATGATCCCCTGGTTCGAGGTGGAGCAGGCAGACCACGCCGCAAAACGCGCAACAAGTCCTTTTTTCAAAATAAATAACCCGTTGAAAATACAAGGCCCAGGTGTAGCCTGTTGCGCATCACGCAACGACTGCAACAGCCGGCGGGGGACTTGGCCGTGGCGGAGGATCTGGGCGGGCGGCTGCGTTATGTGCGCGAGCTTCACAAGCTCTCGCAGCGGGAGCTCGCGAAACGGGTGGGGGTGGCCAATTCCACCATCTCCCTCATCGAAGCGAACAAGAGCAATCCCTCCGTCGGCGCCTTGAAGCGCATCCTCGACGGCATTCCCATCAGCCTGGCGGACTTCTTCGCCATCGTGCCCGCGCCGCCGAAAAAGGCGTTCTACCGGGCGGACGAACTGGTGGAGATCGGCAAGGGGCCCATCTCCTTCCGCTTGGTGGGGGAGAGCCTGTTCGGCCGCAGCCTTCAAATCTTGAAGGAATGCTACCAGCCCGGCGCCGATACCGGGGTGATTCCCCTGGAGCATGACGGCGAGGAGGGGGGCATCGTTCTCAGCGGACGACTGGAAGTGACGGTGGGAGCGGAGCGCCGCATCCTGGGGCCCGGCGACGGCTACTATTTCGAAAGTCGCCGGCCGCACCGCTTCCGCTGCGTGGGCCCGGTGCCGTGCGAAGTGGTCAGTGCCTGCACGCCGCCGACCTTCTGAGCCGCGCCTCTCCCGAAGCCGGCGAACAACCTGTGTTTGAAGCGCTATTTAAACTGCAAGCATCGCGTCGAGGCAAGCCGTCCCGATGACGCAGCTTAAAATGGTGTTAAGTGGTTGACGAATCCGAGAGGTATCACCCATTCTCCCGGTACGATCTGGGAGTCTTGTCATCCGTCCGGGGCCCTTTTTGGTCACCGGCGGGTACGCCGTCGCGCAAGGGGGGGCTTGTGATGGTGAACGACCTTGTCGTGGATTTGTCGCGGATTCAGTTCGCGGCCACGGCGCTCTACCACTTCCTCTTTGTGCCACTGACCTTGGGCCTCACCGTGCTGCTCGCGGTGATGGAAACGATCTACGTGACCACCGGTCGCGAGATCTACAAGTCGATGGCGCAGTTCTGGACCAAGCTGCTGCTCATCAACTTCGCGCTCGGCGTGGCCACCGGCCTCACCATGGAGTTCGAGTTCGGCACCAACTGGTCCTTCTATTCCAGCTTCGTCGGCGACACCTTCGGTGCCCCGCTGGCCATTGAGGGCCTGATGGCCTTCTTCCTGGAATCCACCTTCATCGGCCTGATGGTGTTCGGCTGGGACCGCATGTCGAAGGGGCAGCACCTGTTCGTCACCTACCTGGTGGCGCTGGGCTCCAACCTCTCGGCGCTGTGGATCCTGGTGGCCAACAGCTTCATGCAGCATCCGGCCGGTGCCAGCTTCAATCCGGTGACCATGCGCATGGAGCTCGACAGCTTCGGCGCCCTGTTCTTCAATCCGGATGCCCAGGCCAAGTTCGTGCACACGGTGCTCGCCGGCTACATCACCGCCGCGGTCTTCGTGTGCGGCGTCAGTGCCTGGTACATGCTGCGCGGTCGGCACCTGGAGTTCGCCAGGCGCTCCTTCCGCGTCGGCGCCATTTTCGGCCTGCTGGGCGCTCCCGGCGTCATCACCCTGGGTGACGCGCTCGGCTATGTGGGTGCCCACGTGCAGCCTACCAAGCTGGTGGCGATGGAAGCCCTGTGGACGGCCGACAAGCCGCCCATGCCGCTGACCCTCATCGCCTTCCCCGACCAGGAACAGCAGCGCAACCTGTTCCCGGTGGAGATTCCGGCGATGCTGTCGCTGCTGGTCACCCATTCGCTGAGCGGAACCCTGCCGGCCGCGGACCAGCTCGAAGCCCAGGCCATGGATCGCATCCGCAATGGCATCCCCGCCGTGAAGGCGATGGAGACCTTGAGCGCGAATCCCAACGACGCCGCGGCCCTGGCGCAGTTCCAGGCCCATGCGAAGGATGTGGGCTACGGCTTCCTGGTGCAGCGTTATGCGGCCGACGGCGATGTGATGAAGGCCACCGATGCCGACATTGCCCGTGCCGCGCGCGACACCATTCCCGAAGTGTGGCTGGTGTTCTGGTCGTTCCGCGTGATGGTGGGCATCGCCTTCCTGCTGCTGGCCTACATGGTCCTCGCGGCGCTGATGTCGCTGACCAACAAGGTTCAGACCCAGCGCTGGTTCCAGTGGATCGCGGTGCTCATGATCCCGGTCCCGTACATCGCCTGCGAGTTCGGCTGGGTGGTGGCGGAGGTCGGTCGCCAGCCCTGGACCGTGTATGAGCTGCTGCCCACCTGGCTGTCGGCATCGACCCATAGCGTCGGCTACATGGTCTTCTCGCTGACGGGCTTCGTGCTGCTCTACACGATCTTCGCGATCGTCGAGATCTTCCTGATGGTGCACTTCATCCGCAAGGGCCCCGAGGAGCCCGGGCATGTGGGTGCGGTTCGGCTGGCGGGGGCCTACTGAGATGGAAGGCTTTGCTTTCGAGGCGTATGCCGTTCTCAAGGTGCTGTGGTGGGTGCTGCTGGGCGTCCTGCTCACCGGCATCGGTGCCATGGTCGGCATGGACATGGGCGTGGGCACGCTGCTGCGCTATGTGGGCCGCACCGATGCCGAACGGCGCGTGGCGCTGAACATCATCGGCCCCCACTGGGACGGCAACCAGGTGTGGTTCATCCTCGGCGGCGGCGCCATCTTCGCCGCCTGGCCGCTGGTGTATGCCACCGCCTTCTCGGGCTTCTACATCGTCATGCTCGTGCTCCTATGGAGCATGATCGTGCGGCCTCTCGGCTTCGAGTATCGCAGCAAGATGCCGTCGGAGCGCTGGCGTACCGTGTGGGATGCCACGCTCTTCATCAGCGGCTTCGTGCCCATGCTGGTGTTCGGCGCCGCCATCGGCAACGTGCTGCAGGGCGTGCCCTTCCACTTCGACTGGCGGCTCACCTCCTACTATACGGGCAGCTTCATCTCCCTCTTCAACCCGTTCGCCATCCTGTGCGGGCTGATGTCGGTGTCGCTGGCCATCTATATGGGCGGCAGCTGCCTGGCGAGCGGCTCAACCGACCCGGTCTCGGCGCGGGCCCGCAAGGCCGCGATCACCTTCGGCATCGTGGCGCTGGTGGTCTTCTCCGTCGCTGGCCTGTGGTTCTCGACCATGAGCGGCTACGAGCTGGTGTCGGGTCCGGCGCCGGAAGCGGCGCAGACGCCCCTCCACCAGCAGGTGGCCTATGTACCCGGCGCCGCGCTGGCCAACTATTTCCGCCATCCGGTGCTGTGGGTGTTCCCGGGTCTCGCTTATGCCGCGATCATCGTGGGCGTGCTCGCTCACCTCGGTCGCCGGCCCCTGGTGGGCTGGTGGTTCGGCGTGCTGGCCTGGATCGGCGTCATGGGTACGGTGGGAGCGGCCATGTTCCCCTTCCTGATGCCGTCGATCTCGAACCCGTCGCATAGCCTCAGCATCTGGAACTCGGGTTCGAGCCTGCGAACGCTGTCGTGGATGCTCGGCTTCACGCTGATCTTCATGCCGCTCATCATCTGGTACACCAGCTGGGCGTTCTGGGTGATGCGTGGCAAGATCGATCCGAAGCAGATCGAAGCCTCCGACCACGCGCTCTGAGGAGACCAACCATGCTCCTGAATTACATCATCGCCCTGGTGGTCGCGGGTCTTGCCGTCCTGCTGGGGATCATCATCGGTGATTATGGGCCCTGGTACATGTGCTGGTTTCTCGGCACGGGCTTCATGATCCTCGTCGCCTCTTCCGCCGGCGTGCTGTTCGAGGCGCAGGAAGATGCGGCCAATGCCTCTGCCGAGGGGGATGTGGTGGGCGTCGTGGCGGGCAACGCCCCCACACGTCCGGTTGGCGGAACCCACGCCTGAACACCGCGGATCTCCCTTCCTCGGTCTCGCAGGACGCCTTGTCGGGCGCGGCCTCCGCCGCCGCGCCCCAAAACGCCGACGCCATGGCCGACACTTCGAACCCGCCCCATCGGCCGAGCCGGGTGGTCGAGCGGTGGCTGCGTGGGCAGGCACAGGCTGCCGCCGGCTGCTCGATCCGCCGGGCGGCGGTGCTCGGTGCGCTTGCGGCGGCGCTGGTGGTGCCGCAGGCGTGGCTGCTGGCGCACGCGATCACGCCTGTCGTCATGGCGGGTGCCGGTTTCGCATCGGTCTTGCCGTGGCTGTTGCCCATTCCGGTGATTTTGCTTCTGCGCTTCTTCCTCGCCTCCACGGCAGATCGCGGCGCCCTCGGGGCCGCCGCGCGGCTGAAGGCACAGGTTCGCGCCGACCTGCTGCGGCACCTTCAAGCCCTCGGTCCCGCCCGCCTTGCCGGGCGGGCGTCGGGTGAGGCGGCCACTTTGGTGGTGGAGGGGGTGGATGCGCTTGAGCCCTACGTGGCCCGCTTCCTCGCCCACGCCGGCATCCTGGCGGCGCTGCCACTGATCATCCTCGCTGTGGTGCTCCCGAGCGACTGGATTTCGGGCGTTGTGCTGCTGGTGACGGCGCCGGTCATTCCCCTGTTCATGGTGCTGCTGGGTCTTGGCGCGGAGCATGCGAGCCGCAAGCAATGGCGGCGCCTCACCCGGCTGTCTGCCCAGCTGCTTGATGGCCTGCAAAGACTGACGACCCTGAAAGCGCTCAATGCCAGCGGGCGCGAGGCGGAGCGTCTTGCGCAGGCTTCGGAGGATTATCGTGTCAGCACCATGGCGGTGCTGCGGATCGCGTTCCTGTCGTCGCTGGCTCTGGAATTCTTCGCAACTGTGGCCATTGCCCTGGTTGCGGTGCTGATCGGCTTTCGGCTGCTGGACGGGGATCTGGGCTTCGAGGCGGGTTTCTTCGTGCTGCTGTTGGCGCCTGAATTCTATGCGCCGCTCCGCCAGCTCGGCGTGGACTATCATGCCCGCATGGAAGCCCTGGCGGCCGCCGAGCGGATCGTCGACATTCTGAACGAAGAGCCCGAGCCGGAAGGCACCCTGCAGACGTCTCTTGCCGCGCCGCTCACGCTTGAAATGGAAGACGTCTCCTTCGCCTGGGAGCCCGGGCGGCCGGCGGTCGAGAACGTCTCGCTGCGCCTGGAGGCGGGCGAGATCACCGCCCTTGTGGGGCCAAGTGGGGCGGGCAAAAGCACGCTTCTGGCGTTGCTGCTTGGCTTTATCCGACCGCAGGCTGGGCGCGTGAGCGCCGCGGGCTACGATCTTGCCGCCATAGAGCCGGAATACTGGATGCGCCATGTGGCCCTGGTGCCCCAGCGGCCGCATATGTTCGCAGGCACCGTGCTCGACAATATCCGCCTCGGCGACCCTGCCATTACGGCGGAGGCCGCGCGTGCGGCTGCGGGCCTGGCGGCGGCGGACGGCTTCATCACCGCCTTGCCCCAGGGCTACGACACGCCATTGGGCGAGCACGGGCAGACCCTCTCTGGCGGGCAGGTGCAGCGCATCGCTCTTGCGCGTGCCTTCTTGAAGGCGGATGCGCCGTTGGCCGTGCTGGACGAAGGCACCGCAGGCCTGGACCGCGAGACCGAGGCCGTCGTCACTGAGGCCATTCGCCGTCTCGCGCCCAACCGGACGAGCTTGGTGATCGCCCACCGGCTGGCCACGGTCCAACTCGCGGATCGCGTGATCTTCATGGATGGCGGGAAGATCGTGGAGCAGGGCCGGCGCGAGGCGCTGGAGGCGGATGGCCACCGCTTCGCTCAGCTGTTGCGGGATGCGGGGTTGCAGTCATGAGCGCGGATGTGGCGATCATGCGCCGGCTCATCGGCCTCGCGCGGCCCTATCGTGGCTGGATGGTGCTTGCAGGCGTGGTGGCCAGCATCACCGTGCTGGCCAGTATCGGTCTCATGACCGTCGCCGGGTGGTTCATCGCGTCCATGGCCATTGCCGGGGTGAGCACCGGCATCATGAATTATTTCCTGCCGTCGGCGGGCATCCGGTTATTCGCCATCCTGCGAACCGGCGGGCGCTATGGCGAACGGCTGCTGAGCCACGAGGCGACCTTCCGGCTGTTGGCGGGCTTGCGATTGTGGCTGTTCCAGCGGCTGGAGCCGCTGGCGCCGGCCG
Organism: Xanthobacter variabilis; assembly: GCF_043831965.2. Lineage (NCBI taxonomy): Bacteria > Pseudomonadati > Pseudomonadota > Alphaproteobacteria > Hyphomicrobiales > Xanthobacteraceae > Xanthobacter > Xanthobacter variabilis. The sequence goes on from NZ_CM195533.1 coordinate 1,856,457, forward strand.
AGCTGATGGACAAGCGCGGCGCCGACCTCGCCACCGGCCTTCAGGCGGATGTGGACACGCTGCAGCATGCCTATCTGCGCCTTGGCGCGCCGATCGCGGTGGCGGTGGCGTGCTGTGTGGTCGTGGTGGCGGTGCTGCTGGCGCTGCATCCCGCGACCGGCCTTGTGGTGGGTGCGCTTCTGGTTTGCGCCGGCGCGGTGGGGCCAGTGCTCGCCTGGCGCGCCGCGGCGGCGCCGGGGGCGGACGCGGTGGCGTTGCGGGCACAGTTGCGTGTGGCGGTGGTGGATGCGCTGCAGGGCGCTACGGATTTGCGGGCCGCGGGCGCGGTGGAGCGGCAGCTGGCGGCGATTTCGGCCCAGAGCGAGGCGCTGGTGGAGGCGCAGCGCCGCGCCTCCATTTCCGGCACATGGGCGGAAGCGGCAGTGGGGCTGTGCGCGGGCTTTGCGCTTTGGGCGGCGGCATTGCTGTCCGCGGCGAGTGTCGCGGCCTCGGGACTGGCGCCGGCCATGGTTCCGGCGCTGACCCTGGCGGCCCTCGCGAGCTTCGAGGCGGTGGCCCCGCTTCCGGCGGCCATGCAGCGGTGGGGCGAGGTGATGGCCGCCGCGCGCCGGCTGTTCGATCTTGCGGACCGCACCCCCGCCATCGTCGCCGGCCCGGAGCCTTCGCCGGTTCCGCAGGATGGCGGCCTGCATTTCTCGACGGTTCGCCTGCGCTATGGCGCCGACGCGCCGCTGGCGCTCGATGGGCTCGATCTCACCATCCCCAGCGGCCGCCATGTGGCCCTTCTCGGGCCGAGCGGCGCGGGCAAGAGCTCCGTCGGCCGGCTGTTGCTGCGGTTCTTCGAGTATGAGGGTGAGATCCGGCTGGGCGGCCATGATCTGAGGCGCTACCAGCCTGAGGATCTGCGCCGGCTGGTGGGTGTCGCGGCCCAGGATGCGCAGCTTTTCAACGGCACCATCCGCGACAATCTGCTGATCGCAGCGCCGGACGCGGACGAGGAGGCCATGGGGCGCGCGCTGGAGCAGGCGCAGCTTGCCGCTTTCGTGACGGAGCTGCCGGCCGGGCTCGACACCTGGATCGGCGAGGGCGGCGCGCGGCTGTCGGCGGGGCAGGCCCGCCGGCTCGTGGTCGCGCGCGCATTGCTTCGGGCACCGCTGATCCTGGTGCTTGACGAGCCCACCGAAAATCTCGATGCCACCACCTCGCGCCGCCTGCTCGCTTCGCTGGCCCAGGCCACGGCCGGGCGAACGGTGATCCTCATCACTCACGATCCGGTTGCGGCATCCGAGTTCGCGGACGAGATCGTGCGGATCGAGGCGGGGCGGCGCGTGGCGTGAACGCGCCTGCAGGCTGAGATCACGCCGTTCTGAATGCTGGCCCGCAACGCCGCCGGTGGGCGGGAGCCAGAGCTTGCCCTTTCCCCCGCGAGCTACATGGCCTATGGCCCGCGCCAACGTGTCCCGAGATTCCAGCCCATGATTCGCCTCGACAATATCGGCAAGCAGAACGGAAAGCAGATCGTCTTCATCGAGGCCTCGGCCGCGCTCCTGAAGGGCGAGAAGGTGGGGCTGGTGGGCCCCAACGGCGCCGGCAAGACCACCTTGTTCCGCATGATCACCGGCCAGGAGCCGCCCGACGAGGGACAGGTCTCCGTGGATCGGGGCGTGACCATCGGATATTTCAGCCAGGATGTGGGCGAGATGGGCGGCCGCAGCGCCCTCGCCGAGGTGATGGACGGCGCGGGCCCGGTGAGCGCCGTCGCTGCCGAGCTGAAGGAGATCGAGGCAGGCCTTGGTGATCCGGACCGCGCCGATGAGATGGAGGCGCTGGTCGAGCGCTATGGCGAGGTGCAGGCCCGCTTCGAGGAACTGGGCGGCTATGCGCTGGAAGGGCGCGCGGCCGAAGTGCTCGCGGGCCTCGGTTTCAGCCAGGAGATGATGGACGGTGATGTGGGCCGGCTTTCGGGCGGCTGGAAGATGCGTGTGGCGCTGGCCCGCATCCTGCTCATGCGCCCGGATGTGATGCTGCTCGACGAGCCCTCGAACCATCTCGACATTGAAAGCCTGATCTGGCTCGAAGCCTTCCTGAAGGGCTTTGACGGCGCGCTGATGATGACCTCCCATGACCGCGCCTTCATGAACCGCATTGTCAACAAGGTGGTGGAGATCGATGGGGGCGTGCTGAACAGTTATTCGGGCGATTATGAGTTCTATGCCCAGCAGCGCGCCATGAACGAGAAACAGCAGCAGGCGCAGTATGAGCGCCAGCAGGCGATGCTGGCCAAGGAGATCCAGTTCATCGAGCGCTTCAAGGCCCGCGCTTCCCATGCCGCCCAGGTGCAGAGCCGGGTGAAGAAGCTGGAGAAGATCGACCGGGTGGAACCGCCCCGCCGGCGCGAAAGCGTGGCGTTCGAGTTCGCCGCCCCGCCGCGCTCGGGCGAGGACGTGGCCAGCCTGAAGGGCGTGCACAAGAGCTATGGCAGCCGGGTCATCTATGAGGGGCTCGATTTCTCCATCCGCCGCAAGGAACGCTGGTGCGTGATGGGCGTGAACGGGGCCGGAAAATCGACCCTTCTGAAGCTGGTGGCGGGCGCGGCTGAGCCCGATCAGGGCCGTGTCGCCATCGGCGGCAGCGTGAAGATGGGCTACTTCGCCCAGCATGCCATGGATCTCCTGGACGGCGAGCGCACCGTGTTCGAGACCCTGGAAGACGCCTTTCCCCAGGCCGGGCAGGGGGCGCTGCGCACGCTCGCGGGCTGCTTCGGCTTTTCCGGGGATGATGCGGAAAAGCGCTGCCGGGTGCTCTCCGGTGGTGAAAAGGCGCGGCTCGTGATGGCCAAGATGCTGTTCGACCCGCCCAACTTCCTGGTTCTGGACGAGCCCACCAACCATCTCGACATGGCCACCAAGGAAATGCTGGTGGCCGCGCTGGCGGATTATGAGGGGACCATGCTGTTCGTCTCCCATGACCGCCACTTCCTGGCGGCCCTCTCCAACCGGGTGCTGGAGCTGACCCCGGACGGCATTCACAATTATCCGGGGGGCTATACGGAATACGTGGCGCGCACCGGCCAGGAGGCCCCGGGCCTCAGGACTTGAGGCGCTATAGGCTGTCGAACCACGCCTTCCACAGCGGCACCGCGGTGGCGTAGGTGCCGCGGTGGTCCGTCTGCCCGGTGGAGAGGGCCTCCACCCTCGTGTTACCGCGACCCATGGCGCGCTGATAGGTCATCACCAGCTGCCCAAGCCCGGGCGAGATGATCTCGTCGGCTTCGCCATAATAGTTGCGCACCGGGCTTTGGATGACCCAACGATAGGCGTGGGCCTTGTCTTTCAGCAGGCGCCCGTAGGCGGAGGCCGCAAACACCTCAGGCTTGAAGTATTCCCGCCGGATCAGCGTGTGCAGATCGGTTGGGATCTGCGCCTCTTCGTAAGGCTCGCGCTCGTAGATCTTGCGGGCGATGTCGTAGCTGTCTGCGGTGAACAAGGCGTGGGCAAGGCCGGGAATGCCGTAATAGTGCTCGTAGGAAAAGGCGGTGAGGATGAATAAAGTGGGCACCCAGCTCGCGTCATTCTTGCGCGGAAAGTTCAAAAAGCCGTTCAGCCCCAGGAAGATGTCCGGTGGGGCGCTGGCGGTGGCCGCACCGGCGACGGGCACCCCGGCGCTCTCCAGCTTCTCCAGCAACGCCATGGTCACGAACCCGCCCTGCGACCAGCCGCCAAGAACCAGCTTGGTCGTGGAGATCTTCAGGTGCGCCAGTACGGCGCGGGCGGCCATCAGCATGTCGAAGGTGGCCTGCTGCTGGCTCTCCTTCACCAGATAGCCCTCTGGCTCCTTGCTGACCCCCATTCCGAAATAGTCTGCCCCAATAACCACATAGCCCTGGCCGGCGAACTGGGCGAGGGCAAGGCGGGTTTCTACCGACTGGTCGGGGAAGGAGGGCACCTGCTCTTTCCCATACACGGTGCCGTGCTGGTATGAAAGTATGGGAAAGCTGGTCGCGGCGGTGTCGGGAATGGCGAGGAGGCCGCTCGCGACGATGGGCGCGTTGCCGCGCTCGGGCACCACCGATGTGTAGGAGACGCGATAGAGCCGCACCGCGTTGCGCGCCGGTGAGGTGGACACCTCCACGCCGAACTGTTGCGGGGCCTCTTGGGTGAGGATCTGGTTCAGCCGGTCCGCGTCCCAGCGGCCGATGAGCTGGTAGCTGACGCCGGATGTCACCTCGGTGGGCGGCGGTACAGCTGCTGCCAGGGTTTCCGCACCCCGGCCGGTGCTGGGGGCCAGCGTTGCCAGGGCTCCGAAAGCCAGGGCGGCGGCCGTGCACAATGTTCGCAACAGAGACATGAAACCTCCCGGGGCTCCCACATTTCTGTCTGATACCAGAGCGCGGTGGGGGTGGCACGCCCGGTTGCCGGTCTCCTCTCGGGGACTTTCCTTGCCAGAAATCGGGATGTCACTCCGGGCGGGGGCCGTTCTGAACCCGGCCCTTCAGCGCCCCGCACTGGCAGGGGGAGCCTTCCTCCAGCGGTGCCATGCCTGGGTGTGGCGGGGGCGGAATGGGGCAGGGCTTGGCTGCGGCCTGGCCCGATACGGCCACCGGAACGCATAGGGGCCGGGGGTGAAAATCGGGCCCGGGGCCCGCCCCCGGCTGAGCCAGCGCGGCGCCGGCCGCAAGGCACGCGCCGCCGAGGATAAGGAAGCGAAGCATCGGGTCAGCCTTTCCTGGAAGTCAGCCGGATAGCCTTCGTGGGCCGTCGCCGGGCGCCGCGAGAGGGCGTGTCCGTCGCCGGTGGTCAGCATAGCTGGCGCTGGGGAAAGCTGAAGAGCGGCTTTTGCGAAATAATGTAACTGGTGTTTCCTAACATTTCCGCCGCTCATGCTTTTCAAAATCAAGTAATATCCCATGCAGCGGGGCTGGTGGCTGCTGCGGTCGATGGCGGGGCGCCCGCGCGCGATGTCATCACCGTGACGCGTTGCAGGGCGGGACGACGCGCGGGGCATTCGCAACGGTTCCGCGCAGGAAAATGGGCCGATTGCACGCGGGTGTGCCATTTCCTGTGGCGAGAGGTAGGTGCGTCCATTAAGAGCTGTGACTTGGCTGGCATGTCAGGGCCGGCTAGGTCTTGGGCGGAGACCTCTCGTTTGACGGTGCAGCGGGACGGAGCTCGACGACATGAAGCGGGGGCATGGATTTGCGCGCACGGCTGGCGCCGGCGTGTTGGCGGCCGCGGCTGCGCTGCTGCTGGGCGGATGCAATGAGAAAAACGCCTATGAGGCGCCGCCCGCCGCGAAGGTGACTGTCGCCTCGCCGGTGCAGATGCCGGTGACGCTCTATTCCGAATTCACCGGCAACACGGTGGCGGTGAAGGCGGTGGACCTTGAGGCACGGGTGGAAGGCTTCCTGACCGCCATCGATTATCGCGACGGGGCGGTGGTCAAAAAAGACGCCGTGCTGTTCGAGATCGAAAAGGCGGAGTACGCGGCCAAGGTTGACCTGCAAAAGGCGGCGCTCGACAGCGCCCGCGCCACGCAGGCCAACGCCCAGCGCGAGTATGACCGCCAGGCGGCGCTTGGCGAGCGCGAGGTTTCCAGCGCCCGCACCGTCGATGTGGCGAAGACCGCGCTCGACACCGCCACGGCGCAGGTGGCCTCCGCCGAGGCCAGTCTGAAGCTGGCCGAGACCTCCTATGCCTACACCACGGTGCGCGCGCCCTTCGAGGGCGTGGTGACGCGGCATCTGGTGGATGTGGGCTCCCTGGTGGGCGGGACCGGGGCGACGAAGCTCGCCACCATTCTCCAGGTCGATCCCATCGACGTCTATTTCAACATCTCCGAGCAGCAGCAGCATGACCTGCTCGCCGACCTCGCCAGATCGGGCAAGAGCGCCCAGGGGATCCTGAAGGCGGAAGATGCGCTTCCGGTGGAAGTGGCCCTGCAGCCCGACCTCGCCTTCCAGTATAAGGGGCGGATTGATTATATCGCGCCGCGGATCGATGCCACCACCGGCACGCTGGAGGTGCGGGCCTCCCTGGAAAATCCGCAGCTGAGGCTCACGCCCGGCCTGTTCGTTCGCGTCCGGGTGGCGACCGGCACCATTGAAAATGCCCTGCTGGTCAATGACACCGCCGTTCTGTCCAACCAGGTGGGCAGCTATGTGATGGTGGTGGGCAAGGACAATGTGGTGGAGCAGCGCCAGGTCACCACTGGCCCGGTGGAAGGCCAGCTGCGCGTTATCACGAAGGGGCTGAAGGCCGATGACAAGGTGGTCATCGGCTCCATCCAGCGCGCCGTGGCCGGCAACACGGTGAACCCGGTGGCCGGCGCCATGGCCGCGCCGCCGGAAGGCCCCAAGCCCGCGCCCGCGGCGCTGAACGGTGCCGATGGCGGCCCCGGCGCCAAGACGAGCCCGGCCACCAAGACCACCCCCTGACATAACCGGCAATCTGGAAGGCGAAGCCATGTTCTCGCGCTTCTTCATCGAACGGCCGGTGCTGTCCAACACCCTGGCTTTTCTTATTGTTCTTCTGGGCGCTCTCTCCCTCATGAGCTTGCCCGTATCGCAATATCCCAACGTGGTGCCGCCCACGGTCTCGGTGACGGCGAGCTATCCGGGCGCCAGCGCCCGCACGGTGATGGACACCGTGGCCCTGCCGATCGAGCAGCAGGTGAATGGGGTGGAAGGCATGATCTACATGCAGTCCACCAGCGCTTCCGACGGCACCTATTCCCTGGTGGTCACCTTCGAGATCGGCACCGATCCGGACATGGCGCAGGTGCTGGTGCAGAACCGGGTTTCGCTGGCCACGGCGCAATTGCCCTCTGCCGTCTCCACCCAGGGGCTGACGGTCAAGAAGAAGTCGACTTCCATCCTTCAGTTCGTGAATCTCTATTCTTCGGATGGGCGCTTCGATAATCTCTTCCTCTCCAATTACGCCACCATCAGCCTGCAGAATGAGCTGGCGCGCCTGCCGGGCGTGGGGGATGTGACGGTGATGGGCGCGGGCGACTATGCCATGCGCATCTGGCTTGATCCCGACCGGCTGCAGAGCTTCGGGCTGACGCCGTCCGACGTGGTCACCGCCATCTCGCAGCAGAGCACGGAGGTGACCGCCGGCCTCGTGGGGGCGCCGCCCACGCCGGCCATGGTGAATTTCCAATATGTGCTGAACGTCACCGGCCGCTTCAGCGAGGCTAAGGACTTCGAGACCATCGTCGTCAAGGCCGCGAGCGGCAATGGCGGGCGCATCGTGCGGGTGGGCGACGTGGGGCGCGTGGAGCTAGGCTCGGCGGCCTACGGCCACACCGCGACGCTGAACGGCATGCCCTCCGCCGCCATCGCCATCTCGCAGCTCACCGGGGCCAATGCGCTCACGGTGGCGGAGGCGGTGAACGCCAAGATGAAGGAGCTCTCGAAGACCTTCCCGCAGGGGCTCGACTACAAGGTGTCCTTCGACAGCACCAAGTTCGTCACCGCCTCCATCGACGAAGTCTACGAGACCCTCATCATCGCCGCGGTGCTGGTGCTGCTGGTGATCCTTATCTTCCTGCAGGACTGGCGGGCCATGCTGGTGCCGGCCACCACCGTGCCGGTGACCATCATCGGCGCCTTCGCCGCCATGGCGCTCATGGGCTACACGGTGAACACCACCAGCCTGTTCGCCTTGGTGCTCGCCATCGGCATCGTGGTCGATGATGCCATCGTCATCGTGGAAGGCGTGGCGCGCCATATGGATGATGGCCTGTCCAGCCACGAGGCGGCGGTGAAGGCCATGGGTGAGCTCACCGGGCCCATCATCGGCATCACTCTGGTGCTGATGGCGGTGTTCCTGCCGGCGGCGACGCTGTCGGGGCTCACCGGCAAGATGTATCAGCAGTTCGCCCTCGTAATCGCCGCCACCGCGCTTATCTCGGCGGTGAATGCGGTGACGCTGAAGCCCACCCAATGCGCCCTGTGGCTGCGCAAGTCCGTGCCGCCGGAGGAGCGCAATATCGTCTACCGCGCTTTCAACGCCGTCTATGGGCGCTGCGAGGCCGCTTATACGGCGCTGGTGCGCCAGCTGGTGGCCTTCGCGCTGCCCACCACGCTGGTGGGGCTCGCCTTGATCGGCATCGCCTTTTACGGGCTCTCGCGGGTGCCCACGGGCTTCCTGCCGGAAGAGGACCAGGGCTATTTCATCGTCAATCTCAGCCTGCCCGATGCGGCCTCCTCGGCGCGCACCGACGCGGCTGTGACCGCGGCCGTGAAGCTGGTGGAAAAGGTGCCGGGCGTGGAGACGGTCATCGGCGTGTCCGGCATTTCGCCGCTGGACAACAATGCCACGCTCTACAATGCCGGCATGCTCTATGTGGTGCTGAAGGACTGGGACCAGCGCAAGACGGCTGATCTCAGCATCGCCAGCATTTCGGGCAAGGCCCGCGCCGCCCTCGATGGCCTGGACACGGCGGTGGCGCAGGTGATGCTGCCGCCCCCCATCCAGGGCGTGGGCAATGCCTCGGGCCTCACCATGATGGTGGAGCTGAAGGACGGCAGCTCGGACTTCGTGGCCCTGCAGAATGCCGCCCAGCAGATGGTGGAGAATGCCTCCACGCAGAGCGGCCTGTCCCACGTGGCCTCCACCTTCAACGGGCAGGTGAAGCAATTGCGCCTGGTGGTGGACCGCGTGAAGGCCGAGGCCCTGGGCCTCACCGTGGGCCAGGTGTTCCAGGCGGTGGAATCCTATATCGGCTCCACTTACGTGAACCAGTTCACCAAGTTCAACAATGTGTTCCAGGTCTATGTGCAGGCGGATGCCCCGTTCCGGCTCCAGCCCGGCGACGTATTGAAGCTGAAGGTGAAGGGCGCGGATGGGCGGATGGTGCCCCTCGGCACCGTGGCCCGCATCGCCGACGAGGCGGGCCCGGCTCTGGTCACGCTCTACAATCTCTATCCGGCCGCGACGGTGGTGGGCAGCCCGGCGGCGGGCTTCAGTTCCGGCGAGGCCATGACCCTCATGGGCGAAGTCGCCGCGAAGTCGCTGCCGCCCTCCATGGGCACGGCCTGGACCGCCATGTCCTATCAGGAACAGGTGGTGGGCCAGCAGATCTATTATGTGTTCGCCGTGGCTCTTCTGCTCGTCTACTTCGTGCTGGCCGGGCAATATGAAAGCTGGGTGCAGCCGCTGGCGGTGATCCTGGCCGTGCCGCTCACCTTGCTGGGTACGGTGGTGGCGCTCGATCTCACGGGGATGTCGAACGATCTCTACACGCAGATCGGCATCGTCCTGCTCATCGCGCTTGCCGCCAAGAATGCCATCCTGATCGTCGAATATGCCCGCGAGAAGCGCGCCGAGGGCCTGGAGCCCGCGGCTGCCGCGGTGGAGGCGGCGCGGCTGCGGTTCCGGCCCATCCTGATGACCTCGTTCGCCTTCATCTTCGGCATGCTGCCGCTGGTGTTCGCCTCTGGGGCCGGGGCCGGGGCGCGGGTGTCGCTGGGGGTTGCGGTGGTCAGCGGCATGCTGGCGTCCACGGGCCTTGCGGTGCTGTTCGTGCCGGCCTTCTTCACCGTGCTGGAACGGCTGCGGCCGGGGCGGAAGGCGGTGGGCTCAGACGTCACCGGCGGCGCGGGCTGACGGCCCGCGCTCCATCCTCCTTCGCCATCCCCTGCGCTGTTTGGAAAACTGAGATGACCGTGGACGCGACCAGTTCGTCGCCTTCTTCCCGTTCCTATCCGATGAAGGTGATGCTGGGTGCCTCCCTTGGCTTTGCCATGGATGGGTTCGATCTCCTCATCCTCGGCTTCATGCTCACGGCGATCTCGGCGGACCTGGGGCTTACGCCGGTGCAGGCCGGGGCTTTGGTGACCTGGACGCTGATGGGGGCGGTGCTGGGGGGCATCGGCTTCGGCCTGCTGGCGGATCGCCTGGGGCGCGTGCAGGTTTTGAGCTGGACTATTGTCCTGTTCGCGCTCTTTACCGGTCTTTGTGCCCTCGCGCAGGGTTATTACGACCTGCTCGCCTATCGGTTCGTGGCTGGGCTCGGCCTGGGTGGAGAGTTCGGCATCGGCATGGCGCTCGCGAGCGAGGCCTGGCCGGCGGCCAAGCGTGCCCGCGCTTCGTCATATGTGGCGCTGGGCTGGCAGGCGGGGGTTTTGGCGGCCGCTCTGGCGACGCCGCTTCTGCTGCCCGCCATTGGCTGGCGGGGTATGTTCCTGGTGGGCGTGCTGCCGGCCCTCGTCGCCTTCGTTGTGCGGCGGACCTTGTCGGAGCCGGAGATCTTCACTTCCTGCCCCCGGCCCACGGCGCCGGCCGCGCCGCTCCGCGCCCTGGTGAAGGACGCGCGCACCACGCGTGTCAGCATCGGCCTGTTCGTGCTCTGCGCGGTTCAGAACTTTGGCTATTACGGCGTCATGATCTGGCTGCCGAACTACCTGGCCAACGCCTTCGGCTTCTCCCTCACCAAGTCCGCCTTGTGGACTGCGGTGACCATCATGGGCATGGCGGTGGGCATTCTCGTCTTCGGCCAGCTGGCGGATCGGGTGGGGCGGCGGCCAACCTTCATGCTCTATCAGGTGGGGGCGGCGGTTTCGCTGCTGATCTATGCCCAGTTGTCCACGCCGGTGGGCCTGCTGGTGGGCGGCGCGGTCATGGGGCTGTTCGTGAATGGGATGATGGGGGGCTATGGCGCGCTGCTGTCGGAGCTATACCCCACCGCCGCGCGGGCGACGGCGCAAAACGTGCTGTTCAATCTGGGCCGTGCGGTGGGTGGGCTGGGGCCGGCGGTGATCGGCTATCTGGCGGGCCAGCACAGCTTCACCCACGCGCTTGCGCTGTTATCGGCCATCTATGTGCTCGATCTCGCGGCGACCCTCTACCTGATCCCCGAACGACGCGGCGCGGTGCTGGACTGAGCGGACGCATGGGGCCCGCAGCGGCCCTTGCCAGCGAGAGCGGCGTGCCTTGATGAGCGAGGCGCCCGCCGTGGAGGGCGGCGGGCGCGCTCTGCCGGCGCCAAGGGGATCGGCACCGGTGTTCTTCGCTCAAGTCGGACGGCTCAGTGCTCGCGGAATGCCTTTCAGCGCTCGCGGAACGCCTTGGCGATCTGGTCGTGCAGGGGCTTGGCGATGTATTCCAGCGGTGTGCGGTCCACGGTCTTCACGAACACGTCGGCCTGCATGCCCGCCGCCACGCCGTGGGGCGCCAGGCGTGCCAGCTCCTCTTTCGGCACCGCCACGCGGATGGTGTAGTAGACGGCCCCCGTCTGCTGGTCGCGGCTGGTGTCGGGGGCGATGCGCTCGACCTTTGCCTTGAGCTCCGGCGTGGTGCGCTGGTTGAAGGCGCGCACCTTCACATGGGCCATCTGGCCGGGCGCGATCTGGTCGATATCGGTGGGGTTCACGCGCGCTTCCACCTGCAGCGTGTCCTGGGCCGGCACGATGAGCATGGCCGGTTCCGCCGGGGCCAGCACGCCGCCCACCGTGTGCACGGTCAGCTGATGCACATAGCCCGTCACCGGCGCGCGGATCTCGATGCGCTTCAGCTGGTCCTCGGCGGTCACGCGGCGCTCGGTGAGCTCCGCAATCTTGCTCTCCACCTCCTGGAGTTCCTGCATGACGTCCTCGCGCAGGCCGGCATCAATCTGGATGATCTGAAGATTGGTCTCCGCGATCTTGCCTTCTGCCTCCGCCACCGCTGCGATGAGCCGTCCCTTCTGCCCGTCCAGCTCGGCGGCGTCGCGCTCCAGAACGGCCTTGCGGCTGATGGAGACGAGGTTCTTCTCATAAAGCCCGCGCACCCCTTCCAGCTCCTCGGCGATGAGCACGCTCTGGCGCGCGCCGGCCTCCTGCTGGGCCTTGAGGCCGGCAATCTCGTCGCCCAGCTGCCCGATGCGCTTGATGAGCTGCGCCTTCTGCCCCTCCCGCGCCTCCCGGCGGGCGGAGAAGAGGCGCTCCTCGGCGGCGATCAAGGCGGCGATGTCCGGGGCAGTGCCGCGCGGCTCCAGCTCGGGCACCGGGCCCATGGCCGCGCGGCCGTCGCGTTCCGCCTTGAGGCGCGCGCGGCGGGCGGACAATTCGTCGAGCTGGGTGGAAATCATCTGGAGATTGGCGCGGGGAATGGTGTCGTCGAGGCGCAGCACCACCGCGCCCTGCTGCACCAGGTCCCCCTCGCGCACCTCGAGGGCACCGACGATGCCGCCTGTGGGGTGCTGGATCTTTTTCACATTGCCATCCACCACGAACTGGCCGGGCGCGACCACTGCCCCCGAAAGGGGCGTGGTGACGGCCCACACGCCGACGGTGCCGGCGAACAGGGCGATGGCGGAGCCGCCGGCCAAGGCCAACCGCCGCAGGGCGCGGCTGGCCTCATGGCGGGGATCGTGCGGGTTGCTCATGAGGCCACCTTCGGCTGGGGGATGCGGGAGACGCCGGCCTGTCGCGCCAGGGCTTGCAGAACCTCGTCCTTCGGCCCGTGGCTCTTGATGGCGCCATCGGCCATCACCGCCACCAGGTCGACGCCGGCAATGGCCGCCTGCCGATGGGTGATGACGACGATGATGCCGCCGCGCCCGCGCACGCCCTTCACGGCGGCGGTCAGAGCCGCATCGCCATCCTGGTCGAGGTTCGAATTGGGCTCGTCCAGCACCACCAGGAACGGGTCCCCGTAAAGCGCGCGGGCAAGGCCGATGCGCTGGCGCTGGCCGGCGGAAAGGGCCGCTCCGCTTTCGCCGATGGGTGTGTCATAGCCCTGCTCCAGGCGCAGGATGAGCTCATGGGCGCCGGCCGCGCGCGCCGCCGCGACCACCGCCTGCGAGGCGGCATCGGGGGCGAAGCGGGCGATGTTTTGCGCCACCGTGCCGTCGAACAGCTCCACATCCTGGGGCAGGTAGCCGATGTGGCGGGCCTCCTCACCCCATTGATCGAGGGCGGCGCCGTCGAGGCGCACATCGCCCTTCAGCGCCGGCCACACGCCCACCAAGGCACGGGCCAGGGTGGACTTGCCGGAGGCGCTGGGGCCGATGACGCCCAGCCCCTGGCCAGCCTTGAGGGTGAGGCTCAGCCGCTTAAGGATGGGCGCCTGCCGGCCGGGCGCGGCGACGATGAGGTTTTCGACCGCCAGGTGCCGGCTGGGCGGCGGCAGGGCCAGGGGGCTGTTTGTGGCCAGGGCCGGCATGTCGAGGGTGCGCTTCAGGCGCGCAAGGCTCTGGCGGGCGGCGACGAAGCCCTTCCAATTGGCCACCGCGATCTCGATGGGCGCGAGGGCGCGGGACGTCATGATCGAGGCCGCGATCATGGCGCCGCCGGAAATCTCCCCCTCAATGGCGAGATAGGCGCCGAGGCCCAGCACCGCCGATTGCAGCGCCATGCGGAACACCTTCGCCGCGGCGCCGGCGGCGCTGGTGATGTCTGTGCCCGCAAGCCAGTCGCGCATGTGCCGGCCATTGGCCTCAAGCCAGAGGCGGGCGAAGGCGGGAGCCATGCCCATGGCGGTGATGGCCTCCGCATTGCGGCGGCTGGCATTCACCACGCTCTCGCGCGCCGCGCGGCTTTCGAGCTGGGCCCGGGTGGCGGCGCGGCTCTTCATTTCGGTGAGCGCGGTGAGGGCCAGGATGACGAGCCCGCCGAACAGCGCCAGCCCGCCGAGCCAGGGATGCAGCAGGAAGCAGCCGGCGATGAAGAGCGGCATCCACGGCATGTCGAACAGAGCGGTGGGGCCGAGGGAGGCCAGGAAGGCGCGGATCTGGTCGAGATCGCGCACCGGCTGGCCCGCCTGTTCCGAGCGCCAGCCGAGCACCGACAGCCGCCGCACCGCCTCGAAGGCGGCGGGGGCGACGTCCGCGTCGAAGCGGGCGCCGATGCGGGCCAGCATGCGCACCCGCACCGCATCGAGGAAGCCCTGCAGGGCAAAGGCGCACAGCAGCAGCGCCGACAGGCCGATGAGGGTGGGTACCGAATGGGAGGTCAGCACCCGGTCATAGACCTGGAGCATGTAGAACGAGCCCGACAGCATCAGCAGATTGATGACGGCGGAGAACACGCCGACCGTCGCCAGCGTCCCCCGGCAGGCGGCGAGGGCCGCGCCGACGCGCGAGGCGGGGGAGGGGGAAAGGGGCTTCAAGGGCGATCCTCCGGGGCGGGGGCGCGCCGTCTCCTCGCCGGTGCGCGGCGATCGCTCGGGAGGAGGCGGTGCGTGAAAAGGGTGGCCGGCGGCGCGAAAGCCGCCGGCCCATCCTGGCGAGGTGCGGGCCTCAGACCAGGATGCCAAACTGCGACGCGTCGAACCGGCCGGTGCCGGCGATGGAGAAGGTGAGATCGTCATTGGCGCCGATCACACCGTTGCCGTCCGTATGGCCCAGCACATAGCCATCGGCCGTGTGCGAGAGGATCTCGGCGCCGCTCACGCTTGTGATCTCGAACGGCGTGTCGATCTCCACGCTCCAGCCGGCGGTGGCCTCGCCCCCATTGTGCAGGGTCACGTCGGCCGTGAAGGCCGTGTCGCTGGTCGACAGGTGGGACAGGGCCGCCGTCAGCAGCACGTCGTTCGCCAGTTCGGCGGAGGTGGCCGCTAGGCTCGCCTCGCTGGCGATGGCGGCGCCGTTGACGGTGAGGCCGCTGGCGACCGCTTCCGCTCCGCCGGGCGAGGCCTGGAAGCCGAAGGTCACGGGGCTTCCCGCATCCACGTCGCTGTTCCAGGCGGCGTTGCGGATCACATAATGGTCGCCCACATGGCTGACGATCTCCGCGTTCCAGATGTTGGAAATGTCGAAATCGGCGTCGAAGGCCACGGTCCAGCCGTTGAGATCCGCTTCCGGGGTCAGCGTCATGCTGCCCACGAAGCCCGCGCCCCAATCGTCATTCACGGTGAAGGCGAGCTGGTCGCCCGTGCTTGCGGCCGCGTCGTCATTGACGATGGTACCGGTGGCGCTGCCATCGGCGATGGTGGCCCCGGTGGCGCCGGTGAGCACCACGGTGAAGCGCTCATTGGCTTCCACGGTGGAATCGCCGATCACCGGCACATGGATGGTGGCCTGCGTCTCGCCGGCGGCGATGGTGAAGGTGCCGTCCATGCCGGTATAGTCCACGCCCTCGGTCGCGGTGCCGCCGGCCGTGTGATAGCTCACGGTGATGGCCTCGTCGGAGGCGGACGAGAGGTTCACGGTGAAAGCGAGGGTGCCCGCCGCGCCGGCCTCGCCCTCCGCCACCTGGGCATCGGCGATGGAGAGGCTGGGCACGGTGGGACCGGCGCCGTCATCGTCGGCGATGGTCGCGACGCCTTCGGCCACGCCGATCACCGCACCGTCCGCATCGGTGAGCACCAGGGAGAAATGCTCGTTGCCTTCCACCGCCGTGTCGGCGGTCACGGGGATGCGCACCACCTTGGTGGTCTCTCCCGCCGCGAAGGTCACGGTGCCGCTCGACGCGGTGAAGTCACTGGAATCCGCCGTTCCGGCAACGGTGTGATAATCCACCGTGACGGTCTCGCTCGCCGCCTGTGAGAGGGAGATCACGAACAGCGCGGCGTTGGCATCCCCGCTTCCCACGTCGCCGGAGCCCGAGCCGTCGCCGAGGTCGAACTCGATGGGTTCGAGATAAGCGAGCTTTTCCGTGTGCACGGTGCGCCAGTCGTCGGCCAGGATGCCGCCGGTGTCGCCCGAATTGGGGTTCCACGACCAATAGGTCCAGCTGATGCCCTCGGCGCCGGCCGGCAGGTCGATGGTGCCGTCATTGTTGAAGTCGCCGGACAGATAGGAGGTCAGGGCCTCCAGCCAGGGCGCGTCCTTGGGGTCCTCCAGCTTGGTGCCGAACTCGCCGATATAGACCGGTGCGATGTTTTCTTCGTAGATATAGCCCCACATCTCCCGGAACTTCTCCGGCAGATCCGCCGCGAAGTCGGACGACTGGAACCAGGGCTGGGCATAGACGGAATTGCCATAGTCATGGGCCGAATAGACAAGCTTGTTGTCCACTTCGAGCGCGATGGGCCGGTCGCGCACGCCCATGAGATTGCCGCCCCACCAATAGCTTTCGCCTTCATAGGTGCCCACGCCCTCCACGAAGATGAGCCAGTTGGAATTCACCTCGCCAATAGCATTGCCGGCGCGCTCGGCCGCGGCCGCCCAGTCGTTCGCGCCGCCGCCACCCCAGGTTCCGTTGTAGGGCTCGTTGTGCAGATCGGCGCCGATGACGGCGGAATTGTCCGCATAGCGCTCGGCCAGCATCTGCCAGTCGGAGATCCATTGGGCCTCGGAATGCGCGCTGTCGTACCAAAGACCGTTTTCGGACGTGCCGGCGCCCGAGGACGAGCGATGGTGGTCCAAAATGATCTTCATGCCGATCTCGTCGGCATACTCCACGATCTTGTCCATGATCTCCAGGGGCGAGAGGCCCTGAAGATCGGGATTCTGCGAGTAATCGATGCCCGACGCCGTGGTGGCATGCAGCATGTCGGAGGAGAAGGGCAGGCGGATGGTGTTGAAGCCCAGCTCCTTCATCTGGTCCATCATGTCGGTATAGCTGCGGGTCCACAGGCCGTTCGGGGAATTGTTGGAGCCCTCGAAGCCGAACCAGTTGACGCCCGCGATCTTCACCGCATTGCCATCGGCATCCACGATCTGGTTGCCGGAGGTGGAGAACCAGCCATCGGCCGCATCGCCCGATCCGGTGCCGGGATTGCCCTCCACCACCGTGGTGCCGGACACCGAGACCGTGGGCAGCACGGCCGGCGGGGCGGCATCGTCATTGAGGATGGTGCCGGTGGCTGTGGCATCGGCCAGGGTGGCGCCCGTGGGCGCGGAGAGGGTGACGCTCAGCGTCTCATGGCCTTCCACCACGCTGTCGCCATTCACCGCCACGCGGATGCTCTTCGTGGTCTCGCCCGCCGCGAAAGTGAGGCTGCCGGACTGCGCGATGTAATCGCTGCCGGCGGTGGCGCTGCCGTCGGCGGTGGCGAAATGCACGCTGATATCGGACGTGGAGGCTGCCGAAAGGCTCACGGTGAAGGTGAGGTAGGAGGCGCCGTCGTCGCCCTCGGCCACCTGGGCGTCGGCGATGGCGAGGGACGGCAGCTGCGGCGTCGGATCGCCGCCGCCATCCACGGCGGTGCCATTGATCACGAAGTCGCTCACCGTGGCGCTGCCGCCGCCGGGAGAAGCCTGGAAGCCGAAGCTCACCGCGCCATTGGCCGCCACGGTGCCGTTCCAGGCGGCGTTGCGGATCACGTAATGGTCGCCCACATGGCTGACGATCTCCGCATTCCAGATGTTGGAGATCTCGAATGGGGCGTCGAACGCCACGGTCCAGCCATCGAGGGCGGCCTGGGCGGTCAGCGTCATGTCGCCCACAAAGCCGGCGGTCCAGTTGTCGCGGACGCTGAAGCTGATGGTGTCGGTGCTGTTGGTGTCGTCGTTCATGATGGTTCCGGTAGTGGTGGCGAGGCTGGCGCCGCTCGCGTCGGAGAGCGTCGGCGTAAGGCGCTCGTCGGCTTGTGCCGTCGTGGCGCCGATGGCGGGGATGGGGACCTCCGCCCGGATTTCGCCCGGCGCGAAGGTGAGGGGCCGGATTGGGCGGCCTAGTCGCTGCCGGCGGTGGCGTGCGCGGCGTCGCCGGATGGCGGCGCGCCGGTGCCGGCCGCGGTGGGCCAGCGCCCGGTGGCGATGGTGCGGTGCGCGATGACCTGCGTCTCCGGCAGCGCAGTGAGGCCGAGCTGGGACCAGACCTGGTCTCCCCGCGCCTGGGAGCCGGTGAAGAGGAAGGTGCCGGCGGACAGCTCCGCCATCTTCATGTGGCGCGGGACAAGGGGCTGGCCGGTGGCCGGGTCCCCGATGACGGAACCCCCGGTTCTGTCCATCGTGAACAACTGCTCGCGGCTGCCGTAAGTGCGGCAGTCCCCCAAGTCGGTGGCGGGATCGAAGGTGACGCGGTCCAGCTGCCCCGCCTTACGGGAGCGGGCATAGGCCGTGTGCGGGGCCGCCTCCTGGCCCTGTTCCCACGCCAGGGTGCCGCTGAGGCCCATGCGCAGATGGTGGTTTTTCACCGGCACGGAGCTGTCCACGGTGAGCCGGCCGAGCGACACGCCCTCGATCGGCACCGCCCGTCCGCTCCCGGGATCGGTGAAGGCGAGACCCTCGGCCCGGTCCTCGACGATCAGGTTGTGATCGGAACAGGAGCTAGGATCCGGCTTGTCCGCCGTGGGGTCGAGCGCGGTGATGGTGCTGAGCGGGCCATTGGTGGGCAGTGTCACGGAACCGATGCGACACGGCTGGCCCGCCGCGCTCGCGCCCGGCAGACCTTCAGGACCGCGCGCAGAAGTGTTCGCCATGTCCATCGCTGTGGTGCTCCGTTTCCTGTCTCGAAGCGAGCAGATGGCATGTCTTCCCCAGATGATCATCGCGCCGGGCCGCGCTAGTCGATGAGCGCGGCAGAAAAGTCGATGATCGCGGCAGGTGGCCCCATGGGCGGGCCCCGCGCACCAAAGGCGGCGATGGCGCCAGCGCGGCCTTTTTGTGGCGGGATTCGAGCAATTGACGCTGGTGGCGCTGGTGAATACTGATCGATGGGGGAGGTCGTCCGCATGCCGGGCGGCCCGGAGGGGCTGTGGTGGACGCTGGCGAAGTAACGGCAGGGGCGGCCATCGCGCCGACGCGGGAGCCGCGAGCCTCATTCTGGACCGCGCAACTGGTCGGCTGGGGCCTGTTCGCCGTGGTGGACCTGGTGAACCGCCAGCTGCTCTATGGTGCGCTGCCGGAAGCGGTGGTTCTCACCCTCATTGCCTATGCGGCGTGGGTGCTCCTGTCCGCGGGCCTGCGCTGGCTCTACGGGCGGTTGTGCGCCGAGGGCCAGCTGAACCTGCGCACGGTGGGCCTTGTGACGCTGTTCTCGCCGCTCGCGGCGGGGCTTGGGCTCGCGGGTATCGGCGTGGTGCGGAGCATCTTGGGGTGGCGCGTTCCCGATTGGGATCCCCTGGAGCAGGTGATCCTGCCCCTCGCGCACTATAGCCTGGCCTTCCTGGCCTGGAGCATCTGCTATCTCTGGGTGCGGGCGGAGCAGGCCAGGCAGCGCGCGCGTGAGCGGGCGGTGGCGGCGCGGATGGACGCGCTGAAGGCCGAGATCCGCTCCCTTCAGCTTCAGCTCGATCCGCACTTCCTGTTCAACGCCCTCAATGGACTGGCGGAGGAGGTGCCGGAACATCCCGATGCCGCCTTGGCCATGATCCGCGACCTCACCCAATATCTGCGCCACCTGCTGGCGGGCATTCGCCACCCGGTGGTGTCGGTCGCGGCGGAGGTGGAGGGCCTCTCGGCCTATCTGCGCATCCAGAAGGCGCGCTTCGGCGAGCGGGTACAGGCGGTGGTGGAGACGGATCCAGCGGTCGCCTCCTGGCCGATCGCCAACCTGCTGCTGCAGCCTTTGGTGGAGAACGCCTTCGAGCACGGCGACCGCTCGCGGCGGCTGGACGTGCGCGTGGCGGTGGCGGCGGAGGGGCAGGCGCTGCGGGTGGAGGTGTCGAACACCGGCCGCCTCGCTGCCGCCGGGGGTGCCGCGCGCCATCATGGCATCGGCCTTGCGAATGTGCGGCGGCGGCTTGACGTCCATTATCCCGGCCGCCACACTTTTGCGCTGCAGCAGACCCCCGGTGATGATGGCGCGCCCGGCGGAGGGCGCGTTGTCGCCGTGCTGCGACTGGAGGGGGAGCCGTGCTCCGCGTTCTGATTGCCGATGACGAGCCGCTGGCGCGGCGCGCCATGCGCCGCCTGGTGGCCGGGCGGGACGATGTGGAAATCGTCGGCGAGGCGGAGAGCGTGGCGCAGACGCTGGAGCTGATCGCCGCCACCCGGCCGCACCTCGTCTTCCTGGACATTCGCCTGAATGGCGGGGATGGCTTCGACCTGCTGGCGGCAGTGGACGAGCCGCCGAAGGTGATCTTCGTGACCGCCCATGCCGAATATGCGGTGGAGGCGTTCGCCGTGGATGCGGTGGACTATCTGCTGAAGCCGGTCGCGCCCGAGCGCTTCCATGCTGCCCTCGACCGCGTGCAACGCCAGCTCTCCGGCGAGCGCAGGGAGACCGGCGAGTTGATCGAGCTGCGATCCGCCAACCGCGTGGTGTTCTCGGCGGTGGCGGACATCGTGGCGGTGCGCGCGGAGGGGGATTTCAGCCATGTCCTCCTGTCCGCGCGGCCGGCGGTCATGATGCTGCGCAGCCTCGGCCAGTTCGAGACGCTGCTGCCGTCGCCCCCCTTCTTCCGGCTGGGGCGTTCGCTCATAGTCAATCGGGACCGCGTGCGCAGCGTCGATGCCCGCAGCCGCGACGCGGTGCGCGTGACCCTGCTGGGATTGGTGGAACCCCTTATTATCGGCCGGGCCGCCGCGGCACGCCTGCGCGAGGCCATGGACGGGGCGACCGGCGCGGGTCCGGAGGGCTGAGGCCGCGCTGTCGGGGCAGGGGACGCCCCCCGTTTGGATCCCTCTCATCACCCGCGCCAAGGGTGCCTGAATGCAGCGGTTCCGCCTCGCAGGCGCGCTTGAGCCGTTGCGGGACACTATTCCGGTCGCACTGCATTCGCGCGGGGCCCATGCCGGAGCACGCCCGCTTGGGCCGGGATGCGGCGCTCAGGCTGCTTCAGCGTTTCATGGAGACGTCGAAGCCACCTATCCTTCTGTTTTCGTGCGTATCCTTTATGCGAACCGGTTCCCGCGGCGCGCGGAAGGGCTCTAGGCGCCGGCGTCCTTCAGCCGGCGCGCGGCGGCCCGGCCGAGGGAGAGGCAATGGGCCTGCGGCCCGAGCACCAGCCGCGCGCGGCCGCCTTCCATGTTCTCCACCCGCTGCACCTGCCCCATATTGACGATGAGCGAGCGGCTGAGGCGGCGAAAGGGCGGGTCGGGCAGCTCGGCCTCGAACTGGCCGAGCAGGCGGCAGACCAGCAATTCCTTCTCGTCGCTCACGAGGATGCGGGTGAAATCTCCTTCCGCCGTGAGGGAGAGAATGCGGCTCTGCGCCACCATCACGTGCCGGCCTGGCATCTGGATGCGCAGCTTGCGCTCCTGGTCGGCCCGATGCGCGCGCCGCTCGCGCAGGCGCTGGAGGGTGAGGGCGAGGCGTTCCGGCTCCACCGGCTTCAGCAGATAGTCCGCCGCCTCCACCGCGAAGGCTTCCACCGCATAGCTGCTATAGGCGGTGACGAACACGATATCCGGTCTCACCTCGCCCTGGGTGAGAACCTCGAAGCCCTTACCGTCCCCCAGCTCCACATCGAGGAACAGGATGTCCGGGCGCACGCTGGCAAGGCTGTCGCGCGCTTCCGCGAGGCTGCCGGCCTCGCGCGCCACCATCAGGTCCGGATGGGCCGAAAGGAGCCGCTTGAGGCTGCGGCGGGCCGGCGGCTCGTCGTCCACCACCATCACGCGAAGCATATGGGTCCCTTGAGGCTCATGCGGGCCACCACCAGCGGCCCTTCCTGGCCAATGGCGAAGTGGTGCCCGCCCGGATAATGCAGCTCCAGCCGGCGGCGGATGTTGACGAGGCCGAGCCCCGAGCCGGGGCCGCTGCGCGGCGCATAGGTGCCCGGATTGGTGATGACCACCGACAGAACATCCTCATGCCGCCGCACGGCGACATCGATCCGCAGGGGCGCGCCGGTGGTGGGCCGAAGCCCATGCTTCACCGCGTTTTCCAGCAGCCCCTGGAGGATGAGGTGCGGCACCGGGAAGTCTCCGGCCTGCGGGTCGAGATCGACGGTGCAGGTCAGGCAATCGTCGAAGCGCAGCTCCTGGATGCGCAGATAGGAGCGCGCCGCCTCGATCTCGTCGGCGAGGGGGCAGACGGAGCGCTCCTTGTGGTCGAGGCAATAGCGCATGTAGCCGGCGATCCGCCGCACCATTTCCAGCGCGATTTCGGGCCGCTCGGGGATTTCGGCGGTCAGCGTGTTCAGGGCGTTGAACAGGAAGTGCGGATCGAGCTGCACCTTGAGCTGCTGCAGCTCCGCCCGCGCGGCCGCCGATTGCGCCTCGCTGCGCCGAAGATGCTCGGTGCGCGCGGCCACATCTGCGGTCAACCAGAAATAGCCCAGCGCCCAGCCCAGGAAGATGCTGGTGTAATACAGCATCGGCACGATGCGGCCGCCGAAGGCCCGCTGGAACTCCCCTTGGGAGAAGGACAGGGCCCGCAGCCCTTCCGCCGCCGCCATCTCCACCGCCCCGCCCGCGATTGCGGCGACGATGACCAGCGGAATGAGCCGAAACGCGGGAAATTGCGGCCGCGGCCGGCGGCTGAGGAATTCGTGGGCGAGGCTGGTGAGCACGAAGCCGATGGAATCCAGCAGCAAGGTGAGGATCACGGCGTCCGCGAAGCTGCCGAAGAACAGCGTTCGCGTGGCGATGCCGAGCATGGAGATGAAGAGCCAGGCGGCGAGATTGGCCTTCCAGAAGGGCGTGGACAAGGCTCCCGTCCCCGGGATGGGCACGCCCGCCTGCTGTCTGTCTGGCCACCCGCCCGCGACCGTCATCGGCAATTCCGCCCCGCGCCCCGGGCGCGCCCTTATGCGCCCGGCCTGTGTGCCTGCTCCCCTGTGTTAGTGCATGGCCGGCGGGTCTGCCAAGGTGTCGCGCAAGGCGTCGCGACTGTCGGGCCCGCCGGTGGGCGGCTCACTCGCCATCGGGCAGGGCGAACACCGTGAGCTGGCCGCCCAGCGCGGTGTAGCTGTTGAGCGCCGCATAGGCCTCGTTGGCACCCGAGCCGTCATCCGGATCGGTCAGCCCGGCCGCAAGGCCGATGCCGGCCCAGCCACCCACACCGGACAGCACCGCGATATATTGCCGGCCCTTATACATATAAGTGGTGACGTTGCCGACGATGCCGGAAGGGGTCTTGAAGCGGTAGAGCTCCTTGCCCGTGCGCGCATCCACGGCCTTCAGATAGCCTTCCAGCGTGCCGTAGAAGACCACGTCGCCGGCGGTGGCGAGCGCACCCGACCAGACCGAGAACAGCTCCGGATTGGACCATGCGGGCGCCCCTTTCGCATCGTCCCAGGCAATGAAGGCGCCGGTGCGCCCATCGCCGCCGGGCGCGGGATACATGGAGAGGGTGGCGCCGACATAAGGCTGGCCGGCGGTGTAGTCCACGTGGAACGGCTCGTAATCCATGCACATGCGGCTGGTCGGCACGTAGAAGAGCCGGGTTTTCGGCGAATAGGCCGCTGGTTGCTGGTTCTTGGTGCCGAGGGCGGCGGGGCAGATGCCGGAATAGGTCTCGTCCTCGCCCCGCGCCTGGGTGGAATAGGCCTCGTTCACTTCCGGGCGGCCATAGGTGGGGCTCGCTTTGTCCAGGTCGATGCGCGAGGCCCAGTTCACCGTGGTGTCGTACTTCTCCGCTCGCAGCAGGGCGCCGGTCTCGCGGTTCAGGGTATAGGCGAAGCCGTTGCGGTCGAAATGGGTGAGGAGGGGCGTGGGCTTTCCATCCACCGGCTGGTCGGTGAGGATCATCTCGTTGACACCGTCATAGTCCCACTGGTCGTGGGGCGTCATCTGGTAGACCCATCGCGCCATGCCCGTATCCGCGTCGCGGGCGAAGATGGACTGGCTCCATTTGTTGTCGCCCGGCCGCTGGGTGGGGTTCCAGGTGGAAGGGTTGGCGGTGCCGTAATAGATGAGGTTCAGCTTCGGGTCGTAGGCGAACCAGCCCCAGGTGGCGCCGCCGCCGGTCTTCCACTGGTCGCCCTCCCAGGTCTTGAGGGAAGAATCCTTGCCGATGGGGCGGCCCAGCTCCGTGGTTTTTTCCGGGTCCACCAGCATGTCTTGGTCGGGCCCGGTGGAATAGGCGCGCCACAGGCGCTTGCCATCCTTCAGGCTGTAGGCGGTGAGGTGGCCGCGCGCGCCGAACTCCGCTCCGGCGATGCCGACAATCAGCTTGTCTTTCACCGGCATGACGGTGGCGGTGTTGGATTCGCCCATCTTCGGGTCGCCATTCACGGCCGACCACCTTTTCGCGCCGGTGCGGGCGTCGAGGGCGACGATGGTCGTGTCGGCCTGATGCAGGAACACCATGCCCTGGGCATAGGCGAGGCCGCGATAGACGAGGTCGCAGCACATGACGCCGGCCACCTCGCGGGACTGCCGCGGCTCGTATTTCCACAGGATGCGGCCGTCATGGTCCAGATCGAGGGCATAGACCACGTTGGGGAAGGGCGTGTGCACATACATGACGCCGTCGACGATAAGGGGCGCGCCCTCATGGCCGCGCAGCACGCCGGTGGAAAAGGTCCAGGCCACCTTCAGCCGGCCGACATTGCCGGCATCGATCTGCGCCAGCGGCGAATAGCGCGTGTTGGCGTAATCAAGGGTTTGCAGCACCTGCTCCCGCCCTTCGGCGGTCCGCTCCAGCACGTCGTCATTGGCGTGGGCGCCGCCGGCGAGGGTCATGGCGATGGCAATGGCTGCCAGCGCCAGCCGGCGCTGAGAACGCAGTCTCCGGAAAATGGCCTCATCCTCCCGATTGCCGCGTCTTGAGCGCGCGGCTTTCAGTGTCATGCCACCGGCCCCGGCTTTCGCCCGGCGACGGGTGGGTTCGCTTGAGCGTCGCCAGGGCTGTCGGCCCATGAGGCTGTCCCACGGGGTTTGCTGGCCCTTGCGGCGCGGTGTCGAGGCCCGACTGTGGCGCCCGGCGGGCGGGCGCGCAATATCACGTAACGGAGCCTGGGCGGTTCCGCGCCCGGATCAGGCCACCACGGTGGCGACGGTGGCGTTGAGGACCCGCACCGCATCGCGGGGGTCTAGGCGCACCTGGAGCCCGCGTTGCCCGCCATTGATGAAGACATGGGGGTGGGCCAGGGCCTGTTCCTCCATCACCACCCGCGGCGGGCGCATCTGGCCGAAGGGGCTGATGCCACCCACCTTGTAGCCGGCGATCCGCTCGGCCTCGGCCGGCTTCATCATCTGCGCCGACTTGCCGCCGAAGGCCGCCGCCAGCTTCTTCATGGAGACTTCGCGGTCGGAAGGCACGATCACGCAGGCGGGGCGGCCATCCACCAGGGCCATCAGGGTTTTCAAAACCCGCTCGGGCGCCTCGCCGATGGCCTCGGCCGCCTGTAGCCCGATGCGCTCGGCATCGGGATCGTAATCATAGGTGTGCAGGGTGAAGGCGACTTTCGCCTGTTCCAGCATCTTGGTTGCGCGGGTCGCCTTGGACATGGCCTTGTCGAGAGCGTTGCCGAGCGAAGCGGGAACCGGCTCGCGTGAAGGAAACGCGTAAAAGCAAGAGGACGGACTGTTTCGGCGTGTCCGTGAGACACCGGAACAGTCTATTGCCCGCAGGCGCGCCCGCGCAAGCGGTTCAGCGCCAGCCGAGGGCCGGCGCCACGTGCTTCAGGATCATCTCGATGACATGGGCGTTGTAGTCGACGCCGAGCTGGTTGGGCACCGTCAGCAGAAGGGTATCCGCCTCGGCGATGGCCTCATCCTCCGCCAGTTGTTTCACCAGCACGTCGGGCGCGGCGGCATAGCCACGGCCGAAGACGGCGCGGGTCCGCTCGTCGATGAAGCCCACCTGATCGTGCTCCTGGCCACCGCCGCCGAAATAGGCGCGGTCGCGGTCGTCCACCAGAGCAAAGATGCTGCGGCTGACGGAGACGCGGGGCTCGCGGCTGTGGCCCGCCTCCTTCCAGGCGGCGCGATAGGCGCGGATCTGGCTGGCCTGCTGCACATGGAAGGGCAGGCCGCCTTCGTCGTCCTTGAGGGTGGAACTCTGCAGGTTCATCCCGATGCGGGCGGCCCATTCGGCCGTGGCGTTGGAGCCGGCGCCCCACCAGATGCGTTCCAGCAGCCCTTCCGAATGGGGTTCCAGGCCCAGCAGGCCCGGCGGGTTGGGGAACATGGGGCGCGGGTTGGGCTCGGCGAAGCCCTTGCCGCGCAGCATTTCGAGGAACACCTGGGTGTGGCGCCGGGCCATGTCGGAGGCGTTCTCGCCCTCCGCCGGCGCGTAGCCGAAATAGCGCCAGCCGTCGATCACCTGCTCCGGCGAGCCGCGGCTGATGCCGAGTTGAAGTCGTCCGCCGGCGATGAGGTCGGCCGCGCCCGCGTCCTCGGCCATGTAGAGCGGGTTTTCATAGCGCATGTCGATGACGGCGGTGCCGATCTCGATGCGCCGGGTGCGCGCGCCCACCGCCGCCAGGAGCGGGAACGGGGAGGCCAGCTGCCGGGCGAAGTGGTGGACGCGGAAATAGGCGCCGTCCGCCCCCAGCTCCTCCGCCGCCACCGCCAGCTCGATGGATTGCAGCAGCGCATCCGAGGCCGAGCGCGTCTGCGAGTGGGGGGAGGGCGTCCAGTGCCCGAATGAGAGGAAGCCGATCTTCTTCACGATGCGTCCGCGCGAAGGGGGAGGGGCGCGCAGGCTACGCCGGCCCGCGGGAAAATGCACCCGCGGGCGGCAAGCGATGCCGATATCGTGTTGCCCTGGCCCGTCTTGCCAGAGTGCCCTTCTTGCCAGGGTGCCCTTCTTGCCGGCGCAGGCCTTCTCAGGCGGCGGCGAGATCCTTCACGAAGGCGTCGACCACATTGCGCAGGTCGCTGGCCTGAGTGGACAGGCCGTTGGACAGGCCCAGCAGTTCGGCGGAGGAGGAACCGGTGGTTTCCGCCGCCTGGCCGACGCTGGTGATGTTCTGCGCCACCTCGCTGGTGCCGGCGGCTGCCTGCTGGCAGTTCTGGGCGATCTCCGAGGTTGCCACGCCCTGCTGCTCCACCGCGCCCGCGATGGCGGTGGCGGTCTCCTTGATGGTGGTGATGACGCGCATGATCTCGGCCATGGACGTCACCGTGCTGTCGGTCGCTTCGCGGATCTCGCGGATCTTGGAGGCGATCTCGTCGGTGGCCTTGGCGGTCTGGTCGGCCAGTTGCTTCACCTCGGTGGCCACCACCGCGAAGCCCTTGCCGGCATCCCCGGCGCGCGCGGCCTCGATGGTGGCGTTCAGGGCCAGCAGGTTGGTCTGGGCGGCGATTTCCCGGATGAGGTCCAGCACCTCGCCAATGTCGACGGCGGCCTTGGCCAGATTGCCGATATGGGCGTTGGAGGTCTCCGCCTCGGTGAACGCCATGTCGGCGACGCTGGCGGAGTGGGCCACCTGCCCGTTGATCTCGCGCACCGAGGCCGCCATCTCTTCCGAGGCGGAAGCCACCGTCTGCACATTGGTGGACGCCTCCTCGGAGGCCGCCGCCACGGCCTGGGCCTGGCGCGAGGTTTCCTCGGCAGTGGCGGACAGGTTCCGCGCCGCCGTCGCCACGTCGCCGGAGGAGTGCACGAAGCCGGCCACCAGTTGCTGCATGTGGGTGACGAATTCCTCGGCCAGCTTGCTGCGGCGAAGGATCTGCGCCTTGGACTTCTCCTCCGCCTCGGCCTGGGCGGCGCGCATGCGGGCCGCCTCCTGCAACTGACCGCGCAGGCCGACGAGGGACTTGGCGATGGCGCCGACCTCGTCGTGGCGATCGGCGTGGGGCACCTCCACGTCCAGGTTCCCGTGGCCCAGCGCGGACATGACATTCATGGAATCGGTGACGGGCGCGACGATGAAGCGCCGGGTGATGAGCACCGCCAGCAGCACAACCAGCAGGGTGCCGAGGCCCATGCCCACCGTCACCATCCAGGCGGTGCGGTTGGCGAGGGCGGTGGCTGCCGCGTTCTCCGCTTCCATCGCGGCGGTGAGGCGCTTGTTGATGCCGGTGGTGGAATTGGCAAGGTCGTCGATCTTGGGCGAGCAGGTGGTGCGCATCACCTGGCCGACACGGGCGATGTCCTCGGCGGAGCGGGCGGCGGCGGCGGCGCGCATGACCTCGCCGCAGTCCCCGTCCATGGTCTGCTTCACGCGCTCGACCACCCGTTCCATGTCCGGTGCGAAGGCGGGAGCTTCCGCTTTGATGAGGTCGGTGCGGGTCTTGTAGTCCTTCAGCACCTGCTCGATGAGCCGGTTGGCGGCGGCGTCCTCCTCCGGCGTCTGGCCCACGAGCAGGCGGTAGATGCCGATTTCCACCTGTCGCAGCAGCCGGTTGGAGCGCGCGAGATTGGCGATGGCGGGTGCCGGTCCCTCAATGATGTTCGTGCCGACGGCGTTGATGGCCGTCATCTGGGACGATGCGTAGAGGATCGCGCCGAACGACAGCACGGCCAGCAGCAAGAGAAGGCTGACGACCTTGCCCGTCAGCGACAAGTTCTTGAAAGACATTCCATCCCCCCAGGCCCGCCGAAGCCGGCCGTGAACCGCCCCATGATGGTGTCACGGCCCCTCGCCGCAACACCATGCAGCGCCCCTTGGCGGCGGGAAACCGAATCCACCCCGGCAACACCCGTCGTCCACAAGCTGCGCGGGCGCGGAGCCTAACGGAACGGCGGGGTCGCAGGAAGTCCGTGAAATACCCCATCGCCGGCCGGCGCGCGCATGTCGGGGCGCCTCTCCATGTCCGGGCGGCGCTCCGGGCGGCCGCTTTACGCCCGCGTTACGCATCCGGCGCGTTTCCACCTATCGCCTTTATGCGGGCGGGGGGTAGCTCCAGCAGCATCGGCAATGGAGCCATCATCATGGAAGCATTCATTTATTTCACCGGCGGGCTGGCCCTCTTCGCGCTCTGCTCCGCCGCTGTCCTGGCTGCGGACCGGTTGTAAGGCGGCGCCGATGCCTTTTGATCTCGTGCTCGGCCTGGGCGCCGCCGCCGCGCTGTTCGTCTACCTGCTCGTGGCGCTGCTGCGCCCGGAACTGTTCTGATGGGGATGGGCATGACCAGCGATCTCATCCAATTCGCCCTTTACCTGGCGGTGCTGACGGCCATCGCCCTTCCGCTCGGCGCCTACATGGCGGCAGTGTTTACGGACAAGGTCCGATTCCTGGCGCCGGTGGAGCGGGCGCTGCTCGGCGCGGCGGGCGCCGGAACCGTGGAGAGCCAGCGCTGGACCGGTTATGCGCTCGCGCTTCTGGCCTTCAATGGAGCCGGCTTCGCGCTCCTGTTCACCATCCTGATGCTGCAGGGCTACCTGCCCCTCAATCCGCAGGGCTTCGAGGGGCTCGCCGCGCCGCTCGCCTTCAACACGGCCATATCGTTCGTGACCAACACCAACTGGCAAGCCTATGGGGGCGAAACCACGCTCTCCAATTTCAGCCAGATGGCGGGCCTCACCACCCAGAACTTCCTGTCCGCGGCCACCGGCATGGCGGTGGCGGCGGCGGTGGCGCGCGGGTTCGCGGCGCGCCAGGCGCGGACGATCGGCAACTTCTGGGCCGATCTGGTGCGCGCGACCCTCTATGTGCTGATGCCGGGGGCCGTTCTGCTCGCCCTCGTCTTCGTGGCGTTCGGCATGCCGCAGACCCTCGCCGCTGCGTTCGATGCCACCACGCTGGAAGGGGCACGGCAGACCATCGCCCTTGGTCCGGTGGCGAGCCAGGTGGCCATCAAGCAGCTCGGCACCAATGGCGGCGGCTTCTTCAATGTGAATTCCGCCCACCCGCTGGAGAACCCGGACGCCATCACCAACTTCCTCTCCACCCTGGCCATCCTGGCGCTGCCGGCGGCGTTCTGCTTCACCTATGGCCGCATGGTGGGCGATCGCAGGCAGGGGCGCGCGCTGTTTGCCGCCATGGCGCTACTGTTCGTGGCCGGCTTCGCCGCCATCTACGCCGCCGAGGCGGCCGGCAATCCGCAACAGGCAGGGCTCGTCATCGCCGGCGCGGGCAACATGGAGGGCAAGGAGGTGCGCTTCGGCGTGCTCGGCTCGTCCCTGTGGGCGGCGGCCACCACCGCCGCGTCCAATGGCTCGGTGAACGCGATGCATGACAGCTTCACCCCGCTGGGCGGGCTGGTGGCCATGCTCAACATGCAGCTGGGCGAGGTGGTGTTCGGCGGGGCGGGCGTGGGGCTCACGGGCATGTTGCTGTTCGTCATCCTCACCGTGTTCCTGGCCGGCCTGATGGTGGGGCGCACGCCGGAATATCTGGGCAAGAAGATCGAGGCCCGCGAGATCAAGCTCGCGGCGCTGACGCTCCTCGTCATGCCTCTTGGCGTGCTGGTGCTGGCGGCGCTCTCCATCGCCGCGGGCACCGCAGCGGCCAGCGTGCAGGATGCCGGCCCCCACGGCCTTTCCGAGTTGCTCTATGCCTATTCCTCGGCCACCGGCAACAACGGCTCGGCATTCGCGGGCTTCTCCGCGAACACCGCCTGGCATGACACCTTCCTCGGCATCGCCATGATGCTGGGGCGGTTCGGATACATCATTCCCATCCTCGCCATCGCCGGCAGCCTCGCCGCCAAGAAGACGGCGGCGGCCACGGCAGGCACCTTCCCGACCCATGGCGCGCTGTTCGTGGCGCTTCTCCTCGCCACCATCCTCATCATCGGCGCGCTCACCTTCCTGCCAGTCCTCGCTCTCGGCCCCATCGCCGAGCAGGTGTCGCTGCTGGCGGGCAGAACCTTTTGAGGCCCCACATGAGCAAGCATTCTCCCGCCGAGTTCGGGCTGTTCGCGCCGCGCATCATCCTGCCGGCCATGGGCCACGCCTTTCGCAAGCTGGATCCGCGCGCGCTGGCGCGCAATCCGGTCATCTTCTCCACCGCGCTTGTCAGCCTCGTCGCGACCATCCTGGTGGCGCGTGAGGGGCTGCGCGGCGGGCCGGCCTTCGCCATTGGCCTCCAGATCACGGTTTGGTTGTGGTTCACGGTGCTGTTCGCCAACTTCGCCGAGGCGGTCGCGGAGGGGAGGGGCAAGGCCCGGGCCGACGCCTTCCGCGCCACCAGGTCCGCGGCGCGGGCCAAGGTGCTCGCCGATCCGGCGGACCGCTCCGCCATCACTGAAAAGGACATTGAGAGGGTGGAGGCGGGTGCCTTCATCCTGGTGGAGGCGGGCGACATCGTCCCCACCGATGGCGAGGTGGTGGAGGGTGTCGCCAGCGTGGACGAAAGCGCCATCACCGGCGAGAGCGCGCCGGTGATCCGCGAATCCGGCGGGGACCGCTGCTCGCTCACGGGCGGCACGCGGCTTGTGTCCGACTGGCTGGTGGTGCGCGTCACCGCCCGGCCCGGCGAGACGTTCCTCGATCGCATGATCGCCCTGGTGGAAGGGGCAAAGCGGCAGAAGACGCCCAACGAGATCGCCCTCGACATTTTGCTGGCGGGGCTCACCCTGGTGTTCCTGCTGGTGGTGGTGACGCTGCCGGTCTTCGCATCGTGGTCGGGCACGCAGATTCCGCTGGTCTATCTGGTGGCGCTGTTCGTCACCCTCATCCCCACCACCATTGGCGGGCTCATCTCGGCCATCGGCATTGCCGGCATGGACCGGCTGGTGAAGGCCAATGTCATCGCCAAGTCCGGCCGCGCCGTGGAAGCGGCGGGGGACATTGATGTGCTGCTGCTGGACAAGACCGGCACCATTACTTTCGGCAACCGCATGGCGGACGCCTTCGAGCCCGCCCCCGGCGTCAGCGAGCGGGAGTTGGCGGAGGCCGCGCTCCTCGCCTCGCTCGCCGATGAGACGCCCGAGGGCAAGTCCATCGTCGATCTCGCCGGCCGGCGCTTCAGCCTCGATGCCGGTGATGTGGAGGCGGCGGAGTTCGTGCCCTTCAGCGCCCACACCCGCATGTCGGGGGTGGACCTGAAGGGCGGCGCGGTGATCCGCAAGGGGGCCTCGGACGCCATGGCCGCCTTTACGGGCGCCGCCTTGCATCCGGCGGTGGACCAGATCGTGAAGCGCATCGGCTCTTCGGGCGGCACGCCGCTGGTGGTGGCCCGCGATACGCGGGTGCTGGGTGTCATCCACCTCAAGGACGTGGTGAAGCCGGGCATCCGCGCGCGCTTCGCCGAGCTGCGGCGCATGGGCATCCGCACGGTGATGATCACCGGCGACAACCCGCTGACCGCCGCCGCCATCGCGGCCGAGGCCGGCGTGGACGACTTCCTGGCGGAGGCGACGCCGGAAAAGAAGCTGGAGCTGATCCGCCGCGAGCAGGCGGAAGGCCGCCTCGTCGCCATGTGCGGCGACGGCTCCAATGACGCGCCCGCCCTCGCCCAGGCCGACGTGGGGGTGGCCATGAACTCCGGCACGCCTGCCGCCAAGGAGGCCGGCAACCTCATCGACCTCGACAGCGATCCCACCAAGCTCATCGAGATCGTGATGGTGGGCAAGCAGATGCTCATCTCGCGCGGGGCGCTCACCACCTTTTCGGTGGCGAACGACGTGGCGAAGTATTTCGCCATCCTGCCGGCGCTGTTCGTGGCCGCCTATCCGGGCCTTGCGGCGCTGGACGTGATGGGGCTCGGCTCGCCCCAGTCCGCCATCCTGTCCGCCATCATCTTCAACGCGCTCGTCATCGTCGCGCTCATCCCCATCGCGCTGAAGGGCGTGCGCTACCGGCCGGCGCCCGCCGCCACGCTGCTGGGGCGCAACCTGCTCGTCTATGGCATCGGCGGGCTTGCCGTGCCCTTCCTCGGCATCAAGGCGATCGACCTTCTCGTCGACCTGCTGCATCTCGCGTGAGCGGAGAACAGACATGAACACTTATGCTCGCCCCGCTTTGGTCCTGCTGCTGCTGTTCACGGCACTCACCGGCCTGGCCTATCCGCTCGCCGTCACGGGCCTCGCGCAGGCGGCGTTTCCGCGCGCCGCCAATGGCTCGGTGGTGGAAGCCGGCGGCCGGGTCGTGGGGTCGCGCCTCGTGGGCCAGTCGTTCACGTCCGAGCGCTATTTCCATGGCCGCCCCTCAGCCACCACCGCTCCCGATCCGCAGGACCCCGCGAAGAGCCTGGAGAGCCCGTACAATGCCGCGAGCTCCTCGGGCTCCAACCTCGGTCCCAGCTCGGCCGCGCTCGCGGAGGCGGTGAAGGCGCGGGTGGCGGCGCTGGGCGGGGGCCCCGTTCCCGCCGATCTGGTGACCGGCTCGGCCTCCGGGCTCGATCCCGACATCACGCCGGCGGCGGCCGCGTTCCAGGTGATGCGGGTCGCTCGGGCCCGGGGGATCGATGAAGCCCAGGTGCGCGCGCTCGTCCGCCGCAATACCATGGGGCGGGCTCTCGGCCTGCTGGGTGAGCCGCGGGTCAATGTCCTGGCGCTCAACCTTGCTCTCGACGTGCTGAAGCCATAGGGCGCTTCCGGGGGTGCCGGGAGCAGGTTCAGGTGAAAAACACGCGTATAAACAAAATGATAATCCACATCCGTGTCGCTGGGGCACACGGATGTGGTGCAGCACACGGGGCCACGGTTTCATGGTGAGCACAGCCGATGAGCGCCCGGCACCCGAGGCCTTTCTGGAGGAGGCCCGCACCGAGGCCCGCGGCCGGGGTGCGCCCGGGCGGCTGAAGATCTTCCTGGGGGCCGCGCCGGGCGTGGGCAAGACCTTCGCCATGATCGAGGAGGCCCGCGCGCGCCAGCAGGCGGGGGAAGACGTGGTCGCGGCCCTGGTGGAAACCCACGGCCGCGCCGACACGGCCGGCCTTCTCGGCACCCTGGAGCAATTGCCGCGGCGGCCGGTGGCGTATCGCGGGCAAAGCTTGAGCGAGCTTGATCTTGACGCCCTGCTCGCCCGCCACCCGCAGCTTGCCCTCATCGACGAGTTCGCCCACACCAACGCGCCGGGATCTCGCCATCTCAAACGCTGGCAGGATGTGCTGGAGGTGCTCGACGCGGGCATCGACGTGACGACGACCCTGAACATCCAGCATATCGAGAGCCTCAACGACATCGTCGCCCGCATCACCGGCGTGAAGGTGGCGGAGACGGTGCCCGATCATGTGCTCCAGCGGGCGGATGTGATCGAGCTCATCGACCTGCCGCCGGAGGAGCTCATCAAGCGGCTCAAGGCGGGCAAGGTCTATGTGCCGCAGCAGGTGGGGCGGGCTCTGGAGAACTTCTTCTCCAAGGGCAACCTGACGGCGCTGCGCGAGCTCGCATTGCGCACGGCGGCGAGCCGGGTGGATGCCGACATGCTGGCCTACATGCAGGCCAATGCGGTGAAGGGCCCCTGGCCGACCCAGGAGCGCCTGCTGGTCTGCGTCAACGAGGCGCCGGTGGCCAAGGCCCTGGTTCGGGCCGGAAAGCGCATGGCCGAGCGCGCGAGGATCCCCTGGATCGTCGCCACCGTGGTCACCCCGCGCCACGAGGCCATGCCGCCCGAGGCGCGCGCCGCCACCCGCGAAGCGCTGCACCTGGCCGAAACCCTGGGCGCGGAGACGGTGACGCTCCACGCGGAATCCGACGTGGTTGCCGAGCTGCTGCGCTACGCCCGGGGGCGCAACGTTTCCCGCGTCGTCATGGGGCGCGCGCGTTCGCGCGGCTTCTGGCGGCAAGGGCTGGCGGGCCTGTTCCGTGAGCGGGTGGCCGACCGCCTGCTGGATGCGGCCACCGATTTCGAGGTCACCCTGGTCACGGCCCATGGGCGACCGGGGCGGCGGCCCCTGGCCCACGCCCGCCATCTCAAGCCGGAATGGCGGGGCTATGTGGCGGCGGTGGCCGCTATCGCCATCGCCAGTCTCATCGCGTGGCCCATTGGCCTGTGGGATGCGCTGCCGGGCGGGGCGATCTCGGCGATCTATCTCACCGCCGTGCTGGTGGTGGGGGCCCGGCACGGGCTGGGCGCCTCGCTGGTGGCCACGGTCCTCGGCTCCATGGCCTACAATTTCTTTTATACCGAACCCTATTACACCCTTTCGGTGAGCAATCCGGAGGACGTGGTCTCCATTCTGGTGTTCCTGGTGGGGGCGGTGTTCACGGGTAGCCTCGCCGGCCGGCTGAAGGCGCAGGTGGAGACCATGCGCGCCACCCAGCGGCGCACGCAGACCCTCTACGATTTCGCCCGCAAGATCGCTTCCGCCGGCAATGCCGACGATGTGCTCTGGGCCGGCGCCTACCACATCGCCGCAACGCTTGACTGTCAGTCCCTCATCCTGATGCCCGATGCGGAGGGGACCCTGCAGCAGGTGCAGGGCCATCCCACCATCGAGGATCTCGACGCGGGCGCGGAGGCGGCGGCGCGCTGGGCGTTCGAGAAGAACCAGCCGGCGGGCTCGGGCACCGCCACCCTGCCCATGAGCGCGTGGCTGTTCGTGCCGCTGGCGGCGGGTGAGCGGCCCCTGGGTGCGATCGGCGTGCGGTTCCGCGACCGCGGACGCGGCCTGGATCCGGAAACCCGGCGCCTGCTGCTGGCGGTGGAAGACCAGGTGGCGGTGGCCATCGAGCGGGTCCGCCTCGCCGGGGAGCTGGCGGATGCGCGGGTTTCGGCCGAGAGCGAGCGGCTGCGCGGGGCGCTGCTCAATTCGGTGAGCCACGACCTGCGCACGCCGCTGGCCACCGTTATCGGCACCGTCTCCACCCTGGCGGAGAATGACGATGGCAGCATCGGCCCGGCCGACCGGCGGGAGCTCATCCTCACCGCCTTGGACGAGGCGCGGCGGCTCGACCGCTATGTGCAGAACCTTCTCGACATGACCCGCCTCGGCCACGGCGCCCTCAGCCCCAAGCGCGCGCCGGTGGAGCTCGGGGAGATCGTGGGGCGCGTGCGCACGGATCTGGCGCGGGTGCTCGCGGCCCACACGGTCGTGGTCAGCATCCCGCGTGATCTGCCGATGCTGGATGTGGATCCGGTGCTGATCGGCCAGGCGCTCACCAATGTGCTCGAAAACGCTGCGAAATATGCCGCGCCGGGCACCTCCATCCTGCTCTCTGCGCGAGCCGAGGGCCGCGATGCGGTCGTCACCGTGGCCGATGAGGGGCCCGGCATTCCAGAGGGCGAGCGGGAGAAGGTCTTCGATCTCTTCCACCGCGTTACCCAGGGCGATGCGCGGCCGGCGGGCACGGGGCTGGGCCTTGCCATCGTGCGGGGGCTTGTGGAAGCTCACGGCGGACAGGTGAAGGCGGAGGCGGGACCGGGCGGGCGCGGGGCGGCCATCACGCTCCGGCTGCCGCTCGCCCCGCAGTCCCCCTTGGATGACGGTACATGACCCAAGCGAGCCCAGCCACGAGCCCAGCCACCCGCATTCTGGTGATCGAGGACGACGCGCCCATCCGCCGCTTCCTGCGGATCGCGCTGGCGAGCGGTGGCCACGACATGCTGGAGGCTGAGCGTGGGCGCCAGGGGATCGAGCTTGCGGCCACCTCCGCGCCCGATTGCGTGGTGCTCGACCTCGGCTTGCCGGACATGGACGGCAAGGAGGTGATCGCGGCCATTCGCGGCTGGTCACGGGTGCCCATCCTGGTCCTGTCCGTGCGCGACGGCGAGGCCGAGAAGATCGCCGCCCTCGACGCCGGGGCCGATGACTACGTCACCAAGCCCTTTTCCACCGGTGAGCTTCTGGCGCGCCTGCGCGCGCTGCTGCGCAACCGCCTTGATCGGCCCAGCGAGCCGCCCGAGCAGGTGATAGGCCCCTTGAGCGTCAACTTCGCCAGCCGGACGGTGCGGCTGGAGGGGCGCGAGGTGAGGCTGACCCGCAAGGAGTTCGACGTGCTGGCGCTGCTGGCGCGCCATCCCGGGCGGCTCATCGCCCACCGCCAGTTCCTGTCCACGGTGTGGGGCCCCGCCCACGCGGACGACACCCACTATCTGCGCATCGCCGTCGGCCATATCCGTGACAAGCTGGGGGATGACGCCACCAATCCGCGCTTCATCATCACCGAGCCCGGCGTGGGTTATCGGCTGCAGGGGACATGAGCGGGCCGCGGCTCAATGCGCGCGCCACAGCAGGGCGAGCAAGGCGGCCGCGACCAGCCAGAGCGCAAGCAGCGCAGCCAGCACCGCGCCGGCGCCGCCCGTGGCCATGAGCTGGGCCGCCACCAGGGGCGCGAGGGCCTGGGCCAGCAGGGCCGGGCGCGCAAGCCGGCCGGCGAGCACCGGGTAGCGCTCGGCTCCCAGAACCGCCAGCGGCACCGTGCCCTTCGCGATCGAGAAAATGCCGTTTCCCGCGCCATAGGCGGCGAGCGCGATGGCGATGATGGGCAGCCCCAGTGCCAGCAGCATAAGCCCGAGGCCGATCAGCGCCACGGCCCACACCATGGTCCATAGCGGGTGGTGCCGCCCGCCGCTGAGCTGCTCGATGATGCGTGCGAACACCTGCGCGGGCCCGATGGCCGCACCCGCCGCCACCGCCTCCGCGAGGCTGAAGCCACGGGATTGCAGCAGCGCGAGCACCTGCACCGACATGGCGGAGGCAATGGCGCCGGCCAGCGTGATGATGCCAGCCAGCAGCAGGAACGCCTTCAGATCTCTCCCCCGCAGCGCTCCGGCCGGCCGCGGTGCGGCGGTGCCGGCCACCGCGCCGCGCGGGGCGATGGCGGGGATGTACGTGGCCACCAACGGCAGGCACAGGACCACGTGCAGCCCCGCATAAGCGAGGCAGGTGCCGCGCCAGCCGATCTTCGTTTCCAGAAAGGCGGAGAGCGGCCAGCATACGGTGCTGGCAAAACCGCCCCAGAGGGTGAGCAGGGTGATGGGGCGCCGGGCCGTTGCGCCGTGCAGCCGGCCCAGGGTGGCGAAGGCGGCGTCATAGAGGCTTGCCGCCATGCCCGCGCCCATCACGCACCAGCCGAGGGCGAAGATCGCCGGGTTTGGCGCAAGGGCGAGAATGACGAGCCCCGCCGCCAGCAGCGCGCACCCGGCGCCCAGCACCGGCCGGCCGCCATGGGCCTCGATCAAGGCGCCGATGCGCGGCGAGACGAGCCCCGCCACCAGGAGCCCCAGGGAGAGGCTGCCCATCACCCATTGCGCCGGCCAGCCGGTGTCGCGGGCGATGGGCGCCGCGAGCACCGCCAGCAGGTAGAAGGAGGAGCCCCAGGCGAAGATCTGGACGATGCCGAGGGCGGCGATGAGCCGGCGCCCGGCGGTCGGCTCCGGGCCGGGGGACACGACGGGGGCGGCTGTGCTCACCGCACGGCCGCGCCGAGGGCCAGCCTCTCTTCCAGCTTCGCGGCCTCTTCCTTGCGCTCGCTGTAGCGGTCGGTCAGATAGGGGGAGATGTCGCGGGTGAGGAGGGTGAACTTCATCAGCTCTTCCATCACGTCCACCACCCGGTCGTAATAGGCGGAGGGCTTCATCCGCCCCTCGTCGTCGAACTCGGCATAGGCCTTCGCCACCGAGGACTGGTTGGGGATGGTGAGCATGCGCATCCACCGGCCGAGAATGCGCATCTGGTTGACCGCGTTGAAGGATTGCGAGCCGCCGCACACCTGCATCACGGCCAGGGTGCGGCCCTGGGTGGGGCGGATGGCGCCGAGGGACAGGGGGATCCAGTCGATCTGCGCCTTCATCACCGCGCTCATGGCGCCATGCCGCTCCGGGCTGCACCACACCTGGCCCTCGGACCAGAGCACCAGTTCACGCAGCTCCTGCACCTTCGGGTGCTCCACCGGCTCTGCGTCCGGCAGGGGTAGGCCATCGGCGTGGAACACCCGCGTCTCGGCGCCGAGGCGGCGCAGCAGGCGCTCCGCCTCCAACGTCAGGAGGCGCGAATAGGAGCGCTCCCGCAGCGAGCCGTAGAGCAGCAGAATGCGCGGGGGATGGCGCGAGGGCGCCGCGGGGATCAGCCGGTCGAGGGTGGGGATGTCGAGCAGGGCGGCATCCACATTGGGCAGGGTGTCGTGGGTCACTGCGTGCTCCTCGCGGGCGCGCGGGTTGCGGCCTCGCCTTCATACCAGCGCTTGGAGCGGTTCACGATCCACACCACGGACAGCATCACCGGCACCTCGATCAGCACGCCCACCACCGTGGCGAGCGCCGCGCCCGATGTGAAGCCGAACAGCGAGATGGCCGCGGCCACTGCCAGCTCGAAGAAGTTCGAGGCGCCGATGAGGGCGGACGGGCCCGCCACGCAGTGCGCCTCGCCGGCCATGCGGTTCAGCACATAAGCGAGGCCGGCATTGAAATAGACCTGAATCAGGATCGGCACCGCCAGCAGCGCGATGACCAAGGGCTGGGCGATGATGGCCTCGCCCTGGAAGCCGAACAGCAGCACCAGGGTGGCGAGCAGCGCCACCAGCGACAGCGGGCCGAGCCGCGACAGGAGCCGTTCCAGCGCCTGCGGGCCCCCATGCGCCAGCACCCGGCCTCGCAGCAGCTGCGCCACGATCACCGGCACGACGATGTAGAGCACCACGGAGAGCACCAGCGTGCCCCACGGCACGGTAATGGCGGAAAGGCCCAGCAGCAGGCCCACGATGGGCGCGAACGCCACCACCATGATGGCATCGTTGAGGGCGACCTGCGACAGGGTGAAGTGCGGCTCGCCCCGGGTCAGGTTCGACCACACGAACACCATGGCGGTACAGGGCGCCGCCGCCAGCAGGATGAGGCCGGCGATATAGCTGTCGATCTGGTCCGCCGGCAGCAGCGGGC
Organism: Xanthobacter variabilis; assembly: GCF_043831965.2. Lineage (NCBI taxonomy): Bacteria > Pseudomonadati > Pseudomonadota > Alphaproteobacteria > Hyphomicrobiales > Xanthobacteraceae > Xanthobacter > Xanthobacter variabilis. Next base: position 1,895,761 of record NZ_CM195533.1, read on the forward strand.
GAAACAGCCAGCCGATGAACAGCCAGCCCAGGAATGCCATGGAGAAGGGCTTCACCGCCCAGTTGACCAGCAGCGTGACGCCGATGCCGCGCCAGTGCTTGCCCACCTGACCGAGGGCGGCGAAATCGATGCGCAGCAGCATGGGCACGATCATCAGCCAGATGAGCACCGCCACCGGCAGGTTCACCTGCGCCACCTCGACAGCGCCGATGGCCTGGAACACCGCCGGGGCGAGATGGCCGAGGATGACGCCGGCGACGATGCACAGGCCCACCCACACGGTGAGATACCGTTCAAACAGGGACATGCGTGTCTCCTTGGGATCAGCCAGCGATGCGGTCGCCGGCCGCGTCCACCACCTGTTCGCCGTCTTCCTTGGTGAAGGCGCCCTGCTGCGGTGGCAGCAGCTCCAGCACCAGCTCGGACGGTCGGCACAGGCGCACGCCCTTGGGGGACACCACGAGGGGACGGTTGATGAGGATGGGATGGGCCATCATGGCATCCAGCAGCGCCTCGTCGGACAGGGCCGGGTCGCCGAGGCCGAGCTCTGCATAGGGCGTGCCCTTCTCGCGCAGCACATCGCGCACCCGAAGGCCGGCGCGGGCGATGAGCTGCCGCAGCAGCTCACGCGCGGGCGGCGTCTTCAGATATTCCACCACGTGCGGCTCAATGCCGGAATTGCGGATCATCGCCAAGGTGTTGCGCGAGGTGCCGCAGGCCGGGTTGTGATAGATGACCACATCCATGGCGGCCTCACGCGACATGGGGGCGGGGCGCGGTGGCGCCGTCCAGCTGGCCGATCTCGCGCAGGCGGCTGCCGAGAGCGAGGCGGTCCAGCTTGGCAATGGGCAGTGCGGTAAACGCCGAAATGCGGTTCTTCAGATAGCGGAAGGCGGCATTGAAGGCCGCCTCCTTCTGAATGTCGGTGCCCTCCACCGCGGCGGGGTCCTCGATGCCCCAATGGGCCGTCATGGGCTGGCCCGGCCAGATGGGGCAGGCCTCGCCGGCGGCGTTGTCGCAGACGGTGAAGACGAAATCCATCACCGGCGCGCCCGGCTCAGCGAACTCCAGCCAGCTCTTGGAGCGAAAGCCCTCGGACGGGTAGCCGGCCGCCCGCAGCGCCCGCAGCGCGAATGGGTTCACCTCTCCCTTGGGGGCGCTGCCCGCGGAAAAGGCGCGGAAGTGGTCCGCGCCATCGCGGGCCAGGATGCTCTCGGCAAGGATGGAGCGCGCGGAGTTGCCGGTGCACAGGAACAGCACATTGTAGATGCGCGGGGGCGTGGCGTCAGGCATGGGTTTCCTCGGCCTCGGGTTCACAGGAGCACGAAAGGGCGGCGACAGCGGGGGTGCAGACGTCCGGATGGCCGTTGCAGCAATCCTTCATCAGGAAGGCGACGAGGTCCGACAGCGCCGGATAGACCGCGCTGTAGATGATGGAGCGGCCCTCCCGGCGCGAGCGCGCCAGACCCGCCTGCTCCAGATGGGCAAGATGGAAAGACAGGCGCGAGGAGGAGGCGCCGCCGATGGCCTCGCCGATGGCGCCGGCCGCCAGACCCTCCGGCCCGGCCTGCACCAGAAGGCGCACGATCCGCAGCCGCGTCTCCTGCGACAGCGCGGCAAAGGCGGCAAGGGCTTGAGCTTCGTCCATTCCTCAATATCTCAATTGAGATTGAATTATTGAATTCATATGCCGTTCTCGGCCGCCGCGCAAGAGGCCGAGGCAAGAGGCCCCGGCAAGAGGCCCCGGCAAGAGGCCGGGGGAGGGGCCGGGAAGCGGCCGGCAGGGGCGGGAACAGCGGGCCCGTTGCCGCCATGCGGGATGGAGCGGAGCCCCTGTGCTGCGCTATAGCTCCATGCCCTGACCGTGGTGGGCATTCTCCCCCTCGGCCGCCCTGTCGGTCGGCGCGGGGCCATGCGCCGCCTGCCCAAAGCCCAAGGCCGAGATGCCCCAGCTGCCTTCCGCCCCCGATCCGTCCGGATCCCTTGTCGAGCGCCTGTCTCTCCCGCCCTATCGCGCGGGGGCCCTCGACGGGCTCGCCTTCACGGTGAAGGACAATATCGACATTGCCGGCCATCGAACCTCATTTGGCAGTCCGGCGTGGCGCGACGCGCATCCGGCACCGCGCCACCATGCGCTGTGCGTGGACCAGCTGCTGGCGGCGGGCGCGCGATGCGTGGGCAAGGTGGTGGCCGACGAGTTCACCTACAGCCTGGACGGCGAGAGCGCGTTTTTCGGAACGCCGCGAAACGCCAGGGCCCCGGAACGCATTCCCGGCGGCTCCTCCAGCGGGTCGGCGGCATCGGTGGCGAACGGGATCGCGGATTTTTCCATTGGCACCGATTCCGGCGGCTCCATCCGCGTGCCGGCCAGCCTCTGCGGCCTCTGGGGCATGCGGCCTTCCCTGCACCGGATCTCGGAAGCCGGGGTCCTGCCCTTCATGCCCAGCGTGAGCACTGTGGGGGCGCTGGCGTCGCGCTTCGATATTCTTGAGCGGGCGATGCGGGTGCTGCTGCGCAGCTGCGCGGGCTCACTGGCGCCCCTGCGGCGCATCGTGGTGTTGCAGGATGCCCTCGACATCGCCGACGCGGCCGTGCGCGAGGCCGCCGAGCGGCTGCTGGCGGGCTGCGCGGCGCGGACCGGAATCCGGTTCGAACGGTTGACGTTCGCGCAGATCGCCAATGTCGGGATGAGCCTCTCCGACTGCAACGAAAGGGCCCTCAGGGATCTGCAGACGGCGGAATTTCAGTGCACGGTCAGCAACTGGATCGAGAATGAGCAGCCGGAGCTCGGCTTCACCTTCTCCATGGCCTATCAGAACGTGCTGAAGTTCGATCGCATCGCCGCGCTCGACAGCCTGGCGCGGTGCGAGCAGCTGTTCGCGGCCATCAACGCCTTTCTGGCCGCGGGCACCGTCATCTGCTTCCCCACCACGCCGGTGATCGCGCCGCTGAAGGGCTCGCTTCGCACCCTGGAGGCGGTCGGCGATTTCTATGGGCGAACCATGGCGATCACGGCCTTTGCCGGTGTCGGCCGTCTGCCGGAGATCTCGGCGCCGCTGCTGAGCGTCGAGAATTGCCCGGTCGGCTTGTCCTTCGCCGCGGGCCATTACCAGGATGAATTCCTGCTACGCGCGGTGCGGGAGATGGTCGCCACCGGGTGAGCGAGGACTGGCCCCGCCCACCCGGTCCGGTTCACGCGGTGCGGATGGTCTGCAGGAAGCGTCGCATCTGCGCCTCGAGCTGGGTGGCCTGGTCGGAGAGGGCGGCCGCAGCGGTGAGCACGTGGCCGGCGGATTCGCCCGTCTCGTCGGCGGTCTGGGCCACCTTGGAGATGTGGGCGCTCACGGTATTGGTGCCGGTGGCGGCCTGATCCACGTTGCGGGCGATCTCGCGCGTCGCGACGCCTTGCTCCTCCACCGCGGCGGAGATGCTGGAGGCGACATCGTTCATTTTGCGGATCTGGCTGCCGACGGTCTCGATGACCTGCACGGCGTGCTTGGTGCTGGCCTGGATGGCGCCGATCTGGCTTTCGATATCCTCCGTCGCCTTCGCGGTCTGGGTGGCGAGGGCCTTCACCTCGGAGGCGACCACGGCGAAGCCCTTGCCGGCATCTCCGGCGCGGGCCGCCTCGATGGTGGCGTTGAGGGCGAGCAGGTTGGTCTGCCCGGCGATGCTGGAGATGAGGCCGACAACGTCGCCGATCCGCGAGGCGGCCTGGGCGAGGTCCTGCATCGCCTGTCCGGTCTTCTCCGCCTCGGCGACGGCCACGTCGGACATCTGGGCGGACTGCTGCACCTGGCGGCCGATCTCGTCCACGGAGGAACCGAGCTCCTCGGCCGAGGAGGCGACCATCACCACATTGGTGGAGGCCTGCTCGGCGGCGGCAGCGACGGCGGTGGACTGCTCCGACGTGCGGCGCGCGGCCTCCGCCATGGCGCGGGCGGTGCCGTGCAGCTGGCCGGACGCGGAGGCGACGCCGCCGATGATGGCGCCGACCGCGCTTTCAAACTCGCCGGCGAGCTTCATCATGCTCTCGCGGCGCTCCAGTTCGGCCCGCTCGCGGGCCGCGCCGGCCTCGGCCTCAAGTGCGGCGTTGCGGGCCATTTCCTCCTTGAAGACGAGCATGGCCTTCGCCATGCCGCCAATCTCGTCGCGGCGTTGGGTGTTGGGAATGGCGATGGAGAGCTGGCCCCCCGCGAGCGCCTCCATGGCGGCGGTGAGATGGGAAATGGGGCGCGTTACCCGCTCGACGACCACGAACAGCCCCACCAGTCCCACGCCCAGCGCCAGCACCAGAAGACCGGCATAGGACAGCAGGGTGGACCAGGAGTGCGCGGCGATGGCGCCGGCCTCGTCGGCGAGGCTGTCCATGGCCGCCAGGCCCACGGCGGCCAGGTTCTCCAGCGAGGCGATGGACTTGGAGCGCCACACTTCGGTGTCGATGTTGGGCAGCGTGCCGGCGGAAAGCTCCTCGGTCAGCTTCTGCCGCAGGGCCGCCGTCTCGCCGGAGAAATAGACCTCGTCGGCGGCGCCGATGGCGGTCTTCAGCGTCGCCGGCATGTCCGATCCCTCGGCCATGGACTGCACTTCGCTCCACGCGGTCTGAACCTTCGCGTTCTGCTCGGCCAAGGCGAGGCTCTTGGCGGTGGTGAACGGGGTCTTGGTGCGCAGCGCGGCGCTGATGAGAAGGGAGGCGTCACCCGCAGCCACGCGCGCAGTGCCGGCGGCGGAGCGCAGCACGATAAAGCGCAGCAGGCTGGGCTCCAGCCCGCGAATTTCGCGCTCCACGGCCACCGTGGCCTGCTCCAGCTGGCCCAGAATGGCATGGGATTCGGTGATCACGCGGCCGGCGAGCTTGGTGTCCCGGGCCTCGACCGGCAGCCGCAGGGCGGCATCCACTTCCGAGCGCTGCCGGCCGATGGCCGAAACGATGGAATTCAGGCGTTCCGCCACGGCCTGCGCGGCGGGCTGATCGATCTCGTTGAGCTGGGCGAGGGCTTCGCTGAGGCCCTTATCCGCGGTGGCGCGGCGCTCCATCATCTTGCTGATGACGGGCTGCGCCTTGTCCGCCGACAGCGGCAGGACCGAGCCCACATCCGCGCGCTCCACCCGATAGGCCGAATAGGCGCTGAACAGGCCCTGGTCCGCGCGCACATAGGTGGCGGCGGCATCGGCGCTCTGGTTGCGGCCATATGCGGAGATGAGCGAACTGACGCTGATGGCAGCCAGAATCGCCGCGATCGCCGAGAAAAGGACGATCAGCGTAGTCTTGATCGAAAAATTCATGCCCTGTCTCCCCCTACTTAAGCAGGTAGGGGGCAGGGCTGTCCTGAGGCTTGCGTTCACCCCGGCCTCGCGGCCCGCGTGAGGGCGGGCCATGGGGCTGCCGTCAGGCCGCGCGGATCCAGTCCTTGGCGACTTCCGCATCGGCAAGGGCGAACACCTTGACCTCGGCCGGCATCATGAAGCGGAAAAACTCGGTCGCCTGCCGCAGCCACGCGACGTCGGTAACCACGGCGACCTTGTCCCAGCCGGTGAGATGGGCCATCCCCATCCTGAAGTCGGCCCACATGGCGCCGGGTTCGAAACCGGAGAAGTCGCCACCCACCTCATAATAGACGCGGACCTTGGCCTGGCCCGCGAAGGCGGCCTCGATCCTTGGCGTCAGCACGGCATCGTAATCGTGTTTGGTGACTTCGCCGGACGCGCGGATGGCCACGACGTTCAAGGGGAAGCCTTCGAGCAGCTCGATCATTCCACCCTCCCTTTGTCCGCCGGCTGCGCTTGCGAGCCGGCCCGAGGCAGATGCGGCGGGAAGCACTATCCCCCTCCCGACGCGGGCGGCAAAGTCAAATTGCGGGTGGCGGTAGCGGTCACGGGGGCGGGTCCTCGGCGGGTGGCGCCGTGGCGTATCGGGCGGGCGGCGAATATGATCGTCTTTCCGCTTCAGGAGAGGCGAAAAGGGAGGCGCGGAGAGCGCGCGGGCCTTGCGGCGCGCGGGCGACCTTTCTTCCGCGGAAGTGGAGTGGGCGTGATCCGTCGTTTCGACAGTCTTGCGACGCGCACCGCGGTGGTGGCGGTGGTGGGCATCGTCGCGGTCCATCTGGCCAGCCTGTGGACCTACCAGCACGCCATGGAGCGCGAGCGCCACGTCGCCCACACAGCGCGGCTGGCGGAGCAGCTGGCCTCGGTGAAGCGGGCGCTGGCCCTCGTGCCTCCCGCCGAGCGGGAGAATGTGGCCCATGACCTCTCCGGCGGCGCCATCGATGCCCATTGGAGCCGTGACCCCATCGCCGCGGCGGGCCGCCCGCTGCGGCCCGCTGAGCAGAGCCTGGTGGACGAGGTGCACGCTCTGGTGCCCGAGCTGGCACCGGATGATGTGCTGATCGGGGCCGGGGCGGACCCCCATCTGGCGGTGGCCTCCCTGCGCCTGCCGGACGGAAGCTGGGCCAATGTGCGCCTGTTCGCCTCGCCGCCGCAGGTGGATGCCGGCCATGGCTCAGTGCTGTCCACGAGTCTCATGGCGCTGGGCGTCCTTCTCATCTCGCTCGCCATCTCGGCCTGGCTCACCCGGCCGCTTCGGGCCATGGCGGGCGCGGTGGCGCGGGCGCGGGCCGATCGCCCGCTCGCGCCGCTACCGGAGACCGGCCCGCGGGAGGTGCGCGAGCTGGCCCACGCCTTCAACGGAATGCAGGCCCGCATCGCCGACCTGATCCGCCGGCGCACCCAGGCCCTGGCGGCGGTGTCCCATGACCTGCGCACGCCCATGACCCGCCTGCGCTTCCATGCGGAAGACGTGGCGGACCGGGCCCTGAGGGATGCGCTGGTGGCCGATATTTCCGAGATGGAGCAGATGGTCGAGGCGACGCTCTCTTATCTGCGCGGGGAGAGCGCCGACGAGCCCGCGCGCCCCATCGATCTCGTCGCCCTGCTGGACACCATCGTCAACGACGCCCATGACCAAGGGCGGGACGTCACCCTCGACGCGCCGGCAACGCTGGTGGTCGCCGGCCGTCTCATCGCCTTGAAGCGGGCGCTGACGAACCTTGTGCAAAATGCCCTTGCCTATGGCGGCTGCGCCCGTCTCGAGCTGAGGCAGGAGGGTGCGGATGCGGTGCTCACCATCCGCGACGAGGGGCCCGGCATTCCCGAAGACCAGCTCGCGGCGGTCATGGAGCCGTTCGTGCGCCTCGAAAGCTCGCGCAGCCGCGCCACCGGCGGCGTCGGCCTCGGTCTCACCATCGCCCAGGCGGCGGTGCGCAGCCATGGGGGCACCCTCACCCTCGCCAATCGCCCCCGGGGCGGGCTCGAGGTGAGGGTCGTGCTGCCCAAGGGGCGCGTTGAAACAAACTGATACAGAAGCGATACGCGGCGTGACAGGCCGCGCGCTATCAGCCTTCCGGACGGACCAGCAAACGGACGGATCAAGGCATGGTGCGACAGTTGGCGCGGTGGTCGGCGCAAGCCTGGGGTGGCGTGATTGGCGCCCTGCTCGTGGCGGCGAGCCTGGCGGGAAGCGCCCGCGCCCATGAAGGGCACGACCACGGCCCGCCGCCGCCCGCCGCCTCCCAAAGCCTCGCGCCGCGCGCTGAAGCGGCCTCCGCCGCCTTCGAGCTGGTGGCCGTGCTGCGGGGCAATGAGCTGCGCATTTTCCTCGATCGCTTCGCGGACAATGCCCCGGTGGAGGGCGCCACCATAGAGGTGGATACCCCCGCCGGCACCACGACGGCGCGGCCCGCCGCGCCGGGCACTTATGTGCTGCCCGCGGGCGCCCTCGCAGCGCCGGGCGCGCATGATCTCGCCTTCACCGTCACCGCGGGCGACGCCGTGGACCTCCTGGCCGCCACGCTCACGGTTCCCGCCGCCAAGGAGAGCACGACATCGCCCCCGTCACCGCCGGAACGGGCCGCGCTGGCGCAGATGGGCGGGCAGGGCCTCAGCCTCCTCGCCGGGGTGGGGATCGGCTTTGTTGCCGGTGTGCTGCTGATGGCGCTGCGGCGGCGGACGGCGGCGCTCCTGCTCCTCGCGGGCCTCATCACCCCCCTCAGCCTCTTGTCCCCCTTGGCCCGCGCCGCCGACAGCGCGCCGAAGGCGGTGCCCCGCGATGCCGCCCAGAGGCTTGCCGATGGCGCGGTGCTCCTGCCGAAGCCGAGCCAGCGCATTCTCGGAGTGCGCACCCTCGTCGCCTCCGCCGGCGACTTCCCCCGCGTGGTGGAGCTGCCGGGCCGGGTGATCCCCGATGCCAATGCCAGCGGCCTGGTGCAGACCGCCGTGGGCGGGCGCCTCGCGCCGCCGGAAGGCGGTTTCAAGGCCCTGGGCACGCGGGTGAAGGCGGGCGACGTGCTGGCCTTTGTCCATCCGCCCATCGCCGCATCCGACCTCAAGGACCTGCAGCAGCAGGGCTATGAGCTGGACCAGCAGCTCGCCATCGTGCAGCGCCGCTATGACCGGCTCTCCGCCATCAAGGACGCGGTCACCGCCCGGGAGGTGGAGGAGACGGAACTGGAGCTGAAGGGGCTGAAGACCCGCCGCGCCAATCTGGAGCGGGTGCAGCGCGAGCCCGAGGCGCTGCGCGCGCCGGTGGCCGGTGTCATCGCCAGCGCCGATGCGGTGGCCGGCCAGATGGCTGATCCCAACACGGTGGTGTTCCGCATCATCGATCCTGATCGGCTGTGGGTGGAGGCCCTGAGCTTCGAGCCCGATGCGGGCCGCGACGGCGCGCAGGGCCGACTTGCCGATGGCCGCCCGGTGGCGCTGGCTTTCCTTGGCGCCGGGCTGTCGGACCGCAATCAGGCGATGCCGATCCAGTTCGCCATCACCCATGACAGCCAGGGGCTGCGGGTCGGCCAGCGCCTCACGGTGCTGGCGGCGTCCGGCGCGCCGCGCACGGGCATCGCCCTCCCGCGCGAGGCGGTGGTGCGCGGGGCCAACGGCGAGGCCGTCGTCTACGAGCACACGCGCGCCGAGCTGTTCGTGCCCCGCGAGGTGCGGGTGGAGCCGCTGGATGCCACCCGCATGCTGGTGGTCGCCGGGCTGGAGCCCGGCCGCCGCGTGGTGACCGCCGGCGCCGAGCTCATCGGCCAGGTCCGCTGAGGTCGCCGCCGTGTTCACATTCCTGGTCTCCCACTCCTTGCGCAACCGGCTCCTGGTGCTGGTGCTCGCCGCCGTCCTCGTGCTCTACGGCGCCTTCGCGGCGACCCGCCTGCCGGTGGACGTGCTGCCCGACCTCAACCGCCCCACCGTCACCATCATGACGGAGGCGGAAGGCCTTGCGCCCGCAGAGGTGGAACAACTCGTCAGCGTGCCGCTGGAAACGGCACTGGCCGGCCTGCCGGGGCTCATGCGCCTGCGCTCCATCTCCGGGGTCGGCCTGTCCGTGCTCTATGTGGAGTTCGACTACGGCACCGACATCTATCGCAACCGCCAGCAGATCGCCGAGCGCCTCGCTCTGGTGCGCGACCGGCTGCCGGCGAACGTGGCGCCGCAGATGGGGCCCATCAGCTCCATCATGGGGCAGATCCTCATGTTCGCGGTGACCAGCAAAACGGCGTCGCCCATGGCGGTGCGGGAGGTGGCGGATTTCGTTATCCGCCCGCGCCTGCTCTCCATTCCCGGCATCGCCCAGGTGATCCCCATGGGGGGAGAGGTGCGCCAGTTCCGCGTGTCTCCGGACCTCGCGGCCCTGCGGGCCTATGGCATCTCGCTCGACGCGCTGGAGGCGGCGCTCAGCCGGTTCGGCACCAATTCCGGCGGTGGTTTCGCCGACCAGAGCGGGCGGGAATTCCTGATCCGCAACCTCGCCCGCACCCTGAGCCTCGACGATCTCAAGGGCCTGGCGCTGCCCCGGCCCGGCGGCGGCACCGTCTATCTCCACCAGATCGCGGAGGTGGATTATGGGGCCCGGCTGAAGCGGGGGGATGCGGGCTATATGGGCCAGCCGGCGGTCATCCTCTCCGTGGAGAAGCAGCCGGAGGTGGACACGCTGGCGCTGACCCGCGCCGTGGAAGATGCGGTCGCGGACCTCAACCGCACCCTGCCGGACGGCATCCGCATGTCCGCGCCCGTGTTCCGGCAGGCGGATTTCATCTCCGCCTCCATCGGCAATGTGGAGAAAGTGCTGGTGGAGGCCATGGCGGTGGTGGCCGTGGTGCTGTTCGCCTTTCTGCTCAACTGGCGCACCACCTTCATCTCGCTCACCGCCATCCCGGTCTCGATCCTCACCACAGCCATCGTCTTCCACGCCTTCGGGCTCACCATCAACACCATGACCCTGGGCGGCCTCGCCATCGCCATTGGCGAGCTGGTGGACGATGCGGTGGTGGACGTGGAAAACATCTTCCGCCGCCTCAGGGAGAATGCGGCGGCGGCCGTGCCGCGCCCGGTGTTCGATGTGGTGGTGGCGGCGAGCCGCGAGGTGCGCTCGGGCATCGTCTATGCCACCCTCATCATCGTCCTGGTGTTCGTGCCCCTGTTCGCCTTGCCGGGTATCGAGGGGCGGCTCTTCGCCCCGCTCGGGCAGGCCTATATCGTCTCCATCCTGGCGAGCCTGTTCGTCTCCATCACCCTCACGCCGGTGCTGGCCTTTTACCTGCTGCCTGCCATCGCCCGCCGGAGCGCCCATGGGCAGCGCGATGGCGCCCTGGTGCGCGGCCTGAAGCGGGGCTATGGCGCTGTTCTGTCCCGGGCTTTCCGGCGCCCGCGCCTCGTGATGGGGGCCACGGCCGTGCTCTTCATCGCCGCGCTGGGGGCGGCGGCCAGCCTGCCGCGGGCCTTCCTGCCCCCCTTCAACGAGGGCTCGCTGACCATCTCCATGTCGTTCCGGCCGGGCCTGTCCCTGGCCGAAAGCAACCGCATGGGGCTGGTGGCGGAACAGCTCATCCTGGAAGTGCCGGAGGTGAAGGCCGTGGGCCGCCGCACCGGCCGGGCGGAGCTGGACGAGCACGCGGAGGGCGTCCACGCCTCGGAGATCGAAGTGGATCTCGCCCCCTCCGCCCGCAGCCGCGCCCAGATCACCGCCGACATCCGCGACCGGCTCGCGGTGCTGCCCGCCGCCTTCAATGTGGGCCAGCCCATTTCCCACCGGCTCGACCACATGCTGTCGGGCGTGCGCGCCGAGATCGCGCTCAAGCTGTTCGGCGATGATCTCGACACCCTGCGGGCCAGCGCCGAGGAGCTGCGCACCCGCCTCGCCGCCATTCCCGGCCTCGTGGATCTGCAGGTGGAACGCCAGACGCGGGTGCCCGAGCTGGCAGTGCGCGTGGATTATGAGCGCGCCGCCCTCCAGGGCCTCCAGCCGGCCCAGGTGACGGGCGCGCTGGAGCGGCTTTCCAATGGCCGCGTGGTCTCCCGCCTCGTGGACGGCACCCGCAGCTTTGACCTGGTGCTACGGCTCAATGACGGGGAACGCACCACGGCGGGCCTCTCTGGCCTCCTCATCGAAACCCCCTCGGGCTGGGTACCCATTTCCGAAATGGCGGAGGTGAAGGAGACGGACGGGCCAAACCAGATCCTGCGCGAGGGTGGGCGTCGGCGCATCGTGGTGCTTGCCAACACGAACGGCACCCGCGACATGGCCGCCATCGTCGCCGACATGCGCCGGGTGCTGGCGGCGGCGGCGCTGCCTCCGGGTGTGTCCGCCAGCCTGGAGGGCACCTTCGCGGCGCAGGAAGAGTCCATGCGCACCATCGGCGCGCTATCGGCGGTGTCGCTGCTGCTGGTGTTCGCGGTGCTTTATAGCCGCTACCGCTCGGCGCTGTTCGCTTTGGTCATCATGGGCAGCGTGCCGCTGGCGCTCATCGGCGCGGTGGTGGCCCTGTGGCTCGCCGGCCAGCCGCTCTCGGTCGCGAGCATGATCGGTTTCGTGACGCTGACGGGCATCGCGGCGCGCAACGGCATCCTCAAGATCAGCCACATCATCAATCTCGCCATCGAACACGGCATGACCTTCGGCCCCGAGCTCGTCCGGCGCGGCAGCCTGGAGCGCCTCACGCCGGTGCTGATGACCGCCACTTCGGCCGGCATCGCCCTTGTGCCGCTCATGAGCGGGGCGGAGGTGCCCGGCAAGGAGATCCTCCACCCGGTGGCCATCACCATCTTCGGCGGCCTCGTCAGCGCCACGCTGCTCGACGCCGTGCTCACCCCCGTCCTCGTCCTGCGCTACGGCCGCGCCTCCCTGGAGCGGCTCGTGGCGGCGGCGCCGCCGGCCACCCCTTCCGCCGCGCCGGCGACGCCCGCCGACGCCTTCTGACCGGAGCCTTCCATGACCCGCCGCATCCTCCCCGTTTTCGTCGCCGTCGCGCTTTTCGCCGCGCCGCTTGTCGCTCCTCCCGCCTTCGCCCATGAGCCGGGCGCGGGCGCCCATGGCGGGGTGCGGGTGGATGCGGGCCATCTCCATGCCGAGCTGGTGGCCGACGGCAGCCCCGCCGTCTCGGTCTTCCTCTCCAATGGGGCGGACAAGCCCATTTCCGCCGAGGGCTACAAGGCCAACGCCATCCTGCTGGTGAATGGCAAGACGCAGCGCTTTGCCCTCACCCCCGCCGGTGACGGCCGCCTGTCGGGCACGGCGGCCGAGCCCGTGCCCCATGGGGTGAAGGGGGTGGTGCAGATCACCGCGCCCGACGGCTCCACGGCCCAAGCCAAGTACTGAGGCCAAGTATCGAGGCCAGCTTCTAAGCCCATCCCTCCCTTTGCGGGCGCCTTCAGGGCCCTGCCGGAGACCGCTTCCATGTCCACCGATCCGCATGCCCCCCTCGCTCTGAACCGCCGCCAGCTTCTCATCGGCGGCGGCGCCCTTGGCGCCCTGGCGCTGGCCGGGCCTCTGCGCGCCCGCGCCCAGGTGCCCCCGCTGCTCACCGCCGAGAGCACGACCATCGAGGTGAAGGGCAAGGCGGCCAAGGTGTTCGTGGTGCGCGGCCCCTCCGGCGAGGGCATCTTCGCGAAGGAGGGCGACCGCCTCTCCGGATCACTCGTCAATGCCTCGGGCACGCCCCTGCAGATGCATTGGCACGGGCAGATCTTCGCGCCGCCGGAGCAGGACCGCGCCCGGCCGGATGGCACGCCCCTCGCCCCCGGTGGCACCGATGCGGTGGACTATCCGCTCACCCCCGGCACCCACTGGATGCACTCCCATTCCATGACCGAGCAGCAGCTGCTCGCCGCCCCGCTCATCACCCGCGAGGCGGATGCGGGCGAGGCGCAGGACGTGGTGGTGATGCTCCACGACTTCGCCTTCCGCAGCCCGCAGGAGATTTTGGCCGAGCTCGGAGCGGCGGGCGGCCACGGCGCCCACGGCGCCGGCCCTATGCCGTCGCAGGCAATGGGCGCCCCCGGCATGGGGCAGCAAGGCATGGGCCATGACGGCATGGGCCATGACGGCGTGGGTCACGGGGCCATGGGTCACGGGGGCATGGGGCAAGCGGGAATGGGGCAAGCGGGAATGGGGCAAGCGGGAATGGGGCAAGCGGGAATGGGGCAAGCGGGAATGGGGCAGGCGGGGATGGGCCCCGCGAGCATGCCCACTCCGCCCATTGGCGCCGGTTACGGAATGGGCGCCGGCCACGGAATGGGCGCCGGCATGATGGGCGGAACCGCGATGGGCGGCGCGGGAATGGCCGGAATGGCGCATGCCAATGATGTCGCCTACGACGCCTACCTCGCCAACCGGCGCACTTTGGCCGATCCGGAAGTCGTCCGGGTTGAGAAGGGCGCCGCGGTGCGCTTGCGCATCATCAATGGCGGCACCGCCACCGCCTTCTTCATCACCGTGCCGGGGCTAGAGCCCCGCTGCGTGGCGGTGGATGGTTCTCCCTGCGTGCCGGTGCGGGCGCTGGCCTTCCCCCTGGCGCAGGGGCAGCGCATCGACCTCGTCGTGGACATTCCCAAGGAAGGGGGCGCCTTTCCGGTGCTGGCCCAGGTGGAGGGCGCCACCGCGCGCACCGGCCTCATCCTGGCCACTGCCGGCGCCACCATCCCGCGTGTGGCGGAAGCGGCAGAGCAGGCCCAGGGCCTGCTCGATCTCTCCTTCGAGAGCACGCTGGCCGCGACCCGGCCCCTGGCCGTCCGGCCGGCGGACCGCGCCTTTCCCGTGATGCTGGGCGAGGAGCCGGGCTATCGCTGGACCATCAATGGCCGCGTCCATGGCGAGGATGTGCCGTTTGACGTCCGCCAGGGCGAGCGGGTGGAGATGACCTTCATGAATCCCACCATGATGAGCCACCCCATGCACATTCACGGCCATCATTTCCAGGTGGTGGGCCTTGGTGGCCGGCGCTTTTCCGGGCCCGTGCGCGACACGGTGATCGTGCCGCCACATGTGCCGGTGACCATCGCCTTCGATGCTGGCCCGAAGGGCGAATGGTTCCTGCACTGCCACCACCTCTACCACATGGCCGGTGGCATGATGACGATGGTGCGGGTGGCCTGAGCCGCCGCTTCTGCACGCCGGGTGGGGCGGGGCCGTGCGCCTCCGTCCCGTGCCGCCAGGGGCATGCCCGCCACGCGCGGGCGCCTTCGAAGCGGGGCCGGTCCTCCGGCGCCGCGGGCCGCCCGTTTTCCCCGGCCGCCGAAAGCCGGCCAAAGGCTTGTGTGGCAGGGCAGGGGCCGGCGCCGCTGGCATGAAGCGAACGCGCTTTCCCGACCCGCGCCAGTACCCACGTTGCTCGAAAGGGCGTTAGACCGCGCGCACCTTCATCACCTGATCACTGAGAGGGTTGAATGACCTTCACCGCCCCCCGGCCGCTCCCGTGCCGCGGGAAGGGGCGCGAGCGGGCGCGGCGCAGGCTTTCCCAGGCCTCCTGGTCGACCTCCGCCTTCAAGGTGGTCTTCGGCGCCTTGTCGGGATCAGCGGTGCCGGAAAAGTCAGCGTAGCGAACGCGGAACGGTCCATCCCCGCGCAGGCGGGGGAGCCGCGTCGGCGGTGTCCTCCGGCTGCATCATGCAAGGTCCATCCCCGCATGGGCGGGGGAGCCTGTTGGCTCTAAAATATTGATTTTCAAGCGCTACCAAGAAGCTGAAATGTGGCGGATTGCCCTGCCACACAGAACCCAGAGCCCCGTCAAGGTCCGCCAGTCGTCGCGGTGGGGTGCCGAGGGCTTCGCCGCCGGCTTGCTTGTCGTCGCGCCGGCCCGAGGGGACGGGGGCCTGGAGCAGCGCCGGCTGGTCCGGCGGGGGCTCTTCCAAATCCGCCTTGAGGCGGGCCAGCGCACCAAGCTGGCACGGAAAAGCGTGTCACGCATGGCGTTGGCGCGGCCGCAGCGCACGGAAGGCTCGCCACCTCGTCCCGCAGCAAAGCGGCATAGGGATCGGGAAGGGTGAAGGGCTGCTCGTTAGCCTTGCGATCAAGGATGCGAATACAGGCAAGGTCCAGTGCATTCGGCATGTATGAGCATTCCAGTTGCCTTCTCACTCTGGTTGCAATCGATCTTGACTCGTCCTCATGCGTCAACTTGGACCCCGTGACGGACCATGGATCTCCCCCTTCGCGCCGGCGCCCTGTGGGGCAAGCTTTTTCCCCGTCGGGCGCCGTTCCAGGCATGGGACCCGCTGGCGGATCATTGCGCCGACGTGGCGGCGGTGGCGCTTTTGATGCTGCGCCTGATCCAGCGCCGGCTGGCTGCTCTTGCCGGCGTGGCGGACGTGCCGCGCGGTCCGGACCGCGCGGCTTTGCGCCCTCGCTTTCCTTCATGATTTCGGCAAGGCCAACCACCGCTTTCAGCGCGGTGACGGGGCCATGTGACCGAGGCCATCTACGTGGCGGCCGATCGCTCCCGCCGCCAGCAAACCGGCCTGGATGCCGCCGAGCCCCGGGCCGCCAATGGCGTGCATTTGCTGGCGATCATCCTCGGCCACCATGGCGAACCCCCTGATTTCCAGGCCCGCGCGCCATTCGGGCCGTTCTGGGCTCCGACGCTGGAGCGCAATCCAATCACGGCCGTGTGAACGCTGATCGATACCGCGCGGCACGGATGGCCCGCGGCGTTTGAGCCGGGAGGCCCCTGCTTCCCAACCTCCTGAAACCGGCGCCGTTCTGGCACGCTTTCCTGGGGCTGCTGCAGCTCGCTGACCGGCTGGGCTCCGATAGCGCCCCGGATGCCTTCCCTTTTTCCGAGGCGGGAGCACCGTAGCGTCTCGACCTGTCGCGGGTGCGCGCCGGTGATCTGGTGGAGCGGCTCGGCCTCGACCCCAGGGAAAATGCGGCATCTTCTGCCTGCTGTATTCGATTTTTCCGCCATCGGCCCCTATCCACCCTCGCCCCTCCAACTGGCGGTCGCAGAGCTGGCGGGCCGATCGTGGGCCTGGAGGCCGAAACCGGCTCAGGCAAGACCGAGGCAGCGTTCCGGCGCTTCGCCCACCCGTTTGCCGACAGCATGGTGGACGGGCTTTATTTCGCCCTGCCGACGCGCGGTGCTGCGATTGCCAAGCATGCCCGCATTCAAGCCGCATGCGACCGCCTGCTGGGGAAGGGCAGCTGGACGTGGTGCGCTCTCGCTGCCGGTGACACCCGCTGCGCCCGCCGCCGGACTTCGGCGCCCAATGGACGGACGACCCCGACGAGGACACAAAGCGCTCCCGCTGGGCCGCCGAGAGGCCGAAGCGCTTTCTCGCCGCGCCAGTGGCGTTGGGCACCATTGACCCGGCCCTGCTGGGCATCGTGCGGGTGAAGCGCGCCCAGATGCGCAGCTTCTGCCTCTCCCGCTCGCTGCTGGCGGTGGACGAAGTCCATACTTCCGACGCTTATATGAGCGCACTGCTCGAACGGCTGCTGGAGCAGCATGTTGCCGCTGGCGGTCAGGCGCTGCTTTTGTCGGCAACCCTCGGCGCAGTGGCGCGCGCCCGCCTGCTCGCGCCGGGAACGCGCCACACTCCGCTTCCTGCGCTCAACGACGTGATCGCCATGCCTCACCCAGCCCTGTCGCAGGGGGGCGCGGGCGACCCGGTGATGCGGCTGGCCATCGGGCAAAGCCGATCGAAGCGGGTGGAGGTCGTGCCATCCAGCACCATCGGACAGCCCGGGGAGATCGCCAAAAGGGCCCTCGCGACCGCCCGCGACGGCGCGAAAGTGCTGGTGATCCGCAATCTGGTGCGCGATGCGGTGGTGACCCTCGCGGCCTTCGAAGACCAAGACGGTGGCGATCCCATCCTGTTCTGCGTCGATGGCATCGCTCGCATGGGAATTGGGCGATGGCGATCCGCAGTGGAGCTCCGTTGAGGCCGACAGCATCGGACGCCTTTTCGCCCGCAGGAGCACGGCCGCCCTGGCCGTGGTGGACTGGCGCAGGTCCTGCCCGACTTCAGGGTGGAGAAGGATGAGATCATTGGAACGCGGCTGGGCGTGAGCGACCGGGAGATTCACTTTATCCCTCTGCTACGGGTCCTTTCCCGAGCGCGCCGGTTGTCCACCGGCTGGTGCTCCCGAACCACCTCGCTGGCGCGGCGGAGCCCCAAGCGGAGCCCACGAGCATTCAGCAGGCCGATCGCGGCCTCGAGTTCCAATTCGCCAGCAGAGCCCTTCTGTCTGATCGCTTCGGCCTGCGTTCCAAGCCCGTATGACCAATGCCGTGAAGGGCTTACAGCAGGCATTCCCAAGTTCCTCTTCGCCACCGCGCAGCCCGCACCCTAGGCTCAAGGTTCATGCGTCAGAGCCGAAAGGCGACGGAGATCGCGATGCAAGTGGCGTAGAAAAAGGAGTGGCCACCTCGGTCCTCGCGCGTGGCGATGCGCCGCCTGACGAGAACAAGCGCCGCAATATCTCAGTATAATCGGCAGTCGGAGCCTTTCCTGCCATGCCTGATCCATGGGCCGGAGCATCGGTTTCGACAGGGCGGCGAAAGGGGCGAGCTGGGCGCCGCTGATGACCAGGGTCATGGCGCGCGTCGCCGCTTGGCACGCAATGGACCAGGACGGGATTGCCTGACGGGGAGCGTGTCAGGTCGCCTCAGAGGTAAGGGTTCGAGGTCACGTGGTCGAACAGGCTGAGCGCCGCGGGGGTCAATTCCGCCTCGTTGCGCACACAGGCCGAAAGCTGGCGGGTTGCCCAGTCGTCAGAAAGCCGCGCGAAATCTATCCGCGCCGATCGCTTCCAATGCCGCGCCGCCTTTTCCGGCACGATGCCGATACCGACGCCCTCGCCGGCCATACGGCAAATGCCTTCGAAACTGCGGAGCGCCACGCGCAGCTTGATCCTGGCGCCCAGCCGCGCCGCCTGCATCTCGATATGTTTCTGCAGGGCACCATCCATCAGGCCGATGAAATGATAATCAAGCACATCGGCAAAGCGAAGCCGTCGCTTTCCAGCGAGAACGTGATTGGCCGCACACACGACGCCGAGCCGGTCGATGGCAAACGGGCGCAAGATCAGCCCCTCGGTCCCAGCTGCATTCGACAGAATGCCGATCTCAGCAAAGCCTGAGGCAATACTTCGCGCAATCTCGAAACTCTGCCGCTCCTTCAGTTCGATGTCGATCTGGGGATTGACCATCATCCATGGAGCAAGTCGCTCCGGCAGGAACTCGGAGACGGCCGCCGTATTGGCGAGGATGCTGATATTGGCGCGCAGTCCCTTGGCGTAACGTCCGAGTTCGCCGCGCATCTGCGCCATTTGGCGCAAGATCGTGCGCGCATGATGAGCGAGGGCCTCACCGGCCTCAGTCAGCTCGACGCCACGGCGGCCTCGATGGAGCAGCAGGACTTCGCCCACCGCCTCCATATCCCGAAGCCTCTCGCTGGCAGCTGGCAACGACATCCCGGCATCGACCGCGCCGCGCGTGATGCTGCCAGCATCCGCAACGGCAACAAACAGGCGAAGATCGGTGAGGTCGAAGCGCATGAGGGCAGAATAGTCGATCTTCAGCCTTCGGCCTATCCGAAGTCTGTTATCGCGAGATCCGCATTGTCGATAGCGCCCGATAAGGTAGCCCTCTGGGATGTTTGATCTTCCGATAGCAACACTCGCCGCCGTCCTGGCGGCCTTCTTCGCCGCAGGACTCGTCAAGGGCGTCACCGGAATGGGCCTTCCGACCGTCGCGATGGGCGTGCTCGGCGCCTTCATCTCCCCATTGGCGGCCGCAACCCTGCTGATCGTCCCGTCCTTCGTCACCAATGTGTGGCAACTCGCGGCCGGACCGAGCTTCGCCTCGCAATTGCGGCGACTGTGGCCGATGATGCTGGCGATCGTCGCGGGAACCCTGCTCGGATCGAGTTGGATCGCCAGCGGCGATGCTGAAGTGACGACGACGTTGCTCGGCGTCGCCCTCATTGTCTATGCCGCCTATACGCTATTCGCTGGACAGTTCAGTGTTTCCCGCCGCGCTGAAATCTGGCTGTCGCCGCTCATCGGCGGGGTTACTGGCGCAGTGACGGGAGGAACGGGCGTATTCGTCATTCCGGCCGTGCCCTATCTGCAGGCGCTCGGGCTCGCGAAGGATGATCTGGTGCAGGCGCTTGGCCTGTCTTTCACGGTGTCGACGATTGCGATGGCGGTTGGTCTTGGCGCGCATCGAGCCTTTCAGAGCGAGCATCTCGCGCTGTCAGCCCTATCCGTGGTCCCTGCGCTGGCTGGCATGTGGGTGGGGCAGCGCGCTCGCAACCGGATCAGCCCCTTGGCCTTTCGTCGTGGGTTTCTGGCCTGCCTGCTGCTGCTCGGATGCGAAATGGCGGCGAGGCCGCTGCTATGACCGCCCTCAGCATTCGCGAACAAAGACAGTTCAGCGCAGATCGGAAAGGGGACCTTAGCGGGCGAACGGCGGCCATTGGCGGCAAATCATTCGCCAAATCGGCAAATGTGGCATCGGTGGCAGCGAGCAACCGTGGAACTGTATCCCGCGGGCGTTCAGGGGCGTCCGGGAGGCCATTTGAAATATAACAGAAGCTGTTAATTGCGTTCCATCGGCGTCGGCCTGAAGCCGGGGCAGCGGGCCCACAATGGGTGGACTGAACTCCGGGCTGCACATGGTCTGCGCGGAGAAGGGCCAGGCCGTCGTCGCGCCTTTTTAACCGAACGCCTGATGAGCGACCGCAAGGGCGCGCGCATCCTGTTCAAAGCCCTGCCACCGGCCAAGGTTCTCATCGCCGACAAGGCCCTCACGACGCGCATTCCCCCATCGGGAAGCCGCAGGCGTCCCTATCCCAATGACCGCGGTTTCTGTCACCAACGCCACGGGATCGAGAACCTGGTCGCTGAGCTGAAAGACTGGGGCCGTATCGCTACACGCTATAACCGATGCGCCCACACCGTCTTGTCGGCCATCTGCATCGCCGCAACCATCGCATTCCGACTCTGATCGATGAGTCCTGAGCGCCGCCATCGGCGGCAGCGACGACAACGCCCTCCTGGGGGATCGATGAACTCGACAGGGCCGAGCTCATACATGGGCAGCAGGCCTGGCGAGAACATCCCGCCGGCCGAAGCCGAAGAACACGCTCGGCTCGACCAGCGGAAGAGAGCTGCAGGGTTCACACAACGGGGCCTCCGGTACACCGGAGGCGTTTCGCCCAAGGGTGCGAGGAGACGCCTCAGACCCGCTCCAGGGCCACCGCGATGCCCTGGCCCACGCCGATGCACATGGTGCTCAAGGAGCGCTTGCCGCCGGTGAGGGCGAGCTGCAGCGCCGCCGTGCCGGTGATGCGGGCGCCCGACATGCCCAGGGGATGACCCAGGGCAATGGCGCCGCCGTTCGGGTTGACGCGTGGATCATCGTCCGCGATCCCGAGATCGCGCAGGGTGGCGAGCCCCTGCGAGGCGAAGGCCTCGTTCAGCTCGATCACGTCGAAATCCGCCGCCGTGAGGCCCAGGCGCGCCATCAGCTTCTTCGAGGCTGGCGCCGGACCGATGCCCATGATGCGCGGCGGCACGCCGGCCGCCGCACCGCCTAGCACGCGGGCGATGGGCTTGAGGCCATGCCGCGCCGCCGTGGCTTCATCGGCGAGGATGAGCGCGGCCGCCCCGTCATTCACGCCAGAGGCATTGCCCGCCGTCACCGATCCGCCCTTGCGGAAGGGAGTGGGCAGCTTTGCCAAGGCCTCCAGTGTGGTGGCGCGGGGATGCTCGTCGCGGTCCACCACCACGGGCTCACCCTTGCGCTGCGGGATGGTGACGGGGACGATCTCCCGGGCAAGGCGGCCATCCTGCTGCGCGGCGGATGCTTTGGCCTGCGAGCGCAGGGCGAAGGCATCCTGGTCGGCGCGGCTGATGGAGAAATCCTCCGCCACGTTCTCGCCGGTCTCAGGCATGGAATCCACGCCGTATTGCGCCTTCATCAGCGGATTGACGAAGCGCCAGCCAATGGTGGTGTCGTGAATCTCGGCATGGCGGGAAAAGCCGGTTTCGGCCTTGGGCAGGACGAACGGTGCGCGCGACATGGATTCCACGCCGCCGGCAATCATCAGCTGTGCCTCGCCCGCCTTGATGGCGCGGGCGGCGGTGATGATGGCATCCATGCCGGAGCCGCACAGCCGGTTGATGGTGGTGCCCGACACGCCCAGGGGCAGGCCGGCCAGCAGCAGCGACATACGGGCCACGTTGCGATTGTCCTCGCCCGCCTGGTTGGCGCAGCCGAAGATCACATCATCCACCGCGCCGAAATCCATTCCCGGATTGCGGGCCATGAGGGCCTTCAGCGGAACGGCGCCGAGATCGTCGGCGCGGACGGATGCAAGGGCGCCGCCAAAACGGCCGATGGGCGTGCGGATGTAATCGCAGATGAAGACGTCGTTCATTGCGGACTCCCAAAGCATTTCCGCCAGAGAAATGCGTTAAAGCAAGGATCGCGGGCCGTGTGCCGTTTCGATGAAACGAGGCCCGCCCTAGAGTTCAGGCACAATCAGGTCGCCCACCGGGCCGGTGGTGACAAGCTGGGCACCGGTGAGGGACTGCAGCTTCTCCAGCGTGAGGGAAGGCAGCTTCTCGCGCAGCACGAAACGCCCGTTCTCGATGTCGATGACGGCGAGGCTGGAATAGACCCGCGTCACGCAGCCGACGCCGGTGAGCGGCAGGGTGCAGCGCTCCACGAGCTTGGGCTCGCCGCTCTTGGTGACGTGCTCGGTGATGACCGCCACGCGCTTTGCCCCATGGACAAGATCCATGGCACCGCCCACGGCCGGCACACCCTTGGCGCCCACGCTCCAATTGGCGAGATCGCCATTCTGCGCCACCTGATAGGCGCCGAGAATGGCCACGTCGAGATGGCCGCCGCGCACCATGGCGAAGCTGTCGGCATGGTGGAAGAAGGAGGCCCCCGGCTTCAGCGTCACCGCCTTCTTGCCGGCATTGATAAGGTCCCAGTCCTCCTGCCCCTCGGGCGGGGCCTGGCCGAAATCGAGAATACCGTTTTCGGTGTGGTAGATCACCTCGCGGCCGGGCGGCTGATAGCGCGCCACCATCTCGGGAAAGCCGATGCCCAGATTGACATAGGCGCCGTCGGTGATGTCCTGTGCCGCGCGCCAGGCGATCTGCGCGTTGGAAAGCTTGATGTCGTCGCTGGCGGTCATGGATAGGTTGCTCCGGCGCGGTTCAGCAGTTCCTCCTGCTGCGGGTTCGGCACCTCGACCAGCTGGTCGACGAAGATGCCCGGCGTGACCACGTTCTCGGGGTCGATGTCGCCGGCGGGCACGATGCGCGAGACCTGGGCGATGGTCTGGCGCGCGGCCATGCACATCAGCGGGTTAAAGTTGCGAGCCGCCTTGCTGTAGGTGAGGTTGCCGCGCGGATCGCCAAGCTGGCCTTTCACCAAGGCGAAATCCGCCTTCAGCCAGCGTTCCTGCACATAAGGCCGCCCCTCGAACTCCTCCACCGGCTTTCCCTGCGCCAGCTCGGTGCCGTAGGAGGTCGGCGTGTAGAAGGCCGGGATGCCGGCGCCGCCGGCGCGGATGCGCTCAGCCAGCGTGCCCTGGGGCACCAGCTCCAGCTCGATCTCGCCCGCCAGATACTTCTCGGTGAAGACCCGCGGGTCCGCCGAGCGCGGAAACGAGCAGATGAGCTTCGTCACCATGCCCACCTCGATCATGGCGGCGAGCCCCACATGACCATTGCCGGCATTGTTGTTGACCACCGTGAGGCCGCGCGGGCTGCCCGTCTTCACGAACCGGTCGATCAGGGCGTGGATGAGCTCGATCGGCGCGCCGGAGCCGCCGAAGCCGCCGATCATGACCGTGGCACCGTCCCCGATACCGGCCACCGCCTCGGCGAGTGTGGCGATCGTCTTGTCCATGGGTGTCCCTGTTGCGCCATTTCGGCGTTCGTTTCGGATGCCCCGATGAATAGGAACCGCCCCGCTCGACGGCAACGGGATTTGTGCGATATAGCTTATTTGTTGACATATCGCACAGAACAGACAGGCCGAAGGGCAGCGCAATGAGCATCAGCCAACGGGACACCATGGGCGGCCTCGCCAAGGGGCTGGCGGTGATCGAGACCTTCACGGCCGAGCGCCCGCGCCAGTCCATCACCGAGGTGGCGGAGGCGAGCGGGCTCGACCGGGCGACGGCGCGGCGCTGCCTGCTGACCCTCGCCCATCTGGGCTATGCGGATTATGACGGCAAATTCTTCACCCTCACCCCGCGCGTGCTGCGGCTGGGCACCGCCTGCCTTGCCGCCATGCCCCTGCCACAGGTGGTGCAGCCCTGGCTTGACCTGCTCTCCGCAGAGCTGGAGGAGAGCACCTCCGTCTCCATCCTGGACGAGGACGAGATCGTCTATGTGGCGCGGGCGGCCCAGCGCAAGGTGATGTCCATCGCCCTCATGCCGGGCTCGCGCCTGCCGGCCTATTGCACCTCCATGGGCCGGGTGCTGCTGGCGGCGCTGCCGGAAGCCGAAGCGCTGCGGCGCCTGTCCCTGCGCCCGCTGGTGGCCCGCACCCCCCACACCCTGACCGCTCCGCAGACCATCATGGCCCGGCTCCGGCTGGCCCGCGAGGAGGGCTATGTGGTGATCGACCAGGAGGTGGAGCTGGGCCTGCGCTCCATCGCTGTGCCCCTGCTCAATGCGCGGGGCGTCACGGTCGCGGCGCTCAATCTGGGGCTGCCGGTGGTCGGCGGGGAGGCCGAAACCCTGGTCACGAAATATCTTCCCGCCTTGCGCCGCGTTCAGGGAGAGATCAGGAAAATCCTGCGCTAGTCGCCGCTATGCAATATTTCTATTGCGATGCACAATTTCCACCGCTGCGTGTGCGATAAGACGAGTGCGACAAGACGAGACTTCAGCGCAATATACTCGTCCGGTATCAAATTATACCGAGTTGATCTTAGATCAGGCGAGAGGGCCGGTATAGCCTGAAGCTGGGAGCTGTTGCCTTTTCACCGGCATCACAAGCGCTCCTTCCTGGATCACTTCAGCCAGCGTCGGAAAGGGTCATGCCGGTCTTTTGTCGGGCCAATTCCACGGCCAGTTCCATGGCCGATGCCGCGCGCCACCGCCCCCGCGCCTCTTCCGCGAAGGGCATGGCAAGCGGGCATGTGCCGTGCCCGCCCCTCCCGCAGCAGCCGCGAGGGGGCGACGCCGAGACTTAAGCAGCCCCCCGGCGCGCGTGGTGAAACGCCGCCAATAGCTTTCAAGAACCAAGAAACCTCTGAGGAAATGCCCCGATGCCAAACAGTCTTCCGCTGACGCGGGATGTGAAGCAGATCATCGATGCGGGATCCATGACAGGCCGCAGGTGGGCAGTCGTCGGCCTGTGCTTCGTCATCGCTTTGCTCGACGGCTTCGATACCCAGTCCATCGCCTTCATCGGCCCGGCGATCGCCCAGGACTTCCACATGACCCCGGCGGACATGACCTGGGTCATCACCGCCAGCATCATCGGCATGGCCATCGGCGCCATGGGGCTGGGAAGCTTCGGCGACCGGTTCGGCCGCCGCAAGGCGATCCTGATCGCGGTGTTCCTGTTCGGCCTGTTCTCGCTTGCCGGCGCGTATGCCACCTCACCCACGCAGATCATCGTGCTGCGCTTCCTCATCGGCCTCGGCATGGGCGGCGCGACGCCCTCGGTGCTGGCATTGGCGGGTGAGTACAGCACCGCATCGAAGCGGGGCCTCATGCTCACCGGCGTGCTGCTGGGCCTGCCCGCGGGCGCCATGCTGGGCGGGCTGATCGCGGCGAGCTGGCTGCCGCTCCTGGGCTGGCGCGGCATCTTCCTGCTCGGCGGCGCCGTGCCCCTCGCACTCATGGTGGTCATCTATTTCCTCCTGCCGGAATCTCCCGCTTACCTCGTTTCCCGCAAGGACATGCGCGGACAGGACCAGGCCCGGCGCCTGCTGGAGCAGATGACCGGCCAGGCCATTGCCCGCGACGTGCAGCTGGTGAGCCCCGCTGATGTGGAGCACGGCGGCTCCATCGCCGGCCTGTTCGAGGCGCGCTATCGTGGCGTTACCCTGGCGATCTCGGCCATCTATCTCTTCAATTGGATCGCCTGGTTCCTCCTGCTCCAGTGGTTGCCCACGGCGCTGACGACCCTGGGCCTGGAAAAGGCCCACGCCGCCTATGGCACGGTGGTGGTCAACGCCGCCTTCATCCTCATGGCGCTGCCCCTGTCCTCGCTGCTGCCCAAGGTTGATCCGCGCAAGCTGCTCATGGTCATGTTCATGGTCGGCATCGCCGTGGCCATCGGCCTGGGGCTGGCGGGAGACCGCTGGCCGGTGGTGTTCACCCTGATCGCCGTGGCCGGGTTTGGCATCGGCGGCCAGCAGCTGGTGCTCAACTATCTGATCGCCAACGCCTATCCCACCCAGCTGCGCGCCACCGCCACGGGCTGGGGCATCGGCATCGGGCGTTCGGGCGCCATTGTGGGGTCGGCCATTGGCGGGCAGCTGCTGTCCGGTGCCGGGCCGTCGGGATACTTCATCGCCCTGGCTATCCCCCTCGCCGTGGCCGCGCTCGCCACCTTGAGGGTGCGCCGCTCCGACAGCGACGAAGCCGCCGTGCCCGTGGTCACCCACTAGCGGCTTGTCGAGTGAAGCGGATCGGGCCGGAAAACGCGCCCGATCCGTCGGCGACGAACTCAACGAGACAGCACAGGAAGGGAGATACGCGTGTCAGATCAGAGCAGCCGCCCCCGGCGCTTCGAGGGCAAGAGCTTGGTCGTCACCGGCGCGGCACAGGGCGTGGGCAAGCAGGTGGCGCTCGACGCCGCGGAGGACGGCGCCAGCCTGCTGCTGGTCGACCGCTCGCCCATCGTCGACGAGGTGGCGAGCGCCATTAACGCCGCCCATGGGGCCGGCCGCGCCGTCGCCATGGTGGAGGATCTCGAAACCTATGCCGGCAACGCGTCCGTCATGGCGCGCGCCAAGGCGGCGTTCGGCAAGATCGATGTCCTGGTGACGAATGTGGGCGGCGCGATCTGGATGAAGCCGTTCCAGGAGTTTGACGAGCGCCAGATCACCGCGGAAATCAGCCGCTCCTTGTTCCCCACCCTGTGGGGCTGCCGCACCGCTTTGCCCCATATGCTGGAACAGGGCCACGGCACCATTGTGAACGTGTCGTCGGTCGCCACCAGGGGCATCAACCGGCTGCCTTATTCCGCCGCCAAGGGGGGCGTGAACGCGCTCACGGTTTCCCTCGCCTTCGAGCTCGCGGGCACGGGCATCCGCGTGAACGCCGTTGCTCCCGGCGGCGTCAGCGCCCCGCCGCGCCGTGTTCCCCGTGGAACCGATCCCTTGTCCGAACAGGACAAGAGCTGGATGCAAGAAGTTGTCGACCAGACCCTCGACTCCACCCATCTCAAGCGATACGGCGAATTGCGCGAGATCGCTGCGGCAATCCTGTTCCTCGCCTCCGAGGAGGCGTCCTACATCACCGGAACCGTCCTGCCGGTCGGCGGCGGCGATCAGGGCTAGATCTGGTCGATCTCAATGAAGGCGCGAGGCCAAGCCCGTCACATCGGCCGCGACCTCAGCCCTCTTACCCAGCAGCTTCCTCTCTCGCCTGCGCGGGAGGGCAGGGGGCGCGAGTGCGAGCCTAGAACGAGTGGCTCAGGTGAAAGACGGGCGCGTGGCGAGATTGTGCTCGCCACTGAGCCACGGCGGGTTCTCCGCATACATCTCCTGGATCAGGTCCTTGACGAGATTGATCTGGACCGAGTTGTCACCGACCCTGTGATACAGGATCACCGGCGAGTTCGTCCGCTCGCCTTCCAGCAGCCGGTAATGCACATCCGACCGCATCTGTTGTGCGGATGAGGGAATGATGCACAGGCCCGCCTCCGCGGCGACCAGCCCCAAAGCGGTCTGGAGTTCACGAACCTCCTGCACCTCCGCCGGCCGGGCGCCGTGGCCATGCAGCAGGTTGAGCACATGGTCCGCGTATCCCGGCCGCGGCTCCTTGGGATAAACGATGACCCGCTCACCCGTCAGGGCGCCGACCGGCAGGGGGCCGTGTTCCTGCGCGAGGGGGGTGCCCTTGGGGATCGCCACCACCAGGCGCTCTTCCCGCAGAACAATACCCACGACACTCGCGTCCGCGTGATGCATGCGGCCGAAGCCGATGTCGATGCGCCCTTCCTTCAGCGCCGGAATCTGCTGCACGGAGGCCATTTCCAGCACCTGGATCTCAGTCTCCGGCGCCCGTTGGCGCAGCTTGCGCACCAGCGACGGCAGTCCGCCGTAAAGGGTGGAGGCCACGAAGCCGATGGACAGCACACTGTTCTGGTTTAGCCCCACGCGTCGCGTCGCCGCTCGCATTTGCTCGACGCGCCCGAGAACCTGCAGCGACTGCTCGTAGAACAAGCGGCCGGCTTCTGTCAGGCGCACGGGCCGGCTGTTGCGGATGAGAAGGGCCACGCCCAGCTCTTCCTCCAACGACTGGATCTGTCGGCTCAAAGGCGGCTGGGCGATGTTCAGCAGCTGAGCCGCGCGCGTGAAGCTGCGCTCGCGAGCGACGGCAGTGAAGTAGCGAAGCTGGCGAAGATCCATGGCCGCAGCCCTCCCTTGGCATAAAAGTTTCCATCGATTTTGGTATGTTGCGTCGCGGCAAGGCACAGAATATCGTTATTTTTTCGTCTTTCATACCTTATACGCATAATTGGAAACGTAAAAGGTTTTGGACGTCCGGCCGGTCCCCGTCGCAAGGTGTTCCCATGAGCGCCACCTTTGCACACGTCATCTCCACAGCTTCGCCCCTCGGCCCCGTGGTCGAGCGGGTGGAGACCATGCTCGTCGACCTGCCGACCATCCGGCCGCACAAGTTGTCGGTCGCGACCATGAACGGCCAGACCCTGATGCTGGTGAAGATTCACTGCAGCGACGGGATCGTCGGCATCGGCGAGGGGACCACGATCGGCGGGCTGGCCTATGGCGGCGAGAGCCCCGAAGGCATGAAGCTTGCCATCGACACCTATTTCGCACCCCTGATGGTGGGGCAGGATGCCACCGCGGTGCGCGCGCTCACTGCGCGCATCGGCAAGATGATCAAGGAAAACCGCTTCGCGAAATGCGCGGTGGAAACCGCCCTGCTCGACGCCCACGGCAAGCGGCTCGGCCTGCCGATCAGCGAGCTGCTGGGCGGTCGGCTCCGCAATCGCCTCCCCGTGGCCTGGACCCTTGCATCCGGCGATACCGGCAAGGATATCGCGGAGGCGGAAAAGATGCTGGGGCTCCGCCGGCACAATATCTTCAAACTAAAGATCGGTGCGCGCACGCCCAGCGCCGACGTGGCCCATGTGGCGGCCATCAAGCGCGCTTTGGGCAGCCGCGGTGCGGTGCGCGTCGACGTCAACATGGCCTGGAGCGAAGCCCAGGCGGCTTACGGCATGGCGGCGTTGGCTGATGCCGGTTGCGAGCTGGTCGAACAGCCGGTCGCCTCCGCCTCGGCGCTGGGGCGGCTGGTGCGGCGCTTTCCGGTGGCGCTGATGGCGGACGAGTCCCTGCACGGGCCGGAGACGGCATTCGAAATCGCCAAGACCGCCGGCGCCGATGTGTTTGCCGTCAAGATCGAGCAGAGCGGCGGGTTGTTCAATGCGCAGCGTGTGGCGGCCATCGCCGATGCAGCGGGCATCGGCCTTTATGGCGGAACGATGCTGGAAGGCGCGGTGGGCACCATCGCTTCGGCCCAGCTCTTCTCCACTTTCGCCAATCTGCAATGGGGCACCGAACTGTTCGGCCCCCTGCTCCTGACCGAGGAAATCCTGGCCCAGCCGCTCGACTATAGCGACTTCGAGCTGACGGTTCCGCGTGGGCCGGGGCTCGGCATCGAGCTTGATGACGACCGCGTGGCATTCTTTAGCCGCGACAAGATCCGCACCGCCACCAGCGTGGCTCTTTGACGACCAGAACAAGAAGGCCAACGAGCCGCGCACACCAGATGCGGGTGAAACTCTGAGGGGCTTGTGCTGCAGGTCCCCCATCCCGCCACCGGTTGAAGCGCTCCATTTAGGGAGGGAAAGCCATGTCCGCCATCGCTGAAAAACCCGCCGATCTCGACGATCTGCTGGCAAACGCCGTGCAGGACGACAAGGAAGCCGGTGTCTTCCGCTGCCGCCGCGATATCTTCACGAATGAAGAGCTCTTCGAGCTGGAGATGAAGCACATCTTCGAGAGCAATTGGGTCTACCTTGCTCACGAAAGCCAGATCCCCGAGAAGGGCGATTATTACACCACCTATATCGGCCGCCAGCCGGTGGTCGTCACCCGCGACAAGGCCGGCGAGCTCCACGCGCTTATCAATGCCTGTTCCCATCGCGGCGCCATGCTGTGCCGGCGCAAGCACGGCAGCAAGAGCACGTTCACCTGCCCCTTCCACGGCTGGAGCTTCTCCAACACCGGCAAGCTGCTCAAGGTGAAGGACGAGAAGACCACCCAATATCCGCCCCAGTTCGGTCAGAACGGATCTCACGATCTCAAGCGCGTGCCGCGTTTTGTGAACTATCGTGGCTTCCTGTTCGCCAGCCTGAAGGAGGATGTCTCCTCGATCGAGGATCATCTCGGCGAAACGAAGACCATCATCGACCACATCGTCAGCCAGGCTCCGAATGGGCTCGAAGTGGTGCGCGGCAACTCGTCCTACATCTATGACGGCAATTGGAAGCTGCAGATGGAGAACGGCTGCGACGGTTATCACGTCAGCTCCGTTCACTGGAACTATGCGGCCACCATGGGACGCCGCAAGGAAGAGGGTACCAAGGCGGTCGACGCCAATGGCTGGAGCCGTTCCGTCGCCGGCGTCTACGGGTTCGAGAATGGCCACATCCTTTTGTGGACCAACACCATGAATCCCGAGGTCCGCCCTGTTTATGGACATCGCGACGAGATCGCCGCCCGCGTCGGCGCGGACAAAGCGGACTTCATCGTCAACCAGACCCGCAATCTGTGCATCTATCCCAATGTCTTCCTGATGGACCAGTTCAGCACGCAGATCCGCGTGACCCGCCCCATCAGCGTCGACAAGACCGAGATCAGCATTTTCTGCTTCGCTCCCAAGGGCGAAAGCGCGCAGGACCGGGCCACCCGCATTCGCCAATACGAGGATTTCTTCAATGTGTCCGGCATGGGCACGGCCGATGACCTTGAAGAATTCCGCGCCTGCCAGGCGGGCTATGCCGGCATCGCCGCGCCCTGGAACGATCTGTCCCGTGGCGCACCTTTGTGGATCGAGGGGCCCGACGACAATGCCAGGCGCATGGGCCTTCATCCGCTGCTGTCCGGCGAGCGCAGCGAGGACGAAGGACTGTTCGTTCGTCAGCACGAATACTGGGCCAAGGTGATGCGCGACGCGCTCTCCGCAGAGAAGAACTGAGCAGACCGATGAGCATCTCCTCCGAAGCCGCTCAGGCCCTTTTCTATCGCGAAGCCCGGCTGCTGGATGATCGCGCCTGGGATGAATGGCTCGCCTGCTATGCGCCGGACGTCACCTATTGGATGCCGGCGTGGGACGACGATGACAAGCTCACGGAAGATCCGCAATCGCAGATCTCCCTGATCTACTATCCTAACCGCGACGGCCTTGAGGATCGGGTCTTCCGCATCAAGACCGAGCGCTCCAGCGCCTCCATGCCGGAACCGCGCACGAGTCATTACGTCAGTAACGTCGAACTGCTCGCGACGCGGAGCGAGGAGGCGGATTTTCGCTACAATTTCCTCACCCTGAGCCACCGGTACAAGGTCACTGACCAGTTCTTCGGTACTGCATTCGTGACCTTGCGTGACGTCGCCGGCCAACTGCTCATTTCAAACAAGAAGATCGTCCTCAAGAACGACTACATCCGCCAGGTTATCGACATCTATCACGTGTGATGGGTGTCGCTGCGGAGCTAGGGAGTGTTCCATGTCCAGCTACAGGATCGCACTGAATTTCGAAGACGGGGTGACCCGTTTTATCGACTGTAAAGCCGGTGAAAAGGTGCTCGACGCGGCCTTCCGTGCCAAGATCAATCTGCCGATGGACTGCTCCGACGGCGTCTGCGGCACCTGCAAGTGCCGCGCGGAAAGCGGCACTTACGATCTCGGCACCGATTATATCGAGGACGCGCTGACCGAGGACGAGGCCGCAGAGGGGCTGGTGCTGACCTGCCAGATGACCCCCTCGAGCGACTGCGTCATCAACGTCCCCGTGAGCTCGCTCGTCTGCAAGACCGGGCAGGAGACCTTCTCAACCACGGTCGCCCAGGTGACCCGTCATAACGACTCCGCGATCGTGCTCGATCTGGACCTTCCCCCCAGCGCGCCTGCGCTGGCCTTTCTGCCGGGCCAATATGTCAATATCGACGTTCCCGGTACGGGCCGCAGCCGTTCCTATTCCTTCTCCTCGGCCCCCGGCGACCAGCAGATCTCCTTTCTGATCAAGATGATCCCAGGCGGGGTGATGAGCGGCTGGCTGGCCGAAGCAAAGCC
This sequence comes from Xanthobacter variabilis, assembly GCF_043831965.2. Taxonomy (NCBI): domain Bacteria; kingdom Pseudomonadati; phylum Pseudomonadota; class Alphaproteobacteria; order Hyphomicrobiales; family Xanthobacteraceae; genus Xanthobacter; species Xanthobacter variabilis. Next base: position 1,927,567 of record NZ_CM195533.1, read on the forward strand.
CGGCGACAAGCTGAACCTGACCGGACCGTTCGGGAGCTTTTATCTGCGAGAGGTGCAGCGGCCGCTTCTCATGCTCGCCGGCGGTACTGGCCTTGCGCCTTTTTTGTCGATGCTCGAGGTGCTCGCCCGCGGCGGCTCCCAGCAGAAGATCCACCTCATCTACGGCGTGACGCGTGATATTGATCTCGTCCTGGCGGACGCCGTGGAGGCTTATACCGCGCGGCTGGCGAACTTCAGCTTCACTACGGTGGTGGCGGACGAGTCCTCGCAACATCCGCGCAAGGGCTGGGTGACGCAATACATGCCGGAAGACATGCTCCGCACGGCCCACCCCGACGTCTATCTGTGCGGCCCCCCGCCCATGGTGGATGCGGTGCGGCAATATTTTGATGCCAACGGCGTCGAGCCGAACAGCTTTTACTATGAAAAATTCACGCCGAATGTGCCGCTGAAGGAAAGCGCATAGCGCGCAAGATCTACGGCGATAAGAACCTCAAAATACAAAAATGCAAAAACCCTCCGGGGAGGAAACCATGAAAAAAATCGATGTGACCGAGGTGGTCGATTCCGTCCCCTTTGGGGGATTCCAGTGGATGGTGGCCATCGTCTGCGGCGCGCTGCTGGTCGTCGATGGCTATGACGTCTTCGTCGCAGGCACGGTCTTGCCGGCGCTCATGAAGGAATGGGGGCTCAGCAAGCCAGAGGCTGGCGCCCTTCAGGCCTGGGCCCTGTTCGGGATGATGTTCGGTGCCCTCATCTTCGGTCCGCTAGCGGACAAGATCGGGCGCAAGAAGGGCATTGCCATCAGCTTCCTGCTGTTCACTTTGTCGACGCTCCTGGCCGGCTTCGCCAATTCTCCGACTGAATTCGCGATGTTCCGGTTCGTGGCCGGCCTCGGTTGCGGCGGCCTGATGCCGAATGCCGTGGCGCTGATGAACGAATACGCGCCCAAGCGTCTACGCAGCACCATGGTGGCCGTGATGTTCTCGGGCTATTCAGTGGGTGGCATGGTTGCAGCGGGCCTCGGCATCAGCCTGATCCCGCAATTCGGCTGGAAGTCGATGTTCTTCATTGCGGCATTTCCGCTTGCGATGATTCCCCTTATCTTGTGGAAGCTGCCTGAATCTCTGGGCTTCCTGATCCGCCAGGGCAAGCAGGACGAGGCTCGCCGGATCTATGCCCGCATCGCACCGTCCCAGGGCCTCGACGCCAATGACGAGCTGGTTTTCACTGAAACCAAGGGCGTCTCGGCCTCGGTGGTGGAACTCTTCCGCCATCATCGGGCGGTGAGCACCCTGATGTTGTGGGCGTCGTTCTTCTGCTGCCTGCTGCTGGTCTACCTGCTCTCGTCCTGGCTGCCCAAGGTATTGCAGGAAGTGGGATATGCCGAGAAGGCGAGCCTTTTGAGCCTGTTCTCGCTCAATTTCGGCGGCATGCTCGGTGCCATCCTCGGCGGTCGGCTGGGGGATCAGTTCGGCCTGCCGAAGGTGGTGGTGGGCTTCTTCGCCGCTGCCTCGGTCTCCATCGCACTCATCGGGTTCGGGCTGCCGCCGGCACTGCTGTTCTTCATGGTCTTCATCGCCGGCGCCACGACCATCGGCACGCAGATCCTGCTCTATGCCAGCGTAGCGCAGCTCTACAATCTATCAGTGCGGTCCACGGGCCTCGGCTGGGCGTCGGGCGTCGGGCGCATCGGTGCCATCGTGGGGCCGACGCTGGGCGGGGTGCTTCTGGCGCAGGAGCTGCCGCTGCAGCAGAATTTCTTGATCTTCGCCATTCCCGCGGTGCTCTCCACGCTCGCCATGCTGGTGTTCGCCGCCAGCAATGCCCGCCGTGCCGCCGCCTTGCAGGTGGTCCCGGCATAGCGCCGTAGCAGGGGCGCGGAGGTCCTCCGCGCCCGGAGCGCGGCGACGCCTGAGGGCGGCGAGCCGGATGGGGCGAGAGCGGGGCGAGCAGCCACGATCAAAGGATCGAATTCGCATAGATCAACAGGAGAAATGGCAGCAATGCTTTTCCATGTGAGAATGGACGTGAACATCCCGCTCGACATGCCGGAGGAGGTGGCAGCGCAGCTGAAGCAGCGTGAAAAGGCCTATTCGCAAGAGCTTCAGCGCAGCGGCGCATGGCGTCATATCTGGCGCATCGCGGGCGAATACGCGAACTACAGTATATTCGATGTAGAAAGCAATTCAGCGCTGCATGAGATCCTCACGGGTCTGCCGCTGTTTCCCTACATGAAGATTCTGGTGACGCCGCTCTGTCGCCACGCCTCGTCGGTCCGCGATGACGACACCTGAAAAACTGAAATAAACACCCGGGGCTTTGCGTGGCTTTTCTCAAGCCGTACCGTCAAAAAGGAAGTGGAGGAAACAACAGATGAGCGTTAATATTTTCAGTGGTAAAGAGGTTCAGGATTTCCTGCGCGTGGTGGCCAATCTCGACGGCGCCGGTGGCAACGCGCGGGCGAAGCTGGTGGTGCACCGCATCCTGTCCGACCTGTTCAAGATGATCGAAGATCTTGACCTGACGCCGGACGAGATCTGGACGGGCATTAATTACATCAACAAGCTCGGCGCCGACGGCGAAGCCGCGCTGCTGGCGGCCGGCGTCGGCCTGGAGCACTATATCGACATGCGCCTCGATGCCGAGGACAAGGCTCTCGGTATCTCCGGGGGCACGCCGCGCACCATCGAAGGCCCGCTCTATGTGGCCGGCGCGCCGGTGATGGAAGGCAAGGCCCGCCTCGACAAAAACCCTGATCCGGATACCGTGCCGCTGCACATCCATGGCAGGGTCACCGGGCCGGATGGTGCTCCGGTCGCTGGAGCGCTTGTCGAAATCTGGCACTCCGATTCCAAGGGCTTCTACTCGCACTTCGATCCCACCGGCCGGCAGAGCGAGTTCAACCTGCGCGGTGCGATCCGAACCGCGGCGGACGGCACGTACGAAGTTCTGACCAGGATGCCGGCGTCCTATGGTTGCCCGCCTTCGGGGGCGACCCAGACCCTGTTGAACCAGCTCAACCGCCACGGCAATCGCCCGGCGCATGTGCACTACTTCGTCACCACGGACAAGTTCCGCAAGCTGACGACGCAGTTCAATATCGAGGGCGATCCGTTGACCTGGGACGACTTTGCCTTCGCCACCCGCGAAGGGCTGGTGCCGCACGTGGTGGACAAGAATGACGGCCGTGCGGTCGGCTTCGACGAGGACGCCTATCGGGACATCGAGTTCAACATCGAATTGACGGCTCTGGTCGGCGGCAAGGACAACCAAGTCGTCGAGCGCGCCCGCGCGGCGGCCTGAGCGTGATCCGGCGGCAGCGCTCTTAGCTGCCGCCGATCTCGTCGGGGCCACCCAAACGCGGTCGCCGGCTGGCCTGGGTCATCAGGCGCGGCTGAGCGACCGGAACGATGTTGCCGCAATAATCGAAAGCCATGGCATGTCCGAAGACGCATTTCTCGCATTGCCGAGCCACAGGCTGCACTATCGCATCGATGGCGACGCGGCGAACCGGGCCTTGCCCTGGATCTTGTTCTGCAACTCGCTCGGCACCGACCTGCGGATGTGGGACCCGCAGGCGGCGGCGATGGCTGGGCGTTTTCGGGTGCTGCGCTATGACTGTCGCGGTCACGGCCAATCGGGCACCCCACCCGGCCCCTATTCCATTGGCGATCTGGGCGGAGATGCATTGGCGCTGCTGGACGCTCTGAAGATCGAGCGCGCCCATTTCTGCGGCTTGTCCATCGGTGGCCTCACCGGCCAATGGTTGGGCCTCCACGCGGGAGACCGGCTCGGCAAGATTGTGCTGTGCGCGACAGCAGCGAAGATCGGCGATGCCGAGGGCTGGGCGGCGCGCATCGCCGCCGTGAAGACGAGCGGCCTCGCGCCCCTGGTGCCGGCCACCGCCGAGCGATGGTTCACACCTCGATTCAATGCGGAGCACGCGGCGCTCACCGCAGGCATTCTGGAGACGTTCACGAAAGTCGATCCCAAGGGCTATAACGGCTGCTGCGCGGCCCTGGCGGAAGCGGACCTGCGGCCTGAGATCGGCGCGATTTGCAATCCTGTCCTCGCCATTTCCGGCGACGACGATCCCGTGTGCCCCCCATCAGATCTCCAAGACATCGCCGACCACGTCCAGAGCGGCTGTCACCTCTCGCTGCCGGGACGGCACATCGTCAATTTGGAATCGGCGCGGGCGTTCAACGAGGCGCTGCTCGAATTCCTGCAGGATTGAGGAGCCGGCCATGAGCGCACGAAGCGGGGACGAGGCCCGGCGGGATATCCTGGCCATATTGCCCGGCCGGGCGCATGACCTTGCCCGTTTGCAGGAGCTGGCACAGGACGGCGAGCCTATCGTTACGGTCATCGGCAAGTACAACCATGGCAAAAGCCGCCTGTTGAATGAGCTGGTGAGCCGCGACGTCTTTGTCGTGGCCGACAAACGCCAGACCACCACATTGTCCCAACACCTCAGCCATGGCGTGCGCTGGCTCGACGCCCCGGGGCTGGACGCGGACGTGGCCAATGAGGATGATCGGCAGGCCCTGCAAGCCGCATGGCTGAAATCGGATATTCGCCTGTTCGTGCACACCGCCAAGCAAGGTGAGCTGGACGAGACGGAACGGCGCTTGCTGGAGGAGCTGTGTGCGGATGAGCAGCGCACGCGGCGCCAGGTTCTGTTCGTGCTCTCTCAGATCGACCAGCTGGCTGATGACGGCGAGCTCGCGAGCGTGCTTCAGGCCCTCACGATTCAGGTGCCGCATATCGCCCCGCACGTCGTCTCGGCGACGCGCCATCGCCATGGCGTCGAGGCTGGCAAGACGCTGCTGGTTGAAAAGAGCGGGATGCCGTCCCTTCGCACGGCGCTGGATGAGGCCCTGGCCCGCGTGCCGGCGGCGAGATCCCACGAAACCGGCCTGCTTTTCACCGAGATTCGCGAAGAGCTACAGCAGCTTTCCGTGCGTCGGGAGCAGGAGTTGGCCGCACTGCGGCAGAAGCAGCAGCGCCTGCTGCAGAACTTCAAAGAAGGGCTCGATGCCGTGTTCGCGAAGGTCGGGCGAGAGATCGAGGAGGTCGTGAATGCACCCATTCCCGATTATGCCCTGATCCCCGATACCGCGCAGGACAAGTACAAGACGACTGAGGCTAAGCTGGAGCGGGCGCGCATCCAGATCGGCTATTCCCGCGCCTGCATCCAGATCGACAGTTTCCTTATCGGCCAGGGGGTGAGCGGTCTGCCGAAGGAACAGCAGACAGCCGCCGGCAGCCTCAACACCGTGATGGTTGCGGTGATGGGTGTATCAGTGAAATTCCGCAATGATCTGCGCCGCATGTTCTGCGAAGCCCCGGGCCGGGAGAGGCTGCAGGGAGAATTCACTCGATATTTCGAGCTGTCGGAAGCCAGCACCGTCCTGAGGGCGAAAATCGCCTTGAGCGAGATCGAGCTGAAGGCGATGGAGCGTGCAGTCATGGCCTTAGAGACTCTGGAAACCGGCGCATGAAAGCGGACACAAACCACGAATACCGCTTCATGTCTGAGGTCGACGCCCTCGACTTCTTCGAGCAGGATCTGGAAGCGATCCTGCGAAAACTGACCGATCGATTTGGCCACTTGACCCGTGACCTGGACACCGCCGGCTTGAACCGCGATGGCCTGCGGGACGGCAGCACGCTCGCCCGGCAGGCCGATGCCGTCAATCGTCTGTTGAAGGACAGCATAGCCGCCTGGGCAGGGCAATGGGTGGATCTGCAGCCGGCCCAGGCACTGGCCCACGCCTTTGAGGATCATGCCATCCTGCTGGTGTTCGGCACGTTCAACGCGGGCAAAAGCTCGTTCTGCAATTTCCTGGCGGAGCGTTTCGCGGCCGAGGGCAAGGCCGTGGGCTATTTCCACCTCGACGACGGGCGCATCGTGGACACGCAAGAGCCCTTCAGGGAGGGCGCGACCGAAACCACCGCGCGGCTCCAGGGGGTGCGCCTAGGGGCAAAGCTGCTGCTGCTGGACACGCCCGGGCTGCACTCGGTGACGCCGGACAATGCGGAGCTGACCCAGCGCTTCACGGATAGTGCCGACTGTGTGCTGTGGCTCACAAGCTCGGCCGCGCCGGGCCAGGTGCAGGAACTGGAGGACCTGGGCCGCGAGCTGGCACGCACTAAGCCACTGCTGCCGGTGGTGACGCGCAGTGACCTTTATGAGGAAGACGAGATCGACGGCGCATTGGTCAAAGGCCTGCGAAACAAGACGCCGCAGAACCGGGCGCAGCAGGAGGCCGACGTCACGGCGCGGGCGCAGGACAAGCTTGCCGCGATGCGGGTGGGCGCCGCCCAGCTGAAGCTGCCAGTGTCCATTTCGGTGCACATGGCGCGGTCGTACGGGCAGACCTCGATGGGAATGGAAGAGGCCGGGTTCGAGCGTCTCTACGCCGCGTTGCTCGCCATTGTCGAGCCGGCGCTCGCCTATAAGCGCCGCAAGCCCGCCGAAACCTTGTTGCACCACCAGGAAGAGCATGTGCTGGGCACGCTGCGCGCCCGCCTCCTGCCATTGCTGGAGACCCTGAATGCGGAGGCCCGATTGGCTCTCGAGCGGCTCGCCGAGCAGCAGGAGCGAATAATTGCATCGGTGTGGCGCGAGGTGGTTCCGGTCCTGGCGCAGCTGCTGGAACGGCACGCGGACACGCGCGCGGTCGACAGGGTGTGCGAGGACCTGTCTCAATCCCTGCGGCTCGCCTGTATCCAGGCCGAAAAGGAGCATATTGCGGATTACCTGCCGGCCTCGTTCCAAGGGCCCGCGCCCATCATTCTCGACGATGGGCTCGGCTTCGACGAACTGTTGGTCGAAGAGGGAGAGCTGCGCCAGGTGGTGGGCGTGGATTATGCGCGCCTTTATGCCGGGCTGGAGAAACAGCTCAGTCGCCTTGTCTTGGAACGGGTCGACGCGCGGATCGAGCAATGCCGGGCAACGATCTTGGCATTGATGAACGCCGTTGCACATCTGGCGGGCATCGTGCCCGCGTATGAGCGAGACTTGCGCACATTGAAAACCGTGCTGCGTGTGAATGCCGGTTGAGACGAAGACGCTGCGCTGCCGGTTAGCGCTCCTGCGGGCTCGCCTACGGCTATCACGTGGGCAGGAGCCGCCCGAAACAAAAATCGCTGAAAGCGCGCAGCTTCGGTGAGTAGTGGGGACTTTGGGGCGAGACCAGCCGGAACCTCTCCTCCGGCGCAAGATCATCGAGCAACGTGATGAGCTTGCCACTACCCAGGCGGTCGCCCGTCCAAATGCTCCTGAAATGCGGCGAAATCGCCACCGTTCCCAGTCGCTAGACCCACCGACGCCACTGTCGAAAATCCCGGAGCCACCTCTTGACGTCTTCTCGGGTATCGAATCGAATGAAGGCGATATCTATAAGGGAGCATGACGGATCGTAGTCATATGATAGCGAGCGTCTTTCTAGCCGCCGGACTGCTTGCGTCGTGCTTTTCCATCAATGCCCTTGCGGAGGACACGAAAGCGCGGGATGCCGTCAAGGAATTCGACAAGCATACGCCCTATGTGCGCGGCCAGTTCGCGGATTCCGATATGGATCGCACCTCGGGGTCGGTGGTGCTGGGTGCGATCAGCAACGGCGGTGCCGAGGCCGGAGAGGTCCATCACACCGCCGGCAATATCAAGACGGAGACGTCGCCAGCTGGCAGGAGGAATGGCTGAAAACCGCAGCGCGCGTGGAGGCGCGCGGCTTGAAGTCGCTCTCCGAGGGCCGCACGCGCAGCACCCGCCAGCAGCTCCTGCGCGCTTCCAATTATTATCGCTTCGCTATCCTTGGAATGATGTCGGACGATCCGCAGATGCGCGCAAATGGAGATAAACTATACGATCTCGCTGAGCGAGCCGGCGAAATCGTCGATACAGCGCATGAGTCTTTCGAAATTCCCTTCGAGGGCGCCAGGATGCCTGGATATTTCCCCAGGGCGGCGAATGATGTCCAGCCGCACAAGACGCTGCTCATGCTTGGTGGCGGCGAGACCTTCGGCGAAGACCTGATCTTCTACATCATCCCCCAGGCGATCGAGCGCGGTTACAATTTCATGCCCCTCGACCTGCCGGGACTGGGGATGCTGCCGCTGGTGGCCAGAACGTTTCGCCCGGCGATGAACCCGCCCATCGCCAAGGCGGTCGACATCCTCGTCGCCCGCAAGGATATCGACACCTCGAAACTGGCGGTCTTCGGCGGTTCGGGCGGTGGCGGCTTCGCCCACCGGGCCGCCGAGCAGGATCCGCGCATCAAGTCGGTGGCGATGAGCTCGTGCGTGGTCGACGTCGAGCGCTGTTGGCGGCCATGACCCCGATGGCCACCACCACTGCCGAGAGGCTCGAAACCTCTACCGGCTTCCACGGCAATAAGGTGAAGCTCGTCGCCTGGCGGTGGGGCGTGCCGATGGACGATGTGCCGGGGCTGGCCGCGGCCAACAAGGGCTTCACCTTCGAGCCGGCCAAGGTGAAGGTGCCGGCTCTGTCGGTGATCGGCGAAGACGAACACCAGAACCCGGAAACCTGGCGCCAGCAGGCGGTTCGCATGGAAGAGCTGGCCATCCCAACAAGGAGCTGGTTGGTGACGCCGCTCAATGAAGGCGCCGCCAACCATGTGATGATGGAGAACCGCAGGCTGATGGCACAAGTGGTGTTCGACTGGCTCGACGACGTCTTCAAGAAATGACGCCGATGGGAACGTCCGTCCCAGCGGCAGGACCTCGTTCGCTCCTTGCCTCTTGCCTCGCCGCATGGCTGGCGCTCGGCGGGCCGGCGCCGGCCGGTAACGACGGAGCGCCGACAGTCCGCCTTGACAGTGGCGTGGTGTCGGGGCGTGCAGAGGATGGGATCAACACCTTTCTCGGCATCCCCTATGCCGCTCCCCCGGTTGGCAATCGGCGCTGGAGTGCGCCGCAGCAGCCGGATGCGTGGACCGCCCCCCGCGCTGCCACCGCTTTCGGCCCGGCCTGCCCACAGACCGGACTTCTGGAAAAGCAGGCGAGTGAAGATTGCCTCACCCTCAATGTTTGGACTCCCGATGCCTCAGGCGCGGTGAAACTGCCCGTGATGGTGTGGATCCACGGCGGCGGCTTCAATTTCGGCGCGTCATTCCAGCCGGAATATCACGGGGCCAACCTTGCCCGCCGGGGCGTGGTGGTGGTGACAATCAACTATCGCCTGGGACCGCTCGGCTTCTTTCCCCATCCTGCGCTCGCCAATGGACCTGCCCCCGAGGCCTCCGGAAACTTCGGGCTGCTCGACCAGATCGCAGCGCTCCAATGGGTGAGCCGCAACATTACCGCGTTCGGCGGTGATCCCGGCAATGTCACCGTGTTCGGCCAGTCCGCTGGCTCGCGCTCCGTGTCACTCCTCACCCTGAGTGGACCGGCAGCGGGGCTGTTCCAGCGCGCCATAGCCGAGAGCGGCGGGCCGATCATCGGCTCGGAATTTCTCAATCCGACATTCAACGGCGACAAGGCTGCGGTCGCGGCCATGAGCAAGGCCCTGAGCGCCCGGCTGGGCTGCACTGACGCGAAAGACGAGCTGGCCTGCCTGCGCGCCAAACCGCCGATGGAGGTGGTGACGGCGGCGGACTGCAAAACCGGCCTTTTCGATACCGGCCTGTTTTTCGCCCCGGTATTCGACGGCACGGTGCTGCCCGACGACCCCGCGGCGGCGGCGCTGGATCCTGCGCGTCCACATGTGCCGATGATCGTCGGCTCGACCGGAGACGAGGGCACCACCTACCTGCGCGGCGAAAAGCACCTGACGCTTCAGCGCTATCGGGCCTTCATGACCGCCCGCTTCGCCGACCGTGCGGATGCAGCTCTCGAGGCGTTCCCGGCGGCGGGCGATGGCGAGGTTCATGCCGCCATCAACCATTTCATTTCAGTGGCGGTCAACGCCGTGCCGGCGCGTTTCATGGCGCGGGCGCTGGAGCGCACGGGAAGCCGCGCCTACCTCTACCGCTTCACCCGCAAGCCCGATACGGCGCGGGCGCGCGAGCTTGGCGCTTTTCATGGGGTCGATCTCGCTTATGTCTTCGGCAACATGGCGGACGGCGAAGGTTATACGAGCCTCGATCTGGCGCGTTCCGACCAGATGATGGCCTATTGGGTCAATTTCGCCCGAACCGGCGACCCCAACGGGCCGGGCCTGCCGAGCTGGCCGGCCTATGAGGCGGCAGGCGATCGCAGTCTCGACTTTGCCGATGAAATCCGTGTCGAGCAGGGGCTGTACAAGGCGCAGGGCGACTTCATCGACAGCGTGTCGCGCTTCGGCCTGACGCGATGATCACAGGAAGGTCTTACTTGAGGGAATCCGGATGAGGATGCGACACCTGCGGACCACCTTCATCGCTCTGGCGGCAATGGTTTTCGTTGCGACGCCCGTTCTGGCCGACGACCCTGCTGTTGATCCCCACGTCTCGTATATCAAGGTGCGCTTCAGCGACACGACGATGGATTTCGTTTTCGGCTCGCTTGTGCTGGGCGCCGCCGTCAACCGTGGAGTGGAGATCGGCGAGGCATTCGCCACCGCCGCGACAATCCGCGACGGCGACGCTCAAAGCTGGAGCGCCGCCTGGCTGAAAATGGCCAGTTTGATCGAGGCGCGGGGCGCCGCGGCATTGGCGAAGGGCCACTTGGTCAGTGCGCGAGACCAGGACCTGCGCGCCAGCTACGCCAATCGCCTCGCACTGGTGGCAATGCTGCCCGATGATGCCCGTTTCCGTCCGACCGCAGAACGAAGCCGTGCCTTGATGAAAAAGGCCGGAGCCCTGCTCGAGCCGAAGCTCGAAGCGATCGGGATTCCCTACGCTGGCGGCGTGCTGCCGGGATATTTCCGCAAGGCGGCGCCGGGCGAGGCTCCGGCGAAGACACTGATCATGATCGGCGGTGCGGAAACCTTCGCCGAGGACCAGTACTTCTATATCGGCCCGCAAGCTTTTGAACGCGGCTATAATTTCCTGACCGTCGACCTGCCGGGCCAGGGTCTGCTCCCGATGGACGGGCGCATATTCCGGCCCGATATCGCCACCCCGATGAAAGCGGTCGTCGATTATGCCCTCTCCCGACACGACGTCGATCCGAGGCGGCTGGCTCTCTATGGCATTTCGAGCGGCGGCGGGTTCGTCGGACAGAGCGCGGAGCGGGAACCCCGCATCTCGGCTCTGGTGATGAATAACTGCGTGGTCGATGCCGGCGCGGGAGTTGCCCAGATGGCGGTGGCCACGGCCACGCTCGAAGTGGTCGAGCGCTGGTCCTCGTTCGCCCGGATTACCAGCCAATTGATCGCATGGCGGTTCGGGGTCGATCTCAATAACCTTCCGGGGCTGGTCGCCGCCAACCGCGATTTCCGCTTCGATCCGGCGAAAGTCACAATGCCGGCCCTAATCGTGGTGGCGGGCGGCGAGCGGAAAAACCCCGAAATCGAACGCCAGACCCGGCTGTGTATCGACGGCCTGGCGAATGCCCGCAAGGCTGTCGTGGTTACGCCCGAGGCCGAGGGAGCGTCCAACCATGTGGTCATGGAAAACCGCAGCCTGATGGCACAAGTGGTCTTCGACTGGCTTGATGAAACCTTCCATTAAAGCCCGACCTCGCCTCGGGCAAAGGTTCAGGCTCTCCTATCAGCAGCAACGAGCGCTCCATCAGGATTGTCGCGGTCCGGGGCAAACGACCTGAACCGCCCAAGCCTCGCAAGCGGGAGCAAAGCCTGAGCCCCGCTATTTTCCCAATACCTAGTGCGTCCTGCGGGGCGCCTTTTTGTGACTGCCACGCATGGATGGTACTCAAATGTAGAATGCCTATTCGCTGGATATTTCCTTGAACGGAAAACCGGAAATGCAGCATAGAGAGACGATATATAATAATTTTTCGATTTCTGGATTGGTGGCATAGGGGAGATAAATAAGGGCATGTCGCAAGCATATAACGCCGTCGCGAAGGCACCCCTTCGCGGGGCTCCCGCCCGAAGGCGGCGGCCCCCTTGGTGAGGACCTGGCAACTCCACCGGGCGGGTTGAATCGCTTCGCGTCCAAATAACACAAGCAATTTGAATACATTAAAGAGAGAAATGGCGGAGAGAGAGGAGTTCGATCTGTTTATATTATATAATTGAAATATAATGATTTTTCAGCGTATGTGTGGGGTCTTGTACCCGGGATTATACCCGGAAATCCACCCCATTTTGTTCCCGGAATTCGAACCTGTCGGTGCGGGAAAATGCCAATGTAGCTCCCTCGTCTCCTGTGTTAGGTAGCTCAGCTCTCACAGGAGAAGTCACCTTCGCGACCATCCTCACCAACTTAACACGCCGCCCTTGCCTCATCTATGCCGCTCGTCTCCGCGGGAGACCCGGCTGGCATGTCGGAGCTCTGAAAGGGCAGATCGACGACGTAAAGCGTTGGCACGCCCAGGCTGGCGACGTCGTCCTAGAGGTGCGCCAGCTCGGTGAACCTCTTGCGCAAGCGAGCACCCTTGTTGCCGAGTGGCGGGCGCAGGACCTGGGCTGGCTTAAGGATCTCAATACCGGGGTCTGGCATGAGCGCCGGTTCGCCGATTTTGGGGAGCCCTCCAGCCCAGAAGTCTGCGAAGGCTTGGCGGTGTCCTTCGCGCCACCGGAATCAGGCTGGATCAAAGGTGCTGTTGCTATTGCCCGTCCGGGCGGGATGGCCTGCTTCTGGATCAGTAACCTCTATGGCCCCGAACCCCATATCGTGCCGTGGTTGGAGGAGATCTCGCGCGGAGAATATCCTCTCATCACCTTCGCCAAGGAGCGGCTATGGAAGAAATTTCTGGTGCTCCCCGGAGATCACCTGAAAGAGCGCGAACATTTGGAATATCCAGAGCCGGAGTTCGTTCGCTTCTGCATTGTCCGGCGGTGGCCGAGCGCATCGACACGGGAACTCGATGTCCTTCTTCCCCGGCTCACCCTGGTGCGCTCGATCTATCGGGCGTGGCTCGCCTGTCACGATGATGATCCGCAGCGCTTCCGGGACGAATGGACCACATTCGGCGAAAGCGAGTTGACGCCGGAGTATCCGTTTCAGCGCTCGGACTTTCTCGATGGCTGGATGCAGGGCGACGGCTAAGCTGGCCAATAAATCCGCTTCAAGGGCAACAGTTGTTGCGTCTCGATATCCAGGCGATCGTAATTTTGGATCACCGCTTCGACGAGGTCATCAATGGTCATCAGAGAGAGGGGGATGCTCGCCCGCTCGGCCTCGTAGAGAGCCTCCTTGGAGAAGCCCCCGGTCGAGACATAGAGCCCCTTGTCCTGCGGATGGCGGCCACCGAGGAAGCTGCGGATGGCCTGCGCTCCTATTGCGCCCTGACGGTGCTTTACCTCAACGACGATGCGCGGTGCCTCGAAGCCGAACCCGTCCGGCGAGGCGACGATATCCTTGCCCCGATCGGCTCCGGCCGGCGACACGCGCGTCTTGTAGCCCATGGCGCGCAGCAGACCGGCTACGAGCTCCTGCAGGTCGGCCCAGTCCAGAGCGGAGACGCGATCCTTCGTGAACTCGGTCGCTTTCTCCAGAATGTTCTTGAACACATCATCTTCGGCAATCTCTGCCGCTGCGTCCTTGATCGCGGGCTTTTGTGATTGCAGCGCCCGCAGAAGGTCCTCGATCACCTCGGCCGACAACTGGAACAGCGTCGAGATTGCGCCAAGGCTGTTGCGGCTGCGCAGGGAGAGGAGGTCTCGGGAAACCTCTCCCTGCCATTTCACCGATCGTACATTCGGGTCATCGGCATCGATGCTTAGATCCCAGCGATAGTCTCCTGCAACCTCCCCGAGGAGGTAGACCCGCCGGCCGGGATCATAGGTGACCACCCGATCCCCCACATTCATTTCGCTGCGAAAGCGATGGAGCTGTCCGGTCGCCATGGCGATGGCTTGCGGTTTCCACTCTGGCCAGACCGCAGCGACGCGGGCGGCGATCTTTTCGCGTGTCTTTAGGTCCGCGAGCGAACCGATCTCGCCCCAGCCAATGGCGATCGCGGACTTTTCCTTGAACGCGTCATAGAGTCGGCCCCCGCGCTCGGCGCGCACCACCCAAGCTTGTTTCATCAAGTCACCCGATACCGCCTCGTAGGGCTATGTTAGGCGGCGGCATGGCGACGCGACAAGATGTGCAGCGTTGCGCGGTCGGTTTTGCCGTTGCGCTTCCGCTCGCTAATGTCACCGACTGAAACGGTGAATCGGCAGGGGTGTGCCGCCTTCTGACAGGCGAATTGAGCACTAAGATCGACGCCATCTGGAACGCATTTTGGGCGGGCGCCATCGCCAACCCGGTCGAGGTGATCGAACAGATCACCTACCTCCTCTTCATCCGCGGCCTGGACGAACTCCAGACCCGTGAGGAAAACAAGGCTGCCATGGAGCGCGTCAATTTCCCGGCGGGCGTCTACCGCAAGGATCGCGACGGCGCCGACGTCACCTATGACGAATTGCGCTGGTCTCGGCTCAAGAATGCCGAGCCGGCGCGCATGTTCACGCCAGAGCGGCTTAACCCCGTCCACTTTTTCGAGAAAAGGTCACATGTCGACGTACGTGCGCTAACGCTCAATGAGCCCGCGCAAGGTCACTTTCAGCATACCGCCGCAGCACGAAGTCCCACACCTGCGCCACTTTCGCGTCCCATAATTCCTGCGGATAGGGCTCTTCGGGCAATTCGTTCAGGCGCACCCGGATTTCGCTGAACACGGCGCCCCGGGTTTCCTGGCCGCGCACCCAATCTATCGTATCCACCAGCCCACGCAGTTTCGCTAGCAGTTCCCGCGCAACCCGCTTCACTTCGGCCTCTTGGACCTGGGTCAGCTTCGGCTCAGGCGTGGTGAGCAGGTCGAAGATGGCGAGCTCTTCCTCATTCAGGCCTTCTCGGGCGGCTCGCTGCTCCTCCTCGTCGAGGTCGGCAACGAAACCTTTCAGTGCTTCGAAGAAGCGTTCGGTATCGATCGACCCGGCGTTGTATTCGGCAACGAGCCTTTCCAGCCTATCGACCAGATCGATGCGCGTGGGGTTCGCTTCGGCCATTTTCCGGGTCTTCCCCTCGGCCTCCTCTCGCAACCGTTCGGCGGCGACCTTGGGGCTGTTCTCGAAAAGCGTGGCCAGCTTACCGAAGTCTATGCCGGAAAGATCTACGCGCCCGTCCGCACCCTCGCCCTGGACAATGGGCGTCAAGATCGCCACGCCTTCCAGCTTGTCGTCGAGCAATTCGGCGATCTTGGTCCGAATGGCTGAGATGTCCGCCGGCCCCAGCTTGGCATTCACCGCATCTGCCAGCATGTGGAACGCGGCGACCCTCTTCAGGTAAGGTGCGGCCCGTTCATCGGGCAGCAGCGCCTTGTAGGCTTTTGTCACGGCGCCAGCGAGCTGGACAAACTCTCGCCGCCGCTCGTCGGGTGCAACCAGCACCTCCACCGCCTTGGCAATCCGCCCAAGCCGAGAGAGCGCGTCCGCCGTCATGATCGCCGGAATATCCACGCCAAGCGGCTGCACGAACGCGCCAGCCTGATCCAGCACCTCCTCCAACGCCTCGACCAGCGCAGCCTTGTCCTTGATCGGCGTTTCGTCCTGACCGTCGCCGGCGCTTCCGGCGTAGATCGCCAGGGCCTTTTGCAGATTGTTGAACACGCCCACGTAGTCGACGATCACGCCACTGGTCTTGCCCGGTGCGTTACGATTGGCCCGCGCGATGGTTTGCATCAGCGTGTGGTTCTTCATCGGCTTGTCGAGATAGACGGTGCCGATGCTGGGAACGTCGAAGCCGGTGATCCACATAGCGCAAACGAAGACGAGGCGGAGCGGATCGTTCTTGTCCTTGAACTTCGTCTCCAGGTCTTCCTTCTGTATTCGCTCCCGATGGGGCAAGATATTGAGGCCCTTCTTGCGAAGGTCGTCCACCTCGTTCTGGCCCTGACTGACGACCACCGCCATATCCAGTTCGCGTAGCCATTGCAGCCGCTCTGCAATGGCTGCGCCTTCCGCCTCATGCGCCGTCCTGAGTGCAGCCTCGTCTGCGGCGATCAAGCGCTGGACGGCAAGCTTCACCCGGTCATGCATCGAAACGGCGGTCGCCTTGTCGATGGCGACGAACATCGCCTTCCCGCGATAGCCGCGCATGGCAAAGTGGTGCGTAAGGTCTTCGGCCACCTTGTCGAGCCGGTCGGGGTTGGTGATGAGCGTATACTGCCGGGCGAATTCGCGCTGAAGCTTCTTTTCCTGCTCCTCGGTCAGCTCCACTTGGTCGAGCAGTTCGTCCAGCTCCGCCTTCAATTCAGCGGCGTTGAGCTGAAGCTCGGGCTTGCGAGATTCATAGTAGAGAGGCACGGTCGCCCCATCGCGGACCGATTGGGCGAAATCGTAGACAGAGACATAATCGCCGAACACTTCGCGGGTGCGGCTTTCTTCGCCCTGAATCAGCGGCGTTCCGGTAAAGCCGATGAAGGCGGCGTTGGGCAGAGCAGCCCGCATGTTGGCCGCCAACTGGTCATACTGGCTGCGGTGCGCCTCGTCGGTGATGACAATGATGTCGGAACGGTTCGATAGCACCGGCATGGCTTCCCGGTCGGCAGTCGAAAATTTCTGGATCAGCGTGAAGACGTAACGCTCGTTTCCCGCCAGCAATTCTTTGAGATGGGCGCGGCTCCCCGCCTGGGCCTGATCGATCTGCTTGGTGAGCGCGCCGGCGCTGGCAAATTGTCCGGCGATCTGGTCATCCAGCTCGGACCGGTCGGTGACGATCACGAAGGTGTAGTTGCCGCCGAGGCGACGGAGTACTTTCTCCGCGAACATCACCATGGAGAGGCTCTTGCCGGAACCTTGGGTGTGCCAGAACACGCCAAGACGGCCTTGGTTGCCCGCGACATGCTCCACCGCCGATATGGCCCGGTTCACGCCCAGAACCTGATGATATTTGCCTACGACCTTTCGCAAGCCGCCTTTGGCCTCGTCGAAAAGCGTGAAGTTTTCGATCAGGTCGAGGAAACGTGCGGGTTCGCAGGTGGCGCGCAGCATGGTGGCGAGGCTCGGGTCTTCCGGCCCGTCTTCCTCCAGCTTTTTCCAAGGGGCGAAGAAGTCGAAGTCCGTATGCGATCCACCCATGAGCGATTCATGGCCGTTGGAGAGGATCACGAAGCCGTTGAAGGGAAACAATTGCGGGATGGTGTCGCGATAATCGCGCAGATTGTCGTCATACGCGTTGAAAACGGGCTTGGAGAGCGCCTTCCACTCCGCCAGCAGCAGAGGCAGGCCATTGATGAAGCCCACGGTATCGGGGCGCCTTTTGTGCAGCAGGCCCTGAAACCACATCTGGCTGGCGACCAGGAAATCGTTCGCCCCCGCATCCTTCCAGTCAATCACGCGGACGGTGAGGGTTTCGGTCTTGCCGTTCTCAGAGTTCTTCACCTCCACGCGCACCCCATCACGCAGCAGATGGTGGAGCTCGCGATTGGCGGCGATGGGGGACAGGGCGGAGCGATCCTGCACCAGCGCCGCCTCGGCGAGAGTGAGGGCTTCCTGCGGCAGGCCGGGATTGAGCCTGGCGAGCGCGGACTTCAGCCGGGCAGGGAGCCAAGCCTGCTGAAAGCTGGTGCGGCCCGTGGGGTTGCCCGGCCCCGGTGTCTCTTCCCGTAGATTGAGATGCTGCCAGCCGAGCTGCCGCAATAGCTCGAGTGCGGGTTGCTCCACTGCGCTGTCTTCGGAAAATTGGCCAGAGAGCGAAGATGCGGCCATATCAGGCAGCCTTCAGTTCGCGCTCGGCCTGGGTGACCGAAAGCTGGCCGGAGATCAGGCGGGGAAGGAGTAGGTCGCGAGCGGCGGCTAGGCGTTTGTTCGACGATCCGATTTGGCCGACTAGTTCCAATATCGGCCACGCGGCCTTCTCGAACCGATCGAACAGGTTATTCGTAGGCGGAATGGCGATAGCGAAATCCGCGACGCTATCGGTGCGCGCGCGCTGCCGCCCGGTCGCGCCTGACATCGACATTCGCGCGTGATCGCGAAAGGCAGGCAGACGCGACAGACAATAGGTGAAGGCAGGGCCGGCCCGGCCACCACGCATGACGATAAATTCGGTTGAACCAAAACCGACGCCATCGGGGCCGGGAAGATTGCGCACAAGGCCGGTCTTCCCATTTTCCAGGCATGGTGTGATCCGCGCGAATAGGGTATCGCCGTTCTGGAACTTGGATCCGGAATTACCGTCCCGAGTTTCCGGTTCGGCGATTAGCGAGGTTGAGGTGTCGAGGTGCCCCATCGGGATAAAGGGTTTCTCGCCTTCCCGCGGAACGCGGGTTCGGGGATCGAACAGCAGTAAATCGCCAGCAGTTCCCCAACTCCAACCCGCCGGCAGCGGGCCATCGGGCGTATCTTCGATGGCCGCCACTTCATGACCGGGGAAACGGAAGCGGACGAACCATTCCTCGAACAGCCCGCGCGCCATCTCCTCCAGCACCGCGATCCGCCGCCGGTTGACCTCGATCAGGTCGTCATACGCCCCGAGGATTGAGGCGATGCGGCGCTGGGTTTCGATGGGGGGCAACGGCACTGTAAGTCGTGATAGGATGCCCTGGTTCAAGTTGTTGATGTTTGTACCACCACCTTGACTGGAGAGATGACTTCGGATCGCGCCGCCCCTCAGGAAATAAGCAAAGAATCTAGGATCAGCTCTCCTATCAGTAAAGCGAAGGCGGATAGTGAAGCCGGAATGAGAAGTTGGTTTGGGAGGATCAGCCAAAACCAAAAGCGAGCGCCCAATGAGTTCCCTGTTTCCGTTCGAACGAACAAATATGATATCATTTTTTCGGATTAGGGCGTCCGATGTCGAGAGGGCGGATGGGTTCAGTTCCGCAAGACAGGAGAAATCCACGAATAACTTGTCTTGGAAATCGGAGACTCCGACCACCGCAAGACCCAAACCGTTGTCTGCGGCGGAATAGTTCAGACCGTTTCTGAACTCTGCAAGCTGACCAAGCTCAATCGTTGTCCACTCAATCATGCCAACACCTCGGCCACATTCTCCGCGATCACATCCTGCAAACGAGCCGCCTTGGCGTTCAGCGCTTCCAATTCTTCCTGCAAGGCCGCCAGCCGCTCACGGAAATCCTCATCCTCGACCTGCTCCCCCGGCGCGACGCCCACGTAACGGCCGGGGTTCAGGCTCCACTCCTCCAGGGCGATGTCGGCCCGGGGGACCACTTTGCAGAGGCCGGGAATGTCCCGATATCCGCCATCCTCTCCGAACAGCCGGGTCATGTCCGGGCCGCTGCCCGCCTCCAGTTCCGCCGCTTCACCACGCCACAGGCGCACGATATTGCCGAGCAGTTCGATCTGCTCTCGCGTGAAATCACGATGGGCGCGCGTCACCTGCCGGAAGATGTGGCGGGCGTCTATGAGCAGCACCTGATCGGCGCGCGGGGTGTCCTTCTTCCCCTTGTCGAGGAACCACAAGGTCACCGGCAGGGTGACGGTGAAGAACATATTTGGCGACGTCGAAATGATGACATCGACCGCGCCGCTCTCGATCAGCTTGCGTCGCATCTCCCGCTCGGAACCGCCCGCGTCGCTGGCGGAATTGGCCATCACGAAGCCGGCGCGGCCCTTCTCATTCAGCGCGGCGGCGAACAGGCCGATCCAGAGGTAGTTGGCATTGTTGACCGTGGGGATGCCCAGGCTGAAGCGCGCATCCACCTCCCCTGCTTCATTGACCAGCCGGGCCTGATCGACCTCCTTCTGGTTGAAGGGCGGATTGGCCATCACGAAATCGAAGGCGCCGACCATGTGGTGCGGGTCTTCATAATAGGACGACGCCACCCGCACGTCGCCGCTGAGGCCGTGGACGGCGAGATTGAGACGGCAGAGCTTTTGCGTGTCGGCCATCTTTTCCACGCCGTAAATGCTGATGGCACGGGCGGGGTTTTCGTTATGCCGCCGGACAAATTCGGCGGAATGGACGAACATGCCGCCGGACCCGCAGGCCGGATCGAAAATCTTGCCGTGATATGGCTCGATCACTTCCACGATCAGCTTCACGATTGAGGAGGGCGTGAAATATTCCCCGCCCTTCTGCATGAAGGTGCTGGCGAACTCGCCCATGAAGTATTCGAAGATCAGGCCATAAGCGTCGCCGGTGATCTGGAGCGGTTGCAACAGCCGCAGCAGTTCGCGCAGCACCGAATTGGGCAGCGACCCATAGCCTTGCGGCAGCACGCCTGCGAGATCGGGATTGTGTTCGGCGATGGCCTTCATCGCCTCGTTCAGAGCATCGGCCAGATTTTCCGTCTCAGGCAGACCAAGCAGATGGGAAAAGCGCGCGTGTGCCGGCAGGAAGATCGCGCCCTTGGCGTGGTAATCGGCAGGCACAGGGGTGCGCAGGCGCCCCCCGCGCGGCAGCCCCGCATCCACCAGATCAAACCGCGCTTCCATCTGGCGCAACGCAATCAGCGCCAGCACCGGCTGCGCATATTGATCAGGTCGCAGCTCCGTATTGGTCCAAAGCTGGTTCGCCGTCTGGAACAGGCGCCGGGAAAGGTCTTGTAGGTCGAGGTCCGGGGAGTTGTTTTTGGTCGCGGTGGGCTGCGGCGCGACACGTGACGGCGCCGGCGCAGATGACGGAGGTGGCGCCTCGTGTTCGACCGCCTCCTCGTCCTCCATGGATTCGTCTGCCTCTGCGATGGACACCGAGCCGCCGCGACCACGTCCCACCTTCAGGAGGCCCTCTTCAACAAGCTCCTGCTTCACGCGGTCGTAGGTTGTTTCATTCCACCCCAAGGCCTCGCGAAGTCGCCCATTTCCCGCAGATCCACCCAAATTATCCAGAGCCGTCAGCAATTTATCCCTGAGCGCCAGTCGCGACATACTTGAAACCCCCATCTTCACTACCACCCCATCCAAGTGGCGGAGGCGAAGCTGAACCACACACCCTGCGTTGCAGTCTGGCTGCGCGTACTGCGCAATCTGTGCCGAACTGCGGTCCGATGCCAAGAGCGTTTTGCGCTTCGACAGGATCAATCAGCAATGAGACGCTGAAGCGCCCGATCTCGCCGCCCAAGCTGCGACACAGCAAGCCGCTGACTGAGACCGACATCGGAGTTGCGGCGGATGCTGCTCGACGCCGGCATCGGCGAAAGCCAGCATCTCTAAGCAGCCAGCGCCTTGGCGCACGGCTTTAGCCCCTTTTCGCGCTCGGTGGTGGATCTCGACCGAAATGCAGTGGCCGCAGGGTCCGGTGACTGTTTGGGGTAAGCCCAACTCTCAACGTCCCAAACGACAGCGGGAATGGCTCCATTGATGGAGGGCGCGCCTGATTTTGCAATGGTTACCGCTTTGAGGGCCCGATTGCCAATGAGCTTGGACTTCCCGTGCGCGGCCAATCAGGGCTCTTTGAAACTAGCCAGCAGCTCGGATAGCGGATCCGCGGAATTTCTCTCCTTTCCGACGTGAGCCACAAACAATCCGAGGTGTCGCGCAAGTTTCTCAAGGGCTGAGAGCTTGTCCCAGATCTGCAGCGCGACCTTTCGCTCCAGCGTTCCGTCACCCAGTTCGCGGGTCGTGATTTGCAGAAAGCGGATAGCCGCGCGGTCGTCGGGATTGAGCTGGTTCAACGGCTTGAGCTTGCCCGTCGCGTCAAAGAGCTGGCCGATATCCGCGAAGGCGATGCGGGCCAGTTCCTGTAGGACACGGGCCGCTTCCACCCCCGTCGCCTCCGCCCGGCGCTCCATCGACTCGGCGATCGCCTTTGCGATGTACGGTTTTGACAGGTTCTCGGCACCGATCTGGCGGGCGGTGTGTCGGCTGTATCCCGCACGAATGGCGGCGGCGGTCGCGTTCATATCGCGCAAATACTCCTCGACGAACATCTGCTGCTTGCGGGTGAGCTCGGTCACGACGGCCCTCCTTTTGCGTAACGTCCATCAGAAAGGATGCGGTCTGAGCCGGTGCGACGACGCCACGGGGCATGCTTCATCGTGGGCAGAAAGGCAGACGGTTCGGTGGTCGAGATAGGCTGGTGGTTCGCAATGCGGAACCAACTCAGCTGTCCCTCCCGTTCAATTGTGGCTTCCGATCGCGCGAGCGCGACAACTTCCCCGCCCCGCAGCTCCCAGGCCAAGCCCCCAACCCAGCTCTTCGGCGGCTCGAAGATGTCTGTCGCCGGCCAGCCGAGGTGGGCCGCAGCGGAGCCCCAGATGGCGAGAAAGTGGTCTACGTCCGTCAGCGCTTGGTCCCAATGAAGGGTAGAGACGCCCATCGGGATCTCGGTTTCCATTTGCCGCCGGGCATCTGCATAGGCCGCAAGAAGCGGCGAGGCTGCCTCTTCGGAGACGCGGGACACGCGACGAAAAACCGGCCGCGCGGGCAGATCGGCAACCTTCAAAACCTTCAAAACCTCGGTGTCGGTCGTTTCGAGGGTTTTGAGGGTGGGGCCCTCGCCGGCTTGGAGGCCCTGTTTGTGGGCGAGGAGCCGCTGAAGCCACTTGCTGCTCATCGTCCGCTCTCCGCGATCTTGGGATGCCAGAGATACTCAAAGGTGGGACGACCGCCCGCGGCACCGGTCGTGACCTCTCGAAGAGCCAGGTTGTGAGTTGAAACCAGGATTTGGAGTGCGGCCTCAACCGCATCACGGTCCGAGAGGCCAGCCCAACCCTTCTGATGAACATCACGTGCGCGGAAAGGAGAAGGCAGGGCCTCTCGGCGATTGAGGATCAGGCGGGCTCCCGCCTCCGCCGCGTAGGTGCCGGCTGCATATAGCCGGATGGCATGGCTGCGGAGGTAGTCCGCCCAAGTGAGGGCGTGGAGCAGGGCGCTATCGCCGATCGCTTCATTGTCCCCCGATAGGAACTGGAAAATCAGCGCGAGCGAGGCGACGGTCTTCGGCATCTTCAGCAGGTGCGCTTCCAGTGCCTCCGATTGGGCGCCTGCGCGGGCCTCGCGTTGGAGGTCGGTCATCCAGTCGATGAAGAGGCCTTGGGCGTCCTTC
The DNA here is from genome assembly GCF_043831965.2 of Xanthobacter variabilis. Taxonomy (NCBI): domain Bacteria; kingdom Pseudomonadati; phylum Pseudomonadota; class Alphaproteobacteria; order Hyphomicrobiales; family Xanthobacteraceae; genus Xanthobacter; species Xanthobacter variabilis. Next base: position 1,950,585 of record NZ_CM195533.1, read on the forward strand.
GTGAAACGACGTAGAGCCGGCGTCTCCGTTGTGCCGAGGTTCAGACATTCGAGGCGGAGGAAGGCGGCCTCATAGTCGCGCTCCGCGGCGGGGTCGGGACGGCGGTCGCGCCATTCCCAGTCCTTCGAGAGGTCGGGCCAAACCGCCAGTTGAAGACGCTGCACGAGCCCGTCAGCCGATGAGCCAGAGACGGCGCCGCGGACGATGGGCGCGATGCGCGCCGGCTGGACACCGCCCACAAGGGACAAGGTGGCCATCTCGATTTCGACAGTGCCGCGACCGATGCGGTCATACTTGAAGTTGGCATCGCCGTTGAAAGCCTCAAGATAAAAGGCCCGGTCGATCTGGAACGCCTCATCCTCAAGCTTCGCGAGAAGGCCCGGCAACTCATCGCGAACGACGAGCAAGCCGCGCGGGTTCTCGTTTAGGAGCTCGCCCAGCTTTTCAACGGTCGCGTCATTGACCGTCAGCCGTTTGCGCTTTGGGATAACGAGAGCCGCACCCTGCGCTTCAGCGATGATCTCTCTTGCGGCGTCACGGTCATGATCCTTCAGTTTCTTTTTCGCCTCCTTCCTGGCCTCCTCAAGGGCGATCTTCGTGACCTCGGCATCCGCCTCAGTCTGAGCGCTTTCGCTCTCCCATTCCTTTCGCCACTCCCGCTCGATCTTGTTGAGCGGCGAGAGCGCATATTTCAAGGCCGGGCTCTTCATCGCAGAGGGCGGCCCGACGACAGCGCCCCACAGGTTCGGGACCACCGTCCAGTTGTCGAATTGCTTCGGTAGGATGCGAACCCGGTTTCCAATCAAGGTTGCGCAGGCAACCAGAGCACCCACGGCTACAAAATCTGGAGGGCATTGGGTGCGGTCGGAAACATCGAAGACATAGTCCCCGACCACCGGAGGCAACATCTGGGGCACCAACTTCTCCACCGCCGGCAGGGCAGCAGCGATCGGTTGGGGATCAAGCAATGGGGCGGAGACTCCCACAAACGGCACCGCAGTGATGATGTCGGTGTTCATCGGCTGCCCTCCCGCTGGCCTTGCAGAACATCGTTCCAATCGAGACCATCTGGCGGTTCTGCCCAGAAGACGCGCCATCCCTGCGAGGTGGCGCGTTGTCCGAGTGCCCGGCCGGCGTTGCGCCCGGCCCGGTCGGCATCAATGGCGATCACCAGTTCGCCGGGCTGCGGCGGGAGTTCGAATGCGGCCATGCCGGACGCGCTGAGAGATGCCCAGACCGGGCCGTGATCGGGCAGCTTTGTGGCGGCGCTCAGCGTACTTTCGATGCCCTCGCCGACGACCAGAAGGCCGGGGCCAGAAGCGAGGCAAACACCGCCGCCATTGGCGGAGCCGATGAAGAGGCGTTGCGGCTGGACCGGAGCCTTCTCGCCGTTCGTGTCGATGAACGTGAGATGGAGGGCCGGGCTGGAGACGCCTTGCACGCAAGCGACCATGGCACCGAACCTACCCTGCGGATGCCATTCATGGGGAAGGTAGCGTAGGCTCTCTGGGATGCGGCCGCGCAGGCCACGCTTGGCGAGATACGTCTCAACAGGGCTGCCCTGGCAGCGATGAGCGGCATGCCACTTCGAGACAGCACGTTGGGCGTTCTTGATGCGCCGATGCTCCGCTTCGCGGACGGCCAGCGCGGCGGCCTCCGGATCGCCCCGGCGGGGTTCTGCCTCCTCACCATGCACGATGCCGTTGTCACGCAATGCCCTCATGATGTCCGCGTAGGAGCAGCCGGCATGACAATGGAACACCGCTGTGCCGAACTTGCCGACTGACACCGAAAGGGCAGGGGTACGGCTGTTGGGATGGGCCGGGCAGAAGCAGAGACCGCCACGGCCAGTCCAGCGCCCCCCGAGAGCTTCAACCATCTGGCGGGCATCGAGCCCGCCGCGGTGTATGAGGTGCTCAGTCATGGCGGCCGCCCGAGGCACGAGCGGCCTTCGCGTTCTCGATGACGGCAATGAGCTCTGAGCGAGGCCAGCGTGACAGACGGCCCAGCTTCAACGGCTCCGGGATGGTGCCATCCGCAACGCGACGCCAGAAACTGGCGACACTCATACCCAGGAGCGACGCTCCCACATCCACGGAAACGAGGTGATCGGTCTCGACCACCGCGACGGTCTCCCGACCGATTTGCGACGACTTGTCCATGACTGCTCAACTCACGTCTGGCATGCAACGTGCTGAGACATGGACCCCTAGGTCAGGACATTTGGCTGGGCATGTCCTGACTTTTATGGTTTCGTGATGCGATAGAATAACTTGCTGTTGGCCTCTGCAGACACACCCAATCCCTTCTTATGGGTGAGCTCCGCTGCCCGGGCCTTCGAATGGCCCGATTGCATCAATTCACGCATGTACGAGATGATCTGAGGGGTATCCGGCGCCTGCTTGCCCTTCCTCTGCCGGCCACCTTCGGCTGCCGACTGGATGGTCTTGATCCCGCGTACCGCATGGCCTTCAAACGGCTTGCCCCATGCTTCCTGCATGTGACGACCGGCGACGAATGCATATTCCGCAATCTCGGCGATGACCTCTCCAAGCCATTCCCGGTCCGCGTCGCTGTCCATCTCGGCACACATCAGCTTCGTCGCTCTATCGATGGCCGCCAGCAGCTCAAGCGAATCGCGGCTATGCTGCTCTTGGGACAGCTCGCCGGGGGCGTGATCTGCCTTTGGCTTCTTTTCGCAGTCGGCGACGGTCTCACGCAGATAGTTTTCCGCTTCCGTTCGCAGCGACGACCATGAGGCGCTTGCGATAGGAGGATCTTCTTCGATTGCCGCCTCCAGTTCGCCGAGCGCAAGGATTTTTGCGGCGCCCTTCCACTCGGATGGTGCCTCTTTCGGCCGGACGTGCCTTTCCATTCTTTCCAACCCGTCGATCACGGTTGTTTTCGGTACGCCTTCAAGCAGAGCCGCAAACAGGTCGCGTTGTTCGGCCTGAGAAAGGGCGGGCCAGAGATCCTCGATCTCATCCCACCGTCGTTGATCGAAGAGAGGCTTCCACTCGCTCATTTGATCCGCCCTGTCTCACCGGCGAGCCGCGTGAGGACCTTTCCCGAGATCGGCGTCGGTTCTCTCGTTGTCGGAGGCAGGCATGACGGGCACGGATCGTCTGCGGCGGCCCAGGAGGTCGGCAGCCGGCATCTGCCCTTCCATGATGAGGTCGGCCCAAAGCTGAGCGAGCTCGATCCGCCTCTCCAGATGTTCCGCGCGGTTGTAGGCGCTCTCCACCCGGTCCTTAGGGGTATGGGCGAGCATGAGATCGATGATCTGGCGATCGGCCGTGAAGCGCTCGTTCATCACCGAAGAGAAGGTCGCGCGCCATCCGTGTGGGACGTGCTGCCGGTGATAGCCGGCGCGGTTCAGCAGATACCCGAGAGCATTTTCGCTCGCAGGCTTGTGGGCGTTTCGCCCATTCGGGAGCACGTATGGCCCGCGGCCGGAAAGCGAACGCAGCAGCTCGATTGTCTCGATCGCCTGCTTGGCCAGCGGCACGAAGTGGTCCCGGGAGGTGTCGTCCTTGTAGGCGAGCTTGAGTTTCATACGCGCGGCGGGAATCCGCCAGATGGGCTTGTCAGCGTCCAGATCGGCGAACTCGGACCATGGCGTCGTGATGAGGGTGCCGGGCCGTACGGCGGTCAATGCGAGAAGGCGCAAGGCAAGCTTGGTGGCGGGGTTCGCGGGCGTCTCGTCCACGCGCCTGATGATCTCGCGGGCCTGATCCAGATCAGTGATCGCAGGCTGGCGTCCCTTCTTAAGGGGCTTCAGCGCCTTTTGGACAATGGCTGCCGGATCGTTGTCCGCAATGCCGCATGCAATGGCATGGACGAACACCGCCGACATGCGTTGGCGGACGCGCTTGGCCGTCTCGATCGCCGGACGGTCTTCGATCTCACGCAGGACTGCCAGCACTTCCGGAACTGTGATCGTTCGGATGTCCCTGCCGGCCAGCTTCGGAAACACGTCCCGCTCCAACGTGTGGATCACGTCGTAGGCATGGGTCGACGTCCAATGTGGCTGGTTCAGGCCGTACCATTCGCGGGCGAGGTGCTCGAAGGTCACGTTCGCCGGTACGGTCGCCACCCGCCTCCGATCGGCCTTCTCGGCAGAGGGGTCTCTGCCTTCGCGAAGCAGCTTCTTCTGAGCTGTGCGGGCCTCGCGCGCTTCCTGAAGGCTGATGTCCGGGTATGGCCCGATCGTGAGGAGCTTCTCCTTGCCGGCGATCTCATACCGGAGGCGCCAGACCTTGCCCCCTGCCGGAGAGACGGCGAGGTGGAGCCCTCCGCCGTCGGTCAGCTTGTAGGGCTTTTCGGCCGCCTTGGCTTTGCGGATCTGCATGTCTGTGAGCGACATTGGGCGACCTCCCCCTTTACCCGGTTTCTGGAGGCGGCCTTACCCGGTTTTTACCCGGGATCGACTGCGCTTTAGCGCGATATCGTGAGGCGCCCTGCAACCGATATGGCGTGCAAATCAAGCGCTGGCAAGGATTCTGATGGGGTCTGAGATGAGGTGAGATTGAGGGCTGGCGGAGAGAGAGGGATTCGAACCCTCGATACGGTTGCCCGTATACACGCGTTCCAGGCGTGCGCCTTCAACCACTCGGCCACCTCTCCAGCCGCATGCGCTTGGCGCGCATGGGAGCTTGCTGAAGTGCGCTTCAAACAGGTTCGCCGTCTGTAGCGCTCTCAGCACCGCATGCTTTTCAGCTGCGGCCCTGCTCGGTCATCCCCGTCGCAGACGGGGAAAATACAGCGCCGGTTGATGCGCTGCGTCCTAGCGAGGTCGCGGAATATACAGCCTCGGTTGCGTTGCGCAAGCGGGATTCTCCGCTCTTTGTCGCGCCATGCACAATGTTGCCGAACCCCGTGTGGCGGAAGGCCCACCGCCCGCTCTACTGCCCGCATAAAATAGCGCCGGCGGACCGCTGTGGTCCGCCGGCGCTGGATTTCGCCAACCGCCTTCGCGTTCAGTCGCGCAGCAGGTCGTTGATGGAGGTCTTGGAGCGGGTCTGGGCGTCCACGCGCTTCACGATCACGGCGCAATAGAGCGACGGGCCCGGCTGGCCGTTGGGCAGCGGCTTGCCCGGCATGGAGCCCGGCACCACCACCGAATAAGGCGGCACTTCGCCGATGAACACCTCGCCGGTCTCGCGGTCGACGATCTTGGTGGATGCGCTGATGAACACGCCCATGGAGAGCACGGAACCGGTGCGCACCACCACGCCTTCCACCACCTCGGAACGCGCGCCGATAAAGCAATCATCCTCGATGATCACCGGGCCGGCCTGCAGCGGCTCCAGAACGCCGCCAATGCCGACGCCGCCGGACAGATGCACGTTCTTGCCGATCTGCGCGCACGAGCCCACCGTGGCCCAGGTGTCCACCATGGTGCCTTCGCCCACATGGGCGCCGAGGTTCACGAAGGAGGGCATGAGCACCACATTCGGAGCGATGAAGGCCGAGCGGCGCACGATGGCGCCGGGCACCGCGCGGAAGGCGGCGGCGCGGAAGTCCTTTTCGGTCCACGAGAGGAACTTGGAGGGCACCTTGTCCCACCAATGGGCGCCGCCGGGGCCGCCGCCGATCTCCACCATGTCGTTGAGGCGGAAGGAGAGCAGCACCGCCTTCTTCAGCCACTGGTTCACCTGCCAGGAGCCGTCTTCCTTGCGTTCGGCGACGCGGGCCTTGCCGGAATCGAGCAGGTCGAGCGCGGTGTCGACGGCCTGGCGCACCTCGCCCATGGTGGAAAAGCCGATGTCGGCGCGCTTTTCGAAGGCGGCGTCGATGACGGATTCAAGCTGCTTGAGGTCGGACATGGGTGTTCCTCCATGCGGCCAGGGGGCGCCGCGCGATGAGTTTGAAGACAAAGCGGAAAAACGGCCTCAGCCGCGCTCTTTCACCGCCACGAATTTGAGCTTGGGCCATTCCTCGATGGCGCGGTCGAGCACCCACTGGCTGCGGGCGAGATAGACCGGCGCATCGTCGCGATCGCGCGCGGTGGAGGAGCGGTTCGATTCCAGGAAGCGATCCACTTCGGCGCGATCACCGGTGATCCAGCGGGCGGTGACGAAGGACACCGCCTCATAGCGGATCGGCACGCCATATTCCTTCTCCAGCCGCGCGGCCAGCACGTCGAGCTGCAGGGTGCCCACCACGCCGACGATGGGCGCGGGATCGGACATGGGGCGCAGCACCTGCACCACGCCTTCCTCGGCCATGTCCTGCAGGGCCTTCTGCAGCTGCTTGGCCTTCATGGGGTCGGCCAGCAGCACCCGGCGCAGGATTTCCGGCGCGAAGTCCGGCAGGCCCTCGAAGCGGATGGTCTCGCCCTCGGAGAGGGTGTCGCCCACGCGCAGCATGCCATGGTTGGGAATGCCGATGATGTCGCCGGCCACGGCCTCGTCCACCGTCTCGCGCTCCTGGGCGAAGAAGAAGATGGGGTTGGCGATGGCCATCTGCCGCTTCTCGCGGGCATTGTAGAGCTTCATGCCACGCTTGAACCGGCCGGAGCACAGGCGCACGAAGGCCACCCGGTCGCGGTGGTTCGGGTCCATGTTGGCCTGCACCTTGAAGACGAAGCCGGAGACCATGTCTTCCTGGGGCTCCACCATGCGCTCGCCGGCGGCGGAGCGGGGCAGCGGGCTGGGGCCGACGGCGCCCAGGCCGTCCAGCAGCTCGGCCACGCCCGCTTCCTTCAGCGCGCTGCCGAAATAGACCGGGGAGAGGTGGCCTTCGCGGAACGATGCGAGATCGAACGGCGGCAGCACGCCCAATGCCAGGGTCAGGCTCTCGATGGATTCGGTGAGGATGCGCTCTTCCACGCCTTCGAGGCCGATCAGGTCCTCCGGCTCGTTGAAGGGCACCTCGCGCACCAAAGGCCCGCCGCGCTCGGTGGCGAGCAGCGCCTTCTTGCCCGCAATATCGATGAGGCCGCGGAAATCAACGCCCAGGCCGATGGGCCAGGTGAGGGGCGTCAGGTCCAGCGCCAAAGTGGAGGAGACCTCGTCCATGAGGGCGATGGGGTCGAGGCCCTCGCGGTCCACCTTGTTCACGAAGGTGAAGATGGGAATGTCGCGCAGGCGGCAGACCTCGAACAGCTTGCGGGTCTGGCTTTCGATACCCTTGGCCACGTCGATCACCATCACCGCCGCGTCGACGGCGGACAGGGTGCGGTAGGTGTCTTCCGAGAAGTCCGAGTGGCCGGGCGTGTCGAGCAGGTTGAAGACGATGCCGTCCTTCTCGAACGTCATCACCGAGGACGTGACGGAAATGCCGCGCTGCTGCTCGATCTCCATCCAGTCGGATCGCGTGCGGCGGCGCTCGCCGCGCGCCTTCACGTGGCCGGCCATGCGGATGGCGCCGGAGGCGAGCAGCAGCTTTTCCGTGAGCGTCGTCTTACCGGCGTCCGGATGGGAGATGATGGCGAAGGTGCGCCGGCGGGCATAATCGGGCAAATCGCCCGGCTTGGCGGCCGCGCGCGCCGCGCCGTGTTCAGGTGTTTCGAGCATGGCGGCTATATAGTGCGAAACCGCGCGGCGATAAACGGTGAACGCGAGGGAGACGGGCCGATGGGCGAGGGATTTTCACAAGCGCGCATGGCTGGCGGTGGCGGGCTCTTTCCGGCCCTGCCGCGGGCGGGTGCGCGCGGGGGCCTTAAGGCCGCGCTGGCCTTCGCCGTGGTCGTCGCGGCCGGCCCGGCGGCGGCGTTGATGCCGCCCTATGTCTATGAGAATGCGCGGCGTGATGCGGTGAGCGTCATCGTGCTGCGGGTGCAGACCGTGACCACCCCGGCCGGCGGCTATGGCGCGTGCCGCGTGAAGGGCGTGGTGCGAAAGGTGGAGCGCGGTGCCGCCTTCCGACCGGGCATGGCGGTGGCACTGGACGTACCATGCTTGAGGCCGGGCGCGCAGCCCCCCTTGGGCGGCACCATCTATCAGCCGGTCGACACCTTGGTGAAAGCGAAGTACGGCCGCGCCTGGCTGGATGCCGAGGGGCATGTGGTGGTGTCTCAGTATGAGCAGCTCAAGCAGTTGCCCTGAGTGGCTGGCTTGCGTCTGTGCCCTCGAAGGACGCCTTCCGTGGGGCGCCGGCGCGAACCGCAAGCGCACGCGCTTTCCCCGGCCGGTTCGCGCCGGCGCTAAGTCCTTGATCTCGCAGCGTCTGGCGTTTCCTTGCCCTGCGGCCGTCGGACAGGAGCGCGGGCGACGCGTGCGGTTCGCGCATGGAGCGCGAGTTGCTCTTTGCGGAGAATGGGTTAAGCGAAGGCGGTCGCTCCCCGCGTGGGAGCGTGGATCGAAACTACAATCGATTCCAAATCCAATGGATTGGCTACTTGTCGCTCCCCGCGTGGGAGCGTGGATCGAAACCGTCAGTGCCGCCATCACAGGGCCTCCTTCTTCCGGTCGCTCCCCGCGTGGGAGCGTGGATCGAAACCTGCACCACGTCGATGCTGCCATCCTTGCGGCGGCGTCGCTCCCCGCGTGGGAGCGTGGATCGAAACCTCGAGATCACCGCGACGTCGACAGTCACCACAAGGTCGCTCCCCGCGTGGGAGCGTGGATCGAAACTTGTGCGCCAGCCAGCGCTTGGACCAGGTCATGGAGGTCGCTCCCCGCGTGGGAGCGTGGATCGAAACGGAGGGGAGGGCGGGGACAAGCCGCCGCTGCTCACGTCGCTCCCCGCGTGGGAGCGTGGATCGAAACACAAAAATATGCTTTGAGGTGAATGGATTATGGCCGTCGCTCCCCGCGTGGGAGCGTGGATCGAAACCGCCACATGATCGAGCTTTTGTAAGTGAAGCCCCGTCGCTCCCCGCGTGGGAGCGTGGATCGAAACAGGAAGGTCAGCGACGCTTGCCCGCCGATGTTTGGTCGCTCCCCGCGTGGGAGCGTGGATCGAAACTTATTCGAGGTGCGCGGCCGGCGTTGTTATGACTGTCGCTCCCCGCTGGGAGCGTGGATCGAAACACCGGTCTGCCAGTACCGGCTGCCGGTGGATACGAGTCGCTCCCTGCGTGGGAGCGTGGATCGAAACGCCGTGGGGAGATGCTCCAGGTCGGCCTCGATGCGGTCGCTCCCCGCGTGGGAGCGTGGATCGAAACTTTAGGCGGATCGCCCGCAAAGAGGCTCGCAAAAGTCGCTCCCCGCGTGGGAGCGTGGCTCGAAACACGCCGCAAATACTGTCACCGCAGCCGCCCAGGCGAACGGCGTCCGCCTTGATCCTTCGCTCAAGGTTGAGCGGAGCCAGCCGATGGGTGCGCCGTCCAAGCCGCCGGGGCGGGCCGCAGGGTCCGCCCTTCGATGCAAGAAGATCCGGAGGGAAGGCTCAGTCGCCGGTGCCGGGCTCGGCGGAGAACATGGGCTCCTTGCCGGGCTTGCCGTCCCATTCCTTCGCGTCCGGCAGGGCGTCGCGCTTGATGGTGATGTTGGGCCACACCTGGGCGTATTCGGCGTTCAGGGCCGCCCACTTCTCCAGCCCGGGCTCGGAATCGGGCTTGATGGCCTCGGCCGGGCATTCGGGCTCGCACACCCCGCAATCGATGCACTCATCCGGATGGATGACGAGCATGTTGGCGCCCTCGTAGAAGCAATCCACGGGGCACACGGCGACACAATCCGTATACTTGCAGCGGATGCAGTTCTCGGTGACGACGTAAGCCATGGTAATCCCTTTCGCGGCCTCGCGTAGCGCACCCGCCTGATGGGTGCAAGCGCGCGGTTGCCGCGCCATATTATTGCACTTTATTTTTCGGTGATTTCTTCGAAAAGCGCGGAAGCTGATGTAGCATCTCCGCGCCGTTCAGAAAAGCTCAACACGCGCAGCACCCTGACGCGGGCGTTCAGGGCAATGGTCAGGACGTTGCCCGCCCGCACCGGCTGGGCGGGAGAATTCACGCGCGTTCCATCCAGGCGGACATGGCCGGCGCGGATGAGATCGGCGGCATCGGTGCGGCTGCGCACCATTCGGGCGTGCCAGATCCAGCGATCCAGCCGCTGCCGGCCGGGCCCATCCTCGCCGTCGCGCGCGGCCGAGTCCTCCCCGCCGGCGCGATTGGGGCCCTCGCGCCCGCTGCGTGATGCGTCTCGTGACCGCGTTTTGCTCACGCGAACCGATATCCCATCATAGTCGGCGCCGGGAGCGGCCACCCTTTTTCGGGGTGCGCTCTCGGCTCCGATGTGCTGCCGGCGCGGCCGTCAGTTGCCCTTCTTGTCCGTCTCCATGCGCGCCTTGAGGGCGGCAAGGGCGGCAAACGGGCTGTCCGGATCCACCGGCTTGTCACGGCGGCGCTCCTGGTGCGCGGGCCGATGCTCATTGCGCGGGCCGCGATTTTCGTCGCGCGGACCACGCTGGGGACGCTCGCCCCGGGGCGGACGCGGCGGGCGCTCGCCCTCCGGTGCCGCGCCTTCGGCCGCGGGCGCCTGGTCGTTCCGCTCGGGGCGGCGATGGCCGGGGCCACCCTCGCGACGCTCGCCGCCGCGGCGATGGCCGCCTTCCTTGCGCTCGCCGTCCTTGCCGCCGAAGCGCTCGCCACCCCGCTGGGGACGGTCGCGGCGCGGTGCGCCCGGGGGACGGCCGGGCCGCCACACCTCGATCATCTCCGGCTCGGCCGGCGCGCCTTCCACGGCTTCCGCGCCGCCGGGTGCGGCTGCGGTTTCCACCTCGGCCGCCACTTCGGCCGCAGTGGGGTCGCCGGCCGCTTCCATGGCTTCGACAGCCACTTCCGTCTCAACCGCCTCATCGGTGGGGGCCGGCTCTACGGCTTCCGGGGCAGCTTCGGCCGGAGCCAGGTCGGCGGCGACTTCGGCTGCAATGGCCTCGGCCACCTCGGGCGCGCCGGCGTCGAGCGCGGCGGCTTCCGCGGCCACGATCTCCTCAGCCGGGGTCTCGGCGGGAGCGTCGAACAGCAGGTCGGCCTCGATGGCGCCTTCCGGCGCGGGCGGCAGCTCGGCGGGAGCCACGGCCTCGGCCGCGGGTTCCTCCGGCGGCGGGGCGGCGCGGCGCTCCATGCGATAGCCCAGCGACTTCAGGATGGAGGCGAAATCCTCCCCCGAGCAGCCGGCCAGCGAGGTCATGCCCACAGTGACGGTGAAGCCACGCCCATCCACGGCACCGGCGGGCTTGGGCCCGGGCGAGGCCGGGCGCCAGTCCAGCGCCGGTCGGATGAGGTCGGCGAGCCGCTCCAGAATGTCCACGCGCACCGCGCGCTCGCCGCACACGCGGAAGCCCACGGCGCGATAGAGCCCCTTCTGGATCTCGTGATCCACGGGGATGGAGGTGCGACCCGACGCCGCCAGGTGCGGCAATTCGTCGAGGCCCTTCTGGGCGAGGCCGCCATGCTTGAGCGCGAACAGCTCCAGCGCCAGGGCGCGGGGCGCGGGCTTCAGCAAGGCCGGCAGATAGATATGGTGGGCACCGAATCGCACGCCATAGCCACGCAGGGTGGCGCGGGCGGTCTGGTCGAGGCTCTTCATGTCCTCGGCGACGCGGGCCCGCTCCAGCACGCCGAGCGATTCGACGATCTGGAAGGCAATGCCGCGGGCGATGCCGGTGATGTCCTCCGCCGCCTGGAGCTTGGTGAGCGCGCCCAGCAGCTTGTCGACATGGGCGGAAACCCACAGGGCGAGGCGGGCCTCCACCTGGTCGCGGGCGGGGCCGGTGAGGTGCTCATCGGCGATGATCTTGAAGCGGGGCTTCAGGACCTCGTCGCCGGGGATGAGCTTGGCCACGGCCTCGCCGGTCCAGCGGATGGTGCCATCATTGGTGAGCACGAAGGCTTCATCCACGGCCTGGGCGAGGCGCGTGGCGCGTGCTTCGATCTCGCCGGCCAGCGCCTGCTGGGCGGCGGCGCGCAGCGCCTTGGCCTCTTCCCCGCCGGCGGTGGGTTCCGCCTGGAACTGGAAGCCGTGGAGATGGCCGATGACATGTCCTTCGACGGTGACGTCGCCGGTCTTGCTGATTTCAGTTTCGAGCATCTTTTTCTCTCGCAGGCGCCGCATGAGCACGCTGGTCCGCCGATCCACGAAACGCTGAGCCAGCCTTTCGTGCAGTGCATCGGACAGCTTGTCTTCGACCCCTCTCGTGACGCCTTGCCAGTGCTCCGGATCCTTGAGCCAGTCGGGCCGGTTGGCCACGAAGGTGAGAGTCCTCACCTGCGCGATCCGGCTCGACAGTGTGTCGATGTCGCCTTCTTGGCGATCGGTCAAGGCGATTTGACGTTTGAACCAATCATCGGGGATGAAACCACCCCCTTCCACATGCCCGAAAAGGGTCGCCACCAGCTCCGCATGGGCGCCCGGGGACACCTTGCGATAGTCGGGCACCTGGCACACCTCCCACAGCCGTTCCACCTGCTGCGGCGAGGTCACGCGGGCCGCCACCTCCGTGTCACGGCTGAGGATTTCCAGCACGGCGACGTCGTCGGCGGTGGGCGCGCGGGTCAGTCCTTCCTCGCGCGGGGGATGCGACAAAGAGGCCAGCAGGGCGCGTGTGGAAGAAAAGTCGGGGACGGAGTTGCGCCATTGCAACACCTTCGCGGTGTCGAACGCGTGCGACTCCAATTGCTCCACCAATTCCTCTTCGAATGGCGGGCAGCGGCCGGTGGTGCCAAAGGTGCCGTCGGAGAGGGCGCGGCCGGCGCGCCCGGCGATCTGCGCCATCTCGGAGGGGTTCAGGCGGCGGAATTGCCAGCCGTCAAACTTGCGATCAGAGGCGAAGGCCACATGGTCCACGTCGAGGTTGAGGCCCATGCCGATAGCGTCGGTGGCCACCAGATAGTCCACGTCGCCGGACTGGTAGAGTTCCACCTGCGCATTGCGGGTGCGCGGGGACAGCGCGCCCATCACCACCGCCGCCCCGCCGCGATGGCGGCGGATGAACTCGGCGATGGAATAGACTTCATCCGCCGAGAAGGCGACGATGGCCGAGCGGCGCGGCAGGCGAGAGATCTTGCGCTCGCCCGCGAAGGAAAGCGTGGACAAACGCGGGCGCATCATCACGTTCACGCCCGGCAGCAGCTTCTCGATGAGCGGGCGCATGGTGGCCGAGCCCAGAAGCAGCGTCTCGTGCCGCCCGCGCCGGTTCAGAAGGCGATCGGTGAAGACATGGCCACGGTCGAGGTCGGTGGCCACCTGGATCTCGTCGATGGCGACGAACGCCACGTCCAGGTCGCGCGGCATGGCCTCCACGGTGGAGACCCAGTAGCGCGGCGGCGAGCGGCGCGAGCCCTTGGGCTTGATCTTTTCCTCGCCGGTGATGAGGGCGACCTGGCTGGGGCCCACCTTCTCGACGATGCGCTGGTAGACCTCGCGCGCCAGCAGGCGCAGCGGCAGGCCGATGATGCCGCTCTCGTGGGCCAGCATGCGTTCGATGGCGAGGTGGGTCTTGCCGGTATTGGTGGGGCCGAGGATGGCGCTCACCCCCCGCGCCCTCACGGTGCGCGGCAATACGGCCCATTGGGTGATGTCGTCCATCGGTTTCGGCTTCGTCGGCTCGGCTCTGGGGGGTGTGTATCATATTGGGTCGGAAGGGCGAGGGCGAAAGGTGTGGATGACCCGATGGAGAACGAGCGGGCGACAAAGAGCGTGCGAATCAGGTCGCGGCGCCGCGTCGCGTTTCGTTCCGGCGGCCTTGTGGCGGGCGCGCTCCCTGCTTAAAGCTCACGGGCATGTGCCCGCCCCGATCGCGAGAAGGAGGCCGAAAATGCCGCTGACCCAGGCCACGGTCGATCCGGAAGAGGTCGCCCGCTTTGAAGCGCTCGGCGCGGAGTGGTGGAACGAGAAGGGCAAGATGGCCCCGCTCCACGCCATGAACCCGGCGCGCCTCGCTTTCCTGCGCGGCGCGCTGGTGCGCCATTTCGGCCGGGATGAGAAGGCGCTGCGACCGCTCCACGGCCTGCGCGTGCTCGATGTCGGCTGCGGCGGCGGGCTGCTCAGCGAGCCTTTGGCGCGCATGGGCGCCCAGGTGACCGGCGTCGACCCTGCCCCCGGCAACATCGAGGTGGCGCGCGCCCACGGCCGCGCCTCGGGGCTCGACATCGAATACCTGCCGTCCACCGCGGAGGAGCTGGCCGCCCGCGGCTCGCGCTTCAATGCGGTGGTGGCGCTGGAGGTGGTGGAGCACGTGGCCGATGTGGGCCTGTTCGTGCGCACCGTCGGGCAATTGGTGGAGGACGGGGGCGTGCTCGTCCTCTCCACCTTGAACCGCACGGCCAAGAGCTTCGCTCTCGCCATCGTGGGCGCGGAATATGTGCTGCGCTGGCTGCCGCCGGGCACCCACCATTGGGAGAAGTTCATCACCCCCGACGAGCTGGAGGCGACGCTTGCCGCCGCCGGCTATGCGCCCAGCGAAAAGGCGGGGCTCGTCTACAATCCGCTGACGCGGGAGTTCAAGCTCTCGGACGATCTTGACGTGAACTACTTCATGGTGGCGCAGCGGACCTGAGCGCCTCCGCTGGCGGCGAAGCTAGAGGAAGCTCGTCAGCCAGATCCCGAGCGGGATGGTGATGAACAGGGCCAGCGAGGTGATGAGGAGGATGGAGGCCACAGGGCCTTCTTCTTCCTCATAGGTCTCGGAGAAGAGCAGCGCCTTCGACGCGATCGGCAGCAGGCAGACCACGAAGGCGGCCTGGGGCACCGGCCCGGAGAGCCCGAACAGCTTCAGCAGCACGAAGAACAGCGCCGGCATCACGACAAGGCTGTTGAGCACGGCGAGCACCACCGCGCGCGAGCCGAGATGCAGCCGGAACGTGGCCATGGCCAAGCCCGCCGCGAAGATGGCGACCGGGCCGGCCGTTTCGGCCAGGGGCTCCATGATGTCGCTGATGACGGCCGGCAGCGTGAAGCCGCTGAGGGCGATGACGGCACCAAGAAACGGCGCGATCACCAGCGGATCCACCAGGGTCTTGCGCAAGGTCGCGAGGATGGAGGGAGCTTCGCCCGTGCCCGCGCTCTTGAACAGGTAGATGGCCAGGGACAGCTGGGTGAGGTTCATGATCAGCGCGCTGAGGCCGACCATGGCCCGCCCCAGATCCGCGCCGAAGAGCTGGGTGAGCACCAGGAGGCCGTAGACCGTAGCCGCCTTGGAGGTGCCGGCATAAGAGAGCAGCGCGGCGTCCATCGCCGGCTGCCTTGCCGCGCGCAGCAGGGTGTAGCCCAGAACGAAAAAGCCGCTGTAGAACAGCAGCATGATGAGCACCAGCGGGCCCTGGCGCAGCAGTAGCTCGCGATCGAAATGGGCCATGCCGAGGAACAGGGCGGCGGGCATGGCATAGCGCAGCACGAGGGTCGTGAGGCCGCGCATCTGCTCGCCGCTGAACTGTTTCTGTCGTCCCGCGAAATATCCAAGGCCAAGGAGCAGGAAGACGGGCCCGACAACGTGCAGGACGAAGTATATATCCATGGATCGAATAAATCCTATTCGCGATCGTGCGAAATCCGATTGGATGACATGGCGCTTTCGTCTTCATAGGCGAATGAAAGCCGCCCGTCACGGCATATGACCGCCGCCGGGGCCTTCCCATGTTCTTTCGATCTTGGTGATTGTGCGTGACGCGCGCGGCGCCGCGCTCGGGAGCGCGTGTTCCCGGAGGGCGGCGCCTTTCGGCTGCCGATCAGGCGGCGCGGTGGAACCCCATGCCGCGATCGGGGCGGGCGGCGTGGAGCATCATCAGCTCGCCCACGTTTTCCGGCGTCAGCAGGCCGACGAGGCGGCCGGTTCCGTCCACCACGCCCACGGCGGGCACCTGCTCGCTGGTGATGAGCTTGAGGGCGGCGTCCAGCCGGGCGCGCGCGTCCACGGTGGGCACATTGGGCTGCATCACCTGGATCACCGGCGTCTGCGGGCCCTCGTCCTTCATGGCGCGGATCATGGCGTCGCGGGTGAGCACGCCGCGCAGGTGGCCGGCGCCATCCACCACCGGGAATTCCCGCTGGGTGGTGCGGATGAGGGCATCGGCGGCGTCGTCCACGGTGGCGCTGGGGCCCAGCGTCTCGAAGTGGGTGATCATGGCATCGGCCACGCACAGCCCGCGCGAGGCTTCCTTGAGCTGCACCTGTCCCGCCTCGCCCGACGCGGCCAGGAACACGAACACGCCGATAATCATCAGCATGGGATTGAAGAAAATGCCCGCCAGCCCCAGGCCGATGGCGATGGCCTGGCCGATGGAGGCCGCCACCGCCGTGGCGCGGCCAAAGCCCATGTTCATGGCCAGCAGCGCGCGCAGCACCCGCCCGCCATCCATGGGAAAAGCGGGGATGAGGTTGAACACCACCAGGAAGATGTTCGCGCCCGCCAGCTTCACCAGCATGGAGGTGCCCGGGTCCTCGATCTTGGACAGGTCGTCCACATTCAGCCCGGCGCCCAGGATGAGCAGCAGGACGGCGGCGATGGCCACATTCACCAGCGGCCCGGCAATGGCCACCACCAGCTCCTCGGACGGCTTTTCAGGCATGCGTTCCAGGCTGGCGATGCCTCCGAACGGCCACAGGGTGATGTCAGGGGTCTTCACGCCATAGTGACGGGCCGCGAAGACGTGCCCCAGCTCGTGCAGCAGCACGCAGGCGAACAGCAGGGCGACGAACAGCACGCCCTGCCAGGCCGCATCGGCGCCGCCGGTCCGGTAATAGGCGGCCCAGATCCACACCAGGAACAGAAGAAAGGTCACATGGATGCGGATGGCGGTCTCGCCGAGGCGTCCGATGGTCACCGACCAGGGCATGGGCACTCTCCAAAAGGGGCCCCTCACACATAGGTCGCGTGGCGGTGGGCGCAACACGAATCGTGTCGCGCGCCGGTGAAGAGCATTGAAACTAAGGTTACCTTATTATATGGTTGGCGTGATATGGCAGAAACTCCTCTCGGCTTTCTTCTCGTGGATGCGGCGCGGCTCTACCGCGCCCGCATTGATCGTGCCTTCACCCAGGCCGGCCTTGGCCTCACGGCCGGCGAGGCACGCACGCTCGCTTATGTGAACCAGCATCCGGGCCTGCGGCAGAGTGCCCTGGCAGTGAAGATGAACGTGGAGCCCATGACGCTGGTGGGCTTCCTCGACGCGCTCGAAAGCCGGGGGCTGGTGGCGCGGGAGACCGATCCGCGGGATCGGCGGGCCAAGATCGTGCGGCTCACGGCGGAGGCGCAGCCTTTCCTGGCCGGCGTCCAGTCCGCGGCGGCGGTGGCACGGGGGGAGGCTCTCGCCGGCTTCTCCGCGGCCGATCAGACCCGCCTGAGGGATTTTCTGGTGCAGATCCGCGACAATCTCGCGCGCTGCCGTGAGGAGGATTGCCGCGACGACGGGGACAAAGACGAAAAATGAAGCCTGCCGAGTACAAGGCGCCCTCATCCCCTGGGCCGGCGCCCATGATGTCGGAAGTGCGCGTCGCCATGGTCGGCGCGCTCATGGTGATGCTCGGCCCCATCAGCCTCGCCATGTACACCCCGGCCATGCCCACTTTGGTCAGCGTCTTCGACACGACGCCGGCGGCCGTGAAGCTGACCCTGACGGTGTTCTTCCTGGGCTTCGCCTTCTCCCAGCTGGCCTGCGGGCCCCTGTCCGATGCCTTCGGTCGGCGGCCGGTGGCGCTGGGTTTCTTCAGCGTCTACATGCTGGGCGCGCTGGTGGCCACCTGGGCACCCAGCATGGGCTGGCTCATCCTCGGCCGCGGCCTGCAGGGCGTGGGGTGCGCGGCGGGCATCGCCATCTCGCGCGCCATCGTCCGTGATCAATATACGGGCCAGACCTCGGCGCGAATCATGAACCTTATCGGCACCATGCTGGCCATCGGGCCGGCGGTGTCGCCCACCCTCGGCGGCCTCATCCTGGGCACCGCCGGATGGCACATGATCTTTGTCGCCATGGCCATCTATGGCGTGGTGCTGCTGGCGCTGCTCTCCTTTTTCGTGCCCGAGACCAATCGCGGGCGGGACCCGTCCTTGGCGTCGCCCGTTGGTATCCTCAAGAGCTATGCTCGCCTGCTGTCCGACCGCGTCTTCATGCGGGCGAGCCTGGTACTGGGGGGTGGGCTAGGGGCCATCTACACCTTCGCCGCGCTGCTGCCCTTCGTGCTGATCCAGCAGGTGGGGCTCACGCCCACCCAGTTTGGCCTCGCCATGCTGGCGCAGACCGGCTCCTACATGTTCGGCACCCTGATCGCGGGGCGGCTGTTGAAGACCATGAGCGCGTCCGCCCTCATTCCCATTGGCCTGGTGCTGGTGACGGCGGGGGCGTGCGGCCTGGGCATCGGCCTCAGGGTCCTGGAGCCTTCGACCCTCACGGTGATGGGGCCCATCGGGCTGTGGGCGTGCGGGGTGGCCATGGTGCTGCCCGGCTGCACCACGGCGGCGCTCGCCGGCTTTCCCGCCATCGCCGGCGCCGCCTCTGCGCTGATGGGCTTCATGCAGATCGGCGGCGGCTTCCTGGGCACGGCGGTGGCGGTGCTGTTTCCCTCGCCGCTGGCGGCGCTCACCACCTTGATGCCGGCCATGGCGCTGGTGGCCATTTGCGGCCATGTGCTGCTGCGTCCATCCCGCTCCGCAGGAGCAGAGGCGCCGGTGGCCACGACCGCCGTGGACGCCACCGATCTCGAACTCGCGGCCGATCCCCTTGGCGTCGTCGGCGCGGCCGGGGAAGAGATCGAGACCGAAACCTGCGTCCGGCAGAATTAGTCCATTCTCGCTCCCGGTCGATCTTCAGCGTTGACCGTTCTCCCACCGTCATGGTCAATCTGCGTTGGGCCGCCCAACGGCCCGGGCTGAGGGGGAGATACGTATGAAGTTCGCAGGACTTGTCCTGGCGGCGCTGATGGCGCTGCCGGCGGCGTCGGCCCATGCGCAGACGGTGAGCTATGCCGAGGCCGCCGGCCTGCTGGCCAAGCATTGTGGCGAAGACATCATGCGCCACTGCCGTGGGCTCAATCTGGGCAACGGCGCCATTTATCAGTGCCTCGTGACGCATCAGGCGAATCTGTCGCCGGCCTGCGCCGCCAACCATGAATCCATCCGCCAGATGACTGAGGCTCGCGCCGAGGCCCAAAAGGCCGTCTACAAGGCGTGCGATCGCGACCGCGCGGAGTTCTGCTCCGGCGTGGTGCCCGGCGACGGCAATCTCGTGTCCTGCCTCCTGGAGGCCTCCAAGGTGGTGAGCCAGACCTGCACCACCGCCCTCACCAATGCGGGTTATCGCTGATGCGCGCCGCTAAGAAGCAGGAGACGGGCTCCATGATCGCCTCGCGTATCACCCTCGCGCTCAGCGCCCTGTGCGCCGGGGCGGTGTTCGCCCTCGGCGCCAGCGCGCCGGCCGCGGCCCAGGCCTTCACCCCCAATTCCGAGATCGTTCAGGGCCTCACCGCCTCGGTGGATGACGTGCCCGGCGTGTCGGTGGAAGCGCTGCGCGATCTCGCCAAGGCCCACATGCAGTATCAGGGCCCGCCCGAGAGCCGCCCGCCGCTGGCGCTGCAGCTCGACAAGCTGGCCCAGATCAATGTGGAGATCGAGTTCGATCTGAACTCGGCGATGGTGAAGCCGTCGTCCTACCAGACCCTCGGCTCCATCGCGGACGCGATGCACAACCCCGTGCTGCTCGGCTACAAGTTCCTGGTGGTCGGCAATACGGATGCCACCGGCACCCGCGAATACAATATGAAGCTGAGCCAGGAGCGGGCGGACGCCATCGCCCAGGCGCTCACCACCACCTTCCGTGTGGATCCGCGCCGCATTCAGGCCGTGGGGCTCGGTGAGGAGGCGCTGCAGGATGCCAAGCATCCCGATGCCGCCATCAACCGCCGGGTGCAGATCTTCAATATCGGTCGCGCCGGTCCGCTGCCGCAACAGTGACGACATCTTCCGGCCGGTGTCCATGCTCCGGCCGGAGCCTTCATGATCGAAGTTCCGCGGGTCGAAGTTGTCGCGGCGGCAAATGCGCGCCGGCGGGTGCAGGACCTGCCCCCGCCGCGCGAGCCATCCGGTTGCGGATGCCAACGGAAGGGGCTTCCGTCGGCCATGCCGGGGACGCACACCCCCCGGATGCGCGACCGCCGATACCTTTCGGCCCCCGCTTTCGCGCTGCCGACCTCAGTTCGCGCCCGAAACGGAATGTCGAATGCCCAGTTCCCTGAACTCGGCTTTACGTGTCAGTTTTTCTTGTCAGTTTTTCTTGGGGGCCTTCGCCGCCGGCTTGGAGGCCGGTTTAGCCGGGGCCTTGGGGCTTTTCGCAGCGGCCGCGGGCTTCGCGGCCACAGTCTTCGCGGTCACAGTCTTCGCGGCGGCCGCCTTCTCAGTGGTGGGCTTAGCGGCCACCGTCTCGGTCACCGCAGGCTTTGCGACCGCAGGCTTTGTGACCGCAGGCTTGGCGACCGCAGGGTTGGCGGGCGTCGTCTTCGCGGGCGCGGTCTTCCCAGTGGCGGGCTTCGGCGCCGCGGCGGTCTTGGGACCTGCCGACTTGGTGGCCGCGCTTTTTGTGGCGGCGCTCTTGGTCGCGGCGGTTTTGGGGGCTGGCTTCTTCGCGGTGGATGCCTTCTCCGCAGGCACCTTCTCCGCAGGGGCCGCCACGGCGGGCATTGCGGGGGCGGGTTCCGCGGGGGTCTTGGGTTCCGCCGCCTTCGCCGAGGTCGCCTTCGCGGCCGGCTTGCCTGCAGTGGCCTTGGTGACGGTAGCTTTGGTCGCGGTGGCTTTCGCGGCCTTGGGTGCCGGCTTCGCGGTGCTGGATGCGCTCTCGGAGGGCGAAACGTCGGCCGGCTTGGCCGCCGCGCTGGTCTTGCTGACCTTGGTCGCGGCCTTGGCCACCGGCTTCGCGGCCGGCTTTACCGCAGCCGGCTTGGCAGGGGCGGCTTTAGCGGGCGCGGTTTTGGCGGGAGCGGGCTCAGCAGCAGCAGGCGCGGCAGAAACAGCTACGGCAGTCTTGGCGGCTTCGGCCTTGGCGGGGGCGGCGGCCTTGGGGGCGGGCGCCTTCGCTGCGGTGGCCTTCACCGTGGACGGCTTCGCCGCCTTGGTGGCGGGGGCCTTGGCTGCCGCCGTGGGTACCGCCGTGGGTACCGTCTTGGGCTCGGCCTTCGGCTTATCGGCGGCCTGGGTCAGGCAGGACGCAGCCAATTTCTTGATCTCGTCGTGAGTAATGCTGCCGGGATCCTTGAGCGCCTTTGCGGCGATCTTGCTCACCGCGGCGCTGGTGACTTCTGTCTTCGCCATTGTCGCCTCCACATCTGGCAGCCGGCGAAGAGTTCGCGAATCAGGGTGTCCGCCAGCATCCCATTGATCTCGTGGAACAACTTCCGAATGGTTAACGCAAGATCAATGTGAAATCCGCGGCGCTCGCGGGGCGACGTACTGTTCTTCGAATTCTTCGGATAGTTTTTGCCGATCAAGACTTTGGCTGTGAACGCCAGGGGCTCGCGGCAGCAAAAATCTCTTCGCGCTGATGGCCAGGGGACGGCCGTTGTCATGTCCGCGTCGAGGGACGCGCCTAGTTTCCCGCCCGAGCCGAATCGCCGCCGGAGCAAGTGGGGCGGAAAGTGTGGCGGCAAATACGGGGGCAGGTGCGGGGCGACCCCGTGACAGGAGTGGGCCTCATGATCACGCGTCCGTCCATCCTCTTCGTGTGCCGGGACAATGCCGGCCTCAGCCTCATGGCAGAGGCGCTGACGATGCACCTTTATGCGCGGGTGCGGGCCTTCAGCGCGGCGACCGCCATGGCCGGCCCGGTGGATCCGGTTGCGCTCGAATGCCTGGAACGGGAGGGCATCGCCACTGATGGCCTGTCCGCCAAGCCGGCGGAGCTGTTCGCTCTTTCGGGCGCGCCGCGGGTGGATTTGGCCGTAGCGCTGGTGGAGGACGCCCATCGCGCCGCCCGCCGCCTGCCTTGGATGCACCTGCTGCGCCTGCGCGGATGGGGGTTCGAGGACATCACCCGCGTGCCGGATCTCAAGGAGCGGGCGCGCGGATATCGCCGGCTGCTGCCGGAGCTGAGGGCCGCCATCACCGCGCTGGTGGAGCAGGATTTCGCCCCCGCCGCGGCCTGACGCGGCTCAGCTCCTCTCCACCAGAGTGGCGCGGAGCTCGGCGAGGGTGCGGCGCTGCCGGCCGTCGGCATCGTGATTGGCGGGGTCGAGCCAGGCCTCGAATGCGGCCTTCGCGCGCGGCCATTCCCCATCCAGCAGCGCGAACCAGGCGGTATCCCGGTTGCGCCCCTTGATGATCATGTGCTGACGGAACACGCCTTCGAAGGAAAAGCCCAGCCGCTCGGCCGCCCGCCGCGAGCCGGCGTTGAGCGCGTTGCACTTCCACTCATAGCGGCGGAAACCCAGGGTTTCGAAGGCGTGGCGCGCCATCAGGTACATCGCCTCGGTGCCGCCCGGGCGGCGTTGCAGGGCGGGCGTGAACAGGATGTTGCCCACCTCCACCACCCGGTGCTTCGGCTCCACCCGCATGTAGCAGGCATGGCCCACGGCCCGGCCGCTCCCGGTCTCCTCGATGGCGAGCAACAGGGGATCGGCCTTGGTGGCGGCCTCCGCATAGTGAAGGGTGAAGGCGTAGAGGTCGGCGAACGGGCCGGCGCTCATATAGGCCCAGAGCGACTCTTTCTGCGCGCCGTGGGAGAGGGCGAAGAGATCCGGCCCATGGCGCGCCACGTCGAACGGAACGATACGCACGAAGCGCCCCTCCAGGGTCACCGGCACGGGCGGGCGGGCCGGCGGGCCTTCCACCGGCGCGCCAAGGACAATGCCGGCTTCGGGCGCCGGGGCGGTCTCGTTGTCGGGGCTCGGGGTGTTCACGCTGGGCTCACCTTCGGATAAGCGGACCATGCCGCCGGCAGCCCCATGGGAGCCGCGCGAGGGCTGGATAGGGGCGGGTGGCCCTCGCCACGATGGAACAATGGGCCCGGCTTCGGACGAGGCCCCCGCGCGCTGACCTTTCAGATACGCCGTGGCACGGGGGCGTGTCACCTGGCGCGAGACCCGACGCGACATTTGGGGCGCGGCGTGGCGCGGGACTTGGCGCGGGACTTGGCGCGCGATTTGGGGTGGGGCCTGCGCCGACACTTCGGGTGACAGGCCTGGGTGCCACGTCGGGCCCCGCGCGAGGCGCGAGTTGGGATCAGCCAACCTTCAGCGCATCCCTTGAGGCTTCCGCCCTTGATATTCCTCACCTTGGGGCTCCCTCTGCCGCTCGCGGGGGAGGGGCAGAGCGTTGGGGATGTCGGCCGGGCCGCCCCGCAAAGGGCAACGCCACGGACAGCACGCCATTATGCCTTGGACGCCAATCCTTGGCGCCCGCGAGGCGCTCCGATCCTCTCCGTCAGCCGCAACAGGGTGGGCGGGCGCGCGCCTCTGGCCAACGTCTGTTTCCGGAATGCGATGGATCCTGGGGCGAGGCTTGCGCTGGCAGTTGCCCCGGCCACTGGGCGGACACTTGCGCTGATTTTTGGGCTGACCGTTTGCCTGACATTTGGCCAGCAAGCGCTGCTCGCCTTCACACGCCGCAGGTGGTCTGGCCCCTCCGCAGGTCGTTCGCCCCGCCGGGCGTGCGGCCCCGTCGCCCGCCAGCGTTCCGCGTCACCGGTGCGGCCGGCCTCAAGGCCGCGCGTGAGAGCCAAGCGGGGTTTGCGCATGGTCGAGTTCGGTATATCGAGGGGAAGCGCAGGTGCCCCATGCCGTTTCCTTTCTCCGCCCGTCGTCCCGTTCCGTCCGCCGCCTCCGAAGGGGGCGCGCGCCTGCATGGGGTGGAGGTGACGCGCGGCACCCGGGTGGTGTTCTCCGGCCTCACGCTCTCGCTGATGGAGCGGCGTATCGGCCTCATCGGCGACAATGGCTCGGGCAAGAGCACCCTGCTGCGGCTGCTGAACGGGCTCATGCTGCCCGATGCCGGCACCGTGGAGGTGGCGGGGCTGGAGACGCGGCGCCATCGCCGGCGGCTGCCCGCCCATGTGGGCTTCGTGTTCCAGAACGTCGATCATCAGATCATCTTCCCCACGGTGCGGGAGGAGATCGCCTTCGGCCCGCTGGAGCAGGGGGCCTCGAAGGCGGGCGCCGAGGCCATCGCCGAGCGGCTGCTGGCCGAACATGGCTGCGCCGGCTGGGGCGACCGGGCGGTGGACGAGCTTTCCGAGGGCCAGAAGCAGCTG
Organism: Xanthobacter variabilis; assembly: GCF_043831965.2. Taxonomy (NCBI): domain Bacteria; kingdom Pseudomonadati; phylum Pseudomonadota; class Alphaproteobacteria; order Hyphomicrobiales; family Xanthobacteraceae; genus Xanthobacter; species Xanthobacter variabilis. Next base: position 1,974,703 of record NZ_CM195533.1, read on the forward strand.
GTGTGCATTCTCTCCGCGCTGGCGGCGGGGCCGCGCGTGCTGTTGCTCGACGAGCCCTTTTCCGCGCTCGACCTGCCGACCCGCCTGGCTTTGTCCGAGCGCATCGCCGGCCTCAACCAGCAGGTGATCATGGCGAGCCATGATTTCAGCCTGTTCGCCGGCTTCGACCGGGTGCTGTGGCTGCACGCCGGCGAGGTGGCGGCCGATGGCGACCCGGGCGAGGTGATCGCCCTTTACGAGGCCCATGCCCACGCCCGTGCCCGCGGACGCGGCCACCCGGCCGGGGGTGTCGCATGATCGGCGGCTATCTCGCCGGCCACAGCCTTTTGCATCGCCTGCCGGCGGGGGGGAAGCTGATCGGCCTTGCGGCGCTCTCGGTGCTGCTGGTGCCGGTGGGCGACCCGTTCGTGCTGGTGCTGGCCCTGGCGGTGGTGGTGATCGTTTATGCCAGCTTCGGGCGGCCGGGCGTGGCGCGGCTCTTCCAGTGGCGCCCGCTGCTGCCGGTGCTGCTGATGATCGGCGCGCTGCAGCTCTGGGCGGCCTCGTTCGAGGTGGCGGCGGCCAGCATCCTGCGCATCCTGCTGATGGTGCTGCTGGCGGATCTCGTCACCCTCTCCACCCGCCTTCAGGACATGATGGACGCGCTGATGGTGGTGCTGCGCCCGTTCGAGCGGCTGGGCCTGGACGCCCGGCGGCTGTCGCTGGCGGTGGCGCTGGTGCTGCGCTTCGTTCCGGTGCTGGTGGCGGGCTGGCATGGCCGCGCCGAGGCCTGGCGTGCCCGCAGCGGCCGGCGGCCGGGCCTGGCCCTGGTGGGGGCCTTCTTCGCGGGCGTGCTGAAAAACGCGGATCAGGTGGCCGAAGCGCTGGAGGCGCGTGGCTTCGCGGCCGACCAGACGCCGCCGGCCGGTGAGGGGAGAGGGTGAGTGGACACACGGATGTTGGTTCGCACGGCGCTCATGGCTGCGCTCATCGGCGCGCTCGGGCTGGTGCCGCCCATCTTTCTTCCGGTCCTGCCCGGAGTGCCGATCAGCACGCAGAACCTGGCCGTGATGCTGGCGGGCCTGATGCTGGGCGCGCGCGGCGGGGCGGCGGCGAGCGCCCTTTTCGTGCTGGTGGTTCTGCTGGGGGCGCCCCTGCTCACCGGTGGGCGCGGCGGTCTCGGCGTGCTGGCGGGGCCTACCGTGGGGTTCTTCCTGGGCTTCGTGCCGGGCGCCTATGTCACCGGCCTTTTGGCGGAACGCCTGCGGTTTTCGGCCTTTCTCTCGGCACTGGTTGCCGCGTTCGTGGGCGGCGTTCTGGTGGTCTATCTGTGCGGAATTCCGGCGCTGGCCCTGGTGGCTGGCATCGGCCTGGAGCGGGCTGCCCTCGGCACGGCGGTGTTCCTGCCCGGGGATGTGTTGAAATCGATCGCTGCCGCCGTGCTCGCCTCCACCGTGATGGCGCGATGGCGGGCCGGGTCCCGCTAGGGTGTTTTCGGGGTCGCCTGGACACTGGCCCGCGAGAAGACGCAGCGTTAGATCAGCCCCTCGGGCCCTTGCTGGGGCCGTGACACGGGCAAGGTCCTGAAGCGGCGTCACCGCCCCGCCATGGGGGCGGTGTATGCAATCGACGGCACCGCGATACGGGCAGGAGGCGTCCCGTCTCACGGTTCCCATCGCGCCCGGGCGCGTCGTTCCGGTGCCGCCGCGAGCCGGCGAGTCGCGCCCGCGGGGGGATGGGAGTAGCCTTCGCGGTGGATCGGCAATCCCGCGCTCGCCGCGCTGTGGCCGATTCGCCATGTGACCTTCCCGCGGATCCCGTGCTCGGAGTGTTCCTGCTCGGAGATTTCCGGGGCCACCTGGATCGAGCCAGATGACGCAGACTCTCGACGCTCCCCCTCCCGTTTTCGCCCCCGACGGGGACAGCATGGCGGCCGCCCCGGTGCCTCTGGCCCGCGCGCTGCACGCCATGATCGACAAGATCGGGCAGGCGGGGGCGGAGACGGACCCGGTGGAGATGGTTCATGACGTGCGCAAGGGGCTGAAGGAATATCGCGCGCTGCTGCGCCTTCTGGCCACCGATGGCGCGCGGGAGGCGCGCCGCCACGCGGCCGAGGTGGCGCGCGGATTCGCCCAGGCCCGCGACCACGCCACCGCCCAGGAGGCGCTCGACCTGCTGGACAAGGCCGGGCTGGTTCTTGCCTGCGACCTGAAGGAGGCGCGCGCCGTCATCGGTTTCGATGCGACGGCGGAGACCGCCATTGCGCCCCTGCGCGCGAGCCTGAGCACCTTTCTCGTCGATGCCCGCGCCCGCCTTGCGGGAGGGCTGGAGGCCGATGCGGCGGCGGCGGATCTGGTGGCGGGGCTGCGTCGCGGCTATCGCGGCGCCCGGCGTGGGCGGTTCGGCAACGCCTTGGCCATGCACGAGACCCGCAAGAGGGTGGTGGCCCACCGCTATCAGATGGGGTTCGCGGCCGCCTCCTTCGGCGGCCAGGGCGCGACCCGGGCCGGCAGGGCGCAGCGGCTGCGCGATGTGCTGGGCGCCCATCACGACATCGAGATCCTGAGGGCCATGCTCCACCAGGCTTCCGGCCAGCTGGGGGAAGGGGCGACGCAGCGGCTGAGCCTCGCCATGTCGCGACTGCAGAAGCGCTTGAAGCGGCACGCGGTACGCCTGCACGGCGCGTTGTTCCGCGAACCCTCCCGCCATTTCGCGCGCAAATGGCGCCGCCGGCTCGTGCCCCCGGCGGCGGCGTGATGACGCGCGGCGTTCACATACCCTTGCGGCGGCGCGCGCGCGGCCACATGGTGACACACAATCATGGGATGCCGTTCGCCGCTACCGGCGGCGGCCGGTCGCCGTGGCGTGTTTTCGCGTGAAGCCGATGCCGCTTTGGATGAGAAAACGCTCCGGCCGGATGAGCGAGAGCATTGCCCTGCTTCCGTGAAAGGGGAAATGCTCCTGGCGCAGTCGCGCTTCGTGCGCGCCTTTGGAATGGACGCGGGCGGTCCCGTGTCGAGACGTGAGGATGAGCGGTCGATGTCTTCGGAAACCCCTGTCGCGTCCGTCGATCGAAGCAAGGACAGCCTGCCGGGCGGCGCCTCCGCCGTGGCGCAGCCGGCTCCCGTGGCGCACCTTCCCGCTGTCATCGAGCCGGCCAAGGACAATGCGGGCCTGAAGCTGGGCATGATGGAGCTGGCGCGGCCGGACAGGCTGGTGGCGCAGGCGCTGGCCAGCCTGAGCCGGCTCGACGACAGCGATTTCGATCGCGGCAGCGGCCTTGAGGCCCTGCGGGCGGTGGATCGGGCGGTGGCGGCCTGTGTGGGGCACATCACCTCCGGCTTCTCGCCGACCGCACTCACCGTGGCCTTCCTGGACTGGTGGATGCATCTGTCGGCGGCTCCGGGCAAGCGCTCGGAACTCGCGGTGAAGGCCGGGCGCAAGATGGCCCGCTTCGCCACCAGCATGCTGGCTGCCGGCCTCGACCGCGGCACCGAGCCCGCCATCGCGCCCCTGCCCGGCGACGAGCGGTTCCGCGCCCCGGAGTGGCAGTCCTTCCCCTACCGCATGTGGGAGCAGGCGTTCCTGCTGCAGCAGCAATGGTGGCACAACGCCACCCACGACGTGCCCGGCGTGGATCCGCACAACGAGGCGGTGGTGGCCTTCGTGGCGCGCCAGATGCTCGACATGTTCTCGCCCTCCAACAACCCCTTCACCAATCCGGAGGTGGTGCGCCGCACCATGCAGACCGGGGGCATGAACCTCGTCCAGGGCTGGCGCAACGCCGTCGACGACATGATGCGGAAGGTGACCAACAAGCCGCCGGAAGGGGCCGAGAATTTCGTGCCCGGCCAGAATGTGGCCGCGACCCCCGGCGAGGTGATCTTCCGTAACCGCCTCATCGAGGTGATCCAGTATCGCGCCACCACCCCGGGTGTGCAGGCCGAGCCGGTGCTGATCGTGCCGGCCTGGATCATGAAGTATTACATCCTCGACCTTTCGCCCCAGAACTCCCTGGTGCGCTACCTGGTGGAGAAGGGGCACACGGTGTTCTGCATCTCCTGGCGCAATGTCTGGGAGGAGGATCGCGATCTCGGCTTCGAGGACTATCGCCGCCTGGGCGTGATGGCGGCCCTGGAGGCGGTGAACGCGGTGGTGCCGGACCGCAAGGTGCACGCGGTGGGCTACTGCCTGGGCGGCACCATTTTGTCCGTCGCCGCTGCCGCCATGGCCCGGGCCAATGACGACCGCCTGGCCTCGGTCACCCTGTTCGCCGCGCAGACGGATTTTTCCGAGGCCGGTGAGCTGCAATTGTTCGTCGACCCGAGCGAGCTCTATCTGCTCGAAGCCATGATGTGGAACCAGGGCTACCTTTCGGCCGGGCAAATGGCCGGCGCCTTCCAGATGCTGCGCTCAAACGATCTCGTCTGGTCGCGCATGGTGCATGAATACCTCATGGGTGAGCGCGCGCCCATGAACGACCTCATGGCCTGGAACGCCGACGCCACCCGCATGCCCTATCGCATGCACTCGGAATATCTGCGCAAGTTCTTCCTGAACAACGACCTTGCCGCCGGCCGCTATGAGGTGGACGGGCGGCCGGTGTCGCTGTTGAACCTGCGCGTGCCCCTGTTTGTGGTGGGTACGGAGCGCGACCACGTGGCGCCGTGGAAGTCGGTCTACAAGATTCACCAGCTCACCGACACGGACGTGACCTTCGTGCTCACCTCCGGCGGCCACAATGCGGGCATCGTCAGCGAGCCGGGCCACAAGCATCGCCACTATCGCATCCACACCACCAAGCTGGGTGAGATGCACCTGGGGCCCGACGAATGGGTGGAGGTGCTGGCGCCCGAGGAAGGCTCGTGGTGGCCGGCCTGGGAGGAATGGCTCACCGCCCATTCCAGCGCGGGCACCTTCGGCCTGCCGCCGCTGGGAGCCCCCGGCTACATGCCGCTGTGCCCGGCCCCCGGCACCTATGTGATGGAGCGCTGAGGGGCCAGCCCCTCGGCAGGGCCCGGCGGAGCGCGGCGCTTGGAGCTGGAGCATGTCCTTGCCTCAGGCCGGCCAGGGCATCCGGCCAAGCCATGCCCGAAAGATTTGAGTTCATGCGTTCTTGCGGGCGCGCCGGCGTCCCTTTCGCGCCAAGGCGTTCCAGAAAGGCGTTCCAGAGCCCACCCGGCGGGACCCTCGCCGGGTGGGCTCTGTCATTTCAGCTGTCCGATTGCTCCGGAATCAGCACCGCGGCGCCGGTGAGGCGGCCGGTGCGCAGGTCGTCCAGTGCCTCGTTGGCCTGGGTCAGGGGGTAGCGGGTGACGTGGGTGGTCACGCCCGCCTTCGGCGCCAGGGCCAGGAATTCATGGGCGTCGGCGCGGGTGAGGTTGGCCACCGAGACGATTTTCCGCTCTTCCCACAGCCAGCGATAGGGGAAGGTGGGAATGTCGCTCATGTGGATGCCGCCGCACACCACCGTGCCGCCCTTGCGCACCGCCCGGAGCGCCCGCGGAATCAGCTCGCCGGCGGGGGCGAAGATGATGGCGGCGTCCAGCAGCTCCGGCACCGCTTCGTTCGAGGGCCCGGCATAGACCGCGCCCAGGCTGAGGGCGAAGTCCTGCGCCTTGGTGTCGCCCGGGCGGGTGAAGGCGAAGATCTGCCGGCCCTGGCCGATGGCCACCTGGGCGATGATGTGGGCGGCCGCGCCGAACCCGTAAATGCCGATGCGGCGGCCCTCGCCGGCCGCCTTCAGGGCCCGCCAGCCGATGAGTCCGGCGCACAGGAGTGGCGCCATGGCCGCGTCGTCGCCAATCTCCCCCAGCGGGTAGGTGAAGGAGGCATCGGCGATGGCGTGGGTGGCGAAGCCGCCGTCGCGGGTGCAGCCGGTGAAATCAGGGGTGTCGCAGAGGTTTTCCTGATGGCCGACGCAATAGGGACACACGCCGCAGGCGTGGCCGAGCCAGCCCACTCCAACCCGCTCCCCGAGCTTCAGGTGGGATACGCCGGCACCCAGCGCCGCCACGCGGCCGACGATCTCGTGACCGGGAACGATGGGCAGATGGGTTTCAGGCAATTCGCCATCCACCACATGAAGGTCCGTTCGGCAGACCCCGCATGCGGTCACCTTGATGAGCACCTGGCCGGGACCTGGCGTGGGGTCCGGCCTGGTCTCCCCGACGAGCTTTTCGCCGGCATGCTTGAGAACCATGGCGAACATGGCCGCCTCCTGGATGCGAGTCAGCCTCCATGCTAACGCCCCGCGCCGCCGGCGAAACCATGATCTTGCGCAAATGACCGACGCCGCGGTGGGCCGCGGCGTCGAAATCCGGGCTGTTGGCCCGTGGTGCTCGCGTATGGCGGAGGCGGCTTCAGCTACCGCCGATGAAAATACCCGCCGCCAGCACCAGCGCACCGCCGAGAACCACCTGCATCACCGAGCGCCAGAAGGGCGTTTCCATGTAGCGGTTCTGGATGAAGGCGATGGCCCACAATTCCACGAACACCACGGCGATGGCGATGGCCGTCGCGGTCCAGAAGTCCGGGATGAGATAGGGCAGGGCGTGGCCAAGGCCACCCAGGGCTGTCATGGAGCCGGAGGCGATGCCGCGCTTGATGGGCGAGCCGCGCCCGGAAATGACGCCGTCATCGTGCACCGCCTCTGTGAAGCCCATGGAGATGCCGGCGCCCACGGCGGCGGCCAGGCCCACCAGCAGGGTGGTGTGGGAATTCTGGGTGGCGAAGGCGGTGGCGAAGATGGGCGCCAGGGTGGACACCGAGCCGTCCATCAGGCCGGCGAGGCCCGGCTGCACCCAGGTGAGAACGAACTGGCGGCGGGCCTTTTCGTTCTCCTCCTCCTTCTTGTCCACGGGCAGGTAGCGCGCGGCGAGCTCGCCGGCGATCTCCTCGTGCTGCATCTCCTCGCCCAGCAGGCGCTCCAGCAGCTCGCGGGTGCCGGGGTCGGTCGCCCGCTCCTTGGCGTGGCGATAGAAGTTGGCCGATTCGTCCTCCATCAGGCCCACTTCCTGACGGATGCGCTCAATGCCCAGGTTGCACACGTACCAGACCGGCCGGCGGGTGTAGTAGCCGGCGATGTTCTCGCGGCGGATCAAAGGGATGTGGGGGCCGTAGCGGCGCTCGAACTCGCGGGTGAGGTTGCGCTGGTGACCGCTCTCCTGCTTCGACATGGCCTCGAACACCTTGGCGGTGTCCGGATAATCCTTGCGCAGGGCATCGGCGTAATCGGCATAGACGCGGGAATCGTCCTCCTCGGAGGAGATGGCGAGCGCGAGCACTTCCTTTTCCGACAGATCGGAAAAGCGGCGACGGCCGGGGAAAAAGGACATCATCGGCGGGAACTCCAATTTAGAATAATTCTAAATATAGGATGCCGCATGGGCGCCAAACTGCAAATAGGTTGCAATGTCGCAGTCTAGACCAAGCTGCGGCGGGCGCCATTGTCCGAACTGCCGCAGCGCGATGGGGCGCGGGGATGCCGGCGCAATAGCCGCAGCGGCGGGCGCAAAAAAAAGCCGGCGCGCGGGTGCGCACCGGCCTTCCTGCGGGGCGTGGGGCCCCTTATTCGGAGATCTTGCGGGCCCGGTTGCCGAGGGTGCGCAGGCGCAGGGCATTGAGCTTGATGAAGCCCGCCGCGTCGCGATGGTCGTAGGCGACCGCGCCTTCCTCGAAGGTGACCAGCTCCTGATTGTAGAGCGAATAGGGGCTCTTGCGGCCGATGACGGTGGCGTTGCCCTTGTAGAGCTTCACCGTCACTTCGCCGGTGACGAAGGCCTGGGAATGGTCGATGGCGGCCTGCAGCATCTCGCGCTCGGGCGCGAACCAGAAGCCGTTATAGATGAGCTCCGCATAGCGCGGCATCAGCTCGTCCTTGAGGTGGGCGGCACCCCGGTCGAGGGTGATGCTCTCCATGCCGCGATGGGCGGCGAGCAGGATGGTGCCGCCGGGGGTCTCGTAGACGCCGCGGCTCTTCATGCCCACGAAGCGGTTTTCCACCAGGTCGAGGCGGCCGATGCCGTTGGCCTTGCCCAGCGCGTTCAGCTTGGTGAGCAGGCTGGCGGGCGAGAGCGCCTCGCCATCGATGGCCACCGCGTCGCCCTTCTCAAAGGAAATGGTGATGATGGTGGGCTCGTCGGGCGCCGCCTCCGGGGAGATGGTGCGCTGGTAGACGTATTCGGGGGCTTCCTCGGCCGGGTCCTCCAGGACCTTGCCCTCGGAGGAGGAGTGCAAGAGGTTCGCGTCCACGGAGAACGGGGCCTCGCCGCGCTTGTCCTTGGAGATCGGGATCTGGTGCTGCTCGGCGAATTCCAGCAGGCGGGTGCGGGAGGTCAGGTCCCACTCGCGCCAGGGGGCGATGACGGTGATTTCCGGCTCCAGCGCGTAATAGCCGAGCTCGAAGCGCACCTGGTCGTTGCCCTTGCCGGTGGCGCCGTGGGAGACGGCGTCGGCGCCCATCTTGCGGGCAATCTCGATCTGCTTCTTGGCGATCAGCGGCCGGGCGATGGAGGTGCCCAGCAGGTAGAGCCCCTCATAGACCGCATTGGCGCGGAACATGGGGAACACGTAGTCGCGCACGAATTCCTCGCGCACGTCCTCGATGAAGATGTTCTGCGGCTTGATGCCGAGCAGCTCCGCCTTCTTGCGGGCCGGCTCCAGCTCCTCGCCCTGGCCGAGATCGGCGGTGAAGGTGATCACCTCGCAATTGTAGGTGGTCTGGAGCCATTTCAGGATCACGGAGGTGTCGAGCCCGCCGGAATAGGCCAGCACCACCTTCTTCACGTCACGCGCCATCAGGTCTCTCGAAGCAAGTGAGGATTTCAGGGAAACTGGCGCGGACTATAGGCCCGCGCGCCGCGCTGGCAAGGGGCCCCGGCGGCGCGAGCAGGTCGGCGCCCGCGGGGGAGGTCTGCGGGAAGAGGGGAACGGCGGGGCGCGCTATCCCCTGCGGCCGCCGAAGGCCCGCCGCCACAGCGCCCGCGCGCCCTTTTGGAGCTTCAGCCCGACCCGGCCGATGGCGAGCTCCACCACGGCGTCGGAGGGCGCCCCGCGCCGGTCATAGAGCCACAGGCGCGTCAGCACGATGATGAGCACCACCAGCACGCCGGAAAACACCACATCGGTGAAGAAATGCCCGCCAAAGGTCAGGCGCAGGCCGCCCGCCGCCGCGCCGAACACCACCGCGCCCACCAGCGCCACCGCCCGCAGCGGGCCGGGCGGCACGAGGCTCGCCGGGGCCACCAGCCAGAAGCCGAGGGCCCCCTCACCGGACACGAAGGAGCAGTTGCCGGGGCAGGTGCCGTCGGTGGCGTACCAGGGGCGGAACTCGTCCTTTCCGCCGAAATCGTTCACATGCACGGGGCGCGGCCGCCCCCATTCCTGCTTCAGGATGCCGTTGACCAGCAGGCCCGGTCCCAGCGCCATGGTGAGCGCCAGCAGCACCGCCGCCCGTGCCGACATGAACATGCGCCGCCGGGGAAACACCAGCTTCAGCACCAGCGCCACGAAGGCGGGCGCGGCCATGAGCCAGGGAATGTAATTGCCCAACGCGCGCGCCAGCTGCGCCCAGCGCTCGCCAGCCACCGGGAAATAGCGGTGGGAGGCATCCCAGAACAGGCCGGTGATGGCCAGGTCCCATTGCGGGAACACGGTGAAGAGAATCGCCACCGCGGCGCCGATCACCAGCGCGAAGAACAGTACCCACCTCAAGGCGTCACCTTAGCTCCCATGGGCCGGCCGCCCCGCGCCGGGGCAGCTCGCAAAGGCCCGCACGGTGTTCGCTGCTTGCGCACGGCTCCGGCGGTTCGGCAATGCGGAAGTTACCGCCCTTGCGGAACTCCAAAGAGCGGTTACACACTCCCACCGCCTGCGCATCTACAGGGAGGAGGGACCGATGACCAGCGCCACGCTCGATTTCTATTATGAGTTCGCCTCTCCCTATTCCTACCTCACCGCCATGCGGATCACGGCGGCGGCGGAGAAGGCGGGCGTCCATGTGAACTGGAAGCCCTTCCTGCTCGGCCCCATCTTCGCCGACCAGGGCCTCACCACGTCGCCCTTCAACGCCTTTCCCATCAAGGGCGCGCATATGTGGGTGGACATGGACCGCCTCGCCGCCCAGCAGGGGCTGCCGCCGGTGACCCGGCCCGATCCGTTCCCGGCCCACAGCCTGCTGGCGGCGCGGGTGGCGATCTATCTCAACGACGCCGGCCGTCCCTCCTACAGCCGCGCGGTGTTCCAGGCCGAGTTCGCCGGCGGGCGGGACATTGCGGACCGCGAGACGGTGCGCCAGGTGCTGGCCGGGCTCGGCCATTTCTGCAGCGACATCATCGCCGAGGCCGAAGCCCCCGCCAACAAGGACAGGCTGCGCGCCCAGACCGAGGAGGCCAAGGCCCGCGGCGTGTTCGGCGCGCCGAGCTTCGTGACCTCCGACGGCGAGCTGTTCTGGGGCAATGACCGGCTGGAAATGGCCCTGGAGCACGCCGCAAGCCTCGCCAAGGCCGCCTGAGCGCGCCCGCGGGGGGATGCGGAGGCCGCCGCGCCATGCTGTTCCTGTGACTTTGCCGGCTCCAGTTGTCGCAGGCGGGGTGGCGTTGTGGCCGCGCTCTGATATATGGCCGCCTTTGGGCCGGCCTTCGCGCGGCCTCCGGGTTCCGGACCCGACATTCTTCCCCGACCGAAAGGCGCGCCGACCATGGCCAATGTCACAGCTTTTGCGGATCAGGCAACCATCGCCGAGCAGACGGCGCGGATGCTCCTGGAAGTGGAGGCGGTGCGCTTCTCGTCTGGCGAGCCCTTCATCTTCACCTCCGGCTGGGCGAGCCCCGTCTATATCGACTGCCGCCGGCTGATCTCCTTCCCCCGCGTGCGCCAGACGCTGGTGGATTTCGGCATTTCCACCATCTATCGCGAAGTGGGCTACGAGCAGATCGACACCGTGGCTGGCGGCGAGACGGCGGGCATTCCGTTTGCCGCCTGGGTGGCCGACCGGATGATGCTGCCCATGCAGTATGTGCGTAAGAAGCCCAAGGGTTTCGGCCGCAATGCGCAGATCGAGGGCCATCTGGCGCCCGGCCAGCGGGTGCTGCTGGTGGAGGACCTGACCACCGACGGGCGCAGCAAGGTGAATTTCGTGAACGCCCTGCGCACCGCCGGCGCCCAGTGCGACCACTGCTTCGTCTTCTTCTATTACGACATCTTCTCCGAGGCTTCTGGCATCCTGAAGGATGCGGGCCTGACCCTGCACCGCCTCGCCACCTGGTGGGACATCCTGGCGGAAGTGAAGAAGTCCAACCGGTTCGAGAGCGAGCAGGTCGCCCAGATCGAATCGTTCCTGCACGACCCCCACAGCTGGTCCAAGGCCCACGGAGGCACCGCCGTCACCGGCGAGTGATCGCCATGGATCTCTATGTCCTCGCGCGGCCGCTGCTGCGCTTCGTCTCGCCCGAGCGCGCGCACACCTGGGCCATCAAGGCCCTGCGCAAGGGGCTGGTGCCGAACTTCTCCGGGCCGGACGATCCGGTGCTGGCGACGAAGGTGTGGGGCATCGATTTCCCCAACCCCATCGGCCTCGCCGCCGGCTTCGACAAGGATGCCGAAGTGGTGGATGCGGTGCTGAAGCTGGGCTTCGGCTTCGTGGAGGCGGGCACTGTCACGCCGCGCCCGCAGCCCGGCAACCCCAAGCCGCGCCTGTTCCGGCTGGATGAGGACGAGGGTGTCATCAACCGCTTCGGCTTCAACAGCCAGGGGCTGGCGCCGTTCGTCTTCCAGCTCGGCCGGCGCCGCTCCGCCCGCGCGGAGGGCCGCGCAAGTGGCATCGTCGGCGCCAATGTGGGGAAGAACAAGGAGAGCGAGGACGCCATCGAGGATTATGCCGCGGGCGTCTCGGCCACCTGCCGGCTGGCGGACTATATCGTCTGCAACATCTCCTCGCCCAACACGCCGGGCCTGCGCTCGCTGCAGGCGCGCTCGGAAATGTCGGCCCTGCTCACCCAGGTGCTGGCCGTGCGCAACGCCTCCATTCCGGACCCGGCGGGCCGTCCGCCGCTGCTGGTGAAGGTGGCGCCCGACCTCGACGACGCCGCCCTCGCGGACGTGGCGGAGGTGGCGCTCGAAACCGGGGTGGATGGCATCATCATGGGCAACACCACCCTGTCGCGCCCCGCCTCCCTGCGCTCCGGCCACAAGGGGGAGACCGGCGGCCTTTCGGGCAAGCCGCTGATGAGCCTGTCCACGGAGCGTCTCGCGGCCCTGTCGCGGCTGGTGGAGGGGCGCCTGCCCTTGATCGGCGCCGGCGGCGTCGCCTCGGGCGCGGACGCCTATGCGAAGATCCGCGCCGGGGCGAGCCTGGTGCAGCTCTATTCCGCGCTGGTGTTCCACGGCCCGGGCCTGGTGAATCGCGTGAAGGCGGATCTGGCGGCGCGACTCAAGGCGGATGGATTTCGCAGCGTGAGCGATGCGGTGGGCGCAGACGTGCGTTGACGCCTGCGCCGTGCTGCGCCGCGCTCCGATTCGGGCGCGGCGCTCGCATGCGGCCGTCAGGCGCCCGGCGTCCGGCCGGCGCCCTCCTTCGCAGCATCCTTGGCGAGAAGATCGCGAATCTCCTGCAGCAGCAACTCGGAGCGGGTGGGGGCCACCGGTAGCTTTTCCTGCTTGCGGCGCAGGACATTGATGCCGCGCACCAGCAGGAACAGCACCGCGGCCACGATCAGGAAGTTGATGGCGATGGTGATGAAGGCGCCGTAGGCGAGCACCGCGCCCTGCTTCTTGGCATCGACCAGATTCTCGGCGGTGACCGATTTCGCCAGCGGCACGAAGTAGTTCGAGAAATCCAGGCCGCCCGTGACGGCGCCGATGACCGGCATGAAGATATCGCCCACCAGCGAGGTGACGATATTGCCGAAGGCCGCGCCGATGATCACGCCGACGGCGAGATCAACCACGTTGCCCTTCACGGCAAATTCCTGGAACTCCTTCAAGATTGCCATGCTGTGGCTCCATGGTCTGGCAATGGGAAAAGGGGACGCTGCGCGCCGCGCGCCATCTCACCCGATCGTGTTCGCAGCGGCAAGGTGCCTCAATATACCCCGCCACCTTCCGGCGTGTCGGCGTGCCTCACGCGGGGTCTTTCGACGCCGTGACGCTTTCATGACTTTGAGCGCGCCCTTGCCTATGTTAGGGAGTGCCCGCCGCCGATCTCGAAGGCTCGATTTCGGGGGCGGGCCGCAGGGCCCGGTGGAAACGACCCTCTTGAGGAAAAAGACCCTTCTCAGGGACAACACCCTCTTGGGCAGCAAGGCGATTTATCTCAGAAATGGCGGAACGGCAGACCAGCTTCGGGTATGAGGACCTCCTCGCATGTGGACGTGGCGAGCTGTTCGGGCCGGGCAATGCGCAATTGCCGCTGCCGCCCATGCTCATGTTCGACCGCATTTCTGAGATCTCCGAGACCGGTGGCGAATTCGGCAAGGGCATGGTGCGCGCCGAGCTCGATGTGAACCCGGACCTCTGGTTCTTCGGCTGCCACTTCAAGGGTGACCCGGTGATGCCGGGCTGCCTGGGCCTGGATGCCATGTGGCAGATGGTGGGCTTCTTCCTCGGCTGGCTGGGTTCGCCCGGCCGCGGGCGGGCGCTGGGCCTGGGCGAGCTGAAGTTTTCCGGCCAGGTGCTGCCTTCGGTGAAGAAGGTGGTGTATGGCGTGGACTTCAAGCGCGTGATGCGGTCCAAGCTGGTGCTCGGCATCGCCGACGGCTGGCTGGCCGCCGACGGCAACGTGATCTACCGCGCCCATGATCTCAAGGTCGGCCTGTTCCAGGCCGAACCGGCGGCCACGGCCGGCGCCTGACAAGGCGCCGCCACGATCCGCCGCCATCATGCCTTCCGCCGACGGGACCTGTGAACGGACCCCGGCGGCAGGGCGAAACCGGAGCATCGGCGAGCCCGCCTGGCCCTTGAGCTCTTCCGCTCGAGGCCGGCCAGGACAGGGGCCGAGGCCCGAACCGTGCGTTCCAATGGGGATTTGACATGCGCCGCGTCGTCGTCACCGGGATGGGCATCGTCTCGTCCATCGGCAACAACACGCAGGAGGTCCTCGCGAGCCTGCGAGAGGCCAAGAGCGGCATCACCTTTGCCGAGGATTATGCCAAGCTCGGCTTTCGCTCCCAGGTGCAGGGCGCGCCGACCCTGAACGCCGAGGAGGTCGTGGACCGCCGGGCCATGCGCTTCCACGGCGGCGGCACCGCCTGGAACCATGTGGCCATGGATCAGGCCATCCGCGATGCGGGGCTGGAGGCCAATGAGGTTTCCAACATCCGCACCGGCATTGTCATGGGCTCGGGCGGCTCGTCCACCAAGACCATCGTCGAGGCGGCCGACATCGCCCGCGAGAAGGGGCCCAAGCGCGTGGGCCCGTTCGCGGTGCCCAAGGCCATGGCTTCCACCGCCTCCGCGACGCTCTCCACCTGGTTCAAGATCAAGGGGCTGAGCTATTCCATCTCGGCCGCCTGCGCGACCACGAACATCTGCATCGGCAATGCCTACGAGCTGATCCAGTACGGCAAGCAGGACATCATTTTTGCCGGCGGCTGCGAGGATCTGCACTGGACCCTGTCCGTGCTGTTCGACGGCATGGGCGCCATGTCGTCCGCCTATAATGACCGCCCAGCCGTGGCCTCCCGTGCCTATGACAAGAATCGCGATGGCTTCGTGATTTCCGGCGGCGCCGGCGTGCTGGTGCTGGAAGAGCTGGAACATGCCAAGGCGCGCGGCGCCCGTATCTATGCGGAAATCGTCGGCTATGGCGCCACCTCCGACGGCGCCGACATGGTCGCGCCCTCCGGCGAGGGCGCCGAGCGCGCCATGAAGCTCGCCATGAGCACGGTGAAGGCGCCCATCGACTATATCAACCCGCACGCCACCTCGACCCCCATCGGTGATCTCAAGGAGATCGAGGCCATTCGCGCGGTGTTTGGGGACAAGTGCCCGCCCATCTCGGCCACCAAGTCGCTGACGGGCCATTCCCAGGGCGCCACCGGCGTGCACGAGGCCATCTATTCCATCCTGATGATGCAGAACGGCTTCATCTGCGAAAGCGCCAATATCGAGGAAATCGATCCGGCCTTCGCTGACATGCCCATCGTGCGCAAGCGTGTGGACAATGCGAAGCTCGGCCATGTGCTCTCCAACGGCTTCGGCTTCGGCGGTACCAATGCCAGCCTCGTCATCAAGCATCTGGATGCGTGAGGCGGCTCGTCCGCGTACACGCATTGTAAAGATCGGTCGGAAGAGGTGACGGCGAAGGCGTGGCGCGGCGGGGCCGCGTCTGCTATCGCCGGGTGATGTGCGATTTCGCTGCCGCTTTGCGGTGGTGCCGGGCGCGGGGGCGGACCTGAATAAGGGCCTCCGGACCGGTTTCGCGGACAGGTGCGGTCCCCTCGGGACAATGCTCTAAGGGTGGGTGATGCAGGACCTGATGAAAGGCAAGCGCGGGCTCGTGATGGGCGTCGCCAACGACCACTCCATCGCCTGGGGCATCGCCAAGGCGCTGGCGGGGCAGGGGGCGGAGCTCGCCTTCAGCTACCAGGGCGAAGGCATGGCCAAGCGCGTGCGGCCCCTGGCCGAGAGCGTCGCCTCCTCCATCCTGTTGCCGTGCGACGTTGAGGATGTGAAGAGCGTCGATGCGGTGTTCGAGACGCTGAAGGAAAAGTGGGGCACCCTGGATTTCCTGGTGCATGCGGTGGCGTTCTCCGACAAATCGGAGCTGAAGGGGCGCTATGCGGATACCAGCCGCGAGAATTTCTCGCGCACCATGGTCATTTCCTGCTTCTCCTTCACCGAGATCGCCAAGCGCGCTGCAGCGCTGATGCCCCATGGCGGTTCGCTCATCACCCTGACCTATGGCGGGTCCACCCGGGTGATGCCGAACTATAATGTGATGGGCGTGGCCAAGGCGGCCCTTGAAGCCTCCGTGCGCTATCTGGCAGCGGACTATGGTCCGGCTGGCATCCGCGTGAACGCCATCTCCGCAGGCCCGGTGCGCACCCTGGCGGGCGCCGGCATCGCCGATGCGCGGCTGATGTTCAACTATCAGAAGCGCCATGCCCCCCTGCGCCGCACCGTGACCATCGAGGAAGTGGGTGGCTCTGCGCTGTACCTGCTCTCGGACCTGTCCACGGGTGTGACAGGCGAGGTGCACTTCGTCGATTCGGGCTACAACATCATGTCCATGCCCCATCCGGACGTGCTGAAGACCCAGGAGGACGCCGAGGCCAAGCTGGCGGCCGAGGTGCCCGGCAAGGACGCCCCCTCCGACGCCTCCTCCAAAGCCGCGGAATAAGTTCAGCGGACCGCCCGGCGCGGCTGCGGCCGCGCGGGGCCTTGGCCTGCCTCCCCGAGGGGCGAATCTCGGGCGCCCGCCGGTGCCGGGTTCGCACCCGCCCGTTGTATCTTCCCGAAAATCATGATTTGAGACGCCGCTTCCTTCGGACGGGCGGCGCCCCTGTGCGCCATGCCTTCCACCTGGGGCGCGGGGAGAGGTGCAACGGCCTGGCAGGCCGGCGCCCGGGGGGAAGCGGATGCAGGCACTGCTGGTGGCGATCGTCGTCTTCGTCGGCCTCTTCGGCGGCGTGGGCCTGGGCATGTGGGGCGCCCGGCGGCTCCGGGAAGAGCACTTGTCCAAGGGAACCGAGGATGCGGTGAAGCTGGGCGTGGGCATGGTCGCGGCCATGGCCTCCCTCATTCTCGGCCTGATGACCGCATCCGTGAAAGGCAATTTCGACACCACCGAACGCGACGTTCAGCGCTTCGCCACCGATCTCATTACCCTGGACGTGGCCCTGCGGACCTATGGCCCCGGGGCCGACGGCGCCCGCGCGGCGCTCATCGCCTATACCCGGCACGCCCTTGCGGAGACCTGGCCGGAGGACGGCGGCGCGAACGCCCTGGTGCAGAGCGAGGCGTCCGAACGGTTGCTGGAGCGGGTGGGGCTGCAGATCCGGGCCCTTGAGCCGGAGACGGAGCGCGCGCGAGAGCTGCGCACGGAATCCCTGGAGGCCTACAAGACGCTCGCCGCCCTGCGCTGGACCGTCGTGGGGGAGGCGGTCGCCTCCGTGCCGCCGGTGTTCATCGGCGTCATCATCGTGTGGCTCACCCTTATTTTCATCAGCTTCGGCCTGTTCGCGCCCGTCAATGCGGTGTCGCTGGCGGCCTTCTTCCTTTGTGCCCTCTCCCTTGCGGGCGCGCTGTTCCTGATCCTGGAAATGAGCAGCCCCTTCGACGGCGTCATTCATGTGGCGAGCCAGCCCATGCGAAACGCGCTGGCGCAGATGGCGCATTGAGGCGCTGCGCCGCGCTCCGCCATGTTGCAGGGCAAGATTAGAATCGCTAAAAACTGGCCGCTCCGCACGAGCCGCCTTGCGTCCCGTGGCCCGATGCGGTTCGGATGTCCCTACACGGCGAAGGCGAGGACAGGAGGTCCCGGATGACCCGCAGAGCCCTCTGGGTGGCGGCGGCGAGCGTGCTCGTCGGCATCATTGTTCTCGGCTTGAAGACGATCGCGTGGTGGGTCACCGGCTCGGTGGCGCTGCTTTCGGATGCGCTGGAAAGCATCATCAACGTCGCGGCCTCACTTGGGGCCTTGGTGGCGCTGCACATTTCCTCGCGCCCGGCGGACGCCAACCACCAGTTCGGCCACTACAAGGCGGAATATCTCTCCGCGGTCGTGGAGGGGGTTCTGGTGACCCTGGCGGCGGTCACCATCCTGCGGGAGGCCTATAACGGCCTGCTGGATCCGCATTTGCCGGACCAGCCCTTCACCGGCATGCTCTTCAACGGTGCGGCGACGGTGCTGAACGCCGTGTGGTGCTGGGTGCTGATGCGGGTGGGCAAGGCCCATCGCTCGCCGGCCTTGATCGCCGATGCCAAGCACCTGCTTTCAGATGTGGTGACCTCCGTCGGGGTGCTGGTGGCCTTCGTCCTGGTGCCCATCACCGGCTGGCCGCAGCTCGATCCGCTCATCGCCGGCCTGGTGGCGCTCAACGTGCTGTGGATGGGCTGGGGCCTGATGCGCGAATCCGTGGCGGGCCTGATGGACGAGGCGGCGCCGCCGGACGTGGTCGCGCGCATTCGCGAGCTGGTCTCCACCCACGCCGAAGGGGCGCTGGAGGTGCATGATCTGCGCACCCGCCATGCCGGGCGCATGACCTTCGTGCAGTTCCACATGGTGGTGCCCGACCGCATGACGGTGGCCGATGCGCATGCCATCTGCGACCGCATCGAGACCGCCTTCGCGGAGGACATGAAGGACGCCATCCTCACCATCCATGTGGAGCCGGAGGCCGAGGCCAAGCACCACGGCGTGGTGGTGGTCTAAGACTGCGCCCGGGCGGCTTCCGGGCGCCCCCGCTCAGGCCCCCTTGGGGCGGAACGCGACCACCACGGCGGGGTCGGTCTCGATCCGCGCCGCGCCGATCAGGTCGAGGCAGTAGGGAATGGCGGGGAACACCGCGCCGAGGCATACGGCGATGGAGGCGGGCTTTCCCGGCAAGTTCACGATCAGCGTCTTGCCCCGCACCCCGGCTTCCTGGCGCGAGAGAATGGCGGTGGGCACCTCGTTGAGGGAAATGCGCCGCATCTGCTCGCCGAACCCGGGCAGCGGCTTGTGGATCACCGCGGCCATGGCCTCCGGGGTCAGGTCGCGTGGGGCCGGGCCGGTGCCGCCGGTGGTGCAGATGAGATCGAGCTGTTCCTGGTCGCACATCTCGATCAGCGTATCACGCACGCTCTCGAAGCCATCGGGAATGACGCGATAGTCGACCGTCCAGGACGTGGCGATGGCGTGCCGCAGCCAGGCCTCGATGGCGGGGCCGCTCTTGTCCTCATAGGCGCCCTGGCTGGCGCGGTCCGAAATGGTGACGATGCCGATGCGAGCCATGCGGTTTCCTCGATCAGGGACATGAGGGGGCAGCGCCAGCGGGCGCCCGCCGTTTCGACCATGGCTCTAGGCCGCCCGCCGGAACTGGGCAAGGCATTGCCGGCACGGCGCGGGTTTCGCTTGCGTCCCTTCCGTGACGGCGTATCTATGCGGATATAGCCTTATTCTGTTGTTCCTTCCGGGCATCTTGCGTTTTTTTCGGACTTCGCCATGTCGGAATTTCTCACCACGCGTGAGCTCGCGACCCTTTTGAGGGTGAAGGAGCGCAAGGTCTACGACCTGGTGGCGGCGGGCTCTCTTCCGTTTCGGAAGGTGACGGGCAAGCTTTTGTTTCCCCGAAAGGAAATCGAGACCTGGCTGGGCGCCGAAACCGAAGGGCGCGAGGCGGAGGAGCCCAGCGGGGCGAGCGCCGCGACGCCGCGTCCCCTGGTGTTTGCCGGCGGGCATGACCCGCTGTTGGAATGGGCGCTTCGCGAATCGCGTTCCGGCATCGCCGCCTTCTTCGATGGCACCCTCGATGGCATGGACCGGGCGGCGGCGGGCGGGTGCATCGCCGCCGGACTGCATGTGCCCGATGGGGAGGGCTGGAACGTCTCGGTGGTGGAGGAGCGCTTCGGCCAGGAACCCTGGGTGCTGCTGGAGTGGGGGCGCCGCAGCCGGGGCCTCATCTCGCGCCCGGACCTGCCGCGCGCGCCGGCGAGCCTGAAGGATGCCCGCGGCCTGCGCTTTCAGCAACGCCAGCCGGAGGCCGGAAGCGAGCTGGTGCTCGATCGCCTGCTGAAAGACGCGAAGATGCGGCGCGCGGACCTGATGATGGTGGACACCGTCGAGCGCTCGGAAACCGATCTCGCCATGGCCATTGCCAGTGGGCGGGCGGACGCGGGGCTGGGCATTGAGGCGGCGGCGCGCCAGTTCAACCTGGATTTCGTGCCGCTGGTGGAAGAGCGGTTCGACCTTCTGGTCTGGCGCAAGGCCTATTTTGATCCGCCGTTCCAGAAGTTCGTGGCCTTCTGCCACACGCCGACTTTGCAGGCGCGGGCGCAGGCCCTTGGCGGATATGATCTTTCCGGATTAGGGACCGTCCATTTCAACGGCCGCTGATCTCCTTCCGCTGTGCCGCCGAAGTGGGGCCGCCCGGCCGAGGGCAAGGCGGCCCGGATCCGTGCTCAGTCCACCGCCACGATGACTTCGGACGACTTCACGATGGCCGTGGCTTCGCCGCCCACCACCAGGCCCAGATCATCCACGGCGTCGTTGGTGATGGAGGCGGTGATCTTGAGGCCGTTCACGTCCAGCACGACGTGGGCGGTGGTGGCGCCCTTCTTGATGTCGACGATCTTGCCGGGGAAAGCGTTGCGGGCGGAAACCTTCATGATGCTCTCCTGAACCTCGAATGAGAAAGAAGCGGAAGGCCCGCCGCCGACGCGGCCCGCAATGCGGCCTGCGGCGCGGGCCCTAGGGTGGCCTCAGGCCACCGCGATGATGACGTCAGAGGATTTCACGATGGCGGTGGCGTCGCCGCCCACCTTGAGGGCGAGCTCGTCCACGGACTCGTTGGTGATGGAAGCGGTGACCTTCAGGCCGTTCACGTCAATCACCACATGGGCGGTGGTGGCGCCCTTCTTGATGTCGACGATCTTGCCGGGAAGGGCGTTGCGCGCGGAAACCTTCATTGTGTCTTCTCCCGATGCTCGCTGGAGCCAAGCGCAGCCAGACGAGAGCGCCTCCCAGTGAAGTGGAACCCCACTCGCGCCAGGGAAACGCATAAAGCCCAAGGGACCGGCGGCTTTAGTGCTGCGATGAAAATGGAAAGAGCCGAGGCGCCGGCCGTGAAATCAGATCGACCCGCCGCCTCAGGCCACGGCGATGATGACATCCGAAGACTTGATGATGGCCGTGGCTTCGCCACCCACCTTCAGGCCCAGGTCTTCCACAGCCTCATTGGTGATGGAGGCGGTGACCTTCATGCCGTTCACATCGATCACCACGTGAGAGGTGGTGGTGCCTTTCTTCAGATCGACGATCTTGCCGGAAAGAGCATTGCGCGCAGAGACCTTCATCTTCGTTCTCCTGTCTTATGCGGAGCAAGATCGCAGGCCCGTAGGGAGAGACCTTGGCGCAGACGATGGATGTCGTCCCTGGAAGGGTTAGCTAGGCGCCCGTCCGCCAAGAAACAAGTTGCGGAAAATACGCTCCTCCCCCCGCCGCGCCGCGAAACCACGGAAGGGTGGGGGAGAATGGCCTCGCGCTGCGAAGCTATGTCGCATGGGGTATAGCTTTGGTCGGTGCCCGTTGGGACGTCGGCGGGGCGGAAATGAAAAGCCCGCGCTCTGGGCGCGGGCTTTCCGGTCTTCGCGCGGGGCGAGCCTATTCGGCCGCCTCCATGGGCGGGACGTCCAGGGCGCGGAAGATGGCGCAGCGGCGGAAGATCTCGATGGACGGAGGCACCTGCTTCTGCGAGCAGAACTTGGATACCAGCTTGGCCAGGCCCTTGATGTCGCGGCCGGAGGTCTCCGGAAACTGCTGCACGAGCTGGTCGATGAGCGGGTCCGAGAGGCCGAGGCCGAACTGTTCCGCCATCACCTTCCAGATCTTGCGCCGGTCGTCAGGGCCCGGGGCGTGATACTTGATGAGGGCGATGCAGCGCGAGACGATGGCCTCGTCGATATCGTCCACCCGGTTGGTGGTGAGGAACAGAAGGCCGTTGAAATATTCGAGCACGCGCAGGAACACGCCCACCACCGCATTCATGGTGAGATTGTCCTGCCGGCGCTTGATATAGACGTCGGCCTCGTCGATCAGCATCACCGCGCCCCAGCGCTGGGCGCGGGTGAGGGCGTCCTTGAGCTGGCTCTCCATGGTGGCCACATCGAGCCCGAGCTGGCCCGAATGCACCCGGTAAAGGGGGCGCTGGATGATCTCCGAATAGACCTCGGCCGTCAGCGTCTTGCCGACGCCGGGCGGACCCGCGCACAGCACCGTGGTGCCGCCGGATTTGCCCACGACGATGTCGTCCATCAGCGTGTTCATCTCGGCGGTGAGGATGTCGATGAGGTCGGTCTGTTCCGGGGGCAGAACCAGCTTCTGCTTGAGCTCGGGGTGGTATTGGTAAGGCTTGATGTCGTCCACATGCACCCAGACATGGTGGTGCAGTTCCAGGTGGAACATCAAGATCAAGGGGTGCACGGGCATGTCCGTGAAGGCGCCCTTGGGAATGCTGTCCTTGGCCTTTTTCAGGGCCTCGTCCACGGCCATGTCGAAGCAGTTCTGCTTCTCAGCCTTCTTCACCAGCTTGTCGAGGAAGAAGCCGGAGGTTTCCAGGCCCAGCGTGCGCTCGCCCAGCAGCTCCTCGTCGTTCACCAGCCGGGTCTCGGAGCCGGAGGAGGACAGCACGATGGTGGACTTGCGGGCCCAGTCGGTGTCGCGGCGGTTGGCGGTGGGGTCCTCGGCGAAGATGCCGGTGCCGGTGGCGGAGAATTGCTGGCCATAGCGGCCGCGCCAGTCGAAATAGCGCACCATTTCGCCGTCGAAGGAGGCGAGCAGGGCCGCGTCCTCCAGCAGCCAGCCCTTGGCGGCCAGCGTGCCGGGAATGGTGAGGCCGCGCAGGTCCTTGGAGCGGATCAGCACGTTTTCCATGCTGGTGCGGCCGCGGCTGTTGGCCTTCAGCTCGATGATCACGCGCCCGGCCTCTTCCTCGCCAGCGGGGGTGTAATCGAGCCGGGTGATGAGGTAGGGCTCGGGCTTGCCGCCCGGATTCATGCGGAACAGCCAGCCGCGAATGCAATTGTCCACCAGGAACAGCGCCAGCGCGCCGGCCAGGTCCTCCAGGTCGTCGGGGCCGAATTTCGGGCCGTCATACTGGAAGACGCGCACCATGTTGGCGAGCTGCTCGTCCTGGCCGCGAATGGGGGTGCCGCCATTCTGCCGTACCAGATCGTGCAGATGGGCGATTTCGTCGGCCTTCAGCGTGTCGAGGCCGACTTCAACCCGATTGGAGAAGCGCGGCTGGGCGAGCAGGTGGGCCTGATCGGGAAAGGCGTTCACCAGGGATTCGACGACCAGACGTTCGACGACGAGCTTCATCGATCACCTCTTAGTCCCAAGTTCGTCCCAAGCCGCCTGGCGACCCGCGGACGGGAAGCCGCGGGCTGGCGGGTGGGTCCACGGACAGACACGGCGCGACGCCCTGTTGGGTTTGCGACAAACCCGACATGCGCCCGCCATTCCGGCTGGATGGGTGCATCGCAGCAAGAAGCAGGCCGGTTTTTTGATCTGGCTCAAATTGGATGCCGGGCCCTCTGCCCCTGCCTGCCGAACGCGCGAAGCTGTGAGGGGCGGGGGCGCCTGCCGTGGCGCGAGGGGATTCCCACCGGGCCGCGAGGCGGCTATAGGGATTCCTCACAGCGGGTTCGGCACCTCGTCTGGTGCCGCAAATGAGAGTTGAAAGCACTTTCCCGATTCATTGAACGGCGAAATGCTTTAGAATGGCTGCGGTCCCAAGCTGTCGATCCGGCTGCGGGAGGCTGCGGTACCGCGTTTGACCGTATAATGGTACGGTTGGGGTCGCCTTGCTCCGGCCGTATGCCGTCGTTAGTGAACAAATCGCCGCCCGACCTTAGCGGGTGCGGAGACCTGACGTTGCGTTCATTCATCGCCGCGACCATCGCCTTTGTCCTGACTGTCGCCCTGGCCGTCGCCCTCGTCTCCGTCGGCAGTGGGCCGGCGCGCGCGATGGAGCCCG
This sequence comes from Xanthobacter variabilis, assembly GCF_043831965.2. Lineage (NCBI taxonomy): Bacteria > Pseudomonadati > Pseudomonadota > Alphaproteobacteria > Hyphomicrobiales > Xanthobacteraceae > Xanthobacter > Xanthobacter variabilis. Next base: position 1,998,357 of record NZ_CM195533.1, read on the forward strand.
TTGCGCTGCGGCTCGACGCCAAGGTGACGGACCTTGCCCCCGCCGTGACGCGGGAAACCACGGACAATGGACGCATCCAGATTTCCACCGCCCCGGATTCCGAGGGCGTGGTACGGCGGATCGAGGTGCAGAGCGCCGATGGACGCCAGCACGCGGAGTGGATCGCCTTCGCGCTCACCAACAATACCGATGAGCAGGTGGACCGCCTGCTGGTGGCGCCCCATTACCGCATGGTGGGCTCGGGCCTGTTCTGGCCGGATCTGGGCAATCGACGCATCGTCTCGCTCACGCCCAGCCAGGGCTTCAAGCCAGAGCGGCAGAACTCGCCTGACGCGGACGTTTATCTCATCACGCTCGATCCCGGCTCCACCGTCACCTTCGTGGCGGAGCTCGGCTCGTCCACCCTGCCGCAGCTCTATCTGTGGGAGCCGGATGCCTACAAGGAGCGGGTGAACGCCTTCACCCTCTACCATGGCATCGTCATTGGCATTGCCGGCCTGCTGGCGCTGTTCCTCACCATCCTGTTCGTGGTGAAGGGCTCGGTGATGTTCCCGGCGGCGGCGGCGCTGGCGTGGGCGGTGCTGGGCTATATCGGCCTCGATTTCGCTTTCTGGTCCAAGGTGTTCGGGCTGTCGCCCCTGGCTGAGCAGTTCTGGCGGGCGGCGGGCGAGGCCTTCCTCACCGCCACCTTGCTGGTGTTCCTGTTCGCCTATCTCAACCTCAATCGCTGGCACGTGCGCTATGTGCACGTGGCCGCCGGCTGGCTCACCTTCCTGGCCGCCCTGGTGGTGGTGGCGCTGCTTGACGCGCCGGTGGCGGCCGGCATCGCGCGCCTGTCGTTGCTGGCGGTGGCGGTGGCCGGGTTCGGCATCGTGCTGTGGCTGTCTCAGCACGGCTATGACCGGGCGGTGCTCATCATCCCCACCTGGTCGCTGCTGCTGGTGTGGGTGCTTATGGCGGGGCTCACGGTGGCCGGCGTCATCAGCAACGATCTCGCCTCGGCGGCCCTGTCGGGCGGCCTGGTGCTGATCGTGATGCTCATCGGCTTTACCGTGATGCAGCACGCCTTCGCCGGCATCGGCGGCATCCAGGGCTCCACCTCCGAACTGGAGCGACGCGCGCTGGCGCTGGCCGGCTCCGGTCTCATCGTGTGGGACTGGGACGTGGACACCGACCGGATCTACACCTCGCCAGAGGCGGAGGAAGCCCTGGGCCTGAAGCGCCATTCGCTGGAAACCGAGGCCGCCGGTTGGCTCGAGGTGCTACACCCCGCCGACCGCGACCGCTTCCGCGCCACCCTCGACGGCATCATCGACCAGCGCCGCGGCCGCATCGACCAGGACTTCCGCCTGAAGGCCATTGACGGCCACTACCTCACCTTCAACCTGAAGGCCCGCCCCGTGGTGGGCGCCGATGGCGAGGTGGTGCGCTGCGTGGGCACCCTGTTCGACGTGACCGGCGAGCGCATCGCCGCCGAGCGCCTGCTGCACGACGCGGTGCGCGACAACCTCACCGGCCTGCCCAATCGCGAGCTGTTCCTCGACCGGCTGGAGCAGGCCCTCGTCCTCGCTCGGCTGGATCCGAAGGTGAAGCCGACGGTGATGGTGATCGACCTGGACCGTTTCAAGCAGGTGAACGTGCAGGTGGGGATGGCGGTGGCCGATTCCATCCTGCTCACGGTCTCCCGCCGCCTGATGCGCCTGCTGCGCCCCCAGGACACGCTGGCCCGCATCTCGGGCGACCAGTTCGGCCTGATCCTAATGTCGGAGCGCGACCCCGAGCGCATCACCACCTTCGCCGACACCCTGCGCCGCTCTTTGCGCGCGCCCATCACCTTCGCCGAGAGGGAGATGTTCGTCACCGCCTCCATCGGCCTCGTGCTGTCCGGCCCGGAAGTGGGTAAGCGCGATGAGGTGATGAAGGATGCCGAGCTCGCCATGTATTACGGCAAGCGCATCGGCGGCGACCGAATCGAGGTGTTCCGCCCCGCCATGCGCCAGCAGAAGATTGATCGCGTGGTGCTGGAGGCCGAGCTGGCCGAGGCGCTGAACAATGGCGAGATCTTCGTGCGCTATCAGCCCATCGTGCGGCTTGGTGACCGCGCCATCGGCGGCTTCGAGGCCTATATGCGCTGGAACCATCCGCGCCTGGGCGAGCTCTCCGCCTCTGAATTCCTGCCGCTGGCGGAGGAAACCGGGCTCATCCTCGATCTCGGCCTCTATGTGCTGGAAAAGGCGGCGGGGCAGCTGGCCATCTGGCAGCGCATGCTGCGGGTGGACCCGCCGCTGTTCGTGCATGTGAACGTCTCCTCGCGCCAGCTGCTGCGGCACGATCTGGTGCAGGACCTGAAGTCGGTCCTCACCCGCAACCATGTGGCGCCGGGCTCGCTGAAGCTGGAAATCACCGAGACGCTGGTGATGGAAAATCCGGAATATGCCGCGGTCCTGCTGGGCCGCATGCGGGAGCTGGGCGCCGGCCTGGTGCTGGATGATTTCGGCACCGGCTATTCCTCGCTCTCCTATCTCCAGCGCTTCCCGTTCGACACCATCAAGATCGACCAGCATTTCGTGCGCGACACCGCCAAGGGCCCGGCCCGGGCGGCGCGGCCCATCATCGTCAACTCGCTGGTGGAGCTGGCGCACGAGCTGGGCATGGACGTGATCGCGGAAGGCCTGGAGCGCGAGAACGAAGCGGTCCAGATGTCCCAATATGGCTGCGAATATGCTCAGGGCGTCGTGTTCGGTGAGCCGCTGACCGCCGAGGACTGCCGCACCCTCATCGAGCCCGCCCCGGCGGATACGAAGAAGAAGCGCGCCGCCGCCGAGTGACGCGCCGGTCAGGTCCACGCGGCGCTTCCTCTATTCAGTCACGCTTTGAAGGGCTGGCGGCATAGAAGGCGTGCCCGGATGGGGTGGGCCGCGGCAGGCGCTGTGCGCGTGGACCTCGGCGCGGTCTTCGCTGACGCCATTCGCAGCCTGATCTGGTCCGGAAGCGCTGGCCATTCGCACCGCCGGCACAGGCCCCCGCCAGCACCGGCCGTCCGCCGGTATGGGCGCCGGTGCTCCAGTCTGTGCTCCAGTCGGTGCTCGATGCGCGCGGCGGCCAGCTGCCGGGCGCGTGGAGTTCTCGTGCGGGCAGTTCGCGCAAGACTGCTGCCCCGCGCGACTTTCCGAATTTGAGAGCGGTGGGGCCGCAGCTGAAAACGTCGGCTGCGCGCTGGCACGCGCGTAATCCCCTCCGGGTTACCTGCCGGGGCAGGATCAGCGGCTTCGGAGCCCATAGACGCGGGCCGAATAGGCGAGCACCGCAACAGCCGAGACCCCCAGGACCCAGTCTCAGGCGCGATCTCGACGGAGCGAGAACAAACGTCGTGGCCTTACGCTGCTGCTCGCTGCCTCAGGCGTGGCCGGCGTCGCTGGAGAGCATGCCGGGGTCGATGCCCAGCTTCTTCAGGGCAGCGTCGTAGCGGGTTTCCAGGCTGCGTCTGAAGATCAGGTCCGGGTCGGCGGGGCAGTTCAGCCAGCCATTGGCCTGGATCTCCGCTTCCAGCTGACCGGGCGCCCAGCCGGCATAGCCCAGCGCCAGCACCGCATTATGCGGACCGGTGCCGCCGGCAATGGCCTTCAGAATGTCCAGCGTCGCCGTCAGGCAGATGCCGTCATCGATGGGCAGCGTGGAATTCTCAATGAAATAATCGGCCGAATGCAGCACGAAGCCGCGGCCGGTCTCCACCGGCCCGCCTTTCAGCACCTTGATGGCGCCGGCGCTTTCGGGCAGCAGGATGCGCTGGGTTGCGGGCACCACGTCCAGCTGCACCAGCAGCTCACCGAAATCGATGTGGTTCGCGGGCTGGTTCACCACGATGCCCATGGCCCCTTCCGAGGAGTGGGCGCAGACATAGACAAGGGTGCGCGCGAACTGCTCGTCGCGCATGGTGGGCATGGCGATCAGCATCTGCCCGTCGAGGAAGCGCGCGCCGCCTTCCCGGGCGTTCGGGGTATCAGTCGCGTTCATGCTGCAAGCGTACCGCGCATCGGGTGTTTTGGGAATGAGCGGATGTGGACAGGGCATCACGTGCTCTTGTCCCCCGGCCGCAGGCGATGGTGCGCCGCGCCTGCTCACAGCCTTGTGCATGCGGGGGGCTTTGCCCCGGGGGCGCGAGAGGCTACCGCCAGCATATGACAAGCATCGCATCTGGCCGCGCGGCGCACGCCGGCTCCGATCCCGCCATGTCCACCGACCATAAGATCGCCGTGTGGGCGGGGAGGCTGGCTGTGCTCGCGGCCGTGTTGGCGTTCTGGACCAGCGCGCGGGCGGCGGAAACCGATGCGGTGAGCCTGCCTGGTGCGGAGGTGCGCCTGCTCTCGGCCGGCGGCAGCGGGGCGACGCGCGAGGCGGGCATCGAAATCCGCCTGCAGCCCCACTACAAGACCTATTGGCGCTATCCCGGCGACAGCGGCGTGCCGCCCCTGATCTCCTTCGAGGGCTCGCAGAACGTGGCTGATGTGAAGGTCGGCTGGCCGGCGCCGCGCCGCTTTTCCGATGGCAGCGATGGCTTTTCCATCGGCTACAAATCGAGCGTTCTGTTTCCGCTCACGGTGACGCTGAAGGACCCGGCGCAGCCGGCGCGGCTCGACATGGTGATGGACTTCGCCGTGTGTGAGAAGCTGTGCATGCCGGCCAATGCCCGCCTTGCCCTGGAGCTGGAGACGACGCCCGACCCGGCGGTGGCGAAGCGCATCGCCAGCGCCCGCGCCAAGGTGCCCGAGCCGGCGGAACTGGGGGCGCCGGGCGCCCCCTCCATCCTCTCCGTGCGATTGGATGAGGGTGCGACGCCGCCCCAGCTGGTGGTGGAAGCGCGGGTGGGCACGCCGATGGCCGACCTGTTCGTGGAAGGCCCCGATGCCCATTGGGCCCTGCCGCTGCCGCAAAAGACGGCCCTGCCCGATGGCCTGGCCCGCTTCACCCTGCCGCTGGAAGGCGTGCCAGCCGGAGCGGATCCCCGCGCGGCCCGGCTCACCTTCACGCTGTCCGACACGCCGCGTTCCATCACCACCCAGGCGGTGGCGCAGCCGTAATCGGGGCCCTTTCCTCCTCCGGAAAACTACGTATTGTCCGCGAGCGGCCGTTCCCGGCCGTTTTCTCGTGGAGAGTGCCATGTCCATCTCGGTTGGCGAAAGCCTGCCCTCCGCCACCTTCCGTGTGATGACCGCCGATGGTCCGGTGCAGAAGAGCACGGACGAGGTGTTCAAGGGCAAGCGGGTGGTGCTGTTCGCGGTGCCGGGCGCCTTCACGCCCACCTGCCACCGCAACCATCTTCCGGGCTTCGTGGCCAATGCCGATGCCATCAAGGCCAAGGGCATCGACACCATCGCCGTGGTGGCGGTGAATGATCCGTTCGTCATGGGGGCTTGGGAGAATGCCTCCGGCGCCGCCGGCAAGATCCTGTTCCTGGCGGATGCCGACGCGAGCTTCTCCAAGGCCCTGGGTCTCACCTTCGATGGTTCGGCCGCCGGCCTCGGCGTTCGGTCCCAGCGCTATTCCATGGTGGTGGAAGACGGCGTGGTGAAGGTGCTCAATGTCGAGGATTCGCCCGGCAAGGCCGACGTTTCCGGCGCCACTGCCCTGCTCGGCCAGCTCTGAGCCGGCGGGCGAGCCCCCGCGTCTGCGCGCGAGCGGACGCCGCCCTGGCGGCGTCCGGCCTTCGCCTCAGGCGATGATGTCGGGGAAGAGCTGATCCTCGATATGGGTGATGCGGTCCTTGAGCTGGAGCTTGCGCTTCTTCAGCCGCTGCACCTGGAGCACGTCGGAGCCCGAAACCACGGTCAGGGCTTCTATGGCGACATCGAGATCCCGATGCTCCTGCCTCAGACGCTCCAGAAGGATCTTCAGATCCCGTTCCTCGTCAATGGTCATGCACCCATCCGTCGCAACCCGCGCCCGGCCCGGTCACCCGCGGGCGACACCCCCGAAAGGGTGATGCCGTCAGGCAGGGCGGCCGATCCGCATCCCCCAAAGGACGGGTCGGTGCCCATTGGCGGCGATTGCCCGCCGCGCCGGCCGGGGCTTCCCCCGCCGCGCCCCCGAAAGGACGTTCCCCACATGGCGGCGGAGCGCCGCCATGCCCTCGATCACATCTTCGACAGAACGGGTCCCGCACCCGGTGCCCGCCGCGCGCCGCGAGCGCGCCAAACGACTATGGCATGGGCTTTTCGCACTGCAAGACATCTTCCGAGGCAAAGAGCAAGAAAGGTGGTCGACTTCACGTCAGCTCCATGACACACTCAAAAGCGTGATGCAGACAGGGAGTGGCTCAGTATGTCCATCCAGTCGCACCTTCAGGAGTTGAAGCGTCGCCACGCGGCTCTCGATCAGGAGATCGCCCGCGAGCTTGCCTCCCCCGCCAAGGACTCGGTCCGGGTTGCGGAACTCAAGCGCAGAAAGCTTGTCCTCAAGGACGAAATGAATCGCCTCGGCGAATCGTCCACAATCCATTGATGATCAACCGGTGATGTCACCGACGTGGGGCCTTGCTCTGCGGCGGCGGACGGACCGCGGTTAAGGCCGAAGGCACGCGCCTGCGGGCGGGCCCCGGGCGATGTCGTGTGCGCGGTGCCGGAAGCGGCGTCGCTCGGACGGCACCGGGCCCTCTCGGGCGCAGGCGGAGCGCATCCCCTTTGCGTTCCGCCGCCGGTGGCTTAAATCGGGCGTCATGGCCCCACCGCTGATCCTGCTCCAAGACATCCATCTGCGCTTCGGCGCCACCCCTCTCCTCGACGGGGCGGACTTGTCCGTCTCCGCCGGTGATCGAGTCTGCTTGGTCGGCCGCAACGGCTCGGGCAAGTCGACGCTGCTCAAGGTGGCGGCGGGATTGATCGCGCCCGATGACGGGACGCGCTTCTTCCAGCCCGGCGCAACCGTGCGCTATCTGCCGCAGGAGCCGGACTTCACCGGCTATGCGACCACGCTTGCCTATGTCGAGGCCGGCCTCGGCCCCGGCGACGACGCCTACCGTGCCCAATATCTCCTGGAACAGCTGGGTTTGACCGGCCAGGAGGACCCCGCCCATCTCTCTGGCGGGGAGGCGCGGCGGGCGGCGCTCGCGCGCGTCATCGCCCCCGAGCCGGACGTGCTGCTGCTGGACGAACCCACCAACCATCTCGATCTGCCCGCCATCGAGTGGCTGGAAAGCGAGCTTAGGTCGCTGAAATCCGCCATCGTGCTCATCAGCCATGACCGGCGTTTCCTGGAAAACCTGTCCCGCGTCACGGTCTGGCTCGATCGCGGCGAGACGCGGCGGCTGGAGCAGGGCTTTTCCGGCTTCGAGGCCTGGCGCGACGGCGTGCTGGAGCAGGAAGAGACGGAGCGCCACAAGCTCGACCGCAAGATTGTCGCGGAGCTGGACTGGCTGCGCTACGGCGTCACCGCGCGGCGCAAGCGGAACGTGCGGCGCCTGGGCCTCCTGCATTCCATGCGCAAGGAGCGGCGTGAGGAGCGCCGCGCCCAGGGCAATGTGAAGCTCCAGGTCAGCGAGGGCGAGACCTCCGGCAAGCTGGTCATCGAGGCCAAGGCCATCTCCAAGGCCTATGGCGAGCAGGAGGTGGTGAAGGAGTTTTCCACCCGCATCCAGCGCGGCGACCGCATCGGCATCGTCGGGCCGAACGGGGCGGGCAAGACCACGCTCATCAAGCTGCTGACAGGCGAGATCGCGCCTGATTCGGGCACGGTGAAGCTGGGCACCAACCTGGAAATCGCCTCCCTCGACCAGAAGCGTTCGGCGCTCGCCCCCACCACGACCCTGCGCGACGCCCTCACCGGCGGCGGCTCCGACACGGTGATGGTGGGCGGTACGCCCAAGCACGTCATGGGCTATCTGAAGGACTTCCTCTTCACGCCCGAGCAGGCCAATACGCCGCTTTCCGTGCTTTCGGGCGGCGAGCGGGGGCGGCTGATGCTGGCGCGGGCCCTGGCCTTGCCCTCCAACCTGCTGGTGCTGGACGAGCCCACCAACGACCTCGACCTGGAAACCCTCGATCTGCTTCAGGAAATGGTGGCCGACTATCCCGGCACCGTGATCCTGGTGAGCCATGATCGTGACTTTCTGGACCGCACCGTGACCAGCGTCATCATGGCCGAGGGCCACGGCCTGTTCCGCGAATATGCGGGCGGCTATTCGGACATGCTCACCCAGCGCGGGCGGGGCGTGGAGGCCAAGGCGAAGGCACCCGCCGGCACCGCCGCGAGCGCGCCGAAGGAGGCGGCAAAGGAGGCGGCAAAGGAGGCTGCCACGAAGGAAAAAGCGAAAAAGCGCCTCTCCTTCCACGAGCAGCACGCCTTGAAGACGCTGCCTGACACCATGGACAAGCTGCGCGCGCAGATCGCCAAGCTCGCCACGACCATGGCCGATCCCGGTCTTTACGCCCGCGACCCGGCTACCTTCGAGAAAACCTCCGCCGCCCTCGCCAGGGCCCAGGCCGAGCTGGATGCGGCGGAAGAGGAATGGCTGCGGCTGGAGATCCTCAAGGAGGAACTGGAAGGCTGAGGCGGCCCCCTTCGGTCCGCAAGGCCCCGCCGCGCGTCCCCAATTCGTGTGCCTTCTCCCGCTTGCGGGGGAGGGCGGGAAGCGGAGAGAGGCGTGGTGGCCAGATTCGTCGGCGCCTTCAGGCCTGTCGCCATTCAATGCGCGTAGCGCGGCTTCCTCTCCGGTTTTCGGGGAGGGTTGGGGGGAAAACGGCGGGAAAGTGCCCCCGGCGGCGAGGCGAATGGCACCGCCTCGAAAGTCCCAAAAGTCTCGAATCTCAAATCTTTGCACCGCTGAGGCGGTCACGGTCCAAGCGGTCCTGCGCCCTCCATCCCTCTTCCTCGCAAGCGGGAGAGGGAACGCGCCGTCGGCAAACCGCTGTTCTTGAACGTTGATCGGACCTGGAGGGCCGTCATCCGCTCAAAAGCGGCATTTCGGGCTTCAACGCGCCGGCCCTCACCCGCGTGGGAGAGGGGGCGAGGGATGCCGTGCCTGGTCGCGCGCACCGCGGGGGCGCCTCTCGTCCCCCCCGCGCTTTGACCGCCTCTCACGTTTTTTGGAAACGCTGAAGCGGTCTATCCTTTCGTTCGCATGCGTCTCCTTCGTGCGAACCGGTGCCCACTTCCCTCGGCAACGCTCAGCCGACGGTGAGCACGATCTTGCCGATATGCGCGCTGGAATCCATGCGGGCGTGGGCGGCTGCGGCGTCCTTCAGGGGGAAGGCCTGGTCCATCACCGGGCGCACGGTTCCCGCCGTCACCAGTGGCCACACCTTCTCCACCACGGCCGCGGACAGCGCCGCCTTTTCCGAGAGCGGGCGCGAGCGCAGGGTGGAGCCGGTGTGGGTGAGGCGCTTCAGCATCACGCGCATGAAGTCTACCTCGGCCTTGGACCCCTTCTGGAAGGCGATCTGCACGATGCGCCCGTCGACGGCGGCGGCCTCGTAATTCTTCTGGATGTAGGGGCCGCCGATGATATCGAGAATCACGTTGGCGCCCTTGCCGGCGGTGGCGCTCTTCACCTCGGGCACGAAGTCCTTGGTGTTGTAGTTCACCGCCACGTCGGCGCCCAGCTTCAGGCAGGCGTCGCATTTCTCGTCGGAGCCCGCGGTCACGATCACCCGCGCGCCGAAGGCCTTGGCGAGCTGGATGGCGGTGGTGCCGATGCCGCTGCTGCCGCCATGCACAAGCAGCCACTCGCCGGCCTTCAGCCCGCCGCGCTCGAACACATTGCTCCACACGGTGAAGACCGTTTCGGGCAGGGCCGCGGCCTCGGGGGCGGAAAGGCCGGTGGGGATGGGCAGGCAGGTGGCTTCCGGCGCCGTGCAATATTCCGCATAGCCGCCGCCCGAGACGAGGGCGCACAGGCGATCGCCGATCTTGAAGCGGCTCGCGCCTTCGCCCAGCGCCACCACCGTGCCGGCAATCTCCAGCCCGGGAATGTCGGAGGCGCCGGCCGGCGGCGGATAAAGGCCGCGGCGCTGCATCACGTCGGGCCGGTTCACGCCGGCCGCCTCCACCTTCAGCAGCACCTCGCCGGGGGACGGCCGGGGAACCGGGCGCTGCTCCGGCACCAGAACTTCGGGGCCGCCGGGCTTGGAAATGGCGATGGCGGTCATGGTGGCGGGCACGGCCGGCTCTGTCATGGCAAGGCTCCCAAAGGCTCAGGTGGCGCTTTGTAGCCCCGCCGCCGACGGACGCAAAGCACTGCCCCTTCAGCAGCCCCCTTCAGCAGCCCCCTTCAGCAGCCCCCTTCATGGCGGAAGGAGAGCCCGCTAGCATGCGGCGGAGCAGCGAGAGGAGGATGAGCATGGACGAGGAACGGCCGGCGCCACCGTCCGATCCCTTGGTGGGTGTGGATGTGTCGCGCCTCTCGGTGGATGAGATCAGGGAGCGCATCGAGGCGCTCAAAGGCGAGATTGTGCGCCTGGAAGCCGCCCTCGCGAAGAAGGAGGCCTCCCGTGCCGCCGCGGACGCCGCCTTCAAGTTCTAGCGCGGGAGGCGTGGCGAATCGTTTGCCGCCCGTAGATTGAGGCGACTGGACGTGGGCCGCGCCTGCCATGGGGATCGTTAACTTCGCGTTAACCCTGCGGTGTGAAACTGCGTCTGTCCGGTGCATGGAGCTTTAGCCCCGGACTTCTGGCAACTCTCCCTGTCAGACTCACGAGCCGCCGCAAGGCGGCTCCTCTTTCGAAGGGCTCCTTTCGCCCCTCTCGTGCCCGGTTTCCCCAAGGGGCGCGCCTTTCGCGGCCTTTACCTTTTGCGCGCGGCGGCGTCATGTGGCGCCGCGCGAAGGCGGATGGCGGAGAGGTGGCGGCGCGTGGGACAAAACGCGGGAACGGTGTCGGCGGCTCTGGAGCCGGTGTTCGCGGGCGGCATGGCGCTGCTGGCCGAGGCGCGCGCGCGTCTTGCCGATGACCGCGTCACCGTTGGGCTCGATGGGGCCGGACGTGGCGGCCTCTCCGTTCTCCTGCTGGATCTGTCCACCGCATTGATGCTGCTGCGCGCCGTGGCCGAAGGTGACATGGCGCCGACGCCTGCGTGCGATGAAGCCGAGCGGCTGCATCTGCCGGAGCAGGTGGCGCAGGTGCTGACGCCGGCCTTGCGCGGTGCACGGGCTCCCGCCCTTCAAGTGGTGCTGCTTCAGGTTTCCGGCCTCGCCGCCCAGGTGCTGGCGCTTTTGGAGACGCTGGCCTTCGAGACCACCGAGCTGCCCGCAGGGCTGGACGCGGTGGGGCCATGGTCCCTCAATGGAGAGGCGGACCTTGAGGAGCCATCGGCTCCAGCGCGTCCCCGGCTGCGCCTGGTGACCCCTGAGAACGACGCCTAGGGCGCTTTCAAGCAAAGCAGACGCCGGATTTCCGAAGGACCGTGCGTAAATCCGCGAAGATCGACCTTCAGCATCCGCGATGGCCTCCTGGCCGGGCACCGGGAGGCATCTTGCGCGGGGGCCGCCTCTCTCGCCCGCAGGGGAGGGCGCAGGCGTTCGGAATGCGGGCGCAGGGCGTTTCCGAGCGAAGGGGAAAGCGGTTCGCGTGAAAGAGCTGCGCAAAAACAAAAGGATAGGTTGCTTTGGCGCTTCCATGAGAAGCTGAAGCGATACGGCGGCGATGTGGGGCAACGCCTCGGAAATCTGCGGCGGCCTGCCTTTCGAACTCCGCAGCCATCGAGGCGGTCATAGCCCCTGGTCAGCTGTGGGGAGTGAGGCTCCAGCCTCCGCTTGCCTCCTGAATATCGGTTGATTCCAGAGCCTTTCCGCTTTCCCGCGACACGGCGGAAGGTGCAAAAGCCCGTGGGAGCCGCGCTCCGGCCCGTCCCGGAGCCCCCTTGGGGGCGGAAAAGCTACGCCATCAGCTGTTGCCCCACAGCACCTGGCATCCTCGCGGCGACTGGCTAAGATCGCGCGCACCGCAGGGGCGCTCAAAAGCAAAAAGCCGCGTGGGCATCCGTGGGATGCACGCGGCTTGTCGTCGGTTCCGAAAGCGCCCCTTGCGGAGGCAAGGCCCGCGAGAGCGGGCCTTTGGCCGGATCGTTGCGCTTCCTGGCGCCCTTTGGTGTTTCACACCTGCGTGAGGGAAGCTGCGGCGCGGGCGCGCAGCTCTCCCAAAGGCACGGGCGCGGTCGGGGCTCAGCCCTTGAGCAGCGCGCCGAACTTGTTCTTGAAGCGGGACACGCGGCCGCCGCGGTCCATCAGCTGCTGGGTGCCGCCGGTCCAGGCCGGATGGGTGCGCGGATCGATGTCGAGCTGGAGGGTGTCACCGTCCTTGCCGTAGGTCGACCGGGTCGTGTACTCGCTGCCGTCCGTCATCACCACCTTGATGAAGTGGTAGTCGGGATGGATATCGCTCTTCATTGTCTCAATCCTTTTGGCCTCGCCGGGCTCACGGGACGATCCCGTAAATTCCCGACGCGCTCAAATTCGTTTCCTGCCGGAAGTGGCGGGTCTATAGCTGAGAGCCACCTTTGACACAAGCCGACCTTGCCCCCGAACCCGCCGCCCAACCTGCATTTGAAGAGAATGCGCGGCCCAAGCGACGCTCCCTCGGCCCCCTGAAGGGATTGTGGCCCCATCTCGTGCGCTATCGCGGGCGATTGCTCGCGGCGCTCGGCGCCATCCTGATTGCCGCCCTCGCGACCCTGGCGCTGCCGCTCGCCGTGCGGCGGATGATCGATTTCGGCTTTGCCGCCGACCAGGCGGGGCTGGTGGATCGCTATTTCGAGGTGCTGGTGGCGGTGGTGGCCGTGCTCGCCGCTGCGTCCGCCGCCCGCTACTACCTCGTCACCACCTTGGGCGAGCGGGTGGTGTCGGACTTGCGCACGGCGGTGTTCGCCCGCCTCGTGACCCTGGACGGCGCTTTTTATGATACCGCCCGTTCCGGCGAGCTGACCTCGCGGCTGACGGCCGACACCACGCAGATCAAGGCGGCGGTGGGCGCCTCGGCCTCCACCGCTTTGCGCAATCTCGTGCTGTGCCTCGGCTCCATCATCATGATGGTGGTGACGAGCGCCCATCTCTCCGGCCTCGTGCTCATCGCGATTCCCATCATCGTGCTGCCGCTGGTGGCGGCGGGCCGTAAGGTGCGCAGCCGCTCGCGTGCCGCCCAGGACACCCTGGCGGATGCTTCCGCCTATGCGGCCGAGGCTTTGGGCGCCATGCGCTCGCTCCAGGCTTCCACCGCCGAGGGCGCGGCCCTGGCGCGCTTCGGCGGGGCGGTGGAACGGGCCTTCGGCGCGGCGCAGGAGGCAAGCCGGGCGCGGGCCATTCTCACTGCCATCGGCATCTTCCTGGTGTTCGCCTCCATCGTGGTGGTGCTGTGGGTGGGCGCCCAGTCGGTGCTCAGCGGCACCATGAGCGCCGGCGCCCTCAGCCAATTCGTCCTTTATGCGGTGCTGGCGGCGTCGTCTTTGGGCGATCTCTCCCAGACCTGGGGCGAGGCGTCCGCCGCCGCCGGCGCCGCCGAGCGCATCGCCGAGCTCCTGAAGGTGCAGCCGCAGGTGAAGGCGCCGGCGAGGCCCGCGGCGCTGCCGGCGCGCATCGCGGGGGCCATCCGGTTCGAGGAGGTGAGCTTCGCCTATCCCAGCCGGCCTGATGCCAATGCGCTGCACAATATCGCGTTCGAGATCCGCCCCGGCGAGCGGGTGGCGCTGGTGGGCCCCTCGGGGGCCGGCAAGAGCACGGTATTCCAGCTGCTGGAGCGCTTCTACGATCCGCAGGCGGGCCGCATCACCTTCGACGGTATCGACATTCATGCCTGCGATCCGGTGGCGGTGCGCCACCAGATGGCGCTGGTGCCGCAGGAGGTGGCCATTTTCGCGGACACGGTGCGCGGCAATATCCGCCTCGGCCGACCCGATGCCACCGACGCGGAGGTGGAAGCCGCCGGCCGCGCGGCCCTGGTGGACGAGTTCGTGGCGCGCCTGCCGCAGGGCTGGGACACACAGGTGGGCGAGCGGGGCGTCACCCTTTCGGGCGGCCAGCGCCAGCGCATCGTGATCGCCCGCGCCATCCTGCGCGCGGCGCCCATATTGCTGCTGGACGAGGCCACCAGCGCTCTTGATGCGGAGAGCGAGACCCTGGTGCAGACCGCCCTGGAGCGCTCCATGGAGGGGCGCACCACTCTGGTAATCGCCCACCGCCTCGCCACCGTCCTGTCCGCCGACCGCATCTTGGTGATGGAGGCAGGCCGCGTCGTGGACGAGGGCAGCCATGCCGAGCTGGTGGCCAAAGGCGGGCTTTATGCGCGCCTCGCCGCTCTGCAGTTCAACGCGGCAGGGTAGGGCGGGCCGCCGGGGTGTGCTCCTGAAGCCTGCGGCACGCGAGTGGAAGTCGTCGGCATTCATGGGCTGTTGCTCAAGCCCGCGCCGCGCTGTGGTGAACCCAGCGGGCGCCGGCCTGCAACGGGGCCGCAGGCAGCATGCGCCCCGTTATCGCCGAGGCCGGCGGCCGTTCGTCATTCAGCGTCCCTGTCGCCGCGCCCTTTCCCGCCGGCCGTGAAGGGGCTGGGGCAAAACGTTGGGCGTGGGGACCCGGCGGCGAGGCGAAGGCCCTGGGAACAGCCTCCACGCCTTGGATGCCTGTCGTTCCCCGCCGGGACTGCCCCCATACTCCGGGCGGAAGAGGGCTGGGGATCGGGCGGGCCGGCCCTGCGGTGGAAGGGATTGATGTTCGAGACCTTTCGGCTCGTCGCCGCGCGGCCCCCGCGCCGCTCGGTCCCGCTCCCCACATTTTGCCCCCCTGCCAGCGGGAGAGGGAGCGTCATGAACAACACGTTGCTGGCTGGGCAGAAGTGCATGCCGCGTGGGCTGAATGTTGGTGGGGCGTAGGGTGTATTGACATTCAGTGCCTGTGGCGCGGGTCGTGCCTCACCACCACCGTGTCGTTCATGACGCTCCCTCTCCCGCTTGGGGGACTGCGGTGGGGGCAAGACCTGGGAACTTGGCTCGGCGGCGAAAAAGTCTTGAATCCTGAGTCTCTGCGTTACGGAAGGCGGTTCTAGCCCAGGCGGTCCTGGCCCCCCTCACTCTCCCTCGCAAGAGGGAGAGGGAACGAGCTCCCGGCAAACCGTTCTTCTCAAATGTCGGTCGGACCCTAGGGCCGCCATTCCATTCGGAAGGTGCGGCGGCCGGACATGGGGTTTTCCCCCTCGCCGGTGATGGCAAGGCCCATCTTTTCGTAGAAGCGCACGGCACGCGGGTTCTCCTGGTTCACATCCAGGGCCACCAGAGTGGGGGAGATGCGCTTGGCCTCGGCCATCAGCGCTTCCGCCGCGCCCTGGCCCCAGAAAGTGGGGCCGACCGCGATCTGGTCGAGATAGCCGGTGCCGGGATGGATCACCACGAAGCCCGCCACCGCGTCCGCGCTTTCCGCCACCCGTGTGAGGGCGCCGCCGGTCGTCAGCTCATCCAGGTGCTGCTTGAGCCAGGGGCGGCGCGCCTCGAAATCGATCTCCGGCAAGGTCTTCACCCAGCTCGCAACCCATAGATCGGCCATGGCCGGCCGGTCGGCGGCGATGGCGGGGCGCAGGGTGTAGAGGGGAGCAGCCATGGCGATTTCCGGAGTGAAGGCGCGCGGCCGATCCCGGGCGAATCAGCCACTCCCGATGAAACGCCAGCACGCTGGCTGCCGGCAAGGGCGGACGAGGAGCCGCGCGTTGGCGCCCACGCCTGTTGGCTGGTCGCTCGGGATCGGCATCTCGGGATCGGTACCTCGGGATCGGTACCTCGGGATCGGCATCTCGGGATTGGCACCTCGGGATCGGTACCTGGGCATCGGTACCTGAGCATCGGTACCTGAGGCGGTATCTGGGGATTGGGCCTTTTGGGCGCCGGAACGCCCGCTGGCATTGTACGGCGGGCAAGGCCGACGGGGCGCCTCCCATCCCGCTCGTCCGGGGCGGGGCTGGCGATGGCCAGAGGGCTTAGGGTGGAGGCGCCATGGCGGTGGGAGCGGCAAGCCTCCGCCACATCTCGCGCGCCGAGCGGGGGCTATGGTGTGCGCAGACTCCGCCGGCTTCGGCCGCTCGCCTCCGGCACTTGCCCCGGTCCTCGCCGCGGGTTTTGGCCCCGGTCCTCACTCCCCCGTCGTTTCCGCATGAGCGAGCGGGAAGTGTGGGGCGGCGTGGGCGCGGCAATCTTCGTGCGGCGCGGGCGGCGGGAGGGCGCACGGTCGGGGCAGCCGCGTTTCGGGCACCGGCCGCTCGCCTCCGGCACTTGCCCCTGTCCTCGCCTCGGGTTTTGGCCTCGGTCCTCACTCCCGCGTCGTTTCCGCATGAGCGAGCGGAAGTGTGGGGCGGCGCGGGCGCTGCAATTCCCTTGCGGCGCGGGTGGCAGGAGGGAGCATGGCCGGGGCGGCCGCGTTTCGGGCGCCGGCGGCTCAGCCGGAGATGCGTCGGCCGGACCCCCTGTCCACCTCAGCGCACACTCAGGTATGCCGAAAGCGCTGGCGGATTTTCTCCTCCAGCTCGTCCCGCACGGCGCGGTAGGCGTTGAGGCGCTGTTCGCGGTTGCCGCCTTCGCGAGTGGGGTCCGGCGTCGGCCAGTATTCGACGTCGAGGGCGTTTGTGCGGGTCAGCTCCAGGGCGCGGTGATGGGCGCTGGGGCAGAGCGAGATGGCGAGGTCGAAGCCCAGCCCCTCATATTCCTCCAGCTCCTCCACGGTCTTGGGCCGGTGCTTGTGCACGTCGAGGCCGATTTCCTCCATCACCGCGATGACGAAGGGATCGGGTTCCCCGGCGATGACGCCGGCCGAGCCCACATAGATGGACTTGCCGTAGAGATGGTGCAGCAGGGCCGCCGCCATCACGGAACGCACCACGTTCTGCCCGCAGATGAACAGAACCGATTGCGGCCGCGTCGACCGCGAGCGAGGTACGTCAGGGTCCGCCACAGAGGGCATCGCCGTCAACCCTTCCAGTGCAGCGCGCAAATGAGGGTGAACAGGCGCCGGGCGGTATCGAAATCCACGTCGATCTTGCCTTTCAGCCGCTCCTGGAGCAGCTCGGAGCCCTCGTTGTGGGCGCCGCGACGGCCCATGTCGATGGCCTCGATCTGGCTCGGCGAGGCCGTGCGGATGGCCGCGTAATAGCTCTCGCAGATGAGGAAATAGTCCTTCACCACCTTGCGGAAGGGGGTGAGGGAGAGATGGTGCTGCACCACCTGCTCACCGCTCTCGCGCTTGATGTCGAGCACCAGGCGATTGTCCATCAGCGAGATGTCGAGGGTGTAGGGCCCATCCCCGGGATCACCACAGGGATGGAACGAATTGTCCTCGATGAGGTCCCATATCGCAGTGGCGCGCTCGTGCTCCACCTCCGCGCCGGCATGCCCGAGGGAGGACGTGTCGACGTTGACGGCCGCGAGCCGGGAGAGGGATTTCTCGCTCATGAGCTCATTGCCCCCCTCCGGCATTTGTGCGGATGGACACGGACCGGCCGTGGGCCTGCAGGCGCTCCACCTCGGCCAGCCGCACGGCGGCGGTGCCCACCTTTTCCAGGGCGCTGGCGTCCAGCTTCAGGATGGAGGTGCGCTTCATGAAATCGAGCACGCTGAGGCCCGAGGAGAAGCGGGCCGAGCGGGCCGTGGGCAGAACGTGGTTGGTGCCGCCCACATAATCGCCGATGGCTTCCGGCGTGTAGGCGCCGATGAAGATGGCCCCCGCATGGCGGATGCGCGCCGCCAGCCGGTCGGCGTCGGCGGCCTGGATCTCCAGGTGCTCGGGCGCGATCCGGTCGGACAAAGGCAGGGCCTCGTCCAGGCTGCGCACCTTGATGACGGCGCCGTGGTCGCGCCAGGAGGCACGGGCGATCTCGGCCCGGGGCAGGGTCTCGATCATGCCCTCGACGGCGGCCACCACGCGGGTGGCGAGGTCGTCCGAATCAGTGATGAGGATGGACTGGGCGGCGGTGTCGTGCTCCGCCTGGGCCAGAAGGTCGGCGGCGATCCAGTCCGCATTGGCGTCGGCATCGGCGATGATCAGCACCTCGGAGGGGCCGGCCACCATGTCGATGCCCACCTTGCCGAACACCTGCCGCTTGGCCTGGGCCACATAGGCGTTGCCGGGGCCCACGATCTTGTCCACCGGGGCGATGGTGTCGGTCCCGAAGGCCAGCGCCGCCACCGCCTGGGCGCCGCCCACGCGATACACCTCGTGCACGCCGGCAAGGCGCGCGGCGGCCAGCACCAGCGGGGCGATCTGCCCATCGGGTGCGGGCACCACCATGACGATGCGCGGCACGCCCGCCACCTGGGCCGGCACCGCGTTCATGAGCACGGAGGAGGGATAGGCGGCGGTGCCGCCTGGCACATAGAGGCCCACCGCATCCACGCTGGTCCAGCGATGGCCCAGAGTGACGCCGGCGGCGTCCACATAGGTCTCGTCGGTGGGGCGCTGGCGGGCATGGTGCCGCTCAATGCGGGCCTTGGCGAATTCCAGCGCCTCGCGCGTCTCGGCCGGGATGGAGGCGAGGGCGGCGTCGATCTCCGCGTCGGTCACGCGGATACCCAGGGCTTCCAGGTCCACCCGGTCGAAGGTGCGGGAGAGGTCGATCAGGGCCTTGTCGCCGCGCGCGCGCACGTCGGCGATGATGGCGGCCACCTGGTCCTGCACATCGACGGAGGCCTCCCGCTTGGAGCCGAGGAACTCGGCAAAGCGCGCGGCGAAATCGGAATCTTCGGTATCGAGACGGATAGGCATGGGGTCTTGCTAGATCAGGACGGGGGCGGAGGGAAGCCCCGCCGTCACGCTTGGCGCATTCGCGGCGCGGAAGGAGGGGCCCGCTTGCCTTGGGGCAGGGCGGTCAGGCGGCGTCGGTGCCGGATTGCCGGGCGGCCGGGCCTTCGTGGTGGGGAGTATGGGCGCAGCCCCAGGCCGGGCCCAGATCGCGCAGGCTTGCCTCGATGCATTCCACCTCGAGCCGCACCTCGGCGCCGCCGGAAAAGGTGAGCAGCACATAGCCCGAGGGCGTATCGGTGGGAATGAAGGTGACGGCCAGGAGATTGAGCACGCCGTTGCGCCGGGCGAGGTCCATGCCCCGGCATTTGGCGTCGCGCACGCGCTCGAAGTGCAGGCCCGCGCGCCGGCGCACCTTTTCATGGGTGAGCACCGCGCGGTCCCAGTCGAACCGGTTGAGCAGCAGGGCGAAGCGCTGGACCGTCGGCAGGAAACCCATGTCCGTCACCTTCACCACCGCATCCTGCAGATGGGCGGAGACGACGGCGAGGTCCTCTTCATCGAGGGCGAGCAGCTTGAGATCGGTCATGGCGGGCGCCTTCTGGCATTTTTGCGCCGTTTCCCCGGCTTTCCTGGACATAGAGAGCGCAGCGGCAGGTTTCAATGTCGCCACCCGCGCATGGCTAGGATGCTGTGGGCGCGGCCGCCCCACCCTTGCGCTTTCGCTTGCCTGTCCATGTCGTGGTGGGGGCCCCTGGGCGGGGCTGTCAGCCAGCCTGGTCGCGCACGGTGCCGAAGGCGTCGGTGGGCGGAAGCGGGCGGGCGAACAGATAGCCCTGCCCCAGGGTGCAGCCGTGGGTGCGCAGCCATTCCGCCTGCTGCGGCAGCTCCACGCCCTCGGCCACCGTGGTCAGGCCCAGGGCCTCGCTCAGGCTCAGCATGGAGGCGACGATCTTGCGGCATTGGGCGTCGCTGGAGAGGCGACTGGTGAAGGAACGGTCGATCTTGATCTTGTCGATGGGCAGCTCGTGCAGGTGGCGCAGGCTGGAATAGCCGGTGCCGAAATCGTCCAGCGACATGTGCACGCCCGCCTCGCGCAGCACCGACATGGCGCGCCGCGCGGCCTCGAAGTCCTGCAACAGGGCGGTTTCGGTGATCTCAAGCTCGATCCGGCACGGCTCCACCCCCATCTGCCGCAGCAGGTCGAGAATGGAGTCGGGCAGCTCGGGGTCCAGCAATTGCGGAGGCGAGAGATTGACCGCCACGCGCACGCCGGCCGGCCAGTGGCGGGAATCGTCGCAGACCCGGCGCAGCATGGCCTGCAGCAGGGGCCCGGCAAGGCCGGCATCCTCGATGATGGGGATGAAATCGGGCGCGCCCAGCAGCCCGCGGACCGGGTGACGCCACCGCGCCAGGGCCTCGAAGCCCACGGTGCGCTGGGTGTCGAGGTCCACCAGTGGCTGGTAGAGGGCGATGATCTCGCCCCGTTCCAGGCCCGCGCGCAGCTCCGCTTCCGTTTCCAGGCGCTCGCGCCGGCGCGCATCCAGGCTGCTGTCATAGAGCGAATAGCGGTCCTTGCCGGTCGCCTTGGCCTGGACCAGCGCCGCCTCGGCGCAGCGCAGCAGCCCGGCTTCCGCGTCCCCATCACGCGGGAATTTGGCGATGCCGATGGAGGCGGAAACCCGGAGGTTCCGGTTCGGGGCCTCGATGTCATCATGCGCCGCCTGCAGGATCCGCTCCGCGAGGCGGAACAGGGCCTCCGTGCTCTCATTGCGCATGGGGAAGAGAATGGCGAACTCGTCCGCGCCGAGGCGGGCGAGGACGTCCTCCTTGCGGACGATGCCGCGCAGGCGCCCGGCCAGGGTGGTCAGCACCGCGTCGCCCACATCATGCCCGTGCGCGTCATTCACCTGCTGGAACTCGTCGATGTCGATCACCAGCACCGCAAGGCGCGTTTCATTGGATCGGGCCTGGCTCAAGGCCCGCGAAAACTCTTCCTGGAACAGCACGCGATTGGAAATGCCGGTCAGGCTGTCATAGCGAAACGCGGTCTGCGCCAGGTCCTCGGCCTGGCGGCGCTGCGCCACCTCCCGCTGGAGCTGGCGTTCGTGCACCGCCAGCACCGCGATCGAGGCGAATGCGGCGGTCAGCAGCAGCGCGAAGAGACCATCCACAGGCCAAGACGAATACTCCTGCGCGATGGTGCTGCTATATTCCAGAACGTTAAGGTTGTATAATACCGCGAACAGCAATAGCGCAGCGACGGCGATCGTAAGGTAGACTTTCCAATACCGCCGCCGGGATTCCGCTATGATGCGCTGCGAGGACATTTTATTGCTTCGCTTCTGATCGGGGAGCGTTTCTTCCGCTGCCAGCTCAATAATAGTCCGCAGGCCGGTGCTTGAATAGCCAAGGCGGTGCACCGGGGCATTGCCATTTGGTGGCAAAATGAAACAGCCCCGCGCCAGAGGCCGGGGCTGTGATCACGGGCAATGATGGACGTTGGGCGAGTAGCTCAGCCGCTGATGCGCTCGATCTCGGCGCCACAGCGCGACAGCTTCGCCTCCAGCCTCTCGAAGCCGCGATCCAGGTGATACACGCGCTGCACCAGCGTTTCGCCTTCCGCCGCAAGGCCGGCGATCACCAGCGAGACGGAGGCGCGAAGGTCGGTGGCCATCACCGGCGCGCCGGTCAGGCGCTCCGCCCCCTCGATGGTGGCGGTGTCGCCGTCGAGATGGATCTTGGCGCCGAGCCGGGCCAGCTCCTGCACATGCATGAAGCGGTTCTCGAAGATGGTTTCGGTGATGCGCGAGCGGCCCTTCGCCTTGGTCATCAAGGCCATGAGCTGGGCCTGCAGGTCGGTGGGGAAGCCCGGATAGGGCGCCGTGCTCACTTCCACGGGCAGGATGCCCGCCCCGTTGCGACGCACGCGGATGCCTTCATTGGTGGCTTCCACCTCCACGCCCGCGGCGCGCAGGATGTCGAGCGCGCTTTCCAGAAGATCGGGCCGGGCGCCGGCCAGCAGCACGTCGCCGCCCGCCATGGCGGTGGCCATGGCATAGGTGCCCGTTTCGATGCGGTCCGGCAGCACGGAATGGCGGGCCCCGCGCAGATGCGGAACGCCCTGGACGTGAATGGTGGCGTTGCCGGCTCCGGAGATGCGCGCGCCCATCTTCACCAGGCAATCCGCCAGATCGGCCACTTCCGGTTCGCGGGCGGCATTCTCGATCACGCTCTCGCCGTCGGCGAGGGCGGCGGCCATCAGAGCGGTATGGGTGGCGCCCACCGAGACCTTGGGGAACACGATGCGCGCGCCCTTCAGCCCCTTGGGCGCCTTGGCCAGCACATAGCCGCCGTCAATGTCGATATCGGCGCCCAGCGCCCGCAGCGCATCCAGGTGGAAGTCCACCGGCCGGGTGCCGATGGCGCAGCCACCGGGCAGCGAGACCCGGGCCACGCCCATGCGCGCCACCAGCGGCGCCAGCACCCAGAACGAGGCACGCATGCGCGACACCAGATCATAAGGCGCGGTGGTGTCGACGATCACGCGGGCGTCGATCTCCAGCGTCTGGCCGGCATTGGGATCGTCCCCGGTGCGCTTGCCATTGGTGGTGATGTCCACGCCATGATTGCCCAGGATGCGCTGAAGCAGGGCCACGTCCGCGAGGCGCGGCACGTTCTCCAGCACCAGCTTCTCCTCGGTGAGGAGGCTCGCGATCATCAAGGGCAGGGCTGCGTTCTTGGCGCCGGAGATGGGGATGGTGCCGTGAAGCGCGTTGCCGCCGACGATGCGAATCTTGTCCATGCTGGTCCTGTGTCCCCGGAGGCCAAGCGGCCGGCGCCCGGTCCACCCGGGGCGCTGTTAAAAGTCAAGGTCTAGCGTGCCTTTCCGTCCGGCACAATCGCGGCCTCGCCCGGCCCATTCCCATTGCCACCATTGCGTGCGGTGTCCCGTTCCGCGCCGCCGTCCGGCGGGGAGGCTTCATCGGGGGAGCCGGCCTCGTTGCGGGCGCGGGTCTGGGCCTTGCGGCGCGCCAGATTCGCCTTGAGGGCGGCGGCCAGCCGGGCGGTCTTGTCCTGTGGCTGCGACATGCGGTCCACGTAGCCGTCCCATGTGGCCGATGCAAGGCCGCCCGCCGGCTTCGATTCATTCCAGATCGTCCGCAACGGCACGTGGCGCGGTGTCATTTGCCGCGCGCTGTGCCATAGTCCCCGCCCGAACCTGCATGCGGGAGCCAACCCCTCGGGAGCAAGCATGACGCGCGCCGTCGATCCTTTCCTGAAACTCTCGTCGCCGCGCATCTTCCTGGTGCGCATGCTGGTATTCCTGGCCCTGTGCGCGGCCCTGGCGGCGGTGCTGCATCGTCAGATCTTCGCCGCCTTCCTCAATAATCCGGGGCTCAACGGCGTCATTTTCGGCGTCCTGGCCATCGGCATCATTCTCGCCATCCGCCAGGTGGCGCGGCTTTTCCCCGAGGTGGACTGGGTGAATTCCTTCCGCCTCGCCGATCCCGGCCTTGCGGTGGCGCGCACGCCCACGCTGCTGGCCCCCATGGCGGCGCTGCTGGGCGATCGCATCGGCCGCATGGCCATTTCCCAGACCACCATGCGCTCGATCCTCGATTCCATCGGCACCCGCCTGGATGAGAGCCGCGACATGGCGCGCTATCTCACCGGCCTTCTGGTGTTCCTGGGCCTGCTCGGCACCTTCTGGGGCCTTCTGGAAACGGTGTCCTCCATCGGCCAGGTCATCAGCGCGCTGCAGGTGGGGCCGGATTCCGGTTCCGTGTTCGAGGACCTCAAGAGCGGCCTTGCCGCGCCCCTCGGCGGCATGGGGCTGGCTTTCTCGTCCTCCCTCTTCGGCCTTGCGGGCTCGCTGGTGCTGGGCTTTCTCGACCTTCAGGCCGGCCAGGCGCAGAACCGCTTTTATACGGACCTTGAGGACTGGCTCTCCACCACCGTGCGCGATCTCGATCGCCTGCCCGGCGCCGAGCGGCCGGCGGAGGGGAGCGCGCTACTGGCGCTGCCGGCCCCTTCGGCGGACATGGAGCCGCTGATCGGCGCCATCAACCGGCTGGAAAAAACCATGGCCGAGGCCGGTTCCCAGCGGGTGATCTCCGCCATGTCGCATCTGGCCGAGAGCCTCCAGGGGCTGGTGACGCATCTGCGCTCCGAGCAGGTGCTCATCAAGCAGCTCATCGACACCCATGGCCGCCAGCAGGAAGACTTGCGCCATCTGGTGGAGCGGCTCGAAAAGATCTCCGCCGACGCCGAGCAGAGGTGAGCCATGGCCCTGGGCCGACGCGGGCGCGACCGCCACATCGATTACTGGCCGGGCTTCGTCGATGCACTGTCGACGCTGCTGCTCGTCTTCATCTTCCTGCTGTCCGTGTTCATGCTCACCCAATTCTTCCTCACCCAGGAGATGACGGGCAAGGACAACGTGCTGCAGCGCCTTCAGGCGCAGATTCGCCAGCTGACTGAGCTGCTCTCGCTGGAGCGGGCGAGCGGACAGAATAACGAGACCGAGCTTGCCGCCGTGCGCGCCTCCCTGGAGGCGGCGGAGGCCGAGCGCGACAGCCTGCGCGGTCGCCTCGCCGCCACCCCTGCCGCCCCTGACACCGGTCGCGAGCAGGCGCTGGCCCGCGACCTCGACGCCCAGAAGGATGTGGCCAGCCGCGCCCTCTCGCAGATCGACCTGCTCAACCAGCAGATCGCCGCCTTGCGCCGCCAGATGGCGGCCCTTGAAGAGGCGCTGAACGCCTCCGAGCAGAAGGACAAGGAGAGCCAGGCCAAGCTTGCCGATCTCGGCCGGCGGCTGAACGTGGCCCTGGCCCAAAGGGTGCAGGAGCTGACGCGATTCCGTTCCGAATTCTTCGGCCGGCTCAGCCAGATCCTGGGCAACCGGCCCGAGATCCGCGTGGTGGGCGACCGCTTCGTGTTCCAATCCGAAATTTTCTTCGATCCCGGCTCCGCCACCCTGAAGCCCGAGGCCCAGGCGGAGCTGGACAAGCTGGCCTCCGCCATTTTGGACCTGGAGAAGGAGATTCCGGCGGACATCAGCTGGGCCCTGCGCATTGACGGCCACACCGACAACCGGCCCATCGCCACCGCGCAATTTCCCTCCAACTGGGAGCTTTCGGCGGCCCGCGCCATCGCGGTGGTGCAATATCTCATCAGCAAGGGCGTGAGCCCGCAACACCTGATCGCCGCCGGCTTCGGCGAGTTCCAGCCCCTAGACACCGGCACCTCGGACGAGGCCCACGCCCATAACCGCCGCATCGAGTTGAAGCTGACGGAACGGTAGCAGAAGGCCTGTGAGAAGGCCTATGCTGCGGTGAGGCCCCTGCATAAGCATGCGGCTGATCGGGGGGGTGCTATGAGCGCGGGTGACATGTCGACGTGGCTCGGTAATGCCGCAAATATAGTAACGATCTTGGAAAAGATCGTCCCGTATTTGTTTGTGATTATCGTTGGATGGCCTGTCTTCAGGCGAGTGCGCGAATGGTGGCGAGGCAGAAAGTGGGCCAGATCTGTTCGGGGACTCAGCGTCGGTGAAATCACTGAGCTGAACACTATCAGCAAAGATCGCTCGCATCTCTATCATGTCCGCACGAGTGGGATGCCCACTATACGCTTGGAGGGCAGCGTTTTAAGTAAGGCTGACTATCCTAAAGTTGGTTGGGATGCGGAGAATATTTCACGCGCGCTCAGTCAGTTGAGGGTCGAAAAAGATGGGTCGCATGCCCTTGCTGTGCGTAAGGAGTGGCAATCGGAGCATGCAGAGGCCGTGTCTGCCTATTCCACCGTCTATTCCCGCATCGTTGCCGCCCGCCGATGCGGTGAGAAGCCGCCTATTATCTCCTGTGGCGCGATTGTATTTGACCCTAGGCGCAGTCGTGTGCTGCTGATGCGGCGATCAGGCCTCGTTGCAACCTATAAAAACTGCTTCCATATCCTGGGCGGAAATTATGAGCCCGCAGATAATATCCATCGCCATGATGATATCAGCAAGCATCCCTTGTTGCATGCGGCGTTGCGCGAAGTGCGGGAGGAAACTTCCCTCCAATTTCAAGAAAACAATAATATGTACAAAAATGTAATCGTATCACAGGAAGTGACGACCGGGTTCATTCAATACATCATCGCGGGCATCGCCGTGAGTGAAGACGATGTCGACGATGTGCAGAGGTCGGGCGAGGGGGAGGTGGATTGGTATTCCCTGTCCGAGCTCGCCACGTTGATCACGGGTGAAAACGTGCGGTCGGCCAATGCGCGCTGGGTGCCATCCGGACTCATGATCCTGGCAGCCTGGCTTGCCATGGGGGCGCCCAATCAATACGGGCGGCGGCCCATTGCGACGGAAGCGCGGGAAACCTACAGGAAGATCAAGCCTCTTCTCTCGCAAGGCTTTGCGGAACACTGAGGCCGCAACCACTTCGCTGAAGCGTGTCCGAGGAAGTTGGATGCCGGTTCGCGTGAAGGACGCGCGTAAAACGAAAGGCTAGATTGAAGGCCCGTGAGCGGTGCGCACGGGCCTTCGGTATCAATTGTCCAGGAACGAGCGCAGCTTGCGCGAGCGGCTCGGGTGCTTGAGCTTGCGCAGGGCCTTGGCCTCGATCTGGCGGATACGCTCGCGCGTCACCGAGAATTGCTGGCCCACTTCCTCCAGCGTGTGATCGGTGTTCATGCCGATGCCGAAGCGCATGCGCAGCACGCGCTCCTCGCGGGGGGTGAGGGAGGCCAGAACCCGCGTGGTGGTTTCGCGCAGGTTGGACTGGATGGCCGCATCGATGGGCAGGATGGCGTTCTTGTCCTCGATGAAGTCGCCCAGGTGCGAATCTTCCTCATCGCCGATGGGCGTTTCGAGGGAGATCGGCTCCTTGGCGATCTTCAGCACCTTGCGCACCTTTTCCAGCGGCATGCCGAGCTTCTCGGCCAGCTCTTCCGGGGTCGGCTCGCGGCCGATCTCGTGGAGCATCTGGCGCGAGGTGCGCACGATCTTGTTGATCGTCTCGATCATGTGCACCGGAATGCGGATGGTGCGGGCCTGGTCCGCGATGGAGCGGGTGATGGCCTGCCGGATCCACCAGGTGGCATAGGTGGAGAACTTGTAGCCGCGCCGGTACTCAAACTTGTCGACCGCCTTCATGAGGCCGATATTGCCTTCCTGGATCAGATCCAGGAACTGAAGGCCGCGGTTCGTGTACTTCTTGGCGATGGAGATGACGAGGCGAAGGTTTGCCTCCACCATTTCCTTCTTGGCCTGGCGGGCTTCCTTCTCGCCCTTCTGCACCATCTGCACGATCTTGCGGAATTCCGCGATCTCCAGCCCCGTTTCGGTGGCCAGAGCGTGGATGTCGCCGCGCAGGTCCTTGATGCCGTCCTTCTCGTGGGCCACAAAGCCCTTCCAGCCCCGCGAGCCCAGCTTGGACACGCGCAGCACCCACTTGGGGTCGAGCTCGGAACCCAGATAGTTTTTCAGGAAGTCGTCACGGGTGACGCCATAGCTTTCCGCAAGGCGCAGCAGGCGGCCCTCAAGGGAAACGAGCCGCTTGTTGATCTCGTAGAGATGCTCCACCAGCGCGTCGATGCGGGCCTGGTTGAGCGACAGGCTCTTCACGTCGAGAACGAGATCTTCCTTGAGCTTCTTCGCCTTGCGCTCCTGCGCCGGCGACAGGGTCTCGTTCTTGAGCTTGGATTCGACGTTCTGATCCTGCAGGCGGCGCAGCTTCACATAGGAGCCGGCGATGCGGTCGAAGGTTTCCAGCACCTTCGGCTTGATCTCCGCTTCCATGGCCGCGAGCGACATGGAGTTTTCCATGTCGTCCTCGTCGCCCTCCGGAATGGGGGGCTCGCCCAGAATGCCGTCCTCGCCCGCCTCGGGCGCAAGGGCGGCTTCCTCGCCCAGCGCCGCCGGCGGGTTCTTGCCCTCGGGGCCGGCATAGGTGGCCTCGAGGTCAATGATGTCGCGCAGCAGAACCTTGCCTTCCACCAGCTCATCACGCCAGATGATGATGGCCTGGAAGGTGAGCGGGCTTTCGCACAAGCCGGCGATCATGGCCTCGCGGCCGGCCTCGATGCGCTTGGCGATGGCGATTTCGCCCTCGCGCGAAAGCAGTTCCACCGAGCCCATCTCGCGCAGGTACATGCGGACCGGGTCGTCGGTGCGCTCGGCCGGCTCGGACTTGGTCTCGGAACGCGCCAGCGCCCGCGGAGCGGCTTCGGTCAGCTCGCCGCCTTCGGCCTCCTCGGGCTCCTCGGGGGTTTCGCCTTCCTCGCCATTCTCCTCGGCCTCGGCCTCTTCGGCCTCGATCACGTTGATGCCCATGTCATTGAGCATGGCAAGGGTGTCCTCGATCTGCTCGGAGGTGACCTCGTCGGAGGGCATCACCTCATTGAGCTGCTCGTAGGTCACATAGCCCCGGCGCTTGGCGTTCTTGATCATCTTCCGGACGGCCGCGTCCGAGAGGTCGAGCAACGGCCCGTCGGGGGCGTCGGTCTCCTTCTCGGGCGCTTCGGTCGTCTCGGCAGATTGCTTCGCCATGGACATCTCCTGATGATCTCGCCGATCTTCAACGGCGAAATGGCGACGCAGCCCCCGGGGCTCCGCCGCCTGTCGTATTCGGCTCCGGTCGCGCTCTTTTGAACACGTTACCGTTAAGCCCGCCTGAACGGCCGCCCATCCAACTGGATGGGTCACCCAAACCGTGCGATCCCCGCCCGCCCGAAACGGGCCTTCACCCGAGACCGCCTTTCCCGGCTTCGCGCACCGCGCCTAGACCGACCGCGCGGATCTGCGGCCGGACAGCGCGCCAAAACCCTCCACCAGCGCGTCCATCCCTTCAACGGTGGACAGGCGCTCGTGGACGTCGCGCAGCCAGGCAAAATTCGCCTCGCTGGGGTCCTCCCCCAGGGATCTCTCAGCTTCCTTCAGTTCCCTAGATAGCGCGTAAGCCTTGCGATGCAAGGCCGTCCGCTGCTGCCACCAGAGTCTTGCATCCTCTTTTGCGGTATCAGGATAAGCTGGCCAGTCCATTTTCGGGTTGGAGAGGCTCTTGACCCTACGTGAGAGGTCCTCGAGGTCGGCCCGGTCGAGGCGCTCGGCCAGGGTATCCCCTTGATCCTCCGCAGCGGTCGGCCCTTCCAGGTGCGCCGCGACCAGCGCGTGCCGCAGCCGGTCCGCTTCCGGGTTGGCAAATGGCAGCTCCGACACATCCTCCGCCGCCTCGTCCAGCAGAAAGGGGTGGTTGATGAGGCAGAACAGCAACAGGGCCTCATTGCGGGGCAGTGCCGCCAGCGGCCCGCGCACCAATGCCGTTTGGGCGATCTCGCCGCCCACGGAGGCGAAGCCGATCTCGCGCGCCCCGCCGCGTCCGGCATTGCGCCCGCGGTCCCCGCCGCGCCCGCCGGAGCGGCCCGCGCTCCACCCACCGCCTGACCCGCCAGCGCCTTGCCAGCCGCCGGCCTCACGCCGGCCGCCGCGCCCGCCTGCGGGGGCCAGCAGGGCGCGCAGGCGCTCATTCATGTCCTGCCGGTAGTGCTTGCGCACGGTCTCGTCGGCGATGGTGTTCACAACCTCGTTAAGGCGTGCTTCCAGGGCGGCGCGGCGCTCCGGCGTGTCGAGTGCGGCGGCGCCGCTCTCCCGTTCCCAGAGCGCGGTGGCCAGCGGCCGGGCGCCGGCAAGAACCTGCTCCATGGCCTCGCGGCCGGAACGGCGGATGAGGTCGTCGGGGTCCTGGCCGTCGGGCAGGGTGGCGAAGGTGAGGGAGCGGCCCGCCTTGATATGGGGCAGGGCGATATCCATGGCGCGGGCGGCGGCGCGCTGGCCGGCCTTGTCGCCGTCGAACAGCAGCAGCGGCTCCTCGGACATGCGCCACAAAAGCTGCAGCTGGTCCTCGGTGAGGGCGGTGCCCAGTGGCGCCACGGCCCCGCCGAAGCCGGCCTCCACCATGGCGATCACGTCCACATAGCCTTCCACCACGATCACCCGCGCGCCCTTGTGGGCGGCGGCGCGCGCGTCGAAGCCGTTATAGAGCAGGCTGCCTTTGTGGAAGAGCGGAGTTTCCGGCGAATTCAGGTACTTGGCCGGAACATCCTTCTCCAGCGCGCGGCCGCCGAAGGCCACCACGCGGCCCTTCAGGTCGGTGATGGGGAACATCACGCGGTCGCGGAACCGGTCATAGGGAACCGGGATGTCCTCGCCGGAAATGAGAAGGCCGGCTTCCACCATGGCTTCCACCGGCACCCCCTGCTTGCCGAGCGCCTCCTTCAAGTGGAAGCGCTCGCCGGCGGCGTAGCCCAGATGGAAGCGCTGCTGGGTGGTGGGGCCCAGCTCGCGGTCGGCCAGATAGCCGCGGGCCTTGGCGCCGAGCCGGGATTGCAGGGTTTCCTCGAAATGGCGGGCGGCCAGCGCCATCACCTCATAGAGGGAGCGGCGGCGCTCCTCCCGGGCGGCGGCCTCGGGCGTCTCTTCCGGCAAAGGCAGGCCGGCCATGGAGGCCAGCCGCTCCACCGCCTCGCCAAAGGGCAGGCCCTCCGTCTCCATCAGGAAATCGAACACGTCGCCGTGCTTGCCGGACGAGAAGCAGTGATAGAAGCCCTTCTGATCGTTCACGAAAAAGGAGGGTGTCTTTTCCGCGTTGAAGGGCGAGAGGCCGGCGAACTCGCGCCCCTGCTTCTTCAGCTTGACGCGACGGCCCACCACCTCCGACACCGGCAGGCGGGCGCGGATCTCGTCAAGGAACGCGGGCGAAAAGCGCATTCGCGAATCAGTTCAGCACAGGGGACGGTGAATGGGCGGAGCGGAGGCGAAACCGCATCCTAGCTCCCATGTGTAAATGCACACCACTTGGGCTTTCTGATGATCCGCGCGGCGATTGCCCGCCCGCACCACATGCGCCCGCTATCCTCATTATCCACATGGCCGGCTCGCGGAGCGGAAAGCGCGCGGCGGGGGCGCAAAACGCGAGCTTTGCCATGGACGCTCGCCGTGGCCGAAGATAGCCTCGACCCCACAACCGCAGAGAGCGGGACCAGAGGCGTGCAGCGGGGCGCGGGGCCATGGACGCGATCATCGATTTTCTGAACACGATCTTCTGGGGCTATGTGCTCATCTACGGCCTTTTGGCGGTGGGCGTTTATTTCACGCTCCGGCTGCGTTTCATCCAGGTCGTCCATTTTCCGGAGATGCTGCGCTCCGTCTTCCGGGCCAATGCCACGGACAAATCCGGCATCACGCCGTTCCAGGCCCTGTGCACCTCGCTCGCCTCGCGGGTGGGCACCGGCAATATCGCGGGCGTGGCGGTCGCGCTCTATCTCGGCGGGCCGGGCTCCATTTTCTGGATGTGGGTGGTGGCCACCCTGGGCATGGCCACGGCCTTCGCCGAGAACACCCTGGCCCAGCTCTACAAGGTGAAGGACGATGAGGGCCGCTATCGCGGCGGCCCGGCCTTCTATATCGCCAAGGGATTGAAGGCGCCGTGGGCCGGGGCGGTCTTCTCGGTCTGCCTCATCATCTCGTTCGGCCTGGTGTTCAATGCGGTGCAGGCCAATTCCATCGCCGATGCCATGGAAGGTGCCTTCGGCCTGCCCAAGCTCGGCACCGGCGTGGTCATCGCGGCGCTCGCCGGCATCATCATCTTCGGCGGCATCGCGGCCATTGCCCGCACGGCGGAACTGGTGGTGCCGTTCATGGCGGGCGCCTACGTGCTGTTTGCCTTCTACGCGCTCATCACCAACATCACTGAAGTGCCGGCCATGCTCTATCACATCGTGGCCAGCGCCTTCGGCCTGGAGCCCGCGGCCGGCGGCGTGATGGGGGCCGTGACCGTGGCCATGATGAATGGCGTGAAGCGCGGCCTGTTCTCAAATGAAGCGGGCATGGGCAGCGCACCCAACATCGCCGCTGTGGCGACGCCCGATCCGCACCACCCGGTGAGCCAGGGCTTCGTGCAGTCGCTGGGTGTCTTCATTGACACCATCGTCATCTGCACCGCCACCGCGCTGCTGATCTTGCTGGCCGACGTGCTGGTGCCGGGCAATGGCGTCAACGGCACCCAGCTGACCCAGGCGGCGATGGAGACCTATGTCGGTTCGGCCGGGCGCTATTTCGTGGCCATCGCCATCTTCTTCTTCGCCTTCACCTCCATCATCGGCAACTATTCCTATGCTGAGAATGCGCTGGTGTTCCTGGGCCACGGCCATGTGGCGGGGGTGGCGATCCTGCGGATGGCGCTGCTTGGCATGGTGATCTGGGGCTCGCTGCAGAGTGTGGCCACCGTGTTCAACACGGCGGACGCGGCCATGGGGCTGATGGCTTCCATCAACCTCGTGGCCATCGTGCTGCTCTCCGGCCTCGTGACCAAGCTGACCAAGGATTATCTCGACAAGCGCCGGGCCGGCCTGGAACCCATGTTCCTGGCGAGCGAGATGCCCGAGCTGAAGGATCAGATCGACGCCGAGATCTGGAGCCGCCGCTAGGGTGCTTCCAGGCGAGGTGAGAGCCGGTGCGGGGGGAGCAAGCCGGGGATGGCCGAAGGACAGGCCGTCTCAGGCTTCCCTGAAGAGCCGAGGCCGCATGGCGGCTGGTCATGCGGACACACGCGGGGCTTGGGCCTGCGGCGTGGATCCGAGCAATGGCCGGGAGGCTGGGCCTTGCGGCCAGTGGACGTTGAGGCACGGGTGAGCTCCGCGAATCGCGATGCTCACCCGGTTGCTTCCGCTGCTCCGCGAAGGGTCAGCCGGCGGCGGTCAGGGCGTCCTTCACCCATTGGGAGGCCTTGCCGAAATCGATGGCGCCGGCATAGCGCTCCTTCAGGGCGGCCATGGTGCGACCCATGTCCTTGATACCCTTGGCCTCGATCTCGCCGATCACCGTCTGGATGGCGGCGCGGGTGTCGGCCTCGCACAGCTGCTGCGGGAGGAAAGGCTGGATGTAGCCGATTTCCTCGCGCTCCTGCTCGGCGAGCTCGGGGCGGCCGCCCTCCTCGTAGATCTTGGCGCTTTCCTCGCGCTGCTTCACCATCTTGGCGAGCAGCGCGCGCAATTCGTCGTCGGTGAGGGGGTCCTTGCCGTGGCCGCGCTGCTCGATGTCGCGGTCCTTCAGGGCGGCGTTGACGAGGCGCAGCGTGGACAGGCGGCGCTTGTCCTGGGCCTTCATCGCCTCTTTGAGGGCGGCGTTGATGTCGTCACGAAGCACGGATCGATTTCCTTGCAAGAAGAGCGGGGCGGGACAATCGGGCGGAAGGGCCGGGTGGGCGCGCAGGGCTTGGTGCCGACCTCGAAGCGAGATCTGATGGACCTGAGGTTGCGGCCCCCGTATTCACTTCACGGCTCACCCGTCGCGGTTCACCCATGGCTTTGGCCCGCTTGGGCTCAAATGGTCCAGTGTCGTTTGGCCGGGCCTGCAGGCGAAAGGGCCGGTTTGCGGGGGGCTTCGCGAACGCTCCCTTGGGGAACGGGGCGAGGCCATCCTGGCTGCCGGACCGGATCTTGATCGCCGGGCGACGGCGCACACGTTTTTTCGCGCGCGGACGCTGGAAACGCGGCGCGTGACGCTCTATCTAGGCGATCCATGACGAACGAACAAGACCAGACCCCCACCGAGCCGCTCTCTACCGGTTCCGGGCGCTCTGCTGCGGCCGACAGCTGGAGCGAGCCTGTCCCCACCGCCGTTCTCGTCCTTGCCGACGGTACGGTGCTCGAGGGTTTCGGCATCGGTGCCGAAACCACGCTGGCTGGCGAGGTGTGCTTCAACACCGCCATGACCGGCTATGAGGAAATCCTCACTGATCCGTCCTATTCGGGGCAGATCATCACCTTCACCTTCCCGCATATCGGCAATGTCGGCACCAATGAAGAGGACATCGAAACGGTGTCCATGGCGGCCGCGTCGGGCGTGCGGGGGGTGGTGCTGCGCACGGACATCACCGCGCCGTCCAACTACCGCGCGACGCGCGGGCTGGATGCGTGGCTGAAGGCGCGCGGCATTCCCGGCATCACCGGCATCGACACCCGGGCGCTGACGGCGCTGATCCGCGAAGCGGGCATGCCCAATGCGGTGATCGCCCATTCGCCCACCGGCATCTTCGACATTCCCGCCCTGAAGGCCGAGGCCCGCGCCTGGCCGGGCCTGGTGGGCATGGACCTGGTGCCCTCGGTCACCACCGCCCAGCGCTTCGACTGGAGCGAGACCCCGTGGCAGTGGCCCGAGGGCTATGGCCGCGAGGAGGCGCCCAGCCACCACGTGGTGGCCGTGGACTATGGCGTGAAGCGCAACATCCTGCGCCTGCTCGCCGCCGCAGGCTGCAAGGTGACCGTGGTGCCGGCCACCACCTCCGCCGAGGACATCCTGGCGCTGAAGCCCGATGGCGTGTTCCTCTCCAACGGCCCCGGTGATCCGGCGGCGACGGGGGAATATGCGGTGCCGGTCATCCGCTCGGTGATCGAGGCGGGAGTGCCCACCTTCGGCATCTGCCTTGGCCATCAGATGATCGGCCTCGCCGTGGGCGCGACCACCGTGAAGATGCACCAGGGCCACCACGGCGCGAACCACCCCGTGAAGGACCTCACCACCGGCAAGGTGGAGATCACGTCCATGAATCACGGCTTTGCCGTGGACCGGGAGAGCCTGCCGAAGAATGCGGTGGAGACCCATGTCTCCCTGTTCGACGGCTCCAATGCCGGCATTGCACTGTCGGACAAGCCGGTGTTTTCCGTGCAGTATCACCCCGAAGCGAGCCCCGGCCCGCAGGACAGCCACTATCTGTTCGACCGGTTCGTGGAACTGATCGCGAAGAACAAGGCGGCCTGAGCCGCCTTGGCGCCCCGCCGCCTGGCGGGGCGCCCCCCTTTGCCGTTGGGGGGAGGCCATAAGGCCTTGAGGTGACACGTTCTCCTGAAGCAGGCGGGGCCCCGCTCCGCGCGAGGACGCCCTCGCACCCCTCTGTCAGCCGCCCCTTTTACCTTTGATCGTAGAGGCCACGCGCCCGGGGCTTTCGCCCGGCGGAGCGTGGTTGCGCGCCTGCGCAGCTGCCCCAACGGTATTCCGCGGCTCGGAAGCGGTATCCTGAGCTAAAGTGTCGCAGTTTGTGTTGACATGGCGATTTGTCGCACCCCACCATGAGGGTGGCTGGAGGCGTCAAGCAAGCGTGTCCGGAGATCCGCCGCCGCAATCGTCGCCAGCCGGGCGAGGAGGGAACGCAGTGATCACCGTGGACGACATCCTGCGCGAGAAGCGCGACACCCGCATCATCGCCATCCGTGTCTCGGACACCGTGGCGAAGGCCGCTTTGCTGATGAAGCGGGAGAACGTGTCATCCGTCCTGGTGATGGATGAATGCCCGTCCGAGCACGGCACCGTCATCGGCGTGTTCTCGGAACGTGACGTGACCCGCGCCTTGCTGGAGAACGGCTCCGCCACGCCGAACATGGTGCTCGCCTCGTTCCTGGAACGGGAGCTGATCTGCTGCGAGCCCTCCGATTCCATCGTCACGGCCCTGCGGCTCATGAACGAGAATCAGGTGCGTCATCTGCCGGTGATGGAGGATTTTGCGCTGCTTGGCGTTATCAGCGCCACCGACCTGCTGCGCCACTTCCTGCGGGAGGCGGAGGCGCGGGGCATTGCCGATGCCTTTCTCGGCAGCACCACGCCGGAACTCGCGGTACTGCGCTGAGAAAAGGCGATCGCTCAGCGGGCGCGTGGTGAGAGGTGAGCCAGCAGGCCGAGCGTGGAGGCGGAGGCGCCGGCGGGCGCGCTTTCGCCCCGCACGGCCGGTAGCAGAGCCGTCGCCATTTCCTTGCCCAGCTCCACGCCCCACTGGTCGAAGGCGTTGATGTTCCACACCGCCGCCTCGACGAACACGCGGTGTTCATAGAGGGCGATGAGACGGCCCAGCGTGTAGGGGTCGAGCTGGCGATAGGCCAGGGTGACGGAGGGGCGGTCGCCGGGGAACACGCGATGGGGCGCGAGGGCCGCCACCTCCGCTTCGGGCAGTCCCTTGGCGCGCAGCTGCGCGGTTGCTTCCTCCAGGGTGCGGCCCCGCATCAGCGCCTCGGACTGCGCGAGGCAGCTTGCCACCAGCAGCTCATGGTGCGCGCGCAGCTGCGGCTCGTGCCCCTCGGCGGCAATGAGGAATTCCACGGGCACGATTTCGGTGCCCTGGTGCAGCAGCTGAAAAAAGGCGTGCTGGGCATTGGTGCCCGGCTCGCCCCAGACGATGGGGCCGGTGGGCTGGCCCACAGGCTGCCCATCCCGGGTCACGCTCTTGCCGTTGCTCTCCATGTCGAGCTGCTGGAGATAGGCGGGCAGGCGCGCCAAGCGCTGGTCATAGGGGATTACGGCGCGGCTGACATAGCCGCACACATCGCGGTGCCACAGGCCGATCAGGGCCAGCAGAACCGGCAGGTTGTCCTCGAACGGCGCGGTGCGGAAGTGGTGGTCCATGGCCTCCGCGCCGGCGAGCAGCTCGCGGAAGCGCTCGGGCCCGATGGCCAGCATCACCGGCAGGCCGATGGCCGACCACAGGGAATAGCGACCACCCACCCAGTCCCAAAAGGCGAAGGTGCGGGCGGCGGAGATGCCGAAGGCCTGCACCTTGTCCGTGGCGGTGGAGACAGCCGCGAAATGGGCACCGACGGCATCCTCGCCCAGCGCGCCCGCGATCCACCCGCGCGCCGTGCGGGCATTGCACATGGTCTCCACAGTGGTGAAGGTCTTGGACGCCACGATGAAGAGGGTGCGCGCGGGATCCAGCCCCTTGAGCGTGTCGGCGATGTGGGCGCCATCCACATTGGAGACGAAATGGCAGCGCGGACCATCATGATAAGGCGCGAGCGCGAGCGTGGTCATGGCCGGGCCAAGATCGGACCCTCCAATGCCGATATTGACCACATCCGTAAAGGTGTTTCCGGTGGCGCCCCTGAGGCTCCCGTCCCGGACCGCGCGGGCGAAGGCGGCAAGATGCTCCAGGCTGGCGCGAACCTCGGCCTTCACATCCACGCCGTCGAGCATGAGCGGCGCGGGCGTGCTGTCGCGCAGGGCCACATGCAGAACCGCGCGGTGCTCGGTGGCATTGATCCGCTCGCCGGCGAACATGGCATCGCGCTGGCGCGCCACGCCGGCCACCTCCGCCACCCGCAGCAGCAGCGCCAGGGCATCGGCATCCAGCTCGGTCTTGGAGAAGTCGAGCAGCAAATCTCCCAGGCTGCGCGAGAAGGACTCGAAGCGGCGCGGTTCCGCATTGAGCTCGCGCAGCGGGCGGCGGGTGGCCGCCCGGGTGGAGGAAAGCATGCGCCAGAGGGGTTGAGTCGCGGTCATGGACGAAGCGGTCCTTGGACCATCCGCCGGCCGCAGGGCAGAACCCTGCGGATCCTCGGAAGCCGGTCTCACGGGGGTTGAGGTACCGAGGCTCTTCATGCCCCCGGACGTTGACCGCAGTACGTCGCTCATGTGCCGTGACTGCCCGATTGAAGGCGATTGCGTGGTGGAGTGATGACCCAAGGGCGTCTTCGAGCGCAGTGGATCCCAGCTCGTATCAAGAAAACGCGTCAACTCAACAGGCTAAAGCATCTCTCCGATTCCGCGAAACGGGGACATGCCTGGGCGGCAGCGCAGCGTCCTGCCTGCCGTGCCCGCGCGCCGACCATGCGCCCGTGCCCCCGAAATCGCGCGGAAAGCGCATTCCCGATCCGGCTCCTATAGCACGCCCTGGTTGGGCCGCATCCGGGGGGACGAGAGAATTCACCGCAAGCGGATCTTGAGGCTTCTGGATCTTGAGGCTGCCGGCGAGAGTCGGGTGGCGAGGAGGGCAGCGATCCTTGGTGACCGAGTCCCCCCGGTGGCGCCTTGCAGCAAGGGCGGGCGCAGCTGTGCCTTGCGAGGGATGCGTCCGAAGCACACGGAGCGATGGGGCGGGAGCTTTGGGGTGAGTCGCGGCGCGAGGCCCTCGGCCCGCGGGCGGACGGTGCCGGTCCATCGCCTTAACGCCACGTCCGGCGCGGAGTCGCGGCCAGGAAAATGCGGACAGGCGGCGAGGACATCGTCGCTTTGCGGCGGGTCTGAAACTGAGGTCACGCGAAAATCCGCGCAGGTCAGCCGCGCGGATTGCAAACGTCACGAGATCGGTCCCGAATCGGAAATGTCGCCCCGCTTTGAAACGAGACGGCAGGGCCGGTCCGAAGACTCAGCGGCTGCGCGGCTTGGAGGGCAGCAGGCCCTCGCGCTGGGCGCGCTTGCGAGCCAGCTTGCGGGCGCGGCGGATGGCCTCGGCCTGCTCGCGGGCGCGCTTCTCGGACGGCTTCTCGTAATGACCACGCAGCTTCATCTCGCGGAAGATCCCTTCGCGCTGCATCTTCTTCTTGAGCGCCTTCAGGGCCTGATCAACATTGTTGTCGCGGACGAGAACTTGCACGTGTTTGCCTCTTCGAGCTGTTGCGCCGATCCGGTGCGGAAATGATCTGGAACTCCGAACCTTGGGGCAGAGCGCCATGCGGCGACCATGCGGCATGTCCGAAGGAGCCGCTCTATTATCAGACAAGCGGAAGGTTGTCCACTCGCCTGCGCGAGGGGCCTTTCACCCGCGAAGCCTTGCGCCGGCTTATTATCCCGCGCTCGCGAGCGCCTCACCGAAGGGCGGGGGGCTCTCCGGGGCGGTATCCCAGAGAAAGCGGATCACCGGCGGGCGGGGCAGGGTGGCACCGTGGAAGCGATACTTCGGGACCGGGGGTAATCCCGCCTGGGGGCGGCGGTGGCGCTGGGCGGCACGGCAGAGCGCGTCCAGTTCATCCCGCAGCTCCACATCATGGAAGAAGGCCTGCGCGATCTTCAGCCCGCGGATGAAGCGAAGCTCGATCTCGATGAGCCGCCAGCCACAGAAGCGACCCGACCGCGCCATCTGGAGGGCTGTCTGGCGGATGTCGAGCAAAGCTTCGCCGTTGGCCATTCGGGTTCCCCCGCTGCCGAAAAGAAACGCAGTGACTGATTCGCTAACGGTTGTATCACACCGTGAGTCGGGGGTGTCAGCAGCTTTTGTCGGGAATGTGGGAACAGCCGGAATCATCGGGCCAGATGCGGTTCACATGACCCATCTTGCGACCCGGCCGGGCCTCGGCCTTGCCATACAGATGCAGGTGCGCGCCGGGCTCGGCGAGCAGCTCATGCCAGGTGGAGACGTCATCCCCGATCAGGTTGGTCATCTCCACGCGGCCGATGCGACCGGTTTCACCCAGGGGCCAGCCGGCGATGGCGCGCACATGCTGTTCGAACTGGGAGGTGATGGCGCCGTCCTGGGTCCAGTGCCCGGAATTATGCACGCGGGGGGCGATCTCATTGACGATCACCCGCTCCTGGGCGCCACGGCCGACCACGAACAGCTCGACCGCGAATACGCCCACATAATCCAGGGCGCCGGCGATGGCGCAGGCGCAGGCGCGGGCCTGCCGCGCCGCGGCCGGGCTCACTTCCGCGGGCACCGTCGAGGTGTGCAGGATGTGGTTGCGATGGACGTTCTGGGTCACTTCATAAGCCGCGAAGGCGTCGTCGGAGCGCCGGGCGGCGATGATGGAGACCTCGCGCTCGAACGGCACGAACCCTTCCAGGATGGCGCTTTGCCGGCCGATGGCGTCCCAGGCGGAGGCGAGGTCGTCGCCGGGGCGCAGCGTCACCTGGCCCTTGCCGTCATAGCCGAAGCGGCGGGTCTTCAGCACTGCGGGCAGGCCGAGGGCGGCCACCGCCCGGTTCAACCCCTCCAGGTCGTCCACGGCGGCGAACGGCGCGGTCTCTATGCCAAGGCCGTTGACGAAGGTTTTTTCCTGCAGCCGGTCCTGGCTCACCGCCAGCGCGCGGGGGCCGGGCCGCAGCGGCACGCGGGCCGCGAGGAATTCGGCCGTGTCCAGGGGCACGTTCTCGAATTCATAGGTCACCGCCTGCACCATGCCGGCGAAGCGGGCGAGAGCCTCCCAATTGTCATAGGCGGCGCACACATGGGCGTCGCTGACCTGGAAGGCGGGGCTGCCCGCCTCCGGGCAGAAGATGATGCTTTTGAGGCCGAGCTGAGCGGCTGCGAGCGCGGTCATGCGACCGAGCTGGCCTCCGCCGAGGATGCCGATGGTGTCGCCGGGCTGAAGCATGGTCTCAGACGGGCTGTTCCGCGACGGCGGCCGTGCGTTCGGCCCGCCACGCCTCCAGCCGCTCGGCCAGGGCATCGTCGGACCCGGCCAGCACGGCGGCGGCGAGCAGCGCCGCATTGACGGCGCCGGCCTTGCCGATGGCGAGCGTGCCCACGGGCACGCCGGCTGGCATCTGGACGATGGAATAGAGGCTGTCGAGCCCCGACATGGCTTTTGATTCCACCGGCACGCCGAACACCGGCAGGGTGGTGAGGGCGGCCACCATTCCCGGCAGGTGCGCGGCACCGCCGGCTCCGGCGATGATCACCTTGAAGCCCTCCGCCCTGGCGCTCTTGGCGAAGGCGTACATGCGATCTGGCGTGCGATGGGCCGAGACGATCCGCGCGTCGCAGGGAACGTCGAGCGCCTGCAGCGTCTCGACGGCGTGGCGCATGGTTTCCCAATCGGACTGGCTGCCCATGATGACGGCCACCGGCCGCGATCCCATTTCGATCATCCTCAGCAAACGCAAAGCGCGCCTTTATCGGATCGTCGCGGCTCGGGCAAGGCCCGTTCGCGGATCCGAACGCATCACGATGGAATTTCCGGGCGTCAGGCGGGATGGTTCAACGGGCCGGGAGGCTCGTAGCCGGCGCCGTCGGGCAGGTGCAGCACGCTGCTGGCGTGGGCGACGGCGGTGCGGTTGCGCCCCTCGGTCTTCGCGGCATAAAGCGCGACGTCCGCAGCCTTGAGGAACTGGTCCACGGTCTCGCCGGTCCGGTATTGGGCGAGGCCGAGGGAGATGGTGACGCTGACGGGCCCGCCCGAGGGCACGGGCACCTGCATGCCCGCCACCTTTGTGCGCAGGACCTCGGCCATGGCCCAGGCCTGGGGCGCCGCGGTCGCGGGCAGGATGACGACGAACTCCTCCCCGCCGAGCCGCGCGGCCTGCCCGGGACCCTGGCGGACGAGGGCGGACACCGCGCGCAAAACACAGTCGCCGGCATCGTGGCCGCGCGAATCGTTGATTCGCTTGAAGTGGTCGATGTCGAACATCACCAGCGACACCGGTTTTTCGGCGGTTGCGGCCGAGCAGATGTTCTGGGCGCGCTCGAAAAAGGCGCGGCGGTTCAGCAGCTCGGTGAGGGGGTCCACGGTGGCGAGGCGAATCAGCTCGCGGCGGGCCTGGTTCAGGCGTTCGGCGGCGCGTAGGCGGGCGAACAGCTCGGCCGGCACGGGCGGCTTCGCCACGAAGTCGTCGGCGCCCGAATCGAGGGCCTCGATCAGCTGGTGCCCATCGGCATTGGACGACATGGCGATGACGTA
The DNA here is from genome assembly GCF_043831965.2 of Xanthobacter variabilis. Lineage (NCBI taxonomy): Bacteria > Pseudomonadati > Pseudomonadota > Alphaproteobacteria > Hyphomicrobiales > Xanthobacteraceae > Xanthobacter > Xanthobacter variabilis. Next base: position 2,039,479 of record NZ_CM195533.1, read on the forward strand.
GAGCGGCCGGCCTTCATTGGCGATCAGCCGCGCTTCCCAGCACAGTTCCAGCCCGGAGATATGGGGCAGCTCGAAGCTGGTCAGCAGCACGTCGAGGGGATAGCCCGAGCGCAGGTATTCTAGGGCGGTGGCGCCGTCGGAGAAGGTCACAACCTCGTGTCCAGCCTGCGCCAGCGTCTGGCTGATGAGCTTCAGCGAAACGCGACTGGAATCCACCAGAACGATTTGCATCTCAGTCGCCGTGTCTCGCCGTGTGACGCGCGGGCCGTGGCTCCCGCAGCGCGGGGGCGGCCGCCTGGGGAGCTGCAGAAGGATGAGCCGGAAGCGTGCCTGCGTACCGGCCAACCTGCAAGCCTATTTCCCGCAATACTTGCGCGCGTCAAGCGGGTCTTGAGCACAAGACCCGGCATATTTAGCCCTCATCGCCAGCGGCGATGCAGCCAGAGCCACTGTTCGGGGTGTTCGCGCACCCAGCCCTCGACGATGGAGGTGACCGCCTGCATGGCCCCGACCACGTCGATCTTGCCCTCGACATCGCGGGGCAGAGCCACTTCCTCGGTGATCTCGATGCGGAACCGGGCGCCCGGCAGACGGACGACGCGCATGCCATGCACCGGGCAGTCAAACTGGCGGGCGAGGCGTGCCAGGGTGGGATTGGTGGCGCAGGGGCGGCCGAAGAACATGACTTCCGGGCCACCGGTCCAGTACTGGTCCACCAGCATGCCGATATGCTGGCCGTCGGCGAGCATGCGCGCCATGAGGCGTCCGGCATCGCGGCCGGCGCGGATGAGGCCCGGCATGGTGCCCGAGCGCATCTCCTCGATCAGCTCGGCGGCTTTCCTGTTGTTGGGCGCCCGATAGAGCACCCCGCCGGGCACATGGAACGCAGCCCCGGCGATAGCGCACAGCTCCCAGTCGCCCGTGTGAGCGGTGAAGAACAAGGCAGGGCGGCCATCGTCGCGCAGGCGTTCGAAGATCTCGGCCCCCTTCACCTCGATGCGGCCGGTATTGGGATGCGCCGGATCATAGTCCCACAGGCGATCCTGCTGGGCGAAGTCCGCGGTGAGTCGGCCCAGATTGGCCCAGATGCCGCCCACCAGGCGCTCGATCTCCTGCTCGTTCTTCTCCGGAAAGGCGGCCTTGAGGTTGCGCCGCGCGGTGTTGCTCACCGGGAAGAAAGGGCCCACCAGCCACGCCCAGAACGCCATGCCGCCGGACGAGAGCCAGTGCGGCCAAAGGCGCAGCCACCAGATGGAGAAGCGCACATAGCCGCCCACGATCGCTTCCGCCACGGGCGTGAGGCGGGACTTGAGGCGGCGAATGAGGGTCTCAGGGCGAGGCAAGGCGCGGCACCGGCTGGCAAGAAGAAAGGCGCGGGCGCGCAGGAGCCGAGCCCCGGCCGCGCCCGTCGCGATGAGCGTTCAGAACTTCACGACAATCTTGCCGAAGACGCGGCGGCTTTCGAGCCGCTCCAGGCCTTCGTTGAAGTTCTCGAGGGGCACGACCGTGTCGATCACCGGCTTCACGCCGCGCCCCATCTTTTCCAGGCCATCGGAGACATTCTTGATGGTGGCGCCGAACGAGCCGAAAATCTTGTACTGGCGCTGGAAGAGCTGCATCAGATTCATCTGCACGCTCACACCCGAGGTGGAACCGCAGGTCACGAGCCGCGCGCCGGGCTTCATGGAGAGCAGGGAGGCGTTCCAGGTGTCCGCGCCCACATGCTCGAACACCACGTCCACGCCCACCTTCTTGGTGATCTTGCGCACCTCGTGCTCGAACCGGTCCTTGCGGTAATTGATGACGTGATCGGCACCCAGCGCCTTGGCCTTCTCGGCCTTCTCGTCGTCGCCCACGGTGGTGATGACCATGGCGCCCACATCCTTGGCGAGGCGGATGGCCGCCGAGCCGATGCCCGAGCCGCCGGCGTGCACGAGCACGGTTTCGCCCTCCACCAGCTTGGCATTGTCGAACAGCATGTGCTCGACGGTGGAGAAGGTGATGCCCGCGCAGGCGGCATCCTCGAAGGAGATGCCGTCGGGAGCGGGGATCACCAGGCGCTCGGGCATGTTGATGATGTCGCGGGCGAAGCCGTCAATGTGAAAGCCCAGCACGCCGCCCACGTTTTCACACAGGTTGTCGCGCCCGGCGAGGCAGTTCTTGCAGTGGCCGCAGGTCATGGCGCCGTACATGGCTACCGTCTGGCCCACCTTCAGGCCGCGCACATCGGCGCCCAGGGCCACGATCTCGCCGGCGGCCTCGGCGCCGACCACGAGCGGCATCTTGCGCTTGGCGAAGGCCATGCCGCGCCAGCCCCACACGTCGATATGGTTGAGCGCCAGCGCCTTCACGCGGATCTGCACCTCACCGGCGCCGGGCGCCTCGGGTTCGGGCAGGGTCACGATTTCGAGCTTGCGGTCGGAGACGAGCTGGAGGCCACGCATGTTGTTCTCTGTTGTTTCGGGTCAGCGGTGGGCGGGCAGGGCGGCGGAAAGCCCTCCATCCACCGGCAGGACGGCACCGGTCATATAGCCCGCGCCGGGGGAGAAGAGGAAGGCCGCCACCTGCGCCACGTCGTCGGGGGTGGCGAAGCGGCCGGCCGGAATCTGCGCCTCCATCCTGGCACGATAGTCCGCATACTTTTCCAGCATGGCGGTATCGATGAAGCCGGGGGCGATATAGTTCGCCGTCACCCCGCGCCGCGCGGTCTCGATAGCAAGGCCGCGCACATGGGCGAGCAGGGCGGCCTTGGAGGCCGCATAGGCCACATTGCCCGGATTGGCCTGCAGCGCCGCCACCGAGCCGATGGCCACGATGCGCCCTTCGCGCGCCCGCGTCATCGGCCGCACCAAGGCGCGGGCGATGCGCGCGAAGGCGAAGTGGTTCACCTGCATCACGCCTTCCGCCTTGTCCTGGTCCATCATGGCGGCCAGCGTGTCATAGGAGGCGCCGGCATTGTGGCAGAAGCCATACCAGGTCTCGCCTTCCTCCAGCGCCTGGGCGAAGGCGTCCACCGCCGCACGGTCCGCGAGATCGAGGGCGATCGCGGAGAGCTGCGCCTCAGGGTGCGCGGCGCGGATCTCCGCCATGAGGGCTTCCGCCTCCGAGATGGCCGAGCGGTAGGTGAAGGTGACGGCATAGCCCGCGGCCACCAGCTGGCGCACGATAGCGGCGCCGAGGCCCCGGCCGCCGCCGGTGACGAGGATGGGTTTCATCTGGGGCACCATGCGTTCACCGCCCACGCCGGGACGGGGGCGTCAGGGAAGGGGCGGATGGGGTATCGCACGGCGCGGGACCGCAGGGCAGGGAATTGCCGCTGTCCGCGCAGGCCGGCCTGGCATTGTGCTGGCACAAGCACAGTTCCGCGAGCCGGCACGGTCGGGCGGATGTGGCGCTTCCCCGCCATCGTCCGCCCCCGCAAATGGGAGAGGGGGCGGGTTGCCCCTGAATGGCCGCTGCACGAATGCATGGCGCGCGGGCAGGAGGCGTTCAGGCCGGATGCGTCGCGGGCGCGCGGTCGCGGTCGGCTCACGCCGGCTCGCCCGCCAGCACCAGACACACATTTTGGCCGCCGAAGCCGAACGAGTTGGAAATTACCCGCTTCACCACGGCATCGCGCGCCACGTTGGGCACCACGTCCAGCGGAATGGCCGGATCGGGGATGTTGTAATTGATGGTGGGCGGAATGCGGCCATTGGCGATGGTGAGCAGCGACACCGCCGCCTCGATGGCCCCCGCCGCAGTCAACGTATGGCCGATCATGGACTTGTTGGAGGAGATGGGGGTCTTGGCCAGCTTCTCCTCGCTGAACACGCCCTTCAGGCCCACATATTCCATGCGGTCGTTCTCGGGGGTCGAGGTGCCGTGGGCGTTGATATAGTCCACGTCGTCGGCGGTGATGCCCGCATCGGCGAAGGCATTGCGCATGCAGCCGATGATGGGGCGCCCATCGGGATTGGAGCGGGTGCGGTGGAAATTGTCCGCCATCTCGCCGCAGCCTTCCAGCACGCCGAGAATCTTGGCGCCACGCGCCACGGCATGCTCATAGCTCTCCAGCACCAAAGCGGCGGCGCCTTCCGCCATCACGAAGCCGTCGCGGCTCTTGGCGAAGGGGCGGGAGGCCTCCCCGGGCTTGTCGTTGGCGGTGGTCAGGGCCGAAAGCAGTGAGAAGCGGATCAGCGCTTCCGGGTGCACGGAGCCGTCGGTGCCGAGGGAGAGCGCCACGTCCGTGTCGCCCCGGCGGATGGCTTCCACGCCCAGCTGGATCGCGGTGGCTCCCGACGCGCAGGCGGTGGACAGGGAAATGGGCTGGCCGCGGGTGCCGAAGCGGTCGGCCAGGCGGTCAGCCACGGAGCCGAACAGGAAGCGCTCGTGCCAGGGGCGGAACTTGCCCGAATCGGCGGCGGCGAGAAGGTCATGATAGACAATGGGGTAACGGCCCACCGCATCGGCGATCTGCCGGCGCTCGGGCCATTCCAGCTCCACCGGCGGAACAGCGGCGAAGAGGGGGCCGGGGAAGTCACCCGCCGTGCCGATGGCGGCTTCCGCAATGGCTTCCTCCACCGCCAGGGTGGCGAGCTTCTCGGAAAGATCAGGCGCGGGCACGCGGCCTTCGAACAGGAAGTCGACGGTGCCGGCGATGGTGGTGCGCATGCCCTCGATGGGGAAGCGGGTGATGGTGTGAATGCCCGATTCGCCCGCCGTCAGGCGCCGCCAATTGTCTTCCTTGCCCTGGCCGAGCGAGGTGACGAGCCCGATGCCGGTGACCACCACGATGGGCCGACCGAATTTGTCCAGATGCGCCTGCGTCATGTCGCGGCTCCCCCAATTCGAGCTGCGCCCGCCCGAGGCGCCCGTGAATGGCTGGATCGGCCCGGCGCGCATCCGCATCGCGCGCGGCCGGTGGCCGATCTCGCCGGAAAATAAGCTGAAGCCGCCCACAAGGTAAATGAGCGGTTTACCAACCGTCCGCCTTTCGCGAAGCCGCATCTTCGCAAAAGGTACTGAAATGGCGAAACGCCCGGATCGGCCGAGGTGCTCGGCCGATCCGGGCGCGTGTCGCTCACTCTTCCGCGCGGAAGGGCATGCCCCGGGCCACGCGGAACATGAAGGCGCCGCGCGCCCTCAGATCTTTTCCACCACGCCGGCGCCTTCGCCGCGCCAATGACCGACCGAGGTGACCACCACGCGGTCCACCCCATCTGCCGCCTTCTCCAAAGGGTCCCCCGGGAGGGCCGGATAGAGCGCGCCCTTGGACACGCACAGGGCGGCGAGGGCGAGGCCGGCGATAAACTGGGCCTCAAAGCCATGGCCCATGCGATTGGCCACGGCTCGCACCGGCAGGCCGGTGGTGGCGATGGCTTCCGCCTCGGGCGCCGTGGCGGCCCGTGCGCCGGTGGCGCAGGAGATGATGGCGCTGGCGCCGTCGGTCCCCGCAGTGGTGAGCAGCGCGCGCACCTTGTCGCGCACCGCGCCGTCCAGCTGCCGCCGCGCCCGCTCGGACCAGACGCCGGAGAGCTTGGCGATGGGCGTGGCGCCGCGCGCGGTTGCATGCTCCGGCGATTCGAGCACCAGGAAGGCGCCCATGGAGCCTGCCGCGATGCCCGGTTCCGGGCTGGAGAAGACCGGACGGAACTCGCCCTTCAGGCAGAAATCGTCCAGGTCGTTGAGGAGCATGGTGTCCTCGCGCTCGGCATTGTAGGCGCCGCCCACGAGGCCGATCTCGCTCTGGCCCGCGGCGATGCGGGCATAGGCGATGCGCACCGCGTCCACACCCGCGCTCTCCTCGCCCATGAAGGTGCGGGACGAGCCCGTGACCCCGTGCACGATGGAGATGTTGCCGGCGAGCAGGTTGGAGAGCTGCGCCAGCGACAGGGTTGGCCGCAGGTCCGAGAGCAGTCGCTCATTGAGCAGCCGGCCGGGATCGTTGGAGGTGGACAGGTCGTTGAGGATGGCGGCATCCACGGCGAAGTCACGCTCGCCGCCGCCCGCCGCCACGATCATGTCGGTCTTGGACAGGATCTCGGTGTTCTTGGCGATGCCGGCCGCGTCCAGCGCGAGGCCGGCCGCATAGGTGCCGATGCGCTGCCACGGCTCCATCTGCCGCTGATCACCCCTTTTGGGGATCTGCGTGTCGAAGTTCACCTTGACCAGGGGGTGCACCACATACGGCGCGAACGTGGTCGCGTCGGTGACGGGTGCCTGGCCGTTGGTCAGAGCGTCCCAGTGGGCCTCGAGGCCCTCACCCAGTGAGGAGACGAGCCCGACGCCCGTAATCCACACCTCACGCCGCGTGGCGCGCGCATCAGGCATCAGCAAAGTCCGTCAGGGGAAAGTTAACGTGCTCGGCCACCTTCATGACCACCGCCTTCATCTTGCCTTCCGGCCAGGGCAGCACGCGGAAGGTGAGCTCGGCGGAGCACACCAGCTTGCCTTCGAGCAGGCCCTGGGTGCGGGCCACCACAAAGCCGGAGCCCTCGTGCAGGATCTCGGAATGAAGGTCGAGATTCTGCCCGGGCACCACGAAGGTGCGCAGCTTGCCTTCCTTCACCGTGGCGAGGAAAGGCATCTTCTCAAAGCGGTTGCGCGCCAGGATGAGCCATCCGGTGGTCTGCGCCATGGCTTCGATGAGGAGCACACCGGGCATGATCGGGTGACCGGGGAAATGCCCCTCGAAGATGGAGCTTTCCTGCGGCACCAGGCCCTGGCAATGGATTTTATTGAGCGACGGGTCGATGGAAACGACCCGGTCGATCATCTTGAAGACTTCAGGACGCATGGGCTCCGTCCGGTCTCGCGCGGTTTAGATTCAAGTCGAACTCAAGCCGCCTTGGCGGCCACCAGCTCGTCGATGCGCGCGCACAGGTTCTTGAGCACGAAATACTGCTCGGTGGTGGCCTTGCCGTCGTTCACTTCCTGGGTCCACTGCTCCAGCGGCAGCTTGATGCCGAACGCCTTGTCGATGGCGAAGGCGATGTCCAGGAAGTCGAGGCTGTCGATGCCCAGATCGTCGATGGCGTGGCTGTCCGGCGTGATGGTGTCCCGCGGGATATCGCACGTTTCCGCGATGATGTTGGCCACCGTGTCGAACGTGGAAGACATGGACTGACGCCTCTCGTGTACTGGCCGTTCCCCGCCGCACCCGCGTCTTGCGGGCGGCGCGCTGCCGACGGCCACGGCCGAAGGTGCGGCCGGATGGCCCTAGGATGAGTTGACGGCCCCTATAGCGAACGCTTGCCGAGGTTTCAATGGCCCCGCCTTGCAGGTGCCCGCGCGACCTTACGTCAACTGATCCCGCCGCGTGGACTTGTCATCGCACGTCGCACCGCGCCCCGCAAGCGTCAGGCGGCGAACGCGCGCTCGATCAGAAGGTCGCAGATGCTGGAAATTTCGTTGGTACCGAACAATCCGCGCGGCTGGGCGAGACGGGTGGCGGCGAAGTGCTCCGCAACCTCAGCCGGGGCGGTGCGGGCGAGCGCGGCCGTAGCGGAAAGATTGGCGAGGGTCTGGGCCGCGCGCCGGGCATGGGCCTCGGAAGGGGTGTAGGGGCCGATGAGTCGGGTCAGCTCCTCGGCGGCGGCGTGCACGCCCGGCAGGCCGGCGGCCTCGCTCTTCAGCTCGGTGAGGAGGGTCTGGAGGGCGTCGGGCTCGCGCGTGGCCGCGCGCAACAGGTCGAGGGCCACCACGTTACCGGAGCCCTCCCAGATGGCGTTCACGGGCGCTTCCCGGTAGAGGCGGGGCATCAGGCCCTCCTCGACGTAGCCATTGCCGCCCAGCGCCTCCATGGTCTCGAAAATGAAGCCGGGCGCGGCCTTGCAGATGGCGAACTTCACCGCCGGAGTCAGCAGCCGCGCGCGTGCCGCCTCCATGCTGTTCAGGCCGCCATTGCCGGCGCCGGCCTCGAAGCTCTCGGCCAGGCGCATGGCCAGGGCGGTGCTCGCCTCCGCCTCCAGGGCGAGGTCGGCGAGCACCATGCCCATGGCGGGCTGATCCACCAGGCTGCGCCCAAAGGCGCGGCGGTGGTGCGCATGGTGTAGGGCGAGGGTGAGCGCCAGCCGCATCAGGCCGGCGGAGGACACCGCGCAATCCAGCCGCGTCAGCTGCACCATCTGGAGGATGGTGCGCACGCCGCGTCCTTCCTCCCCCACCCGCCAGGCGAAGGCCCGGTCGAACTCCACCTCGGACGAGGCATTGGAGCAGTTGCCAAGCTTGCGCTTCAGCCGCATCAGCCGCAGCCCATTGATGGCGCCATCGGGCCGGAAGCGGGGAATGAGGAAGCAGGTGAGGCCCGCCGGCGCCTGGGCGAGCACCAGGAAGGCGTCGCTCATGGGGGCGGAGAAGAACCATTTATGGCCGGTGATCTCATATTCGTCGGCGGTCACCGGCACGGCGCGGCTGACATTGGCGCGCACGTCGCTGCCGCCCTGCTTTTCCGTCATGCCCATGCCGATGGTGACGCCGGCCTTCTCCCAGAAGGGCAGGAAGCGGCTATCGTAGCAGCGAGAGCGGATGCGCGGCAGCCAGGCGCGCAGTAGATGCGGCGCCGCAGCCAGGGCCGCTGGGGCGGCATGGGTCATGGTGAGCGGGCAGACGTGGCCCGCCTCCACTTGGCTGACCACATAGAGCAGGGCCGCGCGGCGGCGGTGCAGGGGGCGCCCGGCCACATCCCAGCTGGAACAATGCAGGCCGGCGGACATGCTGGCCGCCATCAGCGTGTGGTAGGCGGGGTGGAACTCCACCATGTCGCAGCGCCGGCCTTGGGGGTCGTGGCTGTGCAGCAGTGGCGGGTTCTCGTTGGCGAGGCGCCCCAGCGCCAGCCGGTCGATGCTGCCCCACTCGGCCCCGAAGGCGCACAGCGCCTCCGCGTGGCCGGCCGCCTCGACGCTGTCCATCAGTGGCGTGTCGAGGGTGGCGAGATTCAGGTCGCCGAAGGGCGGCGCCTGATTGAACACCTCATCGGTGAAGCGCGGCTGATCCATGGCATTCCCCCACTTGGTCGCTTGTGCCGCGCCCTTGCGGAAAGGATGCGGGCAGCAGGGGGAGAGTGCAAGGAGTTATTATGGTCCTCTTCCGGTTGTACCTCAGATCGGTCCGTTGAAGGTATTGCACTGCTGCATGGAGCCGCTCTTGAGGCCGCGCGTGAACCAGGAGACCCGCTGGCGGGAGGTGCCGTGGGTAAAACTGTCCGGCACGGCATAGCCCTGGGAGCGCTTTTGCAGCTTGTCGTCACCGATGGCGCTGGCGGCGTTGAGCGCCTCTTCCACGTCGCCTTCCTCCAGGATCCGGTAACGGGCATTGGCGTGGTAGGCCCACACCCCGGCGAGGCAGTCGGCCATCAGCTCCACGCGCACGGAAAGGGCGTTGGCCTCGGCGCGGGAGCCGGCGCGGGCCTGGGCCTGCTGCACCTTGGGCAGGATGCCGACGAGGTTCTCCACATGGTGGCCGACCTCGTGGGCGATCACATAGGCGGCGGCGAAGTCACCGGGCGCGTTGAAGCGGCTCTTCATCTCCTGGAAGAAGGAGAGATCGAGATAAACCTTCTGGTCCAGCGGGCAGTAGAACGGCCCCATGGCCGCCTGCGCGCCGCCGCAGGCCGAGCGGGTGGAGCCGGAGAACAGCACCAGCTTGGGGTCCTGATAGGCCTTGCCGTCGGCGCGGAAGATCTCGGTCCACACATCCTCGGTCTGGGCGAGAACGGCCGCGGCGAAGCGGCCCAGCTGGTCCTTGGGTGCGCCTTGGCTGGCGCTCTGCTGGCCCTGTTGGCGCTGCGGCAGGGTTTGCTGCTGCTGGCCGCCCATGCCGTTGATGGCCTCGAGCCCGCCGATGAGCACCGCCGGGTTGATGCCCAGCGCCCAGCCGATCAGGCCGACGATGATGATGGTGCCGATGCCGAGGCCGCCGCGCCCGCCCGGCATCTGGAAGCCGCCGCCGCCCTGGCCGCGCCGGTCCTCCACATTGTCGCTGGAGCGATAGTCCTCCCAACGCATCGGCTGTTCTCCTGCACGCGTCGCGCTGGCCGCACCGCGACGTCTCGTCCGTCCGGGGGCGGCTATCCGGCGCCGTGGAGGCTCCGGGCGCCACCGGGCTCCACGCTGCGTTCTGTGTTACACCGCGCGCCGCGCGCTCACCACCCTTGCGACATCGCTCAAGGGGCAGGGCCTGTTCCCGGCGGGGCGATCGGGCGCGCGATGGCGCAGGCGAGAAGGGGGCGAGGGATGCCCAGGGGACGGGGGACCACGGGTGGGCAGACGAGGCTCGGCCCGCTGATCGATGGCTTCACGCCGCTCGATTTCAGCCGCGAGCGGGCGCACATGGCCGCCGGCCTGCTGCCGGTGGCGGGCGCCGACGAGGTGGGGCGCGGGCCGCTGGCCGGTCCGGTGGTGGCTGCGGCGGTGATCCTCGATCCCGAACGCGTGCCGCAGGGCCTCAACGATTCGAAGAAGCTTTCCGCGGCACGGCGGGAGAAGCTCTATGCGGAGATCTGCGCCACGGCCGAAGTGGCGGTGAGCCTGGCCCCGCCCGCGCGCATCGATCGCGACAATATCCGCCAGGCCACCTTGTGGGCGCTGGCCCAGGCGGCGGCGGGGCTGCCCCGCCATCCTGCGCTGCTGCTGGTGGACGGCAATGATCCGCCGCCGGCGGCCTGCGCGGTGGAAGCCATCGTGGGCGGGGATGCCTGCGTCGCCTCCATCGCCGCCGCCTCCATCGTCGCCAAGGTGGTGCGCGACCGGCTGATGGTGCAGCTCGGCATGGCCTTTCCGGCCTATCATTTCGAGAGCCACAAGGGCTACGGCAGCAAAGCCCATTTGCAGGCACTGAAGGCGCATGGCCCCTGCCCGCACCATCGCTTTTCGTTCGCCCCCGTCCGCGAGCAGCAACTGCGGCTGTTCGGGGCCGACGGGGAGGAGTAAGGCGGCTTCCAGCGGGGTGGACACCGGTTCGCCTCAGGGCCGGGCGCCGTCCGAACAGCCTTGAGCCTGCCCCGGTTCCGCGCGACGGGGAGCGGCCCTGGCGGCGCGGCCTGCGCACGGCGCCGCGATGGTGATATGACGAGCCGGAACCGGTGGACGAGCCCCGGCCGCCGGCGATGGAGAAGCCCATGCACCGCCCTGACAACCACTTCAAGCGCGCGCTCCATGCCGGGCGCCAGCAGCTCGGCCTGTGGTGCTCCATTCCCAGTCCCATCACGGCGGAGGCGGTGGGCGCCTCCGGTTTCGACTGGCTGCTGATCGATGCCGAGCACGCGCCCAACGACGTGCCGAGCATCCTTGCGCTGCTGCAGGCCACGTCGCGTGGCACCGCCCACCCGGTGGTGCGGGTGCCGTGGAATGATCCGGTGATGATCAAGCGGGTGCTGGACCTGGGCGCCGACACCATCCTCGTGCCCATGGTGCAGAATGCCGAGGAGGCGCGCGCGGCGGTGGCCGCCACGCGCTATCCGCCCAATGGCGTTCGCGGCTTTGCCAGCAATGTGCGGGCCACCGCTTTCGGGCGCATGGGCGACTACTTCACCCGCCACGAGCAGGAAATGTGCGTGCTGGTGCAGGTGGAGACCATGGAGGCGCTGGAGCAGGTGGAGGAGATCGCCGCCGTCGAGGGCGTGGACGGCGTCTTCATCGGGCCCGGGGACCTCTCCGCGTCCATGGGCTACCTGAACCAGACCAGCCACCCGAAGGTGGTGGCGGAGATCGAATCCGCCATGCTGCGCATTCTCAGCGCCGGCAATCGGCCGGGCATCCTCACCAGCACGCCCGATCTCGCCCGCCGCTACATGGCCGCTGGCGCTGTGTTCACGGCGGTGGGCATCGACGTGATGTTGCTGGTGCGCGCCGCCGATGAGCTGGTGCGCAGCTATCGGGAATAGCGGCGGCCGCGTCCCCACGGCAGAGTGTCCCGCCGGTCCGATCCTGGCGGGGGCCTGTCCTCAGCCCCGCAGGGCGCGGCGGATGACCTTGCCGGTGGTGGTGAGCGGCAGCTCGTCCGCGAACACGATCTCACGCGGATATTCATAGGCGGCGAGGCGCGTGCGGACGAAATCCTGGATCTCCGCCACCAGGCTGTCGGAGGCGCTGTAGCCCGGTGTCAGCACCAGCACCGCCTTCACGATCTCGGTGCGCAGCGGGTCCGGCTTGCCCACCGCCGCCGCCAGCGCCACCGCCGGATGGCGCAGCAGGGTGTCCTCGATCTCCGCCGGGCCGATGCGGTAGCCGGCGGAGGTGATGATGTCGTCATCACGGCCCAGGAAGTGGAAATAGCCGTCCTCGTCCCGGCGGGCGAGATCGCCAGTGAGGAACCAGCCGTCCCGGTCGTCGGCCTCGGTGTATTTCGCGGCGGTGGCCTCGGGCCGGTTCCAGTAGGAGAGGAACATCACCGGGTCGCCGGCGCGCACCGCGATCTGCCCCATCTCGCCCGCCGCGGCGGGCTGGCCGTCCTCCTTCAGCACCGCCACCTCGTGGCCGGGGAGGGCCTTGCCGGTGGCCCCGGCGCGCGAGACGCCCAGCGCCGCGTTCGAGCCGATGACGTAGTTGCACTCCGTCTGGCCGTAGAACTCGTTCACCTGCACCCCCAGCGCCTCCCGGCTCCAGGAGAAGGTTTCCGCCCCCAGCGCCTCGCCGGCCGAGCCCACCGTGCGCAGGTCGAAGCCGAAGCGGGCCTGGGGCGAGGGCACGGCGCGCATCATCTTGAGCGCGGTGGGGGGAATGAAGGCGTTGCGCACGCCCGCCGCCGCAATGAGGGCGAAGGCCGCTTCCGGATCAAACTTGCCCTTGGGCTGCACCACCACCGGAACGCCCAGCGCCAGCGCCGGCAGCACCGTGTTGAGCAGTCCGCCGGCCCAGGCCCAGTCCGAGGGGGTCCACATGCGGTCGCCGGGATGGGGCAGGAAATCGTGGGTGAAGCGCACCCCGCTCACATGGGGCAGCAGTACGCGGTGGCCATGCAGGGCCCCCTTGGGCTGGCCCGTGGTGCCGGAGGTGTAGATCATCAGCGCCGGCGTGTCGGGCGTGGTGACGAGGCCCATGGGGCGGTCGGCTCCCGCCGCCACCAGATCCGCGAACGACAGCACGCCGTCGCGCGCGCCGTCCACGTTCACGATGAGGTCGAGCGCTTCGGGGCGGTTGGCGATCTTGGCGAGGCCGGCATCGTCGGTGACGAGGGCGCGCGCCCCGGAATCCTCGAGCCTGTAGGCGAGGGCCTCCACCCCAAAGGCGCCCGCCAGCGGCACGGCGATGGCGCCCAGCTTGTAGACGGCGAAATGGGTGGCCAGAACCTCCACCGATTGCGGCAGCAGGATGCCCACCCGATCCCCGGCCGCAACGCCCTTGGCGCGCAGCGCCTGGGCGAGGCGATTGGAGAGGGAGGAAAGGGCGCCATAGGAGAAAGGCGCGAAGCCGCCATCGGCGGGAAGGTACAAAGCGGGCCGGCCCGGCTCCTGGGCGGCCCACTGGTCGCAGGCGTGGGCGGCCATGTTGTAGGTGGCGGGCAGCGCCCAGCGGAAGGCGCGGATCAGCCCGTCATAATCGCAGATATCCGGCAACATCCGTGGAAGTCCCTGCCTCGCCGTTCAAAACGGGCGGGGACGCTAACGGCTCAAAGGCCGCGGGTCCACGAAGATTTGCCGCGACGCAAAATGCGCCTTCGCGATGCACACGCGGTGGTAGCGGCCTTCCGGAACGTGGGGTCTTGCGCAGGGCATGGGGCCAGCGGCCTTCCGGGAGCGCACCCGGCAGAAGGCGCGACAGCCGATCGGCCCCAGCGCGCCTGACCGGCGAACCGGCTCCCGCTACGCTCGGAGACCGCCTAGTCCGGCTGGGCGAGGACGAGGGCCCAGTAGACCTTGTACTTGGAATTGGGCGCGTTGGCGGTGGCGATGCCCATGCGGGTCACGCCCGGCGTCAGCATGTTCTTGTTGTGTGGGGGAGAATCCCGCCAGCCGGAAAAGGCCTCGGCCAGGGTGTGGTAGCCGGCACCCACATTCTCCACCGCCATCCTGGAAGGGTAGCCGGAGGCCTTCATGCGCTGGATGAAGGTGCGCCCGCCCACCTCGTGGGAGAGGCTGTCGGCCTTGGCCATGGCGTTGGCCTGGTTCTGGGCGATCTGGTTCAACGCCGGGTCGATGGTGACGGGCGAGAGACCGCGCGCGGTGCGGTAGTCGGAGATCATGGAGGCGGCGGCCTCCGCGTCCACCGGCTTCCCGGTCTTGGCGAGGTTGGTATAGAAGGCCGGCTGCTCGGTCACAGTCTCGGTGGTGCCGCAGCCCGCGAGCATCAGGGCCAGCACGAGGCCGACCCCGGCGCGGCGGTTGCTCCAGCGGGAATGCGAGGGAGCGGTGAGAAGGGCGCGCATGGCGGCTCCAGCAGACAAGGCGAAAGGGGCGCCCCATCGGGCGCCGGTACGGCCCGGACCTTGTGCGCCCGGGCCGGTATAGGGGGCGTTAATCCCCCTGGGTGAGATCGGCGGGCCCGCTGCTGCCGGGCGCCGGGCGCGGCACCAGATCGGCCGGCGCGCGCGCCAGCGAGGCCCACGGCTGCGACACCATGCCGACCCCCGCCACGCGGAAGCGCGACAGGATCTGGAAGTGCAGATCGCTCTTCACGGTCAGCGAATAGTCGACATTGGCCACCACGCACCGCAGCTCGAACACCATGCCCATCTCGGTGAACTTGGTGAGGAACACGCGCGGCGGCGGCGATTGCAGCACCTGCGGATGGGCGCAGGCGCAGCCCACCAGAATGTCGCGCACCTCCTCCGCGTCCGCGTCATAGGGGGTGTTGACGGTGATGATGATGCGGCCGGTGGTGTTGGCGTGGGTCCAGTTCTTCACCATGCCGGTGATGAGGTCCGAATTGGGCACGATCACCGAGGCGCGGTCGAAGGTTTCGATCTCCGTGGAGCGCACCGAGATGCGTCGCACATAGCCTTCCTCGCCCTTCACATTGATGGTGTCGCCCACCCGGATCGGCCGTTCCGCCAGCAGGATCAGGCCCGACACGAAGTTCGACACGATGGACTGCAGGCCGAAACCGATACCCACCGAGAGGGCGCCGGCCACCAATGCGAGGTTTTCCAGGTTCAGCCCCAGCTCGCTCATGGCGCCCATCAGGACGACGATGAACCCCACATAGCCGACGATGGTGGCGATGGAGGATTGCAGCGAGGGTTCGAGCCCCGTGCGTGGCAGCAGGGCGGTGGCGATCCACCGTTGCAGGCCGCGCGCCACCACGATGCCCACCACCAGGAAGATGGCGGCATAGAGCACGCTCGACAGCGTGATGTTGATGTTGCCGATATGGATGCCGAAGGAGATGCGCTCCACCGTATCCATCACGTCGGCGGAGGACGCCCCCCAGCTGCCCACGATGAGCACCGCCGCCACAACGAACAGCAGCACCTTCAGCAGGCCGGACACGACCACCCCGATCAGCTCCAGGCTGGTGGGCTTCAGGCCCAGCGCCTTGGAAAGGTGCCGCGAGCGCGGCGTGTCGGCCGCAAGGCCGGTGCCGAAGAAGGAGTCGATGAGGCCGTACAGAACGTAGAGCACGCCGAGGATGGCGCTGGCCACCACCACGCGGCTGGCGATGAAGGCGGCGAAGCTCACATAGCCCACCACCAGCGCTCCGATCACCAGAGCCACCACCAGCCACACCAAAAGGCGCACCCAGTGGCGCCCCTCGATGGGGTGGGAGCCGCTCTTCTCGCCGCCGTCCTGGGCGGCGGAATCCTCGTCATCCTCCTCGGAGCGCGCGAGGTGGAGCAGGAAGCGGGCGATGAAGACGGCGATGAGCAAGGCCATCACCGCGCTGGTCACCACCGTGAGGCCCAGGGGAGCGAACAGCACCCGGTGCAGGGCGTTCAGCACCGCCGCCACCGCCAGAGTCCACACCGCCCATGAGAAGTAGCGGAAGGTGATCATGGCGGCGCGGTCGGAGATCGGCGGCATCCGCCGCCAGGGTTCTCCCGGTGCCAGCATGGCGCGCGCTGCGGCCGTGCCGATGGCCTTGATGATGATCGCGACAGCGATGCCGTGCACCAGCTCATCCGCGCGCGGCGGGATAATCTCGAACGTATCGATGAGGGAGACGCCGAGGATGGTGGCCACCGGCGCCACCGTGGCTTCCAGCAGCAACACCTTCAGCGCCTCGCGCGCGGCGCGCAGGCGGGTGAAGCTCTCGCCCTCCGGCGGCGGCGGGGTGCGCAGGCGCCGGCGCAGCCAGCGGCCGGCGAACACCACCAGCGCCACCACGGCGAACGTGCCCGCCAGGATGCCCGTCAGCGCCAGCGGCCCCTGCCGGTGGCTGGCATAGGCGCTCCAGTCGGTGATGAGGAGCTGGGTGGAGTGCAGCTCGGCGCCGGTCGCCGTCAGGGCGGCGGCCCACAGGCCGGGGTCGAGGATGGAATCGCTGCGCTCGAACAGCTGGTTCGTGAACAGGGCGCGGCGGCGGGCGCTGATGCGGTCTGTGGCTTGGGCGGCGCGGTCCGAAAGGGTGCGCACGGGCCCCAGTACCGCGTCGAGGTCGGCGGTGGTCTTCTGCAGCCGCTCGCGGTCGGCGGTCACGCCGGGGTCCTCGGCGGGCGCTCCCTCGCCGGGCTTGGCGGGAATGGATTTGAGGCGCGCCCTCGCGTCGGCCAGGCGGGGGCCGATCTCATCAGCCAGCTGCTGCAGCTCGCGGCGTACGGGGTCGAGGCGCGCGCGCAGGTCGTCGAGGTCGCTGGCGCGCAGCCCATCCACGGAAAGGCCGGCCTCCAGCGCGTCGAGGGCGGTCCGGTTGGACTCGATCTTCTCGCGCGCGGCGGTCACCACCGGGTCGGGGGGAAGGGGGGCCTTCGGGGCCGGCGCGGCTTCCGTCGCGGGGGCTGCCGCAGGCGCGTCAGCGGCCGGCGCGCCCGCTGCGGGGGCTTCGGGCTTCGCGGTCTCAGCCGCCTTGGTCGCGTTGCCGCTGGCGGGCTCGGCCGCGCTGGCCGGTGCCGGTGCGACGACGCCCCCGACGCTCGCGCCCAGCACGCCCGCCCACAGTGCGAGCGCCGCGATCAGCTCCTTCGACTTCGGAAAACGCATTCCTCACCTCCGAGCCGGCGTTCCTGTCGCGTGAACGCGGCGGACTCATGGCAATGGCTTCTGGCAGCAGATTCACGCGGCGGATCTGCCCGGCCCCGCCTGCCGCAGGGGAGGCTCCGCGACGAAATCTCTGGCGTGGTTATGGCAGTTCCCGCTAATTCGGGGTGCACCGGGCCCGCCCCCACGCCCGGCGCGTCAGAAGGTTTCCTTGATGACCTCCATCGATCCCGTCAAGCCCGCCGTTTCTTCGTCCGCCAATGTTCACGATCCGGTGGCCCTGGCCACAGCCCTCATCCGGGCGCCCTCCGTGACGCCGGAGGCGAAGGCCGCCCTCGACCTGGTGGCCGAGCTGCTGGCTGGCGCGGGCTACAAGGTGGAGCGGCTGACCTTCGACACCTCGGGCGTGCCCATCGTCAATCTCTACGCCCGCATCGGTGAGGATGGCCCGAACCTGTGCTTCGCCGGCCATGTGGACGTGGTGCCGGTGGGCGATGCGGCGCGCTGGAGCCATGGCCCCTTCTCGGGCGAGATCGCGGACGGCCGCCTGTTCGGGCGCGGCGCGGTGGACATGAAGGGGGCGGTGGCCGCCTTCCTCGCCGCGGCCCTGCATTATGGGCGGCCGGAAAAGGGCTCGCTCTCCTTCCTCATCACCGGCGACGAGGAGGGGCCCGCCCTCGACGGCACCGTGAAGGTGGTGGAATGGCTGAAG
The DNA here is from genome assembly GCF_043831965.2 of Xanthobacter variabilis. Lineage (NCBI taxonomy): Bacteria > Pseudomonadati > Pseudomonadota > Alphaproteobacteria > Hyphomicrobiales > Xanthobacteraceae > Xanthobacter > Xanthobacter variabilis. Next base: position 2,057,241 of record NZ_CM195533.1, read on the forward strand.
GCCAAGGGCGAGACCATCGACCATTGCGTGGTGGGCGAGCCCACCAATCCCGCGACATTGGGCGACGCCTTCAAGATTGGCCGGCGCGGCAGCCTCTCGGGCGTGGTCACCGTGCGTGGCGTGCAGGGGCACGTGGCCTATCCCCATCTGGCGGACAATCCGGTGCCGCGCCTGGTGCGGCTGCTCTCCGGCCTGATCGCGGCGCCGCTCGACGCCGGCTCGGACTTCTTCCCGCCGTCCAACCTGGAAGTGGTCTCGGTGGATGTGGGCAATACGGCCTTCAACGTCATTCCGGCCGAGGCGACCGCGCGTTTCAATGTGCGCTTCAACGACCATTTCTCGCTCGCCACCCTGAAGGACGAGATTCGCCGCCGGCTCGATGCGGCCGGCGAGCCGTACGACATCGCCTTCCCGCCGGGTGCCAGCGAGAGCTTCATCACCGCGCCCGGGCCGTTCGTGGACATCGTCGCCGGAGCGGTGGAGGCGGTGACCGGCCGCCGGCCGGAGGCCTCCACCTCCGGCGGCACGTCCGATGCGCGCTTTATCAAGGATTTGTGCCCGGTGGTGGAATTCGGCCTGGTGGGCCAGACCATGCACAAGGTGGACGAGGCGACCAGCGTGCGCGATCTTGAGGACCTCACCGCCATTTATTCGCAGATCATCACGCGATATTTCGCGCATTTCGCGTAGAGTCTTTCGCAATTGGCGCGCTGTCCTGGCGCGCTGTCCTGGCGCGATCCGGATTCACCTCTGGCGCGATGCCCCAACACCCTGGAGACCTGACGCATGAGTCATGACGAAACCGCCTATCGCCTCGACGTGGCCGGCCGCGACATCGCGGTCCGTGCAATCCCCGGTGACGCGCCGGGGGTGTTCTGGCTGGGCGGCTTCAAGTCGGACATGACCGGCACCAAGGCCGAGCGCCTCGCCGCCCTCGCCGCGGAGCGGAGCCACGCTTATGTGCGGTTCGACTATTCGGGCCACGGCGCTTCCGGCGGCGCGTTCGAGGAGGGCACCATCTCGCGCTGGCTCGAAGAGGCGCTGGCGGTGTTCGATGGGGCCACCGCGGGCGAGCAGGTGGTGGTGGGCTCGTCCATGGGCGGCTGGCTGGCGCTGCTGCTGGCGCGCGCGCTGGCCGCAAGGGGCGAGACGCGCCTGAAGGCGCTGGTCCTGGTGGCGCCCGCGCCGGACTTCACGGAAACGCTGATGTGGTCGCGGTTCCCGGCCGAGGTGCAGAGCGAGATCACCGTCAACGGCCGCTTTCTCAAGCCCACGCCTTATGGCGACGAGCCGTATGTCATCACCCGTACCCTGATCGAGGACGGGCGCAGCCACCTTATTTTGGGCGCGCCCTTCGCGGTGGGCTGCCCGGTGCGCATCCTCCAGGGCGCGAAGGACGAGGACGTGCCGTGGGAGCACGCCATGCGGCTCGTGACCTGTCTGGCCGAGGACGATGTGGTGTTCTCGCTCATCAAGGACGGCGACCACCGCCTGTCGCGGCCCGAGGATCTGGAGCGGTTGGCCCAGGTGGTGTCCGAATTCCTGTGATGGCTGATGCCGGCGCCCCAATGGGTGCCGGCGCGAGCCCGTGGGCCTCGTGCGGTCTTTGGACCCGGCCGCGCGCGGAGCCGCTCAGAGATTGGAGCGTTTTCGAGCGCAGGGGTAGGCGTGCAGGAACGCGCTAAGGCAAAAGCATGGACTGCTTGGATGTTGCCATGACATCGCGACCCGACCGGGCACGTGGCCCTCACACATCCGGGAGCGATTTCGACCGAAAGGGCCGGGCGGCTCGCTTATGGGGCTGAGGTTGCGGAAATGCCGAAGGCCCATGAGCCGGGCTCACGGGCCTCCGGGAAATCAGGCTTCCGCGGGCGCTGCGTCTTCGGGCTGCTGGGTCCAGCTGGACATGCGGCCGATGAGGTAGCGGTAGGGCGCCAGGAACAGCGCCACCATGGCCAGCTTCACCAGATAATCCGCCACCGCCCAATTGGTCCACGGCAGGTCCGTGCCGGAGAAGGCCAGGGTGAAGAACACGGCGGTGTCGATGGCGGAGGAGATGCCGCCCGACAGCGCCGGCGGCAGCCACCAGGCCTTCTGCCGCAGGGCATTGAACACTGTGGCATCAAGCAGCTGCGCGACGATGAAGGCGGTGCCCGAGGCCAGCGCGATGCGCGGCGTGGCCAGCAGCGCGGAGAGCGCCAGGGCCAGCGCGAAGCCCGCATAGATCACCTGCCGCGTGCGCACGATCCCCAGCCGGCGATTGGTGAGGTCGTTCACGAGAAAGGTGAGCGGATAGGTGAAGGCGCCGTAGGTCAGGTAGTCCTGAAGGCCGAACGGCGTGAAGGGGAACTGCACCAGCACGTTGGCGGCCAGAACCGCCCCGCACATGGCAAAAACCGCGAGCGTAAACGCCCGCGGTTCAGACCCACCAACAAATGTGGCAGAGGCCATCAGGCGGCGGCAGCAGCCGCTGCGTTCGCAGCCTTCACGATGAGGCGCTTCAGCTCCAGCGCGCGCGGAGACAGCTCCTCGTCGCGGGCCTTCTTGAGGAAGGCGTCGAGGCCACCGCGGTGGTCCACGCTCTTCAGCGCATTCGCGGAAACGCGCAGGCGCACGGAGCGGTTGAGAGACTCGCTCTCAAGGGTCACATTGCACAGGTTCGGCAGGAACCGGCGCTTGGTCTTGCGGTTCGAGTGGCTCACAAGGTTGCCGGTCAGCACCGCCTTACCGGTCAGATCACACCGCCGGGACATGGCAGAAGTCCTTCTTCGTCTTTTCAGGTGCGGGGAGCGCCAGATGGAGCGGCTTGCCTCTTCTCAGAGTCGCGCCCCGCGGCACTCACCCGCTGGAACGGGAAGTGGCTCCTATAAGGGGGAGGCGCTCCGCCGTCAAGATCGGCGCCGGCAAACGATGGCCCGACATCGCCTCGCGGGCCTTGCGCCAGCAAAAAAAAACGTGGACTCCCACGGTCCTTCGCGCGCGGCGGTGGGAGCGGCCTCGCCAGCCGCAGTCCCGCGCCGCGGGGGCATGGCGGGGGAATCGGGCGGGAATCGCAGGGGTTGGGGCGCGCCCTGGCGACTCGGAGGGCGCGCAGGGGCGTGGCGTCAGCGCCGGCCCTGTCCGAGGAAGGTTTCCGCGAACCAGCGTTCCAGCGTCATGGGCGGCTCGCCTTGGGCGCCCTGGGGCCCGCCCACATTGGCGGGGGGCAAGCCGGCCTGGCCCATCATGGCCGCCGGACGGTCGTCGGGCACGGATTCGGGGGGCGCGAGGGTGCCGCCGGGCGCGCCGTAGCCATAGCCGCCGAAGCCCGCGGTGCGCGTGCCGCCGGGCAGCTCGGCCACGGGGATGCCCTGGTGCGCCACCTTCATGTAGCGGCTCCAGATCTCCACTGGCAGATTGGCGCCCGAAGCCTTCTTGGTGGGCGAGGAATCGTCATTGCCCAGCCACACGGCGGTGACGAACTTGGCCGTGTAGCCCACGAACCACGCATCGCGATAATCCTGCGAGGTGCCGGTCTTGCCGGCCGCCTCCCAGCCCGGCAGATCGGCCCGCCGGGCGGTGCCGATGACCAGGGTCTGGGTGAGCATCTGGTTCATTTCAGCCGCATAAGCGGGGTCCATCACCCGCCCCGGGCCCCGGTCGGTGCGCTCGAAGATCACCTGTCCGCCGGCGTCCCTCACCGATTCGATGACATAGGGCGTGACGCCGATGCCGCCACTGGCGAACGGCACATAGGCGCTCGCCAGCTCCAGCACCGAGACTTCCGAGGTGCCCAGCGCGATGGAGGGGTTGGGATCGAGCGGCGAGGTGATGCCGAGCCGGTGGGCGGTCGCCACCACTGCCTTCGGTCCCATCTCCAGAGCGAGCCGCACGGACACGGTGTTGAGCGATAAAGCGAGGGCCTCGGTGAGGGTCACCGGCCCGCGATACTGGTGGCTGGCATTTTCCGGCTTCCAGCCCTTGAGCTGGATGGGGCCATCCTCGCGCACGGTCTCCGGCGTCAGGCCCGCTTCCAGCGCGGTGAGGTAGACGAACGGCTTGAAGGCCGAGCCCGGCTGCCGCTTGGCTGTGACGGCGCGGTTATACTGGCTCTCCTGGTAGGAGCGCCCACCGACAAGGGCCCGCACGGCGCCGTCCGTATCCAGGGAGACCACGGCGCCCTGGCCCACGCCATATTTGGCGCCGGACTTGGCCAGCGTCTCGTCCAGCGCCTTTTCCGCCGCCTGCTGCAGGTTCGGCTCGATGGTGGTGCGCACGGTCACGTCGCCGGTGATGAAGCTGGAATAGGCGTCGAGCTGGTCCATCACCCAGTCGGCCACATAGCCGGCGGAATCGGGGGTCTTGGGCCGGGCGAGCTGGGCCGGGTGGGCAATGGCCGTCTGCGCCATCTCCGGCGAGATCATGCCCTGCTGCTTCATGGCCGTGAGAACCAGCGTCGCGCGGGCCTGCGCGCCCTTCAGGTTGCGTGTGGGCGCAAGGCGGGAGGGCGAGTTCACAAGCCCCGCCAGCATGGCCGCCTCCGCCAGCGTCACCTGCCGCGCGGACTTGCCGAAATAGCGCTGAGCGGCGGCTTCCACGCCATAGGCGCCGGCGCCGAAATAGACGCGGTTGAGATAGAGGTCGAGAATCTGGTCCTTGGTGAACTTGGTTTCCAGCCACAGGGCCAGCACCAGCTCCTGAATCTTGCGCGAAGCGGTGCGCTCCTGGGTGAGGAACAGGTTCTTGGCGAGCTGCTGAGTCAGCGTCGAACCGCCCTGCCGGAGGCGCCGGGAGGTGAGATTGGTCACGAGCGCGCGCGCCAGGCCCTCGGGATCAAGGCCGAAATGGCTGTAGAAGCGCTGGTCTTCGATGGCCACGAAAGCCTTGGGCAGATAAGGCGGCAATTCCTGAATGGGCACCGCCACCCCGCCCATGTCGCCGCGCACCGCCAGCGTCTTGCCGTCAGCGCCAAGGATGGTGACGGTGGGCGGACGCTTGGGGATCATCAGCGTCTGCATGGGCGGCAGCTTGGAGGCCTCATAGGCAATGACGCCGATGATGCCGATGACGCCCCAGATGGCGAGGATGAAGCTCCACTTCACCAGGGACCAGACGAGCGAGCGCCGCCGGCGGCGCGGGCGCGCCGGCTTTTCAGTCTTGGCCTTGCCCCGTTTCTTGTCGCGTCCGCCCAGCTCCGCCTCTCCTCTGTCGCGGCGCGCCGCAGGCTCAGGCGCGAGGATTTCGGGGGCCGCACCGGCGCTCGCGCGCATTCGTGCGGTTGGTTGGTCGGTGGCTTCCGGCTCGCTCTCCGCGCCGGGTCGCGAGGAGCCCAGGGGTGGCACGCGGTCGAAGCGGTCGAGGGCCGGCGGCTCGGCCCGCCCCTTTGCAGCCCCCTTCGTCGGACCCTTGGCCCGCGGCGCCTTCAGGCTGCCCGTGGGCCGGTCCTCTGGGGAAAGGCGGATGTCGAAACCCGTGTCCGAGCGCTCCACGGCCGGCTCGCGCCGTGTTCCTTCGCCGTAACCTCGAGTCGCCATCGGCTGTCCCGTCGCTCCCCTTGTGTGCTTCGACTCCCCTTCCACCACCCAAATGGGGCGAAAACGGCAGCGGCTGGGCTGTTGCCCGCTTCTTTCCGCATCGCACACCGCGAACTCTGCCGGCCACCCCCTGAAGGGAGGGTTAAGGCCGCAGCGGGCGAGGGGCCGGGTTGCTCGCCGCACGCCGCGGGGGGCCCTCGCCGGGAGCGACCATTTGCGCTATTGGTAGGGGCTGCGTTTCCGCACCTCAGCACCAGATCGATTCAATGGCTGTCATCCGAAATTCCAAAGCCCAGCGCACCATCGGAGAACCGTTTGAGGGGCAGAAGCTCCGGGCGGACGTTCTTGAGATCGCCAAGGCGCACCAGGGCAAGGATCTGGAGCTGCGCAACGCCATCGTCGGCTACCTGAAGACCGCCATGCAGGAGGCTCGCGCCGAGGCCGAGCGCCTTTTGAAGGAAGACGGCTGCGGGCGCTGCTGCGCCATGCGCCTGTCCGCCTTCCAGGATGCCATGATCTCCAGCGCCTATGAGGTGGCCACCACCATCCTCTATCCGGCCGACAACCCCTCCCGCTCCGAGCGCATGGCCATCGCGGCGGTGGGCGGCTACGGCCGCGGCATGCTGGCGCCGGGCTCGGACACCGACATTCTGTTCGTGCTGCCCTACAAGCAGACCGCCTGGGGTGAGAGCGTCGCCGAGGCCATACTCTATATATTGTGGGACCTGGGCCTGAAGGTGGGCCACGCCACCCGCTCGGTGGACGAGTGCCTGCGCCAGGCGCGGGCCGACTTCACCATCCGCACGTCCATCCTGGAGGCGCGCTACCTGGCTGGCGACAAGGCCCTGTTCCACGATCTGGAGCAGCGCTTCGACAAGGAGGTGGTGGAGGGCACCGGCGCCGAATTCGTGGCCGCCAAGATGGCCGAGCGCGAGGAGCGCCTGCGCCGCGCCGGCCAGTCACGCTACCTGGTCGAGCCCAATGTGAAGGACAGCAAGGGCGGCCTGCGCGACCTGCACACCCTGTTCTGGATCGCCAAATACGTCTACCGGGTGCAGACCACCAGCCAGCTCGTGGCCAAGGAAGTGTTCACCCGCGAGGAAGCCCGGCTGTTCACCCGCTGCGAGGACTTCCTGTGGTCGGTGCGCTGCCACCTCCACTTCCTCACCGGGCGGGCCGAGGATCGCCTCTCCTTCGACGTGCAGCGGGAGATGGCCCAGCGCCTGGGCTATACGGAGCATCCCGGCCAGCGCGACGTGGAACGCTTCATGAAGCACTACTTCCTGGTGGCGAAGGATGTGGGGGATCTCACCGCCATTCTCTCCGCCGCCTTGGAGGAGCACCAGGCCAAGCCCGTGCCCGGCCTGCGCGGCATGGTGGAGCGCTTCCGCTCCGGTCACCGCCGGGCGGCGCTGAAGGACAGCCCCGATTTCATCCTCGACCACGATCGCCTCAACGTGGCGGACGCGGAGGCGTTCAAGCGGGACCCGGTCAATCTCATCCGCATCTTCCATGTGGCGGACAAGCGCAACCTCGCGCTGCATCCCGACGCCATGCGGCTGATGGCGCGCTCGCTCCCGCTCATCGACGCCAAGGTGCGCGACAATCCGGAAGCCAACCGCCTGTTTCTGGAAATCCTCGCCTCCAAGACCGCGCCGGAAACCGTGCTGCGGCGGATGAACGAGGCCGGGGTGCTGGGCCGCTTCCTTCCCGAATTCGGGAAGATCGTGGCCATGATGCAGTTCAACATGTACCACCACTATACGGTGGACGAGCATCTCCTGCGCTGCATTGGCATCATCTCGGAGATCGAGCACAAGAACAATCCGGAGAACGGGCTGGCCAACGAGCTGATGGCGACGGTGAAGAATCGCAATCTGCTCTATGTGGCGATGCTGCTGCACGACATCGCCAAGGGTCGTCCGGAGGATCATTCCACCGCCGGCGCGCGCATTGCCCGGCGCCTGTGCCCCCGCCTCGGCATGACGCCCATGGAGACGGACACGGTGGCCTGGCTGGTGGAACAGCATCTGGTGATGTCCACCGTCGCCCAGTCACGTGATCTGTCGGATCGCAAGACCATCGAGAATTTCGCCGCGGTGGTGCAGAATCTGGAGCGGCTGAAGCTGCTCACCATCCTCACCACGGCGGACATCCGCGCGGTGGGGCCGGGCACCTGGAACAGCTGGAAGGCCCAGCTGCTGCGCACCCTCTATTACGAGACCGAGCCAGTGCTCACCGGCGGCTTCTCGGAGGTGGATCGCGGCAAGCGCGTCACCGCCGCCCAGTCGCAGCTGCGTCATGCCCTTTCCGATTGGTCGCCGGAGAAGGTGGAAGCCTATCTGGCGCGACACTATCCGTCCTATTGGCTGCGCATGGACCTGGACGCCAAGCTGCGCCACGCCCGCTTTATCGATGCCACCGAGGCGGCGGGCGAGAGCATCGCCACCCAGATCACCATGGAGCCGGGCCGGGGCGTGACGACGCTGACCGTGCTGGCGCCGGACCATCCCAAGCTGCTGTCCATCGTCGCCGGGGCCTGCGCGGCCGCGGGCGCCAACATTATGGACGCCCACATTTCCACCACCACCGACGGGCTGGCGCTGGACACCATCGCCATTCGCCGTGCCTTCGAGCGCGACGATGACGAGGAGCGTCGGGCCGGCCGCGTCCGCGAGGCGGTGGAACAGGCCTTGAAGGGCGAGGTGCGCCTGCCGGAAGTGATGGCCCGGAAGCTGCCCAAGGGCCGCCGCACCTTCTCGATCGAGCCCGAGGTGATGGTGAACAATTCCTGGTCCAACCGCCACACGGTGGTGGAGGTTTCCGGCCTTGACCGGCCGGGCCTGCTGTTCGCGCTCACCAACACCCTGTCGCGGCTCAACCTCAACATCGCGTCCGCCCACGTCGCCACTTTTGGCGAGCGGGCGGTGGACGTGTTCTACGTGACCGACCTCATGGGCGCGAAGATCACGGCGGCGGCCCGCCAGTCGGCCATCCGCCGCGCGCTGATGGCGGTGTTCGAGGGCGCCATCGACGACGAGGAGGCCCCGCGCCGGGCGGCGCGGGCGTGATCGGGCGGGTCGCCGCCGGATCACGAAGCATCTCGTCATTTTAGCGGCGATCACGGTTCATCCCGCGCTGGCTTCCTCGCGCGGGATCTATCCCTTTGGCGCTGCTTTCGTTTTCTGGTGGGGAATGGTCGCGCGGGGCAGGGGCGCGATCCGGCCCCCGCGCGCATTGGCCTATTTTCGCCTTGCTCCCATGGCCTGAAAGGTGCGAGCAAGTTGCAGCTTGGTTCGGGCCGGCCCATTGGGGGCGCCCGAAAGCCCTTGGCATTTTCTTGCGGCATCAAGATCCGGCATGAACAGCAGTCCGAACCTTCTCGACATTCCGGGCGACCCGGCTTCCATCCGCGTGGTGGTGGCCATGTCGGGCGGCGTTGATTCGTCGGTGACGGCGGCGCTTCTCGCCCATGCCGGCTATGATGTGGTGGGTGTCACCCTTCAGCTTTACGATCATGGGGAAGCGGCCCATCGTCGCGGCGCCTGCTGCGCGGGGCAGGACATCTATGATGCGAGCGAGGTGGCCCGTACCCTGGGCATCCCCCATTATGTGCTCGACTATGAAAGCCGCTTTCGTGAAGAAGTGATCGACCGCTTCGCGGCGAGCTACGCTTCCGGCGTCACGCCCATTCCGTGTGTGGACTGCAACCGCACCGTCAAGTTCCGCGACCTGCTCGCCACCGCCGAGGAACTGGGCGCCCAGGTGCTCGCCACCGGCCATTATGTGTCCAGCCGCGGGCTGCCCGACGGCCGCCGCGCCCTTTACCGGGCTGCGGAGGAAGGGCGGGACCAGAGCTATTTCCTCTATGCGACCACGGCCGCGCAGCTGCAGCGCCTGCGCTTCCCCCTGGGCGACATGATGAAGAGCGAGGTGCGGGCCCTGGCCAACCGCTTCGGCCTTCAGGTGGCCGACAAGCCGGACAGCCAGGACATCTGCTTCGTGCCCGGCGGCAATTATGCCGAGGTGGTGGAGCGCCTGCGCCCCGAGGCCGCCGAGCCCGGCGACATCGTGCATTTGGATGGCCGCATTCTCGGGCGCCATCGCGGGGTGATGCATTACACCATCGGCCAGCGCAAGGGGCTGGGCATTGCCAGCCCGGAGCCCCTCTATGTGGTGGGCATCGACGCCGCGCGCCGGGAGGTGAAGGTTGGCCCGCGCGAGGCGCTGATGGTGCGCACCGTGGAGATGGCCGATGTGAACTGGCTGGGCGAGGGATCGTTCGAGGATGCCTGCGCCCGCCGCGCCGAGGTGCAGGTGAAGGTGCGCTCCACGCGCGCGCCCGCTCCCGGCCATCTGGATACCGCCGCGGACGGAACGCCGCTGGTTCATCTCGCTCTCGGCGAGGAAGGCGTTGCACCGGGGCAGGCTTGCGTGCTCTACGATAGCGCGGACAGCCGGGCGCGCCTGCTCGGCGGGGGCACCATCGTGAAGGCGCAGAGCGACGTGCGCAGCATGGCGCAGGTGGCGTGAGCCGATGGTGGCTTGAGGCGAAGGGTTTGTCGCCGCCCCGCCGGGATGCCCGGCGGCGCGGCCGAGGGACGAGGCTGGGAGAAGGCCAGGATGGCGGTTCAATACGATCTCGAGGGTCAGAAGCGCGCCTATGCCAAGTGGGCGCCGATCTACGACAAGGTCTATGTGAAGCTGCTGGCCGATGCGCAGCGCAAGGCGGCCACCACCGCCGCCGCCTGCGGCCCGCGCATTCTGGAAGTGGGCGTGGGCACAGGACTGGTGCTGCCCTATTACCCCAAGACGGTGAATGTCACCGGCATCGACCTTTCGCCCGAAATGCTGGGCAAGGCGGTGGAAAAGAAGGTGGGGCGCGGCCTTACCCAGGTGGGCCTGCTCGCGGCCATGGATGCCTGCAACCTCGGCTTTGCCGACCACACCTTCGATGCCGTCACGGTGCCCTTCGTCATCACCCTGGTGCCGGACCCGGAAGGGGCACTCGACGAGATGTATCGGGTGCTGAAGCCCGGCGGCGAGATCGTGGTGGCCTCCAAGCTGGGCGCCGACGAGGGCCCGGTGATGCACATCGAGCAGGCGCTGGCCCCATTGGTGAAAAAGGTGGGCTGGTCCATCGCCTTCAAGGCCTCGCGCCTGCGCAACTGGGCCGCCCGCTATCCCGACATGGAAGTGGTGGAAATTTCGCCGGTGTTCCCAGTGGGCTTCTTCAAGCTGGTGCGCATCAAGAAGCGCGCGTGCGCCTGAGGGCTGTGCGAAGGGGGCGCACGGGGATGTGCAAGACTCCTTCGGCTTTCTTGACAGGGGCGTATCGGCGCCCCTATATCCCCGCCTCTAGCCGATGCGTTGAATCGGCCGTGGCAGCGTAGCTCAGTTGGTGAGAGCGCCGGATTCATAACCCGGAGGTCGGCGGTTCAAGTCCGCCCGCTGCTACCATTTCCCCGAACCCTGAACTTTGTCAGAGTGATCTGGCCCGCCTGCGCGGTGCCTTCCGGGTCCCGCACGTCGTGCGCGCGCCACGCTATCGCTAGGGCTACGCAGTGTGTTGAGGCATCGTGCCACTGTGGATGCTTCGCGCGAGTGGTGCCTTGAGCGTTAGGGAGCCCGCATGACGGTCTGGCGTCTCCACCTGCGTCCCACTGTCCTCGATCCGGGGGAGGTGGTGGCGCATTGTCTTGAGCATAAAGTGCTCGGCCTGGGCTGGCCTGGCAGTAATTTGCTTAAAATTGAGAATGAGCCGGCGGAGCAATACCTCGAGCGACATTGCGACAACATCGGGTATCGAGAGCGCGCTGTTCGCGCCATCATGCTGAACGTGGCGCCAGGAGACTTCATCTGGTCCAGGGATCAGCTTGGCCGTTACCTGCTGGGGAAGGTGACGGGGCGCGGCTATCGCCGATATGGCACGGGCGCGACGGACGAGGAACGCTGGATCGAGTTGCAGGACCTGTTTCATGTGGTGCCGGCCCACATCATCGGCGGTGACAGCGGAGTTGATATCGCGGACGTGGATGTGCCGGGCGCCGTAAAGGCCAGCTTTGCAGGGCGTGGTGGCGCGATCCAAAGGATTCCGGATCCGTTCGTGGGTGCCTATACGCCGTGGCTGTTCAAGACGAAATGCGGTGAGGCCGCCGAATTGCCGCCGCTGGGGTGCTTCATCTCGGCTTTGAGCTCGTATGAGCTTGAGGATCTGGTGGCGCTTTTTCTGCAGGAGCAGGGATGGCGCGTGGTGCTGAGCAGCCACGCTCGCAGCACGCCCCGCTATGAATGCACGCTGGTGCGGGCGGACGGACGCACCGCTGGAGTTCAAGTCAAGCAGATCGGATGGCGCGTCCTGGATGCGGCCCTCTATGCGGGCGACGGACAGGTGGACACTGTGTTTCTCTTCGCGGCGAGCGGAAATTATGGCGAGGCGCGCCCCGGTAACGTGACCATCATCGAGAAGGATGCCCTGATCGCCTTCGCGCGAGAAAACCACGCCCTTCTGCCGAGGCCTATCTCCCGGTGGCTCGATCTCGAGGTCGAGCGCCAAGTGGAGCGCCAGGACTAAGGCGAGAGCATCGGCCGGCTCGGCGCCTGCATTGTCGCGTTCGGGCGCATGACGGCACTCGCAGCCGAGAAAGGCCCTTTCCGCCTGCGCTTGGAACCTTTACCGTCGCAGCGGAAATGGAGATGGGGCAATGAATTTCTCGACTGCGGTCAAAACCTGCCTGTCGAAATATGTGGTGTTCGACGGCCGCGCCACGCGGAGCGAGTTCTGGTGGTTTGAGCTGTTCGTCCTGCTGCTGCCCATTGCGGTCTCCATCATTGTCGCCCTGTTCATGGGGCCGATGGTGGGGGGCATGCAGACCGAAACGTTCGGGCCCATGGGCCATGGCTGGGGCATGGCCATGTGGGGCAGCTATGGCTTCGGCTTCCTGCCGCACCTCGTGTCCCTCGCTCTGTTCCTGCCGAATCTGGCTGTGGGCGTGCGGCGGTTGCATGATGTGGGGCGCAGCGGCTGGTGGCTGCTCATCATGTTCATTCCACTGATTGGCTTCCTCGTGCTGCTGTTCTGGTGGGTGCAGCCGTCCGAGCCGCGTGACAATGCCTTTGGCTCCGCGCCTTACCCGCTGCTGCCGCCGGTCTGAGATCGGCAGGCCGAGGGAATAGAAAAGGGGCGGATGACCGTGGTCGTCCGCCCCTTTTTTATGGGTCAGCGAAGGTCCGCACCCTCAGGTGTCGTCGCGCTCGCGGATCCATTCCACGATGCCGGAGAAGTCCTTGCCTTCGTTCCCCGCTTCCGCGAACGCCGTATAGAGGGCGGTGGCGGCGGCGCCCAGGGCGGTGGCCGCGCCGGCCGTGCCGGCGGCTTCCTGCGACAGGCGCAGATCCTTCAGCATCAGAGCGGCGGCGAAGCCCGGCTGGTAGCCGCGATTGGCGGGGCTGGTGGGCACCGGGCCCGGCACCGGGCAATAAGTGTTGAGTGACCAGCACTGGCCGGAGGAGGTGGAGGCCACCTCGTAGAGCGCTTCATGGGAGAGGCCCAGCTTCTCGCCCAGCACGAAGGCTTCCGAAACGGCGATCATGGAGATGCCGAGGATCATGTTGTTGCAGATCTTCGCCGCCTGTCCCGCGCCGGCGCCACCGCAATGGACGATCTTCTTGCCCATGGCCTCCAGATAGGTCCGGGCATGGGCGAAGGCGCCGTCGGTGCCGCCCACCATGAAGGTGAGGGTCGCGCCTTCCGCGCCACCCACGCCGCCGGAGACGGGCGCATCCACGCTCTCGTGGCCCGCCGCCTTGGCTGCCTCATGGAAGGCGCGGGCGGAGGCGACATCGATGGTGGACGAATCGATGAAGAGCGTGCCGGGCTTGGCCGCCGCGAACAGCCCTTCGGCGCCCGTGGTGGCCCCCACCACATGCTTGCCGGACGGCAGCATGGTCACCACCACCTCGGCGCCGGCCACGGCGGCCTTGGCGCTGTCGGCCACGGCGATGCCTCGCGCTTTGGCGGCTTCGAGCGCAGCCGGCACCAGGTCGAAGCCGGTGACGGTGTGGCCCGCCTTGACGAGATTGGCGGCCATGGGCACGCCCATATTGCCGAGGCCGATGAATGCAATGCTGGCCATGTGGTTCCTCCCTGCTGAACGCTCGTTGCGGCGTTCCCGATTTCGGTGGTGCGCGCGTCCTGTTGATCGGAGCGCGTTCATGCGCCAGCGGTCGCACGCCTGCGCCGCTGCGGAGCGTTTCGAGGCGGGGGGCGGTCGCGCCCCGCGCCCCGGCCTCAGCCGATCAGCGTGCGGGCCACGATGAGCCGCATGATCTCGTTGGTGCCTTCCAGGATCTGGTGCACCCGCAGGTCGCGCACGATCTTCTCGATGCCGTAATCAGCCAGATAGCCGTAGCCGCCATGGAGCTGCAGGGCTTCATTGGCCACGTTGAAGCCGCCATCGGTGGCGAAGCGCTTGGCCATGGCGCACAGCTTGGTAGCGTCCGGCGTCTTGGCGTCGAGCGCCGCCGCCGCGCGCCACAGGAAGGTGCGCGCCACCTCCAGCTCGGTGGCCATGTCGGCGAGGCGGAATTGCAGCGCCTGGAATTCGTCCAGCCGTTTGCCGAAGGCCTTGCGCTCGCGCATGTAGGCCAGGGTTTTGTCGAGCGCCGCCTGGGCGCCGCCCAGGGAGCAGGCGCCGATATTCAGCCGCCCGCCATCGAGCCCGGCCATGGCGATCTTGAAGCCCTCGCCCTCCGCTCCCAGGCGATTGGCCACGGGCACGCGCGCGCCCTCGAAGATGACGGCGCGGGTGGGCTGCACGTTCCACCCCATCTTCTTCTCATTGGCGCCGAAGGAGAGGCCGGCGGTGTCGGCGGGCACCACCAGGGTCGAGATGCCCTTGGGCCCGTCGCCGCCGGTGCGCACCATCACCACATAGATGTCGGAGGCGCCGGCGCCGGAGATGAACTGCTTCTGCCCGTCGAGCACATAATAATCGCCGTCGCGCACCGCGCGCGTCTTCAGCGCCGCGGCGTCGGAGCCGGCACCGGGCTCGGTGAGGCAGTAGGAGGCGAAATGCTCCATGCTGGCGAGCCTGGGCACCCATTTGGCGCGCTGATCATCATCGCCGAAGCGGTCGATCATCCAGGTGGCCATGTTGTGAATGGAGAGATAGGCGGCGGTGCCGGGGCAGCCCGTGGCCAGCGCCTCGAAGATGAGCGCGGCGTCGAGCCGCGAGAGGCCGGAGCCGCCCACATCCTCCCGCACATAGATGCCGCCCATGCCCAGCGCCGCGGCGGCCCGCAGGGTCTCCATGGGGAAGAACTTCTTCTCGTCCCACTCCACCGCATGGGGGGCGATCTCGGCTTCCGCGAAGTCGCGGGCCATGTCGCGAATGGCGATCTGGTCGTCGGAAAGGGTGAACATGTCGCTCGCGCCCGGGGTCGTGGGGTAAGCGGGGGCGGCCGCCCCCGTCGCGTTGGCGGAAGAGCCGGCGATGCCGGCCGCGCGCGGCGGCCGGCTCGATGGGCGGGTGACCGCCTCAGCCCATGGTGGGGATGACGAAGTCGGCGCCGTCCTTGATGCCCGAGGGCCAGCGGGAGGTGACCGTCTTGGTCTTGGTGTAGAAGCGGATGGAATCCGGCCCGTGCTGGTTGAGATCGCCGAAGCCCGAACGCTTCCAGCCGCCGAAGGTGTGGTAGGCGAGCGGCACCGGGATCGGCACGTTGATGCCCACCATGCCCACATTCACCTTGGAGGCGAAGTCGCGGGCCGCGTCGCCGTCGCGGGTATAGATGGCGACGCCATTGCCATATTCGTGCTCGGTCGGCAGGCGCAGGGCCTCGTGATAATCCGGCGCGCGCACCACACAGAGGACGGGCCCGAAGATCTCTTCCTTATAGATGCGCATGTCGGGCGTCACATTGTCGAACAGGCAGCCGCCCATATAGAAGCCGTTCTCATAGCCCTGGAGGGAAAAGTCGCGCCCGTCCACCAGCAGCTTGGCGCCTTCCTGCACGCCGATGTCCACATAGCCCTTCACCCGCTCCACGGCCTCGCGGGTGACGAGGGGGCCGAAATCGGCGGTGGGGTCGGTGGAGGGGCCGATCTTCAGGCTCTCCACGCGCGGCACCAGCTTCTCGATGAGCCGGTCAGCGGTGGCTTCGCCCACCGGCACCGCCACGGAAATCGCCATGCAGCGCTCGCCGGCCGAGCCGTAGCCGGCACCGATCAGCGCGTCCACCGCCTGGTCGAGATCGGCGTCGGGCATGATGATCATGTGGTTCTTGGCGCCGCCGAAGCCCTGCACGCGCTTCCCGTTGGCCGCACCGCGCGAATAGATGTACTGGGCGATGGAGGATGAGCCCACGAAGCCGATGGCGTGGATGTCCGGATCATCCAGAATGGCGTCCACGGCTTCCTTGTCGCCGTTCACCACATTGAGGATGCCGGCCGGCAGGCCCGCTTCCAGCATCAGCTCGGCCAGGTGCATGGGCACGCCGGGGTCGCGCTCAGACGGCTTCAGGATGAAGGCGTTGCCGCAGGCGATGGCGGGGCCGAACTTCCACATGGGGATCATGGCCGGGAAGTTGAACGGGGTGATGCCCGCCACCACGCCCAGAGCCTGGCGCATGGAATAAAGGTCGATGCCCGGGCCGGCGCCGTCCGTATACTCGCCCTTCATGAGGTGAGGAACGCCGCAGGAAAACTCGATCACCTCAAGGCCGCGCTGGATGTCGCCGCGGGCGTCGGGAATGGTCTTTCCATGCTCGCGGGCGAGCAGCTCGGCCAGGGAATCGTAATCGCGCTGCACCAGTTCCAGGAACTTCATCATCACGCGGGCGCGGCGCTGCGGATTGGTGGCGGCCCAGGCCGGCTGCGCCGCCTTGGCATTCTCCACCGCCGCGCGCATCTCGGCCTTGCTGGCGAGGGCGACGGAGGCGATGACCTCGCCGGTCATGGGCTGGAACACGTCAGCCTTGCGGCCCGAAGTGCCCGGCACGTGCTTGCCGCCGATGAAATGGCCAATATCGCGCATGGTGCGTGTCCTTCCCGGGTGGATGCGTTTCCAAAAAATCTTGCGGCCGGCGTATCCAGCCTTTGTTGGCCGGCACAATGCCCTATCCTTTTGTGCACATAAAGGGCAATCTTCGCACGCTCCATGTGCGAAAATCGATAAGAAAGCAAAGCGGCCGATGGCGGATTTCGAGTGGTCGGACCTGCGCTTTTTCCTGGCCGTGGCCCGGGCGGGGCGGCTCACGGCGGCGGCGGCGCGGCTGGGGGTGGAGCATTCCACGGTCAGTCGCCGGCTCGGCGCGCTGGAGGCGACGCTCGGGGCCAAGCTGTTCGATCGGCAGCCCCAGGGCTATGCGCTCACGGCCGCCGGCGAGCGGCTGATGGCGGCGGCGGAGGGCATGGAGAGCCTCGCCCTCTCGGCCCAGGGCACCATTGCGGGGGCGGACCTGGGCGTGGCCGGCACGGTGCGCATCGGCGCGCCCGACGGGTTCGGCACCTTTTTCCTCGCCCCGCGCATCGCCGCGCTGGCGCAGATGCACCCGGATCTCGACATTCAGCTTCTGGCCATGCCGCGTGTGTTCTCGCTCTCAAAGCGGGAGGCGGATATTGCCATCTCCCTCAGCCGGCCGAAGGAGGGGCGGCTGGCCGCCCGCAAGCTCACGGACTACCGCCTTCGCCTTTACGCCGCGCGCGCCTATCTCGATCGGCACGGGCCCATCGAGAGCCGCTCGGCCCTCTCCCGGCACGCTTTCGTGGGCTATGTCGACGATCTGATCTACACGCCGGAGCTGGACTATGCGCCGCTGGTGGGGAAGGACCTGCGCGTGAAGGTGAAAAGTTCCAGCCTGGTGGCCCAGCTCACGGCCACCCGGGGCGGGGCGGGCGTGTGCGTGCTGCCGTGCTTCATGGGTGACCTTTTCGCGGGGGAGGGCGCGGATGCACTGATGCCGGTGCTGCAGCACGAGGTGAGCATCACCCGCACCTTTTGGCTCATCAGCCACACCGACATGCGCGACCTTGCGCGCATCCGCGTTGCGGCGGACTTCATCGCCGCCGAGGTGCACAAGGCGCGCGCGATGTTCCTGGCCACATAGAACGGCGGCGGGAGGGCCGCGGGCATGGGGGCTGTCGATGACGCTCCGTCAGATTTCGCAGCGGCGCCGGCCCTGTGGACAGCTGTGGATACAGCCCCTCCGCGCCGGTTCTGTCGCCGAAAATTCGCTTCGCGTTCAAATGCCCCATGAATATGCTACCCACCGGTGGCGGGATTGAAGCGGTGATTTCCAGGGATGAGGCGGCGCATCCGATGAGCCCGCACGAGACCCGGCATTCGGCCTTTTCCAGACAACTCCCCCTGTCGCGTAGCTTTCCATATCTGGGAAACACACCATGTTCGGGCAGAAGACGAAGAGCGATGAACTGATTTCGGTCCTGGGCAATCACTGCGGTGTTGGCCTGTGGGATGCCGTCCTCGTCAATGAGGACGCCATGAACCCGCAGAGCAAGTGGACCTGGACCAACGAGTTTCGTCGTCTCCTGGGCTACAATGGGGAATACGACTTTCCAAACGTGGTCGGTTCCTGGGCCGACAAGCTGCACCCCGAGGATGCCGGACCGACCTTTGCCGCCTTTGGCGCCGCGCTGAAGAAGTCGGGCAAGGGCTCCGCCTACAACATCACCTACCGCCTCAAGATGAAGGATGGCGCCTATCGCTGGTTCCGCGCCACCGGCGGCGTGGTGCATGATGCGAGCGGCAAGGCCGTGCGCGCCTGCGGCTCGCTGGTGGATATCCATGAGAGCGTTCTCGCCGAGCAGGCGGCCACCAAGCGCGTGCAGATGATCGAGCAGCTCACCGCCCGCTTCGAGACTGAGGTTTTCTCGCTCATCAACACCTTCCAGACCACCTCGCAGGATCTGCAGGCCGCCGCCAAGCAGCTCGCCGGCGCGGCCAAGAAGACGTCCGACGAATCGGTGGTCGTGGTGTCCACCGTGGAGGAGTCGGCGGCCAACATCTCCGCCGTCGCCTCGTCGTCCGAGGAGCTGGGCGCCTCGGTGGACGAGATCGGCCGCCAGGTAGAGCTTTCCGCGGAACTGTCCAAGGGATCGGTGACCGAGGCGAAGGCCACCGCCAGCATCATGGCGGAGCTGAGCACCGTTGCCGCCGGCATCGGCAACGTGGTCGAGCTGATCTCCGGCCTTGCCGGGCAGACCAATCTCCTCGCCCTTAACGCGACCATTGAGGCGGCCCGGGCCGGGGAAAGCGGCAAGGGCTTCGCCGTGGTGGCGAGCGAGGTGAAGCAGCTCGCCTCCCAGACTGCCTCGGCCACCTCCGAGATTTCCACCAAGGTCACGGCCATCCAGAATTCCACCACCCGCGCGGCCGCCGCCATCGAGGGGATTCTGAAGACCATTGGCCAAGTCAACGACGCCATCACCTCCATCGCCTCGGCGGTGGAAGAGCAGGGCACCGCGACCCGCGAGATCGTGCGCTCCATCAGCCAGGTGTCCGATGGCACCCATGTGGTGACCGAGAACATCTCGAATGTGTCCCAGGCTGCCGGCGAAACGGAGAGCGTGGCGCGCAGCCTGCTGACGTCTTCCACCACCATCGGCTCTGAATCGGCCACCCTGCAGGACAAGGTGCGCCGCTTCATCGCCGATCTGAAGGTGGCTTGAGCGGAGCGCTCACCCTGTCACGGAGCTGCGGCGGTTTGGGTTCAGACCGCCGCGCTCAGACGCGAAGAGCGGAACGTTTTGCTCCGTCCGTCGGCGAGCGCTTGCGCCGAAGGGCCGCCTTGGAGATAAGGCTGCATGACCGAACGCGCTTCCAATACGCCCGCAGCCGACCCCTTCCTGGAAACGGGGCGACTCATGTTCGCCGCCGACTGGCAGTTCATTGCTGCCGCGCCCACCATCGAGGTTCTGCCGCCCATGCTGGGGGTGGAGGTGGCGCTGGCGGGGCGCTCCAATGTCGGCAAATCCTCTCTGGTGAATGCCTTGACCGGGCGCAAGGCTTTGGCGCGCACCTCAGTCACCCCGGGCCGCACGCAGGAGCTGATCTTCTTTCGCGCGGAGCCCGAGCTGACGCTGGTGGACATGCCCGGCTATGGTTTCGCCAAGGCGCCGAAGGACAAGGTGGATGCCTGGACGCGCACCATCCGTGCGTATCTGCGGGGGCGGGTCAATCTCGGCCGTGTGTTCGTGCTCATCGACTCGCGCCACGGTATCAAGCCGGTGGACGAGGAGATTCTGGACCTGCTGGACAAGGCCGCGGTGTCCTACGCCCTGGTGCTCACCAAGATTGACCAGGTGAAGCCCACCGCGCGTCCCCATGTGATCGCAGCGGTTCAGGAGCAGATCCGCAAACGGCCGGCGGCGTATCCGGAGGTTTTTCCCACGTCCAGCAATACGGGTGAGGGCTTCGCCGAACTGCGCGCTGCAATTGCGAGGCTTGTGGCTGAACGCAGCTGAGGCGCTGGGGTGAAGACTCAACCGGTTCTGCGCAGGCCTAAGCCGAGCGCAGCCTCGCAAGGGGGCGGGCCTTTGAGCCCGCATCCACTCCCTGGAGGGCGCGTGACGGTGTCGCTGTCAGATGAGGCCGGGTGCGCTTCGGTTCCGGGGAATGGGTGTCGCCCGGCATCGCGGCCATGGCGCGAACGCTGTCGCGTGAAACTGAGCAGCCTGCAGAAATCGGAACGGGCGAGCACGTCGGCTGCGGACTTCTAATCGGGAAAGCTGGGATTGCGGATCATACTGCCGCATGCCCAGCCGTCTCCCGGCTCAGTGCCCGTCGCGCTCCTCTTGAATGAGCGCTTCGGTGGCGGCGATGGCGCCTTCCAGCTCCGAGATCTTGCGCAGCATTCCATCCGACGGAAGGGTCGTGCCCTTGGCGGCGGTCAGCAGGAGGTCACGCTGGGCCGTTTTGAGACGTTCGAGGAGGCTCGAGAGGTCGGCCTCTACCGTTTGCGTCATTTTATTCTGGTACTCCAAAGAACTGAATAAGGCGCCCGTTTCAGCCGCCCGCTGTCGGTGTCGCCAGGAAATCTGTCACTCTAACGCGTCGATCCACGTCGCGAGTCTGGCTCACGGGCCACACGAGCCGGGCAGGGAGAGAACGCCCGTGCGCACCGTGCTCAGAAATCGTCGGTTCTCTCGCGAAACGCCGCGACCGACCAAGTCGGGCATGGGGCATCTCGGTTCAGCACCTGGATCCGCCGCATGGCGCATAACCCGATCTGATGGGGCTCATGGCGGGGCAAACGCGCGCTGCCCACTTGGGGGAAGCAGGGTTTCACCCGCGTAGCGCCCGGCGCTGACGAGGCCTGAAAACGCTTGCGCGCACCACCGTTTCCGATGGTGCGCGCAAAACTTGATCCAGGATCAGTCGGCCAGCTCGATGCCGCGAGCCTCGGGGCCCTTCGGACCCTGGCCCACCTGCACCACGACCCGCTGCCCTTCGGCAAGGTCGGTGAGGCCCGAGCGGGAGATCACGGTGACGTGCACGAACACGTCCTTGCCGCCACCTTCCACCGCGATGAAGCCAAACCCCTTGTCGGGGTTGTACCACTTCACGGTGCCCACGCGCTCCTCGGTGGGGCCGGACGCAGCGCGCGGCCCGCCAGCGCCACCGCCCATGCGCGGGGCAGCGCCGCCGAAGCTGGTGCGACGCGGGGGAGCGGCCTCAGCGGTCGAGGTGTCGACGTCGAGCACCTCGGTCACCTGGCGGCCCTTCTGGCCCTGGCCCACGCGGACGGAGAGCTTGGAGCCGGGAGGCACGCTCTCCTGGCCGGCGGCCTCAAGGGCGCGGGCGTGCAGGAAGACGTCGCCCGAACCGTCGGACAGCTCCACGAAGCCGAAACCCTTTTCAGGGTTGAACCACTTCACGGTCGCGTCGATGGGCGGGCCGGAGGGAGCGGGGGCGCTAAAGCTGCTCGGCGATGAAAACGGACGGTCCCCTCCGAAGCCGCGATCACGCGGCGGCGCAAAGTCGTCGTCAAAGCCACGGCGGCGCGGCTCTCGGAAGTCTCGGTTACGGCTCATGTGTATTTCCGTTGAGGTCAGTCGCCAATTTGGGCTTAGGGCCATCCACCACTGCTGAATTCAAACGCGTCTCATGTGCAGATTAACTTGCACGTCCCGGGCGATTTGACCTCCGCCTTCGCACGACGTTCAACCCAGCCACCCGCTTCTTGCCTCGTAGCCTAATGGACAAGGCCGAAAAATCGCGTCCAAACAATTCTGCGGAGCACGCGCTTGCCGGCCAAGAAGGACACTAACACACATTTGGTTCCATTTGGTACATGAATGTTGAAGTCTTGCACGCCCGTGGGAAACGCGCCGCGCGCTGCCGCGTCAGGATTTCTGCACCGGCGAAGGATATCGCGCGAACGCCCCGCAGTGCGGGAGCGCGCGCGGTCGTTTCGCCGCATGCCGGATGGGCTTTACGCCGGGCACGCTCCTGCAAGACGATGATCCGGCAGAAAAATACGGTGCGGGGTCGCTTCGTTTCGCGCTCTGGTCGCACTCCCGCGTGGGCGGCGCGGTGGTGGGGGCGCTGCGGCAAGGCAGGCGTCCGCGTCGGGGCAGGGGGCATAGCCCGGACTGCTGGCGGTAATCATGTCGGGCCACAGCGTAGCGAAGGATAGGCTGGGAGATACTCGTGTTCATCTGATCACAAAAAGTTGAACACGGGTGAGGCGCGCCGGAGGGCGGTCCGCTCGGCGGCGCCCGGTCCGGGGTGCGGGACGCTTGAGAGGTATCGTTATGAATACACAGCAACAGCCGAAGGGCCATCACGGTTCGGCGCCCAGCCATGATGGCACGCCGCTGCCGACGGAGCCCCTCCCGGAGGCCCTTGGACTCCTGGAGCATCGGCGCTCATTACCGTTGCGGTCTCTGGTGGGGCCGGGGCCCGATGGGGCGACGCTGGACCGCATGCTGACCATTGCTGCGCGGGTGCCGGACCATGGCCGCCTCGTGCCGTGGCGGTTCATCGTGCTCGAGGGCGAGGCGCGGGCCGTCGCCGGTGATCGGCTGGATGCGCTTTATGCGCGGCAGATGGGAGAGCTTCCGGCGGAGAAGGCGCACATGTGGCGGGACTATCTCCTGCGGGCGCCGGTGACGGTGGTGCTGGTGAGCCGGCCTGATCCGCAGGCGAAAATTCCGGTGTTCAACCAGCTGCTGTCCGTCGGCGCGGCCGGCATGAATCTCATGCTGGCGGCGGAGGCGCTGGGATTCTCGGCGCTGTGGCTGCTGAAGTGGCCGGGGCGGGATGCCGATGCCGCCGCGCTGCTGGGCGTGGGCGCCGGTGAACAGGTGGCCGGCTTCTTCCACATCGGGCGTCCGGCGGAGTGCGTGGCGGATCGTCCGCGCCCGGCCCTCGACCAAATCGTGACGCGTTTTGCGCCCTAGCCGACGGCGGAACGCTCAGTGGCGCAGGGGTTCCGCCTTGGCGGCCCGGCGGAAATAGAGCACCGAGACATAGATGCCCAAAAGGGCGAACAGGCCCATGAGGGCGTATTCGCCGACATCACCCAAAGAGAACAGGCCGGCGACCGCCCAGCCGGCCGCGATGGCGGTGGCGATGGCCTGGGTGGCGATGAGAATCGCCGCGCTGCCCACGGTGAGCACGTTGGTCCAATTCACCGAGCCAGGAACCGCCGGCTGCGTCATCACTCTCTCCTCGTCATCCCTGGCGAATGCTTGCGCGCCATGGATCCGCCTTTCGCTGTGGGGCGGCGCGATCAGGCGCCTTCGCGCGAGCGCTACCCAAACCCTGCGAAAACGCTTTATGGGGGGCGGACCTTGGCCCGACCGGGGGGCGGGGTCAAGGCTTGCGCCCGGCGTTTCCCGGTCCTTCCCTTCCGTGGAGTGTGTTCCATGCTGCCCGCCGCCGCCCATGAGAGTGTCCACGCCCGCAGCGGCATCGTCGCCGCGCCCCATCGCTTGGCGGTGGAAGCGGGACGCCAGGTGCTGGCGGAGGGGGGGAATGCCATCGAGGCGGCGGTGGCCGCGGCTGCCACCATCGCGGTGGTCTACCCCCATATGAACCATGTTGGGGGCGATGGATTCTGGCTGGTGCGGGAGCCTTCCGGCCGTGTGCGTTACCTGGAAGCCTGCGGCTTTGCGGGCCGTGAGGCCACCATTGCCCATTACCGCGATCTGGGCCTGGAGAGCATTCCACCGCGCGGCCCGCTGGCGGCGCTGACGGTTCCCGGCGCCGTTGGGGGCTGGCGCCTGGCGCTTGAGGCGGCGCGCGCCCATGGCGGTCGCATGCCGCTCTCGCGCCTGATGGAAGAGGCGATCCGTTATGCGCGCCAGGGAATGCCCGTCACCGCCTCCCAGGCGCGGCTGACGCAGGAGAAGCTGGATGAGCTGAAGGGCCTGCCGGGCTTTGCGGCGGTGTTCCTGCCGGGCGGCCAAGCGCCGCAGGCGGGGGAAACGCTGCGCCAGGAGCGCCTGGCCGACACGCTGGAGCACCTCTCGCGCGCCGGGCTCGGCGACTTCTATCAGGGCGACGTGGCGCGGGAGATGGCCGCCGATCTGGAGCACATGGGCAGCCCCGTGCGGCGGGAGGATCTGGCCGCCTTCTCCGCCCGGGAGCGTGAGCCCCTGCGGGTGAAGCTGCCCCAGGGCGATGTGTTCAACGCCCCGCCCCCCACCCAGGGTGTGGCGTCGCTGATGATCCTTGGCCTGTTCTCGCGTCTGCAGAGCGAGGGGGCGGAAACATTCAGCCATGTGCACGGACTGGTGGAAGCCACCAAGCAGGCCTTTCTGGTGCGCGACAAGGTGGTGTGCGACCCGGAGCGGGTCACCATGGACCTGGGGCGGCTGCTCTCGGACGCGGATCTGGAGGCGCGCGCCGCGCGGATCGACCCCCGGCGCGCCCTGCGCTGGCCGCATCCCTCTCAGGCCGGCGACACGATCTGGCTGGGCGCGGCGGATGCCTCGGGGCTGGTGGTGTCCTACATCCAATCCATCTTCTTCGAGTTCGGCTCGGGCTGCGTGCTGCCCTCCATCGGGGTGCTGATGCAGAATCGCGGAGCCAGCTTCTCTCTGGATTCCCGGGCACTCAACGCGCTGGCGCCGGGGCGGCGCCCGTTCCACACTCTCAATCCGGCGCTGGCGGTGCTGAAGGACGGGCGTGTCATCGGCTACGGCACCATGGGCGGGGAGGGGCAGCCGCAGACCCAGGCCGCGGTGTTCACGCGCCATGTCCAATTCGGGGTTCCGCTGGGAGAAGCCATCGCTCGGCCACGCTGGCTGCTGGGGCGCACCTGGGGCGCGCCCGAAACGCGGCTGCGCCTCGAATCGCGGTTCGAAGAGGGACTCGTGGAACGCCTGGAGGCGGCGGGGCACGATCTGGTGGTGCTGCCGGAGGCCTATTCGGACACCATGGGCCATGCGGGCGCCGTGGTGCTGCATGCTCGCGGTGGACTTGAGGGCGCGCACGACCCGCGTGCCGATGGTGGCGCTGCGGGCATCTGATGTTGGCTCCGTTCGGCGCTTCCGCTCCGAAACGACGCCGGTTGCCGCGCTGCGGGTCTTCCCACGTTGGCGGCGGCGCCGGGTCTCCGGCGCCGCCGCCGCGGTCTTTCACGCAAGGCGCACGCTGAACTCAAGGTGCGCGGGCGATGCGCATGTAGCGGCACTTTACGGTCCCGCGCGCGCTTTGCCCGTCAAGAGCGGTGCGTCAGCGCTGGCCGCGGTGTTCCTCATTCTTGCGCTGGGGGGTCTGTTGCCCGCCCTGCTGAGGTTGCCCGCCCTTCTGGCCAGGCATCTGCGCCTGCTGCTGCTGGCGCTCGGCACCCCGTTGTCCGCCCTGCGGCTGGGACTTCTGGTTGGGGTTGGACTGCGACGCGCGCTGGTCCTGATCGCGGCTGGTCATCTTCACTTCTCCCGCTCGAGCCCCACGCCACAACGCCGGTGGGGCGGGCGGGTTCCCCTTCCGGTCAGATCCGGCGCCGGAAGGGGGTAGAACGCCAAAAGGCCCGGCATTGCCGGGCCTTGCAGCACACGTGAAGCAACCGGGCCGAGATCAGGCCGCCTCTTCGGCGTCCATGTCGGTGTCGACTTCCGCTTCGTCGGCGGCCTTGGCGGCACCGCGGCGCGGACCCTTGAGCAGGTTCTGCTCGATGAGCTTCACCGATTCGGTCTCGGTGATGTTCTGCACCGCCGAGAGCTCACGGGCCATGCGGTCGAGAGCGGCCTCATAGAGCTGGCGCTCCGAATAGGACTGCTCGGGCTGGGTGTCGGAGCGGTAGAGGTCGCGGACCACCTCGGAGATGGCGACAAGATCACCGGAATTGATCTTGGCTTCGTATTCCTGGGCGCGGCGGCTCCACATGGTGCGCTTGATGCGGGCGCGGCCCTGCAGGGTCTCGAGCGACTTTTCGACGATATTGGTCTCGGAAAGCTTGCGCATGCCGACGCTGGCGATCTTGGGCACGGGCACCCGCAGCGTCATTTTATCCTTCTCGAACGAGATCACGAAAAGTTCGAGCTTGAAACCGGCGACTTCCTGTTCCTCAATGGCCATGATTCGGCCGACGCCATGCGACGGGTAGACAATGTGCTCACCCGTCTTGAAGCCGAGACGGGTCTGCGCGTTCTTCTTGGTCGACATGCTCTTGACCACTCCCGATCCGCCCCGGAGGCCGGATCTGTTGGCGCGTGTCACGTCCCGGTCCGGTCACCGGGGCGCGGAGCGCCGTGCGCTGTGGACATGGGTCGCGGCCGGACGCCCGACGACCCGCTCTGCCAGCCGATGGCCATAACAAGCTGCCGCGTCACGCCGCCGACGCCTACGATGCGGCGGTTGACACGCAAATCTCACCTCGGTGCTCCAGAGGCTCCTGTGATCTCGAAAAGCCTGTGTGCCGAAAGAGGGGTATTCCCAGACTGCGCGAAGGTGCACGCGCTTGCAGCATTGGTGGAAGCAATCGACTGTAAAGTGCCGTATATCACAATTTTTGTAAGAATCAAAGCGCGCTTGTCGGGCTTCCGACCAGCCTGCGTTGTGTGCGCTGCGGAACTCAGACCCCGAAAGGGCTTTTCATGTCGGCCATATAAACATTTCTTTATGTCTTGATTGCTGCCGTCCTCTCTCCGTGCTAATGGCCCGCGGGCCGAACCTGATGCCGCGACCGATCCTTGCCTCGCGCCCGTTCGGCCCGGCCGATTTCCAGCGGAGTAAGCCATGAGCAACGATTACGTCGTCAAAGACATCAACCTTGCCGACTGGGGCCGCAAGGAACTGGACATCGCCGAGATCGAGATGCCCGGCCTTATGTCCACCCGCGCCGAATACGGTCCCGCGCAGCCCCTGAAGGGCGCCCGCATCGCCGGCTCGCTGCACATGACCATCCAGACCGGCGTCCTCATCGAGACGCTGAAGGCGCTGGGCGCGGATGTCCGCTGGGCGTCCTGCAACATCTATTCCACCCAGGACCACGCCGCCGCGGCCATCGCCGCCGCCGGCACCCCGGTGTTCGCCGTGAAGGGCGAGAGCCTGGAAGACTACTGGGAATACACCCACCGCATCTTCGAGTGGGGCGACGGCGGCCTGCCCAACATGATCCTGGACGACGGCGGCGACGCCACTTTGCTCGTCCATCTGGGCAAGCGCGCGGAAGAGGGCGACACCGCCTTCCTCGACGGCGCCACCAATGAGGAAGAAGAAGTGCTGTTCGCGGCCATCAAGCGCCGCCTGAAGCACAAGCACGGCTGGTACAGCCAGCTCGCCGCCTCCATCCGCGGCGTGACGGAAGAGACCACCACGGGCGTGCATCGTCTTTATGAGATGCAGAAGAAGGGCACCCTTCTTTGGCCCGCCATCAACGTGAACGATAGCGTCACCAAGTCGAAGTTCGACAATCTCTACGGCTGCCGCGAGTCGCTGGTGGACGGCATCCGCCGCGGCACCGACGTGATGATGGCCGGCAAGGTCGCCATGGTCGCCGGCTTCGGCGACGTGGGCAAGGGCTCGGCCGCCTCGCTCCGCAATGCCGGCTGCCGGGTGATGGTGTCCGAAGTGGATCCCATCTGCGCCCTGCAGGCCGCTATGGAAGGCTATGAGGTCACCACCATGGAAGATGCCGCGCCCCGTGCCGACATCTTCGTGACCTGCACCGGCAATGTGGACGTGATCACCGTGGAGCACATGCGCGAGATGAAGGATCGCGCCATCGTGTGCAACATCGGCCACTTCGACAGCGAGATCCAGGTCGCAGGCCTCAAGAACTTCAAGTGGCACAATGTGAAGCCGCAGGTGGATGAGGTGGAGTTCCCCACCGGCCGCCGCATCATCCTGCTCTCCGAAGGCCGCCTGGTGAATCTCGGCAACGCCACCGGCCATCCGAGCTTCGTGATGAGCGCCTCCTTCACCAACCAGACGCTGGCGCAGATCGAGCTCTTCACCAAGCCCGGCGCCTACGACAAGAAGGTGTACACCCTGCCCAAGCACCTCGACGAGAAGGTGGCTTCGCTGCATCTGGAGAAGATCGGCGTGAAGCTGACCCAGCTCTCCGAGCAGCAGGCCAACTATATCGGCGTGCCGCAGGCCGGCCCCTTCAAGGGCGACCAGTATCGCTACTGATCGCACCCGATCCCAGACATGCGAACGCCGGCCTTGGGGCCGGCGTTTTCATTTGGGCCGCTCCTGGTCTGTCAGGGCGTGCCGGCCCGATGGGGCGGCATGCGCCGTCAGCCGTCGGCGGTATCTTCGCCGGGCTCGGGCTGCTCGTTGCCCTTGTCGATGAAGTCCGCCGCCAGCACCACCCGGCCGCCGGGCACGTCCACCACCGGCACGGCGAGGCGGGTGAAGGGCACCATCAGCGTGCGCCCGCGCCCGGTGCCGGCGGGTGCATATTCCAGCACGTCGCCCGCGCCGAAATCATGCAGGGCCATGACGGTGCCGATGGCCTCGCCGGCCTCGTTCTCCACCCGCAGGCCCAGAAGGTCGGCATGGTAGAAGGTGTCGTCGTCCTCGGCGGGGGGCAGGGCATCGCGCGGGACGTAGAGGTCCACATTGGTGAGGGCCTCGGCGGCGTTGCGATCATCCACGCCGGCCAGCCGCGCCACGAAGTGGTCCTTGGCCGGGCGTAGTGTGGTGATGGCGAATTTCCGCCGCCCTTCGGCATCGGTGAGCGGCTCGTAATCCAGCACCGCCCCGGGGTCCTCGGTGAAGATGAACAGCCGCACCTCGCCCCTCACGCCGTGGGGAGCGCCAATGCGGGCGACGAGGATGCGTTCGGTCACGGGGATCTCCGATGCAATGAAACAGGCGCTTGTTCTTCCCCAACACGCGGAAAAATGAAAGCCCGCAGGTGCGCGGGGCGGCTGCGGCGGTTCCCCCGCGCGTGCCGGGGCGGGGCCGGTTGCGCGGGTGGGAGAGATCTTGCGCCGCGGCATTGTCCGCCCTTGCGGAGGCGCGAGGGCTCGGGCACTTTGCCGCCATGTCTACCGCTGCTCCCGCACCCCTTCTCTTCGATGCCAGCCGCCTCGAGGCGCTGCTCGATCGTATCGCCGCCCGCATCGGCGCGCGCAATGTCGTGACCGACGCCGCCGAGCTCGCCCCCCATCTGGTGGAGGGGCGAGGCCTCTATCACGGCACCACGCCCGCCATGCTGAAGCCGGCGGATACGGCGGAGGTGGCCTTCATCGTCTCCGAATGCGCGGCGGCGGGGGTGGCCTTGGTGCCGCAGGGCGGCAATACCGGCCTCGTCGGTGGTCAGACCCCGTTCGGCGCGGTGCTGCTGTCTCTGGCGCGGCTTAACCGCATCCGCAGCCTGGATGCCACCGACCTCACCGTGGTGGCGGAGGCGGGCTGCACCCTGTTCCAGGTGCAGCAGGCGGCGGCCGAGAAGGGCTGCCTGTTCCCGCTTTCCATCGCCTCGGAGGGCACCTGCCAGATTGGCGGCAACCTCTCCAGCAATGCCGGCGGCACTGCCGTGCTGCGCTATGGCAACATGCGCGAATTGGCCTTCGGCCTGGAAGTGGTGCTGCCCGACGGGCGGATCTGGAACGGACTTTCCCGCCTGAGGAAGGACAATACGGGCTACGACCTGAAGGACGTCTTCATTGGCGCCGAGGGCACGCTGGGCATCATCACCGCCGCCTCGCTGCGCCTTTTCCCGGCGCCGCGCCAGCGCACCACCACCTTCGTGGGCCTGGCCGATGTCCATATGGCGCTGGCGCTGCTCAACCGGTTGCGGAACGTGGCCGGGGACGCGCTCACCGGCTTCGAGTTCCTCTCCGAGTTCGGGCTGGCCACGGTGCTGAAGCATGTGCCCGGCACCACGCGCCCGTTCGCCGGCGAGCACGCTTTCTATGTGCTGGCAGAGCTGACCTCCACCCGCCGTGACGACGACCTGGCGGCCTTGGCGGAAGGCGTGCTGGGCGAGGCGTTCGAGGCCGGCGAGATCGAGGATGCGGTGATCGCCTCCAGCGAGGCACAGTCCCAGGCCCTGTGGAAGCTGCGCGAGTCCCTTTCGGAGGCGCAGAAGTTCGAGGGCGGCTCCATCAAGCACGACGTCTCGGTGCCGGTGTCGCTGGTGCCGAAATTCGTGGAGGAGGCGAGCCGCCTGTGCGTGGACCACATGCCGGGCCTGCGCCCCTGTCCGTTCGGCCATATGGGCGACGGCAACATCCACTTCAACATCAGCCAGCCCGTGGGGATGGACAAGCAGGCCTATCTCGACACCTGGGAGGAGTTCAACCGCCTCGTCCACGATCTGGTGGCGAGCATGGGCGGTTCCATCTCGGCGGAGCATGGCATCGGCCTGTTGAAGCGCGAGGAACTGCGGCTCTACAAGGATCCGGTCGCCATTGAGCTGATGGCCGCCCTGAAGAAGGCGCTGGATCCGGCCGACCTCATGAACCCCGGCAAGGTGCTGCCTCCGGAGTGAGGGGCGCAGCGGTCGGCAGGATGAAAAGCGATAGCGGCGGGCCTCGGCTCGCCGTTTCGCATTTCCAGGCCTTGTGGGCGCCGGATGTGGCGTGGTGTTTTGAGTTGTTGCGAAGGGCGCCGCCCGGTCCGGCCCGGTTCCACGGCGACGGAGCAAGGCTCTTTCGGATTGAGTTGGGCTGCCGCGGTGCGTTTTGGAAACTGCGACGCACTCTATCCTTTGTTCCCATTCGTTTAGTTTAGGTCGGCCCGGTCCCGCCTTGCTCGGAGGCCTCCCTGTGTCTCTGTGTGCGTCATCGCCTCGCAGAGGTGGCCTTATTCATTGAATTGGCGCATCTTTTTTGCATAAGCGGGTGCCCGCGATGCGCGAAAAGACTTGCGTGGACTCTATCTCCGCGCGCTCTCCGCATGTTCGCCCGGGCGCCGGGCGTTCCGCGGCGCATGCTCAGGTGCTGTGGCGGGCGCTCTTGCTGCCAAAATAGCGCAGGGTCAGGCAGGTGATGTCGTCAGCCTGGGGGGCGCCGCGCTCGAAGATGTGGACCGAGGCCAGCACCCGTTCCGAAAGCTCCGGTACCGACCAGTCCGCCGCGCCGGTGGCCAGCAGCGTTTCCAGCCGGCGCTCGCCATAGGCGTTCTCGTCCACGTCGAAGGCCTCGGTCACGCCGTCCGTATAGAGGAAAAGCGTGTCGCCGGGTTCCAGCTTGAAGGTGCCTTCGGTGTAGATGAAGCCATCCATCACCGCCACCGCCATGCCCTTGGTGCTGGGCAGGGTGATGACTTCGCCGCCGCGGTGGACAATGTAAGGCAGGTTGTGGCCGGCATTCACATAGGTCACCTGGCCGGTATCCAGGTTGATCACGCCATAGACCAGGGTGACGAACAGCATCTGCTCGTTTTCCACGGCCAGAAGGTCGTTGAGACGCCGGATGCAGCCGGCGGGGGACCGCTCGAACAGCGCGGTGGAGCGCAGCAGGGTGCGCGAAATGGCCATGAAGAGGGCCGCCGGCACGCCCTTGCCCGACACGTCCGCCACCACGAAGCCGAGGGTACGCTCGTCGATCATGAAATAGTCGTAGAAGTCGCCGCCCACCTCGCGGGCCGGCGTCATCTGGCCGTGCACGGCCACGCGCGCGTCGGGCGGGAATTCCTTGGGCAGGATGGCGAGCTGCACCTGGCGGGCAATCTCCAGCTCCTGCTGCAGGCCGGCGAGCTTGGTCTTGGTGATGAGGGCCTCGCGCAGCTCCACCACCATGGAGCTCAGGCGCGTATGCTGCTCGATGATGCGGCGGGAGAGGTCGTGCAGCACCCGCGCCACGCGCTTCAGCTCGTCGTCCTTCTCCAGGCGGGAGCTGTTGGCGAGCAGCGCCAGCACCTCCTCGCGGTCGGTGGGATCGATGGAATCGGCCAGCGACTTGAGCTCGCCGGAAATCACGATGCCCTGCCGGCGGCGCACCCGCTCGCGCTGGCGGCGGGCCTCGGCCAGGGCCTGCACATTGCCGCGCAGGGCCAGCACCGCTGATGCGATGCGCCCGATCTCGTCGGAGCCGGTATGCTCCACGGTCACCGAGGTGTCACCCCGTGCCAGGGCCTGCAGCACGTCGATGGCCTCCTCCAGCGGGCGGAAGCTGTACCAGAGGAACATGTTGAGGCCGATCACGCCCAGCACAGCCATCAGGATGGCGCCGATGATGGCGGACCGGCGAATGAGGCTGGTGGCCTGGAGGGTCTCGGTATTGTCGATGAGGCTCACCAGCGCGGCAATGGTGCTGCCGTTGATGTCCTCCACGGGGATGGAGGTGACGCTGCAATCATGCCCGTCGAGCTCGATGCGCCGGGACAGGGCCTGGCGCGGGGCGATGTCGAGCTTGGCCCGCTCCCACAGGCGCATGTCGGTGGAGGCCACCACCCGCCCGCGCACGGTGACGAGGGTGGTGGAGGCGCCGATGCCGCGGGCGAAGCGGTCCATGCCGATGCTGGCGTCACGCCCGAGCACGATCACCACGGTGCCCTTGCCCGGCAGCTCGATGGTGCGGGTGGCGAGCACCAGGATGCGATTGCCCGCCACCTGCCGCAGGCCGAGGATGGCCTCTCCCTTCAGGGCCCGGTCGAGGCTGCCGGCGTCGAGCACGCTGCGGGCGGGGCTCGCGCCGCCGGCGCTGTAGATCAGCTCGCGGTCGGCGCCCACCACTTCAAGCGCGGTGTCCGGGTCGGAAACATCCACGCCCAGGTCACTCAATGCGGAGGCGATGCCGGGGCGGTCGGCGGCGGCGAGGGCGGTGCGGAAGGGGGCCGAGCGGTCCACCCGCTCCAGGATGCGCGAGAGGTTCGATGTCTGGAACGCCACGATCTCGCGCCACAGCACGCTCTGGCCGGCAATGGCGACTTCGCCTTCGCGCGCCTCCGCCACGCGGTCACGCAGCACGGTGGCACCCCAGATGCCGAGCATGAGAACGCTGAAGCCGAGGGCGACGATGAGGGTGATCCGGGTGCGCAGAAGCATCACTCGCCCCGCTCCTGATGGCGGGCCCCGTCCTTGTCGGCGGCCGGAGGTGTTTGAAGCACCTCGCGCCGCAGGCGTTCCACGTCGGGCCGGATGCTGCCGTCGAAATCCACCGCCAGCAGTTCCTCCGCATAGGCGTCAAACACGGCGCGGCGTTCGCGGATGTGCCGGTTGCCCTGGGCCAGGGCGCGGAAGGCGCGGCCGATGGCCCCGCGTGCGCGCTCAGGGCGGCCGGAGCTGCCCGGCTCGGGCTCAAAATCGCCCGCGGCGGCCCGCTCCAGCGCCGCCGTGAGGCGCGCCTCGCTACGGTCCAGGGTGAGGCCGGCGGTGACGCCAGCCGCCAGCGCCGCCAGCGCCGCGAAGATGAACACCGCCAGCGCCGCCTGAACGCCCACGCCGCCGAACTGGTCGGTGAGGGCCACCGGATTGGTCGCGACCTCCACGGTGGCGACCGTGTTGCCGCTCACCACCACCGGGGCGCTGGTGGAATCGACGCTGGGCTGGTCGCCCGTGGCGCTGCGGATCTCGCGGCCATCGGGCCCGCGCAGGATGATCTGCGTGATGGCGGGTGTGCCCGCCAGGGTCGCCTTCAGGTGGTCTTCCACCCCGGGCAGAAGCTTGAGCGGGACGCCGAACCGCTCGGCCTTCTCGAACTGCTGGGCCAGCGTGCGCGCCACCGAGGTGCCGATCACGAGCGCATCGCGCCGGGCACCGTCTTCCACCCGCGCCCGATAGCTGGTGGTGAGAATGGCCGCGGCGATGCCGCCCACGATCAGGGTGACGAGAAAGGCGGCGAGGCTGGTGATGAGGCGCGCCCGCCCGGGATCAGGCCGCATCGTCGAGTGCTCCGAGCTGGCTCAGGCCCCGGTCGACCCGGGCCGCCGCCTGGGTCCAGCTGTGCTGCGCGGCCGTGGCCAGGCGTGGCAGGCCCACATCACCGCTGGTGCTGACGGCCTCGCCGGACAGGATTCGCGCCACCCGCTCGAACGGGCGCGACATGACATGGTTGAAGATGCCGGCGGCGAGGGCGGCGGTCGCCCCGCCCACCGCCGCCAGCAGGACGACGAGGCTGGTGAGGCTGAGGCCGAGCGAGTCGGAGCGGGCGATGCGGCCACGATCGGAGGTGGTGACGGAAATGCCGCCGGCAACGCCGAGGTCGTTCTCGAAATGGGTGCCGAACACGGTGTCTCCCCGCTCCACCGTCTGCCAGATCCCGGCGTCGGCCAGCCGCCGCACCCAGTCGGTGGGTACGCTTTCGCCGATGACGCTGCGGTCGGTGGAATAGAAGGCGCGGCCCGCGGAATTGAAGATGTCGATGGCGAGCACGGAAGGGTCGCTCGCCTTCTCACGCTCGATGCGCTCCTGGAGCGGCGAGACCTGGTCGAGGGCGAGGCCGATGGACAGGTTGGCCTCGGTGGCCGTGCGCAGGTTGGTGAGCAGATTGGCGACCCGCGCGCGCTCGATCTGGAAATTGACACGCTCGCTGGCGGCGAAGCAGATCACGGCGACCGCCACCACCGTAGCGATCACCGCGAAGATCACGACAAATGCCAGCCGGCTTACGAACGTCATGGAATATGCTTTGCTGTGCGGACGGGCGGGACGTTAACCGCCCCGGCCGGACCAAACCAGAAAAAAACCGCGCAAGGTTTAAAAAAACCTGCAATCTCAGGATGCTTTTCATCATTCTGCGAGCCTGACATGGTGTCGTGTACTCCATTTGGAGGAATCCCCGGATGACGCGCACAGCGCTGTGGCTCATTGGCGTGTTTGCGCTGATCGCGGCCGCCTGCGTCGCCTTTGGCGCCTATTTCTCGTCCGTCACGCTGGTGAATGCCTACCGCTCCGCGGTGGAAGCGCGATTCGCGGTGACGGCATCGCGCCTTGCCGCGGTGGTGGAGCGGGCCTCCTCCCTCGGCATCGCGCTGCCGGCCCAGGCGACCCTTCCCGCATTGCTGGAACGCGAGGCGCGGATCGAGCCGGCGCTGCAGTCCATCGACCTGGTGGACGAGCGCGGCGTGGTGGTCTTCTCCAGCGTCGCTTCCCGCGTGGGCGCGGCGTCGGAGAAGAAGCCGCCCCATTCGGTGCGCCGCGTGGTCCTCAACGATTTTGACGCGCCCATCGGGCAGGTGGTGCTGCGCTATGACCCGCAGGTGCTGGCGGAGGGGGAGGGCGCGCTGCAACGGGACCTGTGGCGAATCGCCTGGCCGGCCCTGGCGGGGGCGTGCCTCGCCACCATCGCCATCGGCCTGCTCCTGGCGGTGGCTCTGCGCCGCGCGGCCCTGAAGGCGGCCGATCCCGCGCGCTGGCCACCGGCGGCGCGCGCGGCCCTGGCTGAGGCCCAGAGCGCTCATGCCAGGGTCGAGCAGGAACTGGCAGGGCAGGAACTGGCGGGGCAGGAACTGGTGGGGCAGGAGCTGGTGGGGCAGGCTGCCGCGCGCGGCGCGGGTGGGCACGGATCGCCGACCCTGGCCGGCGCATCAGGAAAGATCGGCCGATGATGGGGCTTCGGGCAGGGATCACGGTTGCCATCGCATTCATCTTGTGCGCGGCGCTGGCGCTCATCGCCTGGGGGGCCCACCGGGCGGCGGAGCACACCATTGTTCCCGCCATCCTGGTGAAGGCGGAAAGCGTCGGCCGCTCCGCCGCGGCTCTGGTGGAACGGGCCGACGCCACCGGCATTCCGCTGGACCAATTGGTGGGCGTGAGCGGCTATTTCGACGAGCTGCGGGCCGCCAACGGGGAGTTCGCGCAGATCCGGCTGCTGCTGCCCTCCGGCGCGGGCGCCTCCTCCGGCTCCGTGCAGGGGCTC
Source organism: Xanthobacter variabilis (assembly GCF_043831965.2). Taxonomy (NCBI): domain Bacteria; kingdom Pseudomonadati; phylum Pseudomonadota; class Alphaproteobacteria; order Hyphomicrobiales; family Xanthobacteraceae; genus Xanthobacter; species Xanthobacter variabilis. The sequence continues at coordinate 2,092,986 of NZ_CM195533.1, forward strand.
GACGCTCCCACCGTGGTGCGGGTGCCGGTGATGCGCGAGGGCGCGACCGTGGGTGAGATCGCCATCACCATCGACCCCTCGGTGGTGTGGCAGCAGGTGGCGGCGGTGCTGGTGGACGTGGCCTTCATCGGCGTGGTGGCGCTGCTGGTGGCGCTGGAGCTGGTGGCCCTGGTGGTCGGCACCCGCGGCATCGAGGCGGTGGCCGCGGTGGAGCAGCGGGTGCGCGCCCTGGCGCGCGGGCGCCTTGCGCTGTACCGCAGCGGCGCCGGGACCGAGGCAGAGGGCCTTGTCGACCCCGTGGACGCGCAGGTGGCGCGCCTGAGCACACGGCACGAAGCCATGCGCGAACGTGCCCGCGCCAGCGGCGACGCCGCAGTGTTGGCGCGCCTCGACGCGCTCTCCCAGCGCACTGGAATTGGTGAGACCGAGGCGGGCGAGAGCGGGCTGGCGGCGGCCATCCGGCCGGCGTTGTTCCTGTTCATGCTCTCGGAAGAGCTGACGCGGCCGTTCCTGCCGCGCCTCGCCCAGTCGCTCGCCCCCTCCGATGGCGTCATCAGCCCGGATACGGCGGCGAGCCTTCCCATCGTCGCCTTCATGGCGGTGGTGGCCCTGTGCCAGATTCCGTTCGCCGGCCTGTCCGAGCGCCTGGGGCGGCGCTCGGGCTTCGTGCTCGGCGCGCTGGCGGCGGCCGCCGGCTATGGGCTGGCGGCGGTGAGCGAGCATTACCTGCTGTTCCTCGCCGCGCGCATCGTGTCCGGGGCGGGCTATGCGCTGGTGTTTGTCTCGGCCCAGGGGCATGTGGTGGATCATTCCCAGGGGGCGGGGCGTAGCGCGGCGCTGGCGGTGTTCGTGCGGGCCATCATGGTGGCGTGCCTGTGCGGGCCGCCCATTGGCGGCGTCATCGCCGACCGGCTGGGAACCTCCGCCGCCTTGGGGGCCTCGGGGGTGGTGGCGCTCATCGCCCTGGGCGTGGTGCTGATGGTGGTGCCGCGCGCGCCGCGCCGCGCCGCCCATGTGAGCATCGGGGTGGGCGATCTGGTGAAGGCCACCCGCGCGCCGCGCCTGATGGCGCTGCTGGTGGGCTGCGCCTTTCCCGCCAAGCTGCTGTTCGCGGCCCTCTGCCTGCTGCTGGTGCCGCTGGAATTGCAGCGGCAGGGTTATTCCTCCGCCGCCATCGGCCGTTTCCAGATGATCTATCCGCTGCTGATGGTGGTGGCGGTGCCCATCTTCGCGGCATTGGCCGACCGCTGGAACGCCCGCGCGACATTCGTGGTGGCGGGCGGGCTGGTTTCGGGGCTGGGGGCGCTGGCGGTGCCGCTCCACCCTTCTGTGATGCTGATCGTGTTCGCGCTGGCCATGCTGGGGCTGGGGCAGGCGCTCTCCATCGCCTCCCAGTCCGCCCTGGTGGCGGATACGGCCGCCAATTCCGGCTTTTCCTCCGCCGGGGTGCTGGGCCTGTTCCGTCTGGTGGAGCGTTCCGGCAATGCGGCGGGGCCGGCGGGGGCGGGCGCGCTGCTGGCGGCGGTGGGATTTTCGCTTACAACCGCCATGATGGGCGCGGTGGTTGTGGCGGGAGCAGTGGTATTTGCGCTATCGGGACGCAGCTTTTCCGCGCCGTCTGCTTCACGCCGCGCCACCCGCGCGGCCTCCTCGGAAGGGAGCCCTGTGTGATGGACCGACGTACGCTTCTTTCCCTGGGCCTGGGCGCTGGGGCTGCGAGCCTGCTCGGGCGGGCCGCTTCCGCCAACAGCCAGGCCCGCCCGTTCCGCATCCTGATGCTCACCTTCCGGGGCGAGACCGATGTGGAGCGCGGCTTCCGCGACTATTTCGCCGCCAATGAGATCGCGGTGGACTTCCTCACCCGCGATGTGGAGCGCGATGCGGCCAAGGTGAAACCCATCCTGGCCGAGGTGCTGCCCACCTTCAAACCGGACCTCATCTACACCTACGGCACGCCCAACACCCTGGCGGTGGTGGGGCCCTATGACGCGCCGCCTACCGCGCCGTTCGTGCACGACATTCCCGTGGTGTTCGCGCTGGTGGCGGCACCGGTGCAGGTGAAGATCGCGCCCTCGCTCTCCTCTTCCGGCCGCAACGTCACCGGCGCCGTGCATGTGGTGCCCACCGACGTGCAGATGCGCGCCATGCAGAGCTATCGCCCGTTCCAGAAAGTGGGCGTGATCTATTCGCCCAACGAGAAGAACTCACTGGTCATCATCGAGGAGATGCGCGCCTTCTGCGCCGGCATCGGGGTGGAGGTGCTGGCGCAGCCGCTCAAGATGGACGGCACCCGCGCCACCGGCGACGGGGTCGAGGGGTTCGTGCGCGACCTGAAGGAGAAGGGGGCCGACTGGCTGTATCTGCCGGCGGATACCTTCCTCGCCTCCATCTTCGACCGCGTCGGCCCGGCGGCCCTTCAGGCCAAGCTGCCCACCTTCGGCGCCACCGAGTTCTTCCTGCGGGAGGGGCTGGGCCTGGTGGGGCTGGTGAGCCGCTATTATTCCGTAGGCCAGCTGGCCGGCTCCAAGGCGGTCGAGATCCTGGTGGATCATGTGCCGCCGCAGAATATCCCGATTGAGACGCTGAAGCGCTTCGCGCTCATCATCAACATGTCGGTGGCCAAGCAGCTCGGCGTCTATCCGCCCATCGCCATGCTTAATTATGCTGAGGTGATCACGTGACCACGGCTCGCAGCGCCGCGCCCGCGGCAATGTCGGTTCACGCCCGCCCGCTGGGTGCGGACGATGTGGATGCCATCGAGGCGCTCCATCGTGTCGCCATCGGCCCGGTCACCCGCCCCGAGGTGGTGAAGCCGGAAAGCCGCAGCTATTTCCAGAGCGTCGTTGCCGAAGGGCGCGGCTCCGCCGTGGGGATCTTCGACGGGGAAGCCCTCGTTGCCTATGGCATCCTCCAGCACGAGCACACCCCCGCCGACGGGCCGCACCGGCTCTTGAACCTGCCGCCGGAAACCTCGATTGGCCGGCTCGCCGGGGCTTCCGTGCACCCTGACCATCGCGGTCGTGGCTTCCAGCGCGCGGTGATCGCCGAGCGTGTGGCTTCGGCCCCGGCCGGCATGGTGCTGTTCTCCACCGCCGCGCCCATCAATACGCCGAGCTGGTCGAACCTGCTGGCCGGCGGCTTTCCCATTGTCGGCATCGAATTCTTCTTCGGCGGCTATGCGCGCTACGTGATGCTGCGCGACGGCTCGTCCTACGATCCCGAGCAGGTGGTGGTGGTGGACCCGCGGGATTTCGACCGCCAGCGCGCCCTGTTCGCCGAAGGCTGGCGGGGCTACGAGCGCCGGCGCCTGCCTGGCGGCGAGCCGGGGGTGATGTTCGCCCGCCCACGTTTTAAGGACGCCTGAAGAAGGCCCGCCAAAGCAACGGCATAGAGCATTTTTGCGATTCAACGCGCCGGGGAAATGCTCTAGATTGGCGGCAGTCGAGCGCTGAGGGTGTCGCGATGCCCCTTGCGCGCGCGGGGTCCCTCTCCGAAAGTACGGCGGACATGAAGATCGAGATCCCATCCCGGGCGCCGCGCATCGCGGTCAGCGTCCATCAGCACCGCCGGCCGGCATCGGGCGCGGCCCGCTTGGGGCGCGGTGCAATCTTCTGCTGCGCGACCACCTAAGCCGCGGGCCATGACCATGCCGCCCGCCGCCGACACCCTGATTTCTGCGCTGCGGGTCGGCGCCGACATCGCCTCCATCGCGCAGGTGACATCCTGGCTCGGCGACCTGGCCGATGAACATGACTGGCCGCCGGCCATGCGTTTCGGCCTCGAGCTCAGTGTCGAGGAGGCGCTGACCAACGTCATCTCCTACGGCTTTGCCCAGTCCCCGCGCGAGCCGCTGATTCGCGTCGAGGTGCATGGCCTGGAGGGGGGGCGCATCGCGGTCCATCTCATCGACAACGGCGTCGCCTTCGACCCGACCACCCTGGCCGAGCCGGAGGCCGTCGATTCCATCGAGGATGCGCGGATCGGCGGGCACGGGGTGCAGCTGATGCGCCATTTCCTGGAGAGCCTCACCTATCGCCGCGAGGGGGACGAGAACCACCTGACCCTGGTGGCCGCGCCCGCTCGCGCCGCGGGTTGACCAGCATTCAAGAGACAGGGTGCCCATGGGCGCGTTCCCGCTCGCGCATTTGGGTGGGGGAGAGCCGGGAGCAGTTGCGGCGCGGATGCCGCGCTTTCAAGGCACTGCCCTTCCTCTCGCTGTGGAGAAAGGGGGCCCCAACGTTTCCCCTCCACAGTCCGCCCTGGCGCGCGGGAGAGGTGCTGCGCCACGGGGAAGGCGCGTGCCCCTTATGGCGAACAGGTTCACGAGGCTCCGGCCACGGGAATGATCGTTGCGCCAGCGTGCGAAGGCGGGCGCGCGGGCGGCGGTCCGTGGTGTCCGGAGTTCTGTGATAGCGGGGGCGGTGCTGTCGCATCACTGACACATCGGCTCGCTATCGCTTCCGTTTTAAATCTTTGAGGCCACGTCGCGACTGCGGCCCTGGCGCCGGTGCAAGGCTGACCGGGTGGGCTCATCGCGTGAGGCCGCCGCCTGAGGCTTGGGCGACACTGCGTGTTGAGGTGGGCCTGTTGAAGTCGTCCGGCTGTGGTGGCCGGAGTTCTGGGCCGGGGAGCCCGCGATGCGCGCATGACCATTCTGGCGGAAATCCTCGCGGGGCTGGGCCTTCTGTTCGTGGGGCTCAAGTCCCTGTCCTCCCACCTCCAGCAGGCCACGGGTCGGGGCGTGCGCCAGATGCTGCGCAGCGCCACCCGCTCGCCGCTGACGGGCCTTCTTTCCGGCACCCTGGCCGGCGCGGCCACCCAGTCGAGCAACGCGGTCGCCATCATCTGCGGCAACCTGGTGCGCGGCGGCGTGCTCACCACGCGTGATGCCATTCCGGTGGTGGCCGGCGGCAATGTGGGAACGGCGGCGCTGGTGTTCGTGGCCGCCATCGATTTCCGGCTGGTGGTTCTCTATCTGGTGGCGCTGGTGGGGTTCGGCTTCCAGCTCCGGCTGGACCGCCGGCCGTCGTGGCGCGAATGGATGGGGGTGGCGCTCGGCCTCGCCTTGGCACTGCTGGGGCTCGATTTCATCAAGCAGGGGCCGCGAGCCATCGATCCGGCGGTGCTGGGGGCGGCGCTCGATGCTGGCTTTTCGCCGCTGCTGGGCTTCGCTGCTGGGCTGGCGGCGGCGGCGCTCAGCCAGTCGTCCTCCACGCCAACCATCCTGGTTCTGGCGCTGCTGCAATCCTCGGTCATGGGGCTCGACGGCGCGTTCTATGTGGTGCTGGGCGCCAATCTCGGCTCCGGTCTGGCGACGCTGATCGCCGCCGGCGGGCTTGAGGGCACGGGGCGGCAGCTCTGCTATGTGCATATCCTGGTGAAGGCCATCGGCTGCGCGGCCGTGCTCGCACTGTGGCTGGCGGTGGGGCGTGCCGGGGCCGATCCCGCCCAATGGCTGTCCGCGCTGGGCGGCGGGCAGCCCGCCGTGTCGCTCTCGCTGCTGTTCCTGGCGCTGCAGCTCGCCGGTGCCGTTCCGGTGGCGTTCGGGCGCGGCGTCACCGAGACGATCGCCATCCGCCTCAGCCCGCCGACCTTGGAGGATGGCGCCTCGCGGCCGCGCTATATCCATGATCGGGCCATGGAGGCGCCGGCCACCGCGCTCGACCTTTCGGAAAGGGAGATCCAGCGGCTGATCCAGCTCCTGCCCACGTTGCTGCCCGACCTCGACGTGACGGAAAGCGCGGGCGCGGGCGAGCGCCTGGCCTTGTGGCGCGGCGCGGCCAGCATCGCGCGGACCACCGAGCATTTCCTGACCGATCTCATCGGCCGCGCTCCGGAGCGCGAGAGCCTCGATATCGCGCTGAGCCAGCAATCCCTGCTGGAAATGATTTGCGTGTTGCAGGACACGCTGCACGATTTCGCCGAGGTGGTGGAAAGCTATGAGCGGCCGCCGCAGCTGGCCTTCAACCTTTCCGAATCGCTGCGGGTGAACGTGCTGCTGCTGGCCGACGCATCGAGCGCGGAGGATTATGACGTGATCGCCGCCCTGACCGCCGATCGCAGCAAGCTGCTCAACGATATCCGCCGGAGCCTGGTGGGCGCTTCCCTTGGGGCGGGGGAGGATGCGCGCCGCCTGCTCTTGGCCACCAGCCTGTTCGAGCGCGCCATCTGGTTGATTCGTCGGACCTCGGTGGCGTTGCGCCCTGCGACGAATGACGATAATCCCAGTGACGGATTGATGTCGGCGGAGCGGAATGACGTCCATGCACATTGAGCGTGAACAGGCGGACGGCGCGGTGCTGCTGAAGGTGGCCGGGCGACTCGACACGCCCAACGCCAAGCCGTTCGAGACCAGCCTCATGGACGTGCTGTCCATGACAGACGGCCCGATCATCATCAATCTGGCCGGGGTGGACTATGTCTCCTCCTCCGGCCTGCGCGCGCTGCTGGTGGCCGGCAAGGCCATGCGCAATTCCAAGCGCCGCCTCTCCCTCACCTCCCTGCAGCCGCAGATCCGCGAGGTGTTCGACATTTCCGGATTCTCGACCCTGTTCGAGATCTCCTGAGGCCGGCGCTCCCGGCGACAACCCGTCAGGGCGCCGCCACAGGTGCCCACAGCACGTCCTCGATGCGCCGCGCGCCCGTGGCCAACAGCACCAGCCGGTCGAAGCCCAGGGCGCAGCCGGCAGCCTCGGGCATCTGGCGCAGGGCGGCCAGGAAGTCCTCGTCGAGGGGATAGCGCTCACCGTAAAGGCGGCTTTTCAGCTCCATCTCGTGGGTGAAACGGCGGCGCTGCTCGTCGGCATCGGTGAGCTCGCCGAACGCGTTGGCCAGCTCCAGCCCGCAGGCATAGAACTCGAACCGCTCGGCAAACCGCGGGTCTTCCGGCTTCGGCCGCGCCAATGCCGCCTCGCTCAGCGGGTAGTCGCACAGGAGGGTGGGGCGGCCCATGCCCAGGTGCGGCTCGATGCGCTCCACCAGCACCTTCGAGAAAATGTCCGCCCAGCTGTCGTCCTCGGCCACGCGGATGCCCGCCGCGCGCGCGGCCGCTGCCAGTGCTGCCGGATCGGCCGGCGCTCCGGGGGCGGGCACCACGGCGGGAAGGTCGATGCCCGCATGCCGCGCGAAGGCCGCGGTGAGGGTGAGGCGCTCGGGCTCCGCGAAGGGGTCGCACTCCGCGCCCCGGTAGGTGAAGCGGGAAGCGCCGCCGATGCGGGCCGCGAGCCGCAGCAGCGCGGTGCAATCCTCCATCAGCTGGCTGTAGGGCGCGCCGGCCCGGTACCATTCGAGCATGGTGAATTCCGGATGGTGCGCCATGCCGCGCTCGCGATTGCGGAACACCCGCGCCAGCTCGAAAATGCGGGGCTCGCCCGCCGCCAGCAGCTTCTTCGCGGTGAATTCCGGCGAGGTGCGAAGATGCAGGGTGTGGCGCGCGCCGTCGGGCGCGATAAGGTCCGTGGCGAAGGCGTGCAGGTGCGCCTCGTTGCCGGGCGAGAGCTGGAGGATGGGGGTTTCCACCTCAACGAAGTCCTGCTCCAGGAACCACGCCCGCACCATCGCCGTGATGCGACCGCGCGCCAGCAGGAAGGGGCGGCGGTCAGCGTGCACGTCCCGGTCCCACCACGGGCTTTGACCGGATCCTGATACCAATTTCACGGGGAAACGTCCTTCACAAGCCGCTTTGGGCGCCTGAAACACCGCCGCGAGGGTGGCGCTCGGCGCGAAGATGGGTATGTTGCCCGCCAACGAAGACGAGCGGCACGACGCCGCGAAAAGTTCAAGGAAGACGCGACGTGGTCAAGGTCATCGCCAGCTCCCTGCGTAAAGGCAATGTGGTCGATATCGACGACAAGCTCTATGTGGTGCTCACCGCCGAGAACATTCACCCCGGCAAGGGCACGCCGGTCACGCAGCTCGACATGCGCCGCATCTCAGACGGTGTGAAGATCTCCGAGCGCTATCGTACCACCGAGCAGGTGGAGCGCGCCTTCGTGGAGGATCGCCCCCACACCTTCCTCTATGAGGATTCGGACGGCTACACCTTCATGAACCCTGATAACTTCGATCAGGTGACCGTCTCCAAGGAAGTGATGGGCGATTCCGCCGTGTATCTGCAGGAAGGCATGGAGTGCATGCTTTCCACGCACAACGGCAATCCCATCGCCATTGAGCTGCCGGCCCGTGTGGTGCTGGAGATCGTGGACACCGAGCCCACCGTGAAGGGCCAGACCGCGTCTTCCTCCTACAAGCCGGCCGTGCTCTCGAACGGTGTGCGCACCATGGTGCCGCCCCACATCTCCGCCGGGACCCGCGTGGTCATCATGACCGCCGACGGCTCCTATGTGGAGCGCGCCAAGGACTGATGTCCCGCGGCTCCTGCCGAGGGGCCGTCATCGCGCCCGCACCGCGTCGCGGGCGTTTTCGCGGCATCTCCCCGGACACGGGTGGAGCCGTGGCAGGGGAACTTTCGCCCGCGCCGCCCGTTGAGCGGCAAGCAGCCGAAGTCTGCCTCGTTCCGTCCGTTCCGGCGCTTCGCCGGGCGGAGGGTGGGCGGGCGGATGGGCCGCGGGGCCGTTCGGAATGCGCGCGTGCTTCCGAGGGGCGGGCGAAAGGCGCGGAACATGAACTTCGCGGGATTGCGCATTCTCGTCGTAGAGGACGAGTTCCTGGTCGCTCTCGGCCTCGAAGGTGAATTGCGCGCCCTGGGCTGCGACGTGGTGGGGCCGGTCGCCAATCTCTCCGTGGCCCTGGATGTCGCGCGTAACGAGGGGCTGGATGCCGCCCTTCTGGATGTGAGCCTGGGGCGGGACTGCGTGTTTCCCGCCGCCGCCATTCTGGCCGCGCGGGGCGTGCCCTTCGTTTTCTGCTCCGCTTTCACGAGCCCTGAGCCCGTCCCACGCCGCTTCGCGGATCGGCCCCGCGTGGCCAAGCCTTTCACCGGTGCCATGATCATCGCCGCGTTGGCCAGCGTCGTGATGGCCGGCGGGGCAGGGCGGCCCGACGTTGCTGACTGCAAAACCGGGTGCGATGGCCGCGCGCGCCGCGCCGCGCCGCCGGTGCGGGCGGCTCGGGAGCCGGGAATGTCGTGATTTCGATGCGCCGGGTTGGCAGGCGGGAAGAGGCCGGCCTTCCGAAAGCATGTGGTGCCTTCCACATGCCTGAGCCGTATGGGAATGCTTACGGGCCGGATTGCGAGCATTTTTGAGTGGCGCGAAGCTCGGTGCGCGCAAAGGCACTCCAACGCCATAAAAGAGATTGGCTTTTCAGGCCCGACCAAAGCGGAAATCGCATTCTGCGCGCATGGCTCTCATCAGCAGCGCGCCACGCTTTGCGGGGGTGCCCAGCGGAAAAGTCATCATCCCCCGCAGGGGCTGCACCCCGCGCGCGCTTCCGCTCCACGCATGCAGCTGGAGCACTGGCGGGCTTTGCGGTAGTGAAGGGTCATCTAGATTATTGATTTAACAAGCGCTTTTCGCGCGCGCCGAACTTCCGCCGGTTTGAAAGCGCGCACGTTCGCGGGTTTGCACGAGGCGACCCCGCAACACGTCCGGCGAATGCGGCCTCAAGACAGCTGCTGAGGGATCGTAAGGGCCGGGGGCCTGTCGCGCTTCACACGTCTAGGGTGCGCGCACCGCGGCCGGTGTGCCTGTCCGCAAACATTGCGGCCCGTTCGCGGCCGGCGGCAGGGCAGGGCCATGCAATGCGAAACCCCTCGGCTCCGTTCACGGCGGATCGGCAGGTTTCGGTTTCTCGGGCACGGAAAAATGGGCGCGCCGCGGCACGCCCATTCTCGCGGTGGAGGATCAGGCCTCGCCTTGGGGCTTGGCCTCGGCCGGGGCTTCGGCCTTCGGGCCGCCGCGGGCGACGCCCACCATGGCCGGGCGCAGCACGCGCTCGCCGATGACGTAGCCGGCCTGCACCACCTGAACCACCGTGCCATTGGGCACGGACGGGTCCGGCACCTCGAACATGGCCTGATGCAGGTTGGGATCAAACTTCTCGCCGCGCGGCTCGATCTTGCGGATCTTGTGCTTCTCCAGCGCCTGGGCGAGAGCGCGTTCGGTGATCTCGATGCCTTCCAGCAGCGCCTTCACCGGGCCTTCCGCCTGGGCCTTCACCTCGTCGTCCACCGTCGCCAGGGCGCGGTTGAGATCGTCGGCGACGGTCAGCATGTCGCGGGCGAAGGAGGCGATGCCGTAGACCTTGGCGTCGGCCACTTCCTTGTCGGCGCGGCGGCGGATGTTCTCGGCTTCCGCGAAGGCGCGCAGATACTTGTCCTTCAGCGCGGCGATCTCCGCTTCCATGCGCTCCTTGTCGGCCTCTGGCGAGGCCTGGGCGGCGGCGTCCGCCTCGGCGGAGGCCGTGGCGTTGAATTCGGGGTCCTTGACACCGTCGCCGGTCTCGGGCGCGCGCGTCTGCTCGCTCATCCGGTCTTTCCTTTTGGCTGGATCTGGGTCCTCTTGGACCTTCCGTGAGTTACACGGGATATCGGAGCCCTGCCGGCAAAAATCAAGTCCGCACAGGCGGGCGCGGCGCAATCTCAGGCTGCGTCCACGCTTCCGGGCGCGCCGAGCACCCGGCTCACGAGCCGCGCGGTGAAGTCCACCATGGGCACGATGCGCCCGTAATTGAGCCGGGTCGGCCCGATCACGCCCAGCACGCCCAGCACCCGGCCCTGGCCGTCGCGATAGGGTGCGACAATAGTGGAGGAGCCGGACAGGGAAAATAGCCGGTTCTCCGAGCCGATGAAGATGCGCAGGGCCTGCGCCTCCTCCGCCCGGCCGAGCAGGTCCACCACCTCGCGCTTCGATTCGAAATCGTCGAACAGCAGGCGGATGCGCTCCAGGTCCTCCAGGGCGTGGAGATCTTCCAGCAGCTTGGCCTGCCCACGCACGATGAGCTTGCGTTCGGCCGGCTCGTCGCCGGACCAGGAGGCGAGGCCCTCTTCCACCACCCGCGCCGTCAGGGCGTCCAGGTCGCGGCGCAGCTCGGCCAGCAGGGTTTCCATCTCATCGCGGGCCTCTGCCAGGGTGCGGCCGCGAATGTGGGCGTTGAGGAAGTTCGTCGCCTCGGTGAGGGCGGAAACGGGCAGGCCCGAGGGCAGCGCCACCGCCCGGTTTTCCACCTGCCCGTCCTCGGACACCAGGATGACCAGTGCCCGGCCGGGGTCGAGGGGCACGAACTCCACATGCTTCAGGCGCGGATCGGTCTTGGTGGCGGTCACCACGCCGGCGCCACGGGCAAGGCCGGAAAGCAGGGTCGAGGCTTCCTGCAGCACGCCCTCCACGGTGGTCTTCTTGGCGGCGGCCATCACCTGGGTTTCGATATTGGTGCGGTCGCGCTCATTGACGTCGCCCACCTCCATCAGCGCATCCACGAAAAAGCGTAGCCCGCGCTCGGTGGGCAGGCGCCCGGCGCTGGTGTGGGGGGCATAGATGAGGCCGGCGGCTTCCAGGTCCGCCATCACGTTGCGCACCGAGGCGGGCGACAGCGTCATGGGGATGAGGCGCGAGATGTTGCGCGAGCCCACCGGCTCTCCGGTGGCCAGGTAGCTTTCCACGATCTGGCGGAAGATCTCGCGCGCACGGGCGTCGATCTGCGCCAGGGCGCCGGACGAGAGGGAGAAGAAAGGGTCGATCGCCACGGGACAGCACGCCTTCTTGAGGCCGCCCGCGCCGCGCTGCCGCTGGGCGGGCGGCACCCTATTATGTGTCGTTTCCGGCCCGCTCCTTCAAGCGTGTTCGAATGGGAATGCGCCCGCCCTTGCGGTTTTGCCCGCTGGGCTCCTAAAAGAAGCGCCCGAAACGAGAGAGACATGAAGGAAAACACCATGCGCCCCAGCAAACGCGCGAGCAACGAGATGCGCGCCGTTTCATTCGAACGGGGCGTGATGCGCCACGCCGAAGGCTCCTGCCTGGTCAAGTTCGGCGAGACCCACGTGCTGGTTTCCGCCACGCTGGAAGAGCGCCTGCCGCCGTGGCTGAAGGGCCAGGGCCGTGGCTGGATCACCGCCGAATACGCCATGCTGCCCCGCGCCACCCACGACCGCACCCGGCGTGAATCCACCACCGGCCGCCCCTCGGGCCGCACCCAGGAAATCCAGCGCCTCATCGGTCGCTCTTTGCGCTCGGTGACCGACCTCGTGGCCATGGGCGAGAAGCAGATCACCATTGACTGCGACGTCATCCAGGCCGACGGCGGCACCCGCACCGCCTCCATCACCGGCGCCTGGATCGCGCTGCATGATTGCCTGTCCTGGATGCGCGCCCGCTCCATGATCCGCGACATGCCGCTGAAGCAGCACCTGGCGGCCGTCTCCTGCGGCATCTATGAGGGCACGCCCGTGCTCGACCTCGATTATGCCGAGGATTCGGTGGCCGAGACCGATGCCAACTTCGTCATGACCGGCACCGGCGGCATCGTCGAGATCCAGGGCACGGCGGAAAAGACCCCCTTCACCCAGGATGAGCTGCTGTCCCTCTTGGGCCTCGCCCGCAGTGGCGTGGACCATCTGGTGGAGCTGCAGAAGAAGGCCGTCGCCTGATGGCTCATCGCCTGCTCACCGGGCGGCTCGTGGTGGCCACCCACAATCCCGGCAAGCTCATCGAGATGCGCATGCTGCTGGAGCCCCATGGGGTGGACGCGGTTTCCGCCGGCGAGCTGGGCCTGCCCGAGCCGGAAGAGACCGCCGACACCTTCGAGGGCAATGCCCGGCTGAAGGCGGAGGCGGCGGCCAAGGCCGCGCAGCTTCCCGCCTTCGCGGACGATTCCGGCCTCGTGGTGGATGCTTTGGGCGGCGCGCCCGGCATCCACACCGCCCGCTGGGCGGGGCCGGACCGCGACTTCGAGATGGCCATGGAGAAGGTGGAGGCCGCCCTTCAGAAGGCCGGCGCCACCAGCCCGGACCAGCGCAAGGCGCGGTTCGTCTCGGCCTTGTGCATCGCTTGGCCGGATGGGCATCTGGAGGAGTTTCAGGGGGTGGTGGAAGGCACCTTGGTGTGGCCGCCGCGCGGCGCCAAGGGCTTCGGCTACGATCCCATGTTCGCGCCGGAGGACTACACCCGCACCTTCGCCGAGATGACGGCGGACGAGAAGCACTCCATGCCGCCCAAGGGCTTCGGCCTGTCGCATCGCGCCCGCGCCTTCCTGAAGCTCTCCCAGGCATGCCTGAAGGCGTGAGCGGGTTGGGCACCGGCGATCATCCCCCGCGCGACATGAACCCTCTCCCGCTTGCGGGGGAGGGCAATGAGGGGGCGGGCGCCGGATCGCAGGCGCAAGGCGGGGCGCCGGGCGCATCGCCGGACATGGCTCCGCGTTCCGCGTCCAACCCCATGGCGGCCTTCGCCCTTTCCAACCCGCCCCCGCAAGCGGGAGAGCAGGGCGCGAAGATGGGGGAGCCGGCGGATGGCGGGTTCGGCGTTTATGTCCATTGGCCGTTCTGCCTCGCCAAGTGCCCCTATTGCGACTTCAATTCCCATGTGCGGCGGGATGCGCCCGACCAGGCGCGCTTTCTTGCGGCCTATCGGCGCGAGATCGCGCACATGCGCGCCCTTACCGGCCCGAAGCGGGCGGAAACGGTGTTCTTCGGCGGCGGCACCCCCTCGCTGATGACGCCGGAAACGGTGGCCGGCATCCTCGAGGCCATCAATGATGCCTGGCCGCTGACACCCGGCGCCGAGATTACCCTGGAGGCGAACCCCACCTCCGTGGAGGCCTCCCGCTTCCATGGCTACCGGGCGGCGGGGGTGAACCGCGTTTCCCTCGGCGTGCAGGCGCTCCATGACGCCGACCTGAAGAATCTCGGCCGCATGCACACGGTGGACGAGGCGCTGGCGGCAGTGGCCATCGCCCGCGCGGCCTTCGAGCGGGTGTCCTTCGACCTCATCTATGCCCGCCCGCGCCAGACGCCCGAAGCCTGGGCGCAGGAGCTGAAGCGGGCCTTGGCGGAAGGCTGCGAGCACCTTTCGCTCTACCAATTGACCATTGAGCCGGGCACGCCCTTCGAGCGGCTCTACGGGGCCGGCAAGCTGATCCTGCCCGACGACGACCTCTCCCGCGCCTTGTGGGACGTCACCCAGGAGGTGACGACGGCCGCCGGCCTTCCCGCCTACGAGATTTCCAACCACGCCCGGCCGGGGGCGGAGGCGCGGCACAACCTCGTTTATTGGCGCTACGGCACCTATGCCGGCATTGGCCCGGGCGCCCATGGGCGCATTGCGGTGCAGGGCGAGCGCCGGGCGACCTACGTGGAGAAAATGCCCGACGCCTGGCTGGACCTGGTGGACCGCCAGGGCCACGGCATCATGACGGATGAGCCCCTGAGCCGCCCCGAACAGGCCGACGAGATGCTTCTCATGGGCCTGCGCCTGAGGGAGGGGGTGGACCTCCTGCGCTATGCGCGCCTCGCGGGCCATGGCCTGTCGCAGGAGCGCATCAGCGCGCTGGCGGAGCAGGGGCTGGTGCAGCACCGGGGCGACCGCCTGGTGGTCACCCCGGAGGGCTTCCCGGTGCTCAATGCGGTCATCGCCGCCCTGGCGGACGACTGACACGTCCCCGGCCCGTTCCGGGTCCCTGCAGGACTGCGCCGCGTGCTATGGCGCGCGCGGGCGCAGCGGCGTGAAGAACGCGCTTGTTTCAATGGGATCGAATATTTCGTCGATCCCATTGAACCCGGGTGATGGCCTACCGCCGATCCTGGAAGAAGTTCCGCAGCACCTCCGACGCCTGGCGCTCGGCGATGCCGCCATAGACTTCCGGGGCGTGGTGGCAGGTGGGCTGGGAGAAGAAGCGCGGGCCGTTTTCCACCGCCCCGCCCTTGGGATCGGACGCGCCGAAATAGATGCGCCGCAGCCGCGCGAAGGAGGCCGCGCCCGCGCACATGGCGCAGGGCTCCAGCGTCACATAGAGATCGCAATTCACCAGCCGCTCGGACTTCAACTGGGCGCCGGCGGCGCGGATGACCAGCATCTCCGCATGGGCGGTGGGGTCGTTGAGCTCGCGGGTCCGGTTGCCGTCGCGGGCGAGCACCTGGGTGCCGCGCACCAGCACCGCGCCCACCGGAACTTCGCCCCGCTCCGCCGCCGCCCGCGCCTCGTTGAGCGCCATCTGCATGAAGGTTCCCGACATCCCCATCCCTTGCAGCGCCGGAACCGCCGCGCGGCACTCCGGCACGATGAGCATTTTCCGGCAAGACGAACATTGTTTCGCCAGAAGAAAATGCGATGGACAACTATCTCGCACACTCTTGAGCTTCAACGAAACGCGAAAAGCGGTCGCAACGCTCGCCGCGCCACAATTGGTGTGCTAGAGGCGAACCAACACGTTTCATGCCGCACGCGGCGTGGAACAGGCCACCCATCCGTTCAAACAATCAGCCATAGGGTGTCCGTTCGGCAGGGCTCGTGCTTGAGCCCTGCCGAACGGACACAATTGATTCACGCGATGCCGCGCACTACACCTCCCCGCAAGGACAAGAACAAGGTCCCCCGCCTCAAGCGCGAGCTGCCCGCCGCCCCGAAGAAGGAGGCGGAACGCGTCGCCAAGGTCGTCGCGCGCGCCGGCCTCGCCTCCCGCCGTGAGATCGAGGAGTGGATCGCCCAGGGCCGCGTGGCCGTGAATGGTGAGGTGCTCACCAGCCCCGCCGTGACCGTCACCGCCAAGGACAAGATTACCGTGGACGGCGCGCCGCTGCCGGAGAAGGAGCGCACGCGCCTCTTCATCTACCACAAGCCGCGCGGCGTGGTGACCACCAACCGGGACCCCGAGGGGCGCGCCACCCTGTTCGAGATCCTGCCCAAGGGCCTGCCCCGCCTCGTCAGCGTGGGGCGGCTCGATCTCAATTCCGAAGGACTGTTGCTGCTCACCAATGATGGCGGCGTCGCCCGCGTGCTGGAGCTGCCGGAAACCGGGTGGCTGCGCCGCTATCGCGTGCGCGCCAATGGCGAGATCGACCAGGCCAAGCTCGACACCCTGCTCAAGGGCATCACCGTGGACGGCGTGGAATACGGCCCCATCGAGGCCGAGCTCGACCGTGTCCAGGGCGCCAATGCCTGGATCACCGTCTCGCTGCGCGAGGGCAAGAACCGGGAGGTGCGCAACGTGCTCGGCGCCCTCGGGCTCAAGGTGAACCGGCTGATCCGCATTTCCTACGGGCCGTTCCAGCTCGGCGAGATCCCCGAATGCGGCATTGAGGAAGTGCGCACCCGCGTGCTGCGGGAGCAGATCGGCGCCGAACTTGCCGCCGCCGCCGGCGCCGATTTCGAGGCGCCCCTGGTGGAACGCGAGGTGGAGGAAGACCCCGACACCGCCCATCGCCTTGCCGCCCGCATGGCCGCGGAGCGCGCCGAGCGTCTGGCCGCCCGTGCCCAGGCCGCCGAGGGCCGCTCGGCCGAAGCGCCCATTCGCGATGAGTTCCGCGCCGCGGGCCCGCGCGTGCGCCGCCGTATCGCGGAGGACGGCGAGGTGGAGAGCCGCGGCACCGTGGCCGATCGCAAGGGCCGCGCCGTGAAGGTGGAGCGTCTGGCCCGTGCGGGCGACGAGCGGCCGACCCGTGGCGCCGGCAAGGGCTTCGGCCGCCCCGCCCACGGCAAGAGGTTCGACGCGGACGAACGTTCCCCCTACCGCAGCGGTGATGAACGCCCCCGCCGCCCGCGCGGCGAAGGCGCCCCGCGCCGGTTCGAGGAGGATCGTCCGCAGCGCGGCAAGGGCGGCTTCGGTGGCCGGCCGGAAGGCGAGCGCGGCCCCCGCAGCTTCCGCCCCCGTGATGGCGAGGGCCGCGAGGATTTCCGCCTGCGCGAGGACCGGCCCGGCCGCAGCCGCGCCCCGGGACGCGACTTTGGCAGCGAGGAGGGCGGTGAAGGCCGTCGGCCCATGCGCGGCAAAGGCGGCTTCAAGGGCGGGTTCGGCAACCGGGCCGAGGGTGAGCGCGGTCCCCGCAGCTTCCGCCCCCGCGATGGCGAAGGGCGCGAGGATTTCCGCCGGGGCGAGCGCCCGGCGCGCGGCGAAGGCCCCCGCCGTTTTGACGCGGAAACCGGTGAAGGCCGCCGCCCCCGCGGCGAGGGCTTCGGCGGCCGTCCGGCGGGTGGCGAGCGCGCGCCCCGCGGCAAAGGCTTTGGCAATAAGAGCTTTGGCGATAAGCCCCACGGCGCGCGCGCCGAGCGGGGCTTCGGCGGCGAGCGTTCGGAACGCGGCGGCGCGCCAAAGGAGGGGTTCAAGGGCGGTCCCCGCTCCGGCGGCAAGCCCGGCGGCTTCGGTGGACGGCCGGCAGGGGGCAAGGGCCCGGGTGGCCGGGGGCCAGGCGGCAAAGGCCCGGCCGGCAAGCCTTTCGGCAAGCGGCCCGGCCCCAGTGGCGGCCGGCCTTCGGCACCGCGCGGCAAGCGCTGACGCGGGAGAGGCCCCATGCGCATCGTCGGCGGCACGCTGAAGGGGCGGGTGCTGAAGGGCCCGTCCTCCAGCGCCACCCGGCCCACCTCGGACCGGCTGCGCGAGAGCCTGTTCAACGTGCTCGCCCACGCCTATGACGACCCCTGCGAGGGCGCGCGGGTGCTGGACCTGTTCTCCGGCACCGGGGCGCTCGCCATCGAGGCCCTCTCGCGCGGGGCGCGCTTTGCGCTCATGGTGGAAGAGGCGGCCGGCGCGCGCGGGGTGATCCGCGACAATGTTGAGGCCCTGGGCCTCACCGGCATCACCAAGATCTTCCGCCGGGACGCCACCCGGCTTGGCCCGCTCGGCCCCGGCGAGCCCTATGGCTTGGTCTTCTGCGACCCGCCTTACGGCAAGGGGCTGGCGGAAGCCGCCATCGCGTCGGCCCAGGCCGGCGGCTGGCTCACGCCCGATGCCCTGCTGGTGGTGGAAGAGCGCACCGGCGCCTTCGTCACGCCCGAAGGCTTCCGCGAGCTGGAACGGCGGCCGTATGACGAGAGCGAGCTGATCATGCTGGAGCGCGCCGGGGCATAGATCCGCCGCGACCGGATGGGCCCACGCGAGGCTTCGGCGCGGGAGGAGAAACCGGCTCCCCATCATTCGTCCATCATGAATCTCCGGGATAAGGTCGGGAATGGATGGTTCGCGCGGCCTCCGGCATCATTCCGCAGGCTCGTGAACTCGCCTGAGCTCCGATCGACTTTCAAGAGACACCGGTTGCCGGGGCACAGTCCCTCTCCCGCTTGCGGGGGAGGGTGAGGAAGGGGCAGCACCGCCTTAGGCAGGACCGCTTCAGTGGCGCAGAAGCGTGAGAGTCAAGGCTTTCCGGCTTTTCGGGGCGTTGCCCTTCGCTTGGCCACCGGGTCGGGGCTCCCAACGTTTTGCCCCCGCCCGCGCAAGCGGGAGAAGAAGCAGCGCCATGAGGAGAACGCTGCGGGGAAAGCGTCATGAGGAGCACGGTGGCGGGGCATAAGCCCGGCCATTGCGCTGAATGTCGATCAACCCCAGGGGCAGGCCAGGCCTGCCACTGCGGGAGCGGCGCGATCCTGGGGCCCGATCCCGTCATTCCGTGGGCTCGTATGGAAATCAAAGGCCATGGCCGCCATGTGCCTCGCCAACGGGGACCGGTTCAGCTTGAGAGGTTGTCGGCGCGTGTCATGTTCGACCTCTCCGCCCTCATGCACGGTCTTGGTCTCGGGCAGGCCATGTTCGTTGCGCCCGGTCCGAAGGATATCGTGATCCTGCGAGAGACGCTGGTTGGCCAATCCCCCGCGCGGCTGATCGCCATCGCCGTTCTCAGTGACATCATCCTCATGAGCCTCGGCGTGCTGGGCTTTTCGGCGCTGCTGCAGCAGATTCCGAGCCTGCGGCTGCTGGCCCAGGGTCTCGGCATCGGCCTGCTTCTCCTCCACGGTGCGCAGGCGGCGCGCGCCGCCTTGCGCGGCGGCGGCCCGAGCGGTGCGGAGCAACCATGCCCACCCCTCCCGGATGGGGCCGGGCTGAGGCGCCTCCTCGTCGTCTCGCTGCTCAATCCAGCCGTATGGCTCGACACCCTGCTGGTCGTCGGCACCGTGGGCGCGACCCCGGCCGCCCCGCTGCGCTTCAGCTTCGCCACCGGTGCCGCCACGGCCTTGCTGATCTGGTTTTGCCTCTGGGTGTCCGGCGCGCGCAGCGCACGTCGGTTGATGAGAGCACCCAATGCGTGGCGCCTGCTGGATGGGGGCGTCGCCATCGCCATGATCGCCATGGCGGTCTTGCTGGCTCTCTCCCTTTAGGGCGCCGGCGCGCGGGGCCTATCGCTCCGTGCGCATGATGACGGCCATCAGCTCAGCCACCTTGCGGCGCTGGTCCTCGGCGTCTCCGGAGCTGATGGCATGCTCCACGCAGTGGCCCACATGATCGCGCAGCACCTCCTCCTCCACCCGCTTCAAGGCCGCGCGGACGGCGGAAATCTGGGTGATGACGTCAATGCAGTAACGGTCCTCGTCCACCATGCGGGAGAGGCCGCGCACCTGGCCTTCGATGCGGCTCAGGCGCTTTTGAACTTGTTCCTTGGTCGGGCTGCGCATGCCTTGCTATATACCCCCATCGGGTATAATGAACAAGGCCGATACCCCCCGGGGGTGTCTGGCGCGTCTTCAGGCTCGGTCAGGGTGGCACTTCCTGAAGAGTTTGCGTCGATGCGGTAGACTGAGGCGATTTTTGAATTCTTCCGGGCGTGCGCCGGCTCAAGGCCGCGGTGAGCGGATGGGCCGAGGCTTCGCGCCCCGCTTTGAGAGCGGAGAGGATAGCGGCATGGCCCACCATCACACCCCCACCGGCCACGACGCGGCCGGCGCCTGCTGCGGCGGGCATGACGCCGCCGCGCCCGCCACCGCCAAGGACCCGGTGTGCGGCATGGATGTGGACACCTCGGCTGCCGCCGGCAAGCCCACCAGCACCTATGAAGGCAGGACCTTCTATTTCTGCTGCAACGGCTGCAAGACCAAGTTCGACGCCGACCCCAAGCGCTATCTCGCCGAAGCCGCGCCCACCGGCGCCTGCTGCGGCGGGCATGACGCCGCCGCGTCCACCACCGCCAAGGACCCGGTGTGCGGCATGGATGTGGACACCTCGGCTGCCGCCGGCAAGCCCACCAGTACCTATGAAGGCAGGACCTTCTATTTCTGCTGCAACGGCTGCAAGACTAAGTTCGACGCCGACCCCAAGCGCTATCTCGTCGAAGCCGCCGCCACCGGCGCCTGCTGTGGCGGGCATGACCACGCCGCGCATGACCACGCCGGGCTCGCCCCGACCAAGGGCAAGGTGAAAGACCCGGTGTGTGGCATGGATGTGGACCCTTCCCCGGAGGCCGGAAAGCCCAGCGCGGACTATAACGGAAAGACGTTCCATTTCTGCTGCAACGGCTGCAAGACCAAGTTCGAGGCCAATCCGGAGCAGTATCTGGCGCCCGTGATCGATCCCGTTTGCGGTATGACGGTGGAGCCCGCCACCGCGAAATATGCGGCGCGCCATGCGGGCAAGACCTATTTCTTCTGCTCGTCCTCCTGCGAGACCAAGTTCAAGGCCGATCCCGGCGTTTATACCGGTGAGAAGGCGCCGCCGCCGCCCGAGGAGGTGCCGGAGGGCACCATCTATACCTGCCCCATGGATCCCGAGATCCGGCAGGTCGGCCCCGGCATCTGCCCCATCTGCGGCATGGCGCTGGAGCCGGAGCTCGTCACCCTCGACGAGGGGCCGAACGAGGAGCTGGTGGACATGACCCGCCGGTTCTGGATCGGCCTCGTGCTGACCATTCCGGTGTTCGTGCTGGCCATGAGCGAGCATGCCTTCGGCCTGCATCTGCTGGCGCCGCAGATCTCGAACTATGTGCAGTTCGTGCTGGCGACGCCAGTGGTGCTGTGGGTGGGCTGGCCGTTCTTCCAACGCACCGCGCTTTCACTGAAGACGCGCAATTTCAACATGTTCACCCTCATCGGCATGGGCACGAGCGTGGCCTATGCCTATTCTCTGGTGGCCACGTTCCTGCCCGGCCTGTTCCCGGAGGCGTTCCACACCCATGGCGGTGCGGTGCCGGTCTATTTCGAGGCGGCGGCCGTTATCACGGTGCTGGTGGCGCTCGGCCAGATGCTGGAGCTTACCGCCCGCGAGAAGACCTCCGGCGCCATCAAGGCCCTGCTGTCGCTGGCCCCCAAGAGCGCCCTGCGGGTGCGCCCCGATGGCACCGACGAGGAAGTGGCGCTCGATCTCGTCGCCCCCGGCAATGTGCTGCGGGTGCGGCCCGGCGAGAAGGTGCCGGTGGACGGCATCATCACCGAAGGCCGCGCGGTGGTGGATGAAAGCCTCGTGACCGGGGAATCCATGCCGGTATCGAAGGAAACCGGAGAAAAGGTCATCGGCGGCACGGTGAATTCCTCTGGTGCGTTCGTCATGCGCGCCGAGAAGGTGGGTCGCGACACCGTGCTCTCGCAGATCGTCCAGATGGTGGCCCAGGCCCAGCGCTCGCGGGCGCCCATCCAGCGGCTGGCCGATCAGGTCTCCGGCTGGTTCGTGCCCGCCGTGGTGGCCGCTGCCGCCATCGCCTTCGCCGTGTGGCTGGTGGTGGGGCCGGAGCCGAGCCTCACCTTCGCCCTCATGGCGGGCGTGTCGGTGCTCATCATCGCCTGCCCGTGCGCCCTTGGCCTCGCCACGCCCATGTCCATCATGGTGGGCGTGGGGCGCGGCGCGCAGCTCGGCGTACTCGTGAAAAGCGCGGAGGCCCTGGAGCGCCTGGAGAAGGTGGACGTGGTGGTGGTGGACAAGACCGGCACCCTCACCGTCGGCAAGCCCAAGGTGGTGGCGGTCCAGCCCCTGCGCGACTTTGAGGCCAATGAGGTGCTGCGCCTCGCCGCCAGCCTGGAGCGCTCCAGCGAGCACCCCCTGGCCACGGCCCTGGTGGCGGAGGCCAAGGCCCGTGAGCTCGCTTTGGCCGAGCCCTCGGGCGTGGTGAGCCCGGCCGGCAAGGGCATCAGTGGCATGGTGGACGGGCGCACCGTGGTGATCGGCCATGCGGCCTTCCTGGGTGAGCACGCCGTGCACACTGATCATCTCACCGCGGCTGCCGAGCGCTACCAGAAAGACGGCGCCACCGCCGTGCTGGTGGCGGTGGATGGACACGCCGCCGGGGTCATCGCCGTGGCCGATCCGGTGAAGGACACCACCGATGCCGCCCTGAAGCGGCTCGCCGATGATGGCGTGCGCGTGGTGATGCTGACCGGCGACAACCGCACAACGGCCCTGGCCGTCGCCAAGCGCCTCGGCATCGAGGAAGTGGAAGCCGAGGTGCTGCCGGACCACAAGGCCGCGGTGGTGGAGCGCCTGCGCAAGGAAGGCCATGTGGTGGCCATGGCCGGAGACGGTGTGAACGACGCGCCCGCTCTGGCGGTGGCGGATGTGGGCATCGCCATGGGTACCGGCACTGACATTGCCATGGAGAGCGCCGGCATCACCCTGCTCAAGGGCGACCTGCTGGGCATCTGCCACGCCCGCTCGCTGTCCAAGGCGACGATGGCGAACATCCGCCGCAACCTGCTGTTCGCCTTCGTCTACAATGCCGCCGGCGTGCCCATCGCGGCGGGCATCCTGTATCCGGTGATCGGCCTGTTGCTGTCGCCCATGGTGGCAGCGGCGGCCATGGCGCTCTCTTCGGTGAGCGTGATCACCAATGCCCTGCTGCTGCGGGCCTGGCGCCCGGAGTGAGGGGCAGCGGGGCCATGGGCGCGGCGCTCCGCTGCGCCATGGTCCTCACGCCTCCGCGCAGGGAAAGGGAACCGGGGCGCGGGGAAGGGTGGCGCGCTGCGTGCCATCAGCTGTCCGCCCCCTGTACTTCATGGGGTGGAGCCCCCCGGCCGGCTTTGCGGGCGGGGGAGGGGGCGGTTGCGTCTGCAGAGCGCCCTTGAGCGAAGCGGACACCGGGCGGCGTGCAGAACCTGTCAGTTCAATGAGCGAGGTCTTGCCGTCCGGACGCCGCGTCCTGCGTTACGAGGCGGCGGCCATTTCCCGCGCGCGGCGCATGGTGATGCGGGCGGCGGCGGTGGCGAGAGCGTCGTCATATTCCCGCGTGAGGCGGGCGCAAAGCTCGGCCGCGGCTGGGATATCGGCAATGGCGCCCACCCCGTGCCCGGCGGACCACACATCGCGCCAGGCCTTGGCCTCGTTGGCCATGTCGAGCCCGCCATGCTTCTTGAGATTGGCCGGATCAAGCCCCGCGCGGATGAGGGACGGCTTCAGGAAATTGGCGTTCACGCCTGAAACGGCGTCGGTGTAGAGAACGTCCTCGGCGGCGGAGGAAAGCATCATCTCCTTGAATTCCTGGGGCGCAAGGCTCTCCTTGGTGGCGATGAAGCGGGTGCCGAGATAGGCCAGATCCGCCCCCATCACCTGTGCCGCCGCGATGTGGGCGCCGGTGGAGATGGCGCCCGAGAGCACCAGGGTGCCGGCAAAGAAGCGGCGGATTTCGCCGATGAGGGCGAACGGGCTCAAGGTGCCCGCATGGCCGCCGGCGCCCGCGCACACGGCGATGATGCCATCCACCCCCGCTTCCATGGCCTTTTCCGCATGGCGGCGGCTGATGACGTCATGGAACACGAGCCCGCCATAGGAATGCACCGCCTCCACCACCTCGCGCACCGCGCCGAGGGAGGTGATGACCAGCGGCACCTTCTTTTCCACCGTCACGGCGAGGTCGGCCTGAAGGCGCGCATTGGTCTTGTGGACGATGAGATTGACGCCGAAGGGCGCCGCCGCGCCCGCGCGGGCATTGCGCTGGGCAATGTCGTCCACCCACGCGCCATAGAGTTCGGTGGAACGCGCATTGAGGGCGGGGAAGGTGCCGAGAATGCCGCCCCGGCAGGTCTCCGCCACCAAATCCGGTCCTGAGACCAGGAACATGGGCGCGGCGATGGCCGGCACGGCAAGGCGACCTTCGAGCGGCGCGGGCAAGGGTTTGGCTTCGAGCATGGGCATGTTCCTCCATCCGCCAGGACAGGCGGTCATTGTTGGCCGGCGGAGCCTGTTGGCCGGCGGCGGCGTTCTACGTGCCACTCTTTCGCGGGGCCATGGCCCCTGGCGAACCGGATGCGTGAGTTGACCTATAGGTGAAGGCGCTGTCAATTCCGGCAATGCCATCCGCAAGGGAATGCCCTGTCGCGGCGCGGTGCGTCGGGAATGGGGCCGGAAAAGATGCGGGAGAGGGCGGATGGCGTTCCTTGACACGCGCCATGGCGCCAGGCCCTTGCTATCTTGCGGCGCAAGACCGCGGGGCGTGGGAACGGGCGGAGCATGGGTGTGATTCGAGAGGGCGCATTCTGGGGCGCGGCTCATTCCGGCGCGAAGCATTGGGGGTGGATGGCTGCCGCTGAGGCGTGCGGAGCCACGCGCGCTAGGCCTGCTGCTCGGGCTTGGGGCGCTGCGCGGGCTTGGGGCGCTGCTCGGGCTTGGGGCGCTGCTCGGGCTTGGCTTGCGGCCATCCGGCGCGGCCTGCTCCCCTTGATGGTTCTTGTGGTGATCGTTCTGGCTCAGGCTGGGGCGGCGCGGGCGGATGTCGCGCCCTCAAGCCCGGCGCAGCCGGCGGGCAGCGCCCCTCAAGTGGCCAGTGGCGCGGACAGCCCCCTTGATCCCCTCGATACATCGAGCCCCAGCGCGACCTTCCAGTCGTTCATGCGGCAGACCCGGCGGCTGGAAAAGGCCTACGTCGATTACGACGCGCACAAGACGCGGGTGGGGGAGCTCGCCATGTTCTCCACCGTGCTGCGCACGCAGCGCCTGTTCGATCTGGAGCCCCTGCCGCCGGCGATCCGCGAGAAGGTGGCCAGTGCCGGCATCACCTATCTCGTGGATATCTTGAACCGCCTGCCGGAAGTACCGGCTGCCGACATTCCCGGCGCGCCGGGCCGGGACTGGGGCAAGCTGCCGGCGAAATGGGAGATTCCCGGCAGCGACATCACCATTGCCCGGGTGGAGAGCGGGCCGCGCGCCGGCGAATATCTGTTCACGGCCGACAGCCTGGAGGGGCTGCCCCGGGACTATGCGCTGCTCATCGGCCGGCCGCCTCTTCGGCCGGTGATGTTCGATGATTGGCACCGGGTGCAGGTCAATTTCACGGGGCCGCTGTTTCCCGATGGCATCCAGGACCGGCTGCCGACAGCCGCTTATCTGGTGCTCGATACGCCACTGTGGAAGGCGGTGCTCTCGGTGGTGCTGGTGCTGGCGGTGTTCGTGGCGGTGTGGCTGTGGAGCCGGCTGGCGCGGCGCGCCGGGCGCGGCGGTGGGCGCGTGCGGCACCTGGGCTGGCGGCTTTCGACGCCGCTGCTGCTCATCGTGCTGTATCTGCTGGCGGCCGCCTTCATCCGCATGCAGATCCACCTCTCCGGCGAATTCTCGAGCGGCGAGAGCATCTTCTCCAACATCGTCCTGTACGCCACCGGGGCGTGGCTGGTGTGGAACGCCTGCTTCTTCCTGGCGGAGGCGGTGATCGCCTCGCCGCGCATTCCCGACAACAGCTATGATGCACACCTGCTGCGCCTGGCCGCGCGCCTCGGCTCCATTCTGGCGGTGGCGGTGGTGCTGCTTTATGGCGCGAACAATATCGGTATTCCGGCCCTGGGGCTGGTGGCGGGCCTCGGGGTGGGCGGCATCGCGGTGGCGCTCGCCTCCCAGTCCACCCTGGAAAACCTGATCGGGGGCCTGTCCATCTTCGCGGACCGGCCGTTCCGGATCGGCGATTCCATCCGCTTCGAGGGACAGCTGGCGGATGTGGAGGCCATCGGCCCGCGCTCGGTGCGCATCCGCGGGCTGGATGGCACCTTGATTACGGTGCCCAATGGCGATCTCGCCAAGCGGCACATCGTGAATGTGTCGAGGCGCGACAAGTGCCTGTTCCTGCACGAGATCGGCGTGCGCTATGAAACCTCGCCCGAGCAGCTGCAATGGCTGCTGACCGAGCTGCGCCGCATCTTCCGGGCGCACCCCATGGTCGAGAAGACCGGCAGCCTGCCCCGCGTGGCCCTGACGGGCTTCGCCGACAGTGCCATCACCATCCAGATCCGGGCCGGTGTGCTGACCACCGATTACGAGGAATTCCTGAGGATCCAGGAGCGTTTGCTGCTCGATGTCGCGAAGGTGGTGGCGGCGGCGGGGACGGGCTTCGCCTTTCCAAGCCAGACCGCGTATCTCGCCCGAGACACCGGCATCGACGCCGCAAGGCAGTCCGAGATCGCCGCCCAGATGGCCAGCCTCGCGGCGGACCAGGAGCGGGAGGGCTCCGCCACTTCCGTCGAGGGGCGCCGTTAACCCTGGGCCGGGTGGGGCGCTTGACTCCCCCCGTCGTTTCCGGAATCTATCTAGAACAAACAGTGAACACAGAGGCGGACGAACCGTCATGTCATCTCCGCGCGCCCCCCGCACCGCGGCCGACCTCGCACGTCTGCGCGGCATCATCGCCGCCATGGAGCGCGGCGGGGCGCCGCCGGCTTTCCCCGCCCCGATGCGGGTTGCCTCCAATCCGGAGCCGCCCGCGGACGCCGGGGAATGGGACACCACTTTCCCCGCGCGGACAGGGAAGGGGAAGGCGCCTTCCCCGCTGAGTTCCTGTGCCTTGTCGGAGGCCCCACCTCCGGCCTTCTCCGTTCCGGAACGGCCTGATGGTGGAGCGGAAGCCTGTCGGTCTCCCGCGCGGAGCCGTGGTGGCTCTCCTGAGGCTCTGCCGCGAGGCACAGACCCTATCGCGCTGGCGGGGAAGGTGGCTTCCCCGCTGCCCCCCCGAGCCTTGTCGGAGGTCCCACCTCCCACCTTCTCCGTTCCGGAGCTGCCTGATGGTGAAGCGGAGGCCAACCGGTCTCACGCGCGGCACGATGGTGGCTGCCCTGAGATCCAGCCGCGAGGTTCCACTCCTGTCGCGATGGCGGGGGAGGTGGCTTCCCCGCTTCCCCCCAGCACGGTGTCGGAGGCTTCACCTCCCACCTTGGCCGTTCCGGAGTCGCCTGACGGCGGGGCGGAGGCCAAGCGGTCTTGCGTGCGGCACGATGGTGGCTGCCCTGAGATCCCGCCGCGAGGCTCCACTCCTGTCGCGATGACGGGGGCGGTGGCTTCCCCGCTGCCCCCCGGCGCCTTGTCGGAGGCCCCACCTCCCACCTTGGCCGTCCCGGAGCCGCATGACGGTGAGGTGGAGGCCAGCCGGTCTCCTGCGCGGCACGATGGAGACTTCCTTGAAACCCTGCCGCGGGGTTCCACTCCTGTCGCGATGACGAGGGTGGTGGAGGCTTCCCCGCTGCCTCCCGGCGCCTTGTCGGAGGTTCCACCTCCCGCCTTGGCCGTTCCGGAGCTGCCTGATGGTGAGGCGGAGGCCAACCGGTCTCGCGCGCGGCGCGATGGTGGCTTCCCTAAGGCCTCGCCGCGAGGCCCCGACCTTGTCGCGATGGCGGGGGAGGTGGCTTCTCCGCTTCCCCCCAGCACGTTGTCGGAGGCTTCACCTCCCACCTTGGCCGTTCCGGAGTCGACTGACGGTGGGGCGGAGGCCAAGCGGTCTCGCGTGCCGCGCGATGGCGGTTTTCCGGAGATCCCGTCGCCGGGTTCCGCCCCTGTCGCGGTGGGGGAAGAGGGGACGAGGCCTGGCGCTTCGGTCGAGCGCCCCTCCTTCCGTGCTGGGGCCCCTGCCGTGCCGGGAAATGCTCGCGGCTGGGCGGGGGGAGCCGATGCCTGGGGGCGGCCCGCAGCCGGGCCCTCGCGCCTGCCTTTGGGGGTGCGGGAGGTGGATGCGGCTCTCGGCGGCGGACTGTCCTGCGGGGCGCTGCACGAGCTGGCCGGCATGCCGGGAGAGGAGGGGCCGCTTGTCGCCTTCGCCGTGGGGCTTGCCGCGCGGGCCGCGGCGGGGCTGCGGCGGCCTGTTCTGCTGGCCTGCCAGGAGGTGGCGGAGTGGGAGGCGGGACGCCTCTACGGCCCGGGGCTGGCGGCGCTGGGCCTGCCGCCCGAGGCGCTGCTGCTGGTGCGCGTGCGCAAGCCGCAGGATGTGCTGTTCGTGATGGAGGAGGGCTTGAAATGTGCCGGCCTGTCCGCGGTTCTGGGAGAGTTCCTGTCGCCGGTGCCGGAGGTGCTCACCGCCACGCGGCGCCTCGCCTTGGCCGCCCAGGGGTCCCCTCGTCTCGGCCTGATGCTGCGCCACAAGGCGGACCCCTCGCCCTGTGCCGCCCTTACCCGCTGGCGGATCTCGACATTGCCGAGCCCCGCGGCGGATGGCTTCGGCGGCCTCGGGGCCCCATGCTTCCTCGCCCGCCTTACGCGCAATCGTTTCGGCCCCACGGGAGAATGGCGGCTGATGTTCGACACGGGGGTGTTCCAGCCGGCGCCGGGCGAAAGGAGCGGGCATGAGCGCGGGCGCGTCGCAGCGGCGCTATCTGAGCCTCGCCTTGCCTCGCCTGCCCACGGATCTCGTGGAACGGAGGATGTCGCCTGAGGCGCGGGCCTGTCCGCGTGCCGTGGTGGCGATGGAGAAAAGCGCGCTGCGGCTCATCGCCGTGAACACGGCCGCCGCGGCGCTCGGCCTTGAGCCGGGCCTTGCCCTGGCCGATGCGCGGGCGCGCCATCCCGATCTGGCGGTGAGCGAGGCGGAGCCGGACGCGGCGGCGCGGATGCTGGAGCATCTGGCTGATGCGTGCGAGCGCTACACGCCCCTCATCGGCCTCGACGGTGCCGATGGGCTGGTGCTCGACGTCACCGGCTGCGCCCATCTGTTCGGTGGCGAGGAAGGGCTGGTGCGCGACCTGCTGCGCCGGGTGGCGATAGCGGGCTTCGCGGGGCAGGCGGCGCTGGCCGCCACCCGTGGCGCGGCCTTCGCCCTCGCCCGCTTCGCCGCCGGCCGGGGCGGCGCGGTGGTACCCCCGGGGGAGGATCTGGCGGTGCTGCTTGGGCCGCTGCCGCTCGAGGCTCTCCGGCTCGGCGGGGCGGAGGTGGAGGCGCTGGCCCGGCTCGGCTTCCGCCGGGTGGGTGATCTTTATGGCAAGCCGCGCGCGCCGCTCGCCGCCCGTTTCGGCGCGGGGCTGCTGCGGCGGCTCGACGAGGCGCTGGGCCATGCCCCGGCGGCCATGGACTATCGCTTTCCAGCCCCCGTCTTCTGCGCCGAGCGCAACCTGCCCGAACCGGTGGAGCGGGTGGAGGATGTGCTGGGCCTCGCCGCCCACCTCGCCACGACCCTTGCGGAGGCGATGGAGCGGCACGGCATGGGCGCGCGGCGGCTCGATCTGGTCCTGTTCCGGGTGGATGGCAAGGTGACCCGCCTCGGCATCGGCACCAGCCGGCCTTTGCGCGACCCGCTGGTGGTGCGCCGCCTGTTTGCCGAGAAGGTGGCGGCCCTGTCCAGCCTCGATCCGGGCTTTGGCTTCGAGCTGGTGCGCCTTGCGGTGCGTGAGGCCGCGCCCTTGTCCGCCCATCAAGAGGGTTTCGGCGCGGGGGATGAGGGGGCCGGGGCCCTGGACGAGCTGGTGGACCGGCTCACCACCCGCTTCGGCGCGGCGCGGGTGCGCCGTCTCGTGCTGGCGGATCGCCACGTGCCGGAGGAAGCCGCCGGGGACGTGCCGGCCCAGACTGCGGGCGGCTGGGCGCACGCCGCCGTGGCCTTGGAGGCCCTGGAGCCGCCGGGCGCCGCAGGCGTGGGCCCGGTGGGAGATGACGCGGAGGGGGCGCGGGTCGGGGGGCTCCTGTCCGGTCTGCCCCGTGACCTTCCGCCGGGCGGCCCTCGCCTGCCTTCGCGCCTGGAAGCCGTTGGCGCGCGCGGGCGCGATGGCGGGGCCGCCCTTGATTGGAGGTCGGCTGATGGGGCGATGTCCCAGGCTCCGGGTTTCCTCCCGGCCTCGGCTTTTCGCGCGGCCCAACTCCTCCCCGCAAGCGGGAGGGGCGGCGCCGTGGTGACACAAGAGCCGGCAGCCACGGCCTGGACCACGCCAGCGTCTCCCGCAACCCTCTCTCTCTCGTGGGGAAGTGAGCCGGTGCCTGTGGAGCCCGCACCCACCGGGAATGGGGGAGGCCTGCCGCCCATCGCGCCAAGGAAGCCCGTGCCTGCGGTGTCGGGGGAGCTCGCGCCTGTCGAGAATAAGGAGGGCCTCCCCCTCGCCACAGCAGGGAACCTCGCGCCCGGAATGGAGCCGCCATCCGCAGCCCCCTCCCCCCTGGGGGAAGAGATTTTGCAGGGGGCGGCACAGGAGGAGCCAGCACCCGGCGGGAAGAGGAACAGCCTCCTGCCCAGCGCAGCAGGTGACGCCAGGCTTGGCATGACGTCACCTTCCGAGCCGTCCGAAGCCTCCTTCCGCACGCAAGGGCGGGCTGGGATGCCAGAGGTGGGGGGGCTCGTCCCCGCCAGGAGTGGGGGCCGCCTCCCGCTCTCCGCGGCGGGGAGCGCGGCGCCCAAAGCGGAGTCCTCGTTCGCACCGCCGGACCTCCTTTCACGCCTGCGGGGGAAGGCCATGAACGGGGCGGCGCAGGAACGGCCTGAACCTGCCGGGAATGGGGGCGGTCTCCTGTCCACCGCAGCAGGACACGACGCGGCCGGAATGGGGCTGTCCTTTGAGCCGTGCGAAGCCTTCCTCTGCACGCCGGGGCGGGAGAGAGCTCCAGAGGTGGGGGAGACCGGGCCTGCAGGGAACCGGGACAGTCTCCCGCTCTCCGCAGCGGGGAGCGCCGCGTCCGAAGTCGGGGCGTCTTCAAAGCCGTCTGAATTCCTCTCCCCCCTGCGGAGAGAGGTTCTGCGGGAGGCGACGCAGGAGAAACCCGCATCCGCCGGGAACAGGGGCAGTCTCCTGCCCAGCGCAGCGGAGAGCTCCGCGCTTGGTATGACGTCACCTTCCGAGCCGTGCGAAGCCTCCTTCCGCACGCAAGGGCGGGCGGGGGGGCCGGAGGTGGGGGAGCTCGTCCCCGCCGGTCATGGGGATGACCTTCCGTTGATCTCGGCGAGGAGCTGCGCGCCTGGAATGGAGCTGCCTTCCGAGCCGTCTGAACTCCTCTCCCGCCAGCGGGGGAGAGGGCTGGCGCCGGCTGAGCGGGACGTAAGCCTTTTCCCACCGGAGTGTCGGCTTCCGCCATCAGCCGCAGGGGGGCTCCCTCTGTGCGCGGAGGGGAGCGCTTCGGATGGGGGCGGGCAAAGCCCTCTCTCGCTTGCGGGGGCGGGGTGGGAGGAGGCTGGCCCGCTTGCGGCGGGGGGCCGTGGCCCGGGGCGACGGGACGGGGCTCCCACTCGGCGCGGGGATGGACGGATGGGCGGCCGGGCGGTGCTTCGGGCCGATGACGAGCCGGATCTTGCCGGCCCGGCCCGGCCGCTGCGCCTGCTGGACAAGCCGGAGCCGGTGGAGGCGGTGGCCGAGGTGCCCGATGGCCCGCCCATCCGCTTCCGCTGGCGCCGGGTGAGCCATGTGGTGGCGCGCGCCGAGGGGCCGGAACGCATCGCCGCCGAATGGTGGCGCTCGGGCGCCGAGCCGCCCGCCCGCGATTATTTTCGGGTGGAGACGGCTGCGGGCCATCGCTTCTGGCTGTTCCGCGCGGGCCTTTATGGCGCGGGCGGCAAGCCGGCCTGGTTCATCCACGGCCTGTTCGGGTGAGCGCCATGGATTCGTCAATGGATTCATCGCCGAACCGGTCCGCGCCACCGCAAGTGCCCGCCGTCGGGCCGGTCGTGCGCCTGCCGGAGCATCGCGCGGCCCGTCATCGCTCGCCTCCGCCATCGCGCCCGCCGGAGCCGGATTTCGTGGAGCTGGCCGTCACCACCAATTTTTCCTTCCTGCGCGGTGGTTCCCATCCCGAGGAATATGTGGCGGCGGCGCAGGCGCTCGGCCATCGCGGCATCGGCATCGCCGATCGCAATACCCTGGCCGGGGTGGTGCGGGCCCATGCCAAGGCCAAGGCGCAGGGCTTTCCCCTCGCGGTGGGCGCGCGCCTCGTCTTCGCCGACGGCACGCCCGACATCCTCGCCTATCCGCGTGACCGGGCCGCCTATGGCCGCCTGTGCCGCCTGCTCACCACCGGCAACATGCGGGCGGAAAAGGGCGATTGCATCCTGACCCTGGACGATCTCCTGGCCTGGGCGGAAGGGCTCAACCTGGTGGTGATGCCGCCGCGCCGGCTGCCCCGAGCCTTCGCGCCCTTCCTCGCCGGCCTGAGGGCGGCGGCGGGGGGCTGGCTGTGGCTCGCCGCGCCGGTCACCTTTCGGGGCGACGACGCCCGCCGCCTCGCCCGGCTGAAGGCGCTGGCCGCCGAGGCGGGCCTCCCGCTCCTCGCCACCCTGGACGCGCTCTATCACGATGCCGACCGGCGCCCGTTGCAGGACGTGCTCACCGCCATCCGCCACCATGTGAGCCTGGACGAGGCGGGCACGCGCCTTGCCGCCAATGGCGAGCGGCACCTGAAGCCGGCGGCGGAGATGGCCCGCCTCTACCGTGCCTTGCCGGAGGCGGTGGAGGAGAGCCATGTCTTCTTCAAGAGCCTGAATTTCTCCCTCGATCAGCTGAAGCCCAGCTATCCGCGCGAGGTGCGGGAGGGTTTTTCCAGTCCCCAGGCGGCGCTGGAAGCCCTGACCTGGGCGGGTGCGGCCGCCCATTATCCCGATGGAGTGCCGGATAAGGTCATCAAGGCGCTGGACCATGAGCTGGACCTCATTGGCCGCCTCTCCTACGCGCCCTATTTCCTCACGGTGCACGAGATCGTGGGGTTCGCGCGCGGGGCGGGTATCCTGTGCCAGGGGCGCGGCTCGGCGGCCAATTCGGCGGTGTGCTTCTGCCTCGGCATCACCGACGTGGA
Organism: Xanthobacter variabilis; assembly: GCF_043831965.2. NCBI lineage: Bacteria > Pseudomonadati > Pseudomonadota > Alphaproteobacteria > Hyphomicrobiales > Xanthobacteraceae > Xanthobacter > Xanthobacter variabilis. The sequence continues at coordinate 2,125,719 of NZ_CM195533.1, forward strand.
CCCCATGCGCACCGAGCTCTTGTTCGAGCGCTTCATCTCGGAGGAGCGCGGCGAGCCGCCGGATATCGACATCGATTTCGAGCACGAGCGGCGGGGGGAGGTGCTCTCCTTCATCTATCGCCGCTACGGCGCCGCCCATGCCGGGCTCACGGCCACCACCACCACCTATCGCTCGCGCTCGGCGGTGCGCGAGGTGGGGCGGGCGTTCGGCCTTTCGGAAGATCTGGTGGGCGCGCTCGCCGGCACCATCTGGGGCTGGTCGTCGGGCGGGGTGAAGGCGGAGGAGGCGCGCCGGCTCGGCCTCGATCCCGACGAGCCCCGGCTTGCCCGCGTGCTGGAATTGACGAAGGCCCTTATCGGCTTTCCGCGTCATCTGTCCCAGCATGTGGGCGGCATGGTGGTGACCCATGAGCGGCTCGACGAGATCGTGCCCCTCACCCGCTCCGCCATGGAGGAGCGGCCCATCATCGAATGGAACAAGGATGACATCGAGGTCATCGGCCTGCTCAAGGTGGACATCCTGGCCCTGGGCATGCTGACGGCGGTGAAGAAATGCTTCGGCCTGCTGGAACGCCATTATGGGCTGGAGATGACGCGCATCGGCGACGTGCCGGCGGAGGATGAGCGGGTCTATGCCATGCTGAAGCGCGCGGATTCCATCGGCGTGTTCCAGGTGGAGAGCCGGGCCCAGCAGACCATGCTGCCCCGCCTCAGGCCCGAGCGTTTCCAGGACCTGGTGGTGGAGGTGGCCATCGTGCGGCCAGGCCCCATCCAGGGCGGCATGGTGCATCCCTATCTGCGGCGCCGGCAGGGGCTGGAGCCGGTGGACTATCCCTCGCCCGAGCTGCGGGAGGTGCTGGAATCCACCCTCGGCGTGCCGCTGTTCCAGGAGCAGGCCATGCGCATCGCCATGGTCGGCGCCGGCTTCTCGGCGGGGGAGGCCGATGCCCTGCGGCGGGCCATGGCCACCTTCAAGCGGGTGGGCACCATCCACACCTTCCACGCCAAGCTCATCACCGGCATGCTCCAGCGGGGCTATACGCGCGAATTCGCGGAAAGCCTGTGGAAGCAGATCGAGGGCTTCGGCTCCTATGGCTTCCCGCGCTCCCATGCGGAGAGCTTCGCCCTCATCGTCTATTGCTCGGCCTGGCTGAAGTGCCACTATCCGGATGTGTTCGCGGCCGGGCTCATGAATGCCTGGCCCATGGGCTTCTACGCCCCCGCCCAGCTGGTGCGCGACGCCCGCGAGCATGGGGTGGAGGTGCGCCCCGTGGACGTGAACGCCTCCCATTGGGACCACACCTTGGAGCCGGAGGCCGCGCCGTTGCCGCTTCCCCTGCCGGAGCATGGAGGCAGCCTCGCCGCGCGCATGGCCGTGGAGCGGGCCGCGCCGAGGGATGGAGCCCCGCAGCCCCCGACCCCGCCGGATGTGGCCAGGGGGCGCGAGGCCCTCGGGATGGGGGCGGCCGACGGGCCCGGGGCATCGGCCCGGCTGAATTCGCGCCATGGGGAGATGGCGGGCGACATCCATTCCACCCATGCGCTGCGCCTGGGTTTCCGGCAGGTCGAGGGGCTGCGGGCGGAGGAGATGGCGCGCCTCGTGGCGCGGCGTGGGGCGGGCTACGATTCGGTGCGTGATGTCTGGCTGCGCACAGGCCTGCCGCCTTCCACCCTGGAGAAGCTGGCCGACGCCGATGCCTTCCGCGCCTTCGGTCTCGACCGGCGGGCCGCGCTCTGGGCGGTGAAGGGCCTGCGCCGCTCCGGCGACAAGGACGACCTGCCGCTATTCCGTGCGGCTTCATCGCCGGCCAGCCCGTCACCCGCCGCGCCCTTCCTTGAGCATGAGCCGGAGGTGGACCTGCCGGTGCTGCCGCCGGGGGCGCAGGTGGTGGCGGACTATCGCCACATGAAGCTGTCCTTGAAGGCCCATCCGCTCGCGTTCCTGCGCCCCGAGCTGCGGCGGCGCGGGGTGACGCCGGCGGCCGACTTGCCCGGGATGAAAAGCGGGCAGAGGCTGACCCTGGCCGGGCTGGTGCTGGTGCGCCAGCGGCCGGGCACGGCCAGCGGCGTCATCTTCATGACCCTGGAAGACGAGGCGGCCTGGGCCAATGTCATCGTCTGGCCGCGTGTGTTCGAGGCGTTTCGTCCGCAGGTGCTGGGGGCGCGGCTGGTGATGGTGCGCGGCAAGCTTCAGAACGAGCAGAGCGTGATCCACCTGGTGGCGGAAAGCGTAGAGGATTGGAGCCACCTTCTGGAGCATCTGGGTGAAGCCGGCGCCGCAGCGCCGCCCGACCCCCGGTCCGTGGCGCGCAATGGGGGCGCTCCCGCCGACGCCGATGCACCCGACCGCCTCACGCCCCATGCTCCCATGCCCCATGCTCCCATGCCCCGCGAGCATCCCGGCTCCGCCATGCCGAAGGGGCGGAATTTCCACTGACGTCGCCTTCCCTTGCCCCCCTGTATGCCGACAGGGGAGGTGAATATTTTTCAGAGTGAGGATGTCTTTTTCCTATAAAGAAAAATAGGCTGAAGCTTCAGTGAAAGAGGATAAGGGCGGCGTAGCGGGCTTCCCACTCGTCTGCGGGCGGCTTGCCGCTTGCGTGGCGGCCATCCGGTCCTGTTTCCTGGAATGCGGGGGACCTCCTCCCGCCGATCTCGCCGCGAGCCCTGCCGCCCATGAGCTATCTTTATCTCGCCATCGCCATCGTCGCCGAAGTGATCGCCACCTCCGCCCTCAAGTCCACGGAGGGCTTCACCCGGCTGGTGCCCTCGCTGGTGGTGGGCCTCGGCTATGTGGTCGCCTTCTATTGCCTGTCGATCACCGTGCGGGAACTGCCGGTGGGCGTCGTCTACGCCATCTGGTCGGCGGTGGGCATCGTGCTCGTGGCGGGCTTCGCCTGGATCTATTACGGGCAGGCGCTGGACCTGCCGGCGATCCTCGGCCTCGGCCTCATCATTGCCGGGGTGGCGGTGGTGAACCTGTTCTCCAAGACCATGGCCCATTGAGGGGCGCCGGCCTGGTCGCACCGGGCGCCGGCGCACGAAAAAAGGCGGCGCCCTGCGGCACCGCCTTCTTTCTCTCAACGGACTTGTTGTCCTGGCTGGCTTTCCGGCTTCAGGAGCCGGTGGCTTCCAGCTCGCGCACGTCGTTGGCCGGCATGAACATGCCGAACAGCCGCCCGGTGGCGAGGCGCTGGGCCTGCAGCACGGCACCCGCCATGCCCTGAGCGTCCGCCGCCGCTTCCCGCGCCAGGGACATGGCGGTGGGGAAGGGGGCCTTCAGCTCCGCCACCACCTCATCGGTGTCGAAGCTGAGATCGGCATCGAACTTGCGGGCGATCTGCTGCATCCGGCGGTTCTGTGCCAGGCAGTTCAGGCACAGGGTGCGGATGCCGCGATTGCGCGCCGCGAGAATCACACGCTCCAGCAACAGGGTGCCGAGGCCGTGGTTCTGGAATTCCCGTTCCACGCTGAACGCGGCTTCGGCTTCCCCGGGCAGAACGTCGCCCATGGGGTAAAGCTCCGCCGCGGCCCTCAGCGTGCCGTCAACGAAATAACCGTGAACGATTGCGCCGGTACGGAACGCCCGCGCCGCATATCGCTCAATGAACTCGGCAGACACCGCTGAGCCGAATCTGAAACGCCGGCTCTCCACATCGAGCCTGAGAAGGTGATCCTTGAAGATCTCCGCTTCCCCGGCCCAAAGCTTGCGGATGATGCCCGGTGTGACCTGATCGGTCATATTGGTCTCCAGACTTGGCGTCTTGAAGCCCTCCGGTTCCTCCAGCGCCGAAAATTATGTGCAGCGCAGCAAAGGTCAAGGGTGCTGACGTTAACCTTTAGGTAAGAAAGTTCTTCCCTGCGATGTCGATGGGTAGCAAGCCATTGCAATTGCAGGATCTGCGGCTGCTATGCGCCATTTGCAGAACCGTCACGACCTGACGGCAGGCATGCGCCACCATTCAGCCGCGATCATCTCACGGAAGGGAATTCAATTTACCTTCCTGCACCAATATGGCCCTGAAATCATTGACATTGGTCAATGTGGGACCAGTCATCACCAGCCGACCGAGATTTTCGAAAACGTCATAGGCATCGTGGTCGACCAAGGCGGCCGGGATATCGAGGCCGATCTCCCGCGCGAGGGCGAGGGTGTGCGAATCGCTCCAGGCACCGGCATTGTCCTGTGTCCCGTCAATGCCGTCCGTATCGCAGGCGAGGGCGGAGATGCCGGGCGCGCCGTCCAGCGCGGCCGTCAGGGCCAGCAGGAATTCCGCATTGCGTCCGCCCCGGCCGCGCCCGCGCCCGCCCAGCGTCACCGTCGTCTCGCCGCCGGAGAGCAGAACGCAGGGCGGCCGCGCCGGCAGGCCATGGGTGGCGGCTGACCGTGCAATCCCCGCCAGGGCGATGCCCACTTCGCGCGCCTCGCCCTCGATGGCATCCCCCAGGATGAGCGGCGTGATGCCGAGCGCGCGGGCCTGCTCCGCCGCCGCCTGAAGGGCCATCAGCGGCGTGGCGATGAGGTGCAGCTCGCAGGCCGGTGGCAGCGGCTCCAGCCGGTTGGCGCGGATGGCCGCGGCGAGGGCGGGCGACGTTGGGATGCCATAGCGCGCCAGCAGCTCCAGCACCCCTTCCGGGTCGGAGGGCTCGGCAACAGTGGGGCCGGAGCCGATGATTGTGGGGTCATCGCCGGGCACATCGGAAATCAGATAGGTGACGGATCGGGCGGGAGCGATGGCCGCCGCCAGCCGGCCGCCCTTCACCGCCGAGACCGCCTTGCGCACCCGGTTCATCACCCCGATGGGCGCGCCGGAGGCCAGAAGCGCGGCATTGAGCGCCTGCTTGTCGGCCAGTGTGAGCCCTGGGGCGGGGGCCGTCAGCAGGGCCGAGGCACCGCCGGAGATCAGCACCACGACGAGGTCGTTCCCGCCCGCGCCGCGCGCCAGCTCCATCATGCGGCGGGTAGCCTCGCACCCGGCCGCGTCGGGCACCGGATGGGCCGCTTCCACCACCTCGACGAAGCGCGTGGGACAGCTGTGGCCGTAGCGGGTGATGACGAGCCCCTCGCAAGGCCGGCCCCATTCCTCTTCGAACGCGCGGGCCATGCGCGCCGCCGCCTTGCCAGCGCCGAGCACCAGGGTGCGCCCCTGCGGCGCCGGCGGCAGCCGGCCCTTGAATTTGCCCTCGGGCAACGCCGCCTCCAGGGCCGCGTGGAACAGCGACAGCAGAATCTCTTTTTCCGCAGGCATGTTCCGCTCCTTGTCTGCAATCAACGCGCGAAATGTCCGGACCAAATAACCCACCCGGGCACCGTGGATTAGACTTTCGTTCGAGATGGGTAAAAGATGCTGGCCTTTACGGAAAGAGCCGCTAGCTTCACTCTCAATTAACAACCACTAACGCTATAGGGAGAATGCCCATGCTCCGTGCCCTCACGGCGGCCGTCGTGTCCGCGCTGGTTTTGACGCCGGTGGCGGCCAAGGCCGAATTCGTCAATGTGCTCACCGGTGGCACTTCGGGTGTTTACTATCCGCTCGGGGTCGCCGTTTCCAAGCTCATCGGCGAAAAGGTGCCGGGCGCGCGGCCTTCGGTTCAGGCCACCAAGGCTTCGGTGGAGAATCTGAACCTGCTGCAGCAGGGCAAGGGCGAGGTGGGCTTCACCCTGGCCGACAGCCTCGCCGACGGCGCGGCCGGCAAGGAAGAGGCGGGCTTCAAGACCCCCCTCACCAAGGTGCGCGCCCTGGGCGGCATCTATCCCAATTACATTCAGATCGTCGCGGCCAAGGATTCCGGCATCAAGACCATCGCCGACCTGAAGGGCAAGCGCATCTCCGTGGGCGCGCCGCGCTCGGGAACCGAGCTGAACGCCCGCGCCATCCTGGGCGCCGCCGGCCTGAAATATGACGACATGGGCAAGGTTGAGTACCTGCCCTTCGCCGAATCGGTGGAGCTGATGAAGAATCGCCAGCTCGACGCCACCTTGCAGTCGGCCGGCCTGGGCGTCGCCTCCATCAAGGATCTGGCGAATTCGGTTCCGATCGTCGTGGTGGAGGTGCCCGCCGACGTTGTGGCCAAGATCGGCGCGCCGTATCTCTCCACCACCATTCCGGCCGGGACCTATGAAGGCCAGTCGGCGGACGTCGTGACTGCGGCGGTGCCCAATTTCCTCGTGACCCGTGCCGGCCTCAAGGACGAAGAGGTCTACGAGATCACCAAGGCCATCTACGACAATCTGCCGGAACTGGCCGCGGCCCATTCCGCCGCCAAGGGCATCAAGCTCGAGAATGCCATGAAGGGCTCGCCGGTGCCGTTCCATCCCGGCGCCGAGAAGTATTTCAAGGAAAAGGGCATCACGCCCTGATGTCCGCTCCGGTCCGCGGCGCCTGCCCATCATGAGGGCGTCGCCGCGGCCCAGCCTGCCGATGCAGGCGCTGCCGGAGCCGCGGCGTTGTCCTTACCCGGGCAGGCCATGCCACCGGGTGAGTCCGACCGCAGGCCAACGCATTCGGTTGAACCACTTGAGGCTTCCAGGCGTTCCGCATGGCGGAGCGCTCGCGGGCTCCCCGGGGGTGAGAAGCCTGCGCTCGTCAAGCCGTGCTGCCGGTGGGGCGTCTTCGCCATGGGGACGCTCGCCGGGCAAAGCTATTCCGGTCGCCGCCACGTTTTCGTTTCCATCACGCCTGTTCTGAGTTCGAGCCGCCATGACGCAATCGCTCCACACGCCCACCACCAACCCGCCGGTGAGCCACGACATCAAGGATCCGAACCACGGCGCTGCCGTGGTTGTGGATGATTCGCTGCTCGACCTGACCTGGGGGCGTGGCTCCTGGGGCCGGGCGGTGTTCTGGATCGCCGTGCTCTTCTCCACCTTCCAGATCATCACCGCCGCCTGGAGCCCGCTGCCGAGCCAGATCGTGCGTTCGGTCCATGTGGGCTTCCTGCTGCTGGTGGTGTTCGCGATCGCCGGCAATCATCGGGAGGGTGCCAAGCGTTATGCCTTGTGGGGGCTGGGCATCGCCTCCTTCATCGTCGGCCTCTACCACTGGGTGTTCTATTCCGACCTCATCGCCCGGGCCGGCGATCCGTCCACCATGGACATCGTGGTGGGCACCATCGCGGTGATCCTGGTGTTCGAGGGCTCGCGGCGGCTCATGGGCTTCGCGCTGCCCGTCATCTGCGCCGGCTTCATCCTTTACGGCCTGTTCGGGCAATATCTGCCGCCGCCGCTGGACCACCGGCCCTATGACTTCGTGCAGGTGGTGGACCAGATGTTCCTCGGCACCGAGGGCATTTACGGCACGCCCACTTATGTGTCCTCCTCCTACATCTTCCTGTTCATCCTGTTCGGCGCCTTTCTCGAGCGCGCGGGGATGATCCAGCTCTTCAATGATCTGGCCATGGGCACGGTGGGCCACTCGAAGGGCGGGCCGGCGAAGGTTTCGGTGATCTCCTCGGCGCTCATGGGCACCATCAATGGCTCGGGCGTGGCCAATGTGGTCACCACCGGCCAGTTCACCATCCCGCTGATGAAGAATTTCGGCTACAAGCCCGCCTTCGCCGGCGCGGTGGAGGCGACGGCCTCCATGGGCGGGCAGATCATGCCGCCGGTGATGGGCGCCGTGGCCTTCATCATGGCTGAGACCATCGATGTGCCCTATGCCACCATCGCCACGGCGGCGGTGATCCCGGCCTTCCTCTATTTCTTCACCGTGTTCGCCATGGTGCACCTGGAAGCGGGCAAGCACGGCCTCTCCGGCCTGCCCAAGGCCCAGTGCCCCAATGCCTGGTTGGCGCTCAAGAACCGGTGGTATCTGCTGCTGCCGCTGGGCGTGCTGGTGTGGCTGCTGTTCTCCGGCTACACGCCGCTGTTCGCCGGCACGGTGGGCCTGGCCTTGACGGCCCTCATCGTGCTGGGCACGCCGGTGGCGCGGGTGATCGGGCCCTATGGCCTGCGCGTGCTGTTCTGGATCGTGCTCGGCATCGCGGCCGCGAGCTTCCTCGAATACGGCATCAATGGCGTGGCGACAGCGGTGGCCGCGCTGGTGCTGCTGCTGCTGTTCGTGAAGGGCGGGCGCGAGACGCTGCGCATTTCCATCGAGAGCATGGCCGACGGCGCGCGCAACGCGCTGCCGGTGGGTATCGCCTGCGCCCTGGTGGGCACCATGATCGGCGTGTTCACCCTCACCGGCGTGGCCACCACCTTTGCCACCTTCGTGGTGGAAGTGGGCAAGAGCTCGCTGTTCCTCTCGCTGATCCTGACCATGATCGCCTGCCTCGTGCTCGGCATGGGGCTGCCCACCATCCCGAACTACATCATCACCGCCTCCATCGCCGGCCCGGCGCTGCTGGCGCTCGGGGTGCCGCTGATCGTCTCCCACATGTTCGTCTTCTATTTCGGCATCATGGCGGATCTCACCCCGCCGGTGGCGCTGGCCGCCTTCGCCGCAGCGCCCATCGCCGGCGCCTCGGGGCCGCTGATCGGCGTCACCGCCACCCGCATCGCCCTCGCGGGCTATGTGGTGCCCTTCATGGCGGTCTATTCCCCGGCCCTGATGCTGCAGGACGGCGACCCCATGTCCGGTGTCATCGGCTTCTGGCCGGCGGTGATCTATGTGGTGGTGAAGGCGCTTCTCGCCATCATCCTGTGGGCGGGCACCGCCACCGGCTACCTGCTGTCGCCGCTCAATGTGATGGAGCGGGTGTGGGCGTTCGCGGCGGCGGCACTGCTCATCGCCGCCCTGCCGTTGTCCGATGAGGTCGGCTTCGCCGCCTCCATCGCCTTCCTGGCCTGGCACGTCTGGCGCACCCGCGCCCGGGCGGCCACGGCCTGAGCGCGATGGGCCTCGTCGCCTGCCTGGCGGCCGGGGGGCAGATGGTGCGGCTTGCCGCCATCTTCACCCTGGCCTGGACCCATTCGGTGCAGAAGAGCGAGTGGCGCGAGACCTGGCGGGCGACCCCCGAGGGGCTCGTGCTCACCGAGGTGCGGGTGCAGGGATCGGGCGCGGGCATGGAGCCGCCCGAGGATTCGGTGCTGGAGGGCGGCTTTTATGTCGCCCACCCGCGCCTGCCGCCGCAGAAGGATGTGCTGCTGCGGCGCTCCGGCGCCACCGCCGATTGGCGGGTGTGCATGGGCGACACCTGCCGCCCCATGGGGGACTTGGTGCCGCCCGAGGCGGACCCCGTGCGCCTCACCACCTGCGAATGAGGCGGGAACCTCCCGGTCCAGATTCGCAATTCAACGCCCGGCCAAAATGCTCTAAGGGAAGAGGGCGTCCCCCTTTTCGGCGACGCGTCAGCATCACAGATGAGCCGTTGCCGCCATGGGTGAACCCGTTGTCGAAACGCCGCGCGCCATGAGCGACGCCGCCTATTACCTCCTGGCCGTCCTGGTGGGGACTGTCGCGGGCGCGGTCGGCGCCGCGTTCCACCTGCTCTACGCCTATGCCATGGAATGGCCGGCGCTGGTGCTGCCTTATTTCGAGGGGCCGGAGGTGCTGGCGGTGCTCGCCGCGGTGTCCGCCGCCATGGTCCTGGTGTCGGTGCTTCTGGTGCGCACCTTCGCGCCCGAGGCGGCCGGTTCCGGCGTGCAGGAAATCGAAGGCGCGCTCGACGGGCAGCGGGAGGTGCGCTGGAAGCGCATCCTGCCGGTGAAGTTCGTGGCTGGCATCCTGTCGCTGGGCTCGGGCCTGGTGCTGGGGCGCGAGGGGCCGACCATCCACATGGGCGCCTCGGTGGCCAAGGCGGTGGGAGACGGGTTCGTTCTGGGCGTGCGCGATGGTCGCGGCCTGCTCGCGGCCGGTGGCGCGGCGGGCCTGGCCGCCGCCTTCAACGCGCCGCTCGCGGCCATCCTGTTCGTGATCGAGGAGACGCGGCGGCAGTTTCCATATGGCCTGCGCACCTATAGCGCGGTGATCATCGCGTCGGTGGTGAGCGCCATCGTCACCGAGATCATCGGTGGCACCGCGCCCATGATGGCGCTGGAAACCACGGAGATGCCATTCTGGCTGATGCCGGCCTTCGCGGGCCTGGGCGTGCTGCTGGGCGCGCTGGGCGTGATCTTCAACTGGGCCGTGGTGGCGGCGCTGGAGCTGTCGCGCAAGATCGGCCTGAAGGCGTCGCCTTATCTGGTGCCCCTAGTGGTGGGCGCGGCCATTGGCCCGCTCCTGGTGCTGCGCCCCGAGGCCACCACCGGCGGCGAGGCGCTGGCGGTTTCGCTCGCCACCCATCATCTGCCGCTTCTCACCATGGCGGTGATCGTGGTGGTGCGGTTCGTCATGACCATGGCGAGCTATTCCACCGGCGTGCCCGGCGGCATCTTCGCGCCGATCCTGGCCCTCGCCACTTCGGCGGGCATCCTGTTCGCCATGCTGCTGGAGCTGGCGCTGCCGCTGCCTCCCGGGGCCATCATGGCGTTCGGTGTGGCGGCCATGGGCGGCCTGTTCTCCTCCACCGTGCGCGCCCCGCTGGTGGGCATGGTGCTCGTGGCGGAGCTGACGGGTGGCTACAATCTGATGATCCCGGTCATCATCACCTGTGTGTGCGCCAACGTGGTGGCCGAAGCCCTCGGCGGCAAGCCCATCTACGAGGTGCTGCTGGAGCGCACCCTGCTCCTGGCCGGCAAGACCCCGCCCAAAGCGCCGGAAGACGAGCCGATCGGCGGCTGGGACGAACGCGAGCGGCGTTCCCCCGAAGCGGGCGCCGGCGCGCCGCGCGCCTGATTCCGGAGGCAGGGGCGGTAATCCGACCCTTTCGAGGGTGGGGCATTTGGAGGCGATCCGTGAGCGCTCGCGGATCGCGTCAGCCATCGGTTTAGGACCGACTCGGCCTGCGCTTCTGGCGGGTGAGCCGGCAAAGCTGTCCCCATCTCACGGCAGCAGGGACATTCGCGAACTCATGAGGTGTTCGCGTGTTCTCGACGTACGCCGGGGGCGGCCTCGCTCGAAAGCGCATCCCTTGGTGGCTCAGAACTTGGGGGGGCTCAGAACAGACGGGCGTCCGTCTCGGCGAGGATTTCCGGCATGCGGGGGCCGTTGAGCACCTCGAACTCCACCTCCCGCTGGTGGGTGAGGGGGTCGCGCGCGGTCAGCGGGTCGTCCACATGGCCGGGATGCACCATGACCAGCCCACCGTCCGGCAGGCCTTTCAGGAAATGGGCCAGGAGCGGCGCGAAATCGTGGTCGGCGCCGAAGTCGTAGGCGCCCGCGAACGCGCTGTTGGTGGACAGGCCAATGCGCGCCGCCGCGCGGGCAAAGCCGTGGCCGAAGGCGCCGATGAGCCGCCCCTTGATATCAAGCCCGATGAGCGCGGCGGAAGCCGGCTCCACATTGCGCAGCCAGGCATTGGGGGCGTGGCGATGGGTGGCCTTGAGCACCGCCGCGCGAATGACCGGCAGCACATGCACATGCTGGTGGCCGTCCACATGGTCCGGCGGCCGGCCGAACGCGCGCTCGAAGGCGAGGAACTGGGCTTCCACCTCCGCCGCCACGGCGGCCCGGTCGAGGCGGCCGGTGAAGGCGCGCGCCACCAGCTCGCGCAAGGCGGGCAGGTTGCCGCCATCGGTCCAGGGCGTCAGCGGGGCGGTGCCGCCGGTGAGGGTGATGTGAAGCCCCACGCTCACACGCTTGCCGCCCACGGTCTCGGCCAGCCGGCGCGCTTCCTCCGCGAGGCCCGAGAAAACGGTCATCACCGAGGTGGCGTTGATGCGGCGCTCCTCGATCAGCCGGCGGATGGCCGCCGACACGCCGGGCGCAATGGCATAATCGTCCGCGCAGATGGTGACGTGCTTCACGACTGCACCCCCGCCACCCGCAGCGGTGCTTCCGTCGCCGGCGGCGCGGCCTGGGCCTCGGCGGGCGTGAGGGTGTGCTCGGCCACGAAGTAGACCGGCCGCGCCTTGATCTCGGACAGGATGCGGGCGACGTATTCGCCCATCAGCCCCATCACCAGCAGCTGCGCGCCGCCGATCACCATGATGCCCACCACCAGCGAGGGATAGCCGGGCAGCGGAATGCCCCAGAACAGGCGCTCCAGCACGATCCAGGTGCCATACAGCAAAGCGAGCCCGGCCAGGATCGCCCCGCACAGGGCCGCAAGACGCAGCGGCGCCGGCGAGAACGAGGTCAGCGCCTCCATGGACAGGCCGAGCAGGCGCAGGAAGTTGAAGGAGGAGGAGCCGTGGGCGCGCGCCTCCGGCTGGTAGGGCACGGCCACCTGGCGGAAGCCCACCCAGCTCGACAGGCCCTTGAAGAAGCGGTTGCGCTCCGGCATCCGGCGCAGGGCTCCGGCGGCGCGCGGAGAGAGGATGCGAAAGTCGGCGGCATCTTCCGGAATGGAGCTGGAGGAGCCGAAGTTCAGCAGCCAATAAAAGCCACGCACGAAGGTGCGGCGGGCCACCGGCTCGTCGAGCCGGTTCGACTTGACCGCATAGGCCACGTCATAGCCTTCGTCCTTCCACAGGCGGACGAAGGTGGGGATCATCTCCGGCGGATGCTGGCCGTCCGCGTCCATGAACAGCAGGGCGTCGCCGCGGGCATGGTCGAGGCCGGCCATGAGGGCGGCTTCCTTGCCGAAATTGCGCGACAGCGCCACCACCTGCACGTCGAGACCGAGCGCGGGCAGGGCGGCCGCGAGGCTCGCGCTGCCATCGCGACTGCCATCGTCCACATAGACGATTTCCATGCGCAGGCCGCGCGCCTGCGCCTCGGCCCGCGCGGCGCGGCACAGCCGCTCGTGGAAATGGGCGAGGCCGGCAGCCTCGTTATACACCGGGACGACGATGCTGAGATCTGGGGTCATGGGCTGGCCAGTGTCGGCGGAGGCGACGGGATGGAGTGGTCTAAATCCGGCGAGCGGGGAAGAGTACGAATTTTTTTGCATGACGGTGGAACCTGTCTTCCCACCGGGCGTTTCCTTATCAGCGCGGTCGCGCCCCCCAACCAGACCGTGCATGGCGCGGTCGTCTTTCCCCCAGAGACGGCCGCGCCGCCGCATTCGGCTCGTGCATCATGAGTGTCAGTCATGTCGGCCTCGGCGGCTGTGCCTGCCCTTTCAAAGGGGAGCGGCGGCGCCGCGATGGGGGCTCCGCGCTTGAGCTACATCAAGACCCGAGACTTTGGGCGAGTTTAGGGTAATGTCGCGACGCTTAAACGGCTGAACGAGGGCCTTCGGTCATGATTCGCGACATATTGGTCAATCTGGCGCAAGGCGTCGAACGGGACGCGGCCGCAGAGTACGCGGCAAGCCTCGCGGTCGAATTCGGCGCGCACCTGACGGGCCTGTCGGTGGCGTACGAGATCGATGTGCCACCCTTCTACATGGGTGCCCTTCCGACCGACTTCATCGACGCCCAGGTGCTGGAAAATCAGGCTTCGGCGGAAAAGGCGTCCACGCGGCTCGAGGAGATCGCCAGGGCTGCCGGCATCCCGCATCAGGTGCGCACCATGGCCGCCTCGCTGGGCGTGGCCGCCAACAGCTTTGCCCGCATGGCGCGCCTGTTCGACGTGACGGTGGTGGCTCAGCCCGACCCCGATAAGCCGGGGCCGGAAGAGCTGCTGGCCGAGACCGTGCTGCTCGAATCGGGCCGCGCCGTGCTGGTGGTGCCCTACATCCAGACCAAGCCGTTCTCGGCTGAGCACGCCGTGGTGGCGTGGGATGGCAGCCGGGCGTCAGCCCGCGCCCTGGCGGAGGCGCTGCCTCTTCTGCACCGGACCAAGGTGGTGGAGATCTTCCGCGTGGTCACGGACGGCGCCAACGGCGAGGATGAGGAAGGCGCCGAGGTGGCCCGCCATCTGGCCCGCCACAACCTCGACGCCCAGATTCGCCGCCTGCCGGTGAAGAGTGGTGATTCGATCTCCGCGGCCATCCTCAACGAGGTGTCCGACCGCGGCTCCGATCTCGTGGTGATGGGTGGCTATGGCCATTCGCGCCTGAAGGAGATGGTGCTGGGCGGCGTTACCCGTGAGATCCTCGAGAGCATGACCGTTCCGGTCCTGATGGCCCACTGAGGCGTGCGCGCCCGCGTCGTCGGTCCGCTTTGGGCCGGCGCCGCAGGCGAAGCCATGAGTCAATGCCGTCCGGCGGTGCGGCCTGCCGGAGTGTGCATGGGGCCTGTTCTTTCGCGCCACCGTCTGCCCGGCGGCTCCCGCGGTTGAGCCGCGCGTTGGCTGCTGGCGGAAGCCGTCGCGGGCGCCGTCTCTATTCCGCTCGCAACGGATGCCCTTCGAGAGGGGGAGCGTCCCGTCGGCATGCGCCTCGGAAGCACTTTCGTGACCGAGGGCGGGTGTTCTGGCGGTGGCCCTAAACGGTCCGCCCTGCAAGAACGGTCCGCCCTGCAAGACAGCTTTCGCGCACGCCCCGGCGCCGCGCGCGGGAGGCTGTGGCTGCCCCGTAGGGGCCTGGATCTTCCTTTCAGCCGACGCAAGGCAAACCGTTGTCTGCGGAAAACGTCGTTGCTCTCCAGCATGGTTCGCGGCCGGGCCAGCGCTCTGCGCCCATCGCGCGATCGACAGGACGTGCCGCAAACGATCCACGCGCGCAGGTGGAGCCGCTCTGCCTGCCATGGTCGCCCGAGCGGAGGGCGGGGACAGCATAGACCGGGGTTGAAAAGTGCGCGCCACGCCGGGCGAAGGCCGGCCCCGCTCTTCTGTCGGCTCGCTTACAGCCAATGATATCCATATGGTCGTGTCCGGGGTTGGTGCCACTTCCCAAAAGCCGGACCTGCTGCGGAAGGGGGCGCGACAAACGTCCGTCTGTCGCGCGGGCTGAGCGTGTCCCAGGCCTCCCCGCCGCCAGTCGCCCGCGCGGCGAGTTGGGAAAGCACCGGCGGGGCGAAAAGGCCCCCCGGCGAGGGGCGACGCGTCCGCGTTCTGGTGGCTCGCCCGCAACGGGCAGGAGCTTCTTCTGGTCGTTCTCGAAGTTGGAGAGGTTTGCCGAAAGGCCGGACCTGTTGGTGGACCTGGCACCGGAGTCGACGGCCTGTCGCAGGCATTATGCTGTCGTTTATGCGCGCGGCGCGGTGGGGAAAGTGCGGTCCGGGGCGAAAAGGCGACTCATCCTGGGTTGAGGCATTTCCGCGCTCTGGCGGCTCGCGTGCGCTGCTGGTTTGCTGGCGGTCTTCGTAAGAAGGCGGAGACGTCTTCCGAAAGCCGAGCTTGATGCTCACGTGAGCCAGGGCGGTGCGGATCTGCGGTTCAGTGCCCTGCCGGGGACATGGCCGGCGGCCCCCACGATATTCCCCTCGCTCTCAGGCCCCGCTCATCAAGGGACGGGCAGGCGCGACCAGGGCAGGATGAAGCGCTCGCCGTGGCGCTCGCCGATTTCCACCCGCACCCCATAGGCGGCCTCAAGGCGTTCCGGCGTCATGACCTCTGCCGGCGTGCCGCAGGCGAGCACGCGGCCGGCGCGCAGCAGCGCGACGCGGTCGCAGAAGCGCGCCGCCAGCGTCAGATCGTGCAGCACCACCACCACCGTTTGCCCCGCGCGCGCCTGGCGGCGCAGCACGTCCATCACGTGGAGCTGGTGATAGGGGTCGAGCGCGGCCACCGGCTCGTCCGCGAGCAGGGCGCGGCCTTCCACCGCCAGCGCCCGTGCCAGGAGCACGCGCATCTTCTCGCCGCCCGAAAGGCTGCCGGAGGCGCGGCCGGCGAAGTCCGCGATGTCGGCGGCGGCCATGGCGCGGGCGACGGCGGCGGCGTCCACTTCCGGGGGCGTGCCGTGGGGCAGCCGGCCAAGGGCGACCACGTGTTCCACCGGCATGGGCCAGTGGATGCGCCCGCTCTGGGCGAGATAGGCCAGCTCCCGGCCCAGCGCCCGCCGGCCGAGCCTTTCCGCCGGGGCGCCGTCATAGAGCACCGCGCCGCTGGCGGTTTCCTGAAGGTGGGCCATGGCGCGCAGAAGGGTCGTCTTGCCGGCGCCATTGGGGCCGAGCAGACCCAGCAGCTCGCCCGGGGGCGCGACGAGGTCCACGCCCTCCAGCACCAGGCGCGAGCCACGGCGAACCGAAATGCCACTGGCGGTGATGATCATGCCGGCATCCTCAATCGGTTTCCGTGCCCAGCCGGCGCAGCAGCAGCAGGAAGAAGGGCGCGCCGATGAGGGCCGTCACCACGCCCAGCTTGAGTTCCGGTCGGCTGGGAATGAGGCGCACCAGCACATCGGCCCCCAGCGTCAGCGCGGCGCCGGCAAGGGCGCTCACCAGCAGCAGGCGGCCGGGCCGATGGCCCACCAGCGGGCGCAGCAGGTGCGGCACCACCAGCCCCACGAAGCCGATGGTTCCGGACACGGCCACCGAGGCTCCCACCATGGCCGCCGTTCCGGCAATGGCCAGCAGGCGCAGGCGCGGCAGCGAGAAGCCCAGGCTCTCTGCGGTTTCCTCCCCCAGGGTCAAGGCATCCAGCCCGCGCGCGGTGGACAGCACCAACGCAGCGCCCACCAGGATGAAGGGCAAGGCCAGCATCACGTGCTGCAGGCTGCGATCCGCGAGGGATCCCATCAGCCAGAAAACGATTTCCAGCGTGGCATAGGGGCTGGGGGAAAGGTTCAGCGCCAGCGCGGTCAGGGCGCCCGCCAGGCTGTTGAGCGCGACGCCGGCGAGAATAAGAGCCGTGGTGGACGCCCCGCGCCGGGCGAGGGCGAGCAGAACGGCGGTGGCAAGGCCCGCGCCCACCAGCCCGCCCAGGGGCAGGGCGAGGGAAAACAGCGCCGCCGCGCCGAAATAAAAGGCGCTCACCGCGCCCAGCGCCGCCGCCCCCGACACGCCCACCACGCCCGGGTCCGCCAGGGGATTGCGCATGAGCCCCTGCAGCGCCGCTCCCGTGAGCCCCAGGCTGGCGCCGACCATGAGCCCCAGCAGCGCGCGCGGTAGCCGCAGCTGCACCAGCACCAGGGCATCGAGCCCCTCGCGGCCGGCCAGGAGGTCGTTGATCGCGAGGTTCCAGTGGATAGGGGCGTAGCCGATGGCCAGCGACAGGGCGAACAGGCCCAGCGTCAGCCCGCCCAAAAGGCTCATGAGCAGCGGCTGCGGCAGGGCCGCGCCGGTGGCGGCGCCGTCGTTCATCATCGTGTCCGCGTGGTGGCGGGGGCCGCGGCCAGGGCGCCGGCGGCGCCGTGGGCGGCTTGGGACAGGCGCGCGAAGGCTTCGCCCAATTGCGGTCCCACACAGGCCCACAGCCGCGTCGGCACCTGGGCGGTGCGCCGGTCGGCCATGGCGTCCTTCACGGCGGGATGCTGCATCATTTCACGGGCGAGGGAGGGAGCGGCATTGGGCTCGTCATCCACCACCAGCACGTCCGGGCGGGCGGTGATGATCTCTTCCAGCGAGAGCTGGCCCAGCTTGTCGGGCGAGAGGCGGGCGGCCACATTGTCGAGGCCGGCGCGGCGCATGAGATCGTCGGCGAGGCTGGCGCGGCCCACCGTGAAGCCGTTGGGGCGCAGCACCACGGCGCGTGGCGCCGGGCCGGGTGGCGGCGGCGCGGATGCAATCGCCTGTTCGATCTCGCGCACCATGGCCTCGCCTTTCTCGGGCACACCGAGACGGGCGGCCACGGCGCGGATCTGGGCATAGGCCTCCTCCAGGCTGGAGGGGGTCGAAAGCTCCATCACCGGAATGCCGAAGCGCTGCAGGAGCGAGACTGAGCTGCGGGTGGTGAAGGCGCCGGCAATGACCAGGTCTGGCCCCAGCGGCACCACCTCTTCCGCCAGGCCCCGATTGGCGGGGATGCCGGCCGCCAGATCGGTGACCGTGGAGCTCACCGGGTCGGTGGCAAGGCTGGTGACGGAAAGCACGGCGCCCTTGGGGGCAAGGCGCAGCACCAGTTCGTCGGCGCACAGGTTCAAGGAGACGATGCGGCGCGGTGGCGCCTCGCGCGCGGCGGGAGAGGCTGTCTCCCCGCCTGCGGCGGGCCCTGCAATGGCCAGCGCGAGCGCGGTGACGATCAGGCCGCGCGCCCACCTCCGGCCCGCGGCGCGCGCGAAGAACGGGGGGAGGGGGCGGGCTTCGGTCAAGGGCGGAGCATCCTCAATAGGTCAGCTTCAGGCCGGCATAGGCGGCCATGCCCGGGGCGAGCCAACCATTTGGATTCTCGTACGTCTCATCGAACAGATTGTCGATGCGCCCGAACACCTTCACGTTCTCGTTGACCGTGTAGTTCGCCGCCACGTTGAAGATGGTGTAGCCCGGCTGCTTCACGTAGGCGAAGGTCGTGCGATCGATGTCCCACCAGTCGGAGAGGTAGATCAAGGTGGCCGTGAGGGTCAGCGGGTCCACCGGCTGCCAGTTGACCGCCACCGACACCTTGTCCTTCGGCCGGCGCAGGGGCGCGCAGGTGTCGAGGCCCGTGGGGGCGCAGGAGCCGGGCGAAACCCCGTCTTCCGGATGGCCGACCGTATTGGTGTAAGTGTAGTCCGCGCGCACCGAGAAGTTATCGGTGACCTTCACGGCCACGAAGGTTTCCCAGCCGTCCGATGTGACGCTGGCAATGTTGGCATTGGTCCAGACGTAGGGCGAAACCTGCACGGAATTGATCAGGTTCGTGATGTCGTTCTCGAAATAAGTGGCGCCGAAGCTGACGCGGTCCGCCCACAGGGCCTGCTCGAAGCCGGCGTCCCAGCCCGTGCTTTCCTCCGGCTCCAGATTGGGGTTGCCGCCCGAGGTGGAATAGAGCTGGTACAGGGTCGGGGCCTTGAAGCCGGTGCCGTAGGTCACCTTCAGCTTGGTGCCGGTTTCCGGGAACAGCAAGGCCGGCGCGAGGCGCCAGGTGGTGTGGTCGCCGAAATCGTCGTTGCTGTCGTAACGCACATTGGCGGCCAGGAAGAGGCGCTCAAAGAAGGAGGATTGAAGCTGGAGGTATCCGGCCGTGTCGCCGGTGCTGGCATCCATGCTGGACCAAGCGCTTTCGCTGGTCATGCTCTCATTATAGCGCTCCACGCCGAACAGAAGGCTCTGGCCGGGCAGGAATGTATAATTGGAGCGCCAGTAGTAGGTCTGGCGGTCGCCCGTATAGTCGCTGACATTGTTGGGGTATGGGCTGGAATTATCGCGCGCGTAGTCGGTGGCGGCGATGCCGAAGGTGCTCACCAGCTTGTCGTCCAAGGCTTTCCATTGGCCTTCCGCCTTGCCGATGAAGAACGAGCCGTAGCCGATATCCTGCAATGGGGCGGGATAGCCCGTGCCGGTGGAATAATTATACAGGTCCGACGTATAAGCGAGGCGGGTCTGAATATAGCGCGCCATCACATTGACGGAGAAGGCGTCGCTCACATCGGCGTCGATGCGGCCGGAATAGGTCCAGTTGTCACTGGCATTGTCGTTCGCCTGCTCGCCCGGCAGCAGGATGTCCGACGGCGTCACCGGGATCGAGGTCGAGGCGAAGTGGCCGACATTGAAAGCGTAGCCGATATTGTTATAGCCGCCCGAAAGGGCCGCGGCCTGGTTGAAGGTGCCGAGTGAGCCGGCCTCCAGATAGCCGTTGGCCTTGGCCGGGCCGGAGCCGCGCTCGGTGGTCATGGAAATGACGCCGCCGATGGCGTCCGAGCCGTAAAGGCCACTCTGCGGCCCGCGCAGAACTTCCATGCGGGCGAAGTCGTTCGTGTACAGGGTGCCAAGGTCAAAGGCGCCATTGCCGCTCGACGGGTCGCCGAGGTCGATGCCGTCCAGCAGGATCTTGGTCTGGTTGGAATTGGTGCCGCGCATGAAGACGGAGGTGCCGCCGCCGGGGCCGCCGGTCTGCACCACATTGAGGCCCGGCACCGATTGCAGGGCGTCAGGCACGTCGCGGCGCTGGGTCTCCTCCAACTGCTGGCCGGTGATGACGGTGACCGAGCTTGCCACCTCGCGCGCCGGGGTCGCAATGGTGGTGGCACTCACCACCACGTCCGGCAGCTCGTATTGGGTGCCATCCGTGGTCTGCGCCGAGGTGATCTGCGTGCCGCTGCCATCGCTCGCCGTGGCCGCGGACTGGGCGAGGGCTGGCGTTGCGGCCATGACGGCCAACAGGCTGACGGAGAAGGAAAGCCGCGCGGCGCGCCGTCGGCGGGCGCGAGAGGCAAGGGGGGCGGCAAGGGCTGGGGTAGGTGTGGGCGCAAGGCAACGGACGGCGGGCATTCAAACCTCGGGCGGGACGCCAGTGGCACGTCACCGCGAACGAGGGTCTTCGAAGCGGACCGCAAGACGGCGCGCCGCGAATATCCCGCCATCGGAACACCCCGCCCGATGAGCCCGCGTGTGACCACGGATCGACGGCAGGTCTCCTGGCTTGCGGGTCGTCGCCCTTCGCCGCCTTCCCAGGCCCCGAGTGCCCAGTGGCGATGTGGCGAAGGACTCGCCGCTCACAGTTGCGGGGGCAGCTGCGGCCTGGAGCGCCTGGCGCCCGCACCGCATTCCCTTTTCATTCCTCTGGGAGGAATACCGTCACTCGGAAAGGTAGAGGACGGGCTGTCGCCACGTCAATGCCTCCTCCCTGCTGCAGCTCGGCCACAGTCCCTGAAGGGCAGGGACTGTGGCATTGCTGCATCACAGCATGGCGGCGCGGAGCGCTCGCCCAGAAATCACACGGGCTTCAGCAGCACGTGCTTCTTCTTGCCGAGCGAGAGCTTGATGACGCCTTCCGCGGTGAGGGCCGCCGGGGTGAGCGCGGCCTTTTCGTCGGTCACGGCGGCGTCGTTCACCTTGAGGCCGCCGCCCTTGATCTGCCGCCGCGCCTCGCTGGTGGAGGCGACGAGGCCCGCCGTCACGAACGCATTGGCGACGCCAAGCCCCGCTTCCAGCTGCGCCAGGGGCACGTCCACCGTGGGCAGGTTCACGTCGAGCGCGCCCTGCTCGAAGGTGGAGCGCGCCGTCGCCTTGGCCTGCTCGGCGGCCTCGCGGCCGTGCAGCAGAGCGGTGGCCTCGGTGGCGAGCACCTCCTTGGCGAGGTTGATTTCCTGGTCCTTCAGGGCGGCCAGGCGGGCGATCTCGTCCAGCGGCAGCTCGGTGAACAGCTTCAGGAAGCGTTCCACGTCGGCGTCGCCCGCATTGCGCCAGTACTGCCAGTATTCGTAAGCCGGAAGCAGCTCCGCATCGAGCCACACGGCGCCGCCGGCGGTCTTGCCCATCTTGGCGCCGGAAGAGGTGGTGAGCAGCGGCGTGGTGAGCGCGAACAGGTCCGCCCCATTGAGCCGGCGGCCCAGCTCCATGCCGTTGACGATGTTGCCCCACTGGTCGGAGCCGCCCATCTGCAGAATGCAGCCGTGGCGCTTGCTCAGCTCCACGAAGTCATAGGCCTGCAGGATCATGTAGTTGAATTCGAGGAAGGTGAGCGGCTGCTCGCGTTCCAGCCGCAGCTTCACCGAATCGAAGGTGAGCATGCGGTTGATGGTGAAGTGCGGCCCCACCTCGCGCAGCAGGGGGATGTACTTCAGCTCGTCCAGCCAATCCGCATTGTTGGCCATGACGGCGCCCGCGTCGAAATCCAGGAAGCGGGCGAACACCTTGCGGATCGAAGCGATATTGGCGTTGATCTGCTCATCGGTGAGCATCTTGCGCTGGGTGTCCTTGCCGGACGGGTCGCCGATCTTGGTCGTGCCGCCGCCCATCAGCGCGATGGGGTTGTGCCCCGTGCGCTGGAGCGTGCGCAGCATCATGATGGACAGCAGGTGCCCCGCATGCAGGCTCGATGCGGTCGCGTCGAAGCCGATATAGGCGGTGATGGGGCCTTCCGCGGCCTTGGCATCGAGGCGCTCGAGGTCCGAGCACTGATGGATATAGCCGCGTTCATGCAGCGTGCGCAGGAAATCGGAACGGAAGGTGGTCATCGCGATCAATCGGTTGGAGGTGCGTTACGGGCGCGGAAAGGAACGGTGGTGTATCAGGTCCGGCGCGAGATTGCATGGGGGGAGGGCGCCAATGGGGCGCCTGCCGCCCGCCAGGGTTGTCGCGGATGAGGGGAGAAGCAGCACATGCGCGTGGTGGGCCTGATGAGCGGCACGTCCATGGACGGCATCGACGCCGCCCTCATCGACACTGATGGCGAGCATGTCTTCTGGCTCGGCCCGGCCGTCACGGTCCCCTACGATGCCCCAACGCGCGCGCTGCTGGAACGGGCCATGGCCGATGCGCGCGGCGTGAACGCCCGCACCGATCGTCCCGGCGCCCTTGCCGAGGCGGAGCGGCGCATCACCGATCTTCACGCAGAAGCGGTGCGCGCGCTGCTGGTGCCGCTGCGGCTTATTTTATCCGACATCGACCTCGTGGGCTTCCATGGCCAGACCGTGCTGCACCGGCCTGAGGCCCGCCTCACCGTGCAGATCGGCGAAGGTGCGCGGCTGGCGGCCCTGCTCGGCGTGCCGGTGATGGCCGATTTTCGCGCCGCCGATGTGGCGGCGGGCGGGCAGGGGGCGCCGCTGGTGCCCGTCTTCCATGCCGCGCTGGCGGCGCCCCTGGGCGGGCCGCGGCCGCTGGCGGTGCTGAATGTCGGCGGGGTGGCGAATGTCACCGTCATCGATGGCGTCGCGTCGCCGGTTGCCTGCGACACCGGGCCGGGCAATGCCCTGCTGGACGATTTCATGCAGGAGCGCACCGGCCGCCCCTTCGACGCCGACGGCGCGGCAGCGGCGCGCGGGCGCGTGGATGAAGCGGCGGTGGCGGCCGCGCTCGATCACCCCTTTTTCCGCGAGCCGCCGCCCAAGTCGCTGGATCGCAACGCCTTCCGTGCCCATGTCGCCGGGCGGCTGGGCCTGTCCGGCCTGAGCCTGGAGGATGGCGCGGCGACCCTCACGGCGCTGACGGCGGCCAGCGTCGCCGCCGTGCTGGCGCATCTGCCGACCCCGCCCCGGCGCTGGATCGTGGCCGGGGGAGGGGCGCGCAATCCCACCCTCATGGCCATGCTGGCCCAGCGGCTGGGGGCGGAGGTGGTGGCGGCGGAGGCGGTGGGCTGGTCGGCCGATGCGCTGGAGGCGCACGCCTTCGGCTTTCTGGCCGCGCGGGCGGCGCGGGGCCTGCCGCTGACGTTTCCCACCACCACCGGGGTTTCTGAGCCCCTGACCGGTGGGGTGCTGTTCGAGCCCTGATCCATCGAGGGGCGAGCTTCACCGATGGCGCGCGGGGCGGCCGCGCGGGGATCGTTCGCGATCTGCCTTGCCTGCGACCGTGGTCGTGGCAAGTTGGCGGCACTGATGCGCGGTCTGCGCCTGTGCGTCATGCCAGCCGCGCGCCGCGCGGGGCTTCCGGCATTTGACGCGGAGGCTCGCTCTCTCTACCTGTGCGCTCCGTGCCCGCATGCGGCGCGGTGTCCTTCGGAGGCCCCATTGTCCCTCGTCGCCACCATTCGCAAGTCGCTGGTGCCCATCCACCGCGAAGGCTACCCCTTCATCGCCATCGCGGCGGTCATCGCACTGCTGCTGTTGTCGGTGAACACCTTCATCGGCATGATCGGCGTCGGCCTCGCCATCTGGACGGCGCTGTTCTTCCGCGATCCGCCGCGGGTGACGCCGGTGCGCGAGGGCCTCATCGTGGCCCCCGCCGACGGGCAGGTCTCCTTCATCGGCCTCGCCAAGCCGCCGCGTGAGCTGGATCTTTCGGACGAGCCGCTGCTGCGCGTCTCCATTTTCATGAACGTGTTCAACGTGCACGTGAACCGCGCGCCGATCACCGGCCGCATCGCGCGCGTGGCCTACAAGCCCGGCATCTTCCTGAATGCCGACCTCGACAAGGCGAGCGAGGACAACGAGCGCAACGGGCTCGTCATCTCCGCCGCCACCGGGCTTGGGGACACCATCGACGTGGGTGTGGTGCAGATCGCCGGCCTCGTGGCGCGGCGCATCGTGTGCTTCGTGCGCGAGGGGGAGGAGATCGGCGCCGGCGAGCGCTTTGGCCTCATCCGGTTCGGCTCGCGGGTGGATATCTACCTGCCGCGTGGCACCAAGGTGCAGGTGGCCGAAGGCCAGCTCGCGACTGCCGGCGAAACCATCATCTGCGATCTCACGGCCCCGCTGCCGCGCGAGACCGCCTATCGGGTGAGCTGATGGGCGCGCCCTTTCCTCCTTTTGATCCGCAGGGCCGCCTGCGGCCGCGCTTCGGGCGCATCGGCAAGATCCCGCTGCGGGTGCTGATTCCCAATCTGGTGACGCTGCTGGCCTTGTGCTCCGGCCTCACTGCGGTGCGGCTCGCCATCGAATCGCGCATCGAGCTGGCGCTGGCGGCCATCGTGTTCGCGGCCCTGCTCGACGGGATCGACGGGCGCCTGGCCCGCGCGCTCAAGGGCACATCCCGCTTCGGCGCCGAGCTCGACAGCCTGGCCGACTTTGTGAACTTCGGCTGCGCGCCGGCCCTGATTCTCTATTTCTGGGGTCTCAACGAAGCCGGATCCTTCGGCTGGATCGCGGCGCTCATCTACGCCATCTGCGCGGCGCTGCGCCTCGCCCGATTCAACGTGATGCTGGATGATCCCGACCGGCCCGCCTTCGCGGCGGACTTCTTCACCGGCATTCCGGCGCCGGCGGGGGCCATCACGGTGCTGCTGCCGGTCTATCTGGAGCTGATTGGCGTGCCCCATGGCGGCGTCAGCGCGCCCATCGCGCTCATCTACTGCCTGGCCATCGGCTTCCTCATGATTTCCACGGTGCCGGCATGGTCGGGCAAGACCATCGGCCGGCGCATCCGGCGTGACATGGTGCTGCCGCTGTTCGTGCTGGTGGCGCTCTATTTCGCGCTGCTCGCCAGCTATCCGTGGGTCGTGCTCGCGGTGTGCTCCATCATCTATCTGGCGCTGTTGCCCATCTCGACACTGCGTTACCGCCGGCTGCAGGCCGCCCACCGGGCGGAACGGGCCGCGAAGGCGCCGGAGGATGCAGATGCCGGGCCCGCGCCCGGCCCCGCCTGACGCAGGGTGCGGTGGGTGGCATACGGACTATCCCGGATTCCGCTGAGGGGGGCGTTGCATTAGCGTTGTCGTACCATGTGGAACGACGTCGCCATGCAACAGGACATCGCGCCCGGCGGGGCCCGCGCCCCTCGCCGGTCCAGTGCCGTGCGCGCCGTGACCCGGACGGAAGAACTCCGGCTGCGCATCGCCGATGAGATCACCAGCGGGCGTCTGGCGCCGGGCACGCCGCTGGAGGAAGTGGAAATCGCCAAGCGCTATGGTGTTTCCCGCACGCCGGTACGCGAGGCCATCCGCGATCTGGCCGCCTCCGGGCTGGTGGAGGCGCGGCCCCATCGCAGCGCACTGGTGGCGCGCCCGTCCATGGAACGCCTGAGCGGGATGTTCGAGGTGATGGGCGAGCTGGAATGCCTGTGCGCGGCCCAGGCCGCCGCCCGCATGACATCCGCCGAGCGTACCCAGCTCGACCGCCTGCACGCCGATTTCGCCGCCGCCATCCATGCCGGCGCGGAGACGCTGTGCGACAGTCTCGACGAGCGCTTCCATGCCGCCGTCAATGCCGGCTGCCATAATGATTATCTTTCCGAACTCGCCGTCGCCACGCGCGTGAAGCTCCGTCCGTTCCTGCGGGAGAAATACCGGGGGCTTGAGCATCTGGCCCAGTCCTATGCCGAGCATGACCGGGTGCTCACCGCCATTCTCCGCGGCGACCGGGACGAGGCCGGCGAGGCCATGCGCGCCCACGTGCTCGCCACGCCCGCTTTGGCGGCCAGCGCGTCTGAACCCGCGGTTCGCGAAACGCCCTCGGCCACCAGCGCCTTCGCCTGATCGATCCCGCCGGGGAGCTCGCGGGGCGCGTGCCGTGGTGCGCTGATCGCGCGTGATGAGCCGAAGAGCGCCCCTCGCGCCGACCTGCCTCCTCCTCACCCGAAAGCGGCCCGGGCCCGCAGGCGGCGACTCACACGCGGTCGCCGGCAGCGGCGACACCGCCCCACCGCGCGGTGATGCAACGCATAGCCCCATCAGCTCCCTTCCGGGCTACCATATGTTGTGGCTTGCCCCAGGGGCGGGGCGATCATGCCCGCCATTTGTTCCATCGTGACCTGTGGATGACGGTGACGACTGGGGCCTGGCCGCAGGGCGTGGCGCCATCCGCGCCGATGGCCCTGAAACCCGCTCCAGCCCTGGCGTCTTAGGGATTTATTAACGGGTGCGGCGGTACTATATTTAGTAGAGCTGAGGCGGCGAAGCACCCAAATCGAGGCCAAACTGAGTTTGACGGACGCCGGGGACTCGCCTAGCGTCCGTCTCCTCCGCGACGGGCATTCCTTTCGGTCATGGGATCGGCAGGTGGGTTCGGCGCGCTTTTCGAACATGCAAGTGACGGTCCGGGGCGACGTGTACGCGTTGCGCTCGTCGGTGAGTCACGCCCGCTACATTTAGCTGCTATAATTTACGGCCTCATGGAGGCCGATCGGAAGGAGCACCGGTCATGCGCGTTGAACGTCGCTACACGCTGGAGGGCCGTTCCCCTTACGCGGACATCGCGTTCCGCGAGACCGTGAGCGAGATCAAGAACCCCGACGGCTCCGTGGTGTTCCGCCAGGAGGGGATCGAGGTTCCCGCGCAATTCTCCCAGGTGGCGAGCGACATTCTCGCCCAGAAGTACTTCCGTAAGGCGGGCGTGCCTGCGCGCCTGAAGAAGGTGGAAGAGAACACCGTTCCCGCCTTCCTGTGGCGCTCGGCGCCGGACGAGGCGGCCCTTGCCGCTTTGCCGGAGAAGGAGCGCATCGTCGGCGAGACCTCCGCCAAGCAGGTGTTCGACCGTCTCGCCGGGACCTGGACCTATTGGGGCTGGAAGGGCGGCTATTTCGACAACGAGGGCGATGCCCAGGCCTTCTTCGACGAGCTGCGCTACATGCTCGCCATGCAGATGGCGGCGCCCAATTCGCCCCAGTGGTTCAACACCGGCCTCAACTGGGCCTATGGCATCGACGGACCGGGCCAGGGCCACTTCTATGTGGACCACGAGACCGGCGAGGCGAAGGCCTCCACCTCGGCCTATGAGCACCCCCAGCCCCACGCCTGCTTCATTCAGTCGGTGGGCGACGACCTCGTGAACGAGGGCGGCATCATGGACCTGTGGGTGCGTGAGGCGCGCCTGTTCAAGTATGGCTCGGGCACCGGCACCAATTTCTCGTCCCTGCGCGGCGAGGGCGAGCGCCTGTCCGGCGGCGGCCGTTCCTCCGGCCTCATGAGCTTCCTGAAGATCGGCGACCGCGCGGCCGGCGCCATCAAGTCGGGCGGCACCACGCGCCGCGCCGCCAAGATGGTGGTGGTGGATGCCGACCATCCGGACATCGAGAATTACGTGGATTGGAAGGTGATCGAGGAGCAGAAGGTGGCCGCGCTCGTCACCGGCTCCAAGCTCAACGCCAAGCACCTCAAGGCCATCATGAAGGCCTGCGTGAACTGCGACGGCGAGGCTGATTCCTGCTTTGATCCCGAGAAGAACCCGGCCCTGAAGCGCGAGATCAAGGCCGCCCGCAAGGCCGCCATCGCCGATGCCGCCATTCGCCGGGTGATCCAGTTCGCGCGCCAGGGCTACAAGGACATCGACGTCGCCATCTACGACACGGACTGGGACGGCGAGGCCTACCTGACGGTGGCCGGCCAGAACTCCAACAATTCCGTGCGCGTCACGGACGCCTTCCTGCGCGCCGTGGAAGCGGATGCGGACTGGAACCTCATCCGCCGCACTGACGGCAAGGTGGCCAAGACCATCAAGGCCCGCGACCTGTGGGAGAAGATCGGCTCGGCCGCCTGGCACTGCGCCGATCCGGGCATCCAGTTCCACACTACCATCAATGATTGGCACACCTGCCCGGCGGGCGGCGACATCCGCGCCTCCAATCCGTGCTCGGAATACATGTTCCTGGACGACACGGCCTGCAACCTCGCCTCGCTGAACCTGTTGCAGTTCCGCGATGCGGCGAAGCAGTTCGACGTGGCGAGCTATGAGCATGCGGTGCGGCTGTGGACCATCGTGCTCGAAATCTCCGTGCTGATGGCGCAGTTCCCCTCGCGCCGCATCGCCGAGCTCTCCTATGAATACCGCACCCTGGGCCTGGGCTACGCCAATATTGGCGGCCTGCTCATGTCCAGCGGCATTTCCTATGACTCGGCCCAGGGCCGGGCCATTTGCGGCGCCCTTTCGGCCATCATGACCGGTGTGTGCTATGCCACCTCCGCCGAGATGGCGCGGGAGCTCGGCCCGTTCCCGGCCTACAGCGCCAATGAAGACGCCATGCTGCGGGTGGTCCGCAACCATCGCCGCGCCGCCTATGGCGAGGCCGAGGGCTATGAGGACCTGGCGGTGACGCCGGTGCCGCTCGATCGTGCCTCCTGCCCGGACCAGCGCCTGGTGGTGCATGCCGCCGCGGCCTGGGACAAGGCCCTGGAGCTCGGCCAGCGCCATGGCTATCGCAACGCCCAGGTCTCGGTCATCGCCCCTACCGGCACCATCGGCCTGGTGATGGACTGCGACACCACCGGCATTGAGCCCGACTTCGCCCTGGTGAAGTTCAAGAAGCTGGCCGGCGGCGGCTATTTCAAGATCATCAACCGCGCCGTGCCGGAGGCCCTGCGGGCGCTCGGCTATGGCGAGGCGGAAATCGCCGAGATCGAGGCCTATGCGGTGGGCCACGGCTCCCTCGCCCAGGCGCCCGCCATCAACCATTCCACCCTGCGCGCCAAGGGCTTCACCGACGCGGCCATTCAGAAGGTCGAGGCCGCGGTGAAGACCGCGTTCGACATCAAGTTCGCCTTCAACCGCTGGACCTTCGGTGAGGAATTCCTCATCCAGACCCTGAAGGTGCCGGCTGCGCAGCTGGCCGATCCGAAGTTCGACCTCCTGTCCTTCCTTGGTTTCTCCAAGGCGGACGTCGAGGCGGCCAACATCCATGTGTGCGGCGCCATGACCCTGGAAGGGGCGCCGCACCTGAAGGTGGCGCACCTGCCGGTGTTCGATTGCGCCTCGCCCTGCGGGCGGCTCGGCACGCGCTATTTGTCGGTGGAAAGCCACATCCGCATGATGGCGGCGGCCCAGCCCTTCATTTCGGGCGCCATCTCCAAGACCATCAACATGCCCAACGAGGCGAGCGTGGAGGACTGCAAGGCGGCCTACCTGCTCTCCTGGCGCCTGGCGCTGAAGGCCAACGCGCTCTATCGCGACGGTTCCAAGCTCTCCCAGCCCCTCAACGCCCAGCTGGTGGCGGATGACGAGGACGAGGACGATGCGGTGGAAGCCGTGATGGCGCAGCCGGCGGCCGCGCGCGCCACGGTGGTGGCGGAGAAGATCGTCGAGCGGGTGGTGGAACGCATTGTCGAGCGCCCCGTCCATGCGCGCGACAAGATGCCGGACCGCCGCAAGGGCTACACTCAGAAGGCACTGGTGGGTGGCCACAAGGTCTATCTGCGCACCGGCGAATATGACGACGGCCGCCTGGGCGAAATCTTCATCGACATGCATAAGGAGGGCGCAGCTCTCCGGTCGCTGTTGAACAATTTTGCCATCGCCATCTCGCTGGGCCTGCAATATGGCGTGCCGCTGGATGAGTATGTGGACGCCTTCACCTTCACCCGCTTCGAGCCGGCGGGCCCGGTGCAGGGCAACGACACCATCAAGTATGCCACCTCGATCCTGGACTATGTGTTCCGCGAGCTGGCGGTGAGCTATCTTGGCCGCAATGACCTCGGCCACGTGGACCCCCATGACACGGGCTTCGATGCCCTGGGCAAGGGGGCCGACGAGGGCAAGGCGCCCACCAATCCGGCGGCGCGCATCGTGTCCAAGGGGCTGGTTCGCGGCAAGACGGTGAACCTGCTGGCGGCGGCGCAGGCCGTTCCGAGCGAGCCGCGCGCTTCCGCGGACAATGTCACGGTCCTGCGCGCCCGCACCGAAGGCGCCACCGCGCTGAAGCCGGAAGTGGCGGAGCTTGCGGAAGGCGAGACCGATACGGCGGAGGCCGAGCTCTCTTTGGCGGAAAGCGGCCTTGAGACGACGCTGTCCTGGAGCCCCTCGGCCCGCAAAGCCGAGGCCCGCGCGGAGGCTCGAGCGAAGGGCTATGAGGGTGAGGCCTGCCCGGAGTGCATGAACTTCACCCTGGTCCGCAACGGCACCTGCCTAAAGTGCGACACCTGCGGCGCCACCACCGGCTGCAGCTGATCTGAGGGCTGGCCTCACTGTTGTTGTGAAGGCACCCAAAGGATGAGCATTTGACGCCATAGTTTCGCTCATCGGCAGCCAAAGGTTGGCGCAGACAGCGAAAAGAGGTGTTCAGGGATTAAAAGGGCCTGCCGCAAGTTGCGGCGGGCCCTTTCTATTTGTTGGAGACTGTCCCATGACGGTAGCCGATTTTCCCGCAGCCGCAGATGAACGGCGGGCGAGCCCGCTCCTGACCCTAAGCGGGCACCCATATCTGTGGGTCTGTAAGGCCGCTTTGCTTTCGATAGTTGTCATGACGAACCATCTGAGTTCCGAGAAAAGCTAAAGGAATTCGAACGCGTGCTTGTACGATGAAGGACCCGAGGATAGGTTCAAAATGAGTTGCATCTGGGCTTTTCCTCTCGTCAGTCTTCCTCCGCCATGAAAGGTTGATTTGGCATAGGCGCCCGACTTTCCCAACCCGTCACATGCGTGAACATCCATGGCCGATGCCTACGCCCATTCGCTCCCCAACGTGTCCTTTGAGCATTGGGAAAGACTTGGAGACCATGGCGCGGCTGTTGGGGCACTCGCTGCGGGGTTCGCCGAATGCTTGGGGTGGGCCGAGGTTTTACGTCTCGCCGGGCAGCTTCATGACATCGGTAAGCTCTCACCGGAATTCCAGGACTATATCGCCGATCGGCGACCGTCCGGCGGAGACCATTCCGCTGCCGGCGGGCGCATCGCGCTGGACCAATATGGCCCGCATCTCGGCAAGATCATTGCCGCCATCATTGCCGCTCACCATGCGGGCTTGGCAGATAGCGAGGATCTGCTGCGCCGGATGGAGGCTGCCAAGCAGCGCATTCCGGCTGGCTGGCAGGACCATGCCGGCCCCCTTGCGGAGCGGGCGAGGCTGGCGCCGGATCAGCCTCTGCCCAGCGGAGGCCCGAAAGGTTTCGCGACCAGTTTCCTCGTCCGGATGCTGTTCTCGTGCCTCGTCGATGCCGACTTCATCGCGACCGAGCGCTTCTACGCGGGGGCGACCGGCGCGCGGGTGGAACGCGGCGGGCACAGCGACCTGTCCGCTTTGCGTGATCGTCTGCGCATCTTCATGGCCGCGAAACGCGTCGGCGCTGCATCCACCCCGCTCAACGCACTGCGCGCCGACATCCTCGACCATGCGCTGGGCAAGGCGACGCTTTCGCCCGGACTCTTCAGCCTCACCGTGCCGACCGGCGGCGGCAAGACTCTGGCCTCTCTCTCCTTCGCGCTCGAACATGCGGTGCGACACGGCCTCAGGCGGATCATCTACGTCATTCCCTACACCTCCATCGTCGAGCAGACAGCGGATGTGTTCCGGAAGGCTCTGGGGGCCGCCGACGACATTCTGGAACATCACGCCAGCTTCGATTGGGAGAAGGCGCGCGGCCAGCGCAAGGCCGATGACGAGGCCCCGGACGTCCTCGCCAAGCTGCGGCGAGCGGCCGAGAATTGGGACGTCCCCATCGTCGTCACCACTGCGGTGCAGTTCTTCGAGAGCCTGTTTGCCAACCGCACCTCGCGTTGCCGCAAGCTGCACAATATCGCGGGCAGCGTGGTCGTGCTCGATGAGGTGCAGACCCTGCCGCTGCCTTTGTTGCTGCCGAGCCTTGCGGCCATCGAACAACTGGCGCTGAACTACCGCGCCAGCGTGGTGCTGTGTACCGCGACCCAACCGGCGTTCCGCAAGATCGACGCGGCATTGCACGATGCCAGGGGCAATCCGATGGGCCTCGATCTGCCGGCGGACCGGGAGCTCGCTCCGGACCCCGCGGGGCTCTATGTGAAGCTGAAGCGCGTGGCGGTGGAGCGGATGACGGCGCCGGTCGCGGACAACGCCATCGCCGTGCGCTTTGCTGAGCAGCCGCAGATGCTGTGCATCGTGAACACGCGTCGCCATGCGCGGATGCTGTTCGAGGCGATCGCGGATCTGCCCGGCGCCACCCACCTGTCCACCCAGATGTGCGCCCGGCATCGCCGCATGGTGCTGGCGGATCTCAAGGAAAAGCTTCAGGCGGGGGCGCCGGTGCGGCTGGTGGCGACCTCACTGATCGAGGCCGGCGTGGACATCAGCTTTCCCGAGGTCTGGCGCGCCGCGGCAGGCCTTGATGCCATCGCTCAGGCCGCGGGACGGGCCAACCGGGAGGGCGAGCTGAGGGATGAGGATGGCTGCCCGAGGCTGGGCCGCGTGGTGATCTTCGAGCCCGCGGAGGGGCATCTTCAGCACGACATCAAGCAGCGCTGGCAGGCGGCGCAACCGGTGTTGGATAAGCATTCGGACGTGCTGGGCCTGGAGGCGGTACGCCACTATTTCTCCGAACTCTACTGGCGCAAGGGCGATGCCAAGAAAGTCTTCGATGCGGCGCGGGTCGGGGCCTATCCGGGCATCCTGCCGGCCATTGCTGAATCTGCCGCGGACCTGTCATTTCCGTTCAGGTCCATCGCCGAAGCCTTTCGCATGATCGAGGACATCATGGAGCCGGTCATCGTGCCATGGAGCGCAGGGCCGGACGACGATGATGCAGAGACGCTTCTGGCGCGCATCGCGGCGCAGGAGCGCCCGTATTCGGCGGACCTGCGACGGCTGCAGCAATATGTTGTGCCGATCCCGAAGCGGGCCCGGGACGAATGGCTGGCGCGCGGTGTGCTGACCCCCGTCCACCCGTCGCTCGGGGAGGCGATGCTGCGGTTTCCCGATATGTCGCATTATCGCGCGCAAACCGGGATCGATCTGGAGGACATGACTTATCGGGATGCGGGACAGAACGTGCTGTAGCCCGAAGCGGTTATGTTCTCGTGTGTTTTGCTCTGAATTGTCGTGCTCGGTGCGACTTTGTTGCCTTTCCGGGCTTGTTGATTGCCGGTGCGAAATATTCTCGCATAAGGTGTTCGAGGGGGGCGATTCGCATGTCTTATGGAGTGCGGCTGCACGTCTGGGGAGAGCGCGCCTGCTTCACGCGGCCGGAGATGAAAGTCGAGCGCGTCTCCTATGACGTGATGACGCCTTCAGCCGCGCGGGGCATTCTCGAGGCGATCCACTGGAAACCGGCGATCTGCTGGGTGGTCGACGCCATCCACGTGCTGAAGCCCATCCGCTTCCAGTCCTTCCGGCGCAATGAGGTGGGAGCCAAGGCCAGTGCCGTCACCGCCGCCCGGGCCATGCGGGCCGGCAGCACCGACGGGCTCGGCCTCGTGGTGGAGGACAACCGGCAGCAGCGCGCGACCTTGTTTCTGAACGACGTCGCCTATGTGATCGAGGCGCATTTCGAGCTGACCGCCCGGGCCGGGGCCTCGGACACCGAGGCCAAACATCTGAGCATGTTCAATCGCCGCGCGGCGGCGGGGCAATGCTTCCACCGGCCCTGCCTCGGAACCCGTGAATGCGTGGCTGATTTCGCCCTCATCCCTCCTGGCGCGCCGCTGCCCGAAAGCACCCTCCCGGAAGACCAGCGCGAGCGCGATCTCGGCTGGATGCTCCATGACATCGACTTCGCCGACAACGCGACGTCGCACTTTTTCCATGCTCGGCTGAAGGGGGGCGTCCTCGATGTGAAAAGCTGCCTTGCCGAGGGCACCGTGTCATGACGCTTCTGCAGTCGCTCGATCATTATTACGATCGGATGGCCGAACGGGGGGAGGCGGAAGCGCCCGGCTTCTCGCGCGAGAAGATCAGCTTCGCCATCGAGATCGCGCCGGACGGGACGCCACGCGCCGTGCTCGACTTGCGCCTCGCGAGCGGGAAGCGCCTCGTGCCGCAACTTCGCTCCGTGCCCGCTGCGGTGAAACGCACGGCCGGCATTTTGCCGAACCTCCTCTGGGACAAGACGTCCTATGTGCTCGGACGCACCGCGGGAGACGGGAAGCGCACGGCGCAGGAGCACGAGGCCTTCAAGGTTGCCCATCTCGAACTGCTGGCATCGACCGATGACCTGGGGCTGCTCGCGCTGCGCCGCTTTCTCGAAGGCTGGATGCCGGAACGCTTCGACGCGCCACCGTTCACGTCCGACATGCTGGACACCAACATCGTCTTTCGCCTGGAGGGAGAGAACAGCTTCATCCACGAGCGCGCGGCGGCGCGTGCACTGATCTCGAAAAGAGCGGGAAGCGAGGGCCGCGTGGTGCCATGCCTTGTAACCGGGACGCCCGCCGTCGCGGAGCGGCTTCATCCGACCATCAAGGAGGTGAGCGGCGCGCAGTCCTCGGGGGCCTCGCTGGTATCGTTCAATCTTGACGCCTTCGCCTCTTACGGCAAGGAGCAGGGCGACAATGCGCCGACCTCCCGGGACGCTGCCTTCCGCTATGGCGCCGCCCTGAACGGCATGCTGGAGCGGACCAGCCATAATCGTCTTGCACGTGGTATCGGTGATGCCACGGTGGTGTTCTGGGCCGACACGTCGCAGACGGTCGACGAAGCGCAGGCGCGCGCGGCCGAGGATGTCTTCGCCGCCCTGGCCGAGCCGCCGGATGACGCCGACGAAGCGAAAAAGGTGCGCGAAACGCTGGAGCACGTCATGGAAGGGCGTCCGGTCGAGGCGCTCGATGCGCGCCTCAGTCCCGGCACGCGCTTTCATGTGCTGGGTCTCGCGCCGAATGCGGCGCGTCTTTCGGTGCGCTATTGGCTCAGCGACGATTTCGGCACCTTCGTCGAACGCCTCGCCGATCATTACCGCGACCTTGCCATCCTTCCCCATCCCTGGGGCGAGCGCCCGCCGTCGATAGAGTGGCTCCTTGCCCATACAACGGTTCGTCAGAAAAACAGTTCGCTGAAGGAAAAGTTCGAGAATATCCCGCCCTTGCTGGCCGGCGAGGTCACGCGCGCGGTGCTGGAAGGCACGCGCTATCCGCGTTCGCTGCTCACCACGGCGATCATGCGGCTGCGCGCCGGAGACGATCCCTTGACCGGCTGGCACGCCGCCGTGATCAAGGCCGTGCTCGCCCGCGATGCCCGACTGAAGACCATTGATCGGCAAGCACCCGATAAGTCCCAACACGCCACGGAGGATCCGCCGGTGAGTCTCCAAAAGGATAGTCCCAGTCCGGCCTATCAGCTCGGGCGCCTGTTCGCCGCCTATGAGACGGCCCAGCGCATGGCCCTGGGCAAGGTCAACGCCACCATTCGCGATCGCTATTTCGGCGCGGCCTCGGCCACGCCCGCGAGCGTCTTCCCCCTGCTGATGCGCGGCGCGCAAAACCATCTGGGCAAGCTGCGCAAGGGTGGCAAGGGCGCCTGGCTGGAACGGGAGATCGAGGAGATCGCCGGCCATCTCGGCGACCACATGCCCCGCACGCTCCCGCTCGAGGCGCAGGGGCGCTTTGTGCTCGGCTACTACCACCAGCGCAAGGGCCAGTTCGCCGACCGCGCGGAGGCGGAGATCGAAGAGAGCGATGCAGAGGACAGCAGCAATGACGAGTGAAACCAGCGGCCTCGCGCGCCGGCATGAGTTCGCGCTCTTCTTCGATGTGATCAACGGCAACCCGAACGGCGACCCGGACTCCGGCAACATGCCGCGCCTCGATCCCGAGACCAATCAGGGGCTGGTCTCGGACGTGGCGCTGAAGCGCAAGATTCGCAATTACGTGGCGCTGGCGCGGCCCGATGCGCCCGGCCACGAAATCTACATGCGCGATGGCGCGACCCTCAACAATGAGCATAAGCGCGCCTGGGCGGCCGTGATGCCCGAGGTGACCAAGGCGGAAGAACTCAAGAAGGGGCCCAAGGAAGAGGAGAAGGCTCGCGCGCTCACCCGCTGGATGTGCGCGAACTTCTGGGACATCCGCACCTTCGGCGCGGTGATGACCACCGGCGTGAATGCCGGGCAGGTGCGCGGGCCGGTGCAGATCGGCTTCGCGCGGTCCGTCGAGCCCATCCTGCCGCTTGAAATCTCCATCACCCGCCTCGCCGCGACCACGGAGGCCGACGCGGAGGCGAAGGGCGGGCGCACCATGGGACGCAAGCACATCGTGCCTTATGGCCTCTATCGCGCCCATGGCTTTGTGTCGGCGCCGCTCGCCTCCCATCCGGTCAAGGGCACCGGCTTTTCCGATGCGGACCTCGACCTTTTGTTCGAGGCCCTCTCCAACATGTTCGAGCACGACCGTTCCGCCGCGCGCGGCGAAATGGCGACGCGCAAGCTTGTCATCTTCCGGCACGCCTCGCAGCTCGGCAATGCGCAGGCAAGCCAGCTCTTCGAGCGGGTGAAGGTCTGCCGGATGTTCAAGGGGGAGTGTTATCCGCCCGGCGATGAGCGGCTCGACAACGCCCCACCGCCGCGCAGCTTTGAGGATTATGCCATCACCGTCGAACGCGACGGCCTGCCGGACGGCATCGAGATCATCGAGCGGTAGGAACGCCGCCCCTCGGGTGATGCGCATCGCCCGAGGGGTGGCGTTGCGCTCGGTGGCTCTCGGGGTGAGCGGCAAGGCCGATGTGGTGGAGTTCCTCGGTCGTGCGGACGCGCAGGACATCCGTCCGTTTCCGGTGGAATACAAGCGGGGCAAGCCCAAGGCCCACCGCGCGGACGAGGTGCAGCTCTGCGCCCAGGCGATCTGCCTTGAGGACGCTTTCGGCGTCGCAGTGCCCGAGGGGGCGCTGTTCTATGGCGAGACCCGTCGCCGCCAGAGCGTGATATTCGACGACGCCCTGCGCGCCCTGACGACGCAGACGGCGGCGGCGGCCCGCGCCATGATCATGGCGCAGAGCACTCCGGCTCCGGTCCACATAGCCGGTTGCCGTCGTTGCTCACTGGAGGCGCTATGCCAGCCGGTGCGACTGGAGCACCCGCCCTCCATCGCGCTCTGGCTTGCTGCTCAATTGAAGGGGTGAGGGCGCTATGCGGCGGATGCTCAACACCATCTAAGTGACCAGCGAGGATGCCTGGCTGCGCAAGGACGGCGCCAATCTCGTCGTCGAGGTGGCCGGAGCGGAGCGTGGCCGCGCGCCGCTGCACATGCTGGAAGGGGTGGTCAGCTTCGGCCGGCCGGGCGCCTCGCCGGCCTTGCTGGCCGCCTGCGCCGAGGCCGGCATCACGGTGTCGCTCCTCGATCCGAATGGCCGCTTTCTCGCCCGCGTCGAGGGCCCGCGCACCGGCAATGTGCTGCTGCGGCGCACCCAGTTCCGCGTAGCGGACACCCCTGGACAAACGGTGCCCATCGTGCGCGGGATCGTGGCGGCGAAAGCCGCGAACCAGCGCACGGTGATCCGCCGCGCCCTGCGCGATCATGGCGGCACCATGCCGGCCTCTGACCGGGAGATGTTGGAAGTGGCAGAGCGCCGGCTCACCGATGTGGCCCGCCGCTCCCTCATCGCGGCGGAAGTCGCCCTGCTGCGCGGCTTGGAAGGAGAGGCGGCGCAGGTCTATTTCGGCTGCTTCAACCACCTTCTGCGGAGCGATGATCCCGCCTTCGTCTTCGGTGGACGTTCGCGCCGTCCGCCGCTCGACCGGATCAATGCGCTGCTGTCGTTTCTTTATGCTCTGCTCGGCCATGATTGTCGCTCTGCCCTCGAAACTCACGGCCTCGATCCCCAGGTCGGCTTCCTGCATGCCGATCGACCGGGCCGCGCGGGGCTCGCCCTCGATCTGATGGAAGAGCTTCGGCCTGTGGTCGCGGATCGCCTCGTGCTCAGTCTTGTCAACCGCCGACAGCTCGCGCCAGGAGATTTCAAGGTCGAGGATGCGGGCGGCGTGCGCTTGACCGATGAGGCACGCAAGCGTGTCCTGGTGGCTTGGCAGGAGCGCAAGCGGGAGGAGCTGACCCATCCCTTCCTCAATGAGAAGATGCCGCTGGGCCTTGTCGCTCATGCGCAGGCGCAGTTGCTGGCTCGCCATCTGCGCGGCGACATCGACGGCTATCCGGGTTTCATCTGGAAATGACGCATGCTGATGCTTGTGGCCTATGACGTGAGCACCGAGACTGCCGCGGGCCGCCGCAGGCTCCGCCGCGTGGCGCGGGCGTGCCTCGATTACGGACAGCGGGTGCAGAACTCCGTGTTCGAATGCGAGGTCGACCCTTCCCAGTGGGTCATTCTCAAATCGCGATTGATTGCCGAGATAGACGCCTCAACGGACAGTCTGCGTTTCTATCGGCTGGGCGCGGAAGGCCGGCGCAGGGTCGAGCATGTCGGCGCCAAACCCGTCCAGGATCTCGACGGTCCGTTGGTGTTCTGAAGGCCAGCGCGAACCTGAAGCCCACATACGGAGCCTAGACGGTTCGCGCGCCCACTAAGGCATGGGAAATTTACGACTTCACGCAAATCAAGCCCGGCATCGAGCGGCGTCAGCCCCTCACCGCCGGTCGGTTCGCGCGGACAACGGCATTTTCAGCGTGGCGGCAGGGTGTTAGAGACGGGCGGTCGCCCCCCGTGCGGGGGCGTGGATCGAAACCGTTTGGGCCATTCCGGCCTTTCCTAGCATCCATGTCGCCCCCCGTGCGGGGGCGTGGATCGAAACAGGAGGGCATCCGGTTCCCTGCTGCAAATGAAGGTCGCCCCCCGTGCGGGGGCGTGGATCGAAACAGAACCAACTCGATACTCAGGCGCGCCAGCTCAAGGTCGCCCCCCGTGCGGGGGCGTGGATCGAAACATCACTAGCGACCATTTCGAGGACATCCTCGGAAGTCGCCCCCCGTGCGGGGGCGTGGATCGAAACTATGAGGTTCCCCTCGCCTATGGCTCGGATGATGTCGCCCCCCGTGCGGGGGCGTGGATCGAAACATGAGCGCGAGCTGTTCGTAACCGACGGTGATGGAGTCGCCCCCCGTGCGGGGGCGTGGATCGAAACCCATCAAGACCGGCCGCGAAGACCGCGCGCTGAGTCGCCCCCCGTGCGGGGGCGTGGATCGAAACACGTGAAACACGGAAGGGGGCGGCTGCCCTCGCGGGTCGCCCC
The DNA here is from genome assembly GCF_043831965.2 of Xanthobacter variabilis. Taxonomy (NCBI): domain Bacteria; kingdom Pseudomonadati; phylum Pseudomonadota; class Alphaproteobacteria; order Hyphomicrobiales; family Xanthobacteraceae; genus Xanthobacter; species Xanthobacter variabilis. Next base: position 2,164,703 of record NZ_CM195533.1, read on the forward strand.
CCGTGCGGGGGCGTGGATCGAAACATCGCGAGCTTAAGCAGCATGCTCTCTGAATTTGGTCGCCCCCCGTGCGGGGGCGTGGATCGAAACGACGAGCGGGCGCGCGACGACGAGCGGTTCCGGCGTCGCCCCCCGTGCGGGGGCGTGGATCGAAACTCTCACATCTGAGCTGCAGCCGGATTCGTGGACACGAAGATAACCATGCCGCCGGCACCGCCGGTGTCGCCAGTGGTCAGGTTGGCCGAGACGCTACTGCCGATGGTGCCCGCCACGTCCCATCCACCCGAGCCGCCGGCCCCGCCAATGGCTTGGGCGACAATGCCGGGCGATTGATCGCCGGCGGTCGAGATCGACGTCGTGTAGACGTCGACACCGCTGGCGATGCCGCCCACGCCGCCCACGTTCACGCCAAGGCTGGTATCGCTGGCGACCCCGCCGACCAGGCTGCCGCCACCGGCGCCGCCCGCGCCGCAGAGGCTTTGCGCCGCCAGGCCCGCCGACAACGGACCGACGGCCTGGATCACGCCCTCATTGAAGACGGCGCCCGCAGTTCCGCCGGCACCACCACCGCCGCCGACCGCCAGGGACAGGTCCCTGTTCGACACGGACCCGGTCACCGCAAAGCCGCCATTGCCGCCCGAGCCGCCCAGGGCCTGGGCCACCAGGCTCTCCGCATTGCCGGTGGTCGGCGAGTTGGAGATGATGCCGCCGTAATTAACGACCACCACGTTGCCACTGGCCGCGTTGGGAGAGAACATAAATTCCCGTGTAATTGAATTTGTAGGTCCCCGACAGGCTGGACGTTTTCAGCGTCACGGAACCGCCGGTGCCACCGCCGCCGCCGGCATAGCCACAGTGTTCGCCCGAGCCGCCCGTGCCCCCCTTGCCGTCCGTCGAGCTGGCGACGATCAATGTGCCGTCATAGGTGGAGCCGGAGGCGCCGCCATAGGATACGGTTGCGTCGATGCTGCCACCGGGTTGCCCGCCGTGGCCGTCCCCGGGCTTGTCGAAACAGGACTCGTGCGCGTTGCCGCCGCTGGGGCCGGTCATCCGATTTTTGTAGTAGACGGTCGCCCCAACTGAGGCTGTCTGGGCGAAAGCCGGTGCGCTCAACGCTCCGATGGCTACTGAGGCAACAAAGGCGGCGCGGGACGCCGCAAGGAAGTGGCCTTTGGTGAAAAGCAGTATTGCGCAGAGTAGTTGTATATACACACTAACGGATCGTAGAGTTTTTGTATTTTTCTAAATAACTGAAATATAAAATCCGGACACAGGCGCATTGGCATCATACATATTCTCGTGTTGGTATGAATAGCGATTTCTGGCCATAGCACGGCCTTGCAGTGTTCTGCGGTGGCGGAGAAAGGATGCCGAAGCGACGATTTTGGTGAAGCCGGGGCGGTGCCTCAGCTTATGGCTGAACGCGCATGGACCTCGCACGCGTGCGGTATCGCACGGCTTGTCGGGACGCTCCAGGAGGCCGCGCCTCAAAACGTTCCGGGAGGTGGCTCTTTCGAGGGCTGATCGTAGTGATGGTGAGTGCCGTTCGGGGCTTGCCATCGTCACGTCGCGCTTCGCGGCACCGGGCGCCTGGGGTGCCAAACCGCTTGTGTGCCCCCGCCGCAGCCGCGGAAGACGTCGGTGCGTCCCGCGCCAACCGTCCCGTCCACCCCGTGGGATGGATTGCGATATGGCCACGCTCTGGATATCGTCAAGGCCCAGGTTTTATTATCCAGTCTGTCGAGAATCATCACATATGCGCAAGGTGAGAATACCGAATATTGGAACTTTATTGGCCTTCGAGGCGGCGGCGCGCTATGAGAGTTTCACTCTGGCCGCCAGGGACCTTTGCCTGACGGAAAGCGCTATCTCGCGGCAGATCGCCCTGCTGGAAGGCAATCTCGACGTCACGCTTTTTGTGCGCGTCAAGCAGCGTGTGCGTCTGACGCGCGCGGGGCGGCTTTACGCGACCCAGGTTCGCCGCTCGATTGAGGCCTTGAACCGGGATACCGCATCCCTGATGTCCCATGGTGGTGGCGCGCAGCTGGAACTGGCGGTGCTGCCTACCTTTGCCTCCCATTGGTTGATCCCGCGCTTGCCCAGCTTCAATGCGAGGCATCCCGACGTTGGTGTGAACATGGGGGTGCGAACGGAAGCTTTTTCCTTCGAGGAGACGCATTTCGAGGCCGCGATCCATTATGGCAGACCCTATTGGGCCTCTGCGCAGCTCGACTATCTCTTTGGGGAAGGCGTGGTGCCCGTCTGCGCTCCGGCTCTCATCAGCGGAGAAATCCGCTCGCCGCGGGATCTTCTCGCCTATCCGCTGCTGCATTCGACGACGCGGCCGAATGCGTGGGAAGACTGGTTCGGGCATCATGGCGTGGATGATGCGCGCGCCGTTCGCGGTGCCCGCTACGAACTCCACACCATGCTGATCAGCGGAGCGGAAGCCGGCCTTGGAATCGCGCTCGTGCCGGATTTCTTCGTGCAGCGGCATATTGAGGAGGGGCGTCTGCGAGCCCTCGCCGAGCCGGACTCGTCGGATAGCGATGCCTATTACCTCGTCTATCCGGAGGCTCTGAGCCAGAGGCCGTCATTACTTGCCTTCCGTGCCTGGTTGCTGGAACAGGCCGCGGCCTATACACGCGGCCTTGACCGGAGCGGGCCCGACCCGAAGGCTCCGGCGACGGCTTCCTCCGCACGGCCTGGGCGAGCCCATTCGTGAACACGGCTTCCAGGCGGAGCCCGTTGATGGCCTGCTTGTGCTCGTGAAAGAGCATGAAGACGTTTCTCGATGCTCCTTTCTTCCCCTGCGAGAGAATTCTTAGCGCCCGTCATGAGCCGGCTGCGGCCTGCGTCGCATCGGAGGGCGCCGCTACCCCGCCGCGCGCTTGGAAACCGGTGCTTCGCGCCACATGGCAGGCCAGGCCGCGGGGGCGCCTGACGCTGGAGTTAATGACGAAGGCGCATGACCTAGTGATTTTTTCTCGCTTTACCACCTCGGGCGGGCGGTGGAAAAACAAGACCAATAAAGCACAAGCATAGGCGGCAAGTTCATGGCGCCGCAGCGGATTATGCTGTCTGAAGGGAGGGCTCATGAGTTCCGACACCCCCTATCCGAACGTGCAGCTGCACATTGACGGTGCGTGGCGGGATGCTTCGGGCGGCGGTCGCATTGCGGTTGTCAATCCGGCGAGCGAGGAGGAGATCGGCACGGTGGCCCACGCCTCCCGGGCCGACCTGGACGAGGCGCTGGAGGCGAGCGCCCGCGGCTTTGCCGTGTGGCGCAAGGTGTCCGCCTATGATCGCTCCAAGCTCATGCGCCGCGCCGCCGACCTCCTGCGCGAGCGGGCGGAGGGCATTGCCCGCCTCATGACGCTCGAACAGGGCAAGCCCCTGGCCGAGGCGCGCGGCGAGACGCTGGCCGCCGCCGACATCATCGACTGGTTCGCCGAAGAAGGCCGGCGCGCCTATGGCCGCGTCATCCCGGCCCGCGCGCCGGGCGTCTACCAGCTCGTCATCAAGGAGCCGGTGGGGCCGGTGGCCGCCTTCACGCCCTGGAATTTTCCCATCAACCAGCTGGTGCGCAAGCTGTGCGGAGCCCTTGCCGCCGGCTGCTCCATCATCGTGAAGGCGCCGGAAGAAACCCCGGCCTCCCCGGCTGAGCTTATCCGCGCCTTCGTGGATGCCGGCGTGCCGAAGGGCGTCATCGGGTTGGTCTATGGTGTGCCGGCCGAGATCAGCGAGCATCTCATCCCCCACCCGACCATCCGCAAGGTCACCTTCACCGGCTCCACCCCGGTGGGCAAGCACCTGGCGGCGCTGGCCGGCGCGCACATGAAGCGTGCCACCATGGAGCTGGGCGGCCACTCGCCGGTGATCGTATTCGAGGATGCCGACGTGAAGGCCGCCGCCCGGCAGATCGCTACTGCCAAGTTCCGCAATGCCGGCCAGGTCTGCGTGTCCCCCACCCGCTACCTGGTGCAGGAAAAGGTGTACCAGGAATTCGTGGACACCTTCGTTGCGGTGGCCAAGACGGTGAAGGTGGGCAACGGGCTCGACCCCGACACCACCATGGGCCCGCTCGCAAATGAGCGGCGCATCCCGGCCATGGAGGCGCTGATCGCCGATGCCCGCCAGCGCGGAGCGGAAGTGGCGACGGGCGGGGCGCGGATCGGCAACAAGGGCTATTTCTTCGAGCCCACGGTTGTCACGGGCGTGACCCGCGAGATGCGGATGATGAACGAGGAGCCGTTCGGCCCGCTGGCGATGATGGTGCCCTTCTCGGATTTCGACGAGGCCATCACGGAGGCGAACCGGCTGCCTTATGGGCTTGCGTCCTACGCCTACACACGCTCCGCCAAGACGGCGGCGGCGGTGGCGGACGGGGTGGATGCGGGCATGATGACTATCAACCATCTGGGCCTGGCCCTGCCGGAGGTGCCGTTCGGCGGCGTGCGCGATTCCGGCTATGGCTCGGAAGGCGGCTCGGAGGCTATCGAAGCCTATCTCAACCCCAAATTCGTCTCCCAGATCGGCGTCTGAAAGGGCTGGCCACTTGCGAAAGGCGCCGCCCGTCTTGACGGTGACGCCTTGTGCGACTTCCGGGCCGAGGAGGCCCGGCTTCGATCCATATCTGATCTCGGCTCGAGATCCGCCTCTGTGCGCTGCGATCTTGGGCTGACGCGATGGGAGTTGCCGATGAACGGCGCGAAAAGTCTTGTCGAAACACTGTTGCAGTCCGGCGTGGATACCTGCTTTGCCAATCCCGGCACGAGTGAGATGCACTTTGTCGCCGCATTGGACCAGAGCCCCGGCATGCGTTGCTATCTGGGGCTGCAGGAAAATGTGGTGACCGGCATGGCCGACGGCTATTATCGGATTGCCGGAAAGCCCGCCTGTACCCTGCTGCACTGCGGCCCCGGCTTTTCCAACGGCATGGCCAATCTGCATGATGCGCGTCGTGCCCGAAGCGGCATCGTGAACATCGTCGGCGATCAGGCCACCTACCACCGCTGGTATGACGCGCCGCTGACCTCCGACGTGGACGCCATCGCGCGCACCGTCTCGCAATGGGTGCGCATGAGCACGGCCACACCGCTGTTGGGCGCGGATGCCGCGGAAGCGGTGCGGGCGGCGCGGACCGGACCGGGCCAGGTCGCGACGCTGATCGTGCCGTCCGACATTTCCTGGAGCGAGGGGGGCGTGGTGGCGCCGGCCCTGGCCGTTCCCGAGCTGGTGGCGCTGGATGCCATCGCCGTCGACAATGCCGCGCGGGCCCTGCGGAATGGGCGCAACACGCTGATCCTGCTTTCCGGCAAGGGCGGCACGCGGCAGGCCCAGAAATTGGCGTGGCGCGTCTCGCAGGCCACCGGCGCCAAGATCATGCTGGAATATTGCGCACCCACCGTGGAGCGCGGGGAAGGTTCGCTCCCGCTGGCCAAGGTTCCCTATGCGATGAGTCTCGCGATCGAGGCGCTGCGGGAATTCGACCAGATCGTTCTGGTCAATGCGAAAGCGCCGGTGGGCTTCTTCGGGTATCCCGACATGCCCTCCATCCAGCACCGGCCCGACGCCGACATCCATGTCCTGGCGCGGCCGGAACAGGATGCCGTGGCGGCACTGACGGCGCTGGTGGAAGCGCTTGGCGCGCCCGATGTGCCCCTTCCGCCGGGCCCTGCGCGCGCCGCGGCGGCATCAGGCGCCCCGACGTCGGACAAGGTGGCCCAGACGGTGGCGGCCCTGATGCCGGAAGGCACAATCATCGCGGATGAAAGCATTTCCTACGGGCGCGGCTTTTATCGCTGCTCCCATGCCTCGCCGGCTCACACCTGGCTGCACCAGGTCGGCGGCGCCATCGGCGGGGGGCTGCCCATGGCGACGGGCGCGGCGATCGGCGGCAAGAGCGAGCGTCGTGTCATCTCGCTGCAGGCGGATGGGTCGGGCATGTATACGGTGCAGGCCTTGTGGACCCAGGCCCGTGAAAACCTGCCGGTCACCACCATCCTGCTCAATAACAGGAAGTATAATATCCTCATCGGCGAGTATCAGAATGTCGGCGCCGTTCCCGGTGCCACGGCCATGAGCATGCTGGACCTGGGCAAGCCGGACCTTGACTGGGTTTCCCTGGCGAACGGCCTCGGGGTCGAAGCCGCCCGCGCGCATACCATGGAGGAATGCGCGACCCTGATGGAGGCGAGCTTCAAGGAGGCCAAGCCCTTCCTCATCGAGCTGATGATCTGAACCGAACCTTGCGCCCCCGCCTGGACCTCGCGCGGCGAGGCAGCCCATCGTGGGCCATGGTCCGGTGGGGGCGAAACGATATGCCTCGCCCAAAAATAAAATAAATATATCGGAGGAAACAGGATGACGACGGCTGTCGAGACGGACGAAAAAGCAGTTGCCGACAAAAAGTGGATGATCGTGTTTGTCTTCGCCTTCCTTGCCCTGCTGGCGGATGGCGCTGATGTAATGTACCTGGCTTTGAGCCTTCCCAGCCTGAAGCAGGAGTTCTCGCTCACGAATGTGGAGGCCGGCGCCCTGGGCAGCATTACCTTGGCGGCCATGGCGGTGGGCGGCATCTATGGCGGCTGGGCCTGCGATCGTTTCGGGCGCGTGCGGACCTTGTCGATCGCCGTTTTCCTGTTCTCAGTCGGCACCAGTGTTCTGGGGTTGACGCAGAACTACTGGCAGTTCGCCGTGGTTCGCTTCTTCGGTTCTCTGGGGCTCGGCGCGGTCTTCGTGTGCAGCAATACTTTGATGTTCGAGTATGCGCCCGCCAAATATCGCACCACCATCCTGGGAGCCCTGCAATCGGGCTGGACCATCGGCTATGTGGTCGCCTCCCTGGTGTCGAGCTTCGTCATCCCGGATTTTGGCTGGCGCTATCTGTTCTTTACTTCGATCGTACCAGTGGTAGTGGCGTTGGGCATGCAGATGTTCGTGCAGGAGCCCGCCTGCTATCTGGAGGTGAAGGCCGCCCGCGCGCTCAATGGGGGGGCGGGGGGAACCAAGCGGGCCTCCATCATCCGCCAGCTCCTCAGCGATGTGGAAAATCGCAAGCGTTTCGTCATCTGGACCATCGCCACGGGCCTTCTGCAGTTCGGCTATTATGGCGTCGTCAATTGGATGCCGTCTTATCTTCAGGAAGAGCTGCACATCAAGTTCAGTGCCATCGCCGGTTACATGATGGCGACCTTCCTTGCGTCGACCCTCGGCAAGATCTCGGCCGGCTGGCTGGCGGACAAGATCGGCTGCCGCGCAGTGTTCTTCATCGCCAATGCCGCCACGGCGGCCTTCATTCCGGTGGTGGTGTTCTGGCATTCGCCGAGCAACATCGCTTATCTGATGACCCTGTTCGGCTTCTTCTACGGCATGCCCTTCGGCGTGACGGCGACCTATATGGGCCAGAGCTTCGACACGAGCGTTCGCGGCCTCGCGATCGGCGCCACCTACAATATCGGCCGGCTCGGCGGCGTGGCGGCGCCCATCGTCATCGGCTATCTGGCGACCGGCGGGAACATCGGAACCGGCTTCCTGGTCATGTGCATCGCGTTCCTGCTGTGCGGCCTGGTCCCGAGCACTCTCATTCGCGGCAAGACCTATGCGACCTGAATGCCGGGCCCCCGCGTCCTCGAAGAGGGAGCGGGGTCGGGCGCCGGGAGCATGAGGAAGAGGGCGGCCGCGTGCCGCCCTCTTTGCGTTGCCGGGGCGTACAGGTGGGGCTGCGCGCCTTCAGCCGGCGGACGGGGCGATCACGATGCGGCCGTGTTCCAGCTCGCTGGTCACCGCGGCAGGAGGCGCCGCCTCAGTGACGAGGATGTCCACGGCCGACCAGCCGCACACATGGATGAGATCGGGCTTGGTCCATTTGGAGCTGTCGAGCAGCAGCATCACCTTGTCCGCAAGGGCGATCATGGCCCGCTCGAGCTCGGTCTCGAACAGGTCGAAAGCCATGGAGTCGTGCTGCGGGGATGCGGCCGCCACCGACAACACGAACAGGCTCGGCGTGAATTGCGAGGCGAAATCGATGGCCGTTGGTCCGATGACAGTGCGGTCGTCCGCGCGCAATTCCCCGTCCGGCAGGATGAAGCGGTGGCTGCGGCCGGCGCCGGTGAGGATCTGCGTCACCTCCAGGGAGAAGGTGATGGCGGTCAGCCGGCCCGCCCGCGGCACCAGCATCTCGGCGAGGAAACAGGCGGTGGACGAATTGTCGAGGAGGATGGTGGCCTCTTTGTCGATCAGCTCCACCGCGGCGCGGGCGATGCGGCGTTTCGCGGCGTCGTCGTCGTCGCGCAGGCGCCGCTCGAATTGCGTCTCCAAATCGCTGACGTTGAGGCGCACGCCGCCGTGGAACTTATCCACGAGGCCCTCATCGGCCAGCGTCTTCAGGTCGCGGCGAATGGTTTCGTCCGAAACCTCGAACCGAGCGGCGAGGTCCGTGATCGTGGCGGAGTGCAGCTCACGCAGCAGCTCGACGATCCGCTGCTGTCGCACGGTCTGGGCCATGGGACGGTTCTGCCCTAGGCTCAGGACTCGTTGATCACAGCCAGAAGAGCACCGTTGCAGCGAGGGCGAGCACGGAGAAGAAGACGGTTGGGCATCGGTCATAGCGGGTTGCCACGCGGCGCCAATCCTTGAGGCGGCCGAACATGATCTCGATCCGGTTGCGGCGCTTGTACCGGCGCTTATCGTATTTGACGGGCATGGAGCGGGATTTGCGGCCTGGAATGCAGGGCTTGATGCCCTTCTGCTCCAACGCGTCTCTAAACCACTCGGCGTCATAACCCTGATCGGCCAGCATCCACTGCGCCTTGGGCAGATCGTCGAGCAAGGCCGCTGCGCCGGTATAATCGCTGATCTGACCGGCCGTGATGAAGAAGCTCAAGGGGCGGCCATTGGCGTCCGTCACGGCGTGCAGCTTGGTGTTCATGCCGCCCTTGGTCCGTCCGATCAGCCGTCCGGGCCCCCCTTTTTTACCCCAAGGCTGGAAGCTGTGCGGTGGGCCTTGAGACAGGTCGCATCGATCATGACGGTCTGCGGCTCGGCCCTCTGGGCGGTCAGGCCTTCCATTATCCGCGCGAACACGCCCATCTCACTCCACCGTTTCCAGCGATTATACAATGTCTTGTGCGGCCCGTATTCCCTGGGCGCATCCCGCCAGCGCAGCCCGTTCCGGTTGACGAAGATGATCCCGCTCAGCACCCGCCGGTCATCGACCCGTGGTTTGCCGTGGCTCTTGGGAAAATACGGTGCAAGCCGCGCCATCTGCTCGTCCGTCAGCCAATACAGGTCGCTCATGCTCAGTCTCCTTATGGAGCCTGAATCACAGCGACGCCTGGCAATCAATGGGTCCTGAGCCTAGGCACCAATCCGCCGTCAAGCCTTGACCTTAGCATGAGACGTTCCCGCAGAAACCCCATCGACGAATAGCCTCGTAGATGGGGTTTTGCATGGTGCATTGGATGTAAAAGCGCAAAAATGCGATTCCACACCTACGCTAGTGGCTGGGGCATGCAGGGACGTGTTCGATTATATCGCGATGTTCTACAATCCCATCCGGAAGCACGCCGGGGACGGGATGCTGTCGTCCATCGAGTTCGGACGGTAGCACAAAGCGAAAGCCGAAGGTGTCCAGCAAACTTGGGGCGGTTCAGTCGGACATCTCGCCTTGACGCGGGTCTTGGACGTGGACGGCATTCTGCCGGTGCGTGATCCGGGTGCCCTGCATTTCACCTTGTATCGGTGCGCCGACATGTCGTAGCCGCCGTCGCATCGTGATCTCTCTTTGACCTTCGGTCGCTCTGGCGGTTGGGGGGAGGGGCTTTTGGGCCTTGCAGCACCGTGCCGAGCGCATAGGATTTTTGAGCGAACTGCGTGCAACGTAAGGCGCGCAAACGCGTGATGTTTTTCAGAATATTAAATTAAATAAATGCAATAGTCGTAAATATAAGCGAGATTCAATGATGCGCGGAGCCTTGCTTGACTGTGAGTGCACCCAAAGGATGGGCTGTTGACGCCATCGTTCGGCTCATTGGCAGCCAAAGGTTGGCTTGGCGTTTGAACAATGTTGCCGATGAACGAAAGAGGGCCCGTAGCAGAGGTGCTGTGGGCCCTTTTTTCTTTTTTGGCTACCGCGGGTCAGCTTCATGTTGAAGTGCTGGGGCATCGGCGTGAGCCATAAGAACCCGCGCCAACTCTCCGCTCGGGTGGGCTTGGGTTCGCCGACGCGTGGGCGGGCGGTAAGCGTAGCTTGCGCGCGCGACGGCCCATGGGGGATCGGATCCGCGCACGCCCGAACCTCGACTTCATGTGGGTGTCTTCATCAATCGCCCGCGCTTCCCAGTGCCGGTTTCTGCCGCCTGAGAAAAGCAGGCCTCATGAGCTCTTTTGTATGGTGGGCGCTTCGCTCCGTGTGTGCGTCATGTATGCGCCGAATTGATTCCAGCACAAAATGAGTTGTTTATAAATTTCAACTGCTTCCAATAAGCGGTCGATGCGGCAATACTCGTCCACCTGATGGGCCATATGCGTTTCGCCAGGTCCCAGGATCAGGGTGGGAACATTGCCGAACGCCGGCTTCAGGATGCTGGCGTCGGTGAAGAAGGGCACCCCTTTCGCCGGCTCCGGCTTTTCAGGGGGGGCGAGCAGCGCAATGGCCTGCTGCATCCAGGGGTCGTTCGGCGACGTCCAGACGCTCTCCAGGTCCACCAGCCGGTCCAGGCGATCGAGCTCGGGTTCCAGGTATCTGTTGATGTCATGGAAGAGCTTATCGTGAACCATTCCCGGCGTGGTCCGGATGTCCACGCCGAATTCGATCAGGTCTGGAACGGAATTTATGTTCATGCCCCCATTTACTCGGCCGACATTCAATGTCGGTGACCCGAGACCATCGTGGGGCTTTTGATTGAAGCCGAAGTCCTTCAGCTTTTCGAGCATCGTCATGCCGCGATAGATGGCGTTTACGCCCAGGTCGGGCATGGAGCCGTGGGCCGTGCGCCCGGTGCAGGAAGCTGCGAGCCAGAGGGCGCCCTTGTGTCCGACCCGGGGCTGATTGCCCGTGGGTTCGCCGACAATGATCGCTCCCGCCTCGCCCAGCACGCCGTCATGTCCGGCCAGGAATGTCGCCCCTTCGCAGCCGGTCTCTTCTCCGCCGGTCAGAACCAGCAGGACGCCCGGGCCCTCGTCCACGCGATCCGCAAGCTCGGTTGCCGCGACGACCATCGCTGCCACGCCGGCTTTCATGTCGCTGGAGCCGCGCCCGAGAATACGCCCGTCGCGCACCTCTCCTGCAAATGGATCGAAGCTCCAGCTCGCGGCGCCAATGGGGACGGTGTCGAGATGGCCGGTGAAGCAGATGGGGGGTGTGCTTCGGTCGCCTGAGCAGCCGCGTCGGGCGACGACGTTCACGCGCTTCTCGCCGAAGGTGTGCAGCGCGGTGTCAAATCCTGCGTCCTCCAGGAGATTGGCCAGATGCTCGGCGCAGGCAGCCTCGTCGCCGGGCGGGTTGACGGACCGGAATTGAATGAGGGTCCTCGTGAGCTCAACCGGGTCGATCATCCGCCTCTCCGCCTCGATATGCCTACTATTTAGCCATCTCTTGCACTGCTTATGTGCTGGGCGAAAGTTGACAGGAACATTGAACTGCAGTCAAGTCACTTTCCATACGATGAACGTTTGTTTCATATGGAGCAAGCCGATGCATGTGGAAGTCGCGCTGGATGTGCCGTTTGCGGCGGGTGATGTGTGGCGCCTGGCCGGTGGTTACGACCTTTTGCCGTTGATCAGCACTGCGACGGCGACGAGCGGCCTGGAGGATGGGGGGCGGGTGCGTGTGCTCGTGAATCGCGACGGCTCCATCCTCTGGGAGCGGCTCATCCACTTCGACGAAGCGGCGCGCACGCTTGCCTATGAAATCATCGACGCGAAGGCGTTCTCGGGCGCTTACGGCACCGGCTATCTCGGGCGCGTCAGCATTCTGGAGAAGGGCGAGGGCGCCTCGACCTTCCGCTACGAGGCGGATTTCGAGCCGGCGCCGGGCTTTTCCGACGATGCCGCCAAGGGCGCGGTTGAAGCCTTCGCCGCTGACTGCGTGAACGGCATCGCCCGCGTGCTCCGCCTGAGGGGCCAGGAGAAGGGCCGGGGCCAGCGCTGATCTGGCCGGCTGAACAGCGGTGCGGCGCGCCGGCCTCGCGCGGGCCGGCGGCACGCGATCCCAATCCGCACATGCGGGCCAATTGCACCAAGACGACAACCAAGAGGGGTAAGGCTATGCGACGGACGTTCAATTGCCGGCGGTTCATCACTGGCGCCCTCGGCGCCGCGATGCTGGTTGCCGGGACCGCGGGGGCTGCCCAGGCGGGCAAGCTTTCCATCGGTCACTTCATCTGGGTCGGCTACGGCCCCATGTATCTCGCCCGGGACCTTGGATACTTCAAGGATGAAGGGGTCGAGGTGGACCTGCAGGTGGTGGACGATTCCGCCCTCGCCATGGCGGCCCAGGCGGCGGGCAAGCTCGATGGCGTTGCCGTCACCGTGGACGACATTCTGAAGTACCGCTCGAAGGATTTCTGCTTCAAGGCGGTGGCGGTGCTCGACGACAGCGCCGGCGGCGACGGCGTGGTGGTGAAGGACGACATCAAGGATCTCGCCGCGCTCAAGGGCAAGACGGTGGCGCTGAACGAGGGCTCCACCTCCCAGTTCTGGTTCTCCTACCTTTTGACCAAGGCTGGCCTGCCGCTCGACACGGTCGAGATCACCAACATGACCGCCGACGCAGCCGCCGCCGCCTTCATCGCCGGCCGGGTGCCGGCCGCCGTGACCTGGGAACCGAACCTGACCATGGTCAAGACCCAGAAGGCCGGCAAGACGCTGGTGAGCAGCGCTTCCACACCCGGCGTCATCGTCGATGTGGTGGAGTTCTCCTGCGACGTCATCGAGAAGCGCCCGCAGGACGTGAAGGGCTTCGTGCGCGCCGTCCAGCGGGCCATGACCTACATCAAGGAGCACAAGGACGAGGCCTACGCCATCATGGCCAAGGGCGTGGGCGGCTATCTGGAGAAGCCCGCGGACTTCGCCGACGCCGCCAGCGGCGTGCGCTTCTACGACAAGGACATGATGGCCACGTATCTCGGGACCAAGGAGAAGCCCGGCGAGGTGGCCGAGGTGATCGACCTTGCCAACGGCATCTGGGTGAAGCTGGGCAAGATGAAGGCCCCGGTTCCGGTGGCCGAGGTGGTCGATCCGAGCTTCGTGAAATAAGCCGCCCGCGGCAGGTTCGGCGCCAGGTCAAGCCATGACACATCGCTCTCTCCTCCAGGCCTGTCTCACGCCGCGGGCCGCCGTGCCCGCGGCCCTGCTCACCTCCATCACGGTCGCCGTGTGGCTGGTTCTGCTCGGGGCATGGTGCGTCCTCACCTATGGCGGGTTCATGCCCGCCATCTTCCTGCCGACGCCGGGGGCGGTGTTGTCAGCCTTCTTCCGCATGCTCTCCGACGGCTCCCTGGGCCGCCATGTGTGGGCCAGCGTGGAGGTGGTGCTGATCGGCTTCGTGGTGTCGTCGGCACTCGCGGTGCCGATCGGGCTCCTCAGCGGCTCGTTCAAGGTGGCGCAGGCGGCCATCGAGCCGCTGGTGAACTTCATTCGCTATCTGCCCGTCACGTCCTTCGTGCCGCTGTTCATCCTGTGGATCGGCATCGGCATGGAACAGCGGGTGATGGTGATCGTGTTCGGCACCTTCTTCCAGCAATTGGTGATGGCCTCCGACATCGCCAAAAGGGTGCCGAACGATCTTCTGAACGCGGCCTACACGCTGGGCTCGTCGCGGCGGGACGTGCTGCTGCACGTGCTGTTTCCGGCGGCGCTGCCGTCGGTGATCGACATGCTGCGCGTCACCATGGGGTGGGCCTGGACCTATCTCGTGCTGGCGGAGCTCGTCGCCGCCTCGGCCGGCCTTGGCTACATCAGCCTGCGCGCCGCCCGTGGCTTCCAGGTGGACGTGATCTTCCTGGCCATCGCCGTCATCGGACTGCTCGGCCTCCTGACCGACCAGTTCTTCCGCTTACTCCGGCTGAGGATCACGGCATGGGCACGCTGATGGAAACGGCCGCGCCGACGCAGGGGGGCGCCGCAGGGCCGGCCAAGCTGCGCCTCGAAAACGTGCAGCTCACCTATCAGAGCACGGGCAAGACCGTCACCGCCATCGAAAGCATCTCGCTGGATGTGGCGCCGGACGAATTCGCGGTCATCGTGGGGCCGTCCGGCTGTGGCAAGTCGAGCCTGCTCTATCTGATCGCGGGGCTGGCCGAGCGCACCGGCGGCAAGATCCTGCTCGATGGCCGGGACGTGGGCCGGCCGGGGGCGGACCGGGGCATGGTGTTCCAGTCCTACACCCTCTTTCCCTGGCTCACGGTGCGCCAGAATGTGGAATTCGGCCTTGTCCGGCGCAAGGTGCCGCCGGCGGAGCGTGACGACATCGTCAACCACTATCTGAACGTCACCGGGCTCGCGCAGTTTCACCAATCCTACCCGAAGGAGCTCTCGGGCGGGATGCAGCAGCGGGTGGCCATCATCCGCGCCATGGCGAACGACCCCGCGATCCTGCTCATGGACGAGCCGTTCGGGGCCCTGGATGCCCAGACACGGGTCGTCATGCAGGAGCTGCTGCTGAAGGTGTGGGACGGCGCGCGCAAGACTGTGCTGTTCGTCACCCACGACATCGACGAGGCGGTGCTGCTCGCCGACCGCATCTATGTCATGTCGGCCCGCCCCGGCCGGCTGAAGGAGGTGATCGACGTCTCGATCCCTCGCCCGAGGTCCCCCGAAATGAGCTCCGAACCGGAGTTTCTCGCCTTGAAGCGTCGCATCCAGCAGCTGTTGCGCAACGAGGAGGGGGACCCCCATTGACCCTTGTTTCCTGTTGCCCTCACACAGGAACTGTGTTCAAGTAACTTGAAATATGTGCATGAAACGGAGTGCCTAATTCTTGGTCAAAGTGCCCGTGAATTCGCCGGGGGCGGCGATGCGCGAGGCCCTCGCGGTGCTCATGGACATATAGGCAAGGATCGCGCCTTCCACAGATCAACGCCGGAGTCAGCCGATGGCTATGCTTGCGACAAGCGAATGGTACGACATCGCCAGGGACACCAACTGGACCCCCACTTATGTGGCGGAAAAGGAGCTGTTCCCGCCCGAGTTCAGCGACCCTTATGGAATTCCGCTCAGTGAGTGGGAGACGTTCGACGAGCCTTACAAGATCACCTACCGCGACTATGTGAAGAGCCAGCGCGAGAAGGATGTGGGCGCCTATTCGGTGAAGTCGGCCATCGCCCGCACCGAGTTCTACCGCAAGTCCTCGCCGGGCTGGAAATCGCTGCTCCAGCTCCATTTCGGCGCCACGTCCTTCACCGAATACGGCTCGGTCTCCGCCTTCGCCCGCATGACCCGCTTCGGTCGCGCGGCGGGCATGCGCAACATGGCGAATTTCGGCTCCATCGACGAGATCCGCCACGCCCAGATCCAGATGTATTTCGCCTATGAGTTCATCGGCGAGAGCCGCGCCTTCGACTGGGCCCAGAAGGCGGTGCGCACCGAGAACTGGGTGGTGGTCTCCGAACGCCACTGCTTCGACGACATCGAGCACACCCGTGACGCGGTGTCCGCCGCCATCATGACCAACTTTTCGTTCGAGCAGGCCTTCACCAACCTGCAGTTCGTCGCCCTGTCGGCGGATGCGAAGAAGTATGGCGACTATTCCTTCGCCACCATGCTGCAGACCATCCAGTCGGACGAGGCCCGTCACGCCCAGATCGGCGAGCCGCTGATCGAGATCATGCTGCGCAACGGCCGCGAGGCCGAGGCCCAGAAGCTCATCGACATCTCGTTCTGGCGCATCTGGAAGCAGTTCTCGGTGCTCAGCGGTGTGTCCATGGACTATTACACGCCCCTGGAGCAGCGCGAGCATTCCTTCAAGGAGTTCGTCACCGAGTTCGTGAGCTCCCAGTTCCTGCGCAACATCGAGGCACTCGGTCTCAAGAAGCCGTGGTATTGGGACGAGTATTTCCTGCCCGACGTGGATGTTTATCACCACGCCCAGCAGATCGGCATCTATCTCTATCGCGCCACCGAATGGTGGGACGTGATCGCCGGCGTCTCCCCGCGCGAACGCGATTGGCTGGAGCGGAAGTATCCGGGCTGGAACGACACCTTCGGCCAGTCCTGGGACGTCATCACCGAGAATATCCTGAAGGGCCGCATCGATCGCACCGAGCCCAAGCTGCTGCCCATGATGTGCAACATGGTGGGCTTCGAGCTGACTGGCGTTCCCGGCAAGAAGTGGGACGTGAAGAGTTGCCAGCTCGACCTGGATGGGCGCCGCTATCACTTCGGCCATCCGGTGGACAAGTGGATCTTCGAGCAGGAGCCCTCCCGCTACAAGAACCACCTTGGCTTCATCGACCGCGTGGTGGAAGGCATCATTCCCGGAGGGCCGGAGGGGCCCTTCAAGTACATGGACATGAGCGAGGCTGATCGCGGCAATTGCGGCGAAGGTTTCGGCTGGGCGGAAGCCTTCCGCCAGGCGGCGGAATAGGAGCGGGTGCCATGGAAAACTTTCCCCTCGTCATCAACTTTCAGGGCGACTACGGCATGAAGGTGCTGATGGTCGATCCCTCGACCACGACCATCGGTGATGTCGCCCGCATCGCCCATGACGAGCTCGTGGGGGTGGTGGTGAAGCCGCTGCCCCACGGCACCCGCCTCGTGGTGCGCAAGCACGATGACGGCTCCCTGCTCGACGACGGCCTGAAGATCGCCGAAGCCGGCCTGGTCCGGCTCGAGGCGCTCGACATCGTCCACGATTGAGCGCGCCATCATGAGCTTCAAGCCCGTCTGCACCCTCGACGACCTCTGGGAAGGCGACATGCAGGTCTTCGAGGTGGGCGCCCAGGAGGTCCTGGTGGTCAATGCCGAAGGCGGGGTCATCCGCGCCTTCGACCCCATCTGCCCCCATCAGGAACAGGCGCTGATCGAAGGCACGCTCGAGGGCTGTGTCCTGACCTGCCCCGCCCATCTGTGGCAGTTCGACGTCGTGAGCGGAGAAGGCGTCAATCCCACCGGGTGCCGCCTGAATGCCTATCCGGTGCGCGTCGAAGGTGCCGACATCCTCGTCGATCTGCCCGACTGAACCGCGCGCTTTAAGGACAAGATCCATGTCTGACACCATCAAGGATGCCCATGCCGAGGACTTCGTCGGCCCGATCGTGACCCGCGGCGAGATCTCCGACGCCGTCGCGGAGGCGGCCGCCATCGACAATGAAGGGCGCAAGCTGCGGCTCGGGGAGAATTCCGGCTATGTCCGGGTCGAGGTGCAGGGCGAATGCGTCATTCGCTTCAAGACCGTCTCCGAAGTGCTCGGGCGGGATTTTTCCGTCACCGATCTCGAACGCAACATGCCGGGCTTCTCCGGGCTGATCCGGGTCGACGCGGATCAGGTGCGCTTCCTCGCCTCCAAGAAGAAGCCTGCCGCTGCCGCCGCGAAGTGAGTTGATCAAAAGCTTTCCAAGATCGAGGTACCCGAAGATGACCGCCCTTCAGCATCAACGTCCGGGCCTGAAGACCTGGAGCGTCCTGTCCGGAACCCGCAAGCGCCCCAGCGAATACGAAATCCTGACCTATAAGCTGCATGCGCGCACGCGCAATCCGCAGTCGCCCTATGAGCAGGATCCTGATACCATGATGAATACATGGTACAAGACCTATGTGGTCGGGAGCCCGCTCACCCATCCCGATTGGGACAGCTTCCGCGACCCCGACCAGCTCACCTACCGCGCCTACACCACCATGCAGGACGGGCAGGAACAGTATGTGGATGGCCTGCTCAACGACCATGACGAGAACGGCCACGACAAGGGGCTGAGCCCGGCCTGGGTCGCCACCCTCGCCGCTCTCTACACCCCCATGCGCTATGTCATGGCGGCCGGGCAGATGGCGTCCGCCTATCTGGTGCAGACGGCGCCCGCCAGCACCATCACCAATGCGGCGGCGTTCCAGGAAACGGACTATTTCCGCTGGATCTCGCGCATCGCCTACCGCACCCGCGAGCTGGCCAATGCCCATCCCGATCAGGGCTTCGCCACCGGCGAGCGCGAGCGGTTCGAAACGCTGCCGGCCTGGCAGGGGATGCGCGAGCTGATCGAGAAGGCGCTCATCGCCTATGACTGGGGCGAGTGCTTCTTCGCCTTCAACGTTGTCGCCGCCCGCGCCATCGAGGAAGCCTGCGTGCGCCAGGTCGGCCTTGCCGCGCGCCGCAATGGCGACACCCTCACCGCCATGATGTGTGACAACCACATGCGCGATGCCGCCCGCTCGCGGCGCTGGACCGGCGTGCTGGTGCGCCAGTGCCTGACGGTGGAGAGCAACAAGGCGGTCATTGACGGCTGGCTCGCCAAGTGGGTGCCGCTGGCGGACAAGGCGATGACGGCCTTCTGCGTCGGCCTGCCGGACAGCCCCGAGGCGGGGGCGGCCGCGAAGGCCGCCTGTGCCGACTTCCGCCGCGAGCTCGGCCTCGGCATGCCTGCCGGCGTCGCGTGATGGGCGAGGGCGCCTACAAGATCACCGTGGAAGGGCGCGAGGGCGCCTTTCCCTGCGCCGCGGGCGATACCCTTCTGGGTGCCGCCCTGCGGGCCGGGCTTGGCCTCGCCCATGAGTGCGCTTCCGGCGGCTGCGGGAGCTGCAAGGTCGATCTGAAGGCGGGCGATGTCGATCTCGCCTATCCGGCGTCGCCGGGCCTGAAGCCGCGGGATTTCGACAAGGGCAAGCGCCTTGCCTGCATGACGCGCCCGAGGAGCGATCTCACCATCCGCTTCCTCGAGGCGGAGGAGGCCCGCCCGGTCATCCGCCCCCGGCGGCAGCCGGCGCGGCTGCTGAGCCGGCAGGCGGTGACCCACGACATCTTCGAGCTGCGCTTCGCGCTCGAGGGAGACGACAGCTTCCTGCCCGGCCAGTTCGCTCTCCTGGATGTGCCGGGCCTGCCGGCGGGGCGGGCCTATTCCATGGCCAACCTGCCCGGACAGTGCGAATGGCACTTCCATGTCCGCCGCGTGCCCGGCGGACGGGCCAGCGGCTTCCTGCTCGACACGCTGGCGCCCGGCGACGCGCTGACGCTGGACGGGCCCTATGGCACCGCCTTCTACCGGCCCGGCCTGGAACGGGACGTGGCGGTGGTGGCCGGTGGATCGGGCCTGGCGCCCATGCTGTCGGTAGCCCGCGCGGCCTTGCGCGATCCCGGCTGGCGTGGCCGTCGGCTGCATTTTCATTACGGCGCGCGCACCGGCCGGGACATGATCGCGCCCGAGCTGCTGGGCTTCGACGATCCCCGTCTCGTCTTCCATCCGGTGCTGTCGGATGTCGGAGAAGACGAGGCCTGGAGCGGGCCGCGGGGGCTGGTGCACGACCATCTGCGCGACAGCCTGGGGGACGACGCTTCAACGCGCGAATTCTATCTCGCCGGCCCGCCGCCCATGGTGGAGGCCGTGCGCCGGGTGCTGCTTCTGGAGCAATCCATTCCCGTCGATCAGGTGCATTATGACCGCTTCTTCTGATTTTCCGAGCGCCCTGCGCGTGGGCGAAACCATCTATGTGGGCGGCCAGAATGCCACCACCAGCGATGTGGGCATCGAGGCCCAGACCGCTGAGGCCTTCGAGCGGCTCATCGGGCGCATCGAGGCGGCCGGGGCCTCCATGGCGGACCTCGTCAATCTGCGCACCTATTACGTCTATGCCGGCGCCGGCGGGCGCGACGTGACGGATTATTGGGAGCGCATGACCAAGGTGCGGGTGCGCTACATCGCCGATCCGGGCCCCGCGGCGACGGCGCTGCGGGTGGGCGGCGTGCCGGCGCCGGAAAACCTCATCGGCGTCGACGGGGTCGCCTCCACCGATCCCGACCGCCAGCGCATCATGCCCGCCCATGCCTGGGACTGGAGCATGCCCGTCACCCTTTCCCAGGGCTGGCGGGTGGGTGACACCATCCATGTGGGCGGGCAGATCTCCGCCGACCGCCTCGGCAAGGCTCTGGCCCCCGGCGAATGGGGCGCCCAGGCGAAGAACGCCCTCGAATACATCCACCATGTGCTTCTGGACGGAGGCATGGACTGGGCGGACGTGGCGCACATGCGCATCTGCTTCAAGCATGACGGCGACCGCGTCGCGGCCCGCGCTTTGCTGGAGGAGATCCTGGAGGTGGTGCGCGCCACCCTGCCGGAGCCGCGCCCGGCCCTCAACGCCTTCGGCGTCAACCTGCTCTATGAGGGGCTCGGCCTCGAGATCGACGCTGTGGCCAAGGCCGGGGGCAAGACCCCGGTGGCGCCCGCCGGCTCGGGCGACTGGATCGCCCTGCCGGGCTTCCCGCCGGCCTGCGCCGCCGGCAACGAGCTTTATGCGGCGGGCCTGTCGGCTCCGGGGGCGGCCTCCCTCCAGGCGCAGGTGGAAGGCACCCTGGACCGGCTGCTCAACTGCCTGTCCACCGGCGGCTTCGCTCCGGAGGATCTGGCGCGGCTCACCGTGTTCATGGTGCCGGAAGGCAGCCCCGCCCAGGCGGAGAAGGACCGCGCCCTGGTGATGGAACTGGCCCGCCAGTACCTGCCGCAGCCGGGGCCGGTGGTCACCCTTCTGTCCCTTAATGGCCTGCCCCACGACGGCCAGCGCTTCCAGCTCGATGCGGTCGCGGTGCGCGACGTGCCGCGGACGGCTTTCTGACAACTCGCGACGAGAGGTTTTAGGACATGATCAAGAATCCCGTTCCCTGGCCCAATGGCGCGCGTTGCGCCGTCGTCTTCACCTGGGACATGGATGCCGATTCCATCCTGCATCTGGCCCATCCCAATGATGCGGACACGCGCCTGTCCACCAATTCCATGCTGCGCTATGGGCCTGAGATCGGCGTGCCGCGTATCATGGACCTGTGCAGGGACATGGGCGTGAAGCACACCTTCTTCGTCCCCGGCTGGTGCGCGGAGCAGTATCCCGACGCGGTCGAGGCCATGATGAAGGGCGGCCACGAGGTGGCACTGCACGGCTACCTGCACGAATATCCCAATGAGATGACCCGCGAGCAGGAGGAGTTCTGGACCCGCAAGGGCGCGGACGCCATCGCCAAGATCTCCGGCAAATATCCGCGCGGCTATCGGGCCCCCTGGTACAAATATTCGCGCCACTCCACGGATATTCTGGCCGAGCTGGGGTTCATCTGGGATACCTCGCTCATGGGCGATGACAATCCCTATCTCATCCGCTCCGCCGGCGGCGAGCTGGTGGAATTGCCCTCGCGCTGGCAGCTCGACGACTGGCCGCAGTTCGTTCACAACCACGACCTCGACTTCATGATGCCCGTGGCTTCGCCGCAATACGCGATGGACGTCTATATGGCGGAATTCTACGCCATGTGGGAATATGGTGGTATCTGGGTCAACTGCTTCCACCCCTTCTGCTCGGGCCAGGTCGCGCGGCTGATGATGGTGCGGGACATGATGGCGAAGATGCAGGAGAAGGGCGACGTGTGGTTCGCCACCGGTGAGGAGGTGGCGGCGCATCTGCGCAAGCTCATCGCGGAGGGCAAGTACGACCCCAGGGTCGATCATCTGCCGTTCTATACCGGGCGTCTGCCCGAACTTGCGGAAGATTATGTGATCCGTGCCCGCTAGAGCGCCTTCGAGCGAAGTGGAGACCGGTGCGCGTGAAGAACGTGCTTTAATACAATGAGTTAGAGCATTGCTCGATTCCGGGAAATCGGGAAATGCTCTAGAAATGCGATGCCGTCCGGGTGGAGTTGCCCGGGCGGCATCCGATGGGGTGTTTTCTCGCCGTCGCAAGGTGCGGGATACACTTTGACATTTCGCTTCGACGATCGTTTCGGCATGGTGGGTAGGAGCTTTGCTCGCGGGATCGTCGAAGCCGGGGGATGATGCTGGAGATGATCCACATCGTCTGGAGGGATCGAAGATGTGCAGCTTGTGCGCCGCTTTGGGCGGGAGCCGCTACTGGACCGATGCCGCGGGACGGGAGGCCTTCAGTCGCGGCGGCCACAAGGTGACCTTACGTGAGGAGCGCGAGCGCAGGGTTGCCTTTCTCGACCGCATGCTCGCCCATTACGGGCTCTCCATTCGCGATTGGGGCGGCAACTCCTATGTGCTGATGGACCGGCGTGGCCGGCGCGAGAATGTCTACAATCTCGCGGGCATCTGGGCGCTGGTGGACACCATGGCCGCGACCGAATGCGATCCGCTGGACCCCGCTTTGCTGGCGCGCCTCGCTCCGGAAAGTCCCGCGGCATGATCGGCGCTGAACGTCTACCCGCCCTCGTGCTGACCGGCTTTCTCGGCAGCGGCAAGACGACCTTGCTCGGCCGGATCCTGGCTGATCCGCAGTTCTCCGACAGCGCGGTGATCCTCAATGAGCTGGGCGAGGTGGGGCTCGACCAGGACCTCGTGACCCTTTCCGAGGATTCCACGGTGGTGATGCCAGGCGGCTGCGTGTGCTGCACCGTGCGCGGCGACATCGAACGCGCCTTGCGCGATCTTTTCGACGCCCGGGATGCCGGCCGTATCCAGCCGTTCCGAAAGGTCATCATCGAAACCACCGGCATCGCCGATCCGCTGCCGCTGCTGTTCACCCTCAATGCCAGTCCCCTGGCGGCCGAGCGCCTGGAGAAACCGCGCGTCGTCACCATCGTTGATGGCGTTCTCGGCCGCGAAACCCTCGCCAGCCAGCCGGAGGCGGCGGCGCAGGTGGCGGCCGCGGATTTGATCGTGATCTCCAAGCGCGACCTTGAGGCCGACCCCTCCCTTGACGCGGTGCTGTCCCGGCTGAACCCGTGGGCGCCCCGTCGCCGGGCGGATCTGCTCACCGACGCGGTGGCCGATCTCATCGCGCCGCCGGAAGGAGATGTGGTGACCCGTCATGTGGGCCGCTTTGCCTGCCTGCCGGCCGGTGATGCGGGCTTCTCCGACGGGGAGGCCCATGGCGGGGTGCGCAGCTTCTGCCTCGTGCTCGACACGCCCCTGGACTGGACCGCCTTCGGCATCTGGATGTCCATGCTGCTGCATCGGCATGGACAGCAGGTCTTGCGCGTGAAGGGACTTCTCGATGTCGAGGGTGCCGGCGGCCCGGTGGTCTTTCACGGCGCGCAGCATCTTGTTCATCCGCCCATCCACCTTACGCAATGGCCGAGCGAGGATCATCGCTCGCGCCTCGTCTTTATCGTTCGCGGCCTCACGCCCGAGAGCGTGGAGCAATCGTTGAGAACATTCGATTCCGCAGCAAAATTGAGCCAGCGTGATGCCGGTCGTGGCGGTTATCTGCCCGCCGGTGCGGGCGGTACGATCGCCGGCCGTCCGGTCCGGCGCGCCACCGCGCCGCGCTGGATGAAGGGGTAATGGAAACCGTGGTCAAGAACACAGCCTCGCCCAAGGTGGCGCTCAACACCCATCACAAGCCGAGCGCCCCGGCGGCGGTGCCTCCCGCTTCGTTCGACGATCTCCTGGTCGGCAAGCGCCTGCGGCAGGCGCGCCGGGTCAAGGGACTGCGCCTGAAGCAGCTCGCCGACGCGGTGGGGTGTTCGGAAAGCCTTCTCTCGAAGATCGAGAACGACAAGGCGCGTCCCTCCCTCCAGATGCTGCACAACATCGTGGGGCATCTGGGCATCACCATCGGCAGCCTGTTCACCGAACGCGATCCCCATGAGGGCGTGGTCATGCGCGCGGGCGAACGCGCGATCATCCGCATGGATTCCCAGACCACGGACGGGGTGCGTCTCGAATGCCTGATCCCCGAGGGCGGGGGCAAGACGATCTACGGATCCATTCATATCGTGGAGCCTGGAGGCGGCAGCGCCGGCCCCATTTCCCATGAGGGGGAGGAGGTCGGCTACGTGCTCGAAGGCACTTTCGAGCTCACGGTGGCTGACCGCACCTATACCCTCTACCCCGGAGATTCGTTCTTCTTCGAATCTCACCTGCCGCACAGCTATCGCAATCCGGGCACGGTGACGACGAAGGTGCTCTGGATCAACTCGCCGCCGACCTTCTGACGGGTTCCGCCCGGCACGGCGCACGTCCGGGCCACCGCGACCGCAAGGAGCGTCCCTGCGCGGATGGGCCTCGGGTGTGTGGCCTTCGGAGGCGTGCCGAGCGCGGGTCATGCTCAGCATTCCGGGAGGTTGACGGCGAGGCCGCCGAGGCTGGTTTCCTTGTACTTGGCGCCCATCTCCTCTCCGGTCTGGCGCATGGCCGAGATGCAATTGTCGAGCGGCATGAAGTGCGCGCCGTCGCCCCTCAAAGCGAGCGAGGCCGCCGCCACCGCCTTGATGGCTGCGATGCCGTTGCGCTCGATGCACGGCACCTGCACCAGCCCGGCCACGGGATCGCAGGTCATGCCGAGATGGTGTTCCAGGGCGATCTCCGCCGCATTCTCGACCTGTTCCGGCGTCCCTCCGAGAATGGCGCAGAGGCCGGCCGCCGCCATGGCCGCCGCCGAGCCGACCTCGCCCTGGCAGCCGGCTTCGGCGCCGGAGATGGAGGCGTTGTGCTTGATGAGGCCGCCGATGGCGGCGGCGGTCAGAAGGAAGTCGTGCACCTTGCCCGGCTCGGCGCCGGCGCAATGGTCGAGATAGTAACGCAGGACCGCCGGAACGATGCCGGCCGCGCCGTTGGTCGGGGCCGTCACCACCCGCGCGCCGGCGGCATTCTCCTCATTGACGGCCATGGCGTAGGCAACCAGCCAGTCGGATGCGGCATGGGGCTGGGACATGCCCGCGACGCGCTCCTTCACGAGCTGCTCATGGAGACGGCGGGCGCGGCGGCGCACCTTGAGGCCGCCCGGCAGATCGCCATCCCGCGCAAGACCGCGCGCGATGCAGTCGCCCATCACCGACCAGATATGGTCGAGCCCGCGTTCCAGCTCTTCGGCGGATCGCGTTGCGCGCTCGTTGGCGCGTTTCATCGCGGCGATGGGCAAGCCGCTCTCGCGCGCCATGCGCAGCATGGTGGCCGCGGTCGCGAAGGGATAGGGAACGGCGTCGCGGTCCTCGGCCGGCGCCGCGTCCTGCTCCGCCGCGGTGACGACGAAGCCGCCCCCGATGGAATAATAGGCTTCCGCCAGGATCGTCCCGCCATCACGATCCAAGGCCTCGAAAACAAGGGCATTGGGGTGACCCGAAAGCGGGCCGAAATCGAAGATAATGTCACCTTCGGGATCGAAGCGAAGTGGGGGGAGGTCCCTTGGCGTCAGGGCGCAGTCGTCGCGGAGCCGGGCAAGATCGGCTTCCGCTTGGTCGGCGTCGAAGGCCGCCGGCGTCCATCCGAGCAGCCCGAGGGCGACGGCGCGATCCGTGCCGTGGCCTCGGCCGGTGAAGGCGAGCGAGCCGTGAAGACGGACGCGGAGCCGATCCGGCTGCGCCCGCGCCGACTGGTCCGGTCGACGCAGGAGATCGAGAAAGCGCGATGCCGCCACCATCGGCCCCATGGTATGGGACGAGGACGGTCCAATGCCGATCTTGAAGACGTCGAAAACGCTGAGGAACATGCCGGCCTCGTTCGGGAGAGCGTCGGGCCAGCAAGGCGATGCCGGGCCCCCTGGTTGCTCGCTCAGGCGTAGATGGGAAAGCGGTGGCAAAGGCCCCGGACTTCCCCCAGAACCTCGCTCAGCACCTTCTGCTCAACGGTTCTGTCGCCATCGGTGTCGGTCCGCGCGCGTGCGTCAATGACAGCGAGGATCATCCTGCCGATCGTTCGGAACTCCGCTTCCCCGAAGCCGCGCGTCGTGCCTGCGGACGTCCCGAGGCGGATGCCCGAGGTTATGGCCGGCTTTTCCGGGTCATAGGGAATGGCGTTCTTGTTGCAGGTCAGCCCGGCGCGCTCCAGGGCCGCCTCGGCATCGCGGCCGGTCACGCCCTTCGGGCGCAGGTCGACCAGTACGATGTGGCTGTCGGTGCCTCCCGAGACAATGTCGAGGCCGCCTTCCGCCAGCGTGTCCGCGAGAACCCTGGCATTGGCCATGACCTGGGCCGCATAGGACTTGAATGCCGGCTCCAGCGCCTCGCCCAGCGCAACGGCTTTCGCGGCGATGACGTGCATGAGCGGGCCGCCCTGATTGCCGGGAAAGACGGCGGAGTTGATCTTCTTCGCCAGCGCCGCGTCGTTGGTGAGGATCATGCCGCCGCGCGGGCCGCGCAAGGTCTTGTGGGTGGTGGTGGTCACCACATGGGCATGGGGCATGGGATCAGGGTAAAGGCCCGCCGCGACGAGGCCCGCATAATGGGCCATGTCGACTATGAGATAGGCGCCGATCTCGTCGGCGATCTCGCGAAAGGCGGAAAAATCGATGGCGCGCGGATAGGCCGAGCCGCCGGCGATGATCAGCTTGGGGCGCGCCTCCCGTGCGCGGCGGCGAACATCGTCGTAGCTGATGCGCTGGTCGTTCTCGCGCACCTCATAAGCAACCACGTCGAACCATTTTCCGGACATGGCCACCGGCGAGCCGTGGGTCAGGTGACCGCCATGGGCGAGAGACAGGCCCATGATGCGATCGCCCGGCTGCAGCAGCGCCAGGAGCACGGCCTGATTGGCCTGGGCCCCGGAATGGGGCTGGACATTGGCAAAGGCGGCGTTGAACAGCTTTTTCGCGCGCTCGATCGCCAGCGTCTCCACCTCGTCGACGAACGCACAGCCCCCATAGTATCGGCGGCCCGGATAGCCCTCGGCATATTTGTTGGTCAGGATGCTGCCCTGCGCCAGGAGAACATTGTGCGAGACGATGTTCTCCGACGCGATCAGCTCGATCTGGTTTTGCTGCCGATCAAGCTCGCGCGCGATGGCGGCGGCGATTTGAGGGTCGCCGATGGCGGACTGGTCATGCATTCAATCGGTCCTTGGCGCGGGATAGCGGGTGGCGCCTCCTCTCGGCGCGCGCGGATAGGCGCGCGCCGAGAGGCTCGACGCGGGATCTTTCGGTTTCCGTGGCGGCGGGCCGTCCGGCCTGCCTTTGCCCATGAACTTCTGTTGTGAAACCTTTACCCGACAGCGCGCTGTCGGGCCGGCTCCTTGGGATTACTCGGCGGCCTCGCCATAGGCCGAGAGGGGTGGGCAGGCGCAGATCAGGTGTCGATCACCGGCGACATTGTCGATGCGCGAGACCGGCGGCCAGTATTTCACCAGCGATCCCGGCTCGCCGGCGGGATAGGACGCGATCTGGCGCGAATAAGGGTGAGCCCAGTCTTCCGCCAGTGCCTCGTGCGCCGTGTGCGGGGCATTGACGAGCGGATTGTCGTCCCGGGGCCAGGCGCCCGTTTCGATCCGCTCCGCTTCGCGCGCGATGGCGATCAGCGCCGCGCACAAGCGGTCGACCTCGCTTTTCGGCTCGGATTCCGTGGGTTCCACCATCAGCGTGCCGGCCACCGGGAACGACATGGTCGGCGCATGGAAGCCATAGTCGATCAGGCGCTTGGCGATGTCGTCCACGCTCACGCCGGAACAGTCCTTGAACGGGCGGGTGTCGAGGATGCACTCATGCGCCACGCGCCCGGAGCGGCCCCGGTACAGCACGCGATAATGGCCCTCCAGCCGCGCGGCCAGATAATTGGCCGAGAGGATGGCGATCTCGGTCGCCTTCCGCAGCCCGTCCGGCCCCATCATGCGGATGTACATCCAGGTGATGGGCAGGATCGAGGCGCTGCCGAACGGTGCGGCCGCCACCGCGTGGGAAGAGCCCTCCGCCACATGGCCCGGCAGATGCGGCCGCAGGTGCGCCTTGACCCCGATCGGACCCACCCCCGGCCCGCCGCCGCCATGGGGGATGCAGAAGGTCTTGTGCAGGTTCATGTGGCACACGTCGGCGCCGATGTCGCCCGGCCGGGCGAGGCCCACCAGGGCGTTGAGATTGGCGCCGTCGAAATAGACCTGGCCGCCATGGGCGTGCACGACGGCGCAGATCTCCTGCGCACCCTCCTCGAACACGCCATGGGTGGACGGGAAGGTGAACATCAGCGCGGCAAGATTTGAGCTGTGCTGCTCGGCTTTCGCCTTCAGGTCATCGATGTCGATGTCGCCGTCGTCGGTGCAGCGCACCACCACCACCTTCATGCCCGCCATGGCGGCGCTCGCGGGATTGGTGCCATGGGCGGAAGAGGGGATGAGGCAGATGTCGCGATGGGCCTCGCCACGGGCCGTGTGATAGCCGCGAATGGCGAGCAGCCCGGAATATTCGCCCTGGCTGCCGGCATTGGGCTGCAGGGTCACGGCATCGAAGCCGGTGATCTCGCCCAGCCACCCCTCAAGCTGGCCGATCATCGCTCGGATGCCGGCCGAATGGGGCTTGGGGGCAAAGGGGTGGAGATTGGCGATGTTCGGCCAGCTCACCGGCGCCATCTCCGCCGCGGCGTTCAGCTTCATGG
Organism: Xanthobacter variabilis; assembly: GCF_043831965.2. Lineage (NCBI taxonomy): Bacteria > Pseudomonadati > Pseudomonadota > Alphaproteobacteria > Hyphomicrobiales > Xanthobacteraceae > Xanthobacter > Xanthobacter variabilis. The sequence goes on from NZ_CM195533.1 coordinate 2,193,144, forward strand.
TGCAGGAGCCGAGCGGGATCATGGCGCGGTCCAACGCAAGGTCCTTGTCCGCCAGTCGGCGTAGGAAGCGCATCATGTCGGTCTCGGAGCGATTGTCGTGGAACACGGCCTGGGTCAGAAAATCCGCGCCGCGCGGGGTGCCGGGCAGGCTGTCCGTTCCGGCCGGGGAAGCGGTCGCGCCGAACAGGGCGGCGATGGCCGCAAGGTCGGTCTCGCCGGAGAGCTCGTCGAAGGTGATGCCGACCTGATCGGCGTCGATGACGCGCAGCAGGCGTCCTGCCTTCTCGGCTGCGGCGGCGATGGCTTGCGCCCGGCCGGGAACCACGGCGGTGACGGTGTCGAAGCGGCGCATGCCCAAAATCTGCACGCCGGCTGCGCGCAGCCCCTCGGCCAGCCCCTCGGCCAGTGCGTGGATGCGTCGGGCGATGGCCTGAAGCCCGGCCGGGCCGTGCCAGATGGCATAGGCGGCGGCCATGTTGGCGAGCAGCGCCTGGGCGGTGCAGATGTTGGAGGTGGCCTTGTCGCGGCGGATATGCTGCTCACGCGTCTGCAAGGCGAGGCGGTAGGCGGGCCGGCCGTGCGCGTCCACCGACTGGCCGACGATGCGGCCCGGCATCACCCGGGTGAGCTTTTCGGAAACCGCGCAATAGGCCGCGTGCGGACCGCCGAAGCCCATGGGCACGCCGAAGCGCTGCATGGAGCCGACGGCGATGTCGGCGCCGAGGGTCGCGGGCGTGCCGGTGAGGGTCAGGGCCAGGGGATCGCAGACGAACACCACCAGGGCGCCCGCCGCGCGGGCCTTCGCGATGGCATCTTCATGGTCGCCATAGACGCCGGCCGCGTCGGGCCAGGAGACGATCAAGGCGGCGGTGTCCTCATCGCCGGCCGTGCCGTCGATGGTGATGCCAAGCGGGGCGGCGCGCGTGCGCAGCACGTCGAGGGTCTGCGGCAGCGCCGTGCCGGCGAGGGCCACCTTATGGCGGGCTCCGCGATGATGGCGCACCGCGATGCCCACCGCCTCGGCGACCGCCGTGGCCTCATCCAGCAGCGAGGCGGAGGCCACCGGCAGGCCGGTCAGCTCGCTCACCAGGGTCTGGAAATGGAACAGCATTTCCAGACGGCCCTGGCTGATCTCCGCCTGATAGGGGGTGTAGGCGGTGTACCAGGCGGGGTTCTCGAACATGTTGCGCTGGATGACCTGCGGCACCTTCACGCCGTGGTAGCCCGCGCCGATGAAGCTCTTCATCACGGTGTTGCGGGCCATGAGGCCGGACAGCTCGTCCAGGGCCTCAGCCTCGTCAATGGCGGCGGGCAGGTCGAGAAGGCGCCGCAGCCGGATGGATTCGGGCACGGCCTGGTCGATGAGATCCTCGACGGATGCGGCACCAATCGTGGCCAGCATGGCGGCGATGTCGGTGTCGCCGGGGCCGACATGCCGGTCGACGAACGCGAAGGGGGCGGAGGTCATTGCGGGTCCTGTCAGCCGATAAGGGCGTTGTAGGCGGCTTCGTTCATGAGGCTTTCGAGCTGGCTTGCGTCGGACAGGCGCATTTTCCAGAGCCAGCCGTCGCCGGTCGCGGCGGCATTGACCCGCGCCGGATCGGAGGTGAGGGCTTCATTGACCTCGATGACCTCGCCAGCGGTGGGCGCATAGACCTCCGAGGCGGCCTTGACGGATTCCACCACCACCACCACGTCGCCCTTCGACACGGCGCGCCCCGGTTCGGGCAATTCCACGAAGACGAGGTCGCCGAGCTGGCCTTGTGCATGATCGGTGATGCCGACCGTGGCAATGTCGCCTTCGACCCGCAGCCACTCGTGATCTTCGGTGTAATAGACGGACGACATGAGACTTATCCCTTGCGATAGCGGTGCTGGGTGAAGGGCAGGGGGTGGATCGCCATGGGGATCAACTTGCCCTGCAGGTCTGCGTGGAGGCGGGTTCCGGGCGTGGACAAAGCGAGCGGCACGTAGCCCATGGCGACCGGATGATCGACGGAGGGCCCAAAGCCGCCGGACGTGACGCGGCCAACGGCATTGCCCTCGGAATCGCGAAGCACGGTTCCCGCCCGCACCGGCCGGCGGCCCTCGGCCCTGAGGCCGACGCGCTTCTCGTTGGCGCCCCGCGCCAGCAGGTCACGCAAGGCGGGCGCGCCGACGAAAGCGCCGTCCGCCCGCACGCTTTTGGGGATCGCCCACATCAAGGCGGCGTCGACCGGATTGGTGAGGGGCGTGATGTCGTTGCCGTGCAGGCAGAGGCCGGCTTCGAGGCGCAGGCTGTCGCGGGCGGCAAGGCCGACCCAGCTCACGCGCTCATCGGCCAGAAGCCGGGACAGGAGCGCGCGGGCATCCTTCTCCGGCAAAGCGATCTCGAACCCATCCTCGCCGGTGTAGCCCGAGCGGGTGAGGAACCATTCGGGGTGGGGCTCCACGGCCTGCATGAAGGACAGGGCGCCGGCATCGACGCCGGCCGCGCCGAGCACGGCTTCGGCGTCCGGTCCTTGCAGGGCGAGAAACACGCGATCGAGCGGCGCGATGGTGACATCGAGCGGCGCGGCGAGGGCGCGCAGATGGGCTTCGTCGGCAACCGCATTGCCGGCATTGGCGACCAGCATGAAGCGCGCTTCATCCAGCCGGGTGACGATGACGTCGTCGAGAATTCCGGCTTCGTGATTGAGTAGAAAGGAATATTTCGAGTGTCGTGGGGCCAGGGCTGCCGCCTGGAGGGGACAGGCGCGATCGAGCAGCGCGCCGGCATCGGCGCCGGACAGCTCGAACAGCTTCATGTGCGAGATGTCGAACAGACCCGCATGCGCGCGGGTGTGCTGATGCTCCTTCATGACGCCGGCCGGATAGGTCAGCGGCATGAGCCAGCCTGCAAAAGCGCCGAAACGTGCCTCAGCTTGCCGATGCAGATCTTCCAGGGGGAGGTGTTTTACCGGAAGGTGACTTGCTTCATCGCCCGCCATGACTTCTCCAGAACAGCACGAACCCGACCGCTACGCGCGATCATTGCGTGCCCCTCTGTCTGAAGCCTGAGAGACTCGTGCGAACCAGCGAGATGCGGGCTGCACTTACACCTTCGGCGCGGGGCCGTCAGACCCCGACTTTCCAGAGTGTCCTTACTGTTTCCGGTTCTTTTGCCTGAGAGATTTCGGGCGATTTCCCCTTCGGCGGCAGCGTTATGCTGCACTCTCCCGGAAACAGCTTAAGGCTTGTTGAGCCTTTCGACGCTGGCATCAGATATAGCGGCCGGAAGTTTGTCAACCCCACTTCCGTTTCACTCCACAAAAGCGGTTGAGCGACTGTTTTTTAGGCATAATACAACCACGGGAAGATGGCGGCGCCGTTGTGTACCAGAACAACGTGGCGGTCTGTGACCTGCTGTTCCAGGCGCTGGTGGAGGCGCGATCGCTTCATTCCCGCTTCTCGCCCGCGCGGTCGCACAGTGGCGACCGCGCGGATCTCGTCCTTGCCATGGCGCTCGGTCTCACTGCCCCCGGATGATCCCGGGGGCGCCAGCCGCCGCGGGCCGCCCTAAGCGGGCGATCCGCTCGCTAAACCGCTTCGACGGGGCAATAGACCGGCCACCACTGCCCCGAGCGCACCTTCTCGACGACGTCGTCCGGCTTCTCGTGCGAGAGGCCCTGGGCGATGGCAGTGCGCGCCACTTCGATGGCGACCACGCTGGAGGTGGTGCGCAGCTCCGCGTTCGATGGCAGGAGAGAGGCGCCGGGAGAGGCCTCGGGCGCCTGGCCGGCTACGGCCTGCGCGGCGGCGAAGATCATCTCGTCGGACACCATCGCGGCACGGGAGGCGATGACGCCGAAGCCGAGGCCGGGATACAGCGCGGCATTATTGGCCTGGCCGATCCTGTAGGTCACCCCATCAAGCACCACGTCGTCGAACGGGGCACCGGTGGCGACGAAGGCCTTGCCCTTGGTCCAGGTCAGGATCTGCGTCGGCGTGGCTTCGTGCAGCAGCGTGGGGTTGGAGAGCGGGAAGATGATCGGGTGTTCCACGTGGGCGGCCATCGTGCCCACGATCTCCTGGGTGAACTGATGGGGCGTGGTGGAGGTGCCGATGAGGATGGTGGGCTTCACCGCCGCCACCACCGTCGCAAGGTCGATGATGCCGCCCTTCGCCGCCGCGGCAGCCCGCAGCGCGGACATTTCGGGCCAGCGCGTTTCGGCCGCCGGGATCGCCTCGCAGCGGGTGCGGGCGAGGCCTGCCACTTCCGCGTCGGGGCGCGCATAGGGCCGCTGGAAGTCGAGCAGTCCATCGGACATGTCGGCCGTGAGGAGGCCGGGCAAGTCGACCAGCCACACGCGGCGCGTGGCCTCTTCCTTGGAGAGGCCATGGCGGACCATCAGGTCGCGGATCTGGTCGGCGATGCCGACGCCCGCCGTGCCGGCGCCAAAGACCACCACGCGCTGCTCGCTCCAAGGGGTGCCGGTGCGCGCGACGGCGTTGAGCAGGCCGGCAATGACGATGGAGCCCGTGCCTTGCATGTCGTCGTTGAAGGTGGCGACCTTGTCGCGGTAGCGGCCGAGGATGCGGCGCGCATTGGTGGAGCCGAAGTCTTCCCAGTGCAGCATCGCCTTCGGGAACAGCTTTTTCGCCGCGGTGACATAGGCATCGATGAAGTTGTCATAGTCTTGCCCGCCCACACGGGCGTGGCTGTAGCCGACATAGCAGGGGTCGTTGAGCAGCTTCTCATTGTTGGTGCCGACATCGAGCACCACGGGAATGACCCGGTGAGGGTCGACGCCAGCGGCGGCGGTGTAAACGGCGAGCTTGCCGATGGAGATGTCGATGCCGTTCGAACCCCAGTCGCCGATGCCGAGGATCTCCTCGGCGTCGGTGGCCACCAGCAGGTCGATGTCATCGGGGCCGGCGCCGAACGCCGCCAGCTTCCCCTCGACACCTGCCGGGTCGTCAATGCTCAGGAAGATGCCGCGGGGACGGGTCATCACCTCGCTATAGTTTTCGATGGCCTCGCCGACGACGGGATCATAGACGACGGGCAGCATTTCCAGCATGTGGCGCTGCAGCAGGGCGTAGAACAGCGTGACGTTATTGTCGTGCAGGCGCCACATGTAAATGTGCTTCGCCAGATCAGTCGGGGCGGCGTGATAAGCCTGGTAGGCCAGCTCCAGCTGGGGCTCCAGCTCGGTCGTCACCAGCGGCGGCAACAGCCCGTCGAGGCCGAGGGCCTTGCGTTCCGCGGGCGAGAAGGCCGAGCCTTTGTTGAGCGCCGGATCTCGCAGGACGTCGTAGCCGCGCGCGGTGGTGCTGATGCGGCGGCCGGCAGCATCGGTGATGACCTTTGCCTGTCTGCTAAACATGCTTGAGACCTTTCCGACTTGGTGGACGTTATTGGCGGGTTAAGGGCGGTGGACTTGTGTCCGACGGGCACAGGGCACGCCGGGCGCGCGCCATCACGGTAAGTGGCGGACGGACCCGGCGGAGCGGCCGGAGCCGGAGGGATTGGGCGGCCAACAGCTTCAAGGGGCACGCCGTGGCGCGTCCCCTGCAGGCGGGCGCACGGCTCTTCAAAAGGCGCCGATCACCGCGCAATCCGGTGTTGCCCCCGCGGTGTGGCGCGGAGGGAGAGATTTCGTGTCGCTGCAGAAAAATAAGCTATGACAATTATAATTACGCGCTTTTGCGGATCTGATATATTTATGTGAAAATCGCAATCAGCGTCCGTGAGTCGTGTTTATAAGTTGAGCTTATATTCATGTTGAACGTGCATGTCGACATGAAAGCAATAGAATTCAATTTATTTGATATTTATACATATTTATTTCATTTGAAGATAAATAATCGCGGTGCAACTTGTCGCTGGCGTGTCGTCGAAAGCGTGCTATCAATACCGTCATCGCGGCTGGGGACGGGCAGGGCATGGCAGGACCGGGCGACCTCATAGACACCGACGAACTCAAGGCATTCGACGCGGTGGCGAGCAGCCGCAGCTTCAGTCGCGCGGCGGAGCAGCTGGGGTGCTCCCAGTCCGCCATCAGCCAGCGCGTCGCGCGGATCGAGAAGCGGATCGGGCGCCGGATCATCCGCCGCACGACGCGCCGGGTCGAGCTGACTGCTGATGGCGAGGCGATGTTGATCTATGCCCGCTCCATCCTGGGGCTGGCGGCGGATGCGCGCGAGCAGCTCGCCCGTCCGGGCATGCGGGGGATTTTGAAGGTCGGCATTGAGGATGAGTTCGCGACGACGCGGCTGCCTCTGGCCCTCAGCATCTTCCGCTCCGAGTTTCCGGATTTCGCGATGAAGTTCGTCACCGGCCGCAATGAGCACCTGCACGATGCGCTGCGCGCCGAGGAGGTCGATCTGGTTCTGGGCAAGAGCCACATGGACGATCGCGGCGAAGTCCTCTGGCACGAGCACCTGGTGTGGGTGGGGCGCGCCCGCGAGCGGATCGCGGCGGACGAGCCGCTGCGGTTCATCACCTACACCAGCCCCAGCATCACCAGGACCATCGCCGAGGCCGCCCTTCGCGCCGCCGGCCGCGATTGGACGCCGGTGGTGGAGGGTAGCAACCTTCTCGGCCTGCTGGCCGCGGCGGAAGCCGGCCTTGGCGTCATGGCCATCGGACGCAGCTTCCGGACCCCGGGCATCGCAACCCTTCCGCAGGATGCGGGCCTGCCGCCGCTCGGCACCCTCAGCTATGTGCTGGAGGGACAGGCGGACGCCTCGAACGAGGCGGTGGGCGCATTCTGCAGCGTGTTGCGCAATGCCGCCCGGCAGGTGGCCAGCGCGGCACCGGCGCCGGGCACGGCAAATTGAGCCGGCCGCTGCGACCGATGTCGTTTCAAATGCTTGTGCAACCCGCATTCCGGCAGGTCTGCCGGTCGGGCGCGGGTCCCCGGAAAGGGGGCGCCCGAGTGAGGCCGCAATCCGCCCGCCGGCCTGATGCCATTTGCCACAGGCCCGGCCAGAATTGGTCCATAGGCCGCCTTCCGGAAGCCCATAAGCTTGGCCGCGTCTGATGGCTCCAGATTTCCGCGACTGACGCAGTTCTTGTCATCTCAAATCCGCTCGGAGTTCCGACTATGACTTCGCTTCCTCCCGAGACCCGGACGTTGCTCGATCTGCCCATTGGCATCCAGGCGAGCGGTACCCGGCGCGAGTTCGATTCCATGGGTGAGGTCGAGGTCCCCGCCGACCGTTATTGGGGGGCGCAGACGGAGCGGTCGCTGCATCACTTCAACATCGGTGGCGACCGGATGCCGAAGGCGGTCTATCACGCCTATGGCTATGTGAAGAAAGCCTGCGCGCTGGTGAACGCGGCCGCGGGGCGCCTGCCGGTGGAGAAGCGCGACGCCATCATCCGCGCGGCGGACGAAGCGATCGCCGGGAAGCTCGACGATCATTTCCCGCTCTATGTCTGGCAGACCGGGTCGGGCACCCAGTCCAACATGAACGTCAACGAGGTGCTGTCGAACCGGGCCATTCAGCTGCTCGGCGGCACGCTCGGCACCCAGCATCCGGTTGGTCCCAACGACGACGTCAATATGGGGCAGTCCTCCAACGACACCTTCCCCACCGCCATGCATATCGCCTCGGTGGCGGCGATCGACGACCTTCTGGTGCCGGAGGTGGTCAAGCTGGTGGAGACCATCGAGCGCAAGGCCGCCTCCTGGATGGACGTGGTGAAGATCGGCCGCACCCATCTGGAAGACGCCGTGCCGCTGACCGTCGGCCAGGAATGGTACGGCTGGGCGGGGCAGATCCGCGATGCGATCGCCGCCATCGAGGAGAGCCGCTCGGGCCTTTATCAGCTGGCGGTTGGCGGAACCGCCGTGGGCACGGGCCTCAACGCGCCCAAGGGCTTTTCCGCCGACGTTGCCGGCCAGATCGCGGAATTGACCGGCAAGCCCTTCGTCACCGCGCCCAACAAGTTCGCGGCGCAGGGCTCGCTTGATGCCATGGTGCGGGCCCATGCGGCGCTGCGCGGCCTCGCGGTGGCCCTCATGAAGATCGCCAACGACATGCGCTGGCTGGCCTCGGGCCCGCGCTGCGGCTTTGCGGAGCTGCTGCTGCCGTCCAACGAGCCCGGATCATCCATCATGCCGGGCAAGGTGAACCCGACGCAGTGCGAAGCCATGGTCATGATCGCCATCCAGGTCATGGGCAACGACACCGCGGTCTCGGTGGCCGGCAGCCAGGGCAATTTCGAGCTCAACGCCATGCGCCCCGTCATCATCAACAACTTCCTGCACTCCGCGCGTATTCTCGCGGATGGCTGTGCCAGGTTCCGGGAGTTCTCGGTCGAGGGCACCGAGCTCAACCGCAAGAAGATCGACGAATATGTGAACGGCAGTGTGATGCTGGTCACTGCTTTGTCTCCGGTCATCGGCTATCAGAACGCCGCGCACATCGCGGAAAAAGCGATTGCCGATGGTACGACCCTGCGGGAAGCCGCGCTGGCGTCCGGCAAGGTGGATGCCGCGCTTTTCGACAAGACCATCCGGCCGCTGGACATGGTCGGTACGGGACTGGCTGGCGCTTGAAACGAGGGGGGATAAGCGATGATCAGGTGTGTCAGGATGTGGACCGGGCCCGATGGCAATTCCCTGTTCGAGGAAGGCACCATCGCCCTCGCTGACGGCGAGCGCGGTGACTTCATCGGCAAGGCGGCGGGAGCCAAGAACATTTCCTTCCGCGAAACCGCCTCCGGCGGCTCTTTCGAATGGCATCAGGATCCCGAGCCGCGCTACGTGATCACCCTGTCGGGGACCCTGGAATTCGAAACCAAGTCCGGCGCCACCTTCACCATCCGTCCGGGCGACATCCTCATCGCCCAGGACAATTCCGGCTCCGGCCACAAGTGGCGGCTGATCGGCGATGAGCCGTGGCGCCGGGCCTACGTGGTCTATGAGGAAGGGGTCGATCTCGGCTTCGTTCCTGTGAAGGCCAACAGCTGAACGCGTGGAGACCTGCCGTGTCGCAACCGTCCATCGAAAATCCTGATATCGTCCTCATCGGCGCCGGCATCATGGGCGCCACCCTCGGCACCGTGCTGAAGGAGCTGGAGCCCTCGCTTTCGGTCGTCATGTATGAGCGGCTGGCCGATTGCGGCCAGGAGAGCTCCAACTCCTGGAACAATGCCGGCACCGGCCATGCCGCCAATTGCGAGATGAACTACACGCCGCAGCGGGCGGACGGCTCGGTGGACATCTCCGAGGCGCTCATCGTCAACACCGAATTCGACATCTCGCGCCAGCTCTGGGCCCATCTGGTCCGCAAGGGCGCGATCCCCGATCCGCGCGCCTTCATCCATCCTTGCCCGCACATGAGTTTCGTATGGGGCGAGGAAAACGTTGCGTTCCTCAAGGCGCGCTTCAAGGAGATGTCCGCGCACCACTGCTATCACGGAATGGAGTTCAGCGACGACCCGGCCCAGATCGCGCAATGGGCGCCGCTCATCATGGAAGGGCGCGCCGCGGACGAGAAGGTGGCGGCGACGCGCATCATCACGGGAACGGATGTCGATTACGGCTCCCTCACCCACCTTCTGGTGGCGCAGCTGCGCGCCCAGACCGGGTTCGAGGTGCATTACAGCCGACAGGTGGTCGGGCTGGAGCGCGAGGCGGACGGACGCTGGCGCGTGACGGTGGAGAACGGCGCCGACAAGTCCCGCGAGAGCGTCTCGGCGAAGTTCGTCTTCATCGGCGCGGGCGGCGATGCGCTCGATCTTCTGCAGATGTCCAAGATTCCGGAAGGTCGGGGCTATGGCGGCTTCCCGGTCAGCGGCATCTGGCTGCGCTGCGATGTGGATGCGGTGAGCCAGCGCCACCACGCGAAGGTCTATGGCAAGGCGGCCAGCGGCTCGCCGCCCATGTCCGTCCCCCATCTCGACACGCGCATCATCGGCGGCAAGAAGTCCCTGCTGTTCGGGCCCTATGCGGGCTTCTCGACCAAGTTCCTCAAGCAGGGCTCGCTGCTGGACCTGTTCGAATCCATCACCCCCTTCAATATTCTGCCGCTGCTTGATGTCGCCAAGAATAATATGAGCCTGACTGAGTATCTGATCGGGCAGGTGCTTCAGAGTTCTTCCCACCAGTTCGGTGTCCTGAAGCAGTTTTTCCCGAACGCCGCGCGGGGGGACTGGAAGGAAGCGGTCGCCGGCCAGCGCGTCCAGATCATCAAGCCCAGCGGGCATGAGGGCGGCTATCTCGAATTCGGGACGGAGCTGGTTCCGGCCGCCGACAAGTCGCTGGTGGCCCTGCTCGGCGCCTCGCCGGGTGCCTCGACAGCCGCCTTCATCGCCATGGAGGTCCTCCAGACCTGCTTCGCCGAGCGCCTGACGGACGAGGAGTGGCTGCCGGCCCTGAAGCGGATGATCCCGACCTACGGCATCGATCTGAAGGTTGATGCCGAAGCCTGCGCCCGCACGCGCGCGGACACCGCGCCGGTGCTGAAGATCGACAATATTTGAGGACGCCATGCCAGCAAAAAATGTTGCGGACTTCGTCGTTGAGACCCTGGAAGAGGTCGGGGTCAAGCGCATCTATGGCGTGGTGGGCGATAGCCTCAACGCTATTACCGAGGCGATCCGCGAGCGCCCCGGAATCGAATGGCTCGGCCTGCGCCATGAAGAGGTCGCGGCCTTCGCGGCCTCCGGCGAAGCGCAGGCCACCGGTGAGCTGGCGGTCTGCGCCGGCTCATGCGGGCCGGGCAACCTGCACCTCATCAACGGCCTGTTCGATGCCCATCGCACCCGCACGCCGGTGCTGGCCATCGCCGCCCACATCCCGACGGCAGAGATTGGCGGGGGCTATTTCCAAGAAACCCATCCGCAGAACCTGTTCAAGGAATGCAGCCACTATTGCGAGCTGATCTCTGATCCGGCCCAGCTTCCCTATGTCCTGGATAATGCCATCCGCGCCGCCATCGGCCAGCAGGGGGTGGCGGTGGTCGTGCTGCCGGGCGACATCGCGCTGAAGGCCGCGCCGGAGCACCCCATCGGCACCCGGCGGGCCCTGGTGCCGCCGCGCCCTGTGGTGAGCCCCTCCGAACCCGATCTCGATGCCCTCGCGGAATTGCTCAACGGCGCAAAGCGCGTGACGCTTTTCACCGGACGCGGTTGCGCCGGCGCCCACGCCGAGCTGATGGAGCTGGCAGGAACGCTCAAGAGCCCCATCGTTCACGCTCTGGGCGGCAAGGAGCATGTGGAGTACGACAACCCGTATGATGTCGGCATGACCGGCTTCATCGGCTTCTCCTCGGGCTATGCCGCGATGCAGGGCTGCGACCTGCTGCTGATGCTCGGCACCGACTTTCCCTACAAGCAGTTCCTGCCGACCGGCTGCAAGGTCGCCCAGATCGACATCCGGCCGGAGCAGCTCGGCCGCCGTGCGAGCCTCGATCTCGGTATCGTCGGCGACATCAAGACCACGCTCGCGGCGCTGCTGCCGAAGCTGACCGCGAAGAGCGACACGAGCTTTCTCGATAGCGCAATCAAGCATTATGCCCATGCCCGCGAAGGGCTCGATGAGCTTGCCAAGGGCACGCCGGGCCACAAGCTGATCCATCCCCAATATGTCGCCCGCGTGCTGAGCGAGGCGGCGAGCGACGACGCCGTGTTTACCGCGGATGTGGGGACCTGCACGGTGTGGGCCGCGCGCTACCTGAAGATGAATGGCAAGCGCCGCCTCATCGGCTCGCTCACTCACGGTTCCATGGCGAATGCCATGCCGCAGGCGATCGGTATCGCCAGCGCGCAGCCCGGCCGGCAGGTGGTCACGCTCTCCGGCGATGGCGGCTTCTCGATGCTGATGGGCGACGTGATCTCGCTGAAGCAGCATAAGATTCCGGTGAAGGTCGTGGTGTTCAACAACGGTGTGCTCGGCTTCGTCGCACTGGAGATGAAGGCGGCGGGCTTTGTTGACGCGGGGTCGGGCGTCGATCTGGATAATCCGGATTTTGCCGCCATGGCGCGGGCGATGGGCATCCACGCCATTCGCGTCGAGGATCCGGGGGATCTGCCGGCCGCCGTTGCCGATATCCTGGCCCATGACGGGCCGGCGCTGCTCGATGTGGTCACGGCCAAGCAGGAGCTGTCCATGCCGCCGACCATCGGCATCGAGCAGGTGAAGGGCTTCAGCCTCTGGATGCTGCGCGCGGTGATGGCCGGCAAGGGCGATGCCGTGATCGATCTCGCCAAGACGAACCTGCTGTCGCGCTGAAGCGGCGGCAGGGCGAGGCGCGTGTCGCGGCAAGCGTGATGGCTGCAGGGACGTTGTCCGGGCAGCCGTCGTAGCGCGTAGCGTGGCCGCGCATCGGTAATTTAGTCGTCGATACCATCACGGATGAGCTGACGTGACGATCCGAGACCTGACGTCTGACAAGGCCATTACCGGTACTCTTTCGAGCGGAGAACGGGGCAGAACTTATAGGCTGGCTGTCTCACGCCTTGCACCCGAGGAGCTCCAAGCCATTCGGGCCGCCCTCGATACACGGATTTCGGGGAGCAGGATCGAGACATCCTCCTGGATTCCGGGAGCCGATTGGCGAGGGACCGCGTATCAGCCCATTTACGAACGCGCGGCGATGGCCAATCCCGAACTTGCAGCGCTGATGTTCGGTCTCTTCGTCTGGGAAGCGTTCGAGCGGCATCCGGACGATTGGTACACGGATCGCTTCTCCATGGGCGGAGATGAGGATCGGTTCAGGGTGTATTTCAAGCCAGGGCGCTGAACGCCGAAGAGCTGAGCTCCCGCCTCGGAACGGACCGGCGGCGAACCGGCGCGCGTTGACCGCACATGGCGGAGGGCCAGACACCGGAGCCCGCGGGGGCTCGCCGCCAGGGTCCGCAATCGGCGCCGTAAGGGCCTTTTCGAGCGAAGCGGATGCCGCACTCAGGAATAATCTATTTAACTCAATGAGTTTCATTCCCCCATGTTGCGGGCCGGGAAATGCCCTGGCCTGTCAGACGCCCTTCCATTTGCTGTGGAAGGCGGAGGTGGCCAGGATCAGTGCGCAGCCCACAAGGATGGCGTTGATGGCGGTCGCCATGGGGTCGCTCCCCCGGCTGGCCCACAGGATGGTGTGGAGAATGGCCACGGTGCCGAAGGCCGCGGCCGTGGCAAGGCGCAGCAAGCGCGGCGTGCCGATGCTGTGCCTGGTGGCAAAGGCGGCGGCAAAAGCCGCGGCCATCGTCGTCAGATAGATCGGCAGAAGGGCCCCTGTGTCCATCACGAGAGAGGCGCCGGCAGTGGTGGCAAGGGCGAGAGGCTGGCCCCAGCCCAAAGCGGACCAGGCCGCTTCCCAGCCGGGAGCCGGCTGTCCCTTGTCGCGGCGCCGTGCCAGCCAGATGGTCACGCCGCTATAGGTCACGAGGGTCAAAGCCGCGCCGAGCAGGCCGTAGGCGACCTTCACCGCCATGCCGCCGAACCACCCGATGTGGAGCGGCTGCAGCATGCCAAGGATCTGCTGGCCAATGCCGCCCGTCTCAAGGCCGCCATCGCCGAGCCGGGTACCCTGGCCGTCGAAGTAATAGGTGTTGGCCATTGCGATCTGGCCGGGTGTTCTCATGCCGAGGTGCACCATCTGCCCCGCCGCGCCGATGTGCTGCGCCCGCGCGCTGACGAACCGGGCGTGGGGCACCGTGGCTTCGATCTGGCGGATCATGGCGGCGATATCGGGCAGGGGGGCGGGGGTCTCGTCGGCGCGGGCCATGGGGCCAAGGATCTCGGCGAAGGCCCTTTCCGAGTCCCCGTCATAGGCGGCGAGTGCCAGGATGCCGATGATCAGTGTCGAGAGCCCCAGCAGCGCCCCGGTGAGCGACACCGCAAGATGAAAGGGCAGGCCCCACACCCCGAGGCGGTTATGAAGGTCCGCTTCCTGCAGCCGGCGCGAACCGCCCCATCTGAGAGCAAAGGCATCCTTGAAGATGCGCGGATGGGACAGCAGGCCGGAGATCAGCGAGGAGAGCAGCGCCACGCCCACAAGCCCGACCAGGAAGGTGCCCCACGCGCGCGGCAGGTGCAGCGCCGTATGCAGCTCCGCCAGGAATTCAGACCATGGCGCGCGCAGCGGCGTGATAAGGGAGCCGTTCCCATCTGCCAGCCACTCGCCTTCGACGCCCGCGTGATGGTCGTCATAATGAATCTCGAAGCGCGGGCTGATCGGCCCGGGGCCCGCGATATAGATCGCGTCCGCGCCCCCTTCCGCCAGCGATCGCGCATGGGCGGCGGCGAAGGCCGCGGCGACGGCGTCTGCGGTCACGCCTTGTGGGGCCACGGGGGCGTCCGGCTGTTCCCAACGCTTGAACTCGTTCAGGAACACCGCCACCGTTCCGGTGAAGCAGACGATATAGATCAGGGCCGCAAAGCCGAGCCCCAACGCGGAATGCCCTGCCAACATGGCGCGCACGAAATCCGCCGAGAGCCAGGGGCGGCGGGCCGCCCGCACTTCGATCCGCTGGCGCATCAGCCCATCACCTTTGGCAAAAAAGCGATGCCATAGCCGAAGATGGAGGCCGCCAGGAGCGCCGCCGTGGCTCGTGCGAGGCGGGCATCGGAAAGGGTCCAGGCCATGCCCGCGCCCCACAGGACCGGCACCAGCACGCCGCCGATGACGATGCGATCATGGGGCCCCAGAGGCATGGCGACCGCGAAGGCCACGCCGAGGCCAATGGCCGTGAACCCCGACAGGACGACGGCCAGGAATGCCTTGGCTCCTGCACGCATCCAGTCGGTGCGGCGGGGTTCCTGCTCGAAGGTCGCGGGCGCCGCCTTGCGCCGGCGCGCCTGCCGGACATCCACCCGCACCGCGATCACGGCGAACGCGATGAGGGAGAGGGCGAGAAGGCCGGATGCGATGCCGGGTTTGACCCCGAAGGCCCGCGCAAACATCCAGACGCCGGCGAGGATGAGCCCCCACCCTGCTGCGACCGCCCACGCCGACGCATCCCGCTGGCGCCAGCATCGACGCAGGAGAACGACGCCGCACAGGAGCGGCACCACGCCAGCCAGGCGTCCCAGCGTCTCGATCGCCGGCATGAAGGTCATCGTTGCTCCGCGTGTCGCATGGGGTGCGGTCAGAACTTGTAGGTCAGGCTGGTGATCACGGTGCGGGCCTGGCCAATGGCGCAATCGCCGCGATAGGCTGTGCAGCTCACCACATAGAAGGTGTTGGCAAGGTTCTGCGCGTTCAGCTGCCAGCGCCAATCCTCATTCTCCCACGCCAGCATGGCATCGAAGAGCGTGTAGGCCGGTGTCCTCACATAGAGCGCCTGCTGGGTGGCGACATCGCGTCCAAAGCTTTGCGAAGCCCCGACATATCGCACGCCTCCACCGACGGACCATCCCTTCATCGCGCCGCCCTGCGCCGTGTAGACACCCCACAGCGAGGCCAGATTCTTCGGGATGCCGCTGACCGGTTTGCCCTGCATGAATTCAGAGATGCCCGAAGCGTAGGGGTAAAGCTCCGGATAGCGGTCATAGGTGGCGTCGGTGTAAGAATAGGAGGCGATCATCTTCAATTCGGGCAGAATCTTGCCGGTGACGTCGATCTCAAATCCACGCACCTTGATGTCCGCGCCGCCGACGGCATCGAACAGGAAGTCGGGCTGGACGATGGCGTTTCTCTGCGTCAGCTCATAGAGCGAGCCATTAACCGCCAGCGGCAATGTGGGGTGCTCGTATTTGAAGCCGATTTCAACTTGCTCGCCCTGGAGTGGCTTGGCGGGTGTGAGCGCCTCGCCATAGGCCGTCGCAAAGATGCTGGAGCCCACCAGCGCGCCCGGCTGCGGCGTGAAGGAGGTGGAATAGCTCGCATACGGGGCAAGGCCGAAATCGGTTTCATACATGAGCGCCAGCCGGCTGGACGTGGCGCTCATATTGTCCGAGGGCGACCCGTCCTGCTCGATGGTGAGCCAATCCTGCCTCAGCCCGAGCACGGCGCGCCAGGGCCCGGCCTTGATCTGGTCCTGGAGGTAGAGGCCCACGTCGCTCTGCACCTCGTGGGGCTGCGCGGACATGGGAATGGCATAGGGTGAGACAATGCCGCCGCTGAGGGAATAAAGATAGGTCGACTGGCCGTAGAGCGGCGCATAGATGTCGAAGCGCGGCTGTCCGGGCAGTGCATTGTCCACCAGGGTGCCGGCCGTCTCCAGGTCCATCGCGAAGCGCGTGTAGTCGATGCCGCCCGTCAGCTTGTGCTCGAAGATGCCGGTCTGGAACGTGCCGGACAGGTAGGTGTCGGAGGCCAGCACGCCCGTGTCGGTGTTTTGCTTGGTCACGGCGCGGGCGATCTGACTTTGCCCGGCATTGAGGTAGGGGGCATAGGCCGGATTGAAGATCGGCCCCCCCAAAAGCGCGTTGAAGACCGCCACGCGCGAGGGTGTCATGACGGCCGCATAGGTGGACTGGTAGTCATTCTCGGTGTGTGTATAGCGCGTGACGCTGTGGAGCTTCAGGCTCTCATTGAACCTGTGGTCGAGGAGCATCTCCAGGGATTGTTGCCGGGTGTTGTAGTAATCGCCGGGCTCACCCACAAAAGTGCTGAAATTTGCGCGCTGGCCATATGCATTGGGCGTGAGTGTGCCAAGCGCCGGCAGGAATTGCTGGGTGGAACCGGTCTTGTCATCGCGGATGTTGGCCAGCAACGTGATGGACGTGTCGTCCGTTGGCCGGTAGGTGAGGGAGGGCGCGATCATCAGGCGGTCGTCGCCCACATAGTCAACCTGCGTGTCCGCATCACGGGCGAGGCCGACGACGCGATAGAGCCACTTGCCGTCCTGGGTCAGCGGGCCGCTGCTGTCGAACTTGAACTGTTTGAAGTCGAAAGAGCCATATTCGACCGTAACTTCGTTGCGCGGCGTCGCCAGCGGCAGCTTGGAGACGCCGTTGACGATGCCGCCCACAGGCGCCTGACCATAGAGCATGGAGGCCGGCCCGCGCAGCACTTCCACGCGCTCCAGGGCATAGGGCTCGATGGGGATTGTATAGGTGTAGCCGAAGCTGCTGCGCAGCCCATCAATGAAGTAAGTGGCGGGAATGCCGCGAATATAGTTGTAGTCGCTGCGCGTATCCACGCCGAAGGCCCCGCCCAGGACCCCGGGGGTATAGCGCAGCGCCTCCTGAACATTCTGCACGCCCTGGTCGCGCATCTGCTCGTCGCCGATCACGGTGATGGATTGGGGCGTCTCGATCAGCGGGGTATCGGTCTTGGTACCGACGCGTGAATCCGTCGCGACATAATCGATCACGGGTGAGGCGGAGGACGGAGTGGCCCGGCCGTTGGCGGCGCCCCGCACCCCGGCGGCAACCGACGCGCCGTCGTCGCCTTCCGCGGATGCGGAGCCGACTACTTCCACGGTCGGCAACTCGAGTTCCGCAGCTGCTTGCTGGGCCTTCGCCAAGCCTATGCCGCCGCCCGTAAACGCAAAGCCCAAAAGGAAAACTTCAGTGAAACCACGAAAATTGGTCGTCATTATTCAAATCCCGGCAACCCGCCCAGAGCCGAACGTCAAGATCGTGGCTGATGGGTTTGGCGTGCCGCCGAGTGCAGTAGCTGTTCACCTTGACGTAGCGAAAGTCGCACGAGTCTCTCAGCTTGTCGATGATTGAATAGTTATAAAATTTAATCACATAAACTTATTGCGTATTTTCGTGCAAATGAATGTTTTGAATTACTTTAAGTTTCTGAAGTCGGGGGCGATGTTGATCGCCGGCTGCTGCGGGAGCACCTGCGCGCATGTGGCGGGGGCGGCGCGCTTGCCAGAGGGTGCATCATTTTCAGCCCCTGCACTCCATCTGCATCCGCTTAGACGTGCTCGCCGGCCCCCGGTATCCGAGGGTTTTCGCGGGAGTTTAGCGGTGTGGAGGCCCAAATCTTCGATCCTCCCCTCACTCCGGTCCTGGACAATCCGGGCGGCGCGATGGGATTGGCGGCTGTGCCCGGGCGCGGCGTGGAGTGGGGGCGAGGCGATGGAACTGAAACGAGGCGGCGGTGGCTGAAGCGGGCCGTTCCTTGCCCGGGGCGGGCCCTTCAAGCCGGCGCGATGCGCGCTCGCGCTCTGCCGGCGCCTGTGGTGGCCCAAGCCGCTCCGGCCGCGCATGTCGCACCGAAATCCATCTCCATTCCGGCGGGCCCCTTATGAGGGGGGCGATTGTGCGGCGGCCCTCGGTGCCGGACAGGTGCTGCAGATTGAGGAGCCTCAGGCTCGCCACGCAGTTCTTGAGACGTCGCTCAAGCAGCTTCAGTTCTATTGCAGAGCCTTGCCGCGTTTCGCTAAAGCCGGGGAACGCCATGGCTCACTAATTTGAGGCGTATTCATCAAAGGGACAGGTATCCCCGTCGCTCGCAAGCGCTCTATTGCGGCGAGCCCGCGGTCTTGGTGCCGCGACGGCCTGTCTTCGCCGGTGGGCTGGCTGGCAGGTTCGCAGGGGCGCTCATGGACCAGAGGGTTTCGAACAGGATGGTCTGCAGCCGCGCGAAATCCTCGCTCTCGATGACGAGGCCGTAATTTTCCCGCTTCGAGGAGATGATGGCGACCTTGTCGTCATACACATATTGGGTCACGCCCAGCACCATGCTGTCGGGGGCGTAGCGCAGGTCGCGCAGGTCCTGCGGCGTACAGGGCCAGATGCGCTCGGTGTCCTTGCTGCGCGAGCGCACCACCCTGAGGGTGATGCCGCGATTGACCCGCTCGGAAATGTAGGTGTCCATCTCCGAAAGGCCGGGTGTCTCGATGAGCTCGCCCATGGAGAGGATGCCCCGCAGCACCTTGCTCTGGCAGGTGAGGGTGTCCCACAGCACGGTGTGCACGCCTTCCTCGCCCTCATAGAAGCGGATCTGCGGCTTGCCCTTGGCGCGATTGTAGAGGGAGCGCAGCTGGGGCATCAGGTCGCCGATCACCTGGCGGCGATGGTCGAGCCGCTGCAGCATGCCCACCGGATCTTCGGCGATCACGTAGCGCCGGCCCTGGCGCTCTTCCACCCGGATCAGCTCTTCCTGTTCCAGGCGTTCCAGCACGTCATAAGCGGTGGTGCGGGCAAGGCCGGCGCGGGCGGCGATCTCCTGCACGGGAGCCTCGCCCAGCTCGACGGCGGCCAAATAGAGCTTCAGCAGCTTGCCGCTGATTCCGATCTTCGCCAGCTTTTCTTCAATGCTCATGACGCGCCGATTGAGGTGAGGACAACAAACCGATGTATCAGCCCCGGGTGCCGAGCGCGCAAGGGGCGGGTGAAAGAGTGCCTGCGGCTGAGGGCGCCACCCCGCGCGCTGGCGCGGGGTGGCGGGCCGCCCGTCCCGGTCAGGGCTTGAGGCGGACGGCGTTCTGTGGCGCCTCGTTCACCGTCAGGGTGAACACGTCGGGCCGCGCATAGTGGCCGGCCACGTCGAAATCGAACTTGGCGCGGGCGAGGTCGTCGAGGTCGAGGGTGGCGGTGAGAAGGCCTTCCTCATCGAACAGCGGCCCCGCCAGCACCTGGCCCAGCGGATCGATGATGGCCGAGCCGCCGTGCATCAGCAGGGTGTCCGGATCATCCGATACCGCGCAGCGATAATCCTCCGGGAAGTCGCCGCGGCGCGCCACCTGGCACGAGGTGAGCACGAAGCAGCGGCCTTCCATGGCGATATGGCGCATGGTGGGCAGCCAGGTCTCGCGATCATCGGCGGTGGGGGCGCAATAGAGGGAGACGCCCTTGGCATACATGGTCATGCGCAACATGGGCATGTAGTTCTCCCAGCAGATCACCGCGCCGATCTTGCCGATGGGCGTGTCGATGACCGGCAAGGTGGAGCCGTCGCCGAAGCCCCAGGCTAGGCGCTCGCCGGCGGTGGGCATCAGCTTGCGGTGCTTGCCCAGAAGGGTGCCGTCGGGGCCGAAATAGAGGGCGGTGCAATACTGGGTGCCGAGCTCACGCTCCATCACCCCGATCACCACATAGGTGCCGGCGGCCGCGGCGGCTGCGCCCAGGCGCTCGGTTTCCGGGCCGGGCACGGTGATGGCGGCGTCCAGATAGCGGCGGAACTCGTCGCGCCCGCGGGTGGTGCGCACGCCGATGGAGATGTCGAAATCCGAGCCCTTGGGATAGCCGGACAGGAACGCCTCCGGGAACACCACGATCTGGCAGCCTGCCGCGCCGGCCTTGGCAATCCAGGCCTCGGCCTTGGCAAGGCTCGCTTCCACGTCATAGGGCACCGCACCCACCTGGGCGACGCCGGCTGTGATCTTCATCTTGTCTCTCCTTGGAAACGTTGCGGGCGGCTTGCGCGCTAGACCCCGAGATAGGCGCGGCGCACCGCCGGATCGGCCTTGAGGCTTTCGGAGCTGCCGGACAGCACCACGTGGCCGGCCTCCAGCACGTAGCCGCGATGGGCGACGTCGAGAGCCAGCACCGCGTTTTGCTCCACCAGCAGCACCGCCACGCCCTGCCGGTTGATCTCGCCGATGGCGGCATGCAGCTCGTCGACCACGATGGGCGCGAGGCCGTGGCTCGGCTCGTCGAGCAGCAGCAGCTTGGGATTGCCCATGAGCGCACGCCCGATGGACACCATCTGCTGCTCGCCGCCGGACATGGAGCCGGCCATCTGGGTGCGCCGCTCGCCGAGGCGCGGGAACAGCGTCAGCACCCGGTCGATGCGGGCCTGAAGGTCGCTGGCGCGGCGGTCGCCGAAGGCCCCCATCATCAGGTTGTCCATGGTGGACATGCGCGGGAACACGTGCCGGCCTTCCGGCACATGGCCGATGCCCAGGGCCGGGATGGTGTGGGCCGGCCGGCCGAGCAGGGGCGCGCCCTCGAACAGGATGGTGCCGCGCGCCTTGGCCACGAGGCCGGAGATGGTGCGCAAAAGCGTGGTCTTGCCGGCGGTGTTGGCGCCCAGCACCGCCACCGTCTCGCCCGCCTTCACCTCCAGCTCCACATGCTCCAGCACGTTGGGGCCGCCATAGGAGACGCTGAGATCACGCACCTCAAGCATGGCTGCCCTCCTGGCCTGCGGCGCCGTGGCCGAGATAGGCCTCGATGACGGTGGGGTGGGAGGCGACCTCCGCCGGGGTGCCGGCGGCGATGAGGCGGCCGAAATTCACGGCAATGAGCCGGTCGCACAGGGCCATGATGGCCCGCATGTGATGCTCCACCACCAGGAAGGTCAGGCCCTCGCCCTTGAGCGCGCGGATCACGTCCATCACCTCGTCCATCTCGCTGGGGGTCAGCGCCGCCATCACCTCGTCCAGCAGCACCACGCGGGGCTCGGTCGCGAGCGCGCGGGCCATCTCCACCATGGCCTTCTGGGGGAAGGTGAGGTCGGCCACGTCGGCGTCGGCGATGGGGCTGAGGTCGAGCCGCGCCAGCACCTCGGTGGCCTTGGCGCGGGCGCCCTTCAGGTCATGCCGCAGCAGGGCGGCGGTGGTGACGTTTTCCAGCACGCTCATGTCGGGGAACAAAGCCGCGTTCTGGAAGGTCTTGGTCATGCCCTTCGTGGCGATACGGTGGGGCTTGAGGCCCGATACCGTCTCGCCATCCAGGCGCACCGCGCCGCCGGAGAGCTTCTGCAGCCCCACGAGCGCGTTGAACAAGGTGGTCTTGCCGGCGCCGTTGGGGCCGATGAGGCCGACGATCTCGCCCTGATGCAGGCAGAAGGACACGCCATCCACCGCCTTCAGGCCGCCGAAGGTGACGCAGATATCGGCGGCTTCCAGCACCACTTTGGGGTTGGTGGGGGTCATCCGCGCGCTCCCTCGGTTGCCGGTTGCGCCTTGGGTGGCGTTTTCATTTTGGCCTTCGGGAAGAAGGCCATGATGCCACGCGGCTGGATCAGGATGGCGGCGATGAGGATGAGGCCGAACACCAGCTGCGAGAGGCCCGCCGCCCGCGACGACAGATAGGCATTGGCCACCTCCTCCAGCGGGATCAGGAACAGGGCACCGATGATGGGCCCGCCCAGCGTGCCCAGGCCGCCGACAATGGCGATCATGGCCATGCGCACCGAGATGCCGGACAAGGAGAAGATGGAGTCCGGATCGAAGAAGAAGGTGAACTGGGCGAACACCGTGCCGCACATGGCGGTGAGCGCCGCCGAGATCACGCTCGCCACCAGTTTCACCCGGAAGGTATTGACGCCGGCCACTTCCGCCGCCGCCTCATTCTCCCGCACCGCCCGCAGGCGATAGCCCATGGCGCCGTGGGCGAGCACGTAGAACACCACGCACACGATCACCAGCAAGGCGAGGATGATCCAGTAATAAGACGACACCGCGCGGAAGGCGAAGCTGAGCGGCTGGGTGCCGAGGAAGGGCACGGTGAGCCCCACCGGGCCACCGGACAGATCCGCCCAGCTGTTGGCGATCACCCGCAGCACTTCGGCGAAGGCGAGGGTCGCCAGCGCGAAATAATGGCCCTTCAGGCGGAAGGTGGGCACCGAGAGCAGCGCCGCAGCGATGCCCGCCACCATCGCCCCGGCCAGCATGCCGATCCACGGCGAGATGCCGAGCCGCAGGAACAGGAGGGTGGAGGTGTAGGCGCCGAGGCCGAAGAAGGCAGCATGGCCCAGCGAGATCTGGTTGGCGAGGCCGCCGACGATGTTCCACGACTGGGCCATGGCGGCGAAAAGCAAGGCCATGGCGGCCACCCGCAGCAGATGCCCGCGCGGGTCCACGAACAGCGGCAGGAGCGCCGCGGCGATGAAGAAGAGGAGCAGCACCACGTGCCCCGGCTTGAGTGCGAAGCGCAACGTTCAGGCCCCCTTGATGAGGCCCTGCGGGCGCAGGGCGAGCACGGCGATGAAGATGACGAACAGGAACAAATTCTGCAGCTGGATGGGGAAGAACAGCGCCGACATGGACTGGACGATGCCCACCACCAGGCCGCCCACCAAGGCGCCGGTGACGCTGCCGAGCCCGCCCAGCACCACCACCGTGAACATCAGCACCACGAACTGGCCGCCCACCGTGGGGCTGACCGTGATGTAGGGCAGGATGACGGCGCCCCCGAAGGCGGTGAGGCCGACGCCCAGGCCGAAGGCGAAGCCGTAGGTGCGCTTGGTATCCACGCCCACCAGCGTCGAGGCCATGGGGTCCTGCGCCACGGCGCGGATAGCCCGCCCGCTCCAGCTGCGCTCCAGGAACAGCCACAAGGCAAGGGAGAGCACCACGGCGGCGATGAAGGCGTAGAGATAGGGGGCGCTGATGAAGATGCCGGCGAGGCGATAGCCTTCCACCTGATAGGGCACGCTCACCGAGCGGAAATCAGAGCCGAAGGCGATGAGGGCGGCATTCTCGATGACGATCATGAGCCCCACGGTGAGGAACACCTGGGCCGCCGGCGGCGCTTTCAGCACCCGCTGGATGAGCAGGCGCTGCACGCCGTAGCCCACGGCGAACACGATGATGAAGGAGAGCACCGAGCCCAGCAGCGGATCGAGCCCCAGCATGCGCCAGGCGAACCACGCCACATACATGCCCAGCATGAGGAATTCCGCGTGGGCGAAGTTGACCACTCCGAGCACGCCGAACACCAGCGACAGTCCGGTGGAGATCACACCATAGACGCCGCCGAGCAGGATGCCGTCGACGAGAGCCTGAATCATGCCTTGATCCGTTGCTGGAGAAGAGGCCCTTCCCACGGAGCGGGAAGGGCGGGGATGTTCAATGGGGGATCAGCTGCCCCGCCTCACTCGACGGTCTTGCCGCGCCACATGGGCTTCTGCTTGGCGGCCTTGGGCGGGTAGACGGTGACCGGCTCATCGCCGCGCCACTGCACGAACACCGGGAAGGACGAGGTGTTGAGCCCGTTGGCGTCGAACTTGATGCAGCCGCCCGGCACGCCCTGGGCGAAGCCCTTGCAGTAATCGAGGGAGGCCAGCTCGGCGCGCACCTTCTCGGGGTCGGAAGACTTGGCCTTCTCCATGGCCTGCACCACCGCGTCCAGGGCGGCGGCGTGGATCAGAGCCTCATGGGTGATGAAGGTGCCGTACTTCTTCTTGTACTCGGCGGCCACCTCGGGGATCAGGTCGCCGGAAGCGGCGGCCACCGAGAGCACGCCTTCGGCATATTCACCGAGGCCCTTCTTGAAGTCGGGAATGATGTAGCCGGCCGCGCCGCCCACCACCGGAATGTCGATGTTCTGCTGGCGCAGGGCGCGGATGATCTGCAGGCCATCATTGAGGTAGGAGACCGGGAACGCCATCTGCGCGCCGGAGGCCTTCAGCTTGTTCACCAGCGGCGAGACGTCGGTGATGCCGAGCGGATAGGCCTCGTCCATCACCACCTCGACGCCGGCCGCCTTGGCCGCGTCGCGCAGGCCCTTGGCCTGGGCGGTGCCATAGGCGGTGTCTTCATAAAGGATGGCGATCTTGTCGATCTTCTCGCCGGCCGCCTTGGCGATCTCGGTGGCATAATCAAACTGCGCCTTGCCGAATACGGTGCCCTTGGGCGAGACCTGGAACACGTATTTGTAGCCGCGCCCGGTGATCTGGTCGGCGAAGGCGAAGGTCACCAGCGGAATGCCGGCGCGCTCGGTCACTTCAGAGGCCGCGAGCGTGGTGGAAGAGACGAAGGCGCCGATCACGGCGCTCACGCCGTTCTGAGAAATCAGCCGCTGGGTGGCGGCGGCGGCGGTGTTGGGGGTGGGCACGTCGGCCGTCACCAGCTTGATCTTGGCACCACCCAGGGCCTTGATGCCGCCCGCGGCATTGATGGTGTCGGCGGCAAGCTCGATGCCGCGCAGGGAGCCGATGCCGAACTGGGCGTTGGGCCCGCTCAAAGGCTGGATGACGCCAATCACCACATCATCCGCCGCCCGCGCCGCGATGGGCGCGCCCGCCGCGAAAAGTCCCGCTCCGAGAAGGGCCGCCAGAGCTCCGCGCCGGCCCAGGGTTGCCACAGTCATGTTTCCGCCTTTCCGCTCGTTTCCGGCTGAGATGACAGAACGCTACGACCTGTCACGATATTCCGTCAATCATAGCGATATGCGATATTTTGTGCAGCCGCCCAGATGGCTGCATGAAAATTGTATAATATGATGATTATATTATATTTTTTACGCACAAATTTCCGGCAAAAGGTCGCCATTGAGGTGCCGGTATGAAGTGTCGATAAAATCCGACGAGTGGTGTCTTGCGGCGGCGATGCAGCCTTGCGGGCATGGGCCGGAGAATGCTGCAGATGTCGGATATATCCGACGAATAGATGCCGTGGCATCGGCGCAACTTATAAGGGGTCTGTGGCAGTTTCTGCGGTTCGAGGGGGATTCGCGTCGGACAAGGCTGACGACAGTAGTTCCCTCGGGGATCGTTGCTGTCGTGGGGAACGGCACGCGGGCGCTTCGGGCCCGGGGGGCGTGGCCGGGGCGCTGGCTATGGTCGGGAGTGGTGCTGATCTCCGCACGCACCCATACGTCTACCGCCGAGCTCATGCGGCGCGGGGCGAGGGGCCTGTTTCTGTCGTCTGGGAGATGGAGCAGGGGCGGCCCCGCCGTGGGGCATGGCGCGAGCGGCGGATGTCCGTTGCCGTTCCGAGGGCGGCTTCCCACCTCGCAGCGCAGGGGCGTGGCGCGGCCGCTGGGTGGTTTCGCGCGCCGCGGTGCACGGTAACGCGCGCGCCGTCACGCGCACCGGCTGGCTGTCTGCGGCCTGTTCGTCCGGAGGTGCATCCCGCCGCCGTGGCCTTCAGCCCCTCCATGCCCTCTGGCTCGTTGCGGAGTCGCAAGTCACCAGGGGGCCGGAGGGGCTGGTTGCCATGGCTCTG
Organism: Xanthobacter variabilis; assembly: GCF_043831965.2. Lineage (NCBI taxonomy): Bacteria > Pseudomonadati > Pseudomonadota > Alphaproteobacteria > Hyphomicrobiales > Xanthobacteraceae > Xanthobacter > Xanthobacter variabilis. The sequence goes on from NZ_CM195533.1 coordinate 2,218,864, forward strand.
TCAGCGGGGCCGCGCGTCGCCATTGCGGGCGAGCGCGTGCGGCGGGTGCCTCAGATGGCCGTCAGGGCGTTGCGCAGGTCGGCTTCCAGGTCGTCGGGATGCTCCAGGCCCACCGACAGGCGCAACAGGCCGTCGCTGATGCCCATTTCCGCGCGTGCCTCGGGCGTGAAGCGCTGGTGGGTGGTGGTGGCGGGATGGGTGATGAGGCTCTTAGCGTCGCCGAGATTGTTGGAGATGCGGATCACCCTGAGCGCATCCATGAAGCGGAAAGCGCCCTCCTTGCCGCCTTCCACCACGAAGGTCACGAGGGTGCCGCCGCCGCTCATCTGCCGGCGCGCGAGCGCCGCCTGCGGATGGTCGTCGCGGAAGGGATAAAGCGCCTTCTCCACGCCGGGCGCGCCGGCCAGCACGTCCGCCAGCCGCGCCGCGCTCGCCTGCATGCGCTCCACGCGGACGGACAGCGTCTCCAGCCCCTTCAGCATCACCCACGCATTGAAGGGGGAGATGGAAGGGCCGGTCTGGCGCAGGAACACCTGGAGCTCCTCATCGAGGAACTGGCGTGAGCACAGCACCATGCCGCCCAGGCAGCGGCCCTGGCCGTCCACATGCTTGGTGGTGGAATAAACCACCACGTCGGCGCCCAGCTTCAGCGGGTGCTGCAGGAGGGGGGTGGCGAACACATTGTCCACCACCAGCCGCGCGCCCACGGAATGGGCGATCTCGGCCACCGCCGCGATGTCGATGATGTCGAGGGTGGGGTTGGTGGGGCTTTCCAGCAGGCAGGCGCGGGTGTTGGAGCGGATGCCCCGGCGCCAGGCCTCGATGTCGGTGCCGTCCACGAGCGTCACCTCGACGCCGAAGCGCGGCAGCAGCTCTTCCAGGATCCAGCGGCTGGAGCCGAACAGGGCGCGGGCCGCCAGCACATGGTCGCCGGCCTTCACCTGGCAGAGCAGGGCCGCATTCACCGCCGCCATGCCCGATGCGGTGGCGCGCGCCACCTCAGCGCCCTCGATCAGCGCCATGCGCTCCTCGAACATGGAGGTGGTGGGGTTGGCGTAGCGGGAATAGACGAAGCCGGGATCCTCGCCCTTGAAGCGCGCCTCGCAGGCGGCCGCGCTGTCATAGACGAAGCCCTGGGTGAGAAAGAGGGCTTCCGAGGTTTCGCCGAACGGCGAACGGGTGGTGCCCGCATGCACGAGGCGCGTTTCCGGATGAAGCGCGCGCGCCTCCGCGGAACCGAGGAAGCTGGGACGGGGCTGGCCCGTTTCGGACGCCGACGACATGGCTGTCTCCACGGCGGAGGATGTGTTGCGGTCCCACGCTTGCATTTGTCCGCGACTTCACGGCACATGCGCGGCGGCGATCCGCTCATCCCCGGCCTTTTAGCAAGTGCGTTTTTAACGTGGCTGCAAGCCGGCCGGCTCAAATTGACCACGAGCGGGATCACTAATGCCGCCGTCCCCTTGGCGTCAAGGAATTCGTTCGTTAAATCGAACGGGGCGGATGGCAAAGCGGATGTGGGGATGCGCGTGGCCGATGTACTGAAGCCGGGAATCCTTCCCGCCGAAGCCATCTCGGAGCTGAAGGCGAAGGGGCTCATCGCCTGCCGGCATGCTCTTGATGCCGATCAGATCCAGCCGGCCAGCCTGGACCTGCGGCTGGGGCGCAGCGCCTGGCGCGTGCGGGCGAGCTTCCTGCCCGGCGCCGGCGTGAGCGTGAAGGAGCGGCTCGACACGCTGGCCCTTCACAAGCTCGACCTCTCCCAGGGGGCGGTGCTGGAGACGGGCTGCGTCTATCTGGTGGAGCTGTTCGAGCGGCTGAAGCTGCCGGCGGACCTCGCCGCCGCCGCCAATCCCAAGAGCTCCACCGGCCGACTGGACGTGTTCGTGCGCGTCATCACCGACGGGGCGCGGGCGTTCGACACCATTCCGCAGGGTTATCGGGGTCCGCTCTATCTGGAAATCTCGCCGCGCACCTTCCCCATCCTGGTGCGCACCGGCTCGCGTCTGTCGCAGCTGCGGTTCCGGCGCGGCGTGGCGCGGCTCTCGGATCTGGAACTCTTGAGCCTGCAGACCGCCGAATGCCTGGTGGACGCGCCCCAGCCGGATGTGGCCGCGGGCGGCATCGCGCTGGGGGTGGATCTGGCGGGCGAGGCGCTCGGTGGCCTCCAGGGGTTCCGGGCCAAACGCCACACCGGCGTCATCGACGTGGACCAGTCCGGCGCGCTGGACGTGGAGGACTTCTGGGAGCCGATCCGGGTGCGGGGGGACGGGCGCTCGCTCGTGCTCGACCCGGATGCCTTCTACATCCTCGCCTCCCGCGAGGCGGTGCATGTGCCGGCGGACTATGCGGCCGAGATGGTGCCCTTCGACCCGCTGGTAGGCGAGTTCCGCGTGCATTATGCGGGCTTCTTCGATCCCGGCTTCGGCAGCGCCGTGGCCGGCGGCCGCGGGGCCCGCGCGGTGCTGGAAGTGCGCTCGCGCGAGGTGCCCTTCATCCTGGAGCATGGGCAGACCGTGGGCCGGCTGGTCTATGAGCGGATGGCCGGGCGCCCCGGCACCCTCTACGGCGCCGACATGCGCTCCCACTACCAGGGGCAGGGCCTGAAGCTTTCCAAGCACTTCCGCCCATTCACGGGCGACTAGGGCGCTTCCCTGCGACGCATGAAGGCAAGCGGCCTGCCGGTCGTCAGGTGACGCGCATGGGCGTGTCGCCGGCGGCGAGGGTGCGTTCCTTCTGCCAGGGCGTCTCGTCCTGCATCGCGGTGCGCAGCTCGCGCAGCGGCCGCAACAGGGCATCCGAATAAGCCAGATAATCGGCGACCAAAGGCAGCAGATCCTTCACCGCCGGCTCGTCGGCCAGCTTGAGGGCGGTGGAAACGGCGGCCTCCACCGCCGGCGCCGCCGCGGCCAGGCCCGAGGCGCCGCCCTCGTGCAGGACAACGGCGAAGGCGGTGAGGCTGCGCGAGCGCGCGGCTTCCACCACCGCCACCATTTCCGGCCTGTCCGGCGCATCGCCGAGCCGCCCGGAAATGTCCTCGATCAGCGCGAGATAGGTCACCAGAACGTCGAGGGTGGAGACCACGTTGGCCGCGTCCCCGGCGGAATGGCCGAAGCTCTGCTCGGCGCCGAACTGGGGCAGGCGCATGCTCAATTGACGCACCGCCGCCACCTGCGAGGCGACCGACACGGCGGTGCCAGGGTGTGGCCACCAGCTCGCCAGCGCCTCGCGGCAGCGTTTGAGAATGCCTTCCACCTCGGGGCGGAACTGATCGGTCACGTAGACCGGCAGCACCACATAGGAAATGGCGAGGGCCGTCAGGGCACCAATGGCGGTTTCATAGATGCGCGCCAGCATGCCCGACGTGCCGAGCCCGTCGAGAATGTGGAGCCCCAGCACCACGGAGAAGCCGACCGCCGCCGAGGCCACGTCATAACGGTCCTTCTGGGTGACGATGGAGACGAGCTGGGCCGCCATGCAGAGAATGGCGAGCAGCCAGATGGTGTCACCCAGCACCAGGAAGAACAGGATGCCGATGAGCACGCCCACCAGGGTGCCCACCACCCGGTAGCGCACCCGCACATAGGTTTCGCCCACGCTGTTGCCGATGACGAACATCACCGTCATCGTCGCCCAATAGGCATGGCTGAGATGTAGACCCAGGTCGAGCGCGGTGGTGAGGCTGGTCGCCACCAGCCCCTGGCAGGCCACCTTGAGCGGCGCCGAGAGCTGCCGCGTGCCGTCCGCCGCCCGTTGCAGCCAGGCAATCGGCTTCACTGACGGCGGCGCCTCTTCCGCTTCCGAATGGGGGGATGGAAACGGGGCGAGCTCCGCCGTCTCGATGCCGTGGATCACGAGGGACAGGCGATCGAAGGCCGTGAGCGCGCGCAGCAGGGCGAATCGGTCTTCCGGCGGCAGATCCGGCGAGAAGGCCTGTTCCCGCAGCAAGGCGATGGCCCGTTCGAACCGCTCCTGGGAATGCACGTCGCGCACGTCGATGGCTTCGAGCCGCCGGGCAATGTGGTCGGCGGCGGTGGCGAACGGGCTGCGCCAGCCCGAGGGCCCCGTGGTGTTTTGCGGAATGCACCCCGCCAGCAGCTGCACGGCCACGCGCAGCCGATAGAACTTGGCGCGCAGCGCCTCGAACTCGACGCGCCCGCCGGGGTCCTCCGCCAGGGCGTTGCCGAGGGCGTTCCACACCCGCGCGCGCAGGCGCTCCACCGCGCGGGCGGCATCATCGGTGAAGGGCGCGCCGGTGCGCACCGCATCCGACATCTCGCGCAGGAAGGCGGCCACCGCCGCCTGCACATCGAGGGTGGATTGCACATAGGCAGCCACCGCCGAAGGCCGCCAGGGCGACAGGCGCAGCAGCGCCGACACCACTGCGCCCTGGCAGAAGGCGGCCAGCAGCAGCAGGGCCTGCAGCCGCGTCGGCGTCAGAATGGTGCCCACCGTCGCCACCACGATCAGAGCAAGGCCCAGGCGCTGCCCGTCCATGCCGTAGCGCCGCAGGATCAGGGCGCAGAAGGAGAGGGGGATCAGCAGCAGCTTTTGCGCCATGGCGTTCCCCGCCCCCTCGCCGGGCCCCACCACCGCCAGCAGAGCGAGGAAGGCCGCCGCCACCGCAAACAGCCGGACCATGGTCACCGCCTCCGTGCGGCGGCTGGCGGCGGGATTGAAGGAAATCATGGTGAGCGCGCCGGTGCCGGCCATCAGCGGGAAGGTGATGGTCATGTCGAGGCCGAACAGCTGGGAGGTGGTGACCCCCAGCAGGATGGCCCCCACCAGGGCGATGCCCAAGTGCAGCGCGCGCGTCGTGTCGATGCCGCCGGGGTCGTGATCGGCCAGCCAAATGCCGATGCGGCCCAGAAGGGGCGCCCGCGGGGGAGCCGGTGGGGGTGGGGCGGTGTCAGGGGCGCTCACAGCGGCTCCGGCTTGCGACAGGTGGCGGCGGTCAAATTTCACGGGTCGGCGACACTGTCCAGTGCGGCGGACGGCGGGAGGCGTTAATCTGGACCGGTCCTTGAGGGGAGCGTGCGCCGTGCATCCGATGAAGCTCTATTGTTTCGCCCAGTCCGGCAACGCCTATCGCGCCGCGCTGATGCTGCAATTTTGCGACGTGCCGTGGGAGCCCGTGTTCGTGGACTTCTTCAATGGCGAGACCCGCTCGGACGCCTTCCGCGCCAATGTGAACGAGATGGGCGAGGTGCCGGTGCTGGTGGATGGCGACCTGAAGCTCTCCCAATCGGGCGTGATTCTCGACTATCTCGCCCACAGGACCGGCCGCTTCCTGCCCGAGGGCGAGAGCGAGCGGCTGGAGGCGCTGCGCTGGATCCTGTTCGACAACCACAAGTTCACCAGCTACTTCGCCACCCTGCGCTTCATGGTGGGCCTGTCCGGTCACATGGAGGGCGATGTTACCGCCTTTCTGCGCCTGCGCGCCCTTGCCGCTTATGGCATCGTCGACGCCCATCTGGCGCAGCATGACTTCATGGTGGGAGGCCTGCCCACCATCGCCGACGTGTCCCTGGCCGGCTATGTCTATTATCCGGAGCGGGCGGGGGTGGAGCTGGAGCAATTCCCCCACATTGCCCGCTGGGCCGATCGCATCGCCGCCCTGCCGGGATGGGTGCACCCCTATGAGCTGATGCCCGGCCATCCCCTGCCGCCCCCCGCCGCGTGAGAGGCTTTCCGCGCGACCCCGGCGTTTCCTTGCGTGCCCCGGTATCCAACGCTGCGGAAAATGCTCTAAACCAGACCGCAACGGAGGGGGCATCCGGCCACCTTCCCCCAACAACGCGGTGAAGCCCCGGCTCGGCCGGGCGCAGGGGACACTCCATGGCGACTGAGACGACGGCGCGTGTGGCGGAGCTTTATGCGGCAAGGCTCGCCGCCGGCGATATCGAGGCCGACCCCGCCCAGGCCGAGGTGGTGAGCGAATTCGCCCGGCTGGAGCTGGAGCTGCGGCAGAAGGCGCTGGCGCAGAAGTCGTCCTCCCTCGGCTGGCTTTTCCAGCGCCGCGCGCCGGTTTCCGCGCCCAAGGGGCTCTATATCTATGGCGAGGTGGGCCGCGGCAAGAGCATGCTGATGGACCTCTTCTTCGAGGCCCTGCCGCCCAAGGGCAAGCGCCGCGCCCATTTCCACGCCTTCATGGGCGATGTGCACGAGCGCATCTTCAAGGAGCGCCAGGCGCAGAAGAATGGCGAGCGCAAGACGGCCGATCCCATCGCCCCGGTGGCGGCGGCGCTTGCCCAGGAAGCCAAGGTGCTGTGCTTCGACGAGTTCCACGTCACCGACATCGCCGACGCCATGATCCTGGGGCGGCTGTTCGAGAAGCTGTTCGCCGATGGCGTGGTGGTGGTGGCCACCTCCAACGTGGCGCCGCAGAACCTTTATGCCGGCGGCCTCAACCGCGCGCTGTTCCTGCCCTTCATCGCCATGATCCAGGAGCGCATGAAGGTGCTCTCCCTCGAATCACGGACCGATTACCGCATGGAGAAGCTGGAAGGCCTTTCCACCTGGTACACGCCCCTCGGCCCGCAGGCGGATGCCGCCATCAACGACGCCTGGAAGCGACTCGCCGGGCCGTCCGGCGGGGTGCCCAGCTCCATCGAGCTGAAGGGGCGGCATCTGGAGATCCCGGCCATGGCCCGCGGGGCGGCGCGCTTCTCCTTCGCCAATCTGTGCGAGGCGCCGCTGGGGCCGAACCCGGATTATCTGAGCCTCGCGCGCATGTTCCACACCTTGGTGCTGGAGCACATTCCGGTCATGGGGCCGGACCAGCGCAACGAGGCGAAGCGCTTCATCTCGCTGATCGACACGCTCTACGATGCCAATGTGAAGCTCGTCGCGTCCGCCGCGGCGCCGCCGGAGGGCCTCTATGTGGGCACCGACGGCACGGAGGCGTTCGAGTTCGCGCGCACGGTCTCGCGCCTGCACGAGATGCGTTCGAGCGAATATCTCGCCAAGCCCCATGGCCGCCCCGAGGCCATCGGCGGCGACAGCACCGGGCTGGTGGAGACCTGAGCGCGGGGGCCAAAAGCAAAAGGGGCCGCCGAGGCGACCCCTTTCCTCCACCGCCTGAAGGCGCGCCTTCAGGCGGCGCTGTCGTTGCGGGTGCCGGGCAGGCGCTTGTCGAGATAGGTGCCCACCACGCCCATCAGCTCTTCGGTCTTGCCATCGAAGAAGTGGTTGGCGCCGGGCACCACCTGCTGCTCGATGACGATGCCCTTCTGGGTCTTCAGCTTCTCCACCAGGGTCTGCACCGCGGTGGTGGGCACCACCGCATCCTTGTCGCCGTGCACGAACAGGCCGGACGAGGGGCAGGGGGCAAGGAAGGAGAAGTCATAAAGGTTCGCCGGTGCGGCGATGGAGATGAAGCCCTCCACCTCCGGGCGGCGCATCAGCAGCTGCATGCCGATCCAGGCGCCGAACGAGAAGCCGGCGATCCAGCACGCCCGCGCGTCCGGATTGACGGACTGGGCCCAGTCCAGCGCGGCGGCGGCATCGGACAGCTCGCCCTGGCCGTGGTCGAACGAGCCCTGGGAGCGGCCCACGCCCCGGAAATTGAAGCGCAGCACGGAGAAGCCGCGGTTCGCGAACTGGTAGTAAAGGTTGTAGACCACCGGATTGTTCATCGTTCCGCCGAATTGCGGATGGGGATGAAGAATGATGGCGATGGGGGCATTGCGGGTCTTGGCGGGCTGGTAGCGGCCTTCGAGGCGCCCCTTCTCGCCGGGGAAGATGACTTCTGGCATTGGACGTCCGCAACCTCTCAGAGCGTTCTCGGGCCAAGTGGGTACCGGGTCGCGTGAAGAAAAGGCGTCAACTCAACGATCTGGTGCATTTCCCCGATTCCGGGAAACTGGGACATGCGCCAATTGACGACCTCCAGGCGGCGACCTCTCAAGGGCCGGCCCACGCTTGTCATGCCCTGGGGCGCAACGCTCGCGGGTCGGATTTCAGGCGCATCTGGCGAAAGCGAGTTCACCGGATGGCTTCCAATCATGTGCCGTTTCACAATTCCTGGTGCCAACCCCTTGCGTAGGTTTCTGGAATTGCTCCCCGGGGGATGACCGGTCCGAAGGGGTGGCCTTCAACCGGCGGCGCCCTTACAGTCCTGCCGGACTGGCACTGTGGATGGCGAATCGGCGGAGGGCCGAGCCTGTGCCATGGGTGCCCGGTGCCGCGGGGGCCTTGACTTCGGGTGCCTTGACTTCACGACGGGGTCGACCCATCATTTTTAATCGTTCTAATGTGTTTCTGCTCGCGCGGCGGTGCTGAAAGGCTATGCTTTCAGGGGGTGCGCAGGGCAGGAACGGTTGGAATTTGACCTATGACCGAGATTCCTGGCAATTGCAAGCCTGCGGATGAGAAGATCATCCGGTGGATGCAAGGCGGATCGAGACGGCCATGAGCGAGCGGCAGCAGGCGGTGGAGACGGCGGAAGGCGGCGGCGGAACGCGTGACCGGGTGTATCTCGATCACAATGCCACCAGCCCGTTGCGGCCGGAGGCGCGCGACGCAATGCTGGCCGTGCTCGACGCGCCCGGCAATCCGTCCTCCGTGCATCAGGAGGGGCGCGGCGCCCGCGCGGTGGTGGAGCGGGCCCGGGGGGCGGTGGCGGCCCTGGTGGGCGGGGCCTCGCGCAGCGTGGTGTTCACCTCTGGCGCCACCGAGGCGGTGGCCCTTGCCCTGCACCCGGAAGTGGAGATCGACGGGCGCCCGCACCTTTGCGACGTTCTGCTGGCGAGCGCGGTGGAACACCCGGCGGTGCTGAAGGGCCATCGCTTTCCTCGGGTGGAGCGGGTGCCGGTGGACGTGGCCGGCCGTGTGGACCTCGACGCCCTTGAGGAACGGCTGCGCCACCATCGCGATTCCGGTCGTCGGGCCATGGTCGCCCTGATGGCGGCGAACAACGAGACCGGGGTGCTCCAGCCGCTGGAGCAGGCGGCGCACCTGGTTCACGCCTATGACGGCGTGATCTTCTGCGATGCGGTGCAGGCGGCGGGCCGCGTGCCGCTGGACATGGCGGACCTTGATATCGACTTCATGGCCCTGTCCGCCCACAAGCTGGGCGGGCCGCAGGGGGCGGGCGCCTTGGTGGGGCTGCGGCCGGACTTTCGCGTGGCGCCCCTGGTGGCAGGTGGCGGGCAGGAGCGGAACCGGCGGGCGGGAACCGAGAACGTGGCCGCCATTGCCGGCTTCGGCGCGGCCGCCGAGGTGGCGGCCCTCCATGCCGATGTGGTTCGGCTCCGGTCCGCGCGCGACCGTCTGGAAGACGAGGTGCTGGCGGGCATTTCCGGCGCGTCGGTCATCGGGGCGGCGGTGGAGCGGGTGCCCAATACCGCTTTGATCGCCTTTTCCGGATTGCGCGCGGAAACACTGGTGATTGCGCTCGATCTCGCCCACATAAGCGTCAGTGCCGGCTCGGCCTGTTCGTCGGGCAAGGTCGGCCCATCCCATGTGCTCCAGGCCATGGGGCTGGATGCGGAGCGGGCGGCGGGGGCCATTCGGCTTTCGCTCGGCTGGTCCAGCCGTGACGAGGATGTGGATAGGGCGGTGGAGGCCTTGCAAAAGGTCGTGCCGCAGGTGAGAGGCCGCTCTCCGCAGGCGGCATGAGAGGACCCGGCCGCCGCCGGGAGATGCACTTGACCCGCGGGCCTTGACCCCGCGCGGGAGAGGAGAAGTGAAGATGTCTGCCGTCCAGGAGACCGTCGCGCAGGTGCGCGCGATCGATGTGGATCAGTACAAATACGGTTTCGTGACCGACATTGAGAGCGAGAAGGCGCCCAAGGGCCTGTCCGAGGACACGGTGCGCTTTATCTCGGCTCAGAAGAACGAGCCGGAATGGATGCTGGAATGGCGGCTGGATGCCTATCGCCGCTGGCTCACCATGCCGGAGCCCACCTGGGCGCGGGTGAGCTATCCGAAGATCGATTTCCAGGACTATTACTATTTCGCGCGCCCCAAGGCCGCGCCCAAGTCCATCGACGAGATCGACCCCGAGATTCTCAAGACCTATGAGAAGCTCGGCATTCCCCTGCGCGAGCGTGACGCGCTGCTGGGCATCGAGAGCGCGGACAAGCCCAGGGTCGCGGTGGACGCAGTGTTCGACAGCGTCTCGGTGGCCACCACCTTCAAGGCGGAGCTGGCCAAGGCGGGCGTGATCTTCTGCTCGATCTCCGAAGCCATCCGCGAGCATCCCGAGCTGGTGCGAAAGTATCTCGGCTCCGTGGTGCCGGTGTCGGACAATTTCTACGCCACGCTGAACACCGCGGTGTTCTCCGACGGCTCGTTCGTCTATGTGCCGCCGGGCGTGCGCTGCCCCATGGAATTGTCCACCTACTTCCGCATCAACGAGAAGAATACGGGCCAGTTCGAGCGCACCCTCATCATCGCCGACGAGGGCTCCTATGTGAGCTATCTGGAAGGCTGCACCGCGCCCCAGCGCGACGAGAACCAGCTGCACGCCGCCGTGGTGGAGCTGGTGGCCCTGAAGGATGCGGAGATCAAATATTCCACCGTCCAGAACTGGTATCCCGGCGACAAGGACGGCAAGGGCGGCATCTATAATTTCGTCACCAAGCGCGGCGATTGCCGGGGCGACAATTCCAAGATCTCCTGGACCCAGGTGGAAACCGGCTCCGCCATCACCTGGAAGTATCCCAGCTGCATCCTGCGCGGCGACAATTCGCGGGGCGAGTTCTACTCCATCGCCATCTCGAACGGCCACCAGCAGGTGGATTCCGGCACCAAGATGATCCATCTCGGCAAGAACACGTCGAGCCGCATCATCTCCAAGGGCATCTCGGCGGGCCGCTCCAACAACACCTATCGCGGCCTGGTCTCTGCGCACAAGAAGGCGGCGGGCGCGCGCAACTTCACCAATTGCGATTCGCTGCTCATCGGCGACACCTGCGGCGCGCACACCGTGCCTTACATGGAGGCCAAGAACGCCTCCGCCGTGTTCGAGCACGAGGCCACCACCTCCAAGATCTCCGAGGATCAGCTGTTCTATTGCCTCCAGCGCGGCCTGTCGCAGGAAGAGGCGGTGGCGCTGATCGTGAACGGCTTCGTGCGCGACGTGCTGCAGCAGCTGCCCATGGAATTCGCCGTGGAGGCGCAAAAGCTCATCGCTGTGAGCCTCGAAGGCTCGGTGGGCTGAGCAGCGCCCGTCGCGGCGCTTTCGGAATGATGCGGGCCGCCCGAGGGGGCGGCGCGGCGCGGTTGGCGGGCGCAGGAGAGCGACCCCCGCGCTTTCAACGGTTCAAGGACGGCAAAATGCTCGACATCAGAAATCTTCACGCCCGGATCGGCGATAACGAGATCATCAAGGGGCTGGACCTCACCGTGCCGGCGGGCGAGGTGCACGCCATCATGGGGCCCAATGGCTCCGGCAAGTCCACCTTGTCCTATGTGCTGTCCGGCAAGGAGGACTATGAGGTGACGGAAGGTTCCGTGACCTTCAATGGCCAGGACCTGCTGGCCCTTTCCGCCAGCGAGCGCGCGGCGGCGGGGGTGTTCCTCGCCTTCCAGTATCCGGTGGAAGTGCCCGGCGTCGCCAACATGACCTTCCTGCGCGCCGCCCTCAACGCCCAGCGTCGCACCCGCGGGGAGGAGGAGATCTCCACCCCGGATTTCCTGCGGCTGGTGAAGCAGAAGGCGCCCGCGCTCGGCATCTCCCAGGACATGCTGCGGCGCGGCGTGAATGTGGGCTTCTCGGGCGGCGAGAAGAAGCGCAATGAAATCCTCCAGATGGCGCTTCTGGAGCCTAAGTTGTGCATCCTGGACGAGGCGGATTCCGGCCTCGACATCGATGCCCTGAAGGTGGTGGCGGAGGGGGTGAACGCCCTGCGCTCGCCCGAGCGCTCCATGCTGGTCATCACCCATTACCAGCGCTTGCTGGACCATATCGTGCCGGATGTGATCCATGTGATGCACAAGGGCCGCATCGTCCGCACGGGCGGCAAGGAGCTGGCGCTGGAGCTGGAAGAGACCGGCTACGCCGCCTATGGCGCCGACGCGGCGTGAGGGGCGCGTCATGAATGCCGAACCGAAAATGACCCCGCGCGCCACCCGCACGCCCACCGAGCAGGCCCTTGCGGACATGCTGTCGGCCGCGCCCGTTTCCGAGGCGGGGCGCCTGGGCGAGCTGCGCCGCGCTGCGGCCGCCGCCTTCGTTGAAAACGGCCTGCCCCACCGGCGGGTGGAGGAGTGGCACTATACCGACCTGCGCGCCTTGCTGCGCGCGGTGCCGGCCCGCGCCGCCGCCACGAGCGCGCCTGGAGCGGCCGTGTCCTTCCCCGATGCGATCCGCGTGACGCTCGCCAATGGCGAGGTCGGGCCGCTGCCGGCGGATCTGCCGCAGGGGGTGAGCCTTCTCACCCTTGCCGATGCCATTGCCAGCGACCATCCGCTGCTGCAGCGCCTCGGCGCCGCCGCGCCGGCGCTGTATGACGCCCCGCTTGCGCTCAACACCGCCCTCCTGGGGGCTGGCCTCGTGCTGCATGTGGCGGCGGGGGTGAAGGTGGCGCGCCCCATTCAGGTGGCGCAGCTGTTTGGCGGCGAGGCGGCCAGCGTCTTCACCCGGTTGCTGGTGGTGGTGGAGGAGGGGGCTTCCCTCTCCCTCATCGAGAGTTTCGAAGGGGACGGCGCCGCCTATCTCGACGACACGGTGAGCGAGCTGTTCATCGGCGATGGCGCCGCGCTCGATCATGTGCGCCTTCAGGCGGAAGGCGCGGCGGCGACCCATCTCGGCACGCTGGTGGCCGATCTGGGGCGTGATGCGCGCTATGACGCCTTCGTGCTGACCTTGGGGGCGGCGCTGTCGCGCCTCACCGTTTATGGCCGCTTCGGTGGGAGGGGAGGACATCTCGGTGTGCGCGGCGCAAGCCTGCTTTCGGACAAGTGCCATGCGGACGTGACCCTGTTCGTGGACCATGCGGTGGCGGGGTGCGAGAGCCGGGAGCTGTTCAAGACCGTGCTGGCGGATTCGGCGCGCGGCGTGTTCCAGGGCAAGATCATCGTGCGACCCGATGCCCAGAAAACCGACGGCCGCATGATGAGCCAGGCCCTGCTGCTCTCCGACGATGCGGAGATGGACAACAAGCCGGAGCTTGAGATCTTCGCCGACGACGTGCAGTGCGGCCACGGCGCCACGGCCGGGGCCCTCGATGGCAAGATGCTGTTTTACCTCATGTCTCGCGGCCTGCCCCGCGAGGAGGCCGAAATGCTGCTGATCCAGGCCTTTGCCGGAGAGGCCGTGGAATTCGTGGCGGACCTTGCCGTGCGCGAGGTGCTCACCGCCCACATGACGCGCTGGCTGGAGGAGCGGCACCGCTGAGGCGCCTGGGACGGGGCCCCGGGTGCGTCTGAGCAGCACAATGGGCGTGAAGGCGTTGCATGCACGCCCATTTAGGCTGATATGAAAGAAGGCTTCCGGCCGCGTGGCGTGCGCCTTTTCCAGGGGTACGATGCCGGCCGAAGCCAGGTGCCTGACTCCCAAGGCCGTGGTGCCCGAGGCCGTTACACCAAAGTTCGACGTTTGGTCCCACATTTGGAAAACAGCCATTCCGGCGCCCGGCCCATGGCACAGGATGTGTTCGCATGACTGAGACCAAGGCTCACGCGGCAGTTCAGGAGACTGCCAACCTGCCGCAGATCCACTCATCCATTCCCGAGGCCGAGCTGGCCCGCCTCACCGACGGCATTGTCGATGCGCTGAAGACGGTGTTCGACCCCGAGATCCCGGTGGACATTTATGAGCTGGGCCTCATCTACAAGGTCGATATCGGCGACGACCGCGCCGTCGCGGTGGAGATGACGCTGACCACCCCCAATTGCCCCGCCGCCGCAGAGCTCCCCAGCATGGTGGAGAATGCCATTTCGGCGGTGCCCGGCGTCTCGGGCGTGAAGGTCGAAATCACCTTCGATCCGCCGTGGGACCAGGGGCGCATGTCCGATGAAGCGCGCGCCACCCTGAACTTGTGGTGAGCTGAGGCGTTTCCTGCCGGGAGCGCAGTCGGCGTTCCTGGTGGGATCCACGCTGTGTGAGGAGGCCGCGCCTCTTGTGGCGCGGTCCGAAAAGCCGATGCCGTTGAATGACATGGAGCGGCCGCCCGCACTCTCCGGCGTGCTGGAAACCGGCCTTTATGTGGATGATCTGGCGCGCGCGGCCGCCTTCTATGAAGGCGTGATGGGCCTTCGCCCCATGCGCGCCGATGCCCGCTTCATTGCCTATCCGGTGGGGCAGACGGTGCTGCTGCTGTTCAAGCGCGGGACCACGGACGCCGTCGTGGAGCTGCCGTTCGGCGGCTCCATTCCGCCCCATGACGGGGCCGGACGGCTGCATTTCGCCTTCGCCGTAGACGATGTGGAACCCTGGCGGCGGCACCTGGAGGCCAACGGCGTGGCCATCGAAGGCGAGGCGCGCTGGCCCAGGGGCGGGGTGAGCCTCTATTTCCGCGACCCCGACGGCAATCTGGTGGAGATTGCGAGCCCCGGCCTCTGGGACAATTATTGAACGCGCAACCGCCTAGGCAACCGGGGGCCGGGAATGGGGGCGATGGGGGCCCTTGCCCGGTGCCGCGCCCAGTCCCGGCGGGGACCGCCCCTCACAGGGCGGTCACGACCCCGTTCTCATCCTGCCCCAACTTGACCCGCTTGCCGGCGAAGCGCGCCTCGATCTCCGCCACGGGCAGGGGGCGGCTGAACAGGAAGCCCTGGCCGAGATCGCAGGAGCGATCCCGCAGGAAGGCGAACTGGGCGTCGGTCTCGATGCCTTCCGCAACCACCTGCAGGCCCAGCGCCTTGGCCACCGCGATGATGGCGACCGTGATTTCCCCATCGGCCACCGATCGGGGCAGATCGCGCACGAAGCTGCGGTCCACCTTCAGCTTGGAAATGGGGAAGCGCTTGAGATAGCCCAGCGAGGAATAGCCGGTGCCGAAGTCGTCGAGCGCGATGTGCACGCCCATCTGCGAGAGCTTCAGGCACTTCTGCTCGGCGGCGGCGCGGGCTTCGAACAGCATGCCTTCGGTGATTTCCACCTCCAGCCGCTCGGGCGGCAGGCCGGTGAGGCGCAGCACTTCCGACACCCGGTCGCACACGGATTCGCGGCTGAACTGGCGCGGTGAGAGGTTCACGCCCACATAGTCGCAGACGATATCCTTGCGCAGCCATTCCGCCATCTGGCGGCAGGCTTCCTCCATCACCCAGTCGCCCAGCGGCACGATGAGGCCGGTTTCCTCGGCGAAGGGAATGAACTGGTCGGGCGGCACAAGACCGCGCGAGGGGCTGCGCCAGCGCACCAGGGCCTCGACCGAGCGGATATGGCCGGTGGAGAGGTCCACGCAGGGTTGGTAGTGCAGCTCGAACTCCTTGCGCGCCAAGGCGCGGCGCAGCTCGGCCTCCATCTCGATGCGGGCCTTGGCGGACTGCGTGAGCTCCTGCGTATAGAAAGCGTAGGTGCCGCGTCCGTTGTTCTTGGCCTCGAACAGGGCTGAGTTGGCGTGCTGCACCAGCTTCTGCGCGTTGTCGGCATCCTGCGGGTAGAGCGAAATGCCGACGCTGGCGCCGACATAGACCTCCTGCCCGTCGGGAAAGACATAGGGCGCGGCGAGGGCGGTGATGATGGCGCTGGCGGTGGCGGCCGCATCCTGCGGGCCCTTGACCTCGTCCAGGATCACCAGGAACTCGTCGGCGCCATAGCGCCCCAGGGTGCCCGTGCCACGCAGCACGCCGTGCATGCGCGCCGCGGACATCTGCAACACCTGATCGCCGGCCACGTGGCCATAACTTTCGTTCACGGTCTTGAACCGGTCCAGGTCCACGCACAGCACCGCGCAGTGGGCGGCTGGGCGGATCACCGCATGGTCGAGCAGCGAAGCCAGGAGGGTTCGATTCGGCAGGTCGGTGAGCAGGTCGTAATGGGCGATGTGGTCCAGCTCGAACTCGGACCGCTTCATGGCCGTGATGTCGTGGAAGGCGCCGATATAGCTCTGGGGTGCCCCGTTCGCGTCGTAGACGGTGCTGATGACGAGCTGCTGAAGGAAGATCTCGCCATTCCGGCGGCGGTTCCAGATCTCGCCCTGCCAGCTGCCGTTCTGCCGGATGGCGTTCCACATCTTCTGATAGAAGGCGGCGTCGTGCCGGCCGGAGCGCATGACATGCATGTTCCGGCCAACCACATCGGCTTCGTCATAGCCCGTAATGCGGGTGAAGGAGGGGTTGACGGCCGAGATGGTGCCCTTGAGGTCCGTGACCACCAGCCCTTCGTGGGAGCTGACGAAAACCGCGGCCGCCAGCCGCAGGTGGCGCTCGGTGCCCTTGTTCTCCGTCTCGTCCGCCAGCATGCCCACCAGGCGTTCAACGGTGCCGTTCAAGTCACGCTTGGCGGAGCCGCGCAGGCGGAAGTCATGATAGGTGCCGTCGGTGTGGAGGATGCGCACGTCGGCCTGGAACTGGTCGTCATCGCCCCCGCGCAGCCGCCGCCAGGCGGCGCGGAACAGGCTGCGATCCTCCGGATGCAGCAGGTCGCGCCAGAGCTGCAGGAGGTCCAGCGGGGAGTCGGGCTCGCGGCCGAGCAGGGTGTAGCAGCGTTCGGAAAGATAGAGGCCGGGGCCCCGGCGGCGCCAATCCCATACGCCCTGGTCGGTGC
This sequence comes from Xanthobacter variabilis, assembly GCF_043831965.2. Taxonomy (NCBI): domain Bacteria; kingdom Pseudomonadati; phylum Pseudomonadota; class Alphaproteobacteria; order Hyphomicrobiales; family Xanthobacteraceae; genus Xanthobacter; species Xanthobacter variabilis. Next base: position 2,235,524 of record NZ_CM195533.1, read on the forward strand.
TGGCCACCGCGAGCTCGAAGCGTTCCTGGCTTTCCAGCAGGGCGACCTCCTGGGCGCGTCGCACCGACATGTCCTGGGCAACGGTGATGAAATAGTCCGGCTCGCCCTCCGGGGTGCGGGCGAGGGAGGTGGTGCAGGCCAGCCAGATCTCGCTGCCATCCTTGCGGATGTGGCGCAGCTCGGTGTGCACGTTCGGCACGGCGCCGGCGACCAGGGATTGCCAGATGCGGATGTCGTCCGCGACCTCGTCGGGGCGGCGGACACGGCCATAAGGCTGGCCGCGCAGCTCCTCCTTTGTGTAGCCGAGCAGATCACACAGTGTCTGGTTGACGTGGAGAAACCGGTCGTCGAGGCCCACATGGGCGATGCCCACGGCCGCCTGTTCAAACGTGGAGCGGAAGCGAATTTCGGCGTGATCAAGGGCGCGCGCCTGGGCGACGATGCGTGAGGCGGCGCGGCGCTTGGCGGCCTCGGTGGCGGCGTAGCCGATGGCGAATGCCAGCATCAGCGACAGGCCCGCGACGGCGGTGGACAGGGCCGCGACCGTCTGTGCGTCGCCGAGTACCTCCTGCAGGTCGATCTTGGCGATCAGTTCGGCCCGCGTTCCCTCAACCGCGCGGCGGAAGGCGAGAACCGGCTGGCCAAGGTGATCCGTGCCGATACCAGGCTGGCCGCCGCCGGGCGTGACAGCGAAGTCATACACATGCTTGTCAACGATCTGCGACAGGGGGGCGGCATCAGAGCCGCGCTGCGGCGAGGCGATGACCCAGCGCCCCTCTCCGGCCGGGCGAATGAGGAAGACGTCGGTCGTGCGTGAGCCGGCGAGGGCACCGGTGAGGACCGGGAACAGGAATTGCGGCGCCGACGTCTCGGAAATCAGCGCGCCACGCACCGGCGCGGCCTGATCCGAACCGTCGATGATCGGCGCGAGGATGCCGGTTCGGATATCGCCTTCCCCCGCCTTCCACAGCGGGATGAGCACGGGGCGGCGGGTCTCCACGGCCTCGCGCAGCGCCCCGGCGAGATCCGGTGGCGGAAGGCCGGGCTCGCCGGTGTGGAAGAGGACCTGGCCGCTTGCGTCCAGGACGTTGAAGGCCAGGAAGTCGGCGGTATTGGTGGCGCGCTGCAGCATCGTGCGGGCGGCCGCGATATCCGCGCCGCCCTGGCGCAGGCGAGCGACGTCGGCCAGCACCGGAGCCGAGGCCAGCGCCTCGGTGGTCGTCATCCGCATGGTGCGCTGGCGGTTCAGCGTTCGGCTTTGAACCTCGGTGAGGCTGGCCAGATAGCGGCGGTTGTCATTGATCAGCCGCCGCGAGGTCATGTCATAGGTATAGGCGATGCCCGCCACCACGGCGATGCTGAGGGCAAGGGCCAGGACGGCCGCGTGCACCAGCTTCGGCCGGAAGGCCCTCTCTCCGGGATTGGCGCCGCGTACGCGCTGCAGCACCAGCAGCAGCAGGGGAGCCGAGAAGGCCAGGAACAGCGCGTTGCGATACGGCGACATCACGGCGGCCGTGTCGGCGCCGATCATGCGGGCGAGGAACACCTCGGGAAACAGCAGCCAGATGCCGGCGATGGCCACATAGGCAATCGTCAGGCCCAGGTTTTGACTGCGAATAAGCATCTCGAACTCTCGAACGGGACGGTCGGCGCCCGACTGGTGAAAGTGGGCGCGGTAGGCCCGCGGGGGACAGGAAACGGGCCTTTTAGCGTGCCGGGCGGGGCGTCGTCACGCAGAAGGGCAGCCTTGTGGGAAGCTGCGGCAGGCCCCATGTACGGTCACAGAGGCGCCCCAACATGCGAGGCGCGAACCGGAGTGTGTTCATGACAGAGGTTTCTCCGCCAGCCGAGGGGCAAGCCCCGTCACTTGAAGCCAAGCGCTCACGTCCGCCCGTTCTCCGCATCACAGACGCCGCCGCCGCGCGCCTGAAAGAACTCTTGTCCAACGCCGAACGGCCCGGCGCGGCAGTACGACTCGGCGTTGCCAACGGTGGCTGCGCGGGCATGTCGTACACGATGGACTATACCAATGATATCGGCGCGTTGGATACCGTCGTCGAAGAGAAAGGCGTGCGCGTCGTGATCGATCCGAAGGCGCTGCTGTTCCTTCTGGGAACCGAAATGGACTTTAAAGTGGACAAGTTGTCCGCACAGTTTGTCTTCAACAACCCGAATCAGGTTTCTTCCTGTGGTTGTGGCGAATCGGTTTCTTTGACACCGGCAGACGTTTCGGCTTACACGCCGAGCTGATCCCGCTTTACGGATCTCGGTTCGGTTCAAGATCGTTCGCGCGGTGGGCGTGGCGAAACTGGTAGACGCAAGGGACTTAAAATCCCTCGCCTTTGAAAGGCTTACGGGTTCGATCCCCGTCGCCCACACCAGCCGGGAAACGACTGCCGCGCGGCGGCGCTGCTCGGCTGGCCTACTCTCATCGGCTTTAATGCAACGCGATCGGCGCGAGGCGAGTTTCGCCGCAGGGTTGTTCGGCGCGGGCAGACCTGCACGCGGCCAGCACGGCGGAACGCAGCGGATCGTGGTCTGAGGCATGCCGAATACGCAGGTCGGTTCTGCGTATTTCTGCCTGAAGAACAGCTGCGTACTGCGCCTTTGAACGCGCCTTCGTTTGCCGCCCCGCCGCTGCCGGCGGGCGCCCGCCGGCAGCGGCGGGAACCTCACGACACAGCTATGCGGATTCGCGATCAGCGCATCTGGTGGGCCCGGGCCACGTGGTCCCGCAGCTCCTGCAGGGAGGCGAAGCGGACCACGCCATCGGGCAGCTCGGCCTGGATCGAGCCATCGGAATAAAGGGTGTAGGCCATCCCTCCGACGATGCCCGACTTCAGGACCCGTGGTTCTTCCGAAGTGGCGGGTGCTTCCTGCTCGGCTTCGGGAGCCGGGGCCGAGGGGCCGCGCGCATCTGCCGCGCGCTGGGGAGGCTCATAGCCCGTCTGCGGCCGGGGCGGCGTTGCCGGCTGTTCCGGCTCAGCCGCCGGAGCTGCTTCGCCACGGCGTTCCAGACGTTCGCGGCGCGCCTGCTGCATGGGGTCGACCGGCTGCGGCCCGCGAGGCTGCGGTCCACGCGGGGGAATGGGCGCGCGAGCAGTGGGTTCCGCTGTCGCGGTTTCGGCCGGCGGGGCTGCCTCTTCCGAATGACGTGGCGCGCGCAGGTCCGGTGCGCGCAGGTCCGGCTTGCTCCGTTCGCGCACGGGGGGCAGTCGGGCCTCGCTCGGCGCCCGCGGCGCGTTCTCCGCGACGGGTTCTTCTTCGGCAGCGGGGCCCGGCTCGCTGGCGGGTGCCGGCTGCTCGGTGTTCCGGGCTGCCGGGAAGGGCAGGGGGCCGGCGCGGCGCTGACCGGGAAGGGGCGCTTCGGCCTCGGCCTCGCTCTCCATCTGCTCATCGGACGACTTTTCCTCGACGCGGCCCCGCTCGATGGCGGTCTCGATGCGCTGGGAAAGCCGCTCCATCTGCCGCAGCACCAGGCCCATGGCGGTGATGACGAAGCCGCCCGAGGCCGCCACCGCACCGGTGGTGATGAGGGTGTTGCCGAAGGTGGAGACAAAAATGGAAATGCCGAGCGCGATGACCGAAAGGCCGGCGAGCGCGATCAGTATGCCGAGAAGGACTAGAAACCACCACATCCCGCTACCCCATTACGCTGTGCCCGCTTCGAATCCTAAACGAGGATCCGGTGGCGGGCCGCCCCTTTTGCCATCCAACGCCATGTTACGCCAGAGCGGCGCCGCACCCAGAAAATTGGCGAGATCAAGGTTGTATGCAGCCCGACCCCGCCCTATCTATTCGCAGCTCGGTCGCTCCGCATCTTCCCGCGCTCCCGCGGGGACCTGCGATCTGGCGCCGAGTTCGTGCCGGATCGTTTGCGGAGATGTTTCATGTCCTTTACGCTGCCCGACCTGCCGTACTCCTACGACTCTCTCGCGCCCTACATGTCTCGCGAGACCCTGGAGTACCATCACGACAAGCACCATCTTGCTTATGTCAATAATGGCAACAATCTCCTAAAGGGAACTGAATTTGAAGGAAAATCCCTCGAGGAGGTGGTGAAGGGCGCCTACGGCAAGAATGCGGGCCTCTTCAACAATGCGGGTCAGCACTACAACCACCTGCATTTCTGGAACTGGATGAAGCCCAATGGCGGTGGCGCCATCCCCGGTGAGCTCGAGAAGAAGATCATCGAGGACATCGGCTCGGTCGAGAAGTTCAAGGAAGACTTCATCGCCGCCGGCACCACGCAGTTCGGCTCCGGCTGGGCCTGGCTTTCGCTGAAGGACGGCAAGCTCGAGGTCACCAAGAGCGCCAACGGCGAGAACCCGCTGATCCACGGCGCCACCCCCATTCTCGGCGTCGACGTGTGGGAGCACTCCTACTACATCGATTACCGGAACCGTCGGCCCGACTACCTGAAGGCCTTCATCGACCACATGGTCAACTGGGAGTATGTGGCCGAGCTTTACAGCAAGGCCGTCTGACCTCTCGGGACGATGGATGGGCGCGCTCTGGCCGGGAGCCGGGGCGCGCTGTTCCGTAGCCGGATACTTTATTCATTGCCGTCTCTCGTGGCCGATCTTCTGGGTCGGCTATTTTTTATGCGGCTAACGTTTCGTTGCGAGAATATTGTTTTAGATAACGTAACGGCTTGCCCCTGGGCGATGTGCAAAATGCCTTAATTGTGGCGCCGGTCGGCATAATCTTGTTGCAGTTCCAAGCTAGCCGTCTTTATCTGCGCTTGCATTCGCGACCGAGGCCGTGACCGCGCCGAGGGCTTGCCCGACGGCGAACATTGCTGCCGGTAGGCGGGTGGACGCTCCCTTCAGGTGTCTCGTTTGGGGTCCTCCGTTCATGTGGGTGTTGCCTGACAGCCGGCGGCCGGGCGCGATCGCCGACGCCTGCTCCATCGCTCTTCTGGTGCTGCTCGCGGCCATCGCCGCGCTGACCTTCTCCGACTACGGGCTGGGGTGGGACGACTTCACCCACTCGCAATATGGCGATCTGCTGTATCAGTATTTTGCGTCTGGCATGACGCAGCGGAAGGTCTTTTCCTTCGTCAACCTGTATTATTACGGCGGCGGCTTCGATCTGCTGTCGAACATGCTGTCGCGGGTGCTGCCGGTGGATGTGTTCGACATTCGCCGCTTCATGGGCGCCGTGGTGGGTGTGGCCGGGTTCGTGCTGGTGTGGCGCATCTCGCGCCGGCTCGCCGGGCCGGTGGCGGGATTTGCCGCCATCGCGCTTCTGGCTATCTGCCCGCTGTACTACGGCCATATGTTCATGAACGCGAAGGATGCCCCCTTCGCGGTGGCGGTGGCGGGCCTGATTTACGGCACGGTGCGGGCGTTCGACGAATTCCCCAATCCGACCCCGCGCACGGTGGGCCTGTTCGGCCTTTTCCTCGGCCTTGCCGTGGGCACCCGTGTGGTCGGCATCATGACCGGCATTTATATCCTGACCGCGATCTGCTTCCTGTTTGCCCTCACCTGGCGCCGGGAAGGGCTGAGCGCTAGCGCCAAGCAGGTCGGCCGCTTTGTGTTGCTGCTGTCGCTCGGGCTGCCGCTGGCCTATTTCGTGCTGGGCGTGGTGTGGCCGTGGGGCGTCGCGGAGCCGGCTAACCCCTTCTACGCGCTCAAATATTATTCGAAGTTCTGGGAAGTACCCTGGCGCGAGATGTTCGAGGGCCGGCCGATCCTGGTTCCGGACATGCCGCGCAGCTATGTGCCGACACTGTTTTCAGTGCAGATGCCGGAGCTGTTCCTCACCCTCACTCTGGCGGGTGCCGCCAGTGCGTTGGTGGCGGTGTTCGCCGGGCGTGATACGCCGGCGCGCCGGGCCCGGCTCATCGTGGTGCTGATGGCGGCGCTGTTCCCCATTCTGCTGGTCGTGACCACGCGGCCCGTCGTCTATAATGGCATCCGCCATTTCGTGTTCATTTCGCCGGCGCTCGCCATTCTCGGCAGCCTCGCGGCGGGGTGGGCCTGGGAGAAGGTGGGGCGGCTGGCGAAGGCGCGGCGGGTTGCCGTTGTCCGCGGCGCGCTCGCGACGGTGTTCGCGGTGGGCATTCTGCTGCCCGCCGCCAGTTTCTATCAGCTACACCCTTACGAATATACCTATTACAACCACATTGTCGGCGGCATCAAGGGCGCCGAGAAGATGTTCATGCTCGATTATTGGGGCCTGGCCTTCAAGCAGGCGACCGAGGAGCTGGACGAATATGTGGAGGCCCACCGCCACAGCCTGCCCCAGGGGCGCAAGCTGCGGGTGGCGGTGTGCGGCCCGCGCTTCGCGGCGGCGGCGGAGCTGGGGCCGCGGTACGAGGCCACCTATGACAGCCAGACCGCCGATTTCTATCTGGCGCTGGGTGAGTTCTACTGCGCCGATGTGAAGGCGCCGGTGCTGGTCAAGGTGGAGCGCGACGGCGTCACCTACGCCCGGGTGTTCGATGTGCGCGGGCGGCCGTTCCCAAGCGTGTTCGCGGCCGGCCAGTAACGTGTGGCACCGCGCCATCGCCCGCTGCGGAAAAAGGCGGGCGATGGCGCTAGCCGTTTGCTGATGCGCGCTCCGCCGGCTGGTTCGTGGAGGTTGGTTCTCAGATCCAGCGCAGGCGGCGGAAAGCCCAGAAAAAGAACATTCCGAGGGCGATCAGGATCACCGTGACGATCCAGAAGCCCTCGCCGTCCTGCGAGCCGGGTATACCGCCCACATTCATGCCGAACATGCCGGAAATGAGGGTGAGCGGGGCAAACACCACGGTCACCACCGCGAGCACCAGCATGGATTGGTTCATCTGCTCGGCCCGCCGGTCCACCATCTGGTCGCGGATGACGGCCGCACGCTCGCGCACGCTGTCCAGCTCTTCGGTGAAGCGGGTCACGCGGTCGGCGGCGTCGCGCAGGCGGTTGCGATCCTTGGGGCCGAGCCAGTCGTCGTCTTCCAGCGAAAAGTGGTTGAGCGCCTCGCGCTGGGGGGCGATGTGGCGGCGCAGCTTGATGGCCACGCGGCGCAGCACCGCCACCTTGGGCAGCAGCACGGAGCTTTCCGTCTTCTCGACACTGTCCTCAAGGTCGTCGGCTTCATCGATGAGGCTGTTCACCACCGCGTCCAGCCGGTCCACAAGGCGCATGGAAAGCTCGGCTACGAACTCGCCCTGGGTGCGCGGGCAGCGGCCGCGTTTCAGCATGTCCTCATAATCGGCGATGGCCGACAGCGGCTCGTGCTGCACGGAGATGATGCGCTTGACGTCCACCCAGAGATGGACGGTGATCAGCTCTTCCGGTAGCGCGTTGCGCTGGAGGTTGATGCCGCGCAGCGAGAGCAGGGCGCCATCCGCGAACACGGCGCAGCGCGGCCGGGCTTCCGCCTCCACCAGGGCCTCGACCGCGGAGGGGTCGATGCCGGAGGTCTGGCGCAGCCAGGTTTGGGGCATGCGCTCGATGTGCCGGAAATGGAGCCAGAGGAAGCCCCCCGCCGGCACGGGATTGGGCTGCTGCAGGTCGTGCCAGGAGATGGGCACTCCGGCCCCCTTGCCGTCGAAGGACCAAGCGGAGAGCAGGCCTTCAGCTTCAAGAGCGTTCATGGGCAATCCGTGTGGCAATCTGTGTCGGAGCGCGATGCTTCCGCCCTTCCTGGCACGATTGCGCGACGCAAGAAAGTCGCTCCCGCAAGGGAGGGGGCGGGCTTTGCCCGGATTTTCCCGCGCTGTGTCCTCGGGCCAAGGGCGCGCCGGACTGTTTCGGTGCCTCAAGGGCGCTCGGAAACAGCCGATCCCTTTGCGTTGATGGGTTTCCTTCGTGCGAGCCGGATCCCACCTCGCTCAAGAACACCCTATCGCGGCACGCCATTGATGACGAACAGCGCGTTCAGGAACTGGTCCGGCGGGAACTTGCCGAAGGTGCGCGCATAGATGTCGCGGATGCGCTCGGTGCGATAAAGGTCGGCCAGGGTGGTGTCCACCAGCAGGCGGAAGGCCTGATCGCCCCGCGGCAGGGCCAGGGCATAGGTCTCGAAGGTGAAATACTGGTCCGAAAGGGCCAGCTTGCCGGCATAGGGGCTGTTGGTGATGAGGTAATATAGGATGCCGCGATCACCGAAATAGGCGTCGAGCTTGCCGTCCGCCAGCATCTTCAGCCCCTCGGGGTGATCGTTCACGGCGACCACGTCGGCCTTCACATGCATTTGGCCGAGGGTGGTGCGCAGGGTTTCCTCGGTGGTGGTACCCTTGAGCACGCCCACCTTGCGCCCGGAAAGATCCTCCAGCCCCTTCACCGGCGTGCCACGGGTAACGACGCTGGCGCCGTCAATGAAGGTGGGGAGGGAGAAGTCGACCATGGCGCGGCGCGACATGGTCATGGAGCTGGGCTCGCACAGAATGTCCACCCGCCCGTCCCGCACGGCCTCGAATCGGTCGTCTGCGGAAACCTTCACATATTCGATGTTCAGCTTGGGCAGCTTGAGCGCCTTCTTCACACCGGCCGCGACCTCGCGGCAGAGGTCCACGATGTAGCCCGCGGGCTGGCCGTCGGCGGCGGAATAGGAATAAGGCGGGGCGAAGTGGCGGTAGCCGATGCGGAAGGTCTGGTTCTGCGTCACGCGCTCCAGCGTTTCCGCGGCCGCCGGAAACAGAGCCGCCGGTGCCAGCAGCGCCAGCGCAAGAGCCATCAGCCGCACACGAAGTGCCCGCATCCTTTTCCCCCCTCGTCCTGCCAGATCGAACAGCGGGGGGATGCTGCCATCGTACCGGCAAAAAGGCCACCCGTGTCGGCGCGACGGGCGCGACATCTCGCCGGGCTCGGCCTGCGTGAAGTCCCCGAGTGGCTCGTGTTATATTTACAGGTATATAGGATGCGCTCCAGCTTGAGCGGGACTTTTCAGGGGACGGGTTTCATGACCGCATTGCTTTCGCGCCGGCAGATGCTGAACGCCTTCGCTGCTTCCGGCCTGGCCGCCTTTGGTGCTGGCTCCCTGCCGCGCGCCTTCGCCAAGCCCGCCGAGGGGCTTGAGATTCTGGGCGCGCCCAATGGCTCCACCATCGTTCTGGTGCGCCTTTTGGCCTCGGGCGGCTTGAATGCCGCCGCGCCCGGCGCCACCTTCCGCCTCTGGCGCGATACGGATGATCTGCGCGCTGCCATCGTTTCCGGCCGCACCCGGCTTTTCACCACGCCCACCCATGTGCCGGCCAATCTGGCCAATCGCGGCATGCCGCTGAAGCTGTTCGCCATTCTGTCCATGGGCCATCTGTTCGTCGTCAGTGCCGATGCGGGCATCAAGAGCCTAAAGGATCTGGCCGGCAAGGAAGTGCTCGGCTTCTTCCGCAACGATATGCCGGACCTGGTGTTCCGGGCCTGCCTGAAGGGTGCGGGCATCGATCCGGACAAGGACCTCAAGCTCACCTATGTGCAGACGCCCATGGAGGCGGCCCAGCTGCTGGCCGCCGGGCGCGCGACCACCGCCGTGCTCTCCGAGCCGCCGGCCACCGCGGCCATCATGATGGCGAAGAAGGCCGGCAAGGACCTCTATCGCGCCGTGAACCTGCAGGAGGTTTGGCGCGAGCAGCACAACGGGCTCGGCCTGCCCATGGCGGGCATCGCCGTGCATGAAAAGCTGATTGAGGAAAATCCGGAGGTGATGGAGGCCATGCGCACCGGTCTCGTCCCGGCGAAGGACTGGGTGCTGGCGAACAAGGCCGCCGCCGGCGAGCTGGCCCAGGAAAAAATGGGCATGAAGGCCCCCATCTTTTCCGCCTCGCTCGACTATTTCAACGTGGTCGCCACCGGCGCGAAGGATCTGAAGCCGGGCCTCGTCGCCTTCTACGAGACCATTCTCTCCATGCAGCCGGAAGCCCTGGGCGGCAAGCTGCCGCCCGACGACTTCTACCTGAACATGTGAGGCGGCGGGCATGTGTGCCTCCTCCCTCAAGTCAGGCGCGGTGCGCTGGGGCTGGGGTGCCCTTGGCGTGCTGCTGCTGCTCGCGGCCTGGCAGTGGGGCTACTATGCGCTCGGGCCGTTCGTGCTTCCCTCGCTGCAGACGACGGGTGAGGCCATCGTGCGGCTGTTCGCGGAAGGGCTGGCGCTGCCGGCCCTGGCCGCCACCGCCGGCCACGCCCTCAGCGGCTTCCTCGTTGGAGGGGCCGTGGGGCTCACGCTGGGGCTGCTCGGCGGGCTGTTCGTCCCCATCGGCGCGATGACGGCGCCGGTGCTCACCATGATTCTTGGCACGCCGCCCATCGCCTGGGTGGTGCTGGCGCTGCTCTGGTTCGGCCCGGGCGGTGGCGCGCCGGCGTTCACGGTGGCGGTGACGGCCGCCCCCATCGTGTTCCTGGCGGCGGTGCAGGGCGTGCGTAGCCTTGATCCGCGCCTGCAGGAGATGGCGCGGGTGTATCGCGCCCCGGTGTGGCAGCGCGCCACCGATCTGATCCTCCCGTCGCTGGCGGACCATTTGGTGCCCGCCTTCGCCACGGCGCTCGCCTTTTCCTTCAAGGTCGCGGTGATGGCGGAGGTGCTGAGCGGCGCGGACGGTGTTGGCGGCGGCATTGCCGATGCGCGCGCCTATCTCGATCTCGGGGAAACCATGGCCTGGATCGTGCTGGTGGTGGTGTTCCTGCTCTGCGCCGATGCCGTGCTTCTGGCGCCGCTGCGGGGGTGGCTGGCCTCCCGCAACGGCTCGGGCGCGGCGGTTTCCGTGGCGGGAGGATGAACCATGCTGAGTCTTGAAGGGGTTCGCCTCGCCTTCGCCGATGGCGTGGTGCTGGAGCGCATTGATCTGCAGGTGCGTCCGGGCGAGCTGGTGGTGCTGATCGGCCGCTCGGGCTGCGGGAAAACCACGCTGCTGCGTCTGGCGGCCGGAGCCCAGATGCCGAGCGCGGGCATTTTGCGCAACGGTTTTTCCAACCCCACCATGGTGTTTCAGGAGCCGCGTCTGCTGCCCTGGGCCGACGCGCTGGACAATGCCGCCTTTGGCCTGAAGGCGCGCGGGGTGAGCCGGCTGGCGCGCCGCGCGGCGGCGGCGGAAATCCTGATGCGGTTCGGCTTCAGCGAAGCCGATCTCGGGAAGCGCCCCGCAGCTCTTTCGGGGGGCATGCAGCAGCGCGTTGCCATCGCACGTGCCTTGGCGGTGTCGCCGGACCTGGTGCTGATGGACGAGCCGTTTTCAGCCCTCGATGTGGGGTTGCGGCAGGAGCTGCAGGCGCTGGTGCGGCGCGAAGTGGAGCGGGCGGGCACGGCCGTCCTGTTCGTGACCCATGATCTGGCGGAGGCTGTGCGCCTGGCGGACCGCATCGTGGTGCTGTCCTCCCGCCCCTCGCGCGTGGCGGCGGAGATGGTGCAGGCCCCGGTGAGCGAGGCGGGCGACATCTATGCCGCCGCCGCCGCCCTCATGCGACAGCCCGAGGTGGCCGCCGCGCTCGCGGCTCCCATTCCTGCGGTGCGGACGACCCGTGAGCCGGAGCTGGCCGGGGATGCGGTGGCTGTCCCGGGAGAATAAAGCCTCTCCTGATCGCGCCTCTCTTGGCGCAGTGACCTGCTTCGCCTGAAGAGAATGCTTTCATCTCAACAGGCGACCGCGGTGGCCCGATCCCGCGATGTTGGGTGATGCGCAGGCCTGCTTCCGGCCCGCGCCCAGGGGCGGCCCATCTCTGGGAGGGGCTGACCGGGGGCGCCGGGACCGGGACGGCAGGACTGGCTTGGGGCAGGATTGGGTCGGCCGCTCTGGCTCGGGCGCTTGTCGGAAGAGGTCGCGCGCCTGATGGTCGAGGGGCGTTCGGGGATCCGCTTGCGGTGCGCGCAGGTCGCCTTCCGCAGCGATCGGCAGCCGGTCGGCACGGTGTGGTCGGCGGGATGAGGCGACGTGCTTCAGCGGACTTCAGTTTTCCGGGACATGCCGAAGCGCTCTATCCGTGTGTTTGTAAGGGCTTCCGCGCGACCCTGCTCCCGCTTCGCGCGGAAGCGGGTCATCTGCCGGCGTCAATCCAGGCGGCGGCTGGCGTGCACACGCTCCACGAAACGGGCGACGGCGTCTTCTTCCAGGCTGCGCTGGATGGCTTTTGCCGCAACCACGCCATCGGCCATGGAGGTCACACAGCACGGGTGCATGCGCTGGGCGATCTCGCCGACCGCATAGAGATTGGGGATGGAGGTCTGGCAGTCGGCATCGGTCTCGACGAAGCCGCGCGCGGTGCGGGCGAGGTCGAGATGGTGGGCGTAGGGCAGGTAGGGCTCCCAGCCATAGAGCACCACCAGCCGGTCATAGATGCGGTCCGCCACTGCGGGGCGCTCAGGCTCCACATGGTAGGTGCCGATGCGCACGTCGTTCGCGGGCACCTTTTCCAGAAACTCCCGGCGGGCGCGGATGGTGCGGGCATAGATGTGCACCGCTGCCGCGCCGCGCTTGCGCACGAAAATGTAGTTTTCGAAGGCGTTGTCGCCGCCGCCCAGAATGGCGATCTCCTGGCCGTCGAAGTCGGCATTGAACATGGTGCGGCCAGGACCGATCAGCACCTGGTCGGAGGCGGCAAGCCCGCCTTTCACCGGACGCACGCCGGTGGCGAGCACCGCGGACCGCGCGAAAATCATGGCGCCGCCGGTGGTGGTGACGCGGAAGCCGTCCTGGATCACATCGAGCGCGCTCACCGCCTCGCCGAGCCGGCAGACGATGTCCTGGGCCAGGATCTGGCGATGAATGTCCGCCGCCACCTCGTAGCCGGTGCGGTTGGGGGCGGAGGCGATCCACTCATTGGGATAGGGGTTGTCGTTCTGAAGGCCGCCCAGGGTGGGGCGGCGCTCCACGAGGCAGGGGCGGAAGCCCAGCATCTTCAGCCACAGGGCGCAGGAGGCGCCGGCCGGTCCGCCACCTATGATGACCGCATCAAACATGCCTGCCTTCGTCCCCGAGCCCCCGGGATTGTGGTGGACCGCCGCCGCCGGCCGCATGGCCCGCCGAAGCGCGCTGGCCCCTCGGCATTAGGGCGGCTCCGGCAGGCGAAGGCAAGGGCGGCCGGCAAGGGCGGCCGGCAAGGGCGGCCGGCAAGGGTGTGGCCGACAAGGGGGCCGACAGGGCCCCGGCCGCCTCAGCGCTCGACGAAGGCCTTCTCGATCACATAGTGACCGGGCTCCGACTGGCTGCCTTCCTTGAAGCCGCGCGCCTCCAGCAGGGCCACCGTGTCCTTCAGCATGGCCGGGCTGCCGCAGAGCATCATGCGGTCCTCTTCCGGCGAGATCACCGGCAGGCCGATATCGGAAAACAGCTTGCCGGAGGTGATGAGGTCCGTCAGCCGGCCCTGGTGGCGGAACGGCTCGCGCGTCACGGTGGGGTAATAGATGAGCTTCTTCTTCACCTCTTCGCCGATATATTCGTTGTTCGGCAGTTCCTTCGTGAAGAAGTCCTCGTAGGCGAGCTCGGCTACCGTGCGGGTGCCGTGAATGAGGATGATCTTCTCGAAACGCTCATAGGCGTCCGGATCCTTGGTCACGGAGAGGAACGGGGCGAGGCCGGTGCCGGTGGAAAGCAGATAAAGCCGCTTGCCGGGCAACAAATTGTCCTGGATCAGCGTGCCGGTGGGCTTGCGGCCGACCAGGATCTTGTCGCCCACCTTCAGATGCTGAAGGCGGGAGGTGAGGGGGCCGTCCTGCACCTTGATGGAGAAGAACTGAAGGTCTTCCTCATAATTGGCGCTGGCCATGGAATAGGCGCGCAGCAGCGGGCGACCGTCCACCATCAGGCCGATCATGGTGAACTGGCCATTGAGGAAACGGAATCCGGGATCGCGGGTGCAGGTGAAGGTGAAGAGCCGGTCCGTCCAGTGGTGGACGCTCTTCACGGTTTCCTCGTTGAAATTGCTGCTCATCTCAAAGTCCGGAACGGCGAGCCCGCAGAGGCCGCCACGCCGGCGGAGACCTGGGCTGCATCGATAAAATCGCGCCGCACCCTACAAGATGCGGGCGGTGCGAAAAAGTGCGACGGCGTGTCCGCGCCTCCCTCAGGAGGCGGCGGCCGGCGCGAGAAGGGTGTCCACCACCTCCGCCACACGCTGCTGCCAGGGCGCGGCCCTGAGGCCGAAGGTGCGCTGGAACAGGTCGCTGGCAAGCCGGGAATTGGCGGGCCGCTTGGCGGGGGTGGGGTAGTCTGCGGTGGTGATGGGCGCCACTTCGGGCACCTTGCCTAGGCGCGGGCCCGCCGCGCGCACGATCTCGGCCGCGAAATCATGCCAGGTGGTCGCCCCGTCCCCGGCGAAATGATAGGTGCCCCAGCGGGCATCCTCTCCCATGGCCGCCTGCGCCGCCGTCAGCAGCGCTTCCGCAAGGTCATATGTGGCGGTGGGGCAGCCGTGCTGGTCGGCGACGATGGTCAGCCGTTCGCGCTCGCGCGCAAGGCGCAGCACCGTCTTCAGGAAATTGTGGCCATGGGCGCCATAGACCCAGGAGGTGCGCACGATGATGTGCCGCTCCGCCGCCGAGCGCACGGCCGCCTCGCCGGCCGCCTTGGTGCGGCCATAGACGCCCAGCGGCGCCACCGGGTCCTGCTCCACATAGGGCGTGGCCTTGGTGCCGTCGAAAACATAATCGGTCGAAACATGGATGAGCGGCGTGCGATAGCGCGCGCAGCGCTCGGCGATGTGGCCGGGGGCGAAGGCATTGATGCGCGCCGCCAGCTCTGGCTCGCTCTCGGCCTTGTCCACGGCGGTATAAGCGGCGGTGTTTATCACCACGTCGGGGCGCTGCGCCTCCATGGCGCGGGCCACGGCCGCCGGGTCACAGATGTCGAGGGCGGTGTGGTCGAGCCCGATGAGCTCCACCTCCCTTTTGGCCGCGTGTTCCGTGATCTCGCGGCCGAGCTGGCCGCCGGCGCCGAGCAGCAGAATGCGCATCAGGAGGCCTTTTCCGCGGGAGTGAGACCGAGCCGCTGGCCCTGGTAGCGCTGGCGCAGCGGTTCCCACCAGGCGCGGTTGTCGAGGTACCATTGCACGGTGCTGGCAATGCCGCCCTCGAACGTGTGGCGCGGCGACCAGCCGAGCTCGCGCTGGAGCTTCGAGAAGTCGATGGCGTAGCGCGCATCATGGCCGGGTCGGTCGGTGACGAAGCGGATGAGCCGCTCACGCGGGCCGGCGGGGTCGGGCACGTTGGCGTCGAGGGTGGTGCAGATGGTGCGCACCACATCGATGTTCCGCCGCTCGCTGGCGCCGCCCACATTGTAGCTCTCGCCGGGCCGTCCGCGGGTGGCGATGATGAACAGCGCCTCCGCGTGGTCCTCCACATAGAGCCAGTCGCGCACATTCTCGCCGGTGCCGTAGACGGGCAGCTCCGCGCCGTCGAGCGCGTTGAGGATCACCAGCGGGATGAGCTTTTCCGGGAAGTGGTAGGGCCCGTAATTATTGGAGCAGTTGGACATCACCGCCGGCAGCCCATAGGTGTGGTGCCAGGCGCGGACCAGATGGTCCGAAGCCGCCTTGGAGGCGGAATAGGGCGAATTGGGCGCATAGGGCGTGTCCTCGCGGAACAGGCCCTCCGGTCCCAGGCTGCCGAACACTTCGTCCGTGGAAATGTGGTGGAAGCGAAAGGCCGCCTTGGCCGCCTCCGGCAGCGCGCGCCAGTAGTCCAGAACCTCCTGGAGCAGCGTGAAGGTGCCGACCACATTGGTATTGATGAAGGCGGCGGGCCCGTCGATGGAGCGGTCGACATGGGACTCGGCCGCCAGATGCATCACCAGATCCGGGCGGAACTCGGCAAGGGCGGCGCGCACGGCGGCCGCATCGCAGATGTCCGCCTTCAGGAAGCGGTGGCGCGGATTGTCCTTCACCGGCTCCAGTGAAGCAAGATTGCCGGCATAGGTCAGCTTGTCGAAGGTCAGCGCCTCGTGCCCGAGGCCCACCACATGCCGCACCACCGCCGAGCCGATGAAGCCCGCGCCACCCGTGATCAGAACCCGCATCTTGCCTTCACGTCCGTTGTTGGCTGGCGCTCCTATACATCATCGGCCCGCCAAAAGCATTTGCGCTTCGCGGGTGGCCCGTCAGGCCGGCTTGCGAGCCACCAGATAGGCGTCCACCGGCCGCGCCGTGGCGGGCATGGAGCGGAACCGGCTCACCACCCGCGCGCCGAGATAGGCCAGGGCGATGCTGGCGTGCCACGACCAGCGATGGGCGAAATAGCGCTCGTCCGGCGAATGATAGGTGCGGCGGAACAAGAGCTTGTGCATCCAGAAGAACATGTTCTGGTGCGGCGAGGGCGGCGTGGCATTGGCCTCCACCACCTCGAGCCCCAGACTCTCCGCCAGCGCGGTGAAGGCGCGCGCGTTCCACCAGGTCACGTGGTGGGGCGGCATGTTGATGGGCAGGTTGGGGATCTCGGTGAGCGGCGAGGGGAAGAGCGGCGCCGCCAGCACCACCAGGCCGCCGGGCTTCACCAGCTTCGCCATCAGCTCCGCATGGCGGCGCGGGTTCGGCACGTGCTCGATGACGTGAAAGCAGGTGGCCACGTCATAGGCGCCGGGATTTTTCTCCGCATGCTCCTCCAGCGTCTCGCGGATGACCACGTCGTCCACGTCCGGCCCCGCATAGGGGTCGAGGCCCACATAGGTGGCGTGGGGCACATGGCGGCGGAACACGCCGGGCCCGCAGCCAATGTCGATCACCTTGGCGCCGGCCGGCACATGCTTGGCCGTATGCATGAAGTCCACGCGCGTGTCGGACAGGTAGGTGAGTGCGTCATGCACCTCCCACTTGTCGTAATAGGTGCCGTAGAACTCCCCGTCGCCGACCACCATGGGGTCGAAATAGACGAGCCCGGTGGGCGATTCGTAGAGGCTGAAGCTCTTGATGTCCTTGAACAGATGGCTCACGTCCACGCCCTGTCCAAGCCGCCAGATGTCCTGAAGCAGCGCCTTCGACATGGTCTGGATGCGCCGCACCGGGGGAGCTCCGGTAATGGGGCAGGGCAGGGCCCCGGCCAGCTCCGGATCAATCTTCTTCTTGGGGGCCTTGGTCTTGGTGGTCGTGGAGGTATCGGACACGAGCGGTTCAGCTCCGTTGAGCGGATGACGGCGCCGCGGCGCGTGGCGTGACGGTGAGCACGATGTCTGGCTCGGGCCGCGAGGTCAGGTTTCCGAGAGGAAGGGGCGCGGCGCCGGCTGTCAAGCCGAACCGCAGGCGCGTGAGCATCAGCCGCGTGATTTCCGCCATCTCGATATTGGCGAACTGCGCCCCGGGGCACACCCGCGCGCCCATGCCGAAGGGGATAAAGGCGGTGCGCGCCGGCAGGTCATGGGCCTCAAGCCAGCGCTCGGGCCAGAAGACGTCGGGCTTCTTCCAGTATCCGCGATGGCGATGCAGCACCCGTGGCGCCACGGCAATGAAATTATCCTTGGGCAGGTTGCGGCCTTCCAGCGGTACTTCTTCCTTGTTCTCACGCAGGAAGAAGCCGATGGGCGGATAAAGCCGCAGCGCCTCCTGGGTGAGGGCGGAGAGCACCTCCGCGCCGGTGGCGCCCGCAAATCGGGGCGCATTGGAGGGCAGGCGCTCGCCCTCGGGCAGCGCGACCGCCGCGGCGGCGGCCTCCTGAAGGGCGGGGTCGCCCGCCAGCACATAAGCGAGCCAGCTCAGGGTGGAGGCGGTGGTTTCATGGCCCGCCAGCAGCATCACGGCGATCTCGTCGAGCGCCCGGTCGTCCTGCCCGAGCCGGGCATAGCCCGCATCCGCCAGGGCGTGGGCGAAGATGGCGTCGCCGTCCCGGCCGAGGGGCGTTGCGAGGAAGCGCTGGCGCATGAGCGCGCGCATCTCGGCCCCGACTTCCTCAAGCCCCAGCTCGCGGATGATGCGGCCGCGCGTGGCTTCGTCCTCATGGGCGAGCAGCAGCAGGGTGGCCTTGGCGCGCTCGTGGTAGAGCGAGAAAAGAGCAGTGAAGCGCTGGGATTCCTCGGGCGTGAAGCGCCGACCCATGGTGCAGAGCGAAACCACGTCCACCGTGAGGCGGGACAGGTCCACCCCCACGGGCGCCGGCGCGCCCGGATGCTTCAGCCAGCCTTCCATATATTCCAGGGTCATGGCGCGGGTGACCTCGGCGATCTGCGTCGCCGGGATGGCGGCGAGCGCGCGCGCCATGATGCGCCGCGTCTCCTTCACCGTGTCTCCGCCGGGCTGGCCGAAGACGCCCTCGCCGATGAGGGGCCTCAGCAAAGCGGTGATGACCGTGCTCTTGGGGAACTTGCCGGCGCGATCCAGCATCACCGCCTCGGCGGTGGCGTTGTCGTTCACCAGCGCCATGCGGCGGAACGGCAGGGTGAACACGGTCTGCCAGCCCACCAGCGGCTTGTGGCCGATGAGCAGCATGGGGTCGCCCAGAAAGCGTCCCGCGATCTTGGCGGCGAAGGGCAGCCGGCCGAAGGCGCCGGCGAAGGCCCGGATCAATGTGAGAATGGCCGTCTCCCTTTCACCCGGATGCGGTCAGGCCCCCGGACATCATAGGTCACATGCCCCCACTTTACGGTGCCGGTCCAGGCCGCGCCGAAAATGACGCTGAAGTGGAACAGGTCCGCCACAGGTTGCACGATCCCGAGGAGAAGCTGACCGAGGCGAACCGACGCAGGGTCCGGCAGCCCCACCCGCGCCGCCACCACGCCCACCAGATACTGCTTCACAAGGCCGAGCAGCGAGAGCGCGAGGAGCGCACCCAGGCCCCAGCCGGCCCAGGCCGACCCGGTGGCGACGGCCGCCGCCGCCACCGCGAAGGCCGCGAGCCGCAGGCCGATGACCGCGAGCGCCAGGCGCCACAGCCACGGCCGGTAGATGTTGCAGATCTGGTATTGGCGCCGCGCGAAGCGCCAGGCCGGGACCAAGCGCAGGTCCGAGGGCGAGGCGATGTAGAGCGCACCGCGCGTCACCACCCTGAGCCCGCGCTCGGCCGCCTGGATGGAGATGGAGAGGTCGTCGGACAAGGTGTGGTCGAGGCTGCCCGCAAGATCCATGCGGGCCGCGGCGTCGCGGGAAATGGCCATGCTGCCGCCCCACACCACGCGGGTGCTGTCGCGGTCGAGGCGGGGGGTGAGCGTCACCGCCCGGTCCACCGCCGCCACCAGATGGGCGCCCAGGCGCGGCGCCATCACCTGCTGCCAGCGATGCCCCGTCACCAGGTCGAAGCCCTCGTGGAGGATGGGCGCCACCAGGCCCGACAGCCAGTTGGAATGGGGCCGGATATCGCCATCCATGAGGACGATGATCTCATCCTCGCTATCGATCAGGGCGAGGGCCGCCTGCTGGTTGTGGCATTTCTGCGCCTGCTCGGTGGCCGGGCCGGCCACCACGATCTGAATGGGAAAGGGGGCCTCTTCCGCCACGGCGCGGGTGGCGGCGAAAGCGGGGTCCTCTTCCGCCTCCACGGTCACGATCAGGCGGCGCGGCTTGAGGGTCTGGCCGGCCAGCAGCACGATCATCTCGCGCAGATGGGGCGCCGCGCCGGTGAGCGGCAGGATGATGCTGACGCGCGCTGTCGCCTGCTCGTTGGGCAGGTGCATCCACAGCAGCTTGCGGGCCGCCGAGGCGAGCGACGCGACGCTGAAGGCAAGGCCCAGCGCCACCACGATGACGAGCAGAACGACCAAGGCGCAGACCCACTTGGTGGCGAGGTTTCCAATCTCCCGCCGTCAGGGCGGACGGCCGGGAGGCTTCTGGGGGCGCGCGCGCCGCGCCGCAATGGCGGGCCTAGCGGACACGGGCGCCGCGGGCAAGCCCGAGGAAACGCAGGGGAGCAATGAGGCCGCGCCGGCGATGCCGGTTTCGCGCGGGGCTGCCGCATGAAGGGCCAGCCCCAATGCCGTGCGTGGGGCCCTCCATCGCGATGGGCGTGAAGGCCGGGCAGGGATGTCCGCGTCGCCCCGCGTGGCGATTGGCGCGGAAGGGGACGGTGCCGCGCCTTGCTCCGTCTGCGGTTCTTTGCCGGCGAACGCCGGGCGGCGCCGAATTTGCGGGTTGACGGGGGGACCGCCGGCGGCTGAAACCCTGTCTGTCCCTGGGGAGCCGGCGCCGACTTCGTGTCCGCGGTGCCGGCCACAAAATCGGACCCAGGGCGGGTATATGTGGCGAACCGGGCCAGCGGAGCGAGGCGCACGCCTCTTTCCGTGCAGCGGGGGCGATGGCGGTATGATCCATTCCACAGTAACGGCTGGCCTCGCGGCCGGGGTGCTCGCCGTGCTGGTGTGCGACCTGATGGAGCGCGTGTTCGCGCCCGCGCCGAAGCGGGCGGGGGCGGCGGGCCGCTTCCTGGCACTGCGGCTGGCGGCCTTCGCGGTGCTGTTCCTGTTCTGGCTGGCGCTTTCGGCGCGCGCGGCGTTCGCGGCGACAGCCTCCATCATCACCACGGCGGTGTTCC
This sequence comes from Xanthobacter variabilis, assembly GCF_043831965.2. Taxonomy (NCBI): domain Bacteria; kingdom Pseudomonadati; phylum Pseudomonadota; class Alphaproteobacteria; order Hyphomicrobiales; family Xanthobacteraceae; genus Xanthobacter; species Xanthobacter variabilis. The sequence goes on from NZ_CM195533.1 coordinate 2,255,882, forward strand.
TCGTGATTTCGGGGGAGAAGGCGCGGTATCTGAAAGAGCCGTTCGTGGTCACGGACTTCGCCTTCATCACCCATCTCGTGCAGCATCCCGACCTCTTCTATCTGGGCTGGCGCAAGACGCTGGGCATGCTCGCCGTCATTGCCGGGCTCGTGGGCCTTATCGTCGGCTGGATGATCCTGGAGCCGCGCACCCTGAGCTGGGCGGGGCAGGGCGTCGCGCTGGGGCTGCTGCTGCTTCTTTTCGGCCTGGCCTTCGCCACGCCGCGCCTTGTGCTGGCCCCCTGGCCGCAGGCGCTGGAGCTGGTGAGCCGCGAATCGGCGCGGGTTTTCGTCACCCGCCTCGGATTGGTGCCGTCCATCCTGGTGTCGGCGGTGGCGCTGCGCGCCGTGCCCGCGCCAGCCCCGCGGCCCGCGCGCGCCGCCGCCTCACCCCCGCCCGATGCCGGGACGGCTGCTGCCCCCGGCGTCTATGACGCGGTGGTGGTGATCCAGTCCGAGTCCTTCTACGACCTGCGGCGCCAGGGCGTCGGCCTTGAGCTGCCGGCCCTCGACGCCCTGCGGGAGCGGGCGCTGGCCCATGGGCGGCTGGTGGTGCCTTGTTATGGGGCCTATACGCTGCGGCCCGAGTTCGCGGTGTCCACGGGCCTTGCTTTCGCGGCCCAGGGGGTGGACCGGTTCCACCCCTATCTGCGCGCCCGCCGCTTCACCGGCCATGCCTTGCCGGGGGAGCTTCAGGCGGAGGGCTGGGAGACGGTGTTCGTCCATCCCTATGACCCGCATTTCTTTCGCCGTGCGCGGGCGGTGCCCGAGCTGGGCTTTCAGCGCTTCCTGACCGAGGCGGACTTTTCCGGCATGGAGCGTTTCGGGCCCTACGTGTCCGACGCTGCCGTGGGCCGGCGCCTGCGGGCGGAGATCGCTGCCGCGCGGGAGCGGGGGCACTCCATCTATATGATGGCGGTCACCATGGAGGCGCACGACCCCTACGGCGCGGGCCGCCTCTCGGAGACCGACGATCCGCTGGAGCAATATTGCCGGCACGCCGCCCATGCCGACGAACTCCTGGCGAGCATGGTGGAGGGTCTGGACGCCACCACCGAGCGCTCGCTGCTGGTTTTCTACGGTGATCACGCACCGCTCTTGCCAGGCTTCGACATGCTCGCAGACGATCCCCGCACCGATTACATCGTGATCGAGTGCGGCCGCCACGTCGCGGGCGGCGTCAGGGGGCAGGCGGCCGGCGCGGTGGCCGGCGATTGCGCGCCCGAAGGCCTCAACGCCATTTTGCGCCGCATGCTGGGGCGGGCATAGGGTGCTTCAGAACGGACGGGAACCGGTACGCGCGGAGAGATGCCGTAGAAACAAAGGGATAGACGGTTTCTCTGTTTCCATGAACCCTGAAGCCGTCTGGGCGCCGCGCCATCGCGTCGGTCGCGCAGCCGTCAGGTGAGGCTGTCGAGCAGCTCATCCGCCTTGGCGAAGTGGAGGGGCCAGGTGGGCACGCGGAAGTCCTTCAGCGCGGCCATCTGGCCTTGGCGCAGCGCGGAGTCCGGGCGGCAGAAGTCCTCGATGGCCGCGCTCCAGCCCAGCCCGTCAATGGCGTCCCGGTAGCAGGGGATGTCGCCCGCGATCTCGTGGAAGACCTCCAGCTCCGAGGCGATGACGGGCACGCCCAGGGCCAGGGCTTCCGCCAGCGGGAGGCCATAGCCCTCAGCGAAGGAGGGAAAGAGCATCGCCCGCGCGCCCCGCAGCAGCCGCGTCAATTGTTCATCGGCGAGGCGGTTGCATTCGAACACATGGGGCTTCAGCCCGCTGGCGCGATCCAGCAGATCGACGATGTTCTCGTTTTCCCACCCACGCCGGCCCACCAGCACCAGCTTGGGCGTGGCTTGCCCCCGCAGCTCGGCGAGCCGGCGCCACAGATGCAGCAGCAGCAGGTGGTTCTTGCGCGGCTCGATAGTGCTCACGGCGACGAAATAGGGGGGCGCCGTCGCTGTCGCCCCGGCCACGGCGGGCGGGTGAAGCCGCTGGAACTTTTCCTCGATCCCGAGCAGGCTCACAATGCCCGGTGGCATCGCCAAGCCCTTGCGCGCGGCGAAGTCGCGCATGGTCTGCTCGGTGTGGGCGGAATTGTAGATGATGGCGGCGGCCGTGTTCAGAACCTGCGTCATGCGCAAGTCGTGCTTGGCCTCGTCGCCCTCGCGCACATATTCCGGGTGGGTCAGCGGAATAAGGTCGTGGATCAGGTAGACCGGCTTCCAGCCGAGCTCGCGCACCAGCCGCTCCATGTCGCCCGGGAAGGTCAGCCCCTCATGGGAGACGTTGAGATAGATGGCACCACGGCCCACCGGCCGAGCCAGCGCGCCGGTCAGCCCATCGCCCGGCGAAAACAGGCTGGCATAGAGCGGCCAGATGTCCGCCACCGGCGCCGTCGTTCCGGAGGCCTGCGGTTCGGCCAGGGTGCCCGCCGGCAGCGCGAGGAACGCTTCCAGGCGCTCGGTCTCGCCTGAACGGGCGGCGGCGATCTTGGCCCCGTTCCAGCGGGCCTCGAGCGCCGACAGAAAGCGCGGCACCGCCTGCCGGCGCAGCGGCCAGACACGCTGGCGGTAGCGCACGATGTAGCGCACATCATCCCGCTTCAGCAGATGGAGGGCGTAGGCGAGCTCCACCCGGTCGATGCCCGTGGGCGTGAGCTGCGGCGCGCGCCGGAAGATGCGCGTGATGTCCATCAGGATCGTCATGGCACCGCCCCCCGAGCGGTGACGGGCGAGAGGCCCGCCCTTTCGTCCGCCGCTCCGGCGTCAGCCTTGTCCGGCGCCGCCTTCCAGCATGTCCGAGATGCCCGCGAAGGCGAGCTTGCGGATGAAGGCGTCGGTTTTCGGCAGTTCTTCCTTGAGGATGTTCACCGTCGCGTCGATCTGCTCGGGCGTGTGCGCGGCCGTCACGAAGAAGCGCAGCCGGGCGGCCTTGTTGGGCACCGCCGGATGGATGATGGGCAGCACGTTCACGCCCCGATCAAGCATCAGGTTCGACAACACCACCGCCTTGAGGGAGTCGCCCACGATGACGGGCAGAATGGCATGGCCGTCCGCTGCCCCGGTATCGAGCCCGGCGGCCTTGGCGGCGGCGAGGAAGCGGGCGCTGTTGGCCTGCAGGCGCGCCACCCGCTCGGGCTCCTGCAGCATCAGCCGCAGGGCGGTGAGGGCCGAAAGGGTCGCCGGCGCGGACAGGCCCACCGAATAGACGAAGCCGGGCGCCGACAGCTTCAGATAATCCACCAGGTCCTTGGAGCCGGCGATATAGCCGCCGCAGCTTGCCAGGGTCTTGGACAGGGTGCCCATCCAGATGTCGACCGACCTGGGGTCGATGCCCTGGGCCTCGAAAATGCCGAGGCCACGCGTGCCCAGGACGCCGAGGCTGTGGGCCTCGTCCACCATCAGCCAGGCGCCGTAACGCTGCTTGATGTCCACGAGGCGGGCGAGGTCGGGGGCGTCCCCGTCCATGGAATAGTTGCCCTCCACCACGATCAGCGCGCGGCCATAGCTGGCGCGGTCGGCGGCCAGCATGGCCTCCAGGGCGTCGAGATCGTTGTGGGCGAACCAGCGGCGATGCGCGCGCGAGAGCTGGGTGCCGACGATGGCGCTGTTGTGCATCAGCTCGTCGTGAAACACCACGTCGCGCGGGCCCACCAGCGTGCCGATGGTGGCGACATTGGCGGCATGGCCGCTCACATAGACAATGGCGTCGTCGGTGCCGTAGACGGCGGCGAGCTCGCGCTCGAAATCGCGGTGGAAGGCGCGCTCGCCGGCCACGATGCGGCTGGCCGAAACGCTGGTGCCATAGGCATCCACGGCGCCATGGGCGGCGGCCATCACCTCCGGCGCGCCGTTCAGGCCGAGATAGTCGTAAGAGGCGAAGTTGATCACCTCGTTGCCGCCGATGACGGAGGTGGCGCCGGCGCGCACGTCATGGGTGCGGAAGAACGGGTTCGGAATGCCGAAGGCGTTCGTGGCCGCGTGCATGAGCTTCAGCTGTTCGAAACCCGGAAGGGTTGCGAACGAGGTGTCGTAATGGGGCGTCGCGGCGGCGGCCACGGGGGCGGTGCCCCCGGGGGTGGTGCTGCGCATGCGGTTCAAAAGCGCGGCCTTGGCGTCGGCCGAAAGGCGACCCTGGGTGTTGTTGGCGCTCACATTATGCCTCCGCCCGTGTGCTCGCTCTCGCTGATCACCTTGGCGCTGAGCCGCGCGATGGCGTCCTTGTCGAGATCGAGATCCACGTGCTTGTCCATGATGCCGGCCTCGGCGATCAGCTGTTCCGGCGTGGCGGCCCCGGCATCGCCGCTGCCGCGCACCTGCTGGAGCACCTTTTCAGCCACGTCCATGAGGGTGGAGCCGGCGCCCAGCGCCAGCACCGGCAGTTCCACGCCAAACCGACGCTGCACTTCCATGTCGAGTTCCAGGCTCATCAGCGAATCCATGCCGATGTCCATGAGCGGACGCGTCAGGTCCACCGCCTCCACCGGCAGGCGCAGGATCTTGCCGATCTCCTCGGCCAGCAGGCGGGCGATGGTGAGGCGCGCCTCGGACTCGTTCTGCCCGGCGATGAGGCTTTCGAGGTCGGAGCTCTTGCCCAGCGTACGCTCGCTGCGCCCGTCGGTGAGCAGGGCGGCGAAGGTCTGCGCCTTCACCAGGGCCAGCTCGCCGGCGGTCGACCAGTCGATATAGGCGCAGGTCACGGCCGGCGGGTGGATGGCGTCGCCCTCCGAAAGGAAGGCGCCCAGATGCTTCAGCGCGGTGGCCGACGCCATGGCGTGGCGGCCGATGCGGCGCTTCAGCTTTTCGTTGATGGCGGTCTCGCGCGCCAGCACGCCCACATCCGAGATGGCACCCCACGACACGGCGAGCGCCGGGAGGCCGGCGGCGCGGCGGTCGCGGGCCAGGCCCTCAAGGAAGGCATTAGCGGCCACGTAATTGCCCTGCCCCGGATTGCCCACCAGCGTGGTGGCCGAGGAGAACATCACGAAATAATCGGGCGCGACGGTGAGCGTTCGCGTGGCGGCATCCAGATGGGCCGCGCCCTCAATCTTGGGGGCCAGCACCTTCTCGAAGCGCTCGGTAGTGAGGTCCCGCAGCAGGCCGTCATCCAGCACCATGGCCGCGTGCACCACGCCGCTGAGGCGCCCATAGCGCTCAACCAGCCCATCGACGAAGCGCTTCACGCCCTCGGCGTCGCGCACGTCAAGGCGCTCGGCGGTCAGCGTCACGCCACGGGCGGAGAGGGCGGCGGCGCGGGCGGCCGCCTCCGGCGTCAGGGCACCGCTGCGCGAAGCCACCACGATGGCGTTGGCCCCATGGTCCGCGAGCCATATGGCGGTTTCGAAGCCGAAGCCGCCGGTGCCGCCCACCACCAGGTGCACGCCTTCCGCGGCGGCCCGGAACGGGGCCGGCGTCTCGGCCACGGGAGGAGGCGTCACGGGCGGGGTGAGCAGGATCTTGCCCACATGGCCGGCGCCCTGCATGAGGCGGAACGCCTCCGGCGCGCTGTCGGCGGCGAACTCGCGATAGGGCAGGGGCGTGAACTCGCCCTCCGCCAGAAGCCGCACCAGATCGCCGAACAGCTCCTGCAGCGCGTCCGGCCGGGCGGCGATGAGCTGGTCGGTATCGACACCGAAATAGGACAGGTTACGGGCGAACGGGCGCAGGCCAATTTCGGTGTTGCCGATATAGTCGCGCTTGCCCAGCTCCACGAACCGGCCGAAGGGCTTCAGCACCTTGATGGAACGCTCCATGGCCTCGCCCGCCAGGGAGTTGAGCACCACGTCCACGCCGCCAATGGCGGAGCGGATGTCGTCCACGAAGGCCAGGGAGCGGGAATCGAGCACCAGGTCGGCCCCCGCGAGCGCCGCCAAAGCGCGCTTCTCGGGCGTTCCGGCGGTGGCGACGATGCGCGCGCCGAGCCACTTGGCGATCTGCAGGGCCGCAAGGCCCACGCCGCCGGCCGCGCCGTGCACCAGCACCCACTCACCGCGCTTCAGCCGGGCCTGGGTGACAAGGCCGTACCACGCGGTGAGGAAGGCCACCGGAATGGTGGCGGCCGCCTTCAGAGGCACATTGTCGGGCACCGGCATGGCCATGTTGGCCGGGACCACCACGTGGGAGGCGAAGGCCGCGGGGGCGAACGCCATGACGCGGTCGCCCACCTTCACGCTTGAGACCGCGGTACCGATCCGGGTGACGACGCCGGAGCATTCGAAGCCGAGGGAGGGGCCGGTAAAGCCGTTCTCCAGCATCTCGTCGCCGATCACGCCCTGGGCGAACATCACGTCGCGGAAATTGAGGGCGCTCGCGGCCACTTCGATTTCCACGGCATCGGCGGCAAGGGCGGGGCGCGGGGCGCCCACCCAGGTCAGCCGGTCCATGGAGCCGGGCTTCGCCTCCAGGCGGGCCATGGTGGTGGTCGGCTCGCCATCGGGCGCCACCTGCTCGCGCGCCGCGGCGCCGGTGGTGGTGCGCACGGCAGAAACCGGGCCATCGCCGATCACCAGTTCCCGCTCTTCCGGCGCAGCCAGCAGCAGCGCGGCGAGGCGCCCGGCGGCGGTGTCGGCGTCGAGGCTCGGCGCCACATCCACGAGACGCAGGTCGATATCCGCGAACTCGTTGACCGCAACGCGGCCGTAGCCCCAGCAGGCGCTGGCCAGTGGGCTGCCATTCACCGGCGCATTGCCGCGGGTGAGGAACCACACTTCGGCCTTGCCCGGATGGGCGCGCACCGCCTCCAGAAGGGCGGTGGCATGGGTGAACAGGCCGGCGAGGGCGGCCGGCTCGGCCGTGGTCGGCATGAGCGGATGCAGGACGAGGCTGCGCCCCTCGCCGTCGGCCAATGGCAGGTCGGCTCCGGGCGCGGCGCCGCTTTCCAGCCGGCGCAGGGCACTCAGGTGACCCGCCGCATCGATTGCCGCAACCAGGGTGGCGGGCGCGGTGCTGTGGGCAAATTCCAGGCTGATGGCCTCGGCCAGTGCAGCTTCGGCCTGCGGGGCGCCGTCCGCCTCGGGCAGGGGGGCGCGGGCCACAAGCACGTCCACCACGGCGTCGGCGAGAACGGCTCGGCGGGTCTTCACGCCCAGGAAGCCGGCCGTGGCTAGGCGTTGGGCCGTTTCCGCCATGGGACGGTGGCGGGCGGGGCTGTCCTCTTCCGCTCCAACCGCGTCGATCAGCGCGGCGAAGGGATGGCTTTCAAGCTGCAGCACGGCCAGCACGCCGCCGCCGCTGACCCGCTTGGCAAGGCGCGCGGCCAGGGGCTCGGTTTCCAGCACCAGCGGGTGGGGGTCGGCGGCCAGCACCACGTCATAGGTGCTGACCTCGCCATCGGCGGCCGGGGCGAGCAGGGGGGCAAGGGCCGGATGGCGCGCGGCGAGGGTCTCGCGCACGGAGGGCTCGCTGCCATCCACTGCGAGGCGGATGTGGCCCGCCTGCGCGAGCGGCAGCAGCGCCAGGGCCACGGCGCCGTGGCGCTCCACCACCAGGACACGGGCCGGAGCGGACTTGCGCCCGCCTTCCACCAGGGCACGGGCGACCTCCTGCAGGGCCCGCGCCGGCGGCGCGGAAGCCTCCCAGTGGTCCAGCAGCGCGCCGGTGATGCGCAGGGGCTCGCCGGTCGCCAGATGGGTCGGCAGCGCCGCGGCCAGATAGGAACCGATGGTGACTTCCGCAGCGCGCTCGGGCGCATCCCGCAACACCTCGGCCAGGATGCTGGCGCTGTCCGGAAGGCCGCTGTCGGCGATCACCGTCCACACCTGCCCCTCGCGGGCGGCGAGGGCACCGGCGGCGAGGATGGACAGCAGCGCGAGCAGGGTCGGGCGCGCCGCATCGTCGAGAATGCCCCGCTCCACCAGATCGTCCGGATTCACGGAGCTGAGGGCGGCGACATCGCCCTTCAGCAGGCCGGAAACCGCCTCATGGGCCAAAGCGGTGGCGAACGCGTTCAGCAGCACATGGGCGTCGCCGGCATCCACGCTGTCGTCGAGACCGCTGAAGGCGGCTTCCACCTGCTCCACGACGGAAATATCCGCCACGGAGGCAGGCAGGGCTTCCAGATGCTGGCGATAGTCGGTCTCGGTCGCCGCGGTGTTGGAGAGGGTCGCCGCCCGCAGGCGCGCACCGTCGAGCCGCGCCACAACATGGCCTTCGGCATCCAGGAGGCGGATGTCGAGCAGCAGCGAGCGGGCGCTGGCGCGCACCACCGCCAGCTCGGCCCGCGCCACCGAAGAGGCGGCGAAAACATGTAGCGCACCGAAGCGGGCCGGCAGATAGACGCGCCCATCCTCCAGCGCCGTCGGGTCAACCGCCAGCAGCAGGCCGTGCAGGCAGGCATCCAGAACGGTGGGGTGCAGCACGTGGGAAAGGCCAAACGCGCCCTGGTCGGCGTTTTCGGGCTTCAGTTCCAGGTCGATGCGGCGGCCACGGCGAACCGCTTCCGTCACGAGCCGGAACTGCGGGCCATATTGCAGGCCCATGCGCTCCGCGGCCGCGTAGAGATCGCTGGCGGTGACGGGCAGGGCCGGGGCGCTCGCATCCTGGTCCACCGGCGCGCGGCCGGCCGGCGTGGAGGACGACGGCGCCAGGTGGCCGCGGGCGTGAAGGGTCCAGTCCGTGGTAAGGCGCGGCCGGCTCAGGATTTCCACAAGGCCGGTGGGGGCGACGCGCACCAGGCTCTCGCGCCCGCCTTCCTCGCCCAGGGTGAGGGCGTGGAGGATGTCGAATTCCTCCAGGGCCAGCGGCACATCGCCATGGATCTCGCGGCCGGCGGCCAGCGCCATCTCGGCCAAGGCGGTGCCGGGCACCACCACCGTGTCGTTCACCTTGTGGTCGGCGAGATACGGCACCAGCTGGGGATCCAGGAGGCCATGCCATTCCTGGGAATCCTGCCGCAGGCGGGCGCCGAGCAGGGGATGCAGGCGATGGGTGCCGCCCACGTCCGCCGCTTCCACGCTCTCGGGCACCACAATGGTCTGGCGCTGCCACGGCGTCAGCGGCAGCGTGACCTCGCCCAGCGGGCGCCGCGCACCGAACAGGCGCTCGCGCGCCACCGGCGCGCCCTCGACGAAGCACGACAGCAGTGTCTGCAACACCGGGTCGCGATGGGCCGGCGCCTTTTCCTGCAGGGAGCCAAGCACTACATGGCTTCCCGGCAGCGGTTCCAGCGTCTCGCGCATGTGGCCGGTGAGCACCGGCCGCGGGCCCATTTCCAGGAAAATGTCGATCTTCTCGACCTCGGCGGCGCCGAGCACCGCATCGGCGAACAGCACCGGCTCACGCACATTGTGCCACCAGTATTCGCCGTCGAGGCGGGTGGTGTCGAACAGGCGGCCGGTGACGGTGGAGAAGAAGGGAATGCGGCTTGCGCGCGGGTGCAGCCCGCCGAGGGCCTCGCGCAGGGGGCCTTCCACCGGCGCCATCAGCGGCGAATGGAAGGGATAGTCCAGGTCCATGCGCTTGCCGGCGACGCCGCTCTTGCGGGCGCGCTTCAGCAGGGCATCAAGCTCGGCATGGGGGCCGGCGATGGTGACCACGCTCGGGCTGTTGACGGCGGCGATGACCACGCCGGACGCTTCCGGCGGGCCGATGAGGCCGGCTGCGTCGTCCTTGGAGGCCATGAGCACGGCCATGCCGCCGGTGCCGCGGGCGGGCTCCTGCAGCTTGGAACGCCAGTAGATGACCTCCACCGCTTCCTTCAGGTCGAGCGCGCCGCTGATATAGGCGGCCGGGATTTCGCCCACGCTGTGGCCGAGCACGGCGGAGGGCTGGCACCCTGCGGCCATCAGGCTCTCGGCAAGACCGACGCCGATGGCGAACAGCATGGGCTGGGCGATCTCGGTTGCCGCGATCCGCTCCAGGTCAGCCGGGGCCTCGAGAGCCTCGGCGATGGACCAGCCGGCGTGGGGCACGAAAAAGGCGTCGATACGCGCGATGGAGTCGCGGAAGGCCGGGCTCGCCAGCTGGGCGGTGCGCCCCATGCCCACATATTGCCCGCCATTGCCCGCGAACACGAAGGCAATGCGCTGGGGCCGGTCCGAGACGCCGGAGACGAGGCCGGGCTCCGGCTGATCGGCGGCGAAGCGGCGCAGGGCGTCCGCCGGCTTGAGAATGCCGTCGAGCGGCAGCGCCAGGCGATGTGCGAGCTGCGAACGGCCATGGGCCGCCCCATTGGCCAGCACCGCCGGATCCGCGCCGGCCTCGATGGCGGCGGCGTAGTCGGCGGCGAGATCGGCCAGGGCCTTGCGGCTGGAAGCCGAGATGGCGAGGGCAGCAGGTCGCGCGCTCTCGGCCGGGCTGGCGGGGGCTTCCCATTCGTCCGCGTGCGGCAGGCGCACGACCGCATGGGCGTTGGTTCCACCGAAGCCGAACGAAGACACCGCCGCCGCCTCGCGTCCCTCTTCAAGGGCCACGGGGGTGCGCGCGGGTGCGAGGTTCAGCTCGTCGAACGGGATGCTCTCATTGAGCTCATCGAGATGCAGCGACGCCGGCAGCAGCTTGTGTTGCAGCGCCAGCAGCGATTTCAAAAGGCCAGCGAGCCCGGACGCGGGCTCCAGATGGCCGAGGTTGGACTTGACCGAGCCGATGGGCAGCGGCGCCGAGCGCCGGCGGCCGATGGCATTGCCGATGGCGTTCGCCTCTGCCGGATCACCCACCCGCGTGCCGGTGCCGTGGGCCTCGACGAAGGCCAGGGCCTCCGGATCGATGCCCCGCGCGGCGTAGACATTCTCGATGAGGGCTTGCTGGGCGCTGGTGTTGGGCAGCGCGATGCCGACCGTGCGGCCATCGGAATTGGTGCCGGTGCCGAGCACCACTGCGCGCGGCGGTTGAAGCGTGCCGCGCGTCGCATCCAGGCGGCGCAGCACCATCACCACGGCGCCCTCGGAGCGCACATAGCCATCGGCCTGGGCGGAGAAGGGGCGGCAGCGCCCGGTGGGCGAGAGCATGCCCGCGCGCGCGAAGCCGACGAAATTATACGGCGCAGCGAGAATGTTCACGCCCGCCACCACCGCCACTTCGACTTCGCCGCTTTCAATGGCGCGCACCGCACGGTCGAACGCCACCAGGGAGGATGAGCAGGCGGTGTCGATGGTCAGGCTGGGGCCGGTGAAGCCAAACGCGAACGAAATGCGGTTCGAAATGATGGAAAGCGCGTTGCCGGTGACGAAATGCGGATCGATGGAGCACACGTCCGCCGCGAACCGCACCGAATAATCGAGGGACGAGGCGCCCACGAACACGCCCACCGAGCTGCCTTCCAGCTCGGACAGGGGAAGGTTCGCGTTCTCGAACGCCTCGCGGGTGAGCTCGAGCAGGATGCGCTGCTGGGGGTCGACCTGCTCCACCTCACGCGGGGAGAGGCCGAAGGCGCCGGGGTCGAAATCGTAGATGTCGTCGAGCACGCCGGCGGCGAAGGTATAGGTGCGGCCCGGCTCTCCGGAGCGCGGATGCAGGAAGCGCTCCTTGGCCCACCGCTCGGAGCTGATCTCGGTGATGGCGCAACGCCCCTGCGACAGCACGGACCAGAAAGCGTCCACGTTAGCAGCCCCCGGCAACCGGCAGGCATAGCCCAGAATTGCGGCGACGTGGTTCTGTCCAATCTCGGGCATCGGCGTCTGGGCACGGCTGATGCGGTTCGTCATTCATCCCCTCTTTGGCGTGGCTCCGCCGCCGCCCAACATCCTCCGTTCCGGCATCGCCCGCCGAAATGGAGGCCGGATGCTCCTTGCTCGCGCCGATCCGGCGGCGGGTGACAGCGCGGCTCGCCGTCCATCCCGTCCCGTGGCACGCCGCAGGAGCGCCCCTCATTCCTTACCGCATCACGGCTTCAGCCACCTTTTGTGGTGCGAGAGCGCCACTCTCGGCGGTGTAGCGTGATTCAAGACTGTCCCGTTACGATCTTCGTGGGCACTGCGTCAATCAAGTCGAAGCGTTTCGTTGGTCCGCCCCTTCAAGGGGAAGCCCAAGAGCATCGCCTGATTGCGACGACAAATGGACACGAACAGCGGAAATGAAACACAGCAGGTATGGCGCAGAGGCCCAGACTTCCTGATTTCCGCGGCCTTATCATACCTCCACTCAATATTGATGACGAAACGGCGCGCAATTGCGTTGGAAAGCGAGCTTGGCGGATCCGGTCGCGTAAGACGATAGTACCATCTCGACAGTCTGTTGACGGCTTGCGACAGTGTTGACCAAGTGCCTAGCACGAATGGCCCTGGTTCGCATTGCCGGCCTTGTGGTGTTCTGGGGGTATTCCTTCATCCGTTCGGCGCGAGCAGCTGATCGTAGAGGGCGCGGACACGGGCCTGATAGCGCTCGGGCGAGAACAGATCTGCCTGAATTTTCCCCTTGGCGCTGAGCGTCTCGCACAGGGCTGCGTCGGCGGAAAGGGTCTGGATTCCCTCGGCGATGGCGCGCGTGTCGTAGGGGTCGATCCGCAGCGCGGCGTCGCCGGTGATCTCGGGAATGGAGCTGCGATTCGAGGTGAGTACCGGCGTTCCGAGCAGCATGGCTTCCAGGATGGGCAGGCCAAAACCTTCATAAAGAGAGGGGAACAGCACCGCCTTCGCGCCGCGGATGAGGCTGACGAGGAACGGGAAGGAGACATATTCGAACCTGCGCACGCGCTCCCCGTGGGAGGTTTCAGCCAGCACGCGCAACTCGCGGTCCGCCTTCCAGGCGGGCTTGCCCACGAGCACCAGCGGCTCCTTCACCTGGCTCGACAGATAGCCCTCGATCATGCGGCCGACATTCTTCTTCGGTTCGATGGCGCCGAAGAACAGGAAATAGGACTTGTAGGGCAGATTGAAGACGCCTTCGACCTCCTGGCGCACCACATCGTCGCTTTTCTCGCGCAGGGGCTGCGGAATGGAGACGGCCTGATAGGTGTTGGTAATCTTTTCCTCTGGGTAGCCGAAGATCTCGACGATGTCCTTCTTCGAGGACTCGGAGACGGTAACGATATGGTCCGCCCGCTGCAGCAGGGCCTTGATGAGGCTGAAATAATATTTTCGATTATCCAGCGTCGTGTAGGGCAGGCGCAGCGGCACCAGGTCGTGGATGGTATAAATGTTCTTGGTATTCTTCAGCCGGATGGGCAGCGGATAGGTCCAATGCATGATGTCCGGCGTATCGGTGCCGACAACCGTGCTGAAGCGGCGGTACGCATAGTAAAGGGTGAAGGCCCGATCGAACAGGTTCGCCGCATTCCAGATGTGGTCGAAGTGCGGGAGCTGGCTCGCGAACTGGTCGATGATGACCCGCCCGCTGACGGGAATGGAAAGCGCCCGTGGATTCACGTGCGGCGTGGTCAGACTGTGAATGTCACGGGCGAGGCGCGTGGTCCATTTCGTCCGCTCGGGCTGGGTCGCGAAGAACGACACTTCGCGGAAGAAGGGGTCCTTCGTGGTGGCGGAGGGAATGCCGTAGAGGATATCCGTACGGTATCCGAGTGCTCCGCAGGCAAAGCTCAGATTGCGCGCATAGGTCGCAACGCCTGTCCCCCGTTCCAAAGCGAGGTTGTAGCCGTCGATCATGATGAAGCGGCGGGAGCGGCTGTCGGCGGCCATGGGGTGTCCTGTCAATGGAGGCCCGAAGTCTCGGATGAGGTGTCGGCGGCGGCCTCGTCCGCATCGCGCTTCATGAGCCGGCGGACCAGCCGCTTGAGGCCTTGCGGGGCGGTCTTCGCCACCATGTTGGCCCGCGTGAAACTGGTGTGTTGGAAGGGAAGGTCGCGAATCAGGGGATGCTCGAACACGCTTTGGCCCGGCAGCGGATGGAGCGGGGCCATCTCCAGTGGGAACGCCGACAGCAGGGGTTCGTAGTCGAACGCCTTTGGCTCCCAGAAGCGGTCGATGCTCTTCATCAGGTGGGCCCAGTTGGTGCGTGCGCGCCGCGACTGAACATAAACTGGCAGTTCTTTCAGGCCCAGGCCCTGGTAGAGGTCCGTGATGCGCAAATCCTGGCCGTTGTCCGGGGAAAGGTGTTGGCGCACCAAGCCGCGCTGGGTCCCGCGCGGGGAGAAATAGAGGCACGGAATGCCGTAGCTTTCCGCGAAAACCATGCCGTGCAGGCTGGCGGAGACGATGCGCCGGCAGGCGAGGATCTCGTCGAGCCGCTCACGCAGGGCGGCCGCGGAAATGGCGGTGCGTGTGCGGATGATGCGGACGCTGTCGCGGAACTCCTCCGGCAGCTGATAGCGCAGCAGCTCGGGGCGCACGGGAGCGTCCAGGTCCGATCCGCTGAGGTCGGAAAGGTGGGCGATGACCCCGAGTTCCCACTTCTTCTCGATCTGCGGACGGTAGAATTGCGGGAGCAGCCACACCGGATCGCCGTAGGCTGCCGGGGCACCGGTTTCTTCCTGGGCGAACAGCGCGCGGGACACCGGGCCGCGCGTGGCGGCGATGCGGTAGCGGGTGCCGGGGTAGGGTGTGAAGGGCATGCGATCGGAGCGCGGCACCACATGGGGATTGCTGTAGCGCGACGCGCCTGTTCCCCACACGGTCACATCCCCGTTCTGCAGCATCTGGCCAATGGTGCCGACCGCGGCCATGCGGGTTCGCTTCGCATTGTGGCCGGCATGGACGACAGGAAGACCGGAGAGCAGGGCCACCATGACCGGGCTCAGTGCGTCGCCGAGATTGAGGTGAGATTGGTCCGCCGTCGCCGCGGCCCAGACCAGGGGCACCGCACCCAATGCTGCAGCTTCCTCTTGAATGGGGGATGTCTCCATCATTCCTCCCTGCATTCCTCCCTGGTGCATCCCAATTCGGTTCCGTTTGTGGCGTGCCGGATCCGGCGGGCGGGTTTGGTTTCGGTTTCCCGAGCGGTTGATACCCGGATTTGATCGCCTCGGCACCCTCGAAACGCGCGAGTTATACCGCTGATTCGCGTAGGGCGTGCGGCTGTGGCATCTCACGAAGCCCTGCCAAGGCGGATGGGTTCCTTTCTCGGGCGGGTGTGGAGCGGGCGAAAGCGGTCTATACCCTTTCGCAGCAGAGGCAGGTGGATGGGTGATGGTGGGTGGTCGGGCGCGACGGGCGGTGATCTTCCGCATGGTGGGGGAGGAATCGGCCACCAATGCCGCCTTGTTGGCGCAGACCGCGCGCGCCGGCGGCTTCGAGCCGCAGATCGTCCCCTTCTGGTCTGACGAGGCGCATGCGGCCTGCGATCCCGAGGGGCCGGTGCTGCTGCAGGGCGGCTTCGATGCCGCGCCGCGTCTGTCCGCCTTCGCCTTCCAGGCCCGTCATGGCTTCCGCCCGGATCTCATCGACCTGTCGGCCCACAGCCTCACCATCGACGACGCGCGCATCGACAGCCTGCTGACCGAATCGGTCTGGAGCCAGCAATTGCGCGGGGTGACGGGCGAAGCGCTCGCGGTGATGGAAAAGCTGGCGCCGGAGGTGGTGTTCGTGCCCCATGGGGCCGAGGTCCTCTCACGCCTTCTGGCGGCCGCGAGCAGCCATCTCGGCATCCGCTATCTGTATTGGGAAAGCCCCTTTTTTCCCGGCTACCACTTCGTGGATCCCTATGCGCCGCACTTTTTTCGCGGCGCCCATCGCATCGACCGCACCTGGCAGAGGGGCGAGGGCCTCGATGAGGGGGGGGCGGCGGTGCGTGCGGTGGGCTTCATTGCCCGCATCCGTGCCGAGCGCGGCTCCAAATATCAGCAGTCCACCGACAGCGGCGAGCTCGAAGGGCTGAAGGCGTGGCTTGCACAGCGGCCGGGGCCGGTTCTGTTCGTGCCGGGCCAGGTGGCATTCGATGCCAGCATCACCGTGAGCCTGCGGAACTATCCGGACCTGGCGAGTATCTACCGGGCGGTCTTCCGCAGCCTGCCCGAGGGGTGGCGCGTCATCTTCAAGGCGCATCCCCGCGGGCCCGATCCCGGCCGGGCGGAAGGGTTGCCGGAGCATGTGCGCCTGGTGCGCAATGTCTCCATCCACGATCTGTTTGCGCTCTGCGATGTCGTGGGGCTGCACTCTTCCAATGTGGGCATGGAGGCGCTGATGGCGGGGCGTCCCGTCATCGCCTGGGGAGAGCCCTATTACGGGCGCAAGGGTCTCACCATTGACATCGAGGACGGCGCGGACCTTGGGGCGGTCCTTGGTGCGGGGCCGCCGGCGGCGCCTGAGCCGGGCCGGGTCGCCGCCCTGGTGGGCCACGTTCTTGAGCAGGGGCTGGTGCGCCAGGATGATGGGGAGAGCCTGTGCCGGCGGGTGGAGGAGGCCTGCGCCCAGCCCCCCGCGCCGCGCCTGCCCTGGTATGGAGCGCCCATCCGCCGGCTGGCGAAGGCGGGGGCCGCGCTGGACGTGGAACTCGCGCGCAATGGCGGCATGGCGGCAGCGCTGCGGGCGCTTTCAAGCGCCGACCATCAGGTTCTGGAACAGCGCTTCGGCGCGCGCGCCTTGCGCCGTCACCGCCGGGGCGCGCCGGTGCTGGGGCTTACCGGCATGGCGCGGCGGATGCTGGCGGCGCACGGATTCTCCCGGCGTCTGGGCACACGGGTGACTTTCGAGCCGATTGACCTCCAGGCGGTGCATGACCCGGCCGCGGCCCTGGCCGCCGTGGCGGCGCGGGCGCGTCGCGGGGCGCGGTTGCTGCTGCTGGGCCAGCGGGCTCCCAGCCCGCGTATCATTCAGCAGATCGGCCCGGCGGAGGCGCTGGCCTGGTTTGGCGAGCAGGCCCCCGACCTCGTCGTGGACGTATTCGGCTGGGCCCATCACCGGCCGATGCGGGAGGTGGAGGGGGAAGCCCTGCTGCTCCTGCGACCGGCCGGCGCGGCTGCGCTCACCGAGGCGGACCGCGCCGCCCTGGCCGGGCCGGCGGAGGCGCCCGCCCGGCTGTGAGGGGCGCGTTCAGCCGACGGCGACAGGCTTGCCGCTGGAACCCCACTCAGTCCACGAACCGTCATAGAGCGCCTGCGGGCGCTTGCCGATGGATTCGAGCGCCAGCCAGAGGATGGCCGCGCTGACCCCGGAGCCGCAGGAGGTGATGACCGGGCGGGCCAGATCGAGCCCGGTGGCCTCGATGATGGGGCGCACCTGATCGGGCGGCAGCAGGCGGCCATTCTCCACCACGCGGGCGTGGGGCAGGTTGAAGGCGCCCGGCATGTGGCCGCTGGCCAGTCCCTCGCGCGGCTCCGGCGCCTCGCCCCGGAAGCGGGCTTCGTTGCGGGCGTCGAGCACCTGGGCGGAGCCGGCGGCGAGCACGCGCTCCACCGTGGTGATGTCCGCCACCATGGAGTGGTCCATGCGCGCGGTGAAGACGGCGGGGGCGCGGCGGGCCGGCCCATTGTCCACCGGGCGCCCCTCCGCCAGCCATTTCGGCAGGCCGCCATCAAGGATCATCACATCCTGCGCGCCGAACACCCGGAACGTCCACCACACTCGCGGCGCGGAGAACAGGCCGACGCTGTCATAAACCACGATCCGCAGGCCGTCGCCGATGCCCAGGGCGCCCGCCGCCTGGGCGAAGCTGTGCGGGTCCGGCAGCATGTGGGGCAGGTCGGTGGAGTGGTCGGCGATGGCGTCGATGTCGAAATGGACGGCGCCGGGAATGTGCTGGGCCAGGAACTCCGGCGCCCCTTCGCGCCCGCTGCCGGGCATGTGCCAGGAGGCGTCCACCACCACGAGGTCGGGCGCGCCAAGATTGGCGGCCAGCCATTCGGTGGAAACGAAGGGGGAGGTTTCGGCCATGCGCATTCTCCTGGTCGCAAGTGGGGCGTGTGCCCCATGGTTCTAGCCGGGCCGGTCCTCTCCGTCGGCGGACGCCGGGCGCGTCGTCCACAGGCCCGGCGTCGCAGGCCTGTCACAGGAAGACGCTGGGCACCTGCGCCTTGCGTTCCAGCCAGCCGGGAACCGGCAGGTTCTTGGAGCGCAGGAAGTCGGGATTGAACAGCTTCGACTGGTAGCGCGTGCCGTAATCCGCAAGGATGGTGACGATGGTATGGCCGGGGCCCATTTCCCGCGCGAGGCGGATGGCGCCGGCCACGTTCACGCCCGAGGAGCCGCCCACGCACAGGCCCTCGTGCTCCAGCAGGTCGAACACGACGGGCACCGATTCCGAATCGGGAATCTGGAACGCAAGATCCACCGGCGCACCCTCCAGATTGGCGGTGATGCGGCCCTGGCCGATGCCCTCGGTGATGGATGAGCCCTCCGAGGCCAGCTTGCCCGTGGTGTAATAGGAATAGAGCGCGGCGCCGGGCGGATCGGCGAGGGCGATCTTGATGGCGGAATTGCGCTCCTTCAGCGCCATGCCAATGCCCGCCAGCGTGCCGCCGGAGCCCACAGCGCAGATGAAGCCATCCACCTTGCCGTCGGTCTGGGCGTAGATCTCGGGGCCGGTGGTGTCCATGTGGGCCTGGCGATTGGCCACATTGTCGAACTGGTTGGCCCAGATGGCGCCGTTGGGCTCGCTCTTGGCGAGCGCCTCCGCCAGGCGGCCGGAATATTTCACGTAATTGTTCGGGTTGGAGTAGGGCACGGCGGGCACCTCCACCAGTGTGGCGCCGGCCAGCCGCAGCATGTCCTTCTTTTCCTGGGACTGGGTCTCGGGAATGACGATGACAGTGCGGAAGCCAAATGGAGCTGCCACCAGTGCGAGGCCGATGCCCGTATTGCCCGCTGTGCCTTCCACGATCACCCCGCCGGGGCGCAGCGCGCCGCGCGCGATGGCGTCCTTGATGATGCCGAGCGCGGCCCGGTCCTTCACCGATTGCCCGGGATTGAGAAACTCCGCCTTGGCGAGGATATCGCAGCCGGTTTGCTCGCTGGCACGCTTCAGCCGGATGAGAGGGGTGTTGCCAATGGATTCCACAAGGCCATTACGGATTGTCATCGATTAAGCCCTTAAAGAAAGTGGGCTCAATCTAACTCTTCAAAACGTGCTGTATCAAGGAAAAATACACATCATATTTTCGTTGATTTGAGCGCGAGCAGCGCCCGCTCGCGGGCGGCGGCATGGTCGACCACCGGCAGCGGATAGGTGGTGCCGAGCCGGATGCCGGCGTGCCGCAGCGTGGCCGCATCCGCCGTCCAGGGCTTGTGGATGAGGGCGGCCGGCAGCCCGGCGAGCTCGGGCACGAAGCGGCGCACATAGTCGCCCCGGGGGTCGAACTTCTCCCCCTGCAGCACGGGATTGAAGATGCGGAAATAGGGGGCGGCGTCGAGCCCGGTGCCCGCCACCCATTGCCAGTTGGCGGGATTGCTCGCGGGGTCCGCGTCCACCAGCGTGTCCCAGAACCAGGCTTCGCCGGCGCGCCAGTCGATGAGCAGATGCTTGGCCAGGAAGGAGGCGACCACCATGCGCACGCGGTTGTGCATCCAGCCGGTCTGCCACAGCTCGCGCATTCCGGCATCCACGATGGGATAGCCGGTGAGGCCCCGCTGCCAGGCCTTCAGCTCGCCCGGGCACTCGCGCCAGGGAAAGGCATCGAACGCGGACTGGATGTTGCGCAAGGCCATGTCCGGCATCGCCGCCAGCACATGGTGGCTGAACTCGCGCCAATAAAGCTCCGCCGTGAATTTCAGGGCGTCGCTGCCGGGCGCGGCGTCGCCCGCATAGGTCACCGCGGTGAGCATCTGGCGGGGCGAGATCTCCCCGAACCGGAGGTGGGGGGACAGGCGCGAGACGTTGGGGCGGGCGGGGAAATCCCGCCCCTGCTCATAGCCGGCGAGGCCTTCTTCGATGAAGTCGGCAAGGCGCGTCTGCGCGGCATATTCCCCGGGCCGCCAGGCCAGGCGCAGGCCGCCCGCCCAGTCGGGCCGTTCCGGCTCCAGCCCCCAGCTCTCCAGGGGCTCACTGGCAAGATCGGTGGGCGCGGCCGCGAGATGTCCCGGGGCGGGCAAGGGCGGACCGGGCGGCGGCGACGCAAGGCATGCCCGGTGGAACGCGGCGAAGGTGCGCGGCAGCCGGCCGGCGCCGGTCAACACAGTTCCCGGCGCATGCAGGAGGTGGCCGCAGAAGCGCTCCACCCGCAGCCCCTCGCGCCGCAGATGCTCGGTGATCTCATCATCCACGCGGCCTTCCGCGGCGCCCGAACGATCATTGAACAGCACCCGCTCCGCGCCCAGCTCCGCCGCCAGCTGCGGCACGATGCGCGCCGCCGGGCCGCGTCGCAGCAGCAGCCGCACGCCATGCTGGCCGAGATGGGCGGAAAGGGAGCGCAGCGACCCGGCGAGCCACCAGCGCGCGGCGCCGCCCAGGGGGCGGATGCCGGGGGAATCCTCATCCAGCACATAAAGGGCGGCGATCGGCCCGCCACCCTCGGCCGCCGCGTGGAGGGCGGGATTGTCCGACAGGCGCAGGTCGTCGCGAAACCAGATCAGGGCAGGGGCGCGCTTCATGTTTCTCTCGGGCGAAAGGCGGCGGCTAAGAGTTCCGCCGTTTCGCCCATCAGGCAAGGGCCCACTGCTGCCGGAGGCGCGCTACTGCGCCGCTTCCTGTTCCGTGAGGTTGTCGAGCCCCTGGATGACGTGCTGGGCCAGGGCCTCGGCCAGGGGCGAGGGCTCGTGGCGGTTGCGCAAGAGGCCGATATCGCAGGGCGGCAGGGGCGGAAAGCCATCGGAGGCGCCCAGCACCCGCATGCCCGGCCGCAACCCCGATTCGGGAAACACCGACACCGCGAGCCCCGAAAGCACAGCCGCCGCCACCGCGCCGCTATTGGGGCTGGAATAGAGAATGCGATGGCCGCGCCCGGCGGTGGCGAGGCGCGCGACAGCAATATCCCGCCACTGGCAGGTGGGCCGGCCGAGCGCGAGCGGCACCACCGGTTCCTGATGCACCGCATGGCGCGCCGACGACACCCACATGAGCCGCTCGCGCCGGATCACCTGGGCATTGCGGGAGGTGATCTCGGTGGCGGTGATGATGGCAAGGTCGATGGTTCCGGCGGCGATGCGCTGCACCAGCTCGGCGGTCGGCTCGCAGATCACCGTCAGTTCCACCGAAGGATGGGTGCGTGAGAAGCGGGCCATGATGTCCGGCAGGTAGCGGTCCGCATAATCGTCTGGCACGCCCAGGCACACCCGCCCCGAAAGTTCGATGTCGGCGAAGCTGGACACCGCCTCCATGTTCAGCCGCACGATGCGGCGGGCGAAATCCAGCAGCCGGTCCCCATCCTCCGTCAGGCGCGAGGCGCGGCCGTCGCGGGCGAACAGGGGGCGCCCCACGCGATCTTCCAGGCGCTTCATCTGCATGGAAACCGCCGACTGGGTCTTGTGCACCACATCCGCCGCGCGGGTGAAGCTGCCGGTTTCGGCGATGGCGACGAAGGTGCGCAACTGGTCGGGATCGAGCAAGGCGGTCATGGCGTCTCCCACGGGCGCGCGGAGCTCTCGCGGCCTCGGCTTATCCATCACGCAAAATGATATGTGAGATGAATAACATTCGCTAGCGTGATTCATGCGCAGGAGGCACAAGGGGCCGCGCTTCCGCGGCGGGGCGCGGGAAAAGACCGGTCCCGCAGCCGTTCGGAAGACACGACATTCAGCTCAGCAGAGGAGAGCGGCATCCCGTGTCGCAGTGATGGAGATGGCGATGAGCATGCACGGTGAAACCCGTAGAATGGTGATGGCTCCGGTGGGCGCGGTGGTCGCCTGCGTGGTTCTGGCGGCGATGGCTGGTATCGCCCGCGCCAACACCCGTGCGATGTCCTGGCTCAAGGCCGCGGGGCGCGTGCTCGAACACCGTCGCGTCATGGCCCGCCTGGCGGCTCTCGACGATCACATGCTCAAGGACATGGGCATCACGCGCGCTGATGTGTGCGATGCGGTGTCCGAGCCCCTTGGGGCGGACCCCACCCGCCTCCTGGTGCTGCGTGCCACCGAGCGGCGCGCCGCCCGGTGCCTGGACCAGCGTGACCGCGCGTCCAGGGCAGCGCGCGGCTGAGAGCCGGCGCCAGAGCGTCCGGGGCTTTCACGGAAATCCCGAAAACGGCCTATCCTTTTGTTTCCATGCGCTTCCTTCGAGCGAACCGGTTGCCACCGCGCTCGAAAACGCTTTGACCGAGATCTCGGCGGGTCCACCCCTCGGAGCCCGCCGATGCTGGACCCGCGCCGACCGCAACCGGCGCGGGTCTTTTTTATGGTCGTGCGGGCAGTGCCGCGGGCGTCGCCCGATAGCCCGTGCAAGAGGCGGCAAGGAAAAGCCCGCGAGTGCGCCTCGCGGGCTTTAGATTCTCCGATCATGGCCCGCCTCGTCCCCTGATGCGGGAAGCGCGGGGCGAAGGCGCACCGCCTTGTCGGGAGTGGCGTCCCGCGTCGCTTATTTGCCGTCGCCGCCCTTCTGCACGAGGCGCGGCTTGTCCGGCGGCAGGATCTCCGCTTCCGGCGTCGTCGGCCGCGAGCGGTTCAGCACGTCCAGCCAGAATTCGGGCACCGTGTAAGGCTGACGGTCAACGCCCGGCACGTTCGGCGGAAAGCCCTGGGCGAACAGCTTCGCGAAGAATTCCTGGAAGGGCTGCAACGGGTTCGCCATCGCATCGGCCTGGGCGCTCTGCGGCGGCGCCGGCGGTGGCGGCGGCGGGGGAGCAGCGGGGCTCGGTGCGGGCGCACCCGCCTGGGCCAGGGTGCTTGCCATGGCGTTCACCACGTCCTGCCAGGCATTGGCGGGGTTGGCCCGCTGCTGCGGCTGGGGGGGGCGCTGGAACATCGCCCGAGCGAACGAATCCGCCCACGGATTGCCGGTGGAATAGTTGGGGCTGCTGGCGGTGGTGGCCGAGAAGGCCAGGAACGCGTCAATCCAGGGATTGCCCGAGGAAATGGGGGCAGGCCGCGTTTCCGGCAGGCCGAGGGGCATGCGGCTGAGCAGGGCGGCGGTCATGGTCTGCAGCGCGCCGGAGGCGGCGAGCGACTTGGCGAGCCCCCCCACGAACAGGCTGGCGAAGGTGGGCATCATCTGCCGCACCATGGCGATGCCGAGCCCGGTGGAGGCCGCCACCTGGTTGGCGACCGCCCGGCTCACCTCATTGGAGCCGAACACCGCATTTAGGGCGTCGGCGCCGGCCTGGTTGATGTCCGGCTGCGAGGGGGGCGGCGGCGGCGGGCTGGGCTGGGCATAGGCGCCGTAGCCGCCGGGCTGGCCGTAGAACGAGCCGTAAGGACCGCTGAGCATCAGCGCCATCAGGGATGCCATGGCCTCGGGCGACTGGACGACATGGCGGAAGCCATCGGCGAAGGCGGGCATCATGGCGTCGGCCACAGCCTTGGTCTGCTGAGCGGACAGGCCATAGGCCCGTGCAAGATTCTCCATCCCCTGTCCCCCTTGAGCGGCGCGCAGCAGCTCCACGAACTGATCCATCCAACCTCCTCCGCCGGTTGCCGCCTGGAGGCTGAGATGGCGCCCCGCCGGTTCCGGTCCGTTTCCTCGTCCGCGAACCGCGGTTCTTGTTTTTCCGCACCCGCATGGGATGCGCAGGCATTTTTGGCAACCGCTCCGGAAGGCTGATGCCGCAGCGGATGGAGGTCGCTCTCGGTGGAGCATGCCGTCAGGCGGCTGTCGACGACAGCTTACGCCATGGCGGCGTCAAAATCACGAAGGGTTGTGGAAGGTTGCCCTAGCCGGAGAACTCGGTCTCGTGGCTCAGGATGTCCTGAGCCTCGGGATTGAGCGGGCGGGCGGGCTTCTCCGGGGTGTGGAGCGGTTCTGGCTCCACCTTGCGCCCGCGCACCAGCTCGGGCGCCGCGAAGATGCCTTCCTCGAGCTGGCGCTCAAGCCGGCTGCGGTCACGCGCGCGCACGTCCGCCACCCGCGCGTTGGCGCCCTCCGCGCTCACACCCAGGGCCCGAAGGGTGCGGCCGCCGAAGCCGAGCGCCGATTCCAGCGTCTCGCGAATCTCGAAGTCCACACCCAGCCGCATCAGCTCCATGGAGTGGATGCGGTCATAGCTGCGCACGAACAGCTTGGCGCCGGGAATGGCGGCCTTCACCACCTCCACGATGCGGTTGGCGTCTTCCTTGTCATCCACGCACACGCAGATGACCTTGCAGGTTTCCGCCCCCGCGGCGCGCAGCACCTCCAGCCGGGTGCCGTCTCCATAATAGATGTGGACGCCGAACCGGCCGGCGCTCTGGATCATCTCCACATCGTTGTCGATGATGGTGACGCCCACGCCTTCCGCCAGCAGGCATTGGGACACGATCTGCCCGAACCGGCCGAAGCCGATCACCAGCACCGTGCCGTCGGCATCGGAAAAATCATCGGCCTGCGGCTCCGGCGCGGCCCGCGAGATGCGCGGGAGGACGAGCCCCATGGCGGCGAACAGCAGGGGGCCGACAATCATGGTGAGCGCAGCCATGGCGATCAGCAAATCCGCCTGGTCCGGCTTCAGGATCCCGGTGCTGAGGCCGAGCGGGAACAGCACGAACGCGAATTCGCCCGCTGGCAGCAGCACCACTGCGGCCAGGGCCGATTGCTGCGGGGGGATGTTGTCGTTGCGGAAGACCGAATAGACCACCACGCCCTTCGTGAGCGACACCAGGACCGTACCGATGAGCAGGGGGCCGATATGGTCCACCACCACGGCCACGTTCAGCGACATGCCCACGCTCATGAAGAACATGGCGAGCAGCAGGCCGCGAAAGGCGTCCACATTGGCTTCCAGCTCATGGCGGAAGGTGGATTCGGACAGCAGCAGGCCGGCCAGGAAGGCCCCCAGCGCCATGGACATGCCGGCCGCTTCCATCAGGCCGGCAGCGCCCAGCACCACCAGCAGGGCCGCTGCCGTCATGGCCTCGCGCGCGCCCGAGCGGGCCAGCACCCGGAACAGGGGATTGAGCAGGTAGCGCCCCGCCACGACGATGAAGGCGATGGCGACAATGGCCGTGCCCGCATTGAGCATGGCCGTCATCGGGTCGCGGGCGAGCTTGCTCTCCCCCGGCGCCAGCAGCGGCACCAGCGCCAGCAGCGGCACCACCGCGATGTCCTGGAACAGAAGAATGGAAAATGTGCGCTGGCCGTAGGGGCTGGCGAGGTCCTCGCGCTCGTTGAGAAGCTGGAGGGCGATGGCGGTGCCGGACACCGAAAGCGCCATGCCGCTGACGATGGCCGCCGCGAGGCCGAAACCGAACACGAAGAAAGCCAGCAGGGCGAAGGCCAGCCCGCTCAGCAGCAGCTGCGCCGCTCCCAGGCCGAAAATGTAGCGGCCCATGGACAGCAGCCGCGAGGGCTTGAGCTCCAGCCCGATCAGGAACAGCAGCATCACCACGCCGAGCTCGGCCACCGTGGACACGAGCGAGGGGTCGGCCACGTTGAAGCCCACCGGGCCGATGGCGATGCCGACCAGCAGGTAGCCGACGATGGGGGAGAAGCCGAGCCGCTTGGCGAGGGGAACGGAGATCACCGCGGCTGTCAAAAGCGCCAGCGCCGCGACGAACAGCGCGTGATCCTCGCCGTGCATCCCCAAATCTCCCCTGCCGCCCGCGCTTGCCTGCCCCCGCGCGTGGCGGGTGCCCGTCGTTCACCTTCGAATCATCCCACGCGCGCCGGCCCGCAGGGCCGATCCGCAAGGCCGCAGGCCGGGCTGCGGGCAGATGGGAGGCGCGGCCGATGCTCAAGGCACCAGCACCCGCGCGGACCCTAAGAGCGCATCAAAGCGTGACCAAACCGTGCCGCCGATGGGGCAATGTCGGGGGTGACGCTCAGAAACTTGAACGCTGCGGCAAGCATGTCACGCCGCGCGCGGCGCGTGCTGCCGAGACGCTCACTTCAGCGCGTCCAGGCCCGGGCCGAAGCCCTCCAGGCTCAGCGGCACGCCGATGCCTTCCTCAGGGGTCTGAAAGATGATGAAGGTGGCCTGCTTGCCGCTCTTCAGGCGGGAGATGAGGTTGTCGTCCATCACCACCTCGGCCACGCAGCCGTTGGGCAGGCAGCGCACGAAGCCGGCCCGGCCCACGTCCTGGTCGTCGATCTTGAGGCCGAGGCCGGCCGGCAGCAGCACGCCGAGGGGGGCGAGTACGCGCAGCAGGCGGCTCTTCTGGTCGGCAGTCTTCAGCACGATGACGGTCAGGCCCACATTGGGCCGGTCCTCCGCCTGCACCGATTGCAGCAGCACGCACTGCTCACCCTGGGCACCGGGCGGGGTGTCGCAGCGGATCTGCCATTCCCCGTGCACCGACTTCACCACGCCCTGGGCTGCGGCGGGGCTGGAGGAACCGAGGGCGGCGACGGCGAGGGTCGCGACCAGCAGCAGTCCCTTGAGGCCGCCGAGAGCGGAAAAGGCGCGGGCCCACCACCCGGCTCCGCCGCGCAAAGCCACGCCGCGCGAGGCCGGGAAAAGGGGGAGACCACGGGACGACACGACCATCAACACGACTCCGGAAGCTGCGGGCGCCTCGACCACGGGCCGAGCTCCATCTCGAATAGCGGCATTTCGCAACGATTGCCTTAATGCTCAGGCGTTCCTGTCAACAATGGGGCGATTCCGCGTCGGGTCGCGCCATGCGCTCAGGTGGAGCCCCGGAAAGGCCCGTATCGGCGTTGCTGCGGCGCACACTGAACGAATTTCCGCGGGATGGGCTGCGGTAAATTGTCTCGCTTTGTCCCCACGTCGCCCGGGCGAGGCGCCTTCAGGCAGGCCAAGCGGAACCTCGCAATTCCATGATCCGCTGCGATAAATGC
The DNA here is from genome assembly GCF_043831965.2 of Xanthobacter variabilis. Classification (NCBI taxonomy): domain Bacteria; kingdom Pseudomonadati; phylum Pseudomonadota; class Alphaproteobacteria; order Hyphomicrobiales; family Xanthobacteraceae; genus Xanthobacter; species Xanthobacter variabilis. The sequence continues at coordinate 2,282,532 of NZ_CM195533.1, forward strand.
AGCGCGCACGAAAGGCTGCCTTGCTGAAAGGGTGCGTTCGCAGCGTAGGCGCTACTGTGTCGCATCAAAAAGTTGCCATGTCGCATTGCAAAGCACAATCGAATGTGTTTGCCGAAAATACGTGATGATGGCAGCCTGAGCATAACCGGCGCAAAAGCCGGCAAATGCGGCGAAAGCCGGGCCGTCCGCCCCAGGCGGGCATATCAGGCACGCACATCGGCAGCTCATAGCCGAGGCAGGGAAGAGGCGAACAAGAGATGTCGCGCAGGGGCATTGCCGCTTGCGTCGCGTCGAGTTTCTCCGCGGCGCTGTTTCTCGCTCCGGCTGCCCATGCGGGCACCGGCCAACCTTCTCCATGGCAGATGAACCTGCAGGGCGCAGCCACGCCGGTGATGGAGAGCATCCGCTCTTTCAACAGCTTCCTGCTGGTCATCATCACTTCCATCGTGCTGTTCGTGCTGGTGCTGCTGGCCATTGTGGTTGTGCGCTTCAACGAGAAGGCCAATCCGGTGCCTTCCCGCACCAGTCACAACACCCTCATCGAGGTGATGTGGACGGTGGTGCCGGTGATGATCCTGGTGGCCATCGCGATTCCTTCCTTCCGCCTGCTCCACCTGGAGTTGCGGGTACCCACCGCCGACCTGACGCTGAAGGCCGTGGGGCACCAGTGGTACTGGTCCTATGAATATCCGGACCATGGCGGCTTTGCCTTCGACTCCCTGCTGGTGCAGGACGCGGACCTCAAGGCGGGCCAGCCGCGCCTTCTCACCGTGGACAACGAGCTGGTGGTCCCGGTGAACAAGGTGATCCGCATGCAGGTGACGGCGGCGGACGTGATCCACTCCTTCGCCGTGCCCTCGTTCGGCATCAAGATCGACGCCCTGCCGGGCCGCTTGAACGAGACCTGGTTCAAGGTGACCAAGGAGGGTGTCTATTACGGCCAGTGCTCGGAGCTGTGCGGGCGCGATCACGCTTTCATGCCCATCGCCGTGCGGGCTCTGAGCGAAAAGGACTTCCAGGCCTGGGTCGCGAGCGCCAAGGGCAAGTTCGCCTCGTCCGGCGACGCGCGTGGGCGGTTGGCGGAGGCGCGCTGAGGCGTTTGGCGCGGCGGGCCGGCATTTGGATTTCACCTTCGACCCATCGCATCCGCATCCGCGGTGACCGGCGGGGCCGAGGGGGACAGAGGGGCCGGGGCACCACCGGGGCGCAGAACCCCGGGGGCCCTGGCAGCCTCGGACTTCAGGGTGCCCCGCAGGGCTTCCGCAGGTTTTGCCTGCGGCACTGAAAATAAAAAGCGAGGGTCGCTGGTGATGGCAGTTCACTGGGCGGACCCTGGGGAAGAAACGCACCAGGGAAGGACATGGCATGGCCAGTTATGCGCTGTCGGATGCCGGTCACGCGCCCATCCCCACCGGGTGGCGGCGCTGGCTGTTCTCCACCAACCATAAGGACATCGGCCTGATGTACCTGATCTTCGCCATCGTGGCGGGGATTACGGGTGGAGCCCTGTCCATCGGCATTCGCCTGGAGCTGCAGCAGCCGGGCATGCAGATCTTTTCCGATCCGCAGGTGTTCAACGTCTTCACAACGGCGCACGGGCTCATCATGATCTTCTTCATGGTGATGCCCGCGCTCATCGGCGGCTATGGCAATTACTTCGTGCCACTGATGATCGGCGCGCCGGATACGGCGTTTCCGCGCATCAACAACATCGCCTTCTGGCTGCTGCCGCCCGCCTTCATCCTGGCCGGCGCGTCATTGTTCGTGGAAGGCGCGCCGGGGGCCAACGGCTTCGGCGGCGGGTGGACCATCTATCCGCCTTTGTCCTCCAAGCTTGGCCATCCGGGCCCGGCCATGGACCTGCTCATCTTCGCGCTGCACCTGGCGGGCGTGTCGTCCCTGCTCGGGGCCATCAACCTCATCACCACCATTTTCAACATGCGCGCGCCGGGCATGACGCTGCACAAGATGCCGCTGTTCGTGTGGTCGCAGCTGGTCACCGGCTTCCTGCTGCTGCTGTCGCTGCCGGTGCTGGCGGGCGCCATCACCATGCTGCTGACGGACCGCAACTTCGGCACCACCTTCTTCGATCCGGCGGGCGGGGGCGACCCCATCCTGTTCCAGCATTTGTTCTGGTTCTTCGGCCATCCGGAAGTCTACATCCTGATCCTGCCGGGCTTCGGCATCATCTCCCATGTGGTGGCGACCTTCGCCCGCAAGCCCGTGTTCGGCTATCTGGGCATGGCCTATGCGATGGTGGCCATCGGCCTCGTCGGCTTCGTGGTGTGGGCGCACCACATGTATACGGTGGGCCTTTCGGCCGGCACGCAGTCCTATTTCGTGGCCGCCACCATGATTATCGCGGTGCCGACGGGGGTGAAGATCTTCTCCTGGATCGCCACGATGTGGGGCGGTTCCATCCAGTTCCGCACGCCCATGCTGTGGGCTATCGGCTTCATCTTTCTCTTCACCGTGGGCGGCGTCACGGGCGTGGTGCTGTCCAATGCCGGCATCGACCGGTCGTTGCACGACACCTATTATGTGGTGGCGCATTTCCACTATGTGCTGTCGCTGGGCGCGGTGTTCGCCATCTTCGCGGGCTGGTATTACTGGTTCCCGAAGATGTTCGGCTACATGATCCCTGAATTCTGGGGCAAGCTGCACTTCTGGGTCACCTTCATCGGTGTGAACCTTGTCTTCTTTCCGCAGCACTTCCTGGGCCTTGCCGGCATGCCGCGCCGCTATGCGGACTATCCGGATGCGTTCGCGCCCTGGAATTTCGTTTCCTCCGTGGGCTCCTACATCTCGGGGGTCGCCGTGCTCATCTTCCTCACGGGCACCACGCTCGCCTTCCTGCGCAAGGAGCGGGCCGGCGACAATCCGTGGGGAGAGGGCGCCACCACGCTGGAATGGACCTTGTCCTCGCCGCCGCCGTTCCACCCGTTCGAGGTGCTGCCGCGGATCCGCTGAGGATGGCGAAGGGGGGCGGCGGCGAGGGCAGACGCCGCCGCCTCCCGACAAGCCCGCAAGCCTGAACGCGTGTCGTGAGGGGTTTCGTCATGAGCGATGTGGGTATCGGCATCGGACCATCCGCCCCGCAGGCGGGCGCGGCGCTGGCGGAAGGGCTGGCGACACCGCGGGATTATATCGCGCTGCTGAAGCCGCGCGTGATGTCGCTGGTGGTGTTCACCGCCCTGGCCGGGCTGCTGCGCGCGCCGGGCGATCTGCATCCACTCCTGGGCTTCACCGCCCTCCTGTGCATCGCCGTGGGCGCGGGCGCGGCCGGCGCGCTCAACATGTGGTGGGATGCGGACATCGATGCGGTCATGAGCCGGACCCGGGGCCGCCCCATCCCCGCCGGGCGCGTTTCCCCGCAGGAGGCGCTGGCTTTCGGCCTCACGCTCTCAGCCTTCTCGGTGGTGGTGCTGGGGCTGCTGGTGAACGTGCTGGCGGCGGCGCTGCTGGCCTTCACCATCGCTTTCTATGTGGGCGTCTACACCATGTGGCTGAAGCGGACGACGCCGCAGAACATCGTCATCGGCGGCCTCGCCGGCGCGCTGCCGCCGCTGGTCGCCTGGGCGGCCGCCGCCGGCACGGTGTCGCTGGAACCGGTGCTGATGGTGGCCATCATCTTCTTCTGGACGCCGCCCCACTTCTGGGCGCTCGCCCTGTTCCGGGCCGATGACTATGCCCGCGCCGGCGTGCCCATGCTGCCGGTGGTGGCGGGAGCGGACCAGACCCGGCTCCAGATCCTGCTTTATGCCCTGGTGCTGGCGCCGGTGGCCGCGAGCCCCGCGCTGCTGGGCTTCGCCGGGCCGGTCTATGGCCTGGTGGCGGTGCTGGCGGGTGCGATGATGGTGCGCCTGGCGGTGCGGGTCTTCCGCACCCGGCAGGGGGAAGCCGCGGTGAAGGCGGCACGTGGCCTGTTCGGCTTTTCCATTCTCTATCTCTTTGCGCTGTTCGCGACCCTCCTGGGGGAAGCGCTGGCGGCGCATCTCGTGGAGGCACGCCCGTGGTGACGAGCAGCAGGACCTTCAAGCCGGGTGTCGACGCTGGCGGCGAGCATGGCCGCCGGCGCCGGCCGCCGGCCTCCGCGAACGCCACCGTGCGCAGCGCGCCGGTGATCCACCTGCCGCGCCAGCAGGGCCCCGAGGACGGCGTGGTGCTGACACCCGAGCAGAGCCGCAGCCGCCGGGCCCGCAGCATCGCCATCGCGCTGGTCCTGGCGGCGCTGGCGCTGCTTTTCTATGCGGTCACCATCGTCAAGCTCGGCCCCGGCGTGCTGGACCGGCCGCTCTAGCGCCGGTGGAAGGAGAAGGGCGATGAGGAGGCAGGGCAGGGGACGGATGGTGGCGGTGGCGCTCGCGGCGTTTGTGGGCGTCATGGTCGGGGTCACCTATGCCTCGGTGCCGCTTTATGCCGCCTTCTGCACCCTCACCGGTTTCGGCGGCAGCACCCGCGTTGCGGCCCGCGCCCCGGAGCGGGCGGAGCACCGCCAGATCGCCATCCGCTTCGATGCCAATGTGGCCGCGGGCCTGCCCTGGAGCTTTGCGCCGCAGGAACGGGAAATGGTGGTGCGCATCGGCGCCCCGAGCCTTGCCTATTACGGCGCCCGCAACAGCTCCGCCACCGAGACGGCGGCCAATGCCACCTACAATGTGTCGCCGCCCCAGGCCGGCGCCTATTTCGTGAAGATGCAGTGCTTCTGCTTCGAGGAACAGCATCTGGGCCCCCATGAGAAGGCGGACCTGCCGGTCGCCTTCTATGTGGATCCGGCCATTCTCGATGATCCCGATCTGCGGAGCCTGCCCGCCATCACCCTGTCCTACACCTTCTTCCCCGCGCGCACGCGGGCGGCGGCGGGAGAGGGGCGCGGGGCCTCCGCGGCGCCGGAGGGCACCGCGCGGGCGGCGAGCGCGCCGCCGGGCTGAAACCAGGCGCCCGCCAGTTCCGGGCGCTGCAAACGAGGCATGGAAGGCAAGGGAGGCCGTTCGCCATGGCCCATACGGATGTGGAGGCTCACGCACCCCTTCAGGCTCACACCAGGGGGCATGATTATCATGTGGTCAATCCCAGCCCCTGGCCCATTGTCGGCTCGGCCTCCGCGCTGGTGATGACGGCGGGCGCGGTGCTGTGGATGCACGGCGGCACGGCGCTCTACATGACGCTGGGGGCGCTCGGCATCGTCTTCACCATGGCGGGCTGGTGGCGGGACGTGATCCGCGAGGGGCACCAGGGCTTTCACACCCAGGTGGTGGTGCTGGGCCTGCGCTACGGCATGATCCTGTTCATCGCCTCGGAGGTGATGTTCTTCGTGGCGTGGTTCTGGGCCTTCTTTAACTCGTCTTTGTTCCCGGGGGATGCCATCACCTTCCAACGCACCGAGGTGCTCGGCGGGGTGTGGCCGCCACAGGGCATCGAGACCCTGGACCCGTGGCACCTGCCGCTGCTCAACACGCTGATCCTGCTCACCTCCGCCACCACCCTCACCTGGGCCCACCATGCCCTCATCGAGAATGATCGGGACGGGCTGAAATGGGGGCTGTGGAGCACGGTGGGCCTCGGCCTGCTGTTCACCTCGCTCCAGGCCTATGAATACGCTCACGCCCATTTCGCCTTCGCCGGCAACATCTATGGCTCCACTTTCTTCATGGCCACGGGCTTCCATGGCTTCCATGTGATCGTGGGCACGGCGTTCCTCGCGGTGTGCCTGGTGCGCGCCTATCAGGGGGATTTCACGCCCGAGCGTCATTTCGGCTTCGAGGCCGGCGCTTGGTATTGGCACTTCGTGGACGTGGTGTGGGTGTTCCTGTTCGCCTTCATCTATGTGTGGGGTTCCATTGGTGGTTCCACCCATTGAGGGAGCCGGAACATGCCCTCTGCCCCGCATCATGAAGGCGCCCCCGCATTTGCCGCCGGCGTGGCTGGGCGCTGCCCGCGCTGCGGGCGGGGGCACCTGTTCAAGGGGTTCCTGAGCCTCGCGCCGCGGTGTGATGTCTGCGGGCTTGATTATGCCTTCGCCGATTCCGGGGACGGGCCGGCGGTGTTCGTCATCCTCATCGGCGGATGCGTGGTGGTGGCGCTGGCGCTGTGGGTGGAGGCGGTCTACGAGCCGCCGCTCTGGGTGCACGCCGCCTTGTGGATCCCGGCCATCCTGGTGGTCACGCTCGGCCTGCTGCGGCCGCTTAAGGGGGTGATGGTGGCGCTTCAATATCGTCACCGCGCGCAGGAGGGGCGGCTCGACCGGAGAGCACCCCCGTGATGGCGGCGAAAGGGCGGATCAGGATGCATCTCGCCGCGCCGCCCGCCGACCCGCCGCGGCCGGTGGATCAACGCCTGCGCCCCGCCTTCTCCATCGCCGCGCTGCTGGCGGTGGCTGTCGGAGTGGTGGTGTTGGCGGGGCTCGGCACCTGGCAGCTCCAGCGCCTGGGGTGGAAGGAACATCTGGTGGCCGTCGCCGTCGCCCGCGCCCATGCGACCCCGCAGGAGGTCCCGTCGCCCGCGCGCTGGCCGCTGCTGACACGGGAGGCCGATGAATATCTCCATGTCCGGGTGCGCGGCGTGTTCGACCATGTGCGCGAAACGCTCGTCTACACCGTGCGCGGAACGCAGGAGGGGCCGCCTTACGGCCCCGGCGCGTTCGTCATCACGCCTTTGATGCGGGTGGGGGAACCGCCCATCCTGGTCAATCGCGGCTTCGTGCCGGAGGATCGGCGCGATCCGCAGGGCCGCGCGGCGGGGCAGGTGACGGGGGAGGTGGAGATCACCGGCCTGCTGCGCCTGCCGGAGGATGCAAGCTGGTTCGTGCCCCGCAACGATGCCGCCCACGGCGCCTTCTACCGTCGAGACCCGGCGAGCATCGCCCTGGCGCGTGGGCTTCACGGGGCAGCGCCCTTCATCATCGACCTCGACCCGGGCCCGGTGCCCGGGGGCCTGCCTTTGGCCGGCACCACCCGCCTCGCCTTTCCCAACCGCCACCTGGAATATGCGCTGACCTGGTACGGCCTTGCGGCGACCCTGCTGGCGGTCGCCGGGGCGGTGGCATGGTCGCTCCGCAGGGCGTGAGAGCTCGGGCTCTGTCGCTCGCCTCCTTGCCGCCCCAGGATGGGCGTGCTCGTGTCATCGCTCGCGCCTAAGATCGAGCATCCCACGGGGAGACTCAGTGTCATGGCGCGTTGTGATGTGGTCGTTCTGGGGGCGGGAATCGTCGGGGTCTGCGTGGCGCTGCACCTCAAGGCGCAGGGGCTGTCCGTGGTGCTCATGGATCGCGCGGCGCCGGGGGATGGCACCTCGTTCGGCAATGCCGGGGTCATCGAGGGCAGCGCCCTTTTCCCTGTGGCCTTCCCGCAGGATCCCGTCACGCTGCTGCGCCACGCCTTGAAGCAGGCGCCCGAGAGCAATTACCACCTTTCCGACCTGCCGGCGCTCGCCCCCTGGCTGTGGGCCTATCTCCAGAATTCCTCGCCGCAGGGGCTCGCCGCCACCGCGCGTGACCTGCGCCCGCTGCTGAACCGCGCCCGCGCCGAGCACCATGCCCTCGCCGAGCCGGCCGGCGCCATGGGGCTGCTGACCCCCACCGGCTGGCTGAAGCTCTACCGCGACCAGGCTGCCTTCGAGGCCACCGCCGCCGAGCGCGCCTTGGCCGATGAGCTCAAGGTGGCTTACACGGTGCTCGACGTGAGCGGCGCGCAGGCGCTCGAGCCGGCCCTGAAGCCCCATTTCGTCAAGGCCATCCACTGGCACGACTGCGACAATTGCTCGGACCCCGGCGGGCTGGTGAAGGCCTATGCGGCCCTGTTCGAAGCGCGCGGCGGCCTGTTCCTGCACGGCGATGCCCGCAGCCTGCGCCGCGCCGGCGCCTATTGGCGGGCGGAAACCGCTGAGGGCCCGGTGGATGCCGAAGAGGCGGTGGTGGCCTTGGGGCCCTGGAGCCTCGATGTGCTGGAGCCGCTGGGCGTGAAGGTCCCGCTGGTGTCGAAGCGCGGCTACCATGTGCACCTTGCGCCTGAAGGGGGCATGCGCCTCGGGCGCGCCATCGTCGACGTGGCGGGCGGCTATGCGCTGCAAAGCACGCGTTACGGCATTCGCCTGACCACGGGCGTCGAGCTCGCCGCCCGCGATGCGGCGGCGACACCGGTGCAGGTGGCACGCGACATTCCCCTGGCCCGCGAGTTGCTGCCCCTGGGCGCTGTGCGCGAGAGCGAGCCATGGCTCGGACGGCGCCCGGCGCTGCCGGACTCAAAGCCCATCATCGGCCCGGCGCCGGGCCTTGGCGGCCTGCATCTGGCGCTCGGCCACGGCCATTGGGGGCTCACGCTCGGCCCCGTCACCGGCCTGCTGCTTGCGCAGATGATGACCGGGCAGAAGCCTTTCACCGATCCCAAGCCCTTCTCGGCACGCCGCTTCCTGTAGCGGCGCGCCGCCCCGCTGTTTTCGAGCGAACCGGCTTCGGCCTCGCTCGGAAATGCTCTAGCCCCTGACGTAATATTCCCGTGGCCGCGTGCCTTCCCGGAAGTAGCCGAACAGCGCGGCGGCACCCACCACCTGCGCCAGGATGCCGGGCGCGAGGGCGGCGAAATCCGCCACCGTCGCGCCATCGGGCGCCATTGCGGAGCGGATGGCGAACTGGCTGTAGGCCGAAACCAGCACCCAGGCCGCCAGCAGGGCCGGCGACACCATGAGCGCATGGCGCGACTTCATCACCGTGAGAACGATGAAGCTGACGCCCCAGGCGAACAGGACCAGCTGCGGCCACAGGCCGAGCCGCAGCAGCTGCGCCTGGATGGTGGAGCCGGCGAAAGTCTCGCTCAAAGCCCAGCTCGCGCCGGAAACGCCAGTGGCCGCCACCAGGGAAAACAGTGCCGCCAGGGGCAAGGCGGTGATGCCGCAGGCGCACCAAAACAACACCATGAGGGCCCCGCCCAACCGGGGCGTCTCCCGTTCCGTGGCTCGGCGGCGGGGCCGGGGGGCCTTGGGGGGCGTGGAAAGCGGCACGGCGGAACGCGGTTCGGTCATGTCAGGTCCTTCGGCAGGTCCGTCGGCAGGTCCATCGGCGCGCTCCGGGTACTGCGCGGCCGCTCGGATGAGGAGAGCACATCAAGGGTTGGAGGTTTAGAGCATCGGGCCGATTCGATGAAACATGGGGGTGGTTCGCTCTCTCGCGCGGCGGGGAATACGGCGCCTGCCCCTGGTTCAGGCCTTGCCGGTGCGGGCGGGTTCTCAGGGCTGGAGCGGCGTGGCAGGGGCGCCGAACAGGTCGCGCCAGCTGGGCTGCGCGCCTGGAAAGGGCAGGGCCTTGGCACTGAACACCGCGCGCGCCACCGCCCGGGCGAGCACGCTCGCCGCGCAGGCGCCGATGCGCGCCAAATCGGGGAGGGGCTCGGCCAGGGGGCGGCGGCCGGTGGCGAGGGCGAACACGCTGTCGCCATCCAGCGGCGTGTGGATCGGAAACAGCGACAAAGCGAGCCCATCCTGCGCCATCACGGCCAGGCGTTGCGTCTGGGCCGGCGTCAGGACGGCGTCGCACGCCACGACGGCCAGGGTGGTGGCCATGCGCGCCACATGGCCCTTGAGGGCGGGGGCGGAGGCCTCGTCGGGAACCGTGGCTGGCAGGCCCAGCCCGCCGAATTCCGCAGCGCGCTCATAAGGCGCCGCGCGGAAATAGGGGCCGGTGCCGAACAGCGGATTGCCCACCGCGTTCACGGCCACCACCGCCCCGACCACATGGCCAGAAGGCAGGACCGCGGACGCGGAGCCGAGCCCGCCCTTCACCGTGGCTGTAGTGGCGCCCAGGCCGGCGCCGACGCTGCCCAGAGCAAAGTCGAGCGCCGCCGCCTTCAGCGCCGCGCGCCCGAGTAGCCCATAAGGCGGCTCGGCGCCCCATGCCTTATCGCCGCCGTTCAGCAGATCGAACAGCACGGCCGAGGGCACGATGGGCACTCGCGCCGTTCCCACCGCGAAGCCGCGTCCCTGCGCCGCCAGCTCGGCCATCACCCCGCCCGCCGCGTCCAGCCCGAAGGCGGAGCCGCCGGAGAGCACCACCGCGTCCACCGCCTGCACGGTGGCGGTGGGGCCGAGCGCATCGCTCTCGCGGGTGCCGGGGCCGCCGCCGCGCACATCCACTGCGGCAACGGTGGGCTCATCGCACAGCACCACGGTGACGCCGGTGCCACGACGCGCGTCGTCCGCATGTCCCACCTTCAGGCCCGGAACGTCGGTGATGAGATTGCGCATGGTGTCCTCCCGCTGGCCTCTCCTTGTAGAGCGCCTTCGCGCCTGCGGAAACGGCCTGGGGCGGGCGCACTGGGCCCGTGCAGCGCTCACAAGCCGGGGAGCGCGGCGAAGTGCGGCTTGCCGGCGGCGCCCGCACGGCCCATGAGGGGGGCGGATTTGAACGATTGCCGTCAAGGTTCCATGGCCGACGTCACCCTTCCCGCCGCCTTCCTGGCTGGCCTCGTAAGCTTCGTGTCCCCCTGCGTGCTGCCGCTGGTGCCGCCCTATCTGTGCTTTCTGGGCGGCAGCACCCTGGAGGAACTGGCCGGCGATGAGCCGGTGAAGGAGGTGGGGCGGCGCGCCATCTTCGGGGCCGCGCTGTTCGTCTCCGGCTTCTCGCTGGTGTTCGTGCTCCTGGGGGCGGGCGCCTCCGCCATCGGCGACCTTCTGCGCGCCCACCTGGACGTGCTGTCCATCATCGCCGGCTTCGCCATTCTGGTGATGGGGCTGAACTTCCTTGGCGTGTTTCGCATCCAGCTCCTGCATCGCACGGCGCGGCCGCATGTGAACGAGCCCACCGGCCTGTGGGGCGCATTCGTCATGGGGCTTGCGTTCGCGTTTGGCTGGACGCCGTGCCTCGGCCCGGTGCTGGGGGCCATCCTGGCGGTGGCGGGCTCGGAGGGCGCGGTTTCCAAGGGGGCGCTGCTGCTCGCCACATATTCGCTGGGCCTCGGCGTTCCGTTCCTGCTGGCGGCGGTGGCGGTGCGCCCGTTCCTGGCGAGCCTCGTGCATGTGCGCAAGCTGCTGCCGGTGATGGAAAAGGTGATGGGCGCGCTCCTGGTGCTCACCGGCATCGCCTTTATGTCCGGCTGGATCGCCCATGCCAGCTACTGGCTGATCGAGACCTTTCCGGCGCTGTCCACCATCGGCTGAGAGGGCGCCGCGCGGTTGCCGCTCGCCGGCCAGCTCCTCCCAACCCTTCCGCCTAAGCTGCGGAGGGCGTTTGCCGCGGAGCCGCGAGGCGGGCCTTGTCCCATGAAAAAGCCCGCGCACAAGGCGCGGGCTTCGTTTCTTCGGCGCAGCGCTCAGCTCAGAGCTGCTTGTAGGCGCCGTCCTTCCACTCATAGACCACGTAGTCGATCTTGGTGATGTCGCCCTTCTTGTCGAAGGAGAGCGGGCCGAGCACGGTGTTGAACACCTTGCCGGAATGGATTTCCGCCGCGATCTTCTTCGGGTCGAGGGACTTCGCCGCCTCAGCCGCCTGCTTGATCACCTGAACGGCGGCGTAGGAATAGAGCACATAGCCTTCAGGATCGACGCCCTTGGCCTGGAAGGCGGCGACGATATCCTTGGCGGCCGGGTTGTTGCGCGGATCGGGGCCGAAGGTCATCAGCGTGCCAGCGGCGCCGGGGCCAGCGATGGTCCAGTATTCCTTGTCGGCGATGCCGTCGCCGCCGAACAGCACGGTGTTCATGCCCTGGTCGCGCATCTGGCGCACGATGAGGCCGGCTTCCGGGTGCAGGCCGCCGAAATAGACGAGGTCGATGCCATTGGCCTTCAGCTTGGAAACGAGGGCCGAATAGTCCTTTTCGCCGGGATTGATGCCCTCATAGAGGACTTCCTTCATGCCGCCCTTGTTCATGGCCTTCTGGGTCTCGTCCGCGAGGCCCTTGCCGTAGGGGGTCTTGTCGTGAACGATGGCGACCTTCTTGCCCTTGAAGTTCTTGACGATGTATTCGCCGGCCACCGAACCTTGCTGGTCGTCGCGGCCGCAGGTGCGGAACGTGTTCCACATCTTGCGTTCGGTGAAGGTGGGGTTGGTGGATGCAGGGCTGATCTGCAGCACACCGGCTTCTTCATAGTCGGTCGATGCCGGGATGGAGACGCCCGAGTTGAAGTGGCCGACCACATACTTCACGCCGTCGGAAATGAACTTGTTGGCGGCGGACTTGCCCTGCTCGGGCTTGCCCGCGTCATCGCCCACGGAAAGCTCGATCTTCTGGCCGAGAATGCCGCCCTGGGCATTGATGTCGGCCACCGCCTGCTCGGCGCCGGTCTTGAGCTGGGCGCCGAAGGCCGCGGCGCCGCCGGTCATGGGGCCGCCCACGCCCATCTTCACCTGAGCCTGGGCCCCGCCCGCGAAGGCGAGGCTGGCGCCGAGCGCAAGCGACGCCAACAAGAGTTTCCTCATCTCATCTCTCCCCTCGTGTGCCCGCCCCGCGATTCGGCGCGGCCGGGCAGGAAATGGCGCGGCGCATTGTGCCGCAATTGATGGGCCTGTCGATGGGGCCTCACGGCTCCTCGACGCTGTCCTGGCGCCGCCAGCTGAAGGGGCCGGCGGGGGTGAACATCCAGCCGTACTGCACGCTCATCTGCCACTTGCGTACGTGACGGAACCCCAGCACCGCCACCGCCAGCAGGAACAGGAACTCGGCCAGCGAGGTCAGCGGCTCCAGCAACTCGTCGTTGAACAGGGCGAAGTGGCAGAAGCGCACCGCCACCGCGAGCAATGCGCAATAAAGGACGAGCTGCGCCAGGGAACCCCAGCCCCGCGCTACCGCCTTGCCGGTGAGCCACGCGGCCCCGCCGCCCATGGCGAGCGAGACCAGGACGAAATCGCCGAGCGAGGTGCCCATGACCGCGTCGGGCCAGGCGATGATGGCGAGGGCCAGTCCCACCAGCACGATGATGGGGCCGATGAGCCATGGCGAGGACGAGCGGCCGGGGTCCGACGCCATCTCAATGCCCCCCTTCAAGGTAGGCGGCGCGCACTTCCGGGCGGGCCAGAAGATCGGCGCCGGTGCCGCTCATGGTGATGAGGCCGTTGACCATTACATAGCCGCGATGGGCCAGCTTCAGGGCGTGGTAGGCGTTCTGTTCCACCAGGAACACGGTGAGCCCCTCGGTCTCGTTCAGCATGCGGATGGCATCGAAAATCTGCCGCACCACCAGGGGCGCGAGGCCCAAAGAGGGCTCGTCCAGCAGCAGCAGGCGCGGCCGGCTCATGAGCGCGCGGGCGATGGCGAGCATCTGCTGCTCGCCGCCGGAAAGGGTGCCACCGCGCTGGCCGATGCGCTCTTTCAGGCGGGGGAAAAGCTCGAACATGCGTTCGAGATCCTCCGCGAAATGGGTGCCGCCCTCCATTGCGGCGCCCATCTGCAGGTTCTCGTAGACGGTCATGCGCGGGAAGATGCGCCGGCCTTCGGGCGACTGGGCGATGCGCAGGCGCATGATCTCATGGGTGGGCAGGCGCGTGATGTCGCGCCCCGCGAAGGTCACCCGCCCCTCGCGGGCCTGGGGCGAGCCGCAGATGGTCATCATCAGCGTGGATTTGCCGGCCCCGTTGGCGCCGATGAGGGTGACGATCTCACCCTCCTTGATATCCACGTCGACGCCCTTCAGGGCGATGATGTTGCCATAATAGGTCTTCACGCCCCGCACCGAGAGCAGGGGGGTGGCGGTGGCAGCAGTCATGCGTGAACTCCCGCCACGGCTTCCACCTCTTCCTCATCCTCCACGCCCAGATAGGAGGCGATCACCTTGGGATCGTTGCGCACCTCCTGCGGCGTGCCGTCGGCGATCTTGCGGCCATATTCCAGCACCACCACGTGGTCGGAAATGCCCATGACCACGCTCATGTCGTGCTCGATGAGCAGGATGGAGGTCTCGTGCTCGGCGCGGATGGCGAGGAGCAGGGTGTTGAGCTCCAGGGATTCGCGGGGATTGAGGCCGGCGGCGGGTTCGTCCAGGCACAACAGCGCGGGGCGCGTGCACATGGCGCGGGCGATCTCCAGCCGCCGCTGGTCGCCATAGGGCAGGTCGCCGGCCGGATCGTCGGCGCGGGCGGTCAGCGCGATCTTGTCGAGCCAGTACAGGGCGTGGTCCACCGCCTGCTTCTGCTGGCGCCGCCAGGAGGGCAGGTTCAGCAGCGCGGCGGGGTTGATGAGGCCGGCCTGGGTCAGCGACATGTGCTGCGCCACCAGCAGGTTTTCCAGCACCGTCATGCCCGCGAACAGGCGGATGTTCTGGAAGGTGCGGGCCACCTTGGCGCGGGAGGAGACCTTGTGATCGGCCAGGCGCTCCAGGAGATAGGTGGTGCCCGCCGCGGTGCGGGCGGAGGCGAGGCCGCCGCAGGTGAGCGCGTCCAGCTCCGCATCGGTGGCGGGGCCGCCCTGCATCAGGGCCAGCCGCCCGGTGGAGGGCTTGTAGAAGCCGGTGATGCAGTTGAAGACGGTGGTCTTGCCGGCGCCGTTGGGGCCGATCACCGCCGTGACCTCGCCGCGGCCGGCGCGGAACGAAACGTCGCCCACCGCCACCAGGCCGCCGAAGCGCATGGAGAGGTGGTCCACCCTCAGCAGCGGGTTGAGATCCCAGCTTTTCGGCGCGGGGGAGGGAGAGGCGGCTTCAGCCATCAGCCGTGGCCCTCCTTCACCAGGGCGCCGGACACGGCCTTGCGCTCCTTCAGGAATATGGTGGGCATGCGATTGGCGACCAGCCCGCGCGGGCGCCACACCATCACCGCCACCATGGCGAAGCCGAAAATGAGCATGCGATACAGCGAGGGGTCGAAATCGGAGCCGAACAGGAAGTCCGCCTTCAGGAAGGAGAGGTTGCGCAAGAGCTCCATGCCGCCGATGAGCAGGATGGCGGCGGAGGCCACCCCGATCTGCGAGCCCATGCCGCCCAGCACCACGATGGCCAGGATCACCGCCGATTCCATGAAGGTGAAGCTCTCGGGCGAGACAAACCGCACCCGCACCGCGAAGAACGCCCCCGCGAACCCGCCGAACATGGCGCCGGTGGCGAAGGCGGTAAGCTTGGTGAGCGTGGTGTTGATGCCCAGCGAGCGGCAGGCGATCTCATCCTCGCGCAGCGCCTCCCAGGCCCGGCCCACCGGCATGCTGCGCAGGCGGATGGTGGCGAGCGCCGTCAGCGCGGCCAGCCCCAGGATGACGAAATACAGGAAGATCATCCGGTGCATGGAATTGTAGTCGAGGCCGAAAATGGCCGCGAAACCATCATCACCGCTATTGAACGGCACGCCGAAGAAGGTGATGGGCGGAATGGAGGAAATGCCAGCCCCACCATTGGTGAGCGACACCCAGTTAATGAGCACCAGGCGGATGATCTCGCCGAAGGCCAGCGTGACGATGGCGAGATAGTCGCCGCGCAGCCGCAGCACCGGAAAGCCCAGGATGATGCCCCAGAGCCCGGCCAGCAGGCCGGCCACCGGCAGGCACACCCAGAACGACCACGACGCCCAGAAGCCCTCCGCCACATGGGCGTCGAAGAAGGCATTCAGCGGCACGCTGCTGGAGAGCAGGGCAAAGGTGTAGGCGCCCACCGCATAGAAGGCGACATAGCCGAGATCGAGCAGCCCCGCGAGGCCGACCACGATATTCAGGCCCCACCCCAGCATCACGTAAGTGAGAATGTAGATGCCGAGATCCACCCAATAGCGGCTGAGCGAGAGGCTGCCGGAAAAGACAATAGCGATAAAGGGATAGAGCAGCGCAAACGCGAAGAAGGCAGGCTTCAGCGCCGGCGCGATGCGCTGTGAGACGCCGGCCAGCGCGGCCGATTTCGCCCGCGGTGGCCGGCCGGGACGCCACACCGTGAGGTTCAGCACTAGCCGTAGAACCATCACCAGCCCGGCGAACACGGACACCAGCCCGAACCGGTAGGTGAGGGTGAGCGGCCCGGAGCCCGACTCCGTGGCGCGGAAGCCCACCAGGGGCAACAGCAGCAGGCCCGTGATGATGCCGCTGAGCACCGCATCCTTGAGCGCCGGCAGCAGCACGGCCTGGGCCGGCGGGGCGGGCGGCGCCGGCTGGGGCGCCGGCGCGCCCTCGGGAGGCGTGTCCTCACGCTCCCACAGGTCGGAACGGTGGTCCGCCATCACACCTTCTCCACTTCAGGCCGGCCGAGCAGGCCCTGGGGCATGAAGATGAGCACGACGACGAGGATGGAGAAAGCCGCCACATCCTTGTATTCAATTGAGAAATAGGCGGACCAGAAGGTTTCGATGAGGCCGATCAGCAGGCCGCCGAGCACCGCTCCGGGCAGCGAGCCGATGCCGCCCAGCACGGCGGCGGTGAACGCCTTCACCCCCGGCACGAAGCCGTCCGCGAAATTCACGACGCCATAATACATCAGGTACATCACCCCCGCGACGGCGGCGAGGGCGGCGCCGATGACGAAGGTGAGGGAAATGGTGCGGTCCACATTGATGCCGAGCAGGGCGGCCATCTTGCGGTCCTGCTCGCAGGCGCGCTGGGCGCGGCCGAGGGGCGTCTTCTGCACCAGCCACCAGAAGCCGAACAGGAGCCCGGCGGTGACCGCCATGATGATGATCTGCTTGTAGGCGAGGGTGACCTGATAGCCGTTGCGCTCCATCAGCACGATCACGTCGGGCACCATGGGCGGCAGCGGCTTGTTGCGCGGGCCCTGGGCCACCTGCACGAAGTTCGACAGGAAGATGGACATGCCGATGGCGGAGATCATGGGCGCCAGGCGGAACGAGCCGCGCAGGGGGCGATAGGCCACCCGCTCGATGGCCCAGCTCACCAGCCCGGTGAACACCATGGCCACAACGAGCGTGATGGCCAGGATGAGGAAAATGGAGCTGATGCCGATGACCGTCGTCAGAAGCAGCACGCAGATGAGGCCGATGAAGGCGCTCACCATGAACACGTCGCCGTGCGCGAAGTTCACCATGCCGATGATGCCGAACACCATGGTGTAGCCGATGGCGATCAGGCCGTAGATCGACCCGAGGGTCAATCCGTTGATAAGCTGCTGGAGGAAGATGTCCATCCGCCGCTTGACCCCTCTGCTCTGGTGGCCCCGCCTACAAAATCATCGTGCATGATGTTTGGGCGAAGCGCGTTTTTTTAACTCATAACCCGCCCCGGCGGCCGACACAATTCTCACCTCAGCCGGCTCGCGGCTCGCCTTGCGGTGGCGGGGTCAAGCTTGGGCCAGCTGGGCGCGCATCGCAATGGAGCGGCTGGCCCGCGGACTTCGGGCGTGCCGGCCGCTTGCACTTTCGCTGCATTTCTGGGGACGGACGGGGGGTGCCGGGTCTTTTGCCTGCGGTGCAAGCGCAGCATGGTTGACCGAAAGTGAAACGCGGACCAAGTTGCCGGCGCTGCCGAGGCACAGATCGGCGGCAAGCCCGCCCGGTTCCGGACCCTTTCCGGCGGCCGGAGCAGCCAAAAACAGGCCGACGCGTTCCTTCGGAAATTCGCCGTCGCCGAGGGAGGATCTCACCCCGAGTTCCTCAAGCCATAAGCCGTCTGCCCCAGCCCATGACCTCCTCCATGCCCCGACGCATCAAGATTGACCCGTTTCTTCCTGCCCTTGTGGCGGTTGTTGTGCTTGCCCTGGTCTGGCCGCAGCCGGGGGTGACCGGGGGCTTTCTCCACGCGGACCGCGCGGCCACCTGGGGCATCGGCGTCATCTTCTTCCTCTATGGCGTGTCGCTCGCCACCCGGCGGCTGCTGGAGAGCGCGACCCGCTGGCAGCTGCACCTGGTGGTGCAGCTCGCCACCTTCGCGCTGTTCCCGCTGGTGGTGGTGCTGGCCATGCCGCTCATCAACCGGCTGATGCCGGAGGAAGTGGGCATCGGCTTCTTCTTCCTGGCGGCGCTGCCGTCCACGGTATCGTCGTCGGTGGCGATGACGTCGCTGGCCAAGGGCAATGTGCCGGTGGCCATCTTCAACGCCTCGATCTCCTCGCTGATCGGCGTGTTCGTCACGCCGCTGCTGATGGCGTGGTACCTGCACGCAACCGGCGGCTCCATGGCGCTGGGCGATGTGATCGTGAAGCTCATCATGATCGTCATCCTGCCGCTGGTGGTGGGCCAGCTGGTGCGCCCGCTGCTGCTGTCGTTCGTGGAGAAGCACAAGCTGATCGTGAAGATCGCGGACCGGGCGGTGATCCTGGCGATCGTCTACAACGCGTTCTGCGACAGTGTCGCGGAAGGGGTGTGGAGCGGGCACAGCGCGCTGCTGCTGATCGGCATGGTGGCGGGTGTGGGGCTGCTGTTCGCGGTGGTGTACTGGCTGCTGGGGCTGTTCTGCCGGTTTGCGGGGTTCAACCACGCGGACACGACGGCGGTGCTGTTCTGCGGCTCGAAGAAGTCTTTGGCGACGGGGCTTCCCATTGCCAAGGTGATGTTCGGCACCTCGCCGCAGCTGTCGCTGATCATCACGCCGATCATGATCTACCACTTCCTGCAGCTGGTGGTGATCGGCTTCATCGCCGGCGGCCGCGCGGCCAAGGGCGAGGTGCTGGAAGCCCTGGCCCAGGAAGAAGCCGCCGAACCCTCCCTCATCGCCGACGACCCACGCGACAAGGCCTGAACAACCGGGCCTGAGAGGCGGGCTGCCGCGGAGAGAGCAGGGCGCGCGGTGCTCAGGCTGGCCGCGCGGTGTCTCTTCCCCGTTCCTGGAAATTCCGCACCGGGGCCGGAGGGAGCCGTGCGCCCGCGCCTCACGGGTGTCCGCTTCAAGCTGTCCGCCGTGCCGCAGCCGTGGGGCATCACGGTCCCCGCGGCCCACCCCTGCCGAAGCCATTTCGTCATATGTGAACGCTGGTTATCCAACCTGGCCTTACGGCATTGGGCTCCGGGGCTCAGAATGCGCCGGCGCGCCCATTGCATGGATAGCCCTGGCGCTCCGCGCGCCGGCGGCTGGTCGGCATCCCTGGATGCTCGCAGTTGCAGCACGGCTGGGTTGTCTGCGCCCTGAGAATGGGCTTGTCAGCGCGAGAAATACAATCGAAGGTATGGCGTAATGCCAACCTCAGGTTATAGTCCTATACCAACGTAGTAGTCGGGTCTCACATCGTTGCGCGGGAGGGGAAGGTGGACACCAACCTTCGGGAAGCGATCGATCGGGACGATCTGTTTACCTTCTCCGATGAGGGGCAAGGTGATTTCGCTGCGGCTGACGTGCCTTGCATCACCGTTCTCAGCGTCGACGATGATGGCTTGTTTCAGCGCTCCCTTGAACTGTCGCTGACACGCTTCCGGTATCGGGATGCGTCGGTGGAATTCCTCAAGGCGAACTCCGCCACCCAGGCGGCCAAGATCCTGTCGGAGCGGCCGGATATCGCGCTGGTCCTGCTCGACGTGGTCATGGAAACGGACGATGCGGGCCTTCGCCTTGTGCGCAATCTGCGCGAGGTGATGGGCAATGCGGAAGTCCGCATCGTGCTGCTCACCGGCCAGCCGGGCATGGCGCCCATGCTGCCCTCGCTGGAGATGCTGGACGTTTCCGACTACTGGCTGAAGACCGAGCTCAGCAATACCCGCCTCCACAGCATCCTGGTGAGCAATCTGCGCACCTGGGAGCAGATCCAGGCGCTCGGCCGGGCGCAGCGTGGGCTGCAGAGCATCGTCGAGGCCAGCAACGCCTTGTCGCGCGCTCGGGGCTTCGAGGATTTCGCCGGCCGCATGATCCTGGAGCTGGCCGGCCTCTTCGGGGTGCCCGCCGACGGCCTGGTCTGCGTGCGGGCGGACAGCGCGGCGAGCGATGTCAGCACCATCATCGGCGCCGCCGGCCGCTTCCAGGGGGCCTTGGGGCGCGCGCTGTCCGGCCTCGATGACAGTCGCATCCGGGGGCTGATTGAGGTGACGCTGGCGGGACGGCAGTCCCTGGAGGATGACAATTGCCAGGTCATGTTCTTTCCGGGCAACGAGCCGGAGACCGGGCACGCCGCCGCCTATCTGGCTACCGGCCGGCCGCTGGACGGCACCGAGCGCGAGCTGTTGCGCGTGTTCGTCAGCAACATCGCCACCGGCTTGGCCAATGTGGCCCTGTCGAGCCGCCTCGACCGGCTGGCCTATGAGGATCAGCTGCTCGCCATTCCCAATGCCAATGCCCTGCGCCGCGCGGTGGATGCGGCCCTGGACATGGCGGCGCCGCGCAATCGCATGCTGCTGATGCTGGAGCTGGACCAGTATTCGGAAAGCTGCGTTTCGCTGGGCGTTGAACAGGGAAACGAAATGCTCAAGGTGGTGGCGGAGAGGCTCCAGAAGCTGTTCCCACCGCCCTGCATGGTGGCGCGCCTGCATGAGGATACCTTTGCCGTTCTCGGTCCTTCCGATCTGGTCTGCGCCTCGCGCCTGCAGGAGCTGGAAATCGGGCCGGATACGCAGCGGGAGCCCTTCATCGGCGTCGATTCCGCGTGCCTCGACCTGGATCACGCCCGCGGCTCGGGCCAGAGCGTGCTGGCCACCGGCCTGCTGCTGCTGAAGAAGGCGCGCCTTCTCGGGGGGGCGGAAACGCTCCATTACGAGCCCGACCTCGATGTGGACGTCGAGCGGCGGTTCATACGCTCGCGCGAGCTCTACCGGGCCCTGCAGCGCGATGAGATCGGCGTCGTCTTCCAGCCCCAGGTGGATCTGGCCACGGGCCGGGTGGAAGGCGCGGAGGCGCTGGCCCGCTGGACCCAGCCGGATGGGCGGGTGATCCCTCCAGGGGAGTTCATCGCCATTGCGGAAGCCAACGGCCTCATCGTGCCCTTGGGCCTTCGCATCCTGCGCAAGTCCTGCGCGGCGCAGGCGGAGCTGAACAAAGCGGGCTTCGGCCTCACTTTGGCGGTGAACGTTTCGCCGCGCCAGCTGGCGCGGGAGGAGTTTGCCCATGAGGCGCTGGCCTGCTGCCAGGAGTTCGGGGTCGATCCGCGCACCATCGAGCTGGAGATCACCGAATCCATCGCCGTGGAGCAGCACCGGCAGGCGGGCAGCGTGCTGAATGAGCTTCAGGCCATGGGCTTTCCCCTGGCCATTGATGATTTCGGCACCGGATATTCCTCGCTCACCTTGCTGCGCGCACTGCACCCGGCGAAGCTGAAGATCGACCGTTCCTTCGTCAGCAGCCTGGGCGATCCCGGCACCGACACCACCATTGTCGAGATGATGGTGAAGCTTGGCCACCGCATGAAGCTCCGCGTGCTGGCCGAGGGGGTCGAGACGGAGACCGAGGCAGGGTGGCTGCGCGGGGAGGGCTGCCATCTGGCCCAAGGCTATCTGTTTGCGCGGCCGGAGCCCCTGGACGCTCTGCTGACGCGCCTGCGCGCCGCCTGAGGCCGGGGCATGGCCACCACACTTGCAGCGGGGCAACGACTGAAGTCGGTGATCGCCGCGGCAAGGCGGGCCATTGTCGTCGTCTATCGGCAGCGTTGGCGGGTGGGCATTTTTCTCGGCCCCTGGGTGCTCGCCGTCGCGATCGCCGTGCCGATGCTCTGGAACCAGATCGAGAGCGGATATCGGGAAACGCGGATCACGCGCAGCGCCGATATCATGCGCGGGGCAGCGGACCTCATCACGCGGGTGCTGGACCGGCTGGGGCGCGACATCCTCTTCCTCGGCGCGCTGACGGCCCGCCTGCCGGAACAGGAGCTGCGCCCCGATGGCATTGGCGGGCAGCTCTTCCTCAGCTTCGCCATCAGCTCTCCGGACTATGACCAGGTGCGCTGGATCGACGAGAAGGGCTGGGAACGGCTGCGGGTGGACCAGCGGGCGCGGGTGACCACGCTCGTTCCCCCAAGCGGGCTGCAGGACAAGTCGGCGCGGGCCTATTTTCGCGATGCCAACGCCCTGCCGATGAAGGGCATCTATTATTCCGCCCTCGACCTGAATGTGGAGCATGAACAGGTGGAGGTGCCGTTCCGCCCCATGCTGCGCGTGGCCACCCCTTTGCAGCGCGATGGCCGTCGCCAGGGCATCGTCATCATCAATTATGCCGCCCAGAACCTGCTCGACCGCATCCGCCGCCTGGCGGGCTCGGATCGGCGGGTGTCCTTGTTCATGGCCAATCGCGAGGGCTCCTGGATCATCGGGCCATCCGAGGATCTGGAATGGGCGTGGCAGCGCGGGCGCGATGATGCCGGCATCGCGCAACAGGCCCCGCAATTGTGGGCGGCCTTGAACCGCGGCGCCACGGGTGAGCTGGACGAGGGGGCCACCCATTGGGTGTTCCAGCGGCTCGACCTTGGCGGAAGCCTCATCGCCGCGCGCGATGCCAGCGTCATCGGCGGCCCGGGCACCCAGCTGTTCCTGCTGATCCGCATGAAGGCCTTTCGCGGGGAGGGGGGTGAGGCAGAGGCCAAGATCATCTTGTCGGTGATCGCCATTCTGCTCATGGCCATGGTGTTCGTCATCGCCGTCCGGCTGGCCCACGCGCTGGAGCAGGAGGCGCTGCAGACCCGCGCGCTGCAGGCTGCGAACAGCGCCCTGGTGGAGGCCAACCAGCACCTGGAGGACGCGCACCAGAGCATTGCCCGGGCCGAGCGTCTGTCCTCGCTGGGCCTCATGGTGGCCGGGGTGGCCCATGAGCTGAATACCCCGCTCGGCGTTGCCACCTTGAGCCTCAGCCGGGCCATGGACGCGGTGGGCAGCCTGGAGGGGCGGCTGAAGGCCGGCCTGCGCCGTTCCGATCTCGAGGCCTTCCTGGAGACCGATCGCAGCGACCTGTCCCTGGCCCAGGATGCCCTGCATCGCTGCGCCGACCTGGTGCGCCGCTTCAAGCAGGTGGCCCTCGATCGCGCGACCGTGGCGCGCAGGCCCATGGACCTGGCCGAAACCATCCGCGACGCGGATCCGCGCCTGCACAAATGGGATGCCAGCGGCGGCATCACCCTCTCCTGCGACCTCGAGGAGGGGGTGGAGATGGACAGCTATCCCGGGCCGCTCCAGCAGGTGGTGTCCAACCTCATCGGCAATGTGCTGAAGCACGCCTTCCCGGAGGGCCGGCACGGCAGCGTCCACATTCGGGCGCGGGCGGATTGGGCGGACAATGTGCGCATCGAGGTCGAGGATGACGGCGTCGGCATCCCGCCGGATGTGCTGCCGCACGTGTTCGAGCCCTTCTTCACCACCGCCCGGAGCAGGGGGGGTACCGGCCTCGGCATGCACATAGTGCATCAGATCGTGACGGAACTGCTCGGCGGGCGCATCGAGGTGGTGAGCCCGCCTCCCGAGGGGAGCGGCGGAGCCCGACGCACCGGAACCCTGATGACCATCATCCTGCCGCGCATTGCGCCGCTGTCGCAAACGCCGCCCGCTCCGCAGCAGTGACGCGAACGCACCTGGGCCATGACGGGGGCGTGGGCATTCCGTCGTTCACAGCGCGGGCCCTTTCCATTAGAGCGTGTCCGTAGGGAGCGCGTCCTTGCCAGGGCGTGACCCCTTTGGCTTGGCGGGGCGGCGGCCGGTCCGCCGCCAGCCGGTTTAGCCCGTCGCATGTTTGACGGTTTCAGGAGATGGTTGTGACCGATCAGCCCAAGCTCGTCCTGGCGTCCGGCTCCCCGCGCCGGCTGGCGTTGCTCAATCAGGTGGGGATCGAGCCGGACCTGCTGATGCCGGCCGAGCTGGACGAGACACCCGAGCGCGGCGAGCTGCCCCGCCGCCTGGCCCAGCGCCTCGCGGCCGAGAAGGGCAAGCTGGTGGCGGGGCGGGCGCGTGAGGCGGGCATGGAGGCCATCATCCTCTCGGCCGACACGGTGGTGGCCGTGGGACGACGCATCCTGCCCAAGCCGGAGCTGCGGGACGAGGCCGAGGAATGCCTGCGCCTGCTCTCTGGGCGCAGCCATCGGGTGTTCACCGGCGTCTGCTTGGTGGATCCGCGGGGCCGGGACCGCATCCGGCTGGTCGAGACCCGGGTGCGCTTCAAGCGCCTCTCCCGGGACGAGATGACGGACTATCTGGACTGCGGCGAATGGCGCGGCAAGGCTGGCGGCTATGCCATCCAGGGCATCGCCGGCTCGTTCGTGGTGAAGCTGGTGGGCTCCTACACAAATGTCGTGGGGCTGCCGCTCATCGAGGCGGTGGGCCTGCTGGCGGGCGAGGGTTATCCTGTGCGCGCGGGCTGGGTGGAGCGCGCCCAATGAGCGACACCGACAAGACGAGCGGACCGGCGGCCAACCCCGCGAAACCCTGCCCCATCTGCGGTAAGCCGCAGGTGGAAAAATACCGCCCCTTCTGCTCCAAGCGCTGCGCCGACGTGGACCTGAACCGCTGGCTCTCCGGCGCCTATGCCATTCCCGTCACCGCCGAAGAGGACGAGGACGGAGAGGTGCCCGAGCCGCCCCGCCGCTGAGGCCCCTTCCACCACACTTGAATTTCAGAGCCGCCGGTACGCTCTCCTGGCCGCGCCTTTGCGCGCGCGCCATCGGGACGCGCGTTTACAATTTATTGATTAATGAAGGGAAGTTTAAAATTCGCCGGCAAATCGCCGAGCCCTCTGCTGGCGTGCTCGCCTCTGTTACGGGACCGGCGGGCGCGGGGATGAGTGAACTTGGCGGGGCTGCTTCGGCTGGCTTTCCAGGTTGAGATTTTGCCGGCGAAAGAGCGTGGATTGCGCTGCCTTGCCTTGACGCCGCCCCCGGCGCCACGCCAGTTTTGACGCTCGAGGCCCATTTCGCGGCCGAGGAGCCATCATGACCGCGACGGCGGAACCTGTAGAGCACCCCACTTTTCGCACCCAGGCCTTCATCGACGGCGCCTTCGTGCCCGCCGCTTCGGGGCACACCTTCAGCGCCGTCAATCCGGCCACGGGCCGGGTTCTGGCGGAAGTCGCCGCCGGCGATGCCGCCGATATCGACCGGGCCGTGGCCGCCGCCCGCCGGGCGTTCGAGGATCGCCGCTGGGCCGGGCAGCGCCCGCTGGAGCGCAAGCGCACCCTGCAGCGCTTTGCCGAGCTGATCCGCGCCCATGGCGACGAGCTGGCTCTCACCGAGAGCCTCAACATGGGCAAGCCCATCTCCGACGCCCGCGCCGTGGACGTGCGCGCCACCGCCGATTGCTTCGCGTATTACGGCGAGTGCGCCGACAAGGTCTATGGCGAGGTGGCCCCGACCACGGCCGACAATCTCGCCCTCATCCTGCGCGAGCCGCTGGGGGTGGTGGGCTGCGTGACGCCCTGGAACTTCCCCATGATCATGGCCGCCTGGAAGGTGGCGCCGGCGCTCGCCATGGGCAATTCCGTGGTGCTGAAGCCGGCCGAGGAATCGCCCCTCACCGCCCTGCGCCTGGCGGAGCTGGCCCACGAGGCGGGCATTCCGGACGGCGTGTTCAACGTGGTGCCGGGCCTGGGCGTGGAAGCGGGCAAGGCGCTGGGCCTGCACATGGACGTGGACGCTTTGGCCTTCACCGGTTCCACCGAGGTGGGCCGCTATTTCATGCGCTATTCCGCCGACAGCAACCTGAAGCGCGTCTATCTGGAGCTGGGCGGCAAGACCGCTTTCGTGGTGGCCCACGACGTGCCGGACCTGGACGCGGTGGCGGAAGCCGTGGCCGGTGGCATCTTCTTCAATCAGGGGGAGATGTGCACGGCGGCCTCGCGGCTGCTGGTGGACAACCGCATCCGGGCCGATCTGGTCGCCCGCATCGCCGCCCTCGCGCCCCGCTGGATGCCGGGCAATCCGCTGGATCCGGCGGCGCCGGCCGGCGCGGTGGTGAGCCGGGAGCACCAGCAGCGTATCCTCGCCGCCATCGATCGCGGCGTTGCGGAGGGCGCGCGGGTGGTCACCGGCGGCACGGCGGTGCACCAGGAGACGGGCGGCGTGTTCGTGGCGCCTACCGTGTTCGACGATGTGGCGCCAAACTCTGCCTTGGCTCAGCAGGAGATCTTCGGCCCGGTGCTGTCCGTGATCGGTTTCGACGGGCTCGACGAGGCGGTGGAGATCGCCAACGGCACCGTCTACGGCCTCGGCGCGGCGGTGTGGAGCGGCGATCTGGCGGCGGCGCACAAGGTGGCGCGGCGGTTCAAGGCGGGCATCGTCTATGTGAACTGCTTCGATGCCGACGACATCACCACGCCCTTCGGCGGCGTGAAGCAGTCCGGCTTCGGGCGCGACAAGTCCTTGCACGCTCTGGAGAAGTATTCGGACCTCAAGACCGTCTGGACGCGCCTTTGATCCCAACGGCCCGTGAGCACCGCTCATGGGCCGCAGGTCAAGCCCGGGCAGGCTCGAGGGGGGCCTTGTGGCACTGGTTGAAGACCGGCGCTACTGGCATGAGTTCTGCCCTTCCGGCGGGCTCGGATTCTCAGCTTTTGCCCGCTGAGGAGTCCCCCGGACAGCTGTTCATGGCTTGGTGCGGGCGATTGGGCCGGGGCTTGGGCCGGATGAAGCGCCAAATCCCTGGCCAGCCGCCTTAAAGCCAGCACCTTTCGGCGCAGACGGCGCAGGCGGCGCGGGCCTATGCCGGTGCATCAACGTGCTCTGCGCGCCGCTCCTTCCTCCCCCGCTTGCGGGGAGGGGGCAAAACCGCTGGGAAGGCGGGCCCGGTCGCGAATCGAAAGGCGCTGCCTCGCAGCGCCAGAAAGCCTCAAAGGTCGAGCTTCCGCCCCACTGAGGTGGTCCGCGCTCCCTTCCCAAAGTGGGAGAGGGAACGCGCCCTTCGGCAACCTGCGTTTCTTGACGGTCGATCAAGCCTAGGGCTTGGCCCGGGTGAGCAGCCAGGCATTGTCGGTCGCCTCGCATTTGCCCTTCAGGCCGCCCGGCAGGGGCTGGCAATCAAGGTGGGCGATGGTGTAGGCGCCGTCATAATGGGCGTGGACCTCTTCCCCGCTTACGGCGAAGGGCGGGCCATCGGCGGCCGACTGGTCATAGGCGATCACCAGCAGCAGTTGCGGCACGCCGCCGGTCAGCTCCAGGATATGCCGGGTGTAAAGGCGGCGCATCTCCGCCGGCAGCGCCACCAGGGCCGCGCGGTCGTAAACGGCGTCCACGGGGCCGAGCGCGTCGGCGGTGAGCTGGAAGATGTCGCCCTGGAAGATCTCGATGGAGGGGGCGGCATAGCGCATCAGCGAACCCATGGCCGTGATGGTGGGCTCGACCCCCAGTTCCTCGAACAATTGCGCCACGGCAAGCGCGCACAGCTCCGCCCCCGCCACCTTCACCCCGCGTGAGAGCAGCCAGGCGATGTCGCGCGTCTTGCCGCACAGGGGCACGAAGACCCGCGCGCCGGGGGGCAAAGCGAGCCTGTCGAAATATTTTTCCAGGAAGGCGTTGGTCTTGCCTTCGTGAAATCCGATCTGGTTGTTGGCCCAGCGTGCCTGCCAGAAGTCCGCTTCCATGTGCGAAGGCCTTTCCTCGCCCGGTTCCGTGCGCCGTCGGATATATCACGAGGCGACGGCGCATGGCGTCATCGCGGCGTCATGCTGCGCTGTTTCTTGACGGGAAACAGGAATTCAAATTTGCTGGACAAGCGCCGCGATGCGCCCAGAGACGGGCTCCCCAGGGCCCGACACGGGGCTGCCGCGCGGGCTCACTAGGAGCAACTGCATCGTGTCATCCTCCCCCCTGTCCAACTCGACGGCCCACTGGCGCGCGCTCGACGCCGCCCACCACCTGCATCCGTTCTCGGACACCAAGGCGCTCAACGCCGAAGGCGTGCGTGTCATCACCAAGGCGGAAGGGGTCTATGTCTACGACAGCGACGGGAACAAGATCTTGGATGGCATGAGCGGCCTGTGGTGCTCCCAGGTCGGCCACGGGCGCAAGGACATCGTGGATGCCATCGCCGCCCAGCTGCACCAGCTCGATTATTACAACACCTTCTTCAAGACCACCCACCCGGCCGCCGCCGAGCTCGCCGCCGCCATCTCGGATGTGGCGCCGGAGGGCATGAGCCACGTCTTCTTCACCTCCGGTGGCTCGGAGGCCATTGACACGGTGCTGCGCCTGGTGCGGCACTATTGGGCCTCCATGGGCCGGCCGCAGAAGTCCATCTTCATCTCGCGCAAGAATGCCTATCACGGCTCCACCATGGGCGGCGCCTCGCTCGGCGGCATGACGCCCATGCACGCCCAGGGCGGCCTGCCCATTCCCGGCATCATCCATGTGCAGCAGCCCTATTGGTGGGCCGAGGGCGGCGCCATGGACCCCGACGAATTCGGCCTTTATGCCGCCCGCGAGGTGGCCCGCGCCATCGACGAGGCGGGAGCGGAGAATGTCGCCGCCTTCATCGGCGAGCCCATCCAGGGCGCCGGCGGCGTCATCATCCCGCCCGCGAGCTATTGGCCCGAGGTGGAGAAGATCTGCCGCGAGCGCGACGTGCTCCTGATCTGCGACGAAGTCATCTGCGGCTTCGGGCGCACGGGTGAATGGTTCGGCAGCCAGTTCATGGGCGTGAAGCCGGACATCATCACCTTCGCCAAGGGCATCACCTCCGGCTATTTCCCCCTGGGCGGCGTCATCGTCGGCGACAAGGTGGCGGAAGGCTTCATCGAGCACGGGGGCGAGTTCAACCACGGCTACACCTATTCCGGCCATCCCGGCGGCTGTGCGGCGGCGCTGGCCAACCTCAAGATCATGCATGAGGAAAAGCTGGTCGAACGGGTGAAGCACGATATCGGGCCCTATCTCCAGGAACGCTGGCTGAAGCTTGCCGAGCATCCGCTGGTGGGCGAGGCGCGCATGGTGGGCCTCATCGGCGCGCTGGAGCTGACCCCCGACAAGGACACCCGCGCCGCCTTCGCCGGCGAAGAGGGCACGGTGGGCCTCATCTGCCGCGATTTCTCCTTCCGGGAGGGGCTGATCATGCGCGCGGTGCGCGACGGCCTGATTCTGGCCCCACCCTTCACCCTCTCCCACGCCGAGGCCGACCTACTGGTGAACACCGCCTGGAAGGTGCTGGACCTGACCCATGCGGAGCTGAAAAAGCGCGGCCTCATGGTTCCCGTGCCGCGCGTCGGCGCGGCCGCGTGATTGCAAAATGAAAGGGCCGGCGGTGTGATGCCGCCGGCCCTTTTTCTCACGTGGCGTGCGCCTCAGCGCGGCGTGGTCTCGGCGAACATGGGGCAGCGGCCGGCGAAGGCCTCCTGCCAGGCCACCAGGCGGGGGTGGTTCGCCCGCCATTCGCCGCCGAAGCGGAAATCCAGGAAGCCCAGCGCGCAGGCCAGCGAGATTTCACCCACGCCGATGGGGCCATCGGCGGCCGGTGGCGTCGCGTCCAGCGCGTCCAGGGCGCGGGCCATCTTCTGGCGCTGGTGGTCCAGCCACTTGTCCTCGTGCTTCTCCACCGGGCGGAAGCGTCCTTCGTAGAGCACCAGCACGCCGGCATCCATCAGCCCGTCCGCCAGCGCCTGCAGCTTCAGCGCGCCGATATAGGCCTTGGGCTCCTTGGGGAGCAGCTTGCCGCCACCGGCCACCTGGTCGAGATAGGCGAGGATCACGCTCGAATCGTAAAGCCATTCGCCGTCATCAGTGAGCAGGGTCGGCACCTTGCCGAGCGGGTTCTGCTGGCGCAGCGTGTCGCTGGGGTCGACGGTGTCGGCCAGCTGGAGGTCCAGCGGAAGCCCGAGAATGGCGGCGGCGAGCCGGATCTTGCGGGCAAATGGCGAGGTGGCAGAATAGCGCAGGAGCATGAAGGCCATCCGGCTTTCGAGGGCAGGGCGCGCATCCCTACACCTTTCCGGGATTTTCTTCACCCAACCAGGAGGCGCTCACCGTTCCGCGGTGAGCCAGGACACGCGCACCCGCCCCTTGCCGTCCTTCGCCATCAGCGGGTTGATGGCGGTGAGGATGGTGCGGGCCTCATCCGCCAGGGTGAAGGGCGGATTGACGATGATGAGCCCGCTGCCCGACAGCGTATCGAGGCTGCGCACCTCCGAAAAATCGATCTCTACCCGCAGCGTCTTGGGCAGCTTCAGCTGCGCCACCTCGCGACGGAAGGCATCCACCGCCCGCAGGTCCTTGATCGGGTACCACAGCATGAGAATGCCGGTGGCGAAGCGGGCGTGCGCGGTCTTCAGGCCTTCCACCAGGCGGGAAAACTCCCCCTGCTCCTCGAACGGAGGATCCACCAGCACCAGGCCGCGCCGCTCGCGCGGGGGCAGGTGGGCGCCCAGCGCCTGCCAGCCGTCCTGCGGCAGGATCTTGGCGCGGTGGTCGTCGCCCAGCCGCTTCTCCAGCTTCGCGCGCTCATCCTTGTTGAGCTCGCAGAACAGGAAACGGTCCTGCGGCCGCGACAGCGCAAGGGCCAGGGCCGGCGAGCCGGGATAGAGGCGCCGTCCTTCCGCCCGCAGGTTCCGGATCGTCTCGAAATAGGGCGCGAGCAGCGCCGTCACCTTCTCCGGCAGATCGGCGGCCAGAAGGGTCTCGATGCCCGCTTCCGCCTCCAAGGTGCGCTGGGCGCTGGCGCCGTCGAGGTCGTAAAGCCCTGCGCCCGCATGGGTATCCAGCACGCGGAAGGGCGCTTCCTTCTTGGCGAGATAGGTGAGAACGCGGGCGAGCACGGCGTGCTTCATCACATCGGCCGGATTGCCGGCATGGAAAGCGTGGCGATAGTTCATGGGGGCGGGGTCACCGGGCGTGTTTGTGGCGTGCGTGTGCGGGGCTGCCACCCCCGCACACGCATCTATAGAAAGTGCGCCCCGTTTTCACGACCGATCACACGCGCGATCGGTCACATGGAAAATAGTGCGAGGCGCAGGCTTCAATTGCCGCGCACGGGGGGCATCACCATTTTCGGCAGGCGGCAGGAGCGCCGGTCCACCTCCGGGCAGGAGCGGAAGGCGAAGTCGCGCGACAGGCAGATGCGCACCTCGCGCAGGCGACGCTTGTCGCAGTCGACCGACATCATGTCCGGTTGAAGCCCCGGATTGGCGGTCCGGAAGGCGGTTTCCAGATCCTGGGGCGACACCATCAGGTAGTCGTCGAGCCGGGCGAGTTCGGCCGGCACCACCACCTTTTTGCGTGCGGCCCGGATGGCGGCGAAATAGCCCTGGGCATCAAGGCCGGAGCAGGTGCCGTGCTTTTTCCATTCGTGGATCACCAGCCGCTTGCTCGGCATGATGTCCAACATGGAATCCACGAGCCGGTTGGACACGTAGGGGGCCGGCTGCTCGCAAAATTCCGGGAAGCCGCGCTCATATTGCGGCCACAGGCCGTGCACCACGAACGCATAGGGGCGGCTCAGGGCGCACTGCGGTTCATTGGCGGCACGGGGGCCCTGGGCCTCGCAATAGGTGGGCGACCAGGACAAGGAGAGCACGTAGAAATCGAAGCCGTCGGGCGTGGCTGCCTCAGCATGAGGCTGGCGTGCCTCCGCCCATGCGGGATGCGCACCGCCGGCCGCCAGAAGAAGGAGCAGGACCGCGAGCATGCGGACCGCGGTGCCAAGATGCTGCCCCGCGCCGAGCGGGCCCAGCCGTTGCCTGTCTCGCCGCCCCTGACGGATGAAAGGGGTGATGGACGGCCCACGCACGCGCGGCGGGACCGCCGCAGACCTCACGGCTGAACCATCTTGCAGGACGGAGCGAAGGCATATTCGCGGTCAAGGCCGACGATGCACCATTCCACGCCCCAGGAGGCGCCAACGAAGCCACCCGATTCGACAATGGCGTAGTAGATCGGGCGCTTGTGGGCATCGGAGGTGTAGACGGTGCCGCGGCAATAGCGGCGCGGCAGATATTCAGGACCCCACGGCCGGAAAGCGATCTCGCTCAGATGCTCGAACTGGGTGATGGTGAGGTCCGAGGACCAGAACCGCCGCTCCGTCTCGCCGAAGCGCTGGGCGATGAGATTGAGCGCGGACTGCTCGTCGCAGGCCGGCACATCGCCGGAATAATTGGGGCCGGAGAGCCAGAAATTCAGCTCCAGCAGATTGGCGGCCTCGGCGCGGGGGGCGCTAAGGCCCAACGCCACGGCAAAAGCGGCCGCCCCGAAGCTGGCCAGACGACCGAAAACCTTGCGGTTCGCCTTGCCGTTCGCGGTGCGCACCCCATTCCCCATGGTCGTCTCCACTCGTCGCTGTTGCCGCAATGCGGCCAAATCGGTGCGAACGATGGCGCCGTCGAACCGGTTGGTCAAGCGCAACGGAGCCACACTCCTTGAGAAATCGTCAACGGAGCGGCACCCTGTCGGTGGCGGGCGCGCGGGTCCCTGCCGGGATGCGGGCTGGGCTGGCGAGGTCGCGGGAACGCAGGGAGGCATCTCGTGTCTCAATCACGCTTCGCTTTTGGCATGGGGGAGAATGGTCGCGCGGCGCCTGATGGGGGAGACCGGGGGCGCCTTCCGCGCTTCCCCAGCGGCCGTACGGCGGCCCTGGAGCTGCGACCCGACCACCCCGTATATTGCTTCCGGCCCGACGTGCTGCGGGCGGATGCGCGGACGTTCCTCTCCGCCTTTCCGGGCAACACGGCCTATGCGGTGAAGACCAATGGCGAGCCCATGGTGCTCGACACCCTGGCGCGCTGCGGTATCTCCACCTTCGACGTGGCGAGCCCGGCTGAGTTCGCCGCCGCGCGTGCGGTCTGCCCCGGGGCCGAGCTGCTCTACATGCATCCGGTCAAGGCGCAGGCCGATATTCGCCTGGCGCTGGAGCATTATCGGGTTCGCGCCATGGCCCTCGATCACGAGGACGAGGTGGCCAAGATCCTGCGCATCGTGCGTGGGCTGGATCTCGACCCTCAGGATCTCACGCTATTCGTCCGCATCGCCACCAAGGGGGAGGCGGCCTACGAGCTCTCGCGCAAGTTCGGCGCGGCGCCCGGCCATGGGGCGGAGCTGCTGCGGCGGATCCATGGCCTCGGCATCCGCTGCGGGCTGTGCTTCCACGTGGGCAGCCAGGTGGAAGACGCCTCCACCTACGAACGGGCCATCGCCATCGCCGCCGAAGTGCGCGACGCGGCGGGCGTCCCCCTCGTTGGGCTCGACGTGGGCGGCGGCTTCCCCGCGCTTTATGCGCGCGATCCGCGTCGCGAGGACAAGGCGATGCCGCCATTGAGCGAGATTCTCGCCGGCCTTGGCGGAGCGGTGGAGCGCCATGGTTTTTCCGGCGTGCCGCTGGTGGCCGAGCCGGGGCGGGTCATCGTCGCGCGGTCATTTTCGGTGATCGTGCGGGTGCTTCTGAAGAAGGGGCAGCGGCTCTACATCAATGACGGCATCTGGGCGTCCCTGTCGGATTCCTGGACCGGAAAGATCCTGCTGCCCGTGCGCCATATTCCCGATCCGGCGCGGCGCCGTAGGCCGGTGCGCGCGGCTGCCCTTGAGTCCTTCCGCATCTATGGCGCCACCTGCGACAGTGTCGACGTGCTCTCGCGTCCCTTTTACCTGCCGGCGAGCGTGGATACGGGCGACTGGATCGAGATCGGCCACATGGGGGCCTATTCCCTTTCCCTGCGCACCCACTTCAACGGCTTTTACCCCAATACCTTCATGGAGGTGGATGAGCCTTTCGATGCCGGCGACGCGCCTCAGGGCTTTGCCGAGGCGGAGCATCGCAGCGGCGGGGAGGGGTAAGGTGTGTCCGCGCCGTGTGGTGCTCCGCCGGGGAGGGGGCGTTTCGGCGCGGCTCAATACCAGATGCGTTCCTTCTCGCGTCCCGCGTAGAGGCCGGCGACGTATTCGCCATAGCCGTTGAAGAGCTGAGTCGGGCGGCGCTCGCCGGTGGCGATGTCCTCCTCGCTCGCCTGGCTCCAGCGGGGGTGGGGCACCTTGGGGTTCACATTGGCCCAGAAACCGTATTCGGCGCCCTGCACCTCCTCCCAGAAGCTGAGCGGCTGGGTGTCGGTGAAGCTGAAACGTACGATGCCTTTGATGGATTTGAAGCCGTATTTCCAGGGCAGCGCCAGCCGCAGCGGGGCGCCGAACTGGCCGGGTGCCGGCTTGCCATAGGCCCCCGTCACCACGAAGGCGAGCTCGTTGCGCGCCTCCTCCAGCGTGATGCCTTCCACATAGGGCCAGGGATAGCGGAAATCGCGCTGGTTGGGGGCCACCTTGGGGTCGCGAAAGGCCTCCATCTTGAGGAACTTGGCGCCCGATGCGGGGCGCGCCAAGTCCACCAAGGCGGAGAGGGGAAAGCCGGTCCAGGGAATGGCCATGGACCAGGCCTCCACGCAGCGGTGGCGGTACAGGCGCTCTTCCAGCTGCACCTTTTTCAGCAGGTCGTCGATGTCGAATTCCTGCGGCCGCTCCACCATGCCGTCCAGTGCCACGCGCCAGGGGCGGCGCTGAAAGCGCGCCATGGCGGGGGCGACGTTCTTGGCATAGCTGAATTCGTAATAGTTGTTCACCGTCGAGGACTTGGCCAGCGGGGTGATCGGCCGGTCGAGGGTGTAGCGGGGATTGGTCGGGGCGGGATAAAGACCCGCGCTCGGGTCCTCCGGTTCGCCCGCCAAGGCGCTCGCGGGGGTAAGGGCGGCGGCGCCCGCCACCAGGCCGGCGCCAGCGGCCAGCAGTTCGCGGCGGTTCAGATAGACCGATTCCGGGGTGGCGGCGGCTTCGGGAAGTTCCCAGCCGCGCCGACGTCGCACCAGCATCCGCGTGCCTCCTTGGCTGTCGCGTCAGGCGGGTGGCGGCGGGTCAACCGGCCGCGGCGCCCTTTCCCGCGCTGGCGGAGGATCGGGATCCCCGGGCCTGGGCGCAAGTCACACCGGCGTGTGGCGGGTGGCGCGCGGCCTTGGCGGTCAGCGCGGCGGCGGGTCGCCTGCGACCTGCGGTGTCGAGGGTTCCAGGGTCAGGGTGGCGCCGGCGATGGAGAGGCTGAGGCCGCTGTCCGACGACACGCTCAGGGGCTGCAGCGTGACCTGCTTGGCCGGGTCCTGCGCCGCGAGCACGTTGGCGGAGAAGCCGGGGCCGAGGGAGAAGCCGGAGGTGAAGCCCACATAGGTTCCCGCCAGCGCGCCGCGCTCCAGATTCGGCGAGGTGGCGAGCACGCCCCACAGCATGCTGCCCTGGTCGGACACGCCGATGTCGAGGCCGGTGCGCACCAGGGTGCCGATATAATAGTGATTCTGGCCCATGCCGGGCCGGAACTCGCAGCGCACGCGCCGGGAGGAGCCGAAGCCGGTGGCGGTCGCCATCTCGCCCCGGCATTCCAGCAGCCCGGCCGAGACGTTGGGCATCTGCGTCCCGCCAGAGGCCGGGGCGGGGGTGGACGCCGCAGAGCCGGAGGATCCGGCGGCCGGCGGCGTCACGTTGATTTGCGGCAGCGTCAGCGTGCCGGATTGGGCGCCGCCCTGCGCGGGTGCGATGCCGAGGGCCGGGCCCGGGGCTTGGGCCCGTGCGGAAACCCCGGCGGTCGCCGTCAGCAGGGTCGTCGCCGCGGCGAGAAGAGCGGGGCGGAAGTTGGTCATATGGATCTCCTGCCCCGATCTTGCACGCCTTTCAGGTCATTTGGTGACCTTGGCCTTCTTCGGCATGGGAATGGAGACTTCTTCCAGCTTCATGTCCGCCACGCCAGCGGCGATGGTGGCGCCGGTGATGCCTTCCAGGGACAAGGGCTGCAGGGCGATGGTCTGGGTGGAACCGCCGACCAGCACGTTCACGCCGCCGCCGATGGCCCAGGCCGCATTGGCCGAAACGCCCACATACTGGCCGCTCAGGGCGCCCGCGCCCATCTCGGTGGTGGGGGCGAACACGGCCCAGGACAGGGTGTTGCCGGAGGTGATGCCGAGGTCGATGCCGAAGCGCGACACGGTGCCCTTGTAGGTGCCCTTCACAGTGTAGGGCTCAATGCGGCTGGAGCGCAGCTCGCAGGTGAGATCCCGCACCGAGCCGAGCACGTAGCCAACGGAAGGCGCAACGCTGCAGACGAGCACGCCGATCTGCACCTTAGGCGTCTCGACGGCGGCGGCAGGAGTAGCGGAAATGGCCGCGACAGCGGCGAGGCCGATCAGGCCGGACATGGTACGCATGGGATCCCCCAATGAATGCGATGGGCCGAGGAAAGGACTCCCCGCGGACACACGCAATGACCTCTTAGAACGAGATCGTGGCCGCATTTTCGCGAGGGTCCGAAAATGCGCGCACCCCCGAAAAGCTAGCGGGGGTGCGGCTTACGACAGGTTTGCCGTCGGATCTGATCTTGGCAATTCCCGGGCGCCCGCCGCCGCCGTTGCGGCCGGCGGCGAATCACTCCGGGCCTGCCGGGCCGATCAGCGCAGCGTCATGTCGGAGACGGTCAGGCCGACGTTGATGCCGGTCTGGGCCTCGACGGAGAGGGGCTGCAGGGCGATGGTGTTGTTGTTGCCACCCACCAGGGCGTTGGCACCGAGGCCGGCGCCGATGGCGGCGTTGGCGGAGGCGCCCACATAGCTGCCGCGCAGGGTCTCAGGACGGATCGAGGAGGACGGAGCGAACACGCTCCACACCAGCACGCTCGAGCCGCTCACGCCGATGTCGAGGCCGAGACGGCGGATGGTGCCCTCATAGGTGCGCACCTTGCCGTGGCGGGGCTTGAACGTGCAGCTCATGTCGCGCACCGAGCCGAGAATGAAGCTCACGTTCGGCGCGAGGGTGCACTTCAGCTGACCTACCTGCACGCGGGACTGGGCCGACGCGGGCAGGGCGCTGAGAGCGAAGAGGGCCGCGGCGGCGAGGCCGGCCTTGAAAACAGTCTTCATGATGTCGTTCCTCCTGGGGAAGCCAGCGGGTTTCAGACCCGCTCCGCACGACAGCGAAGCCATAGCGTGACTTCCTCGCCGCGCCAACGCTTCTATGGGGCGGAAGCGTGTGTTCTCCCGCCCCTGTTGCAGTCTCAGCTCAGGGCGCCGCAGAAGCGCTGGATGCGCCGGCAGGCTTCCTCAAGGTCAGAGGTGGCGGTGGCATAGGAGATGCGGAACGCCGGCCCGGTGCCGAAGGCCGAGCCATGCACCACCGCGACGCCTTCCGACTCCAGGAGCTGGGTCGCGAACACCTCGTCGGAGGTGATCTTCACGCCCGACGGCGTGGACTTGCCGATGGCGCCCGCACAGGACGGATACACGTAGAACGCGCCTTCCGGCTTGGGGCAGGTGAGGCCCTTGGTCTGGTTCAGCATGGACACCACCAGGTCGCGCCGCTCCTTGAAGACCGCATTGTTCTTCGCGATGAAGTCCTGCGGGCCGTCGAGGGCTTCCACCGCCGCCCACTGGGCGATGGAGGAGGGGTTGGAGGTGGACTGCGACTGAAGGGTGCCCATGGCCTTGATGAGGGCCTCGGGGCCGCCGGCATAGCCGATCCGCCAGCCGGTCATGCAATAGGCCTTGGACACGCCGTTGAGGGTCAGCGTGCGGTCATAGAGCTTGGGCTCGACCTGGGCCGGAGTGACGAACTTGAAGTCGTCATAGACCAGGTGCTCGTACATGTCGTCCGACAGCACCCACACGTGGGGGTGCTTCAGCAGCACGTCGGTGAGGGCCTTCAGCTCGTCATGGGTGTAGGCCGCGCCCGAGGGGTTCGAGGGCGAATTGAAGATGAACCACTTGGTCTTCGGGGTGATGGCCGCTTCCAGCACCTCGGGGCGCAGCTTGAAATTGTCTTCCAGGCGCGTTTCCGCCGGCACCGGAACGCCGCCGCAGAACTGCACGATGTCCGGATAGCTCACCCAATAGGGGGCGGGGATGATGACCTCGTCGCCGGCATCGAGGGTGGCGACCAGCGCGTTGAACAGCACCTGCTTGCCGCCGGTGCCCACCGAGATCTGCGAGGGCTTGTACTCGAGATCGTTGTCGCGCTTGAACTTGCGGGCGATGGCGGCCTTCAGCTGGGGAATGCCGTCCACAGCGGTGTACTTGGTCTCGCCGCGGCGGATGGCGGCGATGGCCGCTTCCTTGATGTTCTCGGGGGTGTCGAAATCCGGCTCGCCCGCGGACAGTGCGATGATGTCGCGTCCCGCCGCCTTCAGTTCCCGCGCCTTGTTGGAAATGGCGATGGTGGGCGAGGGGTTGATACGCTTCAGGGCGGACGAAATCAGGCTCATGGCCGGTTGCTCCGGACGCGCCCGCCCGCAGCGGCGGATCCGCGGCGGCCGCAGGGCGCAGGTTTGGCACGAATTGAGCGCGGCAGGTCAGCCGGCGCGGGCGGACACTAGTGCAGCCGCCGCGCCGGAACAAGCGACGATGATGAATGGAAGGGGCAGCCATGCGTGATGAATGGGCGCGGGCTGGTCCTGGCGGTGGCGCGCCCTTGCGCCGGGTCGCGGGCGATGCCACATCCACCCCCAAAGCATTTCTTGGCAAAAAGTCGCCGGAACGACGCGAAGAAAAGGCTTCAATGCAAAGAGGAGGCAGGTCGCGCCCGCTGGCGTGGCTCAAAATCGCCTCCATGGTACGGGGATGGGGACGGTGCTGAAGCTTTATTCCATGCAGTCGTCGGGAAATTCCTACAAGGTGCGGCTGATGCTGGCGAAGCTGGGCCTGCCGTTCCACCTTGTGGAGGTGGATATCTTTGCCGGCGAGCATCGCACCCCGGAATTCCTGGAGCTGAACCCGGAAGGTCGCGTGCCGCTGCTGGATGTGGACGGGCGCCTGCTCGCCGAGTCCAATGCGATTCTCTTCTATCTCGCTGAGGGCACCCGCTTCCTGCCCGACGACGCGTTCGAGCGGGCCGAAACCCTGCGCTGGATGTTCTTCGAGCAGAACAGCCACGAGCCCGGCATCGCCGCCGCCCGCTTCTGGCTGACCCAGGTGCGTGGCGGCCGCGAGCTGCGCACCCATGATGTGGAAAGCTGGATGGAGGACGGCTATGCCGCCCTGGCGGTGATGGAGCGGCACTTGAAACGGCACGATTTCTTCGCCGCGGACCGCCTCACCATCGCGGATCTGGCCCTTTATGCCCACACCCATGTGGCGGAGGAGGGCGAGTTCAGCCTTTCCACATTTCCGCGCGTGCGCGCGTGGCTCAGGAGAGTGGCGGCCGACCCTGACCATGTGGACATGGCCTGGCGCCCATCTGTCGCGGTAATAGAGCGGGGAGAACTCGCGCGGCCGTGAGGGGTTGCCATGATGTCGCCACCATCTACCCGGGTGCCGCCGCGGCGCAGCCATAGTCCTCGGCCACTTTCAATTGTGCCGGCGGCGCTGATTCGCCGGCCTGAACATGGCAGTGCCGTGATTCGATTGGTGTGAGAGCGTCATGCTGAAGTCCCTCGCCGCCGAAACGAGCTCCTCGACCGTCTCCCCCGCCGCGGCGGGTGCGCGCCGCGAGCTGGTGCGCGCGGAGGCGTCCTTCGATGCCTGGCCGGCCAACCCGCGCGGCTTTTCTGCCGCCGATCCCGATACGCTCGCCCGCGCCGTGCGGGCCCACAAAGCGGGCGATGCCTTCGCTCAGGCTGCGCTCACCATCGCCCTGATGTTGGCCATCGGCACGGTTGCTGTGGTGCTGTCCTCAGGCCGCGCTGCGGCGGCCGGTTTCCTGGCGGAGCGCGTGGTTGACCATGCGGCGACCTTCGCCGCGCTGGCTCTCGCGGGCGGAGCGCTTCTTTTCGCCACCCGCATGACGCTGCGCCGCGTGCGCGTGCGCGCCCGGCACCGCCATTGGAAATGAGGTGGGTCGCGCCTGGCGCGCGGGCATTAAAGGTGTGATGCGGGCGCCGGATCCTCCGGCGCCTTTTTTGTGTCCGTGGCGGCGTTGTGCCCGTACGCGCCTTGGATCAGGATGCCGCCTGTCGCTCGGGGCGGAAGATTGCCTCTCTCCGCTTCGCTGAACACGGCCCGCTGCCGGGAGGAAGCCATGCTTCACCCTCTCACCGAAAATCTGAACCGCATGCGTGAGACGGCGCGGACGGCCGTCACGCGGCGTGGCGCGGCGCTGGTTCTGGTCGCGGCCACAATGATGGCGGCGGGCATCGGCTCCGCGTGGGCGTTGCCTGAAAAGCCGGTTCGATTCGGTGGCGAGCTGGTGCGGGTGGACCCGTTCGCTTCCGGCCTGGACCACCCCTGGGGCATGGCTTTCCTGCCGGACGGGCGCCTGCTGGTCACCGAGCGGCCGGGGCGGCTGCGGGTGGTGGAGCGCAATGGCAGCGTGGGCCAACCCATCACAGGGGTGCCGGAAGTGGCGGCCGTGGGGCAGGGCGGGTTGCTGGATGTGGCGCTCGACCCCGCTTTCTTCGACAATCGTCTCATCTATCTGAGCTTCGCCGAGCGCCGGCCCGACGGGCTGGCGACAGCGGTCGCACGCGCCAGGCTGAGCCCCAATGCCGATTCTCTATCCGACCTCACGGTCATCTTCCGCCAGCAGCCGGCATGGTCGGGGGGCAACCATTTCGGCTCGCGGCTGGCCTTCGCGCCCGATGGTACCCTGTTCATCACGCTGGGTGAGCGGTTCGACCTGAGGGACAAGGCGCAGGATCTTTCCACCACCCTGGGCAAGGTCGTGCGCATCAATCCGGACGGCTCCATCCCCAAGGACAATCCGTTCGCGCGGATGACCGGCGCGAAGCCGGAAATCTATTCCTATGGCCATCGCAATGTGCAGGGCGCCGCCATTGAGCCGTCCACCGGGCGCCTCTGGACCGTGGAGCACGGCGCGCGCGGGGGCGACGAGGTGAACCGCCCGCAACCGGGCCTCAATTATGGCTGGCCCGTCATCAGCTATGGGCGCGATTATTCCGGCGCGAAGATCGGGGAGGGCACGTCCAAGATCGGCATGGAGCAGCCGCTTTTCTATTGGGATCCCTCCATCGCCCCGTCCGGTGCCGCTTTCTATGACGGAACGCTGCTGCCGGCGTTCAAGGGACACCTGTTCGTGGGTGCGCTGGCCGGTGCGGCACTGGTGGAAGTGAAGGTGCGCGACGGCGTGGTGATGGGCGAGGAGCGACTGCCCATGGGGGCGCGCATCCGTGACGTGCGCATGGGCCCCGACGGTGCGCTCTGGCTCGCCACCGATTCGTCCGAAGGCCAGATTTTGCGCGTGGTTCCCGCCACGACGCCACGGCCCGGTTCGGTGGACGATCAGAATTCGTGGAAGATAAAATAGGCGCCCGCCGCGATGAAGGCGAAGCCCACCAGGTGATTCCAGCCCAGCGGCTCCTTCAGGTAAAACACCGAGAAGCCGGCGAACACCAAGAGGGTGATGACCTCCTGCATGGTCTTGAGCTGGGCGGTGGAATAGGCCTGCGAGCCGAGCCGGTTGGCGGGGACCGCCAGGCAATATTCAAAGAAGGCGATGCTCCAGCTGGCAAGGATGGCGAGCACCAGCGGCGACGACTTGTATTTGAGATGCCCATACCAGGCGAACGTCATGAAGACGTTGGAGGCCAGTAGCAGGACAAGCGGGGCGATCTGCGGAGGCAGGACAGAGGTTAGCGCGGGCATGGGTTTCGGCTGACGGGGCTGAGCGGCGGATAGGCTCCAGCAGGCTTCACTAGAGCATTCGCAGGTACGGTTGAAACGCGCAAATGCGTGAGGTGGCGACGACGCCATGCGTTTTTCGCGGAGGGCGGCGGCCGCACCTGGCGAAGGGGCTTTTCCGGCGGCGGCGCCACGCCCATATTGGCGCCATGGCCAAAGCATCCCGCCCCGGAAAGCTCGGGGAGCGCTCCCAGCGCGCCTTCGAGCCGGCGCCCCAGCAGGCGCTCGACCCTGACCTCGCTCGCTCCCTCGGGCTGGAGCCGGGTGATCTCACCCTCGCTCCGGAATCCTCCGGCGCCTCCGCCACGGTCCAGGCGCTCAGCCGGCTGATCGAGGGCGGGCGGCCGGAGGTGGAGGGGCAGACCTGGGTGCCCCACCGCCCGCCGCGCCCGGAGAAATCGGAAGGCGGTGTTGCCTTCACCATGAAGAGTGAGTTCAAGCCCTCCGGCGACCAGCCCCAGGCCATCGCGGAATTGTGCGCCCAGGCGCAGCAGGGCGAGCGGGACCAGGTGCTGCTGGGCGTTACCGGTTCGGGCAAGACCTTCACCATGGCCAAGGTGATCGAACAGCTTCAGCGGCCCGCCATCGTGCTCGCGCCCAACAAGACGCTGGCGGCCCAGCTCTATGGCGAGTTCAAGAGCTTCTTCCCCGACAATGCGGTGGAATATTTCGTTTCCTATTACGATTATTACCAGCCGGAAGCCTATGTGCCGCGCACGGATACGTATATCGAGAAGGAGTCCTCCATCAACGAGCAGATCGACCGCATGCGCCATGCGGCGACGCGCGCGCTACTGGAGCGTGACGATGTGATCATCGTGGCGTCCGTGTCGTGCATTTACGGTATCGGCTCGGTGGAAACCTATTCGGCCATGACCTTCGACCTGAAGGTGGGCGAGCGCATCGACCAGCGCGCCCTTTTGGCTGATCTCGTGGCCCTGCAATACAAGCGCATCCAGGCCGACTTCGCGCGCGGCACCTTCCGCGTGCGCGGCGATGTGGTGGAAATCTTTCCGGCGCACTATGAGGACCGCGCCTGGCGCGTCTCTCTGTTTGGCGACGAGATCGAGAGCATCCAGGAATTCGACCCGCTCACGGGGCAGAAGAGCGGCGATATGAAGAGCGTGCGCGTCTACGCCGCCTCCCATTATGTGACGCCGCGCCCCACCCTCATCCAGGCCATCACCGGCATCAAGGCCGAGCTGAAGATGCGCCTCGAGGAGCTCTACAAGATGGGCCGCCTGCTGGAGGCCCAGCGCCTGGAGCAGCGCACGCGCTACGACCTCGAAATGATGGAGGCCACCGGCTCCTGCGCCGGCATCGAGAATTATTCGCGCTGGCTCACCGGCCGCAAGCCCGGCGAGCCGCCGCCGACTCTGTTTGAATACGTGCCGGACAACGCCATGGTTTTCATCGACGAGAGCCATGTGACGGTGCCGCAGATCGGCGCCATGTATCGCGGCGACTTCCGGCGCAAGGCGACGCTGGCGGAATACGGCTTCCGCCTGCCGAGCTGCATGGACAACCGGCCTTTGCGCTTCGAGGAATGGGAGGCCATGCGCCCCCAGACCGTCCATGTCTCCGCCACCCCCGGCCCCTGGGAGATGGACCAGACCGGCGGCGTGTTCGTGGAGCAGGTCATCCGCCCCACCGGCCTGGTCGACCCGCCGGTGGAGGTGCGTCCCGCCCGCAGCCAGGTGGATGACCTTCTGGGCGAGATCCGCGCGGCGAGCGCCAAGGGCTATCGCACCCTCGTCACCGTGCTCACCAAGCGCATGGCCGAGGATCTCACCGAATATCTGCACGAGAACGGCATCCGCGTGCGCTACATGCACTCGGACATCGACACCATCGAGCGCATCGAGATCATCCGCGACCTGCGGCTGGGGGCGTTTGACGCGCTCATCGGCATCAACCTGCTGCGCGAGGGCCTCGATATTCCCGAATGCGGGTTGGTGGCCATCCTCGACGCGGACAAGGAAGGCTTCCTGCGGTCCGAGACCTCGCTGGTGCAGACCATCGGCCGCGCGGCGCGAAACGTGGATGGCCGGGTGATCCTCTATGCGGACAACATCACCGGTTCCATGTCCCGCGCCATGGCCGAAACCACGCGCCGCCGCGAGAAGCAGATCGCCTATAATGTGGAGCATGGCATCACGCCCGAGAGCGTGAAGAAGGCCATCGGCGACATTCTCAACTCCGTCTATGAGCGCGACCACGTGCAGGTGGATACGGGGCTGATGGAGGAGGGGGCCGCCTTCGGCCACAACCTCAAGGCCGTCATCGCCGACCTGGAAAAGAAGATGCGCGCCGCCGCCGCCGATCTCGATTTCGAGACGGCCGCCCGCATGCGCGACGAAATCCGCCGCCTGGAGGCCACCGAGCTGGCGGTGGCGGACGACCCCATGGCGCGGCAGGAGGCGGTGGAGGACAAGTCCGGCGGCTTCCGGGGGCCGCGCAAATATGGCCGGGCCGCTAACATGCCGCCGGAGAGCGGCAAGGCCGCCGGGAAGGCTCCGGCGGGGCGTGGCGCGTCCGCGCGCGAGCGGAGCGCGAAGGCGGCGGAAACGCCGTTGCCGCCGGCGCAGGAGCCGGTTGCGGCTGCTCCAATCAGTGGGCAATCCGGCGCAGGGGCGCCCGCCAAGGCGCCGTCCACCGCGCCGGCAAGGGCGCCGGCAAGGGCGAAGACGGATCTTGAGGCGGCGCTCGAAGGGCTGGCCGAGAAGCCGGTGCCTTACAAGGCCCCCCGTGCCTCCCGCGCCCACAAGCCGTCCCTCGACGACATGGGCCCCGGTACCGATCGCGCCGTTCCCCTCGCCGAGGACGCGTTCCGCCCCGGCCCCCGGCCGGACCTCGGCACGAAGGGCTATCGCAAGGGCGGTCGGCGGAAAGGCTAGGGCGGGAAGGCTCGTGAGCTCGACTCTCGAGCCTTCGCTCAAGCCGCGAAGGAGGTGACAGGCCTCCTCTTCGAGGTGGATGCTTTAGTCATCGGCTCGCCCCACGCTGGCGCTCAGAGGGGGAGCTGGGGGCTGCGGCCATCAAAACGTGACGTTCAGCGTGATGCCGCTTCTGTCGACCAGGTCCCTTTGCTCTCGGAGCGGAACGGTATCGTAGAGCGCGGGCACGCATTCGACAACGTTCTCGATCAGGTCCAGCGGTTTTACTTTCTCCGCCTTGAGGCTGCCAAGCTCATTGTCGCTCAATACGAGTTGAACGATGCCGACGCGGTATCGTTCGGCATAATACATCATTCCTTTCGGCATTGCTTCTCCATCATTGGAGACTCTGTAGCAGAACCAGGATCTGTTGCTAAATCGCTTGTGTGAGATGGCTTCAAAAATGAATTGCTGCCAATTGTCGGCACTCAATTTCACCTCGCACGAGGCCAAATCGATGTCGACCGCTCCGAAAAGCTCGACGCGATCAGCGCCGATGATGTCGGGATTGCCCCATTTCCCTCCACTTTTTAGATTTGACATATCCTTGGATTTATATCCCTTCTGCTGGAGCCAAAGCTCCACCAGTGGGTATAAATCTTTTTCGCGGACATCAATCTCTTGTCCTTTTTCTAGCTTTACCACCTCTTTCTCGGGAATGTCGCATGTCTCGCCTTCCGGGGGTAAGGGTTCATACCAATAT
Organism: Xanthobacter variabilis; assembly: GCF_043831965.2. NCBI lineage: Bacteria > Pseudomonadati > Pseudomonadota > Alphaproteobacteria > Hyphomicrobiales > Xanthobacteraceae > Xanthobacter > Xanthobacter variabilis. The sequence goes on from NZ_CM195533.1 coordinate 2,327,453, forward strand.
CCGCGGTGCGGGCCTCCGCTTTTGATCCCGGAATTCGCGTCGCTGTTGGCGGCGGTGCTGATGTAGGACAGGATGGTCCCATCCGTCGCATCGACGCTCAGCTCATTTGCCTCAATCTTTTTTCGAATGTGTTTGATAATGTCTGAGCTGTGCTGAGTTTTTTCGGGGCCATTGCACTTTTTTCCATTCAGGTATTCTTCAACTGCGCGAACTATGGTGTCGTAAGTTGAGCTTGCCACGGGCCTCATCCCTTATTTTGAAATCGTTGTGTCAATGTGCGGACGGTAGGGATGTATGTAGCTTGTCGCGTCGCGGTTGTGCTCGCAAGGCTGTTGAGGCGGGGGGTATGCCCGGGCCATTGGATGCGGGGCTGAGGTCCGCGCGATGCGTAATCCGCGAGCGACGGCTCGCCAAGCCCCGCGAATGCGGTGGTTGGTGAGGTCCGCCCAGGATGTGTTACCTCTGGGTGTCGCAGTCGCCATAACGGGGGGCGAGGCATGGAAACGACGCTCTTCTTTAAGGCGATCTATATCGTCGCCATCGTCGCGGAAGCCATGACGGCGGCGCTGGCGGCCGGGCGGCGGGAGATGGACTGGGTGGGCGTGTGCCTGCTGGGTTCAGTCACGGCGCTGGGCGGGGGCTCGGTGCGCGATGTGCTGCTGGGGCGCCATCCCTTGACCTGGATCGAGCATCCCTCCTACCTGCTCATCACGTGCGCGGCGGCGCTCGGCACCATCGGCATCGCGCGCTACATGCACCATTTGCGGCACATGTTCCTGTTTCTCGATGCGGTGGGTCTTGTCGTGTTCACCATCATCGGCTGCAACATCGCCATGGGGCTCGGCATGCCGGTGGTGGTGGTCATCGCCTCGGGCATGATCACCGGTTGCGTCGGCGGTGTGCTGCGCGACGTTTTGTGCGCGGATGTGCCTCTGCTGTTCCGCGCCGAGCTCTACGGCACCGTTTCCATCGTCACCGGAGGGCTTTACGTGGCCGGGGCGCAGCTCGGCGTGTCCCATGATCTGCTGATGATCGGGGCCATGCTGGTGGGGCTGGGCCTGCGCCTTTTGGCCCTGCACTATGGCTGGCGCATGCCCAGGTTCGTCTACACGAACGACCTGCACTGACCATGCGCGGGCGGCTCAGGGCACCAGGTAATGGGCGGACCAGTCCGCCCGCGGCACCTCGTGGCCGAGCACGTAGCTGAATTCCTTGATGTCCATTCCGTCGGCGGAGGTGCGGCAGCGGTAGGAGAGACGGTACCAGTGGCCAGAGCTGCGCACGGCGGCGCCGGGGGCCACGATGTTGTCCGCGCCCACCTTGGTGTCCGCGAAGGCGTAGGCGACCAGCTCGTCCGGGCGCATGTCGTGATGCTCGCGGCTGATCACCCCCATGGCGCGCGCATTGCAGCGCTGTTCGACGCGGGCGGCGGGGGCAAGATGCAGGATCATCTGATCGCGCTTGGGCGTGGTCGCCGAGGCGGGCCCCATGCCGGCAAGGCTCGTAGACAGGATGAGGGCAGTCGCCGCCGCGACATGACGATGGCTGGTCTTCAAGGGATGTCGTCCTCGCTGGGGAGCCGGTCAGGCAGGCCGACTTAAGTCGAATCTGTGGCGAGGATGAGGACAGGCGCGGTTCCGTCGAGCGCCTCGGTGAATGAACGCGTCTGGCGCCCGCGGGCCGCACTCTGCTATGGTTCGATATATACCAACACGATACAGCGCCATGGGCGGCCTGCGCCCGTGCGGAAGATGGCCATGGTGGACGTTTCAAGCCGGCCCACGATCCTTGCCGTTCAAGGCGCCGATCGGGAGGTGATCCAGTCTCTGCTCGCCGAGGCCGCACGCCGGCTGCGGGCGGACGGCGTGCATGTGCTCGGCGTGGTCGAGGACATGGTACCCGGCATCGCCCATCACGAGGTGATGCTGCTTGATCTCGCCTCCGGCGCCACCCACCGCCTGCACCAGGATCTCGGCCCCGGTTCATCCGGCTGCGCGCTGGATCCAGAGGGGCTGGCGGCCGCCTGCGCCGGGGTGGAAAACGCTATTGCCGCGCGCCTCGCCCAAGGTGGCGCGGGGGCGGATACCGTGGTGATCCTCTCCAAGTTCGGCCGCCAGGAAGCGGAGGGGCGCGGCCTCACCTCCGCCTTCCACGCGGCGGTGGCGGCGGAGTTCTCGGTTCTCACTTCGGTTTCCCCCTCCGTGGCGGGCGAGTGGGTCAATTTCGCTGGTGACATGGCCCGCGTGGTGCCCGCGGAACTCGATGAGGTGGATGCCTGGTGGCACGCAGTGCCCGCGGTGGCGCCCCTTTAGCGCGCTGGGGCCTCCCTGGGGGCGCGTTTTCCGCGCGCCCCGTCCCGTGTCGTCCGGTTGGGCCTCAGGTGCCGATGTCGTCCAGGCTGCGGCCCTTGGTTTCGATGCGGAACGCATAGGTCACCACCGCGCCCAGCACGGATGTGCCCACCAGGATATAGAGCAGGGTCGCCGTTCCGATTTCCGCCAGCAGGATGGGAAAGAGGAAGGCGGTGGTCACCGCCCCGATCTTCGCGAAGGCCGCGGCGAAGCCGGCACCCATGCCGCGAATGTGGGTGGGGAAGACCTCTCCGGCCAGCAGGTAGGTCTGCGCGTTGGGGCCGAGATTGGTCATGAAGTTGAACAGCATGAAGCCCGCGAAGATGAGGGTGATGCGCGGCCCGTCAGCATAATAGGTGGACAGGGCGGCGATCAGCAGGCCCGCCGCGCAGCCCAGGAACCCCACGATCTGGAGCGGAATGCGCCCCACCCGGTCGGCCAGGACGACCGCCGCGCCGATGCCCACCAACAGCAGCAGGTCGATGGCGGCGGCCCCTTCCGCCGCCAGCTCGTCATGGAGGATGAGCGCGCTCAGGTGCTGGTCGTGGCTGGCGGCCATGCCCAGCGACGCCGCCAGGATGGTGGGGGTGAAGATGCCGATGCCGTAGGTGCCCAGGTCCTGCAGGAACCAGGGCACGGAAGCCAGGATGGTGGCGCGGCGGTTGCGCGCGTTGAATAGGGCGGAGGGGTGGCGCTCATCCTTCGAGTGGGCCTTGTGCTTCGAGGCGAGCTTGATGTGCTTGGGATATTGGGGCTTGCGCTTGAGCAGCTTGTGCGCCTCGCGCTCGGCTTCGGTATGGCGGCCGTGCACCATCAGCCAGGACGCGCTTTCGGTGACGTAGAAGCGCCCGATGACCACCGCCAGCGCCGGCAGGATGGCCACCGCGTACATGAGCCGCCAGCCGGTCACGTCGGAGAGATTGGAGAGCACCAGATAGCCCACCAGCGTGCCCAGGAGCGCGCCCACCGCCTGGAAGCCGAAGGCGCCCAGCACCAGCCGCCCGCGCGCGCTGGTGGGGATGCTCTCCGAGATCACCATGTGGGCGGTGGGATAGTCGCAGCCGAGAGCCACGCCCATGCCGAACAGAAAGGCCACCGTCCAGCCCAAGCTGGGGCTGACCGAGAGCAGGGCGAGGAAGATGATGAAGATCACCATCTCCACGATGAACATGACCTTGCGCCCGAACTGATCGGCCAGCCCGCCCAGGAGCAGCGCGCCCACCAGGATGCCGGCGAGGCTCGCCGCGCCCACCAGGCCGTGCTGGAAGGCATCCATGCCGAATTCCTTCGACATCAGCGGCATGGCCACGCCGGTCATGAATACGACGAGGCCCTCGAAGAACTTGCCCGCCGCGGCCAGCCACCAGATGCGCCATTGCATCGAGGTCATAGGCACGGCGGCGACAGGCGTGCCATCGGGCCACGCCGGCGCCTCGTCGATATAGTCCTGAACCGAGCGGGCGGCCGTGGCCGCCGTGTTCCCACTCATGTCGTTCATGGTGGCCCCCCTTCGTCAACCATGAGGGAAACCTCTTTACCGTGAAGCCGTTGTGACGTTCGAGGCCCCTGGCGGGTGGCTCCGCGACTCGCTATGGGTGGAACAAGGCGCAGGTGCATCCGGGAACGGCGGTGGGGGCCGCTGCAGCCGGCTCGCCGCGACCGCCCGGTCCGCCGCGTGTGGGCCGCTCTGTCCTCCGGTTGCACGAGGCTGCCCATGACCATGAAATCGCGCATCAATCCCGCATCGACGACCGTGTCGCGCCCCACGGCCGGCCTGTCCGCCGCGGCCCTCCTGGTGCTGTCCGCGACCGTGCTTTCCGCCTGCCAGGGCTCGCCCGACAGCTGGGGCACCGGCGTCGTGAAGCAGACCGACGGCTTCGGGGATTATTCCGAGACCGTGGTTTCCATCCCTAAGCCAACGGCGGGCCCGCGCCAGTTCCAGTGCACCGGCCCCTTCGCGCCCAACACCACGGCGCTCAACCTCGCCGCCGATTTCGGCCAGGCCAATGTCGTCACCGGCACCGTGACGTCGCCGGACGGCAATTCGTCGCCGGGCGTGGTGGTGCTGCCCAACGATCCCGGCCTGGCCATGGAGATTTCTTTCAAGGACCCGGCCAATCTGGCCTCGCCTCGGCGGATCTCCTTCACTGAGGAAAGCGCCTGGAGCGTGAACGGCATCCGCATCGGCTCCACCATCGCCGATCTGGAGAAGGCCAATGGCGGTCCGTTCCGGGTGCAGGGGTTCGGCGGACAGGCCGGTGGCGTGGTGGCCGACTGGCAGGGCGGGCGCCTCTCCAATATCGGTGGCGGATGCCGGCCCGGCGTCCAGCTCGCGCTGCCGGCGACCGTGAGCTCCGCCGTACAGGGCAAGCTTTCCGGACCGGGGCGCATTTCGTCCGGCGACGCCAACTTGCGGGCGGCGAATCCGACTGTGGGCGTGTTCTGGATCAACTACCGCTGAGGCGGGCGTAGCTGAACCCCGCGTTCACTGGTGCCTTCCCTTCCGGCAGCGTCAAGATGCCCGTGGGGCAGGGCGGCCCGCTGGCGCCCGTAATCTGGACACTTTCCAGGCTGCTGACTACCGTCCCTCCCCGGCTGGGCGGCTGATGGGGGGCCTGTTGGACGTTCGGACCGATGGACCGTGACCCGGACCGCACGGGCCTGCCGAAGAGGGCGGTGGTGCGGCCGTTTCCCTGGAGATCCGAATGTCGAGGCTTCTGATCGGCGCTGCCGCCGTGGCGCTGTTGTTCACGACGTCTGCCCAGGCGGCCGATGCGCCGCGCGCCTTCAACGCGTGCAAGGCCTGCCACCGGGTGGAGCCGGGCAAGAACCTGGTCGGCCCCACCCTGTTTGGCGTGGTGGGGCGCAAGGCCGGCACCGAGCCGGGCTTCAAGTACAGCCCCGCGATGGAGGCTGCCGGCTGGACCTGGGACCCGGAGAACCTCAGCGCCTACATCGCCGATCCCAAGAAGACGCTGCCGGGCAACAGGATGGCGTTCATCGGCCTCAAGAATCCGGAGGATGTGAAGGCCGTCGTCGCGTATCTTGAAACCCTGAAGTGAGCCTTCGCCGGTGCGGCGCGCGGGGCTCAGGCCCCATGAGCGCCGCGCCGTGCCCCGGCGCGATGGGCGAAGGCCCAGACGCGGTAGCCCGCAAAGGTCCACACCATGGTGATGCCGGTGGTGATGACCTGGGCCAGCAGGTAGAACACCCCCAGCCGGTGAACCAGCAGATCCATCAGCAGCCCGTTGAGGGCGAACGAGATGAGCGCCACCACCATGAAGCGTGGAACGGCGCCCGCATGGGTGCGGGTCGATTCGAAGGTGAAGGCGCGGTTCAACAGGTAGGAGACGATGGCTCCCACCACCGCGCCGAGGGAGGAGGCCACCACCGGGCCGGCAATATCGCGCTCCACCACCAGCGCCAGGGTGGCGAAATGGGCGCCCGTGGCGAGGACGCCAACCCAGGCGAATGATGCGATCTGCAGGATCAGCGGCCGGTAGCGCCGGGCGAGGGCCGCGAGATTTGCGTGCAAGACGTGATGCTCCCGCAGGGCAGGAATGGGAAAGACGTCTTCCGTCGCCGGAAATTATGGTCTAAGGAAGCCCATCAGTGAGCCGGCACGCACGATTTTTCGCGCGTCACGCCGGCTTGAACCGCATCCGCCGCGCTCGTGCGCCTCGTCCTCGAGCGGTGGACTGTTCCTATAGGGGGCGCGCGACCCGCGGCCCTTTTTTTGCGCCTGAAGCATTTCTCTCCGGCCGTTCCACGGCTCGGGAGAGGTGCATGCCAGGGGCCAAGGTGAGCCAGAGCGCCAGAGAGACATGCCGAAACGCACAGATCTCGAAACCATCCTCATCATCGGCGCCGGCCCGATCGTCATCGGCCAGGCGTGCGAGTTCGATTATTCCGGCACCCAGGCGGTGAAGGCGCTGAAGGAGGAGGGGTACCGGGTCGTCCTGGTGAACTCCAATCCCGCGACCATCATGACCGATCCGGACATGGCGGACGCGACCTATATCGAGCCGATCACCGCCGAGATTGTCGCCAAGATCATCGAGAAGGAGCGCGGTGACCGCTCCAAGGGCTTCGCCCTGCTGCCGACCATGGGCGGGCAGACCGCGCTGAACTGCGCGCTGTCGCTCAAGAAAATGGGCACGCTGGACAAGTTCGACGTCGAGATGATCGGCGCCACGGCCGAGGCGATCGACAAGGCCGAGGATCGCGAGCTGTTCCGCGAGGCCATGACCAAGATCGGCCTTTCCACCCCCCGCTCGCGCCAGATCAAGACCCTGGCCCAGGCGCTGGACGCGCTGGAGGAGGTGGGGCTGCCCGCCATCATCCGCCCGTCCTTCACCATGGGTGGCACCGGCGGCGGCATCGCCTATAACAAAGCCGAGTTCATCGAGATCATCGAGCGCGGCATCGATGCTTCCCCCACCAATGAGGTGCTGGTGGAAGAGAGCGTGCTCGGCTGGAAGGAATATGAGATGGAGGTTGTCCGCGACAAGGCGGACAACTGCATCATCATCTGCTCCATCGAGAACATCGACCCCATGGGCGTGCACACCGGTGATTCGATCACCGTGGCGCCGGCCCTGACGCTGACGGACAAGGAATACCAGATCATGCGCGACGCCTCGCTGGCGGTGCTGCGCGAGATCGGTGTGGAAACTGGCGGCTCCAATGTGCAGTTCGCGGTCAATCCCGCGGATGGGCGCCTCATCGTCATCGAGATGAACCCGCGCGTCTCGCGCTCCTCGGCGCTGGCGTCGAAGGCCACCGGCTTTCCCATCGCCAAGGTCGCGGCGCGCCTCGCCGTGGGCTACACCCTCGACGAGATCGAGAACGACATCACCGGCGGCGCGACTCCGGCTTCCTTCGAGCCCACCATCGATTATGTGGTGACCAAGGTTCCGCGCTTCGCCTTCGAGAAGTTCCCGGGCGCCGAGCCGACCCTGACCACCGCCATGAAGTCGGTGGGCGAGGCCATGGCCATCGGCCGCACCTTCGCCGAATCGCTGCAGAAGGCGCTGCGCTCGCTGGAAACGGGCCTCACCGGCCTCGACGACATCGAGATCGAGGGCCTCGGCCAGGGCGACGACAAGAACGCCATCCGCGCCGCCTTGGGCACGCCCACTCCGGATCGCCTGCTCTATGTGGCCCAGGCCATGCGCCTCGGCCTGTCCGACGAGCAGATCCACGCCGCGTGCAAGATCGACCCCTGGTTCCTGGGCGAGATCCGCTCCATCGTGGAAGCGGAGGAGAAGATCCGCCGCCTGGGCCTGCCCGCCACTCCCGGCGCCTTCCGCAAGCTGAAGGCCATGGGCTTCTCGGATGCGCGGCTCGCCACCCTCACCCGCCGCACCGAGGCGGACGTGCGCGCCCAGCGCCGCGCCCTCGACGTGCATCCGGTCTATAAGCGCATCGACACCTGCGCCGCCGAGTTCGCCTCGCCCACCGCTTATATGTATTCGACCTACGAGACCCCGTTCGCGGGCCAGCTCGCGGACGAATCGCGGCCGTCCGACCGCGAGAAGGTGGTCATCCTGGGCGGCGGGCCGAACCGGATCGGCCAGGGCATCGAGTTCGACTATTGCTGCTGCCACGCGGCCTTCGCCCTTGAGGACGTCGGCTACGAGACCATCATGGTCAACTGCAACCCGGAGACCGTCTCCACCGACTACGACACCTCCGACCGGCTTTATTTCGAGCCGCTCACCGCGGAGGACGTGCTGGAGCTGATCGAGCGCGAGCGGACCAATGGCAAGCTGAAGGGCGTGATCGTCCAGTTCGGCGGCCAGACCCCGCTGAAGCTCGCCAAGGCGCTGGCGGACGCGAACGTGCCGATCCTCGGCACCTCGCCCGACGCCATCGACCTCGCGGAGGACCGCGACCGCTTCAAGCACCTGCTGGAGCGGCTGAACATCCGCCAGCCCGCCAACGGCATCGCCTATTCGGTGGAACAGGCGCGGCTGGTGGCGTCCGACCTCGGCTATCCCATGGTGGTGCGCCCCTCCTACGTGCTGGGCGGCCGGGCCATGCAGATCATCCGCGAGGAGAGCCAGCTCGGCGACTACCTGCTGGAAACCCTGCCGGGCCTGGTGCCCCAGGAGATCAAGGCCCGCTATCCCAACGACAAGACCGGCCAGATCAACACGGTTCTCGGCAAGAACCCGCTGCTGTTCGACCGCTATCTGTCGGACGCGATCGAGGTGGATGTGGACGCCCTGTGCGACGGCACGGATGTGTTCGTGTCCGGCATCATGGAGCACATCGAGGAGGCGGGCATCCATTCGGGTGACAGCGCCTGCTCGCTGCCGCCTTACTCCCTGAGCCCCGAGATCCTGGCGGAGCTGGAGAAGCAGACCGCCGCCATGGCCCTGGCGCTGGGCGTCGGCGGCCTCATGAACGTGCAGTACGCCATCAAGGACAAGGATGTGTATGTCCTCGAGGTGAACCCGCGCGCCTCCCGCACGGTGCCGTTCGTGGCCAAGGTGATCGGCCTGCCCATCGCCAAGATCGCGGCGCGGGTGATGGCGGGGGAGAAACTCGCCTCGTTCGGGCTGACCAAGCCGAAGTTCGACCACATCGCCATCAAGGAGGCGGTGTTCCCCTTCGCCCGCTTCCCGGGCGTGGACACCGTGCTCGGCCCGGAGATGCGCTCCACCGGCGAGGTGATGGGGCTGGACACCGATTTCGGCGTGGCCTTCGCCAAGAGCCAGCTCGGCGGCGGCACCAAGGTGCCGCAGTCGGGCACCGTGTTCATCTCCCTGCGCGAGCAGGACAAGGCGCGCATCCTGCCTTCGGTGCAGATGCTCCAGAGCCTGGGCTTCAAGGTGATCGCCACCTCCGGCACCCAGCGCTTCCTGGAAGAACACGGCGTCGCCGCCACCAAGATCAACAAGGTGCTTGAAGGTCGCCCGCATATCGTGGACGCCATCAAGAACGGCGAGGTGCAATTGGTGTTCAACACCACCGAGGGGGCGCAGGCTCTTGCGGACAGCCGCTCGCTCCGGCGCGCGGCCCTCTTGCAGAAAGTGCCGTATTACACCACGCTGTCGGGTGCCGTCGCGGCGGCGGAGGGGATCAAGGCCTATGTGGGGGGCGACCTGAAGGTGCGCCCGCTCCAGGACTATTTCCACGCCGATCATAATCCGCTCGTGCGGGGCAAGTCCTCCGTCGCCTGACGGATGGACGGGGAGAGTTGAGCAGCGCGGGCGTTTCGGCGTCCGCGCATTCTTGTCGTTTGGTCTCCTGTGTCTGGCAGGCCGGTCGCTTCGCGCCGGCCAGGGCGACCGGCCGATTGGGCCGGTGGGGGCCACGGTCCGTGCCGCAGGGTTCCGCGTTGCGCGGGCACGGAGGATTTCAGGGCGGCAGGCCGCCGGGCGGCGTGTCGCGCGCATCAGTTTCGGGAGGTCTTGAAAGGACCCATGGAGAAGATTCCCATGACCGTCGGCGGCTATGCCGCCCTCGCGGAGGAGTTGAAGAAGCGTCAGCAGGTGGAGCGCCCGCGGATCATCACCGCCATCGCCGAGGCGCGCGCTCACGGTGACCTGTCTGAAAACGCCGAATATCACGCCGCCAAGGAACTGCAGTCGCTCAATGAAGGCCGCATCGCCGAGCTCGAGGACAAGCTGTCCCGGGCCGAGGTCATCGATGTGTCCAAGCTCTCCGGTGACGTGGTGAAGTTTGGCGCCACCGTGACCCTGGTGGACGAGGACACGGAGGAAGAAAGGGTGTGGCAGATCGTCGGCGACAGCGAAGCTGACGCCAAGGCGGGCCGTATCTCCATCTCCTCGCCCATGGCGCGCGCGCTCATTGGCAAGAAGAAGGGTTCTTCCGTGGAAGTGGTGACGCCGAAGGGCGCTCGCTCCTTCGAGATCGTCGAGGTGCGCTGGTCCTGACCGCGCCGAGCCTCGCGCCAGGCGGGGCGATGACTGCCGGGACCTAATCCGGTTTCCGGTCGGTACCATGGCGGCGCCGCCGTGCCTTGCCTCGATGGCCTCCATCGGGGGCGGAGGCGAGGGCGGCGCCGCCCGCACATCTCCTCTGAATACGCGGGTCATGCTCCGCTTCCTGGCGGCCAAGGGCCGCACGGTCTGCGCGGCGTTTGTGCTGCGACGGCCGTGGTTCCATCGCGGCCGCCGCGCCTTCCGGGCGCGAGGGCACGCGTATCTAGGGGCGGGGGGCTGGCCATGTCCGGTACTTCCGCTGCGGCTGAAGCCGGTCCTTGCTTGGCTGTCGCAGGGAAATCCTCCTGGCCATTGCGCGGGCCCGTTTTTCGAGCAAACCGTTGTCGGTTCTGCTCGAAAACGCTCCGGGCGGAGGTCCCTCCGTCCCGCCTCGGTGTGGGCTGGTTGCCGTTGGGTCTTGGTGCCAGCCGACTTTCGCAGCAGCCTGCGGAGCCTGTGGTCCCCCAAGGTGTTCCTGAAGCCGCAGGGCGGGGGCATAACTTGGGAATGCGGACCCGGCGGCGCGCCAAAGGGGCGATGCCTTGAGGGCGATGCCTTGGGCGGGGCCCCTCGACTGTTTCAGATTTTCATGGACGTGGCGAAGCCGTTTAGTCGGCTGTTTTCGCGGGCATCCACTGCCCAAGCGGGTTCCGGCCCCGCTTGCAGGCGCGCCAGCCGCGAAGGCGAACGACCCGCGACGCCAGGGCGGTCGCGGCTGGTTCACTCATCCGGAACCGGGGGAGAAGGCCGCATTACCTCTTGTTGCCTGAGTGCTGGTCGGCCGGCGACGGGCCCATCCGCGAGCAAGTTCTCATCCCTGTGGCGAGGTTCGCGGAATCGCGGACGTTGGCTCCCGGTTCGCGCGGATCAGGACCGCGGCGCGGCCGGCGGTGCGCCGGTGCCGCTGTCGGGCGTTGCGCCATAGACTTCGCGGGTGAGCTCGACCCAGGCGCGCGCGGCGCGGGAGAGGTAGCCGCCCCGGCGCCACACCAGGGCCATGTGCCATTGGGTGTCGGGTTCGTCCAGCAGCACCAGGGAAACGGCCGGCGTGCGGCGCAGGCTGGCGATGGTCTGCGGTAGGAAGGCCACGCCCAGCCCCGCGCCCACCAGCTCCACGATGAAGTCGATCTGCCCGCTGCGGGCCGCCACCATGGGGGCGAATCCGGCACGATCGCAGGCGTCGATCAGTACCTTGTTGAGCGCGAAGCCCCGCTCGAACAGGATGAAGGGCGATGCGGCGAGCGCCGCGATGCCCACCGCGCGCTCGCCCGCCAGGGGATGGTCCTTGGGCATCACCACCATCAGCGGCTCGCAGCGCACCGGCTGAAAGTCGAAGTCGTCCGAGGTGGGCAGCAGCGAGGCGGCAAGCTCCACCTCGCCCGCTAGCACGATCTCCTCCAGCCGCTTGGAGCCTTGTTCTGTCAGGCGGATGTCGATGCCCGGATAGCGCGCCCGATAGATGGCGAACAGAGGCGCGAACAGGGTGCTGGCGCCCAGCGGCGGCAGGCCCAGGCGGAGCGTGCCGGTCTTCAGCCCGCGCAGGTCCGCGAGCTCGGCGATCATGTCGTCGCGCTCGGCCAGCATGGTGAGGGCGCGGCGGTAGACAATCTCGCCCGCCGCGGTGAGCATGCTCTTGTGGCCGATGCGGTCGAGCAGGGGCACCCCCAGCTCGTCCTCCAGCTGCTTCACCGCCTTGGAAATGGTCGGCTGGGTCGCGAAAACCACCTTGGCGGCCTGGGAAAAGCCCCCCTGGCGTACCACCTCCACGAAGGCCCTGAGCGTGCGAAGTTCCATACCATTCAAATACGGAATGGACTGAATTCAGTCAATTCATTTTCATAATAGACAGGGCACGCCTATCTTATGGGTAACGGCACTGGAGGTGCCTCCCATGTTTACCAAAATGCCTGATCCGGCGCGCGCATTTCGGCGCAGCGCTCTCCTATTCCGCGCGGCGCTCCATCGCTCCGGCCTGCTGCAGATTGCCGTTCTGGCGCTGTTCTGGATGCTGGGCGAGGCGCTGGTGCGGCTGGCTCATCTGCCCTTTCCCGGCGGCATCGTCGGCATGGCGGTGGTGCTGGCGCTGCTGATCTCCGGCTTCATCCGCCCCATCGCGGTGCGACGCGGCGCGTATTGGCTGATCGCCGAAATGCTGCTGTTCTTCGTGCCGGCGGTAATGGCGGTGCTGGACCATCACGAATTCATCGGCCTGCTGGGCCTCAAGATCGTCGCGGTCATCCTGGTGGGCACGGTGCTCGTGATGGGCGGCACGGCCCTCACCGTAGACCTGTGCTACCGCTGGCGCGCGCGGCGGGAGGAGACCCATGCCGGCGCTTGACCTGATTGAGACGACGGTCCTGTGGTCCGCCGTCACCATCGGCTGCTATCTGGTGGCGCGCTTCATCGCCCGCCGGTGGCGGTTCTGGTGGACTTCGCCCTTGCTGCTCACGCCGATCATGGTGGGGCTTGTCGCCGTCAGCCTGCATGCGGGCTATTCCGAATACATCCGCTCCACCCATTGGTTGGTGTTGATGCTTGGCCCGGCGACAGTGGCCTTCGCCATTCCCATCTATGAGCAGCGGGCGGTCATCCGCCGGCATTGGCCGGTGCTGCTGCTGGGCGTGCTGGTGGGCAGCTCCATCGCCATGGTCGCGGCCTTCTTCATGGCCTCATGGCTCGGCCTGTCCTCCACCATGCAGCTGTCGCTGATGCCGCGCTCCACCTCCACCCCGTTCGCCATGGCCGTGTCCGACGATATCGGCGGCCTGCCGGACCTGACGGCGGTGTTCGTGATCCTCACCGGCGTCTGCGGCGCGGCCCTGGGCGAGTTGCTGCTGAAGGTGATGCCCCTGCGCTCCTCTTTGGCCCGCGGCGCGCTGTTCGGCATGGGCGCCCACGGCGCGGGCGTGGCCAAGGCGCACCAGATCGGGGGCGAGGAAGGGTCCATCGCCGGTCTCGTGATGGTGCTGGCCGGCCTGTTCAACGTGATGATGGCCCCTGTGGTGGCGTTCCTCCTGCGCTGAGGGGCTGGCGCGTCACATCCACCGCGTGCGCCGTGGCGGCGATCAGCACCACCGTGGCGCCAAGCTGATGGGCCAGGGCGATCGGCAGCGGCACATGCAGCAGAAGCGTCGCGATGCCGAGCCCCGCCTGCGCGCTCACCAGCACCAGCAGCCCCGCCGCCCCACGCCCCGCGCGTGAGCGGCGGGTATCGACAGCGTGCAGCAGCGCCAGCGTCCATAGGCCATAGGCGATCATGCGGTGATCGAACTGCACCGTGAGGGCATTCTCGAACAGATTGCGCCACCACGGCCGCGCCGCGCCGAGCTGCTCCAAAGACGGGACGAATGACCCGTCCATGAGGGGCCAAGTGTTGAAGGCGAGCCCCGCATCAAGGCCAGCGACCAGCCCTCCGGCGAAGACCTGCACCAGCACCAGCGCCACCAGCGCCACCGCCGTCGCGCGCTGTCGCAAGGGCGCGCTCGGGCCTTCACGGGCGGGCACGAGGGTGCGCGCCACGGCCACTGTGGCGGCGAGGATGATGCAGGCGAGGGTGAGGTGCACGGCCAGCCGATAGGGGCTGACGGAGGTGCGGTGCACGAGGCCCGAAGCCACCATCCACCACCCCACCGCGCCCTGCAGCCCGCCGAGGGCGAACAGGCCGAGGCAGCGGGCCAGCAGCCGCCCCCGCACGGCGCCGGTGATCACGAAATACAGAAAGGGCAGCAGGAAGGCGATGCCCACCAGCCGCCCCAGCAGGCGGTGCGCCCATTCCCACCAATAGATGCGCTTGAAGCCGTCGAGCCCCATGCCGCGGTTGAGGGCCTCGTATTGGGGAATGGTCTTGTAGCGGTCGAACTCGGCCTGCCAGTCGGCTGCGGAAAGCGGGGGGATGACCCCTGTCACGGGTTTCCATTCAGTGATGGAAAGGCCGGATTCGGTCAGCCGGGTGGCCCCGCCCACCACCACCATGGCGACGATCAGCAGCGCCACGCCATAAAGCCAGAACCGCACCCGCCACAGCGCAGGCGCGAGAGGACGCGCGGGGGATGAAAAGGGCGCGGCCGCGGCTCCACCTCTCGCCGGTCCCATGGAGGTGGGAACGGCTCGGGGATGGGCAACATCGCGCGAAGCCTGCCACGCAGCGTGGCCGCCTGGATCCGGCATGGCGTCTCTCCCAGCCGGCGGGCCATTCTGTCGTGGCTCTCACCGTGGATCCGTTATAGAGGGCAGTCGCCGGCCCTCACAAGGCGATCGCGAACAGGAGAGACGGGAGATGATGCCTCAGCGCATCCGCAAGCTCATCGGCACGGTGCTGCTGCTGGTTCTGGTGGTGGTGTGGGCGCTCGGGGCCATGGCGGTCGCGCAAGGGCGCGTCACCGAGCTGCACTGGGCGCTGCAAACCGTGTGCTACGTGCTGCTGGGCACCTTGTGGGTGATCCCCGCCGGCGCCCTCATCTGGTGGATGGAGCGCCCGGACCGGCCCAAGGCCTGAGGCGCGTTTTCGCGCTTCCGCCACGCCGGCCTTGCCGCCGATCTCAGGCGGCGCGCTTGCGCAGAATCAGCGGCTCCTCGGCGATGGGCTCGGGCGGCAGGATCTCCTCCTGGGCCAGCTCCTCGGCCACCGTCTCGCCGGTGGCGAAGCGCAGCATCACGATGCGGGACAGGCGCATGGCGGCCAGCGCGTCGAAGCTTTCCACCGCCGCCGTACGCGGTGCGGTGTCGGCGGTCAGGCACACCACCAGCGGGTCGCAGCCCGCGAAGGCGGCATCGTCCGGCTCCAGGCGCGGATTGGCCATCACCACGTAATCGTAGGTTTCGCGAAGGGCCTGCAGGACGGCGGCGAGCCGCTGCGTGTCCGCCTCGTCCGATGCGGTGCCTTCGCCCTGCGTGCCAGTGGCGGAGGTCCAGCCGGGGGGCAGGTGGCCGGGCGGAATCACATGGGCGCGCGAATGGGGGTCGCGATGCACCGCCTCGCCGAAATGGGCGCGGCCCAGGATGAGCTCGCGAAGGCCCGGGGCTCCCACTTCGCAGCCGATGTCGACCAGATCTGCGGTGTCGGCTGCCTGGTCGAGCACCACCAGCACCACGCCCGCCTCGTCACCCAGCCGGCGGGCCAGGGCGCGGGCGCAGCGGCCGGCGGCATCGGGCAGGCCATCGGAAGTCACGCAGATGAGGCGGCCGCGCACGCGCACCGGGCCCTCGGCCCAGGTGGTGGCATGGGGCAGGAGCTGGTCCACGGCGGCGTCCAGTTCCAGCCCGCGCGCGGCGGCGCCGTCGAGCCAGGTGATGCGGTGGGGCGTGTCGAGCTGGCGCGGCAGCGCCTCGCGCGCAAGGATGCCCTGGGGCAGGGGCTCGCGCCGCTGCTGCCGGCGGCCCAGCAGGAAGGTGACGGCGGCGGCCGCGAGCAGCGTGAAGGGCAGGGGCCCGGGCACGTCGGGCGTGAGCGGCGCGATCGCGGCGGCGCCCCGGCTGAGGCCCGGCAGATCGGAGGCGGCGGCCGGGCGCGCCTCAAGGTCGAGGGCGGCCGACACATAGGCATCCGCGAGGCGGGCCGCCAGGGCGGGGGAGGGGGCGGCGACGGCGAGATCGTATCCGCGCCCGCCATTCACGGGCACGATGGACACATCCTGCACCACCCGGCGGGCCGCGATGCCGGTGAGCGAGGCGATATCGGCGCTGGCCGCGGCCGGGAACAGGCTGTCGGAGGCCAGCCGCGCCACCTCGCCGGGCGCGAGCTTCTCCAGCGCATCACGGGCGAGCTCGCGGGAGCCGAGCACCTGGGCAATGCCGCGCACGGTGGCCGCGGGCGGCTGGGTGGCGACATCAAAGGAGAGGTTGGCGGTGGCGGTGAAGCGCAGCGGCAGCGCGCTGACGAGCGCCAGCGCCGCCAGACCCGCCGCGACGGCATTGAAACCGCTGAGGCGACGGGCGCGCGCGGGCGCCGCCAGTGCGACGCTCGATCCGATCTCGGCGACGTTCATTGCCATGCGCCGCTGTCCCGCTCCTGCCACCGCGCCATGCGGCTGCTTCTAGCGGACAGGAAAACCCGTTTATGGTTGAGAGATGGTTAAAGCGACGCGCGGCGGCTTGTTGCCCCGTCGCTCACCGGTCCTCCCAGCTGGGTGCGCGCTTGCCCAGAACGGCGGAAATGCCTTCCTCCGCATCGCGCGCCAGCATGTTTTCGGTCATCACGCGGGAGGCGTAGGCATAGGCCTCGTCCAGCCCCATTTCGATCTGGGCGTGGAAGGCCGCCTTGCCGAGTTTCACCGGCACCTGCGACTTTTCGGCGATTCGCCGCGCCAAAGCGGTGGCGGCCGCCAACGCGGAGCCCTTTTCCACCACGCGGTTCACCAGGCCCATGCGGAAGGCGTCCTGCGCCTCCACCCACTCGCCCAGCAGCAGCATCTCCATGGCATGCTTGCGGGACACGTTGCGGGTGAGGGCGACCATGGGCGTGTGGCAGAACAGGCCGATATTGACGCCCGGCGTGCAGAAGCGGGCCTCGGCCCCGGCCACGGCGAGGTCGCAGCTCGCCACCAGCTGGCAGCCGGCGGCGGTGGCCATGCCCTCCACGGCGGCGATGACCGGCTGGGGCAGGCGGACGATGGCGGTCATGAGGGTGGAGCAGCGCTTCAGCACATCCTCGAAATAGACGCGGCCGCGATCGGCATCGCCGCGGTGGCCCTGGATCTCCTTCAGATCGTGTCCGGCGGAGAAGACCGGCCCTTCCGCCGCCAGCACCACCGCGCGCACGGCGGGATCGGCGCCGATGTCCGCAAGCGCCGAGGTGAGGGCCGCCATCATGGCTTCCGACAGGCTGTTGCGGGATTGCGGCCGCGCCAGGGTGAGGGTGGCGACGCCGTCGGCCACCTCGGTCTTCAGGATGAGGCCATCGGCGGCGGTGGCGGGGTGCGCGGACATGGGCAATCCTCCCGGGGATGCTGATGCTTGATCTTGTGGCGCGGCATTCTATGCACAGGGGCGTGCCCCATGCGAGCCGCGCGGCGCGGGTGGGGCGAGAATGACAATAAAGGGAGGAAAATCATGGGGATGGAGCCCGCCACCGCCTCTGCGATGAGCATCGCGGAGCTGGAGCAGTTCCTGCACGGGGAGTTCCCGCAGGCGTTCGGGCCCGGCAAGCCGCACCATATCGAGACCGTGGGCCGGCGCGCCGCCACCATCCGGCTCGATGCGGACGAGGAGCATCTGCGCCCCGGCGGCACCGTGTCCGGCCCCGCCTTGATGGCGCTGGCCGACATTGCCGTCTATGTGGCGCTGCTGGGAGAGATCGGGCCGGTGGCGCTGGCGGTGACGACGAATCTCTCCATCAATTTCCTGCGCAAGCCCGCCCCCGGCGCGATTTATGCCGATGCGCGGCTGATCAAGCTCGGCAAGCGCCTCGCGGTGGGAGACGTGGGCATCCGCAGCGCCGGTGTGGACGATCTCGTGGCCCATTGCGTGGCCACCTATTCCATCCCCGACCGGCCTGCGAAGGGCTGATGCGGCGGGAATAGGCCCAACTTTCTGCGAAATCAGAGCCTTTTTGAGTGGTGTTAAAATACCAAAATAATAAGCCATTGTTTTACAATGACTATTCAAGGTGGGCTGACGTTGACGAGTCCGCGGGCCTCGGATACAAGCCGCCTCCATCGCCACAGGGGCCCGCGGATTTTCGTTCCGGGTCCGTGCGGCAGTCACAATCGGAAAACGACCCCATGAAGACGTATTCGGCCAAACCCGCCGATATCGAAAAGAAGTGGGTGGTGATCGACGCCAGCGGCCTTGTTGTGGGTCGTCTCGCTTCCATCATCGCCATGCGCCTCAAGGGCAAGCACCTGCCCATCTACACCCCCCACGTGGACTGCGGTGACAATGTCATCGTCGTGAACGCTGAGAAGGTGGTGTTCACCGGGCGCAAGAAGGACCAGAAGGCGTACTATCACCACACCGGCTTCCCGGGTGGTATCAAGGAGCGTACCGCCAAGTTCATCCTCGAGGGCCGCTTCCCTGAGCGCGTCATCGAGAAGGCGGTGGAGCGCATGCTCGCCCGTGGCCCGCTCGGCCGCAAGATCCTCGGCAACCTGCGTGTTTACAAGGGCCCGGCCCATCCGCACGAGGCCCAGCAGCCTGTCGCCCTCGACGTGGCCGCGCTCAACCGCAAGAACGTGAGGAACTGACATGGCCGAGGTTCTCCAGTCCCTCGAAGATCTTGGCGGCGCCGCCATCACCACCGAGGAAGTGTCCGCTCCCGTCCATGTCCAGAAGCTGGACAAGTACGGCCGCGCTTATGCCACCGGCAAGCGCAAGGACGCGGTGGCCCGCGTGTGGGTTCGTCCCGGCACCGGCAAGATCACCGTCAATGATCGCGACATCGAGGTGTATTTCGCCCGTCCGGTGCTGCGCCTCATGATCAACCAGCCGTTCCAGGCTGCGGCCCGCGAAGGCCAGTATGACGTGATCTGCACGGTCACCGGCGGCGGCCTCTCCGGCCAGGCCGGCGCGGTGCGTCACGGCATCTCCCGCGCGCTCACCTATTACGAGCCGGAGCTGCGCACCCCCCTCAAGAAGGGCGGCTTCCTCACCCGCGACAGCCGCGTGGTCGAGCGCAAGAAGTACGGCCGGGCCAAGGCGCGTCGTTCGTTCCAGTTCTCCAAGCGCTGATCCGCGCTTCGGGTTTGCAGTGTCGAGAAACGGCGGGGGCTTCCCCCGCCGTTTTTCTTTTGCGCCCTGGTCCGCGCCCTTCTGGGGTCGCGGACCAGGGCGCAAAAGAAAAAGGGCCGCCTGGCGATGCCGGCGGCCCTTTTCGTATGGTTTGCCCTCGCGGGGCGCATCAGAAGCTCGGCGTGTTCCCGGCCAGCGGGCTCCACGAGCCGTTATTGGTGGGGTCGCCGGGCGGGCCGGAGCCGTAGCCACCGGACAAATCGGGCGGGAACACGTAATCGTTGTTCTCGCCCCGGCCGATCTTCACGTCAGGGCGGATGGCCGGGCCTGGGCCCGGATCCAGATAATTGCCCTGGGGAATCACCGGCAGCTGGATCACGTTCGGCGTGATAACCACATGCGGCCGCGAGGCCGTTTGCGCCAAGGCCACAGTGGTGAGGCTGGCAAGACCCGCCAGCAGCATCATGGTGTGTGCGCTGGACCCCAACCTGATTGTGAGCATGGCTCACCTCCGCCTCGAACCCGAACAGTCATTGTCGCGTTGAAGCATGTTCGCGCGAGGGTGTGAAGGCCCTGCCGGCTCCACCCGTCCAGATTTAACCCGCCGGCGCGACGTTCTGGCGGGGCCGAGCCGAATCTGTTTCGCTCGCGAGGATATCGGGACCGGGACAGTGGGGGCGGATCGGCATGGCGGCATGGAGAAGCTGGATGGCCGCAGGGCTGTGCGCCGGGACATGGGCGCTCGTGGCGGCGGATGCGGTGGCCTTGCCGAGCCGGATCATCCTGCTGCGCCACGGCGAGAAGCACGACGCCTATCGCCTGTGCGCCGTGGGCGACCTGCGGGCGCAGGCGCTGGCCGCGCAATATCTCGGCCGGGAGGCCGCCACCAGCCTGTTCGGCCCCGGCGAGGCGCCCAAGGCGTTCTTCGCCATGACCCTCCACACGCTGGAAACCATCGCTCCTTCGGCGCGCAGCTGGGGGATGCCGGTCAATCTCTTTCCCGCGCTGCCGGATGCCTCGGGCGCCATCGCCGAGACGGTGCTGAACGGGCAGACCCAGCAGCTCGCCCGCGACCTTCTCACCGATCCGCGCTGGGATGGCGCCACGGTGGTGGTGACCTGGGAGCACGACCATATCGCCAAAACCCTGTCCGGCCACGGCAAGAAGAGCACAGAGCAGAAGGACAGGGCGGCCGCCAGGGAGGCCGCCCGTACGCCCGCCGAGCTGGAAGCCGTCGTCGCCAAGGATGACGCCCGCCCCGAGGCGCCCTCCACGCTCTATGACCTGTTCGGCCTCGCCCGCTTCAGGGAAGCGCTGAGCGATTGGCCGAGCGAGACCTATGACTATTTCTGGATCATCGATTTCGATCCGGCGACCCGGCAGGCCGCTTCGTTCCGGATGGTGAAGCAGAGCTACGGCGCCCCCTATGCCGGCGTGCCGCAGAACGACTGGGGCCAGCCCGAGGGCCTCACATCGGCGAGCGGCTGCCAGCTTTAGCGGCCTCTGCCCGGCAGAAGAACCGGCCCAGCAGGTGGTCCAGGCTGAAGCGTCCCGGTCCGCGTGCCACCAGCAGCAGGAACAGGGTGGCCCAGGCGCCGTGGGTGGGCCAGGCATCGGGATAGACGAAGATCTCGATCACCATCGTCATGCCCAGCAAGGCGAGGGCGGAAAGGCGCGTGGCGAGGCCCAGCACCAGCAATATGGGAAAGCTCAGCTCCGCTGTGGCCGCCGCGTGGGCGGCCAGCCAGGGGTCCAGCAGCGGCAGGCGGTATTCCTCCTGAAACAGGAACACCGCATTGTCCGAGACGCGCCAATGCTCATCGAGTTTGGTGAGCCCCGATTGCCAGAACACGGCTGCCGGAAAGATCCGGGCGCCGACGGCGATGAGATCGTAGGGCACGGCTTCCGCCCGGCGCCTCAGTCCGCGCAGCCATATGGCGAGCGGGGCCAATGCGGGTGCGGAGCCGGTGGGGAAAGTGGTCTTGATGGTCATCGCTGGTCTCCTTGTGGCGGGCTCGCGCGCCGCAGGGCGCCAGCGTCGAGCAGTGGCGGCAGCGCGCCGGCCAGGCCGCCCACGGGCTCCATGGCCTCGGACAGCGCGGCGAGGGACAATGGCGTTTCGAGCAGGGACAGAAGCTGATCCCCGCCCGCCGGCAGCCCCGTCAGCATCACGTCCAGCTCGGGCCGGGTGACGAGCGCGCTCTCACCGGCCCAGTGAGAGAGGGGGGTGAGGGGCAGGTGCCCGGCATTCATCCGCCACAGGGTCACCACCGGCCACGGCGAGCACAGCCAGCGGGCGGCGGGGTGACGGGCGAGGGCGAGCGGCGCCGCCTCCTGCGGGCTGAGGCCCGCCAGGCCGGCACGTGTTTCGGGCGGGGCGTCGGCGGAATGGTATGAATCGACCATCAGCCGTTCCAGCCGCGCCACGTCGGGCAGATAGGGCAGCTCCGCGGCGGGCGGGAAGCGCGCGAGGAAATCGGCGAACCCGGCGCCATAATCGGCCAGCACCGGGGATGTGGGCGGGGCGGCGGTGACGAAGGCGCGGGCGGCCGCGGCGAAGAAGTCATCACCCACCAGCTGACGCACCACGGGAAATGCGACGGCCAGGGCCTCGGACAGGGTGACACCCACCGTGTTGCGGTGGATGGCGAAGCGCCGGGCCACCGCGTCACCACCGGCGGCGGTGAGGCCGGGCGGCGGCGCGCCATCGGGCGCGAGCAGGGCGTGGGCGAAGCGCTCATCGGCATGGAGGGCGGGCATGTCAGGCCGCCTTTCGCGCTTGGAGAAGCTGGGCGCCGGCGTGCTCCGCCTCGGCCCGCAGGGTGGGCCAGTCGGGCACGTCATTGTCCCATTCAATCAGCGTGGCGACGGGACCCGTGCGGCGCAGCACCTGCCCATAGAGTGCCCACACCCGTGCCGCCACGGGGCCGCCATGGGCGTCCACCAGCAGCGGGGCGGTCCCGGGGCTTGCCGCGGGCGCGTGCCCAGCCAGATGGATCTCGCCCACGCGGTCGAGGGGCAGGGCCGCCAGCATCCGGTCCGGATCGAGGCCATGGTTGATGGCGGAAACGAACAGGTTGTTCACATCCAGCAGCAGCCCGCAGCCGGTGCGGCGGGTCAGCTCCGCGAGGAACTTCCCTTCGGGAATCGTGCTTTCCGCGAAGGTGAGATAGGTGGCCGGATTTTCGATCAGAATCGGGCGCTTGAGAGCCTCCTGCGCCTGCTCCACATGGGCCGCCACGATGGCCAGCCGCTCTGGCGTATAGGGCAGGGGCAGAAGGTCATTCAGGAACATGCCGCCATGGCCGGCCCAGGCCAGATGCTCGGAAAAACTCTCCGGCTCATAGCGTTCGCACAGGCGGGCGAGGCGCGCGAGGTGGGCGCCATCGAGGGGCCCTGAGCCGCCCAATGCGAGCCCCACCCCGTGGATGGACAGGGCGTGGTCACGCCGCAGCCGGGCGAGCTGCGCGTGGGGCCGCCCGCCTTCGCCCATATAGTTTTCCGCATGGACCTCGAAGAAGGCGAGCGGCTGGGGCGCGGAGATGATGTCGGCGAAATGCTGCGGCTTGAAGCCGACCCCGGGGCCGGGCGGCAGGGCCGGGGCGCGTGCGGCACCGCTGCGTTGGGGCATCATGGAAACCTGGGACATTTCGAACCTCCCGGAAGTCGCTTGCGCCAGCGGCCCCCTCCCGCGGGAGGGGGTCGGGCCAGAGGCCGTCGCCCCTTGCGGGAGGGGCGATGCTTCGGAGCGCGGATCAGGACTTGATGGGCATCAGCGCGCCCATGCCGTGGGGCGTCTTGATGCTGACGCAGGTGCCCTTGGGCACGAGCTTCCAGGAATTGCCCTGGTAATCCACCTTGGAGGTGCCGGCGCAGGTGGTGCCGGGGCCGGCGGCGCAGTCGTTCTGGCCCTTCAGGGCGACGCCGTAGCACTTCTCCTTGCCGGCATCCTGGGCGGCGGCCGGCGCCGACACGGCGGCGAGGGTGGCGGCCAGAGAGCCGAGGACGGCGAGAGTGGCGACAGGCTTCATGGGTCTTCTCCAGTTTCAACACCGGCCACGCTCATCGCGGCCATGACCTGAATTCGCCGCCATGCCGGCACCCGTTACGCCGATCACGCGCCTGTGTTCCCATCACCGGTCGCGACGTGCGAAATGGCGGGGCCGGGCTGCGGGATGTAACGTTCCGCTCTTTGCCGGCGAAGAAGAGGGGTGCCGTCCCGCGCCACCATGACCCGAGCCGTCGACACCGCGACCGCCCAGGCCGCTTCCAGAAGCGAGCAATGGGCCGACTTGATGCGCTCCGCTCTGAACGGGGACGCGGCCTCCTATCGCCAGCTGCTGGTGGCGCTGGCGCCGGTGCTGCGCACGGCCGCCCGGCGCATTCTGGAGCGCGCCGGGCACGGCACGGGGGATGTGGAGGACGTGGTGCAGGAAACGCTGCTCGCCCTTCATCTCAAGCGGCAGAGCTGGGATCCCGCCTCGCCGCTGATGCCCTGGGTTTGGGCGATCGCCCGCCACAAGGCGCTGGACGTGCTGCGCCGGCGGGGGCGGCGGGCGGAAGTGCCCATCGACGAGCTGGAGGCCGTGCTGGCCGATACGGCCGAGGTCGATGACGGATTGGCGGGGCACGATGTGGCCCGCCTCACGCAGAGCCTCTCGGGGCGCGAACGGGAAGTGGTGGAGGCGGTCTACCTGTCGGGGGCGAGCACCAAGGAAGCGGGGGCGCGGCTGGCCATGAGCGAGGGCGCGGTGCGGGTGGCGCTGCACCGGGCATTGAAGCGCCTGGCCGCCATCTATGGAGGAGGAGAGCCATGAAAACCGACGAGCTGATCCTCGCTTTGTCTGCCGATGTGCGCCCGCGCGGGCCTTCGCTTGCGGTCGCCCTCGCCGTGGCCGTCACCTTGGGCGCGATCGCTGCCGCCATCGGCATGCAGCTGACGCTGGGCATCCGGCCGGATGTCCTGGCGGCTCTCGGCTCGCCGCGCTTCCTCTTCAAGTTCGTGGAAACGGCGGCTCTGGCGGTGGTGGCGGTGCGCCTGGCGGCTCGCATGTCGCGCCCCGGCGCCGAGCTTTGGTCCGCCGAGGTGGGGCTGTTCGTTCCCGCCTTGCTGCTGTTCACGGCCGTGGTTCTGGAGCTGGCCAGCGTGCCCGAGGCGGCGTGGGAGCGCCGGCTGGTGGGCACCAACTGGGCAGTGTGCCTTATGGCGGTTCCCGCCTTCTCCTTGGTGCCGCTGGGCCTGCTGCTGTGGGCGCTGCGGCGGGGGGCGAGCGAATCGGGTGCGCTCACCGGCCTGGTCGCGGGGCTGGCGGCTGGCGGCATCGGCGCCTTCTTCTATGCGGCGCACTGCCCCGATGATTCACCGCTGTTCGTGGCGGTCTGGTACACCATCGCCATCGCCGGAGTGGCGGGGCTGGGCGCGCTGCTGGGCGCGCGCATTCTGCGCTGGTAGGGCCTGCCCCGCAATCGGGGCCGGCGCCGCGCGGATCTGAGCCAAAGACCCGAAAAGATACCTACGCCAAAGCGCGGGGCAACGCGCGGGGGCAAGGCGCGGAGGAGCTACGGCGCGGGCGCGCGCCTGCCCGCCGCCGCGCGCCCTATCGACATGCGAATGCCATATTGCGAGTTGATCCGAACAAGCTCGTGTATTATCCAAATAAGACGGTCGGAAGAAGCAATATTGAATGCTTCTAATGTGGCCAATTAGAATTGAATACTGTGAATATCCAAACGGGCAATTTGGAGCGATTCAAAATGACCAAGCAAGATTATCTTCAGGCCACCTGGTCCGCGGATCGGTCCTCGGCCGAGGGCTGGGCGGGCGGTGCCATTTCCAGCGCGCGGGCCATTCCCATGGTGGATGCGCAGCTCGACAGCCGAGACCTGTTCGCCGCCGGGCGGCTGATCACCATCGCCCATGGCGACCAGACCTATCAGCTGCGCCTTACGGCACAGAACAAGCTGATCCTGACGAAATAGGCCGCGACCGGCGGCCTTCTGGGCGGGGCCGGCAGCCGGCCTTGAGGCCGCATCGGGCTGGCGCCGCTGTCCGCGGGGCGGGATGCTGCCTTGCGGCGAGGTGGTAGCGGCGTGGCAATTCGCGCCTTTCCTTCGCCCTTTTCCTTTGCCAGAGGTCCGCCGGCTGGGGGAAGGGGCTGCGGCTTCTCTCCGCCGGGCCTTTCCGGTGTGGGCGGTTCTGCTATTGTCCGCGCCCAATTCGAGCGGATCCGACCAAAGCATGGCCATCTCTGAGCCCGCCCCCCATCAGGGCCGGGCGTTCGACCTCGACCTTCCGCGCCGCCTTCCGCGCGTGCTTGACCGCGCCGCGGCGAGCCATAAGCGGGCCTGCCTGCTGCTCGTCATCGTGGCGCTGGCCGCCTTTCTGCCCGGCTTCTTCTCGCTGTCTCCCATCGACCGAGACGAGTCCCGCTTCGCCCAGGCCACGAAGCAGATGCTGGAGAGCGGCAACTACGTGGACATCCGCTTCCACGTGCAGGTCCGCTACAAGAAGCCGGTGGGCATCCACTGGCTCCAGGCCGCATCGGTGAAGCTGGGCGAGGCGATCATCGGCCCCTCGGCGCGAACCTCCATCGCCTTTTATCGCCTGCCTTCGCTCATCGGCGCCATTGGCGCGGTGCTGCTCACCTACTGGACGGCGCTGGTGTTCGCCTCCCGGCGCGGCGCGCTGCTCGCGGGCCTGATGATGGCGAGCTGCGTGCTGCTGGGGGTGGAAGCGCGGCTCGCCAAGACCGATGCGGTGCTGCTCTTCACCATCATGGCGTGCATGGGGGCGTTGGCGCGGGCCTATCTGAAGGCGCCCGGCGAGCGTATGAGCGATTTCAAGCTCTCCGCCATCTTCTGGACCGCCATGGCCGGCGGCATTCTGGTGAAGGGGCCCATGGCGCCCCTGTTTATCGCCCTGCCGGTACTGGCGCTCGTCATCGCCGGGCGCTCGGGGCGTTTCCTCAAAGCGCTGAAGCCGTTGATGGGGCTGTTGTGGTGCCTGCTGCTGGTGCTGCCCTGGTTCATTGCCATCTATTATGTCACCGCCGGCAAGTTCTATGAGCTCGCCGTGGGCGTGGACATGCTCGGCAAGGTGACGGAAGGGCAGGAGGGCCATTGGGGGCCGCCCGGCACCTATCTCCTCGCGGTTTGGGGCACTTTCTGGCCCAGCGTGGTGCTGGCCGCCATGGCGCTGCCGTTCGGCTGGCGCGCGCGGCGCGAGCCGGCGGTGCGCTTCCTGATTGCCTGGGTGGTGCCCACCTGGATCGTGTTCGAGATCGCGGCCACCAAGCTGCCCCATTATGTTCTGCCGCTCTATCCGGGGCTCGCCATCCTCGCCGCCATGGCGCTGGAGCGCGGCGCCCTGGCCAAGGCGGGCAGCCGGCTCGCGGGGCTGGTGTGGCTGTGGCCAGTCATGGCGGGGCTGCTGGCGGTGGGGCTGGGCGGGGCCTATGTGTGGCTCGGCAGCGGCTTCGGCCTGCTCGCCTGGCCGCTGCTTCTGGTCGCTGTGGCGCTGGCGGTGATCGCCGCGCGGGCCATGGCGCGCACGGGCGCGGAAGGGGCTTTCCTCACCATGGTGGCGGGGGCGCTGTTCCTCTATCTCGGCGTCTACCAGATGCTGCTGCCGCAGATGCGGGCGGTGTGGATCTCCGAGCGGCTGGCGGCCATCGCCGCCGAGAGCGGATGCCCGGCGGAGAACATCGCCTCGGTGCCTTATCAGGAGCCCAGCCTGGTGTTCCTGGTGGGCACGAAAATCAATTATGTCGGTCCGCTGGAGGCGGCCGACCTTCTGAAGAAGGGCGGATGCGCGCTGGCTTTCATCGATCGCCGGATGCAGCCCTTCTTCGAGGCGCGGGCGGCGACGCTGAAGTTGAAATACAGCGCCATCGCCACCGTGGAAGGCTTCGCCTATAACGGCGGCCGGCCGGTGAGCATCACCGTGTACCGCTCGCAGGAGGCCGCCGAGTGAGTTCCGCCCTGCCGCCCCGCGAGCTGCTGCGCCGCCTGGCCGAAGGTGGACGTGACGTGATCGTCGATGCCGTGCTGGCCTTCCGCGACCTCTGGCGCCGCCCGGTCCGCATGCCGCAGCCGAAAATGGTGCGCGGGGGCCTGCTGGAGATCGTCGCGCTCGCGGCGCTGGTGGTGGGGGTGGTGGCGACGTGCATGCTGCTGGTGGATCCGCTGGCGCCCGGCCTGCGGGCCCGCCTGCCGGTGAGCGCCCTCATCCTCACCGAGCGTCTCACGGCCCTGGGCCTCGGTGGCGTCGTGCTTTGGCCGCTGGGCCTGGCGCTGGCGGCGGTGCTGGCGCTGCGGCGCTACCTTGCGGCCGCGTTCGACGACATGGGCCGGCGGGTGGCGAGCGCGCTGCTGGCGCGGATCGGCTTTCTGTTCGTCTCGGTGGCGGGCGCCGGCCTGCTGGTGACGGTGGTGAAACGCCTCATCGGCCGGGCCCGGCCCCATGTGGCCCTGCGCATGCCGGGGCCGGAGGCGCAGCTCACCTTCGACTGGCTCTCGTGGAAAGCGAGTTATGCGTCGTTTCCATCGGGCCACAGCACCACCATCTTCGCCACCGCGGTGGCGTTCGGCCTGCTGTTTCCCCGGGCGCGGGGGCCGCTGATCGCCCTCGCGGTGGTGGTGGCGGCGACGCGGGTGCTGCTCGGCGCCCATTATCCGAGTGATGTCATCGCCGGCGCGGCGGTGGCGACGACCTTCGTCCTGTGGACGGCGAAGGTCTTCGCTTCGCGCCGGCTCGTATTCCGGGTTGACGCGCGCGGCGCCATCACGCCCATGGCAGGGCCGTCCGCGCGCCGGCTCGGGCGGCTGCTGCCCTGGAGCGGCCGCTTCCCCGTGTCCCTTGAAGAGGCGAGATCGTGACCTCCGCTGATGCACCCACCGCCATCGTCCCCCGCCTCTCGGTGGTGATCGCCGTTCGGGACGAGGCGGAGAACATCGCCCCGCTCATCGACGAGATCGACGCCGCGCTCAACTTCGAGCCGTTCGAGCTGATCTTCGTGGATGACGGTTCCACCGACGCGACCCTGGCCGAGCTGCGCAAGGCTGCCGCGACCCGGCCCTATCTGCGCATTCTGGTGCACGCCAAGTCATGCGGGAAGTCCGCGGGCGTCGATACCGGGGCCCGTGCCGCGCGCGGCGACCTGCTGCTGTTGCTGGACGGCGACGGGCAGAACAACCCGGCTTACCTGCCTGAAATGGTCCGTGTGCTCGATGCGGGCGGTGAGAAGGTGGGCATGGTGCAGGGCGAGCGGCAGGGCCGCAAGGACACGCGCTTCAAGCGCTTCCAGTCCCGCCTCGCCAATGCCGTGCGCCGGGGCATGCTGAACGACGGTAACCGCGACACCGGCTGCGGCCTCAAGGTGGTGCGGCGCGAGGTGCATCTGCGGCTGCCGGTGTTCGATGGCCTGCACCGCTTCATGTCCGCTTTGGTGAAGCGCGAGGGCTACGACATCCTCACCGTGAAGGTGGTGGACCGCGAGCGCTGGCACGGCGTGTCCAAATACGGCTTCTGGAACCGGCTGTGGGTGGGCATCGCCGATCTGCTCGGCGTGTGGTGGCTGGTGAAGCGCCGCCAGGTGCCGCAGGTGGTGGAGCGCGGCTGATGCTCTATTACCTGGGAGAAATCGGCAAATACCTGCACGAGGTCTTCATCGACCAGTTCGACTGGTGGACCGTGCTCGGCCTCGTGGCCCAGTTCATGTTCACCATGCGCTTCGTGGTGCAGTGGATTGCCTCGGAGAAGGCGCAGCGCTCGGTGATCCCGTTCGCGTTCTGGACCTTCTCCCTGGGTGGCGGCACGCTGCTGCTGGTCTATGCCATCTACCGGCGCGATCCCGTCTTCATCGCCGGGCAGGCGCTCTCCACCTTTATCTATATCCGCAACCTGCAATTCGCCCTGCGTGAGCGGCGGGCCAACCGCGCGGTGACCTGAGAGGCCCCTGCGGCCCTTCCGGCGGTCAGACGAGGATGTGGTCGGCGGGCTCGGGGGCGGGCGGCAGCTCCCGCTCGCCGATGGCCTCCAGCAGGCCAATCTCGATCTGGGTGGCGAGGGCGGCGATCGGCAAATCGTTGGGCAGGGTGCCGAAGGGTTCCTCCAGCTCGCTGCCCAGCGCATCCAGGCCGAAGAAGGTGTAGGCGACGAGGCCCGTGGCCACCGGCGTGGCCCACCCCAGCACGTCCGCAAAGCCGAATGGCAGCAGGAAGCAGAACAGATAGGCCGTGCGGTGCAGCAGCAGCAGGTAGCCGAAGGGCACCGGCGTGCCCTTGATGCGCTCGCAGGCGGCCAGGACATCGTTCATCCGCGTTACGGCATCGTCGAGCGCGCGGTATTCGATGTCGCTGACGTGGCCGTTCTGGCGCAGCTCCGCAAGCTCGCGTCCCATGGCGCGCAGCACCAGCTCCGGCCCATTGCCGCTGGCGGCGAGGGCGGCAGCCAGATCGGGCGGCGCCGTGCGGGTGATCTCGGCGGTGGCTGAACCTGGCCGAAGATGGGCGACCAGAGAATGGCCGAAGGCTGCGGCCAGCCGCACCAGCCGGTCGCGGGTGCGGTGCGCATCTGCCCCCCGGCGCTCCAGGATAAGGCCCCGGCGCACCAGGTCACGCGTGGTGGCCACCAGCGCGCCCCAGGCCTTTCGCGCTTCCCACCAGCGGTCGTAGCAGGCGCTGTTGGAGAAGCCGAGAAACACCGACAGCGCGATGCCGAGCAGCGCGAACGGCGCCCCGCTGAAGGAGGGCACCAGCCCCGGCTGGCGCCCATGGAGCAGCACCACGAGCGCCGACAGGACCATGACCACCATCACCTGCGGGAAGATGCGCTGCAGCACCGAGCCCCGCAGGATTAGGAACAGGCGAATGAGGCCGGGGCGCTCGCGGACGATCATGTGCGACGGCTCCGCTCACACGCCGGAGGCGCGCGCATTGAGGGCGGAGAAGGCGCGATCGAGATCGGCCTTCAGGTCTCCCACATCATCGAGCCCGATATGCAGGCGCACCGCCGGCCCTTCCACCGCCCAGCTGGTGGCGGTGCGGTAGTCGCGGCAATCGAACGGGATGGCGAGGCTCTCATAGCCGCCCCAGGAATAGCCCATGCCGAACAGGGTGAGCGCATCAAAGAAGGCCGCCACCGCCGCCTCGGGTACCGGCTTCAGGATGAGGCTGAACAGGCCGGAGGCGCCGCAGAAGTCCCGCTTCCAGATGGCGTGGCCCGGATCGGTGGGCAAAGCGGGGTGGAGCACCCGCGAGACCTCCGGCCGGGCCTGGAGCCATTCGGCCATCTCAAGGCCCGAGCGCTGGTGGTGGGCCAGGCGCACCCCCAGGGTGCGCAGCCCGCGCGCGCCGAGCGCGGCATCATCGGGGGAGATGGTGATGCCGAGATTGCCATGGGTGGCGCTCACCTTCTTCCAGGCTGGCCCGATGGCGGAGATGGTGCCCAGATTCAGGTCGGCATGGCCGCCGATATACTTGGTTCCGGCCTGGATGGAGATGTCCACCCCCACCGCATGGGGCTTGAAGAACAGCGGCGTGGCCCAGGTGTTGTCGATGAGGGTGGTGATGGAGCGGGCGCGGGCCACCGCCGTGATGGCCGGCACATCCTGCATCTCGAAGCTCTGCGAGCCGGGCGATTCGAGGAAGATGGCGCGCGTGTTCTCGCGGATGAGCGCCTCGATGCCGGCGCCGATCAGCGGATCATAATAGGTGGTCTCCACCCCCATGCGCATCAGCACGCTGTCGCACACGGTGCGGGTGGGGCGATAGGCGGTGTCGACCATCAGCAGGTGGTCCCCGGCACCGAGCACGGAGAGCAGGCCGATGGAGACGGCCGACAGGCCCGAGGGCGTCAGCACCACGCCGTCACCGCCCTCCAGCGCCTTGAGCGCGGTTTCCAGCCCCTCGGTGGTGGGGTTGCCGCGCCGGCCATAGCTGTAGCGGCCGCGGTGGTGCATCAGGTCGTCATAGGTGGGCGAGAGTACGGTGGAGCCGCGTACCACCGGCGTGTTGACGAAGCCGTCGAACCGCTTCGGGTCGCGTCCGAGATGCACGAGCTGCGTCGCCGGTGCCAAGGTCGCGTTCCTGCTTTCGTCTTCCGAGCCCGCCATCCCGGCCTCCTCTTCCTGCTACTGCATAACCACTGGGTCTCTATTGACCGTACCGCAACATCGGTCTGTGATGGGCGGGATAGACGGCCCGGGGCGCTGCGTCGAGGCTAGACCTTGAGCAGGGGCCCAACGGGACGTTATCCGAAAGAAGGAACCTTCCGTGAAACGCTTCCTCCTCGCAGCTGCCGGCCTTCTGTCCCTGGTCGGCGCCGTCCACGCCGGCACCCTCGACGACGTGAAGACCAGGGGTGCCCTCAACTGCGGCGTGTCTCAAGGTTTGCCGGGCTTCTCCACGCCGAACGACAAGAATGACTGGAGCGGCTTCGACGTGGACTTCTGCCGCGCCATCGCGGCGGCCATCTTCAACGATCCCACCAAGGTCAAGTTCACCCCCCTCTCGGCCAAGGACCGCTTCACGGCCCTGACTTCGGGCGCGGTGGACGTGCTTTCCCGCAATACCACCTGGACCATGTCGCGCGACACCACGCTGGGCTTCAACTTCGCCGGTGTGACCTATTATGACGGCCAGGGCTTCCTGGTGCGCAAGTCGCTGGGCCTGAAGGGCTCCAAGGAGCTGGACGGCGCCTCCATCTGCGTGCAGACCGGCACCTCGAACGAGCTCAACGTCTCCGATTATTTCCGCGCCAACAACATGAAGTATCGCGAGGTGATCGCCTTCGGCACCCTCGACGAGACCGTGAAGGCCTACGAATCCGGCCGCTGCGACGTGTTCACCTCCGACCGCTCGCAACTCGCCGCCGTGCGCCTGAAGCTCACCAATCCGGCTGACCACGTGGTGCTGCCCGAGACCATTTCCAAGGAGCCCCTCGGCCCGCTGGTGCGCCATGGCGACGACCAGTGGTTCGACCTGGTGAAGTGGACCTATTTCGCGCTGCTGGACGCCGAAGAGCTGGGCGTGAACCAGAAGAACGTCGACGAGATGCTCTCCTCTCCCAATCCCGAGGTGAAGCGCCTGCTGGGCACCGACGGCAAGTATGGTGAGGGCGTCGGCCTGACCCCCGACTGGGTGGTGCGGATTGTGAAGGCCACCGGCAATTACGGCGAGATCTATGACCGCAATCTCGGCCCGGCGACCCCGCTCGGCCTGGAGCGTGGCCTGAACAATCTGTGGAACAAGGGCGGCATCCAATACGGCATGCCGGTGCGCTGAGGCGCCAGCACCAGGGCCGGGCGCGCTGTTGCGGGCCGCCGGCACTGGACGAGATGCGGAGCGGGCCACGGCCCGTTCCGACCCTAAAAATATAAGGAAGCCCTCGAGGCTTCCGAACCTCCGAGGGTTTCATGTCGGATGCTCGCCTTTCAGACCCCGCGCCCCCGCGGGGACGGCGGTGGTCATGGACCGATCCCAAGCTGCGAAGCTCGGTGATCCAGATCACGCTCGCCTTGATCCTGGTTTGGCTCGCCTGGTCGTTCTATGCCAACGCCGAGGCCAACCTCTCCCGCCTGGGCATCGCCTCCGGCTTCGGCTTCCTGGATGATCGCGCCGGCTTCGCCATCAGCCAGACGCTCATTCCCTACAACGAGAACATGAGCTATGGGCGGGCCTTCCTGGTGGGCCTGCTCAATACGCTGCTGGTGGCTTTCTTCGGCATCATCCTCGCCACCATCCTGGGCTTCCTGGTGGGCGTGGCGCGGCTGTCCAAGAATGTGGTCATCAAGGCGCTGGCATCCGCTTATGTGGAAATCACGCGCAACCTGCCGCCCCTGTTCCAGATCATGTTCTGGTATCTGGCCGTGCTCGCCGCCTTGCCCACGCCGCGGCAGAGCTGGGGCATCGGCCTGCAGCCCATTTTTTCGGGCATCGCCTCCGGCCTGTCGGCTATCGGGCTCGGTGGGCTGGCCGCGCCGTTCTCCGGTCTCGCCGAGGGGGTGGGGGCGCCGGACGTCTACATCAACAATCGCGGCCTGATCCTGCCGCGGCCAGTCTTCGGCGAAGGCTCGTCCGGCATCCTCATCGCGCTCGCGGTGGCGGTGGTGGTGAGCTTCATCATCGCGCGCTGGGCCAAGAAGAGGCGCGAGGCTACCGGCCAGCAATTCCCGGTGTTCTTGACCGGGCTCGGGCTCATCATCGTGCTGCCGTTCCTCGCTGCGGCCGCGGCCGGCTTTCCCGTGCACCTCGAGGTGCCGCAGCTTCGGGGCTTCAATTTCGCGGGCGGCGTCAGCGTCATTCCCGAGTTCGTGGCGCTGCTGATTGCGCTGTCCACCTACACGGCGGGCTTCATCGCGGAGATCGTGCGCTCCGGCATCCTGGCGGTGTCGAAAGGGCAGTCCGAAGCGGCCCATTCGCTGGGGCTGCGCGGCGGGCCGACCCTGCGGCTGGTGGTGATTCCCCAGGCCATGCGGGTGATCGTGCCGCCGCTCACCAGCCAGTATCTCAACCTCACCAAGAATTCCTCGCTCGGCGTGGCGGTCGGCTATCCCGACCTGTTCGCCGTGTTCGCGGGAACCACCCTGAACCAGACGGGACAGGCCATCGAGATCATCGCCATGACCATGGCGGTCTATCTCGTGATCTCGATCGTCACCTCGCTTGTCATGGGCTGGTACAACAAGCGCGTCGCGCTGGTGGAGCGGTGAGGCCATGAGCGATTCAACCTCGGGCC
Organism: Xanthobacter variabilis; assembly: GCF_043831965.2. NCBI lineage: Bacteria > Pseudomonadati > Pseudomonadota > Alphaproteobacteria > Hyphomicrobiales > Xanthobacteraceae > Xanthobacter > Xanthobacter variabilis. The sequence continues at coordinate 2,361,160 of NZ_CM195533.1, forward strand.
AGGCCCTTTCTCCCCACGCTTTCGTCTCCGCCGCCTTCCGCGAGCCGGAGCCGCCCCCCACCTCCGATCGCGGGCCGCTGCGCTGGGCGCGGGCGCATCTGTTCGGCTCGGTGCCGCAGGTGCTGCTCACTTTTTTCGGCATCTGGCTGCTCTATGCGGTGATCCCGCCGCTGGTGCGCTTCTTCATCACCGACGCCGTGTGGGAGGGCACCAACCGCAATGCCTGCCTGCCGGCGGATGTGGGCCATTCGGTGGGGGCCTGCTGGCCCTTCATCTGGGCCAAGATCAACCAGCTCACCTATGGCTTCTACCCGGCGGACGAGCGCTGGCGGGTGAATGTGGTCTACGCCCTCGGGGCGCTGCTGCTGCTGCCACTGCTGATCCAGAAGGCGCCGTACAAGCGGCTCAACGCCATCGTGTTCTTCGGCGTCTATCCGGTGCTGGCCTTCGTGCTGCTCACCGGTGGCAATTTCGCCCTGCGGCACTTCCTGCTGGGCTACCTCGGCTTCGACGGCCTGTTCCCCGCCGGCGCTGAGGTGGGCGGGCTCTCCGTCGCGTTCTGGGCGGATTTCATCCTGTCGAGCGCGCTGCTGGCGCTCGTCGCGGCGGGCATCTCGCGCGCCGTGGCGGGACCGGGCGCGGGCAGGGGTGCGGCGCGGAGCACGCTCATCGTCATGGCCCTGCTGGGCGTGGTGCTGCTGGCGGCGGATGTGAATTTCGGACTGGTGCCGGTGGAAACGCGCCTGTGGGGCGGCCTGCTGGTGACGCTGGTGATCGCGGTCACGGGCATCACGGTGTCGCTGCCGTTCGGCATCGTGCTGGCATTGGGGCGGCGCTCCAAGCTGCCCTTGGTGAAGATCAGCTCCATTCTCTTCATCGAGTTCTGGCGCGGCGTGCCGCTCATCACGGTGCTGTTCTTCGCCACCTACATGCTGCCCTTGTTCCTGCCCGGCCAGCTCACCATTGACGGGCTGCTGCGGGCGCTGGTCGGCGTCGCCCTGTTCGCCTCGGCCTATATGGCGGAGGTGGTGCGCGGTGGTCTCCAGGCTATTCCCAAGGGGCAGTATGAAGGCGCCATGGCGCTCGGCCTGCCGGGCAGCCTCATGATGCGCCTCGTGGTGCTGCCCCAGGCGCTGAAGCTGGTGATCCCGGGGATCGTCAACAACTTCATCGGCCTGTTCAAGGACACGACGCTGGTGCTGATCGTTTCCATCTTCGATCTGCTCGGCGCCATGCGGGCGGCCTTCACCGATCCCAATTGGGCGACGCCGACCACCCTGTTCACGGGCTTCGGCTTCGCCGGCATCGTCTATTTCGTCTTCTGCTTCGGCATGTCGCGATACTCCATGGCGCTGGAGAAGCGTCTCGACCGCGCGCAGCGCCATTGAAAAGGGTTCAGATCATGTCCACCGATCCCGTGATCGCCCAGGCCGAAGCCGGCGCTCCGAAGCTCGCCGTCGAGATGGTCGGCGTGAATAAATGGTATGGCGAGTTCCACGTGCTGCGCGACGTGAACCTCACGGTCGAGCGGGGCGAGCGGCTCGTCATCTGCGGGCCGTCCGGCTCCGGCAAGTCCACCCTCATCCGCTGCATCAACCGGCTGGAGGAGCACCAGAAGGGGCGCATCATCGTCGATGGCATCGAGCTCACCGACGATCTGAAGCGCATCGACGAGGTGCGCCGCGAGGTGGGCATGTGCTTCCAGCACTTCAACCTTTTCCCCCACCTCACGATTCTGGAAAATTGCACGCTCGCCCCCATGTGGGTGCGCAAGATGCCGAAGAAGGAGGCGGAGGAGGTGGCCATGCACTTCCTCGAAAAGGTGAAGATCCCCCATCAGGCGGGCAAGTATCCCGGCCAGCTTTCCGGCGGCCAGCAGCAGCGCGTGGCCATCGCCCGCGCGCTGTGCATGCGCCCGCGCATCATGCTGTTCGACGAGCCCACCTCGGCGCTCGATCCGGAGATGGTGAAGGAGGTGCTCGACACCATGGTGGAGCTGGCCCAGGACGGCATGACCATGCTGTGCGTGACCCACGAAATGGGCTTCGCGCGGCAGGTGGCCAACCGGGTGATCTTCATGGATGCCGGCCAGATCATCGAGATGAACGAGCCGAACGCGTTCTTCTCCAATCCGCAGCATGAGCGGACGAAGCTGTTCCTCAGCCAGATCCTGCACTGAAAAACAAGGCGGGCCCCCTTTCAGGGTGGCCCGCCACGATCTGTTCCACGCGCCTTCGCGAGGCGGGTACCTCAGACGCCGATATTGTCGATAAGGCGGGTGGTGCCGAGCCAGGCGGCGGCCAGCAGGCGAATGGGCTCGCCCTCGGCTCCGGTCAGCGCCGCCAGCGTCTCGGCATGGCGCGCGGTCACATAGTCCACCTTCAGGCCCTTGGCGGCGATGGCGTCGGCCGCCTTCTTCACCGCATCCTCTGGCACGGCGCCCCCGCGAATGTTGAGCGCGGCGCTCTTCAGCGCGGTGTAGATCACCGGCGCCGTGGCGCGCTCCTCCGCGCTGAGATAGGCGTTGCGGGAGGACAGAGCGAGGCCGTCCGCCTCGCGCGTCGTGGGCACGGGCACGATCTCGACACCCAGGTCGAGGTCCCGCGACAGGCGCGTGACCACCTTCAGCTGCTGGTAGTCCTTCTCGCCGAACAGGGCAAAATCCGGCGCGCAGCGGATGAAGAGCTTGCCCACCACCGTGGCGACGCCAGCGAAGAATTGCGGGCGAAAGTCCGTCTCCAGCCCCTCGGCGGGGCCGGCCATGGTGATGCGCGTGGCAAAGCCTTCCGGATACATCTCGGCCGGCGTCGGGGCATAGACCGCGTCGGCGCCAAGCTCGGCGAGCTTTTCGATATCCGCCTCAAGGGTCCGCGGATAGCGTGAGAAATCCTCGGTGGGGCCGAACTGGGTGGGGTTCACGAAGATGGAGACCACCACCTTCTGCGCCACCTCCTGCGCCCGCCGCACCAGCGCCATGTGGCCCGCGTGCAGCGCCCCCATGGTCGGCACCAGCGCGATGCGCGCGCCCTCCGACCGGAAGGCGCCGGTGAGCGCCCTCAATTCCCGAACCGTCTCCACCACAATGGGTTTGCTGGTCATCGTACCGCGACTCCCCGCGTTTCGCGCGGGCGGACCCTAGAACTTGCAGCCCCCGGAGGGAAGCGCCGGCCGGCTGCGGCCGGCGCGCGGCATGTCCGCCGGGATCGCCGCCCTTGGTTCGGCAGCCGGCGCGGCCTATCTGTAAGGTTCTGGTCCCAAAGGAAACGGCACGGCAGCCATGGCGCGGTCCGACGACAAGACAAAGAGCGAGCTTGAGGCCCGGCGCGGCGCCGCCCCGCCTGCCGCCGCCTCCAGCGATGCCGAGATCGCCCGCTTTCTGGGGGATGTGCGGGCCATGGCTCCCGCACGGGAAGGGGAGGGGCGCGGCCGGCTGGCCTTCGCGCTGGATGCCACCGCCTCGCGCCAGCCCACCTGGTCGCTTGCCTGCGAGATCCAGGCCGACATGTTCGCCGCCGCCGCCGCCCATGGCGGGCTTCAGATGCAGATCGTTTATTATCGCGGCATGGGTGAATGCCGGGCCTCGCCCTTCGTGGGCGATGCCGCCACCCTGCGGCGGCTCATGGGCGGCATCAGCTGCGAGGGCGGCCTGACGCAGATTCACCGGGTGCTGTCCCATCTCTCGCGGGAAGCCGAGCGCAGCGGGCTGAAGGCCGCCGTGTTCGTGGGCGATGCGCTGGAAGAGGATGTGGATGCGCTGCACGCGGCCGCCGGTCAGCTCGCCTTGCGGGGCGTGCGCCTGTTCATGTTCCAGGAGGGGGAGGACCCGGAGGTGGAGCGCACCTTCCGCGCCCTGGCGAAGATCACCGGCGGCGCCTATTGCCGGTTCGACATTCGCGCGGCGGGCGAGCTGCGCGCCCTGCTCTCGGCGGTCGCGGCCTATGTGGCGGGCGGGCGCCCGGCGCTGGAAGCACGCCGTGATGCCGGCGCCCGCCAGCTGCTGCTGGCCATGGGCGGGCGCTGAAGGGGCGGCACCGACGGGCTGTCCGCCAGAGAGGGGCGGGGCCCTCGCGCACCCTGAGCGCAGCCATGCCTGTCGATATTGCGCAACGGAACTTCCCGACGCGCGGTGGGTATCGGCGTCCTCCGCTCGCGGGGGGCGGCGGCGCCTGCTATCCCTCTTGAACGAATGTGCGGGATTCCGGGCGGCTGCTTCGGAATGGCAAGGAGGGCCATGTGATCAGTCTCATCGCCGGCGCGCTGCTGCTGGTCATCGGCCTGTACGGCCTCAAGGTGTGGACGCGCGCGGACCCGAAGGTGCTGGCCGAGATGCTCATGCGCGCGGTGGCCTATGCGGCGCTGCTGGGGGCGGTGGGGGCCCTGCTTCTGGGGCGTATCGGGGCGGCGGTGCCGCTCGCGGCGGTGGCGTTCGCCCTGCTGGGCCGGCTTGATCCCGGCGGCATCGGTGGCTGGCTGGGGAGCCTGTTTCGCAAGCGGTCGGCGCCGCGCAGCTCACAGGTCCGTTCCGCCTTATTCGAGATGGAGCTGGATCACGCCACCGGCACTCTTTCCGGGCGGGTCATTGGCGGCCCTCATGCGGGCCGCGCCCTGGACGATCTCGATGTGCCGACCTTGGTGAGCCTGCGCGCCGCGTGCGACGCGCAGTCCCTGAGCCTACTCGAAGCTTATCTCGACCGCCGGGCGCCCGCCTGGCGTGAACACGCTGAGGCTGATGCGGACCGGGGGCAGATGGGCGCCGCGGGCACGAGCGGCGCGATGACCGAAGAGGAAGCCTACCAGGTCCTTGGGCTTCAGCCGGGTGCGGACGCCGCCGAGGTGCGCTCGGCCCATCGCGCCCTTATGAAGAAGCTTCACCCCGACGCCGGTGGTTCCAGTTACCTGGCGGCGCGGATCAACCAAGCCAAGGATATGATCCTGCGCAAACATGGCTGAAGCTCTCTCCTGCATGTGCTCAATTCTTGATAGTCATGCAGGAGAACGAGTTACGCTGGAGTAAACGGCAGGCTTCCTGCGCGCCCTTCTTGTCGAAACCTGCGAAGCGGGCCCGATAGAGGGTGGAAGAGCCCTTCGTGGTCTTCTCCGTGTACGGGTCGGCACTGCCCAGCACGGAGCGCGCCTTTGTCTGCGCAAGGTCGAGCTTGGCACGCGCCTCACGCTCGGCACCGAAAGCGCCAATCTGGATGCACCAGCCGCTGCGGGCGGAGGAGGGGCGGTCCGACCTGTCGGTGTCCTCGGGGATGTGCGTGGGGGCGAGGGACGCGGTGCGCACGGGCTTCTCGAAGCTGGTGGAGGGCTGGACCGCGCGCGGCTGGGCCGGGGGCTCCAGGGCGGCGACGCTGGCCGCGCGCTCGGCCAGGGTGGTGGGGCGCGGCGGCGGGTTGTAACGGCTGGCGTCCTTCTCGCCGGAGGCGAGCACTTCGGGCTTCGGCGCGGCGGGCTGGCGGGCGCGGCCCTGGGCGGCGCGGGTCACGGCCTCGGTGGCGGGAGCCGCGGCGGGGGCGGGCTCCAGATAGCCGAGCACGCCGGCGGGATTGCTGAAGCCGCGGGCCGCGGCGGTAGCGGAGGCGGCCGCGGAAACCGAGGGCGTCGCCGCCGCGGCGGCCACCGGCCGCTGAATGGACACGGTCTTCACCGCCACCGGGCGAATGGGTTCCACCGAGCCGCGCTTCACGGCGCCGGAATTGGGAATGGATGCGGTGGTGACCGGGTCCGGGGTCATCATCGCCATTTCGGGCTTGGGCAGCGGGGCGACCGCATGGACGGGCACCTCCTCGCGCTCTGCCGGCTGGGGCAGGGGCGCGGCCATGGCGAACAGCCCGCTATCCTCGGAAACCTTGGGCGCGGTGCGCGGGCCGGAGGAGGCGCGCGGCAGGTTCTCCGCCAGCAGCGAACGCATGCGTGCATCGCGCGATCCGGCGGAGCGTCCGCCCAGCACCACGGCCACCATGTAGCGGTCGTCGCGCTTCATGGAGGTCAGCAGGTTGAAGCCGGAAGCGGAGGTGTAGCCGGTCTTGATGCCGTCCACCCCATCCACGGAACCCAGAAGGCGGTTGTGGTTGCCGATGGACTGGCCGCGGAAATAGAAGGTGCGGGTGGAAAAGTAACGGTACTCCCGGGGGAAGCGATCCTGGATCGCGCGGCCCAGAATGGAGAGGTCGCGGGCGGTCGTCACCTGCTCGGGGTTGGGCAGGCCGGAGGCGTTGCGGAAGGTGGTGCGCGTCATGCCGAGCGCGCGCGCCTTCTGCGTCATCATCGCCGCGAAGTTGCTCTCGGTGCCGCCGATGGCCTCGGCGATCACCACCGCCGCGTCATTGGCGGAGCGGGTGACGATGCCCTTGATGGCGTCTTCCACCTCAAGGGTGGAGCCGGGCCGCAGGCCGAGCTTGGTGGGAGACTGGGCCGCCGCCTTCGCCGAAACCGGCAGGTCGCTGGAGGGCTTCAGGCGGCCGGCTTCCATCTGCTCGAACAGCAGATAAAGGGTCATCACCTTGGTGACCGAGGCAGGATGCCGCAGGGCGTCGGGATTATCGTCGTAAAGGACGCGGCCGGTATTGGCGTCCACCACGATGGCGGACGAGCCGTAATGCCAGCGCCCGCTGTCGTCGCGCGAGATGTCACGCGCCACGGTGGTCTTCTTCGATTTGCCGGAGCTCTTGGAGCGCTCCGCCTGGGTGCGCTTGCGCGGCTTGGCGTCGGCGGTGGTCGTCGAGAAGACGAAACCCGCAAGGACAGCCACTGCAAGGGCTTTGGTCAGGAGCGAGAGGCTCGCGGAAGCTGTACGCATGGACATTTGCCCCGTCTGATCGGTCGCTGGACTGACGCGGCTCCCACGCCGACGCCCTGCGCCACGGCCCGGCACTGGCGGGCGCATCAAGGGCAGGCGGCGGGGAAAGCGACCAGGCAAGAAGCCTAAGAAGGCGGAGTTACCAAGGCGTGAATCCGGCCACGGAATGGCTTGGTCGGTTCGTTGTGCAGTGCACAAAATTCCTTGACATTCATGTTGCAGTGCATATTCTCAACCTGGGCGAAAGATATAAGTCGCCCACTCGGAAACGGCAGATCCGGCATTGCGCCGGCGAGAGGAATGAGGACTCCCATGGTGCAGAGCGCAGAAGAGCTCCAGCAGCTCAGCAAGGACAACATCGAGAACGCCCTCAAGAGCTTCGGCCTGCTCTCCAAGAGCGCGCAGGCGATCGCTGTGGAAGTGGCGGACTACACCAAGACCTCTTTCGAGCAGGGCACTGCCGCGCTGGAGAAGCTGCTCGGCGCCAAGACCCTCGATCAGGCCATGGAAATCCAGCAGTCCTACATCAAGGGTGCTTACGAAGGCGCCGTGGCCCAGGCCACGAAGCTCGGCGAGCTCTACACCGAGCTGGCCAAGGAAACCTACAAGCCCTTCGAGAGCGCCTTCAGCAAGGTGGCCCGCTGAGCTTTCGGCTTTTCAAGCCCCGACGTTGCATCTGCCCATGGCGTTGAGGGACGAAAGTCCAAGAGGCCCGACCTTGCGTCGGGCCTTTTTCGTGACGACATAGCGGTGGGGCGCGCCGGCCCCGGCCGCGCCCATCCTCGCGCCAGCGGGACGGATTTCGTGTCGGACACTGGCGTGCTTCGAGCTCATTTTCTATGATTGTGCGGATTTGCGCCAAGCCGGGTCCGCATGGCCCGCGCAGCCGGCCGCCCTCGCCAACAGGCCGGCGGGAGGGGCCAGGGCGCGACGCAAGTGATCGCGACGGATATGATGCACGAACGATTTTCTTCTCCCCCGCCGGCATTCATGGCGGGATCTGACGGCGATCGCCGGGATGGCAGCGGAACGGCGGTCATCAGCCGCACCCGCCCGCAGACCAAGCGGCCGAGCCTCTACCGCGTGCTGCTGCTCAATGATGATTACACGCCCATGGAATTCGTGGTGCACGTGCTGCAGCGGTTCTTCAACAAGGACACCGACGAGGCCAACCGCATCATGCTGCATGTCCACCACCATGGTGTGGGCGAATGCGGCGTGTTCACCTACGAGGTCGCCGAGACAAAGGTGACGCAGGTGATGGACTTTGCCCGCAAGCACCAGCATCCGCTCCAATGTGTGATGGAAAAAAAATAACCTCCGGCGAAAGAGCCGGGACGAGAAAAAGCAAGCGCGGGCGGGAGTTTGCGGAGGTCAATTTCAAAACGGTGAAGCCTTGATGCGCTTTGGGGGACTTGCGCGCTGCGGAATCCAGTACGAAGTTTGTGTGAATGGTGCACAAGCCTTCGAGGTCTGCGGCCCTTCCGCGGATCCGCGGGTGATGCGCGAAAGAGGTGTCAATGCCTACATTTTCACGCAGCCTCGAGCAGTCGCTTCATCGCGCTCTGGCCCTCGCCAATGAGCGTCATCACGAATACGCCACGCTGGAGCATTTGCTGCTCTCCCTCATCGACGATCAGGACGCCGCCGCGGTCATGCGGGCGTGCAATGTCGACATGGAAAAGCTGCGGCGCAACCTTGTTGAATACGTTGATTCCGAGCTCGAGAACCTCGTTCAGTCCGGCTCTGACGATTCCAAGCCCACGGCCGGCTTCCAGCGCGTCATTCAGCGCGCGGTGATCCATGTGCAGTCCTCCGGCCGCGAGGAGGTGACGGGCGCGAACGTGCTGGTCGCCATCTTCGCCGAGCGCGAGAGCCATGCCGCCTATTTCCTGCAGGAGCAGGACATGACGCGGTATGACGCCGTGAACTACATCTCCCACGGCATCGCCAAGCGTTCCGGCCTCTCCGAGAGCCGGCCCGTGCGCGGCGCCGACGAGGAGACCGAGACCAAGCCCGGCGAGGAGAAGCAGAAGAAGACCGATGCGCTCGAAGCCTATTGCGTGAACCTCAACAAGAAGGCGCACGAGGGCAAGATCGACCCGCTCATCGGCCGCGACGCGGAAATCCAGCGCACCATCCAGGTGCTCTGTCGCCGCCAGAAGAACAACCCGCTGTTCGTGGGTGAGCCCGGCGTCGGCAAGACCGCCATCGCCGAGGGCCTCGCCAAGCGCATCAATGAGGGCACGGTTCCCGAGGTGCTCGCCACCGCCACCGTGTTCGCCCTGGACATGGGCGCGCTTTTGGCCGGCACCCGCTATCGCGGTGATTTCGAAGAGCGCCTCAAGCAGGTGGTCAAGGAGATCGAGGCCTATCCCAACGCGATCATGTTCATCGACGAGATCCACACGGTCATCGGTGCCGGCGCGACCTCGGGCGGGGCCATGGACGCCTCCAACCTGCTGAAGCCCGCTTTGGCTTCCGGTGCCCTGCGCTGCATGGGCTCCACCACCTACAAGGAATACCGCCAGTATTTCGAGAAGGACCGGGCCCTCGTCCGCCGCTTCCAGAAGATCGACGTGGCCGAGCCGTCCGTGGCCGATGCCATCGAGATCCTGAAGGGGCTGAAGCCCTGCTTCGAGGACTATCACAAGCTGCGCTATACCTCCGAGGCCATCAAGGCCGCGGTGGAGCTCTCCGCCCGCTACATCCATGATCGCAAGCTGCCCGATAAGGCCATCGACGTGATCGACGAGAGCGGCGCAGCGCAGATGCTGGTGCCCGAGGCCAAGCGCAAGAAGACCATCGGCATCAAGGAGATCGAGGCCACCATCGCGACCATGGCCCGCATTCCCCCGAAGTCCGTCTCCAAGGACGATGCGGAGGTGCTGGCCAATCTGGAGGCGACCCTCAAGCGGGTGGTCTATGGCCAGGACAAGGCCATAGAGGCCCTGGCCGCTTCCATCAAGCTGGCCCGCGCCGGCCTGCGCGAACCGGAGAAGCCCATCGGCAACTATCTGTTCTCCGGCCCCACGGGTGTCGGCAAGACGGAAGTGGCCAAGCAGCTCGCCTCCACGCTGGGCGTGCCGCTGCTGCGCTTCGACATGTCGGAATACATGGAGCGCCACACCGTGAGCCGCCTCATCGGCGCGCCTCCCGGCTATGTGGGCTTCGACCAGGGCGGCCTGCTCACCGACGGGGTGGACCAGAGCCCGCATTGCGTGCTGCTGCTGGATGAGATCGAGAAGGCCCATCCGGACCTCTTCAACATCCTGCTTCAGGTGATGGACCACGGGAAGCTGACCGATCACAACGGAAAGCAGATCGACTTCCGCAACGTGATCCTCATCATGACCACCAATGCCGGCGCGGCCGATCTCTCGAAACCCGCTTACGGCTTCACCCGCACCAAGCGGGAGGGGGACGACAGCGAGGCCATCAACCGCACGTTTGCTCCCGAGTTCCGCAACCGGTTGGATGCGGTCATTCCGTTCGCCCATCTCACCACGGACATCATCGCCCAGGTGGTGGAGAAGTTCGTGCTGCAGCTGGAAGCGCAGCTCGCAGACCGCAACGTGACCATCGAGCTCTCGGACGACGCGAGTAAGTGGCTGGTGGAGCGCGGCTATGACGAGCAGATGGGCGCCCGCCCCATGGCGCGGGTGATCCAGGAGCACATCAAGACCCCGCTGGCGGACATGGTGCTGTTCGGCGCCCTGAAGCATGGCGGCCACGTTCAGGTGGTGGTGGAAGGCGAGGGGCGCGAGTCCAAGCTCGGCTTCCAGTTCCCGGAAGGGCCGGTCACGCCCAAGCCGGAAAAGATCGCCGAGGAGCCCAAGCGCGCGGCGCGTCGCAAGCCCGCGGCGGCGGCCAAGGCGGCCTCGAAGTCTGGTTCCGGTCCCAAGTCGGGGCCGAAATCTGGCCCGAAGTCCGGTCCGAAGTCGGGCCCCAAGCAGCCGCTGGTGAAGGCCTGAAGGCTGCGCAACGATAGGAAAACGTTGGGAAAAGGCGGCTTCGGCCGCCTTTTTCATGAGCCGCATAGGCTGGCGGCCTGGACACCACTGCCGCCGGGCGGGTTAGGCATGCTCTCCCGGGTGGTGCCCTCTGCTTGCCTGCTACTGCGGCCTTAGGGTAGTGCGGAGAGGTGAGTTATTACCAGATTGGATCTGTCTTCATGCTCTCTTTCCGTAGTGCCGCCATTGCTGCGTTGATGGTCTGCGCGGTCGCAGCCCCGGCTGCCGCCAAGAATCGCAAGGTCGACATCATCAACAAGACCGGGCACACGATGACCTCGTTCTTCGCCTCCAATGTCGACGAGGAGAGCTGGGAAGAAGACATGCTCGACGGCGACACCTTGAAGAATGGCGAAACCCTGGAAGCCGACATCAATGACGGCACCGGCGCCTGCATCTTCGATTTCAAGGCGGTGTTCGCGGACGGCGATTCCGTGGTGAAGCGCAAGGTCGACGTCTGCAAGGTCGGCGAGTTCACCTTCCTGCCCTGAGGCCTGACGCGCTCGTCTTCAGGCGGGCCGGATCTGGCGCGCGTGAAACACGTGCCGGAATTCAATAAGCTAAAGCAAGAGCCTTGGGCGATCGCCACCGGTTGGTCGCCCAGGGAACGCCGCGTTATCGGGGGCGTCGGGTCAGCGGTCCGGCCCTCATTCCTCGGCTGAATGCAGCGCAAAGTGCTCGCGCGTCATGCGATAGAGCACGTGACGGCGCAGCCGGTGGCCCACGGGGACGGTGGGCATGTCGAAATCACCCCCCTCCACCCGCTCCATGCCGAGCCGCTCCATCACTGCCCGTGACCGGCGGTTGGCGGGCACGGTGATGGCGACGATCGAGTCGAGGCCCAGCTCAGAAAAGCCCAGTGCGAGGCATTGGCGGGCGGCCTCGGTGGCATAGCCGTGACCCCAATGGGCGGCGAGGAAGCGCCAGCCGATCTCCACCGCCGGGGTGAAGTGCTCGTCATAGGGCACGTGCACAAGGCCGGCATAACCCGCAAATTCGGTTACGCCCGGCACCTCCACCACCCACAGGCCGAAGCCGTGATCGGTAAAATGCCGGGCAATGCGATCGGCGACCGCGTCGCTGGCGGCGCGGTCCGCCACGGGCATCAGGAATTCCATCACCGCCGGATCGGATTGCATCCGCCACAGGGCGTCCCGGTCGCCCGGCCGCCAGCCCCTCAGGCGCACCCGCGGGCCCGGTTGGGGCATCAGCATCAGCCCAGCTCCCCAAGCGCCTGCCGCAGCCGCTGCACCGTGTTGTCGCTAGCCAGCGCGCGGCCCGCCAGCGCGGCGACCGGGCGAAGGCCCAGGCTGGACGTGAGGAAGATCTCATCGGCCCGCTGAAGGTCCGCCACGCTCAGGCTGCGCTCGCTCCCCTCCCGTTCGAGCACCGCGGCACGCATGATGCCGGGCAGGGCGCCATCACCGAGGGGCGGGGTGACGAGCTGCCCGCCAATGACCGCGAACAGATTGGCGATGGAGGTTTCCGCCACCCGTTCGCGGGTGTTGAGAAGAATGGCGTCGTCCGCCCCGGCGGCGGCGGCCTCCTGGCGGGCCAGGATATTGTCGAGATAATTGAGCGACTTCACCCCCGCGAGCGGGGAGAATTCATTGCGCCGTGTCCGGCCTGCGATAACGAGGCGGGCCGGCGGCGCCGGCGGCGCCATGGGCGCGGCCGTGATGAGAAGGGTTGGGTGGGGATGAGCCGGCGGCAGCACGCCGCGTGGTCCCTCGCCTCGGCTCACGGTGAGCCGCAGCACCGCTTCGCAGAGGTCATTGGCGGCGCGGGTGGCTTCCAGGGCCGCTGCAAGGTCGATATCGGGCAGGGCCAGGCCGATCACGGCGGCGCCATGCGCCAGCCGGGCGAGGTGCGCTTCGAGGCGCAGGACGGTGCCGTTGCGGACCCGCAGTGTCTCGAACAGGCCATCTCCAAGGGTGAAGCCGCGATCGCCGGGGGCGATGCGCGCCTGTTCGGGTTCCACCAGGGCCCCGTTGAGATAGAGCTTCACCGGCCGTCTCCGGAAAGGGCGCGCAGCATGGGCGAGAGCTTCACGAGGCTTTCCTCATATTCGTCGGCAGGGTCCGAATCGGCCACGATGCCACCGCCCGCATGGGTCAGCAGGGTGTCGCCGGCGCGGGTGATGGTGCGGATGACGATGGAGGAATCCATTGCGCCATTGAAGCCGATCCACGCTACGGAGCCGCAATAGACCCCGCGCGGGAAGGGCTCCAGCTCGTGGATGATCTCCATGGCGCGGATCTTCGGCGCGCCGGTGATGGAGCCGCCGGGAAAACAGGCGGTGAGCAGGTCCACCGGCCCAAGCCCCTCATTCAGGCGGCTTTGCACCACCGAGACGAGGTGATGCACGCTGGCGAACGTTTCCAGCCCGCACAGCACCGGCACCTTCACGCTGCCCACCCGGCTGACGCGGCTGAGATCGTTGCGCATCAGGTCCACGATCATCAGATTTTCGGCGCGGTCCTTCTCCGAGGCCAGAAGCTCGCGGGCAAGGGCGGCGTCGGCGGCGGGGTCGGCGGCGCGGCGGCGGGTGCCCTTGATGGGGCGGGTCTCCACCTGACCGTCTGCGTCGAGGCTGAGGAAGCGCTCGGGCGAAGCGCTCAGCACCGCCAGCTCGGGCCCGCAGCGCAGCAGCGCGGCGAACGGCGCCGGGCTCACGGCACGAAGGCGGCCATAGAGCTGAAGGTCGCTAAGGCCCGATGGCATCGACGTCCGCATCTGCTGGGTGATGTTGGCCTGGAAGATATCGCCGGCGCGGATGTATTCGATGGTGCGTGCCACCGAGGCTTCCACCGCCGCGCGCGGCTGGTCGGGCGTGAACTGGCCGGTCTGAGCCCAGTCGGGCGGGGGCGCGGCGTCCGGCGCGCGGTCAAGCAGGTCGAGGATGCGGGCGGCCCGTGTCTCGGCGCGCGCCCTGCGGCGGGCGGTGTCGGCCTCGGGACGGCCGGAGGAAAACAGCGCCGCGCGCCGGTTCTGGTGATCGAACGCGATCACCGTGTCATAGAGCCCCATCGCCATTTCCGGGATGGGCGGATGGCCGGGCCGCGGCGGCGGCAGGCGCTCCAGATGGCGGCCGAGCTCGTAGCCGAGGAAGCCCACGGCCCCTCCGGTGAAGGGGAACGCCGCGGGCACCTGCTCGACATCCGCGCACTCCGCAAGCGCGCGCCTGAGGGCATCGAACGGTGTTCCCGTCGCCGGCTGGCCGTCCACCCTCACCCCCGCATCGTCGGCGATGATGATGCGGTAGGGGTCGATGGCGATGTAGGAGAAGCGCGCCCGCGGATCGCCCAGCGCTGCGCTGTCGAGCAGCGCGCAGAAGGGCACCTCGGCGAAGGCGTGGAAGGCGGCGAACGGGTCGCGATAGGGAATGTCGAAACGAAGCACGGGCAGGCGACCGATTCGGAACTGGCGGATTGAGGATGACGTCGCGACGCTCCCACGGCAACCGCCCGCGCGCGATCCCGTTCTGCCTACAGGAGCGAGGCGCCGAGGAAAAGCACGCAGGCGTGCGTGGGCGGCCGGGGCCGGGCCCGCCTTGGAGAGGCGGGCCTGTTTCATGGCCCTTGCAAATGTTATGGCGACCTTATCAATTACTCCCGCGTTCTCAGACTTTCGGCCAATGCCTTCATGCCCCAGCGGACCCCTTCTTCCCCCACCATCGTGCCGCCGCATCGCTCGGCGCTCGGGTGGTTTTTCAGCGGCGCGCGCCATGCCATCTCGGTTCCGGCGCTGGTGCTGTTCGCGAGCTATACGGGGTTCGGCGCGCTGCTGCAGGGCGTGGGCTTTCCCCTTGGCGCGGGAATGCTCTCCACCCTGCTCATCTGGGCATTGCCGGCGCAGGTGATTCTGGTGGGTGGGCTGGTGGCGGGCACGGCGCTGCCGGCCCTGGCCTTCGCCATCGCTTTGTCGTCGATCCGTCTGCTGCCCATGGTGGTGTCGGTGGCGCCGCACATGCGCGGCCCGCGCCGCAGCACCTTTCTGGAGCTCCTGTGTGCGCATTACGTGGCCATGACCCTGTGGGTGGAGGGCCAGAGGCTGTTGCCCCACCTGCCGGGTGAGGCGCGGGTGCCGTTCACCCTGGGCCTTGGCAATACCTTCATTTCCATCAGCATGACCGGCACGGTGCTGGGCTTCCTGATGGCCGGCAGCCTGTCCGGCCCGCTGGCCGCCATGCTGCTGGCGCTGACGCCGCTTTCCTTCTCGGTGCTGATGGTGCGCAACGCCTCGCAGCTGACCGATTGGCTGGCGCTGGGCGCGGGCTTCCTCATCATGCCGCTGGTGGTGGGGCTGGATGGCGGGCTTGATCTGCTGATTGCCGGCGTGGGCGGGGGAACGGCGGCCTACCTGGTTGGCCGCTGGCATCGGAGGCGCGCATGAGCACGACCCTGACGGAAGGCGCCGCGATTCTCATCGTCGTGCTGGTGGGCTTCCTGCCCACGGAGATATGGCGCTCCCTGGCGGTGCTCGCCGGCCGCCGGGTGGAGGCGGGCAGCGAGGTGTTCCACTGGGTGAAGGCGGTGGCCACCGCCTTGCTGGCGGCGGTCATCGCCCGGCTCCTGTTCGCCCCCGCCGCGCCGCTTCTGGTGGTACCGCTGGCGGTGCGGCTGGGAGCCGTGGCGGGGGGCGTCGCGGCCTTCGCGCTCATGCGCCGCTCGGTGTTCGCGGGCGTGCTGGTGGGCGAATTGCTGCTCGGCGCCGGCATCCTCTTCTTCGCGCGCTGAACCTTCAGCGATACTGGAAGAAGGCGGGCAGATCCTTGAGCCGGGGGTGCTTGCGGTCCTTGTCCGACAGCACCGCGGACGCCGGCTCCACCGGCCAGGCGATGGCGATATCCGGGTCGTCCCAGGCCACGCCGCCGTCATCGGCGGGGCTGTAATAGTCAGTGACCTTGTAGACCACCTCGCAATTGTCCTCGAGGGTGCAGAAACCGTGCAGGAAGCCCGGCGGCACCCACAATTGCGCGCCATTGGCGGCGTCCAGTGTCACCGCCACATGGCGGCCGAAGGTGGGCGAGCCATGGCGGATGTCCACCGCCACGTCGAAGATGGCGCCGCGCACCACCCGCACCAGTTTGCCCTGGGCGGTGGGGGGCTTCTGGTAATGCAGGCCGCGCAGCGTCCCCTTCTGGGCGGAGAGGGAATGGTTGTCCTGCACGAACCCCATGTCCGCCACCTCGGCCCGGAACTCCCGGTCGGTCCAGGTCTGGCTGAAGAAGCCGCGATGGTCGCCGAACCGCTTCGGCGTCACCAGCTTCACATCGGGCACATCGAAGGTCTGAACATCCATTCCTGAGGTCCTCGTATGGCGGGCGAACCGCCTTTGCCGGTCCCTATAGCGCAAAGCCGCCGGCCTGTGTCCGCCTCTTTCCGCAAGGCGCGGATTGACAAAGGCGCGCGCGGCGCGGACAGTCTCCCCGTTCCGAGGGGGGCCCCAGAGCGGGGGCTGAGAGTGGGCGCGCGGCCCTGACCCTTGAACCTGATCCGGCTCATACCGGCGGAGGGACGGGAACCTGCTGCGCGCACACCACGCGCCGGCAGTGGCGAAAGCCGCACCCAATCTGCCCCAGGCGAGTCCGGATCCCGCGTTTCGATCAGGAATTCTGATCGCTCGTGTGCCAGAGAGGATGCGCCATGAACACAGCAGCCGATCCCAGCCAGTTGAGCACGGGCGGTCCCAAGGACGGTCCAAAAAGCGTCACCACCGGCCCCATCGTGGGCTCGCGCAAGGTCTATCTCGATGTTCCCGGCACCCCCGGCATGCGTGTGCCGGTGCGGGAGATCGCGCTTTCCGATCCCGCCGAGCCGCCGGTGCATGTCTATGATTCCTCGGGCCTTTATACCGAGTGCGCCCCCTCCATCGATCTTGATGCCGGCATCCATGGCCAGCGCGAGGCGTGGATTGCCAGGCGCGGCTTTGAGGCCATCGCCCCGCGGGAGGTGAAGCCCGAGGACAACGGCTTTGCGGGCGACCGGCTGGTGGCGGCCTGCCCGGCCGAGCGCACCGTGCGCCGCGCCGCGCCGGGCCAGATGGCGACGCAGTATGAGTTCGCCCGCGCCGGCATCATCACCGAAGAAATGGTGTTCGCTGCCGCCCGCGAGAATCTCGGCCGCGCCGAGAAGCTGGAGCGGGCCGAGCAGGCGCTCCGCGACGGCGAGAGCTTCGGCGCGGAGATCCCGCCCTTCATCACTCCGGAATTCGTGCGCTCGGAGATCGCGCGCGGGCGCGCCATCATCCCCGCCAACATCAACCACACCGAGTTGGAGCCGATGATTATCGGCCGCAACTTCCTGGTGAAGATCAACGCCAATATCGGCAATTCCGCCGTCACCTCCTCCGCCGCCGAGGAAGTGGAGAAGATGGTGTGGTCGATCCGCTGGGGCGCGGACACGGTGATGGACCTCTCCACCGGCCGCAACATCCACAACATCCGCTCCTGGATCGTGCGCAACTCGCCGGTGCCGATCGGCACGGTGCCGATCTACCAGGCGCTGGAGAAGGTGGGCGGCGACCCGCTGAAGCTCGACTGGGAGGTGTTCAAGGATACCCTCATCGAGCAGGCCGAGCAGGGCATCGACTATTTCACCATCCATGCGGGCGTGCGGCTGGCCTATGTGCCGCTCACTGCGCGGCGCACCACCGGCATTGTCAGCCGCGGCGGCTCCATCATGGCGCGCTGGTGCTTGGCGGAGCATCGCGAATCGTTCCTCTACGAGCGGTTCGACGAGATCTGCGACATCATGCGGGCCTATGACGTCTCCTTCTCCTTGGGCGACGGCCTGCGCCCCGGCTCCATCGCGGACGCCAACGACGCTGCCCAGTTCGCCGAGCTGGAGACCCTCGGCGAGCTCGCCAAGATCGCCTGGGACAAGGGCTGCCAGGTGATGATCGAGGGCCCGGGCCACGTGCCCATGCACAAGATCAAGGCCAATATGGACAAGCAGCTCAAGGCCTGCGGCGAAGCGCCGTTCTACACCTTGGGCCCGCTCACCACCGACATCGCGCCGGGCTATGACCACATCACCTCCGGCATCGGCGCGGCTATGATCGGCTGGTTCGGCTGCGCCATGCTCTGCTACGTCACGCCCAAGGAGCATCTGGGCCTGCCCGACCGCGACGACGTGAAGACCGGCGTCATCACCTACAAGATCGCCGCCCACGCCGCCGACCTCGCCAAGGGCCACCCCGCCGCGCAGATCCGCGACGATGCGGTGAGCCGGGCGCGGTTCGATTTCCGCTGGCAGGACCAGTTCCACCTGGGCCTCGATCCGGACACGGCGCAGAAGTTCCACGACGAGACCCTGCCCAAGGACGCGCACAAGGTGGCGCACTTCTGCTCCATGTGCGGGCCGAAATTCTGCTCCATGAAGATCACCCAGGAGCTGCGCGCCGAGGCCAAGCTGATGGAAGGCGCCGACCCGGCGCTGACCGCCGAGGCCGCCGCCGAGGGCATGCGGCAGAAGTCGCAGGAGTTCATGGCCGAGGGCGGCAAGCTCTATGTGAGTGCCGCCGAATAGGCGGCCCGCACGCCCGATCCTTCGAAGCCCGGCCGGTATCCGCACCGGCCCGGGCTTTGTTTTTGCGGCTTCCGTGCGAATCTTGCGACGCATCGGCCGCCCGCGCCACACTGGCGACCAGTGGAAATGGTATCTCCACCAACAAGTCGTGGCGGCGATCCCGCCGGCCGGGCAGGATGTCGTCCGCGCGGAGCAAGAGAGGGGACGCCGATACGATTTCCGCCCCAGAGAATGGGGTTGAATTCGAATTGGGCTTTCGGCTAAGCCCGAAGGGTGAGCTTGTTCCTGGCTTTCTCAAGGCCGTGGCGGATGCTGCCATTTGCTGATCGAACTTGAAAGCGCGAACCGGAACATCGCACGCGAGATTGTGCGAGTTAGCGTTCCGAAAGCGCTACCCTTGTACAACCTGTTGGCTGTCATGATGAGGGCGGGTTGTCATGCAATTTATTCGTGGTGAATTGGCTTGGAAATCTCTGGCCGCCGCTCGATACACTCGGTGGAGTGAGAATATTGAGCGCTTCAAGGAAGCGCCAATCGGTATATTCCACAAGCCTAAATTCACGATCGATGCAAAGAGCTCATTTTTTTGCATCGGCTCGTGCTTTGCACGCAATATTGAAGAGCATTTGATTTATAGAGAGCGGGCCGTTCTCTCCAAGAAAATTGTCGCTCCCAAGAGCGAGGCGCCGGCGCGCCCCAATGGGTTTGTGAACAAATTCACGACCATGTCGATGGTGAATGAGCTGAAATGGGCTGTGTCGAAGCCTGTTATCAATAAAACTTTGTTCGAAGAGGGGCCAAATGGTTGGTCAGATTTGCAGCTTGGGCCTGGAATCCCGCCAGTTAGTCTTGAGCGCGCAATCGAGCGCCGGACATATTTGATTGAAGATTATTTTTCGCGCGTCCGGAATGCGTCCGTCGTTGTTGTCACGCTCGGGTTGAATGAGGTGTGGTGGGATAATAAGGCAAACTGCTATCTCAATTGCGCGCCGTCATTCACCTCGGTTCGTCGCGAGCGTGATCGCTACCGCCTGGTGATTACCGATGTGGCGCAGAGTGTTGCCGACCTGGAGGAAATGCGCTGGCTGATCAAGAGCATGAATCGCCACGCCCGTCTCATCGTGACCGTTTCGCCGGTCCCGATGAGCGAGACGTTTTCCGGGCAGGATGTTGCTATCGCCAATATGCGGTCAAAAAGTACATTGCGCGTCGCCGCTGAGCAATTTGCGGCGTTGCACCCCGATGTGGACTATTTCCCCAGCTACGATATCGTCTCGCTCGCGCCGCGCAATCTGGCGTATGGGGTCGACTGCCTTCATGTTTCCAACGCGGTTGTTGGCGAAATCATGAGGCTTTTTCTTTCCCTGTATGTTGGGATCGATACGGCTCCGCCCGCCTTTACCGAGCTGGGCTATCTGGCTGCAAATCCCGACGTCGACGAGGCCGTTCGGCGCGGCGAATACGAATCCGGCTTCGAGCATTGGCGGCGCTATGGGAAGGCTGAGGGGCGGCCATTGATGCCGGCTGAGGGGCCGACCGAGCTGATGATTGCTGCCGGTGCCGTATAGGGCGCGGCCCTCGTGCGCGATCAGCGGGGTGGAGTTTTCTGGAACCGCCATTCAGGACCGACGTAAGTTCCGCTGATCGCGAAAACCCGCGCCTGCCGATGTGGTGGGCGCGGCAAGGGGTGTGCTGCTGCGTTTTCTCGCGAAGTTCAGCGAAGCGTCGGGATATCAAGAGCCGGCACCGCGCAGAGGAGCTTGCGCAACCTCTTTTCCGGGCCTCTTGCTGAGGGCGGCCTGGAATGTTGCGGCCGGCGTTCTGCCGCCATGGGTGGGGAACATGGCGGTGGGGCAGGCTTTGGGTGTTTGTCCTCGTCCTGCCCCCTCTTGAGCGCGGCAGCCCCGCCGCTGAGGCCCCCGACAAGCCTTAGAAGTTGGCTTTGTGCGTCGCCAAAGGCTCATAAGTCCTGTCGACGGGCGCGCTGCGAAGCCCGCCGTCTGTTGTTCCGGACTTCGTCACGCCACCTCGGCCGGCCGCTTGCTGGGCGGGGCCATGAAGGCGGGGGAGACGGGGTCGATGACCGTGCGGGCCAGGATGGCGTCGATCTCCGCCTTGGTGTCGGCGTCGATGTGGAAGCCGTCCACCTCGCCCACCGGATCGAGCTGGCCGGGATGGCGCGCGCCCCACAAGGCAATGGTCGGCCCCTGGTCCAGCACCCAGCGCACAGCCAGCGCCAGCACCGATTTGCCGTAGCGCGTCTTGGCGAGCGCCTTCAGCTCCTCCACCGCCTGGAGATAGTGCGGGAAACGGGGCGCGTTGAACTTGGGGTCCACCTTGCGCAAATCGTCGCCCTCGAAGGTGGTGGTGGGCGTCATGCGGCCGGAGAGCAGGCCCCGGCACAGGGCACCGTAGCTCAGAACCGTGAGGCCGGTGCGCACCGCATAGGGCAGTACGTCCGCCTCGATCTCCCGCTCGAACAGATTGTAGGGCGGTTGCACCGCGTCGAGGGGCGCGACGGCGCGGAAGGCGTCCATCTGCGCGGGCGAATAATTGGAAACGCCGATGGCGCGGATCTTCCCTTCGCGCTTCAGCTCCGCCAGCGTCCGCGCGGTCTCCTCGAACGGGGTTTCGAGGTCGGGCCAGTGGACCTGATAGAGGTCGATGGCATCGGTTTTCAGCCGGCGCAGGGAATCCTCGATCTCCTGGCGCAGGCGGGCCGGGCGGCTGTCGCGGAACACCTTGCCGTCCTTCCAGGCCAGGCCCACCTTGGTGGCGATCTGCACCTTCTCGCGCAGCCCGCCCGCCAGGGCCTTGCCTACGATCTCCTCGGAATGGCCGAAGCCGTAGACGGGGGCGGTGTCGATCAGCGTGATGCCCCGCTCCACGGCGGTGCGGATGGTGGCGATGGCGTCCTTCTCGTCCGACCCGCCCCACATCCAGCCGCCAATGGCCCAGGTGCCGAGGCCGATGCGGGACGTCTTGATGCCGGACGTGCCGATTTCGATCTGTTCCATGGGATGTTCCTTATGGACGGTCAGGCCTGCCCGGAATCGCGGGCGGCGAGGTGGCCGATGGCGGACCAGTCCTGGTCCGCGCCGCCCTGGGCGAGGAGGGTGATGAAGCGGTCGCGCAACAGGCTGGCCAGCGGCAGGGGCACTTCCAGCGCCTCGGCGGCGGACAAAGCGAGCTTCACGTCCTTGAGGCCGAGCGGGGCGGCAAAGCCCACGGGGTGCTCGCCGGGCTCGGCCAGCATGCGGCCATAATTCTTGTAGACCGGCGCGCCGAACAAAGTGGAGGTGAGCAGCTCCAGATATTGCGTCTTGTCGATGCCCGCTTTGCCCACCAGAGCGAAGGCTTCCCCTAAGGATTCGATGACGCAGGCGATGAGGAAATTGCCGGAAAGCTTCACCAGATTGGCGCGGGAAGGCGTCTGCGAGACCTCGAAGGTGCGCTGGCCCACCGCCTCGAACAGCGGCCGGGCATGGGCGATGGCCGCTGCCTCGCCGGCCGCGACCACGAACAGATTGCCCGCCGCCGCCACATCCGGCCGCCCGAACACGGGGGCGGACACATAAAGCTGGCCAGCGTCCGCGTGGGCGGCGGCGAGGCGCTCGGACAGCTCAACGGAAATGGTGCTGGCGGACACGTGCAGCGCGCCCTTGGGCAGGCTGGCAATGATGCCGCCGGCGCCGAACGCCACCTCTTCCACCGCCGCGTCGTTCGACAGCATGGTGATGACGGCCTCGCCGCCGCAGGCCTGCGCCACGCTTTCCGCGCGCAGGGCGCCTTCCGCCACCAAAGCGTCTGCGCGGGCAGGGGTGCGGTTATAGACAGTGACGGCGTGTTCGGCCTTCAGCAGGTTCCGCGCCATGCCGGAACCCATATGGCCCAATCCGATGAACCCGACTTTCATGGAAATCTCCTCTTTGGGAGAAGAATCCGGCGGCGCCAGAGTCGCCCTCCGGATCGAATGCTTGCGCACCATGGGCCGGGGCTATTAATCTTTCAAATGGAATATCGAGATGGCATTTATCTCGATCTTGAATGAATGGCCGGGGCGGGTGGCGCATCATGGAATTGCGGCAGCTTCAGCATTTCATTGCCGTTGCGGAAGAGGGGCATTTCACTCGCGCGGCCCGGCGGGTGAACATTGTGCAATCGGCTTTGTCCAATTCGGTGCGGGCGCTGGAGGAGGAGCTGGGCGCCCAGCTCTTCGTGCGCACCACCCGCCAGGTGCGCCTGACCGCTGCCGGGCGGGTGCTTCTGGAGAAGGCGCGGCCGGTGCTGGCGGCGGCGCGCGAGGCGCGCGAAGCGGTGGCCGCCGTGGCGGGGCTGGAGCGCGGCTCCCTGTCCATCGGCACCGTGCAGAGCCTGCCCGCGTTTCTCGACCTGCCGGCGCTCCTGGCGCGCTTCCACGCCTCCTTTCCCGCCATCGAGGTGCGGCTGTGCCAGGGCGGCACCGATCAGCTCCTGGAGAAGGTGCGGGCGGGAGAGCTCGACCTTGCCATGCTGCCTTTGTGCCGCGCTCCGGTGGACATCGCGACCACCCTCATCGCCTGCGAGGCGCTGGTGCTGGTGTGCCCCAAGGGCCATCGCCTGACGCGCCGGCCCGAGGTGACGCTGGCGGATCTGGCGGACGAGCCGTTCGTGGATTTCGAGCCGGGATGGGGCACGCGGGGGGTGGTGGATCGCGGCTTTGCGGACGCGGGCGTGGAGCGGCGGCTCGCGTTCGAGGTGAGCGATCTTGAAACCCTGCTGGCGTTGGTGGCGCGGGGGCTGGGGGTCGCTCTGGTGCCGGACGCCATCGCGCGCACGCGGGCTCCGGCCCTGGCCGTGGTGGAGCTGGCTTCCCCGGAATTGTGCTGGGAGTTGGTGGTCGCCCATATGGGCGCCGGCCCGGCCTTCGAGAAGGACCGCCGCGCAGCCTTGGATGGCGCCGCGCGGGCCTTTCTCGATCTGCTGGTGACGCCGGATCTTGCCGCGCCGGCGGAGAGCCAGCCGGCTTGAGCGCGTCGCGTCCCGCCCTCAGCGCACCGGGGCGGCGAGGGCGTCGCGCAGCAGCAAGGCGATGTGGCGGGCCTTGCGGCCGGTGCCGTGCTCGATCTGGTGGCGGCAGGAAAAGCCGTTCGCGATCAAGGGTGTGCCCGCCGTCGCCTCGCGCACGGAGGGCAGAAGCTTCAGCTCCGCCATCGCCATGGAGGCGTCATAGTGCTCGGCCTCCAGGCCGAAGCTGCCGGCCATGCCGCAGCAGCTCGTTTCCACGATGTCATAGGAGAAGCCGGGAATCCAGGAGAGCACCTTTCGGGTCGCCTTCATCACCCCGAACGCCTTCTGGTGGCAGTGGCCGTGCAGCAGGGCCTTGGGCAGGTCGAGCGCCTTCAGCTCCAGCCGAAGACCCTTGTTCTGGTGCTCACGGGAGAGAAATTCTTCCAGCAGATAGAGCTGTTTGCCCAGATCCCCCACCTCCGGGCCGAGGCCCAGGCTGTAGAGTTCGTCTCGCAGCGAGAGCAGGCAGGAGGGTTCGAGGCCGATGATGGGCGTCTTGGCGGCGATCTCGTCCTTGAAGGCGGCGAGCACGCGCTGGGCCTCCCCGCGCGCTTTGTCCACCATGCCGGTGGTGAGATAGGTGCGCCCGCAGCACAAGGGCCGGTTCGGCTCCGGATCCGTCGGGGAGGGGCGGGCCATGCGCACGCGATAGCCGGCGGTTTCCAGCACCGTCTGGGCCGCTTCCGCGATGTCCGGATCGAAATGATGGCAGAAGGTGTCCACGAACAGGATCACCTCCCCGCGCGGCGCCGCCTCGGGCGCCAGGGTCGGGGCGGGGGAGAAGGGCTTGGCCGTGGGTTCGGGAATGGGACGGCGGGCGGTGATGCCGAGCCACTTTTCGGCCACCCGCGCGGCGAGCCGCCAGCGATTGCGCAGGCGAATGGCGGCGCGCAGCAGGCGGCGATGGCGCCCGGTCCATTCCGGCACGCCGCCGAACAGGCGGGTGCGGGCGGGCACGCCTTTGATCTCATGGCGCTGGGCGAGGTATTCGGTCTTGATGAGCGTCATGTCCACGGCGCTCGGGCATTCCTTCTTGCAGGCCTTGCATGACACGCACAGGTCCATGGCGGCGTCCAGCCGCGGGTCGGCGAAGGCCTCCGCATCGGAGCCGTCATTGAGCGCAGCCTTGAAGGCGGCCACCCGCGCCTCGGTGGAATGGGCCTTGTCGCCGGTGATGCGGTAGGAAGGGCACATCACCCCTTTGCCGGTATTCTGACAATCCCGGCTGTGCATGCACACGGCCACCGCCTTCGCGTAATTCCCGCCGGTTGCGGGGATTCCGGAATAGGCGTCGCCGATGCCGTAAGTGTCGTAAGCCGACCAGTCGAGAAAGGTTTTCATGCGCAGGGCTCCTGCCCCGCGCACATGCAAGAGTTGCGCCTTCAGGTCCGGCGTGCGTCTCAGACCGGCGGCGGCGATCCCTCGTCCAGCCCCAGGCCGGCGATGATCTCGAAGGAGCGCAGGCGCAGGATGGGGTCGAAGATGTCAGAGACCACCATCACCTCGTCCACCCCCGTTTCCGCGATGAAGGTGGCGAGGCCCGAGCGCACCGTTTCGGGCGAGCCGACCACCGAGCAGGCGAGCATGCGCTGGGCCTGGGCCTTCTCCGCCGGGGTCCAATAGGTCTCGATGTCGTCGATGGGCGGCAGGCTCAGACCCCGCGCGCCGCGGAAGATGTTGGCGAACGACATCTGCTGGGTGGTGGCGAGGCGGATGGCCTGCGCATCGGTTTCCGCCGCGATCACGTTGATGCCGGCCATGGCGTGGGGTTTGTCCAGCATCGCCGAGGGCTTGAAGCGGCTGCGGTAGACGTGGAGCGCCTCCATCAGCTGGGCCGGCGCGAAATGGGAGGCGAAGGCGTAAGGCAGCCCCAGCTCCGCCGCCAGATGGGCGCCAAAGGTGGAGGAGCCGAGAATCCACAAGGGCACGTCCACCCCGGCCGCCGGCACGGCCTGGAGCGTCTGGCCGGGCTGCACAGGCTGGAAATAGGCCTGGAGCTCCAGCACGTCCTGGGGGAAGTGGTCGGCGTCCGCGTGCGTGCGGCGCAGGGCACGGAAGGTGAGCTGATCGGTGCCGGGCGCGCGCCCGAGCCCGAGATCGATGCGGCCGGGAAAGAGGCGGGCCAGGGTGCCGAATTGCTCGGCTACCACCATGGGGGAATGGTTGGGCAGCATGATGCCGCCGGCCCCGACCCGGATGCGGGAGGTGCCGGCCGCGATATGGCCGATGACCACGGCCGTGGCGGCGGAGGCGATGCCCGGCATGTTGTGATGCTCGGCCACCCAGAAGCGGCGATAGCCCCAGCGCTCGGCATGGGCGGCAAGGTCGCGGGCATTGTCGAGCGCCGCGCGGGCGTCCGCGTTTACGGTCACCCGGACGAGATCCAGGATCGAGAAAGCCGTCATGAAAAATCCCGAGTTTGGCCGTGTCCGGCCGCGCCGCCCCCTCGCGCTGGTCCTCATGTAGGGGCCGCGCGGCCATCGGCAAGGGCGGCGCAGCCATCGGCAAGGGCGGCGCAGCCATCGGCAGGGGCGGCGCAGCCATTCGCAACGGTGGCGCAGCCACGAGCAGGGGCGGCGCGGGCGCTCTTCGCCTGTATGCAGGGGCTGTACAAAGCTCCGGCGCAAGGGCACCTTGCCGGCGACGTTGCCGCTGGCAGAAGGCCTGCAACTGGTCCGCCCGGCATCGCGTCGCTCTTCCGGTGGCCGCTGCGTTTCGGCCTGCATCTTGCCGCAGGGGGCCGGGTGCGGGTGGTGAGGGCCGGCCGCTCGAAGCCGCATCCGCTCAAGGAGTTCGAGATGTCCACCAGCCGATCCGAAACGCCTGCCGAGACCCTTTCGCCCGCAGACCTCCTGGCCGCCCGCTATGGCGCCGACGAGGCGCCGGCCAAGCTGATCCTGAATGACACCATCGCGGCCCTGCTCTCGCACCGCACCGTGCGCGCCTATTCCGACCGGCCATTGCCGGATGGACTGGTGGAAACGCTGGTGGCGGCGGCCCAGTCGGCACCCTCGTCCTCCAACCTCCAGACTTTCAGCGTGATTTCCGTGCAAAATCCGGAGACCCGCGCGGCCTTGTCCGAGGTGACCGGCGGGCAGAAGCATGTCATCGCGGCGCCCCTGATGCTGGTGTGGCTGGCGGACCTCTCGCGGCTGGAAGCCCTCGGCCGCCGCAATGACACGCCCACCACCGGGCTCGATTTTCTTGAGAGCTATGTCGTCGCCGTCATCGATGCCGCGCTGGCGGCGCAGAATGCGGTGGTGGCGCTGGAATCCCTGGGGCTCGGCTGTGTCTATATCGGCGCGCTGCGCAACAAGCCGCAGGAGGTGGCGCGGCTGCTGGGCCTGCCGCCCAATGTGATGGGCGTATTCGGCATGTGCATCGGCTATCCCGATCCCGAGCGGCCAGCTGACGTGAAGCCGCGCCTCTCGCAGAAGCTGGTGCTCCACAAGGAACGCTATGATGCGAGCCTGCCACAGGAGCCCATCGATCATTACGAGGCGACCATGAAGGGCTTCCAGCATGGCCAGGGCATGGCCGAGGTGGGCTGGGTGAGCACCGCGCTGGCCCGTGTGAAGGCGCCGGAATCCCTCACCGGACGCGATCAGCTGGGCACGGTGCTGAAGTCCCTGGGTTTCCCTCTGCGCTGATGGAGAGGTGCAAGCGGCGTCCTTCGGGCGCCGTTTGTCGCGCGCCCGCTGGTGACGCGCTCGCTGGTGACGCGCTCGCTCGTGGCGCCCCACTGGTCGCGTTCCGGTGAGGGCGATGCTGGGAAGGGGGTGGTGCCGCGTGTCCGAATCGAACGGACGACCTACCGCTTACAAGGCGGTTGCTCTACCTGCTGAGCTAACGCGGCCCATGGACCTTTCGTGCCGGCGCTTTGTGGCTTTGTGAAAGCCGTTGCCACGCCGGAGGAGGCGTTCGCCCGTAGCCCCGGTGTATTCCGAAGGCTGTACGCCCTGGGCGAAGCTATCCCCTGAAGCGGGCCCGCGCGTCAAGCCGGCTTATGCCGGTCCGCTCGCGCGCCCGCCGCGGCTGGGGCCCCAAAAAAAGCGGCCCCGCGTCATGCGGGGCCGTCCCGGGAGGGGCGCGGCTGAAGAGGCCGCGCCAGAGGTTGGTGGCGAGCGCCCGTCGTAAAGGGCGCTCAATGCCAGTGATCGATGTTGCGGTCCTTCGTCTCCGGCACGAACAGAAGACCGATGACGAAGGTCATCAACGCAATCACGATCGGATACCAGAGACCAAAATAGATGTCTCCGGTGGCCGCGACCATGGCAAAAGACGTCGCAGGCAGAAGTCCGCCGAACCAGCCATTGCCGATGTGATAGGGCAGCGACATGGAGGTGTAGCGGATGCGCGCCGGGAACAATTCCACCAGCGCCGCCGCGATGGGCCCGTACACCATGGTGACGAACAGCACCAGGATGAACAAAAGCCCGATCACCGCCGCCACCTGCGGGCGGAAGATGTCGAACGGGTGGGACATCTTCACCACCTCATTGTTGGCGCCAGCCTTGGGGTAGCCGGCCTCCTGCAATGCGGCGCCGGCATTCTTGGCGAAGTCCGGCCCGAACGGCACGCTGAGCCCATCCACCTTGAGCTCGACCGGGGCACCGGGCGTGCCGGGGACGCTGCTGTATTTCACGCCCGCTTTGGCGAGGAAGTCGCGCGCCAGGTCGCAGGGCTGGTTGTAGACCCGCGTGCCCACCGGATTGAAGAGCGAGCCGCAGCCGGCCGGGTCCGCCACCACCGTCACCCGCACATTCTGCACCGCCTTCTCAAGGGGCGGGTTGGCATAGGTGGTGATGAGGTTGAACAGCGGGAAATAACTCGCCGCCGCGATCAGGCACCCGGCCAGGATGATGGGCTTGCGCCCGATCTTGTCCGACAGCCAGCCGAAGAAGACGAAGAAGCCGGTGCCGAACACCAGCGACCAGGCGATCAGCAGGTTTGAGGTATAGCCGTCCACCTTCAGGATCGATTGCAGGAAGAACAGCGCGTAGAACTGGCCCGTGTACCAGACCACGCCCTGGCCCGCGACGAGGCCGAACAGGGCGATCAGCACGACCTTCATGTTGCCCCAGTGCCCGAATGCCTCGGAAATGGGGGCCTTGGAGGTGGTGCCTTCTTCCTTCATCCGCTTGAAGGTGGGTGATTCGGAAAGCTGGAGGCGGATCCACACCGAGATGCCCAACAGTAGCACCGACACCAGGAACGGCACGCGCCAGCCCCAGGTGCGGAACGCTTCCTCGCCCGTGAGGGTGCGCGTCAGCAGGATGACGATCAGGGACAGGAACAGGCCAAGGGTCGCGGTGGTCTGGATCCAGGACGTGTAGAAGCCGCGTCGTCCGTGGGGTGCGTGCTCGGCCACATAAGTTGCCGCGCCGCCATATTCGCCACCGAGCGCCAGGCCCTGCAGCAGCCGCAGGCCGACCAGGATGACGGGCGCCAGAATGCCGATGGCCGCCGCATTGGGCAAAATACCCACCAGGAAGGTGGACAGGCCCATGATGAGAATGGTGATGAGGAAGGTGTATTTGCGCCCGACAAGGTCACCCAGCCGGCCGAAGACCAATGCCCCGAACGGGCGCACAAGAAAGCCCGCGGCGAAGGCCAGCAACGCGAAGATATCGCGGGTGGCTGGCGGATAGGCGGAAAAGAACTGGGCGCCGATGATGGCCGCAAGCGAGCCGTAAAGATAAAAATCGTACCATTCGAAGACTGTGCCGAGGGATGAGGCGAAGATGACCCGCTTCTCCTCCCGCGTCATGGGGCGAGGGGCTGCTGCCTCCCGCGCGGTTGTCACGCTCATGGACATGTCCTCCCACGTCGAGGCCCCTGCCGCCCTTGGGCGGTGGAGCTGAGCCAGGCTTGGTCCCTGCCATGGCGTGGGCCGCGGGGGAGGACTTGGGCGAGCCGCAGCGCGCGCGGCCATGCTCAGCGGCATGCGCCGACGTCAGGCGGTGGACAGGCGTTCCTCCTTCGGCTCGCGGGCCGCCTCTTGAAGCGGGCGGTAAGGCAGAGCTGAGCGCTCACGCGCCCGCCGGTATTGTGACGGGGATGATGAAATGCGACGATAGTCTATTAGTCTTAGGTGCAATGCCGCAAGGTGAGTTGCGGCGGTAGCGCAATGGCGCCTTGCACGAAAAGCGTGGCTCAGCCCCGCTTCAGGGCGTGGCGGGCGACCCCCAGAGAGAGCGCGGCGGCGTTGGAGACGTTGAGGCTCTTGATGGCGCCCGGCAGGTCGATTCGCGCCAGCACATCACAGGTTTCGCGCGTGAGCTGCCGCAGCCCCTTGCCCTCGGCGCCGAGCACCAGTGCGAGCGGCGCGCGCAGGGGGGTATCCTCCAAATCGGCGGCGCCCTCGCTGTCGAGGCCGACCACCAGCATGCCGTTGTCCTTCAGCTCTTTGAGAGCGCGGGCGAGGTTCTGCACCAGGCAGATGGGCACATGCTCCAGCCCCCCGGAGGCGCTTTTGGCCAGAACGCCCGTGGCCGCCGGGCTGTGGCGCGCGGTGGTGACGATGGCGCTCACCGCGAAGGCGGCGGCGGACCGCACGATGGCGCCCACATTGTGCGGATCGGTGATCTGGTCGAGCACCAGCACGAGATCGGTCTTGGCAATGTCCTTGAGCGCGGGGGAGGGCAGGTGGTCCACCTCCGCCAGCAGGCCCTGGTGCACCGCGTCCGCGCCCACCAGCTTGTCGATGTCCGACGGGCGCACCAGCTCGGGCGTCACCGGCAGGGCGAGCCCGGCTTCCTCGATGCGGTGAACGGCATTTTCCGTCGCCAGGATCTTGCGGAAGCGACGCTGGGGATTCGCCAGCGCCTCCGCCACCGTGTGCCAGCCGTAAAGCAGCGCGATGTCATCCTCGCCCGCCCAGGCGGGAGCGCCGCCCTTGCCGGGATGGCGCGGGCGTCCGCCCGCTGCGCCGAAGCTCTTGCCGCCAAAGGGACGCCGGGGACCGCCGGAGCGCGGCGGCTTATGGGGAGGACGATCGGACATGGTCGAGGCTTTGTCAGAGCCGACGCCCCGACGCAAGAGGGAGAAGGCCCCGCAACGTCCGCGAGACAGCTGGCAACAGCCGCGTCATCCACAGCTCGATCGTCCTGCTGCGCTTTTGCGGTTGACTTGAGCGAGGTCGCCTTACATAAACCCGGTCCTCAGCCGGCGTCCGACACGTTCGCGTCGCTGGCTGACGGTTCGGAACACATGAGATTCGCTTGCGCATCGCATGGAGCCGGGCCGTGATGACCCGCCCGAATAGGGCGGTCACGACGACGGGCCGTCGTATGGAGGGGTGCCCGAGTGGTTAAAGGGGACGGACTGTAAATCCGTTGGCTCTGCCTACGTTGGTTCGAATCCAACCCCCTCCACCACCCGTCGTCGCGGAGGCCGGCAACGGCCGCCATCGCTCGCAAGAGCATTCAATTTCCCACACGCGCTGCTGAGTGCGCCGGGTGGGCCGACAGGCCTGCCGGGCTTGAGGCGATGTGTCGCGAAGGCGCGCATCGGCCCGTGGGGCTGCGTGGTGTCCAAATGCGCTTCCGGACGGGTGCTGGGAAGTTACCCCCAGGCTTGTTTGCGGTCTCTTCCGCCGCGGCGATGCGCGTGTTATGGCTCACCACGAGGCGGGTGTAGCTCAATGGTAGAGCAGCAGCCTTCCAAGCTGAATACGAGGGTTCGATTCCCTTCACCCGCTCCAATCTCCACGCGATTCGCACGCAGGGCGCCGGCCACCTGAAGCACGGGTCTTGCATCCGCGCGCGAAACCACCTATCCCACGGCGGCTTTTTTTGCGGCCCGTGCGGGCGCCCGACCGACTGAGAGAAAACGATGGCCAAAGAGAAGTTCAACCGTTCGAAGCCGCACTGCAACATCGGCACCATTGGTCACGTCGACCACGGCAAGACCTCGCTGACCGCGGCGATCACCAAGATCCTGGCCGAGACCGGCGGCGCCACCTTCACCGCCTACGACCAGATCGACAAGGCGCCGGAAGAGAAGGCGCGCGGCATCACCATCTCGACCGCTCACGTCGAGTACGAGACCCAGAACCGCCATTATGCGCACGTCGACTGCCCCGGGCACGCCGACTATGTGAAGAACATGATCACCGGCGCGGCGCAGATGGACGGCGCCATCCTGGTGGTGTCCGCCGCTGACGGCCCCATGCCCCAGACCCGTGAGCACATCCTGCTCGCCCGTCAGGTCGGCGTTCCGGCCCTGGTGGTGTTCCTCAACAAGTGCGACATGGTCGACGATCCGGAGCTGCTCGAGCTCGTCGAGATGGAAGTGCGTGAGCTTCTGTCCAAGTACGACTTCCCCGGCGACGATATCCCGATCGTCCGTGGCTCGGCCCTCGTGGCCCTCGAGAACGGCGACCCCGTGCTCGGCCGTGACGCCGTCCTGGAGCTCATGACCCAGGTCGACGCCTACATCCCGCAGCCGGAGCGTCCGGTTGACCTGCCGTTCCTGATGCCCATCGAGGACGTGTTCTCCATCTCCGGCCGCGGCACCGTGGTGACCGGTCGCGTGGAGCGCGGCATCATCAAGGTCGGCGAGGAAGTGGAAATCGTCGGCATCCGTCCGACCGTGAAGACCACGGTGACCGGCGTCGAAATGTTCCGCAAGCTGCTCGACCAGGGTCAGGCTGGTGACAATGTCGGCATCCTGCTGCGTGGCACCAAGCGTGAGGACGTGGAGCGCGGCCAGGTCGTGTGCAAGCCCGGCTCGGTGAAGCCCCACACCAAGTTCAAGGCCGAAGCCTACATCCTGACCAAGGAAGAGGGCGGCCGTCACACTCCGTTCTTCACCAACTATCGCCCGCAGTTCTACTTCCGCACCACGGACGTGACCGGCGTGTGCACGCTGCCGGAAGGCACCGAAATGGTGATGCCCGGTGACAACGTGTCGATGGACGTGGCGCTGATCGTTCCGATCGCCATGGAAGAGAAGCTGCGCTTCGCCATCCGCGAAGGCGGCCGCACGGTCGGCGCCGGCGTGGTTGCCTCCATCATCGAGTGATGATGGGGGATGGACCTTGTGTCCATCTCAAGAGTTCGGAAGGGGCGGTGCTTCGGCGCCGCCCTTTTCTTTTGCGTGTGTCTTTGTGCTCCGGCTTTTGGTGCCATCCTGCCCCCCTCGTCGTCGGTGCAGGGGAGGCAGCTGTGCCCAGTCCGGCCGCCTTGCGAAGGGTGTGGCTGCAAAGGCGCGCCGGGCTATCGGGGCCCCGACGGTCGCTGCGTGCGTTTCAGGAATCTCGACCGGGTCGTGCGGGGATCCGCGCACGACCCGTTGTGTCTTCGAGAATGCCCCGGGGACCGGCGCGAATCAGGACTGTGCGGGTTCAGGCAAGCCGTATGGTTCGCGCACGGAGCCCAAGGGTGGCGGCAAGCCGGAACCGTGAGCCATTCAACTTTCAACGCCGATGGGCTGGGGACGACACCATTGCCGGTGCGCGATCCCCTTTACAGATGCCCCGCATGCCTCTACACACACGCTACCGATGCGCTGGGTCGCTTCCCGGCGCGGCGGGCTTTACCCTCGGATGCCGCGCGCCCAATGCTTCAAGCAGGTCGGCTGCGCCATGCGGGGCGAGGCCTAGGAGTGTAGCTCAACTGGTTAGAGCACCGGTCTCCAAAACCGGGGGTTGGGGGTTCGAGTCCCTCCACTCCTGCCAGCTTCCGCCATCGGGCGGGGCGGCAGGGTCAAAAGCGGCGGTTCGGGATGGGGTCGGCGCGAGGGGCGCTTCAGCCCGCGCTTTGAGCATCCCATATCAACCCGGCTCGGTTCAGCGCTCGCACCCTTCCGGAAAGGGCTAAGGCGGGCTATTTGAGTTTCCGGCGGCGGCGCGCGCAATCGGGCGCGGGGCGTCCTCGAACAAGGAGAGGTGGCGGTCACCGGGAGCTTTTCCCAAAGGGCCGCCGTGTCACGCATGGCGAAGAACAGTCCTGTCGAGTTCTTTCAACAGGTCCGCGCCGAAACGGCGAAGGTCACCTGGCCGACCCGGCGCGAGACTCTGATCACCACGGCCATGGTGTTCGTGATGGTGTTCCTCGCCGCCATCTTCTTCTTCGTCGCCGATCAGGTCATCCGGTTCGGCGTGTCCACCCTGCTCACCATCGGGCACTGAGGCGGCGGGAAGGGTTCCATGGCAAAACGTTGGTACATCGTCCACGCCTATTCCAACTTCGAGAAGAAGGTGGCCGATTCGATTCGCGAGCAGGCGGAACAGCGCGGCCTGACCGATCTGTTCGATGAGATTCTGGTGCCGACCGAGAAGGTCGTCGAAGTGCGTCGCGGCCGGAAGGTCGACGCCGAACGCAAGTTCTTCCCCGGCTACGTGCTGGTGAAGATGGACCTGACGGACGAGGCCTTCCACCTCATCAAGAACACCCCGAAGGTGACCGGCTTCCTGGGCGCCGATAACAAGCCGATGCCGATTTCCGAATCGGAGGCCATGCGCATCCTGCAGCAGGTCCAGGAAGGCATCGAGCGTCCCAAACCCTCCGTGTCGTTCGAAGTGGGCGAGACGGTGAAGGTGTCCGACGGGCCGTTTGCCTCCTTCAATGGCATTGTCGAGGAAGTGGACGACACTCGCTCCCGCCTCAAGGTTGCCGTGTCGATCTTCGGCCGCGCGACCCCGGTGGAGCTGGAGTTCAATCAGGTCGAGAAGGTCTGACGGCTTTCTTCGATCCCTTTCCGACGTGGAGGAGGCGCGGGCGACCGCGCCTTTTCTTTTGCCCGCACGGTTGGGTCCATTTTCTGCATGGTGCGCGTCTCGGGCGCCCCCTAGCGTGCCTTCGGGCGGCCAACTCCTCCGCACATGGTCGCTTCCGGAGGCTTGGATATGAAGAGGGTTGTTTTGGCGCTGGCCATCGCCGGCAGCACGGTGTTCGCGTCGTCGAGCTTCGCGCAGGAACAGGTCATCCAGTACTGCAAGCCGGATATCGAGCGCCTGTGCCCCACCGTTCCGCCCGGTGAGGGGCGCCTGCTGAAATGTTTGAAAGCCCATGGCGAGCAGATTTCCGTGGGCTGCGCTAAGGCGCTGCAGAAGCTGAAGGGCTGAGGCACCCGCGCCCCGCTTTCTTGCCTGCGGCGGCGCGAAAATGCACGGGCGGGGGGCCGCAGGGCCTTCCCCCGCGGCGGCGTATCATGTAGATGACCTCAGCACTCGGCTGCCGAGTGCATCCATACGCGGGAGGCGTGCCCGGTTCGCCAGCCGGAATTCGCCCGCCGAACCGCGGTCCTCAGTCCGCACGCCCGTGATCTTCCGATCGCGCCGGCGTGCATTGGCATCTTCGGCCGGCTGCCGAAATGCCGGGGAGTTTTTTGATGGCGAAGAAAATCGCAGGTTACATCAAGCTGCAGGTGCCCGCCGGCAGCGCCAACCCGGCGCCGCCCATCGGCCCCGCGCTCGGTCAGCGCGGCTTGAACATCATGGAGTTCTGCAAGGCGTTCAACGCCCAGACCGGCCAGCTCGAAAAGGGCATGCCGATCCCGGTGGTGATCACCGCCTACCAGGACCGCTCCTTCACCTTCGAGCTGAAGACCCCCCCGGTCTCCTACTTCCTGAAGAAGGCCGCCGGCCTCGACACGAAGAAGAAGCCCGGCACCGGCTCCAAGACGCCCGGCAAGGGCGGCTTCGTCGGCAAGGTCACGCGCGCCCAGATGGCCGAGATCGCCGAGAAGAAGATGAAGGATCTGAACTGCGACACCGTTGAGGCGGCCGTTCAGATGATCGAAGGCTCGGCCCGTTCCATGGGCCTTGAGGTTCAGGGGTGAGCGTCATGGCGAAGGAAGGTAAGCGCATCCGCGCCGCCCACGAGGGCATCGACCCCACCAAGCTCTACGCCCTGGATGAGGCCCTGGCCCTCCTGAAGGAGCGTGCCACCGCCAAGTTCGACGAGACCATCGAGGTCGCGATGAACCTGGGTGTGGATCCCCGCCATGCGGACCAGATGGTTCGCGGCGTCTGCAACCTGCCCAACGGCTCCGGCCGCACGGTGCGCGTTGCCGTGTTCGCCCGCGGCGCCAAGGCTGACGAAGCCAAGGCTGCCGGCGCGGACATCGTGGGCGCCGAGGATCTCCTGGAGACCATTCAGGGCGGCAAGATCGACTTCGATCGCTGCATCGCGACCCCCGATCTGATGCCGCTGGTCGGTCGTCTCGGTAAGGTGCTGGGCCCGCGCGGCCTGATGCCGAACCCGAAGGTCGGTACCGTCACCATGGACGTGAAGGGCGCCGTCGCCGCCGCCAAGGGCGGCGCCGTGGAGTTCCGCGTTGAGAAGGCGGGCATCATCCACGCCGGCGTCGGCAAGGCGTCGTTCTCGGCCGAAAAGCTCGCCGAAAACATCCGCGCCTTCGCGGACGCGGTGGTGAAGGCGAAGCCCGCGGGCGCAAAGGGCACCTATGTCCAGCGCATCGCGGTCTCCTCCACCATGGGGCCGGGCCTCAAGGTGGAGCCGGGCTCCGTCGTCAGCGCCTGATCCCAGGCTCATGCAGCTCTGCAAGACCGCGGCGGGATCCCTCGCCGCGGTCTTGTCGTTTTAAATGCATGAAGGGCGTGACAAGTCGTCCTTAGCGCATTATATGAGCTCCTTCCCGATGGGTCGTTCCGCGGGGAAAATGAGTTTCAAGCTTTCGCCCGTGACTGGGCGAAAGGGCTGGGAGGGTTCGCCCGCCCGGCCTCGTCGTCTATCCTGGTGCCAATTCTTAACGGAATTCGGTGGCGGGGTTGGCGGCAGTCCTGTCCGAGACTGCAGGCGCCTGAGCTCCGAAAGGTGGCTTCAGGCTTAATTCTTGCGCCGCTCCAAGGGGTGGCATGGCAGAGCCCGCATAGACGGGGAAAACCGGAATTTCGGATTGGCCATCCCGTGGGGTGGTCGGTGGAGATCGGTTCGAACCAGCGCCTTGTGTGTCGTCCCCGGTGATTGTGCCGGTGGGGATCCGAGGGGACAGGGCATGAGCGCCGCGCGCTGCGGCCGGCATGCCGTTTTTGACGGGTCCGGCCGCGACGTGCGGCAAGGCGCAACCGGCGGAGGTCTTCCCGCAAGGGGAGTGTTCCGCCACAGGCTTAAAGAGAGCCAGACGTGGATCGAGCGGAAAAACAAGAGCTCGTCACGGCGCTTTCGGAAGTGTTCAAGACCACTTCCGTCGTCGTGGTCGCCCACTATTCCGGCCTCACCGTGGCCCAGATGTCGAACCTGCGTCGACAGATGAAGGCTCAGGGTGCGACCGTGAAGGTGGCAAAGAACCGCCTCGCCAAGATCGCTCTGGAAGGCTCCGACGTCGCCCATGTGGCGCCCCTGCTGAAGGGGCCCACGCTGATCGCTTATTCGAGCGATCCGGTGGCGGCGCCGAAGGTGGCTGTCGACTTCGCCAAGGCCAACGACAAGTTCGTGATCCTTGGTGGCGCGATGGGCACCACGGCCCTCAATGCGGATGGTGTGAAGGCGCTTGCCACCATGCCGTCCCTGGATGAACTGCGCGCAAAGCTCGTCGGCCTTATCCAGGCTCCGGCGACCAAGATTGCGCAGCTCAGCACCGCGCCGGCTGCAAAGCTGGCCCGCGTGTTCGGGGCCTATGCCAAGAAAGACGAAGCTGCGTGAGGACCTGGCCGCCGACATTGGCGGCCTGATCTCGCAAATCTCGAATTCGAACCTATCTCAAGGAAGACACCCATGGCTGATCTGACCAAGCTCGTCGACGAGCTCTCCGCCCTCACCGTGCTCGAGGCTGCCGAGCTGGCCAAGCTTCTCGAGGAGAAGTGGGGCGTGTCCGCGGCTGCCGCCGTGGCCGTGGCCGCCGCTCCCGGCGCCGCCGGCGGCGCTGCCCCGGCTGCCGAGGAGCAGACCGAGTTCACTGTTGTCCTGGCTTCCGCCGGCGACAAGAAGATCGAGGTCATCAAGGAAGTGCGCGCCATCACCGGTCTGGGCCTGAAGGAGGCCAAGGATCTGGTGGAAGGCGCTCCCAAGCCCGTCAAGGAAGGCGTGGCGAAGGACGAGGCCGAGAAGCTCAAGGCCCAGCTCGAGAAGGCTGGCGCCAAGGTCGAGCTCAAGTGAGCCTTTGATGGTTGCGCCCCGCTTCGCGGCGGGGTGCAGCTCAGGGATCGCCCGGGGCTTCCGCCCCGGGTGGTGCCGATGAGGTTGGAGTGTAGGACGGTTCCCCCGGCTGCGGTCAGGCTTAAGGCTTGCCGCGGCCGGGAGAGCCGTCATGGTGCTGAAAGGGGAGGGCGCTTGCGCCTGTTCTCTTGCGGCGGACGGCGAAGTGGTTCCGGTGCCGGCATGGCGAGCCTTCCTTGGGAGGGTGCCGGCCCGAAGGGGACCTGGACGGACGAGGATCGAGATGGCGCAAACGTTCACCGGTCGTAAGCGGATCCGCAAGTTCTTCGGCAAAATCAAGGAAGTGGCCGAGATGCCGAACCTCATTGAGGTTCAGAAGGCGTCTTATGACCAGTTCCTGCAGATCGAGGAACCTAAAGGCGGGCGCGACGACGATGGTCTGCAGGCGGTCTTCAAGTCGGTGTTTCCGATTTCCGACTTCGCCGGCGCGGCCATGCTGGAGTTCGTCCGCTACGAGTTTGAGCCGCCGAAGTATGACGTCGACGAGTGCCGTCAGCGTGGCATGACCTTCGCGGCGCCGCTGAAGGTGACCCTGCGCCTCATCGTGTTCGATGTGGACCCGGATACCGGCGCTAAGTCGGTGAAGGACATCAAGGAACAGGACGTCTACACCGGCGATATTCCGCTGATGACGATGAACGGCACGTTCATCGTCAACGGCACTGAGCGCGTTATCGTCTCGCAGATGCACCGCTCGCCCGGCGTGTTCTTCGACCACGACAAGGGCAAGACCCATTCCTCGGGCAAGCTGCTCTTCGCCGCGCGTATTATTCCCTATCGCGGTTCCTGGCTCGACATCGAGTTCGATGCCAAGGACATCGTGTATGCGCGCATCGATCGGCGTCGCAAGATCCCGGTGACGAGCCTGCTCTATGCGCTGGGCCTCGATGCCGAGGAAATTCTCGACACCTTCTACGAGAAGATCATGTTCTCGCGGGACAAGGACGGCTGGCGCATGCCGTTCGATCCCAAGCGCATGAAGGGCTACAAGGCGGTTTCCGACCTCATCGACGCGGATACGGGCGAAGTGGTGCTGGAGGCCGGCAAGAAGCTGACCGTGCGCGCGGCGCGCCAGCTGGCCGAGAAGGGGCTCAAGGCCCTCAAGATTTCCGACGAGGAAATGGTTGGCCAGTATGTGGCCGAGGATCTGGTGGATGCGCAGACCGGCGAGATCCACGCGGAGGCCGGCGACGAGCTCACCGAAAAGAGCCTCAAGCAGCTGGACGAGCTGGGCTATGGCGAGATCCCGGTGCTGGACATCGATCACGTCAATACCGGCGCCTATATTCGCAATACCCTGGCTGCCGACAAGAACGTGGCCCGGGAGGACGCGCTCTTCGACATCTACCGTGTGATGCGTCCGGGTGAGCCGCCGACCCTCGATTCGGCGCAGGCCATGTTCCATTCGCTGTTCTTCGATGCGGAGCGCTACGACCTCTCTGCCGTGGGCCGCGTGAAGATGAACATGCGCCTGGATCTCGACTGCCCGGACACGGTGCGCGTGTTGCGCCGCGAGGACATCCTCGCCGTCATCAAGACGCTGGTGGAGCTGCGCGACGGCAAGGGCGAGATCGACGATATCGACCATCTGGGCAATCGTCGCGTGCGTTCGGTTGGCGAGCTGATGGAGAATCAGTATCGCGTCGGCCTGCTGCGCATGGAGCGCGCCATCAAGGAGCGGATGTCGTCCGTCGACATCGATACCGTGATGCCGCAGGACCTTATCAATGCGAAGCCGGTGGCGGCTGCGGTGCGCGAGTTCTTCGGTTCGTCGCAGCTGTCGCAGTTCATGGACCAGACCAACCCGCTCTCCGAGATCACGCACAAGCGTCGTCTCTCGGCCCTGGGCCCGGGTGGTCTGACACGCGAGCGCGCGGGCTTCGAGGTGCGCGACGTGCACCCGACTCACTATGGCCGCATCTGCCCCATCGAGACGCCGGAAGGCCCGAATATCGGCCTCATCAACTCGCTGGCGACGTTCGCCCGCGTGAACAAGTACGGCTTCATTGAGGCGCCCTATCGCCGGGTGGTCGACAGCAAGGTCACCGACGAGGTGGTCTATCTGTCCGCCATGGAGGAGGGGAAGTACTACGTCGCCCAGGCGAACATTCCGCTGAATAAGGATGGCGGGTTCGTTGAGGACCTGATCATCTGCCGCCATGCCGGTGACGTGCTGATGGTCTCGCCTGATCGCGTGGACTTCATGGACGTGTCGCCGAAGCAGCTGGTGTCGGTTGCCGCAGCGCTCATCCCGTTCCTCGAGAACGACGACGCGAACCGCGCGCTCATGGGCTCGAACATGCAGCGCCAGGCGGTGCCGCTGGTGCGTTCGCAGGCTCCGCTGGTGGGCACGGGCATGGAAGCCGTGGTGGCCCGCGACTCCGGTGCCGCAATCGCAGCGCGGCGCACGGGCATCATCGACCAGGTGGATGCGACCCGTATCGTGATCCGGGCGACGGAAGAGCCGGATCCGTCGAAGTCGGGTGTGGACATCTATCGACTGATGAAGTTCCAGCGTTCGAACCAGTCCACTTGCATCAACCAGCGTCCGCTGGTGCGTGTGGGCGATCAGGTGCGCAAGGGCGATATCATCGCTGATGGCCCGTCGACGGAACTGGGTGACCTGGCCCTCGGCCGTAACGTGCTCGTCGCGTTCATGCCGTGGAACGGCTACAACTACGAAGACTCCATTCTGCTCTCGGAGAACATCGTCAAGGACGACGTGTTCACCTCGATCCACCTCGAGGAATTCGAGTGCATGGCCCGCGACACCAAGCTGGGTCCGGAGGAAATCACCCGCGACATTCCCAACGTCTCTGAAGAGGCGCTGAAGAATCTCGACGAGGCGGGCATCGTCTATATCGGCGCCGAGGTGAATGCCGGCGACATCCTGGTGGGCAAGATCACCCCCAAGGGTGAGAGCCCGATGACGCCGGAAGAGAAGCTTCTGCGCGCCATCTTCGGTGAGAAGGCCGCGGACGTGCGCGACACGTCCCTGCGCCTGCCGCCGGGCACCAAGGGGACCATCGTCGAAGTGCGCGTGTTCAACCGTCACGGTGTGGACAAGGACGAGCGCGCTCTGGCCATCGAGCGCGAGGAGATCGAGCGGCTCGCCAAGGACCGCGATGACGAGCAGGCGATCCTCGACCGTAACGTCTACGGCCGACTGACCGAGATCCTCGACGGCAAGACCGCCATTGCGGGCCCGAAGGGCTTCAAGAAGGACAGCGTGGTTACGCGCGAGATCCTGACGGAGTTCCCGCGTTCGCAGTGGTGGCTGTTCGCGGTGGCGGATGACGCCATCATGAGCGAGCTGGAGGCGATCCGCGCTCAGTACGACGAGTCGAAGAAGCGGCTTGAGCAGCGGTTCCTCGACAAGGTCGAGAAGCTGCAGCGTGGCGACGAGCTGCCTCCCGGCGTGATGAAGATGGTGAAGGTCTTCGTCGCCGTGAAGCGCAAGATTCAGCCGGGCGACAAGATGGCCGGCCGTCACGGCAACAAGGGTGTCGTGTCGCGCATCGTGCCGATCGAGGACATGCCCTTCCTGGCGGACGGCACGAACGTCGATATCGTGCTGAACCCGCTGGGCGTGCCCTCGCGCATGAACGTGGGCCAGATCCTGGAAACCCATCTGGGCTGGGCCTGCGCGGGCCTCGGCAAGCAGGTGGCGGCAGCGGTCGACGCCTATTATGCCCAGAATGACCTCAAGCCTCTGCGCGAGCGGCTCGAGACCATTTACGGCAAGCCGGAGATCGAGCAGCTCAAGGACGAGGAGCTTCCTGAGCTGGGCGAGAACCTGCGCAAGGGTGTGCCGATCGCGACTCCGGTCTTCGACGGCGCCCACGAGGATGACATCGAGCACCAGCTGGAGATGGCGGGTCTCGACCCGTCGGGCCAGTCGACGCTGTTCGATGGCCGCACCGGTGAGCCCTTCGACCGTAAGGTCACTGTCGGCTACATCTACATGCTGAAGCTGCACCATCTCGTGGACGACAAGATCCACGCGCGCTCCATCGGCCCTTACTCGCTGGTCACCCAGCAGCCGTTGGGCGGCAAGGCGCAGTTCGGTGGCCAGCGCTTCGGCGAAATGGAGGTGTGGGCGCTCGAAGCCTATGGCGCCGCCTACACGCTGCAGGAAATGCTGACCGTGAAGTCGGACGACGTGGCCGGCCGCACCAAGGTCTACGAGGCCATCGTGCGCGGCGAGGACACGTTCGAGAGCGGAATTCCGGAGAGCTTCAACGTGCTCGTGAAGGAAATGCGCTCGCTCGGCCTCAATGTGGACCTCGAGAACAGCTAAGGGGCTCGCGACCCTTTCCGCTTGAAGCGGACTGCCGCCCCGGCGTGAGCGCCGGAGCGGCCTAACGGAATAGCCGCCCACCCCGTTTGGGAGCAGCACATGAACCAGGAAGTCCTGAACGTCTTCAATCCGACCGTTCCGGCCCCGAGCTTCAATCAGATCCGCATTTCGATCGCGAGCCCGGAGAAGATCAAGTCCTGGTCCTACGGCGAGATCAAGAAGCCGGAGACCATCAATTACCGCACGTTCAAGCCCGAGCGTGACGGCTTGTTCTGCGCGCGCATCTTCGGTCCCATCAAGGACTATGAGTGCTTGTGCGGCAAGTACAAGCGCATGAAGTACAAGGGCATCATCTGCGAGAAGTGCGGCGTGGAAGTCACGCTCTCGCGGGTGCGGCGCGAGCGCATGGGCCATATCGAGCTCGCCGCGCCCGTGGCCCATATCTGGTTCCTGAAGTCCCTGCCGAGCCGCATCGGTCTGCTGCTTGACATGACGCTGAAGGACCTGGAGCGCATCCTGTACTTCGAATATTTCGTGGTGACCGAGCCGGGCACGACGAAGCTGAAGTATCGCCAGCTGCTCTCCGAGGAAGAGTATCTGCGCGCCCAGGACGAGTACGGCGAGACCAACTTCACGGCCCTGATCGGCGCCGAGGCCATCCGTGAGCTTCTGCGCTCCATGGACCTGGAGAAGATCGCGGCCGACCTGCGCGTGGAGATCGCGCAGGCGACCACCGAGCTGAAGCCCAAGAAGCTCGCCAAGCGCCTGAAGATCGTCGAGGCCTTCCAGCTGTCGGGCAACAAGCCCGAGTGGATGATCCTGACGCACGTTCCCGTGATTCCGCCGGACCTGCGCCCGCTGGTTCCGCTGGATGGCGGCCGCTTTGCGACCTCCGACCTGAACGACCTCTACCGCCGCGTCATCAACCGTAACAACCGCCTGAAGCGGCTGATCGAGTTGCGCGCGCCGGACATCATCATCCGCAACGAGAAGCGCATGCTTCAGGAAGCGGTTGACGCCCTGTTTGACAACGGCCGTCGCGGCCGCGTCATCACTGGCGCCAACAAGCGTCCGCTGAAGTCGCTCGCCGACATGCTGAAGGGCAAGCAGGGCCGGTTCCGCCAGAACCTGCTCGGCAAGCGCGTCGACTATTCCGGCCGCTCGGTGATCGTGGTGGGTCCCGAGCTGAAGCTGCACCAGTGCGGCCTGCCGAAGAAGATGGCGCTGGAGCTGTTCAAGCCCTTCATCTATTCGCGTCTGGACGCGAAGGGCCATTCGGCGACGGTGAAGCAGGCCAAGAAGCTGGTGGAGAAGGAGCGTCCCGAGGTTTGGGATATCCTCGACGAGGTGATCCGCGAGCATCCGGTGATGCTGAACCGCGCGCCGACGCTCCATCGCCTGGGCATTCAGGCGTTCGAGCCGGTGCTGATCGAAGGCAAGGCGATCCAGCTCCATCCGCTGGTCTGCTCCGCCTTCAATGCGGACTTCGACGGCGACCAGATGGCCGTCCACGTTCCGCTTTCGCTGGAAGCCCAGCTGGAAGCGCGCGTGCTCATGATGTCCACCAACAACATCCTGCACCCGGCGAATGGACAGCCCATCATCGTGCCGTCGCAGGATATCGTGCTCGGGCTCTATTACCTCTCGCTGATGCGGGAGAATGAGCCTGGCGAGGGCATGCTGTTCGCCAACATGAACGAGATCGACCATGCGCTGAATGCGAAGGCGATCACGCTTCATACCAAGATCAAGGGCCGCTACACCGGCATCAATGCCGATGGCGAGGAATACACGAAGATCTATGAGACCACCCCTGGTCGCATGAAGATCGGTGAGCTCCTGCCGCGGCACAAGAAGATCTCCTTCGACGTCGTCAACAAGGCGATGACGAAGAAGGAAATCTCGAACATGATCGACACGGTCTACCGCCACTGCGGCCAGAAGGAGTCGGTGATCTTCTGCGACCGCATCATGTCGCTCGGCTTCTACAACGCGTTCCGCGCCGGCATCTCGTTCGGCAAGGACGACATGGTGGTGCCGAAGAAGAAGTGGGAGCTGGTGGAAGAAGCGCGTGCTCTGACGAAGGAGTACGAGCAGCAGTACAATGACGGCCTGATCACCCAGGGTGAGAAGTACAACAAGGTCGTTGATTGCTGGGGCAAGTGCACGGACCGCATCGCCGAAGAGATGATGAAGGAAATCTCGTCGGTGAAGAAGGATCCGGAGACCGGCCGCGAGAAGCCGATCAACTCCATCTACATGATGAGCCACTCCGGTGCGCGTGGTTCGCCCACCCAGATGCGCCAGCTGGCCGCCATGCGCGGCCTGATGGCCAAGCCCTCCGGCGAGATCATCGAGACACCGATCATCTCGAACTTCAAGGAAGGCCTGACCGTGATGGAGTACTTCAACTCCACCCACGGCGCCCGTAAGGGCTTGGCCGACACCGCCTTGAAGACGGCGAACTCGGGTT
Source organism: Xanthobacter variabilis (assembly GCF_043831965.2). NCBI lineage: Bacteria > Pseudomonadati > Pseudomonadota > Alphaproteobacteria > Hyphomicrobiales > Xanthobacteraceae > Xanthobacter > Xanthobacter variabilis. The sequence goes on from NZ_CM195533.1 coordinate 2,405,455, forward strand.
ACCTTACCCGCCGCCTCGTGGATGTGGCGCAGGATTCCATCATCACCGAGCGCGATTGCGGCTCGGATAAGGGAATCCACATGCGCGCCATCCTCGATGCCGGCCAGGTGGTGGCCTCGCTGGCCTCCCGCGTGCTCGGCCGCACGGCGGTGGAGGATGTGGTGGAACCCGGCACCGGCAACATCATCGTGCCCAAGGGCGCGATGATCGAGGAGCCGCATATCGACCGCATCAACAAGGCGGGCATCCAGGAGATCAAGATCCGCTCCGTGCTCACCTGCGAGACGCGGAACGGCGTGTGCGGGACCTGCTACGGGCGCGACCTCGCCCGGGGCACCCCCGTGAACATGGGCGAGGCGGTGGGTGTCATCGCCGCCCAGTCCATCGGCGAGCCGGGCACGCAGCTCACCATGCGTACGTTCCACATTGGTGGCGCGGCGACGCTGGCGGACTCCTCGTTCGTGGAGTCGAACTTCGAGGGCTCGGTCAAGATCCGCAACCGCAACGTGGCGCGGAACTCCGACGGCGACCTCGTGGTGATGAGCCGCAACCTCGCCGTGGTGATCGTCGACCACGATGGCACCGAACGCGCGGTCAACCGTATCCAGTACGGTGCCCGTCTGAAGGTGGACGAGGGCGATACCATCAAGCGCGGCCAGCGCATTGCCGAGTGGGACCCCTACACCCGTCCGGTTCTCACCGAGGTGGACGGCACGGTGGCCTTCGAGGACCTGGTGGAAGGCGCGTCCATGAACGAGACGGTCGACGAGTCGACCGGCATCGCCAAGCGCGTCGTGACCGACAGCCGTTCCGGCCGCGGGCCCGAGCTGCGCCCGGCCATCCTCATCAAGGGGCCGGACGGCAAGGTGTCGAAGCTGGCGCGTGGCGGTGACGCTCGCTATGCCCTTCCGGTGGAGGCCATCATCTCGGTGGACCCGAACCAGAAGATCAAGGCCGGTGACGCGGTGGCCCGCGTGCCCATGGAGAGTGCCAAGACGCGTGACATCACCGGCGGTCTGCCGCGGGTGGCGGAGCTGTTCGAGGCGCGGCGTCCGAAGGATGCGGCGATCATCGCCGAGATTTCGGGCACCATCCGCTTTGGCCGCGACTACAAGAACAAGCGCCGGCTCTCCATTGAGCCGTCGGACGGTGGGGATCCGGTGGAGTACCTGATCCCGAAGGGCAAGCACATCCATCTCCAGGACGGCGACGTGGTGGAGAAGGGCGATTTCATCGTCGACGGCAATCCGGCGCCGCACGACATCCTGGCGATCAAGGGCGTGGAAGAGCTTGCGGCCTTCCTCGTGAACGAAATCCAGGAGGTCTACCGGCTGCAGGGCGTGAACATCAATGACAAGCACATTGAGGTGATCGTCCGGAACATGCTGCAGAAGATGGAGATCGACGACGCCGGGGAGACCGACTTCCTGGACGGCGAGCAGGTCGACCGCATCGAGTTCATCGAGGCCAACGAAAAGGCGGCCGAAGAGGGCAAGAAGGGTGCGACCGGCCATCCGGTGCTGCTCGGCATCACCAAGGCTTCGCTTCAGACGCGTTCCTTCTTCTCGGCTGCCTCCTTCCAGGAGACCACCCGCGTCCTCACCGAGGCGGCGGTCAATGGCAAGGTGGATCCGCTGGAAGGTCTCAAGGAGAACGTCATCGTCGGCCGCCTGATCCCGGCCGGTACTGGCGCGCAGATGAACAAGCTGCGGGCCGTGGCGAACTCCCGCGACGACCTGATCGTCGCCACCCGCGACGAGCAAACCGAGGCCCCCGCCGCCTTGGTGGAAGGCCCGTCCGAAGCTCCGCCCCCGGCGGAGTGAGGCGACAGCGCAGACGTTTGAGAAAGGGCCGCCTCGTGCGGCCCTTTTTCGTTCCTGGCGGTAGTATTTGCAGACGGGGCGCGGTTGCCATGCGCCTCGGGCGGGCTCGCGGCTGGTCCGGCGGCGGGGGCAAGATCGACGGATGTCACGCGGTCGGATGGGTGGGCGGGAGCGGGGCGCTGGTGCCACCGAGGGGCGTGAATGCACGCTGGCGATTGGGTGCGCGGGAGCGCCGCGCGGAGGCCCCTGGGGACTTGAGCGGTGGGTTGCCGGGAATGCGGTGTAGATCATTGCGGACTGTGTGATGCGCGATCGGAGGTGCTGACGCAGTCAGGGCCGATATTTTGGCCGCGTTTCCTCCAGAGGAGACGGTGCCCGCGTGGCTCGGAAAACCCTGAGGCGCTGGTGGGGCTGAGGGTGCGGCCCATCCGGCCGCCGACCGGGGCATTGACCCTGTCGCTTTTGGCTGGGGCACAGGTGGTTCTGGCGAAGTCTCGCGCTGGCGGGGATTGACGCGGGAAAAGGGTTGGCGGCGTTCGGCAAGGGGAGCAACGCTGTCACCGTCGCAGCCGCTGATGGCCTCGAACGCGACGACGATGTCGCGTGCCAGTTCGGGGGTTCAGGCGACGACGGCCTCCGGAGTGTTGGAGATTCTCCGCGTCCGTTCGGATGGCAGGGGCCAGAGGTCGGGGACGGCACGCGACAGATCGCAGCCGACGACAGGCTGGGGCGCGGTGATGGCTCCTCTCCAGGTCGTGCGGGATCGGCAGTCCCAAGCAACGGTTCAGGGTTCCGCGACAGCGGAAGGGCCCGTTGCTCTCATGCTGGCTCCATGCCGTCAGGGGGGAGGGGCTCCCTTGCGCCGCGTCACTCTCTCACAGACCAAACCGACAGGGGCGCCGCGGGCGGGTGCTGGTCCTGGCGCGGAGCGTCCGCGCCCAGCTGCCGGCGGGTGCGCGTTCGGCCCTGCTGCGGCGGCGCATGGGGTTACGCATCGGGTGGCGGTATGCAGGAGCCAGGCCGGCGTCGGCTTCGGCGGGTTCCGGTGCGCGGATGCGCGCGCGCTGGCGTGCCGGAGCGAGGGCCCGCGGCTGCGGTCTCCGCCGGGAGATGTGCGGTGGGAGGGGCCAAGGGCGGACCGGAGCGTGGATATCAGAGGTTAAGCTCTGGCGCCCATAATCGCGCCGATGATTCGTCCGCGGAGTGCCGCCATGACCGACACGATCCGCCGCATGCCGCGCCTCGTCGCCCGGCGCGGCTTCCTCAAGATGGGGGCGGGGCTGGCCTGCGGGCTCGGGCTCGCGGCGCTGGCGCCGGCCACGGCGGCGGATGACCCGGACCTTGCCACCATCGCCGCGCTGAAGCCTGGGGAATATGTCTGGTATCCGGACCGCGCGCCTGCGGGCTTTGTGGCCGTGGTGGTGAATATCTCCGATCAGCGGGCCTATGTGTATCGCAATGGCCTGCGCATTGGCGTGTCGACCGTGTCCACGGGACGCGAGGGACATGACACGCCCACCGGGGTTTTCACCATTCTGGGCAAGGACGTGGACCACCATTCCAACGTCTATAACGAGGCGCCCATGCCTTATATGGAGCGGCTCACCTGGTCGGGGGTGGCGCTGCATGCGGGCGGCTTGCCGGGATACCCTTCGTCCCACGGCTGCGTGCATCTGCCCTTGGCTTTCGCCAAGCTTCTGTTCGCGATCACCCATGTGGGCACGCCGGTCATCATCGCGGATCGCCACACCGCGCCGCAGGATTTGCTGCATCCGGGGCTGGTGATGAGCGAGGGGTTGGAGCAACAGCTCGCCGTGGACGCCACCGGCGCCGGTGCGCCGGAGGATATGGTGAGCGCGGGCGAGGCGGTCTCCATGGTCGCGAGCGCGGCCGACCGCTCTTTGACCGTGCTGCAAGGCGCGCAGATGGTGCTGCAGGGCGGCATCAGCATCGCCAATCCCACGGCCCCGCTGGGCAATGTGGTTTATGTGCTGGCGAACCGTCAGGGCATGCCCCGGTGGACCGCCATTTCCTATGAGGGCGCCGGTGGTCCGGGCGGGGAGGCGCAGCAGGCGCTCGCGCGCATCACGGTGGATCCCTCCATCAATCGGCAGGTGGCCGCGCTGGCGAGGCCGGGCACCACGCTGTTCGTCACTGACCTGCCAGCCCATCCGGGCACCCGCAGCGACGACGGTTTCGTGATCCTCACGCACAAGATGGTGAGCTGATGGGCGCGCGCGCCAGTCTTGGGGCGGCGCTGGTGGCGCTGCTGGTTTCGGGCGCGGCGCTTGCGCAGCAGGCGGCGCCCGCCAAGGAGCTGTTCGGCCGCGTGCGGGCCCCGGCGGAGCAGTTTCTGCCCGAGGCCATCGGCTTTTATTCCAAGGGCTGCCTGGCCGGGGGCGAGGCGCTGCCCATCACCGGCCCGGAGGCGCGCGGCCCGCTGTGGCAGGTGATGCGCCTGTCGCGCAACCGCAATTACGGCCACCCGATGCTGGTTGCCTTCCTTGAGCGGTTCGCCCAGAAAGTGACGGAGGTGTCATCCTGGCGTGGCATCCTGGTCGGCGACATGTCGCAGCCGCGGGGCGGACCCATGCTGACCGGCCATGCTTCCCACCAGGTGGGGCTCGATGCGGACATCTGGCTCACCCCCAGCCCCGGCCGGGTGCTTTCCCGGGAGGAGCGCGAGAATATTTCCGCCACCATGATGGTGCGCAAGGACCGGCGCGACATCGACCCCGCCAGCTGGCGGCCCGACCACTGGAAGGTTGTTCGCGCCGCTGCGAGCGATCCGGAGGTCGAGCGCATTTTCGTCAATGCGGCCATCAAGAAGGCCCTGTGCCGGGATGCGACGGGCGATCGCTCGTGGCTCGCCAAGGTGCGCCCCTATTGGGGGCACGACTATCACATGCATGTCCGCCTCGGCTGCCCCAAGGGCAGTGCGGAGTGCAAGCCCCAGGAGCCTCCGCCGGGCGGCGACGGCTGCGGCGCGGAGCTCGACTGGTGGTTCTCCGACGAGGTGCTTCACCCCAAGCCCGACGAGAAGCCGGCCAAGCCGAAACCGCCCCTGACCCTTGCGGACCTGCCGGGTGCCTGTGCGACAGTGCTCAGCGGAAAATAAGCGAAGCCGAGGACATCATGACTGATCTTGACGACCTCTTTCCGGGCTTTTCCTCCCACCATGTGGACACCGCGGCCGGCCATATCTTTCTGCGCCAGGGCGGCAAGGGGCCGCCGCTGCTGCTGCTCCATGGCTTTCCCGAAAGCCATGTGATGTGGCACGAGGTGGCGCCCAAGCTGGCGGAGAGCTTCACCGTCATTGCGCCGGACCTGCCCGGCTATGGCTGGAGCGCGGCGCCCGAGCCCGGCGACGATCTGTTTCCCTACACCAAGCGCGCCATGGCGGCGGCCATGGTGGAGGTGATGGAGCATCTGGGTTTCTCCCATTTCAACCTGATGGGCCATGACCGCGGCGCGCGGGTGGGTTACCGGATGGGCCTTGATAATCCCGGCCGCCTCGACCGGCTGGTGCTGCTCGACATCATCCCCACCTACGCCATGTGGCACCAGATGGACCGGGCGCGGGCGCTGCAGGTCTACCACTGGTCGTTCCTGGCGCAGCCGCACCCCCTGCCTGAAAAGCTGATCGCCGGGCATCCGGCCTTCTACCTGGACTGGACCATGGCGAGCTGGACCGGCACGAAGGATCTCACCCCCTTCGACGTGCGGGCGCTGGCCTATTATCGGGCCGCCATCTCTTCGCCGGACCGCATCGCCGCCATGTGCGCGGACTATCGGGCCGGCGCCACCTTCGATCTGGCCCTTGACGAGGCGGACCTCGCCGCCGGCCGCACCCTCAGCTGCCCCACCTTCGTCGCCTGGGGCGAGGCGGGCATTCCCAGCCGGGGGGCGAGCCCGCTGGACGCATGGCGCGCCTTCGCGCCCGACGTCACGGGCGCTCCCGTTCCCGGCGGCCACTTCGTGTGCGAGGAGGCGCCGCGCCCGGTTCTTGATGCGGTGCTGCCCTTCCTGCTCGGGGATGCGTGACGCGGGGGCACGCGGGGCGAAAAGTTGCTCGCCGTCAATGCGCCCGGCGTGCTTCCATACCAGCGTGTTCCAGGCTAGGCCTGTTTCGCCAGCGATGATTTGAAGCGAGCAAACCGGCTCGGCCGGCCCCTCCACGTGACCCATCCCGCCTTTATAAGACCCCCAGGAAGGACGACATTCCATGGCCATCGGCGATGCGCTGAACGTTCGCGCCCGTGCACCCCTGCGCCTCGGGCTCGCGGGCGGCGGCACTGATCTCTCGCCCTATTGCGACGAGTTCGGCGGCAATGTGCTGAACGCCACCATCGACCGCTATGCCTATGCCCACATCCGCACCAACCGCATCGGCGCGCTGGTGCTGCGCGCCCGCGACGTGGACATGGAAGAGGTGTTGGAACCGAGCCTGGAGCACTCCATTCACGAGGGGCTGGTGCTGCATCGCGCGGTCTATGCCCACATGATGCGGACCTATTGCGACGGGGTGGCGCTGCCGCTCACCATCTCCACCACCATCGACGTGCCGGCGGGCTCGGGCCTTGGCGCGTCGTCGGCGCTGGTGGTGGCGCTGATCGAGGCATTCCGCTCGGCCCTGCAGCTGCCCCTGGGCCCCTATGACGTGGCGCGCCTCGCCTTCGAGATCGAGCGCGTGCATATCGGCCTCGCGGGCGGGCGGCAGGACCAGTATTCGGCGGCTTTCGGCGGGCTCAACTTCATCGAGTTCCTGCCCGGCGACCGCGCCATCGTCAATCCTCTGCGCATCCGGCGGGAACATTTGAACGAGTTCGAGGCCTCCCTCGTCATCTGCTTTTCCGGGCAGTCGAGGCACTCCGAGAACATCATCAAGGAGCAGGTGGCGGGCTTGAAGCAGCTCGATGGCAAGACCATCGAGAACATGCACAAGCTGAAGCAGGACGCCATTGAGATGAAGGTGGCGCTGCTGAAGGGCGACATTCGCGGCACGGCGGAAATCCTGGGGCGTTCCTGGGCGGCTAAGAAGGCCACCGCGGCCGGCGTCGCCACCGAGCAGGTGGATCGGCTCTTCAACGAGGCGATGGCGGCCGATGCCTGGGCGGGCAAGGTTTCCGGCGCGGGCGGCGGCGGCTTCCTGATGTTCCTCACCGATCCGGAGAACGTCTATCGCCTGAAGAAGGTGCTGAACGCCGCCGGCGGGCAGGCCAGCTCCGTGAAGTTCAATTTCGACGGCGCCGAGGGTTGGCCCATCTGCACCTGAGCGGCGGAGCGGGTGATGCGCGCGGACATGGAAGGCCAGAGGGGGAATGGGCCGGTGGTGAAGCAATGTGTGATTCTGCTCGGGGGCCTCGGCACGCGTCTGGGGGCGCTCACGGCTGACACGCCCAAGCCGCTGCTGCCGGTGGGCGATGTGCCGTTCGTGGAAGTGCTCATCGCCGAGGCCCGCCGCCGTGGCTTCACCCGCTTCCTGCTGCTGGCCGGCCATCGCGCCGAGGTGGTGAGCGACTATATCGACCGCACTGACGTGCGTGGGCGGTTCGACGCCAGCGTGGAGATCGCGGTTGAGCCGACCCCGCTCGGCACTGGCGGCGCGCTGGTGAATGCCCTGCCGCTGCTGGACGAGACCTTCCTGCTCATCAATGGCGATACCTGGTTCGACTTCAACTGGCTGGACCTGGTCGCCGAGACGCTGGCCCATGGCAGTGATGTGGGCATGGCCCTGCGTCTGGTGGAAAAGCCGGACCGCTACGAGACCATCATGCTCGAAGGCCGCCGCATCGCCGCCTTCCGCCCGCGCGGGGCAGGGCTGGACCGGGCGCTCATCAATGGCGGCGTCTATGTGATGCGCCGACGCGCGGTGGAAACCCTGGGCTGCCCCTCCTCGGTGGAGAGCGACCTGCTGCCCCGCCTGGTGGCCGAGGGCAAGGTGACGGGTATCGCCTATGACGGCTTCTTCATCGATATCGGCATTCCCGAGACCTATGCCGACGCGCAGGTCTCGGTGCCCGCCCGCCGGCGGCGCCCGGCGGTGTTTTTCGACCGGGACGGCGTGCTGAATGTGGATACCGCCTATCCGCACCTGCCGGCCGACATCACCTGGATCGAGGGTGCCAAGGAGGCGGTGAAGCGCTTCAACGATCTTGGCTTCTACACCTTCGTGGTCACCAATCAGGCCGGCGTCGCGCGGGGCTATTATCCGGAGAGCGACATTCCTGCTCTCCATGCCTGGATGGGGGAGGAGCTGCGGGCCGTCGGCGCCTCCATCGATGATTGGCGCTATTGCCCGTTTCATCCCGAGGGCACGGTGGAACGCTTCAAGGGCGTCCACCCCTGGCGCAAGCCGGCGCCGGGCATGCTTCTGGACCTGTTGGCCCACTGGCCCGTGGACGTGAAGGCGAGCCTGCTGATCGGCGACAAGGAATCCGATCTCCAGGCGGCGACCGGCGCGGGCGTGACCGGCCACCTGTTCACTGGCGGCGACCTGCTCGCCTTCGTGGAGGGGCTGCACCCCTCGGCCTTTCGTCTTTCCGCCCCTCGCTGAAGGTCATGTCGTGATGCCCGCCGCGCCCGTTTCGCCCGCCGTCCAGAGCCTTGAGGACATTGCCGCCGACGCGCGCCGGTGGCTGCTGGAGGTGGCCGCGCCCCTGTGGTCGACAAAGGGGCGGCTGGAAAAGGGCCTGTTCGCCGAGCGCCTCACCCGCGCGGGGCTGGCCGATGATGCGCCCCGCCGCCTGTTCGTGCAGGCCCGCCACACCTATTCCTTCTGCGAGATGGGCCGGCTTGGCTGGGCGGGGGATTGGCGGGGCCTTGCCAATGCCACGGTGGACTATCTGCTGCAGCACGGCCGGCGGGACGATGGCCTCTTCATCCACGCCTTCACGACCGATGGCGCGGTGCTGGACGCGCGCGCGGATCTTTACGATCAGGCCTTCATGCTGTTCTGCCTGGGCCATGCCTCCCGGGCGCTGGGGCGGCCGGAGCTGCTGGAAGCGGCGGAGGCCCATTATCGCGTGCTGGAGGCCGATCACAGCCATCCGGCCGGCGGCTTCGTGGAGAAGGATATTCCCCGCCCGTTCCGCCACCAGAACCCGCACATGCATTTCTTCGAGGCCTTTTCCGCCCTTTATGCGGTGAGCGGGCGGGCGGAGTGGAAGGCGCGGGCGGAGGCGATGGCGCAGCTCTGCCGGGATCATTTCATCGACGCGGCCACCGGCGCCCTGCTCGAATACTTCACGGACGACCTGAAGCCCGCGCCGGGCCTCGATGGCACTATCGTGGAGCCGGGCCACTGCTTCGAATGGGCGTGGCTGTTCGAGGGGCTGGTGCCGTGGGGCTGGCCCGGCGCCGCGCTTTCGGACCGGCTGACCGCCTTCGGCCGCGGCCATGGCATCGATGCCATGCGGGGCGTGGCCATCAATGAGGTGACGACGGCGGGCACGGTGCACAAGGCCACCGCCCGCCTGTGGCCGCAGACGGAGCGGCTGAAGGTGGCATTGGCCCGGCTGCGCCGCCTCGGCACGCCGCAGGAGGCGGACGAGGCCCGGCGCGCCTATGCGGGGCTGAAGCTCTATCTGGACATGCCGGTGCCGGGCACCTGGCAGGATGTGTCGAACCCGGACGGAAGCTGGGTGGAGATGCCCGCGCCCGGGTCCTCGCTCTACCACATCACCTGTGCCATGGCGGAGCTGATCGATACCGTCGGCGGCGAAGGCTGAGGGCGAGAGCCTTTCAAAACACCGACGGACCGGCCATGCCCTTGGTGATGGTGAGCACCATGATGCGGATGTCGAGCCAGATCGACCAGTTCTCGATGTAATAGAGGTCGAGGGCCAGGCGCCGCTCGGCCTTCTCCACCGAGAGCACGGGCCCGCGCGAGCCGTTGATCTGGGCCCAGCCGGTGATGCCCGGCTTCACCCGGTAGCGCGACACATAGTGCTGGATCGCCTCATACACCACGTTGGTGGACACCAGCATGTTGGGCACGTGGGGGCGCGGGCCCACCACCGACATGTCGCCCTTCAGCACGTTCAGCAGCTGCGGCAGCTCGTCGATGGAGGTGGCGCGCAGGAAGCGGCCGACGCGGGTGATGCGCGGGCTGTCGCGCCGCGTGCCGGCGGAACCGTCGTCATTGGGATCGACCGTCATGGTGCGCAGCTTGAAGACGTCGAACACCTTGTTGTTGCGGCCCACGCGCGGCTGCTTGAACAGCACCGGCCCGGGCGATTCCAGCTTGATGGCGATGGCCGCCGCCAGCAGGATCGGCGAGGTGAGGATAAGGCCGATGGTGGCGACCACATAATCCTCAAGTGCCTTCAACAGGCCCAGGGAGCCCTTGAAGGGCTGCTGCTGCACCTGCAGGGCGGGCTCGCCGGCCAGCATGGTGAGGTGGGCATAATTGAGGGAGAAGGAGTGGGGGTCCAGTTCCACCACCACGTCGGTGGCGATCTGGTGCAGCTCGCTCACCATCTTGGAGATGGCGGCTGGATCGGCCCAGGTCTTGGTGATGACCACCATGTCCACCTGGGTGTTGCGGGCGTATTCGAGCAACGCCTCGATGCCGCGCTGCTCGCGCGGGTAGGGCTTGCCGGTGGTGGGCGAAATGGCGTCGTCGGCGGGCTCGGCATCGTCGGTGAAGATGCCCACGAAGGAGAGCAGGCCGCTGGCGCCTTCCTCCTCCTCGTAGCGGTCCACCAGGTCACGGGCCCGCGCCCGCTCGCCGAGCACGACCACGTTCCGGCGCAGCACGGCGTGGCGCTTCACCAGCACCATGCCCAGGCGCACCAGCACCAGGCGGCCGAACAGCAGGGCGATGGCCGTGGTGACGCCCCAGCCCACCAGGGCCTTCAGGCTCGTGGCCTCGTGCGGGATCATGGCATAGTAGCAGATGGCCACCACCGCCCCGGCGGGGATGCCGCCGACCAGGATGTGCCCCATCTGGCGGCGCACCCGCGAATAGTGCTCGACCCGATAGGCCCGGCCGAACAGCAGGATCTGCACGAAGCTGAAGATCCCGATCATCCAGAGAATGCCGACCTGACTCCAGGACAGGAAGTCCCAGTGCACGTGTGCCACCGCTGCCGCCAGTAGCGACATGGCAATATCGCACGCGATGACGAGGCGATTGATCAGGCCGTGGGTCCAACGAGTCATGGTGCCGCATTCCCGCAAGCCCAATCCTTGGAGACGAGAGGGCTTTGTCCCAACTTCTCCTGAATTGAAGCGGTAGCGTCAAGGGTACCCGGCCACTGACTTTAAGGTTTGATTAACGCCATCGCCCTCACGAATTATGTCTGTTTCCAACACTTTGCGTGGAGGCGGCCAAAGCGGGGGTAAAACCGCGCGGATTTCGTCTTGCCGTCGCAACGGGCGCGCCTAAACTGAAGGCTTTCCAGCGTTGCTTTTCATTCTTCCGACGGATTTTTTGCCATGTACAACAAGCGCCTTGAGGCCTTGCGCAGCAATCCGGGTGGCGATTGGCGCCCGGCGGATCTTGAGATCACGGCCTCTCAATATGCGGTGAAATTTCGCAAGGTCACCGGCACCCATGTGGTGTTCACCCATCCCTCGGTGCCCGACTGCGTCGCGGTGCCCATGAAGGCGAAGATCCGTGCGCCTCATGTGCGGGCCTTCGTCGCCATGATCGATCGCATGGATGGGCTCGACCAATGACCGACCTTGCAGCCTATCCCCATGAGGTGCGGCCATTGTCGCCGGAGGATGGTGGCGGCTTCGTTGCGAGCTTTCCCGACATTCCGGGCTGCCTGGGTGTCGGTGATACGCCAGAAGCGGCGCTTGCCGACGGGCGGCAGGCCCTGTTCGCCTGCATCGACGCCTTGAAGGCCGCCGACCGCGAGCCGCCCGCGCCTTCCCTTCCGTGAAGCGCCGTCAGCGCCCGTTCTGAGGGTGGCGCTGCGCCTGCTCCTCCAGCCAGGTGGAGACGGTGTCGAGCAGCCGGATGGCGGCGGGAAGCTGGGCGTGGGCCTCCACCTGCGCCGGCGTTTCCGGCTCGAGGGTGCGCCACCACGCGATGAAGCGGGAGATCAGCGCCCGCGCCGGGATCTGGTCGAAGGCCAGGCCCGGAAAGGCGGTGAAGCCGAAAGCCTCCTCCACATCCCGCAGGCGGCCGGAGACATAGGCCCGGTCATCGTCGCCGAAGGGGAAGGGATGTTCCGGCGCCCGGCGCACCATGCGCACTTCGCTGAGCTCGGGAATGTAGTCGGTCCTGGTCACGGATGCCTCTTTGGTGCCTCGCCGCGCCGAAAGAGGCCGGGTCCGCGCGGCGCCCTTCGGGTTCGGCCGCATTCTTGCAGGTTTGGTGCCATGGAGTTCGCGAGCGACAATACCGGGGGCATCGCGCCGCCCATTCTGGACGCCATCGCCCGCGCCGGGGAGGGCCACGCGCCCTCCTATGGCGCCGATGAGGCGTCCGCGCGGCTGGACGCAGCCTTCGGCGCGCTGTTTGAGACTGAGGTGCGGGTGTTTCCGGTGCTCACGGGAACCGCGGCCAATGCGCTGGCGCTCGCCCATCTCCTGCCGCCGTGGGGCGCGGTGCTTTGTCACCAGGACGCCCATGTCCACACCGACGAGTGCGGCGCGCCGGAAGCCTTCAGTGCCGGGGCCAAGCTGCTGCCCCTGGCGGGCGCGCACGGCCGCATCGATCCGCAGGCTTTGCTGGCGCAGCTTGCGGTGCCCGGCAGCGTGCACCAGGTGCGCCCGTCCGTGCTTTCCCTGAGCCAGGCGAGCGAGGCGGGCACCTGCTATGGGGCGGCCGATGTCGCCCGCCTCGCCGGCTCGGCCCGCGCCCACGGCCTTCGGGTGCACATGGATGGGGCGCGGTTCGCCAATGCGGTCGCCGGCCTCGGCGCGGCGCCGGCCGATCTCACCTGGCGGGCGGGGGTGGATGTGCTGTCCTTCGGCGCCTCCAAGAACGGGGCGATGATGGCCGAGGCGGTGGTCTTCTTCGATCCCGCCTTGGCGGAAGGCTTCGGCTATCGCCGCAAGCGCGCCGGCCAGCTTCTGGCCAAGGGGCGGTTCCTGGCGGCTCAGCTCCTTGCCTCCATCGCCGATGGCCTGTGGCTGCGCCTTGCCGCCCACGCCAACAGGCGCGCCCGGCAGCTGGCCGAGGGGCTTGCGGCGGCGGGCCTCGCGCCGGTCCATCCGGTGGAGGCGAATTCCGTGTTCGTGCACATGCCGGAGGCGCTGGCGGCGGCCTTGCGCCGGCAGGGCGCGCATTTCTACGACTGGCCGGCCCTGGGGCCGCAGGGCCGGCGCTTCGTCACCTCCTTCGCCACCGGCGAGGATGAGGTGGGGCGCCTGATCGCGCTGGTGGAGGCCGGTTGATGGATGCGCGATCCGCGGCATCGCACCAGGAGCCCACGGCCATTCATGCCGTGCCGGCGGAGCTGCGACCGGCGGGTTTCCGCGTGCTGCTGCTGCGCGAGTTCCGCATCGGCGGGCCGCCGGGCTTCGCCCTGGTGGAACAGCATCTGCTGCGCCTGCCGCACCGGCTCAATCGCCATGGCGTGTCCTTCGCGCTCACCTTCCGCCCGGAGGTGATGGCGGGCCTGAGCGCGGATATCGGCCGGCCTTCGGCGCGCGATGGCGCGGGGCGGGTGGCGCGCAACCCGCGCTGGCCCACCTTCGGCTGGTGCTCGCGGCCGCGCAGCTGGCCCGATGGCACCACCACGGTTGAATGGCTGGCCGAGGTGGCTTTTCCGGGCGCCGAAGACTGGGCGGCCTTCCGCGCCCGGTTTGCCGAACGCCTCGCCGGCCGGCTGGAGAGGCCGGGCTCCGGCACGCCTTCCGCCTCAGGAGACCTGTCCTCAGGAGACCCGCCATCAGGAGACCTGCCATGAGCGTGCTCACCATCGCCTGTCCCCATTGCGACGCGCGCATTCCCCAGGCCACGGGGGTGGAGCTGAAGGCGGCCCGCTGCGGCGCCTGCGGCGGGGCGCTCTTCACCGGCCAGCCGCTGCATCTCACCGTCGCGCGCTTCGAGGCACACACGGCGGAGGGCGGGCTGCCGCTGCTCATCGACTTCTGGGCCGACTGGTGCGGCCCGTGCCGCACCATGGCGCCCGTGTTCGAGGCGCTGGCGGCCGAGTTCGAGCCCCATGTGCGCTTCGCCAAGGTGGATACGGAGGCCGAAGGCGCGCTCGCCAATTATTTTCGCATCCAGACCATCCCCACCGTGAGCCTCATCCACCACCACAAGGAAGTGGCGCGGGTGTCCGGCGCCATGACGGCCACCGAGCTCAGCCGCTGGATCTGGAGCGCCCTTTCCGAGGCGGAGGCCGAGCCGACGCCCTGAACCCCTTTTCATCGCCAGACTGGGAGCTGCCCCGTGACCACCCTCGCCGAGACCCGCGCCATTCTCAAGGAAGCCGAGTTCGCCTTTCCCGTGGAGACGGTGTGGCGCGCCATGACCGACTCCGAATGGCTCGCCGTGTGGTTCTTCCCGAATGACATCCAGCCCGTGCTGGACCACAAGTTCACCATCTGGAGCCGCCCCATCGAGCGGTGGGACGGCGAGTTCCAGTGCCAGGTGGTGGAGGTGCAGCCGGAAAAGCTGCTCAAGTTCACCTGGCGCGGCGGGCATGAGGAGCTGAAGGGCTTCGGCCGCTATATCGACTCCGCCGTGACCTGGACCCTCACCCCGACCGAGACCGGCACCAGGCTCACCTTCCTGCACGAGGGTTTCCCCACCGACGAAGCCTCCAACGGCGTCTATGAGATCATGGCCAAGGGCTCGGAAAGCGTGCTGCGCTCCCTCGCCAAGCGCCTGCCGGACCTGGTGGAGCACGGCGCCTGAAACGAGAAAGGGCCGCGTGCGGAACGCGGCCCTTTCCCCTTTTCGCGCTCAGAGGCGGGCGATCACTTCGCCTGCGCCACCAGCGGGCAGCCGCCATCGGCCAGCGGGCGGAAGGCCTCGTTGGCGGGAATGGTGGCCACCAGCTCGTAGAGGTCCCACGGGCCCTTGGAATCCGCCGGCTTCTTCACCCGGAACAGATACATGGGATGGGTGGCGCGGCCATCGATGCGGACCTCGCCCTTGCCGAACAGCGGATCGTCGATGGGGGTGGCGCGCATCTGCGCCATCACCTTCTGGGCATCCTTGGTCTTGGCGTCCTTCACCGCGTTCAGATAGTGCATGGCGCTGGAATAGACGCCGGCCTGGGCGCTGGTGGGCATGCGGCCGTTGAACTTCTCCGCGAAGCGCTTGGAGAAGGCGCGGGTGTCGTCGTTCAGGTCCCAGTAGAAGGCCTCGGTGAGCAGCAGGCCCTGCGCCGCCTGGAGCCCCATCGCCTTCACGTCGCTGGAGAAGATCAGCAGCCCCGCCAGCGACTGGCCGCCCTGGGTGATGCCGAACTCGGAGGCCTGCTTGATGGCGTTGATGAGATCGGAACCCGCATTGGCAAGGCCGATC
Organism: Xanthobacter variabilis; assembly: GCF_043831965.2. Lineage (NCBI taxonomy): Bacteria > Pseudomonadati > Pseudomonadota > Alphaproteobacteria > Hyphomicrobiales > Xanthobacteraceae > Xanthobacter > Xanthobacter variabilis. The sequence continues at coordinate 2,420,719 of NZ_CM195533.1, forward strand.
ACCTTGGCGCCGGAGGCCTGGGCCTGCAGCAGGAAGGACGAGAAATCGGTGGCGCTGAGCGGGTGCTTCACGCTGCCGGCCACCTTGCCGCCGGCCTTCTTGACGGCGGCGGAGGCATCGCGCTCCAGCGCCGCGCCGAAGGCATAGTCGGCGGTGATGAAGAACCAGGGGGTGCCGCCCTGCTTGGTGAGGGCGGAGCCGGTGCCGTTGGCCAGCGCCCAGGTGTCGTAGGTCCAATGCACCGTGTTGGGCGAGCACTTGGCGCCAGTGAGGTCGGAGGTGCCGCCGCCGGAAACCAGGAAGATCTTGTCCTTCTCACGCGTCACGTCATTCACGGCCAGCGCCACCGAGGAGGTGGTGGTGTCCATGATGACGTCCACGCCCTCCTGGTCATACCATTTGCGGGCGATGGCGGAGCCGACGTCGGGCTTGTTCTGGTGATCGGCGCCGATCACCTGCACCTTGACGCCCTTGTTCTTGGCCATGAAGTCGTCGGCCGCCATCTGCGCGGCGACCACGGAGCCGGGGCCGGAAATATCGGCATAAAGGCCGGACATGTCATTGAGCACGCCCAGCTTCACGTCGATGTCTTCGGCATGGGCACCACCGGCCGCAAGGCCAAGCAGCGCCGCCGCCAGCAACAGGCTGCGTCTTTTCATCGGGTTTCCTCCCTCGTTTTTCGTCCGTTCATAGCGTTTTCAAGCGAAGTGGAGACCGCTTCACGTGAAGAAAACGCGTCACATCAATAGAGCAGAACGGGGCCCGACCCGGGCCCTTTTCTGCTCAGGCGATCTTGGCGGTGATGCCGCCGTCCACCACCAGGTCCAGCCCGGTCACGTATCTGGATTCATCGCTGGCGAGGAACAGCGCGGCATGGGCCACGTCCCAGGCGGTGCCCATGTGGCCCATGGGCACCTGGGCGTCGCGGGCGCGCCACATGGCTTCCACGTCGCCGCCGCCATAGCTGCCGGCAAGGCCAGCGGACTTCTCCACCATGGGCGTCTTCATCAGGCCCGGCAGCACGCAGTTCACACGGATGTTCTTCGGCGCGTACTCCACCGCGGTGGTGCGCGAGAGGTGGTTCATGGCCGCCTTGGTCGCGTAATAGGTCGCGTAGGGCACGCCCGTATAGCGGATGGAGGCGATGGACGAGATGTTGATGATGGAGCCGCCGCCCTGCCGCTCCATCACCGGGATGGTGTGCTTCATGGCCAGAAAACAGCTCTTGAGGTTGACCTGGAACACCCGGTCCCAGTCCTCTTCCGGCAGCTCCACCACGCCACCCACCTCGGCGAGGCCCACATTGTTGTCGAGCACGTCGATGCGGCCATAGCGCTCCAGGCAGGCCGCGACGAAGCCGGCAATCTCGGCGGGCTTGGACACGTCCGCCCGGAAGGCCTCCGCCTCGCCGCCCTCGGAGCGGATGATGTTCACCGTCTCCTCGGCGGCGGCGGCGTTCACGTCCACGCAGAACACCTTCGCCCCCTCGCGGGCGAACAGCACTGCGGTGGCCTTGCCATTACCCCAGCCCGGCCCCGCCGAGCCCGCGCCCACCACCAGCGCGGTCTTTCCTGAAAGGCGCTCTCCCATGCGCAATCTCCTTCCCCGGGTGATTGGTCCCGCCCTGTTGGCCGGGCGGTGATCCTTGGATTTGTCAGCTTTCGCCGCGCGCGGCCCGTTCGGCGATCTCGGCGCGCAGCACCGTCTTGAGGATCTTCCCGTAATTGCTCTTGGGCAGTTCCTCGCGCCGCTCGTAGCGCTTGGGCCGCTTGAAGCGGGCGATGGTGGCGAGGCAGTGGGCGTCGAGCTCGGCGTCCGACACCTGCGCCCCCGGCAGGGTCACCACATAGGCCACCACGTTTTCCCCCCATTCCGGGTCGGGCTCGCCCACCACGCACACCTCGGCGATGGCCGGGTGGGTGAGCAGCGCTTCTTCCACCTCGCGCGGATAGATGTTGGTGCCGCCGGAAATGATGACGTCCTTCGAGCGGTCGGTGAGGGTGAGAAAGCCGTCCGCGTCCATACGCCCGAGATCGCCGGTGAAGAGCCAGCCCCCTTTGAGGGCGTCGGCCGTGGCCTTGGGGTTGCGCCAGTAGCCCAGCATCACCGTGGTGCCCTTCACCACGATCTCGCCCGTTTCCCCCGGTGGCAAGGTGTGGCCGGAAACATCCGCCACCCGCACCTCCACCACGCTCTGCGCCACCCCCACCGAGGCGAGGCGCGCTCGGCCCCGCTCCGTGGCGGTGTCGGCATGATAGGGGCGGGCGAGGGCGGTGATGGCCATGGGGCTCTCGCCCTGGCCATAGATCTGCACGAAGCGCTGGCCCATCACCGCGATCGCCTCTTCGAGGTCGGCCAGGTACATGGGCGCGCCGCCATAAATGATGGTCTTGATGCCGGTCCCGTTCTCGCCCCGCCGCCGCGCGGCCTCGGTGAGGCGGCGCACGATGGTGGGGGCGGCGAAGAAGGTGAGATTGCCCACCTGGTGGCCGAGATCCAGCACCTCATCGGCATCGAAACCGCCGGAGGCGGGCACCACATGGCGCGCCGCCACGCGCACATGGATGAAATTGTAGAGCCCCGCCCCGTGCGACATGGGCGCGGCATAGACAATGGCGTCCTGCGCCTGGGCCGTATCCACGTCCGCGAGATAGGACAGGGACATGGCGACCAGGTTGCCGTGGCTCAGCATCACCCCCTTGGGGCGGCCGGTGGTGCCGGAGGTGTAGAACAGCCACGCCAGGTCATCCGCCTCGCGCGGCTCGGGCTCCGGTGCGGCGGGCCCCGAGCGCAGGGTCTCGAATGCCGCGCTGTCCACATCCAGGAGGGGCGGCAGCGCCACGCTGTCGGCGACCTCGTTCAGCGCCTCCAGGGTGTGGTCGGCCGCGAAGGCGAGGCTGGCCTGGGCGTCGTCCAGGATCCAGGCGGCCTCGCGGCCATGCAGCTTGGCATTGATGGGAACCGCCACCGCGCCGGCCCACCAGATGCCGTACAGCGCTTCCAGGTAGCGGGTGCGATTGCCCATGAACACGCCGATTCGGTCGCCGGGCGAGATGGCGTGGCGTTCACGCAGGCCATGGGCGATGGCGCCGGCGCGGCGGGCGAAGGTGGCGTAGTCGGCCTCCACCCGCGCACCTTCCAGGAGCGCCGGGGCATGGGGCTGGAGCTGGGCGCTCGACAGGAGCCAGCGGGCGACGTTCATGGCCGGTGCCCGAGGCGCCGGACGCAATGGGGGCGTTTGCCGGCGCGGCGGCCAGCCAGAATTGGCGTCATGTTTCCTTCCCTTTGGGGAGGTTTCCTCCCCATCGCGCCGGTGGACCGGCGTCGCTTCAGGTCTGCACCCAGGTAAGCCCTGGTGACAGGTCGGCGGCAATGCGTAGAATTACGTGATTTGTCGTGCCCGGAGCGCAGCCATGCCGAGCGAGGATCCCGATCTGGCGGCGGGCTTTCTGAATGCCCCGGTGGCGCTGGTCCTGTCCCGCCATCGCATGATCGAGGCCTGCAACACCGCTTTCGCGGCCCTGTTCCGCGCCGAGCCGGAGGCCTTGGCGGGCCGTTCCCTGGCGCAGCTTTATCCCTCGGTCGATGCATTCGCGCAGGTGGTCGAGCGCTGGCTTGTGCCCCTGCGCGAGGGGGCGGCGTTCGCGGACGAGCGCTTCATGAAGCGCGGTGACGGCGACCTTTTCTGGTGCCGCGTGGCCGGGCGCTCCCTCACGCCGTGCGATCCGCTGGCGCGGGCGGTGTGGAGCTTCTCCGAGCTGCCGACGCCGTTGTACCTGGACGCCACCTTGTCGCGGCGGGAACGGGACGTGGCCTGCCATGTGGCGCGCGGGCGCACAAGCAAGGAGATCGCCAAGCTCATGGGCCTGTCCCCCCGCACGGTGGAGGGGCACCGCCTGCGCCTCATGCGCAAGTTGAAGGTGGGCAACGCCGCCGAGCTGAACGCGCGCATGGGCGCCGGGCCGGCATAGATGTGCCGAGAATGTCCCGGGGGCTCGCTTTCCAGGGCATCGATGGCTGTGCGGAAGGCGCTGGCGACGCGCTTTCAGTCTCCCCTCGGAGCCTTATCCGTCATAGCTTGGCGGTGCCGGCCGCGGAGCGCGGCGAGGGGGAAGCCATGTATCTCGGCGTCGTCATTGCCACCATGCTTGTGCTGCCCCTCGTTTCCCTGGGCATCGACCTGGTGATGCACGGCGGCTGGGTGGTGGCCCTGGCGGGCAAGTGGTTCACCTTCTGGGGCGTGGGCGTGCGCATCATGCTGGCGGCGGTGAAGCAGATGACGCAGCCCGAATTCACCCGGCGCATTCTGAAGATCGAGGATCCGCGCGCCAATATCGTGGTGCGGGAGCTGGGCTTCGCCAATGCCTCCATCGCCAGCCTGGCGCTGCTGTCGCTGGCCTGGCCGCCCTTCGTGGCGCCGGCGGCGCTGGCCGGGGCGCTGTTTCTGGGCCTGGCCGGCATCCAGCATGCCGTGCAGGCCGAGCGCAATGCCAAGGAGACCATCGCCATGGTCTCCGATCTCGGCATGGCCGGCCTGCTGGCGCTGTTCCTGGTGGGGCTGTTCTTTTGAGCCTCAGGCGCTGACGGCGCCGCCGACACCCTCGAAGGCGCCATCCTCCAGCTCCGCCACCAGAAGCCGCGCGGGGTCCACCGGGCCGGGCAGGGTGACGCGGCCGGTGGGCACGCGCTTGAAACCGAACTTGGCGTAATAGGGCTCGTCGCCCACCAGGATCACCAGCCGGTGACCGGCCGCCTTGGCGGCCTCCAGGGCCACGTCCATCAGGCGCGCGCCGATGCCCACGGACTGGAACGGCGGTTCCACCGAGAGCGGGCCCAGCAGCAGAGCCGGCGTCGCGCCGATCCGCACCCGCGTGAGCCGCACCGAGCCCACCAGCATGGTGCCCACCCGCGCGGTGAAGGAGAGGGCGCGCTCGTGGCTGGTCTGCTCGCGAATGCGGAAGGCCGTGCGCGCATAGCGGCCGGGGCCGAAGGTGCGCTCGTGCAGCCGGTCCACGGCCACGTCGTCGTGCTGGGTTTCGAGGGCGATGGTGAGGGGAAGTTCGGTCATGGTCGTCTTCGGCGCTATCAGGCAGGGGCAGGCATCCCGCCCGGGCCCCGGCGCGGGGGCGCCGAAGTGCGTCAGGCAGGCAAGGCGAAGCGTGCGCGCAGGCGCACCGCGTTCATTCGTCGTCGCTGCTGGCCGCGGGCCATGGCGCTCATCTCGACGGTTCCTTCATCCGAAGGCGCGGGCGATAGCATGCTCTCCCGCGCGGGTCCAGGGGGCATCTCAAAGCTTCTCAAAAGGCGCCGGGGGCAGGATGCCCGCGTGCAAACGGCGTTTGCCGCCGCGCCCATGGCCATGGGCCCCGCGAGCGGCCATTTGAAAGGCTGTTCCCTCGCAACACAGGAGTGCCACCCATGGGCCTTCTCATCGACGGTGTCTGGCACGACCAGTGGTACGACACCGCCAAGACCGGCGGGCGCTTCGAGCGGCAGGCCTCGCGCTTCCGCAACTTCATCACGCCCGACGGCGCGCCGGGGCCGAGCGGGGAGGGCGGCTTTCCCGCCGCCTCCGGCCGCTACCATCTTTATGTCTCGCTGGCATGCCCCTGGGCGCACCGCACCCTCATCATGCGCGCCTTGAAGGGGCTGGAAAACGCGATCTCGGTGAGCGTGGTGGACCCCTTCATGGGCACCGAGGGCTGGACCTTTGCCGCGCCCGAGCCGGTGCTGGGCAAGACCCGCCTGCACGAGATCTACACCGCCGCCGACCCCACTTATACCGGCCGCGTGACGGTGCCTGTGCTGTGGGACAAGCAGCGCGGCACCATCGTGAGCAACGAATCGGCCGAGATCATCCGCATGTTCAATTCGGCCTTCGCCGCCGTGACGGACGTGGCCACCGATTATTGCCCCGCGCCGCTGCGGGCCGAGATCGACGCGGTCAACCAGCGGATCTATGACGACGTGAACAACGGCGTCTACAAGGCCGGCTTCGCCACCACCCAGGCCGCCTATGAGGAGGCGGTGACGACGCTGTTCCGCCGCCTCGACGCGCTGGAAGCGCGCCTGGCCGAGCACCCCTATCTGGTGGGAGACGTGCTCACCGAGGCCGACATTCGCCTGTTCACGACGCTGGTGCGCTTCGATGCGGTCTATGTGGGGCACTTCAAGTGCAACATCCGCCGTATCGCCGACTATCCCAACCTGTTCGGCTACCTGAAGGCGCTCTATCAGCACCCGAAGGTGCGGCCCACGGTGGATTTCATCCACATCAAGCGGCACTATTACGAGAGCCACAAGACCATCAACCCCACCGGCATCGTGCCCCTCGGACCGCTCCAGGACCTTGATGCGCCCCATGATCGCGATCGGTTCGCAAGAGTTTGACATCACAGCGAATTCCGGCTGTCGTGAAGGTGTCATCCCGGTTGCGCAGGAAGGGGCGAGTGGGTGGCGCTGCCCTGGCGTACCGCTCTGGCGCGCCGTGGGGTGCCGGCGTCGCGTGGTGGTTCGTCTCGCATCCCTCAGTGAGGACTGATCTTGAACCCACCCCTGCACTCCGAGCGCCATGTCGTCGATCGTATTGGCTGGCTCCGGGCCGCCGTGCTCGGCGCCAATGACGGCATCATCTCCACCTCGTCCCTCATGGTGGGCGTGGCCTCGGCGGCCACTTCCTCCTCGGACGTGCTGGTGGCGGGCATCGCCGGCATCGTGGCCGGCGCGCTCTCCATGGCGGCGGGTGAGTATGTCTCGGTCAGCTCCCAGGCCGACACGGAGGATGCGGAGCTGGCGCAGGAACGGCGCGAGCTCGCCACTATGCCGGATCACGAGCGCAAGGAGCTCGCCGCCATCTATGTGAGCCGCGGCGTGGAGCCGGAGCTGGCCGACAAGGTGGCCGAGCAGCTCATGGCCAAGGATGCCCTCGGCGCCCATGCCCGCGACGAGCTGGGCATTTCGGAAGTGGTGGTGGCCCGGCCCATCGAGGCCGCGCTCACCTCCGCCGGAACCTTCTCCGCGGGCGCCATCGTGCCCATCATCGTCGCCGCCCTGGCGCCGGAGAACGTGTTGGCGATCTCCATTTCCGTCGTCTCTCTGCTGCTGCTGCTGGTGCTCGGCGCCATGGGCGCGAAGGCGGGCGGCGCGCCCATGCTCAAGCCCACTCTGCGCGTTGGATTCTGGGGCGCCATCGCCATGGCTGTGACGGCAGGTGTCGGCCATCTGGTGGGCGCGGCGGTCTGATTCCGCTCGCTACGCGCGCGGCCGTTGCGCCGCGCGCTTGTGCGCCGCGGGCTTGGCCCTGCGGCCGATGAAGGCCCCGGACGCATCTGGCGGCCGGGGAGCTGTTCGAGGCTCGATGCTAAGGCGGGCGAGCCGCGCGCCTGACCGATGCCGATATCCTCGAAGGGCGACGGGTCGCGAGACCTGCCGCTGGGCGGCCATGTTCGGCGCGGCCGCCGGGCGCGGACCATGCGTGGGCGCCACGCTCGCTCGTGGGTTCGCCGGGGTCATGGATCAGTGCGCACCTTTGGCGAAGCCGGGCGCTTCCCTTGGTCCGGAATGGCCGTGTCTCCACGCTGCATGCGGCATGATGCGCTCTGGGCAATGGCCTCGGTCGCCTCCGCCCTCCAACCCCGCAGCGGGGCTCCGTGCGAGCGCCAAGTCAGTGCCGGTTATTGCCTGGCGAATGGACCGGGCAGCGGCGCCGGTGAGCCGGGCGCTTCCTTTCGTCCGGAATTGCCAAGTCCGGTTGCGCCACGGGTATGAGGCCGCCGGGCGGGAGTTTTGACCCGAGCCGCTCTTCTGGCCGCGTCGCGGAACCATGCGCGAGTGCCACGCTCGCGCTACGCGTGTTGCCGATGCGGCGGATCGGAATTGCGAAGTTCCGTTGCGCCACCGGCCAGGAGCCCCAGGAGGGCGGCAGCTCCGATCCCTGCGGCCCCCCGGCCCTGGACGTGGGGCGATCTGTGAGCGTCAAGCGCGCCAGAGCAGGCCGGCCGGCGAACGGATCGGCCGACGCCTCGGGCGGAGGAGGGGCTTCTTTCGGTCCGGAGTTGCCAAGTCCGGCCGTGTCACAGGCCCAGAGCCAACCGGGGGGCACTAACTCCGGTCGGCGCGGCTCCCTGGCCCCGGATGCGGGACCATCCGTCAGCTTAAGCTCGCAAGAGCAAGCTGGCCGGCGAACGGACCGGCCAGCGTCGCCGCTGGGAAGGGCGCTCCCTCGGCCCGGAATTGCGAAGTTCCGTTGCGCCACCGGCCAGGAGCCCCAAGAGGGCGGCAGCTCTGGTCCGCGCGGCCCCTTGGTCCCGGATGTGGAACCATCCGTGACATCAAGCGCGCCAGAGCAAGCTGGCCGGCGAACGGACCGGCCAGCGTCGCCGCCGGGAAGGGCGCTTCCTCGGCCCGGAATTGCCCATCTGGGGAAGCTCCGCGCCGATGCGAGCGCTCGCCGTCGTGATGCGCGTGGCTGATTCGCCCTCAGGCGCCGTAGATCCAGCCGTAGCGTTCCAGCAGGGCCGGGCCCTGGCGGCGCAGGACGAGATCACGGGCGAAGCGCGGTGGTCCGGAGAGGTGGTAGATGATGCCGTTGCGCCGTGCCTCGCGCTGGATGCGGGCGGTGCGGGCCATGCGCTCGCTTTCATAGGCCTTCAGGGCGCTGGGCGCGTCGCGGTGGCTGGTGATGGCGCGGGCAAGGGCCGCCGCATCCTCAATCGCCTGGGCCGCGCCCTGGGCGAGGAAGGGCAGCATGGCGTGCGCGGCATCGCCCAGCAGGGTCACCCGGCCCGAGCTCCAGCGGGGCAGGGGATCAATGTCGTAAAGGCCCCAGCACAGGAAATGGGGCGCGCTTTCCAAAAGCTTGCGCACCTCCGCGTTCCAGCCGGCGAAGGCCTGGTGCACCGCCGCGCTCTCGCCGGGGGCATTCCAGCGGGCGACCGGCTTAGTCTCCTTCACGATGGCGACGAGGTTCAAGGTGGCCCCGCCTTTCACCGGATAGGCCACCAGATGCGCGTCGCGGCCGAGATACAGGCGCACTTCCAGCGGATAGTCGTCGGGCACGTTGACGGTGGCGCGATAGGCGACCCGGCGGGCGAATACCGGCGCCCCGGCGGGCCCCAGATGCGCGCGCACGGCGGAGCGCACACCGTCCGCCCCCACCAGGATATCGGCGCCATGGGCGATGAGCTCGCCGCCCTGATTCACCACCGCGCGCACGCTGCCGAAGGCGGGTTCCACGCTGGTGAGATCGGCCCCGAGCGCCATGGTGGCGCCCGCCTCCATGGCCGCTTCCGCCAGCAAGTTCTGCAGGTCGGCCCGGTGCACCACCAGGAAGGGCGCGCCGAAGCGGCTGGCGGCGGCGGCATATTCGGTGCGGGTGAGGGTGGCGCCGGTGCGCCCGTCGCGCACATCGAGGGCATTGGGCGCCACGGCGACGGCTTCGAGCCGCTCCAGCAGGCCGAAATCCCGGATGATGCGGGTGGCGTTGGGGGTGAGCTGAAGGCCCGCGCCCACTTCGCGCAGGCGCTTCGCCCGCTCCACCACCTGGACGGCGAGGCCTGCGCGGCGCAGGGCGATGGCACAGGCCAGCCCACCGATGCCGCCGCCTACGATGACGGCGCTGCGCGCCGCGAGCTGCGGTTTCGGTCGGAAGGGAATCGGGTCGGGCATGTCGGTTCCAGCCGCGGCGCGGCCGGCAAAAGGCGGTGTCAGGCGGCGGCGGAAGTCTCGCCGTCGTCGTGCCACACGCAGGCTTCGGGCTTGGCCGCTCCCGGAGCGAGCTCCGGATTGTAGCGGTAAAGGGTGGAGCAGTACGGGCAGACCTTCTCCGTATCCTCACCGAGGTCGAGGAAGATATGCGGATGGTCGAACGGCGGTTTCGCGCCGATGCACATGAACTCCTTGCTGCCCACCTCGATCGTCGTGAGGCCGAGGTCGTTGCAGAAGTGAGGAATGCCGGTGTCCGCCATGGCTCTGCCTGTAGAGGGTCCAAAAAAGCGTCGCGACCTTAGCCCCTGGCGGCGCCGGATGAAAGGGGGCCTGGCGCGTCACATCCGCCGGGCGCCTCTCGCGCGGGGAGCCGGCGGGGCCATATAAGGCGTGATGGCACGCCTTTTTGCTTCCCTCGCCCTTCTGGCCACGCTTTTTGGCGTCGCGCCCTGGCTGGTGCCGGTGGCGAAGGAGAGCGTGCGCCTCATCGCCGCGCGGGACGATCCGGCGGCGCTCGCGGACCTCGGCCTTTCCGCCTTCACCCCGGCCGACGCACAGGCCGCCATAACCGAGGCGCTGAAAGCGGATGATGCGGCCCTGGCGGCATCCTACCTGGAGCTGGCGGACGCGCGCGGCCTTGCCCTGCCCGCCGATTTGCGGGCGCGCGTAGAGGCCGCCACCGCGCCCACGGCGGAGGCGCTGCGCGCGGCGCGGAGTTTCGGCGCCGGCTTTTTGAGTGGCCAGCCGGAGGATCTGGCCGGCCTCACCGGGGCGCTGACGGGCGATCTGATGGTGTGGGGCGACATCCGCGATGCCTCCCGCGAGGGCTGGAAACTGGCGCGGGGCGAGGAGGTGGACGAGCTCATTCTCGGCCTTTCGGCGGTCGGCATCGCCCTCACCGCGGGCACTTATGCCACCGGCGGCGCGAGCCTACCGCTGCGGGCGGGAATCACGCTGGTGAAGGTGGGGGAGCGCACCGGCAAGCTCTCCGCCGCCCTGGCGCGCACCCTTGCCCGCGCGGTGCGCGAAAGTGTGGATTTCGCCGCCTTGCGCCGGCTCGCCGCCCATCCCGGCGCGGTGGATGGGGCGGCGCTGAAGGGGGTGGTGCGCTCGAATCACGTGGCGGGGCTGGTCCGGATGCTGGATGACGTGGCCGTGGTGCAGGCCAAGGCCGGCACCCGCGCCGCTTTGGAGGGGCTGAGGGTGGCCGATGACGGGCGCGACCTTGCCCGCGTGGCGCGCCTGGCCGAGGCCAAGGGCGGGCAGACGCTGGCCATTCTCAAAACCCTGGGCCGCGGCGCCATCGTCATCACCCGCGCGCTGCTGAAGCTGGTGTGGTGGACGCTGGCGATGGTGGCCTATGCCTATCTCGTGGTGTCTTCCACCAATGCCTTCTGCGTCGCCTGCGCCCGCCGCCTGTGGCGCCGCGGAGGGCAGGCGCGCGGCCGTCACGGGCCGGTGGGCGGGGCGATGGCATCGGAACCCGGCGGGGTTGGCGGCGGCCTGCGGAACTCAACGTCTTGGCGCGACATGTGCTGCGGTGCGCATGAGGAAAACGCGTCGACCTCAGGGACGCGGAGCAACTCCCGGATTCCACGGCGCGGGGAGTTGCTCTAGGTTCTCGCACCCTTTTCCCCGCCTCGCGTGCCACGCGAAGGACTTTCCATGCCCCATTTCAATTCCGACGGCATCGACATCGCCTATCTTGACGAGGGTGCCGGCGATCCTGTGCTCCTCATCCACGGCTTCGCGTCGAACAAGGAGATCAACTGGGTCGGCCCGTCCTGGGTGAAGACCCTGACCGAGGCGGGCTATCGCGCCATCGCCTTCGATCACCGGGGCCACGGCGCTTCCGGCAAGGTCTATGAGCCCGCGCTGTACCACACCGCCCGCATGGCGGAGGACGCCCAGCGCCTGCTGGCGCATCTGGGCATCGAGCGGGCGGATGTGATCGGCTATTCCATGGGGGCGCGGGTGGGCGCGTTCAGCGCGCTGCTGTTTCCCCACATGGTGCGCTCGCTGGTGCTGGGCGGGCTCGGCATCCATCTGGTGGACGGGGTGGGGCTGCCCCAGTCCATCGCCGACGCCATGGAGGCGCCGAGCCTGGAGGCGGTTTCCGATCCCATGGGCCGGATGTTCCGCTCGTTCGCCGATGCCAACAAGCAGGACCTGCGGGCGCTGGCCGCCTGCATCCGCGGCTCGCGCCAGGTGCTGACGCGGGAGGAGGTGGCCCGCATCTTCCAGCCGGTGCTGGTGGCCGTGGGCACCCGCGACAAGGTGGCCGGCGATGCGCGCCCCCTGGTGGAGCTGCTGCCGGACGGCGAGGTGCTCGACATTCCCAACCGCGATCACAACCCGGCGGTGGGCGACAAGGTGTTCAAGCAGGGCGTGCTGGAATTTCTGCGCCGCCGGCCGTGAGCCGCTCGCATTTGTGAATGGCGGCGCTACGCGGCGCGAACTCTCGCGCCGCCGCCGTATGTGCTAAGAATGGAAGCAAGTTCCCCTCATCTCAAGGAGGCACGCATGGGTCAGATTCCGGTGCCGGTTCAGCCCGCGAACGTGGTGCAGGGCGAGACGCCGGCGGTGCGCCTCACCAAGGCGCCCGTGGATCGCTGGCACGACGTGGTGGATCCGGTGTGGGCGCGGGTGCGCGCGGAGGCGGAGGAAGCCGTCGCGCGCGAGCCGCTCATGGCCGCCTTCCTCACCGGCACCGTGCTCGGCCAGCCCAGCCTTGAGGCCGCGGTGGGCCAGCGCATCGCCATGCGCCTCGACCATGCCGACGTGCCGGCGGCGGTGATCCAGACCGCGTATCTTGAGGCGGTGGCCGATGACAAGGCCATCGGCCATGCCCTGCGCGCCGATATCATGGCGGTGGTCGATCGTGATCCGGCGGCGACGCGCGCGCTGGAGCCGATTTTGTATTTCAAGGGCTTCCACGCCATCCAGACCCATCGGCTCGCCCATTGGCTGTGGATGAGGGGCCAGTTCGATCTTGCCCTCTACCTGCAGAGCCGCACGTCGAGCGTGTTCGGCGTGGATATCCACCCCCAGGTGCCCATGGGCCGGGGCATCTTCCTCGACCATGCCACGGGCGTCGTCATCGGCATGACGGCGGTGATCGAGGACGACGTGTCCATCCTCCAGGGCGTTACCCTGGGCGGCACCGGCAAGGAGACGGGGGATCGCCATCCCAAGATCCGCCGCGGCGTGCTCATCGGCGCCGGCGCCAAGGTGCTGGGCAATATCGAGGTGGGGCGCTGCGCCCGCGTGGCGGCGGGCTCGGTGGTGCTGAAGCCGGTGCCGCGCAACACCACGGTGGCCGGCATTCCGGCCAAGGTGGTGGGCGAGGCCGGCTGCGCTGAACCCTCCCGCTCCATGGATCAGGTGTTCGAGGATATCGCCATCTTCGCCGGGGCGGATATCTGACGCAACGGCGGGTCGCCCGTGGTGGAAGGCCGGGGCGGGCGTTCCCCACGCGGCGTCGCGGTGCCTGGCCACCGTGGCGATATCTGGGATTTGCGCGCGATCGTGCCTTGAATGCGCCCGCGTCGGCGGCCATAACGCGCCCTCGGACCTCAGGAGGCCTCCTTGGAAAAGAAAGATCTCGAAAGCATTCAGCGCTATATGCGCAACCTCTTCGGCAACCCCCAGATCAAGGTGATGGGCCGCCCGAAGAAGAAGGATTCGGCCGAGGTCTATATCGGCGAAGAGTTCATCGGTGTCCTGTTCGAGGACAAGGAAGACGGTGAGCTTTCCTATAACTTCCAGATGGCCATCCTCGACACCGATCTCGAGGACTGAGTTTTTCTGCACGCCTGAAAGCCGCTCACGCTCATTTCCTCTCGAAGGCTGGTGACATGCGCCTCACATACTGGTGAGGTATGCTCGTCCGTCGGATCTTCAGGGCGAGGGGGCGTGGCATGAGCGGGCCGGAGGCGGAGGCAGGCACGACCGATAAGGGATCGCCGCGAGCGCAGGGGGCATCTGTCCCGCGCCCGGCATCCGCTTCCTCCGGTGGCGCGCACGAGCACGCCCCCGCGCACCATGACGGCGACACCCACCCGCATTCCGATGGCCCAGGCGCAGCCCACGCGACGGAAGGCCACGCCCATCAGGCGCATGACGAGGCCCTCCACGGGGACCATGCGGGTGAGGACCAGGCTTACGACGCGCATTCCCACTCTGGACATTCCCATTCGGGTCAGTCCCACGCGGGTCATTCCCACACAGGTCACGGCCATGCGGGCCATGACCATGCGGGTCATTCCCATGCCATGCCCCAATCCCTGCGCGCCTTCGCCATTGGCGCGTCGCTGAATTTCGGCTTCGTGGTGGTGGAGGTTCTGCTAGGGCTTTGGGCAGGATCGCTCGCTTTGGTGGCCGATGCCGGCCATAATCTCTCGGACGTGCTGGGCCTGCTGCTGGCCTGGGGCGCGGCGTGGCTGTCGCGCCGGGCGCCCACCGCGCGGCGCACCTTCGGTTACGGGCGCTCCTCCATCCTCGCGGCTCTCGCAAACGCCATTTTGCTGCTGGTGGGCACCGGCGCCATCATCATCGAAGCTCTGTCGCGCCTGGAGGATCCTGAGCCGGTGAAGACTGGCGTGGTCATGGCGACCGCGCTGGTGGGCGTCGCCGTCAATCTTGGCACGGCCATGCTGTTCATGTCCGGACGCAAGAGCGACCTCAATGTGCGCGGCGCCTTCCTGCACATGGCGGCCGATGCGGCGGTCTCGGTGGGCGTGGTGATCGCCGCCGGCCTCATCGCCTTCACCGGGTGGCTGTGGCTCGATTCGGCCGTGTCCTTGGTGATCGCGGTGGTCATCATCGTGTCCACCTGGGGCCTGGCGCGCGACAGCGTGGATCTCGCGCTCGACAGCGTGCCGGCGCACATCGACCGCGCGGAGGTGGAAGCCTATCTTGCCGCCCTGCCGGGGGTGAGCGAGGTGCACGATCTGCACATCTGGGGCCTCTCCACCACCGATGCGGCGCTCTCCGCCCATCTGGTGCGCCCGGGGGCGAGCCTCGACGATACGTTCCTGGACAGCACCATGCGGGAGCTGAAGGCGCGCTTCGGCATTTCCCATTCGGTGCTGCAGGTGGAAGAGGGGCGCATGGCGTGCGCGCTCGCCCCCGCCGAGGTGGTCTGATCAGCCCCGGCTGAAGTGCCGCTCAGGCGGCCCTGACGGGTGGCAGCCCTTCCAGGGCCTCCTTCGCGACGCTGGAGAGACCTTCGCCACCGGCCGCCACATGCTCCGCGATCTTGGCGCGCATGCGCGGATCCCAGAACTTGGCGATATGTGTGCGGGTGGCGTCCACCGCCGCCTCGTGGCTCTGCTGGGCGAAGGCGGTGGCGATCTGGTTCGCCATATAGACGAGCTTTTCCGCGGTGCTATGCGACATAAGCGGGCCGTTCATGTGGGCTGCCGAGCGCGATGCGCCCGGGGTGGGTGAAAATCTCGAAGCCGTCGGTGCGCACCACGGCACACAGCGTGATGCCCGCGGCCTCGGCGGTGCGGATGGCGAGGGAGGTGGGGGCCGAGACCGCCGCGATGATGCCGGTGCCCAGCACCGACGCCTTCTGCACCATCTCGATGGACACCCGACTGGTGAGCAGCAGCAGGCCTTTCGACGTGTCGAAGCCGCCGGTGACGGCAAGGCCCACCAGCTTGTCGAGGGCATTGTGCCGGCCCACATCCTCCGCCACGGCGCGGATGCCGGCGCCGGGCTCGGCATAGGCGGCGGCGTGCACGGCGCGGGTTTCGCGATTGATCTCCTGCAGCGGGCCAAGGGCGGCCATGGCGGCCAGGATCTCCTCTGGGGTCAGCACCAGATCGCAGGCCACATGGGCGGCGGGCTTCACCGCCTCGGCCAGGCTCTCCACCCCGCACAGGCCGCAGCCGGTGGGCCCGGCCAGTGCCCGGCGGCGGGCAGAGAGGGTGCGCATCTTCTCTTCCGCGATCCAGAGACGCGCCTCGATGCCGTCCTCCACCACGATTTCCTCGATGGACAGGATGTCCGCGGGCGACGCCACGATGCCTTCCGTGAGCGCGAAGCCCAGGGCGAAGGCGGGAATGTCCGCGGGTGTCGCCATCATCACCGCATGGGTGGTGCCGTTGAAGGTAAGGGCGACGGGGGTTTCCTCCGGCACGGTGCGGCGGCCCTGGGAAACCGCGCCCTCCCGCACTTGCGCGCGCTCCACCCGCCGCGCCGGCGGCGGAGCGGGAAGCTCCTGCGCCGCAGGGCAGGAGAGGGGGGAAACGGGCGTGTCGGCCATAGGGGCGGCCCTTCGGGTCCTCAATCTACGTTTTGCCCGGAACGGGTCGCTTCGTCCGCGCCGGGCATCGGGAAACGGCGGCGCTTCAGATGCGCCATTCCCGCCGGGGCGAGGGAGACCCCGGCGGGAGGAGCGGCGTCGCCCGGGGCGATCCGCTCAAGGCAATTCCGGCGGAGGCGCGCATCTGGCCCACGCCTGGAATTGCGTGGAAGCAGCCCCTGGAGCATGCCGGGTGAAAAGGTGTTCGCCCGGCATGCCCGGCTTCATTCCGCAGCTTCCGCGGCGATGCGGCGGCTCTTGCGGGTCAGGTCCTCATATTCTTCCTGCCACGGGGTCGGGCCGTTGGAGGGCGAGACCTGCACGGCGGTGACCTTGTATTCCGGGCAATTGGTGGCCCAGTCGGAATAGTCCGTGGTCACCACATTGGCCTGGGTCACCGGGTGGTGGAAGGTGGTGTAGACCACGCCCGGCGCCACCCGCTCCGAGATCTCCGCCTTCAGGGAGGTGGAGCCGGCGCGGCTTTCCACCTTCACATAATCGCCGTCGCGGATGCCCCGGTTCTCGGCGTCGAAGGGGTGGATTTCCAGCACATCTTCCGGATGCCAGGCAACGTTCGCCGTGCGCCGGGTCTGGGCACCCACATTGTATTGGGACAGGATGCGCCCGGTGGTGAGCAGTAGCGGGAAGCGCGGCCCGGTCTTCTCGTCGGTGGGCACGTATTCGGTGAGCATGAACTTGCCCTTGCCGCGCACGAAGCCGCCGATATGCATCACCGGCGTGCCGGCGGGGGCCTTCTCGTTGCAGGGCCACTGCACCGAGCCGAGCTCGTCGAGCCTGGCATAGCTCACGCCCGCGAAGGAGGGGGTGAGAGCCGCGATCTCGTCCATGATCTCAGAGGGATGGCCGTAGTCCATCTTGAAGCCCATGGCATTGGCGAGCATCTGGGTCACCTCCCAGTCGGCATAGCCATTCTTGGGCGCCATCACCTTGCGCACGCGCTGGATGCGCCGCTCCGCATTGGTGAAGGTGCCGTCCTTCTCCAGGAAGGTGCAGCCGGGGAGGAAGACGTGGGCGTAATTGGCCGTTTCGTTCAGGAACAGGTCCTGCACCACCAGGCATTCAAGCGCCGCAAGGCCGGCCGAGACATGGTGGGTGTCCGGGTCGGACTGCAAAATGTCCTCGCCCTGCACATACATGCCCTTATAGGTGCCATCGACCGCGGCATCGAACATGTTGGGAATGCGAAGGCCCGGCTCGTCGTCCAGGTTGACGCCCCACAGGGCCTCGAACGAGGCGCGGGTGGCGTCGTCGGAGATGTGGCGATAGCCCGGCAGCTCATGGGGGAAGGAACCCATGTCGCAGGAGCCCTGCACATTGTTCTGCCCGCGCAGCGGGTTCACGCCCACACCCTCGCGGCCGATATTGCCGGTGGCCATGGCGAGGTTGGCGATGGCCATCACCGTGGTCGAGCCCTGCGAATGCTCGGTGACGCCGAGGCCATAATAGATGGCCGCATTGCCGCCGGTGGCATAGAGGCGGGCCGCCTGCCGCACCAGGTCGGCCGGCACCTGGGTATATTTCTCCACGGCCTCGGGGCTGTGGCGCTCGTCGGCCACGAAGGCCGCCCACTCCTGGAAATCCTCCCAGTCGCAGCGCTCGCGCACGAAGGCTTCATTCACCAGGCCCTCGGTGACGATCACATGGGCCAAGGCGGTGACGATGGCGACATTGGTGCCCGGCTTCAGCGCCAGATGGTAGGCCGCCTCGATATGGGGCGAGCGCACGATGTCGGTGCGGCGCGGGTCAACCACGATGAGCTTGGCGCCCTGGCGCAGCCGCTTTTTGAGGCGGGAGGCGAACACCGGGTGCCCATCGGTGGGGTTGGCGCCGATGATCAGCACCACGTCGGTTTGCTCGACGCTGTCGAAATCCTGGGTGCCGGCCGAGGTGCCATAGGTCTGGGAAAGGCCATAGCCCGTCGGCGAGTGGCAGACGCGGGCGCAGGTGTCCACATTGTTGTTGCCGAAGCCGCCGCGGATCAGCTTCTGGACCAGATAGGTCTCTTCATTGGTGCAGCGGGACGAGGTGATGCCCCCAACGGCGCGCTTGCCATACTTCTCCTGGATCCGCTTGAACTCGGAGGCGGCGTATTGGATCGCCTCCTCATAGGTCACTTCCTTCCACGGCTCCGTGATGGAAGAGCGGATCATGGGCTTCAGGATGCGGTCCTGGTGGGTGGCATAGCCATAGGCGAAGCGGCCCTTCACGCAGCTATGGCCGCGGTTCGCCTTGCCGTCCTTGTAGGGCACCATGCGCACCAGCTCGTCGCCGCGCATCTCCGCCTTGAAGGCGCAGCCCACGCCGCAATAAGCGCAGGTGGTCACCACCGAATGCTCGGGGGTGCCGATCTCCACCATGGACTTTTCATTCAGCGTCGCGGTGGGGCAGGACTGCACGCAGGCGCCGCAGGACACGCATTCGGAGGTGAGGAAGGGCTCGTTCATGCCCGGCGAAACGCGGCTGTCGAAGCCCCGGCCGGAAATGGTCAGCGCGAAGGTGCCCTGCACCTCCTCACACGCCCGCACGCACCGATTGCAGACGATGCATTTCGACTGCTCATAGGTGAAATAGGGGTTGGACTCGTCCTTGCCGAGGGTGGTGTGGTTCTCGCCCTCATAGCCGTAGCGCACCTCGCGCAGGCCCACCACGCCGGCCATCTCCTGCAACTCGCAATCGCCATTGGCGGAGCAGGTGAGGCAGTCCAACGGGTGGTCGGAGATGTAGAGTTCCATCACCCCCTTGCGCAGCCGCTTCAGCCGCTCGGTCTGGGTCTTCACCACGATGCCCTCGGCCACCGGGGTGGTGCAGGAGGCCGGAGTGCCGTTGCGGCCCTCGATCTCCACCAGGCAGAGGCGGCAGGAGCCGAAGGCGTCCAGCATGTCGGTGGCGCAGAGCTTGGGGATCTGGTTCCCCACCTCCATGGCCGCCCGCATGATGGAGGTGCCTTCCGGCACGCTGACCTTCATGCCGTCAATGGTGAGGGTGACCAGCTTTTCGGACTTGGAAGCCGGCGTGCCGTAGTCGATTTCGTTGATGAGGGACATGGGTGTTCCTCCATTATTCCGCGGCGGCCGGCAGGCTCGGCGTGGCGCCGAAGTCTTCCGGGAAATGGTTGAGGGCGCTCAGCACCGGATAGGGCGTGAATCCGCCCAAAGCGCAGAGGGAGCCGAGCTTCATGGTGTCGCAAAGGTCGCGCAGCAGTTCGAGATTCTGCTCCCGCTTCTCGCCGGCGATCACCTTTTCGAGGGTTTCCGCGCCGCGGGTGGAGCCGATGCGGCAGGGCGTGCACTTGCCGCAGCTCTCATGGGCGCAGAATTCCATGGCGAAATGGGCCATCCGCGCCAGGTCCACCGTGTCGTCGAACACCACGATGCCGCCATGGCCGATGAGCGCATCCTTCGCCGCGAAGGCCTCATAATCAAACGGCGTGTCGAACTGGGAAACCGGCAGATAGGCTCCGAGCGGCCCGCCCGCCTGCACTGCCTTCACCGGCCGGCCGGACGCCGTGCCGCCGCCGATGTCGTTGACCAATTCGCCCAGCGAGATGCCGAAGGCGGTCTCGAACAGGCCGCCATACTTGATGTTCCCGGCGAGCTGGATGGGCATGGTGCCGCGCGAACGGCCCATGCCGAAATCGCGATAGAAGCTGCCGCCCTTGTCCAGGATCACAGGCACGGTGGCCAGCGACACCAGATTGTTGATGACGGTGGGCTGCTGGAACAGGCCCTTGTGCGCCGGCAGCGGCGGCTTGGCGCGAACCAGGCCGCGCTTGCCCTCCAGGCTTTCCAGAAGGGCGGTTTCCTCGCCGCACACATAGGCGCCCGCGCCCATGCGCATCTCAAGGTCGAAATCGTGTCCCGAGCCCAGGATGTTCTTGCCCAGCAACCCCGCGTCGCGCGCCTTCTCGATGGCCTTTTCCATCACCACGAAGGAGAGGGGATATTCCGAGCGCGAATAGACATAGCCGCGCGTGGCGCCCACCGCGAGGCCGGCAATGGTCATGCCCTCGATGAGGCAGAACGGGTCCGCCTCCATGATGAGCCGATCGGCGAAGGTGCCGCTGTCGCCCTCGTCCGCATTGCAGACGATGTAGCGCTGCTCGGCCGGGGCGGCGGCCACGGTGCGCCACTTGATGCCGGTGGGAAAGCCGGCGCCGCCGCGACCGCGCAGGCCGCTTTCCACCACCTCTTCCACGGTGGCGGAGGGGCCGATCTCAATGGCCCGCTTCAGGCCGCGATAGCCGCCATGGGCCTCGTAATCGGTGAGCGAGAGCGGGTCGATGATGCCCACGCGGGCGAAGGTGAGGCGGGTCTGCTTCTTGAGATAGGGGATGTCATCCACCAGCCCGACACACAAAGGGTGGTCGCCGCCGTGGAGCAGGCCGGCATGCAGCAGGCTTTCCACATCCGCGGGCTTCACCGGCCCGTAGCCCACGCGGCCCTTCTCGGTCTCCACCTCGATCAGCGGCTCCAGCCAGAACAGGCCGCGCGAGCCGTTGCGGGTGATGTCGGCGGTGACGCCGCGGGCGAGCAGTTCATGCTCCAGCTTATGGGCGACCCGGTTGGCGCCGCAGGCGACGGCGGTGGCGTCATTGGGAACGAAGATGCGGGGGGACTTCATCACGCGTCTCCGAAGTCTTTGCCGGCGGCGAAGCACTCGGCCATCTCATCGATGGCGGCACGATCGAGCCGGCCGACCAGCTGGCCGTCCACCAAAGCGGAGGGGGAGCAGGCGCACAGGCCCAGGCAGTAGATGGGTTCCAGGGTAATCTTGCCGTCGGGCGAGGTCTCGCCCATGCCCACGCCGAACCTGTCCTCGGCATAATCGGCCAGTGCCTTGCCGCCCATGGACTGGCACGCCTCGGCCGCGCACATCTTCACCACATGGTGGCCCGGGGCCGCGCGGCGGAAGTCGTGATAGAAGGTCAGGACGCCATAGATCTCCGCGCGGGAGAGGTTGAGGCTCTCCGCGATCATGGGCACCGCCGGATCGGGCACGAAGCCGAAGGTTTCCTGCAAGGCGTGCAGAATGGGCATCGTGGCACCCTCCAGGTGCCGATGCTCCGCGATCACCTGAGCCGCGCGCTCGGTGCTCCAATCCTCATAGACCGCCATGGGCGTCCGCCTTCCCGCGTCAGACTGTGCACATCGGGGCCGCTCGGGGCGGCCCTTTCTTGTGATGATTTCAAACAGACTGTCACAAAAGCGGCGGGGATCAATGCAGCCGTGGGATGGTGCAATAGAACATTTCTATGGTTGACCGCCCCCATCAGCATGGTCGACGTGAAAATACAGGCGCCGAAGGTGCGGCAAAATGGCATGTGCCGCGCCTCCAGCGCCTGGATTGATCGGACTTTTCTATGTGTACCCGCGTGCGCGGGCATCGCGTTTATTGCATCGCGGCAAGGGCGGGATCGGCCAGCACCTGCTGGTCGAGCTTCGGGGCAATGCGTCGCGCCTCCGCCACCAAGGCGGAGATGACGGGCGTGGTCGGCTCCCGGTGGGGGACCACGAGGCCGATGGAGTGGGAGATGTCCGGCTCCAGAATGGGAATGGAGCGCACCAGCGCCGTGAGGCCCAGGGAATCGGCCAGCATGGCGGGCATGACGCTGGCCCAAAGGCCGGTGCGCACATGGGTGAACAGCACCGTCATGGAGTTGGATTCGAGGGTGGGTTTCGGTCGCGCCCCCGCCGCCGCCAGCAGATCGTCCACGATCCGGCGATTCTGCATGTCGGGCGTGAGGAGGGCCAGGGGCAGTTCCGCCACCTCGGCCCATGTCACGCTGGTGCGGTCGCCGAAGCGAGCATTGGCGGCGGTCACGAGCCGGTAGCGCTCGCGATAAAGCGGCACCGTGTTCACCCGGCCGAGGGGCTCGTTGTCCAGATAGGTGATGCCGGCGTCAATCTCGAGGTTCTCAAGATCGCTCAGGATTTCCAGTGAGTTGCGCGAAATCACCGTGAACCGCACATCCGGGTGGCGGGCGCGGAACGGGGTGGTGAGCGCTGCCACCATGGGCAAGGCGGTGGGAATGGCGGCGATGCGCAGCGGGCCCGACAGGCCGCGCTTGAGGGCATCGATATCCTGCCGCATGGCCCGCGCGTCGGACACGATGCGCCGTGCCCATTCCAGCGCCCGCTCACCCTCGGGCGTGAAGCCCATGAAGCGAGAGCCGCGCTGCACCAGCAACACGCCCAGCATGTCCTCGAGCTGCTTGATGCCTGCCGAAAGGGTGGGCTGGGTGACGCCGCACCCTTCGGCGGCGCGGCCGAAGTGACGCTCGCGGGCCAGGGCGATGAGGTATTCGAGCTTGTCGATCATGCCCCCATATCAGGGACGGGAACGATGTTGCGCAACTCCCCTCGGCGCAACTGCTCGCGCGCGCTGCAATGCAGCGAAAATCAGCCGCTGCGCGGCGTCGTGATTCTCTCGGATTCGTGAATGCCGGGAACGGGAACTTCGCGGCCCGGGTTAACCTTTCTTTCACACCTCTCCACCGGCGCGGCGGACCGGAGAGAGGCACCCCGAACGGACATCGCTTGCAGGGCCCGTGAGACTGCTTCACGGGCGCGGGGGGAGTCTGCGCGGCGGTTGAACGCTCCCGGCCGGTTCCAGTTTGCGGGCCGGCCGAGGCTGTGTTCATGCGCTTTCGGCGCGTGGGCGCAGGGGTCGAAAAGGATGCTCGAAAGGATACCCGCCATGGCTTCATCTGTCACCCGGCCTGTCCTTCTGTCTGCCCGTCCGGCCTTTTCCAGCTCGTCACGAGCGGACGCGGGCACCTGGCGCAGCTCGTCCCTCCTCATTTCGCTGGTGGTGCTGCTGTTCGCGGCTCTGCTCATCGCCACGCCGACGCTGGCCGTCATGACCTTCCGGCCCGACGCGCCGGCGGTGGCGCCGGAGCCGGTGCGAGCGCCGCACCTGAGCTTCTCTCACTCGCAGTTCGCCTGAGACGAGCCCCGTTTCGTGCCGTTCGTGCGACTTCGCTGCGCTCACGGGTGCGGCGGCGTCCGGAGCGTTGTGCGCGGCGGGTGATGCGCAGGCGGGAAGGTCTCACGGGGACGGTCTCGCGGGGACGGTCTCGCGGGGCTTGGGATGAACCCCGGGGCTTGATTGACCGTCGGGAGAGTGCGCGCGAAAGAGGCTGGGCCCATCCCGTTTGCGTGGGAGGGGCGTCGCGGCGGACCAGAAGGCGGCAAGGCACCGTGGCGTCCCGCAGCGTCCTTCCTTGCCTCAGCGCAGGCGCATTCCGGATGTCTGGCCGGATCCTTCCTGAGCGGCGACGGGGGAACGGCGGCGGACCGGAAGGCGGCAAGGCGACCGGGCGTTCCGTAGTGTCGTCCCTTGCCTCAGCGCGGGGGGCCGATGTCTTGCCTCCCTGGATAGCCCCCCGCTCGGGGAGCGGGAGCCGCGGCATGAGGGGTATGTTGGCGGGCGTTCAAGAGCCGCGCCACAGGCATTAAATGTCGATGGGCCCTCCGCGGGACGTCGTCGGGCATGAGCCTCGCGACGCGCGCATTTCTACGACGGCGCCCTTCGGGCGAAGGGCGCGTGGCGCGCTATCAGCGCGGCGTACGCCTATTCTGCGGCCTGGGGTGTCTCGTTGAGCAGGGCGCGGATGCGGCTCGCGAGGCTGGTGTCTCCCTTGCGGGCGTTCGCCACCAGAGCGGGTATGGGTGAGGCGGCGCCTTCCACCTGGGCGGTGAGAACGACTACCTTGGCGGCAAGCTCCGTCAAGGCGGCGCGCAAGGCGAGGTCCGAGCTGTCCGAGGTGGTGCCGCCTTCGGTCAGGAGGCGGGCCTGGTCCGCTTCCAGCGCGCGCACCTGATCGTCGCGCGTGGAGAGTGTCGCGGTCAGCCGCTCCACGTCGGCCTGCAGCCGCGCGATGATCTCGTTGGCTTCGGTCAGGTCGGTCAGGCGAGCCCCCATTTCGGCATCGAGACGACCGGCGGTGGCGGCGCGATCCGCCACCTGGTCCTGCAGCTCGCCGATGAGGACCGCCTGCTCCGCATTGAGGCCCTCCAGCCGGCGGGATTGTTCCTCCAGCGCCGCTTTCGCCTGCTCCAGCTCCATGATCTTCAGCCGCTGGTGCTCAATGGTGGCGGCATGGGCGGCGATGGCCTCCCGCATGGTGTCGGCCTGCAGCTCCAGCCGGCGCTGGTTGAGGGCGAAGAAGGCGCGTTGCTGGTCTTTGTCCGCCTGCACCTCGAACAGCGAGACGGGCACGGCCGCTTCCACGCGCCGCGTGGTCAGCCGCACCGCACGATGCCACACGGCCGGCAGAACGAGCAGGGCCACCAGCGTCGCGATGAGCGCGCCCAAAGCGAAATACATGATCTGCTCGATCACGTCGGCCCTTGTCCTTCAGCTTGGATCCGCGAGCGCGGATCTCTTGCCCATTCATGCCAGAGTTGGCGACGGCGCACCAGTCCGGACGTTACCCGCCTCCTTACCGAAGGGGAGGGGCGCCGGCTCGCGGTCTTGACCTTAGAAGGGGTTCCAGGTGGGGCTGGAGGTGAACTTCAGATAGCCCAGATTGGCGCCGAGCCGCACGCCCACGCCCGAACGGATGGGTACCACCACGATGCCATCGGCGCCCAGGGCCGTCATGCCGAAGCCGGCCACCACATAGGCCGAGCCCGAAATCCCGGCGAAGCGGCGGAACACGTCTTCCACGCTGCGCAGGTTGTAGACCAGGATCATGGTGCGGGCGCCATCGCCGCCGAAATCCCAGCCCACGGACGGGCCCTGCCAATACACCTTCATGTCCCCCGCATTGCGGGTGTAGAGCACGCCCTCGCCATAGCGCAGGCCGCCTACGAAGGCCCCGGACCCCTCCTGGCCCAGGATGTAGCCATTGGGTTCACCCCACTGGGACACGGCTTTCTCGATGGAAAGGGCAAGCCCGCGCGAGACGCTGCCGAAGAAAGAGTGGCCCTTGCTGACCAGCTCGCCGCTGGAATAGGTGCCAGGCGGTTGCTGCTGTTGGGCTATCGCCGGCACGGCGCCCAGCGTGGCCGCGGCCACGCTGGCGGCCAGCATGTGGCGCAGCACTGCGCGGCGGGGAACACTCGAGAGGAAGCTCGGGGAGAAGCGCATGACGGGATCTCGCGGTTAGCTTCGGGACGGCGGGTGCCGCGACTCGGCCGCTGATTATTCTCAGCACTGTGACCGTGAAAAGGCGACGGTGGCGCAGTGCCATCGCGCCGCCTGGGGCCGCGTCCACGATCGGCCGTGGGGCTTATCGCCCGGTTAACCGGCGGGCTGGGGCGGCGTGCCGGCACCCCAGGCAAGGAAGCCGCGCACCTTGAAGCCCTCGTCCGAATGCCCATAGGTGAGGGGGCTGCCATCGGGGCGGGTGAGGTGGCCGCCGGCGGCGGCGACCACGGCGTGACCCGCCGCGCAATCCCACTCCATCACCGTGCCGAGGCGCGGATAGAAATCCACCCGCCCTTCCGCCAGCAGGCCGAATTTGAGCGCGGATCCGGCGGGAATGTATTCCGCCACGGGGTACCGCGCCACCAGGGCGTCGGTGGCGGGGTCGTTGTGGGAGCGGCTGGCTGCCACCACCAGCGGACCTTCTGGAATGGGGCGGCAGGCAATGGGCGTCCAGTCCTGCGCATCCACCGGGGCGCCGGGCGCGCGCAACGCATGGAAGGCGCCTCCGGGCCGGCCGGCAAACAGGGCCGCCCGCGCCGGAGCGTAGACCACGCCCAGCACCGGGACGCCATCTTCCACCAGCGCGATATTGACCGTGTACTCGCCATTGCCGGAAATGAACTCGCGGGTGCCGTCCAAAGGGTCCACCAGGAAGAAGCGGGATCCGCAGGTGACCTTGGCGCCGTCGGACATGGCCTCCTCGGCCACCACGGGCACGCCGGGCGCCAGCTTGGCGAGGGCGGCGCAGATGATCTCTTCCGCAGCGCCATCGGCCGCGGTGACCGGGCTCATGTCGGACTTCAGGTGCGCCTCGATGCCCTCCGCCTCGATCCGGCGGATGGCGACGCCTGCCGCCAGCGCCGCTTCAGCAAGGCCGGCCAGCAGGGAAGCGTCGGTGGGGGCGGGCGCGCGGAAAGGGGCGCCGGGGGTAAAAGCGGGGGAAGTCATGGCCGCTTTCTAGCCGCCCGCCGGTGGGCTGTCGACGGCGGCTTGTGGGCGGACCATCGCCGGGTGTATCAGAGCCGGCCTTCATCCATGTGGTTTCACGTGCCGCCGAGGGTCCGCCCCGGCGGACGGCTGCCGGCCCGGAAACGCAGCGCGCCCGGAAGCCCCGCCCCATGTCCGACGTGAACAGCCCCGACGTGAACCAGCCCGACGCGACGTCGCCCGACATGACCGCGCCGGATGCGGTGGTGTCCATCTCCGCGCTCGATCTCGCGGCCCTGCTGTGCTCGCGCGTGTGTCACGATGTCATCAGTCCTGTGGGCTCCATCGTCAACGGCATTGAGGTGCTGGAGGATGAGGACGCCGCCGACATGCGCGAGGCGGCGCTGGAGCTCATCACCAAGAGCGCGCGGCAGGCTTCCGCCCGCCTGCAGTTCACGCGTCTGGCCTTCGGCGCCGCCGGCTCCGCGGGCGCGCAGCTGGATCTCGGGGACGCCGAGCAGGTCTCGCGCGGAATGATTGAGGATGATCGCACGCGGATCGAATGGATGCTGCCGCGCGAGTTCCAGTCCAAGAACAAGGTGAAGATGCTGCTCAACCTGATGCTGATCGCCGCGGCCTCGGTGGCGCGCGGTGGCGTGATCCGGGTGATGCCCTTGGGCGAGGGTGAGCAGATGGGCTTCGTGCTGGCCGCGCGCGGCCCGAAGGCGCGCATTCCCAGCGGCGCCGAGGCCCTGGTGGCGGGGATCGCCCCCGAGGGCGGTCTGGCGGCGCAGGTGATCCAGCCGTTCTATGCCGGTCTGCTGGCGCGGGCGTGCGGCATGGTCGTCAGCTTTTCGGCCGAAGACGAGCTGGTGACGCTCACCGCAACCACGCGCTAGAGCGTCTTCGGGCACCGGGGATGCCGGTTCGCGTGAAAAGGCGCGTTAAGTCGATGACCTGGCGCATTTCCTCGGTTCCGTAAAACCGGGAGATGCGCGCGGGCTCGCTGTGTCGATACGCAACGCGGCCCCAAACGCAGAATGCCCCACCGGATGGGCGGGGCATCGCGCTTGCGAGGACACTCTTCGAAAGAAAGGGACGATACGGCACGGAGCGCTCTTGCGTTCGCCTGGGCGCACGTCATTCGCTCTGAAACCTGCCTCGACGCGCCGTGGCGTGAACGGGTCTCCGTGTCGCCAGAAACGGGCTAGACCGCCATCCGCTCGGCACCGACCGCCGGCTCGCGCAGCACATAGCCGCGGCCCCAGACCGTCTCGATGTAGTTCTTGCCGGAAGAGGCGTTGGCCAGCTTCTTGCGCAGCTTGCAGATGAAGACGTCGATGATCTTCAGTTCGGGCTCGTCCATGCCGCCATAGAGATGGTTGAGGAACATCTCCTTGGTGAGGGTCGTGCCCTTGCGGAGCGAGAGCAGCTCCAGCATCTGGTATTCCTTGCCGGTCAGGTGCACGCGGGCGCCTTCGACCTCCACCGTCTTGGTGTCGAGGTTGACGACGAGGTCGCCGGTCTGGATCACCGACTGAGCGTGGCCCTTGGAGCGGCGCACGATGGCGTGGATGCGCGCCACCATCTCGTCCTTGTGGAAGGGCTTGGTGAGGTAGTCATCGGCGCCGAAGCCGAAGCCCTTCACCTTGTCTTCCGTATTGGCAAGGCCGGAGAGGATGAGGATGGGGGTCTTCACCTTGGCAACGCGGAGGTTGCGCAAGACTTCAAACCCGGACATGTCCGGCAGGTTCAGGTCGAGCAGAATGATATCATACTCGTAAACCTTGCCGAGATCGACGCCCTCCTCACCGAAGTTGGTCGTGTAGACGTTGAAGTTTTCGGTCTTGAGCATCAGCTCGATGCCCTTGGCCGTCGCACTGTCGTCTTCGATGAGCAAGACGCGCATGGCAATCCCTTTCCTCGCAACTGTTCGGAAGGCGGCGATGGCGACTTCCGTTGCTCGGCCGTCGGGGTGATTCGCGTAACGTGTGGTGAATCGATAGCAGACCCCGATTCTCGCGGACAAGGCCTTGTGGCAAAACAATTGTGCACGGTTGCGAAGAGCGAATCGCCACCAAGCACTTAACTGTTTTTTGCCCCTGCCGAGCCCCCGTACCACCCGTTGCCGAGCACCTTCCGGCGGCGTTCGAGCGGGCGCCTCGCGGGCCTCGTTCGAACCGTGGAGCCATGATTAACGAAGGCGGTAAACGATTGGTTTCCGGCGGACGATCTGTTGCGATTTTCCGCAGCGGAGGGGTCGGCGGTAAGAAAGGGGCAACCGCCGGCCGGCATTGTGGCGCCTGTTGAGAGGGGTCCGGGGTTGCTCGGACCGCATTGCGTCATTGCGTACCGGAGTTGACGGCGATGAAGTCGCGAGAGCCCTTGATTCGCGCCAAGAAGTTTCAGATCGATGATGCCCGCCGGCGTCTCGCTCAGATTGATGCCATGATCGCCGACTTCGAGCGCATGGCCGTTGATCTCGATCGCGACATCGCGGCCGAGGAGCAGCGCTCCGGCATCAGCGATCCCGCCCATTTCGCTTATCCGCCGCTGGCCCATGCCGCCCGCGGCCGTCGCGACAACCTGCGTCGCTCGGTGGAAGACCTTGCCGCCCAGCGCGCCGCCGCCAGCACTGCCCTTTCGGAAGCGGAAGCCGACCTGGCCCTGGCCGAGGCCG
Organism: Xanthobacter variabilis; assembly: GCF_043831965.2. Taxonomy (NCBI): domain Bacteria; kingdom Pseudomonadati; phylum Pseudomonadota; class Alphaproteobacteria; order Hyphomicrobiales; family Xanthobacteraceae; genus Xanthobacter; species Xanthobacter variabilis. Next base: position 2,449,518 of record NZ_CM195533.1, read on the forward strand.
CCGACGATCTGGACCGCGCGGCCAAGCCCGAAATGGGCGGGCGCCGGGCCGTGTGGCGCCACGCGGACGCTTCCCGCGCCTGAGGCGCAGGCCTGCTTGCGGCGCGTGGTGATGTTTCCTCTGGTCATCCGCCCGGCCCGAGCGCTTGAATGATGCGTGTCCGCGCGTCGGTCTCCCGGCCAGGCGTGGAACCGCTGATCCCGCTGTGGATGCCGCCTGGAGGCGCCTTTGCGCGCGGCGGCGAGGGAGGTGTGACGGCCGTGACGCCCCACCGAGAGCTTCGTGCCCTGCTGTCGACAGCCACGGACGCCGCCGCGCGCGAGCGCGTCTATGCCCTGTCCTCACCCAAGCTTTACGGCCTCGTTCTGCGCCTCGTGCGCCGGCCGGAGCTCGCCACCGAGGCCATGCGGCGCACCTACCGCCAGATCTTTTCCCAGGCCGGAACCCTGGCGGAGCAGCACGACCCGCTGGCGGTGATGGTGGTGATCGCGCGCACCGCGGCGCTGGATGTGGCCCGCGAGCATGGTGGTCTTGATGCGTTCGAGCCGTTCCGCGTCACCCAGCCGGCGGAGGATCCGCTGGCCTTGCCCGGGCGCAGCAAGGGGCTGATGCGCCTTCTCGCCGGGCTCGGCACCCTGTCCGAAGAGCGCCGCCGCATGATGCTTCTCGCTTATTATGATGGTTGGACGCGCGAAGCGCTGGGCGTCTATTTCGACGTTCCGGCCGCCGGCGTGCGCGCCTGGCTGGGGCGCAGCATCCAGCAGCTCGCCACCGTGCTCGGGATCCGGGCATGACGCGGGACGACGCCCTCGCAGCGGAATTCGTCATCGGCACTCTCGATGCCGCCGAACGGGCGGAGGTGCGCACCCGGATGGCGGTGGACATCTCCTTCGCGGCGCGGGTGCGGGCATGGGAGCGGGCGCTGGCGCCGCTCTACGAGCTGGTGACGCCCATCGCGCCGCCGCCCGCTTTGTGGCTCAGCATTGAGGAAGACCTTAGTGATTCGCGCTCCGGCATGTTCGGTTCCCGTCGCGGGCGGGGCCGGAAGGGCCAGGAGCTGCCGCCCGCCGAGCCGGCGGACGCCGCCGCAGGGGAGGCGGACGCCAGGCGTCGCAAGCCCGGCGAGACGGCCAAGGGCGGGGTCGGCAAGGCGCTGAGCGCCCCGTTCCACGCCGTTAAGGGGTTGGTGCGGGGATTGCGGTCCCGTCCGCCGGAGGTTGGCGAGGCCCCGCGCGATGACGCCCGGGAGCCAAAGGCACCGCTCGAGATCGCCCCCCCAGATGTCGCGCCCCCCGAGCCGCCAAAGCGGTCTTCGCGGCACGGGCGAGGCTCGGCTGGCAAAGCCGCGGCGCCCATTCCCCATATCCGCGATGATATGACGGTGCCCGAGGCCGTTGCGCCGGACGTGCGCGCCGAGCGCGCCCAGGAGCCGCGCCACAGCTCGCCAGACACCGCCCCCGAAGCGCCGCCGGTCATGTCGCCCGTGGCGGAAAAGGGCGGGGAGGCGCAGTCCGGTACTGCCGCGCTGGCCCTGGTTCCGGCGGTTGTCTTGCCCGAGTTCAAAGTGACGCAGTTGGTGGAGGACGACGGCAACGAGGCCGTTCCGACCCCCGCCGGCATGGCGCCGCATGTCCCCGATGAGCCCGCGTCAGGATCGGTGGAAGCTCCGGCGACCGATGCGGACGGCGCCTCGCCCATTGATGAGGGGACGTCGGTGGGCCCACCTGTCCGCTCCCGTCCTGCGCCGGCAGGTGCCGAGGCGGATGCCGCTTCAGGGGGCCGGGCGGACGAAGCGGCCCGCGCCGATACGGCGCCCGCCTTCGATACCATTGAGCCCGCGCCGCGCGGCGACGTTGAGGCGGCTGGCGCGCCGCTTCAATTGCCGGAGACGCTTGCTGACGCCGAGCCGGTGCCCGCCATGGAAACCGGCGAGGCCTCCGCTTCCGAGCCCTTGGTGGACTGGGAGGACCGCATTGAGGCGGGCCCCGCCAGGCCTCTGTCGATGGACGTGGAGGCGCACCCATCCGGCCCGGCTGAGGACGCTGCGGCGCATCCCTCTGCCCCAGGGGCCGGGGAATTGCCCGCTGCGCAGGCAGGCGCCTCGCAGGCCGACATTGAGCCGGAACTCCCCGATTCCAGCGCCGCCGCGTCAGCCGCGGGTCTCGCGGCCTTGACGGAAGAGCTGCAGGCGCTCCTTTTCGCCGACGACGAGACGGACGCGGACATTCCGCTTATTCGTGAAGCCGCCGAGCCCTTGCCCCTGGGAGAACCGGCGGAGGCCCCGCCCGCGCCCGCAAGCGGGCCCGAGGACGCCATGTCCAGGCTCCATGCCGAGGAGCCCCAGGCGCCTCCGGAGGCCCTGGCGGCGGCCGCGACGGTCGAGCCCACGGCCCGACCCGCGACTGTGGCGGCCGCCGGCGCCGACGACGGATCCGCCCGCGAGCCCGTTCCGGAGCATGCGCCCACAAGCGCGCCCGAGGACGCCATGTCCAGGCTCCATGCCGAGGAGCCCCAGGCGCCTCCGGAGGCCCTGGCGGCGGCCGCGACGGACGAGCCCACGGCCCGACCCGCGACTGTGGCGGCCGCGGGCGCCGATGACGGATCCGCCCGCGAGCCCGTTCTGGAGCCTGCGCCCACAAGCGCGCCCGGGGACGCCATGTCCAGGCTCGATGCCGAGGCGCCTCAGGCAATTCCGGCGGCAGCCATTGCGGCCCGCGAGCACCAGCCGACACCGGCTGAGACGGAGGTCGCTCCCGTCAGCGAACCCGCCGCTGCCGCTACTTCGGCGGAGCAGGGCGAAGCTGCCGCCCACGCTGTTGGCGCCGAGGCCGGTGAGGCGCCGGCCGGCGAAACCGGAGATGCTGCGCCGGTGCTGGCGGCCGGCGACGCTCCGGTCCTCTCCGCAGCGGAGGTGGACGGGCTGCCAGAGCCTGCTCAGACCGCGGCCGTGCCTGTCGGTGAGCCCAAAGATGCGGCGGCTCGCACCCCCGACGGCGAAGCCGCCGACCTCTCCGCGGTCGAGGCCGCCAGCCCGGAGCCCTCCAGCGAACCAGGGGAGACCAAGCCCGCGCCCTCGATGCCGGAGTTCTCGGCCCTGTTGGAAGCCGAGACGGAGCTCGCTGCGGACGGCGCCCGCGGGCCGAAGCCGGCTGCGGCCGAAGCCTCGCCTTCCGGCGAGTCGGCCAATCAAGCCGCTCGCTCCGGAGACGGTGAAGGCGCCGACCTGTCCGCCGCCGAGGCGGTCAATCCGGACCGCCGCCCCGAAACCGTCGAGGCGACTGAGGCGCCGGGGTCGGAAGAGCCCCAGGTGGTGATGCCGGTCGAACCGGCTGTGATCTCGGACGCCGAACGCGGGGCGGAGCCTCTTGAAGCCGAGGCCGCACCTTCCGGCGCTCCGGCTATTGAGGCCGCACACTTCGGGGACGATCAAGCCGCTGACCTGTCCGCCCTCGATGCGGCCAATGAGGACCTCCCTCGCCAAACAGTCGAGGCGGCTGAAGCTCCGGGGTCGGAAGAGCCGCAGGTGGTGATGCAGGCCGAAGCGGCTGCGATCGCGGACGCCGAACGCGGGCCGGAGCCCGTCGAGGCCGAAGCCGCGCCTTCCGGCGAGCCGGCCAATCAAGCCGCTCGCTCCGGAGACGGTGAAGGCACCGACCTGTCCGCCGCCGAGGCAGTCAATCCGGACCGCCGCCCCGAAACCGTCGAGGCGACTGAGGCGCCGGGGTCGGAAGAGCCCCAGGTGGTGATGCAGGCCGAAGCGGCCGCGATCGCGGACGCCAAACGCGAGGCGGAGCCTGTAGAGGCTGAGGCTGCGCCTTCTGGCGAACGGGCCAATGCTGGGAGTCCTGCCGGAGACGGTGACGGCGCGGACCTGTCCGCCGTCGAGACGCCCAATGAGGACCGCCGCCGCGAAATCGTCGAGGCGACTGAAGAGCTGGAGCCCGAGGAATTCCGGGTGGTGATGCGGGCGGAGAAGGCTGCGATCGCGGACGGCGACCATAGGCCGGAACCCGTCGAGGCGGAGGCGGCGCCCTCCGGCAAACCAGCCAATGAAGCTGCCCACTTCGGAGACGATCAAACCGCCGCCCTGTCCGCCGTCGAGATGCCCAATGAGGATCGCGGCCGCGAAACCGTTGAGGCGACTGAAGCGCCGGGGCCGGAAGCACCCCAGATGGTGTTTCAGGCGGACATGGCAGCAACCCCGGCTGGAGAACGTGGGTCAGAGCCTGTTGAGGCTCAAGCCGTTGCTTCCGGCGAGCCGGCGAATGAGGCAGTGCGCTTCGGGGACGCTCAGGCGGCTGACCTGTCCGCGGTCGAGGCGGCCAATCAGGAGCCTCGCGGCGATGCCGTCGAGGTCCCGATTGCGCTCTCGATCGAGGAGCCTCCGGCGCCAACGGATGCCGGGCCGGCTGCCGTCTCGGGCCGCGCGCCCGAGCCCTCGCCCAGTGAAACGGAAGCCTCGCATTCCGGAGAGCGCGCCGATCCGGCTCGCTCTGGGGATATTGAAGCGGCGGCGGTGCCGACCGCTGCTGCGACCGATCAGGAGGTGTCCGGCGAGCCACAGGACACCGCTCCCGTGGCCTCGGCGGAGGCTCCGGAGCGGCTCCCGGAGGGCGGGGCTGTCCCGGTGGCAGAGCTTGGGTCGTCGGCTTCCGACACGGCGGGCGATGGTGACGCGGTGCAGACGGAGGCGGGGGCCGAGCCTCCCGGTGCGGGGGAGGTGGCTGCCGACGGGGAGGGGCCGCCGCGCTGGGTGCCGGCTTGGCCGAAACTGCGGGAGCGGGCAGAGAATGTCGGGCCCAAGTCCCGGGTTCCGGCCATGGTGCCCGGTCGCGCGCCACCCGCTGCCGATGCGGTCTCCGGCAGGGATGGGTTGGCAGCGCCATTGGACGCGCGGCCGATCGTCAAGGCCGTGGTGAAACGCAGGCCGACCGCCGTCGCGCTCTCGGCGAAGCGGGCTTTGGAGCCTGAGGTCAAGTCCTTGGGGATCAAGGCGAAGGCGCCACCTGCCCCTTCGCCGGAGGGCCCCACCCCAACGGCGGAACCGGTCGCGGAAACCGCTGCGCGGACGAAGGGGGCTGAAATCCCGGAGCTGGGTGCGTCTCAGCCCCAGGATGAGGTTGCTGTCGAACGCCCTGACGCGGCGCCTGCGCGCGGCGCTGGCGCGCGATCGAAGCCGGGAGAAAGTGGCAAGCCGCCATCGGACCGGCCGGAGGATGCGGGAGTTGCCGGGAGCGAAGCCGGGGAGGCGGCTGTGCCGACCTCTGATGAGGCCGAAAGGCCGCTGCCGCCCCTGCGCACGGTGGAGCCGTCGCCACGCGGTTCTCGGCGTGCGCGGGTGCTTTGGGCGGTCGGCGCCCTGGCGGTGGCGCTTGGCCTGGGCATTGGCTCCGACATGCTGGCCCATTGGCGCGGCGACGGCGCGCCGCAGCCGCGACGGGTGGAGCTGGCGCCGGTGTTCGTCGCCAATCCGCCGACGGAGGTGCGCCTGCGGCTCGATGAGCGCTCCGGGCGCACGGAATTGCGGATCATCGCGGCGGAGCCGGCCCCGCCGGGATACATCTATCAGCTGAGATTGAAGACGGAGGGTGGCGGCACCCATCTGCTTGGCACGTTCGCAAGCGAGATGGTGACGGTTTCCGACCTGGGTCGCCTTCTCGCCGGCAGCGCGCCGGGCACGGCGCGTCTTTCGGTGACGCTGGATTCCCTCGATGCTCCCGGCACGCCGGGCGAAGAAGTCTACAATGCCAGGATTGGCGGCTGAGGTTCCTCAGCCCGGCTTCAGGCCCCCGGCGCAGCCGTGTTCCGGCATCAGCCGGCGGCGCCGCAGGCGGAGTGGGAGGGGTGCACGCGATTGCGCCCTTCCGACTTGCCGCGATACAGCGCCTCGTCCGCCGAGCGGATGAGGTTGGAGAGCGCGGGCACGGTGAGGCCCGCCGGGTGCAGCGTGGCCACGCCCACCGTCACCGTGACATTGACCGGCATGCCGGAGACATAGCGCAGCTCCCGCTCGGTGATACGGCGCAGGCGCTCGCCCACCTCGCTGGCGGCGCTGGCGTCCGCGCCGGGCAGGATGACGCAGAATTCCTCGCCGCCCAGCCGCCCGATCAGGTCTCCCGGGCGAAGACTGCGTGCCGCCGTCTCCGCAAAGCTGCGCAGCACCGCATCGCCCACATGATGGCCGAAGCGGTCATTGATGGATTTGAAGTGGTCGAGGTCCACCATCAAAATCGACATCGCGCGCTGGCGCAGGAGTGCCTCCTCGAACAGCCGCCTTCCGCGCCGCAGGGTCGTGCGCCGGTTCAAGAGGCCGGTGAGGTCGTCGGTGGAGGCCAGGCGGTCCAGCACCATATAGAGGGAGCCGAAGTTCCAGCTGGTGGAGAGCGCGAGCCCGACCAGCACGAGTAGCCCCTGCGCGGTGCCCGAGGCGGCATCGACCACATGCACCCACCCGGTGGCCACCGCGACGGCGCGGCCGAAATAGATCATGGCCAGGAGCAGCAGCAGCACGGCGCAGACGGTGCGCGTGAGCGACCAGTCATCGCGCGCTGGCTTGTGCAGGAGGGTCGAGGCCGCCAGCACCCCCCAGCATCCCACGACCAGCGAGAAGATGATGATCCGCTGCCCCAGGTAATCGCCGAACAGCAGCGAGACGAACAGCAGCCCCGCGCCCACAAGGGTGCCGAGGAAGATGGTGCCCAGCATCGGCGTGCGGCCGTCGAACACGCGCACGCCTGAGAGGGTGAGCCCCAGAGCCGCGAAAACGAGGCCATTGCCGATAATGATGGAGACGGCCGGCGGAAACTCGGCGCGCATGCCGAGGATCGCGGCGCCGCTGGCCATGGCGAAGCTCGCCATGGCCCAGTAGACCAGGGCCTGATTCTGCAGGCGATAGCTGACAAAGAACTGCAATGCGGCGACAAGGCCGCTCATCATGGCCGACGTGAAAAGCATGGTCGGAACATGAAGCGTCATGCACGCTACCGGGTTGCCGGAAAACCGAGGCGGATCTGGCGGTCTTCACGGGGAGAGGGCACTTGCTGCCGCTTCCACGCGCCATGGGCGGTGGAAAGGTTGCGGCCGTGTGCGAATGCTACACCCTTCAGGTGCGCGCCCGTAAGAAGTGGCATGATCACACGGGCTGGATATCATGCGCCGGCCGCTCCGTCGAGCTGAGAGGTATTTGATGACTCAACCCGTGCTGCCGCGTCCTGTGGATCGGGCGCTGGACCCCACCTTCCGGCATGGCCAGTCCACCGAGCCGAATTATTCGGGCGTCACCTCGTTTCTGCGCCGGCGCTACGCGCGCGATGGCGGCGGGGCGGAAATCGTGGTGTGGGGCGTGCCGCTTGATGTGGCGGTCTCCAACCGGCCCGGTACCCGGTTCGGGCCGCGGGCGATCCGCGCGGCCTCCAGCATCCTGGATGGCGACCCCTTCTATCCCTTCGGCATCGACCCGTTCGAGACCCTCGACGTGGCGGATGCCGGCGATTGTGTGTTCGATTATGGCGTGCCGGCCGGCATCGCCGCCTCCATCCGCGATCAGGCGGGGGCGCACTATGCGCGCGGCAGCCACCTCATCACCCTCGGCGGCGACCATTTCCTGACCTATCCGGTGCTGAAGGCGCTGGTGGCGCGTACCGGCGCGCCGGTCGCCCTGGTGCAGTTCGATGCCCACCAGGATACCTGGGATGACGCGGGTGACCGGGTGGACCACGGCACCATGATCACCCGCGCCGTGCGCGATGGCCTGATTCGCACCGATCGTTCGATCCAGGTGGGCATTCGCACCCACGCGCCCAACACCTTCGGCATCGAGATCCTGGATGCGCAGACGGCGGGAGACCTGGGGCCGGCGGCGGTGGCCGCGCGCATCGCCGAGCGGGTGGGCGATGCCCCGGTCTACCTCTCGTTCGACATTGATGCCCTGGATCCCGCGTTCGCGCCGGGCACCGGCACACCGGTCTGCGGCGGGCTTACCACCCGGGAGGCGATTTCCTGCCTCAAGCGCCTGGGCGGGCTCGATTTCAAGGGCTTCGACGTGACCGAGGTCTCGCCGCCCTACGACCATGCGGAGGTCACGGCGCTGGCCGGCGCGACGCTGGCTTCCATCTATCTCTGCCTGCTCGCGCAGCGGAAGGCGGCGGGACGCGCAATCGCGCCCTGACAATGCCTTGCACGGACTGCGCCGATGTGGGAGAGCGGCGCGGTTCGCGCACTGCGAGGTGGCAGCGTGAGGAAGACACGATTTGGCGCCTATGCCTTTGTTTTCCCCTTCCTGGCGGTCGGCCTGGCCGTCCTGCTGGCGCTGGTGCCCCAGCTCGCTCCCGATGCCGCGCCACCGGGGGTAGCGGGCGAGGCGCGCCTTGTGGGCGGGCTGCTTGCGGTGCTGTTTCTCTGCGGCTCCTCCTTCTCGGCGGTGGCGCATTCGGACGTGGCGGCGGCGCGCCTGGGCCAGCCCTATGGAACCCTGGTGCTGACCCTCTCGGTCACGCTGATCGAGGTGTCGGTGCTCGCGGCCATGATGCTGCACGCCTCCCACAATCCGACCCTGGTCCGCGAATCGGTGTTCTCGGTCATCATGATCGTGAACACGGGCATTGTCGGCCTGTGCCTGCTCCTGGGCAGCCTGAAGCACCGCGAACAGGTGATTCAGCAGCAGGGGGTGGCGGGCTTCCTTTCGGTGCTGATCGCGCTCGGGGTGATGCTGCTGATCCTGCCGAGCGAGACGCGCGACGGTGCCACGGGCCAGTTCACACCGTTCCAGCTCGGCTTCATGGCCTTTGTCGCGGTCGGCCTCTATGCGGCTTTTCTCTATATGCAGACCGTGCGCTACACTGAGCACTTCGTCGGCATCGATGATGAGCAGAGCGACAGGCGCCCTTCACTGAGGCGCTTCTTTTTTGCGGTGGGCATGCTGCTGCTGAGCCTGGCGGGCGTGGTGAGCCTTTCCGACCACGTGGCCGGCAGCTTCGAGGATTTCCTCGCGCTCTTTCCCCTTGCCGATCCCGACGCGGTGACCGGCGCGCTGGTGGCCACCCTGCTGCTTCTGCCAGAGGGCATCAGCGCCGTGCGCGCGGCAAGCCGCAATCACCTGCAGCACAGCCTCAACATCGCCCTGGGCTCGGCGCTGGCCTCCATCGCGCTCACCATTCCGGCCATGGCCGCCATCAGCATGATGCTCGGCCTGCCCATGGTGCTGGGCCTCGATCCGGAGGACAGGACCATGATGGTGCTGACCTTCGTGCTGTCCATCGTCTCGTTCGGCACGGGACGCACCAATGCGCTCAACGGCATCGTGCACCTCATCCTGTTTGGCGTGTACCTGATGCTCACCATCGTGCCGTGAGCGCCAGCTGCGGCGAAAGAAGGAGAGAGGCGGGCGGGGGAGGGCGCTCTCGGCGGTGGACACGGCGCGGGCCAGGTGGCATGTTCCGCCCCGGTTTCGGAACGAGGCGTGGGCCGTGAAGACTCTCCTGCTCTACATCTTCACCTGGTGGCAAAAGCAGACCGTGGGCACTTGGTTGTGGACCAAGCGCTACGGCGAGTTCGTCGGGAAGGACGAGTTCGGCAATCGCTACTATCGCACCAAGGGTGGCGTGGTTGACCCGACCCTCGGCTTTGAGCGGCGCTGGGTGATCTATCCGGGCTATGCGGAAGCCTCCAGCATTCCTCCCGGCTGGTGGGGCTGGATCCACCACCGCGTCGATACGCCCCCCTCGCAGGAAACCTACACGCCCCGCGAGTGGCAGAAGGAGCACCGCGCGAACCCCACGGGTACGCCGGACGCCTATCATCCCAAGGGCTCCGTGCTCGCCACCGGTCCGCGTCCGGCGGTCACCGGCGATTACAAGGCCTGGGCCCCCGGCGAGTGAGGGCTGCACCTGGTCCCTCCTCGGGTCCGTTCCGGATGCCGGGGAAGGGGAGGGTGGATTTCGTTCCCGCCGGCCAGACGCCGGGCATGTGGCGCGCTCGAACGGGCGCGCCATTTTTGTTGCGGCTGCAGGGCTGAGGCTTCGCCCCGCCGCGCGGGCGGGAATCAGCACGGTTGGGGCTCGGCCGCAGGTCACTGCAGGTGCCTAATGGAACCTTCGGGGCAGCCTATCCGGTTGCTCCTATGCTCTTCTTTCACGCGCAACGGAGCCAACTTCCCTTGGAAGTGCTCTCTTCTTTCGCGCCGGGAGCGGCGTGAAAGGGGCGGGTGCACCCATCTGCTGCCGGGGTTCTCTCCTTTCGCGCAGGGGCTCGGGCTCGTGGAGGGCGCAGCGCGATCCCGACGGGCGCGGTGGTGCCGCCGGACCCGCCAACCGGGGGCGCTTTTCTTCCGCTCCAATTCCCCGGCTGGTCCACGTCGCGCGGGCATGGCGCGGGGCGGAGGCAGCCCTTGCATTCGCCTACGCCCTGTTCAAGCCGCATTGTCAGTGCTAATCGGCCTGTCACGAAGCTCAACTCGGTTCGGAGGCGCCGCATGGCGCACCCGTCTCGCCATAGGGTGCTTCCGGCGGCCCGGCGTGGGTCCGCGCGACGGAAGCACGTGGGTTCCAGATACTAGACCGGTGCGCCTGTAGCATGATGCGGATGTCCCAGGGCCTGGCGTGGCTCGCCCTCGCGGCGGCGGCGCAGGCGGTATGCCTCTCGCCCGCCGCGGCGCAGCTCCAGCGTTCGGGAATCGAACAGTCGAACGTGCCGCCGCCCACGGGCTATGGCGCCCCCACTGCGCCGGAGCCGCGCCGGGTCTCGCCGCCCGCGCCCTACCAGCCCTCGCCCTACGAGCCCGCCCCCTATCGGCCGGAGCCGTCCTCATCCGCTCCAGCCGCCCCCGGCCGCGCCACTACGGCGGCGGCGCCGGCCACAGCCGCGCCAGCTGTGCCGGGTGATGTGGAAGGCGTGGTGGTTCAGCCGCCGGCGGTGAAGATTCCCAATGGCTATGCGGTCTATGCAGGCCTCGACAAAATCACCGGCCGCACCACCACCTTCGATGTGGCCATGGGCGAAACGGCCCAGTTCGGCGCACTCCAGGTGACGCCGCGGGTGTGCTACACGCGCCCGGCGAACGAGACGCAGAACACCACGTCCTTCACCGAGGTGAACGAGGTGACGCTGAAGGGCGAGGCCAAGCGCATCTTCACCGGGTGGATGTTTGCGTCCAGCCCCGGCCTGCACGGTGTGGAACACCCCGTCTATGACGTGTGGCTGATCGGCTGCAAGGCCCCGGCGCCCGTCACCGCGGCCCCGGCGGGCCAGCAGTAGAAGTCCCCTTCCACCGCCAGCGCCAGATCCAGCAGGCGGTGATATTGGCGCCGCGAGACCTCGGTGGCGCCGAAGGTCTTCAGGTGGCTGGTGACGAACTGGGTGTCGAGCAGGCGGAAGCCGCCGGCGATCAGCCGCCCCACCAGGTGCACCAGCGCCACCTTGGAGGCGTCGCGCTCGCGGTGGAACATGCTTTCACCGAAGAAGGCACCGCCCAGCCGCACCCCATAAAGCCCACCCACCAGGCGCCCGTCGCGCCAGGCCTCCACCGTGTGGCAGCGGCCGCGCGCGAACAGCTCGCCATAGAGGCTGCGGATGCGGGTGTTGATCCAGGTCTTCTCGCGGCCCTCCTGGGGCTCGGCGCAGCCGTCGATGACGCCCTCGAAGTCCGAATCCACCCGCACCTCGAACTTGTCGGACCGCACCGTGCGCGCGAGCCGCGAGGAGATGCGGAAGTCGTCGAGCGGGATGATGCCGCGCCGCTCGGGCTCGATCCAGTAAAGGCCGGGATCGTCGGCGCTCTCGGCCATGGGGAAGATGCCGCAGGCATAGGCCTTCAGCAGCACCTCCGGAGTGATTTCCACGATCTGGTCGTTCAATCGGCTCATGACGGCCAGATTAGCAGGAAATGGCGCGACTGTATGGCGCAGCGGCCCGCACGGGGGGAATTTCCCGCTCACTCTCCCTTGAGGAAGGTGCCGATGCGCGCCACCGCCTCGCGCATGTCGTCGGCCGATCCGGCATAGGAGAGGCGCAGGAACTGCTTGCCCCGGAAGGGGTCGAAGTCCACCCCCGGCGTGGTGGCCACGTGCACGGCGTCGAGCATGCGGGTGGCGAAGGCGGCCGAATCGCCGGTGAAGGCCGACACGTCCGCATAAAGGTAGAAGGCGCCGTCGGCGGGCAGGAAGTGGGAAAGCCCCACCTTCGGCAGTCCCTCGGTGAGGATGCGCCGGTTCTCCACATAGCCGGCCTTCACCTTGTCCATCTCCTCGCGCCCCTCGAATGCGGCGGCGGCGGCGATCTGCGAGAGGGTGGGCACGGAAATGGACAGGTTCTGCTGCAGCCGCTCCATGGTGCGCGAGAGGCCGGGCGGCACCACCATCCAGCCCACGCGCCAGCCGGTCATGCAGAAATATTTGGAGAAGGAATTGATGACGGTGACATCCTCCGCGATCTCCACCGCGCTCACCGCCGGAAAGGCATAATCGAGCCCGTGATAGATCTCGTCGGAAACGAAGGCGATGCCGAGTTCCCGCGCGCATTCATAGAGTGCGGTCAAGGCGGTCCGGTCCATCATGGTGCCGGTGGGGTTGCCGGGGCTCGCCACCAGAACGCCCTTGAGCGGCGCCTTGCGATGGGCCTCCATCAGCCGCTCGGGGGTGAAAGCGTGGCGGTCCTCGGCGCGGGTCTCGATCAGCACGGGCTCGCAGCCCAGCGCCGAGAGCACGTGGCGATAGGGCGGATAGCCCGGAGCGGCGATGGCCACGCGGTCGCCGGCCTCGAACAAGGCCAGGAAGGCCAGGATGAAGCCGCCCGATGAGCCATTCGTCACCACCACCCGCTCGGGGTCGAGGGCGACCTTGTGCACCTCCTCGTAGTGGCGGGCGATGCGGGTGCGCAGCGCGGGAATGCCCAACGCAGCCGTGTAGGCCACCTGGCCGGCCTCCAGCGCGGCGGCGGCGGCCTGCCGGGCCACCAGCGGCGCGGGCGCGGCCGGCTGGCCCACCTCCAGGTGCATCACCCGCCCCCCGGCGGCCTCGATGCGCGCGGCATGCTCCATCACATCCATCACGATGAAGGGGGCGACGGCGCTGCGGCGGGAAGGCTGCACGCCCGAGCTGGCGCGGGGAGACGAAAGGGTCATGGATGAAGGTCCTTCGGCATTCGGGCGCGGGGCCTGCCGTGCTGCCGCCGCATTCTCGCGGTCCTTGAGAAAAAGGTCGCCCCAATGTGAAAACGGGTCCGTTGACCCGGCCGGCGCGGGGCGCCACTGTCCGCCCGCTTCCTAACGCCTGCCGTGAAGCGCGCCAAGGGGAGCGAGAACCGCGGGTCGTCCGGCATGTCGTAAGGTAATCCTCCGGCAGGCCGGTCACCAAGGCGGCTTCCGACGGGGCGGCTTCCGGCGGGGCACGCCTGTGGTGCGGTGAGGAATGACGGCGCGCATCGCCTCCAGGGAGGCGCCGCGGGCGGTGCGAAACGACGAGGCAAGCGTCAGGGCTCATGGGCGAACCAACATCTTCCTCCCTTCTGCGCCGGGCCGCGTCGCGCGCCGGGCGGATGCTGGCGGGTCTCGCGGTGGCGGCCCTGCCTTTCCACGGCGCTTCCGCCCAGGAGAGCGCGCAGGGGCGGATGTCCACCATCCGCGACACCGAGATCGAGGCGCTGCTGCGCGACTACACCCGGCCGATTCTTAAGGTGGCGGGCCTGTCGCAGCAGAATGTGGAAGTGGTGCTCATCAACCAGCGCTCGTTCAACGCCTTTGTGGCCGACGGCAAGCGCATCTTCGTCAATACCGGCGCGCTCATCGATTCCAAGACGCCGAACCAGATCATCGGCGTGCTGGCGCACGAGACCGGCCATATCGCCGGCGGCCATCTCGCCCGCATGCGCCAGCAGCTCGCGGGGGCACAGACCATGGCCATTGTGGCCATGCTGCTGGCCGGCGCGGGCGTGGCCGCGGGGGCGGCGAGCGGCATGGGCGGCAGCAACCTGGGCAGCGCCGCCGCAGCCGGCATGAGCGCTCCGCAGGAAATGATTCGCCGCTCGCTCCTTTCCTACCAGCGCAGCGAGGAGCAGGCCGCCGACCGATCGGCGGTGAAGTATCTGGATGCCACCCACCAGTCGTCCAAGGGCATGCTGGAGACGTTCGAGCGCTTCCAGAACGACCAGCTTTTCATCAGCCAGCGGGTGGACCCCTACCTGTTGAGCCATCCCATGGCGCGCGAGCGTATCGCGGCGCTGGAGCAGCTGGCCAAGTCCAGCCCCTATTACAATGCCAAGGACTCGCCGGAGCTGCAGGCGCGCCATGACCTGATGCGCGCCAAGCTCATCGCCTTCACCGAGCGGCCGGAGGCGGTGAACCGGCAATATCCCATCTCGGACAACTCGCTGGCGGCGCAATATGCCCGCGCGATCTCGGCCTATCGGTTCGGCAATGTGGACCGGGCGGTGGCGCAGATCGACGCGCTCATCGCCAAGCAGCCCAATAATCCCTATTTCTACGAGCTGAAGGGTCAGGCCCTGCTGGAGAGCGGGCGCGCCGCCGAATCGGTCGCGCCCCTGCGCAAGGCGGTGGCCATGACCAACGGCGCGCCGCTCATCCGCGCCATGCTCGGCCAGGCCATGGTGCAGTCGGGCAGCAAGACCAACCCCGACGAGGCCATCCGCGAGCTGATCCAGGCGACGGTGCGCGATCCCAATTCGGCCGGGGCGTGGCGTTCACTCGCCATCGCCTATGGCCGCAAGGGCGACCTTGCCAATGCCGACCTTGCGGCGGCGAACGGCTATTTCGCTTCCGGAGACTTCAAGACCGGCCGCGAGCTCGCCGCCCGCGCGCGGGAGCGCTTTCCCAAGGGCACCCCGGGCTGGCTGAAGGCCGACGACCTCGTGAGCTTCAAGCCTCCCGAGGGCGCCGACAAAGGCGGCCCAGGCGGCCGGCAGTAGACGACCCTTTCCTCACGCGATGGAGATTCGCATGTTCTCGCGCCTCGGCCTCAGCGCCGGCCTCATTCCGCTGGCGCTGGCGGCCGCCTTGGCCTCCAGCCCCGCTTCCGCCTTCACCGACGAGGAGAAGAAGGAGCTCGGCCCTGTCATCCGGGAATACCTCCTGCAGAATCCGGAGGTGCTCCAGGAGGCCATCATGGTGCTGGAGACGCGCCACAACGCCGCCGAGGCCCAGGAGCGCGGCAAGGCGCTGGCTTCCGTGAAGCCGCTGCTGATGGAAAGCCCGCGTGGCGTGGTGGTGGGCAACCCCAAGGGCGACGTGACCCTGGTGGAGTTCTTCGACTACAACTGCGGCTACTGCAAGCATGCGCTGGCCGACCTTCAGAACCTGATCAAGGAGGATCCGAACCTGCGCGTGGTGCTGCGCGAGTTCCCGGTGCTTGGCCCGGGCTCGGTGGAAGCCGCGCAGGTGGCGGTGGCGGTGCGCATGGTGGCGCCCGACAAGTACATGGCCTTCCATCAGGCGCTGCTGAACGGCCGTGGCCAGGCCGACCGGGCCAAGGCCCTGGCCGCCGCCAAGTCCGTGGGCATCGATCCCGATCTCCTGCAGAAGCAGGCCTCCTCGCCGGAGCTCAACGCCACGCTGGATGAGAGCATGAAGCTGGCCGAGGCGCTCTCGCTCAACGGCACGCCCTCTTATGTGGTGGGTGACCAGGTGGTGGTGGGCGCGGTGGGCTTCGACAAGCTCAAGGCCGCCATCGCGGACACCCGCGCCAAGGAAAAGGCGCCGGCCAAGGCGAACTGATCGCTTTCCGCGCATCCGGGCTGATGCAACCCGGATGTGCGTAAACCGGATGGGCGCGGCGCGGGGCGGGGCGAGCGGCCTCTTTCCTTGCGCCGTGACCACCCCTATAAGTGCGCCCGACCCGGCCATGGGGCGCCGGCGGCAGATGTCTGTTTGATGTCGAATATTATCCACGTCTTGAACGGGCCTAACCTCAACCTCCTCGGCACGCGCGAGCCCGGCATCTATGGTGCCGCGACCCTGGCCGATGTGGAGGGGCTGTGCCGCGCCGAGGCGGCGCTGCATGGTCTTGAGATCGTGTTCCAGCAGACCAATTCGGAAGGCACGCTCGTGGACCTGATCCAAGCCGCGCGCGGCGCGAAGGGGATCGTGCTGAACGCGGCGGCCTATACGCACACCTCCGTGGCCATTCGGGACGCGGTGGCGGCGGTGGGGGTGCCCACCATCGAGGTGCACCTGTCCAACGTGTTCGCGCGTGAGCCGTTCCGCCACCATTCCTATTTGTCGCCGGTGGCGCGCGGCGTGATCTGCGGCTTCGGCCCGCAGAGCTACGTGCTTGGCATCCAGGCGCTGGCGCGCCTTCCGTGACGATATGATGGCGCGCCGCCCGGCGAAAGCGGGCGCGCTGCCGGCAAGAGCAGGATGATGATGAAGCCTACCAAACCTCAGATCGATACCGACCTCGTCAAGGATATCGCCAAGCTCCTGTCGGACAGCGACTTGACCGAGATCGAGGTGGAGCATGAGGGCCTGCGGGTCCGCGTGGTGCGCGCTCCGGCGCCGGTGATCGCCGCCGCCCCGATGGCCGCCGCCGCGCCCGCCGCTGCCGCCGCGGTGGCAGCGCCCGTGGCCACCGCCGATGCCCCTGCCGATCTGTCCAAGCATCCCGGCGCGGTGACCTCGCCCATGGTGGGCACGGCCTACCTGTCTCCGGAGCCCGGCGCCCCCGCCTTCGTCGAGGTGGGCGCCAGCGTGAAGGAGGGCCAGACGGTGCTCATCGTCGAGGCGATGAAGACCATGAACGCCATCCCCGCGCCCCGCTCCGGCACGGTGACCCGCGTTCTGGTGGGCAACGCGCAGCCGGTGGAATACGGCGAGCCGCTGCTCATCATCGAGTAATTCGGCAGATCGGCGCGCCGCCTGTTCACTGGTGGCGCGCTGCGCGTGAGGCGCTCCAGGTC
Source organism: Xanthobacter variabilis (assembly GCF_043831965.2). Classification (NCBI taxonomy): domain Bacteria; kingdom Pseudomonadati; phylum Pseudomonadota; class Alphaproteobacteria; order Hyphomicrobiales; family Xanthobacteraceae; genus Xanthobacter; species Xanthobacter variabilis. The sequence goes on from NZ_CM195533.1 coordinate 2,466,417, forward strand.
CTCTGCGGGCCCCGGAAGCGCTCCCGGTCCTGGAGGTGGCGTGTCCTTCCCGAATGAGGGGAACCCACCCCGCTCGAAAATGCTCTGAGGGCAGGCCAGATGTTCAAGAAAATCCTCATCGCCAATCGCGGCGAGATCGCGCTGCGCATCCTGCGCGCCTGCAAGGAGCTCGACATTGCCACGGTGGCGGTGCATTCCACCGCGGATGCCGACGCCATGCATGTGCGCCTCGCGGACGAGAGCGTGTGCATTGGCCCGCCCCCGGCGCGCGACAGCTACCTGAACATTCCCTCCATCCTGGCCGCCTGCGAGATCACCGGCGCGGACGCCGTGCACCCCGGCTACGGCTTCCTGGCGGAGAATGCGCGGTTCGCGGAGATCCTGGCGGATCACAATATCGGCTTCATCGGCCCCAAGGCGGAGCACATCCGCATCATGGGCGACAAGATCGAGGCCAAGAAGACCGCGCAGGCCCTGGGCATCCCCGTGGTGCCGGGCTCCGAGGGCGGCATCCGCGACGACGAGGAGGCCCATCGCGTGGCCGCCGAGATCGGCTTTCCGGTGCTGGTGAAGGCCGCGGCCGGCGGCGGCGGGCGCGGCATGAAGGTTGCGCACGCCAAGGAGGACCTGTCGCAGGCCCTCTCCACCGCCCGCATCGAGGCCAAGGCAGCCTTCGGCGACGACGCGGTCTATCTCGAGAAGTACCTCTCCACGCCGCGCCACATTGAGGTGCAGGTGCTGGGTGACGGCCGGGGCAAGGCAATCCACCTGGGCGAGCGTGACTGCTCGCTGCAGCGCCGCCACCAGAAGGTGTGGGAGGAGGCGCCCTCGCCGGTGATCACCGCCGCCCAGCGTCAGCAGATCGGCGAGACCTGCGCCAACGCGATGCGTGAGCTGCAATATCTCGGCGTCGGCACGATCGAGTTCCTGTATGAGAACGGCAGCTTTTACTTCATCGAGATGAACACCCGCATCCAGGTGGAACATCCGGTGACGGAGATGGTGACCGGCATCGATCTCATCAACGAGCAGATCCGCGTGGCCGCCGGCGAGCCCATGAGCCTCGCCCAGGAGGATGTGGTCATCAACGGCCATGCCATCGAGTGCCGCGTGAATGCAGAGCACCCCACCACGTTCCGCCCCTCGCCGGGCAAGATCACGCATTATCATGTGCCGGGTGGTCTCGGCGTGCGCGTGGATTCCAATGCCTATCAGGGCTACGTGATCCCCCCCACCTATGACAGCCTGGTGGGCAAGCTGATCGTGCACGGCCAGAATCGCGACGAATGCCTGCGCCGCCTGCGCCGGGCGCTGGATGAGTTCGTGGTGGACGGTATCGACACCACGCTCCCGCTGTTCCGGACCCTGGTGCGGACCCGGGACATCGCAGAGGGCAAATACGACATCCACTGGCTGGAGCATTTCCTGGCCGACACAGCGCATCCGCACGGCTGAAGCCTGCGTCTTCCTGGATCGGACGGTTTTCATGACGACCGCGCGGCACCCAAGCCGCGCGGTCGTTGCGTTTTGGGGTGTCCTCGGCGGCGTCGTGCGGGGAATCGGCGTGGGCGCGGAGATGAGATGGGGCGGGGTGGTTTTGTGGGGAGATGTACTGGAGGCTTTATTCAGAAGATCATGAATATATTTTTACCTTAACGTATGGTTATGAAGTTCTGCGCTTTCTGGCGCGACGTTACGGTGCTGTCTCAGCGGAAACTGTTTGATTGGTATAGGATTGAAGTTGTTGCCGTGAAGACACGGTTGGCGATGGATTGCACATTTGGGGCCGTAAGGGCGCTGTCGCGCATCATTTTGCAGGTGCGTCTTCGCTTTTGACTCGCATAATGTCTCGTCACTGGGGTGGCGTCTGCGCTCCGGTGTGGCGCTTCGTGTTCAGGTGTCGCGTGGCTTCGCCGCGTTTGCGCCGCAACGCGGGCATGTTAAAGGCAATCGTGGCTGTCGCGGTTTGGCGCGCTGCGGTCGTCGTCCGCATCCCGAGTGGTGTCTGGCGCGGCCGGTGTCAGGCAGTGAGGTGTGAGGGGGCGTCATCCGGACAGGCCCCTCAGGCGCGTCGGCGCCGAGGGCATCGTCCAGGGGGCGACGCATCGGTGGTCATTGCAGTCAGCAAGAAGGCCAGGGGGAATGGTATTGAATTGGCTCCGCAGCTGCCGGCTCGCTCTTGGTGAGACGCTCAAGCCCGCGCACGCGCTTCTGGCCCTGGCCATGGGTGCCGCGCTGGGCCTTGCTGGCTGCGAGACGCCGCGTAGCGGCCCCATGGCGAGCGAGATCCAGCAGGAGAGCGAGAATCCGGGAGATTTCCCGTTCCGCCTCGTGCCGGTGGATGTGGCGGTCAGCCGCGTTCTGCTGCGCAATCCCGACGACAGCATGAGCACCAACGGCTTCTTCCGCAGCGACCGCAAGGCCGGCGGGCCGGTGCTGGGCCCCGGCGACACGCTGGCCATTACGGTGATGGAGCCGGCATCCGGCGGCGTGTTCTCGGGTATCAATTCGCAGACCGCGGGTGGCCAGTCGGCCGCTCTCGTGACCCTGCCCGATATGTCGGTGGACAGCCAGGGCACCATCAGCTTCCCTCTGGTGGGCGCCGTGCACGTGTCCGGCTTGACCACCCGGCAGGTGCAGCTGAAGCTTGAGGAAGAGCTGAAGAGCCGCATCATCCAGCCGCAGGTGATCGTCCGCCTCGTCGGTAACTCGGCCAACAAGGTCATCATTGCCGGCGCAGTGAAGGCGCCCGGCGAGTTTGACGTCACCGCCGCCGGCGAAACCCTGCTGCAGCTCGTGACGCGGGCCGGCGGGCCCACGGTCGCGCCCAGCGACGTCATCGTGGAGCTGACCCGGAACGGTACGACGCGCTCCGTGCGTCTGCAGGCGCTGATCAACCAGCCGACCTCGGACGTGAAGCTCAAGGGCGGCGATTTCATCAACATTTCGGTGAAGCCGCGCATCTATCTCGTCATGGGCGCCGCCGGCCGCACCACCGAGGCGCCGCTGCCTCCGGAGCAGCTGACCCTCGCGAATGCCCTGGCTCGTAATGGCGGACTTCAGGATACGCGTGCGGACGTGCGGGGCGTGTTCGTGCTGCGCTATGAGCCGAAGCGGGTCATCAACCAGCTCACGCCCGATCAGCCGGCGGACACGCCCTATGTGCCGGTGGTCTACCAGTTCAATTTCCAGGCGACTTCCGGCTTCTTCCTGGCGGACAGCTTCGTGTTGCGGGACCGGGACATCGTCTATCTCTCCAACGCGCCGAGCGTGGAGATGCAGAAGTTCCTGGAACTGTTCCGTGTCGCCGTGTCTCCGGCCATCAGCGCCGTGGGCGTCGCGGCCAGCATCAACAACCTCTGATCTGGCCTTCCGGCTGCAGGCGGAGTGAAAAGGTGGCCTTGGGGGGCGCGTCCGGATGGAGGCGCCCCCTATTGCCGTCGGGATAGGAGTTGCCGAACCAGCCGCGATTCGGATATTCCGGCGCAAGCAGCTGGGGCAGGGCACTGCCAAACGTCGGGGAACGCTATGATCAGCATGTCGCGCAAGGACTTCCTGCCCAAGCGGGCCTCCCGGATCGCCAAGGCAGCGGGCGGACGCGCTGCGCGCTTGTTCGCCGGCAAAGCGCTGGTGTCCGTGCTGGCTCTGGGTGGCGCGCTGATGCTCCAGGGCGTGGCCGCACATGCAGAAAATGCCACGCCCGCCACCCCGCCGTCGGCGAGCGAGACCCGCTCGACCCATGGCGACTGGATCGTGCGCTGCAAGAAGGACGTCTCGCCGAAGGAGTGCGAGGCGGTGCAGACCCTTCAGACGACCGATCTCAAGGGCGTCCTGGCCCATGTGGCCGTGCGTGCGCAGCACCAGGGTCCGGTTCGCCTGATCGTCCTGACGCCGCCCGGCGTCTGGTTGCCCGCGAATGTCACCCTCAAGGTGGGTGGTGTGCCGGACATCGCGCTGACCTACAAGCGCTGCGGCCAATATTGCGTGGCGAGCGTGGAGCTGACCCAGGAGAATATCGCCGCCCTGAAGGCGAGTTCGGGGCAGGGTGATCTCACCTTCGAAAATGGCTCGCGTAACCCGATCATCCTGCCCGTTTCCTTCAAGGGCCTCGGCGAGGCCATGGAAGCCAGCCTGAAGGATTGAGCGCGGCCGTCTAGCGGAGGCGTCGAGTGACGCCTCATGCCGGCGTGTGTCTGCCCCGTTTCGTGGAAACGAAACGGCGTCGAGCATGCATCGAGGGCCATTCCCGGCTTGCCTGGCCCCTCGCCCCTTTGACTGCGGCGAGGGAGCCGATTGCCGTTTCAGGATGGCGGATGGACGGCCTTCCAACCGGCGCCGCGGGCTGGTCGTTTGCGATCCGGGGCGGGGTGCGGGTGGCACCGGAGTTTCCTAGGCGACCGCAACATTCACGCCCCTGCCGGCGCCGCCGGATATCAGCGCGATCTGTTGGATCACCCTGATATCCGATTTCCCGTTTATCGATATTGCACCAGCCGAGTGGGGCTATCCCGCGTGGCCGGCCCCGTTTGTGATTGACGTCGGCGCCATACACCGGCGCGGAGCACTCGCCTAGCCGGCGAGGCATTGCGTATATCGTCGCAAGCGGTTCCAAGGACGTGGGCGCCGGTATCCTGGGCGCCGGTATCCTGGAAAAACCCGTCGCAAATGCCGAGCCGGCGCGTTTCGTCGTCTCAGCCGGACCGCAGCCCTCGTCCCATAAGCCAGGCGCATCGCACTTTGGCATCGGTTGCCTTGCTGCTGAGAGCGGCGATGCGACGCCGGCTGGCATGGGCTGCCCACCGTCACCTGCCGGAGTGGTGGAAGCGGTCTGCGTCATTATGGTGAGGCAGCCCGCCCGTGCGGCTTTGCCGGATCGGCGATCCCCGGTGCCGCAGCAAGGGCTCTCCGGCGTGCCGCGGACCGGGAACGGGCCGCCGGTGCATCAGCCCGGCAGGCACCGCCTGCGCTGCGCGTCGAGCGCCGTTGCCCGATGGCAGCGGAACCGCGTCATTCGGCGTAAGGATTGTCCTTCTGGCGCAAGGTCAGGCGGATGGGGACGCCGGGCAGGTCGAATGCCTCGCGCAGGGCATTGGTGAGGTAGCGCACATAGCTTTCCGGCAGCGCATCCGCCCGCGAGCAGAACAGCACGAAGGACGGGGGCCGGGCCTTGGGCTGGGTGATATAGCGCAGCTTCACGCGCCGCCCCGAGACCGCCGGCGGCGGGTGGTTGTCCACCGCCTGCTGGAGCAGGCGGTTGAGCGGGTTGGTGGCCACGCGCTTGTTCCACACCTTGTGGGCCTTGGCGATGGCCTCCACCAGCTTGTCGAGGCCATGGCCCGTCAGGCCCGAGAGGGGCACGATGGGCACGCCCTTGATCTGCGGCAGCAGGTGGTCCGCCTCCTCGCGCAGGCGGGTGGCGAGGCCGCCGCGGGCGATCAGGTCCGACTTGTTGTAGCCGATCACCACGGCGCGCCCCTCGCGAGCGACCAGGTCCGCGATGCGCAGATCCTGCTCCTCGAAGGGATGGGTGGCGTCGATGAGCACCACCACCACCTCGGCGAACTTCATGGCGCGCAGGGCATCGGCTGCGGAGAGCTTCTCCAGCTTGTCCTCGATGCGCGCGCGCTTGCGCAGGCCGGCGGTGTCGAACACCTCAAGCTTGGTGCCGCGGAAATCCACCTCCACCGCGATTGAGTCGCGGGTGATGCCGGCCTCGGGGCCGGTGAGCAGGCGGTCCTCCCCCAGCAGGCGGTTGATGAGCGTGCTCTTGCCAGCATTGGGGCGGCCCAGAACGGCCACCTTGATGGGCCGCTTGGGCGCGTCATCGCCCTCTTCGGTCTCTTGGGCCTCTTCCTCCTCCAGCGCTTCGGGGCTGGTCTGTTCGGGCAGGGCGTCGCAGATGGCGTCGTAGAGGTCCGAAAGTCCCTCGCCATGCTCGGCCGAGAAGGGCACGGGCGTGCCCAGACCCAAAGCGAAGGCCTCCATGGTCCCCGCTTCGCCGCCACGCCCCTCGCTCTTGTTGGCCACGAGAATGGTGGGCTTGCCGGAGCGGCGTACGAAGGCCGCGAAGGCCCGGTCGGTGGGCGTCAGGCCCACGCGCGCGTCGATGAGGAACAAGAGCGCGTCAGCATCGCCGATGGCAGCCTCGGTCTGGGCGCGCATGCGGCCCTCAAGGCTCGCCGCGTCCGCCTCCTCGAGGCCGGCCGTATCGACGATGCGGAAGGTAAGGTCGCCAAGCCGGCCGTCGCCCTCGCGGCGGTCACGCGTGACGCCGGGGCGGTCGTCCACCAGCGCGAGCTTCTTGCCCACGAGGCGGTTGAAGAGGGTGGACTTGCCCACATTGGGCCGGCCGACAATGGCCAGGGTGAAGCTCATGGAATCGGCTCGGCTGGGATCGACGCGGCGGGGATCGACTTGCCGCCCGAAGAAGAGGTGAATGAGGCTGGCCGTCGTCGCGCGTCAGCGCGACGGGCCGACCCCGGGGGTGGGGGGTGTGGCCGGCGCGTCGAGGACAGCGTTGGCATTGCTGGGCTGCCCGGGCCCGGTCGAATAGTCGACGCCTGGCACGCCTTCCGGGAACACCGCGTGGCGCTCGCCGGGAATCGGCTTCTTGTGTTCCTCGAAGGGGTTGAACTTCTCGAGGCTTTCGCAGCCGGCCGCCGCCAGAGCGAGCGAGAGCCCGATGGCGACGCGCAGCGTGCGCAGGAGGCGAGGGGCATGTCCCATGGAGCGCATCCTTACTTTTCGGGGGCCGGAGCGGCCGGGGCCTCGACGGGAGCCGAAGGCGCCTTCGGGGCGTCCGCGGCAGGCTCGCCGGCAACGGACGGCGCAGGCGAGTCGGGGGTGGCCGCGGGTGCGGCCGGGGCCGTCGCGGCGGGAGCGGTAATGCGGCGCAGGAGCTCCGCGCGGGAACGGATGCCGGCATTGGCGTCCGCATCCTCGGTGATCTCTGTGGCGGTCTTGTTGGCGGCGGCGATGTCGCCGGCCTTCATCTGCGCCAGGGCCAGGATCTCGCGCGCCGGATTGCGCAGCGGTCCGGTGCCGGCGGCGAGGTCGCCCACGCGCTGCCTCACGGCGGCGAGGTCGGAGGTGTCCAGCAGGATGAGGCCTGCGCGCAGCTGCCCCATGTCGCGCACCAGAGCGGGCAGGCGCCCGTCTGCTGCGATGGCATCAAACGCGGCGACGCCGGCGGCCTTGTCGAGCGCGGCGGCGGCGTTGGCTGCGTGGAAGAGGGCAATGGCGCGATAGCCGTCCGGCCCCGTCTTGGCGATTTCCTGGAAGGCGGCCTCCGCCTCGGCGACCTTGCCGGCGGCGTTCAGCGTCACAGCTTCATCGAGGGCGAGGCTGGCGGCAATGGCCTTCTGCTGGCGCCAGTACTGGTATCCGCTCCAGGCTGCCGCGCCGGCGATGGCGAGCACGACCGCGGCAATGAGGACAATGCCGTAGCGGTCCCAGAGCTTGCGCATCCGCTCGCGGCGGAGGTCTTCCTGGATCTCGTGGAAAATGTCGGTCATCAAAGGTCCGCAGGTGCAGGGGGCCGGCGCTCCGGCTCAGGGCGCGTAACGTATCCATGCGGCCTCATCGTGGCAAACCCGGCGTGGTCTCGCCTGTGGGCGACGCGGGTTTGCATTCGCTATTGCCGGCGCCGGCCCCCGCCCTAAACTCTCCCGCGAAGGGCGACGGCGGCGCCGGGGGAGGCAGGGCGATGGCGAAGGGGAGGGACGATGCGCGGCCGCAGCAGGCCGGCCCCTCGTTCGAATACCGCCTCAACCGGACCCCGGTCGGGGTGGTGATGCTGGATGCGGAATTGGCCATCCGCTCGGTGAATCCAGTGGCTTTGCGCCTGCTGGCGCCGACGGGGGCGGACCTGTTCGGCGCCAATATCCTGGATCTCCATCCGGAGGAGGCGCGCGACAAGGTGGGCTGGCTCATCTCTCGCGCGTCGAGTGGGCCGGAGGGCACCGCCTCGCTGGTGGTGACCACCGCCATGGGCAGTCTGGTGGCGAAGGTCAGTCGTCTCGACGGCAGGGGTGGCGCGGTCGAGGGCTATTGCATGATGATCCATGCGTTGACCGATGCGCCCGCAATGGGCCGCGCCGAATCGGAAGCGGCGGAAGAGCAGATGGAAGCGCTGGCCGTGGCGGGGGAGGCGGGCCAGGCCCTATGCCCGCTGATGAAGCTGCCCTTGATGCGGGGCAAGGGCGCGGTGATCTCGCTTATCGATGTGGGAGAGGTGGTGTGCCTGGTGGCCCAGGGCCATTATGCGGAGGCGCGCACGGTCTCCTTCTCCGCCTTCTGCCCGCGCTCCCTGGCGGATCTGGAACGGCGGCTGGACCCCGCCTCCTTCCTGCGCGTGCATCGGCGCTATGTGGTGAACATGCGCCATGTGCGCGGCGCGGCGCGCACCGATGGGGCCTGGCACCTCATCCTCGCGGACAAGCAGGGCACGCAGGTTCCGGTGAGCCGGGCGAAGGTGGAGACCATGCGGCGCATGCTCGCCGTGTGACGCCGAAGGCCAGCCGGATGGGACGGCGTGCCATTCGTGCAGCCCTGATGCCGTTCGTGCACGCACGCCGTGAGCCGTTCCCGCATCGTTGAGCGGCGTTGCGTGGCCCCGCACCTTTTGCCCCTGCGCGGTCGACGCGCCTCACTGCTAAGGGGCCCTGCCATGGATTCATCCGCCGCCCGTTTCTCCGAGCTGCCCGACGAGCTCGACAATGCGGACCGCTACGTCACCTTCCGCGGCATCGATTTCGACGGCAACATGGCGCGGGTGCTGGGCCACCTTGCCCGATACATCGACGATCCCGCGCGCACCAATGCCTTCTGGGCCCGCTTCAAGTCGCGGTTGGAAGCGGCGGAGGCGGGAGGGGCAGCCACCTGTGACAAGCTGCTGCTGCTCCATTCCCACGTCTATTACATGGTGGACCTGTTCGAGGAGTACGATGACGAGGCCGCTTTGGCCGATCTCAAGAAGCTGGAGGAAGAGTGCTTCTGAGCCTTGGAGCGGTTTCGGGCGCAGGGGACACGCGGTTCGCGTGAAGAAGACGCGTCAACTCCAATCCCTGGAGTATCCCCCGAGCCCGTGAAGACGGGGCGGGCCCTAGCCCACCGCAAAGCCGGCCCGCTTCAGGCGGACCACGGCGACGTCGAGGGCGGAGAGAAAGGTCGAGCGGTCGCGGGCGGAGAAGGGCTTCGGGCCGCCGGTGACGGTGCCGGCCGAGCGCAGCTCGTCCATCAAATTGCGCGTCGCCAGGGCCATGCCGATGGAATCGGCCGTGAAGGGCTTGCCGGAAGGGGCGATCACATCCGCCCCCGCCTTCACACAGCGCGCGGCCAGGGGCACGTCGGCGGTGACCACCACATCGCCCCGCGACACCCGGGCGGCAATGAAGTCGTCGGCCGCATCCGGCCCGGCGGGCACCACCACCCGTTCCACCAGCGGGTGCGAGGGCACCGCCAGCGCCATGTTCGCCACCACATGCACCCGGATGCCGTGGCGCCAGGCCACCTTGTAGGCCTCATCCTTCACCGGGCAGGCGTCGGCGTCGATATAAAGGGCAATGGGCGCGACCCGCCCCGTGACTGGAATGGTCATGGCCGGGAGATGGCAGGCGGGCGCCGCGCCGGCAAGGGGGAATCCCGCCCGCACGGTTCCATGTGACGGGATTAAGACGGTTAGGATTGACGCGGGGCGACGGTCGCGCCAAGCCTTCCGTCATGACATCGCTGATCACCCGCGGCCGCCGCCGCATCGAAAGCCTGCCCGTCATCGGCCGCCTGCTCGCCTCGGTGAGTCGGATGGAGCGGATGACCCTCGCGACCGTGGCGTTCGCCGCCTGTGCGCTCTATGCCTTCGTCAAAGTGGCCGACGAGGTGATGGACCACGAGACGGGCGGCCTGGATCGCGGCATCCTGCTGGCGCTGCGCGACCCGGCGAATCTCTCCGATCCGCTGGGGCCGCCCTGGTTCGAGGAGATGATGCGCGATTTCACGGCGCTGGGCAGCACCGGGGTGCTCACCCTGCTGACCATCGTCGTTCTCCTGTTCCTGCTCATGACCCATCGGCGTCATTCCGCGCTGCTGGTGGCGCTGTCGGTGGCCGGCGGCACGGCGCTGTCGCAGGTGATGAAGTGGGGCTTCGACCGGCCGCGGCCGGATCTGGTGCCCCATGGCACCGCCGTCTACACCCAGAGCTTTCCCAGCGGCCACGCCATGCTCTCGGCCATCGTCTATCTCACCCTGGGCGCGCTTCTGGCCCGCACCCAGGCGCGCACGCGGGTGAAGGTGTTCATGCTGGCCGTCGCGGCTGCGGTGACGGTGCTCGTCGGCATCAGCCGTATCTATCTGGGGGTGCACTGGCCCACCGATGTGCTGGGCGGCTGGATGCTGGGCGCCGCGTGGGCGGCCATGTGCTGGCTGGTGATGCTGTGGCTCCAGCGCAAGGGCGACGTGGAGCCCGAGCCGAAACTCCCGGCGGAGGGGGAGGAGCTTGCGGGGCAAGCGCCGCGGGCACCCTGATTCGTCTGCCTCATTTGCCGGGTCGGTAGCCGGCCTGGTCGATGCCGTGGCGGCGGAGCTTGTCGTAGAAGGTCTTGCGCGGAATGCCGAGGGCGCGCACGGCGGCCTGCACATCGCCCCGCGTGGCGGCAAGGGCGGAGCGGATTTCCGCCGCCTCGAACGCCTCCACCCGCTCGGGCAAGGAGGGGGCGTCCCCCCGCGTCTCCACCGCCGGCCCGCTGTCAGCGGCGGCGAGGCCGAGGGCGACCCGTTCGGCATAATGGGCCAGCTCGCGCACATTGCCCGGCCAATGGTGGGTCTCCAGATGGTGGCGCACCCCGGCCAGCAGGGGCGGGGGCTCCCGCCCGAAGCGCCGGGCGGCGCGGGTCAGGAAATGGCCGAACAAGAGCGGCACATCCTCGCGCCGCTCGCGCAGCGGCGGAATGCGCAGGCTCGCCACATGCAGGCGGTAATAGAGATCCTCGCGGAATTCGCCCTTCCGCACCAGGTCGATGAGATCGATCTTCGAGGCGGCGACCACCCGCAGGTTCACCCGCCGCACCTCGTTGGTGCCGAGCGGCGTCACCTCCCGCGCCTCCAGCACCCGTAGCAGTTTCACCTGGAGGGCGGGGGACATGGCCTCGATCTCGTCCAGGAACAGCGTGCCGCCGCTCGCATGCTCGATGCGCCCCACGCGCTTCTTGGCGGCGCCGGTGAAGGCTCCGGCCTCGTGGCCGAACAGCTCGCTTTCGATCATGCTTTCCGGCAGGGCGCCGCAATTCACCGCCACCAGCGGGCGGGCGGCGCGGCGGCTCCAGCGATGCAGGCTGTGGGCCACCACCTCCTTGCCGGAGCCGGTCTCGCCCTCCACCAGCACGTCCACATCCGCGTCCGCGAGCTGGCGCAGCATCTGGCGCAGCCGCTCCATGGCCGGGGCCACACCGATCAGCGGCTCGCCCTCGCTCGCCGCCTCGGCCCGCTGCTTCAGCTCGCGGTTTTCCAGGACCAGGCGGCGCTTTTCCAGCGCGTGGCGGATGGCGGAGAGCAGGCGATCCATTGGGTAGGGCTTGGCCAGGAAGTCATAGGCCCCCTCGCGCATAGCCTCCACCGCCATGGCAATGTCACCGTGGCCGGTGATGAGGATGACCGGGAGATCTGCGTCGATGCGCTTCAGGTGGCGGAACAGCGTGAGCCCGTCCATGCGCGGCATGCGCACATCGCTCACCACCACGCCGGGAAAGGCCTCGTCCAGGTCGTCGAGGGCCGCTTCCGCCGAGGCGAAGGGCTTCACCTTGAGGCCGGCCAGCATGAGGGCCTGCACGTTGGCGGCGCGGAGCGCCTCGTCGTCGTCGATGAAGGCGACATCCATCAGCGGTCCTCCGGCAGGGTGATGATGAAGCGGGCGCCGTTGCCGTTCTCCACCGAGAGAGTGCCGCCGAATTCCCGCAGAATGTCCTGGCAGATGACGAGGCCCAGCCCCAGGCCGTGGGGCTTGGTGGTGGTGAACGGCATGAACAGCGCGGCCATCACTTCTTCCGGCACCCCCGGGCCATTGTCGGCGATGGTGAGCGTGATGGCGCCTTCCCCAGGGGCCGCGGTGATGCTGACCCTGCGATCCGCGCGCTCCGCCAGGGCTTCAATGGCGTTCTGGATGAGATTGACCAGCACCTGTTCCAGCCGGCCCCGATCGGCCCGCGCCACCAGGGTTTCGGGGATGTCGAGGGCCAGCGTGATGTTCTGCTCGCGCAGGCGATAGCCCATGAGGCCGAGCACCCCCTTCACCGCCTGGGCGAGGGGCACCGGCCCCACCTCGCGCGCCGGCTTGCGGGCGAAGGCGCGCAGCTCCTGGGTGATGGCGCCGATGCGATCGGTGAGCGCGGCGATGGTGCCCAGATTTTCCCCCGCGGCATCCGTCTGACCACGATCGAGGAAGGCGCGGGCATTGTCGGCGAACACGCGAATGGCGGCCACGGGCTGGTTCACCTCATGGGCGATGGAGGCGGCGATCTGGCCCAGCATGGCGAGCTTGGTGGCCTGCGCCAGCTCGTCCTGGAGCACCTCCAGCGAGATGCGGGCACGGCGGCGCTCCGCCATTTCGGCTTTCAGCTGGGCATTGGCGGTCTTCAGCTCCGCAGTGCGGGTCTCCACCTGCTCTTCGAGCTCGCGCCGCGCTTCGGTCTGTCGCGCCTTTTCCACCTGTCGACGGGTGCGGCGGGAGAGCAGTAGGCCGGCGGCCCCGAGCCCCACCACCCCCACCAGCAATGCGACGGCGCGGCCCGCCGTGGTGGCAAGGTTCACCGCCGGGGCGGTGGGGGCGAGCACGTGCAGCGTCCAGGGGGTGGTCGGCACCTGCTCCTGCGCTTCCAGGAAGGTTTGCGGCGCGCGGGCACCCGGCAGCGTCGCTCTCACCACGCCGGCGCCGTCGGGGGCGAAGGAGAGAGGTTGGAGCGGCGCGTCACCAAATTGCAGGCTGGCGCGGATGCTTTCTTTCTCCTCGGGCGCGATGGCTGCGGTGGTCCGGAAGCGCCAGCCCGGCTCGCTGGTGACGATGATGACCGAGTGGGCGTCGCTGACGAAGGTGGGGGTCGGCACGGGCAGCCGCCGCCAGTCGCTTTCGATGGTGTCGAACTCGTCCTTCACCACCACCACGCCCAGCGGGCGTCCATCGGGCCCATCCACCCGGCGCGACAGATAAAGCCCGGGGTGCAGGCTGACCGTGCCGAAGGCGAAATGCTCGGCCCCGCCCTCCGCCATGGCCAGCCGGAAATAGGGGCGGAAGGCGTAGTCGGACCCCACGAAGCTCAGCGGCGTGCCCGCATTGCTGGCGGAAATGCAGAGCCCGGCATCGTTCATCAGATAGATGACGCCGGCGCGGGTGGCCTGAGCCAGGGTCTTGAACTTGGCATCGAGGGCCGTAAGGGCGGTGGCATCGCCATGGCTGAGGGCGTCGCGTACGTCCGGATCCTGGGCGAGCACCACGGGCAGCGTGCGCTGCTTCTCGATCTCACTGCGCAGGGCGGTCACGCGCAGGTCCGCGGCGAAGGCGGCTTCGGCCTCCACCTTGGCCAGGGCCCAGCGCGTGGCGGCATAGACCGCCAGCCGGTCGAGCCCCGCCAGCAGCGCCAGCAGCAGGGCGCCCAGCACCAGCAGCTTCAGCATGCTCGGCCGGTTCCCCCAGGAGGAGGCCTCTGGCGTCGGCGCGGGCGTGGTTTGCGGTTCGAACACGGCTGGTTTCAGCTCCGGAGCGTTTCCCGCCTCCGGGAAGCGGGCGGATGCTCCTGTCCATTGCGGTCACGCGGTTTCGAGCGAACCGGCATCTTCCCTCGCTCGAAGCTTTGCCGATGTGTGCGAAAATTCGCACGCATCTTGAAGGAAGTTGTGCGGCAGATCGCACGATCTGTCGAGGGGACCGCGCGGGTGCCCTCTAAATTAACGATTTATCAATGCTTTGCCGGCTTCCGCGCGGGGCCGGACGGGTGGCACAGCGCTTGCGGAAAGGGAGCGCCCGCGCGGTGAGCGCGCAGGCGTTGCGTCACCCATTCGGTTTCGACGCCGCCCGATCCAAGAGGCGCGACGAGGCCGGCGGAGGAAACCGTTCATGGCCACCCCCATCCCAGCGGCAGCGCCCCAGGCGCCGCGTCGCCTGCATCAGCATTTGTATGTCCAGGTGCTCGTCGCCATCGGCGCGGGCATCCTGCTCGGTCATTTCTATCCGAGCCTCGGCGCCGACATGAAGCCGCTCGGCGATGCCTTCATCAAGCTGGTGAAGATGGTGATTGCGCCGGTCATCTTCCTCACCGTGGTCACCGGTATCGCCGGCATGCGCGACCTGGGCAAGGTCGGGCGCGTGGCCGGCAAGGCCATGCTCTACTTCCTCACCTTCTCGACCCTGGCGCTGATCATCGGCCTGATCGTGGCCAATGTGATCCAGCCCGGTTCCGGCCTCCACATCGACCCCGCCACCCTCGACCACAAGGCGGTCGCGAACTATGCCGCCAAGGCCCACGACCAGAGCCTCATCGGCTTCCTGATGGGGATCATCCCGGCGACGCCCGTGAGCGCGCTGGCCTCCGGCGACATTCTCCAGGTGCTGTTCTTCTCGGTGCTGTTCGGCATCGCGCTCGGCGCCGTGGGCGAGCGCGGCGAGCCGGTGATGGAGGTGCTGCAATCGGCCGCCCAGGCCATGTTCAAGCTGGTGTCCATCCTGATGAAGGCGGCCCCGGTCGGCGCGTTCGGCGCCATGGCCTTCACCATCGGCAAATATGGCATCGGCTCGGTGGCGAGCCTGGCGCTGCTCATCGCCACTTTCTACCTCACCTCCCTCATCTTCGTGCTCGGCGTGCTGGGTGCGGTGGCGCGCTATAACGGCTTCTCCATCCTGGCGCTCATCCGCTACATCAAGGAAGAGCTGCTGCTGGTGCTCGGCACCTCCTCCTCGGAAGCCGCGCTCCCGAGCCTCATGGAGAAGATGGAGCGGGCTGGCTGCGGCAAGCCGGTGGTGGGCCTCGTCATTCCCACCGGCTATTCGTTCAATCTCGATGGCACCAATATCTATATGACGCTGGCTTCGCTGTTCATCGCGCAGGCGGTGGGCATTCACCTGTCGCTGTGGGATCAGATCCTGCTGCTGCTGGTGGCGATGCTCTCTTCCAAGGGCGCGGCGGGCATTACGGGCGCCGGCTTCATCACCCTGGCGGCGACGCTTTCCGTGGTGCCGTCGGTGCCGGTGGAGGGCATGGCGCTGATCCTGGGCATCGACCGCTTCATGTCGGAGTGCCGGGCGCTCACCAATTTCACGGGCAATGCGGTGGCCACCATCGTCGTCGCCCGCTGGGAGAACGACCTGGACAAGGACATGCTCGACGCCGCCCTGCACGGGCGCATCCCCGAGCCGGCCGAGGAGCCCATCGATCTCGCGCAGGCCGCCCCTATCGACTGATCGAGCAGCACTGCACCCTTTTGGCCAACAGCAAACAGGCCGCCCGGCGGGAAGCGGGGCGGCCTGTTCGCATGTCAGGGGATGATCGTGGAAGCCGCTCAGGCGGCGTCCACCAGGATCACCTCGGCGTCTTCCAGGGCCTTCACGGTCACCTGCGCTTCGTCGCGGATGGCGGCGCCGTCACGCTCGCCGACGCGCGCGCCGTTCACCTCCACCGCGCCACGGGCGGTGACGAGATAAAGGTGGCGGCCCGGATCGGCCGCATAGGTCGCGCTGTCGCCGGCCTTGAGGGTGGCGGCCACGAGGCGCGCATCGGCGCGGATCATCAGCGCATCCTCATCGCCCTTGCGGCCGCTGGCCAGGGTGACGAAGCGGCCGGCGCGCTCGCCCTTGGGGAAGGGCTGGGCGGCCCAGCGGGGCGCACCGCCGCGCTCCTCCGGGATGATCCAGATCTGGAAGATCTTGGTGAGACCCTTCTCCAGATTGTACTCGGAGTGGCGGATGCCGGTGCCGGCGCTCATCACCTGCACGTCGCCCGCTTCCGTGCGGCCGCGATTGCCGTGGTCGTCCTGGTGGGTGATGGCCCCGTCGCGCACATAGGTGATGATCTCCATGTCGCGATGGGGATGGAGCGGAAAGCCGGTGCCGGGTGCGATCTCATCATCGTTCCACACACGCAGATTGCCCCAGTGGATACGGTCCGGATCGTAATAATCGGCGAAGGAGAAATGGTGCTTGGTGTCGAGCCAGCCGTGGTCGGCGCCGCCCAGGCGGTCAAAGGGACGCAGTTCGATCATGGTGAACTCCTCTCCGCCCGTTTGCTGACGGGTCGTTCGGTGTCCGTGTTTGGACTGCGCCGAATATGGCATTGGACAGTGGGGCGAAAAATGGAAACAATGGAAATCCATGGTTTCCATTTCTGCACCACATCGCCTGCCGGACCTGGAAGGCTGGGCCATCTTCGCCAAGGTCGTGGAGGCGGGCTCCTTCGCGCGTGCCGCCGCCGAGCTCGGCCTGTCCAAGGCCACGGTGTCCAAGGCCATCAGCCGGCTGGAAGAGCGGCTGGGCACGCGGCTGATGCACCGCACGGCCCGTCGCCTCTCCCTTACCGCCGCCGGCCGGGCGGCCGCCGAGAGCGCCGCGCGGCTGCTGGCCGAGGCGGAGGCGGCGGAGGCCGAGGCGGTGTCCCAATCGGTGGAGCCCCATGGGGTGGTGCGGCTGGCGGCGCCCATGTCATTCGGCCTGCGCCATCTGGCGCCGCTGCTGCCGGAGCTGCTCAAGCTCTTCCCGAAGCTGTCGGTGGACCTGCACCTGAGCGACGCGGTGGTGGATCTGGTGGGGGAGGGCTTTGACCTTGCCTTGCGCATCGCGGTGCTGCCTTCATCCAGCCTGAAGGCGCGGCGTATCTGCTCGGTGCGGCGCATTTTGGTGGGGGCACCGGACTATTTCGCGCGCCACGGCCGCCCGGCCCATCCGCGCGATCTCGAGGCCCATGCGTGCCTCGGCTATGCCTACCTGCCGGTGCCGGACCGCTGGCGCTTCGAGAACGCCGCCGGCGAAGTGGCGACGGTGATGCCCAAGGGGCCCCTTCGCGCCAACAATGCGGATGCGCTTACCCCCATGCTCCTGGCGGGCCAGGGCCTGGCGGTGCAGCCGGAATTCATGGTGTGGCAGGATCTTGCGGCCGGCCGGCTGGAGCCGGCTTTGCCCGGCTGGTCCATGCCGGACCTGGCGCTGAACATTGTGCTGCCACCCGGCGGCCTGCGCCCGGCCCGGGTGACGGCGGTGGTGGATTTCCTGGCCGCGCGGCTGGCGGCGGCGCCCTGGGCGGGGGCCGCCGGGCGCGTCAGTTGAGCTCGAGCGCGTTGGTGAGGTCGTTGGCCTTAGCGTCGCGCTCCGCCAGCGGCTTCAGGCCATGGCGGGTCTCGATCAGCTTCAGCACCGACGTGGTGTCATACTCGGTATGGTCCACGAACCCCTTCTTGGCGAAGGGGGAGATCACCAAAGTGGGAATGCGCATGCCCGGGCCCCAGCGGTCCCCCTTGGGCGGGGCCACATGGTCCCAGAGACCGCCATTCTCGTCATAGGTGACGATGACGACGGTGTCCTTCCAGATGGGGCTACGCTCGATCAGGGAGATGATGTCGGCCGCCTGGCGGTCGCCGGCCAGCACGCTGGTGTAGCCGGGGTGCTCGTTGGCGACGCCGATGGGCTTGTAGAAGGACACCGGCGGCAGGGTGCCGTTGTTGATGGCCTCGATGAAGTCCACCCCGTCCTTCAGATGGGTGGCGCGGGCCTGCGTGCCGTCGCCATAGGCCTTGAAATAGGCGAAGGGCTGGTGGTGGAACTGGAACGACATGTCCGGGTGGCCGGCAATGGCGTCGTTCCAGCCGCCCGAATACCACGCCCAGTTCACGCCTTTCTCGGTCAGGCGATCGCCGATGGTGGGCTCTTCCATGGGCGGCAGGAGCTTGGCCGGGTCGTTGGCGGAGGCGGGGCGCGGCATGTAGCTGGAATAGATGGTGTTCACCGCATAGCCGTCAGGGGTGAGCGCGCCATCCTTCTTGAGCGTGCCGTCGGGGTTGAGCTGGGCGCGGATGCCCTCGGGCGCGTTCTTGAATTCGGGCGTGCAGGCGCAGACCAGATACATGTGGTTCAGGAACGAGCCGCCGAACACCGCGTGGAAGAAATTGTCCGCCAGCGTGTACTTCTGCGCATAGCGCCACAGGGGCAGGCGCGAGCCGTCGTAATAGCTCATGGCCAGGCCGCCGGCATCGGAGATGGCCGCGAACCGGTCCATCTTGCCGCCGTTGATCTGTTCCTGCTGCTGGTAAAAGCGGTGGACCAGATCGCCCGTGGTCTGCTCGAGGCCGGCATAGGCGTCGGCGCGGAACGGCTTGTTGGGCAGGTTGTCGGGGAAGCGGTTGTCCACCACCGGCGGCTTGATGTTCACGTTCATGACCAGGGGAAGCTGGTCATAGGGCTTGCCGTCGCGGTCGGTCTGGGTCGCGGTCGCGCCGGCATTGGCGATGCCGTTGGCGCCCGGGAACAGGCCATAGATGTTGTCGAAGCTGCGGTTCTCCAGGAACAGCACGACAATGTGCCCCACCTTGTCGAGGCCCGGCTTCGGCGCCGGGGGCTCGGCCGCGCCCGCATGGGGGCTGGCCAGGAGGACAAAGGCGGTGGATGCGAGGGCCAAGGTGCGGAGACGCATGGAAGGGCTGCCATCTGATCGAAGACGCCGCACCCTCCACATCCCGCGTGACCCGCGGATGACACTTGGAGGAATTCTAAACTGATCCCCCAAGGTCAGGCTGGAGCCGCGGCCGCTCAGTCGAACAGGCTGGAGACCGATTCTTCGTGCGCCGTGCGCGCGATGGCCTCGCCCATGAGGGTGGCAACGGACAGGACGCGGATGTTGCGCGCCACGCGCACCGCCTCGGTGGGCTGGATGGAATCGGTGATCACCAATTCCTTGAGCTTGGATGCAGTGATGCGCGCCACCGCGCCGCCGGAGAGCACCCCATGGGTGATGTAGGCATGCACTTCGCTGGCGCCGCGGGCCAGCAGGGCATCGGCGGCATTCACCAGGGTGCCGCCGGAATCCACGATATCGTCCACCAGGATGCAGCGCCGGCCCTTCACGTCGCCGATAACGTTCATCACCTCGCTCTCGCCGGGGCGCTCGCGGCGCTTGTCGACGATGGCGAGGGGGGCGTCGATGCGTTTGGCCAAAGCGCGGGCGCGCACCACGCCGCCCACGTCGGGCGAAACCACCATGAGGTTCGACAGTTCGAACCGTTCCTTGATGTCCCGCACCATCACCGGCGCGGAATAGAGGTTGTCGGTGGGGATGTCGAAGAAGCCCTGGATCTGCCCGGCATGGAGATCCATGGTCATCACGCGGTCGGCGCCGGCATGGGTGATGAGGTTGGCCACCAGCTTGGCCGAGATGGGCGTGCGCGGGCCGGGTTTGCGATCCTGTCGGGCATAGCCGAAATAGGGCACCACGGCGGTAATGCGCTTGGCCGAGGCGCGGCGCAGCGCGTCGATGATAATCAGCAGCTCCATGAGATGGTCGTTGGTGGGAAACGACGTGGACTGCACCACGAACGCATCCTGGCCGCGCACATTCTCCTGGATCTCGACGAAGATTTCCATGTCCGCGAAGCGCCGCACCACCGCCTTGGTCAGGGGGATGGCGAGATAGGCGGCAATAGCTTCCGCCAGCGCGCGGTTGGAATTCCCCGCGACGAGCTTCATAGGACCGTTCTCCGCTGACATCTGACGCTCCACCCGCACGGCGGGTTGTTGAGGCTGGGAGGCTCTGATAGGCGCCTGCGCGGGACCTTGTAAAGACGCGGCTCAGTTGGCCGCATAGGCGAGGGCGGGGGTCGCCGCCCCCAGAGAGGCGACCTGGCCACCGCCATCGGCGGGGGGTTCCGGGGCCGCGGCCGGCGCTTCCGCGGGCGCGCTTGCCGGGGCCTCCTGCGCCGCGGCCGGCTTGGCTTCTTCAGCCGCCGCCGGCCCGGCGTCATCGCGGCTGGAAGCCACGGCGGCCACCGCCGGCTGGCTCGCCGCGGGCGCGGTGCCGCCGACACCCAGCGCCTGGGAAAGATCAGCCATGGAGCGGTCCGCGATCTTCGCCAAAACCGCGTCGTTGCAGGCCGCCCAGGTCGCCGAGCCCTTCACCGGACCGGCGTTTTCCTCGCCGGTGATGCGGGCGACGCGGGTCTTGTTGGCGTCATAAACGTCCCAGGCATAGGCCACCGAGGCCTTGCCCCGTTCCACATGCATGGAGAGATAGCCCTTCACCTTATAGGCGCCAGGATCATCGCGGGAGGCCACCTTCACCTGCCGGCTCTGCGCCTCCGAGGAGAGCTCGTTCACCAGCTTCTCAAAGGTGGGCTTGGGCGGCCCGTCGATGGAGACGAAGGAAAGGCCGCCATTGGCGGAGGCCATCCCGCTACCGTCCGTCTGGCATGCGGCGAGCGCAAGGCTCGTCAACAGAATGCTGGTCCGAAACAGGACGCTGGCCGAAAAACCGGCAATGCTACGCTTGCCGACCTGTCCAACCGTGGCCGGTGCCTGTGATTCCCGCATGGCGGCTCTCGCGTGATGCTTGATCCGCAAAGAGGTAGCGGCAAAAGGCGGCGCGGTCCACAAAAACGGTTAAGGGGCTGTTAACAAGGTGAATGCTCAGCCCAGGGCGCGCAGAAAGCCCAAGAGCCGCATGGAGCCTTCCGGCCATGGGCCGAAGCCGGCGTCCGGGTTGATATGGCCGGCCTCGCCCGCGTCCAGCAGCTCGGCGCCCCAGGCCGCCGCCAGCTCCTGCGAGTGGGGATAGGGGCAATAGGGATCGTTCCGGCTCGCCACCACGAGCGCCGGAAAGGGCAGGGGTGCGCGGGGGATGGGGGCGAACGAGCCGAACAGCGGGTTGAGGGGCGCGGCGTCGAGGTCCGGCGGGGCGACCAGGAAGGCGCCTGCCACCTTGCCGGCCGGCAGGCTCGGCGCCGCATGGATCACCGTCGGCACGCCGAGGGAGTGCGCCACCAGCACCACGGGCTTGTCCGCCGCCGCCACCGCCGCGCGCAGCTTTTCGACCCACGCCCCGCGATCCGGCTGCGCGAAGTCGTCCTGCTCCACGCGGCGGGCGGTGGAGAGGCGGCTTTCCCAGCGGCTCTGCCAATGGTCGGCATCCGAGCCCTTCCAGCCGGGAACGATGAGAAGGGCGACATCGGAGGATTTCATCTGCTGTGTCCGGCGTGGGCGGGGCCGCGGGGCCTGAAAAAGTCGAAGTCCCCGCTTGCCACATCCGCAGGGAAGGGGAAAGTGCTGGCGGCACGCGCCTCAAGCGCCGCGCGAGGCGGTGATGATCGCCAGGGTTGCAGTGGGTCGCCTTGCCCCTTGCGTGCATTGCGGAATCGACGTTGCAGCGCAGCGGCGGTATAGCTGTCACATAAATGCGGGAGCGTTGGCCCTTTGCTGTCCGTGGTGATCGCCACTCAGAATTCGGAACGTCAGCTGGTACCGGTGCTCTCGGCGCTGGTGCAGGGCGTGACTGCCGGTGTCCTGCGGGACGTGACGCTGGTGGACAGTGGGTCCACCGACGACACGGCGGCCATTGCCGATGCGGCCGGTTGCACCTTTCTCCATTCCGTGAGCGACGTGGGCGTGCGCCTGCGCCAGGGCGCCGCGCAGGCGCGCGGGCGCTGGCTGCTGTTTCTGTCGCCGCGCTCGTTCCTCGAGGAGGGGTGGGCGCGCGAGGTGGCCAATTTCATCGAGACCGCGGAGCGGCGGGGGCAGGCGGATCGCCTGGCCGCCACCTTCCGGCTGGCGGTGGACGGCTACGGCCTGCGCCCGCGCCTGGGCGAGGCGGTGGCGGCCGCGCGCCTGGCTTTGCTGGGCATGCCCAATGCCGGGCAGGGCCTGCTGATCTCCCGCAAGCATTATGAGCGCCTGGGCGGCCATCCCTCCGGGGTGAAGGCCGAGCGGCGGCTGGTGGCCCGCATTGGCCGGCGCCATGTGCATCTGCTGCGGGTTCATGTGCTGCTGCCGGAGAAGGGCTGAGGCGGCGGCTACCTCCCGAAGCCGGCTGCGCTTTTCACGCCTGTGCCCGCTGGACGATGCCCGCTCCCGAACGTCTCAGATTTACCCTTGGCGAGGCCCATGGCTTGCGTCTAGATGTCGACGCAGGGTGAGGCCGGGCCTGTCGCGCAAGCCGAGGGACCGGCGGCCGTGAGCCGTTTCTGTTGACATGAGGGTGTGTCGCGTCGCGCGGAAGCCCATGTGCCCGGAGGTCGCCCGCCAGGGCCGACGCACCGGAAGGCTCACCGCCCAAATGTGACGCCCCCACAGCCACGATGCCCGGCATCGGGGAGGGGACCCATGAAATTCGCGTTCGGGCCATGCGCTGCCACGAAACTCGCTCGCCATCTCCTCGCGCGGGGTACGAGCGGTGCGCTGAGGGTGCTGGGCGCGAGCGCTCTGGCGCTGGCGGTGGCCTCTGGCCCCGCGCTGGCGCAGCCGCGGCCTCCGGCTCCCATTCCCGCACCTGCTCCCGCGACCACGCCGCCCGCCACCGCGCCCGCGCCGGCCCGGCCCGCGGCACTGAAGAGCTTCCAGCGGGCGGATCTCGTCACCTCTGCCAAGCGCTATGAGCGGTACCTTCGTCGTGAGGTGTTCGCCCCCACCATCCCCCTCGACCGTGCGCGGCGTGATGCGGACCAGGCCTTCCAGCGCAACGATGCCCGCTCGGCCGCCGCGCTATACGGCAGCCTTGCCTTGGCGGTGCCGCAGGATGCCGGCGTGTGGCTGCGGCTCGCCCGCTCGCTGGCGGCCATCAAGCCGACTGAAGACGAAAATGCGAGCGCCCTCACCGACAATGCGCTGGCCGCCGCCTACATCTCCTATCGCCGCGCCGGCACGCGGGCGCAGGAGGCGGATGCGCTGGGCCTCATCGGCCGGCTCTATGCCTCGCGCGGGCTGTGGAATGCGGCGCTGGAGACCATGAAAGCGTCGCTGGAGCTGCGCGACGCCCCTGCTGAGCGCGCGTTCTATGAGAAGCTGCGGGAGGAGCATGGCTTCCGCCTCGTGGACTATTCGGTGGAGGCGGATTCGGCCAATCCGCGCGCCTGCGTGCAGTTTTCCGACGATCTGGCCACGGGCGCGGATTTCGCCCCCTTCGTGCAGGTGGCGGAGCTGACGAAGCCGGCGGTGACCGCCGAGGCGCGCCAGATCTGCGTGGAGGGACTGAAGCACGGCGAGCGCTATACGCTGCGCGTGCGCCCCGGCGTTCCGGCCGCCAATGGCGAAAGCCTGCGCAAGCCGGTGGAGCTCTCCTTCTATGTGCGCGACCGCGCGCCGTCCGTGCATTTCACCGGCCGCAATTATGTGCTGCCGCGCACGGGGCAGAAGGGCGTTCCCCTGGTTTCGGTGAACACCCGGGCCGTGAAGGTGAACATCCTGCGCATCGGTGATCGGGCGCTGGTGCCCACCGCCATCCAGGGCGAGTTCCGACAGAACATCGATTCCTATGTGCGCGAGCAGATGGCGGCCGGCACCGCCATCTCGGTTTATTCCGGCATCCTGGAAACCGAGAGCCCGCTCAATGGCGACGTGACCACGGCCGTTCCCATCACCGATGCCATCGGCAAGCTGGAGCCCGGCGTCTATGTGATGACCGCCAAGCCCGACCAGGTGCTGGGCGATGATGAATATGGGAGCGAGGCCACCCAGTGGTTCATCGTCTCCGATCTCGGCCTCACCGCTCTGTCGGGGCTCGATGGGGTGCACGTGATGGTGCGCGCCCTGGGCACCGCGCAGCCAGTGGCGGACGCGACGGTGCAGCTCGTCGCCAAGTCCAACGAGGTGCTGGGGGAGGCGCGGTCCGATGCCGACGGCATCGTGCGCTTTGATCCCGGCCTGTCGCGCGGGCCCGCGGGGCTCGAGCCGGAAGTGCTGATCGCACGCACCAAGGCTGGCGATTATGCCTTCCTCTCCCTCAAGGAGATGGCCTTCGACCTCACCGACCGGGGCGTGGCCGGCCGCGAGGCGCCCGGTGCCCTCGACGCTTTCGTGACGCCCGAGCGCGGTGTCTACCGTTCCGGCGAGACGGTGCATCTCACCGTATTGCTGCGCGACGCGCAGGGCCGCGCGGCCACCGGCGTGCCGCTCACCGTGGTGCTGCAGCGGCCGGATGGCGTGGAGGATCGCCGGCTCGTGGTGGCGGACCAGTCCGCCGGCGGGCGCACTGTGGACCTCACCTTGCTGAAGGGAGCCATGACCGGCACCTGGCGGGCCCGCGCCTTCACCGATCCCAAGCTGCCCGCCATCGGCGAGGCCAGCTTCCTGGTGGAGGATTATGTGCCGGATCGGGTGGAGTTCACCCTGTCTGCCAGGGATGAGAAGGTCTCGCGCACCCGTCCGGCGGAGATCCTTTTGGAAGGCCGCTTCCTGTTCGGTGCCCCCGCCGCCGGGCTCGATGTGGAGGCTGAGACTGAGGTGCGCATTGCGGAGAACCGCAAGGGCTTCGAGGGCTATCGCTTCGGCAACAGTGAGGACAACGTCTTCCCCGAGCGTCAGCCGGTGGCCGACGCGCCGCGCACCGACGCCGGCGGAAAAGCGAGCCTCAAGGTTGCCGCCGCCAACCTGCCGCGCACCGATCGTCCGCTCGAGATGGAGACGCTGGTGCGTCTCGTGGAAGCGGGCGGCCGCGCCGTTCAGCGCACCATCGTGCTGCCCGTGGCGCCGGCCGGCAGCGTCATCGGCGTGAAGCCCCTTTTCTCCGACCGCGTGCGTGAAGGGGAGAGCGCGAATTTCGACGTCGCCGTGGTGGGCGTGGACGACAAGCCCCTGGCGGCCCCAAGCCTGACGTGGCGCCTCTCCAAGATCGAGACCCGCTACCAGTGGTACAAGGTGGGCTCCTCCTGGGACTTCGAGCCGGTGAAGGTGGTGACCCGCGTGGGCGAGGGGCGCCTTGCGACCCCAGCCGATGGACCGGCGCGCCTTGCGGTGCCCACCGAATATGGGCGCTACCGCCTGGACGTGACCGGCGATGGTCTGCCGCTGACTTCCCTGGCCTTTGAATCCGGCTTCGGCGGCGACGGCACGGCCGACACCCCCGACAAGCTGGAACTGACCCTGGACCGCCCGGCCTTCAGCACCGGCGATAATCTGGAGGCGACGATCACCGCCCGCACCGCCGGCACCGCCACCGTGATGGTGGTGAATGAAGGCCTGCTGGCGCAGAAGGTGGTGCCCGTTTCCCCCGGCGCCAACAAGGTGAGCTTCAAGGTGGCGGAGAATTGGGGCCCGGGCGCCTATCTGGTCGCCTTCCTGCACCGTCCGCTGGATGTGGCGGCCGGGCGCATGCCGGGCCGGGCCATCGGCTTGGCGTGGTTCTCCGTGAACCGCGACGCCCGCACCCTGAAGGTGGAGCTTTCCCCGCCGGGCGAGATGCGGCCAGACCAGACCCTGGCCGTTCCCGTGCGCATCTCCGGCATCGAGCCGGGGGCCAAGGCGTTCGTGACGGTGGCGGCGGTGGATGTGGGCATCCTCAACCTCACCGGCTTCAAGCCGCCGGCCCCCGACGCCGTCATTTTCGGCCAGCGCCGGCTGTCGCCCGAGATCCGCGATCTTTACGGCATGCTCATCGACGGTATGCAGGGCAATGCCGGGCGGCTGCGCTCCGGTGGTGATGGCGGCGAGGCGGCGCTGCAGGCGAGCCCGCCCACCCAGGCGCCGCTCGCTCTGTTCTCCGGCATCGTGCCGGTGGCGGCGGATGGCACGGCCCTCGTCTCCTTCCCCATCCCCGCCTTCGACGGCACTGTGCGGCTGATGGCCATGGCCTGGAGCGCGGACAAGCTGGGCCACGGCTCCACCGACGTGGTGGTGCGCGACAAGGTGGTGGTGCTCGCCACCTTGCCGCGTTTTCTGGCTTCCGGTGACCGCTCCACCTTGACCGTTGACCTCGCCAATGTGGAGGCTCCCGCCGGCACCTACCGTCTGGACGTGACCGCCACCGGCGCCGCGGCCATTCCGCAGCCGGCCGGTGAGGTGACGCTGGCGGAAAAGCAGCGCACGGCACTGCGCCTCGCGGTGGATGGCAAAAGCGTGGGGCCCGCCACCATCGACGTGAAGCTGACGGGGCAGGGGGTGGAGATCCTGCGCAGCTTCGCGCTCAATGTGCGGCCCGCTTATCCGCAGATCGAGCGGCGCACGGTGCGCACTCTGGCGCCGGGCGAGAGCCTCACTCTCTCCAAGGCGCTGCTGGGCGATGTCCTGCCCGGCACTGGATCAGTGGCGGTGAGCGTGACGCCCAACAGCACCATCGACGTGCCGGCGCTGCTGGCGGCACTGGACCGCTACCCCTATGGCTGCGCCGAGCAGATCACGAGCCGTGCGCTGCCGCTGCTCTCCTACAATGACCTCTCCGCCCTCGTCGGCCGCGCGCCGGACCCGGGGGCGGATGGGCGCATCCGCGATTCGGTCACCCGCCTGATGGCCCGCCAGGGTTCGGATGGCTCGTTCGGCCTGTGGTCTGCCGGCGGCGAGGACACCTGGCTCGATGCTTATGTGGCCGACTTCCTCACCCGCGCGAAGGAGAAGGGCTTCGCCGTGCCGGATCAGGCCTTCACCCTGGCCCTGGACCGGCTGCGCAACACGGTGAACCTGGCGGGGGCGGAGATGCAGTCCGGCTCCGAGGGGCTCGCTTATGCGCTCTACGTGCTGGCCCGCAACGGCCGGGCGCCCCTGGGTGACCTGCGCTACATCGCCGACACCCGGCTGAAGAACCTCACCGGCCCCCTGGCCCAGGGCCAGGTGGCAGCCGCTTTGGCCCTGCTGGGCGATCGCACCCGCGCCGAGCGGGTGTTCAACGTGGCACTGGAAGGCCTGCCCGCGACGCCCGCCGACCCGCAGGCGGGCCGGGCCGATTTCGGCTCGGTGCTGCGGGATGCGGCGGCGCTCACCGTGCTCGCCCGCGAAGCCGGCATGGAGAAATATGCCGACATCGCCCTGGCCCGCGTGGATGCGGCGCGCACGCGCACCGAGCGCACCTCCACCCAGGAGAATGCGTGGCTCATCCTGGCCGCCACCTCCCTCGTCAACAGCGCCAAGGCCATGGCCCTGGACGTGGACGGCGCCGCGCAGAGCGGCGTGTTCGGCCGCACCCTCTCCCGCGCTGATCTGGAGCGGGCGCCGCTCACCGTGCGCAACTCCGGGCCGGAGCCGGTGAAGGTGGTCGTCTCCATCAATGGCGCGCCGGTGGCGCCGGAGCCCGCCACTGCCCGCGGCTTCGAGCTGGAGCGGCGCTATTACACCCTGGACGGCAAGCCCGCCGACCCCTCCAAGGCCACCCAGAACCAGCGCTTCGCGGTTGTGCTGAAGGTGAACGAGACCGAGAGCGCCCTGGCCGACATCCTGCTGGTGGACTATCTGCCCGCCGGTTTCGAGATCGAAAATCCGAACCTTGTGCAGGGGGGCGAGGATGGGGCCTTCGCCTGGCTCGACGAGACCAGCGAGACCAGCCATGTGGAGTTCCGTGACGACCGCTTCGTCGCCGCCGTGACGCGCCAGGAGGGGGATGACCCGTTCGTGGTGGCGTATGTGGTGCGCGCGGTCTCGCCCGGCCGCTATGCCCATCCGCCGGCGGTGGTGGAGGACATGTATCGCCCCGACCGCTTCGCCCGCACCGGCACCGGAACCGTGGAGGTGGCCCCCGCCAAATGAGCCCGCTCCACCCCGAGAGCCGGAAGGGCGTGCCCGGCGCATCGCGCTTTCCATTGGCGGCGCGGCTGGCGGCGGTGACTGCCCTTGCCGCGGCGCTCATCGGTGGCGGCGCGGTGGCGGGGCTCGCGGGCCTGCGCGCGGCGGCCCCACCGGCGCCCCATCCGGCCGTCTCGCGGGAGGTGGTGGATCGGGAGGGGCGCCTGCTGCGCCCCTTCGCGCTGCCCGATGGCCGCTGGCGCCTCGCGGCCACGGTGGACGATGTGGACCCGCGCTTCATCGCCCTCATCGAAGCTTATGAGGACAAGCGCTTCTCCGCCCATGGCGGCATCGATCCGGCGGCCCTGGCGCGGGCGGCCTGGCAGGGGCTGACCTCCGGCCGGGTGGTGTCCGGCGGCTCCACCCTCACCATGCAGGTGGCGCGGCTTCTGGAGCCGCCGCGCCCGCGCACCCTCTCCGCCAAGCTGGCCCAGATGCGCGGGGCGCTGGAGCTGGAAGCTCGGCTCTCCAAGGCGGAGATCCTCTCGCTCTATCTCACGCTCGCGCCCTATGGCGGCAATATCGAGGGGGTGCGGGCGGCCTCGCTCGCTTATTTCGGCAAGGAGCCGCGCCGGCTGACCCTTGGCGAGATGGCGCTGCTGGTGGCGCTGCCCCAGTCTCCGGAAGCCCGCCGCCCCGACCGCGCCCTGGAACGGGCCCGTGCCGCCCGCGCCCGCGTGCTCGACCGGCTTTTGAATGACGGCGTGATTTCCGCCGACGAGGCGCGCGTGGCGAAGGCGGAGCCCATGCCTCGCGGGCGCCGGCCCATGCCGCGCCTCGCGCCCCATCTGGCTGAGGACATGGTGGCCGAGCGGCCGGCCCTGTCCCGCCATCTCCTCACCCTGGACGCCCCCTTGCAGGAGCGTCTGGAAGCCCTGCTGCGCGAGCGCACCGAGGCGCTCGGCCGTGGCCTTTCCGCGGCCCTGGTGGTGGTGGACAATGACGGCGCGGAGGTGCGCGCCTATGTGGGCTCCGCCGATTTCGCCGATCGCGCGCGCGCCGGCGAGGTGGACCTTGCCCGCGCGGTGCGCTCCCCCGGCTCCACCTTGAAGCCTTTCATCTATGCGCTGGCGTTCGATGATGGCATCGCTCATCCGGAAAC
This sequence comes from Xanthobacter variabilis, assembly GCF_043831965.2. Lineage (NCBI taxonomy): Bacteria > Pseudomonadati > Pseudomonadota > Alphaproteobacteria > Hyphomicrobiales > Xanthobacteraceae > Xanthobacter > Xanthobacter variabilis. Next base: position 2,495,225 of record NZ_CM195533.1, read on the forward strand.
ATTGATCGAGGACCGGCCCGTGCGCTTCGGTGCCTGGCGGCCGGAAAATTTCGATCGAGGATTTCAGGGCACGCTGTCCGTGCGCAAGGCGCTGCAGATGTCGCTCAACGTGCCGGCGGTGCGCCTTCTGGATGCGGTGGGCCCGCAGCGCCTCGCCAGTCGCCTGAAGGATGCGGGCGCGCGGCTGGAATTGCCCGCCGGCGCGGCGCCGGCCTTGCCCATGGGGCTGGGCGGCGTGGGGATCCGCCTGACCGACCTCGCCATGCTCTATTCCGCCCTGGCGCGGGGCGGGGAGGCGCAGCCCCTGGTGTATCGGCGTGCCGACGGTGCGGTCACGACGCCGCGGCCGGCCCACCTCGTGGGAGTGGTGGCGGCCTGGTATGTGGGCCAGTGCCTGCTGGGGACCCCCGCGCCGGAAAATGCTCTGGGCGGGCGCATCGCCTTCAAGACCGGGACGTCTTACGGCTACCGCGATTCGTGGGCGGTGGGCTTCGATGGCCGGCGCACGGTGGCGGTGTGGGTGGGGCGGCCCGACGGGCAGCCGGTGGCTGATCTGACGGGGCGCGCCGCGGCAGCTCCCCTGCTGTTCGACGCCTTTGCCCGCATCGTGCGTCGCCCGGCCTCCCTGGGCGCTGCGCCCCGTGGCGCTCTGGTGGCGGGCAATGGGCGCCTGCCGCCGCCCCAACGGCATTTCGGCGGGGCGCTCGACGGCGCGGCCATGCAGGTCGTCTATCCGCCGGACGGGGCCCGTGTGGTCCGGGACGACAACGGCCTGACGCCCGATGCCGAGGCCTCACCATTCGCGGTGAAGGTGGAAGGGGGCCTTCTTCCGTTGACCTTGCTGGTGGACGGGCAGCCGGTGAGCCATGCGCAGGATCGGCGCGTGCTGTTCTGGAACCCGGCCGGGCGCGGCTTCGCGCGCATCACGGTCATCGATGCGGCCGGCCGGGCCGATAGCGTCACCGTGCGGGTGGAATAGAGCGCTTTCAGGAAACGCGGAAACGCTCGAGCTCCGGGCGGGATTGCGATGCTTGAGCGCAAGACAAGAAAAATCCCGCACATCATGGATGTGCGGGATAAGTCTTGGGAGGAAACGAAACTCGGGAGGAAACGAAACTTCAGAGCCGGCCGGGCCAGCTGGAACTCAGTGGCGGGGATGAAGAACCGCGTGGGGCTCGTCCTCACGGCTCAAACCCATGCGCTCTGCCTCGCTATTGGCAAGGTGGGTGGGGTTTTCGAACCGATCCGCCATGCGGCGCGCATCAGCGACAGACGCGAAGAACTCGGACATCGCGGCGCCCACCCGAGCGATGAAACCATGCCCCTCATGGGCATTCGCGTGAACCGTAGCCATCTTCAACTCCATAAGCTGACGCAGAGATAAGCGGATCCGGTGCATCGCAACAGGTGGCCTGCTGCATGGCACCAATGCGTCGCCTGAATGCGTCTCAGCCTGTGGATTATTCAAAAGGGGGCTGGACCGCCCTCCGCGAATTGCGTAATAAGCGCCCCTGCCTTCGGGCACACACCTCGAACCACCGCTCTTCCAGCCCTCGGGCCTGGCGGCGGCAGGCGAGATGGTGGGGGATAGTTCAACGGTAGAACCGCGGACTCTGACTCCGTTAATCCTGGTTCGAATCCAGGTCCCCCAGCCACTCTCTTCCAAAATTCAATGCCGTGATATGGGTCGCCTCCCAGGCGCCCCTTACGCGCGCGTCGCAGCCGGGCGGCGCTCGCCGTGCAGTGACGCGGACCAGATCCGCCTTGCGCTGTGGCGTTCGGCGTGCCCGGCAGGCTGACGGCGCTTTCAATCCGGGCTCTTCGATTGCGGCGGCCGGCGGGCTGGTGGCTGGGCGGCTGGCGTCTTGGCGCCGAGAGGTGGCTTCACTCGCGAAGGCGACGATGGCCGTGATGGGCCATATTCCCAGTTTCCGATCTCGGCATCGTCCGGGCCGGGCTTCTGGCCCATTGGGGGCGGGTTGGCTTTCACGGTCCGGGATTATCGCAACAGGCCGCGCCCGATCACGCCTTCAGCTGAAGCCGCGGCTGTGAGGTGGCGGCCATGCCGAACCGCCGCGGCGCCGGCTCGGCCTCCGTGAGGCCTCCGAGAAGGCTGCTCTTTTGCCTGTCGCGTGGGGGCGGCAAGGGGCTAGCCCTCCGCCCCCACCTCCTCCTCGGTCGGGGGGCTGTCCGCAGGGCGCCCGGCGAGGGTGGGCAGGGTGATGGTGAAGATCGCCCCGTCTGGCCCGTTGCGCACGCTCAGATTGCCGCCATGATTGCGGATGATGCCGAAGCTCACGGAGAGGCCGAGGCCCGTGCCCTTGCCCGGCGGCTTGGTGGTGAAGAACGGCTGGAAAACGCGCTCCAGGATCGCGGCGGGAATGCCCCCGGCCGTATCGGAAACCTCGATGCGCACCTCCTTGGCCGTGGCGGGCTCGAGATCCCAAGACACATTGATGGTGATCTGCAGCAGCGCGCCCGGCTCGCGCCCCGCACTGCTGTCCAGCAGCGCGTCACGGGCGTTCTGGAGCAGGTTGATGAGCACCTGCTCAAGCTGGTCCTGCCGGCACAGAACCTTGGGCGCGTCCGGCGCGATGTGGGTTTCCATGCGGATGTTGTCGAGCCGGATCTGCGCGCCCACCACCTGCAGCGCGCCAGCCACCGCATCGGCCGGGCTGCAGGGCTGAAGCGCGTCATCGCTCTTGCGGCCGAAGATGCGCATATGGTCGATGATGCGGCTCATCCGCTCGGTCTGCAGGATGATGCGATCCAGCTTGGCGGTGACATAGTCGAGCTTGACCCCCTGCTTCATCGCCGTCAGCGCATTGCTGGCGGCAAGGCGGATGACGCCAAGGGGCTGGTTGATCTCGTGTGCGAGGCCGGTGGCGACCTCGCCCAGGGAGGCGAGCTTCGACATCTGGTAGAGCTTGTTTTCCTCCATCCGGCGGCGGGTCTGATCTACGGCGAAGACGACCACCTCGCGCTTGTCGGGGCTTGTGCGCTCGGTGGTCAGGGTCTTGATGGGCGCCACCACCATCTCCAGTTCCCAATCGCGGGTGCCGTCATTGAGGTGCTCGTTGCGCATCAGGGGCGCCCTGAGGCCCGCGACCAGGGTCCGGAAGCGGCCGCTGCCGGCAAACTTGCGCACGGCGGTGGCCAGGGCTGTGGTGGGCACGGCGCTGACTTCGCTGGGGCCGGTTTCATCCACATGCAGAACGCTGATGCCCGGCACGCGGCTGATGGCGCCGAGCACGTCGGCCTCGCGCTGCCGGGCCTGGGCCTCCAGCTCGCGGGCGTTGAGCCGCTTCTGCATGCTCATGTAGCGATTGGCGAGCAGGACCAGGATCAACAGGGCCGCGGCCAGCCCCACAGCCGTTCCCCAGATGGCGGTTCGGAAATCCCGGGTCTGCTGCTGCACGAAATCGGTCGAATAGGCGACGACCACAGATATGGGGTAACGCTGCGAGTGGATGACGGCGCCGATGCGCTCTACCCCGTCGATCCGGCTCGTGAATTCATAAATTGTCTCCTTCGCGCCCATGATGCTCCGGAAGGCGGGGCTGTTGGAAACGTCTTCACCAAAGCTCGTCTCCTTGGCCGCACGGGCGCGAATGATGCCATCGTCGCCCACGAGCGCGATCAGCATATTGTCCTCAAGCCGTAACTGCTTGAAATATTCGATGAAGTCGGAGATCGCATAGGAAGCGACGACGACACCGCCAAAGCCGCCATTTCCATCATTCAGCGGCCGCGTCAGCTGCACCGTCCACAGGTTCGACACGCGTCCCAGGACAGGCTTGCTGATAAAGAGCTCTCCATGGGCCGAATTGCGCTGCATGTGGACGCGAATATGCTCGCGGTCCTTCAGGTCGACGGGCTTTCCACTGGGCTCGGCGAGGTTGCTGGCAATCAGTATTCCATCCTTGTCCACCACTGCGAGCTGCACAATGGAGGTGGGCAGCTTGACTTCCTTCAGCGCCTCGTATGCTTGAAGTGGAGTCCAGTTGGCGTCGAATGTATTGGCGAAATTCTGAAGCAGGGCATCGATGGGCTCAATGGAGCGTTCGAAGCTGTGCAGCAGAAGCTTGGCCATCTTGGCCGCGCTGTCCGTCGCCCGGTGAACCTCCGTCTGGCTGTGGAGGCTGTAAAGGGTCACTGCGGCTGCGAACGGCAGACAGCCGACCAGGATCAGCAGCGCCGCGAGCAGCAGCGTGACCGGGTTCAGAAAGCCCCGCAGCGGCGGGCTGTCATCACGACCGTCCATCGCGGCCCCCCAGCTTCACGAGCACCTCGCAGAACGGTTCGAGCGCGAACGGCTTGGGGAAGCAGGCGGCGGCCCCGGCGGCCTCGGCGCGGCGAATGTCCTCCTCCGAGGCATGCCCCGTCATCACCACGAATTTCATGTGCCGGTCGGGAAAGGCGATCTTTAGCGCCTCGATCAGGGAGACGCCGTCCATGTCCGGCATGCGGATGTCGGTGATGACGATTGAAATGTCGCGATTGGCGCCAACGGCTTCGACGGCGTCCGCGGCCCGCCGCACGCAGACCGTGGGAAGTCCCCGCAAGGCAAGGGATTCCGCCAGTTCCTCGAGAAAATCGGGCTCGTCGTCCACGACCAGTAGATGGCTCATCGTCTCGACTGCGTCCTGACACGCGGGCGGATTTCATCAGCGCGTATGGAAGAACTGTGCTCGCCGCAGGGTCAACGAGGATTCACTCCGGGAATGAAATGAAAAAATCTGACCGGTCCGGATCTGTGGCGGCGGGTGGTATTATTTTGCATCAATGGGGGCGAATGGTATCGGCGGGACCTTGGCATTCCCTATGATGGTACTTATTTTTGATTGTAGAGCTTGTGCTCTCCTCGCATTGGGCGAAAATCCGGTTCGACAAAAAACAGTGCGGAGAATCCCGTATTTGACTTTTAAGGGGTGGGGATCGAACAGTTTTCCTTCTTGGGGGCGTGGCAATCCATCACAAACCGAAAGTAAGCCTCACCTCGCCTCAAGAGGTTCGGCTCCTCTGGTCAGGAGTTTGTAGAACCCGGCCTAGCATTAGGCTCGGGTCTGCGGCTTTCGCGGGCCAATGGGCGGAGCAGAACCACGCGAGCGTAAGTGGAGGCTCCGATCTGTCGTCCCGATCCGCCGCCCTTGGCTCGATGCAATCCCCTCGCGCCGAAGACAGGAAAGAACACCAAGACCATGAAGAAGCGGGTCCTCATTCTTGATGACGACGAGGCGTTCCGTGAGGATCTCGGTGAGTTGCTGGACATGGCGGGTCATGATGTGGAGGCCATCGGCAGCGTTGCCTCGCTCACTCCGGAAAGGCTTGGGCGATGTGATGTGCTGTTGCTTGATCTTTCCTTGCCGGGCCTTGATGGCACTGAGGCCCTGCGTCGGCTGTCCCGGTTTCCGCGACAGCCCGGGATCGTGCTGATCAGCGGCAGTTGCGAAGATATCATCTGCGCTGTGGCGGATGCGGCGCGGCTGCGGGGCACGCCGATCCTCGGCACCTTCAAGAAGCCGTTCGCGCCGGAGGATCTGCTGCGCCTCATAAATGCGGTTCCCGATCAAGCGGGAAGGTCGCCACGACGTGCGCTTGAGGCCAGCCAGGCGGATATTGCCGAAGCCCTTTCCTGCGCGATCACCCGCGGTGACCTGCCGGTGATGTTCCAGCCGAAGGTGGATGCGCGAACCCTCGCCTTCCATGGCGCGGAACTGTTGCTGGGCGATCACCTGCCGGGCATCGGGCACCTTCCGGTGCTGGAGGTGGTCGCCGCGGCGGCCAGCGTGCCGGGCCTCATGAAACGGCTGTCTCATTACACCCTCGACGCGGGGGCGCGGGGGTGCGCGCGGTGGCGGGCGCTGGGGTGTGAAGGGCCGGTCAGCGTCAATCTGCCAATGGACGTGCTGCTGGCCGCGGATGCGGCGGGGGAGCTCGCCGCGGTTGTGCGGGCGGCGGGCCTGGCGCCCGCGCAGGTGATCTGCGAGCTGACCGAGGATGCGCTTTATGACAGCTCCAGCGAGTGCCTGATGGCGCTGGCGCAGCTCCGGCTTGCGTGCTTCGGCCTTGCCCTCGACGATGTCGGCCAGCGGCAGAGCGGGCTGCTGCAGCTGGCGCGGTTGCCGGTGACGGAGCTGAAGATCGACATGGATCTTCTCCACCGTGCGCGTAGCTCGGCCAAAGCGGGGGAAATCTTCGCTTCGCTCGTGGGGCTTGGACGCCGGCTCGGCATGAGCGTGGTTGCGGAAGGCGTCGAGACGATGGAGGATCTCGCCAGGGTACGTGCCAATAAGGTTGACCTCATCCAGGGCTATCTCGTTGCTCGGAAGATGCCGATCGATGATTTGCTGGCGTGGTTGATGTCGAATCGACAAGATCTGAATGTTCAAGACAATCTCGTCGGGGGGGATGCTCATGAATGCACAGACGCCACAAAATCCTTCCATATTGCTGGTGGATGACGACGCGGACAATTTGAGCGAGCTGCATGAAGGTCTGGAAATGCTTGGCATTCCGACCCTGACGGCCACAAGTGCGTCCGAAGCACTGGATCTGGTGGAGGTACATCCGCATCTTCAGGTCGTGGTGACGGATCTGGAGATGCCGCGCATCGACGGCATCGAGCTCCTTCAGAAGCTTTCCGCACGCCGACGCCGGGCGCCGCTGGCGGCCATCGTGGTCACGGGCCACGCCTCGCTGGACCGCGCGGTGGGGGCGCTGCGGCTGCGCGCGGTTGATTTCCTGCAGAAGCCGGTGACCGCCGACGAGGTGGCCGGCGCCATTGCGCGGGCGTTGGCGCTGGTGGGCGGCGAGACGGCGCGGCCGCGCCCTCCGGCTCCGGCCACGCCGGGGGGCGTCGACTGGGCTGAATATCTGCGTGTGATGCTGGCCGCGCAGGCCGATCGCGCCGCGATCTTCGAGCCCAACCTCTTCGGCGACCCGGCTTGGGAAATGATGCTGGACCTGATGATGTCCGAGGCACACCGACGGGAAATCTCGGTGACGAGCCTGTGCCTGGCCTCAGGCGTTCCGACGACGACCGCCCTGCGCCGCATCGACGAGCTGATGGAGGCCGGGTTCGTCTCCAAGCATCCCGATCCTCATGACCGCCGGCGCATCATGGTGCGGCTGACGCCCCTGGGGCGGGAGCGCATGGAGGCGTTCGTGTTGCGCCAGTCCAAGCGGCTGGGCCTCGAACTCGACTGATGGAAGACCAAAGGCCCGGAGCGGGTTTCGGGGCCTTTCGTCAAACCCACGCGCACCTGAGTTCAAATTATGCTCCTCGCTTCGTCTTGATCTGAAAGTCAAGACGAAGAAGAGGTCGTTGTCTTTCTGCTGGCGTCCGCCTTCCGGCGGCGACGCGTTCGGCGGTGGGCCCATACGCCCCGCCCCATTCGATGCACCTGCAGAAGCATTAGGTCCCTGCCATCGGCACAAGCACCCTTTGCTGCGTTCAGCGCGGCGGGCGGCAGCGCTATGAATATCCCACGACGTCTCATGCAAATGGGTGTCATGATGGAACAGGACCCTGTAACGCACGCGGAGTACGATGACGCGCTTGATTCACCGTTCGGTCTGGATCTTGCTCTCGGAAGCGAATTTGGCGACGTCATCAGTATTTCTTCGATTGAACGCCTCCTGGAAAGCCTCTCATTCATACAGAATCCTAACGACACCGGCATGGTGGTTGGTGTTTCCGCTACAGCCGATGCGGTGGGGACGGATACTTTTACATCCCTGGACCTGTTGGTTCAGTTGCAGAGCTATTCCTGGGGTGCTGTGGCCGTGGGCTACGCGTCATTGGAAGCTTTGGCGACGGGGTGCGAAGGTGATGCCGTGCTGGCGCAGACGGATTGTGCCGTCGACTTCTACGGCGCCGATCTCATCGTGATCATTGACCGTTCGCAATACGGAAGCGGGTTGGCCGATGGCACCGTTTGGACGGCTTCGACCACTGACGTCTTGTTCCTGGCCATCGATATCGCGGGCTACACGCCGGCCAATGGTCCGGTGACACTCGAACTGGATTTCGATTCCGAATTCTGCCAGTTGCCATCACTCATCTCGGGCAACCTTGCGCTCTACAACATTGAAAACGTCGCCGAGGGCGATGATGGGGCCGTGACGGCCGATGTCTCGGTGCTGACCGTGGAAGACCTGCTCTCCAGCTCCTCGGCCACCCTGACGGCCGCAGTGGATTATCAGGACGATTGCGGCTGCGGGGGAGACCCCGGCACTGATCCTGGGACCGATCCCGGGACTGATCCTGGGACCGATCCTGGGACGGATCCTGGGACTGATCCTGGGACCGATCCCGGGACTGATCCTGGGACCGATCCTGGCACTGATCCCGGGACGGATCCTGGGACGGATCCTGGGACTGATCCTGGGACTGATCCCGGCACCGATCCCGGGACGGATCCTGGGACTGATCCTGGGACTGATCCCGGCACCGATCCCGGGACTGATCCCGGCACGGATCCCGGCACTGATCCTGGGACCGATCCCGGGACTGATCCTGGGACCGATCCCGGCACGGATCCTGGCACCGATCCCGGCACCGATCCTGGGACTGATCCCGGGACTGATCCCGGGACCGATCCCGGCACCGATCCTGGGACCGATCCTGGGACCGATCCCGGGACTGATCCCGGGACTGATCCCGGGACCGATCCTGGGACCGATCCCGGGACGGATCCTGGCACTGATCCCGGGACGGATCCTGGCACTGATCCCGGGACGGATCCTGGCACTGATCCCGGGACCGATCCTGGGACTGATCCCGGCACTGATCCCGGCACCGATCCTGGGACCGATCCCGGGACGGATCCTGGCACTGATCCCGGGACCGATCCTGGGACTGATCCCGGCACTGATCCTGGGACTGATCCTGGCACTGATCCCGGCACCGATCCTGGGACTGATCCCGGCACCGATCCCGGGACTGATCCCGGGACCGATCCTGGGACTGATCCCGGCACTGATCCCGGGACGGATCCCGGCACCGATCCTGGGACCGATCCCGGGACTGATCCTGGTACTGATCCCGGGACCGATCCCGGGACTGACCCTGGGACTGATCCTGGGACTGACCCTGGGACCGATCCCGGGACGGATCCTGGGACTGATCCCGGGACCGATCCCGGGACTGACCCTGGGACGGATCCTGGGACTGACCCTGGGACGGATCCTGGGACGGATCCTGGCACGGATCCTGGGACCGATCCCGGGACCGACCCTGGCACCGATCCCGGGACCGACCCCGGGACTGACCCTGGCACTGATCCTGATCCCGAAACGGGAGGTGGCTTTCCGAGTTGTTGGGCTGCGTGCGGGGCGCTTGTGGCAACGTTCCTGGGCGTTTTCTGTGGCTCCGCCGCGGTCGCGCATGGAGTTCCCGCGGACCAAGTGGATGGGCCCTTCGGCTGGACCCCGCAGGGCGGACATGTGGACTTCAACCCCTTCCACTTTTGGTAATTGACGCCGGGCGGAAGACTCGGGCGTCGGGGGGGTGAGGCGCTGCCGCTTGATGGTGGCGCCTCACCGCTTCCCAGGGTTCCGCAAAGGGCCTCCTTCGCCCGCGCGGCAGAAGCGTGGCGGCGGCAGGCGCCGGACGCGCCACAGATCGGCTTCGGTCTGCTTCTTCAGCCTCACGCCTTGGCGCGTGCCGCCGCGGTCGTCGGGCGGCCCTGTTCCAGCCAGCCCCCCTCCAACCCTCCCTCCCAAACTCCTGCCTCCGGGCTGCCTTTCCTTCGTGCCGCGAATGCAATGCGAGGGATCCGTGGGCGTGCCAGCCGCGCCCATGGCGGCACAGGCGAGGCGGGCTTACCCCCCCCTTTGGGCCGGAGTGATGTGCGCGCCCCGAGAGGCCCTTGGGCAGGCGCCGCCGTGGCCGCGCGCTCTCCTCGGGCTCGGGGTTCCGTTGTCATAGATGGGGTACGGCATCGCGGGAGCGCGAACATGCGCGCGCGGAGGGAGGGCAGGGGCGCCGGGCTCACCTTTGGGCTGTCCATGGCGTTCGCCCCGTTGCTGCGAGCGGGGCGCGGCGGTGCGCATCAGCGCAGGAGGGACAGGCGCCGTGGCTTCTGCATGAAGCGCTGGAGGGCACGAAGGCGCATTTCGGCGCCGGGCCAGCGGAGCTTTCCGGCGTGCCAGCCCACGCAGTGCAGGCCGGGCAGGCCGCGGCTCTCTGTGGAGCCTTTCCCGCGGCCGCGTCGGCGGCCGAACAGGCGGCCCGAGAGGCCCGGGCGTGGGGTGCGGGCGATCAGCGCACCGGGCGGGAAAAACGTGCCGCCGCCCATGATGAACGACAGGGCGTTCATGGCGATCTCTGGAGCGATGCCGGTGTGAATGAAGCCCTGGGCGCCCATGCGCAGCGCGCTGACGGCTTCCTCGTCTTCGCTGCGGTCGGAGATGATCACGAGCGGCGCGCCGGCGTAGTGGGAGAGCAGGCCCCCGATCCACCCCGACACGGTGCGATCATTGATCGACTGACCGCCGAGATTGAGGATGCACAAGGCCCAGGCCTGGCTGGGCTCAGGGGTGAATTCCGGGTTCGCCAGCTCCGATGGATCGAAGGGGCGAAGGGCCACGCCATGGGCTTCGGCCCATTCGTGTAAAAGGCGCTGGGTGCCCTCCCGCCTGAGGCAGAGGATATCTGCCACGAGGACCGACCTGGGCTCCGCTGAGACGAGAATGGACAAGGCGGCACCTGAGCATTGGATCCTCCTCGCAACGGCCTCGAACATCACGCCGGACAGACGGTCTATCGGATCGCACTCTCAAGGCCGAAGAGAGTTATTCAAATCATAGTGAAAGCGAATATATCCAACAATTTGTCCTGATGAATGACTCACCTTATCGGTGTAGTTGGTCCCCATTTTCAGCCAATTATAGAGTATTGCTGCGATGTTCTCCCTTCGGGCTTCGCGGCCTCTGATCTTGGCGCGCCATCCCGTCACGGCTGCCCCGCGCGCCGCCGCACACGGGACGAGCCGCATCGAGGTCGCGGGCCTAGAGCAGCAGCGGGGAAGAGACGGTTTCGGCTGCAAGGCTTGTGCGCGGGGCGGCCTCGCTCGCCGTTCCCTGCTCGATGCCGCAGAGCGCGGCCTGGGTGCGGTTAGAGGCGCCCAGCTTTCGCATGATCTGGCGGACATGCACCTTCACGGTGGACTCGCACATGGCGAGCTCCCGCGCGATGTGCTTGTTGGAGTACCCCTTTTGAAGCAGGCGCAGCACCGAGTTTTGCCGCGCGGTAAGGTTGGAGCAGTAACTGGCATCCTTGCCCCCGCGGGATCGGGACCAGTCGTCGCTCCGGTCCGCTTCATTGGCGCGCAACAACGCATTGGCGGGAAAGTAGACGCCTCCGCCCATGATGAAGCGCAGGGCCTGAAATACCACCGCCGGAGCGATGCGGGAGCAGATGAAGCCGCTTGCGCCCGCCTTGAGCACCTCCACCACCTCGCTCACTTCGTCATTGTCGCAGATGATCACGAGCGGCACCCGCGGCAAGTCCTGGCGCAGCGCTTCCACCCGCGTGCGCAGGCCGGGGCTTGAAAGGGACGCCCCGCCGATGTTGAACACGATGAGTTGTGTGTCGGTTTCTACGATCTCGATCTGGCTGTTCTCCGGCTCGATGGTGTCGAGCTGAAGTTCATCTTCTCCTGCCCAATCCTCCAGAAGCCGCCTGATGCTGGCGCGCCGAAGCGGCAAGTCATCGATCAGCATCAAACACAACCGCCCCTGGGACTTTTCGATACCCGTGTGCATGACGACCTCCGTCTCATTGCTCGCGGATGGTGAAAGGTTGGCGGGGTGCGAACCCGCTCCTGCCACCTGCCCACCCTGTCTTCGTTTGAAAGACCACGCGCGGGACTCCCAAAGTCGCCTCAGGATTTGGAGAGGGGATTACGCATCTCTCCGCTACAAAACTAAAACCCTCAGCTATTCCCGCGTGGCACCAATACTGTTTAGACGCTCTGCAGTCATTGGAAGTAAATCAATGCCGGATGATGCCATTCGAAGGAGGTATCGTTACCCAAGTACGCCGCATACCTCTGGCATCTAACGAATTACGTTTCGGCAGATAAGCCATATGTGACGCACTTTGCGACGAAATACAACCCGAATTTATGTCATCCGGCAAATGGAAGGAATGCTTATATATCTATAGTTTATGGGTATTTGTGGTGAAGTAGAATTATTGTCATACCTCCCTGAAGCTTCGTCTCATGGAATCCCGGATCGGCTCCAAGAGATAGTCAACGAATGTCCGTTCTTGGGTAACGATCAAGACCTCCGCCGGCATGCCCGGCAAAAGCTCGACTACATTCTTAAGTCGCTCTAGTTCGCTTCTATCAACCTGGACGCGTGCCAGGAAGTAGGCCTGGCCGGTGCCTTGGTCGACGAGCCGGTCGGCCGACACGGACTTCACGGTGCCGTCGATGCGCGGCAGGGCGCGTTTGGAAAAGGCGGTGAGGTGGACCTGCGCGGGCAGGCCCTGGTGCACCACATCAATGTCCACCGGCGAAACCCGGGCCTCGATGAGAAGCGGTTCGTCGTCGGGCACGATGTCGAGGATGGCTTCGCCCGGACGGATCACGCCGCTCAGGGTCTTGAAGTGGAGGTTCACGATGGTGCCGCTGATGGGCGCCGTCACCACGGTGCGGGCCAGCACGTCCCGGCTCGCCTGAAGCTGCTGCGTCAGGCTGGCGAGTTCCACGCGCACCTTGTCCATCTGCTCGGAGATGTCGTCGCTGCGCTCGGCCTCGAGGGAAAGGAGTTGGACCTGCGTCTCCCCGATCTCCTGCTTGGCGCGGGCAATCATGCCGAGATATTCGCCCCTGCGGCCTTCAATATCCGCGCGCGTGCGTTCCAGGGCCAGCATTTCGGGCTTGCGAATAAGGGCCTTGGCCAGCAGCACGCGCTTGCCCTCCAGCTCCTCGGCGATCAGTTGCAACTGCACCTGCGCGGCCGCCGCCTGGGCTTCCAGGGCCTTGATCTGCTGCAGGGATTGTTCGATCCGCTGTTGCAGGATCTCGCGCCGGCGTTGCAGCGACACGCGCCGGGTCTCGAATACCACGCGCTGACCGCGAACCACCGATACCAGCTCCTTGCTGGCTCTCGGCCCCACGAGCTCGGGCGGGAACTGAATGTCCGGCAGGTCCGCGAGTTCGGCGCGCAGCCGCGCCTGGGTGGCAAGCAGGGTATAGTATTGCCCGAGCTGGGCATTCATGGTGGATTCCGCCTGCACCCGCTCCAGAACGACCAGGGGCTGTCCGGCCTCCACGCGGTCGCCGTCGCGCACCTTCAGCTCGGAGATGATGCCGCCTTCCAGGTGCTGGATGGTGCGGCGGCTGCCGTCGGGGCTGATGACGCCCGATGCCACAGCGCCGCCGGCAAGGGGGGCCGTGAGACCCCACAGCAGGAAGCCGCCGAGAAAGAAGAAAATCAACAGCACGCCGAGGATGGTGGGGGCGTGCAGCGCATGGTGCAGGGCGCCGTCGGCGCCGGGTGGGGGCGAGGATTTCCCGCGCTTTGGCTCGTCGAGCACGGTCAGGGACTGGGCCATTGGATGTCTCCCTTGGGCCACTTCGAGCGAGGCGCATGTCGGCTCGCCTGAAGGGAATGGATGTGCACAAATCATCGGAACGGCGGGCGCGGGTCCGGCTTCCGGCGTCACGATGGGGTGGCGTCGGGGGCGTTGCGGCTGTCGTTCACTGCTTGCGCGGGGCGCGTGCCGGGTCGCGGCCGGGCACGCGTCCGGATCTCAGGATGCCGGGGTCGCTGCGGCGGCTCCGTCCGCCGGGGCGATGCGTTCGGAGGGGGCCGGGCCGGAGGCCACGAACCGGAGGCGCTTCAGCACCTCGTCGCGGGGCCCGAAGGCCTCCACGCGCCCGTCCCGCAGCAGCAGGATCTTGTCCGCCTGCACGATGGTGGAGGGGCGGTGGCCGACGATGAGCAAAGTGGAGCCGCGCCGCTTCATTTCCTCGATGGCGGCCGAGAGCGCGGCCTCGCCCTGCTGGTCGAGGTTGGCATTCGGCTCGTCGAGCACGATGAGCGGCGGCACGCCGTAGACCGCGCGGGCCAGGCCGATGCGCTGACGCTGGCCGCCGGAGAGCCGATGCCCGCCATCGCCCACCGCCGTGTCATAGCCGTTAGGCAGGCGCTGGATCATCTCATGGGCATGGGCCAGCATGGCCGCCTCGATGACGGTATGCTCGTCGCCACCCTTCATGCGGGCGATGTTCTCGCGCACGGTGCCGGGGAACAGCTCGGTGTCCTGCGGCAGGTAGCCGAGGTGGCGGCCCAGCTGCTCGGGGTCCCAATGGGCGAGGTCGGAGCCGTCGAGGCGCACCTCGCCGCTGGATGGCCGCGCCACGCCCACCAGGAGCCGGCACAGGGTGCTCTTGCCGCTGGCGGAAGGCCCGATGATGGCGATCGCCTCGCCGGGCTTGGCCTGGAAGGACACCTGGTGCAGCACCGGGCGCCCGCCCGGCGGTGTGTAGGTGACGGCATTGGCCGAGATGATGCCCGTGGGCGTGGGCAGCGCGAGCCGCCGGCGCTCATGGGGGGCCACCTGGAGGCGGCTCTTCAGGCGGTGGTACGCCACGCGGGCGACCGTGAAGTTCCGCCAGGTGCTCATGGCCAGCTCGACCGGCGCCAGCGCCCGGCCCAGCAGGATGGAGCAGGCGATCATGGCGCCGCCGGAGAGCTCGCCCTTCAGCACCAGATAGGCGCCGAGGCCGAGCGCGGCGGACTGCATGAACAGCCGCGCGAACTTGGTGATGCCGATGATGAGGCCGGCCCGCTCGCCCGCCGCCTGGGCGGCGCTGACGCTGGCATCATTGGCGGCGCGCCAGCGCTCGATCAGGTCCGGTAGCATGCCCATGGCGCGCACCACCTCGGCATTGCGGATCACCGTTTCCGCCTGGAGGGTGGCGCTGATCTGCGCCTGGCTCGCCGCCGCCGTGGCGCCGCGGGTGGTGGCTTCGTTCAGCAGGCCGAGGGCCAGCAGGATGAAGGCCGACGACACCGCCAGGATGCCCAGGGCCGGATGCAGGATCCAGATGAGCCCCAGGAACACCGGCGACCAGGGCGCATCGAAGAACACGCTCAGGCCCGGAGAGGCGACGAAGGACTGGATCTGGGCGATATCCCGCAGCGGCTGCGCGCCCGAGGCGTCGCCCAGCAGGCGTGCGCGGACGCAGTGGGCAAGGTAGACCGGCCCCAGACGATCGGAGAGCCAGGAGCTCATGCGTACCGCGAGCACGGCCCGCAGGGCATCGAGCAGCCCCAGCAGCAGCATCGCCGCCGCCGTCATGATGGTCAGCAGCACCAAGGTGTTGATGCTGCCGGTGACCATCACGCGGTCGTAGATCTGCAGCATGTAGATGGGCGAGGCCAGCATCAGCAGATTGATGGCCAGGCTGAAGAGCAGGAGGGTGCCGGCTGAGCGCCGGCACTGCTCCATGGCGAAGTCGAGCTCCGTCCCGCGCCCACCGGGCGCCTTGCGATCCCGTCGCGACATGACCCCTCTCCTCCCTCGTGCGCGCGTTGCCGGTGTCAGGCGATCAGGTTCGCGTCCACGAACAGGTCGTGCTGGATGAAGTAGGTGGCCGCCGCCTGCGCGGAGGCGACATCGGCGGTCGTGCCCACCACCACGTAGGTGGTATGGGTGGAGCCCACGAGCGACACCGCCACCAGCGATCCCGAGACCACCGTCAGGCCTGGCGACTGGGTGAGGCTGTTCACGTAGACATCCTCGCCCGTCTGGTAATCGACGATGAGGTTGGTTCCACCCAGGATCTTGAAGGTATCGACGCCGGCGGTGCCGCCGTCGGAGATGCCGTCTCCATAGATGGTGTTGGAGCCGGTGCCGGTGGCCACCATCACGTCCGCGCCGGAGCCGCCGCGCATATTGTCGTTGCCCGAGCCGGAAACGATGGTGTTGCTCGCGGTGCTGCCGTAGAGCGTGTCGGAATAATTGGAGCCGATGATGTTCTCGATGGTGTTGAGCACATCACCCGCCGCATCGCCGCCACTGCCGGTGGTCGCCGCCGCCGGGTTGGCCGTGAGCTGAAGGGCCACGGCCGCCGAGGAGGTGGAATAATCCACCGTGTCGATGCCATCGCCGCCAATCAAGGTGTCGGCTCCGGCGCCGCCGCGCAGCAGGTCGTTGCCCGCCCCGCCATCCAGCCGGTTCACGCCATCGCTGCCGATCAGCGTGTCATTGTAGGAAGAGCCCGTCAGGTTCTCGATGCCGGTGAGCTGGTCGCCCTGGGCATCGTTGCCGGTGCCCACCGTGGTGCCGGTGGAGCTGAGCGCCACATAGACGCCGCCAGCGGAGGTGGAATAGCTCGCCGTGTCGATGCCGTCGCCGCCGATGAGCACGTCGGCGCCCGCCCCGCCGCGCAGGGTGTCGTTGCCGGCGCCGCCCTCCAGGCGGTTGTTCTCCGTGCTGCCCACGAGGGTATCGTTGTAGGCGGAGCCGATGAGGTTCTCGATCTGGCTGAGCTGGTCGCCCTGGGCATCGCCGCCGGCGCCGGTGGTGACGATGTTGGGGTCGTCGCTGGCAAAGAGCGCGACGCCCACGGCGCTGGACGAGGTGGAATAATCCGCCGTATCGATGCCATCGCCGCCGATGAGCCGGTCGGCATCGGCCCCGCCGCGCAACAGGTCGTCACCCGCGCCGCCCTCGAGCCGGTTGGCGCCGGCCCCGCCGACGAGCACGTCGCCATAGGCCGAGCCGATGAGGTTCTCGATGCCCGTGAGCTGGTCGCCCTCCGCATCGCCGCCGATGCCGATGGTGGTGGCGAGGGCATCGAGGGTCACAGTGACCCCGGCGCTGGAGGAGGAGTATTCCGCGGTATCGCTGCCGGCATTGCCGATGAGGATGTCAGCCCCCGCGCCACCCATGAAGGTGTCGGCGCCCTCGCTGCCGATGAAGGTGTCATCGAAGGCGCTGCCGATCAGCCGCTCGATGAGAATGAGGACGTCACCCTCGGCATCGCCGCCAAGGCCGGTGCCCGCTGCGGTGGGGTCGGCCGCAGTGGCGTTGAGCTGGATGGTGACGGCGGCATCGGAGGTGGAATAGTCCGCCGTGTCGAACCCGCTCTGGCCCACCAGGGTGTCCGCGCCCTTGCCGCCGGTGAGGGTGTTGTTGTTGGAGTCACCCACCAGCACGTCGTCGGACGCCGAGCCGATGATGTTCTCGATGGAATTGAAGGTGTCGCCGGCGGCCGCGCCGGACGTGGCGTTGGCGCCCAGATCGACGCCGACGGCGCCGCCCGCCGAGTAATCGGCGGTGTCGTTGCCGTCGCCGCCATCCAGCAGGTCCGCTCCCACGCCGCCGTCGAGCTTGTCGTCTCCCGCGCCGCCGTGGAGTTCATCGTCGCCGGCGCCGGCGAGCAGGTAGTCGTTGCCGTCGTCGCCGTTGAGCACGTCGTTGCCGTCGCCGCCGTTCAGGTCATCGTCACCGTCGCCGCCGGAGAGGATGTCGTCTCCGCTCGAGGCGTTCAGCATGTCGTTGCCGGCGCCGCCAATCAGCGTGTCGTTGCCGAAGCCCGCGAGCAACTGGTCGTCGCCATCGCCACCATCCAGCAGGTCGTCGCCGTCACCGCTGCTGAGCAGGTCCGCGCCCATGCCGCCATAGAGCTTGTCGTTGCCGAAGCCGCCGAGCAGCGTGTCGTTACCGCCGCCGCCATAGATCTGGTCGTCGCCGAAGCCGCCGTCGATGGTGTCGTTGCCGCCCTCGGCGGTAGTGTTCACGCCATCGGGGATGCCATCGCCGTCATCGTCATCGGGCACGCCGTTGCCGTCCGCGTCGACGATGGCGTCGCCGATGAGGATGTCGTTGCCGTCATTGCCGCGCAGCACGTCGTTGCCCTGCAGGCCGATGAGCGTGTTGTCGAGGCTGTTGCCCGAGAGAATGTCGTTATAGGCGGAGCCGATGACGTTCTCGACGCGGATGATGGTATCGCCGGTCGCATCTCCGCCGACGCCGCGCGCGCTCTTGGTGGGATCGAGGCTGAGCGTGATGCTGACGTAGGAGGCGGAGGTGGAGTAATCCACCGTATCGATGCCATCGCCACCGTCGAGGGTATCGCTGCCGGCACCACCCCGGAGCAGGTCGTTGCCGGCCCCGCCATAGAGCTTGTCGGTGCCCGCGCCGCCGTCGAGGATATCATCGGTCGCGGCCGCGGTGAGGGTGTCGTTGCCGGCCCCGCCGTCCAGATAGTCGTTCCCCGTGCTGCTCGCGAGCACCGAGATCGTATCATTGCCGCCAAGGCCCTGAATCTTGAAGCTGCCCGAGGCCGTGAGCTGGTAGGTGTCCGCTGACGCCGTCAGCGAGATCAGCTGGTAGGTCGGGACCACCGTGGCCGTCGTGACGGAGAAGGCGCTGATGGTCGCGGCAACGCTCATGCCGTCCAGCAGGGCTGTGTTCTCCGTGGACGAAGTCGTGGTGCTGGTGGGGGTGGTCGAGGAGGACGATGCCGTGGACGTCTTCAGCGCGGCGGACGTGGAGCTCGTGTCCACCGTGGACGTCGTAGCCGATGATCCGAATACCACTCGTGAAATTCGTATAGCTTTCGGCATCTCTCACTCTCCTGTTTTCCGATCCATTGTTCGGATGGAGTGGGAGAAACCTTAAATGCCGTGCCCTACGCCAAACAACAGTCCACATGGGGCGGCCACCGTTTAGGCGGGTGGGGTGTAGAGATCTAATACTTAGGGGCGCTGACCTAGCGCAAACGCATGCGAAATTATGCGAGTATATTGCAATGCAATATTGTTGGTGGTGCCATCGTGACTGTGCATCTTCATATGCGAATGGCATGATGTTGAGCGCGGTAGGCGGGTGGTCGCTTGCTGGTGCGCTGGATGCACCGTGGATGTTGCATGCGGCAAAATAAAAAAAGAGCCCTGGTTGCGGCGGCACCAGGGCTCTCAGGCAACTGGAAACAGAGTCCGTTGCCGCTTCAGTGCGGCATTCAGGCGACCGCGGAGTAGCCCGAAAGGGCGATGCTGGAGTAGTCGTCCGTGGTCACCACGGCGAGGTTCACCTCGGTGGCGCTGTCGTCGCCGACGGCCTGCACGTCGACATTGAAGCCGGCGAAGTTGCCGGAGATGTCGATGCACATGTCGAAGTTCACCGACGGGTCGAAGCTGCTGTCGTAATTGGTGTCGGTGGTGAAGTTGAGGTCGACCGAGGACGTGAAGTCATAGTTGACGTCCAGGTTCCAGTTGAAGTCGGTGGCTCCATCGCCGCAGGGATCGCAGTGCCAGGGATCGTAGGACATGTTCGTCTCCATTGCGAAGATGCCGGCTATCTCGCCGACACCGAGAAAGTAGATTTTCAGTTCTCTCGGGTCAAAAGAGCAACAGGATGACTAAACCAAGGGGGTATATTGCATAGCAGTCCGCTGCCGTATGGATATGGTGGTGGTATGGCGCTGGAGCGGCGATGTGCATGGGGGTATCTCTTGCCTGCATGTGATTGTACTTGTCTCGCGGCGCGCCTGCGGAGTGCCTCGCGTGCGGCTGGGCAGGGGTGGGTGATGGTGTGCCAGGGCGCTGCCTTGAGCGAAGCGGATGCCAGCTTGCGTGAACACAGGGCGCCGATTCATGGAGCGGGCATGTTTCGTCGAAGTTGTGAAAAGGGGAGATGAACCCGCCCTCCGAGGCATGTCCTTTTGGGGGGCGGCTTCGCGGAGGATCGCGCAGCGGTAGCATGCCTCGCCGGTGATGTGCATAAGGCGTAAGCTACAAAATAAGCTTATCTCCTACCGCGTTCGGCTTCGGACTGCTCCTTGGGATAGTAAAGCCTAATCCCCAATTTCCTTCGACAGTGCCTTCGCTACACTGTTTGCGGCTCTATAGCGAGAGACTGCCATGTCAACCGCATATGCTTCGACTTTCAGCCTGAATCTGTCGGTCGCACAGACCGAGACCGTGGCGGACAGCGAAACAACATCGCTCGACACGACATCTCTGTCGCTCGATGTCAATGCTGAGGCGTCGCCCTCTACCTCAGGGGAGAGCATGGCCATCACCCTGGGTGGTGATGCCATCGCCATCGGGGAGGACACTCTGGCCACCGCGCAGGTGGATGTGAGCCTCTCCGGTGACGCGGATATGCAGACGGCCTACGCTTTCGGTGAATTTACCGCCTGGGGCTCTGGCGACGCCTCCAGCTATGCCGCTGCCACGAGCTATGTCGATTTTACCGGTGATGCCGATTACACGTTTGATCTGAATTATACTGCCGTGACCACCAGCTTTGATGGCTCCTCGTCCGAATGGTCCGCCTCAGCTCTCACGGAGGTGTTCGCCCTGGACATCGACGGCATCCCGACCGGAGAGATCGACAGCACTCCCCTGACCGCTGACACGTCGACGGACGCCGACCCGGTTGTGGATATGACGGCAGTGACGCCGGACTGCGGCTGTGGAAATGACGACGGCTGGGACATGACGGTCGACGGCAACCTGGCGCTCTTCGATGTCACGGCAACGGCGGTTGGCGACGATAGCTTTACCCAGGTCGATTTCTCCGCGTTGACCGTAGAGGACCAGCTTTCAACCGTGTCGGTGGTGGTGACGGCTGCAATCGGTTAGGTCCAGCGCCACACGTTGCGCTGTATGATGGTGCGGCTCCGTCGCGCAGGCTGGCCACGATCTGCGTCGGCTGAGCGATCTGCGCCGTCGGCGGCATCGTGTCTCCGGTCCGGCTACGTCCTCTTGCCCACACGACACCGCCGACACGACCAGGGCGGCCGCTGCCCAATCCGATCGGGAGCGGCAGACTTCACGAAACCAGGTGGCAAAGCTCGGCGCCGATCCAGGGTGAATGCTCCGTGCCGATTGACTGCTGATCGGCCGGACCGAGGCCCTCTTGGGGATCATCCCAGCATGAAGGCATGTACGCCGGGGCTTTCGGGGTTGGCATTGCCGTTCTGGCGGACGTGCGCGGGTACGCGTAGCGGTCGCGTTGGGGTGGGCCGTGCGGTTCGACACAGCCCCTTGGGCATCCGCACGATGTGCCGCTGTGTTGGGCAGGGAGGGTGCTGCGGTGGCTCGGGCTCGCCAATCCGAGCGAACCTTCGGTAGCGGACAGCGAGGCGGATGCGCCGCACGGGTGGCCAGGCGGCGGTGGCATCGCGGGCATTTGTGCTGCTTGCATCTTGCTGGGCAGCGAAGCGCTGCGCGGGATCGTCACTACGAGAGGTTCGTGCGGCGGAGGGGCGGTGTCTGAAGCTGCTCACGCGCCTGGCCGGTTGTCCGGACGAGTGGGGCCTGCCAGCCGTTTTGCGGGGGGCGCTTTCCTGCTGCGTTGCTGCGTCTCAGCTACGCCAGATGGCGTGGAAAGCACGACGCGCCGTCGGCTTTTCACCGCTCAGAGCGTTTATCGACCTTCACAGGATGAGAAACTATCTGCATACCGCGAATATGGCGGTTCTGATTTGATCCGCAGACATGCCTGGCGCGCCCTAGGAGAATCGAACTCCTCTCTCCACCGTGAAAGGGTGGCGTCCTAACCGATAGACGAAGGGCGCTCAGGCGAGGGTCCTTATAGGGGGCGGATTCGGGTTCGGCAAGCGCCTTGGGGGAGTTTTCCAAAGGCCCTTTGTCGGCTCCAGGCAAAGAAAAGGGGCGCCTCCCAAGGGGCGCCCCAGTCGCAGAAAACGTGCCGATGAGAGGGAGGCGCGACGCAGGCGCCGAGCCTCCCGATTCATCACACCGAGTAGTACATCTCGAATTCGACCGGGTGAGGGGTCATCTCGAACCGGTGCACTTCCTGCATCTTGAGTTCGATGTAGGACTCGATGAAGTCCTTCTGGAACACATCGCCCTTCAGCAGGAACTCGTGGTCGGCCTCGAGCGAGGCGAGAGCCTCACGCAGCGAGCCGCACACGGTCGGGATCTGCTTCAGCTCGGCCGGGGGCAGGTCGTAGAGATCCTTGTCCATGGCCTGGCCGGGGTCGATGCGGTTCAGGATGCCGTCCATGCCGGCCATGAACAGCGCGGCGAAGGCGAGGTAGGGGTTCGCGCCCGGATCGGGGAAGCGGACCTCGACGCGCTTGGCCTTCGGGTTGTTGGTGTAGGGGATGCGGCAGGACGCCGAGCGGTTACGCGCGGAGTAAGCCAGCAGCACCGGCGCCTCGAAGCCCGGGACCAGACGCTTGTAGGAGTTGGTCAGCGGGTTGGTGAAGGCGTTGATGGCCTTGGCGTGCTTGATGATGCCGCCGATGTACCACAGGCAGTACTCGGACAGGTCAGCATACTTGTCGCCGGCGAACAGGGGCTTGCCGTCCTTCCAGATGGACTGGTGGACGTGCATGCCCGAGCCGTTGTCGCCATAGACCGGCTTCGGCATGAAGGTCGCGGTCTTGCCATAGATGTTGGCAACCTGGTGGATGCAGTACTTGTAGACCTGCAGCTGGTCGCCCATGGTCACCAGGGTGTTGAACTTCATGCCCAGCTCGTGCTGAGCGGAAGCCACCTCGTGGTGGTGCTTCTCGACGGTCACGCCCATCTTGGCCATGGCGGCGAGCATCTCGGAGCGCATGTCCTGGGCGCTGTCGATCGGGGGCACCGGGAAGTAGCCGCCCTTGGTGCGGACGCGGTGGCCGAGGTTGCCGCCCTCATATTCGGTGTCGGCGTTGGTCGGCAGCTCGACGGAGTCAAGCTTGAAGCCCGTGTTGTACGGGTCGGCCTTGAAGCGCACGTCGTCGAAAATGAAGAACTCGGCCTCGGGGCCGAAGAACACGGTGTCGCCGATGCCGGTGGACTTGGCGTAAGCCTCGGCCTTCTTGGCGATGGAGCGCGGGTCGCGGCCGTAGGGCTGGCCGGTGGTCGGCTCCAGCACGTCGCAGACCATGGAGAGCGTGGTCTCCGAGAAGAAGGGGTCGATGTAGCCCGTGCTCAGGTCCGGCATGAGCAGCATGTCGGACTCGTTGATGGCCTTCCAACCGGCGATGGAGGAGCCGTCGAAGGCGGTGCCCTCGGTCAGGAATTCCTCATCCACCATGCAGATGTCGAAGGTGACGTGCTGCCACTTGCCGCGCGGGTCCGTGAAGCGCAGGTCGACGTACTTCACGTCCTCGGCTTTGATCTTCTCGAGGACGTCCTTGGCCGTCATGGTCGTCATGTGGATGTCTACCTTTCTGCGAAAAACTTGGTGGCACCTTGGGGGGGGCGTCAGATGGCATCGAGGCCGGACTCGCCGGTGCGGATGCGGATCGCTTCCTCGACCGGAGATACGAATATCTTGCCGTCTCCAATCCGTCCCGTCTGGGCGGCGCGACGAATCGCGTCAACGGCCTTGTCCACCATCTCGTCGGCGAGCACGATCTCGATCTTCACCTTAGGGAGGAAGTCCACCACGTACTCGGCACCGCGATAAAGCTCCGTGTGGCCCTTCTGGCGCCCAAAGCCCTTCGCCTCGGTGACGGTGATGCCCTGCAGGCCCACGTCCTGCAGCGCCTCTTTCACCTCATCGAGCTTGAAGGGCTTTATGATTGCCTCGATCTTCTTCATGCGCTCCGTCTCCCCGTGGCCCGACCCGCCGCCGCATGGTCGAGCCGGCGACAGTTAAGCAGGATGTGTGCCATACGTCCGGCCACGGTTGGATGCCATCGAAAGCCGGCGAATGGGAGTCTAAATGAGTAACAAGTAATCACTATGACCAAGAAATGGGCGGCAGATGCCCTCGGGGCCAGCTGCGGGTGTGCACGAACTAGGCATAGCGGAGAGGATACCGGAGTGGATGCGCTTCTCGACCCCCAGGAAATGAGTCGGGCGGACCGCGGCGCCGTCGAAATGGGCGTTCCTTCGCTGGATCTGATGGAAAAGGCGGGCCGTGCGGTGGCCGATGTGGTCGCGCGCTGGCCGCAGTCCACGCGGGTGACGGTTCTGTGCGGCCCCGGCAATAATGGCGGCGACGGCTTCGTGGCGGCCCGCGTGCTGGTGCAGCGCGGCTTTCGGGTGCGGCTGGCCCTGCTGGGCGATCGCGTCCGACTTGCGGGCGATGCCGCGGCCATGGCCGCCTTGTGGACGGGGCCCGTGGAGGCTGCGGACGCGGCGGCGGTGGATGAGGCGGATCTGCTCGTCGATGCCCTGTTCGGGGCCGGCCTGGCGCGCGATCTCGACGGGGCAGCGCGGGCGCTGGTGGAGCGCATGGCGGCCTCGGGGCGGCCGATCGTGGCGGTTGACCTGCCCTCGGGCCTGGATGGCGCCACGGGGCAGGTGCGGGGAGCCGTGGCCCCGGCCCTGGAGACGGTGACCTTCTTCCGCCGCAAGCCCGGCCATCTGCTCGAGCCGGGCCGCAGCCTGTGCGGTCGCGTGCGGGTTGCTGACATCGGTATTCCCGACGCCGTGCTGGACATGGTGAAGCCACTGGCGGCGGTGAACAATCCGGCGCTGTGGCGCGGGCTTTTCCCGGTGCCGCGGCGCAACGGGCACAAATATGATCGCGGCCACGCGGTGGTGGTGAGCGGCGGGGCCTGGACCTCGGGTGCGGCACGGCTTTCGGCCCGCGGCGCCTTGAGGGCCGGTGCCGGGCTCGTCACGGTGGCCTGTCCGGCGCTCGCTCTGCCGCTTCATGCGGGGTCTTATGCGGCCATCATGGCGCGTCCCCTGGAGCGGCCGACCGATCTGGCGGCGCTGCTGGCCGATGCGCGGCTCCACTCGGTATTGCTCGGGCCGGGCCTGGGGGTGGGGGCCACCACGCGGGAATTGGTGGCCCTGGCGGCGCCGGGCCGGCGGCTGGTGCTCGATGCCGACGCGCTGACCTCTCACGCGGGGGATGCTGCGGCTGTGGCGGACCTTGCCCGGCAGGCCGAAGCCCTTGTGATTACCCCCCATGACGGGGAGTTCGCGCGCCTGTTCCAAGGCGTGGCGGACGTGCTGGACGCGCCGGGCAAGATGGAGCGGGCCCGCGCAGCGGCGCGCCATCTCGGGTGCGTAGTGATTCTGAAGGGGGCGGACACGGTCGTGGCCGCGCCTGACGGTCGGGCCGCCATTGCGGAGAACGCGCCGCCCTGGCTGGCGACGGCGGGGGCAGGGGATGTGCTGGCCGGCTTTGTCCTGGGCCTGCTGTCGCAGGGCATGCCCGCATATGAGGCTGCCGCGGCCGCCGTGTGGGTGCATGGTGAGGCCGCGTGTGTGGGCGGGCCGGGGCTCGTCGCGGATGATCTGCCGGAAGCGCTGCGCACGGTGTACGGACGGCTTTTCGAGGCGCTGGGCGCCGAGTGACGGTGTGCGCTGCGGCGCACACGGGCAGGAGGGACCCTGCGCAGGATGTGGAGCGCGTTCTCCCCAGGGCGTTTCCGGGGCCGTTGGGCGCGGGTTTGCGGGAAGGAAAAAGCGCCCCGGTGAAACGACAGGCTGCTTCGGCGTTGCCATGAAACACTGGCGCGCCTTGCCCGGCGAAAGGCGCGCCGCCCGTGGGGCCGATGGGGCCGCGTCCGGAATTGATGTACACTTCGCGCCGGATCTTCGGGGGAGAGGTGGCTGCGCGGCCGCTTGGGCCTTGAAGCGTGGGTCTTCCGAAACGTCGCGCCTCAGGCCGGGCTGAGGGGGGTCGGGGCGGCGTCAATGCCGCGGCCGCCCGCATTCCCTCGCGTCGCCGACGAGCGGACAGTGCCGCATGGATCGAAAGCGCGCCCCCGTGCGCTCGGGCGCGGGGACAGGCTGTCTTGATGCGGGGCTCGGCGAGGGGCCCCTTGGCGGGGCTTGAGCCCTCGTCGCGCGCGGCCGCTCAGGCCGTGACCTGATAAGTCTGCGCCGCCACCAACGCGCCATCGCCGCCGCGCTGGGCAACGACGGACCACTTTCCGGGTGTTTCGGCCTTGAAGGCCACCCGCGCGGTGCCCTTGGCGGGCACGGGCACGGTGTCGTGCCACCAGGGGCTCCAGCCGTCATACTTGGCATCGAGAAGGCGCGAGGGGTGGCCATCGATGCGTACCGTGACCGGCGTATCCAGCGGATTTTCCAGCGTCAGCACCACCACGCGCCCCACCTTCACTCTGCCCAGGGAGGGGACGGCTGCGCCCGCTGGGGCCTGATCGAGCCTGAACGTGAAGCGGGCGGCGTCCGCCAGCGGCAGCTCGGCCGGCAGTCCATTGCTGGGCAGGGGGGCGGGCGGCCCGCTGGGCGCCGTGCCGCCGGGCCCCACCGGGGTAACGATGGCCAGCTGGACCGGCTCCTGGCTGTTCTCAATGGACAGAATGGCGGGGTCCGCCCCATCCAATGTCACCGCAAGGTCGATGCGTCCGCCGGGCGCGATCTGCACGCGCGAATCCTTCGGCGCGAAGGGCTCGGCCGGCTGGCCATCCACCGCGATCACATAGGTGGCCGGCGCGCTGACCTTGATTCGCAGGAAAAGAGGCGTCGCATTGACGAGGCGCAGGCGCGTGCGGCCGCTCGCCGGTCCCTGGAAAGTGGGAGAAATGGAGCCATTCACGGGAAACAGCGGAAGGCCGGTTTCCGGTGGGAAGCTCTGGATGAACAGAACGTGGTCCGAATCATAGGCCGGCGCGCCGTCTTCCTCCACCACCAGGGCACCGGCGAGGGCGCGCCGGGCCAGCGCCGGATCGGCGGCATGGTACCAGTAGGTGCCTGCGTCACGCGGGGACAGGCGAATGTCGGAATGGCCCCCGGCCGCCACGGGCTGCGACACATCGGTGCCGCTCGCGGTCCGCACCCCATGCCAGACCAGCGAGAGATTCTGCTGCAGCCCATTGTTCAGGGAAACCGCAAGCTCAGCGCCCTTCTTCACGCGCAGAAGTGGGCCGGGTAGCGCCTGGTTGAACAGGGCGATGGACCCTTGGCCGGCAATCTCCGGCAGGCTGCCTTCCGCTGCGTTCAGCGCAATGGGGCCAGACTGGCCCTGCGCCAGCGCCGGAAGCGACGGCAGCACGAAGGACGAGCAGGAGAGGGCAGCGGCCCCCTTCAAGACGGTACGCCGAGAGAAGGTGTGCGTGCTCACGCGAGGCTCTCCAAAGGGCAATGCCGCGCCCCCGGCGCCCCCTTCGGGCCGGTGCGACGGGCCGCTTGCGGGACCTTCTTACGTCGCGCCCAAAAGGGCAAGCGCCATTGCTTGGCCGCGCCGGGTCCATTGGCATGGCGTGTCGGGGTGCGCGGGGATGGCAGGGCTGCGGCAGCCTTGCGCCGGCGGGGGAGGGCCACCATTTTCTTGCTGCGCCCCGTAAAGAGCATGATATAAGCCGCGACCCGACCGGCGTTCGCGCGCCGGGTCGAGCCTCCCATGGTGCGCCGCCCTCCGGGGCGCGGCAATGGTACGCGGCAACGGTGATTGGCGCATCGGGCGGCGGCGCGGGCCTTCCAGTCTGCATCCGGCGGCCGAGGCCGAAGGGTGAAGCCGGGAGCCGGCTGCGGCACGCGGGCGTGGCGGAACTGGTAGACGCGCGGGATTTAGGTTCCCGTGACGCAAGTCGTGGGGGTTCGAAACCCTCCGCCCGCACCACGGTGCCGGTTTCATCCAGGTCGCAACCGATCGTGCCGCTGCTTTGTCGTGGCGCTCAGCCCCGGTCGCGGGCTGCATGGGGCTCGTAAGGCTGTTTTTGCGCCCCCCTTCAAGGGGTGCGCTTTGTCGCGTGGCGGCGGCCCGGGCCGTGGCTGCCACCGGATTTTCAAGTTCCCGCCCCTGTGCGGCGGCAAGGATGTGAAGGCAAGACGATGCAGGTGACCGAGACCAAAGCCGAAGGCCTCAAGCGTGCGTTCCGCGTGGTGGTTCCCGCCGCGGACCTGGATGCCAAGGCCGACGCGCGCCTGAACGAGATCAAGGGCCAGGTGAAGCTCAACGGCTTCCGCCCCGGCAAGGTGCCGGTCGCGCATCTCAAGCGCGTCTATGGCAAGTCGGTCATGAGCGAGGTGATCGAGCAGACCGTCAATGACACCAACGGCCAGATCGTCGAAGAGCGCGGCTTCCGCCTGGCGCTCCAGCCGAAGGTGACCCTCCCGCAGGAGGATCCCCAGGGTCAGGGCCTGCTGGATGGCGGCAAGGACCTCGCCTACGATCTCGAAATCGAGATCCTGCCGAAGATCGAGCTGGGCGACTTCAAGACCATCGCGGTCGAGAAGCCGGTGCTGGACGTGACCGACGCCGAGGTGGACGAGACCGTTCAGCGCATTGCTGATTCCAACCGTCCGTTCGCCGCAAAGGAAGGCCCGGCCGCCGATGGCGACCGCGTGACCATCGACTTCACCGGCTATGTGGACGGCGTGAAGTTCCCCGGCGGCGAGGGGCAGGACATCGACCTGCTGCTCGGCTCCAAGAGCTTCATCCCCGGCTTCGAGGAGCAGCTGGTGGGCATCGCAACCGGTGAGAGCCGCACCATCTCCGTGACCTTCCCGGAGGATTACGGTGCGGCCGAGCTGGCCGGCAAGGCGGCCACCTTCGAGGTGACCTGCAAGGCCGTTGCCGCTCCGGGCGAGGTCGCCCTGGACGACGAGTTCGCCAAGACCCTTGGCATGGAGAGCCTGGAGAAGCTCAAGGGCATGGTGCGCGAGCGCATCGGTGCCGAGCATGCCGGCGTCGCCCGCCAGAAGGTGAAGCGCGCGCTGCTCGACGCCCTCGACACCATGCACAAGTTCGATGTGCCCGAAGGCCTGCTGACGCAGGAGTTCGAGGGCGTGTGGAACCAGGTGCAGCAGGACCTCGCCGCCCAGAAGCGCAGCTTCGCGGAGGAGGGCACCACCGAGGAGGAGGCGCGCGCCGACTATCGCAAGATCGCCGAGCGCCGCGTGCGCCTGGGTCTGGTCCTTGCGGAAATCGGGGAGCGCAACAATATCCAGGTGTCTGACGACGAGGTGACGCGCGCGGTCGTCGAGCGGGCGCGTCAGTTCCCCGGCCAGGAACAGCAGGTTTGGGAGTTCTATCGCAGCAATCCGCAGGCGCTGGCTTCCGTGCGTGCCCCCCTGTTCGAGGAGAAGGTCGTGGACTTCCTCCTGGAGCTCGCCAACGTCACCGAGAAGCCGGTGACCAAGGAAGAGCTCTATAAGGTGGAAGAAGAGGACGCGGCGGCCTGACGAATCGGGTCGCTTTCGTCCAGCATGAGCCCCGGGTGGCGCGCTTCGGCGTGCCACCACTTGCGCCGTAGACACGACAGCGCGCCGGGATTGCAGACTGGGGCCCCCCTCCTGGGTCGCCGATCTGGACCGCAAGCGCCCGAGGACCAAAGATGCGTGATCCCATTGATACTTATATGAATTACCTCGTTCCCATGGTGGTCGAGCAGACCAACCGCGGCGAGCGTGCCTATGACATTTACTCGCGCCTTCTGAAGGAGCGCATCATCTTCCTCACCGGTCCGGTGGAAGATGGCATGTCCACCCTGGCGGTGGCGCAGCTTCTGTTCCTGGAAGCGGACAATCCGAAGAAGGAAATCTCGATGTACATCAACTCCCCGGGGGGAGTGGTGACGTCGGGTCTCGCCATCTACGACACCATGCAGTTCATCAAGCCCGCGGTGTCGACCCTGTGCATCGGCCAGGCTGCGTCCATGGGCTCGCTGCTGCTGACCGCCGGCGAGAAGGACATGCGCTTCGCCCTGCCGAACGCGCGAATCATGGTCCATCAGCCGTCCGGCGGCTTCCAGGGCCAGGTGACGGACATCATGCTGCACGCTCAGGAAATTCTGAACCTGAAGAAGCGGCTGAATGAAATCTATGTGAAGCACACCGGGCGCGACCTCAGCGTGATCGAGGATGCGCTGGAGCGCGACAACTTCATGACCTCCGAGGCCGCCAAGGAGTTCGGGCTCATCGATTCCGTGATCGAGAAGCGCCCGACCGACGAGGCCCCCAAGAGCGCGTGATCAACGCCGGGAAGGCGGTTGCGCCTGTTGGTGGAGGCGCCTTCTCGACCAGTTTGGGGATGATCGCTGTTTGTCCCCCTTGCGTGCGGTGCGAGATCGCGCTTGCATGTCGTTAAGCCGGCATCGGATGCCGCGTGTCGGCCCTCGCCACCGTTGGCGGGGGCCGCTGCGTTTCAAGGTCCAAGCCGCAATTGGCAAGGACCGGCGCTGACGAGACCGGGCGACGACGCGAACGAGCGGCGGCCGTGGTCTGCTTTAACCAGCTCCCACAATGCCGCAGGGAAAGCTCCCGAACTGCCTTGATCGCGCCGTTGGAGGGTGATTGGCTGACGGAAGGCCAAGAACTCGAAAGAGACCAAACGGGATTGGCGAGCTTCTTGCTTGGTTCAATCCCCCACTGGTGATCTGTACGACACAGGCGCGTTTTGTGTCCGTATCGATAGATCGTAGGAGACGAAGATGAGCAAGACCGGCGGCAGCGACAGCAAGAACACGCTTTATTGCTCGTTCTGCGGCAAAAGCCAGCATGAGGTCAGGAAGCTCATCGCCGGACCGACCGTGTTCATCTGCGACGAGTGCGTCGAGCTGTGCATGGACATCATCCGGGAAGAGTCCAAGTCCTCTCTGGTGAAGTCGCGGGATGGGATCCCGACCCCGAAGGAGATCCGCAAGGTTCTCGATGACTACGTCATCGGCCAGGACCATGCGAAGAAGGTCCTCTCGGTGGCCGTGCACAACCACTACAAGCGCCTCAATCACGCCACCAAGCACGGGGACGTGGAGCTCGCCAAGTCCAACATCCTGCTCATCGGCCCCACGGGCTCGGGCAAGACCCTGTTGGCGCAGACCCTGGCGCGCATCCTCGATGTGCCGTTCACCATGGCCGATGCCACGACCCTCACCGAAGCGGGTTATGTGGGCGAGGACGTGGAGAACATCATCCTCAAGCTGCTCCAGGCGGCCGACTATAATGTCGAGCGGGCCCAGCGCGGCATCGTCTACATCGACGAGATCGACAAGATCAGTCGCAAATCCGACAATCCCTCCATCACCCGCGACGTGTCGGGCGAGGGCGTGCAGCAGGCGCTGCTGAAGATCATGGAAGGCACGGTGGCCTCCGTTCCGCCCCAGGGTGGCCGGAAGCATCCCCAGCAGGAGTTCCTGCAGGTGGATACCACCAACATTCTTTTCATCTGTGGCGGCGCCTTCGCGGGCCTCGACAAGATCATCTCGTCGCGTTCCAAGGGCTCCACCTCCATTGGCTTCTCCGCCAAGGTGGCCCCGCCCGAGGATCGCCGCCCCGGCGAGCTCTTCCGCGAGGTGGAGCCGGAGGATTTGCTGAAGTACGGTCTCATCCCGGAATTCATCGGCCGTCTGCCCGTGCTGGCGACGCTCGGCGACCTGGATGAGGAAGCCCTGAAGAAGATCCTGGCCGAGCCGAAGAACGCGCTGGTGAAGCAGTACCAGCGGCTGTTCGAGATGGAGAATGTGGATCTCACCATCCACGAGGAGGCGCTGGGCGCCATCGCCCGCAAGGCCATCGAGCGCAAGACCGGCGCCCGCGGCCTGCGCTCCATCATGGAAGGCATCCTGCTCGACACCATGTTCGACCTGCCGGGTCTGGAAGGCGTCGAGGAGGTTGTGATCTCCCGTGAGGTGGTCGAGCAGAATGCGCGCCCCCTCTACATCTATGCGGACCGCGTCGGTGACGCGGGCGCCAGTGCCTGAGGGCGCGGTTCCGACACTTTGCCCCCGCGCCGCGTGCGCGGGGGACCCTGAGCTTTTTTACCGATTGGCCGTTTATCGCTCACCCCGTGTTGTTCTTCTGGGGTGCTCGCACCAGCCCTTGAAACGGGGTGGTGGCGTATCCATGTTCTTCCCGAAAGATCCGGTCTCCGTGCTCGGACCTCATGCCTCCCGCGGTGTTCACCGCTTCAGCATTGAAAAGCCGTTCCGGTAACCCGGCTGCGTGCACGCGCGGCAGCGCCTTCGCGTGTGCACCAAAGAAAGGATTGGGTCATGACGAGCCAGAAGCCGCGCCCCCCGCTCGTTGCCGGTGTGTCGCAAACTTACCCTGTGCTCCCGCTTCGGGACATTGTGGTTTTCCCTCATATGATTGTTCCCCTGTTCGTGGGTCGCGAGAAGTCTATCCGCGCCCTTGAAGAGGTGATGCGCGGCGATACTTACATCCTGCTCGCGACCCAGGAGAATGCGTCCGACGATGATCCGGCGCCCGAGGCCATTTATGGCGTGGGCACGCTGGCGACGGTCCTGCAGCTCCTGAAGCTTCCCGACGGCACCGTGAAGGTGCTGGTGGAGGGTGTCTCGCGCGCCCACGTCTCCCGCTACACCGATCGCACCGACCTCTATGAGGCCGAGGCCCTCATGCTTGAGGACGATGCCGGCGACCAGGTCGAGGCGGAAGCGCTCGCGCGCTCGGTGGTGACCGAGTTCGAGAATTATGTGAAGCTCAACAAGAAGGTGTCGCCGGAAGTGGTGGGCGTCGTCGGCCAGATCGACGACCACTCCAAGCTTGCCGACACCATCGCCTCGCACCTTGCCGTGAAGATCCCGGAGAAGCAGGCGGTGCTGGAGACCGTGAAGGTCTCCGACCGGCTGGAGAAGGTTCTGGGCCTCATGGAGAGCGAGATCTCCGTGCTCCAGGTGGAAAAGCGCATCCGGTCCCGCGTGAAGCGGCAGATGGAGAAGACCCAGCGCGAGTACTACCTCAACGAGCAGATGAAGGCGATCCAGAAGGAACTGGGCGACGAGGACGGCAAGGACGACCTCCAGGAGCTGGAGGACCGCATCAAGCGGACCAAGCTCTCCAAGGAGGCGCGTGAAAAGGCTACGCACGAGCTGAAGAAGCTGCGCCAGATGTCGCCCATGTCGGCGGAAGCCACCGTGGTGCGCAACTATCTGGATTGGCTCCTGTCGATCCCGTGGGGCGTGAAGAGCAAGATCAAGAAGGATCTCAACTACGCCCAGGAGATTCTGGACGGCGAGCACTATGGCCTCGACAAGGTCAAGGAGCGCATCGTCGAGTATCTCGCGGTGCAAAGCCGCGCCAACAAGCTCACGGGTCCCATCCTGTGCCTCGTCGGCCCGCCCGGCGTCGGCAAGACCTCGCTCGGCAAGTCCATCGCCAAGGCGACGGGACGTGAGTTCGTGCGCGTGGCCCTTGGCGGCGTGCGCGACGAGGCGGAAATCCGTGGCCACCGGCGGACCTATATCGGCTCCATGCCGGGCAAGGTCATCCAGTCCATGCGCAAGGCCAAGAAGGCCAACCCGCTGTTCCTGCTGGACGAGATCGACAAGATGGGCGCGGATTTCCGCGGCGATCCTTCCTCGGCCCTGCTGGAGGTGCTGGACCCCGAGCAGAACAAGACCTTCGCGGACCACTATCTGGAGGTCGACTATGACCTCTCGAACGTGATGTTCGTGACCACGGCGAACACGATGAACATCCCGCCGGCCCTTCTGGACCGTATGGAGGTGATCCGCATCGCCGGCTACACCGAGGACGAGAAGGTGGAGATCGCGCGCAAGCACCTGATCCCCAATGCCTTGCAGAAGCACGGTCTGTCGACGAAGGAATGGTCCATCGACGACGCGGCGCTGCAGACCCTCGTCCGGCGCTACACCCGCGAAGCTGGTGTGCGCTCCCTGGAACGCGAAATCTCCACCCTCGCCCGCAAGGCGGTGAAGGAGCTGATGCTGTCCAAGAAGAAGTCGGTGAAGGTCACGGCCAAGAATCTCGAGGATTTCCTCGGGGTGCCGCGCTATCGCTACGGCCAGATGGAGAGCGAGGATCAGGTGGGTGTCGTCACCGGCCTGGCCTGGACCGAGGTGGGCGGCGAGCTGCTGACCATCGAGGGCCTCATGATGCCCGGCAAGGGCAAGATGACGGTCACCGGCAACCTGAAGGATGTGATGAAGGAATCGATCTCGGCGGCGGCATCCTATGTTCGCTCGCGGGCGGTGGATTTCGGCATTGAGCCGCCTCTGTTCGAGCGTCGGGACATCCACGTGCACGTTCCCGAAGGGGCGACTCCGAAGGACGGGCCCTCCGCGGGCGTGGCCATGGCTACCGCCATCGTTTCGGTGATGACGGGCATTCCCGTGCGCCGCGACGTGGCCATGACGGGTGAGATCACCCTGCGTGGCCGGGTGCTGCCCATCGGCGGCCTCAAGGAGAAGCTCCTGGCGGCTCTGCGCGGCGGCATCAAGAAGGTGCTGATCCCCGAGGAGAACGCCAAGGACCTCGCCGATATTCCGGCCAACGTGAAGAACGCGCTGGAGATCGTGCCCGTGTCGCGGATGGACGAGGTGCTGAGCAACGCCCTGGTGCGTCCGCCGGAGCCCATCGTTTGGGAAGAGAAGCCGGTGAATGCGCCGGTGGCAGGCGATGATGCCTCGGGAGTCGTTGCGCACTGAGGCTTTGCGCCGGATGGGAATACCCTGTCCGGCCCCCTCACCCGCAAGGGAGTAGGGGCGGGCGCAAGCTTGGTGTCGGCTCTTTCTCGGAAGGAGCCAAGTTTAGCGATTTCAAGGGCTTAGAGAATGAGGACGGGCGGCTCGAAACTCGAGTCGCCCGTCTTTTTTTCGCTATTGCAATGCTGGAAATCGTGCATTGGTGCGGGTTTGAAGCGGATGGTGCTTGCAAATGCCGTATTTTCCGTGATGCTCGCGGCGATCGTCGGGGCCCTGCCCCTCACGATTCGCGTTTTGACAACGGAAGGGAATGGTCAGATGACCACCAAGAACGAACTGATCGCCGCGGTGGCTGAGGAGGCCAAGCTGACGAAGACGGCTGCTGCGGCTGCCGTGGACGCCACCTTCGACATCATCGCCAAGGCGCTCAAGCAGGGCGAGGAAGTCAAGCTGATCGGTTTCGGCAGCTTCTCGGTGGTGACCCGCGCCGCCCGCGAGGGCCGTAATCCTCGCACGGGCAAGCCGGTGAAGATCAGCGCCTCCAAGGCGCCGAAGTTCACTCCCGGCAAGGGCCTCAAGGAAGCCGTCAACGAGTGATCCCGCGGTTCGGACGTCGCGATAGAAGCGCGACGTCCGAACAAGGCAGGGCGTTCGAATTCCGTTCTCGCGCGGCCTCTCATTCGCAATCGAAAGAGCAGGGCGCCGAGGCGGGGTCGCGGGGCGCCGCCATCGGGGCGGCGTCCATATAGATGGCTGCGGTGCGCTCCGCGCGGCAGCGACCGGGGCTGCCGGCGGCGGGGCATCCAAGGTGAAATCCGCCTGAGTAGGGCCATTCGTGTGCATGCGCGCATGTCGCTGGAGCGTGTTCGAGTCGCGCCTGGCCTAGGCTGTGATCGGTGGTCGCCTCCGTCTGACGCATGGGTGCGCGACAGGCGGGCATGCGGCCTCCGCTGCGCGCCGTTCTCCGCGATATTTCCTCTAAGCGTATCGCCTCATGTCGGGAGGTGGGGGCGGCCTGATTGCCCGCCTCGGCTTCTGGCTTTGGGGTGCAGGGGCTGCGTGGGCGTCGCTTGTGGGCCGCCCCTGTCGGCGGGCCCTGTCGTCCCGGCGAGCTTGTGAAGGCGTTGTGCCGGCCGGTGGCAGCCTCACTGGGCTTTCGGTGCCGTGCGCGGGTGGGGCCCCGTGCATCAGCGTGGCAAGGCAGGTGTGGAAGGCGATCTATGGCCTTGCTGGCGCGCGCCGGTGATGATTAAAGGGCGCATGCCGCAGGTGGGGCGGTTAGCTCAGTTGGTAGAGCATCTCGTTTACACCGAGAGGGTCGGCGGTTCGAGCCCGTCACCGCCCACCAGTGTTTTCAAGCACCTGCAATCTTGGCCTCCGCATGGGAATGGCGGGGGACGAAAAAGCCACTGTTGGTTTTGGTTCGCGATTCTGGCTTTGCCGGGAGTGGATTCTGCGCGCCGGTGCGCCGTCCGGGCGGCGGTCGCAGCGGGTTGCACCCCACTTGCGCGTGGCCACGGGCAAAGATGTGGCGGCCCCGGTGCACCGGGGCGATGCTGCACCATTTGCGTCTCGCCGGTGTCGTGGCGATTGGTGAAGCCGGCTTGCGCCCGCCATCGCGCACCGGCCATGCCGAATCTCCACCGTTCGGAATTTTCGGGCGCGGCTTCCTTTTTTGTCCGCTCGAAGTTGGAGCACCTGAGAGTGGGCTCAATTTCCCTTCGCTGCGAGAATGATGAGCTGGCGCGGCTTTGCGCGGTATCCTGGGAAAGCTATCCACACCCTTGTCATAAAATCGTTCGGGCTCGCTTGACGGAGAAGGGCGAGGTGCCCTATCAGAGCGCTCTCGACGGCGCAACGCACTAGCGCAGCGCCGGTTGGGGGTGTAGCTCAGTTGGTTAGAGCGCCGGCCTGTCACGCCGGAGGTCGCGGGTTCGAGCCCCGTCACTCCCGCCATTTAACTGGGCAGTCCCTGGATCAGAGCAGATCCCTAAAGTGCCCTTGAAATCCAAAATTTATTGTCTCGTCAACGTCATCGCCGATGCTGCGGCTTTGCGCGCGAGCGTCGTTCGAAGAGCGTGGTGTGCTTCCTCGGGGTTCGCGGGGGCGGCGCTGATTTGCGTGCTCGGATTGGCCTTGCCGGCTGCCGCGTGCCCGGTGGATGTTCGACCCAGTCCGGCGCTCGTACTGGCGGCGCCCGCTGTTCAGAGCCTGCGTGAAGGCGGCCCGCTGCGCATCCTCGCCATTGGTTCATCGAGCACCACAGGTGTGGGCGCTTCGCGGCCGGAGGCCACCTATCCCGCCCAGCTCGCCCACCGTCTTGTGGAAATGCTGGGGGAGGGCAGCGTCGAGGTCACGAATGCTGGTGTCTCTGGCGAGAGCGCGCCGTCTACCCTGAAGCGCCTGGAAGCGTTCCTGACCCACGGGGAGCGGCCGGATCTGGTGATCTGGCAGGTGGGGACCAATGACGTGATCTTCGGCGGCAATCCGGAGCGTCTGACGGCACTGGTGCGGCGCGGTCTGGAGGCGACCGCCGCAGCGGATGTGGCGACGATTGTCGTCGACCAGCAATACTTTCCGCTGATCCTGGATGTGGGGCGCTACGAGCGGTTTGTGTCGGCGGTCGATGACACCGCCACCGAGCGAAACGTGCCGCTGCTGCGGCGCTACGCGATGATGAAGCAATGGGCGGCGGAAGATCCAGCCGGCTTCAAGGGGCTGTTTGCCTGGGACCATTTCCATATGAATGACAAGGGCTATGCGTGCCTCGCCCAGCAGCTGGCGGATGCGATCGCGCAGGCGGTGAGCGCGGCGAAAGCGCCCCCGCCGCCGGCCGGTGCCCTGCGCCGGCCCGATGCTGCGCTGGCGCGTTGAGGCCAGCGGAGGCCTCAGAAAGGTGGCCGCATCCCCATTGCGGGGCGGCCGAGCCTAAGGCCGGGACGCTTGGGGTTCAGGTGAAGACAGTTGGCGCGCCACGCGCATCAAGCCCGCGCAGGGGAAATGCCCGCGCTTCCGTGAAGCTGTAGCGCTGCTCCGAAGGCGGCGCCACGGCCGGAAGCGCGGTGCAATTCGGCCTCTCGCGCCGGGTGTGCTCACCTGCGCGCGCCTCGGCCCGCCCTTCACGGAAACGCGGGGGCAATTTCAAAAATGCGGGTGGAAGTATGGCGCGTTTGATGCGCTGCTCCACGCGCGTCACGGACGCGGTGAGGATGGCGGAGGACTGCGCTGGCCGTCCCGCCCGTCGGAGCGGCCCCGCGCCTGTAGGGGGCGGTCCTCTGGGATCGGAGCGCTGCGGGGCAGGCAGAGGAGTGGGGGCGCGTCCGCACGTCCCCAGTGCATGGCAGGAGGGGCCAATAGGGCGGCGCCGCCGGTCTCTCCGGCAACGCCGCAGGGCAATGGCGAGCTTACTGCAGGGTCGAGGCCGCGCGGGCCTTTTCCGGATCTTCGCAGGCCCGCAGGTCCTCGGCCAGCTTTTCCAGAATGCGCTGCACCTCGTGGCTCGCGGTGTTGAGCGTGGCGAGCGCCTCGAGGGCTTCCTGCGGGCGGTTGGCCTCGTGATGCTGAAGCACAAGCTGCGCCGCGACGTGGACCTTGCGGTGCGGTTCCACCAGGGAGGCGAAGGTCGGCAGACGCCGGATCTCCGGGATGTTCACCGATTCATACCACTTGCCGAGGCGGCAGTGCTGATGATCGGGCACCTCGTGGGCATGCCACTCGCACCGGCCCATCAGCACATCCACCACGTGCTTCTTGAACAGCACATGGTCGATCTTCGCCATCTCGCAGAGGGCGACGGGCGAATCGGCATTGAACCAGTCGTGGGCGGAGCTGGAGAAGCGATCGTTGCTGTTCTGCAGGCTGGTGGCCATGCGCATCAGCATCTGCTCGTTCTCGGTGGAGAGGCCGGCGCTCTGGCACACGCGCTCGCCGATCTCCTCGCTGGCGATCTTCTGCTGCGACAGCACGGTGGCGATGGCGTCCATGCTGCGGGCGACGGTGTTCACCGTGCCATCGATGGCGGTGACGGCGGCGGACACCTGCTCGATGTCGTCCATGCTGGCGGCCACGGCCTCCTCAGAGCGCGCCATGGCTTCGCCCATGCGGGTGATCACGAAGCGCATGCCTTCCACCCGCTTGCCGATTTCCTCGGTGGCGGCGCCGGTCTGGTTGGCGAGGGCCTTCACTTCCTGCGCGACGATGGCGAAGCCCTTGCCGGCCTCGCCGGCCCGGGCGGCCTCGATGGTGGCGTTGAGGGCCAGCAGATTGGTCTGCTTGGCGATGGTGTCGATCACCTTCAGCACGTCGGCGATCTGGTCGAAGGCGTTCACAAGCTCGGTGGAGCGCTTGCGGGTCTCGTCCGTGGCGTCGCTGATGGCGGTGGTGGTGGTGCGTAGATTGTCCACCGCTCCGGTGGCGCGGGTGGAGGCCTGACTCGCATTCTGCGCGTCGGTCAGCGCATCGTTGCTGGAGCGCGAGATGTCCTCGATGCTGGTGATGAGCTCGCTCACCGCCGAGGCCACGCTCTGCGAGCCTTCCGTCGCGCGATGGGTGTTGCGCGTCAGGTAGGCCAGCTCGATGGACACCTCGTTCACGTTGGAAACGGTGTCGGCCAGATTCTTCAGGTTCCGCAGGTCGCGCTGGTGGGCTTCGTCAATGATCTGGCGGGTGAGGGCGCGCACGGCCACGGTGCTTTCCACGGCCGCCACCGCGGAGGCGAAGCGGCGACCCACTTCCTTCAGGCCCGCCGCGCGGCCCGGCAGGAACACCTGCCGGGACATGCGCACGCAGGTGGTCTCCATGGCCGTGTCCAGGGCCTGCAGCAGGGTGGCGGAGGGCAGTCCCTCATTGAGCATGCGCTCGACCGCGGCATTGGAAGGGGCATCATAAAGCTCGCTGATCGCGTCGCCGATTCGCTTGGCAAGGCCGAGCTCCAGCCCGGCCGTCGCCGCGGCGATGCCCATGGCGATCTCGGCGTGTGCTTGCTGGTTGTGAACGTCGGCGGCGTACGAGACGGCGGACATGGGCGCTCCCGTTATCAGTGCGTTGGCCGGCAGCACCCTGACTTGCGAATGCGGCTCACGGCGGTTTGGACGAGTTTCCTGCCGCTCTTGTATCCCTTCACGGCCCCGTGAAACCCTCCGGAATTTCCCTAACCCGCTACGGCAGCTGCGCCAATGGCGGTTCTGCTCCCTGATGACAATTTTGTTTGCGCTCCCATGAACGGGGAAAGGCACGGCGCGCGCGTGCGCCCCGGTGTGGCGCACGCAATCTAAGCTTGAAGTTGGCCTTGGCGTAGCGTTATGCACGCACGTCGAGATTGGAAGGGCCGGGGGGCGCAACTTCGGTGGATGACGCTCGCACGTCTGTTTCTGTTCCCCTGCGCGCGCTGCCCGAACATCTGCTCGGGGCGCCGTCGGGAGAGATTCTGGCCGTCGATGGCGTCGACCTGTCCGCTGTGCGCGAGGCGGCCGAGCTAATCGCTCCGGCTGTTGGCGGGCGGCGTCTGCTGTTCGCCGGCCTGCCTGCGTGCGCGTCCGCATCGCAGCTGGTGGAAGCATGGCTCGGGCAGCTCGCCCGCGCGGCCCTGGGCCTGTGGCCACGCTGGCTTGAGGACGAGACCTTTCCTGCCGTCGGCCGCGATACCCTTGCGCGCCTTGCCGTGTCCGCGACCGCGCGGGAAATGGCGGGCGCCCGGCCCGAGCTGCTCGCCCCCTGGCTTGAGAAAGCGGGCCTGCTGGCGCTGGACGGCGTCGCGCCCCGCGTGCCCGGCACGCCGGCGCAGACGGAGCTGTCCCAGCTCGCCCGCGTGGTGTGCCCGGCCGGCCTCGTGCTGGTGACGCAGGTGGCGGATGCGGCCGCGCCGCAGGCGGCGGCTTATGTCCATGGTCTGGAGTGGATCGCCCGCCACATGCCGGGCGCCGTGGTGGTGCTGTTTCGCGAGCCGCCGCCGCCCGGCACGCCGCTGGAGCGGATCCGCCATGGCGTGGTCTCGGTCACATTGGAAGAGCCGCTGAGCCCGCCGGTTCCGCTGCCGGATGATGCCATCTGGCTGGAGCCCTGGCGCGGCGCGCCCCATCCGCTGAGCGAGATCGAGCAGCGAATTTGGCGCCTGGTGATGGCGGACAGCGAGCTGGCGCCGCTCTTCACCTTCAACCAGCCCGTGGAGACGGTCCGCGGCTCGCGCCCCCGTGTCGATCTGCTGTGGCGGGAGGGCCGGCTTGTGGTGGAGCTGGACGGCTATGCCGACCACGGCACCCGCAGCGCATTCCTGCGCGATCGCCAGCGGGATTTTGAGCTCGCGCTGAGCGGCTACACCGTGTTGCGCCTCGCCAATGAGGAAGTGCAGCAGGATTGCGGGCTCGCCGTGCAGAAGATCCGTGATCTCGTCAATCATCGCCGGCGTGTGGGCCGGCAGGAGGGGTGAAATGGCTGCAAGGACCAAGGCGGAGGATCGGCAGGCGGCGCTGTTGCTGCGCGCTTTGCTTGCCTGCGAAGCCGGTGGCGCGTTCCAGAAGGACCTTTCGCCAGAACCCTCGCCTAAGCTGCGCCAGCCGCTGGAGGATGAGGGGCTGATCCGCATCAGCAAGAAGAACCGCTCCAACTGGATCGAGCTGACCGAGAAGGGGCGCGAGCACGCCCAGCTCCTGCCGCCCCCCGAGGTGACGGCAGCCGCCAAGGGGACTTCCAAGGGCACCCGGACCAGCGAGGATGCGGAGCGGGAGAAGGAAGCCCTGGTGCTGCTCGGCCTGATCGCGTGCGAGGAAGGGGCCGCATGGCAGCATGAGCTATCGCCCCAGCCCACCCCCAAGCTGCGCGCGGCGCTGCAGGCCAAGGGGCTCATCCACATCACCAAGAAGGGCCGCTCCAACTGGATCGAGGCCACCGACAAAGGCTGGCACTGGGCCGGCACCCACCTTTCCGAGCTGCTGCCGGAGACGGCTTCCGGCGCCGCTGGCGTGTTGCGGCAGTGGCTTGCGCGCCTGGACACCTTCGTGAAGGTGAAGGGCCTCGTGCTCGCCGATGTGATGGCGCCCGTCGAAACCGCCGCCGTGAGTGCGGCACCGCTGGCCAGTGCCACCAATGCCGCGCCCGCGGTGCCGGTCGGGGACCTGCCGGCGCGCATCCGTTCCGCCTATCTCGCCGTCACCGGCGGCCGCCTCGCCACCCGCGTTCTGCTGCGCGATATCCGCGCGCGCTTGCCCGACGTTCCGCGCGAGGCGCTGGATGACATGCTGAAGCGGATGCAGCGCGACCAGGTCGCCCTTCTCTACCGGCTGGACAATTCCCTGGAGCTCACCGCGGCCGACCACGCCGCCGCCCTCCATATTGCCGGCGAGCCCCGCCACATTCTCTGGATCAAGGCATGAACGCGACCGCAAAGGCAGCCGCCTCCCAGCTGGCGGCATTTCAGTCGGTGGATTTCAACCCCACCCGGCAACTGAAGAGCGTATGGCGCGAGTCCCCCTACGAGGTGGCCGCGATCCATGCCCAGACCACCCGCGAAATCCTCGACTACTTCGACCGCGAAACCGAGGATATCGAGCCCGACAACGAGCCGCGCGGCTGCGTGGTGCTGGGCCCCGCCGGGCATGGCAAGACCCATCTCATGGGCCGGCTGCGCCATGCGGTGTGGGCGCGGGCGGGCTGGTTCGTGCTGCTCGACCTGGTGGGGGTGAAGGACTTCTGGTCGTCGGTGGCCCTCGGCTTCGTCAATTCGCTGCAGGTGAAATTGCCGGATGGGCAGACCCAATATAACAGGCTGATCCTGGTGCTGGCGGAGCTGCTCGGCATCAAGGGCAAGGCCGGCGACATCGTGGGCGCGCGCGGGCAGGCGGCGGGCGAGCGCATGCCTGAGCTGGCCAAGCTGTTCCGCGACGCCCTCGCCAGGCGTTACCGGGCCGAGATCATCAACCATCGTGATGTGGTGACGGCGTTGATCCTGCTGGCGTCGGACGATCTCGACCAGCAGTCCATTGCCCATGCCTGGCTCCAGGGCATGAGCCTGGACCCGCAGGAGCTGCGCGCCCTGGGCTTTATCGGCGTCAGCGATCCCATGAGCGTGGTGAAGGGGCTCTCCTGGCTGATGAGCCTCGTGGGGCCGACCCTGATCGCGGTGGACCAGATCGACGCCATCGTCTCGGCGGCCAACATCGAGACGGCAGCCGTCAGCGGGGGGCAGGAGGTCACCGAGGCGGTCGCCGTGGTGGAGCAACTGGCCCAGGGGCTGATGGATCTGCACGAGGTCAAGCGCCGGGCGGTGGTGGTCATCTCCTGCCTGGAGGCGACCTGGGCGGTCATCAAGCAGCGCTTCACGGCGGCCGTCACTGCTCGCTTCCAAGCGCCGCTGGAGCTTCAGCCGATCCCGGACAGCAGCCGCGCGGCCTCGCTGGTGGAGATGCGCCTGGCGGCGGCTTACGCGGCCGTGCACTTCAAGCCACCTTATGCCACCTGGCCCTTCCGGGGCGAGGCTTTCGACGAGGTGGTGGGGCTTTCGCCGCGTGAGCTGTTGCAGAAGTGCGAGCAGCACCGCCTGACTTGCATGCGCAACGGACGCGTCAGCGAGCTCACGAGCTTCGGTGGCTCTAAGCCGCCCGTTGAGCCGGTGCCCGTCTCCTCCGACCTCGACGGTCTTTATGCCGAGGCCTATGCCGCCGCGAACGTGGCCGACCTGTTCGCTCCGGAGCGCGAGGACGAGCTGCGCGAGCTGTTCGCCGACGCGCTCCAGTTCTTCTCCCGGCAGCTCACCATGCCGGAGGACGTGGATTGCGCGCTTCAGGCTGACCCCGACCAGAAGCGCCCCTCGCTGCACGGGCGCCTGACATTCACCTTTCGCGCCAAGGGGGATCGCGAGGAGCATTATTGCTTCCGCGTGCTGACACACATCAACGGACCCGCCTACCTGTCGCGCATCAAGGCGGCCATGACGGCATCCGGCATCGGCCGCGGTCTGGCGGGACGCCATCTGTTCCTGTTACGGACGGGGGCGCCGCCGAGCGGGCCAAAATCCCAGCAGCTCACGGCCGAGTTCCTTTCCGCGGGAGGCCGCTTCATCGCGCCCGTGGAGGCGGATCTCAGGGCTTTCGCCGCGCTGCGGAGCCTTGCCGGAAAGCCGCATTTCTCCGATTGGCTGCGGCAGAGGAAGCCTCTGTTCGAGACGCCCTTGTTCCAGGCTGCGGGCTTGTGCCCGCCGCCGTTCCTGCCGCGCGAGACGCCGCCAACGCACCGCACCGAGACCTTGGATCCGCCGATGGACGGGCAGGGCGCAGGGCCGGGAACGGGGCAGACGCTGCCGACGGATATCGGCGGCACCGGTACGGGTCCTCGCGTATGGGGTCGGGACCAGGATGAAGGCCAGGGGGCTGGCCGCGTCAATGGAGGCCAGGGTATCTCCTCGACCCGCCAGGGTATCTCCTCGACCCGCCAGGGCATGCCCTCGACCCGCCAGGGCATCCCCTCGACCCGCCAGGGGAATGGCGAGGACGAGCCGGTGGCCCTGTCCGATGAAATCCTCATCGGCCATCGCATCAGCTATCAGGGGCCGGGCGAGCCGGTGGGGCTCAAGCCTGCCCTGCTCAACCGCCATGTGGCGATCTTCGCCGGCAGCGGATCGGGCAAAACGGTGCTGCTGCGGCGGCTGGTGGAGGAGGCCGCGCTGGCCGGCATCCCCTCTATCGTGCTCGACATCAACAACGACCTCGCGCGCCTGGGCGACCCCTGGCCCACCATTCCGGACGCCTTTTCGCCGGAGGACGCGGCCAAGGCGGAGCGCTACCAGAGCCGGGCGGAGGTGGTGGTGTGGACGCCGGGCCTCGCGCGCGGCAACCCACTGGTGCTGAACCTGCTGCCCGACTTCGCCGCCATCGGCGACGGCCGTGATGCGGAGAGCGAGGACGAGCGCGCCCAGGCGGTGGACATGGCGCTCTCGACGCTGGAGCCCTACACCATCGGCCGCGGCCAGAAGGCGAACGAGCGCCGGGGCGTGCTGGCCGACGCGCTGCGGCTGTTCGCGCGGCAGGGCGGGGGCAGCCTGCGCGATCTCGTCGGCCTCCTCGGCGAGCTGCCCGACGGCTGCACGGAGATCAGCCAGGCCGAAAAGCACGGCCGGGCGATGGCCGACCAGCTCTTGTCCGCCATCGCCACCAATCCGCTCCTGCGCTCCGAGGGGCAGCAGCTGGATCCGCAGCTGCTGTTCCACGGGCGCGACCCACGGCGCACTCGGATTTCGGTCATCAACCTGTCCGGCCTGCCGTCGGAGAGCGCGCGAGAGGCCTTCGTCAACCAACTGCAGATGACGCTCTTCACCTGGCTGAAGCAGCATCCAAGCCCCACCGGCCGGCTCTATGTGCTGGACGAGGCGCAGAATTTCGCGCCCTCGCAGACGGCGACGGCCTGCCGCGCCAGCACCCGCTCGCTGGCGGCGCAGGCCCGCAAATATGGGCTGGGCATGGTGTTCGCCACACAGCTGCCGCGCGGGCTCGACAATGGCATCGTTTCCAATTGCACCACCCATTTCTATGGCCGCATGAGTTCTTCGGCCACGCTCGCCGCGACGCGTGAGCTCATGGACGCCAAGGGTGGGGCGGCGGACGATCTGGGCAAGCTGGAAAAGGGCATGTTCTACTTCTCCACCGAGGGCTTCCCCCGTCCGGTGAAGATC
This sequence comes from Xanthobacter variabilis, assembly GCF_043831965.2. NCBI lineage: Bacteria > Pseudomonadati > Pseudomonadota > Alphaproteobacteria > Hyphomicrobiales > Xanthobacteraceae > Xanthobacter > Xanthobacter variabilis. The sequence goes on from NZ_CM195533.1 coordinate 2,540,162, forward strand.
CGCACGCCCCTGTGCCTCTCCTTCCATCCGGCGAACCCGCCCGGCGTGGACGAGGTGGTGCGGCGCGCGCAGGCCTCCGCGAGGGTGGGGGCGGGCGATGCGGATCGTGCGCCGCGTGAGGAAGTCGCAGCCACTCAGGAGACCTGAGCAGTCCCCCACGTCGGGGCAGCGGGGCTGGTGCGCGCGGCCGGCTTGCGGTTGCGTCTGGACCTGAAGTCGTGACATGGCTGGCGCGCGCGGGGACCCCGCCGCGCCGCATCACGCGCGGTGGGCGCACGCCTGCGCCGGCATCGGGGGTGGAGCAGCATCATGTCCGTTCGGCCGATCGTGAAGTTTCCGGATCCGAGCCTGCGCGCCGTGGCCGAGCCGGTGACCGTCTTCGACGATGCGTTGCGCCAGCTCGCCACGGACCTGCTGGACACCATGCGGGCGGCGCCGGGCATCGGCATCACCGCGCCGCATATCGGGGTGGCCAAGCGGGTCGTGGTGCTGGAGCTCTCGGCCGAGGATGGGGTGCGGACCTACGTCAATCCGCGGATCCTCTGGGCCTCGGACGAGCGGGCGCGGCATCCGGAGGGCAGCGTTTCCATGCCGGGCGTGGTGGACGAGGTGGCGCGCGCGGCGCGGGTGCGCGTCGCCTATCAGGATTTGGACGGGGTGGAGCAGGAGGAGGAGGCCGACGGTCTGCTCGCCGTCTGTCACCAGCATGAGATCGACCAGCTCGACGGCATCTTCTGGCTCCAGCGCCTGTCGCGCCTGAAGAGGGAGCGCGTCATTCGCCGGGCCGAGAAGCTACGGCGTACGGCGGCGTCCGCATAGGGCGCGGCTTCCGAAGGGGGGGCGTCGGCGTTCAGAAGGCAGGGGTGCCAGGGGCAGGGGCACCGATGGGCTCGCTCCCTCTTCCGCCTGCGGGGGAGGACGAGGGAGGGCAGGTGCGTTCCCGCAAGTGCGGGGGGCATTGAAAGCGCGGTGGTCGAGGCCACCTTCTTTCGCCTTGCAGCGTCCTTCCCCCTCTCTTGTCCCCTCCTGCGCCTCTGGTCTTTTGCCGCGTCTCTTGCCGCGTCTCTTGCCCCTTCCCCCGCAAACGGGAGAGGGAGCGAGGAGGGCATAGGGCGGGCGCGCGTTGCTTGTGCCCCTTGCCAAAGCTGAATGTGCAAACGGCGCGGCCCCTGACTGGAGCCGCGCCGTTTGCGATGATGTCCTGTGCCACTGCGCTCACGCCGATGCCGGCGGGCTTGAACGCCCTCGGAGCGGGGCGCAGGGCTCTTCGGGCGTCAGTAGACGCTTTCGTAGATGCCCTGGATGTCGGCGCGGGTCATGTCGCGGGCATTGCAGGCGATGAGCCGGCGGATGCCCACATCCACTTCCTCCGCCATGGAGGGAATGGCGTCGCGCGGCACGCCCAGGTCGCGCATGCGGATTTCAAGACCCGTGGACGGCACCAGGGCTTCGATGTCCGCCACCAGCGCCTCGGCCGCCTCGGCGTCGGAAGCGAAGGTGCGGCCCGGCAGGGTCTGGCGGGCCAGCTCGGCATAGAGCGGGGTCGCCACCGGCAGGTTGAAGCGCATGATGGGCGCCATGACGATGGCGTTGGAATGCCCGTGCGGCACGTGATAGCGCGCGCCCAGGGGATAGGCCATGGCATGGATGGCGGCCACCGAGGCGTTCACGAACGCCATGCCCGCCAAAAGCGAGCCCTGGAGCATGGCGGCGCGGGCCTCCACGTTCTTGCCGTCCTTCACCGCGGTGCGGATATTGCCGGAGAGCAACTGCAGCGCCTTCACCGCCAGCGCGTCCGCCAGCAGGTTCTTGGAAGTGCGGCTGGTGAAGGCCTCGATGGCGTGCACCATGGCGTCTAGGCCGGTGGCAGCGGTGATGCGCGGCGGCAGGCCGAGCGTCAGCTCGGGGTCGAGCAGGGCCACGTCGGGCAGCAGCTGCGGCGCGTAGATCGCCTTCTTGCGGCCCTCCGCGTCGGTCACCACCGACACCCAGGTGACTTCCGAGCCTGTGCCCGCGGTGGTGGGCACCTGGATCAGCGGCACCCGCGCGCCCTTGGCGAGGTTGGTGCCGTACATCTCCTCGATGGGCTGGGTGGAGTTGATCATCAACGCCACCAGCTTCGCCGTGTCGAGCGAGGATCCGCCGCCGATGCCGATCACGCCATCGGCCTTGAATGCCCGCGCCCGCTCCACGGCCGCCAGCACCACCGACACCGGCGGATCGGCCGCCACGTCGGAGAACACATCCACGGCGATGCCCATTTCGGCGAGCGACGCCTTGGCGGTGTCGGCAAAGCCCAGCGTGACGATGCCGGGATCGCACACGATGAGCACGCGGCTGGCGTTAAGGTCCTTCATCAGCGCGCCGAGCTTCAGGAGGCCGCCGGCCTCGCAGACGATGTGGCGCACACTTCTGAACGTATAGTTCATGGCACTATCCAGATTAGCTGAATTCGGATCGATGGAATGTGCACTCAGCGAATGCCGCCGAGGCACATATACTTGATCTCGACGAAGTCATCGACACCGTACTTGGAGCCCTCGCGGCCGATGCCGGATTCCTTCACGCCGCCGAAGGGGGCCACTTCGGTGGAGATGATGCCCTCATTGATGCCGAGAATGCCGTATTCCAGCGCCTCCGCCACCCGCCAGATGCGGCCGATGTCGCGGGCATAGAAGTAGCCCGCAAGACCATATTGGGTGGCGTTGGCCATGGCGATGGCCTCTTCCTCGGTCTCGAACTTGAAGAGCGGGGCCACCGGGCCAAAGATTTCTTCCGAGAACAATTCCATGTCCTTCGAAACCTCGGTGAGGATGGTCGGCTCGTAGAAGTTGCCGCCCAGCGCGTGGGGCTTGCCGCCGGCCAGAACCTTGGCGCCCTTGGCCACGGCGTCCTTCACCAGCCGGTCCACCTTGGTGAAGCCCTTCTGGTTGATGAGCGGGCCGGTAGTGACGCCCGCCTCATCGCCCGCGCCCACCTTCATGGCGGAAACGGCCTTGGCCAGCTTCTCCGCGAAAGCGTCATAGACGCCGGCCTGAACCAGCAGGCGGTTGGCGCACACGCAGGTCTGGCCCGCATTGCGATACTTGGACATCATGGCCCCGGCCACGGCGGCGTCGAGGTCGGCATCGTCGAACACGATGAAGGGCGCGTTGCCGCCCAGCTCCAGGCTCACCTTCTTCACGGTGCCGGCGCACTGGGACATCAGCAGCTTGCCGATGGGGGTGGAGCCGGTGAAGGAAAGCTTGCGCACGATGGGGTTGGCGGTCATCTCGCCACCCACGGCGGCGGCCTGCATGGTGGTCACCACATTGAACACGCCGGCGGGAATGCCCGCGCGCTCGGCCAGCTCCGCCAGAGCGAGGGCGGAAAGGGGCGTGTCCTCCCCGGGCTTCACCACGGCGGTGCAGCCGGCGGCCAAGGCCGGGGCCACCTTGCGGGTGATCATGGCATTGGGGAAGTTCCAGGGGGTGATGGCCGCCACCACGCCGATGGGCTGCTTGATGACGATGATGCGCTTGTCGGCGCCGTGGCTGGGGATCACGTCGCCATAGATGCGCCGGCCCTCTTCCGCGAACCACTCGATGAAGGAGGCGCCGTAGGAGACCTCTCCGCGCGCTTCCGTCAGCGGCTTGCCCTGCTCGGCCGTCATGATCTGCGCCAGGTCCTCCTGGGCGGCCATGATGAGCTCGTACCACTTGCGCAGGATGACGGCGCGCTCCTTGGCGGTCTTGGCGCGCCAGGCGGGGAGGGCGCGGTCGGCGGCCTCGATTGCACGGCGGGTCTCATCGGCGCCCATGTCCGGCACCTGGGCCAGCTCGGAGCCATTGGCCGGATTGGTCACGGCGAAGGTCTTGCCCGTGTCGGCGGCGGTCCAGGCGCCGTCGATATAGGCCTTGTCGCGCAGCAGCGCGGTATCGGTGAGGGTAAGAAGGGCCATGGCTTGATGCCTCCTCGGCAGGAATTCGGGTAACCGGTGATGGCGGCGCACGGGTCGCCATGCTTCTCACGCGGCACAGGCATGGACGCCCCCGCTCGGCGGCGCAACGCACAGGTCGCTGATGTCCACGGGATGCGGAACCGGCAGGGCATGGGCTGGTGCCGGTTCGTACGTGGACGGGGGGAGGGGCGGGCGCAGGAACTGGCCGTGTCCTTCCGGACACTTGGCCCCGGAGCCGTGCGCGTTATCGGGCCGGTCTTGCCCAAACGCCGCGCGAGCTCGGGCAATGGCCCGCGAGGCGCGCTGGGAAGCGCGCCCCCGGGCCGCCAGCCTTACAGCACCGACTGGTAGATGGCGAAGGCGTCATCCTTGGAGATGGGGCGCGGATTGTTCATCAACAGCCGCTCCACCTTCATGGCGTCCACCGCGAGGCGCTCCAGGTCCTCCTCGGCCACGCCCACCTCGGTGAGGCGCTGTGCGAAGGGCATGCGCGCCACCATCTCCTGCATGAAGCCGATGAAGGCATCGGCCGCCGCATATTCGCTGGAGAAGCGCTGGCCCGGCAGCACCACCCCCGCCAGCTCCGCATAGAGCGCGGTGGCGGAGGGCTTATTGAAATGCAGCACCGGAGTGAGCACCAAAGCGTTGGACAGGCCGTGGGGCACATGGAAGTGACCGCCGAGCGGATAGGCCAGCGCGTGCACCGCTGCCACCGGGGCATTGGCGAAAGCCATGCCCGCCAGCATGGAGCCCTGCAGCATGGCGGAGCGGGCTTCCACGTCGGCTCCGTCGGCGATCACGCGATCCATGTTGGCCGTGAGCAGGCTCAGGGCCTTCACCGCCAGCGCGTCGGAAACGGCATTCTTCTTGTGCTTGCTGGTGTAGGCCTCGATGGCGTGCACCATGGCGTCGATGCCGGTGGCGGCGGTGACGGCCGGCGGCAGGCCGGTGGTCAAGGTCGCGTCCAGCACCGCGATGTCGGGATAGAGCAGGGGGCTCACCACGCCCTTTTTCTCATGGGTCGGGGTGGTGACGATGGAAATGGGCGTCACCTCCGACCCGGTGCCGGCGGTGGTGGGCACCTGGATCAGCGGCAGGCGTGGCCCGCGGGCGAGGCCGATGCCATAGATCTCGGGCAAAGCCTGTTCCGCGCCCAGCAGCAGGGCGACGAGCTTGGCCGTATCCATGGAGCTGCCGCCACCAATGCCGATGATGGTGTCGGCCCCGGCCGCCTTGGCCGCCGCGACGGTGGCGAGCACCACCTCTTCCGGCGGATCGGCCTGGACGTCGGTGAACACCTCCACCGGCTGGCCGGCGGCGGCGAAAGCCTCAAGAACGGGCGCGATCACGCCGAACTTCACGAGGCCGGCATCGGTCACGATCATCGGCCTCTTCGCGCCGAGCTCCGCCGCGAGGGCGGGCAAGCGCGTGGCGCCGCCGATCTCCTGGATGACGTAAGGGGTGGTTTCGAAGGAGAAGTTCAGGTTCATCGCGAATGCTCTGGAAACGAGGACGGGGGCGGGGTCAGTTGGTGGTGACCACGCCGCGCTCGATGTTGAACACCTGGTCGACGAGATCGGACGAGTGGGTGGCGTCCGACTCCGAAAGGAGCACGCACAGTCCCTCGCTGCGCAGCTTGCCGATCACCTCGGTGAGGCGGCGGGAGAGCACCGGCGCCACGCCCTCGAACGGCTCGTCGAGCAGCAGCAGGCGCCGGGCGGGCATGAGCGCGCGGCCCAGCGCCACCAGCTTCTGCTGGCCGCCGGAAAGCTGCAGCGCCTTGCGGTCGCGATACTGGGCGATCTCCGGCATCAGCGAATAGATCCACTCCAGCCGGGCGGGGGCATCCTTCAGCTTGTTGGCCCAGGCTGGCATCAGGATGTTCTCTTCCACCGTCAGCGAGGGGATGAGGCGGCGGTCCTCCGGCAGGTAGCTGATGCCCATGCCGGCGCGGGTATGGGCCTCCTTGTCGCCGATGGAGGTGCCGTCGAACACGATGTTCCCGGAAATGGCGGTGAGGCCCATGATGGAGCGGATCAAGGTGGTCTTGCCCGCGCCATTGCGGCCGATGAGGCCGACCATCTTGCCCGAGGGGATTTCCATCGTCACGCCGCGCAGGATCGGGATGCCGGCGATGGAGACGTCGAGATTGGAGATGGCGAGCGTCATGCCACGGAACTCCCCTGCTGCGCGGCGCCCTTCTGGCTGGCGCTCTTGTGGTCGGTGTGCCCGGTGACGAGCTCGCGCACGCGCTCATTCGCCAGCACCGCGTCGGGCGGACCGTCGGCGATGATCTCCCCGCTGTAGAAAGCGAGGATGCGCGAGACGTAGCGGCGCACCACCTCCATGTCGTGCTCCACGAACAGCACGGTGAGGCCGTGATGGCGCACCGCGGCCATCACAGTGTCCATCAGGTCGCCCTTCTCGTCTACGCTCACGCCGGAGGTGGGCTCGTCGAGCAGCAGCATCTTCGGGTTGCCGATCATCGCCATGGCGATGTCGATGAGCTTGCGCGAGCCCTGGGGCACGGCGGTCACGCGGGCATCGCGATAGCTCGCCACCTTGAACTCGGCGAGGATCTCCTCGGCCTTGGCCACCCGCGCCTTGGTGTGCAGGGGCTTCAGGAAGGAGGGGTGCGGGCTCTCGGCGGCGGCGAGCGCGATCACGAGATTGTCCAGCACCGTCAGTTCCGGGAAGAGCTGCGCCACCTGGAACGAGCGGGCAAGGCCCGAACGGGTGATGGCGCGCGGGGCGAGGCCCAAAATGGCCTTGCCGTCCATGAAGATCTCGCCGGAGGTGGGCGGCAGATAGCCGGTGACCATGTTGATGAACGTGGTCTTGCCCGCGCCATTGGCGCCGATGACGCCGACGATCTCGCCCTTATCGATCTTGACGTTGAGGTCCTTGGCGGCGGTGACCGCCCCGAACGACTTGTTCAGCTTGCGGGTTTCGAGGATCGGGCTCATGCGCGGGCGCCTCCCGTGCGGGTGTTCGAGGTGGAGGAGGGGGCGGCGGAAACCGGGGCATCCACCCGCGCGCGGGTGAACAGGCTCCACAGGCCCTTGGGCAGGAACACAACGATGCCGAGCAGGGTGAAGCCGAGGATCATCTGCCAGGCATTGGGCAGGAACTCGATGGCATAGGTGCGCACCAGCGAGAACACGATGGCCGCGAGGAACGGCGCGAACACGCTGCCCGTGCCGCCCAGGAGGGCGATGAAGACGAATTCGCCGGAGGTGGTCCAATAGGCCATGTCGGGGTCCACATGGCCGGTGGCCAGCGCCGTGAGGCCGCCGCCCAGGGCCGAGACCGCCGCCGCCGCCACATAGTTCGCGTAATTGATCCAGCGCGGGGACAGGCCGAGATATTCGACGCGCACCTCGTTCTCGCGGATCGCCTCGCAGGTCATGCCCACGGAGGAACGGTAGTAGCGGTTGAGGAAGAAGGCGACCGCCGCCGCCGCGATGACGGTAAGCACGAACACCGCGTGGGTGGCCTGCTCGCCGCCGGAAATGGTCTGGCCGAGCAGGGTCCAGCTGTTGACGTTGAAGCCGTCGGTGGAGCCGAGCTCCTGGCTCTTCACCAGCACGCCATAGAGGATCATGGAAAAGGCCAGTGACAGCATCGCGAAATAGATCTCGCGATAGCGGGTCATCAGCAGGCCCAGGATCATGGCGAGCACCACCGCCGCCACCACGCCGATGGCGAGCAGGACGAGGCCGGCGGAGATGCCCAGGAACTGGCCACCCATGCCGACCGCATAGCCGCCCACGCAGTAGAACAGGCCCTGGCCGAAGGAGACGAGGCCGGCTTTCATCTGCATCACCACGCCCTGGACGACGAGAGCCTTGGCGAGGGCGACGGTGAGAAGGAAGATCAGCCAGCCGGGGGCCGCGAACAGCCCGCCCAGGAGCAGGACGACCGCAAGGCCGATCAATGCGAGTTCAGTCTTGTCGAGGCGCATGGGTCAGATCTTCCTTGCGAGCGTGCGGCCGAACAGGCCCTGCGGCCGGATGGCCAGCACCAGGGACATGACGCCGTAAATCACGAACAGCTCGAACTGGGGGGCGAAGTGCACGGCGGCGGCGCGGGACAGGCCCAACAGCAGCGCGCCAACGGCGGCGCCCTCGATGGAGCCCATGCCGCCCACGACCACCACGGCGAAGGCGAGGACGATCACTTCCACGCCGATGCCCGGCACCACCGAGATGGACGGCGCGGTAAGCGCACCGGCCAGGGCGCCGAGCGTGGTGCCGATGAGAAAGGTGAGGGTGAACATGCGCCGCACGTTCACGCCCATGGCCCGGGCCACTTCCCGGTCATGGATGACGGCGCGCAGGATCTTGCCCAGATTGGTGCGCTCCAGCCACGCCCACAGGGCAACGCCCACGGTGATGGCGATGCCGATCAGCACCAGGTCGTAATTGGAGACCTTCAGCCCGGCGATGGTGGAGCGGCCGAGCGCGGTATAGGGCTGGTAGGCGAAATACGGGTTCACGCCGAACACCAGCTTCATGCCGTCCTCGAGGATCAGCAGCAGGGCGTAGGTGATGATCACCATCAGGATCTCATCGCGCCCATACATGAACTGGAGCAGCCCGCGTTCCACCGCGAGGCCGACCACGAGGCCGGCCACCAGCGCGGCGCCGATGAGGATCAGGAAGCTCATGCCGGCCGATCCCGACCCGTCGGCGAAATACCAGCCGATGGCGGACGCGGCCGTGTAGGCGCCGATGGCATAGAAGGAGCCATGGGCCATGTTGAGAATGCGCATGACGCCGTAGATCACCGTCAGGCCGGCGGCGACCAGGAACAGCCAGGACGCATAGATGGTGCCGTCGATCAACACGGCGAAAAAGCTCAGCATAGGACCGCATCCGTCTTGGGGGACGTCGTCTTGGGAGCGTCGTCTCGGGGGCGAACGGGCCGGCGGCGGAGGAGCCGCCGGCCCTCGGGTCACGGGATCAGTGCCGGTCAGGCGATCCCGATCTGGGAACGGCACGCCGGGCGGCGCGCCGTCGCCCGGGTCAGTTGCACTTGGCGCCGGGGAAGCCGGCCTTGATCCAGGCGTCGGAGGTGGTGCCGTCCGGCGGGGTCACGCAGTCACCCGAGAAGGTCATGACGTTCTCGATGGTGGCCTTGCCGGTCTTCGGATCATACTTGTAGGTGCCGTAGGAGATGGGCTGCACGGCCTGGTGGCCATCGGCGCGATCCATCTTCACGGTGCCGGCGACGGACTCGAAGGTGGAGCCCTTGAAGGCGTCGGAGATGGCCTCGGCGGTGGGCACGGTGCCGTTGCCGCCACCGGCCTTCTCGGCCGCCGCCTTCAGGCCGAGAATGGCCTGGGCCATCTTGGTGGCCGGGTAGGTGGGGGCCATGGAATAGGTGTCGGTGTAAGACTTCACGAACCAGTCGTTCAGGGCGTTCTTGGGCGCGAAGGCGCCGAACGGGCCGCGGGCGCCGATGATGGAGCCGTTGGGGGCCTGGTCCTTGAAGCGGTCGAGGGCGGACTCACCGCAGGTCAGCACCACGGTGGCGTCGTCCAGCAGGCCGCGGGCATTGGCCTGGAGCACGAAGGCTTCCATGTCGCCGCCCCAGAAGGAGGAGTGCACCACCTCAGGCTTCTTCACCGAGAGCGCCGAGATTTCAGCGCCATACTGGCCCTGGAACACCTTCGGCATCTGGTTCTCGACCACCTTCACCTTCGGCATGGTCTGGGCGATGGCGAGGGTGAAATCGTGCCAGCTGTCCTGGCCCCAGGCATAGTTCTGCTGAATGCCGGCGATCTTGGTGATGTCGGGCTTGGTGGCCGCGAGGTAGCGGGCCGCGCCGATATTGTCGACGGCGGCGTCGAGGCCGGTGCGGAAGCTGTACTTGGGCTTCGTGTCCTCCGAGAACAGGCGCGAGGTCCCGCAATCATAGAACACGGTGAGCGCCTTCAGCTCTTCCGCGACCGGGGCGATGGCAAGGCAGTCGCCCGAGGAGATGTAGCCCACCACGGCGTCCACCTTCTGGCGCTGCACCAGGTTGCGGAACTCTTCCACCTGCTTGGTGGCGCCGCCGGCTTCGTCGATGATGACGGCCTCGATCTCGGCGCCGTTGATGCCCTTGGAGGCGTAGGGGGCGGGCAGGGCACCCTTGTTCAGGCCTTCCACGATGACCTTGGCGGCATTGGCGGAGGGAATGCCGAACGGGCCGGCGGCCGGGCCGGACAGGAAGGTGACGATGCCGACGCGGAACTTGCCGTTCTCAGCCGCCTGGGCGACGCCCGCCAGCATGGTGGAGGCGAGGGCGGCGGCGGCGACACCCGCCGCGATGCGACCGGCGACGCGCGTGGTCGTGGATTGGGCGTTCTTCACTTGAGGTTCTCCCTTTTGAACCGGATTGTCATTGGGTGGGGCTGTCGGCCCCATGGCGAGCGGCGGCGCGGCGGGCGCGCACGAGGTCGGGCGGCGGGCGCAGGTCCTGCGCCGAATAGGCGCGGATGTTGCCCAGCATGGCCTTGGCGGGGGGGAAGTGGTCGTTGGGAACAGGGGTGCCCACGGCCTGCGCCTGCAGGATCTGGTGGGTGAGCGGATCGATGGCGGAGGCGTAGCCCTCCGGATCTTCCGGCAGCTTCAGGCGCATGCCTTCGAGCGCCTTGATCAGGGCGGTGTCGTCCGTGGCGTTGCCCACCTCGGCCACTGCCTTCGCGATCGCCACCATGCCGGTGTATGCCCCCTCCGCCGCATAGGTGGGATAGCGCCCCACCATGGACCGGAAGCCCTCCACAAAATGGCGGTTCTCTTCCGTTTCCGGCCAGTTGTTGTGGTGGCGGGCGGAGAGGATGAGGCCGGGCGGCGGCTGGGCGCCCAGCTGCACCAGCACGTCGTAATTGGCGCCGGTGTCGAAGTTGGCGACCCGCATCTGGGAGAACAGGTCGGTGGCCTGCGCCTGCTTCAGGAAGGCCAGGAAGTCGCCGCCCCACAGCGCCGTCACCACGATATCCGGCTTCAGGTCCTTCAGGGCCTGGATGTAGGAGGAGTAATCGGGCTCGTAGAGCTTGGGCCACAGCTCCGCCACCACCTCGTATTTCATGCCCAGCCGGTCCATGGACGCCAAAAGGTCGTCGCGGGAGACGTGGCCGTATTCGTAGTCGGGATTGAGGATGGCGATGCGCTGCCACGGCTCCTTGGCGCGGATGTCGCGCAGATAGCGCGCGCCGGCCGCGTTGGAGGTCCAGCTGTCGTTGGAGACGCGGAAATAATGGGGATGCTCCGCCTCGATGGTGAGGCGGGAGGAGGCGTGGTCGGTGCCGATGAGGATGATGTTGCGCCGCCGCGCCACATCGCTCACCGCTTGCGCCACGCCGGAAGAGACCATGCCGCACAGGAAGTTCACATGGTCCTTGTCGATGAAGTTCTCAGCCAGGCGCAGGCCGTAGGAGGCCTTCGAAAGCGCATCGTCGACGATCACGCGCAGGCGCGGGCCGGGCTTTCCCGTCACCCGCCCATCGGCGATGTCCTTCAGGGCGAGGCGGATGCCCTGCACGCTGTCTTCGCCATAAATGGCCGCGCGGCCGGTCATGGGATAGATGCAGCCCACCACCGCGTCCGCTTCCTCGGGAGAGGCGCCGAGCTCGATGCGCTCCGCGTGGGCGGCAAGGCTGGCGCCCATCAGCAGGCAGCCGGCGAGCGCGAGGCGCCTCAGCGCGCTTCGCATCCCTCGGTACACCGGATGATGACCCAGCTTCCGCGTCTCCACGGCTCCATCCTCCCTTTCGAGCGCTCGCTCGTTTCATTTTTGTTAGGGAGGGAACAGCAAAGGCCGTGCCAGAAGGAGGCGGGCGCGTAGCGGCTTGCAGAGCCTTGCGATTTTCGCAGGGGCGATGATCGGCGCGCGCAGGGCTGAGCGGAAAGCGCTCCCCTGAGCGGCGCTCGTGAGCGCTTTCCGCTCAGGGCCGCTCAAGATGAGCGGGCGGAGCGGGCCCGCTCAGAGGCCTAGGCGCTGGAGCCGGCGCTTCAAGGCGTGGCGGGAGATGCCCAGGGTCTCCGCCGCCCGCCCCTTATGGCCGCTGGAGCGGCTGAGCGCTTCCAGCAGCAGCTGGCGTTCGGCGTGGTCCATCTGGTCGTCGATGGTCACGGTGGGGAGGGCTTCCGGCTCGCTCTGGGGCGCCGCCGGATGGGGCAGGGCGCCGCGCAGCTCCTGGGGCAGCACGCCGGGGGTGATGGTCTCGCCGGGATAGAGAATGGTGAGCCGCTCGATCAGGTTTTTCAGCTCGCGCACATTGCCGGGCCAGGGGTGGGCCTGGAGCAGGGCGGCCGCCTCGGGCGCGAAGGAAATGCGCGCGCATCCCTCCTGGTGGGCATAGCGGGCGGCGAAATGGTCGGCCAGCACCAGCGCATCGCCCACCCGCTCGCGTAGGGCGGGCACCGCCACGTTGATGACGTTGAGCCGGTAATAGAGATCCTCGCGGAACTGGCCCTCGCGGACCAGCGCCGCAAGATCGCGATTGGTGGCGGCCACCACGCGCACATTGCCGGTGTGGACGCTGCCCGCGCCCACTGGGCGATAGGTGCCATCCTCGAGGAAATGCAGCAGCTTGGCCTGCAGGGCCAACGGCACCTCGCCGATTTCGTCGAGGAAGAGCGTGCCGCCCTCCGCCACCGCCACAAGGCCGGTGCGCTTCTGGTGGGCGCCCGTATAGGCGCCCTTCTCGGCGCCGAACAGCTCGGCTTCGATGAGCTGCTCCGGCAGGGCGGCGCAGTTCACCTCCACGAAGGGCTGGTCGGCGCGGCGGCTGCCGGAATGGATGGCGCGGGCCACCAGCGCCTTGCCGGTTCCCGACTCGCCATGGATGAGGATGCGCGAGGTGCCGCTGCCCGCCACCCGCTCCACGGCCTCCCGCAGCGCCACCATGGCCGGGCTGGCGCCGATGAGGCTCGCGGTGGAGAGCTGGCGGCTGCGGTGGTACTCGATCTCCTCATGCATGCGCCGCCGGTCGAGGGCCTGGCGGATGCAGTGGATCAGCTCGTCGAGCTCGAACGGCTTGGTGAGATAGTCCACCGCCCCGGCCTTCACCGCCTGCACCGCGGCGCGGGTGTCGCCGTGGGCGGAAATCATGATGACGGGCAGATCGGGGGAGAGGGCCTTCAGCCGGGCCAGGGTCTCCATGCCGTCCACCTCGGGCATGCGCAGGTCCACCAGGGCAAGGTGGATCTCGCTGGCGCGCAGCGCGTCGAGGGCGGCGGCGCAGCTGTTCACGCCCGTGGGCTTCAGCCCTTCCTTCTTCAGCGCATAGACCAGGGAGCGCACGAAGGGCGCTTCGTCGTCCACCACCAGAATGGATGCGGCCTGCATGGCTTGGCGTTCCTCCTCAGGCCCCTTCGCGGGTCGGGTCCGCCGCCGGAAAACTCAGCGAAATCAGCGTTCCAACCCCGAGGGTGCTCTCGATATTCATTGTGCCTTCATTGGCTTGCACCATCTGTTCGCTGATGGTGAGGCCGAGCCCCGATCCCGTCGGCTTCGTGGTGAAGAAGGGGTCGGTGACGCGGGCGATGTCCGCCCTGGCGATGCCGTGACCGTCATCGGCGATCTCGATGACGGTGCGCTCCCCCTCCCGGCGCGAGCGGAAGGTGACGGTGCCACCGCGGGCGCAGGCCTGGATGGCGTTCAGGCCCAGATTCACGAGGATCTGTTGCATGTGATCCTCGTCCGCCAGCAGGCCGACGCTGGAATCCCCGGTGGAGGCCAGGTGCACGCCCTGCTCGGCGGCCACCGGCTTCAGCAGAGTGGCGGTGCGGCGCAGCAGCTCGCGCACCGCCTGCGGGCCGCGGGCGGCGGGGTGGGGACGGCCATAGGTGAGCAGGTCGTTCACCACCCGGTTGAGGCGGTCCACCTCCGCTTCCAGGTCGATGAGCAGCTCGCGGCGGTCCTCGTCCGGCTCGTCGCGGCTCAGGCTCTGCACGGTGGTCTTCATGGTGGCGAGGGGGTTTCTCACCTCGTGGGCGACCCCGGTGGCGAACTGGCCCAGCACCGCCATCTTCTCCGTGTGCACGGTGCGGTCGATCATCTCCTTCACCCGCTCCGCCATGGTGTTGAAGGCGGAGGAAAGGGCGTTGATCTCATCGGCCTGGCGGGTCATGGGCAGGCGATAGGTGAGGTTGCCGCTCGCCACCGCGTTCGCGCCCTCCACCAGCAGGTCCACGCGCCGGCGCATGCGCAGCCCCAGATGAACGAACAGCGCCACCACCCCGATCATCACCAGCGCGCCGCCCACATAGAGCCAGCTCCGCGCCGAGCGCAGCGACGAGATCAGGTCGGGCGAGCGGCGGTCGCGCATCAGTCGCCAGCCCGGCAGCACCTCCGGCCCCGGCGCCAGCTCGCGCGCGTCGGTGATGGGGCGGCCGGTGGCGTCGAGGATGGCGCCGGAGGGGGTGGACAGGAGCAGCCGCACAATGGCGCTGGTGTTGGATTTGTCGAGCTGCTCCGTCATCGAGGCGAGGCGTACGTGAAGGGCGACGCTGCCGCCGGTGCCGTTGGCGCTCTCACGCATGGGCCGGCGCAGCAGGATCCACCCCGCGCGGCCCGGCTCCGGCAGCGTGGGGCCGATGATCTCCACCCCGTCCTTCACCACCAGCGGCAGCCCGGCGATGGACCAGCCCTTGGTGGTCCAATAAGGCGGGCCGGAGGCCGCCTGGCCGGCAATGGCATATCTGAGCTTGTCGTGGGCGTCGAAGAACAGGATGCCGTAAAGGTCCGGAACGTCGGCTTCCAGCCGCAGCAGCGCGGCAATGTCGGCGGTGGCGGCGCCGTCAGGATCGGCCAGGAAGGCATTGAGGCCCGGATAGTTGGAAATCTTCGCCAGCTGGTACTGCATGGTTTCCAGGAAGGCGGCCATGCGATTGGCGGTGGCGGCCTCCTGCGCCGACTGGCGCTCGCCCACCAGTGTGGTTTCCAGTTCCTTGGTGAAGCGGTCATAGAGCGCGCCCACGCTGACCAGGGCCACCGCGAAGATGGTCACCGTCACCACCACATAGCGGCCCACCACGCTGGACAGGCGCGGATATTGGCCGCGAAACAGGCGGCGCAGGCGTCGGGAGCCGCCAAAAGCGGGGCCGGCTGGCATGGGGTGCGGATCTTCGATGGACAAGATGGCGAGCACCTAACCACAGGTTCCGCCAAATCCAAAAGCGATGAAAGGTGCGCGGGTGTCGAGATGGTGGTGCAACCCTGTGTGGCCACCTTTGCGAGCCTCCGGGCCCGGGGCCACGCGGGGCTGCGGGAGTGTCGGTTCGGGCTCAAGGCGGAGATGGTTATTTTCAGCCTGGGCATGCGAGGGTCGTGGGCAACGGCGCGGCTGCCCCATTGGCGCCGTGTTCGCGGGGTGGTGTCGCAGCGTCCGCAACCGGTGCGGACGGCTGCCTTCGAGGTTCAGGATGCTTTCGCCCCTCCGTGTCGCCGCTGCTCTCGCCTTTGTCAGCCTTGCTGCTCCGGCGGCCCTCGCGGCCTCCATCACCGTCACGGGACAGGCGAAGGTTTCAGCCGAGCCCGATTCGGCGATCTTTTCCACCGGCGTGGTGACATCGGGCAAGACCGCGGCGGATGCCGTCAGCGCCAACTCCAAGGCCGTGACCGCCTTGATCGAGGCCATCAAGGCCGCCGGCGTAGAGGCGCGCGACATCGCCACCTCCAATTTCTCGCTGCAGCCGCAATATGCCAGTTCGAACTCGGCCAAGGAGGCGCCGCGGGTCGTGGGCTTCGAGGTGCGCAACAGCGTGCGCATCACCGTGCGCGATCTGGCGACGCTGGGGCCGCTGCTGGACAAGATGGTGGAGGCTGGCGCCAACCAGGCTTCGGGCCTCGCCTTCACTTTGTCCAACCGGGCCAAGGTGGAGCAGGACGCGCGCGTGGCGGCCGTGAAGGATGCCATGGAGCAGGCCAAGGTGGTGGCGGATGCCGCCGGGCTGCGGCTGGTGCGCATCGTCTCCATCCAGCCGGAGGCCGACGGCTCGGGCCCCATCATGCCCACGCCCATGCTGATGAAGGCGGAAGCGCGCATGGCGGTGCCGGTGGAGGCTGGCGAGGTTGAGGTGCGCGGCCGCGCCACCATCGTCTACGACGCCGAGCCCCAATGATGCCCAGCGGCCGACTTCCCCTGAAGCGCGGCTGTGATAGATCAGGGACTCTGACTGATCTTTGATCATGCTCGCGGGGTGCGCCACGGCGCTGCACCCCGCGGCTTTCGGGACCCGAGGCGGATCGCTGATGTCTGTGGTTGGCAATGGACACCCGGGGCGGCGGGTGCAATATGCCGCTCTGCCCTACCGCGTGCGCACGGATGGGGAAGTGCAGATCCGCCTCATCACCTCGCGTGAGACGCGGCGCTGGGTTATTCCCAAGGGGTGGCCCATCAAGGGCCTGTCGCCGGCCAAGACGGCGGCGCGAGAGGCCTATGAGGAAGCCGGGCTGATGGGCTCCATCGCCCGCGAGGCCATCGGCATCTATACCTATGAGAAGAATCTCGGCCTGCGCTCGGTCGTGTGCGATGTCATGGTGTTTCCGCTCAAGGTGAAGCGGCATCTGCACAAATGGCCCGAGCGCTCGCAGCGCTACGGCTTCTGGTTCTCCATCGATACAGCCGCCGCCGCCGTGCAGGAGGAGGATCTGAAATGGCTGATCCTCGCCTTTGGCGACCAGATGGCCGCGCGGCGGGCGGCCAAGCTGAAGGCTGCGGCATCCGCCGATGGCGCAGGCAAGCAGAAGGCTGTCAAGGGCGAGGGCAAGGCCAAGACGAAGCACGTCGGTGAAGCCGCGCTGCTGGCCCCCGCGCTGCCCGTGGTGGCCCCGGACGCAAACGCTCTCAGTGAGGAGCCGCCCAAGCGCGGCGCAAAGGGCCAGACCAAGACGCGGGCGAAGTCTCGCGCGAAGGAAGCCTCCAAGCGCTCGGACGAGCTGGAGCCGGCTCTTGCGCCGCAGGCCGAGGCGCCCGCCAAGGCTTTAGCCACGCCCAAAACTCAGCCCGCCAGCGCGGCCAAGCCCAAGAGCGCGGCCAAGGCCAAGGGTGAGGCCAAGGCCAAGGGTGAGGCCAAGCCCAAGGGTGAGGCCAAGGCCAAGGGTGAGGCCAAGCCCAAGAGTGAGGCCAAGCCCAAGAGTGAGGCCAAGCCCAAGAGCGCGGCCAAGGCCAAGAGTGCGGGTAAGGCGGAGGCCAAGCCCCAAGCTTCGGCAAAGAGTGCGGGGGGCGCCAAGACCAAGGACGCGGTGGCTGAGGACCGTGTCGTGCCGCCGCAAGCCCCTGTGGCCGAGACGGCGGCCAAGCGCGCGAGCGCCCCGGCGGGCGGTGCCAAGGGCGTCGCCACGACGCCGCTGGCCCGGGCGAAGCCAGCTCTCAAGCCCCAGGCTTCATCCCGGCCGAAGTCCCCGGCGAAGGTTCAGGCCAAGCCCAAGGCTCTGCCCCCAATCGCATCCAAAGCTGCGGTGACGGCCAAGGCCCCGGCGGCGTCGCCGATCGCGGTCAAGCCGGAAGCCAAGCCCGTCGCCAAGCTCAGGCCCGTTGCCAAAAGCAAGCCCATCGCCAAGCCGAAACCTGCGCCCAGGGCTGAGATCAAGGCAAGTCCTGTGATCAAGGCAGCTCCCGCGAGCCGGGCGAAGCCGGCGGACGCGGGGGGTGCGGTTCCGTCCAGGGCGAGCAGGCTAGCCAAATCCGGGCCATCGCTGGGGGCGACCGGCGGTCTGGCTCAAGACCCGATGGCGCCGACGCCCAAGGCGGGAAAGCCCGCATCCTCGTCCAACAGGATGTCGCCCGACGGCACGGGGGCGCAGGAGGCCCTTGCGACCAGCAAGGTCGCGAAGCGCAAGGGTGGCACCGGTGACGCGAAGAAGGCCGCCTCGACGAAAGCGGCAGTGCTGGCGGCCGGGGCCAAGGCTGAGGGCCTCGAAGGCGGAGCCCCACCCGCAAGCGCCAAGCCTTCGAGAAAGGCTGGCAAGAAATCGAAATAGGTGGCGGCCGCGCTGTCTGGTGGCGTGCGGCCGCGAGCATGTTCCCATGTCGCGGTCTTGAGGAAATGCTACCGTCGATTGAGTTGACGGGTTTTACATGCGGGTGGGAGCGGCTTTGCTCGACACCGGCCGGGCCCTCCCGCCTCAGGCGCCCACTGGTGCCGAGAGCCGGCGGGAGCGGGCCAGATCTCGATGATGTCACTGGCTCCGTAGGGGGATTTCATGCTGTGTGCGGTGTTTGGCAAGCGGGCGCGAAGAGGGTAAGAGGCGCGCAGGGCGATCACAGCCGTCGGCCGCCCCGTCGCGAGGGAACGCCGTCCGGGATGAATGATGACGAGGGACGTTATCGGTGACCGTGAAGACAGATCTCGATAACGGGTGGAGCAGGCGCGGGCTGATACGCTGTGCCGTGCTGCTGGCGGGCACCGCCGCCGCTTTCGCCGTGCCACGGCCCGCCTGCGCCAAGGACCCCATCGCTGTTCTGGCCGCGACTGGCCGCCCCGGCATCGGCACGCTGGAAGCCATCGCCGGCGGCGTGAAGGTCGAGCGCGACGGCGTACCCCTGCCGGTGGCGCAGGGAGATGCGCTGATCGTCGGCGATACGGTGTTGACCGAAGGCACGGGCCGCGCGCTGCTGCAGCTCGGCAATGCCACCCAGCTTCGCCTGGGGGGCGACACGCAATTGCGCATCGATCATTTCACCCCCGGCGGCGAGGCGGCCCTGACCCTGCGCGACGGCGCCATGCTCTACACCCGCTCCGCACGCGGCCAGCAGCCTCCGCTGAGCGTCACCGCCCCGTTTGGAGAGGTGGCGGGCCGGGCCGGGCGCCTGTTCGTGGGCCGGGTGGAAGGGCAATATGGCGTGGCGCTGATGCGCGGCAGCGTGAAGGTGGAGGCCGGCGGCGACACGCTGAACCTGGAGCCGGGCGACGCTGTCGACATTCCGCGCAATGGCGTGATGCCCGCCGTGCGCCAGCCCTGGAGCGAGGCGCGCATCCGCCTGGCCCTGTCGCTGGTGGAATAGCCGTCAGCCGGTGAGCATCTCGATGCGGGCGGTGGCGCGACGGATGCGCCCGGCGAGCAGCAAAGCAAGGTTGCGGACGATCCGTTCCCCCGCTCGCGGGTGCGTCTCCTGGAAGGCGCGGAAGTCGTCCATGGAAAGTTCCATGCACACCACTTCCCCGTCGCTGCGCACGCTGACCGTGCGCGGCTGCTCGATAAGCGCGAGTTCGCCGAAGGCCATGCCGGGGATGAGGGTGTCGATGCGCGTGCCCCGGCTGTCGCGAGCGCTCACCACGCCCCGCAGCAGGAAGTAGACCCGCGTCGGCGGCTCATCGAGCGGCATGATCTCGGTGCCCGCGGCATAGACGGACCGGCGGCACAGGCGGGTGAGCTCCGCCAGTTCCTGCGGCGCAAGGCCGATGAGCAGGGCCTGGCGCGCCAGATCGAAGTCCGCGGCGCGCTCATGGAAGCCGCCGTGGCGATAGATGATCTGGTCTTCCGCCCATTCCACCGCCGCCTCATAGGTGGGGAAGATGCGCACCTGGGCGCCTTCGTTCTTCAACGCCCACACCCGCGGTTCCACCGGCGCGCCGGGGCTGACGCCAGCCACCACCGTGGTGGTCGTGGCGGGAAGCTGGGTTTTCAGCATGCCCAGCAGAAGCGCCATGGCCGCATCGGTGATGGTGGTGACGCGATGCAGGTTGAGAATGAGGAATTCCGGCACCATCCCCGGATCGGCGAGGCGCCGGCTCACATAATCCATGCTGGCGAAGGAGAGCTTGCCGGCCAGCTCCAGCACGCGAATGGCGCCGGGGCAGGCGGCCAGGATCTCATCCTCCCGCTGCTGGCGCCCGGGCTTGGCCGGCACGGTGTGGAAATCATAGTCCGCGAGCACGCAGGCGCGCACATCGTCCCGCCGCGAGAGCATGTGCAGGTCGAAGGCCTCGGCGATCATCTCGCAGGTGCGGATGCCGCGCACGCTGTTGCCGTGCTGATCGAGGCGGGGCGAGAAGGTGCCGAGCCCGAGCTGCGCCGGCAGGGCCGCCAGGATGCCGCCGCCCACCCCGCTCTTGGCCGGCACGCCCACCCGGTAGATCCACTCGCCGGCATAGTCGTACATGCCCGAGGAGCTCATCACGGCGAGGGTGCGGGCGATGGCATAGGAGGAGGCCACCGCCTCCCCCGTTACCGGATTGACCCCGTGATTGGCGAAGGTCGCGCCCATGATGGCGAGGTCGCGCGCCGTGACCAGCAGCGAGCACTGGCGGAAGTAAACGTCGAGCACATCATCGACCGTGCCGCGGATGCCGCCATAGTTGCGCAGCAGATAGGCGATGGCGCGGTTGCGGTCGCCGGTGGCGCGCTCGGACAGGAAAACCGCCTGGTCCATCTCCAGCGTGCGCCCGGCGAAGCGGCCGAGGGTGGCGGCGATCAGGCCGAAGGCATCCTCGCCCATGGCGTCGGCGATCAGGCCGCTGCAGGCGATGGCGCCGGCATTCACCATGGCATTGAAGGGGCGGTTGTCGGTGGTGAGGCGGATGGAGTTGAAGGCGTCGCCCGAGGGCTCGACGCCGATGGCTGCCTCCACCTGATCGGCCCCCAGGGTGTCCAGAGCGAGAGCGTACACCATCGCCTTCGAGATCGACTGGATGGTGAAGGGCACCATGGTGTCGCCGGTCTCGTAGACATGCCCGTCAATGGTGGCGAGGGCGATGCCGAACTGGTCCGGATCCGCCTTGGCCAGCTCGGGGATGTAGCTGGGCACCGCGCCGTCCTTTAGGGCGGCGAGGCTGTCATGGGTGTCGATCAGAAATCGAAGCAGGGGGGTCTGGAGCACGGCAATCCGAAGGGCGGCACGGGTGGACACGGTCCGCTGCCAGCGGGCCACTGGAAGCATCAGCTGAATTCAACCGGAATGCCTGCCGCTCCGCACCATGAAAATGCTTCAGATCGACAATTTATACCGTCGCTTGCCCCCGTGGCCGACGCGCGACGGATTTTTGGGAGGGGATGCCTGCTCTTCGCCCGCGTCACGTCACCTGTCGTTTGGCGAGCTTTCGGGCCAGGGTCCGGCGGTGCATGCCCAGGCGGCGGGCCGTCTCTGAGACGTTGAATCCGGTTTCCGCCAGCGTTTCGTGGATGCGCTCCCATTCCAGGGTCTTCAGGGAGCTCTGGCGGGCGCTGAGCGGCACATCCGGGTCGCCCTCCACGCGGCCGAAGGCGGCCTCGATGTCATCGGCATTGGAGGGCTTGGCCAGATAGTGGCAGGCGCCGAGCTTGATGGCCTCCACGGCGGTGGCGATGCTGGCGAAGCCGGTGAGCACGACGATCCGCATGCGCGCATCCAGCTCGTGCAGCCGGCGCACGCAGTCGAGTCCCGAGGCGCCGGAGGTGCCGGACAGCTTCAGGTCTACCACCGCAAAGCCGGGGTGGAAGGTCTCCAGCAGCGGGTCGAGATCCTCGGGGCGCAGGCAGACGCGCACCTTGTAGCCGCGCCGCTCCAGGGAGCGCTGGAGGGCGCGGGCGAAGGCGCCGTCATCCTCCACCACCAGAAGGTTCTTCACCGGCGCGGTGGTGGCGGGAGTTTCAGGGGCGTTTTCGGCCTCAGGCGGCATCGGTCACCTCCGGTGCCGGTCCGCGCGGCGGCGTTTGGGCAGCGATGACGGCGAGCGCGCGCACCGGCAGCTTCAGCTCCACCCGCGCGCCCCCCTCCGTCTGGTTGCTGGCATGGATGGCGCCGCCCAGCTTGCGCAGCACATTCACCGCCAGGAACAGGCCGAGCCCGCGACCGGGCCCCGCCTTGCTGGACTGATAGGGCGTGCCGAAGCGGGCGAGCGCTGCCTCGGAAAAGCCCGGCCCGTCATCGGTGACACGCACCACCAGATCGTCCCCTTCGAGCAGAGCTTCGATGCCCACCTTCGCGCGCGAGGCTTCCAGCGCATTGTCGAACACATTGAAGAGGGCTTGCTCGATGACGCTGTCGCTGGCGATCTCCACCTGGGAGACGAGGGTGTTGCGATAGTCGAGCGCGGGCGGGCGGCGGCTGTCGGTCCAACGGTCCACCATGTCGTCGACGAATGTGGAAAGGGTGCAGCGGCGGGCATCCTCGCCCCGCGTCTCGCCGGCGGCGATGAGGATGTGAGAGACGATGGTCTTGCAGCGCGCCAGGGCCGCCTGCATCTCGTCCAGCTCTTCGGTCAGCTCCGCGTCGTCGCGGAATTTGGGCATGTGGCGCCAGTCATTGAGGATCACAGCCAGGGTGGAGAGCGGCGTGCCCAGCTCATGGGCCGCGCCGGAGGCGAGCAGGCCCATGCGCACCACGTGCTCTTCCTCCGCCGCGCGCTGGCGCAGCTCCGCCAGGCGCGCATCGCGCCGGCGCAGGTTCTGGTTGATGCGGGTGACGAACAGCACCACCAGCGCCGAGGCCAGCAGGAAGCACAGGAACATGCCCTGGGTGTGGAGGTCCGTGACCAGCTCGCCGGAATGGAAGCCGGGCATGGGCAGCGGCCGATAGAACCACATGAGCGCGACAAAGCACGCGCTCGCCACCCCCACGATGACCCAGGTGGCCCGCGGCGAAAGCAGGACCGCGCCCAGGATCACCTGGAGCAGGTACAGCGAAATGAAGGGGTTGGTGGCCCCGCCGCTGAGATAGAGCTGGATGGTGAGGGCCGCCACGTCCGCCAGCAGCTCCGCGCACAGCTCGACATCGCTCACCTGCCGCGGGCAGGTGCAGCGGCGGATGGAGATGAGGTTCAGCCCCATCAGCAGCAGAATGACGAGGCCCATCTCCATGACCGGCAGCGCGATGCCCAGCCACAGCTGCACAACGGCGATGGCGAGCACCTGGCCCGCCACCGCCACCCAGCGCAGGGTGATCAGCAGCCGCAGGTTCCGGCAACTGGCATCGGCATCGGTGGCGGGATCGCTCATCGCCGGCCACCTCGCGGACTGGAAGGGCGGGCAGGGGGCGCGGCACGGCCCGGCCAAAGACGGGATAAAGGCAAGCCTGACATCATGTCCAATGATCGTGACGGAAGGGCATGGTCGGGGTCAAGGCGCGCGATGGCCCGATAACCCGGCGCCCCCAACGGGCAACGGCGCCGGTGGAAGCCGGCGCCGTCTGGTGTTGCATGTGCCGCGGGCCGCGGGGGGCCCAGCCGGCGCGGGGTCAGGCCTTGCGGCGCTCGGCCTCGGCGCGGGCGCGGTCATCCATCAGCTCATACCACATGGCGTTGAGCACGGCGAAGGCGGCGGCCAGAGGCAGGCCGAGCAACCAGGCGAAATACCACATAGCGTCTCTCCTTCCTCAGTAAGCGTGGCCGGAGCCGTCGGCGATGGACCCCTGGTCCACCTTCCCCCACAGCACCTTGTAGACGAAGCTCGTATAGGCCACGACGATGGGCACGAATACCAGGGCCACGATCAGCATGATGAACAGCGTCATGTGGCTGGAGGACGAGTCCCACACGGTCAGGCTCGAGCGCGGGTCCACGGTGGAGGGCAGGATGATGGGGAACATGGAGAGCCCCACCGTCGAGATGATGCCGAAGATGGACAGCGAGCTCATGAGCAGCGCGCCGATCTCCGAGCGGGCCCGGAACAGCACGAAGGCCAGCGCCGCCCCGGCGAGGCCGAGCACGGGGCCCGCGATCATCCAGGGATGGGCCGCATAATTGGCGAACCAGACATGCGGCGCCACTTCCACCGTCTTGGCCAGCGGGTTGGAGGGCCCATCGACCACGAACGCGCTGGTGATGCGGTAACCGTTGATGCCGGCATAGAGCCAGACGCCGCCCAGCACGAACAGCACGATGGTGACGAGCGCCGCCATGGAGCCCACGGCGCGGGAGCGCTCGGCCACCGGCCCCTCGGTCTTCAGCACCAGCCAGGCGGCGCCGTGCATCACCAGCATGGCCACGGAGACGAGGCCGGCCAGGATGCCATAGGGGTTCAGAAGTTCGAACAGCGTGGTGCCATCATAGAAGATGCGCAGCTCGTCGTTGAAGTGGAAGGGCACGCCCTGGAGCACATTGCCCACGGCCACGCCCATCACCAGAGCCGGCACGAAGCCGCCGATGAACAGCGCCCAGTCCCAGGCCGACCGCCAAGCGGCGCTCTCCCGCTTCGAGCGATACTTGAAGCCCACGGGCCGCAAGATCAGCGCGAACAGGATCGCGAACATGGCGAGGTAGAAGCCGGAGAAGGACACGGCATAAAGCGCCGGCCAGGCGGCGAAGATGGCGCCGCCGCCGAGGATCAGCCACACCTGGTTGCCTTCCCAGACCGGGCCGACCGCGTTGATGACCACCCGGCGCTCAATGTCCGTCCTGGCCACGAAGGGTAGCAGCATGCCGGTGCCGAGGTCGAACCCGTCCATCAGCGCGAAGCCGATGAGCAGCACGCCGAGCAGCAGCCACCAGATGACGCGGAGCGTGTCGTAATCGATGAGTGTGTGAAGGATCATGACCTTACTCCGCACCAGCGAAGGCGTGGGGAATGAGCTCGGCTTCCGGCCCTTCGTCCGGCTCCGGGCCCTTGCGGATGGCGCGGACCATCAGCGTCATCTCGATGATGAACAGCACCGAATAGATGGTCACGAAGCCCACCAGGGTCGCGAGCACCGTGGTGGCGCCGAGGCTGGAGACGCCGGCCACGGTGGGCAGCACGCCTTCGATGTTCCAGGGCTGGCGTCCCACTTCCGCCACCACCCAGCCGAGCTCGGCCGCCAGCCACGGCAGCGGGATCACCAGCACCGCGAGCCGCAGCAGCAGCGGGTAGCGGTCCAGCTTCCGGCGGGCGGAGAGCACGAAGAAGGTGGCGAGGAACAGGATGAAGAAGAAGCCCAGCCCCACCATGAGGCGGAACGACCAGAACAGGGTCGGCACGCTCGGCACCGTATCCCAGGCGGCCTGCTTGATCTGCTCAGGCGTCGCCTGGCGCGGATCGTTCACATAGCGCTTCAGCAGCAGGGCATAGCCCAGATCGTGGCCGTTCTCCTCGAAGGTCTGCTGGGCAGCCGGGGGAATGGCGGCGCTGTTGCCGGCGGCGCGGATCTGCTGCAGGGCGTCGAACGCCTTGATGCCGTTGTGGATGCGCCCTTCCGCCTTGCCCACCAGCTCCTCGATGCCGGGGATCTGGGTGTCGAGCGAGCGGGTGGCGATGAGGCCCAGCGCCCACGGGATCCGCACGGCGAAGTGGGTCTCGCGTTCGCTCTGGCTCGGCAGGCCGATCAGGGTGAAGGCGGCGGGGGCGGGCTCGGTCTCCCACATGCCCTCGATGGCGGCGAGCTTCATCTTCTGGTGCTCGGTGGCCAGATAGCCGCTCTCATCGCCCAGCACCACCACCGACAGGGAGGCGGCAAGGCCGAAGGAAGCGGCGACCGTCATGGAGCGCTTGGCCAGATCCGTGTTGCGGCCCTTCAGCAGGTACCAGGCCGAGACGCCGAGCACGAAGATGGAGGCGGTCACATAGCCCGCCGACACCGTGTGCACGAACTTGGCCTGCGCCACGGGGTTCATCACCACATCGAAGAAGTTCGACACTTCCATGCGCATGGTCTGCGGATTGAAGACCGCGCCGACGGGATTTTGCATCCAGCCATTGGCGACCAGGATCCACAGCGCCGATAGGTTCGAGCCGATGGCCACGCACCAGGTGGCGATGAGGTGGCCCACCTTCGACAGCTTGTCCCAGCCGAAGAAGAACAGGCCGACAAAGGTCGCCTCCAGGAAGAAGGCCATCAGGCCCTCAATGGCCAGCGGGGCGCCAAAGATGTCACCCACATAGAGGCTGTAATAGCTCCAGTTCATGCCGAACTGGAACTCCATGACAAGACCGGTGGCGACGCCGACGACAAAGTTGATGCCGAACAGCGTGCCCCAGAACTTCGTCATCTGGCGCCAGATGGTCCGGCCGGTCATCACATAGACCGTCTCCATGATGGCGAGCAGCACGGAGAGGCCCAGCGTGAGGGGCACGAACAGGAAGTGATAAAGGGCGGTCATCGCGAACTGCAGTCGCGAGAGGTCGAGTGTGTCGAGGGCCATGAGGTCTATCGGGCGGATCCCGCCTCCTTTCGATGGGTGGCACGCCGGTCGAAATCGCCGGGGCCGGCGATGGACAGACGCCGGGGGCGCTCCATCGCGATGAGGGTCGCAGGCGCGCCCGCCCGCCGGCCGGCGCCTGGGGCGCGGTGCGGCATGGGGTGGGGCGCCGAAAGCTGGTGTTGTCCTGAAAGCGGGACGAACGCGGCGGGTGTCGAACCGGTTCGTGTCATGGATGGTGCCTTGGAATGTCCCTGCGCTGGCCGAATTCAAGCCATGGGGCGTTCTCGCGCCGCCCCATGCGAGGGCGCGAGTGGACAAACTGTCCAAGGCCGTGCGCCCCACCCGCGCCCGGTGGTGCGCGGCGCGCCACGAAATCGCCGTGACAGCAACATGTTCCGGTGGGGCGATGCGCGGCGCCCGGGTCCGGTGTTGGACCAAACGCCGCGGCGCCGCGGATGGAGGAAAAGCTCTCCGGTGGACCCGGGAAGGCGGCCGAAGGCATGCCGGGCGCATCCCCCGACGCGCGCGCTCCAAAGCGGGCAATGACCGGCCTTGGGGGCCCGCCAGTGCGGTTGCGCCGCGTCCTCCAGAGCCTTCCTGGGCGCAGGGGAGCCGGCGCGCGTAAAGGGGGAATCGCGCCAAGGCAAAGGGAAGCCCCCGTTCGCCGTTGCGGCGGGAACCCGGGCGAATCTAGGGACTGCGGCTGGGCGAGGGACCTTAGCCGGCCTCGGCCGACACCGCCGCTGCCCCTCCGCTCAACGGCAGCCGTGAACGCACAGAGGGGCGAGACCGGGAAACCCGGCGCGGACGGACGACGAATCCGGCGCCGCCGCCGAGGATGGGCCCGGCGGCGATGCGCTCAGTGGAGCGAGGTGGGGCTGATTTCGACCGGGGCGGCTGCCGCCTCGGCCGGCTGGACCTGCGCCGTCGCGCCCTGGGCGGCGGCCTCCGGTGTGGCGGCGGCCTGTGCGGGTTCCGGCTTCGGGGGCGGATTATCGCAGAAGGTCTTTGAGGTCTCGGTCCACTGCCCCACGCCGGCCTGCACCAGATTCTTCATCACCCGGCAGACATAGCGGTGCTGGGCGACAGTGTTCTTTGGGCCTGCATTGTAGCGGGCGAGGGCCATGGTCCAGCTGCCATGGCGCTTGCGCAGCTCCTGAAGAAAGCGCGCCGCCTGCTCCACATTGAGCCGGGGATTGAACATTTCCTCCAGATTGTTGAACTCTTCCTTGTGCCAGTAATAATTGACCTGCATGCAGCCGATGTCGATGAGCTGCACGCCACGGCCATTGGCTTCACGGAAAAGCTTCAGGGCATCCTGGAGATTGTTGGAGATATAGTCCTTGCCCTCGATGTAGAGCGTATAGGGCTGAAGAAAGCCGCCATATCCGCTCTCCGTCAGGCCGACGGCATAGAGGATCTGAAGCGGCACGTTGTACTTCTTGGAGGCGCGCGCCAGCTCGCGCTCGCAGATATTGGGCGGGCCACCCTTCCGCGCGCCCTTTGCCGGAGGGCTTGCCGCGCTGGACGTGCGCACGGGCGCGCCCGCGGTGGTCGGCGCGGGTTTCGCCGGCCTCTGGGCCGGCAACGTGGATGTGCTCCTGGTGACGTCCTTCGACGGATCCTTGGGCGCGTCCTTGGGCACCGGCGGAGTTTCCCGCATGGGAATGGTGCCGAAGGACGTCGCGGATGCCGCGTTAGCCGTCAGCAAAGTCAGAAGAATGCCGAGAGCGAGATTGCGCATCTTCGCCTGCCTGGTCCCTGCGGGAATTCCCCTCATTTCTCCCCTGTTCACGTTGCCCGGGGCTGTCCTGATCGGCGCTGGAGCCCGAGGAAGGCTGATTGGTGTTCCATGCCGGCCGGACCGAGGCTTCCACCGGGCTGGAGATGTTCCGCACGATATCGAGGTTGTCGACCTTGGTGCCGCTGGCTTCGATGATCCGCACCAGCGCGTTCTGGTCCTGGGCCAGCATCTGGGCGGTGGCCGCCTCGCTGGCGCGCACCCGCACTTCCAGGCCGTTCGCGGTCAGGCGCATGTGGATCACCACCCTGCCGAGGCTCTCCGGCGTCACCGCCATTTCAAGGATGCGCACCGGGCCCTGCGTGGTGGTGTTCGGCCCGGCCGGTTGCCCGCTCTGCATCCGCGCGGCTTCCTCGGTGATGGCGCGGCTCACTTGGGCCGCGGTGGCCATGGGCAGGCTGGTGATGC
This sequence comes from Xanthobacter variabilis, assembly GCF_043831965.2. Taxonomy (NCBI): domain Bacteria; kingdom Pseudomonadati; phylum Pseudomonadota; class Alphaproteobacteria; order Hyphomicrobiales; family Xanthobacteraceae; genus Xanthobacter; species Xanthobacter variabilis. The sequence goes on from NZ_CM195533.1 coordinate 2,568,339, forward strand.
TGCCGAAACCGGAAGTCGTGCCGTTCAGGCCGGTCATGCCGGTCGTTCCGGTCGTGGTCGCCGACGTGGCGGCCTCGCCCGTGGTCCCTCGAACGTTCGTCTCCGCCTCGGCCTTCACCGCCGCCTCGGTCGCTGCGAACTCGCGCGCCGCAGCCTTCTGCGTGGTGCCCGTCGCCTGGGTGCCGGCAGCGGCTTCTCGGCTCGCTTCGCCCTTCGCCGCGCGTTGCTGGTCGAAGTTCAACACCGGCGCGAAGTGGGTTTCGCGGCGCGTGACGCTCACCTGGATGCGATTGGTGGGCGCATCGCCATCGGCGGAACCCGTGCCTGACGCGGCTCCATCCGCCGCCTGACCGTTGGACGATGACTGCTTCGCGTCTTCGCCCTGGGTCTTCGTGCCGTCGGCCGCCCGCTGCTGGACGGCGGGCGCCGCTGCCGCGGCGAGATCGGCCAGGGTGTTTGCCGCCAATGTGGAGGCGGTCGCCTCCTTGGCGGGGGTGGTCAGGTTGTCCGCAACGGCTTTCTGCTTCGCGTCGCCGGCCTTTTTCGTGTCCTTGGTGGCGGGGCCGTCGTCCTGGGAAGCCTTGGCGGTCTCGTCGGTGGCCTGGTCGTCTTCCGCCACCTGGTCGCTCTCTAGGCGGACCTCATCGCGACGAATGCCACTCGCGCGCGGAGCCTCCGGAAGAGCGGCGCGCACGGGCTCGGGCTCAGCCGCGTCGGCGTCCACGGCAGTCGTGTCGGCACTGGGCTGGGCGTCGGTCTGCGCGCGCGTATCCGTGTCATCGAACGCCGCGGCTTTTTCGGGCCGCCCATGGCGCGTGGCCTTGGGCTTGGCCTGCCCGTCATTCGCGGCCTCCGCGGGCTGGAACGACGCAGAGCCGGCTTTTTGCCCGGCCGCGTCATCCTGCGACGCGGGCTGCGGGTCGACAGCAACTTCCGCGCCATCGTCAGAAGCGTCGGCGGGGGGGGCCTCCCCATTATCCCACCGCTGCAGCAGCTGGCCGAAGCTGGCGGCGTCGCGGGCGGAAAGGGTCTTGGCCTTGCTTTTCACCTGGACGTCGGAGACCTCCGCGTCTTCGGCGCCGGCCGTCTTGTCCGCGCTGGCGGCGTCCGCGTCCGCCTCTCCTCCCGCTTCCTTGCCGGCCTCTTGGGTCAGGTTCGAGAAGAGGTCACCGAACTGGTTGTCCGCGCTCTTGGCCTTGCCGTGGGTGCCATGTCCGACATGGGCCGCGGTGGAGCCCGTGGCCGCGGAGGTGGCGAAGGAGATGTCGTTGGGAGAGGTCATCGTGGCGCGGCCTTGAGTAGCGCGTCGATCTTCGTGAGAGCTTCGCGGGCACGGGACATGGCGGGCGAGGATTTCGCGTCTTCGGGAGCTGGAGCCGCGTGTGGCTGTACCCGCTTGTCCTGAAGCGAAACCTGATCCGCCTGGCGCAGATTGTTGGCGGCCGCGAGGGCCGCATCGGCAAGGGCCGCATCGGCCGGGTCGAGGCGGTTGCGATCGACCTTTTTCAAAGCTTCCGCCGCCGCCTGGAAGCGATCCGGCATCACCGCCTGTGCGGCGCCCAGGTAAACCTGCGCGCGCTCCGCATCAAGGCTTGCCTTGCCTGCCAGCTCGCTCGCACGCTTGGCGGCGCCGGCCGCCAGCGCGGTCTTGCCTTCCATCAGCGCCGCGCGGGCCACCAGCAGATACATCTCGCGCCGCCCCTGGTCGTCCAGCACGGCGAGCAAGGCCTGAAGCCGCTCCAGCCCGTCGGCGGAATCGCTGGTCTGCATGTGCGCGAGCGCGCTGGCGAAGCGCTGCCGGAAATTGTCGGCATAGGCGGACTGGTTGAAGCGATACAGATATTGCCGGGAGAGCCGCTCAAAGGCGGGCATGTCGTTCGCCTGGGCGGCCACCAGGATCTCGCGACGCAGGGCCGCTTCCTCCACCAGCGTGCCCGGGGCCAGGAGACGCGAAAGGTCCAGCAGGGCGGCGGCCTTGCGTGAGTCCTGGCGCACCGTCAAGGTGGCCTGCGCGAGCGCGATCTGCGCTCCGAGCATGTTTGGCAGCTTGCGGGCATCCACCTCGCCCAGCTCCCGCAGCGCGGCCTCCGCGCGACCTTCGACATAGAGCAAGGTGCCCAGCAGGAGCTTTTCGTCGATGGCGGGTCGCGGGTCGCGGGTGATGATCGCGCGCAGCACGTTCGGTGAGCCGCCGCTGAGGAAATAGCTGATGAGCGCTCGGGCGTTGGCCGGGTCCTGCCACACGGCGGAATCGGCGGCGCCAAACGCTTCATCCATGTCGGCAATCATCGCGCGCTGCGTCGTCACGCCTTCCATGGAGCCGGCGGCGATGCGGTCCTGCAGTCGCTGCAGCCGCCGCACCATCTCTACGGGCGCGATCGCCGAGGCGCTCCTGGGCGCGGGCGCTTGGACGGGGGGCGATGCAGGGCCAGGCGCTCCAGGAACCTCGGGCGCCACCGTTGCCTGCGGGGCGCGCTCAACGGCCGGCGGCGTTGAAGTCGCCGCGTTCATGCTGGCGGTCGCGGGGGGCGCCCCTGTGGCAGGCGCGGGGGCGGCCGGTGGCGTGCTTCCTCCATCCGCGGCAGGCGGCGTGGCCGGGCGCTCGGTGCTGGCAGGGGGCGGCGACGGGGGGGCCTCACCAGCCGCGGCCGCAGGTGTCGACGTGTCGGCGGGAGGGGGAGCCGAGCCGGTGGCGGGCGCAAGGTCCGGCCGCAATTCGGTACGTGTCGGCGCAAATGCCGTGATCGGCGCCGCTGCGGGGGCCGGGCTGGGAGCCGGAGCGGGCGCTGCGGCGGGCGCCGGCGCATGATCGACCGCGACCGTTGCCGGCGCCACCGGAGTGGGGATGCGCGGCTCTGCGAGGGCCGGAGCGACCGGACGGGTCGGGGGAGCAAGGGGGCGCGTGGCGGGCGGCGGCGCGCTGGGAGCTGCAGGCGGGGCCGCTGCCGTTTCGGCCGCCGGCGGCGCGATCGCCGGCCGACGCGGCGGCAGCGGCGCATTGGCGATGGTGGGGGCCGGCGCGCTGGTCGCCGCGCGATTGGCGGCTGGCGGCGCGGCGGGGGGACGCACGGGCTGCGCGGCGCGCGGGGGCGGTGGTGCCGGCTGCGCGGCGCGGGCGGGCGGTGGTGCTGCCGGACGCGGAGGAGGAGCGGGGCGGGCCGCTGCCGGTGGAGGCGGCGCATCGGTGGGAACGTCACCTTGCACGCGCATGCCGCCCCAAGGATCGGCAGATTGCGCATGGGCCAGGGTGGCGGCCAGCAAACCCGCGGAAAATAACGTCCAGCTCGCGAAACGAGAGCGCCCTCGCCTCATGGTGTGGGCGTCCGCAGCAGGATTTCGATGCGCCGGTTCTGCGGTGCATTCGGATCGTCGGCGTTCTTCAGGTCGCGGTCCGCGACGCCTTCAATCTTCACGACCCGCTTCTCGTCCAGCCCGCCGCGCACCAGCATGTAGAGCGCCATGTGCGCGCGCGCCGAGGAAAGGCGCCAATTGTCATACGTCTCGGAGCGGAACGGACGGCCGTCGGTGTGGCCACGAAGACTGACGGCACCGGGCCGCTTCTGGAGTGCGCGCGCGATCTGCTCCATGGCCCGCACCAGCCGGCCATCGGGAATGGCGGAGCCCACCGGGAACATGGTGTAGTCGATGTCGTCGGTGAGGTCGATGACCAGCCCCTCGGGCGTGGCCTTCACGCTGAGATTGGGGGCATGGGGGCCGTTGACAGCACCGGCGAGAACGCTCTTGAGCTCGCCCTCGAGCGCGTTGGCGGCATTGTCCTGGGCGGCCGCCTGCTGAGCGGCCTTGTCGCCGCCGCGCGCCACGCCTTCGCCCTTCGCCTTGGAGCCGGTGCCATCACGGCCGGCAGCTCCGGACGCGTCGCGCGCGGCCCGCTCCTGGGCAGCCTTCTGCTGTGCGTCACGCGCCTGCTGGGCTGCGGTAGCTTTCCAATAGGTGGGGTCGAACGGATCGCGCGTCACGTCACCGGCGCCGGTGCCCGGCGAGCCTTCACTGCCGGACGAGGGCGGGGGCTGGCCGCCGGGGCTGGGGTCGGAATCGTGGGCGAGCTGCTTGAGCACCGCATAGGGATCCTGGAACGCGGCGCGCTCCTTGTCGCCCTGCTGCCGGTCGTCGCCGGCCCCGGTGCCGTGACCGACACTGTTCTTCAGCGCGGACTGCTCTTTCCCGTCGGCGGATGTTCCCTTGTCGGAGTCATCCTTGGGGTCGTGAAGACCCTTCACGTCGCTGACATTCTCGGCAAGGTCGACGGGATTGAAGTAATTGGCGATGGCCTTGCGAGTTTCGCTGTCGGTGACGTTGATGAGCCACATGATCAGGAAGAAGGCCATCATCGCCGTCATGAAATCGGCGTGCGCAACCTTCCAGGCGCTCGAATGATGCTCGGATTCTTCCTCTTCATACCGCTTGATGATGATGAGGTCGCCGTGGTCCTTCTTATCAGCCATGGGCGGCTCCTTCATCCACGGCCGCGTCGGGCTCTGCTGTCAGCAGGCGGGCCCAGGCACCCAGGCGCGTCTCGATCAGGGTATCGCCGCAGGTCGCCTCGATCTCCACCCCGGCGCCGGGGTGGAACGTGATTCCCTCGGGCGCGCCAAGGCGCTCCTTCAGCTCCGCGAGCAGATCTTCCGGGCCGCGCACGGTGATAACCGGCTGGTTCGCTTCAGGCGGCAACGGCCGGTTCAGCAGACCGCCAATGGCTTGCCGCGCCTCCTCGAGAGCACGGTTGCGCATGGCCTCGCCCACGAAGGGCAGCAGGATGCGCCCGAGCACGTCGCTGACCCGCTTTTCCAGGGCGCCGAAAGCATCGGTCATGGTCGCTGCGAGGCGGTCGGCTTCGGCCGCCGTCCATTCGGCGCGGGCGGTCGCCATGTGCTCGCTCATGGTGATCTCGAAGCGCTCGCCATCTTCCCGCCGCGCGGCCTCACTCGCGGCGAGCTCGGCCTTCAACTTCGCGGTTGCATCGCGCACCGCCTGCGACACGGCAAGGCTCACCTCCTCCTGGCTGAAGGTCGGGGCTGCCGGCTTGGGCTGTACGGCGGAAAGGGACGGTGCCTCGCCCCCGGGCCGCTGCCGCGGGCCGCTGCCCTGTCCATCAAGGAGTGCTGGCCCGGTGGTGCCGTCAACGCTGAAATGCGGGAGGTAGCGCGACAAGGTCGGCATGGTCAGGACCGGGCCTCTTGATGAAGCCACTGCCGCAGGATCGCAACGGCCTGTTCCTCGTCATATTCGACGATCTGCTCAAGCCGCTTCTGGGGCGAGCGATTCTTGCGGTTCGTCAGGTCGCCGATGAGGTTGACGGCCTCTTCGTCGCCGGGGGCCTCCAGAGCCGGCGCCGTGGGCGGCGCAGCAATGGCGGGCGCGCCCGCGGGACCGCCGAGCTCGGCCATCGGCTCTGCCGTCAGCATCGCGGTCTCAATGTCCGCAACCGCCTGCTCCACCTCGTCGTGCGGACGAGACAGGATCGCGCGTACCGCAGGGCGCAGGCCGAACCAGATGAGAAGGGCCGCCACCGCAAGGATGGTCAGAGCGTTGATCATGGTTCCGGCCTGACGCAGCAAGAGTTCCGTCCAAGGCAGCGGCGGCACGGGCTCCAGGGCGTGGCCGCCATCGGCGAAGGCGACGGCCGCTACTTTGAGCTTGTCTCCGCGATCCTTGTCATAACCGGCGGCCGAGGCCACAAGCTGCTCAACCTCATAAATCTGCTGTTCCACCGGGATCGCATCCGCACCGGGGGTCCCGGTCGTGGCGGGGGCGGTAAGCCGGTCCCGGTTCACCAGCACGGCGATGGACAGCCCCTTCACCACATAGGCGTCGCGCACCGTCTGCACCGTGCGGCTCGACACCTCGAAGTTGGTCAGCTCCTCGCGGCGGGAAGTGCTCTCATTGGCGTCGGTTGTGGGCTGGCTGGTGGTCTGATTGTTGGGAACGTTCTGCTGGACCGTCGTGGTGGGCTGCTTGGTGCGATTCTGGCTCTCGCCGAGCTCCTTCACCACACGCAACGAACGCTCGACCCGGGACTGGGGATCGTAGGTGGTTTCCTGGGTCGTGACCCGATCCGTATCGAGCCGCGAGGACACGCTGACCTCGAAATTGCCAAGGCCGAGATAGGGGGTCAGCGTGCGGCGGATCTTTTCCTCGACCTCACGGTTCACCTGCTGCTGCAGAGCAACTTTCCGGCCGGTCGAAGCATTGGCGCCATCATCGGAAGAGGAGAGCACCGCGCCCTCGGTGTTGAGCACCGTGACATCGTCGAGCTTCAGGCCCGGCACGGCGGACGCCACGAGGCGGCGAATGGCCTGGGCGGTGGAGGCATCCTCCGCATTCTCGGTCCGGATGACTACGGATGCGGAAGCCTGCTGCTGGTCGCGGCGGAAGGCGGCGCGATCGGGCAGCACGATATGCACGCGAGCGGCCTTGACGCCCTTCATGGTCTGAATGGTGCGGGCGAGTTCTCCCTCCAGCGCACGCACGCGCGTCACCTCCTGCATGAAGGAGGTGAGGCCGAACGAACGCACGTCGTTGAAAAGCTCGTAGCCGGTATTGCCGGCCTGCGGCAGCCCCTTCACGGCGAGCAGCATGCGCGCCTTCGCCGTGTCTGAATGGGCGACCATCACCGTGGTGCCGTCGGTATTCACGTCGAACGGAATGCCCGCATCCTTGAGCGCGCCGCCAATGCGGTTCACGTCTTCGCGGGTGAGATTTGCGTAGAGCGGTTCCCGCTCCGGCTGGCCGAGATAATAGACCCCCACGCCGATGGTGCCGACCACGGTCAGGCCGATCAGGCCCAGAGCGACCAGCCGGCGCACACCCAGGTCGCGCAGATTTTGCCACAGGAGTTCGAGCTGCTTCTGGCCGATCATCCGCTGATCTCGTCCACTCCCGCTCCCGCCATGCGCGACGCGCGGCGGTTGCGATGTCCAGGTTCCGGTTGCCGGGGCGGAGTGACTCCAACCCTGGCCTAGCCTCAATGTCGGAGGTCAAACTTGCCTGGGCGTTGCAGAAGCGGAAAACGAAAAAGGCCGCGCTCCAAAGGAGGCGCGGCCGAAATTTCCATTCTGGGGAAGAATGTAAGTATCCGGATTGCCTGAAAGGGCTCCGGTGTTTGTGTAGCCGCCGCACCCAGGAGGGTTGGGCGCGGCGGCCGTTCGATCACTGGAAGAGACGCAGCACGTTGGAAGACGAGCTGTTGGCGATCGACAGCGACTGGATGGCCAGAGACTGCTGGGTCTGCAGGGCCTTCAGGCGGGTGGATTCTTCTTCCATGTCCGCGTCCACCAGGGTGCCGATCGAAGACTTGTTGAGGTCGATCAGGCTGGTGGCGAAGGTCTGCTGGGACTCCAGACGGTCAGCCGTGGCGCCGAGCGTGGCGCCGCCAGAGGTCAGCGACGTGATGGTCTTGTCGACCAGCTTCATGTACGCGGAGATCAGGTTGGTCTGATCGTCCGTGAGGCTCGACACGTCGATGGTCTGCAGGGAGATCGTCGCGGTCTGGGCAGTGCTGCTCGCATCGACATAGTCGAGCGAGTAGGTGGTGTCCATGAAGCCCTTGACGGTCTCGCCAGAGGTGATGCTGACCGTGAAGGCGTTGCCAAGATCATCGGTGAACGACGAGTCGGTCGCGATGTCGGTGACAGTGTCGTACACGGTGCCGCTGGTGGTCGCAGAGCCGCTCTTGTCATACAGGCGGAACTCGCCGGTATCGAGAGAGGTCGTGGTCACGTTCACGGTAGAACCGGTGCGCGAGAACGAAGCCAGAAGGCTCTTGCTCTCGGTGAACTCGGAGTCGTTCTGGGAGTCAACCGACAGCCAGTTGTCGCCGGCGCTGCCGGAGATGGAGCTGGTCGCTGCGGTCTTGATGTTCTCGATGGCGGCAGTGATGTTCTTCTGCGCGGCACCGCGGTCGGCGTTCGACGAGATCGAGGCAGCGAGCGCGTCCTTGATGGTCTTCAGGTCTTCGATGACCTGAGTCACACCCTTGGAAGCGGTGGTCACGGCGTTGCTGTCGAGAGCCATGGCGTCCGTCACAGAGCTCAGGGCGCTGTTGTCAGACGTCAGGGTCGTCGCGATCGTCCAGTAGCTGGCGCTGTCAGACGCGTCGTTGATCTTCTTACCGGTCGAGACGCGATTGTTCGTCATCTCGAGGTCGTTGTTGATCGAACGCAGGGTCTGGAGGGCGACCGTGGCGGAGTTGTTGGTGATAATGCTGGTCATGACAAGATGTCCCTCTTCAAAGGTACAACTGAAGATTTTCAGGGGGACATGCCGGATTTGCACCGGAATGGCAGGGCGGCATCATGCCTTTGAAGTTGGATCCGTAGGATCAGCGGCCCACCAGGGTGAACCAATCAACCTGCCATGAATAAAGAATTAGCATGCGAAGCTTGCGCGAAGCAAGCTTCCTAAAAGGCGCGGGCGAAAAAAAAGCCGCGCTCCGGAGGGCGCGGCGTGGGGTGTGGGCGGTGACCGCAAGGCATTAGAAGAAGGAGCGCACAAGGCCGCTCACCAGCAGATTCCAGCCGTCGATCAGAATGAAGAAGAGAATCTTGAAGGGCAGGGAGATCACGGAGGGCGGCATCATCATCATGCCCATGGACATGACGAGTGTGGCCACGATCAGGTCGATCACCAGGAACGGAAGGACGATGAGAAAGCCGATTTCGAAGCCGCGCCGCAGCTCGGAAATCATGAAGGCCGGAATCAGCACGCGCATGGAAACCTTCTGCGGCTCCGCCCCGACACCCGGCGCGGGCGCGCCGTTCGCCGGCGGCGCGGCGGGCGTGAGGATGTTCTGGCGCACGGCGATGTCGGTGAACAACTGCAGGTCCTTGCCGCGAACGTGGTCCAGCATGAAATCGCGGAACGGATCCGAGATTCTCTCCAGGGCTTCCTGCTCGGTGATGCGGTTTTCCGTGAGCGGCACCACGCCGTCCTGCCAGGCGCGGTCGAACGTCGGCGCCATGACATAAAATGTCATGAACAGCGACAGTGAGATCAGGACCAGATTTGCCGGCGTGGAGGGAAGGCTCAGGCCGGAGCGCAGGAAAGAAAAGGCGATGATGAAACGCGTGAAGCTGGTCAGCATGATCAGCAGGCCCGGTGCGACGGAAAGCACCGTGAGCACGGCCATCATCTGAATAATGCGCGCGGCAGTGCCGCCCGAGAATTCGGGCAGCACCTGATCAAGGCTGGGAAGTGTCGCCGCCGAATTCTGCGCGAGGACGGGGGAACTTAGCAGGGCGAGAAGCAGCGCAGATGCGGGAGCCAGCCATGCCGAAGCGCGCAGCGTGTGCCGCACGACATTGCGCACCGTCCGCCACTCGTTCACTGCACCACCAGCGTTTCGAGAACGAGCTCGGTGATCTTGCCTTCCGTGCGGGTGCTGGCGCGATCATTCAGGTCTTCGCGCAGCTGCTGCAGGGCGCTCGGGCCCTCAAGCTGGCTGAGCGATAAGGAGCGCATATAGGCCATTATGTCCTCACGCACCTCTGCGGCCGTCACGTCAGGATTGGCGAGGGCGCCATTCTTGAAAACCAGCGCCGCCTCAACGCGGACGAAGGTGGAGGAGGGCGCGGCCAGATTCACCACCAGGGGCTTGAGCTCCTTGATGGTGAGGTCGCCGGAGTAGCGCAGCGGCGGGCCTTCCTTATCACTCGTGGAGGACGCGATGCGCGCGCTGACGGAGGCCTCCACCGTGTTGCCGAGGAGATAGCCGATGCCCGCACCGGTGATCGCCGCGATGAGGGTCAGTACGGCCAGCGCGATCAGGAGACCGCGACGGCCGCCACCGGCATTGCCCTCTTTATTCTCGTCGGCCATGGCGAATCTTCCTTACCAGGGCGCGGCGACGTCGTAGATGCGCTGGCCCCAGGCCGGCTGCTGCATGTCCATCTGCCGGCCACGTCCGCCATAGGAGATGCGCGCCTCGGCAATCTTGTCATAGGGGATGACGTTGCCAGAGGAGATGTCGAGCGGATTGACGATGCCCGCGATGTTCAGCACGCGAACCTCGTAATTCACCTTGATTTCCTGCGACCCGCTGATGATCAGGTTGCCGTCCGGCAGCACTTCCGTGACCACGGCGGCGATGCTCAGGCGCAGCTTTTCAGAGCGGTCGATCGTGCCCTTGCCGTTGGTCTCGGTATCCGAGTTGACGGTGAAGTTGCCCGACGCCGCGCCCGCATTGGCGCCGCGGCCGAAGCCGGACAGGTTGAGCCCGGTGTCGAAGTCGAGGTCGCTCTTCGACTTGCGCGAGCGGTCCGTCGCATTGTCGAACTGCGCCTTGTCGTCGAGGGCGATGGACACGCGGATGACGTCGCCCACCTTGGAGGCGCGCAGGTCGCGATAGAGGCTGCCCGAGCGGTTCTGGTCCCAGGTGGAGCGGAAGCTGCGCACCGGCTGCTGCTGGAAGGTCACCGGAACCGGCTCACGATTGGTCTCGAGGCCCGAGCCGAGAGGGCTCAGGGTCGGGCCGGTGAGAAGGTTGTCATGGTCGGTTTGGCAGCCGGCCAAGAGCAGTGCGGCACCGAAGGTCAAGGCAACGCGTATCATCCAGGCCGCCCTTCCTGAGCGCGGCGCGAAAGGCCGACCAGGGTGGAGGTGAGGCGCGCAGCGCGCGCGGGCTCGAACTCATTCAAGATGGCGCTCGCAACCCGGGGGTTCAGCTTGGACAGCAGGGCGGCGGCCATATCTTCGTTCATCGCCGCCATCTGGGCGGCGGCAGCGTCGGGGCGCATCTGGGAGATGACGGCCACCAGAGCTTCATCGGCCTTCTTGAGGAAAGCCTCACGGCGTTGCAGCCAGTCCTGATATTCGGCGCGCTTGGCTTCGAGCTGCGCAATGCGCGCTTCGATTTCCTTTTCCATCGCCGCCAGCGCTTCCTTCTGGCGCGCGAAGCGGGCGTCGGCTGCGGCGTCGGCGATGCCACGGCAATACTGGGCCGCCTCGGCATCTCGCGCACCGGATTGCGCGGCCGGGGGCTGGGCGGGCTGGGCCGCCGCAGACCCCTGGGCCGGGGCGCTCTGGGCGTATGCGCGGTCAGCCCCGATGGCGCCGAAGAGGACGACCAGGGCGAGCAGCGGCGCGCCCCGTTTGGCGACCCGCGCCGCGCGCCGGTCCACGGCGTCGCCGGTGCGGCGAGGCATCACGCCCGTGAACAGGGTGGGCAGCGTGAGGTTCATCATGCACTCCCTCCGTGCTGAGAGCGCCGCTTCTTCCGCAAAGGGTGAGCGACGGATGACTCGTTTTAGGAAGACTGTCTTGCGTGACGCTGACCTTTGGGCGCGTCGCCCCGCTGCAAGGCAGATAAGATGACGTGACCGCGCGCAGCGCCCGGCACGTCATCCTCATCTATTGGAACACAAGCTCCGCCTGCAGCGCGCCGGACGTCTTCACGGCCTGCAGAATCGAGATGATGTCCGTGGGCTTGAGCCCGAACCGATTCAGCCCGTTGACCAGGGACTGGAGAGAGGTGCCGCGCACGATGCCGATGGGCCCGCCGCTCTCCTCCGCCGCGATGTCGGTCCGCGGCACCACCACCGTCTCGCCGAAGCTGTACGGCATGGGCTGTGACACCTCGGGCGTTTCCGTCACCTGCACGGTGAGGTTGCCCTGGGTGACAGCGAAGGTGGAAATCTGCACATTGCGCCCGATCACCACCGTGCCGGTGCGCTGGTCCACCACCACGCGCGCCGGCGTGTCCGGCTCCACCTGCAGATCGCCGATCTCGGCCAGGAAGCGCGCCGGATTGACCTTGGAGGGGCGGTCCACCACCACGGTGCGCAGGTCCACCTCGCGGGCGAGGCGCTTGCCGTAGCGGGCCTGGGTATAGGCATTGATCACGTCGGCGATGGCGGTCGCGGTGCGGAAGTCGGGATTGGTCAGGTCGAGATAGAATTCCGGCAGCTCGCTGAGGCGCCCGGGCACCTGCTTTTCCACCAGCGCGCCGTTGGCGATGCGACCCGCGGTGGGCACGCCCTGGCTCAGCGTTTCGGCCTGCCCGGTGATCTGGATGCCGGACACCAGCTGGCCCTGTGCCACCGCATAGACGATACCGTCGGCGCCGTTCAGCGGGGTCACCAGCAGGGTGCCGCCGCGCAGGGAGGTGGCATCGCCGAGGGACGCGATCGTGACGTCGATGCGGGTGCCGATGGCGGCGAAAGCCGGCAGATTCGCGGTGACGGCAACCGCCGCCACATTCTTGGCGCGCAGCGCGATGCCCTGCACATTGATGCCCATGCGGTCGAGCATGGATTGCATGGCCTGCTCGGTGAAGGGCGAGTTGCGCAGCGTGTCGCCCGTGCCCTGCAGGCCAATCACCAGGCCGTAGCCAACCAGCAGGTTGTCGCGCACGCCCTGGACCGAGGAAATGTCCTTGATGCGCGTCATCGCCGCGGCGGGCAGGCTGCCGAGCCCGCACAGGCCGGCGAGGATGAGAAACGCGAGGCGGAAAAGTCCGGTCATCTCATCTTGATCCTGACGGAACCGTCGGCCTGAACTTCGCCCACGATGATCTGGCCGCTATCCAAATTCTTGAGACGAACGATCGATCCGGCGGAGCCGGATTCGAGCGGGACGGCGTAGCCCGAGATCTGCAGCCCACCTTCCCTCAGCACCACGCGGGCGGTCACCCCCTTGGTGACCATGATCGCGTCGGTGACGGCGCTCATGGGGATCGGCACGCCAGCCGGCAGCACGCGGCGCGCCACCTTGCCGGCCAGGGCCTCGGCGCGTGGAGCGTACATGCCGCTCTCGATCACGTTGCGTGGGGCGGCGCGGTCCGTCAGCACCGCGGAGGTGAGGGCGTCGCCGGGATAAAGGGTGACGTTGGGAACCGGGAGCTTGAGATCCAGGGTCGCAGCTGCGTCAACATTGCCATTGGGGGCGGCGGCAGGTGCCGCCGCCGGCGCAGCTTCCTTGCTTGCGCGCTCCGCTTCGGCCTGCGCGGCGAGCGCGGAGATGCTCTGCGCCCGGACGGCCGCGCCGCCCAGGACGAGCACCAGTGCGAGCCCGAGACAGGCCGGGAGAAGAGCGCGCGTCTGCATCAGCGGATGCCCTTGGAGACGACGCCGGACATGTCGTCGGCGGCCTGGATCACCTTGGAGTTCATCTCGTAGGCGCGCTGGGCCTGGATGAGGTTGGTGATCTCCTTCACCGGATCCACGTTCGAGCTTTCCAGGTAGCCCTGGATGACGGCGCCAAAGCCGACATCGCCAGCCACGCCTTCCACCGGCTGGCCGGAGGCGGGCGTCTCGCGATAGAGGTTGTCGCCCAGCGGCTCGAGGCCGGAATCATTGGCGAAGGTGGCGAGCTGGAGCTGGCCGAGCAGCTGCGGCGCGGTCTGGTTCGAGAGCTGGGCATAGACTTGGCCCGACTCGTTGATGACGATGGCGCTTGCATCGGTGGGCAGCGTGATGGCCGGGTTGACGGTGTAGCCGTCTGCCGTCACGAGCTGGCCCGTGGAACTGCGGTTGAAGCTGCCGGCGCGGGTGTAGAGCGTGTCGCCATTGGGGCTCGTGACCTCGAACCAGCCGTGGCCGTTGATGGCGACGTCCAGCGGATTGGAGGTCTGGCTCAGCTCACCCTGCATGTGCAGGTTGCGAATGCCGATAGTGCGGACGCCGAGGCCGATCAGCGCGCCTTCCGGCACCGGCTCGGCACCGTCCTGGTTCGGCACGCCACGGGCACGTTCGGCCTGGTAGAGCAGGTCGGTGAATTCGGCGCGAGCCCGCTTGAAGCCGGTGGTGCTGATATTCGCGATGTTGTTCGCGATCACCTCGACGTTCGTCTGCTGGGCCGACATGCCGGTAGCGGCGATTGCAAGCGCTCTCATGATGGCTCCCTCGAGACGTCAGATGGTCATCCGGCTGATTTCTTGGTACGCGGCGACAACCTTGTCGCGCACCGAAATGGCGGTCTGCAGCGTCTGCTCCGCATTCATCACGGCTTCCACGACCTGCTGCACGGAGGCGCGGCCGTTGATGCCGGAGATGGAGGCGGACTCGGCCGTCTTCAGCGTGTCGACTGCGTCGGACGACATGCGCGCCAGCATGCTCGAGAAGTCGGTGGAATCGACGCTCTGCGCACCCTGGGTGGGGGTGGTCGACGAGGTCTCGGTCCGCGTGCTGCGGGTGAGCGAGAGGCCGGACGCCGAAGTGCTCGATGAGGTGAGGCCGATGGAATTGATCATGACGACGTCCTCAGCAGGTCGATGGTCATGGCGACCATGGACCGCGCTTGCTTGATCATCTGCAGATTGGCTTCATAGCTGCGGCTGGCCTCGCGCATGTCGGCCATTTCCACCAGCGGATTGACGTTCGGCACCAGCACCCGGCCCTTGTCGTCCGCGGCCGGATTGCCGGGGTCGTATTCGGTGCGGTAGGGCGCATCATCGATGCCGATATTCTTGACCTTCACCTGCGAGATGCCCATCGCCCGGTCGAGCTCCGAGGAGAACTGGACCGTTTTGCGCGCATAGGGCTCCGCCCCCGGTGTCGAGCCGGTGGAGTTCGCGTTGGCGAGGTTTTCCGCAACGATCCGCATGCGGGTCGACTGGGCTTCGAGCCCGGTGCTGGCGATGCGGGTCGCGGCCTTGAGGGGATCGATCGGGTTCATTTCAGGCCCGCCAGAATCATGCGGTTGAAGGAACGGACGATGGTGGTGTCGAGGGTGAAGGAGGTGTTGACCTCGTTCGCCTTCAGCATTTCCTGCTCAATGCTCACGCTGTTGCCGGAATTGTTGATGCCCCAGGCGTCCTTGGCGTCACGGGTGCGCGTCTGCGCTTCCGCGGCCGGGGTGCTGATGTGCGTTTCTGAGGTGCGGGCCATCGTCAGCTGCGTCTGGCCGAGCACAGCTTCGAAGGACGCCGTGTCCACGGCTTTGTAGCCGGGGGTGTTGGCATTGGCGATGTTGCCGGTGATGGCGGCTTGGCGCACGGTCGCCCATTGCGAATGGCGGGATGCAAGGCCGAACAAATACAGTGGCTGCATGGCGATCTCCGCGGAACGACTCCCGGTCCGATCTACGTTGATAAGCTCCGCGAACCTTTTGTCTTTCAGACAGGGACCGCGAGTTCATCTTGATCTTCTACCGGTCGAGGCTTGCCCGAGGCTGATGGCCGAAGCCACCTATGCGGGCATGCGGGAGTCCGCAAGCGCAGCGCGCAGCAACTCGATACCCTCGTCGTGACCGCTGCAGGGCACACGAAAATCAATGCTGTCGATGGCCACGCCTACGGACGTCGCGTCGAACACCAGCTTGAAATAGATCGCGAGACTGTGATGGTGAAACTCAAGGTCCATGCTCACCGTGGGCGGCTGGCCCCAGTCCGAATGGGTCATGGCGTGGCGGCCATAGCGCAGCGAGCCCGGCTTCAGGGAGCGCTCCGCCGACGAGGCGACGATGTCCTCGATGTTGTTGGCCTGGCCGGCATTGATATAGCCGATCAGTAGCCCCGCATCGGTGAAAAAAAGCTCAGCCACGAACTCACGAAGAGCCATGGCGAGCATGGTTTCGAACGCCTGCGTCTCCAGCTGAGATCGCGTTTTCATGGCGAGAAGTTGTTGCCAGCTATTTGGAACCATGGGAGCGCTTCGAATAAATGAAGTGAAGAACCTGAGCTACCGGTCGGTAGAACTCACGTGGAATCCATTGATCGACTTCAACGACGTCGTACAAGGCGCGGGCCAGTGCCCGGTCTTCTACGACGGGAATGGCGTTCTGCTCGGCGATCTCGCGAATCTTGAGGGCCACGAGATCAAGCCCCTTCGCCACCACCAGCGGCGCGCCCCCCAGGTCGCGGTCGTATTTCAAGGCGATGGCGTAATGGGTGGGATTGGCGATGACGACGGTGGCCTTGGGCACGGCATTCATCATGCGCTGCCGGGCGCGCTGCCGGGCCAGTGACCGCATGCGCGCCTTGACGAAGGGGTCGCCTTCGGCCTGCTTGAACTCGTCCTTCACCTCCTGGCGCGTCATCCGCAGCTCGGTCTTCCAGTGCAGGCGCGACCACACGAGGTCCGCCCCCACCAGGACGATGGTCGCCACACACACCGCCGACACCAGGCGCATCGCCAGCTCCAGCACCGCCGCGGGCAGCAGCAGCGGGTCGGTGAGCATGGCGTCGACCACCTTGTGCTCTTCCCAATAGAGCACCAGCCCCGCCACCAGCCCCACCGCGAACAGCTTGAACAACGACTTGCCGAATTCGATCTGCCCCTGAACGCCCATGAGGCGCTTGAAGCCGGAGCTCGGCGAGACCCGCTCCCATTTCGGCGTGATCCGTTCGAGCACCAGGGAGGGCACGTTCTGGAACACCGAGGCGACGATGCCTGCGATGGCCAGGATGATGATCATTGGCGTCAGGAAACGCCCGGCCACCAGCATGGTGCTCCACAGCAGCTCGATGGCGTCGCTGCCGCGCTCGAGGCTGAAGCCGGACGGATCGTCGATCAGCCGCGCCAGATCATCGGTGAGCAAGCGCGCGGGGGCGGCCACAAAAAAAGCGAGGCAGGCGAGAATCCCGAGGAGCGAGGCAAACAGCGTCGCCTCCCGCGAGAACGGCACATTGCCCTTCTCGAGGGCGTCGGAGATCTTCTTCTCCGATGCTTCCTCGGTTTTACTCTCTTTGTCCTGATCCTCAGCCATAACCCCCCAACCCCGTCAGCGCGTCGTCGCGTCTCGTCTCCCCAAGCCCGTCGGGCGATGCCCCGTGCGGGTTCGCGCGGAGCGGCGGTGGTTCATGCCAGCCGTTCGGGATAACTCCGCGGCGCGCGGGAGGATCCTTTAGCGGCTCATGATGCCGAACCATTTTTCCAGCGGTCGAATACGCCCACCGCCCGAACACGTTTGAAAGCAGTTGGCGCAGCTCCCGGGGGTGTGCGCCAGCGGCTGAATGGTCACAGATCGCGCGGTCTAGATGCGCGATGGGGCGGCCTGCGGCCCCCAGGAGCCCTAGCGCACATAGGAATCCTCATCACTGTCGCTGTTGAGCTCGATCTCACCGCGTCCGGCCATATCGAGGGCAAGATCGGTGATCGAGCGCCGGGCCTCGGCGACCTCGCGGGCGGGCACCGGCTCGCCGGTGGCCATTTCCTGCTCCACCATGCGGCGGATACGGGCGCCGAGGGATTGCAGGATCATCTCGCGGAAGTCGTGGTCGGTGCCCTTCAGGGCCAGCACCAGCTTGTCGGTCGGCACCTGGTCGAACAGCGAGGTGCGGGCGCGGGGCGTGAGCTTCACGATGTCGTCGAAGGTGAAGAGCAGGCCACGCAGGATTTCGGCGGACTTCGGCCGCGTGGAGGCCAGGCTGGAGAGCACCGTCTCCATGTCGTCGCGGTCCATCTTGTTGATGATGTCGGCCATGCGGGCATGGGGATCGGCGCCGGCATTCCGCGAGAAATTCATCATGAAGTCCTCGTAGACCGTCTTTTCGATCACCTGCATGGTGGCATCGACGATGGGCTTGAACGTGAGCATCCGCCGCAGGATGCCGTTGCGGCGCTCCTCCGGAATGAAGCTCATCACCTTGGCGGCGCAGGCCGGGCGCACCTTCGAGAGCATCAGCGCCGCGGTTTGCGGGTGCTCCTTGGCGATGTAGGAGGCGAGCACGCTTTCCGACACCGTGGAGATGCGCTCCCAGATGGAGTGGTTCGCCGTGCCGAGCAGCTCGGCCATGATGTCGGCGATCTGCTCCGGCGGCAGCACGCCGGTGAGCAGCCGCTCCACGTCCGATGCGGTGCCCATGAGGCTGGCGCCGGACGCGAACTGACTGGCGAAGTCCTCGACGATGGATTCGATCTGCGTCGGGGTGATGGACTTCAGCTGGGACATCGACCGCGTGATGAGCTTGATCTCATCCGGATCGAAATGCTTCAGCAGACGGTTCGCCGTGGGCGGGCCCATGGTCATGAGCACCGCCGCAACCTTGTCGGTTCCGTGCAGGGGACGGGACTTGCCCTGGGTCGGCGTCGCCATCGGCTAATCTCCGTCAGGCTTCGTCGTTGCCGCCCGGGCCGACGATCTCCGTCAGCGACACGCCAAAGCGAGAGCTGTCGTCCTCGACCACCATCACCTCGCCGCGGGCGATGACGCGCCCGTTCACGACCACGTCCACCGGCTCGCCCACCCGGTGGTCGAGCGGCACAACGGCGCCGCGGCCGAGCTTCAGCAGGCTCGAAACCGGCATGGTGGCGGAACCCAGAACCACCTGGAGCTGCACGGGAATGCGCTTGACCGCGTCAAGGCCGGGCCCGTTGCCCAGGGTTTCTTCCGGTTCGGCGCTCTTGCTGCCGGAGAGCAGAGCTTCGTCGAGGGCGGTGCTGTCGTCGTCGGTGTCGGCCATGACATCCTCTGGAGCAGAAGAAGGAAAGATATCAGTGCTGCTTCATCTTGGAACTGGGCGTTCCGGTGCGCGCGTCGAGCTCGGCGATCACGCCGTGGGCATCGTCGATGCGGCTCGAGAGCTGGGTGAGCACCTCGCGCCCGTCGGCGCTGAAGGTCTGCAGGGAATCGCGCGCCGCCGTCAGGGCGTTCGCGGCATCCTCCAACGCCCGGCCATAGTCCGCGTTCAGCCGGTCGAGGCGGGCCAGGCGCCGGTAGAGCACCACCACGCTGACGGTGGTGGCCAGCAGGGCGACGAGCAGGAGAATATCAACGGGGGAGGATATCATCGATGAAGTCCTGGTTCTGGCTGATCTGTTCCTCGACGCGCACGACATAGGCGCCGTCCGATTGGCCGAGGCGGCACCAGAAGAGGGGTTGCGCGGCGCTTTCGAGCTTGACCCGGCTCGTCGGCGTCGCATTCAGCTTGATGACCTGTCCCACCTTGAATTCGGAAACCTCCCCAAGGGTGACCTCGCGCTCTTCCAGGATGGCGCGCAGCTTGACCTCGGTGCGGTTGATCTCCTGACGGATCTTCTGCGCCCATTGGGGGTCGCGGTTGTTGGTTTCGGTGATGGTGGTGTGGGCGAGGGCGCGCCGCAGGGGGGTGAGCGCCGTCTGCGGGATGAGCACGAACATCTCGCCGCCGCGGTTGAGGGCCTGGAGCAGGAACTTGGCCACAACGGCCATGTTGTTGCGCCGGCCAATCACCGCGAAGTCCATGCGCGTTTCCTGGCGCTCGAACTGGAAGGTGGTGTCGCTCACCAGGGCGAACGAGGCGCGAAGGGCCTTTGCCATCTGCTCGAACAGAAGCTGGGCGACCCGGCCCTCGATGTTGGTGAAGCTGCGCTCGTCTTCCACCGGCGGCTCGGAGCCGTCGGAGCCGAACAGCACCTCGATCATGGTGAAGATGAAGTCGCGGTCGAAGCCGACGATGAGCTGGCTGTCCCAGGAGGGGGCGCGGAAGATGCCGGCGATGGCCATGCCTTCATAGGCTTCCAGCACCTCGCCGATGCGCCCGTTCTCGATGCTCAGGAACGAGTAATAGGCCTGGGAGGCCGCGAACTGGCGCAGCCCGTCGGCGCAGGCCGTGGCCATGCGGTCGAACATCACGTGCAGCATGGGCAGGCGGTCGAGCGAGAGCCCGGCCGCATCCAGAAGCATGTCGCGGATGTCGTGGTGCTTATGGGAGGACATGGATCAGGCCGCCTGCTGCGCGGGCGCGCCACCGGCCACGGGCGCGCTGTTGATGGCCTCGCTCTCCACCTCGTCGATGGTGGGGCGCTCGGCGGCGGAAATGGTCTTGCGGCCGTGTTCCAGCGCGATAGGCGGAAGCGCGCCGTTCATGAAGGCGATCAGCGTCTGCTTGACGATGATGAAGGGCTGGCACTGTTTCTCGCGGGTGATCTTAATCTTGTGGGCCAGCGGCGAGATGATCGCGTAGGAAGAGTAGATGCCGAGGAAGGTGCCGATGAGGGCGGAGCCGATATAGTGGCCCAGCACCTCGGGCGACTGGTCGATGGCGCCCATCGCCTTCACGATGCCGAGTACCGCCGCGCAGATGCCGAGCGCCGGCAGCGCCTCGGCCACCGTGCTCATGGCGCTGGCTGGCTTGGTCTTGTGCTTGCGGATGGTGGAGATCTCCTGCTCCATCAAGCCTTCGATCTCGTGGGACTTGGCGTTGCCGATGAGGATGAGGCGCGCATAGTCGCAGATATACTGGGTCAGTTCCTTGTCCTTGAGGATGGTGGGGAACTGGCCGAACAGCGGCGAATTCTGCGGATCGTCTATATGGACCTCGACCTCGTTGCGCGGCTTCTGCCGCATGTCGCGCATCAACGCGTAGAGCAGGCTCAGGAGGGCGATGAAGTCCTTGCGCTTGGGGGCCATTCCCGTGGCGGCCTGAATGATCGCCGTGCCCGTGTCCTTGATGACCGGAACGGGGTTGGCGATGATGAAGGTGGAAAAGGCAATGCCGCCGATGATGACGTATTCAAACGGCTGCCACACCACGCTCAGGTGCCCGCCCATGGCGACAAAGCCGCCGAACGTGGCGCCAAGGCCGAGAATGATTCCAATAATAACCGCCAAGGCGCCTTCCTCCCGGGTAGAGGTGTCCCCAACCCTCAATTAGGTGAGCAGGATTGCGCGAGGCTGATCTCGCAGCCGGCTCGCCAGGCCGGCCTCACCGGTCCGTGAGCGGGCAGGGGCACCGGCGGCAGGCTCGCGCAAGCCTCGATCCGGCATAGTGGCACCACGAACGGCCTTGCCCGTCATTTTGCCCGTCTCCACGTCCGGAACAGCTCGGGAGCAGACGTGTCTTCGAATCTCTACGTGGCCTTGTCGGCTCAAATGGCAACGGACAAGCGGCTCGCGACCGTCGCCAACAACGTCGCCAACATGAACACGCCGGGGTACCGGGCGGAGCAGGTACGTTTTTCCGAGCTGCTGTCGGACACGATCGGGGACAAGACGTCCTATGTGTCCGAAGGCGAAACCTTCACGTCGCTGCGCCCCGGCGCCATCACCCAGACCAGCAATCCCCTGGATCTGGCCATTGAGGGTGATGGCTGGTTCGCGGTGCGCACCGACCAGGGCGTGGGCTACACGCGGGACGGGCGCCTGCGGATGACTTCCGAGGGGGCGCTGCAGACCATGAACGGCGCTCCGATGCTGGATGCCGGCGGCGCTCCGCTGATGGTGGATCCCAACGGTGGCGCGGTGCGCGTGGGTGTCGACGGCTCCGTCTATCAGCGCGGGCAGACCGTTGGCCGGGTCGGCATCTATGTGATGGCCGACGGCACGCAGATGACGCGCCAGAGCGGTGCGGTGATGACGCCGGACCGGGCCCCGGCCCTGATCCAGACCTTCAACCGCAACAAGGTGCTCCAGGGATATGTGGAGGGGTCCAACGTGGATCCGGTGATGGAGATGACGCGTCTCATCACCCTCCAGAGGGCTTTTGAGCAGGCGGCCAACGCCGTCTCGCAGAATGAGGATCTGACGACCAGCGCCATCAAGCAGCTGGGGCCGTCGAGCTGAATCGAAGGCGCCCGGGCGTAGGGCGGTACGCCGGGGTGCGTGAGAGACCGCGGAGTTGAGGGATGAACGGTCTTGAGCGCCTGGCCGCCGCCGTGGAGGCGGGGCTGGAGGAGAATCCGCCACTGCGAGTGGGCGGCGTGGTGCGCGAGGTGGCGCCGACGCATTTCGATGTGTCCGGCCTGTCCCACGTGCTGCGTCTGGGTGAGCGCGTCGGCGTCGAGGGCGATGCAGGCGTGCGGCTCGGCGAGGTGGTGCGCATCGATGGCGCCTGCGCCGTGGTGAAGCCTTACGACAGTCAGATGCAGGTGGGGCTCGGCGAGAGGGCGTTTCGCGTCGGGCCGCTGGTCCTTCATCCGAGCGAGCAGTGGAAGGGGCGTGTCGTCAACGCCCTGGGCCAGCCGCTGGACGGGGAGGGGCCGCTGCCGCGGGGCCTGAAGGCCATGCCCCTCGATCGCGACCCGCCCGCCGCCATGGCCCGCGCGCGGGTGGAAAAGCCTCTGCGCACGGGCGTGCGCGCCGTGGATATCTTCACTCCCCTGTGCCAGGGGCAGCGCATGGGCATCTTCGCGGGCTCCGGCGTGGGCAAGTCCACGCTGCTGTCCATGCTGGCGGGGTGCACGGGCTTCGATACCGTGGTCGTGGCCCTGGTGGGCGAGCGTGGGCGCGAGGTTCGCGAGTTCCTGGAAGGGCCCCTTGCGCCCAACCGCGCACGGGCGGTCGTCGTGGTCTCGACCTCCGACGAGAGCCCCATGATGCGCCGCATGGCGCCGCAGGCCGCCCTCGCGGTGGCGGAGCATTTCCGCGATGCAGGCGAGAGTGTGCTGCTGATCGTCGATTCGGTCACGCGCTATGCCCATGCCGCGCGCGACGTGGCGCTGGCCGCCGGCGAGCCCGCGGTCGCCCGGGGCTACGCGCCGAGCGTGTTCTCCACCTTGCCGAAGTTGCTGGAGCGGGCCGGCCCAGGCGAGGAGGGCAAGGGATCCATCACCGGCATCTTCTCGGTGCTGGTGGACGGCGACGACCATAACGACCCGGTGGCGGACGCCATCCGCGGCACACTGGATGGGCACATCGTGCTCGATCGCGCCATCGCCGACCAGGGCCGGTTTCCAGCCATCAACGTGCTGCGCTCGGTGTCGCGACTGTCGGGTCTGGTGTGGAACGAGGGCGAGCGCGAGCTGGTGCGGCGCCTGAAGGCCATGATCGCGCGGTTCGAGGACACGCGGGACCTGCGCCTCATGGGCGGCTACCAGGCCGGGAGCGATCTCGATCTGGATCAGGCCATCGCCGCGGTGCCGCGCATCTATGACGCGCTGAGACAGAATCCGGGATCGCCGCCGAGCCGCGATCCCTTCGCTGACCTTGCGGCGGCGCTGCGGGCTTGATGGCCGGCAGCTTCGCACAAGCCTTTTAGGTTCAATTGATCAACCACGGGCCGTATGGAGCGGCCATTGCCCTCGGGAGCCAAGCCAGATGAGCCTTTACGGAATGATGCGCACGAGCGTGTCGGGCATGAACGCGCAGGCGAACCTCCTCAGCACGGTGGGCGACAACATCGCCAATTCGGGCACCATCGGCTACAAGGCGGCCAGCGCCGACTTCTCCTCGGTGATGCTGCAGTCTGAAACCGGGAGCGGCGGCGACTATCAGTCGGGCTCGGTGAAGACCACCATCAGCTATGACATCTCGGCCCGTGGCGAGCTCGACTATACCGGCAAGGGCACGACCGATCTAGCGATTCAGGGCAACGGCTTCTTCCTGGTGACGGACACCTCCGGCCAGACTGTTCTGACCCGCGCCGGCAATTTCACGCAGGATGCCTCCACTAACAATCTGGTGAATGGCGCCGGCTACACGCTCATGGGTTACGCCGTGGCCGCAGACGGCACGGTCGACTCGACCCAGCTCGTGCCCGTGAATATCGACAAGGCGACGGTGACCGCTGCGGCCTCGACGGATGCCACCTTCGCGGCGAACCTGCCGACCAGCGCGGCCATCGGCGACACGATGACCACCTCGCTCACCGCCTATGACGCCCTTGGCTCTCAGCGCAATGTCAGCCTGACCATGGAGAAGACCGCGGTGGACGCCACCACCGGCGCCGTGACCTGGACGGTGACCGCGAGCGGGGACGTGGACCCGGCGACCTACACGCTCACCTTCGACAGCTCGGGTGTTCTGACCACCAGCCCGGCCACCTTCTCCCTGGCGGTTCAGAATTCGCTGAACGCGACCACCACCACGCCGGTCACCCTCGACCTGTCCGGCATGGTGCAGAAGGACATGGACTACACCCCGCTGACCACGGACATCAACGGCAGCTCGGCCTCGGTCCTGTCGGATATTTCCATTGATGGCGACGGCACTGTCTATGCGGTGAACGGCGATGGTGACCAGTTCGCCATCTTCAAGATCCCGCTCGGCTACGTCACCAGCCCGGACAACCTGACCCCCCTGTCGGGCAACGCTTATCAGATCAACAATTCCTCCGGTCCGCTGCAGATCGGCTACGCGGAATCGGCCGGCCTCGGCACCATGGTGTCCGGCGCGACCGAGGGTTCCACCGTCGACACGGCGAGCGAGCTGACCACCATGATCGTGGCGCAGCGTGACTACACCGCGAACTCGAAGGTCTTCCAGACCGGCACCGAGCTTCTCGACGTGCTGATGAACCTCAAGCGTTGAGCGGCCGAGCTGCTGGGGGATCGCTATGAGCTTGACCGCTGCCTTCAACACTGCCCGCTCGTCGTTGCAGGCCACGTCCACGCGGCTGTCGGTGTCGGCAAGCAACGTTGGCTCGGCCGACAGCGCTTCGGCTTCCAGAAAGATCGCCGTGGTCACCACGTCGGCCGATGGTGGCGCCAAGGTCGTCACCATCACGCGGGCGTCGGATTCTGCGCTGTTCGACAAGATGCTGTCGTCCACCTCGTCGAGCGCGCAGCTGAAGGCATTGGATGACGGGCTGACCGTCCTCCAGAAGACCGTCGGCGACACGGAGAGCGAAACCTCTCCGGCCGCGCTGCTGGGCACCTTCTCGAATGCTCTCACGGCTGCCGCCAATGCGCCCGATGACACCGCGCTCGCGGCGGCGGCGGTGTCGGCTGCGCAGGATCTGGCTGTGTCGCTCAATGATGCCAGCGACGCGGTTCAGCAGGTGCGCACCGATGCCGACTCGGCCATCGCTGCCTCGGTCGGCAATGTGAATGACTTGCTGTCGCAGTTCCAGGATGCGAACGACGCCGTGGTGCGCGGCACCGCGCTCGGGACCGATGTGACGAACGCCCTGGACCAGCGGGACAGTATCCTCGCGCAGCTGGCGGAGGAGATGGGGATCTCCACTCTCACGCGCGACAACAATGACATCGCCATCTATACGGACAGCGGCGTTACCCTGTTCGACAAGACCGCCCGCTCCGTTACTTTTGCGGAATCGGGCATGCTCGACGCTTCCAGCTCGGGCAATGCCGTCTATGTGGACGGTGTGGCCGTCGCGGGGCCCGGCGCCAGCACCTCGATGGCTCTGAAATCGGGCACGATCGTGGGTCTCACGACGTTGCGGGACGATGTCGCCGTCACATATCAGGCGCAGCTCGACGAGGTTGCCCGCGGTCTCATCGACACCTTTGCCGAGACCGATCAGAGCGGCCTTGGCGGGCCGACGATGGCGGGCCTGTTCACCGCCAGCGCCGGCGACACCTCTGTGCCGGGTTCCATGGTGGCCGGTCTCGCTGGGTCGATCACCGTGAACGCGGCCGTCGATACGGAGCAGGGGGGCACGCCCTTCGCGCTGCGCGACGGTGGCATGAACGGCACCTCCTATCTCTACAACACCGGGGCCGAGGCGAGCTACGGCACGCGCCTGACCAGCCTGGTGGACACCCTGGCCCAGTCGCGGACCTATGACGCAACGGCCCAGCTGCACGACGGCACCAACCTGATGGGGTTTGCGACCAGCTCCGTGAGCTGGCTTGAGGGCCAGCGCTCAACGGTGTCCTCGCAGTTGGACACCCAGGCCGCGGTCCTGTCGCAGGCCTCCACCGCCCTGTCCTCGGCGACGGGCGTCAATCTCGATGAGGAATATGCCCTTCAGCTTGAGCTGGAGCGCAGCTACCAGGCGTCCTCCAAGCTGATCGGGGTGGTGAGCAACCTCTACGACCAGCTGTTCAGCGTGATCGGGTGACGGCAATGAAGAGCTCCTTTGTTTCCACCTTGACCTGGACCAGCAGCGCGCTGAAGTCCGTTGCTCGCCTGCAGAACGAGATGGCGAAGGCCACCACGGAGATTGCTACCGGGCGCTATGCGGATGTGGGGCTCAGCCTTGGACTCCGGACCGGGCAGAGCGTTTCGCTCTACTCGACCAAGGCGGCCATTTCCTCGCAGACGCTCAGCAATAATTTCGCCTCGAACATCGTCGGCACCTCGCAGACGGTCATGGCGAAGCTGATTGCCGATGGCGATGAGTTTCTTCAGGATCTCATCACGGCTCAGTCTTCCAGTGCCGACCCGAAGACGTTGGTGACGCAGGCGGAAACGGCATTGGCGACGCTGACGGACAACCTGAATACCTCGGATGGCCAGCGCTACCTCTTCGCGGGCACGAACAGCTCCGTGCAGCCGATGGCCGCCTACGAGGACGGGCCCGAGGCGGCGGTCACAGCGGCTTTCACGGCGGCTTTTGGCGTCAGCCCCACCGATCCGGCGGTGAGCAATATCTCGGCGAGCGACATGGAAACGTTCCTGAACGGAACATTCGCGGACCTGTTTGCTGACCCCTCATGGGGCAATACCTGGTCGAGCGCTTCCGATCAGCCGCTCACCAGCCAGATCAGCAGCAACGCACGCGCGAACATCACCACCACGGCGAATATCGACGGGGTGCGCAACCTGACCATGGCCTTGACGATGGTGGCGAAGCTCGGGACCGCCAATCTCTCGGCTGAGACCAGGGCGGTGCTGGTGGACAAGGCGACCACCGTGGCGGGCGCCGCCATCTCGCAGATTACGACCGTCAGCGCGAGCCTTGGTGTCACGCAGAGCCGGATCAATAAGGCCAATGATGTCCTGAGTAGTGCCAGCACACTGGTTGAGACGCAGATTTCAAACCTTGAAGGGGTTGATACTGCCGAAGCCAAGACACGCCTGGATAATATGACGACACAGCTTGAGATGTCCTACTCGACGACGGCGACGTTGATGCAGTTGTCGCTTCTCAACTACGCTTGATCCCACGTAAGAGGGGTGCCATGTACAAATTCGCATATGCGGAAATTCTCGACGAGGCTGGGACCTCCGGGCGCGAGCGCGAACGCCAGGCGTTCGACATGGCCATGGATCTTCTGGTTCAGGCACAGGCGGCGGGCCCTGGAACCCCGGAAATGCGCACGGCGCTGCTGACGGTGCAGAAGATGTGGCGGTTCTTCATCGCCGACATCGCGGACGCGCAGAACGAGCTGCCGGAAACCCTGCGCGTGAACCTGGCGTCGCTCGGCCTTTGGATCATCCAGGAAGCGGATCGCATCCTGAGTGATCCGACCCGGGATGTGGCGCTGCTGATCGATGTGAACCGCACTATTCGGGACGGCCTGAAATGACGAAGGCGATGCGTATCTCGCTGAAGGCCGGAGAGAAGATCTATCTCAACGGTGCGGTGTTCTGCGCCGACCGCAAGGTGACGCTCGAGCTGCTGAATGACGCTGTCTTTCTGCTCGAGGGTCACGTGATGCAGGTGGAGAACACCACCACGCCTTTGCGTCAGCTCTACTTCATCGTGCAGTCGGTGCTCATGTATCCGAGCAGTGCCGATGAGGCCCGGCGCCTGGCGTCGGGGCACCTGACCGCGGTGATGCGTGCCTACTCCAACCAGGAGATGCTGGTGCAGCTGGAGCAGGTGAAGTCGGCTCTCGCCGAGGATCGGTGCTTTGATGCGCTGCGGCAGCTGCGGCAGCTCTTCCCCCTTGAAGATTCGATCATCGAGGGCAACGCCCTGCAGCAGTGCGAAGTGGCCTGAGGGCGGCCTCGCGCAATCCTGATATGGCACGGTCCACGGTGGGAAGGATGCCGCAATGACTTCTGTTTCAAGCACCACGAGCGCCGCCGCTGCGACCAGCACGAAGAGCACGAGTTCGTCGGCCGCGTCGGCGACTTCCATCGACTATGACACCTTTCTGCAGCTCCTGGTGGCGCAGCTTCAGAACCAGGACCCGACGAATCCGATGGATTCCACGGCCTATCTGTCGCAGCTCGCGTCCTTTTCCCAGGTCGAACAGCAGATCACCACGAACAGCAAGCTCGATGCCATGCTGACGTCGTCCGCGCTGCAGTCGGCGGAGTCGGCCATCGGCAAGACGCTGACTTCGGCGGATGGCTCGGTTTCCGGAACGGTGGCGTCGGTTCAGATCACCAGCGACGGTGTCGTCGCGACGCTGACCAGTGGCAAGACCGTCGCCATCGAGGATGGCGTGACCCTGAGCGGCTCGTGAACGAGGCGGACGCGCTCGATCTGGTCAACTCCGCCATTTGGACGGTGTTGGTCGCGGCCGGGCCGGCCGTTGCGGCGGCCATGATTGTGGGCATTCTCGTGGCCCTCTTTCAGGCGCTGACCCAGATCCAGGAAATGACGCTGACCTTCATTCCCAAGATCCTTGCGGTCTTGGCGGTTGCGGCGTTGACGGCCTCCTTCATGGGTTCGCACATCATGGCGTTCACGGAAGAGGTCTATGGTCGGATTTCGAGCGGCTATTAGCGTGCGGCGGGCTTGGCCTCAGGCGGGGCGAGCAGGGCGGGGGCCTTCCGGTCATCTTGTCCGGGCAGAGTGGGGGAGGGGCTGAGGCACGGCCCCGGGATGTTAAACGGTAGACCCGCGTTTTGGCGGCTCTGGGAATGGTGATTGAGGATGTGGCGAGGGGCCTTGGTGTTGGGCGGAGCTTGAGAGCATGGCCGACATCCCAGCTACTGACAGCGTAGCGGCGCGCTCGCGTCGTGACATCGGGTTCGCCATGGGTATCGTGGCGATCCTTGGCGTCATGTTCCTGCCCATCCCGCCCATGTTCATCGACATGGGGCTGGCGCTGTCCATCGCGTTGTCCGTTCTCATCCTGATGGTGTCGCTGTGGATCAATAAGCCACTTGAATTTTCCTCCTTCCCGACGGTGTTGCTGATCGCGACCCTGCTGCGGCTGGGCCTCGGCATCGCCACCACGCGCCTCATCCTCTCGCACGGCAGCGACGGCGTGCACGCGGCGGGCTACATCATCGCCGGCTTCTCGCAGCTGGTGATGAGTGGTGACTTCGTTATCGGTATCGTCGTGTTCGTCATTCTGGTGACGGTGAACTTCCTCGTCATCACAAAGGGCGCCACGCGTATCGCCGAGGTGGGCGCCCGCTTTACCCTCGACGCCATCCCCGGCAAGCAGATGGCCATCGACGCCGACCTCAATGCCGGCCTCATCGATGACCGCGAGGCGCAGCGGCGCCGCTCGGAGCTTGAGGAAGAAAGCTCCTTCTTCGGCTCTATGGACGGCGCGTCCAAGTTCGTGCGCGGCGAGGCGGTTGCGAGCCTCATCATCATCGCGGTGAATATTTTCGGCGGCATCATCATTGGCGTAACGCGCCACGGCATGCCCATCGGGGATGCGGCCAACGTCTTCACGCGCCTTTCGGTGGGCGACGGACTGGTGGCGCAGATCCCGGCGCTCATCGTGTCACTGGCCGCCGGCCTGCTGGTGTCGAAGGGTGGTACCAAGGGCCGGGCGGAAATGGCGGTGCTGGGGCAGCTCGGCGCCTATCCGCGGGCTCTGTTCGTCGCCTCGGGTCTCATGTTCGCCATGGCCGTGGTGCCGGGCCTTCCGCTGCTGCCGTTCGCGATTCTCGGCGGCGTGCTGGCGTTCGTCGGCTATTCGATTCCCAAGCAGCTTGCCAAGAAGCAGGCGCTGGAGGCCGAGAAGGCCGAGGCGGAACGCCAGAAGAAGGAGCGGGAGCAGCGCGAATCGGTGAAGGAAAGCCTGCGCACGCCGGAAATCGAGGTGTGTGTGGGCAAGCAGCTGGCGGGCCAGGTGCTGCGCACGCCCACCGAGCT
Organism: Xanthobacter variabilis; assembly: GCF_043831965.2. NCBI lineage: Bacteria > Pseudomonadati > Pseudomonadota > Alphaproteobacteria > Hyphomicrobiales > Xanthobacteraceae > Xanthobacter > Xanthobacter variabilis. The sequence continues at coordinate 2,597,848 of NZ_CM195533.1, forward strand.
CACCAACCGCATCGGCAAGATGCGGCGCAAGTTCGCGGTCCGCTACGGGTTCGTGGTGCCCGAAATCCGCATGAGCGAAAGCCTTTCGGTTCCCAACAAGAGCTACCAGATCAAGATTCACGGTACGGTGGTCGCCACCCAGGAGATGCGCATCGGCGAGTTCCTGGTGGTGGTGGGCGACGGGCCGAAGCCGGATGTGCCCGGCGAGGAAGTGCGTGAGCCGGCCTTCGGCATGAAGGCGGTGTGGGTCGCGGAGGCCTATGGCAGCGAGGTGAAGCGCGAGGGCTACGCGCCGGTCGACAACCTCACGGTCATCCTCACCCATCTCAGCGAGGTCATCGCCAACAACTTGCCGCAGCTCCTGTCCTACAAGGACATGCGGGGTCTGCTGGATCGGCTTGATCCGGAGTATAAGAAGCTCATCGACGATATCTGCCCCTCGCAGATTTCGTCCTCGGGCCTGCAGGCGGTGCTGAAGCTGCTGCTGTCGGAGCGCGTCTCCATCCGCAATCTCAACCTGATCCTGGAGGCGATCGCCGAGATCGTGCCCCACGCGCGGCGCTCCGAGCAGGTGGCCGAGCATGTGCGCATGCGCATGGCGCAGCAGATCTGCGGCGACCTTTCCGACGGGGGCGTGCTGAACGTGCTGCGCCTCGGCAGCAAGTGGGATCTCGCCTTCCACCAGAGCCTGAAGCGCGATGCCAAGGGCGAGGTGGTGGAGTTCGATATTGACCCGCGGCTGGTGGAGCAGTTCGGGGCCGAGGCGGGGGCGGCGATCCGCGACCGCATGAAAAATGGAGCGAGCTTCGTTCTGGTGACCGCGCCGGACGCGCGGCCCTATGTGCGAATGATCGTGGAGCGCATGTTCCCCTCCCTGCCGGTGCTGTCCCATGTGGAGATCGCACGTGGCGTCGAGATCAAGTCGCTCGGAACCATCTCGTGAACGAGGCGGCCAGCCTCGCGGTCATCGTGGCCATGCTGGTCTTCTGCCGCATCGGCTCGTGCCTGATGCTGCTGCCAGGGGTGGGCGGGCGGAACATTCCCACCCAGGTGCGCCTGTTCCTTGCGCTTGCGCTCAGCTTCGCATTCGTGCCGGTGGTCTATGGCGTGGTGGCGCCGCGGGTGGAGCATGCGTCGGTGAGCCTGCTGGTGTCCGCCATCGTCGCCGAGATGCTGACGGGGGCGCTGCTGGGCTTCCTGGTGCGCATCTACATTGCCGCCCTTGAAACCATGATGAACTTCGCCTCCCAGGCGGTGGGCCTTGCCGGCATCGCGGGAATGTCGCTGGAAGACAACGTTTCGCTGCCGACGCTCGCCAGCCTGTTCACCATCACCGTCGTGGCGCTCATCTTCATGAGTGACCTGCACCTGGAACTGGTGCGCGGCATTTTGGAGAGCTATCGCCGGATGCCGCCCGGCGAGCTGATCAATTTCGGCGCGGCGCTGGCCAATGTGGTGGACCAGTTCTCCGAGACCTTCGTGATCTCCCTGCGCATCGCCAGCCCGTTTGTGCTCTATTCCATCGGCGTGAATCTGGCCCTGGGCCTGGTGAACAAATTCACTCCGCAAATCGCCGTTTATTTCATTGCGGGACCATTCATCACTGCGGGGGGGCTGTTTTTGCTCTATATGAGTATCTCTCAGCTTCTGTCGCTGTTCATGCTCGCCCTGAGCGGGTGGGTGCGAACGCATTGAGGGCGCGATGAAGGAACGTCTCAAGAAAGCCGAGCGGATCCGAGCGGTGCGCGAGCAATTGCAGCGGGCCGCGGAGTGGCGCCTCGTGGCGATCGCACGCGAGAAGGAGGCGATCGAGGAGCAGCGTCGCGCGCTGCTGGAGACGCTGGCGGATGACCTGTTCGGGCCGCTGCTGCTCGAGCACGCGGGCCGCCGTCTGGGGCGCCTGGCCGTTGAGGCGGAACAGGCCAATGCCCGGCAGCAGGCGCAGGAGCAGCGCGTAAAGGAAGAGGCATTGGCGGTGAAGCGGGCCGAGCACATGGAAGAAGACGCCCGCCGCGATGCTCATGCGGCCGAGGAGCGGGCCCTGGTGGGCGAAATCGCGGAGGCGAGCGCGCTGCGTCCGCCACGGGATGCAAGCTTCACATAAGCATAGCGCTTCAGCATTATCCGGTAGTTGAGCATAGGGGGCGGCTGTCATGGGCATCAGCCCGATTTCCGATTTCGTCGTGGATGTGATGCAGAATGCCGAGACCTCGCGGGTGCGCCAGGTCGTGGGCAAGCTGAAGGCCCTGTCGACCGGCGGCGGCGCGGATTTCAGCGCGACGATGACGAAGACCGGCGCCTCGGACAGCGCCAAGGGCGCGGACACCGCCAAGGGTGCCACGGGGCTCGACGAAGATGCCCAGGCCAAGTCGCTCGCGATGATTCCCGCCGGGGTCGCCTTTTCCGGCACCAGCCTGACCACGCTGCGCAACGCCCATGCGCTCAGCGGCCGGTCGGTGGACCAGTTTGCGGCGCGCCCGTCGCCACCGCCGGCAGCGCTGAAGAAGTTTGAAGGCATGGTGCTCGCCAACTTCCTCGACACCATGATGCCGCAGACGGACAGCGTGTTCGGAAGCGGCACCGCCGGCTCGGCCTGGAAGACCATGCTGACGGAGAAGATCGGTGATGCCATCGCCAATGCTGGCGGCATCGGTATCGCTCAGAGCATCGCGCGGGCCGCTGGCAGCCGTTATGCCGACGGCAAGACGGGAGAGAGCTCGTGAGTGCGGAAATTCGGTCAGCCGTGAATCCGTCCGTCGCCACCTTGCTGAGCGCCATCGATCACCTCGAGGAGGCGCTCGACGCGGAAACGACCGCTTTCGAGACCCGCACGCCGCTCGATATCGTGGAAAGCAACCGCCGGAAGAGCCGGTGCCTGCTGGAATTGAGCCGGGCCGCGCGGGCTCTGCCGCCGGTTGCCGATCCTGAGCTGCTGGCCCGGGTTGCCGGCCTTAAGAAAAAACTGGAGCGCAACAGCTACGTGCTTTCGGTTCAGCTCGCCGCCGCCCAGGAAGTGGCCTCCATCCTCGACCGCGCGATGCGCGAGGCGGAATCGGACGGCACCTATTCGGCAACGATTGGACACGGTGAGCGTCGGAGATGATTCGCTTCATCATCATCGGCGTGTGGGTGTGTGTGGTGGCGCTGGCTTCAACCTACGCCGCCGCCTATTGGGTCGCCGGAACGGACCACGGTAAGTCCGAAGAGCCCTACATTTCGGGGCTCGAGTATCGCCGCCTGCCGGTCATCACCGTGCCTATGATCATCGACGGTTCGGTGAAGGGCTATGTGCTTGTGAAGCTGGTGTTCACGGCCGACGCCGCACAGTTGCGCAAGATGTCCATCGACCCGGGCATCTTTGCGGTGAATGCCGCTTTTCAGGAAATTTACGTTAACGGCCGCGTCGAGAGCGGCAAGATGTCGAAATACAATCTTCCGGAAATGCTCGAACGCGTGCGCCAGGCCACCAACGCGCAACTGAATGGGGATGTTGTGCGTGAGGTTCTGGTGGATTCCCTGAATTATGTCGATAAGACGGATCTGCGCAGTGGGCCGCCGCCTGGGGTGGGGGGCGGAGGCAAGTGAGTGGTTGCGTAAGCAATAATAGGGGCGGGGGCAGATGAAGATCGCGGGGAAAATCTATTCCATCGTCGCCGTGCTGGGGGTGGCCGCGCTGGCCATCTGCGTGGTGGCGGTGCTGGGCGTGTTGGCGGTGTCCGACGCCGCGGAGCGGCTCGACAATGTCTGGCAGCGCGCCTTTCTTACCGAGCGCGTGAACAAGGACGTGGCGATGGTCACCGTGTACACGCGCGGTGTCTACGTCTCCAAGAACGACACCGAGGTCCGGGTCGCCGCGAACGACACCGAGCGCTGGCTCGTCAACCTCAACAACGATCTCAACACCCTGAAGGGGTTGGCGCCCGCAGACGCCGCGGCCGACACGCAGCGTCTGAGCGACGATGTGCAGGCCTTCGCCGAGCTGGTTCGGGCCATCCTCAAGGCTTCGCTGGCGGAAGGGCCGCAGGCGGCGCTCACCGCGGGTGGTGGTCTGGCCGCCAACGTGGCCATTCGCACCGCTTTGCAGAAAAGCCTGGACCGCGCCACGTCGGAGATCCGCACCAAGCTCGATCCGCTGCGTGACGAGCAGGCGTCCACGCGTCAGCGCACCCTTTGGATGCTGATCATCTTCACGGCGGTGGGCCTGGTGGCTGGCGTGGGCATCGCGCTCTATATCGGCACGCGCAAGCTGAGCCGTCCGCTGCAGCAGGTGTCCTCTTCGATCCAGAAGCTGGCGGACGGCGATCTCGACGTCGCCTTGGCCACCCAGCGCCCGAAGGACGAAATCGGCGACCTGTGGAACTCCACCGAGCGTCTGCGTGACGAACTGCGCGCCGCCGACGATATGCGGCGCGAGCAGCAGGTGGCCGCGACCCGCGCGAGCGAGGAAAAGCGCGTCAGCATGCACCGCCTCGCGGAGGAGTTCGATCGCGCGGTCGCCGGCGTCGTTCAGACGGTGTCCGATGCCGTGGGCGTGCTGGAGCGCAATGCCGGCTCCATGCGGTCTTCGGCGGAGGAAACCTCCCGTCAGTCCACTGTTGTGGCGGCGGCTGCCGAGCAGGCCACCAGCAACGTGCAGACCGCAGCTTCCGCGGCTGAGGAGCTGGCCGCGTCGGTGCGCGAGATTTCCAGCCAGGTGACGGTTTCGGCCAAGGTGGCCCGGGAAGCGACGACCCAGGCGAACGGCACGGCCGAAGTGGTGCGCGGCCTTGCCGTCAGCGCCGGGCGTATCGGCCAGGTGGTGAACCTCATCACCGACATCGCCTCGCAGACCAATCTGCTTGCGCTCAATGCGACCATCGAGGCGGCGCGCGCGGGCGATGCAGGCCGCGGTTTCGCCGTGGTGGCGCAGGAGGTGAAGAGCCTCGCGGAGCAGACTTCGAAGGCGACGGAGGAGATCTCCGGCCAGATCAGCGAAGTCCAGCGCGCGACCGACGAGGTGGTGCACGCCATCGAGGCCATCGGCGGAACCATCCGTCGGATCGACGAGATCTCGAGCGCGATCGCCGCGGCTATTGAGGAGCAGGGCACAGCCACGGGCGAGATTGCCCAGAATGTGCATCAGGCCGCGCAGGGGACGCAGGAGGTTTCGTCCTCCATCTCCAGCGTGAGCACCGCGGCTGCGGATACGGGGCGCGCCTCTGGCGATATCGTCAGCGCGGCCAGTGATCTGTCGTCCCAGGCAACTCACCTGCGCAGCCAGGTGACGGCTTTCATCGAGCGCGTCCGCGCCGCCTGATGGCGCGACGTCGGCGGAAACGGCCCGCGCCGAAACGGCGGCGCGGGACATTCGGCGAAGCTCAGACGGGCCAAGCCCGTCCTCCCGGAGTTGAGACCATGGACGACCTGTTGCAGGAGTTCCTGACGGAGACTAACGAAAGTCTCGACGTCGCCGACGTGGAACTGGTTAAGTTCGAGCAGGACCCGAACAACGCGGAAATCCTGAACAACATTTTCCGTCTGGTGCACACCATCAAGGGCACTTGCGGCTTTATCGGCCTGTCGCGCCTCGCGGCGGTCGCGCATGCTGCTGAAACCTTGATGGGCAAGTTCCGGGACGGCCGGCCGGTGACCGCCGACGCGGTGACGCTGGTGTTGAGCACCATCGACCGCATCAAGTGGATGCTCTCCGCCATCGAGGAGAACAACGGCCAGGAACCGGAAGGCAACGACCAGGATCTCATCAGCCTCCTGGAGGAAATGGCGGCCACCGAGTTGCCGCCGCCCGAGCCCGAGCCGGTTCCGGAGCCCCCGAAGGTTGAGGCTGCCCCGCAGACCCTCGAGCGCGACCTGCTTCCGGGTGAAATTCCCCTCGACGAGCTGGAGCGGCTGTTCCGGGAGACCGAGGTCGAGCTGCCGGCACGAGGCAAGGATAAAGCGAAGGAAGCTGCTCCGGCAGCTTCGGCCGCGGCGTCTTCCGAGACGAAAGCGTCGGCGTCCTCCTCCAAGGGCGATTCTGCCAAGGGCGATTCCTCTAAGAGCGACGCTCCGAAGGCCGAGCCCCCCGCGGAGCCCAAGGCTGCCGCGGCCTCGGTTCCCGCTCCAGTCACCACCTCCGGCGCGATCGCGAAGGCCGACGGGCGCACGCCGGCGACCCAGGGGGGGGCGCAGCGTCCCAGCGGCACGCCCTCTGGCGTGCCCGCCAATGCGGAGGAGGGGACGCACGCTTCCGCCCTTTCCGCGCAGACGATTCGCGTCAGCGTTGGCGTGCTCGAGCAGCTCATGACCATGGTTTCGGAGCTGGTCCTCACGCGTAATCAGCTGATGGAGATTGCACGTCGGCAGGGTGACTCTGAGTACAAGGTCTCCCTGCAGCGCCTGTCCAACGTCACCGGCGAGCTGCAGGATGCGGTCATGCGTGCGCGCATGCAGCCCATCGGCAATGCCTGGCAGAAGCTTCCGCGCATTGTGCGCGACCTGGGCCAGGAACTGGGCAAGCAGATCGAGCTCGAGCAGATCGGCGCCGACACCGAGCTGGATCGGCAGGTGCTGGACCAGATCAAGGACCCGCTCACCCACATGGTGCGCAACTCCGCCGACCACGGGCTGGAGACGCCCGAGGAGCGGCGCGCGGCGGGCAAGCCCGAGCGCGGCACCATCCGCCTGTCCGCTTACCACGAGGGCGGCCATGTGATCGTCGAGATCGCGGACGATGGCCGCGGTCTCAACGTGGGGCGGATCAAGCAGAAGATCGTCGAACGCGGCCTCGCCACCGAGGCGGAAGTCTCGAAGATGCCGGACGTTCAGGCGTTCCGCTACATCTTCCAGGCAGGCTTCTCCACTGCGGAGAAGGTCACCAGCGTGTCCGGCCGCGGCGTCGGCATGGACGTGGTGCGCACGAACATCGAAGCCATTGGCGGCACCATCGAGGTTCACTCGAAGCTTGGCCAGGGCTCGGCGTTCGTCATCAAGATCCCGCTGACGCTGGCGATCGTGCCGGCGCTGATCGTGCGGGCGGCGGACGAGCGGTTCGCGCTGCCGCAGAGCGCGGTGGTCGAGCTGGTGCGGGTGCAGCCGGGCACGGACCATGCGGTGAACTGGTTCAACAACGTGCCGGTCCTGTGCCTGCGAGACAAGTTGTTGCCCATCGTCGCGCTTGGTACCCTGCTAGGCCTTGCGCCCGAGCAGGATGCCCACCAGGCGGACCAGTGGACGGATGCGCTGATCGTGGTGTTGCGCGTGGGCGCGGAAACCTTCGGCGTCGTGGTGGATGCGGTTTCCCACACTGAAGAGATCGTGGTGAAGCCCATGTCGTCCACTTTGCGGCAGGTGCCCATGGTGTCCGGCTGCACCATCCTCGGCGATGGCCGGGTGATCATGATCGTGGACCCGGCCGGTCTGGCCCAGGGGGCTGCCGCGCGCGGCGCGGAGGCGGCCGAGATGGATCTCAACACGGCAGAGGCAACCCATCGGGCTGCGGCGGCGGAAGAGCGCACGTCGCTGCTGCTGTTCCGCGCCGGCTCGCGCGAGCCGAAGGCGGTGCCGCTGGGCCTCGTCACCCGGATCGAGGAGCTGGAGGTTTCCAGCATCGAGCGGGTCAAGGGCTATCCAGTCATCCAGTATCGTGGCGCCCTCATTCCGGTGCTTTACGCCAACGAGGAGGTGGGGCGCGCGAAGAGCGGCACCCAGCCCATGCTGGTGTTCTCCGCCGAAGGTCGCGTCATGGGCCTGCTGGTCGACGAGATCGTGGATATCGTGGAAACCCCGCTCGACATGCAGCTGTCGCCTTCGGGTATGCCGGAAGTACTCGGCGCGGCCGTTATCTCCGGCCAGGCGACCGAGATCCTCGATGTGGGCTTCTACATCAACGTCGCGTTCGGCGAGCGCTTTGAGCAGCTGACGCGCGTGAGCACGCGCCCCAAGCTGCTGCTGGTGGATGACAGCGCGTTCCATCGTGACCTGCTGGCGCCAGTGCTGAAGGGCAACGGCTATGACGTCACCACCTGCTCTTCGGCTCAGGAGGCGCTGGAGCGTCTGGGCGATGACGAGGAGTTTGACGCCATCATCAGCGATCTGGAGCTGCCGGACATGGACGGCTTCGCCCTGGCGGCAGCGGTGCGCGACGACCCGCGCAATCGCGACCTGCCCATCATCGCGGTCAGCGCGTCGCGGGATCGGGACACCATCGAGCGCGGGCGCGCGGCGGGGTTCACCGACTATGTCGCGCGCTATGATCGCGCGGGCCTCATCGAGGCGTTGAAGGAATTTGCCGGACGACAGGGAGCAGCGGCATGAGCGAGCATGTTCCAGCTCTGACGGGGGCCCCGGTCGGCACCTATCAGCAATATGTCACGGTGCGCATCGCATCCCAGCTGTTCGGGCTTCCGATCCAGATGGTGCATGAGGTGTTCGCCCCCGATGCCATCACCCGCGTTCCGCTTGCGCCGCCGGCCATCGCCGGGGTGCTCAACCTGCGCGGCCGGATCGTCACCATGCTCAACATGCGCTGCCTGCTGGGCCTTCCGGCAGCGGAAGGCAAGGGCATGGCGGTCGGCATCGAGCATGATGGTGAGGCGTTCGGCCTCATGATCGACGACGTGGGTGAGGTGCTGGGCCTGGACACCGCGAAGCGGGAGGCCAATCCCGCCAATCTCGATGCCCGCTGGTCCGCAGTCGCCGCCGGTGTTCACCGCTTGTCCGGTGAGCTGATGCTTATCTTGAACGTCGAGCTGGTTCTGCGCGGCGCGGGCACCGTCAAGGCCATCACCGCATCGAGCTATTGAGCGCCGGCGCCGGTGGCGGCGGGGCGCGGAGCCCTGCGCGCCTCCGGTGACGACTGCCCGATGTGCACATCTTAATCAGTCTTCGGTTTCAGCGGCGAGCGCCATCCATGTTTCAAATCCTGGTGGATCTGTTGGCGAGCCGGTGCCAATTTCAATCGAAGACACTCGAGGAGCTTCACGCATGAAGACCTGTCTCGTGGTGGATGATTCAGGCCTCGTGCGAAAGATCGCGCGACGTATCCTGGAGCGTCTCGGCTTCCTGGTCGAAGAGGCTGCCGATGGGCAGATTGCCCTCGACTGCTGCGCGAAGGCGATGCCGGATGTCATCCTGCTTGACTGGGAAATGCCGAACGTCAGCGGCATTGAGTGCCTGCGTCGTCTGCGCGCCACTGAGGCGGGCAAGGCGCCGAAGGTGATCTTCTGCACCAGCCTGAACGACATGGAACACATCGCCGCTGCCCTGGAGGCGGGGGCGGACGAATACATCATGAAGCCGTTCGACGACGACATCCTGCATGAGAAGCTGGAGGCGGTGGGTCTGGCGGAAAAGGATCTTCTGTGAGCCCAACGTCTGTTAATCCCGACTCCTCGGCCCCAGGCCACACCATCCGCGTCATGGTGGTGGACGATTCGGTGTTCGTGCGCGGGATCGTGTCGCGATGGTTGGGCGAGGATCGCGCGCTCGAGGTGGTCGCCACCCATGCGAACGGGCGGCGCGCGGTCGATGACCTCGATCGCTCGCAGCCTGACGTCATCATCCTTGACCTCGAAATGCCGGAGATGGATGGGCTGACCGCATTGCCCCTCATCTTGAAGCAGCGTCCTGGGACGATGGTGGTGGTGGCTTCGACGCTGACGCGACGCGGCGCCGAAGTCAGCCTGAAGGCGCTGACCCTTGGCGCCGCCGATTATCTGCCCAAGCCCGAAGCCGGCCCCGGCATGTTCAATGCCGATGAGTTCAAGCGCGAGCTGCTTGCCAAGGTGCGCAGTCTTGGCGCCAAGGCGCAGCGGCGCAGGGCTGTGGCAGAGGCGGCGCGGTCCGGTACGGTGGCACCGCGCGCACCTGCAACGCCTGCACCTGCGGCGCGCCCGGTAGTCGGGCATCCGCCAGCGACGGCTCCCGCCAGCGCATCATCCGCCGCATCGGCTGCGGCTCGCCTACGGCCTTATTCGATGGCGCCGGTGTCCATTCTTGCGGTTGGCAGCTCCACCGGAGGGCCGCAGGCGCTCACGCGCCTGTTCACCGAGATTGGACCGCATTTGAAGAACATCCCGGTCCTGATCACGCAGCATATGCCGCCCACTTTCACCGCCATTTTGGCTGAGCATGTGGGCCGTGCCTCTGGCCTGCCAGCGGCCGAGGGCACAGATGGCGCTCCAGTGTTGCCGGGGCACATCTATGTGGCTCCGGGTGGCTTGCACATGCTGCTGGAAAAGTCTGGCGGAAATGTCGTGATCCGGCTTTCGGATGCGCCGCCAGTGAATTTCTGTAAGCCGGCGGTGGACCCCATGTTCGCGGCCATTTCCGCTGTGTACCGCCAGGGCATGCTCGCTGTGGTACTCACCGGGATGGGGAGTGATGGGGCCAAGGGCGCGGGGGTTGTGACCGACGCCGGCGGCAGCGTGATCGTTCAAGATGAAGAAACCAGTGTGGTGTGGGGCATGCCCGGCGCCACCGCCGCAGCCGGAAACGCCTGCGAAATCTTGCCCTTGGATGGCATCGGCCGCAAAGTGATCCGGTTGGTCGAGGGGGGACGGCGGTGATCAGTGCTTCGGATTATGAGTTTTTCTCCCGTTTCCTGAAACAGAGATCGGGCCTGCTGCTCACCGACGACAAGCATTATTTGCTCGAAAGTCGCTTGATGCCGCTGCTGCGGAAGTTCGACCTGGCGGACTTCTCGAAACTTGCGGCCGTTCTGAAGGATGGCTCATCAGCCATCATCTCCAGCGCCGTCGTGGAAGCGATGACGACGAATGAGACTCTGTTCTTTCGGGACAAGGCCCCATTCGAGGACTTCACCCGCACCATGCTGCCGACCCTGCATGCCGCACGGCCGGCGGGCCAAAAGCTGCGCATTTGGTGCGCGGCGGCGTCGAGCGGTCAGGAGCCATACTCGCTCGCCATTCTGCTGCTGGAAAATCCCGGTCTCATTGGACGTCGTGACGTCGAGATCATCGGCACCGACCTCTCGAACGACGTGCTGGAACGGGCGCGGGCTGGACGCTACAACCAGTTCGAGGTTCAGCGCGGCATGGGCGTGCAGATGCTGATGAAGTACTTCACCAAGGTCGGTGACCTCTGGGAGGTGAAGGAACCCGTCCGCAAGATGGTGCAATACCGCAAATTCAATCTGCTCGAATCCTTCGCCAGCCTCGGCACCTTCGACATCGTCTTTTGCCGGAATGTGCTCATCTATTTTGATGCGCCGACGAAGGCGGACATCCTGGCGCGTATCGCGCGGGCGCTTACGCCCGATGGATTCCTCGTCCTCGGCGCGGCCGAAACGGTGATTGGCGTTGGCGATGCCTTCAAGCCGTTGCCGCAGCATCGCTGCACATATGTGCCCAATGTTACGCCCGCCGTACGGCCGGCGCCTGTTGGCATGAAGATCTGAGGCGGCCCGGCAGGGCTTGGGTGGCGGCGTCAGGAGGGAGCATCCTGATGCCGCGGATGGCACTCTTTGAGCATCTTTCCCTCTCGCGAAGTCCGGAGGGTGCGCGAGGCTATTGCTGCCGTGTGATTTGTTCGGCTGAACCGATCAGCATCACTTTCGGCGGGATCGGGTCTGCTGAGGCAGCGAAGCTCTCTGAGGCACGGTCAAGGGCGAATGCCGCTTGCTTCGTCACGAAAATTCAACGAGCCGGGTGAGGCCTTCAAAATCAACAAAGGCCTCACAGGGTGCGTCGCAAGGAGTGACGCACCCTGGGCCAGTCGGTTGCTCAGCGGAAAAGGCTGTCGATGTCGTCCTGGGAGACGACGTTCTGATCGTGCGACAGCGCCGGGCCATTCAGCAGCGCAGTATCACCCTCGCGCTGCTTTTCCATCTCCTTGGCGCGTTCCACGAGTTCGCTGCCGCCCCAAATCTCGGTCATGCGGCTCACGCGCTCTTCAATGAAGACGAGCAGCTTCACCACTTTGCGGATGCGCTGGCCCGTAATGTCCTGGAAATTGCAGGCCTCAAACAGCTTCACCACTTCGTTCTGAATGGCGTGCGCCAGCTCCAGGTCGCCGTCCGAAAGGCGGCTAACCAGCTTCTGACTCAAGTTGTCGATGGCTTCAGCTGAGGACAGGATGGTCTCGGTGGCGCCTTCGGTGTCGCTGACGACCGCTTCGAGCTCGCTGGTGGCCGTGTGCAGGCGCTCGCCCCGCGATCCCTCCGTGTGAATGGTCGCAATCTCGTGGCGTGTATTGCGGATGGCATCCTGGATGGTCTCGATGCCGGACCAAAGAACGCTGCGATCACGCTCACGCGCGAGGGTCGGATCGCGCTCTTGGAACTTGCGGATTTCTTCGCGGACTTCAGCAAGCTGTCCGAGAATGCTGTTGATCTGGCTATCGAACGATGTCAGGGCTGTCATCCCCTCGGCGTCGCTCACTGCATTGCCCATGGCCGTCTCGATGCGGAACGGACGACGACGCGCACCCGACATGCAACTCTCCTGGAACGCTCGGAAATCACCGTTCCACCTCTATACGGCGGAAAAACGTCCCCCGAAAGCCCCTGGCTGTCGCGTCCGCAAGCTTCATGCAAGCTCCTGATTGCACAAGGGCTTGTGGTTTGGTGGCATGGTTGCCGCTGGAGAAGACTTGTTCGCCTGTTTGCGGAGTGTGAGATGGCGATTGATCTTTCGATGCCGGTCCTCGTGGTGGACGACTACAAGACGATGGTCCGCATCATCCGCAATCTCCTGAAGCAGATCGGCTTCGATGACGTGGATGAGGCCGCTGATGGAACTGAGGCCCTCGCGAAGTTGAAAGAGCGCAAGTACGGTCTCGTGATCTCCGATTGGAATATGGAGCCGATGACTGGCTATGAGCTGCTGAAGCAGGTTCGTGGCGATGACGCTCTGAGCGACATTCCCTTCATCATGATTACTGCTGAGGCGAAGTCGGAAAACGTCATCGCGGCAAAGAAGGCAGGCGTGAACAACTATATCGTCAAGCCGTTCAATGCGCAGACCCTTAAGGGTAAGATCGACGCTGTTTTCGAGAGCTGATCCGCCTGGCGCGGGAAGGCGGGCGCGCAAGATTCGGTGCGTGGTTCATGTTGCGTCGATGGTGTCCCTCACCGTCGCTCAGGCTGCGTTTTCTTCGCGGCCGAGCGTCCCGCTCATCGGTGGGTTCTCCGAACGACATCCGGGCGCTGAAGGTGTGATGTAACCTTTCGGCGTGTTGTCCCTTGCCCGACTGAGGTGGGTACCGGGATGCTGGCCCGCGTCGCGGGTGGGGCGGTTCGGTGGCGTCGGCAACTGCTCCGAATCGGAGCCTTCGACGCGGTGCCGAAATCACTATTTTGGATTTAGGCGGCGCCTCATCCCTTTGATTTTGATCAAAAATGATTCGTTTGAAGAGGTAAGTTTGGTCCATTTTCGCGGGCGTTTTGTGCAATGCACTCCAGTGTGGAATTATTAATATTGAGTTAACGTATTTGCGCGGATTGCCGCTTGGGGAATCGCGAATATGCTACCTTCCTATGGTTGGTGCCTCTGGGGGAACCGGCTCCGGCATTTTTGCCGGGTCGGGCAGGGCGCACCCACCTTGAGTATGGAGGGTGGGATGTATGTGGTCGTGGACGAGCGGACGTCCGTTATCGAAAGCTATGTTGGGGCTTTTTCCCGCGAAGGGGTCGCTTCGCAGGGATTTACGCATAGTGAGTTCCGCGATTGGATTCTGACGACGTGCGAAGAGGATCTTGGTGCGGTCGAGAGTTTCCTTGTGGGGGACGTGGACGGGCGCACCGGATATCCAGACCTCATTCGAGGCTATTCAAGCGCTCCGATTATTGCGCTTGAAGATGTCAAATCGTTAACGCACACGCTTGAGTTGTTCACTGCGGGAATCGACGATGTCGTTCGTAAGCCCGTCCATGTGAAAGAGATCATGGCGCGCGCGGATGCTGTATGGCGTCGTGTTCGCGCGACCGAGCCTCAGGTTCTAGAGTGTGAGCGCCTGAAGGTGTTCTTCGATGGTCGCGATCCCGAGATTGACGGGCAGGCGTTGGCTTTGCCGCGCCGGGAACGCCACATCCTTGAGTACCTGGTGAAGAACAGCAAACGTCGCGTTACCAAGACGCAGATCTTCAATACGATCTACGGTATCTTCAACGACGATGTCGATGAGAGCGTGATTGAAGGTCACATGAGCAAGCTGCGCAAGAAGCTCCGCTTGAAGCTTGGTTACGACGTCATCGACGCTAAGCGTTATCTCGGCTATCAGTTCGTCGGCTGAACTGGGTATGTCGAGGGTCTGTACAGCCGAGAGAGATTCCTCGGCTGTACAGGCGGCGCGATGACGTGTGGCTTGAAGCGCGTTATCTGTGCTGCTCGTGCATTAAAGCATGGTGTCCTGCGAAATGGGGCATGAGCCGCTCGCGGTAGGCGTTGAACGGGCGCGGTTAGCCGGGGCTCGCTGGCCACTGCTGAGCCATGGCCGATTTGTTCGCTCCCATTAGGTGTGGCGGTAGCACCCTAGACGCGCGTGTCGTGGGCAGCTGAGGCAAGCTCTCCCATTTTCTCCTGAACAGCGTCTGCAGGCTAGCGCAGTGGGCCGAGAAGGATCCGGCGCCGGTGGGCTCATGCGTGTTGCGGTGTAACGTGTCAAAATCGGCGCTGCGTGCCGTTTTCTGCCTCACTGCGGCGGTGGGCATTCTGAGTGCCTGTCGCGTCAAGGTGTTTCCGTTGGTCATTCGTGGTGTGGCGGGCAGTGCGGATTGCCGGCTTTCGGCGTACTCGCGCCGCGTGCGGCTCTTGCCGGCCGGCGGCGCTTTCTCGCTACATTTTTGCCGCATTTGTCAAGATTGGGTGACACCGGAGGGCCAAGGCGGTTGCGAAGTGCGGCAGTAACATGGCAGACCTAGACATTGAACGGGCGCGCGATGTCGATCTCCACCAAGGGCCTTCCCTCGCATTCGGCGGGGCTGCAGCAGCAGTCCCGTGCTGAAGGAATGAGCGTCTGCGATCCCGTGTCCGGTGCTCAGAGCCGCGGGGGCAAGGGAATGGGCAGTCAGGTGCAGGGGGTCCCTCGTGTTTTGCTGGTGGACGATGATGCCCACCTCCTGGCCGAGCTCCATGAAGGTTTGCAGGCCCTTGATATCCCTACCTTAACAGCGCGATCGGCGATCGAGGCATTAGATCAGGTGAGGCGGAACGAGGGCTTGCAGGTCCTTGTCACGGATCTGCAGTTGCCGCGTATCGATGGAGCCGAGCTACTGCAGAAATTGGCGCTGCGCCGTCGGCGGCGCCCGCTCGCGGCAATCGTCATGACCGAACACGCCTCGCTGGACCGCGCGGTCCGTGCGCTCCGCCTCCATGCGGTGGATTTTCTTCAGAAGCCGGTGACGGTGGAAGAGGTCGCGAATGCGATTACCCGCGCATTCTCGCTAGTGCGGGAGGCTGAGCCCGTTGCGGTGGAGGGGCCGGGGACCATCGGGCGATCGGAGTATCTGCGAGCGCTGGTGGCCGCGCGGGCGGATCGCGCGGCAATTTTCGACGCGAATCTTTTTTCAGATCCCGCCTGGGAGATGATGCTGGACCTGGCGGTTGCGGAAGCGTGTGATCGGCCCATCTCCGTGACAAGTCTGTGCATCGCATCCGGCGCGCCCACCACGACCGCCTTGCGGAGGATTGATGAGCTTCGGCAAGCCGGGCTGCTCGACAAGATGCCGGATGCCCGGGACAAGCGCCGCATTGTGGTACGGCTCACGCCCTTGGGGCGCGAGCGCATGGAGGCCTTCGTGGAGCGGCAGGCCGAGCGCATCGGTCTCAAGCTGGACTGAACGGCAGTGGCACCCCGTGCGGTGTGCGGTATTGGCGGAAGGTTGGCCTTGAAGCAGTGCTGCGACTGGCCTATTGTGGCGCATTGGATTCAGCGTGGCGAATGTCAGGCGTTTGATATTTCGGGCGCGAGAGGATCGCAGTCAGACCTAAGCGGTGCGGGGCGATGAGCATCTATCTCGGAACGACATACGCGACTTACAACTACTACGCGAAAAACAGCGACAAGATGCTGGAGCAGCAGGCTGCTGATCCGATCACCAAGAACGCCACCGCCTATTACGAAGAGAATATCGGCAAGGTGACGTCGGTTGACGATTTCGTCAGCAATTATCGGCTGTTCAACTATGCCATGACGGCCTATGGCCTTAGCGACATGGTGTATGCGAAAGCGTACATGGCCAAGGTGCTCGAAAGCGACCTGTCCGATAAGAACAGCTTCGCCAACAAGCTGACCGACACCCGGTTCGTGAATTTCGCGAAGGCGTTTGCGTCCCTCAATCCGGATGCGACCGACACATCGACGACTGCTTCCACTGAGAGCGTGGTGAACGCCTATATGGAGCAGTCGCTCGAAGACGATGTCGGGCAGACGGACGCCGGTGTTCAGCTGGCACTCTATTTCAAGCGGACGGCTTCCACTGTTTCCACGGCTTTTGGCCTGCTTGCGGACAGCGCCATGTGGAAGGTGGTTTCCACGGCTTATGGGTTGCCCGAGAGCCTGGGCAGCATGGATCTGGATACGCAGAAGACCGTGGTCGAATCGAAGCTTGACCTCACGGATCTGCAGGATCCGGAGAAGGTGGACAAGCTGCTGGCCCGCTTCGCCGCTCTTTGGGACATCACCGAGAATGCGAGCAGTGCTCCCATCCTGGCGCTGTTCGGAATGGATACGTCGAGCAGCTCGTCCAGCGAGACGCTTGCATTGTTCTAGCTGGTGGGGCCGTGTCGGCGGCCGCGCGAAGCAGAAACGCTTCCAGACGCCTCGCAATCGCGGGGCGTTTTGCTTTTTTGCGGCTTCGCTCTCGCTCATCCATCGGGCGTTGGGCGGTCGATGGTCATGGCACAAGAGATCCACCGGCGTCTAAGGAATGGCAGATGTGCGCTCCGTTGGCTGCGTGGCGGAGGGGCGGGATTGTCGAGCCAGCCGCAGCTGCGGAGAAACCTTGGCTTGGCTTTGTCGGCCACAAGGTGCAGCAGTCCATAGTGGTGCGCTCCAATCGTCGGCGCCGGTAAGGCGAGACGTCGCGTTGAAGGGGCGGGCTCGACTCTCCGCTTTCGCTCACTGATCGAGCAGCTCGCGCAATTTATGGTGTGCTTCTACCGGGAATGCAACGGCGCGTGCGCCGGTCGCATTTTTGTTGTTCAATGAGGCCGTCGAGCCCATTGGCGCGATCAAACGGGCGCCCCCTTGGAACGAGGAGGTACAAGATGCTCCGCCTTGCAGCCCTGGTCGTGACGCTGGTGAGTCTGTGTCCCGCGCTGCCGGTGGTGGCTCAGCCGGTCATCGGCACTCCCGGTGCGCCAGACTCCACCATTGTCATTGACGGCCTGCAGCTGCCGCCACCTCCGCAGCCGTTTCGCGGTGTCATCAAGGATCTGTCACAGGATTCGAGGCCCTATTGGCCGGCCCGCATTGTTCCGCCGTCGGGGGCGCCCAATGTCCTGCTGATCATGACTGATGATGTGGGCTTTGGCGCCCCCTCCACCTTTGGTGGGGTGATCCCGACGCCGACGCTCGATCGGATCGCCAATGATGGCCTGCGGTACACCAATTTCCACTCGACTTCCCTGTGCTCGCCAACCCGTGCCGCGCTTCTGACGGGGAGAAACCACCATGTGGCCGGCTATGGTGTCATTGCAGAAATGGCCACGGGCTATCCGGGGTATGATAGTGTCATCACCAAGGATAAGGCCACCATTGGGCAGATCCTGCTCGGCAATGGCTACCGCACGTCCTGGTTCGGCAAGAACCACAACACGCCAGCCTTCCAGGCGATTTCCACCGGGCCCTTCGACCAATGGCCGACAGGCATGGGCTTCGAGTATTTCTATGGTTTCATGGGTGGGGATACCAGCCAATGGCAGCCGGATAACCTGGCCCGCAACACCACCTATATCTATCCATTTGAAGGTCATCCCGATTTCAACCTGACCACAGCCATGGCGGATGAGGCGATTGCCTATATTAATAAGGTGAATACCCTTACGCCTGATCAGCCCTTCTTCATCTATTACGCGCCCGGCGGCACCCACGCGCCCCACCACCCGACACCCGAATGGATCGAGAAGGCGACACGCCTGCACCTGTTCGACAAGGGCTGGAACGTGCTGCGAGAGCAGATCTTTGAGAACCAGAAAAGGCTGGGCGTCATCCCGGCGCATGCGCGGCTCACGCCTTGGCCAGATGACCTCTTGAAGCGCTGGGACCAGCTCTCCGACGATGAAAGGAAGATGTTCAAGCGCCAGGTGGACGTCTACGCGGCCTATCTCATGTACACGGACCATGAGATCGGGCGTGTCGTCGATGCGGTGGAGGTCGCGGGCAAGCTCGATAATACGTTGATTATCTATATCAGTGGCGACAACGGCTCCAGCGCGGAAGGCACATTGATCGGCACCCCCAATGAGGTTGCCATGTTCAATGGCGTCGATGTGCCGGTGGAGGACCAGCTCAAGTATTTCTATGATGTGTGGGGGTCGGACAAGACGTACAACCATATGGCTGTCGGCTGGACCTGGGCATTCGACACGCCGTTTTCCTGGACCAAGCAGGTGGCTTCGCACTTCGGCGGCACCCGGCAGGGCATGGCCATTTCCTGGCCGAAGATCATTACGGACAGGGGCGGAATCCGCAACCAGTTCCACCATGTGGTGGACATTCTGCCCACAGTGCTCGAGGCCACGGGCATCAAGGCGCCGGAGGAGGTGAACGGCATCCGCCAGGCGCCCATTGAAGGGGTGAGCATGGCCTACACCTTTGCCAAGGGAAATGCGAATGCGCCCTCGCGCCATGTCACCCAGTATTTCGAAATGATGGGCGACCACGCCATCTATCACGACGGCTGGAGTCTCTCCAGCAAGGTCATGCGCCCGCCATGGGTTACGGTGAGCAATCCGGACCTCGATCCCGTCCATTATCCCTGGGAGCTCTATAATCTGGCTGACGACTGGACGCAGTATCAGGATGTCGCCGCCGAGAACCCGGAAAAGGTGCAGGAGCTGTCGGCTCTGTTCTGGGCAGAGGCCAAAAAGCACCAGGTGCTGCCGCTCGATGCAACGCTGACCACGCGCCTCATCACGCCACGTCCAAGCATCACGGCGGGGCGCAATGTGTTCACCTGGCGCTCGCCGCTCATCGGCACCCCGAACGGGGACGCGCCCTCGGTACTGAACACCTCCTACACCTTCACCGCCGAGGTGGACGTGCCCGTGGGGGGCGGGGATGGCATGCTCATCACCCAGGGCGGGCGTTTTGCAGGCTATGGCTTCTACCTGTTGAAGGGCAGGCCGACCTTCACCTGGAACCTGGTCGGTTTGAAGCGCATCAAGTGGCAGGGGCAGGCGCCACTCAGCCCCGGCAAGCACACCTTGGTGTTTGATTTCAAATATGACGGCCTCGGTGCGGGCACGCTGGCGTTCGGCTCCACCAGCGGCATCGGCCGCGGCGGGACCGGTACGTTGAGGGTCGACGGCAATGTGGTCGCCACCGGCCGGATGGAGCATACCATTCCCTTCATCCTCGCCTGGGACGAAAACCTGGATGTGGGGGCCGACACCGGCACGCCGGTGGACGATGCGGACTATCAGGTGCCCTTTTCGTTCAACGGCACCATCGGCCAGATCACCCTCGCCATCGATGCGCCGCAGCTCTCTCCGGAGGATGTGGCGCGGCTGAAGGCGGCGCGCGCCAAGGCGGCGGACGGGCCCGTGGCCGGCGAGGCGGAGGCGGTGAATGCGCTGGGCGGGGTGAGCCCCGTCACCGCGCGGCTCGACCGGTTCAAAGCCTGCCGGGACGAGGCGCTGGCGAAAGATCTGGATCTGTTCGATCGCATCAAGTTCGTGCAGGAGTGCATGCACTGATAGGAGGAGAAATACCTCTTTTGGCTGTGGCCGAAGGGCCTCACCGCCGGCGCTGCGATGGCGCCATGGGGAAGTTCCTCTGGCGTGGGGAGCCGTCACCGGGCAAGATCAGGCGAGAAAAATGAGCCGGGGCAACCTGAAGGGGCGGCCGGCGCCGGTAGAGGGAGCGAGGCTCAGGTGGGCGATCATGATCGGAGAAGGCGCACTCGCGTTGCTGCCAGCCATGGGTGGCTGAAGAAGCGCGCGCGCGCGGAGCTGGCCGCGGCCATCTGCGCGATGAGCATGTGCGTCGGCGTGCCGGCTCGTGCGGCTGATCTTGCGCCGGCGGCGCCGCTTGGTGTCCCTGGGGCCGTCGGCGCGCCGGTGGAATCACGCTGGGAGTTCGAGTTCGCGCTCTATGGGTGGGCGACGGGCATTGACGGCAATGTGGGCGTGCGCCGCCTGCCGACTTTCCCGGTGGATGCCTCGTTCTCCGATGTGGTGTCGCACCTGGATGGCGCCTTCATGGGCACATTCCTGGCTAAGAAGGATGGCTGGACGCTTTTCGCGGACATTGTCTGGTCGAAGCTGTCCGCCGACAAAAGCCTGGATTGGACGGGGCTGCCCCAGCTTTCCGCCACTCAAAAGCTGTTCATCGCCAGCGGCATCGCGGGCTATCGGCTGCCGGTGGGCGGGCCCGGCTTCGATCTCAGCGCCACTGCGGGCTTTCGCTACCAGCGCCTGACCTTCGACACGAACATCAGCTCCGGCCTGCTGCCGATTTCTTTTTCCCAGAGCGATGTCAAAGAGTGGCTGGATCCGGTGTTCGGTCTGCTGCTGCAATACCGCATCAACGACAAGTGGTTCCTGAACGCGCTGGCGGATATCGGCGGCTTCGGCGTGGGCTCCAAGCTGACTTCGCAGGGGTTCGTGTCGCTGGGGTATAATTGGACCGAAGCATGGTCCACCGCCATTGGCTATCGGGCGCTTTATACGGATTATCAGTCAGTTACGAGTCCATCGGCGGATTTCCGCTACACCACCACCATTCACGGGCCCTTCCTCAGCGTCGCCTATCATTTCTGAGGACGGAGCAGCGGTCATCCCAGCATGCGCAAGCGTTTCATTCCGACCCTCCTCGCCATGACCGCGGGGCTCGCGGCCGCATGCGTGATCGCGTTCGGCACGCGGATGCCTGAGGGCCGCGCCCAGGCACAAACCGCCGTCATGGAGCTGGCACCGGGGGGCATCGGCGGCTTGGACGCGGATGCCGCCCATGCCGGCGATGGCCATGGTAATGCCATGGGCCATGTGGGCTCGGCGGCCTGCGCCTCCTGCCATGCCGATGAGACGCGCGCCTGGCTGTCCTCCCACCACGCCGCGGCCATGGCCCTAGCCACGCCCGAGACGGTGCGGGGCGACTTCGATGATGTGCGCGTGTCGGTGAAGGGAGCAAGCGCCCGTTTCTTCCGCGATGGCCCCCGCTACATGGTGGAAACCGACGGGCCGGACGGGCGCACCGAGACGTTCGAGATCAGCCATGTGTTCGGCGTCACGCCGCTGCAGCAATACCTGGTGACGTTTCCCGATGGCCGGCTCCAGGCGCTGCCTTTCGCCTTCGACACGCGGCCGAAGGCGGACGGTGGGCAACGCTGGTTCCATCTCTACCCGGATGCGCCACCGGTGGCGTCCGACCCCATGCACTGGACTAAGCTGTACCAGAACTGGAACTTCATGTGCGCGGAGTGCCATTCGACAGCCGTGGCCAGGAATTACGACCCCGCCGCCGACACCTTCCACACTACCTTTTCGGAGGTGAGCGTCGGTTGCGAGAGCTGCCATGGGCCGGGTGCCGCCCATGTGGCCTGGGCCAAGGGTGGGGCGGATCCCAACACCCCGCACAAGGGGTTCCCCACCGTGGCCGCTGCCCGGGCGGAGGCGGATTTCACGCCTGATCCGCACACCGGCAGTCCCGCCAAGGGCGCTTCCCGCGCCATTGGCGACGAGGTGGAGGGCTGTGCCCGCTGCCATGCCCGGCGCGGCATCTTCTCCGAGCACTGGCGGCCCGGCCTGTCCCTCACCGATACCCATTTGCCGACCCTGCTTTCCACCGGCCTGTTCGAGGATGACGGGCAGATGCGGGACGAGGTCTTCAACGACCACAGCTTCAAGCAGAGCCTGATGTATTCCAAGGGCGTGGTCTGCTCTGATTGTCACGATCCCCATTCCGGTCGGCTGAAGGCAGAGGGTGCGCAGGTGTGTTCGCAATGCCACCTGCCCGAGAAGTTCGAGACCACCGCCCATACCGGCCACGCCCCGGGGCCCAAGGCGCCGGATTGCATTTCCTGCCATATGCCGGTGCGCACCTATATGGGCGTCGATCGCCGCCACGATCATTCCTTCCGCATTCCCCGGCCCGATCGCACCGTGTCGATCGGCACGCCCAACACCTGCAACGACTGCCACGCCGACAAATCCGCCGCCTGGGCGGCAGAGGCCGTGGCGCGCTGGCATGGCCCCGATCGCAAAGGCTTCCAGACCTGGGCCGAGCCCTTCCACGCGGCGCGGGCAGGGGACCCGGCGGCGCGCTCCGCCTTGCTGCGGCTGGCGCAGGATGCGGCGGTGCCGGGCCTGGTGCGCGCCACGGCGCTGGCGGAGGTCCAGCGTTTCCCCTCCGCCGCCACGGCGGCCGTGAACGGGCCGGCCTTGTCGGATCCCGATCCCATGGTGCGGGTGGTGGCGCTGCGTTCGCTGGCGGGATTGCCGCCGCAGGCGCGCTGGCAGCGGGGCTCCACCTTGCTGGATGATCCAAGCCCCGTGGTGCGGCTGGAGGTCGCCTCGCTGCTGGCGGATGTCGCCCCCAATGCGGTGCCCGAGGCCGATCGTGACCGCCTGATCCGCGTTTTCGGGGAATATGAGGCGGCGCAGAAGGTCAATGCAGATCGACCGGAAGGGCGCGGCAACCTTGCCACCTTCCTGGCGCGTCAGGGGGATATCGCCGGGGCGGAACGGGAGCTCAAGGCCGGCTTGAAGCTGGACCCTTCCGCTGCGTCTCTGGCGGTGAACCTGGCGGACCTGTACCGCACGCAGGGTCGCGAGCAGGAGGCGGAGGCCGTGCTGCGCGACGCCATTGCCCACGCGCCCACATCCGGCGAGGCGCAGCATGCGCTCGGCCTGTCGCTGGTGCGCCAGAAGCGGCTGGTGGCGGCTCTGGATGCGCTGGGCCGCGCCGTTGCCCTGGCGCCGGACACGCCGCGTTATGCCTATGTCTATGCGGTGGCGCTGCAAACGGTGGGGCGTGGAGACGATGCGCGGCGGGTGGCGCGCGAGGCGCTGGAGCGCACGCCCTTTGACGCTGATCTGCTCGCCTTGGCCCTCCAGGATGCGCTGCGCGCGCGGGATGTGGCGCGGGCGGCGCCCCTGGCCGAACGCCTGTCGCAGATGCGGCCGGACGATATGGAGCTGGCTCGCATGGTGCAGCGGCTCGGCGCGACCCCCGGGCCGCGCTGAGCGGGCGCTTCAGACGCCGCGGAAGACCGGCTTGCGCTTTTCCAGGAAGGCGGTGATGCCTTCCTCGTAATCCGCGCTTTCGAACACCTGCCGGCGCATGTCCTGGATGCGCTCGAACACCTGTGCCGGAACCGGCTGGTCATCGGTCAGCACGCGCAGCTGCTCCTTCACCACCGCGATGGCGAGCGGCGCCTTCGAGGCCATCAGGGACGCGAAGGCGAGGGTGTGGGACTCGATCTCCACCGCCGGCACCAGCCGGTTGATGATGCCCCACCGCTCCGCGGCGTCGGCGGCCAGGGGCTGGGCCGAGAAAAACATTT
Organism: Xanthobacter variabilis; assembly: GCF_043831965.2. Classification (NCBI taxonomy): domain Bacteria; kingdom Pseudomonadati; phylum Pseudomonadota; class Alphaproteobacteria; order Hyphomicrobiales; family Xanthobacteraceae; genus Xanthobacter; species Xanthobacter variabilis. The sequence continues at coordinate 2,621,513 of NZ_CM195533.1, forward strand.
CCTTCACGAGGTTCACCGGTAGCCGGTGCAGGAAGTGCAGCAGGCCGGTGGTATTGTATGGCAGGCTGAGATTGGCGGGCGTGATGGCGAAGGTTGATGTCTCGTCGGCGATGATCATGTCGCAGGAGAGCGCAAGGTCGAACGCGCCACCCCACACGGCGCCCTGCACCATGGCGATGACCGCGCCGGGATAGGTGCGGATGGCGCGCAGCACGCACTCCAGCGGATCGCGATAGGAGAGGGGGTCCTCATGTCCACGCGGCAGCTCGCGGATGTCGTGGCCGGCGGACCAGACCTGCATGCCGGGGGCAGCCCGGATCACCACCACCCGCACCGATTGGGCACGGCAGGTGTCGAGCGCCAGGAGCACGCCAGTCATCAGCTCCCGGCTCAAGGCGTTGCGCTTGGATGGATTGTCGAGCGTGATGACGCCGACATGCTCCAGGATTTCGTATCTCACGAGGGCCGGGGCCGTGATCTGCTGGGAAACGGTCATGTCGCTGCTCCTGGCGCACCCGGCGCGTGATGCTTCCGCCTCGCCCTACCATTTCTGCGTTGCGTTCGGGAGACGCTTTGCTGCGGTGCATTCACTGGCGCGCCCGGGCCGTTGCCGCGGGAAACCATGCCGGGCCGGCTTTTGCGCGTTTCCTTCGCCCGGAAACGTTCTAGGCGGCGCTATGGGTGAAAGCCGAGAGCTTGGCGACGAGTTCGGCCTGGCGGCTGATGTTCAGCTTCTGGAACACGCGCTTCAGCACCACGCGGGCGGTGCCCTCGGTAATGTGCAGCTCCTGGGCGGCGTCCTTCAGGGTGGAACCGGCGCCCAGCAGGGCCGCGAGGCGCGCCTCGCCCAGGGTGAGTTCGAAAGCGTTGCGCAGCACGCTGGGATCGATGACCCGATCCTGCTCCAGTGGTTGGGCAAGCACCAGAACATGCCCCCGGTGCTCGCCGTCGCTGAGATGGTGCGCCGACGCGCCGACCATGGGCAGGGTCCACACCACCAGGGGGGAGGCGCCTTCTGGGCCGGAAACGGTGGTGGGCTGGGGGGCGCCGCCCTGTTCCGCGAAGCCCTCGCGGGCCCGCTGCAGGGCGGTGGCGAAGGCCTCGTGATCGGTCCGCTGCGCCGGCGTCACGCGCCCTTCAGCATGGTTGAAGTAGCTGCCGATGAGCTTGCGCGCGGTCTGGTTCATGAGCAGGGGCCGCTGTTGCTCATCAAGCACGAAGGCGGCGCGGTCCATGCTGTCGAAGGCGGCGGTGGCGGAATGGCCGGCCGTGCGCTGGGCCGCAAAGCGCGAGGAAATGCGCAGCGACTGCTCCAGGTGCCGCGAGACCAGGCGCAGGGTCTCCATTTCCTCGGCGGCGTAGGGCCCCTTGGTCTTCGCCCGCTGCACCACGAGGCCGGTGGGGGCGCCGAGATCGGCATGGATCACCGCCGCCATCTGCCAGCCCAGCCCCACCCGCGGCAGGAACTGCGCATAGAAGGGCTGCTCCTCGATCCGAGCCTCTCCGAGAATATCCTTGTCGCAATAGACGTCGCCGGCCTGGAAGGCGATCTCGATGGACTGGTCGAGCCAGGGATTGTGCTGCCACCACCCCTCGTCCGTGTAGATGCGCACGGCATCCGATAGTCTCGGCGAGAAGGTCGCGATGTCCCAGGAGCCGGAAGGCTTGCGCGCATAGACCAGCGCGCCGGTGGAGCCGGAAAGGGCGGCGATGGCGTCCATGGCGCCGTCCCAACGCTCCGGGCTGAGTGTCGCCTCGTAGATGCGGTAGAGCACGTCACTGAACGTCAGCAAGATCCACGCTCGCGCCTGATGAGGGAGGGAAGCGCCAGGCCGGAAGCCGGCGGGCAGGGTCGAAGGTATAGCGGGACGCATTCTGAATGTTCAAGGGTCTAGATGATGTCCGCTCGCTCCGGAATATCCCGTCTGGGAGATGACGGGCCGGCAGCTTTTATGCGAGCTCATGACCGCCCGAGGCGCGTGCATCGACCCGGTTGTGGCAGTCGTTTGACTGTCATTGCGGGGCGCAGCTGAGATGGAGATGTCATGGGACACGCGCTAAGATTTCCAGCCGGGGCCGGGCACCTTCAGGCAAGGCTCTGTCCGCACGGGTACAATCTCTACGGTCCTGCCTCACTTCTATCCTCTGCTGGCGAGGAAGGGGCCCGCGCCTGTCGTCGGTAGGCGGGGGCGGCTGACGGCGCGTCGGCTCGCGTCTCAGCGAGACGAGCCGCTGAAGCCTTCTCCAGAACCCAGAAAATGGCCACGTCGAGCGGACGCATGTGGCCTGATCGTGAAGCGCGTAGATTTACGGGCTTGACGAGCAAGAGTTGCGGTTTCTAGCTGTGTCCCGTTCGAGAGTGCAGTGCATCACAGGTGCCGGCAGTCTGGATTGCGCGCTTGTGAGCATCGATTGGGCCGAGCTGAGCGAGGTATCGATGAGCAGCGAATCCACCCCCTCAACGCCTACTCCGATCCTTGATCCGCGCGCTTGGAGCGCCGCGGTTCTGCCTTGGGCGAAATCCTTTGGCGCTGGCGCGACGCCGTCGGCTTCGCCAGCCGCCTTGGCCGGCGCCTGGCCCGCAGTGGGCGCCACGGGCGGGCCCCTGGGCGAATATCTGCTCGATTCCTGGCAGCGCTCTGTGCTGTTCCTGGACCTGCTGCGCCAGCGCGGCAACGAGCAGGAGGCGATCACCTCGCGCCCGCAGGCGACGGTGCTCACCTTCGACCATGAAGTGCTGATGAGCGGCCGCGCTCTGCCGCGCCCCATCAACTATTCCCTGTCCCGCATCGTGCCGCCGGCCGGCATGGAGGTGGACCCGCGCAAGCGCCCGGTGGTGGTGGTGGACCCGCGCGCGGGCCAGGGGCCGGGCATTGGCGGCTTCAAGACCGAGAGCGAGATCGGCGAGGCGCTGCGGAACGGCCATCCGGTCTATTTCATCGGTTTCGCGGCCATGCCGGAGCCGGAACAGACCTTCCTGGACGTGGTGGAAGGGCAGGTGGCCTTCTTCGAGCGCATCGTGGAGATGCACCCGGACGCGCCGCGCCCGTTCGCCATCGGCAACTGCCAGGCCGGGTACCAGACGCTGATGGTGGCGATGCTGCGCCCGGACCTGTTCGGCCCCTGCATGGTCGCCGGTTCGCCCATCTCCTACTGGCAGGGCGTGCACGGCAAGAACCCCATGCGCTATTCCGGCGGCCTGCTCGGCGGGTCCTGGCTGACGGCGCTGGTGAGCGATCTTGGCCGCGGCAAGTTCGACGGCACCTGGCTGATCCTGAACTTCGACAATCTGAACCCCGCCAACTGGCTGTGGGGCAAGCAATATGACGTCTATTCGGCGGTCGACACCCAGGGCCAGCGCTATCTCGAATTCGAGAAGTGGTGGGGTGATTTCATCACGCTGAACGGCACTGAGATTCAGTTCCTCGTGGACGAATTCTTCGTCGGCGACAAGCTGACCCGCAACGAGGTGCGCTCCACCGACGGCAAGGTGTTCGACCTGCGCAACATTTCCTCGCCGGTGATCGTCTTCACCTCCGAGGGCGACAACATTTCGCCGCCGCCCCAGACGCTGGGCTGGATCCTCGACCTTTACAAGGACGTGGACGACATCCGCGCCGAGGGGCGCACCATCGTCTATTGCATGAACCAGAAGGTGGGCCACCTTGCCATTTTCGTGTCCTCCAAGGTGGGCGCGAAGGAAGACGAGGAAATGGTCCGCCTGATGGACCTCATCGACTGCCTGCCGCCGGGCCTCTACGAGCTGGTGATCGAGCCGGCGACGCAAGCCGAAGCGAGCGCGGCGGGTGCGGGCAAGGCCCCGTGGCACAGCCGCTTCGAGGCGCGCTCGCTGGACGATATCCGTGCCTATGGGCGCAATACGGTGGAGGATGATCGGGCCTTCGCGGCGGTGCGCCGGCTGTCCGAGATCAACCATTCGCTCTACCGCACCTTCCTGCAGCCGACGGTGCGGGCGATGGCGACGCCGCAATTCGCGGACCTGCTCTTCAAGGCCAATCCGCTGCGGGCGAGCTACACCGCCTTCGCGGACTCCAACCCCTTCATGAAGGGCGTGGCCAAGCTGGCCGGCGAGATTGCCAAGGCCCGCAAGCCCGCGGCCGCGGACAACCCCTTCCTGGTGGCGGAAAAGGCGCTGTCCGACCAGATCAACACCAGCCTCGACACCTTCCGCGATGCGCGCGACCAATGGGTGGAGAAGGCCTTCTTCGCCATTTACGGCTCGCCGGTGGTGCAGGGCATGCTGGGCCTGAACCTGGACGAAAAGGTGCGCCAGCTTCCGGCCAACAGCCCGCAGAAGGAGGCCTTCCGCGCGCACAAGATGGAGGAGTTCCGCTCTCGCCTGAAGCGGGGCGGGTTCAACGAGGCGCTGGTGCGCGCCGCGCTCTTCGTCATCTCGGCGGAACGCACCATGGACGAATGCGTGGCCAAGTCGCTCAACGATGCGCGCGGCAGGCTGACGCAGCTCTCTCTCGACGAGTTCAAGGCGCTGGTGCGTGAGCAGTTCTACATCCTGCTTTTGGAGCGGGACGCGGCGGTGGAGGCTATCGCCGATCTCGTGAGCGAGCCGGCCAAGCGCCAGGAACTGGCCGCCACCGTGGCGTCCATCGCGGCGGCGGACGGCACATACACCCTGGCCGAGCAGCAGCGGGTGGAGCGGCTGGCGGCTATCCTCTCCACTGCCGTACCCAAGGATCCCGCTTTGGCTCTCGCGGCGGACAATGTCCGCCAGATCGCGGCGAAATCCTCCAACTGATGTGATGCGGACGGTGTCGCCGTCCGCCCATCCTCCCGCGGCCTTGTTGTCCGCGACCATGCCGTGCGCGGTCCCGGGTCCGCGCCGGCAAGGTGCCGCCGTGTGCCTGGGGGCCGCTCAGGTGTCGGGCGGGGCCCTGAAGTCCCCCCTGGAAGCATCCGGTGGGTATCCGCCGCCGGGGTGAAGTCGGGAATTTGCGCCTGCGCTTTGCGGTGAGCCACCTGCCGGCTCCCGGAAGACGCCCGAATTTGGAGGCCGAGGACGATGCCAACGGTTGCGAACCGTCTTTTCGAGGAGATCAAGCCGGGCGACAGTGCCACGACCGAGCGCACCGTGCGCGGCTCGGACCTCAGGGCCTGGGCCAGCGCCTTCGGCGATGCGGGCGTCGTTGCCGGCATCGGCGAGGGGCAGGCGGTGGCAGGGATTTCGGCGTCGCTGTTCGCGGCGCTGGTGGGCTCGGCTTTGCCGGGGCCGGGCGGTGTCATCCGCAACAGCGCCGTGACGGTGTGCGGGGCCCTGCCGGTGGATGCTCCCCTGACCGTGAGCCTCGAGGTGAAGGAGACCCACGCAGCCGACAGGACGCTCCTGCTCGAAGGCCGCCTCGCCGGGCCGCATGGCGGGCTGATCGCCACCGCGACCATCACGGTCGCCGCACCCACCCACGCGGTGAAGGTGGAGGTGCCGGAACATCGGCTGGAAGGGTTGCTGGAACGCTGCCGGGGCCTGAACCCCATGCCGACAGGCGTGGTTCATCCTTTGAGCCTGGATGCCATCGCCGGGGCGCTGGACGCGGCGGCGGCGGGCCTCATCCTGCCCGTTCTGTTCGGACCGGAGGCGGATATCCGTCGCATCGCGGAGGCGGGCAAGCTCGACCTTTCGGGTGCCCGCATCGTCTCGACCTCGGGTGAGGAAGAGTCGGCGGCCAAGGCGGCCGCTGCGGCCGGGGCCGGGGAGGTGGCGGCGCTGATGAAGGGCAGCCTCCACACGGATGTTCTGCTCCACGCGGTGGTGCAGAAGGAGGCGGGCCTGCGCACCGGGCGCCTGCTGAGCCATTGCGCCCTCATGGCCGTGCCCACCTATGCGCGGCGCGTGGTGGTGACAGACGTCGCCCTCAATATCGCGCCCGACACCGACCAGAAGCGGGACATCTGCCAGAACGCCATAGGTTTCGCCCGTGCGCTCGGGGTGGAGAAGCCGAAGGTTGCCGTGCTGGCGGCGGTGGAAATGGTGCGCACGCGCATGGCCGCCACCCTGGACGGCGCCATCCTGGCGAAGATGGCGGATCGCGGCCAGATCGTCGGCGGCATCGTCGACGGGCCGCTCGATCTCGACGCGGCGGTGGATCCGGAGGCGGCGCGGGTGAAGCACATCGTTTCGCCGGTGGCGGGTGCCGCGGACGTGCTGCTGGTGCCGAACATCGAGGCCGGCAACATGGTCTACAAGAATCTCGCCTTCATGTCCGATGCGCAGACCGCCGGCCTGGTGGTGGGCGCGCGGGTGCCGGTAATGCTGACCAGCCGCGCCGACAGCGCTGCCGCCCGTCGCTTCTCCGCCGCCGCCGCCGTGCTCTACGCGGATGCGCTGAGGCGCGAGCCGGAAGCCATCTTGCCCGTGACCGCCGACTGACGCCCCACGGGCCGGACGAGGTTCTGGCCTTCCCCCAGTCTTTTCGTCCCCAGTCTTTTCGTCCCCAGTCTTTTCGTCCCCAGTCTTTTCGTCCCCAGTCTTTTCGTCGGCCGCGTCAGCGAGGCGCCCCGTCGACCGGCTCTTCCGGGAGCCAAGGAGCAAAGACCCATGACCGATGCCGTTCTGGTGGTGAACTCCGGATCCACGAGCCTCAAATTCGCTGCCTATACGACGGACAAGGACGCGCGGCTGCTGTGCCGGGGCGTGGTGGACAGCATGTCCACCGACCCCCATTTCATCGCCAAGGAGCCCGGCGGCAAGCCCATCGATGCCCATGAATGGGGCGAGGGGCAGGTGCTGCACCACAAGGCGGCGCTCAATTTCATCATCAGCTGGCTGGAGAAGCACGAGGCCAACATCAAGGTGACCTGCGCCGGCCACCGGGTGGTGCTGGGCGGCACGCGCTTTGACGGCCCTGCCCGCATCACGCCCGACGTGCTGGACTATCTCGACAGTCTCGCGGTGATGGAGCCTTCGCATCAGGCCTTCAACGTGCGCGGCGCGCGGGCCATCGCGGAGGATTTTCCCGGCCTGCCGCAGGTGGCGGTGTTCGACACCTCCTTCCACCGGACCATGCCCGAGGTGGCGCAGATCTATCCGCTGTCGAAGGCCCTGCGCGACACCGGCGTGCGCCACTGGGGCTATCACGGCATTTCCTACGATTATATCAGCCGCCAGGTGCCGAAGGTCGCGCCGGGGGCGCGGCGGGTGGTGGTGGCGCATCTGGGGGGCGGCGCCTCGGTGTGCGCCATGCTCGACGGCAAGAGCATCGAGACGTCCATGGCCTTCGCCGGCCTCACCGGCCTGCCCATGGCCACCCGCTCCGGCGACGTGCCGGCGGACGTGATCTTCTATCTGCTGCGGACCAAGGCCGGAACCGATGCCAGCCTTGAAAAGGAACTCTACGGCGATTCCGGCCTGCTCGGCCTTTCCGGCATCAGCAGCGACATGCGGGTGCTTCAGGAAAGCACGGAGCCGCAGGCGCAGCTCAGCGTGGATTACTTCGTCTACAGCCTCGTCAAGTTCATCGGCTCGTACACCGCGCTTCTGGGCGGGCTCGATGCCCTGGTGTTCACCGCGGGCATTGGCGAGAACTCGGCCCCCGTGCGCGCCAAGACCCTGGAGCGGCTGGAATGGCTGGGCCTGAAGCTGGACCTCGCCGCCAATGCCGGCAACGGGCCGCGCATCACCACCGCCGACAGCAAGGTGGCAGCCTTCGTCATCCCCACCAATGAGGAACTGATGATCGCCCGGCACACGCTGGATCTGGTGGCCGGCGCCTGAACACGGCCGGCGTCGCTTGCGTCGAAACACATTGCCTGGGCGCCCACTACACGCTTACCTTGCGTGATGTGACGTCCCCTCGCTCCGACCCGCCGGCTTTATGCCGCGCTCGTCTTGCTGAAAGGAGTAGTCCGCCGTGTCCTCCAGTCCTTCCCCGAAGCAACAGGATGCGTCCGCGGCGCCGGCCGGCGCCGATCTCGAAAAGATGCCGCTGGACCAGGTGTTCCGCGCGCTGGGCGTGAAGACGGACCAGGGCCTTTCCACCGCAGAGGCGCAGAAGCGTCTCGAAACCTACGGCCCCAACGCCATCATCGCCAAGGAACGCAGTCTGCTGTCCCGGCTGCTGGGCTATTTCGCCGGCCCCATCGCCTACATGATCGAGGCGGCCGCGGTGGTCTCCGCCATTCTGGGCCACTGGCAGGACTTCACGGTCATCGCCGCCTTGCTGGTCTTCAACGCGGCGCTCGATTTCTGGCAGGACAGCAAGGCGTCCAACGCCTTGGCGGCGCTGAAGAAGGGTCTCGCGCCCGAGGCCACCGCGCTGCGCGACGGCCAATGGGCGAGCGTGGATGCCGCCAAGCTGGTGCCGGGCGACGTGGTGAAGGTGCGCCTTGGCGCGGTGGTGCCGGCGGACCTGCGCCTGTTCGGCCCGGGCTATGCGGCCATCGACCAGTCGGCGCTCACGGGCGAATCCCTGCCGGCGGCCAAGAAAGAGGGGGACGAGGCCTATTCGGGCAGCGTGGTGAAGCAGGGCGAGATGGCTGGCGTGGTCATCGGCACCGGCGGCAACACCTTCTTCGGGCGCACCGCCAAGCTGGTGGCCGGGGCGGGCTCCGTCAGCCATGCCCAGAAGGCCATGTTCGACATCGGCAACTTCCTCATCGCGGTGGCGGTGGTGCTGGCCCTGGTGCTGGTCGCGGCCGAGGTGTGGCAGCGGGCCGTGGTGGCGCAGGACTGGAAGTGGGACGACGCCCTGGGCATCCTCCAGTTCGTGCTCATCCTGCTGGTGGCCTCCATTCCGGTGGCGATGCCGGCCGTGTTCTCCGTCACCATGGCCTTGGGCGCGCTGGCGCTCTCCAAGCAAAAGGCCATCGTCTCCCGCCTCGAATCCATCGAGGAGATGGCGGGCGTGGACGTGTTGTGCTCGGACAAGACCGGCACCCTGACCAAGAACCAGCTCAAGCTGGGCGAGCCCATCCTCATCGCCGCCACCGATGGCCAGGACGTGATCCTGGCAGGCGCCCTGGCCTCGCGGGAGGAAGATCACGACGCCATCGACACCGCCGTCATCGAGGGACTGAAGGACCCGGCGGTGGTCAAGACCTATACCCAGACCGCCTTCGTGCCCTTCGACCCGGTCACCAAGCGCACCCAGGCGACCGTGAAGGACGCCAAGGGCACGCTCATCAGCGTCGCCAAGGGCGCGCCCCAGGCCATTGTCGAGCTGGCGAAGCCGGCGGCGGACATCGCCACCAAGGTCAATGACACGGTGGCGGCGCTGGCGGCCAAGGGCAATCGCGCTTTGGCGGTGGCGCGTTCGGAGGACGAGGGCAAGACCTGGACGCTGCTCGGCATCCTGCCCATGTTCGACCCGCCGCGCGACGACAGCCGCGCCACGCTGGACGCCGTGGGCGAGAAGGGCGTGCGGGTGAAGATGATCACCGGCGACGACACGGCCATCGCCATCGAGACCGCCCGCCAGCTCGGCATGGGCACCAACATCCTCACCGCCTCGGACGTATTCCCCAAGGACATGGACCCGGACCATGTGCCGGCCAACATCTCCGATGCCATCGAGCGGGCGGACGGCTTCGCCCGCGTGTTCCCCGAGCACAAATATGCCATCGTGAAGGCGCTGCAGGCGCGTGGCCACATCGTCGCCATGACCGGCGACGGAGTGAACGACGCCCCGGCCCTGAAGCAGGCGGACTGCGGCACCGCGGTCTCGGGCGCCACGGACGCGGCGCGCGGGGCGGCGGCCCTCATCCTCACGGCGCCGGGCCTTTCGGTCATCAACAGCGCCATCGACGAGGCGCGGCGCATTTTCGGCCGCATCACCACCTACACCATCTATCGCGTGGCGCTGACCATGGACATCATGTTCCTGGTGGTGCTCTCGACCATCCTGCTGGGCTTCCAGCCGCTCACCGCCATCATGATCGTCATCATCTCGCTGCTGGATGACATCCCGATCATGACCATCGCCTACGACAACACGCCGGTGAGCCAGCAACCCATACGCTGGAAGATGCCGCGCATCCTCAGCGTGTCGGCGGCGCTGGGCTTCTTCTCGGTGGTGCAGTCGTTCGGGCTGCTGCTGGCGGGCATGTGGGCCATCAACTCCGTCGCCGGCCATGTCTATGGCCAGATGCTGGGGCTTGCCGACACCACCCACCTGCAGACGGTGATGTTCCTTCAGCTCGTCACCGGCGGCCACCTGCTGCTGTTCGTCACGCGCTCGGAGAAGTGGTTCTTCCTGCCGCCGTTCCCGGCCTTGCCGCTGGTCTCGGCGCTGCTCTCCACCCAGGTGCTGGCGATGCTGATGTGCGCCTATGGCTGGTTCGTGCCCGCCATTTCCTGGGAGGCCATCGGCGTCGTGATCGCCTACTGCTTCGTGTGGACCTTCCTCCTCAGCGCCCTGCGCATCGTGGTGGAGCGGCTGGTCAGCCACCGCACGTCCTCGCGCCTGCGGGCCATCCACATGTTCACGCAGCGCCTGCGGGCCTGACGCTCCCGCGGCCCCGGCGAAGATCCGCCGGGGCCGCAATGCGTCTCATCTGGAAGCAATGCTGACCTGAATAGTTGGGGTAAGCCGTATTCCCGTGTGTTGGAGCGGCGCCCTAAAGTGCTTTTGGCCGGCTCGACCTTGCCCGATATGAGGGCCGGGGTGGAAGGCGGCGGTTTCACCGAGAAGGAGAGCAGGATGGGCCTGCGCAAGAAGCTCATCGTCGAGCCCGGCACCCGGGTGCGGCTGAAGGATGTGGATGCCGCCTTCCATGGCGATTACGCATCCGCCGAGCACGCCAAGGAGGACCTGGCGAAGAATGTCGCGCGTCTCGCCGAGCTGCAGCAGAAGCTCTATGGCGAGAAGAAGCACGCCCTTCTCGTCGTGCTCCAGGGCATCGATGCCGCCGGCAAGGACGGCACCTGCTGGCATGTGATGGCCGCCATGAACCCGCAGGGCACCTATGTGACCGGCTTCAAGCAGCCCACCGAGGAAGAGCGCCTGCACGACTTCCTGTGGCGGGTGCATCCCCATGCGCCGGGCCTCGGCCAGGTGGCGGTGTTCAACCGCTCCCATTACGAGGACGTGCTGGTGGTGCGCGTGCACGATCTGGTGCCCAAGGAGGTCTGGTCGCAGCGCTACGACCTGATCAACGATTTCGAGGCGATGCTCACCCAGTCCGGTGTCACCATCCTCAAATTCTTCCTTTACATCACCCCCGAGGAGCAGCTGGCCCGCTTCGCCCAGCGTCTCGACGATCCGGCCCGCCAATGGAAAATCTCCGAGGCGGACTATAAGGAACGGGCGTTCTGGGACCAGTATATTGCCGCCTATGAGGACATGCTGGCGAAGTGCTCCACCAAGCACGCCCCGTGGTATGTCATCCCCTCCAACCACAAGTGGTTCCGCAATCTCGCCGTCTCCAAGATCATCGAGGAGACACTGGACGAGATGAACCTGAAGCTGCCGGCGCCCACCGTGGACCTGGAGCAGATCCGCCGCGACTACCATCACGCGGTGAAGGCCGAGAAATCGGGCAAGAGCGCCTGACGGTGGCTTGGGCCCGGGCCGGCGCACCTGTGCCGGCGCCGGGCCGGGCATTTCCGCGCGGGGGCGAATCGTGAAAAGCTCCCCGCCCGTCCATGCCCGAGGGCGCGGACACGACACACGGCGGAACCCATGGGTCTGACCTACCTGATTTTTCTGCTGGTCTATGTCGCCATGGGCTTCGGCAAGCTGCCGGGCTTCAAGGTGGACCGCACCGGCGCGGCCATTGTCGGCGCGCTGGCCATGATGGTGGCCGGCAGCATCAGCCCGAAGGCGGCCTGGGATTCGATCGACTACAGCTCGGTCGGCATGCTGTTCGGGCTCATGGTGGTTTCGGCCGCGTTCGTGGTGTCGGGCTTTTATGGCTGGACCGCCAACAAGGTGGCGATGCTGCCCGTCAGCGCGCCGGTTCTGCTGGCCGTGCTCATCGCCGTCGGCGGGCTGCTCTCGGCCGTGCTCACCAATGACGTGGTGGTGGTGGCGATGACCCCGCTTCTGGTCTCGGTGACGCTGGCGCGCGGGCTCAATCCCGTGCCGTTTCTGCTGGCCTTCTGCTTCGCGGCGAACACCGGCTCGGCGGGTACCCTCATCGGCAGCCCGCAGAACATGATCGCGGCCCAGCAGCTCGGCCTCTCCTTCAACGGCTTCCTGGCGGTGGCCGCGGTGCCGGCCCTTCTGTCCCTGCCTCTGGTGTGGCTCATCGTGGTGTGGCTCTATCGCGGCCGCTGGACCCTGGCGCAGCCGGAGAGCGAGCACCCGACCGTCGCGACCGTGGCGGTGCCGACACTGGACATGGCGGAAACGCTGAAGGCCGGCGCCATGACCTTCCTGGTGGTCCTGGCCTTCGTGGTCAGCGACTGGCCGCGGGATCTCATCGCGCTGGGGGCGGCCGGCGTGCTGCTCATCAATCGCAAGATCGCCTCCAGCGACATGCTCAAGCATGTGGATGGCAATCTTCTGCTGCTCATCATGGGCCTGTTCGTGGTCAATGCGGCCATGGCTGCCACAGGGCTGCCGCAGAACCTGCTCAACGACATCCGCGGCGCCGGCCTCAACCTGAACGAGCCGCTGTCGCTGTTCCTGGTGAGCGGCGTGCTCAGCAATGTGGTGGGCAACAATCCGGCGGTGATGCTGCTGGTGCCGTTCCTGGATCCCGGCCAGTCCAAGTCGCTGGCGGACGCGCTCGGCGCGGCGCTGGCGCTGGGCACCGGCTTTTCCAGCAACCTCATCGTGTTCGGCAGTCTGGCAGGTATCATCGTGGTGGAGCAGGCGGCGGCCTGCGGCATCAAGATCTCCTTTGGAGAGTTCGCCCGCGCCGGCGTGCCGGTGGCGCTGGCCTGCATGCTGCTCGCGGTGGGGTGGATCGTGCTCATCGCCCACTGACGCGGGTTTGCCGCCGGCCCGTGCGGCCGCGCCTGTGGCCTACGGGCCACAATCCCTGTTTGCGGTGACGATACGGTGCACGATTTTCTTTCATTGCTCCTGCGCCTTTGCTGAAAGTCAAATAAACCATCACGAGGTGGCTCCATCATCCGGCGCAGGCTTCGCCGGAAGGCGGGCAAAATCGGGGGTGGGATATGTCACAGACGGAAGTGGTGACAGCGGGCGCGCCTGGGGCGGCGCCGCCACAGGCGCAGAAGAAGGCGTCATCCTCGGCCGGCGCCGGGACGCGGCTCGATGCGGCGGGCATCGCGGCCCAGTTCAGCGCGCTGGGCAGCTCGCCCCAGGGGCTGGCGGCAGCCGAGGTCAAGGCCCGGCAGGAGAAATACGGCCCCAACGCCATTGCCGCCCACGAAGAGAGCCGCTGGCAGAAGCTGCTGGGCTACTTCTGGGGTCCCATTCCCTGGATGATCGAGGCGGCGGCGCTGCTCTCCCTGCTGCGGTTCGACTGGCCCGATTTCTCGGTGGTGATGGGCCTGCTCATCTACAACGCCATCGTGGGGTTCTGGCAGGACAGCAAGGCCGCCAGCGCCCTGGCGGCGCTCAAAAAAGGCCTAGCCCTGAAGGCGCGCGTGCTGCGCGACGGGCAGTGGGCGACGGTGGATACCGCCGAGCTGGTGCCCGGCGACGTGGTGAGCGTGGCCGGTGGCGACACCCTGCCGGCCGACCTCATCCTGACGGACGGCAAGTATCTCTCGGTGGACCAGGCGGCGCTGACCGGCGAATCCCTGCCGGTGTCCAAGAATGTGGGCGACAGCGGCTATTCGGGGTCCATCGTCCGCCAGGGCTCCATGACGGGCCTCGTCACGGCCACGGGAAACAACACCTTCTTCGGCCGCACCGCCAAGCTCGTCGCCTCAGCGGGTTCGAAGTCGCACGCCGAAAAGGCCGTGCTGCAGATGGGCGACTTCCTCATCATCCTGTCGGCGGCGCTGGCCCTGGTGCTGGTGTTCGCACAGGTGCACCGCGACATCGTTCACGATGGCCATTGGGAATGGCAGCATGCGGGCAATATCGTCCAACTCGTGCTGGTGCTGCTGGTGGCCTCCGTTCCGGTGGCGACGCCGGCGGTGATGTCGGTCACCATGGCTCTCGGCGCCCTGGCCTTGTCCAAGCGGCAAGCCATCGTCTCGCGCCTGTCGGCCATCGAGGAGCTGGCGGGCGTGGACGTGCTGTGCTCCGACAAGACCGGCACCCTCACCCTGAACCAGCTGACCTTGCAGGCCCCCATCCCCTGGGCCGGGGCCAAGCCGGAGGAGCTGATCCTCGGTGCGGCCCTCGCCTCGCAGAAGCAGAGCGATGATGCCATCGACAAGGCGGTGCTGGCGGCGGTGAAGGATCCGCAGGTGCTGGCCCAATACAAGCCGGTGGATTTCACGCCCTTCGATCCGGTGAACAAGAAGACCGCGGCCACCGTCACCGGGCCAGATGGCAAGACCGTGCATTATGCTAAGGGGGCGCCGCAGGTGATGGCGGCCCTCTGCGGCCTCTCGGCGGAGAGCGCCAAGGACTATTTCGCGGATGTGGACCGTCTGGCCCGCAGCGGTACCCGCGCCCTGGGCGTGGCTCGCTCGCAGGACGGGCAGAGCTGGACCCTGCTGGGCCTGCTGCCCATGCTCGACCCGCCCCGCCCCGATGCCGCCGAAACCATCGCCCGCGCCAAGGAGCTGGGCGTGACGGTGAAGATGGTGACTGGCGACGACGTGGCCATTGGCAGCGAGATCTCCCGCCAGCTCGGCCTGGGCGATCATCTTCTGGTGGCGAGCGAGGTGTTTGGGGAGGATTCCAATCCCGATCACATCGCCATCGATGCCGCCCGCGCGGTGGAGGTGGCGGACGGCTTCGGCCGCGTGTTCCCGGAGCACAAGTTCCAGATCGTGAAAGCGCTGCAGGAGCGCGGCCACATCGTCGCCATGACCGGCGACGGCGTGAACGACGCGCCGGCGCTGAAGCAGGCGGACTGCGGCGTGGCCGTCTCCGGCGCCACCGATGCGGCCCGCAGCGCGGCGGCGCTGATCCTCACCGCGCCGGGCCTTTCGACCATCATCCACGCCATCATGGAGGCGCGGGCGATCTTCGAGCGGATCACGAGCTATATTTATTACCGCATCGCGATGACGCTCAACATCATGCTGGTCGTGGTGCTGACATATCTCGTCTACAACTTCATGCCGCTGACCGCGATCATGATCGTGTTCCAGGCTCTTCTGGACGACATCCCGATCATGACCATCGCCTATGACAATGTGAAGGTGCAGGACAAGCCGGTGCGGTGGAACATGCACCGCATCATCTCCTTCTCCACCATCATGGGCATCATGGCGCTGGTGCAGAGCTTCGGCATCGTGGTGATCGGCATGTTCTGGATGAAGAGCCCGGAACTCACCGCCATCCTGCACATGGACTATCCCCATGTTCAGACCATGCTGTTCCTGCAGCTGGCGGCGGGCGGGCACCTCCTGTTCTTCGTCTCGCGCGTGCAGGGCACCTTGTTCCTGCCGCCCTATCCCAGCTGGCAGGTGCTCACCGCGGTGATGGGCACCCAGGTCTTCGCCATCTTCATGTGCGCCTTCGGCTGGTTCATGCCCGCCCTGCCGTGGCTGCTGATTGGCGTGGTGTGGGGCTACTGCCTGGTGTGGATGGTCATCATGGACGTGGTGAAGCTGTTCTACTTCCGCATCGTGAATGCGCGCGACCGCAAGAGCAGCATCATCGATGCCTCGATCGGGCCGGTGATGCCGGGCTGAACTGCCGGCACCCCGTGAAAAGCAGAAGGCCGGCGGGAGGCTCCCGCCGGCCTTTTTCCTGGGCTGCGTTCCGGTACCCCGCGCGCTCACTCCGGCCGGAAGGCCAGCAGGCGCAGGGCGTTCATGGTCACCAGCACGGTGGCGCCGGTGTCGGCGAGGATGGCGGGCCACAGGCCGGTGATGCCCGCCACCGTTGTCACCAGGAACACCGCCTTCAGGCCCAAGGCGATGGCAATGTTCTGGTGAATGTTGCCCATGGTGCGCCGCGACAGGGCGATCATGGCAGGAATGTCCCGCACCCGCCCGTGGAGCACGGCGGCATCCGCGGTCTCGAGCGCGACATCGCTGCCGCCACCCATGGCGATGCCGATGTCGGCGGTGGCGAGCGCGGGGGCATCATTGATGCCGTCGCCCACCTTGGCCACCACGGCGCCCTTCGCCTTCAGCTCGTTCACGATGCGCTGCTTGTCGGCGGGCAGCAGCTCGGCTTCCACCGCGATGCCGAGGCGCGCGCCGATGGCCTCGGCGGTGCGGCGGTTGTCGCCGGTCAGCATCAGCGTTCGGATGCGGGCACCGGCCAGGGTGCCGAGGGCGCTCGCCGCATCCGGGCGGGGCTCGTCGCGCAAGGCGAGGGCGCCGGCCAGCACGCCGTCCACCACCAGCACCGACACGGTCTTGCCTTCCTTGTTGAGCGCGGCGATGCAGGCGGCCTCGACCTCGCCCATCCGCGTGCGCTCCCCGGCGGCGGCGGGGGAACCCAGGAAGAGCGCGCGGCCCTCCACTTGCGCCGTGATGCCCTTGCCCGGCAGCGCCTTGGCCGCCTGCGCCGTGGGCACGGCGATGGCGTCGGCGGCCGCGCGCTCCAGGATGGCGCGGGCGAGGGGGTGGGACGATCCCGTTTCCAGGCTCGCGGACAGGCGCAGAACCTCCTCGGCCGCCAGGGCGAATGGCAGGATGTCCGTCACCTCCGGCCGTCCGGCGGTGAGGGTGCCGGTCTTGTCGAAGCAGACGGTGTCGACCTTGCGGAAGGTCTCCAGCACCGCGCCACCCTTCATGAGCATGCCGCGCCGAGCGCCCGCCGAAAGCCCGGCGGCGATGGCGGCGGGCGTGGAGATGACGAGGGCGCAGGGGCAGCCGATGAGCAGCAGGGCCAGGCCCTTATAGATCCACTCATCCCAGGATGCGCCGAAGGCCAGCGGCGGAACCACCGCCACCAGCACGCCCACGCCCAGTACGGCGGGCGTGTAATAGCGCGCGAAGCGGTCGATGAAGCGCTCTGTGGGGGCCTTCTTCTCCTGCGCCTCCTCCACCAGCCGCACCACGCGGGCGATGGTGTTGTCCTCCGCCGTGGCGGTGACCTTCACGCGCAAGGCCGCATCGCCGTTGACGGTGCCCGCGAACACGGCGTCCTCCGGGCCCTTGCGCACGGGCGTGCTCTCGCCGGTAACGGAGGCTTCGTCGATGTCGCTTTCACCGGCGATGATGATGCCATCGGCCGGCATGCGGTCGCCGGGGCGCACGAGGATGGTTTCGCCCAGCGCGAGGCTCTCCGCGCTCACCTCGCGCACGCCGCCATCGCGCTCCACCCGGGCGGTCTTCGGCACCAGGGCGGCGAGGGAGGAGATGGAGGCGCGCGCCCGCCCGGCCGCGACCCCCTCCAGCAGTTCGCCCACCAGGAACAGGAACACGACCGCGGCCGCTTCCTCCGCCGCGCCCAGGGCCACCGCGCCCAGGGCGGCGATGGTCATGAGCATCTCGATGGTGAAGGGCATGCCTTCGGCCGCGGCGGCAATGGCGCGCCGGGCAATGGGCACCAGCCCCACCAGCATGGCAAGGATGAAGAGCGGCGTGTCGAACTGCGGCACCACGAGGCCCGCCACGAATGCGAGCGCCAAAGCGATGCCGCTGGCGAGGGTCAGGCGCGCCTTGGCGGAACGCCACCAGGCGCCGTCGGCCGCTTCGGCTCCGTGAGCATGGGCGGAGGCGGGGCGTGCCTCCGCGGCGGCGGGCCCGCAGCCGGAGCAGCAGCCGTGCTCGTGCTCACCATGCTCGTGCGCACCATGGGCGTGGCGGTCATGGTCATGCTCAGCATGAGCATGGTCGTGATCGTCCTTTCCATGGGCGTGCGCGTGGGGAGTCCGGGCGCCTTCCGCCGGCGCGGAGGGGGAGGCGGGCAGGGGCGCGAGGGTGTAGCCCAGGGCGCCGAGCCGCTGCTTCAGCCGCTCCAGATCCGCCTGCGGTCCATGGTGGAGTGTCAATGTGCCCGCAGCCACCGAGACGGACACCTCCTCGATGCCGTCGACACGCCGCGCGGCGCCTTCAATCTTGGCCGCGCACGACGCGCAATCCATGCCGGTGACGCGAAACCGGGTCTGCGCAATGGGAGCGTTCACGATGACCCCTTTCCCTGAACTCCCCGGCACCCTACATCCTCTAGCGACTAGAGGAGCAAGGGGCGGAGGCGGGAAAAAATGAGCGAGGGCGTATCCATCGGGGCGGCGGCGAAGGCGAGCGGGGTGAAGGTGCCCACCATCCGCTTCTATGAGCAGATCGGGCTGCTTCCCCCCATGCTGCGCACCGAGGGCAACCGGCGGCTCTACGGGCCGGCGGACCTGAAGCGCCTGGCCTTCATTCGCCACGCGCGCGAGTTGGGCTTCGAGATCGAGGCGATCCGCGAGCTGCTGGCCTTGCAGGACCACCCCGAGCAGTCCTGCGCGAGCGCCGACGAGATTGCCCGCGGGCGGCTCGATGAGGTGCGCCAGCGCATCGCCAGCCTGAAGGTCCTTGAGGTGGAGCTGGAACGCATGGTGGCTGAATGCAGCCATGGCCGGGTGGCGGAATGCCGCGTCATCGAAGTGCTGGCCGATCATTGCGAATGCCGCTTTCACGGACATGGCGAGGACACCAGCGCCACCGCTTGAAGCTCTCCCGGGGGAGTACTGCGGGCCACCGCCGCGTTGACGCTTGGCGCCGTCCCCCATAACGGTGGCGACAGTCGATGCCGGAGTGCCCGTCCGCGCACGTGAGAGGGCTCGCTTCCGGTTTTGCTTCCCGCCAGCACGGTTGCCCCAGCCAAGGTTGCGCCCGCCATGAACAGCGACCCCGATGCCGCCGGCGCCTCGCCGCGCCACTCCCCCGTGGGCACGCCGGGTGAGGTGTTCCGTGCCTTTCTGAAGCTGGGCTTCACCTCCTTTGGCGGCCCCATCGCCCATATCGGCTATTTTCGCGACGAGCTGGTGCTCAAGCGCCGCTGGCTGGATGAGGCCCATTTCGGTGATCTGGTGGCCCTGTGCCAGTTCCTGCCCGGGCCGGCCTCCAGCCAGCTCGGTTTCGTCCTCGGCATTCTGCGGGGCGGCAGCCTTTGGGGCGGGCTCGCCGCGTGGCTCGCCTTCACGGTGCCATCGGCGGCGGTGCTGGTGGCGGTGGCGCTCACGGCGGCGGCGTGGGAAGGGGTCTGGGCGGCGGGCGTGCTGCACGCGCTGAAGCTGGTGGCGGTCGCGGTGGTGGCCCAGGCGGTGTGGGGCATGGCGCGGAACCTGGCGCCCGACCAGCCGCGCGCCGCCATCGCCCTTTGCAGCGTGCTCCTGGTGGTTTTTGTCGGCGGTGCGGTGGGGCAGGTTGGTGCCATCGCTCTGGGCGCACTCGCCGGCCTGTGGTTCTGCCGCGGCGGGGCTGCCGCCATCGGCCGGCCGATGGCGGTTCCCGTGTCGCGCCGCCTGGGTGTGGCCCTGCTGGCGCTGTTCGCGCTGCTGCTGTTGGTGCCGCCGCTTCTGGTGGGGCAGGGGCAGGCGGTGGCGCTGTTCGAGGCCTTCTATCGCTCGGGGGCTCTGGTGTTTGGCGGCGGCCATGTGGTGCTGCCATTGCTGCAGGCGGCGGTGGTGACGCCGGGCTGGGTGAGCGCCACCGACTTCCTGGCCGGCTATGGTCTCGCCCAGGCGGTGCCCGGGCCGCTCTTCACCTTTGCCGCCTATCTCGGCGCCATCATGGAGCCGCCGCCGCATGGCATCGGGGGGGCCATCCTGGCGCTCGTAGCCGTGTTCCTACCCGGGCTGCTGCTGGTCACGGGCATGCTGCCCTTCTGGAACGCCCTTCGGGAGCGGCCCCGTGCCCAGGCCGCCATGCGCGGCGCCAATGCCGCGGTGGTGGGCATCCTGGGCGCTGCGCTCTACGATCCCGTGTGGACGAGTGCCGTCTTGGCGCCGGCGGATTTCGCCTTGGCCCTTTCGGGCTTCCTGCTTCTCACCCGCTGGCAGGCCCCGCCCATCCTGGTGGTGGCACTGCTCGCCGGCATCGGCCTGCTGCGGGCCATCGCCTAGGGGCTATCGACATTCAGCGCCTGCGGTTCCGCTTATACCCCACCACCGCCGCATGCCTCATAGCGCGGCTCCTCTCCCACTTGCGGCGGAGGGCTTGGGCGGGGCAAGATCCTGGGAAGGTGGCCCCGGTCGCGAGGCGAAGGGCAGCGCTTCGAAAATCTCAGAAGCCTTGAATCTCCGGTCTCTGCGCCACTGAGGCGCTCCCGGCCCTCCCTCAACCTCCCCCGCAAGCGGGAGAGGGAACGTGCCTCTTAAATGTCGATCGGACCTGGGTCCTGCGCGGCGCAGTTGGCCTCATACGTTCAGGGCGTCGCGGATGCGATACCAGGTCTCCACCACCGGCACGGCCTGGGCCGCCACGGGCTGGAGCGGGAATGGGGGAAAGGCGAGGTCGTCGAACGCCGTGCGGCCTTCCGCGGAGCCGATGAGCTGCAGGGCCACCTTGTGCCCGAAATAGGTGGAGCGCGATACGCCCGTGCCGCAATAGCCGATGGCGAAATGCACGCCGTCCTTGGTGCGGCCGAGATGGGGCACCTCGTCATAAGTGTAGCCGATGCGCCCCTCCCAGGCGTGGGTTACGGGAATGTCGCCGAGAGCCGGGAAGGTCTTCAGCAGATCCCGCGCGAGGTGGGCATAGGCGCCGGGCGTGTCCGCCGGGGCGAGGCGCCCCACGCGGCCGCCCCAGACGATCCGGCGCTCGCCCGGCGGCGCGCGGAAGTAGGAAAAGACGCGGTTGGTGTTGCCATAGACGCGGCCCGCCGGCATCAGCGGCGCGAAGCGCTCCGGCGGGATTTCTCCGGTGGCGATCAGGCCTGAGCCCACGGGCACGATGCGCCGGCCGAGCTCCGGCACCAGCCCGCTCGTATAGCCATTGGTTGCGATGAGGACATCACGGCAGCGCACCGCGCCGCGGGCCGTCGACAGGGTGAAGCCGGCCTTCTCCGCCCGCAACCGCTCCACCTGCGCCGCGCCGTGCACACGCCCGCCCAGCGCGATCACCCGCGCCATGAGGCCGTGATGGTAGAGGCCGGGATGAAGGCTCGCATCGTCGGGCAGCACCGAGCCGCCATGGAACAGGTCGGTGCCGATTTCCCGGTGCTGCTCCGCGCGGGGCACCATGAAGCTCTCGACCCCCGCCACCGCCTTCAGGTCCTCCATGTCGCGGGCCATGGATTCGTAATGCTCGGGGCGGATGGCACCGCGGAAACGGCCGCTGCGGGCAAAGCCGCATTCGATACCTTCCCGATCGATGAGCCCGGCGATGTGCTCTAGCATCATCACGCCTTCGCGCAGCAGCGCTTCCGCCTTCGCGCGGCCCCGCAGGGTGATGAGATGCTTCACGCGGAACTTCTGATTGCCGCTGCCGACCTGGCCGCCATTGCGGGTGGAGGCGCCAAAGCCGGGCACGCCGGCATCCAGCACCAGCGGCCGGCGGCCGTTGCGCAGCAGGGTGAGGGCGGCGGACAGGCCGGTGAAGCCAGAGCCGACAATCACCACGTCCGCCTCATCCGGCAGGGGCTCCGGCGGCGTCCCTGCCCTCGGCGCCGCCTCCCACCAATAAGGTGCGAAGGTGAGTGAGGCGCCCGGCGGCACCGCGCCGCGCGCCAGTGCGTCCAGGGAGGGGTGTGCCGCAGCCTCGCTCATGATGTGCGCCTTTCCGCCGCGCGGTGCCGAATTCGCAGACAACCTTCCTAGCGCCGCGTTTCTGTGTAGGCAACTTTGTTGTCCATGCAGAAAATCGGCCCGCCGGGCGGAGCGCCGGAAAGGCCTTGGCGCGGGGTGGGGGCGCAAACCCTCAGTCCCAGGCGAGGGCGCCGCCGTTCTGGTATTCGATGACCCGGGTTTCGAAGAAATTCTTCTCCTTCTTCAGGTCCATGGCCTCGCTCATCCAGGGAAAAGGATTCTCCGCCTCGGCGAAGACAGGCGCGAGGCCGAGTTGGGCGCAGCGGCGATTGGCGATGAAGTGCATATACTGTTCGCACAGCGCGGCATTCAGCCCCAGAAGACCGCGGGGCATGGTCTCGCGCCCATAGGCGGCTTCCAGCTCGGCGGCGGCCTTGAGCATGGCGCGCACCTCCTCCTGAAAGGCGGTGGTCCAGAGGTGGGGAGCCTCCACCTTGATCTGGTTGATGACGTCGATGCCGAAATTCAGGTGAATACTCTCGTCGCGCAGGATGTATTGGTATTGTTCCGCGACACCGACCATCTTGTTGCGCCGGCCGAGCGAGAGGATCTGCGCGAATCCGGTATAGAACCACATACCCTCGAACACCACGTAGAAGGCGACGAGATCGCGCAGAAAGGCCTGGTCTGCCTCCGGCGTGCCGATGGCGAAGGCGGGATCGGAGAGGTTCTGGGTGTAGGCCAGCGCCCAGGCCGCCTTGTCGGTGATGGAGGGCACCTCCCGATACATGTTGAACAGCTCGCCCTCGTCGAGGCCAAGACTTTCCACGACGTATTGGAAGGTGTGGGTGTGCACCGCCTCCTCGAAGGCCTGCCGCAGCAGGTATTGCCGGCATTCGGGATTGGCGAGGTGGCGGTAGATGGCGAGCACGATGTTGTTCGCCACCAGGCTTTCGGAGGCGGCGAAGAAGCCGAGATTGCGCTTCACCATGTGCCGCTCGTCCGCAGTGAGGCCATCGCGGGATTTCCACAGCGCAATGTCCGCCTGCATGGACACCTCGGTGGGCATCCAATGGTTGTTGCAGGCGGAAAGATACTTCTCCCATGCCCATTTGTACTTCATGGGCAGGATCTGGTTCACGTCGGCGCGCGCGTTGAGCATGCGCTTTTCATCCACGCTCACCCGGCCGGCGCCACGGTCGATGGCGCCAAGGCCGGTGGCGTCGCTCAATGCCAGAGGGTGAGGCTCGCGGACCCCGTGCGCGGGAGGGGCGGTGACGAGGGGCTGCGGATCAGACCAGTCGAGCATGGTCAGGGCTCCTTCTGCGCTCACTGGCAGGATTCACAGGTGGGATCGGCCATGGAGCACGCGCTGGGTGCGCCAACGAGGATGGGGGTGACGGCATTGAGCTTGCCGTCGGTGCCGCGCAGGGTGGATTTTTCCACATGGGTGGCGGAGCGTGAGCGCAGGTAATAGGTGGTCTTCAGCCCCAGCCGCCATGCCAGGCGATAGGCTTCATCCAGCTTTCGGCCGGAAGGCTCGGCCATGTAGAGGTTCAGGGACTGGGCCTGGTCAATCCATTTCTGCCGCCGCGCCGCCGCGCGGATCAGCCATTCTGGCGCGATCTCGAAGGAGGTGGCGTAAAGCGCCTTCAGATCCTCGGGCACCCGGTCGATGGCGCTGACCATGCCGTCATAATATTTGAGATCGCAGATCATCACCTCGTCCCACAGGCCGCGGCTTTTCAGGTCGCGCACAAGGTTCGCGTTCACCACTGTGAAGTCGCCGGACATGTTCGCCTTCACATAAAGCTGGCTGTAGGCAGGCTCGATGGACTGGGATACGCCGACGATGTTGGAGATGGTCGCGGTGGGGGCGATGGCCATGACATTGGAATTGCGCATCCCGTTCGCCATCACCCGCTCGCGCAGCCCCGCCCAGTCGAGGCGGGCCGAGCGATCGAGTTCCATGTGCCCGTCGCGGGCGGCCGCCAGGAGGTCCAGGCTGTCCACGGGCAGGATGCCCTGCGACCACAGAGAGCCCTCGAACGAGGCGTAGCGCCCGCGCTCCTCGGCGAGATCCACGGACGCGGAAATGGCGAAATAGCTCAGCGCTTCCATGGAGATGTCGGCGAACGCCAGGGCTGCGTCGCTGGCTGTGGGCAGGCGCTGGTGTTCCAGCGCATCCTGGTAGCCCATCAGGCCGAGCCCCACCGGCCGATGGCGCAGGTTGGAGCGCCGCGCCTCGGGGATGGTGTAGAAGTTGATGTCGATGACATTGTCGAGCATCCGCATGGCGGTCGCGACCGTGCGCCGGAGCCGGTCCAGGTCCAGGCCTTCGCGCGTCACGTGGGCCGCCAGGTTCACGGAGCCGAGATTGCACACGGCCACCTCGTCGGCGCTGGTGTTGAGGGTGATCTCCGTGCACAGGTTCGAGGAGTGGACCACGCCCGCGTGCTGCTGCGGCGAGCGCAGGTTGCAGGGGTCCTTGAAGGTGATCCAGGGGTGCCCGGTCTCGAACAGCAGGGTGAGCATGCGCCGCCACAGCTCCACCGCCTTCACCTGGCGCCAGACCCGCATTTCCCCGCGCGCCGCCTTGGCTTCATAGGCCTCATAGGCCGCCTTGAAGGGCTTGCCGTAAAGGTTGTGCAGGTCCGGCGTCTCGTCGGGGGAGAACAGCGTCCAGTCGGCGCCGGCTTCCACTCGCTCCATGAACAGGTCCGGCACCCAGTTGGCGGTGTTCATGTCGTGGGTGCGGCGGCGGTCATCGCCGGTATTCTTGCGCAGATCGAGGAATTCCTCGATGTCCACGTGCCAGGTTTCGAGATAAGCGCACACCGCGCCCTTGCGCTTGCCGCCCTGGTTGACGGCGATGGCCGTATCATTCGCCACCTTCAGGAATGGCACGACGCCCTGGCTCTCGCCATTGGTGCCCTTGATATGGGCGCCGAGCCCGCGCACCTGCGTCCAGTCATTGCCCAGGCCCCCGGAATATTTGGCGAGCAAGGCATTGTCGCGGATGGCCTTGAAGATGCCGTCCAGGTCGTCCGCCACTGTGGTGAGGAAGCAGGACGACAATTGCGGGCGCGGCGTGCCCGCATTGAACAATGTGGGCGTGGAGGCCATGAAATCGAAGGACGACAGCAGATCATAGAACTCGATCGCCCGCGCCTCCCGGTCGATCTCACGCAGGGCGAGCCCCATGGCCACGCGCATGAAGAAGGCCTGGGGCAGCTCGAAGCGCGTGCCGTCGACATGGAGAAAGTAGCGGTCATAAAGGGTCTGCAGGCCGAGATAGTCGAATTGAAGATCGCGCTCGGGCTTCAGGGCGGCGGCGAGCCGGGGCAGGTCAAATTGCCAGAGCTCCGGGTCGATGAGGTCGGCCGCGATGCCGGCTTTCACATAAGCGGCGAAGTAATCCGCATATCGGTCGGCCATCTCCGCCTGGGTCGCCTGGTCGGGCCGGTTGTGCACGAAGCTGAGGGCCTCGCGCCGCAGGCTGTCCGTGAGCAGGCGGGCCGTGACCTTGGAATAGTCCGGTTCGGTCTCGATCAGCGTGCGGGCGGCCAGGATGGGCGCCAGAGCCAGTTCCGCATGGGAAATGCCGTCGTAAAGATTGCGCCGGGTCTCCGCGAGAATGGGCGCGGGGGACACGCCATCGAGCCCGGCGCAGGCCTCGCGCACCAGGATTTCCAGCCGTTTCGCGTCAAGGGGGAAGAGCGCGCCGTCGGGGCCGCGCACGTGCAGCTGCGGCGCGCTTGCCCCGGCGCTGGCGCCTTGCGCGGCGGCGCGCTCCCTGGCGCGGTCCTCGCGATAGAGCACATAGGCGCGCGCCACCTTGTGGTGTTCGCCGCGCATGAGGGCCAGTTCCACCTGGTCCTGGATGTCCTCGATGTGGAAGGTGCGCCCCGCATCGGCCCGGCGGGTCAGGTTGGCCACCACCTGCCCGGTGAGCTCGGCGACGATCTCATGCACCCGGCGCGAGGCGGCTGCATGGCCGCCTTCCACCGCCAGGAACGCCTTGGTGAGCGCCACCGCGATTTTGCCGGCATCGAACGGCGTCACCGCCCCATTGCGGCGGATGACCTGATAGGCCGGCTCGGCTGCGCGCGCTGCTGGCGGTTCACTGGAAGTGAAGGCCTTGGAAAGGGCCGGGCCGGCTTGAAGGGAAAGAGACATTTGCCTTGAACCCCAAATGGTTGGGGGCAAAGGCCAAGCGGTCGCAAAAGGGCGCGGGGCGGGCCCGCGACGCCAAGAATGCGATCCACCGGGACACCCCGCCCGAGGACGTTAGCTGTGTCACGGCAGGTCTCCTGGCTTGCGGGTCAACGCCTGAAGTCCGCCTTCCCGGGCTTGCGCCCAGTGGCATGGATGGACCTTGGCTCACCACTTACAGTTGCGGGGGCAGCGCCGGCATCGCACCGGCTTCCCTCTTCGCTCTCGCTCTTTCGAGTCGAGAGACCGTGACCGCTACATGTAGCGACGAGGTCCATGCGGCTGTCAATATATGGAGTGGAATGTCCCCTGTTCGCGAGGGGCGGTTCCGCCGAGGGCCGTCGCAGGCGTGGCACGCCCGCGACGGCCGCTCCTGCGTGGACGTCAGCCTTCGGCGCGCAGCGCGCGGGCGGCGGCCACCATGTTGACCAGGGCGGGGCGCACCTCCTCCCACTTGCGGGTCTTCAGCCCGCAATCGGGATTGACCCAGATCTGCCCGTCGTCGAGCCGCCGGCGGGCGAGGCCCAGAAGGTCCGTCATCTCCGGCACGGCCGGGATGCGGGGCGAGTGGATGTCGTAGACGCCGGGCCCGATCTCATTGGGATATTTGTAACTGCGGAAGGCATCGAGCAGCTCCATCTTCGAGCGCGAGGTCTCGATGGAGATCACATCGGCATCCATTGCGGCGATGGCATTGATGATGTCGTTGAACTCCGAATAGCACATGTGGGTGTGGATCTGCGTTTCATCCCGCACCCCGCAGGAGCACAGCCGGAAACCCTCCACCGCCCAGTCGAGATAGGCGCGCCAGGCCCTGCGGCGCAGCGGCAGCCCCTCGCGCAGGGCCGCTTCGTCGATCTGGATCATGGCGGCGCCTGCCGCCTCCAGATCCTGGACCTCGTCGCGGATGGCAAGGGCGATCTGCCGGCAGGCGGCGCTGCGCGCGATGTCATCGCGCACGAACGACCAGTTGAGGATGGTCACGGGCCCGGTGAGCATGCCTTTCACCGGCTTGGATGTGAGGGACTGGGCATAGCGCCACCACTCCACCGTCATCGGGCGCGGGCGCGAGACGTCGCCGAAAATGATGGGAGGGCGCACGCAGCGGGAGCCGTAGCTCTGCACCCATCCATGCCGGGTGAAGGCGAAGCCGGACAATTGCTCGGCGAAATACTGCACCATGTCGTTGCGCTCGAACTCGCCATGAACGAGCACGTCGAGGCCGATCTCCTCCTGCCAGCGCACGGCGCGGGCGGTTTCCTCGCGCAGGAACTGGCCATAGGCCTCCTCGCTCAGCGTCCCCTTCGCATGGGCGGAACGGGCGTGGCGGACCTCGGCGGTCTGGGGGAACGAGCCGATGGTCGTCGTGGGGAAGAGCGGCAGGCCGAAGCGCTGCTTCTGCGTCTGGGCGCGTTGGACGAACGGGCTCAAGCGGTGGGTCATGGCGGGTGAGACGGCGGCGGCGCGTGCCTCAACGGCGGCATCGTGAACCTTGGGCGAGGCCCGGCGGGCGGCTGCGGCCGCGGCCGAGGCATCAAGCGCGGCCTTCACCTTGTGCCCCTCGCCGGAAAGGGCGGAGGCGAGCACGCCGAGCTCGTCCATCTTCTGAAGCGAGAAAGAGAGCCAGGACTTCAGGTCGCGATCCAGATCGCCCTCCAGCTCCAGGTCGATGGGCACGTGCAGCAGCGAGCAGGAGGGCGCGATCTGGATGTGGTCGGTGCCGCGCCGGGAGACGATGGCCTTCAGCCGCTCCACCAGACCGGGCAGGTTCGCCCGCCAGATGTTGCGCCCGTCAATGGCGCCGAGCGACAGCACGAGCCCCCGTGGGGCCCGCACGGCGACGGTTTCAAGCTGTTCCGGCGCGCGGGCAAGGTCGAGGTGGAGGCCGGCGACGGGCAGGGAAAGGGCGGTGTCCAGATTGTCGTCGAGCGCGCCGAAATAGGTGGTAAGCATGATCTTCAGGTGGGGCAGCGCCCGCGCGAAGGCGGCATAGGCCCGGCGCAATGCGTCGCGCGTCGCCTCGTCGAGATCGAGCACCAGGCACGGCTCGTCCATCTGCACCCATTCCGCGCCATTGGCCACCAGCCGCCGCAGCATGTCGGTGTAGACGGGCAGGAGATTGCCGAGCAACAGCAGCGGATCAAGGCCCGGCGTCTTCGACTTGCCGAGCTTCAGGAAGGTGACGGGACCCAGCAGCACGGGGCGCGTCTGATAGCCCAGCGCCTTGGCCTCGCGGTATTCCTCAAGCGCCTTGAGCGAGGCGAGGGTGAATCGCTGGTCAGGGGCGAATTCCGGCACCATGTAGTGGTAGTTGGTGTCGAACCACTTCGTCATTTCCTGGGCCGGCACGCCGTTGCCCTCACCCGCGTGTGCATGCCCGCAGGAGCCAGCGGCTCGCGCGCCCTCGCTGCCTCGCGCCATGGCGAAATAGGTGGCGAGCGGAACCGGGCCGCCGCTCCAGCCATACGCTGGTGGAATGGCGCCCACCATCACGGACGTGTCGAGCACCTGATCGTAGAGCGAGAAATCGTTGGACGGGATGATGGAGACGCCGCGAGCCTTCTGGCGCGCCCAGTTCTGCGCGCGCAGAGCGGCGGCGGTGGCCAGGAGATCGGCTTGAGAGGTTCTGCCCGCCCAATGGCTTTCAAGCGCCATCTTCAGCTCGCGGCGGACCCCGATGCGCGGCGTGCCGAGTGTGGCGACGGGAATGGTGGATGACATCACGGCTGCAAAGCCCTTCTGCTGTGGGCAGGCCGTGACGGCAGGCGTGAGGTCCCCGCGCGGCGACAGCCGGTGGAGCCTGCAGCGCACACCGGGACACCCCGCCCGAGGACGATTTTGCCGGGGCAGGTCTCCTGGCTCGCGGGTCGTCACCTGAAGTCCGCCTTCCCGGGCTCGCGCCCAGTGACGTGAATGGACCTCGGCTCGCCGCTGACAGTTGCGGGGGCAGCGCCGGCCTTACACCGGCTTCCCTCTTAGCTCCGGCACCAGAAGGCAGGCCGGAGAACCTCGACATTGGAAATCTGTCCTGCGACGGCTCTCCTGTCAAGGATCATATAAGGACATGCTTATATCGTAATTTATCGCTCTCCGGCCGCATAGGGTGCGAAGACGCTGCGGTTTTCGTCCACGGCGAGGGGGCGGCCGATGAGGGGGAAGGCGCGCTGCGGGCAGGCGGGGCGCTCGCACACCTTGCAGCCCGCGCCGATGGGGGTGGCGGCGGCGGGATCGTCCAGCGCCAGCCCGCGTGAATAGACGAGCCGCCCCCCATGGCGGATGTCGCAGCCGAGGCCGATGGCGAAGGTCTTGCCCGGAGCTCCATAGCCGCCGGTGCCGTGGTGCACAGTGCGGGCGATCCACAGATAGGCGCGCCCGTCCGGCATCTGCGCCACCTGGGTGAGGATGCGCCCCGGCTGGGCGAAAGCCTCGTAGACGTTCCACAACGGGCAGGTTCCGCCGACGCGGGAGAAGTGGAAGTCGGTGGCCGATTGGCGCTTGGAGATGTTGCCGGCGCGGTCCACGCGGATGAAGAAGAAGGGCACGCCCAGCGACCCCGGCCGCTGCAGCGAGCTCAGGCGGTGGCAGATGGTTTCGAACCCCACCCCGAAGGCCCGACCCAGCCGCTCGATGTCATAGCGCTCCCGCTCGGCCGCGGTCAGGAAGGCCGCATAGGGCATCAGCAGCGCGCCCGCGAAATAGTTGGCAAGGCCGATGCGCGCCAGCGCCCGCGTTTCCTTCACTCCGCGCGCGGCTTCGTTCGCCAGCCGGTCGATGAGCGGGCCCTGCTCCAGAAAGGCGAGCTGGGTGGCCATCTGGAAGGCCCGCTGGCCGTCCTCCAGCCCACGCGCGAGGCGCAGCACCCGCTCGGCGGGCAGGAAGCGGCGCTGGCCTTCATCCTCCACCCGCGCCACTCGCACGCCGTGGTGGGCCTCCAGGTGGCGGGCAAGGCCTTCCGCCATGTCTCCGGGCACCAGTCCCGCGCGCTCGGCCAGTTGTTCGGCCGACTCATCCAGATCAGAGAAGTAATTGTGGTGGGCGTAGAAGAAGTCGCGCACCTGCTCGTAGGGCATGGGCGTGGCGAGCGTGGCGACGCCGCCGGAGCCCAGGCCCAGTTCGCCGGCCATGGCATCGGCCCGCTCCAGCGCGTGGCGCCAGCGCCGGTTCAGCGCCACCACGGCGCGGCCCAGGGCAGGCATGGCCGCGGCCACCTCCTTCAGCTCCGCAAGGCTCACCTGCTCGCCATTGAGCGGATCGGTGAAGACCTCGCGCAAGTCGGCGATCAGGCGGCCTTCCTCGCCCTCCGAGAACAGTTGAACGTCCACGCCGAAGATCTCGTTGATCTTCAGCAGTACGGGTACCGTGAGGGGCCGCTGGTTCTTCTCCAGCTGGTTGAGATAGCTCGCGGACAGGCCGAGCGCCTGGGCGAGCGCCAGCTGGGTGAGCCCGCGCTCTTCCCGCAGGCGCTTGAGCCGCACGCCGACGAAGGTCTTCTTCATGGCTGTCCTTCGCATTCGCAAGATTTGCAAATTGGCGAGTTAAGCATCGCAAATCCACGCATTTTCAGTCATTCCGCACCGTGTCGGTGGCAAATATTGTGAGGAAACGATCCGGCCGCAAGAAAATTCGCGGCTGGCGGCATGACTGAAGAACGCGAAGAGGAAGACCCTATGGGCCAGCGCAAGAGCTACGCCGCACTCGCCGCCGAACTGAAGGCGCGCTTTCCCGATGGCGTGGCGCCGGGCGGCGTGAGTGTGGACGACATCATTCAGCTGCGCCTGCAGAACAGCTTCGGCACTCATCTCGACATCGCCCGCGCCATGGCCCAGGTGATGCGCGCCGACATGGCCGCCTATGACGCCGACCCCTCCCGTTTCACCCAGTCGTTGGGCTGCTGGTCCGGCTTCCATGCCCAGCAGATGATCAAGTCGGTGAAGCGCCTCAGGGGCACGGTGAAGGGGGCGTATGTCTACCTGTCCGGCTGGATGGTGGCGGGCCTGCGCAACCGCTTCGGCCATCTGCCTGACCAGTCCATGCACGAAAAGACCTCGGTGGTGGATCTCATCGAGGAGATCTACGTTTCGCTGCGTCAGGCCGACGAAGTGGCCATGAACGACCTGTTCAAGGCCCTGAAGGCGGCGCGCGCCAAGGGGGATGTGGCGGCCGAGCGTGAGGCCATCGCGGCCATTGACGGCTTCGAGAGCCATGTGGTGCCCATCATCGCCGACATTGATGCCGGCTTCGGCAATGAGCACGCGACCTATCTGCTGGCAAAGGAGATGATCAAGGCGGGCGCCTGCTGCCTGCAGATCGAGAACCAGGTGTCTGATGCCAAGCAGTGCGGCCACCAGGACGGCAAGGTGACCGTGCCGCGCGAGGATTTCATCGAGAAGCTGCGCGCCTGCCGCCTGGCCTTCGAGGAGCTGGGGGTAGAAGCGGGCGTCATCGTTGCGCGCACCGACAGCCTGGGCGCCGGTCTCACCCAGAAGATTCCGGTCAGCCAGCGTCCCGGCGACCTCGCCAGCCAGTACACCAAGTGGCTGAAGACCACCCCTGTCACCGCCGCCGATCCGCTGCGGGAAGGGGAGCTTGCCATCGTGCTGGACGGCGCGCTGGTGCGCCCGGTGCGCCTCGCCAACGGACTGTTCGCCTTTCAGGACGGCACGGGCCGCGCACGGGTCATCGAGGATTGCATCGCCTCCCTCACCCAGGGTGGCGCCGACCTTCTGTGGATCGAGACCGATACGCCCAATGTGCAGGAGATCGCGGCCATGGTGGCCGAGATCCGCGCGGTGGTGCCGGGCGCGAAGCTCACCTACAACAATTCGCCCTCCTTCAACTGGACGCTGAATCTGCGCAAGCAGGTGCGGGCGGACTGGATCGCGCAGGGCCGCGCCGGGGCGGAGAGCTATCCCGACGGGGCGCTGCTCATGTCCGCCAAGCTCGACGACGATCCCCTGGGCCAGGAGGCGGATGCCCGCCTCGCGCGGTTCCAGGAAGACATCTCGCGCGAGGCGGGCGTGTTCCACAATCTCATCACGCTGCCCACCTTCCATCTCACCGCCAAGAGCATGGACGAACTGAGCCACGGCTATTTCGGCCCTGACCGCATGAAGGCCTACGTGAACACGGTGCAGCGCGAGGAGATCCGGCGCGGCGTCTCGGCCGTGAGGCACCAGCACGAAGTGGGCTCGGACCTCGGCGACACCTTCAAGGAAATGGTGGGTGGCGAGCGGGCGCTGAAGGCTGGTGGCCACGCCAACACCATGAACCAGTTCGCGGCGGAGTGACCTCCCGCCACGTTCCCTCTCCCGGCGCGGAAGGCGGCACCTGACCGCGCACCGGACGGCGCGGCCGTGGCAGCCCGCCGCCCGGCAGGGAGAAGGCTGGGTGAGGGGCGGCCCGCCCCGCGGTTCCGGGCTTTGCCGGAAAGGCGCCCCTCACCCCTTTTCATCCTCAACAGCATCGACCGAGGAGGATCGAGCATGAATGCCGAATTCAAGGCCGTCATGGCGCCGGAGCTGCCCGAGCAGGAGCGCGCCATCAATCGCGTGGCCGATGCCGTGCACCGGGTGAACGAGGCGATCCAGCGGGCGGTGGCCTCCGGTGTCTCGGTGGAGCTGGTGCGGGTCTCACGCCACCATGACGGGGCCGGCGCCTGGGGCGACCAGATGATCCCGCTGGTGCGTGAGCCCACAGCTGGCGGAGCCGCGTGAAATGGCCCCGCCCGCCGCCATCCCGCGCGAGGCCGCCAAGCCCCCGGTCAAGTCCCCCGCCGCGCGCTCTGCCGCGGGTGAGGGTGCCATTCCGGTGCCGGCGGAAACGCTGTTTCTGGAGATGGTGTTCCCCGATCAGGCCAATCATTACGGCACCCTGTTCGGCGGCAACGCCCTCTCGCTCCTGGGCAAGGCGGCCTTCGTGGCCGCCACCCGCCGCGCCCGCGCGCCGGTGGTGATGGCGAGCGCGCAGAAGACCGATTTTCACGTGCCGGTGCGGGTGGGCGAGATCGTGGAGCTTTGCGCCCGCGTCACCCGGGTGGGGCGCACCTCCATGACGGTGGAGGTGGAGATGACGGCCGAGGCCCTCCTCTCCGGTGCCCGCAGGCTCGCCGTGCGCGGGGCCTTCGAGATGGTGGCGGTGGATGCCGCCGGCCGACCCGTGCCCGTGCCTTCCCTTTCCAATTCAGCCGAGGATCACGCCCCGTGAAGCAGCATCACGTCCACACCTACAAGTCCGCCGAGCACCTGGCGCGGGCCGACCAGCTGGCCTGGAAGATCGCGGAAGTCGCTACCGATCCGGTGCCGGTGGAGCCGGATGTCGTCGAGATGATCGGCAACCGCATCATCGACAATGCGGCGGTGGCGGCGGCCTCCCTCACCCGGCGCCCGGTGGCGAGCGCGCGGGCGCAGGCGCTCGCCCACCCCTATCAGCCGGGCTCGACCGTGTTCGGCCTCTCTCCGCACCGGCGCGTGTCGCCGGAGTGGGCGGCCTGGGCCAATGGCGTGGCCGTGCGCGAGCTCGACTTTCACGACACCTTCCTGGCGGCCGAATATTCCCATCCCGGCGACAATATTCCCCCCATCCTGGCCGTGGCGCAGCATTGCGGGCTCGATGGCGAGGCGCTCGTGCGCGGTATCGCCGCCGGCTATGAGATCCAGGTGGACCTCGTGAAGGGCATCTGCCTGCACGAGCACAAGATCGACCACATCGCCCATCTCGGCCCCTCGGCGGCCGCGGGCATCGGCGCGGCTTTGGGGCTGGGAACCGAGACGGTGTATCAGGCGGTGCAGCAGGCGTTGCACGTCACCACCACCACCCGCCAGTCGCGCAAGGGTGAGATTTCAAGCTGGAAGGCCTATGCCCCCGCTTTCGCCGGCAAGATGGCGGTGGAAGCGGTGGACCGCGTGATGCGCGGCGAGGGCGCCCCTTCCCCGGCCTGGGAGGGCGAGGATGGCTTCATCGCCTGGATGCTGGGCGGCCCGAAGGCGGAATATCTCGTGCCGCTACCGGAGAAAGGCGAGGCGAAGCGCGCCATTCTCGACACTTACACCAAGGAGCATTCGGCCGAATACCAGAGCCAGGCGCTCATCGATTTGGCCCGCCGGCTGGGGCCGAAGATCGGCGACCTGGCGCAGGTGGCGTCCATCGTCATCCACACGTCCCATCACACCCATTATGTGATCGGCACCGGCGCCAACGATCCGCAGAAAATGGATCCGAAGGCCAGCCGGGAGACCCTCGACCACTCCATCATGTACATCTTCGCCGTCGCGCTGGAGGACGGGGCCTGGCACCACGTGCGCTCCTATGCGCCGGAGCGGGCGGGCCGGCCCTCCACCATCGCGCTGTGGCACAAGATCTCCACCGTCGAGGATCCGGAATGGACCCGCCGCTACCACGCGCGGGACCCGAAGGAGAAGGCCTTCGGCGGCCGTGTGGTGGTGACGCTGAAGGACGGCCGGGTGATCGAGGACGCGCTGGCGATCGCCGACGCCCATCCTCTCGGCGCGCGTCCCTTCGGCCGGCGGGAATACATCGCCAAGTTCCGTGAGCTGGCAAAGGGCGTGGTCTCACCGGCGGAGCAGGACCGCTTCCTCGGCACGGTGGAACGCCTTCCCAGGCTGAAGGCCGACGATCTGTGCGGCCTCACCTTCCAGGTGGATCCGGCCTTGCTCGGCGCCGCCCGCGCCACCGGAATCTTCGATTGGCGTGGCCGCGCGGTGCCGGAACTCGCCGTGGTCTCCGCCTGACCACCGCCACCGGACCGGACGCGGAACCCTCTTCCGTCCGCGGGGGAGGGGGCCGCCGGTCCGAGGCAGTGCGTGCGTCCCCATCACCTGTGGCCTTGCGCCATCTCCAATCGGTCTTCGAGGAGGATCAGATGTCCGAGCATCAGCCG
Source organism: Xanthobacter variabilis (assembly GCF_043831965.2). NCBI lineage: Bacteria > Pseudomonadati > Pseudomonadota > Alphaproteobacteria > Hyphomicrobiales > Xanthobacteraceae > Xanthobacter > Xanthobacter variabilis. The sequence goes on from NZ_CM195533.1 coordinate 2,656,266, forward strand.
AGCGCGGGAAAGGCCGCGCCGAAGAAGTCCGTGGCCCTGTCCGGCGTGGTGGCCGGAAATACGGCCCTGTGCACCGTTGGCCGCTCCGGCAACGATCTGCACTATCGCGGCTATGACATTCTCGACGTGGCTGAAAGCTGCACCTTCGAGGAAATCGCCCATCTTCTCGTTCACGGTAGCCTGCCCACCCTGGCGGAGCTTTCCGCCTACAAGGCCAAGCTGAGGAGCCTGCGGGGCCTGCCCGCCGCCGTGCGCCGCACCCTGGAGGAGCTGCCCGCCGCCGCCCACCCCATGGATGTGATGCGTTCCGGCGTCTCGGCCCTGGGCTGCGTGCTGCCCGAGGCGGCGGACCACAACCCGGCCGGCGGGCGCGACATCGCCGACCGGCTGATGGCCGCCCTCGGCTCCATGCTGCTCTATTGGCATCACTTTTCGCAGAACGGCCGGCGCATCGAGGTGGAGACGGATGACGACACCATTGGCGGCCACTTCCTGCACCTGTTGCATGGCCGCGCGCCGTCCGAGAGCCATGTGCGGGCCATGCACACCTCGCTGATCCTCTATGCGGAACACGAGTTCAATGCCTCCACCTTCACCGCTCGGTCCATTGCCGGCACGGGGGCTGACTTCTACTCGGCCATCACCGGGGCCATCGGCGCCCTGCGCGGGCCCAAGCACGGCGGCGCCAATGAGGTCGCCTTCGAGATCCAGAAGCGCTACGCCGATCCGGACGCGGCGGAAGCCGACATTCGCCGCCGCATGGCCGCCAAGGAAGTGGTGATCGGCTTCGGCCACCCGGTCTACACGGTGGCCGACCCACGCAATGCCGTCATCCGCGAGGTGGCGCGGCGCCTGTCGCTGGAGGCGGGTTCCACCAAGATGTTCGATATCGCCGCCCGCATTGAGCAGGTGATGGGCGAGACGAAGAAGATGTTCGCCAATCTCGACTGGTTCAGCGCTGTCTCATACCACATGATGGGCGTGCCGACGGCCATGTTCACGCCCCTGTTCGTCATCGCCCGCACCTCGGGCTGGAGCGCGCACATTCTGGAGCAGCGGGCGGATAACAAGATCATCCGTCCCTCGGCCAATTATGTGGGGCCGGAGCATCAGGCATTCGTGCCGCTGGAGGCGCGCGGACGCGCCGCCATCCGGGCCGCGTGAAGGAGTAGACAGATGCCCTATCTCATCTCTTCCGACCTTCCCGCCGAACCCGCCGGCCTGCGTTTCCGGGCGCTGGTGGAGCGGGGTGCCATTCTGCAGCTGCCCGGCGCCCACAACGGCATGGCGGCGCTGCAGGCGCGGCGCGCGGGGTTCGAGGCCCTCTATTTGTCCGGCGCGGCGATGACGGCCTCCATGGGGCTGCCCGATCTCGGCATCATCACAGTGGATGAGGTGGCCTTCTTCATCCGGCAGATCGCGCGGGCGAGCAGCCTGCCGCTACTGGTGGACGGCGACACCGGCTATGGCGAGGCGCTCAACGTGATGCACATGGTGCGCACCTTCGAGGAGGCCGGCGCCGGCGCGGTCCATATCGAGGACCAGCTGCTGCCCAAGAAATGCGGCCACCTCAACGACAAGAAGCTGGCGGATGCCCGCGACATGGCGGCCAAGGTGGCCGCCGCCGCCAAAGCCCGGCGCCACCTCTATCTCATCGCCCGCACCGATGCCGCCGCGAGCGAGGGCATCGAGGGCGCCGTGGCCCGCGCCAGGCTTTATGTGGAAGCCGGCGCCGACGCCATCTTTCCCGAGGCACTGACCGATGCGGAGATGTTTCGCGAGTTCGCCCGCCGCATGTCCGGCGTGCCCCTGCTCGCCAACATGACGGAGTTCGGCCGTACGCCCTTCTTCACCGCCGCCGAATTCGAGGCGATGGGCTATCGGCTGGTCATCTGGCCGGTCTCCTCCCTGCGGGTCGCCAACAAGGCCCAGGAGAAGCTCTACGCGACCCTTGCCCGCGAGGGTTCCACCCAGTCCATGGTGGGGGAGATGCAGACCCGCGCCGAGCTCTACGACACCATCGGCCTCAAGGCGTTCGAGGCGCTCGACGCTTCCATCGTGGCAACCGTGGTGCCCCCCTTGGCGGCGCAATAGGCGCGAGCGGCTCAGGCGGCGCTGGAGGTGGTCACTGGGCCGGTGACCACCTTGTTGCGACCGGCCGCCTTGGCTGCGTACAGCGCATCATCGGCGATCTGGAGCAGGGTGCGCTCGCTCTGCCCGTGGGTGACGTGCTGGGATATCACGCCGATGCTGACCGTCACCTGTTGCAGGGCGGGGGCATTCGGGCTTGGCGTCATGACCATGACGGAGCGGCGGATTCGCTCGGCGATCATCTGGGCGCCCGGCGCGCCGGTGCAGGGCAGCAGCACGACGAATTCCTCGCCGCCATAGCGGGCCGCGAAATCGCCCGGACGGCGGATGGCTTCGGAAATATGCCGCGCGACGCGCTTCAACACCTCGTCGCCGATGGCGTGGCTATAGGTGTCGTTGACCCGCTTGAAGTGATCGACATCCACCATCAGCACGGAAAGTTCCGTCTTGTAGCGTGCCGCCCGCTTCATCTCGTTGCCCATGGCCATGTCGAAGGCGCGGCGGTTGGGAATGCCCGTGAGCGCATCGGTGACGGCCATGATTTCCAGCTGCTCCTCCATGTCCTGGCTGTGCACCAAAGCTAGGCGCAGGGCCCGGAACAGCAGGACGATGAGGACGCACACCACGGCCGTGATGACCATGGTGACGAGCGCCCGCTCGTTCCAATCCTTCATGGCCGCCGCGGTGGAGATGCCGACCGCGAGCATCAAAGGAAAATCGCCGATGCGCGCGCTGACATAATAGCGCCGGATGCCATCGAGGGTGGAACGCTCGGTGATGTGGTCTCCCGGTGCAGCCAGCAGCTTCTGGAAGATGGGCGAGGTGGCGATGTCGGTGCCAATGCGCGTGTCGTGCCCGAGCGGCGGATGGCGGAACAGGAGAATGCCGTCGGTCCGCATGAGGGCAATGACGCTGTCCGCGCCAAGGTCAACCTTGGTGAACAGCTTGCGGAAGAATTCCATGCGGATCGAGGCGACGGCGATGCCGCCGAAGCTGCCATCCGGATTGGAGATGCGCCGGCTCATGGCCATGCTGGGCTCGCCATTGCGCAGGCGGCTTGGAAAAGGCCGGCTGATGAAGGTGCCGCGCCCGGGTTCCAGCTGGAGGCGGAAATAGTCCCGGTCCGAGAAATTTCCCACCCGGGGGATGGGGGAGCTGGAATCGAAGCGGATGTCGCCCTTGGCGCTCAGCACGATCATGGCGCCAAGGTCCCTGGCGCTCGCCGCGCGATCGAACAGCAGCATGCTGCGGACCGTGGGGTCCAGCGTATCGATGTTCTCGATGAGGGAGGCGCTCTCCAGGCCGATCAGCGAAAGCTGGACGGTGTCGAGGTTGCGCTCGATGTTGGCGGCCAGGGTGTTGAGGACGTTTTCCGCCGAGCGCTCAGCCAAAAGCCAAGTCGCTTCGTGGGAGCGGTGGAGAATGTAGCCCTGCACGCACACGATGGCCGCGATCAGCACAGCCACCACGGCTGGGAAAAGGGGGCCCCTCGCGAGGCGTTTCGGCCCTATGTCCATGCGGCTCACTCTTGCCGGCATCCAGATCCGTTGCTTCCTTCCTTACCGCGAATTGAGCGCGAGGAAACATGCTTTCGCCGCCAGCAGGAGGGCTTTCTCACCGGTTTTTGCTGGAATATACGACCTCAGGGTGTGGCTCGTATTCGTTGAAATCTATGGCCGTTGTCGCGCTGTGCATCCGCTCGCGCGCCTTGGGCCGGTCCGCGGTCTGCTCGGTGTGCGTCACGGCCCGGCGTGCTTTCGGTTGGGGGCGGCGATCAGGCCTGCTTGCGGATCTGGCGGCGCGCGATGTCGGCCACGGGGTGGAGCGCCGCCGGGTCGTCATCACCCACCAGGCTGTAGCCCAGGCCGTCATCCGACCAGCTGAAGCCATGGACGCCATGCCCGGCGTGCGGCGTCATGGGCGCCTCGGCATCCGCCTTCATCGGCCGGGCCAGCATCACCAAGCGCTTGCCCTGGTCGTCGTCATACATGAACAGGGCGGCCGGGCCATGCTCGGTTGCCACCACGCGGCCGCCCATGAAGCGATATCCGGCCGCGGCGAGATCGGGGATGGCCACGGGCCGCCCCAGGCGCCGCGAGGTCCAGGCGGCGAGCTGCGCGCGATCCTCGGCGCGGATTTCGACAGGCCGGGCGCGGTCCGGCGCGAACACGGCGTAGCTGGCGGAAGCCTCTTGGCCCAGCGCCTGGAGGCCCTCGGCCGGGGGCGTCTGGAAGCCGCGCGCCATCCATCCCGCTCCGGCGCCGACGGCAAGCAGCAGCACGGCCGCCGCCGCCGTCCTCCACTGCGAACGCCAGCTTGGGCGGGCACGGGCTTCGATCATGCGCTGAAGGTCGAGCTCGGGCGGCAGGGGCTCTTCGGCAACGGGAGCGAGGGCGGCGCGCAGCATGTCGCGTTCCGCGCGAAAAGCCTCGATCCGCGCCGCGGTTTCGGGGTGGGCTGCGAGATAGCTGACCACCTCGGCGCGGCGCTCGGGGGTCAGGGCATCGTCCACATAGCCGTTCAGGTCGTCCTCGGTGACGGGGCGGATGCTCATTTCACTCTCCGCAGGTGCGGGTGGGCGCTCTCGCGCCGCGCATGGTCCGACATGGCGTCATGAAGCCGCTCTCGCGCGCGTGACAGGCGGGACATCACCGTGCCCACGGGAATGTCCAGCACCTTGGCCGCCTGCGCATAGGAAAGGTCCTCGACGCCCACCAGCAGAAGCACCGCGCGCTGCTCCTCCGGCAGGTGGCCGAGGGCGGCTAGGGCGTCCTGGTAGTGCAACTGCTCCTCCTGCGGTGCCGCGTGGGCAAGCTCACCCTCGCCGGCCTCCTCGATAGGCACGGCCTGGGGGCGGGCCGACGCGCGGCGCAGGCGGGTCATGGCGAGGTTGTGCAGAATGGCGAAGATCCACGCGCGGGCGTCCCCATCCTCCCGGCGCTGATGCCAGCGACCCACCGCCCGTTCCAGGCAGTCCTGAACGAGGTCGTCCGCCGCCGCCCGGTCTCGCAGCAGCGCGCGCGCATAGCGCCGCAAGGCGGGAATGACGGGCGTGATGAGGCTCGCCATGTCGGCGCTCATGCGGACTTCTCCGTCGGCGTTGCCCGTCGGCCCGCGCGCCCGTGCGCCCTCGATCCGCGTTTCCATCCGGCGGAAGGCGCGGGCGTCGCCGCAGGGCGAGCGCGGGCGGAGGGGAAGGGCATTGCGGATCTCCATCGGGCACCGAGCCCGATCAACGGTGGGACCCCATGTAGCGTCGATTTATTCCCAACGCGCATGATTTTTTCGCCGGCATGAGTGGCCTGCGACCACAGCGGGAAAAATCTGAAATCCCGGGAATAAAGCCGGGGGTGGGTGGGTCAACGTCATGTCCGTTCCTGAAGAAGGGGATCCACCATGAGGACACTTTCCGCCTTCGCGGCACCCTTGGCCGCGCCCTTCGCCGTGCTGGCATTTTCCGCGAGCGCCGCTCTGGCGGGCCCGGCCGAAGATCTTGCCCGCGCGCGCGTCGCGGCCATCGCCGCCGGGGATCTTGTGGCCGTCACCGGCGTTTATGCTCCGGGTGCGCAGCTGCACTGGATCGGCGGTCCGTTGGACGGCACGTATGCGGGGCCGGAAGCGCTCACCGCCGTGTGGTCGAAGTTCGCTGCCGCGCAGGGCCCGCAGCAGGCTTCCATTGCCGCGATCTCGGAGGCGGCCAACCCCAAGGGCGCCACCGTCACTGCCGACGTGACCTTCGCCGGGAAGGCCAAGGTGGGGGTGCGCTATGTGCTGGTCTATCGCGAGGGCCGGCTGGTGGACGAGGTGTGGCAGGTTAATCCGGCCGCTGCGCGTTGAAGCAACCACGGGCGGTCGCAGAGGGTGCGCGCCGCCCTCCGGCGTGCCGTTGAAGCGTGTCCATGACTGCCACCCGAGGAGCAGGCCACAGGGACACAGGGAGCGATCACCATGCTGACACGACGTTGCCTGCTGCTGTCCAGCGCGCTCGCCGCCATCGGCCTTGCCCCTGGGCCGCGCGCGCTGGCGGCAACTTTTCCGGTGTCCTACTCGGACGCGGAATGGCGAAAGCGGCTGACGCCGGAGCAATATGCGGTGTTGCGCCAGGACGGGACGGAGCGGGCCTATTCCAGCCCGCTCAATGAGGAGCACCGGCGCGGCACATTCGCCTGCGCCGGCTGCGGCAATGCGCTGTTCTCCTCCGCCACCAAGTTCGACAGCGGCACCGGCTGGCCCAGCTTCTGGGCGCCGCTCGCGGGGGCGGTGGGCGAAACTCGCGACTTCTCCTACGGCATGGCGCGCACGGCGGTGCATTGCGCGCGCTGCGGCGGGCATCTCGGCCACGTCTTCAAGGACGGGCCCCCGCCCACGGGCCTGCGCTATTGCATGAACGGCGTGGCCCTGAGCTTCGCCCCCGCGGTGGGGTGAGGCGCCATGGTGCGGTTGCCGCAGGCTTGCCGAGCTGGCGCGCGCACCGGTCTCAGGCGCTCTGTCCCGGCGGTCCGGCCTTTTCGCTCAATGGCCTGTCCCTTCAGAGCGGCGTGGAGCTGAGCTTTGTGACGTGGTGGCGGCGCGGTCGTAAGTGTGGGCCGGTCGCCTTCGCCTCGCCCTCGACGGGGCGCATGGGTCAAAGGCCTTTGGTTCTGGTTGCCCATCCGGCGGCCCAGCGCCATCGGAGAGCGTATGTTTGAGGTGGGGTGCATCAAACCGGGCGTCGAGGCCTGTGCCTTCGCTTCCGGCCGAGTCCCGGCTGAACAGGGAGAGATGTGATGACAGCCAGACGTGGCTTCCTTCTCGGCCTTGCGGCCGTGTGCCTGGTGGGCGCGAGCGTGCCGGGCGCGGCACAGGAGGGCATCGCTGTTCCGCCGCCGGCGCTTGATGAGACCGCCACCGCCCCCAGCGAGGTGGCGGTGCTGGCCGGCGGCTGCTTCTGGGGCGTGCAGGGGGTGTTCCAGCATGTGAAGGGCGTGACGAGCGCCGTCTCCGGCTATGCCGGCGGGGAGGGCGCGACCGCGCGCTATGGCATGGTGAGCAGCGGCGCCACGGGGCATGCGGAATCGGTGAAGGTCACCTTCGATCCCCGGCAGATCAGCTATGGCGAGATCCTGCGGATCTACTTTTCCGTGGCCCACGATCCGACCCAGCTCAACCGCCAGGGGCCAGACCACGGCACCCAGTATCGCTCCGCCATCTTTCCCATGGATGATCAGCAGGCGCGCATTGCCAAGGCCTATATCGCCCAGCTCGACGGCACGCGGATCTATGATGCCGCCATCGCGACGCGGATCGAGCCGGGCCACGCTTTCTCTCCGGCCGAGGCGGCGCATCAGGACTTCCTCACCCGAAATCCCGGCAATCCGTACATCGTCGTCAATGATTTGCCCAAGATCCGCAATCTCGCCCGCCTTTATCCCGATCGCTACCGCGCCGCGCCGGTGCTGGTGGGGCAAAGCGGGCACTGAGGGGCTGGCGGCGAAATCTTGATCGGCGGTGGGAATAAATCCGGCCGAGTGGAGTCGATCCTTCAGGCGCCGCCGCGCTGGGCTTTCCAACGGGCGGCGCCGCCAACCCATCCGCCGGATCCCTTCCGGCCCGCGCTGCCGTGCTGCCCCTTCCTGAGAGCGGCGGTGCCCTGGAGACAGTCTTCATGATCAAGCTTGCCGTTCTGGCCATCGCGGCCCTTGCCGCCGGCATGTCGAGCGCCTGTGCCGCCGACCTCAATATCTACGGGCCGGGTGGTCCGCTGCCGGCCATGAAGGAGGCCGCCGCCGCCTTCGGAAAGGCCAAGGGCATCGAAGTGGCCGTGACCGCCGGGCCCACATCCGCCTGGATCGAGAAGGCCCGGCAGGATGCCGACCTCGTCTTCAGCGGCTCCGAGGCGATGATGACCGACTTCGTTGCTGCCATGAATGGCCAGATCCGCAGCGAGGATGTGGAGCCGCTGTACCTGAGGGCCTCCGCCATCCTGGTGCGGCCGGGCAACCCCAAGGGCATTCACGGCCTCGCGGATCTGATGAAGCCGGGGGTAAAGGTGCTCGTCGTCCATGGCGCCGGTCAGACCGGCCTCTGGGAAGATGTGGCGGGCCGCACCGGCAGCATCGACGATGTGCGGCGCCTGCGCGCCAATATCGGCTTCTTCGCCCCCAACAGCGCCGTGGCAAAACAGAAATGGGTGGATGAGACGGCCTACGACGCCTGGATCATCTGGAACATCTGGCAGGTCTCCAATCCGCAGCTGGCGGACACGGTGGAGATCGACCCCGAGCACCGCATCTATCGTGACACTGGAATCGTGGAGACCGCGCGCGGGCAGGCGAAGCCGGCCGCCAAGGCGTTCGTTGCCTTCCTGAAGAGCCCGCAGGGTGCGAAGATTTTTGAAAAATGGGGCTGGCACAACCCCGCGCATTGAGCGCCAGGACACTTTCCATCACAAGATGTAACAGAGTGGCCACGCGCGGAGATCGGGACTATTGGCCGACAAAGCATATCCCGGGGCAGGTTGGCCCCGGGCGTTTGCATCAAAGGCTTTGCCGCGAAAGTGCAGGGGGCTCGGCGCGGGGCCGGCATGGTGTAAGCGGGGGTTGGCCTCGATTGTCTCAATGCTTCATCGGCGGGCGATCAGGGCCTAAATCCGCGGCAGGATGCCAAATATTCGGCCATTATTCCGCCCGTTGTTAACTGTGCTTGGTGGGAAATCCACATCCTAGCAATAAGTTGCATTTGCGGACGGTGGCCTGGGGCTAATGATTGTCGCTGAGATGGGGGCATCGAACTGGCAATCGTCATTGCCGGGTATCTGGTTCCCGGGCAGGCCCGGGATCCGGTACGGGGCAGAGCCGAGCGCGAGAAATCATTCGAAGTGACGACGGCATGACCTTCCCGCTGCCCCCGGCGGCGGGAGAGTGCTGCCAATGATGAGACGCATTCGCATCTTTCGTTGATTTCAACGGAAATGTACAATAGTACCCCCACCTCAGGCGAGGGTCGTGTGACGCGACCCGTGATGTCAATCGGTTGAGTGCTGAGGGTCCCAATGTCCGTAACCAATGATGCCGTTCCCGTCGGAAGCTATGCCGCCTCCTCGAAGCCGGGCGGGGGAAGTGGTGCGGGTTTCCTGGCGCGGTTCAAGATCTTCACGAAGATCCTCATGGTGGTGGGCGTTCTCGCGCTGGCCGCGCTGGTGATCACGGCCATTGGCGTTCGCTCCCTGAGCGCCCTCAATTCCACCGCCCAGTCGATGAGCGGCGTTTCGGAAGCCGCTCTGAATGGCGCGCGCCTGTCCATCGGCATCACCATGCTCAGCCGCGGTGAATATCGCATCGCCATCGATCCGAGCGAGAATGCCCGCAAGGACATCATGCGGCAGGTGGAGGAGGAGCGCGCCCGGTTCTATAAGTACCTCACCGCGCTCTCCACCGCGCTGAGCGACCCCGCCGACCGCGCGCGCCTGGAGGAAATCCGGGCCCGGTTCGACACCTATATGGAGCAGATGGCGTCGACCGTGCGCACGGCGGAGAATGTGCAGGATCAGGAGGTCAGCGAGGCAACGGCGGTGCTGCGGGATTCCGCTCTGCGCGGGCGCGCGGCGGCTGAGAATGTGCGCAAGAGCGTTGCCGCCCTGGTCGGCTCCCTCGACCAGCGGATGAGCGAGTCGGTGGTCGGCGCCGAAGCCGAGTATCGCAAGGCCTCCATGGTCATGATGGCGGCTGCCGCGATCGGCATTTTCGTGGCGCTGGCGCTGGGCTATGTGATTGGCCAGTACGGCATTTCCCGCCCCATCCGCCATATCGTCGACGTGCTGCAGCAGATTGCCCGGGGCGATTTCCAGACCAACGTGGTGGGCGTGGACCGCGCCGACGAGGTGGGCGAGGTGGCGCGCTCGGCCCTGGTGTTCAAGCGGAACGGTGAGGAGAAGGTGCAGCTGGAGCGGGAGGCCGAGGAGGCCAAGCAGCGCGCCGAGGCCGACAAGCGCGCCTCGATGGCGCGTTTGGCCGAGGGCTTTGAAGCCTCGGTTGGCGGCATCGTCGACATCGTGTCTTCCGCCGCCACCGAGCTTGAGGCATCGGCCCAGACCCTTACGGCCTCCACTGAGGAGACTTCGGTGCAGAGCTCGGCCATGGCCTCGGCCTCGGAGCAGGCGTCGGCGAATGTGGAAACCGTGGCTGCCGCTGCCGAGGAGCTGGCCGGTTCCATCGCCGAAATCGGTCGCCAGGTGGAGGAGTCCGCACGTATGGCCCGCAACGCGGCGGCGAATGCCGATGCCACCGCATCGAAGATGCAGTCGCTTTCGGAATCGGCCACCAGCATCGTCGCGGTGGTCGACCTCATCAGCGCCATTGCCCAGCAGACGAACCTTCTGGCCCTGAATGCCACCATCGAGGCCGCGCGGGCGGGCGATGCCGGCAAGGGGTTCGCGGTGGTCGCCTCCGAGGTCAAGAGCCTCGCGGAGCAGACCGGCAAGGCGACCCAGCAGATCGCCGACCAGATCTCCGCCATTCAAAGCTCCACCCGCGAGTCGGTGGACGCCATGGCGGCCATCAACAAGTCGATCGACGATATCAACGGCGTCTCCAGCCTGATCGCCTCCGCCGTGACCCAGCAGATGGCGGCGACCGGTGAAATCGCACGCAATGTCCAGCAGGCCGCCGTGGGCACCAAGCAGGTGTCCGAGAATATCGAGAGCGTGAGCATCGCCGCGCGCGATTCCGGCGCGGCGTCGACCCAGGTGCTCGCCTCGGCCGAGGAGCTGGCCAAGCAGGCCGAGCGCCTGCGTGGTGAGGTTCACTCGTTCCTGTCGAACGTCCGCGCGGCCTGATCCTCCGGCGGTGAAGAAAGGCAAGGCGCCCGCTGCCCGCAGCGGGCGCCTTTGCGATGGCGGAGCCGCGCCGGATGCCGGCACCCAATGAAGGAGAGCGGCGGCTAAGGTTCCGCCTGTGCCTGCGGGATGGGGCGCCCTGAACGCCACCTTGAAGGCGCCATTCCACTCCAGCGGCGGAAGCTGCGCACGAAGGCGCTCTGGGTGGAATAGGACAGCGCGGCCGAGATCTCTCCAATGGAAAGCTCCGTCAGCGCCAGCAGTTCCGAGGCCATGACGAAGCGCACCGCATCACGCTCGCGCGCAAAGGATGTGCCTTCCGCAGCCAGGCGCCGGTCGAGGGAGCGCGGCGAGGTGTGAAGGCGCCGGGCGATGGCATCAAGGGATGTCTCGCTCAGGCTCAGGGCCGGTCGCAGCACGTGCCGCAGCCGCTCCGTGGTGGAAAGCGCGGACAGGCCCAAGGTCGCCGACAGCGTGGCCAGCAGATGTTCCCGCCGTGCCGGATCGAAGGTGGGGCAGGGGGCCGACAGATCCACCCGCCGCAGCAGAAGACAGGTTTGGGGCTGATTGAAGCGGACCTCGGTCCGCAGCAGGGCCTCGAAAAGCGAGGGGGTCGGCGGTGGCCTGAAGGAGAAGTGCACTTCAAGCGGCATGACGGCCCCGCCGGAGAGGCTGCGGATCATGTTCGCGCCCGCTCCCATGGCCAGGCCGTAAATCTGATCGGCGCCCGGGGCCTGGCGGTCGTAGATGCCGAAACCCAGCGCCGTGCACTCACCCATGGGGATGAGGTAGGAGCAGGCCGCCTGGGACATGCCGCCCTGCATGCTCACATAGTCGGCGAGTGCCTGGCCGACGGTTGGCGCCGAGGCCATCAGTTCGCCCACCAGTCCGAGGCAGCGATGGTCGTTGCGCGCGCCCACGCGCACGCCCAGCTCGGCCTGCCCGGTGAGGGCCGAGGCCCGCGCCATCATGGCCAGCGCCTGGCTGAAGGGCACCCGCGCACCGCTGACGAGATCGCGTGGACCGAAGCTCAAGCCCGCGAACACCGGCCGCGGGTCAATCCCCAGCTCCTCCAGCACCGCAGGCAATGCCGCCGCCGGGCTGACCCGCTGCAAGGCTGTCCTGGATGGGTCGGTCATCGGGCCCCGCTGGCGAGAAATGGCAAACAGGGGACGCGGTAGCACGCCTACCATCGCGCCAAAACATCACGAGGGCGTATGCCTTTTGCGGCTTTTTCCGCGCTCCGGGCGTTTCCGGGCCGGGGGCAGCCCCGAGGATCGCCCAGCTAAGGGAGACTTCCCATGAATGAAGTGTTCGGTCCAGGCGCGATGTCCCGTCGCGCCTTTCTGGCGACGACGGCGCTGGGAACGCTGGCCGCGGCCATGCCCGCCGCCCGCGCCGCGAGCTCGGCGGTGGAAGAGGCCCGCCAGATCGCCATCGACGCGTATGTCTACGGCTACTCGCTGATCACCACCGACATCACCCGCCTGCAGATGAGCAACGTGGCCAAGGCTGGGCTGATGAGCGCCCCGCTGGGCTCGTTCTTCAATGTCCGTGGCTATCCGCCGGCGACCTATCGCGGCGTTTCGGCCACCAATGCGGACACGCTCTATTCCATGGCCTGGCTCGACCTGAAGGAGCCCATGGTTTTCAGCCACCCCCAGATTACGGACCGCTTCTTCAACTTCGAGCTGGTCGACCTGTGGATGGTGGTGAAGCACTCCGTCGGCACCAACACCACTGGAACCGCTGCCGCCACCTATCTCTTCACCGGTCCCGGGTGGAAGGGCGAGGTGCCCAAGGGCATGACGCATATCGCCTACCCGACCCGCTATCTGGGCGTGCTCGGCCGCACCTACGCGCTCGATACCCCCGAGGATCTGGCGATCGTCCACAAGCTGCAGGACCAGTACAAGGTCGTACCGCTGTCCGCCTACGGCAAGGACTACACCTTCGCCGCGCCGCCGGTGGAGGATGTGGGCATCAAGATGGACGAGGCGCCGCAGAAGGTGATCCTCGCCCTTGGGCTGGAAGGCTACTTCAACTGGATGACGCGGCTGATCCCCGCCGCGGCGGAGCCCGCCGCCGAGGATGCGCCGCTGCTCGCGCGGATTGCCAAAATCGGCATCGTGCCCGGCCAGCCGTTCGAGATGTCGAAGCTGAGCGCGGAGGTGCAGGCGGCGCTGAAGGATGTGCCGCAGATCGTCACCGACAAGCTCAATGAGGGCTGGGCCCATCTCGGCAAGAACGTGAACGGCTGGCGCGTCACCACAACGGGCGCGATCTATGGCACCGATTATCTCACCCGCGCCATCTGGGCCTCGAATGGCTGGCCGGCCCAGCAGCCCAAGGTGTCGGTCTATCCGACCACCTATGTGGACGGCTCCGGCGCCAAGCTCGATGGCCGCAACGGCTATACGCTCACTTTCCAGAAGGGGGAGATGCCGCCGGTCAATGCCAGGGCCTTCTGGTCCATCACCATGTACCAGATCGACAACGGGCTGTGGTTCTATCCCAACAAGCTGAACAGGCTCACGCTCAGCACGCGCAACAGCTTCGTCTACAACAAGGACGGCTCGCTGACGCTCTACTTCCAGAACGAGTCCCCCGGCGCGGACAAAGAGGCGAACTGGCTGCCCGCGCCCGCCGCACCATTCGCCATGACCATGCGGCTTTACTGGCCGAACCGCACTGCCCCGTCGATTCTCGATGGCTCCTGGGCCCCACCGCCGGTGGTGAAGGCCTGATCTCAGCCGCCCGATGCCCGGCGTTCTCGCCGGCATCGGGCGGGCATGCTCCGGCAAGGATCGAAAAAGGATCGCGGTCCGCGGCTGGGCGAAGCTCTGGCCGCGATCCCCGGAGCAAAATCGCCATGGGCTGCGATCAGGCGGCCGATTACGGGCCTCGCGCAAGGCCGCGCTAGCCTCCGGCAGGGGTTGGCGTGCGTGGCTCGGACGCTCCCGCGTGAGGGCCTTCGCTGGCCATCACTGGCGACGCCGCGAGCAGCCAAGGCATTCATGAGCTGGAGGAAGTCGCAGGCTGGTGGTTCGGTATCGCGCCGCAGCGTGCGAAAGAAGTGGCTCCCCGAGCAGGACTCGAACCTGCGACCATTCGATTAACAGTCGAACGCTCTACCAACTGAGCTATCGGGGACCAGGTCGTTTCCGACCGAGGCCGGCGATATAGCAACCGGTTTTCCGCTTGTGAAGCCCTAAAGCGAAAAGGGTTGTTTCAACCTGTGGAAAGTTCCCCGGCCCGAGCGGGTCGGGGAACGCGAAAATCAAGCGCGCAGAAGGGTATCCGGCGTGTCGTCGCCCGGCGTCGCCTGGTCGTGGGCGAACTGGAGATGATAGAAGCCATAGTAGCGCCCGCGCTTGGCGAGCAGCTCTTCGTGGGTGCCTGATTCCAGAACCCGGCCGCTATCGATCACGCAGATCTTGTCGGCCTTGACCACGGTCTGGAGCCGGTGGGCGATGACGATGGTGGTGCGCTGGTTCTGCAGCACGCTGAGGGCCTTCTGGACCTCCGCTTCCGACTCGCTGTCGAGCGCGGCAGTAGCCTCGTCGAGCAGGAGGATGGGCGCATCCTTCAGGAAGGCCCGGGCGATGGCGATGCGCTGGCGCTGGCCGCCGGAAAGCTGCGTGCCGTGCTCACCCACATGGGTGTCGTAGCCGTGCTCGAAGCCCATGATGAAGTCGTGGGCATGGGCGGCGCGGGCGGCGGCCATGATCTCGTCCTCGGTGGCGCCGGGCCGGCCGAAGCCGATATTCTCACGCACGGTGCCGGAGAACAGGTAGACATCCTGGCTCACCAGCGCGACCGCGCTGCGCACCGAGCGGCGCGTGACGGTGCGCGTGTCCACCCCGTCGAAGCTCACCACGCCCGACTGCGGGTCGTAGAAGCGCTCGATGAGGTTGATGACGGTGGTCTTGCCGCCGCCGGACTGGCCCACCAGGGCCGTGGTCTGGCCCGGCTCGGCAACGAGGTTGAGGCCGCGCAGGACCGCCTCGCCCTGACGATAGCCGAACACCACGTCCTTGAGCTCCACCCGCCCGTGGGGGCGCGGCAGGTCCGGCGTGCCGGCCGGCTCTTCTTCGGGCGCCTTGGAATCGAGCAGCTCGAACAGCATGCGCGCCCCCATCAGGTGGGTCACCAGCTCCACATGCAGCCGCGAGAGCCGCTTGGCGGGCTCGTAGGCGAGCAGCAGGGCGGTCAGCACGGAGAAGAACTGGCCCGGCGACTTGCCCGCCACGATCACGTTGTAGCCCGCATAGAGAATGACGCCGCCGATGGCGAGGCCGCCCAGGGTTTCCATCAGCGGGCTGGACTTGGCCTGGGTGCGCACGAGCCGGTTGGCGTTGCGCTCCACGTCATCGATGTAGGTGTGGGTGCGCGCGCGCATCTCCGGCTCCAGCGTATACGCCTTCACCGTGCGGATGCCCTGGAACACCTCGATGGCGATGGAGGACAGCTTCACGCCCGACTTGAAGCCGGTGGTGAACAGCCCCTTGGCCCGGCGGATGAGCTTGCGCGTGCCGAACACCGCCGTGGGCATCACCACCAGCGCGATGATGGCCAGGAACGGATCCTGCACGATGGCCACCGTCGCCAGCATGAGGAGCGACAGCAGGTCGCGCCCGATGGACGAGATCACCAGATCCAGCGTGCCCCGCGCCCCGTTGGCGCCGGCCGCGAAGCGCGACGACACCTCCGCCGTGTGGCGGGTGGCGTAATAGGACACGTCCTGTTGCAGCAGCCGGTCAAAGGCGCGCTTCTGATTGTCGGCGACGATGCGGTTGCCCACCCGCGCCATGGCGATGGTCTGGCCAAAGGCGGAAGCGCCCTTGACCACGGAAAGCAGCATCACCGCGCCCGACACCAGCCACACCGCCTCCGGCGTGGGCGTGATGAAGATGGCGTTGACGGCATCGTTCATGAGGTAGGCGAGGGCGGCCGTGCAGGCGCCCATCATGGCCATGAAGGAGAGTGCAAGGGCATAGCCCTTCCAATGTCGCTTGCCATCCGAGAGCAGGAGGCGGCGCAGGATCGACGTCGTCTCTTCACTGCTCACGGGATCCCGCGAAGGGGGCACCGGTTTTGCGTTCATGCGGTTCTCCGGCGGCGGGCGAACGGCCGGCCGCTTGTGCGCTGTTCAAGCGCCATGGCCCTGGCAAGTCAATCGCGGGCAAATCAAACGCGAGCGTGGCCTGCGCGTGCGGTGCTTGGCATCTGCGAGGCTATTCCGCCGCCGCGCGCTCTAATTTGCCCATATGGGCGTCGAGGCATTCGGCAGGCTGGGAGAAATGTGCCGGGCACCGTGGAGGCCACGGAGGGAATCGAACCCCCGTACACGGATTTGCAGTCCGCTGCGTAACCACTCCGCCACGTGGCCCCACGAAGTGCGCTTATTACGGTGTGGGAACCGCGTGCGCAAGGCCGTGGCGGCGGATTTCCACGGCGTTTCGAATTTCGCGCGGGCGCTGGGGTCTTAAGGTGGTGCGCGGCCCGGTTTTTCGGCCTGCGCGACGGGGGCGCCGCCGAGCTCGCCGAAACCTGAATGTCCGCGCCAAGGTATAATGTTAAAGTGAATTGAAGGCCCAGGCGCGCTCCTATAAACCCCGCCCATGCCCGGTTTCGATGCTTCTTTGCCCGCAGTTGGACGCTTGATGCGATTAAGGATCAATCTCGCCCAGATTATAGTTGCCGTCGTAACGTTTCTGGTTTTGGTGGCGAGCTATTGGGGTTACCTTGAATACTCGTTTCTCGCGTCGCGTCAGGATGCTGTCGCAGCAGGGCGGTTGAGGGCACAGCAGATTAGTGAGGCTGCGCGCCAGCAGCTGACCGCTACGTTTCGCGGGGCGGATTATCTCTTGCAGAACGTGCGCAGAGACTACGTACGCTCGCCGGTCGACTTCAATCTTCTCGCCACGCAGGCCCTCTCGCTTCTGCCGGCGTCCTCAGAGGCGCAGATCGCGATTTATGGCGCGGATGGCCGGCTGGTCGTGGCCAGCGGCACGGCTCCCGTGTGGGACGATGTGACCGAGCGGGCCTTTTTCAAGCAGCAGCAGGCGCATTTTTCGGCGGATGCGCTGGTCGTGGGCGAGGCGGCGCAGGATCCGCGCGGCGCGCGCTGGCGTGTGCCACTGGCGCGCGCGCTGCTGACGCCGGAAGGGTTTGCGGGCGTCATCGTGATGACGGTATCGCCGCAGTTCCTCTCCAATGAGCTGGCGCTGGTGGTGCTCGGGGAGAACGACACGGTGGGCGCGGTCCATCTTCCCGAGGGCACCTACCTGGCCCGCAGCAGCCAGATCAAGACCTTGATGGGGCGGGCGGTGAAGGCTTCGCGGCCCTACCTGCATCTGCAGCCCGGCGCGCCCGGGCAGGGCGTCTTCATGGCCGAGGCTACCCACGAGCCGGTGGAGCGCATCTACGCCTGGGCCAAGCTGCGAGACCTGCCGGTGGTGATCTTTGTCGGCCTGTCCACCGGCGACCTCTTGGCACCGCTCAACGCCTCCATAGCGGCCCATCGCTGGACCAACCTGATCGGCACGCTGGCGCTGCTGGGTCTTGCCGCGGGGCTGGCGTTCCTGGCCTTCCGCGACATTCGCCAGCGCACCGCCTTGATGCGTCAGGAGGCGCTCTACCGGGCGCTGTTCGATCAGAACCATTCGGTGAAGCTGCTGACCGATCCAGGGGATGGTCGCATCCTTGCCGCCAATGCGGCGGCGGCGGCGTTCTATGGCTATACCGCCGAGCAGCTCTCGCGGATGAATATCTCGGACATCAACTGCCTGCCGCGGGAGGAGGTTGCCCGCTGCATGGCAGAGGCGAAGCAGGGGGAGCGGCCATCGTTCGTCTTCCCGCACCGTCTGGCTTCCGGCGACATCCGGATGGTCGAGGTGTTTTCCGGCCCCGTGACCATCGGCGAGAAGACGGCGCTTTATTCCATCATTCACGACGTGACCGACCGCTTCGAGCTTGAGCGCGGCCTGCGGGAAAGCGAGGAGCGTTACCGGGGCATTTTCGAGGCTGTTCCCGCCGGTCTCATCCTGGTCGATGAGACCGGCAAAATCACCAGCTGGAACGAAACGGTGCTGCAGATTCTGCGGACCGACGTGAACGGACTTGTGTCGCGCACGGCAACGCTGCTCGACGCCTATGGCGAAGCGGTGCCTCCGGATCGCCGGCCTTCCGCGCGCTGCCTGTCGGAAGACATCAAGGAAGAGCTCTATTCGGTCTGGGGCGAGAATGGGCGGCGTATCTGGCTCAGCGTGGAAGGGCGGCGCTTCAGCTCCGACGCGAAGGGCGTGCCGGCGGGGGCGATTCTCGTGCTCTCGGACATCACCCGGGCCGTGCAGCTCGAAGAGGAAGTGCTCATCAGCGAGCGCGTGTTCGAGGCTGCTGCTGAAGGCATCATGGTCACCGACGTGCGCTGGGAGATCATCCGGGTCAATCCGGCGTTCGAGGAGATCACCGGCTATCCGCCTCACGAGGTAATTGGCAAGAAGCCCAAGATGCTGGCGCCGGGTCGCAACGGGCTGAGCTTCTACCGCCCCATCTTCAAGAGCCTGGCCGCCAAGCGCAGCTGGGAAGGGGACATCACCAACCGGCGCCGCGACGGCCGCCTTTCGGTGGAACGCACGGTGGTCAGCGCCATCGTCCAGTCCGATGGCCGTCTCTCGGGCTATGTCACGCTGCTGTCCGACGTCACTGCGCGCAAGAAGCAGGAAGAGGAAATCTGGCTGCGCGCCAATTTCGACACCCTCACTGGCCTGCCCAACCGCACGCTGCTCGCCGATCGCATCGAGCAGGCGCTGAACATGGATCATCACTCCGAGCGCATGGTTGGGGTGCTGTTCATCGATCTCGACCGGTTCAAGCCGGTGAACGACCAGTGGGGCCATGCCGCGGGCGACGAGCTGTTGCGGCTGGTGGCGCGGCGCATTTCCGGCGCGGTGCGCGCGGAAGATACGGTGGCGCGTGTGGGCGGTGACGAGTTCGTGGTGTTCCTGCCGTCCGTGAGCAAGGAGGCGGACGTCAGCAAGATCGCCAACAAGATCCTGGATCTCCTGCGCTCGCCCTTCATCCTGTCGGAGGGCGAGGCCTCCATCTCGGCGTGCGTGGGCGTCGCGCTCGGCCGCGCCGGGGCCGTTAGCGCCGAGAATCTCATTCGCCGCGCCGATGCCGCCATGTATCGGGGCAAGACCAGTGGCCGCTCGCGGGTGGTGGTGTTCGCCGAGGCGGAGGAGCGGGTCGAGGCCTGATTCTGCGACACGCGATGGCGGGCCGGGCGCGGCCCGTCGTTCAGGCCTCCTCGGGAAGCGGCGCGATGCGCGTGCTGTCCTCGCCCCGGTGGACCGCCATTCCCATGCGGAAGCTCAGCGCCATGCGCTCGGCGTGGGCGATGGCCTTGAGGGCGCTCTCATGATCCAGGACGCGCCGCGCCACCGGGCGGAACAGCGTCAGCCACCTCGCGAAGTGCGCGTCCCCAACCGGACCGAGGGTGAGGTGCGGGGGCAGGGGGCGCCCGTCATAACGCTTGGTCTTCAACAGCACGGACGACCAGAAGCCGCACATCTTTTCCAGGTGGGCAGGCCATTCGTGAGGCGCGATTTTCGCCGCGAACACGGGGCCGATCAGAGGGTCGGCCTGCACCGTGTCGTAGAAAGAATACACCAGATCGCGGATGGCCTCCTCGGACGGGCCTTGCGCTTGTGGCGTGCCGGCAATGGTCTCGCTCATGCTTTCGTCTCCGGCGCGAAGATGGCCCAGAATCGTGATGTGGAACGCTTCGGAAGCAAGGGACATGCCGTCCCATGCGACGTGCTGCCACACTCGCGGGGCGCAGCCGGGCGATGTCAACGTGGCCTTTGGTGTGCCAAGCCCTTTGGCGCCTTGCAAAAGGGGCGGCAATGTGGCTCTTGAAGCCGAGCTGACCCGCCGGGCCGCCCCGCCAAGGCGCCCGGGCGTTATGGTCCGGAGGGAAGACATGATCGATTTCGTCGAGCTTCGCCGCGGCATGGTGGACGGGCAGGTCCGCACCAATGACGTGACGGACCACCGCATTGTCAGCGCCATGCTCGATATCCCGCGCGAGAAATTCGTGCCGCAGGCCCTGAAGTCGCTCGCTTATATCGATGACGACCTGGAGATTCGCCCTGCCGCCGGCTCCAAGCCCGCGCGCTACATCATGGAGCCGATGATTCTCGCCCGGCTGGTGCAGCTCGCCGACGTGGACGAGAAGGACCATGTTTTGGATGTGGGCGCTGGCAGCGGCTATGGCGCCGCTGTCCTGTCGCGCCTCGCGCAGCAGGTCGTGGCGCTGGAGGAAGATGCCGAGCTCGCCGCTCTCGCCAACAAGACCCTGTCCGATCTCGGCGTGGGCAACGTGGCGGTGATGCAGGGCGTGCTCGAAGCTGGCTGGGCGGCGGAGGCCGATTACGACCTCATCCTCATCGAAGGCGCGGTCGAGGTGATTCCCGAAAAGCTGTTCGCGCAGCTTAAGGAGGGCGGTCGCCTGGTCGCCGTCGTGGGTGAAGGGGGCGCCGGACGGGCCTGCATCTTCACCAAGGTGGGCGGCAAGCTCAGCGAGCGGGTGGCCTTCAATGCCGCAATTCCCTCTCTGCCCGGTTTCAAGGCACCTCCGCGCTTCATTTTCTGAATAGACCTGTGGCGCGTTTGCCGCGGTAATCCGAAAAGCGACGTTGGAACCGAACCAGTCGGTTTCGTCGCGCCTAAGCTGCGGATATCTTGCCTTTTCGTTACCGCGCGGCGGGTGCGCAGTGCGCATCGGGTGGCGTGCCGTGCCCGGTCCAGGAGATCTAGATGTCGGTTGCGACGAGCATTCGCCGAAACGTGTTCGCTTTCCTGGCGGGGTTCGGGGGCATCGCGCTGTCGGTCACCGTGGCGGGTGCTCAGCCCCTCGATGCCGCCCTCGCGTCAGCCTATGTGAACAACCCCACCTTGAATGCGCAGCGCGCCGGCACCCGCGCTACGGACGAGAACGTGCCGAAGGCCCTTTCGGGCTATCGGCCCACCATTGCGGGCACCGCATCGGTGGGGGTGTCGACGGATCGCGCCAGCTATTCGGGGCAGGTCTATAGCGGTGGCACCGTTCCGCGGACCTTCGCGCTGACCGCGACCCAGAGCATTTTCAATGGCTTCATCACCGGCAACTCGACGCGCAGCGCCGAGTCGCAGGTGCGCGGCGCGCGGGAAACGTTGCGCAACACCGAGCAGTCGGTGCTGCTGGCTGGCGTGACTGCGTACATGAATGTCATCCAGGCCTATGCGCTGCTTGACCTGCAGAATCAGAACCTGGCTGCCTTGCAGCAGGAGCTCCGCGCCACGCGCGACCGCTTCAATGTGGGCGAGGTGACGCGCACCGACGTGGCGCAGGCCGAGGCCCGCGTTGCGGACGCGCAGTATCAGGTGAGCCAGGCGGTGGCCGACCTGTCGGCGGCCAAGGCGGTTTATCGTCAGGTGATCGGTGTGGAGCCCGGCAAGCTCTCGAACCCGCGCTCTATTGAGTGGATGATTCCCTCGAAGCTCGGGCAGGTGATTTCTTCGGGTCTCGACCGCCATCCGGCGGTGAAGGCCTCTGAGTTCGCCGTGGACGCCGCCCTGTTCCAGGTGAAGGTGGCCGAGGGCGCGCTGATGCCCAGCATGAATGTGCAGGGGCAGCTCTCCCAGAGCTACCAGCCCGCCTTGACGACGGATCAGGCTTCGAGCGCCTCGGTGGCCCTGAACCTGACGGTGCCGATCTATCAGGGTGGCTCGGAATACGCCAATATCCGCCAGTCGAAGGAGCTGCTGTCGCAGGCCCGAATCGAGGTGGATGTGAATCGCGATACGATTCGCTCCCAGGCGGTTCAGTATTGGGGTTCCCTTGAGGCCTCGAAGGCGCAGATCGATGCCGCGCAGGCATCTGTTGCGGCCAATACGCTGGCGCTGGAAGGTGTGCGGGAAGAGTGGCGGGTCGGTCAGCGCACCACCACCGACGTGCTGAACGCGCAGCGCGACCTGACCAATTCCCGCTCCGCCTTGGTGATCGCGCAGCGTGACCGGGTGGTGGCCGCCTATTCGCTGGTTTCCACCATCGGCAAGCTCGACGCCACCTCCCTGAAGCTCAAGGTGAACGTCTACAATCCGACCGTTCACTACGATCAGGTGCGAGACAGCTGGGCCGGCGTGCGCACCCCGGATGGTCAATAGGGGACAGTGGGCGTTGGCGCTGGTGTGGCGCCAGCTGCCGGTGTCATAATCCCATAACTGATGATTCTGGAGACGCATGTGGGCGGATGTCCTGCCCGCATGCGTCGTTTCCGGCCGAGGTTGCGACATGGCTGCTACCCCGAAGGCGCAAGAGCCGTCGATGGAAGAGATTCTCGATTCCATCCGTCGCATCATCGCCGATGATGATCCTTCCGAGCTTGAAGCCGTGCCCACCCCGCCCCGCCCGATGGCGCCGGCGCGGCGCGTGATGAACGGCTATGGGCCGCGTCCGGTGGCCGAGCGACGCGCGGCGCCTCCGGCCGGTCGGCGCTACGGCCGGGAGACCGAGGCGGCGGTGACCGCGTTCAATGACGAGGCAGAGGATCACGCTCAGCCAGCCGCTCCCGTGAGTGTTGCCGCGGAGCGACCTCAGGCGGCCACCCGCTCCGAAGGTCTCCTCGCAGGGCCTGCTCGCGCGGACGGTCCGGAGGACGAGGGGCGTTTCGGCGAGCGGAATTCTCCTTTCCGGGGGAATGCGCGAGCCGAGCTTGGCATACGCGAAGCCATGACGCCGTCGCCCGCTGCCGGCGTGCGCGCGGGCTGGTCGGCGGACGTGTCCGCTCGGTCCGGCAGTGTAGAACGGGCCCCTGCGCGGCCGGAGCCCGCAGCCGCAGACAATAATACTGCCGATGCCGGCGCGGTCCGCGCCGCGGCGCCCCGCAGCGCGGGTGATGACCTGCGGCCGTCGCGCGAGCCCCAGGCCCGCGTCGCGCAGGCGCTACCCCCGGTGCGTCCGCAGCCTGTCGCGCGGTCCGAGGCAGGGGCCGCTGGCGCCGCCCAGGCTGCCGCCGTGGGTCCGAAGGTTGAGGGCGGCGAGCCAGCTGCGATTCGCCACGCTCAACCCATGCATTCAGCGCCTCGTGGCCCGCTGCCGCGCAAGGATCTGCTGTCTCCGGCGGTGGACGCTGCCGTGGCGGCCGCCTTCAAGTCGCTGGGCGATCTGGTTCTGCCGCAGCAGGAACGCACGGTTGAGGATCTCGTGAAGGAGATCCTCCGCCCGATGCTGAAAGAGTGGCTGGACCAGAACCTTCCGGCCATTGTGGAGCGGCTCGTGCGCGCCGAGATCGAGCGGGTCACGAGCTCTCTGCGGTGAGGGCGCAGGGCCGTCCGTTCCGCGAGGCGGCCCGCGCAAATCAGGTTTGATGCGCAGCGCAGTTGACGTTTTCTTTCCCGTGCGGCTTTAACCCCCGACGAAACCCATCTCGTGGCGAGCGCGACGGATGCCGGTTCCGGCAGGGCTTTGCCCGCCCGGGCGGGGCGTCGCGGCCGTGGAGCTCAAATCCATGCTCGAAAAAGTGTTCGATCCCGCATCCGTCGAAGCCCGCATTGCCACGGCTTGGGAAGACGCGGGCGCGTTCCGTTGTGGTCGCCCGGAACGCAAGGACAAGCCTGGCTTCTCCATCGTCATCCCGCCGCCGAACGTCACCGGCTCCCTGCACATGGGCCATGCGCTGAACAACACACTGCAGGACATCCTGGCGCGGTTCGAGCGCATGCGCGGCAAGGATGTGCTGTGGCAGCCGGGCATGGACCATGCCGGCATTGCCACGCAGATGGTGGTTGAGCGCCAGCTGGCGGCGGAGAAGCTTCCCGGCCGGCGCGACATGGGCCGGGCCGCGTTCATCGAGCGCGTGTGGAGCTGGAAGGCGCAGTCCGGCGGAACCATCGTCGGGCAGCTGAAGCGGCTGGGCGCGTCCTGCGATTGGTCGCGCGAGCGCTTCACCATGGATGAGGGGCTGTCGCGCGCGGTCCTGAAGGTGTTCGTGCAGCTCTATCGGGAAGGGCTGATCTACAAGGACAAGCGCCTCGTCAACTGGGACCCCAAGCTCATCACCGCCATCTCGGACCTCGAGGTGGTGCCGGTGGAGATGAAGGGCAATCTGTGGCACCTGCGCTACCCGGTGGAAGGCGAGAAGGGCCGCTTCATTGTGGTGGCCACCACCCGGCCCGAGACCATGCTCGGCGACACCGCGGTGGCTGTGCATCCGGACGATGAGCGCTATCGCGACCTGGTGGGCAAGAACGTGATTCTGCCGCTGGTCGGCCGGCGCATCCCCATCGTTGCCGATGAATATTCGGACCCCGAGAAGGGCTCCGGCGCGGTGAAGATTACGCCCGCGCACGACTTTAACGACTTCGAGGTGGGCAAGCGCCACAGCCTGCCCATGATCAATGTGCTCGATGCGGAAGCGCGGATCGATACCGCTGGCATCCGTGACGACCATGCGGCACGCCCCGACGCCTATGTGGAGACGCCGGATGCCGCCGGCGTGCTGGCCCACCTGCAGGGCCTCGACCGGTTTGCCGCGCGCAAGCAGATCGTCGAGCTGCTCACCAATCTGGAGCTGCTGGAGAAGATCGAGCCCCACACCCACATGGTGCCCCATGGCGACCGCTCCAACGTGGTCATCGAGCCGTGGCTGACGGACCAGTGGTATGTGGACGCCAAGACGCTGGCGCAGCCGGCCCTTGCGGCCGTGCGCGAAGGGCGCACCAGCTTCGTGCCGAAGAATTGGGAGAAGACCTATTTCGAGTGGCTGGAGAACATCCAGCCCTGGTGCGTCTCGCGCCAGCTGTGGTGGGGCCACCAGATTCCGGCCTGGTACGACCCCTTCGGCAATGTCTTCGTCGCGCTCAATGAGGATGAGGCCTTCGAGGAGGCGCTCAAGCACAATGTGGGCAATGAGAGCCTGTCGCCGGAAGAGGCGGAAGCGCTGATTCAGGATGCCGACAAGCGCGCCCAGTTCCTCACCCGCGATGAGGATGTGCTCGACACGTGGTTCTCGTCGGCGCTGTGGCCCTTTTCCACCATGGGTTGGCCCGATGAAACGGATGAGCTGAAGAAGTTCTACCCCACCAGCGTGCTGGTGACGGGCTTCGACATCATCTTCTTCTGGGTTGCCCGCATGATGATGATGGGCCTGCACTTCATGGATGGCGAAGTGCCGTTCAAGGACATCTACATCCACGCCCTCGTCCGTGACGAGAAGGGCGCCAAGATGTCGAAGTCCAAGGGCAACGTCATCGATCCGCTGGACCTCGTGGACAAATACGGCGCCGACGCGCTGCGCTTCACGCTGGCGGCCATGGCGGCCCAGGGGCGCGACATCAAGCTCGCCACCTCCCGCGTCGAGGGCTACCGCAATTTCGCGACCAAGCTGTGGAATGCGGTGCGGTTCGCGCAAATGAACGGCTGTGTGCGCCAGCAGGGTTTCGACCCCGCCAAGGTGGAGGCGACCCTCAACCGCTGGATCATCGGCGAGGCGGCCCGCGCCGCCTCGGAGGTGAGCGAGGCGATCCTGGCCTACCGGTTCAACGATGCCGCCGGGGCGATCTACCGCTTCTTGTGGAACGTGTTCTGCGATTGGCATCTGGAGCTGGCCAAGCCCGTGCTGTCCGGTCCGGACGGCGTGGCGAAGGATGAGACCCGCGCCACCACGGCCTATGTGCTGGACGTGGCCATGGCCCTGCTGCACCCCTTCATGCCGTTCCTGACCGAGGAGCTGTGGGCCGAGACCGGCAAGGAAGGCCCGGCGCGTGAGACGCTGCTGGCGTTGGCCGCTTGGCCCGATCTCTCCGGCCTTGAAGCCCCTGACGCGGAGGCTGAGGTCGGCTGGGTGGTGGACCTGGTGACCGAGATCCGCTCGGTGCGGGCGGAAATGAACGTGCCCGCCTCCGCCCAGGTTTCGCTGGTGCTGGTGCAGCCGAGCCCCGACACGGCGGCGCGCGCGGCGCAGTGGGATGATGCCATCCGCCGCCTGGGGCGTCTGGCGTCCGTCACCACGGCGGAGGCGCAGCCTTCGGAATCGGTGCAGATGGTGGTGCGGGGCGAGGTGGCCGCGTTGCCGTTGGCCGGTGTCGTGGATCTCGCCGCAGAGCTCGCCCGCCTGAAGAAGGAAGAGGGCAAGCTCGACCAGGAGATCGCCCGCATCGACGGCAAGCTCTCCAATGAGAGCTTTGTGGCGCGCGCGCCCGAGGAAGTGGTGGAAGCCGAGCGCGAGAAGCGGCAGGAATATGTCCTGCGCAAGGACAAGGTGCGCGCGGCCATCAGCCAGCTTTCCGCATCCTGAACCGCTAAGGCGGCGGGCACCCTTGGGGCCCGTCGCTCGTAGCCTGGCGTTGCGTTGCCATGCTGCAACACACGCCATTTCGGGTCAGCCCGGCAAGCGCTAGACTCTTGTCGAATATGGTTAATTTTAGATTTTTGGCGGCCTTCGGCTGTGACGGCAAAGTCACACAGCATCCGTTTCCACCCGCCAGCCTCACCCGCCGCCCCAAACGCCGCGATCCCGCCACAAAACGCCACGAAACCAGAAGCGGGAACGGGGTGGACAGCGTAGCTCGGAAGGTATTTCCGGCCGCCGCGTTGAAGGTAGGGTCCTGATGCGTGCGCATTGGATGGCAAGAGGGTTCGATATGCGGAACGCAGCGGGAAGGTGCCCCAGAGAGGCCGCGACCCGGCCTTTCCTCGGCCCCGATATTGCCGCTGCCGTCGAAGATAAAATTCGCATCATGTGTGCGGATCGTCTTTCAATCGCAAACAGCCGCCTTTGGGGCACGAGCCGGCTTCAGCGCGGGCAGGGCCAGGGGAGCGGCATGACCGGACCCAATGGCCCGCGCCGGGCGAGCCGCCTGCGTTCGCGGCCACAGGCGCGCTCCGTGGCGCGCGCCACCACGCAGCGCGTGGCGGGCTGGTTCTTCGCGGGCATGGTGGGCCTTCTGCTCGCGACGCCCGCTGCGCGCGCCTTCGATGGCACGACCCAGGACGGCTCGGCGCCGCCCTCTCACAGCTCTCAGCCCTTGACGCCGCCGGCCAATGTGCCCCTGGCGCCGGTCGTGCGGCCCGTGGATGAGGCCTTCCGCACCGGCGCGCAGGCGCTGCGCTCCGGCCAGACCGCGAAGGGCATTGACGCGCTCGGCTATGCGGCGGCGCAGGGCCACGCGGCCGCCCAATGGAAGCTCGGGCGCATCTATGCCGACGGCGATGGCGTCAAGCGGGACGATGCCAAGGCCTTCAGCTATTTCAGCAAGATCGCCAATTCGCACGCCGATGACTATCCGGGCACGGCGCAGTCGCGGTTCGTCGCCAATGCCTTCGTGGCACTCGGCGGCTATTATCTCGTGGGCATCCCGTCCGCCGGCGTGAAACGCGATCCGGTGCGCGCCCGCGACATGTATTCCTACGCAGCCTCCTATTTTGGCGACGCGGACGCGCAATATCACCTCGGCAAGCTCTATCTGGACGGCGTTGGCGGCCCCCGGGATGCACGCAATGCCGGGCGCTGGCTGACCCTGGCGGCGCAGAAGGGGCAGTTCGAGGCGCAGGCGATGCTCGGGCAGCTTCTGTTCCGCGGTGATGAGGGCGTGCCCCGGCAGGCGGCGCGCGGGCTCATGTGGCTGACTCTGGCGCGGGATGGGGCGGCGCGGCCGGAAGACCACTGGGTCGTGGCGGCGCATGAGGAAGTGTTCGCGGAAGCAACCCCCGACGAGCGCGCCATGGCTCTGACCTATCTGGAAAATTGGCTGAAGACCGCCAAGCGCTGAGGGTTTGACCCCAGGCGGCGCATTCGAGGCGCGAGGGAGCTGCCGTCGGCAGCCCTCCCGTTCATGCCGCATGCGGGATGGATGATTTCAGGCCGAAGGATACCACGCGGGAATCACCGGGGCTTGGTGTCTCCCGCCGCGGTGCACGTGTGGGCGGGCGCCTTCCCTTGCTTGCAGCGAGGCAGCAGGGCCGGCTAATCGCCACTCTCCAATGGCTTTTCGGCCTCATAGCGAGGCAGCTCGTGGCCCAGGCCCCGGCTCATGGCGAGGGCACCGGCGGTCCAGATGTGGTGGGTCGGCGGCAGGCTGTCGGGCGCGTCGAGCGTGCCGAGGGTGACGTCCACCGCCGCTTCATCCGCCATGTCGAACAGAATCGGGCTGCCGCAATTGGCGCAAAAGCCGCGCTCCACGCCGGGCGAGGAGGTGTAGCGCTTGAGGGTGCCGCGGATCACCTCGAAATCCCCGCGCGCGACCGTCGCCCAGGGCAGCGCATTGGAGCCGGAGCTGCGCCGGCACATGGTGCAATGGCACCAATAGGCGCTGCGCACCTCGCGCAGGCGATAGCGAATGGCGCCGCACAGGCAGCCGCCTTCAGCCCCCGGGGAATGCGATGTCATCGGCGGCCTCCGGCCATCACGCTGCAATGGAGAAATCGGCCCAGACGGGCACGTGATCGGAGGGCTTTTCCCAGGCGCGCACATGCTTGTCGATGCCGGTTGCGAGCAGGCGGTCCGCGGCCTGTGGCGACAACAGCAGGTGATCGATGCGGATGCCGAAATCGCGCTGCCAGGCGCCGGCCTGGTAATCCCAGAAGGTGAAGGTGCGCTCGGCGTCTGTGCAAGCGCGGATGGCGTCGGTGAGGCCGAGATTCATCAGCTCGCGGAAGGCGTTGCGCGTGCGCGGAAGAAACAGCGCGTCGCTGGTCCAGGCACTTGGGTCGGCGGCGTCCGCGGGTGCCGGAATCACGTTGAAGTCGCCGGCGAGGATCAGCGGCTCTTCCAATCTCAGGCGATCGGAGGTGAAGGCTTTCAGGCGCTCCATGAAGCCCAGCTTGTAGGGGTATTTTTCGGTGTTCGGCGGATTGCCGTTGGGCAGGTAGATGCAGGCGACGCGGACCACGCCGGTTTTCACCGACACCACGGCCTCGATGAAGCGGGCCTGCTCGTCTCCGTCGTCACCGGCCAGGCCGTGGGTCACGTCCTCCAGCGGCAGCTTGGAGAGCAGGGCGACGCCGTTGAAGGTCTTTTGGCCGTGCACGGACACATTATAGCCGAGCTGCTCGAACGGCTCCTTCGGGAAGGCATCGTTCTGGCACTTGATTTCCTGGAAGCAGACCACGTCGGGGTTCGCCTCCTTCAGCCAGGCGACGGCATGGTCGAGCCGCTGGCGGATGGAGTTCACGTTCCAGGTGGCGATGCGCATGGGTTCTGCTCTTTCCTCGCGTCCGGCACGGGCCGGGCTCGCGAGCATACTCCACCACGAGGCCGGGGCAACGGGCGGCGGCCGGCGCGGCGGGGCAGGCGGAGGTCGTATGGAGGTAGTTTTTAACCGCTTTTGATCAGGCGAGGGGTTATCTGCTGCTGCCGGCTTGCCCGTGCGGCGAAAGGGTGGCATTCACGAAGTTTGTGCGTGCATGGGTGGCGGCCGCATGACCTTCGCGTCGATCGAGTTCCTGTTCTATTTCTTTCCGCTGTTCCTCGTCTCCTACTTCTCTGCGAAGACGGTCCGGACGCGGAACTATATATTCTTGTCGTTTTCTCTGGTGTTCTATGCGGCCGGCTATACGCCGCATATTATCGTTCTGTTGTTCTCGGTCTGCGTCAATTTTTTCGTCGCGCGTGCCATCGATCGGCGCGATGGCGCCAAGCGCAAGCGTATCCTGGCGCTGGGTGTGGCTTTCAATCTCATCCTGCTGGGTGTGTTCAAGTATACGGGGTTCCTGCTGGAGAACCTCAACGTTCTTCTGGAGCCGATTTCGGTCGCGGTTCCCGTGCCGGGCATTTCGTTGCCGCTGGGTATTTCATTCTATTCCTTCCATGCCATTTCCTATCTGGCGGATATTTATAAGCGGAAGGTGCGGGCCAATGAGGACCCGGCGCAGTTCGGCCTTTATATGTGCATGTTCCCGCAACTGGTGGCGGGCCCCATCGTGCGTTACTCCACGGTGGCGCGGCAGCTCAGTGAGCGGCGCGTCACGCAGGCCCGTTTTTCGGCTGGCGCACGGCTGTTCGTCATCGGCCTGGCCTGGAAGGTGCTGATTGCGGACGAGGTCGCGCGGCTGGTCGGCGGCGTTTTCGATGCCACCACCCATCCCACCTTCGTGGAGGCGTGGCTGGGGCTCTACGCCTATACGGTGCAGATCTATTTCGACTTTGCGGGCTATTCCACCATGGCCGTGGGGCTGGGTGTGATGGTGGGCTTCGCGCTGCCCCGCAATTTTCGGCTGCCCTATACCGCGCGCTCCATCACGGATTTCTGGCGGCGCTGGCACATGAGCCTGTCCGCCTTTCTGCGCGACTATCTCTATATCCCGCTGGGCGGTAACCGGCGCGGGCCCATGCGCACCTATTTCAATCTTTCGGCGGTGTTCCTGCTGTGCGGCCTGTGGCACGGCGCCAGCTGGAACTTCGTCATCTGGGGCGCCCACCACGGGGCCTTTCTCATCGTCGAGCGGGCATTCCTCGGGCGCTGGCTGAAGCGTTTGCCCGAGGCCCTTTCGCATCTTTATGCGGTGCTCGTCGTGATGCTGGGCTGGGTGTGGTTTCGGGCCGATACGCTGCCAGGGGCGCTCGATATGTTTGCCGGGCTTTTCGGCGCCCACGGCTTCTACCGTTCGTCGCTCGCGCTGGGCTTTGGCCTCAACACGCTGTCCATCGGGGCGCTGGTGCTGGGCGGGCTCATCGGCTTCTTCCGCTGGCCGCGCTGGAAGCTGTTGTCCGGAGAGGGGCTGGCGGCGACGGTCGGGGATTTCGCCTTTGTGGGCGTGCTGCTGCTGCTGAGCGTGGCCTGGGTGGGCGGCACCACACCCACGCCGTTCCTTTATTTCCGGTTCTAAGGAGGCGCGGACCATGACCCTGCTTGCGCGCCATCGTCGCTATCTCGGGCTGCCTGTAGCGGGATTCTTCGGCTTCCTGCTGCTGTCGAATGTCATTCCCGATCCCATGGGCCGATGGACGGTGCGAACGCCCATCGATCCAAGTTGGGGCCTGCTGAAGAAGGCGCAGGTGGCGCTCCGTAATGGTCCGGCCTTCGTGCAGGATAATTTCGGTTTCCGGCCGAGCCTGGTGATGCTGCGTCGCGCCTTCCGCACGGCCATCGGTGCGCCGGACACCACGCCCGTTTATGCCGGGCAGGGCGGCCGCCTCCTGTGGGGCCTGGAACACACGCCGGAGCAGTCGGCGGGGGCGCTGGTGCGGGCGGGGCAGGTGGCGCGGTTCGTCAGCATGATCGGCGTCATGCAGCGCCAGCTCGCGCCGCTGGGCACCAAGGTGGTGGTGGCGATTCCGCCCAATGTCCAGTCGGTGGAGCTGGAGCAGCTCCCCCCGTGGGCCGCTTCACTGTCCTATCCGGTGACCGAATACGCTCTGGCCGTCGATGGCCTCAGGGCGGAAGGCGTGAGCGTGGTGGATCTGGTGAAGCTGCTGCGCGCCGCTCCGGAGCCGCGCTATCTGCTGACGGACACCCATTGGACTGCGCGAAGCTCATTGCTGGCCTTCAACGCGGTGATGGCGGCCGCCGGCCATCCCGATTGGCAGCTGGATCTGGCTGAGGTGGTCGGTCCCTTGCGGCCGCTGGGACGCCCAGGCGATCTGCTGCGCGCCATGCGGATGCCGCCGCAGGTGACGCTGGAAGATTTCGCGATCCGCCTGAAGGGACCGATGCGCGTATTCCGGCCGGATCCCGCGCTGACCCACCACAACCTGCACCCGGACTTCCACTCGACGGCAGTGGACTATGCGTCCACCGGCGCGCGCGTGCTCATCATGGGCGACTCCTTCACGGCGCGCGTCTGGCAGACCCTGTTCGTGAACGCGAAGGTGAGCGTGGTGGGCTGGATGCATGCTTCGCGCATCCATAATGGCAGCTGCGACTTCAATTTCACGGATGTGGTGCGTTTCAAGCCGGATCTGCTGATCTATGCGCGCACCGAGCGCTTCCTGCCGTGCCCGCTGAATACGTGGCCGGTGGGGCTGCCGGAGCCGAACGCCAGCGCCATTCCCGCCGGCGCCGCGCCATAGGGTGGCTTGGGAACGCAAAAGCCCTGGCGGCGGACTCAGGGCCCGCCGCGCCGATCAGCCTTTGCCACTCCGATCAAACCCGGGAAGGGGCCTCAGTTCCGCGTCTTCAGACGGCGAAGCTGGAGCCGCAGCCGCATTTGGCGGTGGCCATGGGGTTGTGGATCTTGAAGGCGGAGCCCATCAGGTCGGCCACGTAATCGAGCTGGGAGCCCTTGACGTAGTCGAGGGAGATCCGGTCGACCACGATCTTGGCGCCTTCCTTCTCGATGACGAAGTCGTCGGCTTCCTGCTCCGTCGTCATGTCGTACTTGTATGAGAAACCGGAACAGCCGCCGCCCTCCACGGAAAGCCGCAGGAAGGTGCCTTCCGGCTCGGAGGACAGGATCTGGCGGACACGGCGGGCGGCCGCGTCGGTGACGGCGAAATCGGGAGCCTCAGCGGCCGGCTCCTGGGCGGGGGCGATAGGTGCATTCATGGTATCGACTTTATGAAATGAAGCTGGCAATGCCGTTCAAGGTAAGCCCGGAACCCTTCAAGTTAAAGGGCTGCGTCGGGGAAAAAGCAGAGGCGGGGGGAGATTGAGATGGCGGTTTCCGGCGCAAAGCCTCGCGTTGCCTGGGCTTGTGATCCCGAAGCCTCGCGCGGGCGGCTGGTTCCCGAGGGGGAAATGCCGCCGCGCAGCGGCTTCCGGCGCGACTGCGACCGCATCATTCATTCCACCGCCTTCCGGCGCCTGAGGCACAAGACCCAGGTGTTCGTTTTCAATGAGGGCGACCATTACCGCACCCGCCTCACCCACACCCTGGAAGTGGTGCAGGTGGCGCGCTCCATCGCCCGCGCCCTGGGTCTGGACGAGGATCTGGCGGAGGCGCTGGCCCTGGCGCACGATCTCGGCCACCCGCCCTTCGCCCATGCGGGTGAGCGGGCGCTCGACGCCTGCATGGCCGGGCACGGCGGGTTCGATCACAATGCCCAGTCGCTCCGGGTGGTGACGCGCACCGAGCGGCGCTATGCGCTGTTTGACGGCCTCAACCTCACCTGGGAAACGCTGGAAGGCATCGTGAAGCACAACGGCCCGCTCATTGACCGGGAGGGACGGGGCATCGGCCATTATGAGAAGGGCCTGCCCCATGCCATCGCCGTGCATTCCGCCCAGCAGGACCTGGAATTGTGGAGCCATGCGGGCCCCGAGGCGCAGGTGGCGGCCCTCGCCGACGATATCGCCTATGACGTGCATGATCTGGACGACGGCATCCGCGCCCGCATGTTCACCCTCGATGAGCTGGAGCCCCTGCCGCTGGTGGGCGACGCGATCCGTGAGGTGCGCGCGCGCTATCCGGGGCTTGAAATGGCGCGGATGGTGAACGAGGTGCTGCGCCGGGTCATCACCCGCCTCATCGAGGATGTGGTGGGCCAGGGCGAGGCCGCGGCGGCGCAGGCGGGCGTGGCCTCCGCGCAGGAGGTGCGGCTCCTGGGGCGCACGCTCATCGCCTTCTCGCCGGAGATGGCGCGTTCCGAGAAGGCGCTGAAGGGCTTTCTTTATCCGCACATGTATCGCCACGAGCGGGTCAACGCCATCATGGCGGAGGCGCAGCGGGTGGTGCGCGAGCTGTTCGCCCATTTCATGGCCGCCCCGCGCGACATGCCGCCCTCCTGGCACGAGGACCTGGACAGCCTGGACGAGAACCGCCTGGCGCGCCGCGTCACCGATTATATCGCCGGCATGACCGACCGCTACGCCCTGGACCAGCACGCCCGTTTCTTTGACACGACGCCGGATCTGCGATAGGCGCCGCACCAACTAACCCGATCGGACATTTCCATGAACGTCTACGCGATCTTCGCCGATCTCGTGCGCGAAGCCGTCGCCGCTCTCGTTGCCGAGGGCGCTTTTGCCGAAGGCCGGGGCGCCGGCCTCGACCTGTCCCGTGTGGTGGTGGAGCCCCCGCGCGACGCCAGCCATGGCGACCTCGCCACCAATGCGGCGCTGGTGCTGGCGAAGGATCTGGGCGCAAAGCCCCGCGAGCTCGCGGACAAGATTGCCGGCAAGCTGAAGGCGAACGCGCATGTGGTGAAGGTGGAGGTGGCCGGCCCCGGCTTCATCAATCTCACCCTCGATGCCGCCTATTGGCCGCAGGTGCTCTCGTCCGCGTTGCGCGCCGGGGTCACGTTCGGCCGCTCCGCCCTCGGCGCCGATGAGCCGGTGAATGTGGAATACGTCTCCGCCAACCCCACCGGCCCCATGCATGTGGGCCATTGCCGGGGCGCGGTGTTCGGTGATGCCATGGCCAACCTCCTGGCCTTCGCCGGCTTCAAGGTGACGCGCGAATATTACATCAATGACGCCGGTGCCCAGGTGGACGTGCTCGGCCGCTCGGCCTACCTGCGCTATCGCGAGGCCGCGACCGGCGAGAAGGCGGAGATCCCGGACGGGCTCTATCCCGGCGATTACCTGGTGCCGGTGGGC
Source organism: Xanthobacter variabilis (assembly GCF_043831965.2). Lineage (NCBI taxonomy): Bacteria > Pseudomonadati > Pseudomonadota > Alphaproteobacteria > Hyphomicrobiales > Xanthobacteraceae > Xanthobacter > Xanthobacter variabilis. The sequence goes on from NZ_CM195533.1 coordinate 2,690,692, forward strand.
GCCAAGCTGGCCGAGATGCACGGGGGCGAGTATCTCGCCGCGCCGGAGAGCGACTGGCTGCCCATCTTCCGCAGCTTCGCCATCGGCGAGATGATGAACATGATCCGCGACGATCTCGAAGCCCTGGGCATCGAGTTCGATGTGTTCTTCTCCGAGCGTTCCCTGTCAGCCGGCGCGGTGGACAAGGTGGGCGCCACCATCGAGGCGCTGCGCGCGTCGGGCGAGGTCTATGAAGGCCGCCTGCCGCCGCCCAAGGGCGCGCCCATCGAGGATTGGGAGGATCGCGAGCAGACCCTGTTCCGCTCCACCGAATTCGGCGACGACGTGGACCGCCCGCTGAAGAAGTCCAACGGCAGCTACACCTATTTTGCCGGCGACATCGCCTACCACAAGGACAAGGTGGAGCGCGGCTTCCACAAGATGATCGACGTGTGGGGCGCCGACCATGGCGGCTACGTCAAGCGCATGCAGGCGGCGGTGAAGGCCGTCTCCGGCGGCAAGGCCAGCCTCGACGTGGAGCTGATCCAACTGGTGCGCCTGTTCCGCAATGGCGAGCCGGTGCGCATGTCGAAGCGTGCGGGCTCCTTCGTCACCCTGCGCGACGTGGTGGATGAGGTGGGCCGCGACGCGGTGCGCTTCATGATGCTGTTCCGCAAGAACGACGCGCCGCTGGATTTCGACCTGGCTAAGGTCATCGAGCAGTCGCGCGAGAACCCGGTGTTCTACGTGCAGTATGCCCATGCGCGGTCGAAATCGATTCTGCGCAACGCCGCTGCCGCTCTGCCCGGCCTGCCCGAGGCGCCCGCCGCCTTCGCGGATGCGGCGCTGAACCGGCTCGATGACGAGGGTGAGCAGGGCCTTCTGAAGCGCATCGCCTCCTGGCCGCGCCTGGTGGAGCAGGCGGCCAGCGCCCGCGAGCCGCACCGCGTGGCCTTCTATCTCCATGAATTGGCGAGCGATTTCCATGCCCAGTGGAACCGCGGAAAAGACTTGCCTCATTTACGCTTCATTATCGAGAATGATCGAGATTTGACCTCGGCCCGCTTGGCCCTGGTGCATGGCGTGGCCACGGTGCTCGCCTCGGGTCTGAAGGTGCTGGGGGTGGAGGCCGTCGACGAGATGAAGTAGGGCTCGTCGAGCGCGGCTTCACTCGGCTCCACGGGGCTTCTCCTTAGGGCCGGACAAGAGGTCCGTCCGAGGCGGGGCGGACGAGAAGACATCGAGGCGACATGGTCGACGAAAGCAGGTTCCGCTACCGGCGAGACGCGGGCGCAAGGGACGATGGTGACGTCGGCGCGCGGGCCGAGCCCGTGCGTGAGCCGTCTCCACGCGAGCCATCTCTTCGCGAGGATATGCGTTATCCGCAGGAGCCGCGGCCGGAATCGGCGCGCCCGGCGCCCACCCGGCCTGCTCAGCCGGCTCCGGGGCGCCCAGCCACGTCGACGCGTCAGGCTCCCCCGCAGGTTCCGGCGGCGGAAACGCCCCGGGCCCCCGTGCGGTCTCAGTCGCCCGGGTCGGGCCGCGATGCTGCGACGGCGATGCGTGAGCCAAGCCTGCGTCAGGCGCCGCGCGCCGCACAGCCTGCCCGCGATTTGCCCACTCAGCGCGAGCCGCAGCCGGCTCGTGATGTGCCCACGCAGCGTGCGCCGACCGCGCGCGATTTTTCCGCGGCGCGTGATCTGCCGACTCAGCCCGCGCGGCCGGCCGCCCGCGCGGCGCGCCCACCGGCTGGCGTCGCGAGTTCTGCGCCGGTTGATCCGCTGGCGGAGCTGGCACGCCTCATCGGCGAGCAGGATCCCTTCGTCGATTTCGCCGATCTTCAGCCGGACCCGGCCACGTCCCGCGCGCCCGCCGCACCGGTGCAGGCGGATGCGCGCACGGCTGCCCGGCAAGCGGCGCGTGGCGCTGAGCCCCGGATCGCGGATGACGAGGAGCTGGAGCCCCGCCGTCCCGATCCCCGCCGGCTCGATCCTCGTCTCGCCCGCCGGCAACCGGACGCGGCGGGCTTTCCGGCCGATGGCGCCACTGCGGCGCCGCGCGCGCCGGCCCGGCCCGCAGCGCCCCGGCAGACCATTGCCCGCGTGGGGCAGGAACAGACGCAGGTTCGCGCCCCCGCCTCCGATCCGCTGACCGCCCGCCGCCCGGCCGCCGATGGCGCGACGCGCCGGGCCGACGCGGCCTTTGGCGAGGCCGATTATCCCGATCCCAGCCGACGCCCGCCACCGCGTCCGGCGGCCGCGCCTGACCTGCCGCAGCGCCAGGCGTCCCTGGCGGCGCCGCCGCAGCGTGCGGCCCTGCTGCCGCCGCGGGGCGATGGCGAGCCGGTGGACCGCAGCGCCACCTCGGTGCGCCTTGGTTACGGCTCCCTGGCCCATCAGGCCCAGGTGCCTCCGACCGGTCGCCAGCGTCCCGACCCGCGCGCGGTGCCGGACGAGGACGAGTATTTCGAGGAGCAGGCGCCCCGCGCGCCGGCGGCCGATCCGCGCCGCGCCCAGCCGCAGCAGCCCCAGCCGCAGGAGGCCAGCGCCGCCTACGCTTATTCCGCCCCCCGCCGGGCGGAAGCGGAGGAGGACGAGGCCACCTATGTGGAGGGCTATGATCCCCAGTATGAGGATGACGGCTACATGCCGGCCCATGGGGATGAGGTCTATGACGGCGAGGCGCGCCGCCGGAAGGGGCGCTCGGCGCTCATGCTGGTGGCATCGGTCCTCGGCATCGTCATCGCCGGCACAGCGGGTGTGTTCGCCTATCGCATGGCCGTTCACGGCACGGCGACGACCGCCAGCGGCGGCCCGCCCGTGATCCGCGCCGACACCGCGCCCAGCAAGATCATCAGCCCGCCCAGCAGCACGCCGCAGGACGCGCAGCAGAAGCTGATCTATGACCGCGTCGGCGGCACGGCCAGCGGCAATGAGAAGATGCTTCCGCGCGAGGAGCAGCCGGTGGATGTGACTGCCGCCGCGATCCGCTCCGGCACGCCTGCCGCGACCGACCCGGTGATCAACTCGCTGGCGACCGAGCCCAAGCGCGTGCGCACCCTGACGGTTCGCTCTGATGGCAGCATCGTTTCGGACGGTGCGGCCGCCGCGCCGGCGCCCACCGCAGGCCCGAGCGCGGGCGTGCAGGCGCTGCAGGCCTATGCCGCCAGCCAGATGCCCGGCGCGCCGCCTGCCATGGTCAACCTGCCAGCCGCCGGTTCCGGCAAGATCGACGCTCCTCCGGTGGCGCGAAGCGGGGACTATGTGGTGCAGGTGGCTTCGCAGCGCTCCGAGGCGGATGCCATGGGGTCCTGGAAGGCGCTGCAGACGCGCTATCCCAACCTGCTGAGCAGCTACGTGGCCTCGGTGAAGAAGGCGGATCTGGGCGACCGTGGCATCTATTATCGTGCCCAGGTGGGGCCGTTCGCGTCGAAGGACCAGGCCAACGACCTGTGTCAGGCCCTTCGCGCCCAGGGCGGCGACTGCATGGTGACCAAGAACTGAGCCATCATCGGCGCCCGCCGCCGGTGGCGCCCCTCGCTTGAGGTGGCGAGGAGCTGATCCTGACAAAGAACCGCCCCGGCCGCCTGCGCGACCGGGGCGGTTTCATTTTTAGCGGGATCAGGCCGGCTTCAGCGGCGCACCCAGCCGGCCGGCCAGATCCTGAATATACTGGTACGCCGTGCGGCCTGAGCGGGCGCCGCGCGTGGTCGCCCACTCAAGCGCCTCCGGCCGCCATTGGGCCTCCGCCACGGGCAGGCCATGATGCGCCACGTAGGACGCCACCATGGCCAGATATTCCTCCTGGCTGCATTTGTGGAAGCCCAGCCAGAGGCCGAAGCGGTCGGAGAGCGAGATCTTCTCTTCCACCGCCTCGCCGGGGTTGATGGCGGTGGAGCGCTCGTTCTCCATCATGTCGCGCGGCAGCAGGTGGCGCCGGTTGGACGTGGCGTAGAAGATCACATTTTCCGGCCGCCCCTCGATGCCGCCTTCAAGCACGGCCTTCAGCGATTTGTAGGACGTGTCGTCGGCATCGAACGACAGGTCGTCGCAGAAGATGATGAAGCGGTGGGTGGAGCCGCGCACGGCGCCCATCAGGGTGGGCAGCGTTTCGATGTCCTCACGGTGGATCTCGACCAGCTTCAGGCGGCTGGCGCTGTCGGGCGCGAGGCCCCCATTGATGGTGGCGTGGGCGGCCTTCACCAGCGAGCTCTTGCCCATGCCCCGCGCGCCCCAGAGCAAGGCGTTGTTGGCGGGCAGGCCGGAGGCGAAGCGGCGGGTGTTGTCCACAAGCTGGTCGCGCACGCGGTCGATGCCCTGAAGCAGATCCATCTCCACCCGGTTTACCCGGGGCACGGGCTCGAAGCGTGGCGGCTCGGTCTGCCAGACGAAGGCGTCGGCGGCATCGAAGTCCGGAGCAGGCATCCGGGCGGGCGCCAGCCGGTCGAGGGCGGCGGCGATGCGTTCCAGCAGGGTCACTGTGGCGGTGATGGTGGTCGAATCCAGATGTTCCGGCATGTTGTCCTCCCCATGGTCCGCATAGGGCGCCGCCCGCGGAGCGGCAAGGCGCAAGCTGGTCGGAACCTCCGCGCGAGCCATGCCCCCCGCGCATGTCGTGCCTTTCCCATGGTGCCAGGGAGGGGGCTGCCGCAGGTGTGGCCATGTTGCATCACGGCGGAGCCGGAATGTGCAATGCGGAAAGGCTGCCTTAACTTTTCCGCATCAGGCTGAGAGCACTGGGGTGATCGGGGCGAACCAGACCCATGCGGTGCGTCGGCCATCGGCCGGCGAGGCGTGCCGCGAGGTGGGGAAGGTTTGAATCGCAAAGGGATGCCGCCACGGCCTGGCCGCCGGCGGCGCCCTTTCTGACAGCACTATGCCGGAGAGGCCGATGCGACCCATACGACATGCGCCCGCCGCTGTCCTGACTTCCGCCGTTCTGCTGGCGACCGGTGCCCATGCGCAATCGGTGACCGCCAAGCGCACCCTGAATGCCGACGGCACCACCACCATGACCTATTCGGGTGAGGTGTCTGACTACGGCACGCTGTTCGGCCTGGATATGTCCGCCGACAAGACCTCGGTCGCGCCCGTCGCGCAGGCGGGCAATGACACGGTGAGTGGCACCGCCTATGCCAAGGTCACGCTGTCGGCGCTGCCCGATTGGCTGATGTGGCAGAAGGGGGCGGTGAACGTCGCCGTGAGCCCTACCGACGAGGAGAGCCGCCTGGGCACCACATTGTCGCGCACCTGGACCGTCAATGACGGCCTCAAGGCGGAGCTGGCCGATACCTACCAGCTGGACCGCTCGGGCTCGACGAATGGCTGGCAGATGAACAAGTCGCTGAGCATGACCAGCGTCGCGACGGACACCACCTTCTCGGTCGGCGCCCGGCTTACGGATGAGGCTTCGCGCCTGCTACCCAGCGTCAGCGCACAGCAGAAGGTGCTGGGCGGGATCCAGGTGACCACCACGGTCGCCGACACCGGTTCCGACATCAACAAGAGCATCACCGCCGGTTTTTCCCACCGCTGGTGAGGGCGCCGGCAGCGGCCCTCCGGGGGCCTCGGCCAATGCGGATGAGACAGCCGCGAAAGTCTGCAGGGTGACGGCAATCCCTTGGTTGTCCGTCACTCGGCGCCATTGCCCCGATGGGAACGGCATTGGCGAATTGCGCGCGTTCGCGCGTTGGCGTAGCACCGTGCTGTTCTCGGGAGTTTTCGAAATGATCCAGCGTCACCGCTGAAGCGGCACGGCAATCGCCCGCGGAGAAATCCGCCGACTGGACTCTGTTCCGAGAGCATCATGCACAGGCTGCAGAATAAGACGTGCGTCATTACTGGCGCGGCGCGCGGAATCGGCCGCGCAATCGCGGCGCGCTTCCATGACGAAGGCGCGATCGTCATTGCCACCGACATTGACGAGACTTTGGGGCCGGCAACGGCCATCGCGATCGGGTGCCGCTTCGAACGGCTCGACGTGCGCGAGGAAGCCGATTGGGATCGGTTGGCGCGCCTCGTCCCGCGCGCTGACGTTGTGGTCAACAATGCAGGCGTAACGGGTTTCGAGGACGGGCCTGTGCCGCACGACCCGGAGCATGCCAGCCTTGCGGACTGGCGCGCGGTTCACCGGGTCAATCTCGACGGGACCTTCCTCGGCTGCCGCTATGCGATCCGGGCGATGAAGGGCGCGGGCACAGGCTCGATCATCAACATATCCTCGCGCTCGGGGCTGGTCGGCATTCCCGGGGCAGCCGCATATGCGTCATCGAAGGCGGCGATCCGCAATCACAGCAAGACGGTCGCGCTCTATTGCGCGCAGCAGGGTTGGAAGATCCGGTGCAATTCCATCCATCCCGCTGCCATCCTTACCCCGATTTGGGACCCCATGCTGGGGACAGGCCCCGATCGGGAGGCCAGGATGCAAGCTCTCGTGGCGGACACGCCCTTGAAGCGGTTCGGGATGCCCGATGAAGTGGCGGCGGTCGCGGTGACACTCGCCTCGGATGAGGCAACTTACGTCACCGGCACGGAAATCAACATCGACGGTGGCCTGCTGGCCGGCTCCGCCGCCTCCCCGGGCTGAGGGGACACCACCAGGTGGGGCCTGCGCGACGCTGTTCGTGCCCTCTCGTAGGCCGGGCGCGCCGCCGCCAGCTCGGCCTGTCCGAGGCTGGGCATGTCGCGCAAACCGGTCTGCTGCTGTCGCCATCTTCGACGATGCAGTGCGGCGCGTTCCGATGAACGGAATGTTCCGCTCGTCCGGAGGGAGGAGCCGAAAGAACGGTGCCGTGCCACGCGCGAACCGTTACGGGTGCGGCGCAAACGCCCGTCGGCGGGTGAGATCTTCGGGGCGGTTGCGCCACCGTGGGAGACCGTCCCGGCGGGCATCGGCAGGCGCCGTCCTGATCGTCGCCGGCGCCATTCTGCTCAGGACTCCCAGCGATCCGGAGGCGACCCCTTGTCCGCCGCAATGGGAGGGGACGGCGGCAGGAGTGAATGCCCGCCGTGGCGAAGACCGGCATTTCCAGTGCCTGCCGCCGCCGGCCGATATCGCCGCCTCTCAGCCCCAGAAGATGGCCACAAGGAACCGGGTGGCCACCAGCAGCAGGAACGCGCCAAAGCCGATTTCCAGCTGGCGTCGGCTGAGCCGGTGCGCCAGCCGCGCCCCCACCGGCGCGAACACGGCCGCCAGCGGCGCCATGAGCACGAAGCCCAGCAGCGAGACATAACCTAGCGACAGCGGCGGCAGCTGGGAGAGGTGCGGCCAGCCGGCCACGGCGTAACCGATCACGCCCGGCAGGGGAATGAAGATGCCAATGCCGGCGGAGGTGCCGACCGCCGCGTGGATCGGAACGCCATAAAGCAGAAGGATATTCGTGGCGATGCCGCCGCCAGAAATGCCCACCAGCGAGGAGGCCAGGCCGATTCCGAAGCCATAGGCCGACATGACGCCAGAGGCGGGCAACTGGTCCGCCAGACGGATGTCGTTGCGGCCGATCAGGCTTTTTATGGCGAGCGCGCCCACCACCAGCACGAACACCGCCTGCAGCACCCAGCCCGGAACCCAGGCGGCGATCGCGCTTCCGGCGAGAATCCCGGCGATGGCGGGCAGTCGCCAGCGTTTCACCACGCCGGGCAGCACGCCGCCCTTCTTCTGGTGGGCGCGATAGGAGGTGATGGCAGTGGGAATGATGATGGCGAGGGATGTCCCCACGCAAAGCTGCATGCGGATGCTGTCTTCCACGCCGATGACACGGAACACCTCATAAAGCACCGGCACCATGACGCCGCCACCGCCCACGCCGAACAGCCCCGCAATGATGCCGGTGAGCACGCCGCCGGCGAGCAGGGCCACGCTGAGGGTGGCGAGCTCGCCCCAGGAAACGGACGACAGCACGGGAAGCCTCCTCAAGGGGTTCGGGCGGAATGGGGGCGCGGTCAGTGACGGGGGCCCGCTCCACGCCCGGCGCGATGACCGGTGGGGAAGAGCGTCGCGGCCGGCCGGACCCGCCCTTCCGCACCGCCTTGGAAGGACGAGGAGGGAGCATGGTGCCGTCAGGTGGACGCGCGGCTCATGTGCGCCGGTTCGCGCGTCTTGTCCAGCGGCCGCGCCTCAGCTCAGGCCGCCGCGAGGTCACGGCGGCGCACGTGGTCGATGGCGTCCCGCAGCACCTGGAGCCCCGCGCCGGGCTTGACGGATTCGGTGGCAAGATGGCGGCGGAAGAGGCGGGAGCCGCGCTTGCCGCCGAACAGGCCGAGCATGTGGCGGGTGATGTCCGACAGCCGCCCGCCGGCTTCCAGGTGCGCGGCCACATAAGGCTCGAAGGCGTTCAGCGCCGCATAGGTGTCGGGCATGGGCGCGGGCGTGCCGTAAAGTCGGGGGTCCACCTGATGCAGCAACTCGGGCTCGTGATAGGCGGCGCGGCCGAGCATCATCCCGTCGAGGCCGGTGGTGGCCTCGATCCCCGCATCGATGTTCGGTATGCCCCCGTTGAGCGCGATGGTCACATGGGGCATCCGCTGCTTGAGGCGGCGCACGCGATCATAGTCCAGCGGCGGGATGTCTCTGTTCTCGCGGGGGGAAAGGCCCTTCAGCCACGCCTTGCGGGCATGGACGATGAGCGCATCGGTGCCGGCGCTCACCACCGCATCGGCAAGCCGGTCGAGGGCCTCCTCGGGGTCCTGGTCGTCCACGCCGATGCGGCATTTGACGGTGACGGGAAGGGCTGTGGCGGCCTTCATGCTGGCGACGCAATCGGCCACCAGCTGTGGCTCGCGCATCAGGCAGGCACCGAAATTGCCGCCCTGCACCCGATCGGACGGGCAGCCCACATTGAGATTGATCTCGTCATAGCCGAAATCGGCGCAGATGCGGGCGGCCTCCGCCAGCTGGATGGGATCGCTGCCGCCCAGTTGCACCGCCACCGGGTGTTCCGGAGCATTGAAGCCCAGCAGCCGGTTGCGGTCGCCATGGATGATGGCCGGCGCCGTCACCATCTCCGTATAAAGCCGCGCATGCCGCGAAAAGGTGCGGTGAAAGGCGCGACAATGCCGGTCCGTCCAATCGAGCATGGGGGCGACGGAGAAGCGTAGGCTATTGGGGTTTAAGGGCAAAACTCGAATTCTCCGCTCCAGGTCCGGCCCGCTGGGGCCACCCGTGAGCCTGAGCCATTGGGGCGCTGCCCTCGTTTCCCCAATGAGGGGCGCGAGGCGCGGTTCACCCCGCCGGTAACGTGTCCATCTTCGCCCGCACCTTAGCATAGGGGAGCGGCGCCGGCTCAAGCGCCGCTCACTCGACCGGTGTTTCCTCCGCAGGGGCGGGCGCGGCGGCGCTGGTGGCGGCGTTGGGGTCGCCCGGCTCTGTCTCCCACGCGAGGCCCGGTATGGCCACGATGCGGCGGCCGCGGCTGTCCTGCCGGCACACGATCACCTGATGCTCTTCCATATAAGCGAGCAGGCGGCGGGCGCGGCCGGGTGAGCGGCTGCCATAGGCGCGGGCCACGTCGGCGTCGGAAGGGCAGGGCCGTCGGTCGAACGCGGCGCGGGCCAGGGAGAGGAACACGCCCTGCATGTCCTCCGGCAGTGCGGCGGCCATGGCCAGCACCTCGGCCCAGGGCGAATCCTCCGCCTCCGCCTCGGCCAGGTCGATCCCCGCATGGGCCACCGCAAGGCGGCGCCGGAAGCTGGAAAGGCTGAGCGCCTCGCCTCCCACCCGGCGGATGCGGCAGCGCACCTGGAAATCCTGGTAGAGCACGGCGATGGAGCGGAAGCCGGCGTCGCTCTCGGTCAAAATCTCGCGCAAGGCGGCGTCGATGGCGGCTTGCCGCTGCTCCGGCGTCAGCGCGGCGGGTAGCCCCGGCGGGGGCTCGGCCACCGGCGGCGGAGATGAGGGCACGCTGCGCGCGAGCTGCGCAAGCACATCGGCCGTGGGCGCGATGGCCGGCGGCCGGCGCGGCACCAGCGGCCGGCGGGCCTCATCGGCGCCGGGGGTGAAGATCAGATCGTGCGCGTCTTCGGCGGCGGCGGGCTCCGGCAAAGGCAGCAGCTTGGGGCTGGTGGAGCGGGCCTGGGTTTCCACCGCGCCGATGCGCACGGGCAGTGGCCGGCGCGCCAGGGCCGGTCCGAGGGCGACAAAATTGCCGCTCTCCAGATCGCGGAACATCTCCGCCTGCCGCCGCTCCATGCCCAGCAGGTCGGCGGCGCGGGCCATGTCGATATCGAGGAAGGTGCGGCCCATGAGGAAGTTGGAGGCTTCCGCCGCCACGTTCTTTGCCAGCTTGGCAAGGCGCTGGGTGGCGATGACACCGGCCAGGCCGCGCTTGCGGCCGCGGCACATGAGGTTGGTCATCGCGCCCAGGGAGACCTTGCGCGCCTCATCCGAAACCTCGCCAGCGGCGGTGGGCGCGAACAGCTGCGCCTCGTCCACCACCACGAGGACTGGATACCACATGTCACGATCGGCATCGAACAGCCCGCCCAGGAAGGCGGCGGCTGCCCGCATCTGCTGCTCGCTGTCGAGCCCTTCGAGATTGAGCACCACGGAAACCCGGTGCTGGCGCACGCGGGCGGCGATGCGCTGCAGGTCACCCTCGCCGCGCTGGGCGTCCACCACCACATGGCCGAAGCGTTCCGCCAGGGTGACGAAGTCGCCTTCCGGATCGATCACCGCCTGCTGCACCCAGGGGGCGCTCTGCTCCAGCAGCCGGCGCAGCAGGTGCGATTTGCCGGACCCGGAATTGCCCTGCACCAGCAGGCGGGTGGCGAGAAGTTCCTCAAGGTCCAGAACGGCCGTGCCCCCGCCGGAGCGGGTGCCGAGGTCGATGGACACCTTCGTGGGCGTCGTCATCGCGGCGCCCAGCCTCGGGTGATGGGGCGGGAGATCATGCGGTCACTCATATCAATTCGCGCCGCGAGTTCAACCGCGCTGCGGTGCCTGGAGACCCGCGCCCAGCGCGGCCCGGCGCGGCGCGCCTGATGGCGCCTTGCCTGCGGGCGGCACGGGAGAATTCTGTCCACAAGCCGCGCGCGTGCCGCCATGCCTCCGCCTCAGGCCAGAAGGTCCTGGGCGCGCAGCCAGCCCTCATACCATCTGGGCCATTCGGCGCTGCCGCTGCCGGGCCGCCCCATGCCGAAGCCGTGGCCGCCGGTGGTTGGCTCGTGCAGTTCCACCGGCACGCCCGCGCGCTGGCCGGCCTCAGCCATGATGAGGCTGTTCTGCGGTTTGGATATGCGATCATCGCGCGCCTGCACCAGGAAAACCGGAGGGCAATGGGCCCCCACATGGGGGTCGACCGACCATTCGGCACTCTGCGCGGCGGAGGGGTGGTCGCCGATCAGCATCCGGCGGGTGGAGGTGTGGTCGTAAGGTGGCTCCAGGGTGATGACGGGATAGACCAGCGCCGCCGCCTCGGGACGCGCCGGCAAGGCGTCCGCGTCGTCGACCGGCTGATAGGTACGCAGGGCGGAGCGGGTGGCGGCAAGGCCCATCAGGTGGCCGCCGGCGGAGAAGCCGAGCACGCCGATGCGCCTGGCATCGCGACCGCGTCGCACCGCCTGCTGGCGCACGAGGCGCAGAGCGCGCTGGGCATCCTGGAGCGGGGCGAGGGGGCCGTTCTCCCAGCCCTCGCCGGGCAGGCGATAGACGAGAATGAATGCGGTGATTCCGCGCGCGGCCAGCCAGCGCGCAGCGGGCCGTGCTTCCTTCTCCATCTGGATCTGCCGGTACCCCCCGCCGGCCGCGATCAGAACGCAGGCGCCACCGGGCCGCGCGGGAGTGTGAATCTCAAGGAACGGCATCGCTATGTTGCTGAGCGCGCCGCGGGCGCTGGTGCGCGGCGGCCCTGCTGGCCCGCCTGCGCCGGGGGCAGCGGCCGGCCACAATGGGATGATCCGCAGGGCGGCTTGGGCGCGCGCCGGCGTGGCCGCACAGGCCCCGGCCATAAGCAGGAAGGTGCGGCGATCCATCAACTCAGGTCTCCGGCTGCAGTCGCTCAGCGGCGGTTCCTGGTTATGGCGTTCTCGCCGTCATGGAAAATGAGCATCGCGTGAAGCCTTTTGTGAGCTGCCCCGCCACCAAGGCGGAATCGGTCCGACATGAACCTTTTTGGGGCCCACGTGGTGCAAAGGCGCCAGCAGGCGCGGCGGGCGGCCGGCGATGGCCTAAGGGGAGGCGCTTTTTGGGGGGCGGGACGCGCGGCGGATTAACGTTAAAAATACGATAACCGGGAATGCCTTACCGGAACCCCTCGACAATCTGGCGGTGTTCGGCCACTCACAAAGGTCTTGCAATCGCAAGCCGACCGCCTACAACATTCATTCAACTTTGGATGTTCGCGCGACGGGGAGGCTGTGATGCAGGGTCGGGCTTTGCCGTATGCGCACCTGATGGACGAGATCCAAAAGAAGGAACTCGGCCCCTTCAGCCATTTTCTGGATGGCATCTGGCGCAATTTCTCCTTCGCGGCGGCAGGGGCGCTCGGCATTGCCGGGTTGTGGGCACTCCTCCAGGGTGAGTTTGCTGTCTATATGCTGCCTGTGAGCGTTCTGGCGACCCAGCTCGCGAGCGGCGTCCATGGCCTGCGGGATTGGCGCCGGGTTCTGCGCCAGAAGCGCATCTATGACAGCCCCCGTTGCCAGGACTATCTGCGGAGCGTGGAAGAGCGTGCTCATGGCGTCGTGGCTTCGCAGCGGGGCACGGTCTGGATCGTGATGGATCCGGAGAGCGTGGACAACGTCTCTCAGATTCGCGTGATGAGTGACCGGGAGTATCAGCAGTTCCGGGCGCAGGGCATTGCCGCCGGCCGGTCGCTGGACGAGGTGCGGATCAAGCAGACCTCGCTCGGTCTCACTCAGGTCCGTGAAGGCCGCGAACATGCGCCTCGGGATGTGGATTTGGCTACGGGCCGGTTCACGCTGGGCGTTGGTTCTGGCCGCATCGAGCGCTGGACCAAGGAGGCCGAGGATTATGCCCGCGGCACTCAGCGCCGGGGCACGGGCGCTCCGCTCGCGGAAGCCTCCAAGGCGGCGGGCACGTCCTCCCTTAGCGCATAGAGTGCTTCCTCATTTCGCGGCTGCGGGGAGTGGCGTGCTGATGGCCCCTCCTTCCGCGAACTGAAGGCCGATCGCAAAACGGCCGCCTCGGCCTGCGCAGAGAGTGAAATCGCAGCGATTTTCAGTATTCGGGTTTTTGAACGGGCGCGGGAGCTTTTGCTCCGGCGCCCGTTTCATTTTCGCGCGCTGCGTCGAAGGGGGCGCCGGCCTTGGGCAGGCCGGGGATCGCCAGCTGGGCTGCCAAGGTGGCGCGTCGCAATGGGCGTGGTGATGGGAGGCTGCGGGGCGCTGGCGGAAAAGGAGCAATGGCGCCCGAGTCGCTGCTTGCCTGCAGCTGGGAGGGCATGGAGGAGCTCGCGCTCCCGTGCGCGCTGTCCCGCCCCTTGCGCCTTTTCTGGTCTCAGTGGGGCGCGGGGCCTGCCGCTTGCTGGCTGGCATTCCTCCGCCCTCGGTCGCCGGCCTGTATTTCCTGCGCATGCCGTGGATCACGGTGGGGCGCGGGGCGGCTCGTGGCAGAATGTTGTTTGCGAAGTTGGGCGGCGTGCTGAACAATAAGCGTGGGCGTCGCCCTGGCGGCATTGGAATCGGGTTCCTCTCGTGAGCGCACGCATCCTTCTGGTTATTCTGCTCATCATCGGCGGCACTGTCGGCGTGGGGGCGCCGCGTCCGGCGGCGGCCCAGAGCGCCTTTCAAGCCCATGTGCCGGCGGCCATGCTGGTGGACTTCGAGACCGGAACCATCCTCTACGAGAAGGATGCGGACCGTCAGCTGCCCCCCTCGAGCCTGGTGAAGGTGATGACGGCCGCCGTGGTGTTCGGCCAGATCAAGGCCGGCAAGATCACGCCGGATACGCCGTTCATGGTCAGCGTCAATGCATGGCGGCGCGGTGGTGGCCCCTCCCACGGGGCGGCCATGTTCGCGGAGGTGAACAAGCCGGTGCGGGTGGAAGACCTGCTGCAGGGCGCCATCGTCGTCTCGGGCAATGATGCCGCCATTGCTCTCGCCGAAGGCGTCGCCGGAACCGAGGGCGAGTTCGCCATGCGCATGAACGCCACGGCCAAGCAGATCGGCATGAGCAATTCGGAGTTTCGCAACCCCACCGGCTTTGACGATCCCGCGCAGCTGTCCACCGCGCGTGATATGGCGACACTCGCGCAATACGTCATCCGCACGTTTCCGGAGCAGTACAAGCTGTTTGCGCTCCCTGGGATCGACTGGAACAAGATCAAGCAGCGCAACCGCAACACCCTGCTCAATGCCGGCGTTGGCGCCGACGGGCTGCAGGAAGCCTGGCTGAAGGAGGGCGGCTACCATCTGCTGGGCTCGGCGGTGCAGAACGGCCAGCGGCTGGTGGTGGTGGTGCTCGGCGCCAAATCGGAGAAGGAGCGGCTGGACGAGGCCCGCAAGCTGCTGGACTGGGGCTTCCAGTCCTTCCATCAGCGCGTGATCTTCGCGGAAGGCGCGGAGGTGGGCCGCGCCCAGGTGTTCGGCGGAACCACCGGTTCCGTGGGGCTCACGGCCAAGGGGCCGGTGCGCGTCCTCACCTCGCGCCGGGGCGGCGAGCGGATCACGGCGCGGGTGAGCTATCTCGGCCCGTTGCGGGCGCCGGTGGCGAAGGGCACCCCGGTGGGCCAGATGGAGGTGACCCGCGGCGACATCAAGGTGCTGGAGGTGCCGCTGTTCACCACCGATGACGTGCCCGTGGGCAGCCTTTGGGAGCGCGCCCTCGACGGCGGCATGACCTTCCTCGGGGATTCCGCGCGGGACCTTGTGGCGCAGGGGCTGGCAAAGCTGCATAAATGACCCTCCAAAGCCCGAGGGTTCCCGTCATGTCTGCATCGTCCGCCTGCCATTGCCCGGCGCGCCTCGCCCGATGAGCGCGCGCGGCTGGTTCATCACCCTGGAAGGCGGCGAGGGCACGGGCAAATCCACCCAGGCGCACCTTCTGGCGGAACATCTGCGCGCGCGCGGCTGGTATGTGGTGGAAACCCGCGAGCCCGGCGGCTCCCCCGGCGCGGAAGCCGTGCGCCACGTGCTGCTGTCCGGCGCCGCCGAGCCGTTGGGGCCGCAGGTGGAAGCGCTGCTGTTCGCCGCCGCGCGGGCGGATCATGTGAATTCGCTCATCGCCCCGGCCTTGGCCGCCGGCCGCATCGTGGTGTGCGATCGCTTCATGGATTCCACCCGCGTCTATCAGGGCGTCGTCGGCCAGGTGGATGCGGACCTGCTGCAGGGGCTTGAGCGGGTGTGCGTGCGCGCGCGGCCGGACCTCACCCTCGTGCTCGACGTGCCGCCCGAGGTGGGGCTGGCGCGGGCGGCGGCGCGGGGCAAGGGCGCTGCGGCGGACCGGTTCGAGAAGGAAGGCCTTGCCTACCACACCGCCGTGCGGAACGCCTTCCTGGCGCAGGCTGCGGCCGATCCGGAGCGCTGCGCGGTGGTGGATGCCACACCTTCGGCCGAGGTGGTGGCCGCCGAGATCGCCGCGCTGGTGGATGGCCGCCTTGCGGCCCGCGCGAGGGCGGCGCGATGAGCGAGGTGCTGGCGGGAGACGTGTTGCCGGATACCCCCCATCCGCGCAGCCAGGATCGCCTGTTCGGCCACGCCACATTGGAGGCGGACCTTGCCGCCGATTGGCGTTCCGGTCGCCTGCCCCATGCCTTGCTGCTGGGCGGCCCCGAAGGCGTGGGCAAGGCGACCCTTGCCTATCGGCTCGCCCGCGCGGTGCTGGCGGGGCCCGGCGCCGTGGCTTCCGCGCATGGGCTGGATCTGCCCTCGAACCATCCGGTGTTCCGGCAGGTGGCCTCTCTCACCCATCCTGATCTTCTGGTGCTGCGCCGTGCGCCTGAGGCGGGAGAGGAGAAGATCCCCACGGTGATTCCGGCCGAAATGGTGCGCCGGGTGCGCTCCTTCTTCGGTGCCACAGCGGCCGGCGGCGGCTGGCGGGTCTGCATCGTGGACGCGGTGGACGAGCTCAACGCGTTCGGCGCCAACGCGTTGCTGAAAACGCTGGAGGAGCCGCCACCGCGGGCCCTGTTCCTGCTCATTTCCCATGCTCCCGGGCGGGTGCTGCCCACCATCCGCTCGCGCACGCGCCTCGTGCGGCTGCGCCCTCTCGCCACCGAGGAGGTGCTGGCGGCCCTCGACCATCTGCGGACCGAGGGGGTGGAGCTGGATCCCGCCCTTTTGCCCTCGGCGGCGGAGGCGAGCCAGGGCAGCGTGCGCCGGGCGGTGGTGCTGGCGCGGGGCGAGGGCATGGAGGTTCGCGCCGCCACCCTGCGCGCGCTTGACCAGTTGCCAGCGCCGAAGGCCGAGGAGCTGCATGCGCTCGGCGCCCGCTTGCAGGGGGACCGGGGCGACGGGCTGGCCTTGTTCACCGAGGCGGTGAGCGACTACATCGCGGCGCGGGCCACCAGCGGCGCCGAGCCGGCGCCTCGCCTTGTCCGGCTGGGCGAGGTGTGGGAGAAGGTGCGTCGCAGCGCCGTCGAGGCGGATGTCTTCAATCTCGATCGCAAGGCGCTGGTGTTCCGCATCTTCGCCGACCTCTCCGAAGCCGTGCGCTAAACTGGTGCGCCGGCCGCGCGGTGGCCGGCGAACGTTCGCGCTCTCCGAAGTGCTGCCAAAGAGCTACCCATGTCGATGAAGCCGCCGTTCTACATCACCACCGCCATCGCCTATCCCAATGGCGTGCCGCACATGGGCCATGCCTACGAGGCCATCGCCACCGATTGCATCGCCCGCTTCATGCGGCTCGACGGGCACGAGGTGCGCTTCCTCACCGGCACCGATGAGCACGGCATCAAGATGCTCCAGACCGCCCAGAAGGCCGGCACCACCCCGCGCGAGCTGGCTGAGCGCAATGTGGAGCGCTTCAAGGCCATGGTGGAGACCTTCGGCCTTTCCAACGACGACTTCATCCGCACCACCCAGGAGCGGCACTACAAATCCTGCCAGGCCATCTGGGAGAAGATGGCCGCCAATGGCGACATCTATAAATCCACCTATTCCGGCTGGTATTCGGTGCGCGACGAGGCCTATTACGCCGAGAGCGAGACCGCGCTGAATCCCGATGGGGTGCGCCTTGGCCCCCAGGGCACGCCGGTGGAATGGGTGGAGGAGGAGAGCTACTTCTTCCGCCTCTCCGCCTATCAGGACCGGTTGCTGGCCTATTATGCGGAAAACCCGGGCTTCATCATGCCGGAGGCGCGCCGCAATGAGGTGGTGAGCTTCGTGTCCGGCGGGCTGCAGGACCTCTCCATTTCCCGCACCACCTTCGACTGGGGCATCCCCGTGCCCGGCGACCCCAAGCACATCATGTATGTGTGGGTGGACGCGCTGACCAACTACATCACCGCGCTCGGCTATCCGGACACGGAAAGTGAGCTCTACAAGCGCTTCTGGCCGGCGAACCTGCACGTCATCGGCAAGGACATCATCCGCTTCCATGCGGTGTACTGGCCCGCCTTCCTGTGGTCGGCGGGGCTGGAGGCGCCCAAGCGCGTGTTCGGCCACGGCTTCCTGTTCAATCGCGGGGAGAAAATGTCCAAGTCGGTGGGCAATGTGGTCGATCCGTTCGACCTCGCCGCCACCTATGGCGTGGACGCGATCCGCTACTTCTTCCTGCGCGAGGTGTCGTTCGGCCAGGACGGCTCCTATAGCCATGAGGCCATTGTGGCGCGCATGAATGCGGATCTCGCTAACGACCTGGGCAATCTCGCCCAGCGCTCCTTGTCCATGATCGCCAAGAATCTGGATGGCGTGGTGCCGGAGCCGGGTCCGCTCTCGGCGGAGGATCAGGAGATCCTGGCCCAGGCCGACGGCATTCTGGAAAAGGCGCGGGAAGCCATGGGCACCCAGGCCATCCACCACTATCTCAATGCCGTGTGGGCGGTGGTGGCGGAGGCCAACCGCTACTTCGCGGCCCAGGCCCCCTGGGCGCTGCGCAAGACCGATCCCGCCCGCATGGCCACCGTGCTGTGGGTGACGGCTGAGGTGATCCGCGAGGTGGCCATCCTGGTGCAGCCGGTGATGCCGGAAAGCGCGGCCAAGCTGCTGGACCTGGTGGCGGTGCCGGCGGATGAGCGCGGCTTCGAGCGGCTGGGGGCGGCGGCTCGCCTGCCCGCCGGGCGCACGCTGCCGACGCCGGTGGGCGTGTTCCCCCGCTATGTGGAGCCCGAGGCATCCGCGAACTGAAAGCAGGGCCGCCCGGATGCGCTCCGGGCGGTGCCTCCAGACCGTTTGCGTTTGTGCGTCGGCCTTTCCTTAATGCGAACCGGTTGCCACTTCGCGCGGAACGCTCAATCAGGCGCTCAGCCGGTCGATGACCCGGGTGAGCTGCTCGTCGGTCGTGCCATAGGCCGCGATCGCCCCGCCAATGTCGCTGGCCTGCAGCTTCTGGCCGAGCTCCCGCGCGGATGTGCGGATCGCCGCCAGAGAGGGGGCGATGGCATCACGCAAAGCGGGGGCGAGGGCGCGCTCGGCCTCGAACGGCGGGTTGTCGTAGCATCGGTCGGAGCGCCCACCTACGAGGCATTGGGCCAGCCTTCCGCGCCAGGCGGAAAGCTCCGCCGCGAAGATGCGGGGCGTGTTGGCGTGGCTGCCATCACTGTCCAGCTCGCCCAGCACGTTCATCGCGGAATCCTGGGCCTTGGCGAGCAGGGCCGCGGACGAATCGCCATCGGCCTTGTTCTGCGCGGCGAGTCGCGCAACCTCGGTGAGCGAGGCGGCGATGGAATTGGTGGCCGTCTTCTGCTCGGACAAAGCGTGGCTGATGCTCTCGATGCGCTCTGTGGCGGCGCCGACGCGCTCCGACACCAGGTCCATGTTGCGGGAGACGTCGTTGAAGGCCCGGGTGCCGCTTTCCACCCGGTTGCCGCCCGCCAGCACCGCCTGGGCCACGGCGGCCAGCACCTGGTTCAGCTCGCCGAGCTTCGAAGTGATGTTGGCGGTGGTGCGCGCGGTCTGCTCCGAGAGCGCTTTCACCTCCGATGCAACGACGCCAAAGCCCAGCCCCGCCGCGCCGGCGCGCGCCGCCTCAATGGTGGCGTTGAGGGAGAGGAGCTTGGTCTGCTTGGAAATGGTGTCGATGTCGCGGGCCATGTCGCCGATGGCGCGAATGGCGCTGGTCAGCTGGTCGGTGCGCGATTGGATGTCGGTGAAGGCGGAGGCGATGTCGCCGATGGCGGCCGCCGCCTGGGCCGCCTGATCCACCGTTTGCGTGACAATGCGCGCCGCGTCGGTGGATTGCTCGTGGGTGCCGGCGGCAGCCTGGGCGATGTTGTCAGTGGTGCGCGCCAGCTCTTCCACGGCGCCGGAAATGGCCACGCTTTCGCCTGAGAGGCGCTGGGCGTTGCCGCTGCCCCAGGCGAGCAGGCAACTGAGGTCTCCCAGCAGCCGCGCGGCATCGGCGATGCCGATCGCCAGCGTCGAGGGCTGCCTGAGCGCCATGGAGGCCAGCATCGCCGCTGTCTCCGGGTTGATCGCAATCGAATTGTCCCCGCGGGCTTCCATCAAGCCTCTCCCTTCGGGCGGTTGTTTCCTCAGGAGAATGGAGTTTTCCGTCAATTCCGACTGTTGTCCATTCCCCCGCCTCAGCTTGCGTCGGCTGAGGCCACCATGTCCATTCCCCGCGCGCGTGAAAGCGCGGCGGGATGAGTGGCAACACGCCGGGAAGGATGCTTTTTGCGGTGGCGCGGTCGGCTTTTCCTGGCGCCAGGGCGGGGGGTGAGCGGCGCGGTGATGTTGGCCGGTGCTTTGGTATTTTCGTGATTCAATGATGAAGGAAAATGCTCTAGGGTGCCTTCGCCGTATCCAGCGGCGGCCAAGGCCAAAAGGGGAGGCTTCGGGAGCAGTGCCGATGACGAGGCTGAAAGGGTTGAGTGCAGTCGCGGCGATGCTGCTTTTGGCTGCGTGCTCGGGTGATCGCGGTGCTCAGCGGCCTGCGACCTATGATCCGATTCCCCCCATGATGCCCGCCGAGGCTCCGGCGCCCGCGCCCGAAGGGCCGACCGTGCCGCGGATCGAGGTGCGCCTGCAGGGGGCAGACGCCACGCTGGTGCGCGGTCGTCTGGCCACGGCCCGCCGCGCGCGCGGCTATACCATCACGGTGGACCAGCCGGCCCAGCTCGTGGCCGAGAAGCGCCTGCCGCCGGACGAAGCCCTGAAGCGGACCAATGGGGCATCCTCCAATGCCGCGTTCCGGCTCGACTACATCTTCAATACATCGGGCGGCGCGGTGACGGTGTCGCTGGAAGCCTCCATCGTGACCAATCCCGGTCCTGGAGAGGTGGTGCGCGCCATCGCCATGCCGGGCCCCGACGCCGAGGCGCTCAAGAAGGAAATCTCGGACTCCGTGTGAGCGGACGGCCCCGGCCTCATTGCCGGGGCGTTCCCGCCAGGCGCTCGACACCGATGACGGTGGCCAAGGCGGCGATGGACTTCACCGCCGCGCCCGGCACGAACGGCAGAAACGCCTTCTCGAAAGCAACCGAATAGCCGGCTTTGGTGGCGATCCAGCCCGCGCCCAGCGCCATCAGCACCAGATGCCCGCCCGCGAGGGCGGCGAGCAGCGGCAGGGGCCGCAGCCGCGCCCAATATTGCTGCGCCGCGCCGACCCCCAGCGTGACCACCACAAAGCCCGCGATGAAGCCCGCCGAGGAGCCGGTCAGCGCCTTCCAGCCGCTGCCGCCATTGGCGAAGAGCGGCACGCCCATGAGGCCGAGCGCCACGTAAGCGAGCACCACCAGAGCGCCCAGGCGCCAGCCCATCAGTGCCGCGAGGGTGAGCAGCACATAGCTCTGCAGGGTGATCGGCACCGGCTGCACGGGGATGGACACCTGCGCGCTCCACGCCAGGAGGGCGATGGAGATCATCACCAGGGCCGCGGCCCATGGAACGGACGCCTCCGCGAGGCGCTGGAAGGCGGGGCGGAAGGGCGGCACGGGAAGGCTCCTTGCAGGCGAGTCGCAACGGGCGGCATCCTGGCACGGGGCCGGTGACCTGTCGCGCCGGCTCGACGGCGCGGGGGGATGGGCTTAATGGAAGGGCAATCTTCCGGAAATTCGTGACGCATCATGCTTGTCGACAGCCACTGCCACCTGGACTTCCCCGATTTCGCCGCCGAGCTGCCCGATGTGGTGGCGCGCGCCCAGGCGGCCGGGGTCTCGCACCTGGTCACCATCTCCACCCGCGTGCGCGCGTTCGACACCATCCGCGCCATCGCGGAGCGGTTCGACAATGTGAGCTGCTCGGTGGGCACCCATCCGCACTACGCCGCCGAAGAGCTGGACGTGACGACGGCGGACCTGGTGGCCCTGGCGGCCCACCCCAAGGTGGTGGCCATTGGTGAGGTGGGGCTCGATTATCATTACGAAACCAGCCCGCGCGCGGCACAGGTGCAGGGCTTCCGCGCCCATATCGCGGCTGCGCGCGAAACCGGCCTGCCGTTGGTGATCCACGCCCGCGACGCGGACGAGGACACCGCCGCGATACTGGAGGAGGAGACCGCCAAGGGCGCCTTCCCCTTCCTGCTGCACTGCTTCACCGCCGGGCCGGAGCTGGCGCGGCGGGCGCTGGCGCTGGGTGGCTACATTTCCTTTTCGGGCGTCATCACCTTCAAGAAGACCCAGGACCTGCGCGCCATCGCGGCGAGCGTGCCGGAGGATCGCATTCTGGTGGAGACGGATTCGCCTTATCTCGCCCCCGTGCCCCATCGTGGCCAGCGCAACGAGCCGTCCTTCGTGGCGGAGACGGCCAAGGTGCTCGCGGCGGCCCGCGGGGTGAGCGCCGAGCAGGTGGCTGATGCCACCACCCGCAACTTCAGGCGCCTTTTCAGCAAGGCGAAGCTCTGAGGGCAGGGTGGGGCGGCGGACGAAAAGGGGAGGACGCCATGAACCACGACACTTACGCCGACAGCTACATTCGCGGCATTCTGGATGAGGTGCGCACCATCGCCATCGTGGGCGCCAGCGCCAACAGCGCGCGGCCGTCCTACCTCGTCATGAAATATCTGGCCGAGCGCGGCTATCGTGTGTTCCCGGTGAATCCGGGCCAGGCGGGCAAGGAGGTGGCCGGTCTCACCTTCGTGGCCCGCCTTGCCGATGTGCCGGAGCCCATCGACATGGTCGACGTGTTCCGCGCGCCGGAGCATCTGCCGGCCGTATGGGAGGAGGTGGCGGCGCTGAGCCCCCTGCCGAAGGTGCTGTGGATGCAGCTCGGCGTGCGCCATGACGAGGTGGCGGCCAAGGCCGAGGCTGCCGGCCTCAAGGTGGTGATGAACCGCTGCCCCAAGATCGAATATGCGCGCCTTTCGGGCGAGATCGGCTGGAGCGGGGTCAACTCGCGCACCCTTTCCTCGCGGCGGCCCAAGCGGCTCGGCACGGGGGTGCAGCGTCTGTCCATCGCGCCGCGCAAGCCATAGGGGCCCGCATCGCAACCGTGACGGGAAAATCGTATTTCCTGACAAAATTTATCGTCTTATATGGAATGTGACGGCCCATCGGGGCCGGCACGACGGGAGAGACCGCCAATGACCGAAGAAAACCGCCCTGAAGCCCCCGTGCACGAGCCGGGATTCGCGACGCTTGCCATCCATGCCGGCGCCCAGCCCGACCCGACCACCGGCGCGCGCGCGACCCCGATCTACCAGACCACGTCCTTCGTGTTCGATGATGTGGACCATGCGGCGTCGCTGTTCGGGCTGCAGGCCTTCGGCAACATCTATACCCGCCTGGGCAATCCCACCAACGCGGTGCTTGAGGAGCGCGTGGCGGCGCTGGAGGGTGGCACAGCGGCGCTGGCGGTGGCCTCGGGCCATGCCGCGCAGCACCTGGTGTTCCACACCCTGCTCACGCCCGGCGACGAGTTCATCGCCTCCCGCAAGCTCTATGGCGGGTCCATCAACCAGTTCAGCCACGCTTTCAAGAGCTTCGGCTGGAACGTGAAGTGGGCGGATCCGGACGACCTTTCCACCTTCGAGGCGGCGCTCAGCGACAAGACCAAGGCCATCTTCGTGGAGAGCGTGGCCAATCCGGGCGGCGTGGTGGTGGATGTGGCGGCCATCTCCGCCATCGCCAAGAAGGCGGGCGTTCCGCTCATCGTCGACAACACCCTGGCCACGCCCTATCTGTGGCAGCCCATCAAGCACGGCGCCGACATCGTCGTGCATTCGGCCACCAAGTTCCTGGGCGGCCACGGCAATTCCCTGGGCGGCGTGATCGTGGACGCGGGCACCTTCGACTGGTCCGCCACCGATCGCTATCCCTTCCTTTCGGCGCCGCGGCCCGAATATCAGGGCATGGTGCTGCACGAGACCTTCGGCAATTTCGCCTTTGCCATCGCCGCGCGGGCGCTGGGGCTGCGCGATCTGGGGCCGGCTCTGTCGCCATTCAACGCGTTCCTGATCCTCACCGGCATCGAGACGCTGGGCCTGCGCATGCAGCGCCACAGCGACAACGCGCTGGCGGTGGCCGAATATCTCGCCGCGCACCCCAAGGTGGCGTGGGTGAGCTATCCGGGCCTGGAGAGCGACCGTTATCATGCCCTGGCGCAGAAATACCTGCCCAAGGGCGCAGGCGCGGTCTTCACCTTCGGGCTGAAGGGCGGCTACGAGGCCGGCGTGCAGCTGGTGTCGAACGTGGAGCTGTTTTCCCACCTCGCCAATATCGGCGACACCCGCTCGCTCATCATCCATCCCGCCTCCACCACCCATCGCCAGCTGACGGACGAAGCCAAGGTGGTGGCCGGCGCCGGGCCGGAGGTGGTGCGCCTTTCGGTGGGCATCGAGGACGTGGCCGACATCATCGCGGATCTCGATCAGGCCCTCGCCAAGGTCTGAAAGGTCTGAAGAGACAGGGGGAGCCGGGATGAAGGTTCCGGCTCCCCCGCACGAGGTTCAGGCCGCGGTCAGTGCTCCAGCTCCTTGTGGAGCACCTTGTAATCCGGTCCGATCTTGAAGTCGTAGACGTGGCCATCGGCGCAGGTGGCATTGTCCACCACGAAAATCCCCTCGTCGAACTCCACGTGGCCGCCTTTGCAGCCCTGCTCGGTGAGGGTGGCCTGGACCTTTTCCTGCTCTGTCGGAGTGAGCGGACGGTCGGCGAGCGCTGCTCCGCTGGTGAGAGCCAGGAAGCCGGCAGCGGCGAGAAGGGGCGTCTTCATCACATTTCTCCTCGAAACTGAAAAACTGCCGCCTTGAGCGCGCTTATATAGTGACGCCCGCGTTTGTTCCCGCGGAGAGGCGCTCCCCTTCGGTCACATTTTCTGGAGGTGGGCGGCGTTTCTGCGCGGTAAAGGTGTGCTGGCTGGGATGGCCCTACGGGAAGGGGCCGTTGGTTGCTGTCGATGCTTGGGGGGGAAGCCGTGCCGTCCGTGATGTTGCATCCCGTTATCGTGGTTTTTCTGGGCGCCGGGTTCGGGGGCGTGCTGCGCCACTTGATGAACCTGTCCATTCCCAAGCTGCTGGGCGTGGGCTTCCCGTTTGCGACCCTCATCATCAATGTGAGCGGCAGCCTGTTCATGGGGCTGCTGACGGGCTACCTCGCCTTCAAGGACGGCGAGGGCTGGGGCCAGAGCGCGCGCCTGTTTCTCACCACCGGTATGCTGGGGGGCTACACCACCTTTTCAACCTTCTCGCTGGACTTCCTGTTCCTGATGGAACGGGGCGAGAGCGGCTTGGCGCTGCTCTATGCGGCGGCTTCCGTGATCTGCGGCTTCCTGGGGGTGTTCGCCGGCATCTCGCTGGTGCGGATGCTCACCTGAGCATCCCCGTCATGTCGCGGGAGAGGTGACGGCTCGCCCGCCATGCTCTATTGCCTGAGCGCAAAGGCGGAATGCCGCGCGAGGATGGGCCCAAGATGGCAGTTGAGCTGAAGACGGTGAGTGAGGACGAGGCCGGCATGCGTCTCGACCGCTGGTTCAAGCTGCATTACCCGGACCTGTCCTTCGGCCACCTCCAGAAGCTGGTGCGCACGGGGCAGGTGCGGGTGGATGGCGGCCGCATCAAGACCTCCACCCATCTCGAGCCCGGCCAGAGCGTGCGCGTGCCTCCGCTCGGGCCCAGCGAGGGGGAGACGGCCACCGCCGGCGCCACCAAGGTCGGGGGAGGGGCGCCTGGCGCTTCCGCCGCCGGCAAAGGCGCGGCCGGTGGCGCGACGGCGCGCCCCGGGGCCAAGATCAATGATGATCTCGCCTTCCTGCGTTCCCTGATCCTCTATGAGGACAAGGACGTGATGGTGCTCAACAAGCCGTTCGGCCTCGCGGTCCAGGGCGGTTCCGGCACCTATCGCCATGTGGACGGCCTTTTGGAGACCATGCGCGACAAGGATGGGCAGAAGCCCCGCCTCGTCCACCGCATCGACAAGGACACGTCGGGCTGCCTGCTGGTGGCGAAGACCCGCCTTGCCGCCTCTGTGCTGGCCAAGAGCTTCCGCTCGCGCGAGGCGCGTAAGGTCTATTGGGCGCTGGTGCCGGGCGTGCCCAAGCCCCGGCAGGGCCGCATCTCCACCTATCTCGCTCGCGACGAGAGCGAGGAGAAGATGCGCGTGGCCCGCCATGGCGAGGACGATGCCAGCCACGCGGTGACCTATTATGCGGTGGTGGACCAGGCGGCGCAGAAGATGAGCTGGCTTTCGCTGAAGCCGGTCACCGGCCGCACCCACCAGCTGCGCGCCCATCTGGCCCATATCGGCCACCCCATCGTGGGCGACCCCAAGTATTTCGATATCGAGAACTGGGAATTGCCCGGCGGGCTGCAGAACAAGCTGCATCTTCTTGCCCGGCGGCTGGTCATTCCCCACCCGCGGGGGGAGGGGGTGATCGACGTCTCCGCGCCGCTGCCGCCCCACATGGCACAATCCTTCGCCGTGCTCGGCTTCGACGCCAGCCAGTACGACCCGATCCTGGAATCGCCGGAAGGGTGATGGCGCGCCTGCCGCTTCGCCTCGCCCTGCTGGCCGCGTTCCTGGCGCCGGCAGTGGCGTTTGCGCAGGGGCCGGACATTCTGGACCTTTATCGTGAGCTCCAGGTGGCGCAGCCCAACGGCTTCCCCTCCTACGAGATCGCGGCCTCGCCCGCCGGCCCCGTGGCTTCGGGCGGCCTGCTTTACGGCCCGCGGGCGCGGGTGTCGCTGCTGCTGGACAAGCCGCGCTTCTATCTGCGCATCACCGACCGGGGCGATGCCGACACCGCCGACGGCATGGTGACCGAGATGGCCGCCTGGATCGACGCGGAAGGCTCGCCCCTGGTGGGCCTCAGCGAATGGGGCATGAAGGGGCGCGCGCCCTTCGGCGGGCGGCTTCGCTTTTACTCCCGCGCTTCCGGCCGCTGGAACCTCGTCACAGACCGGGTGTGGCCGCAGGAGCTCGACGCGACCCTGTGCCGGACCCCGCCGCGCGAGGTGCAGGAGGACACCGCCGCCTGGGAGGGGCTGGGCAGTGTGGTCGCGGTGCTGCCGCGCGCTGGAACCGACGTAAGCGCCTGGTGCGTGGGTGAAAGTCCCGTTGCCGGCACGGGCGCATCACTGCTCTGGAACAGCGCGCGCGGCAGCTTCACGCGCGGGCCGGCCCTGCAGGGGGCGCCCCCTTGGGGCAGTGCGCCGGAGCCCCAGGCCCGCTGAAGCCGCAGGCCCGCTGATCGCGGCGCAACAGAAGGGCCGATTCGGCGCACGCGCTGCAATAACACACACAAGTGTTCGACTTTTGTCGCAATTTTCTTAAGGCTAGGCCGCCGGAATGGCGTCCTGGCGCGGTTTTGAGGGGGGCTGCACTTGAAGTGCGGTCCGCTTCGCCTATGGTGCCGGCTTAATGGGCCGCGTTCATGTTGAAAGCGGCGGCCCGCGATAATCAGTCGCCCGAGGGACACGAACCCATGACACCCCTGCTCGCGCTCGCCCGCGGCATCGATGCCGTCAACGCGCGCATCGGCAAGATTGCTGCCTGGCTGATCGTTGCCGCCATCTTCGTCTCGGCCATCAATGCCATCGTGCGCAAGCTGTTCGACGTGAGCTCCAATTCGTGGCTGGAGCTGCAATGGGTGCTGTTTTCGGCGGTGTTCCTGCTGTGCGCGTCGTGGACGCTGCTGGACAATGAGCATATCCGCATCGACATTGTGAATTCCCACCTCACCAAGCGCGTGCGCGACGGCATCGACATCTTCGGGCACCTGTTCTTCCTGCTGCCCTTCTCCATCCTGCTGCTGTGGACCTCGGTGCCCTTTTTCCTGAATTCCTATGCCATTGATGAGCAGTCGCTGAACGCGGGCGGGCTGCCGCAGTGGCCGGCGAAGGCGCTGGTGCCACTCGGTTTCTTCTTCCTCACGCTGCAGGGTATTTCGGAGCTCATCAAGCGCGTGGCTATCTTCACCGGCCGCATGAACGACCCCCATGAAGGGGAGGGCGGCACCCATGCGGCGCTCGCCGCGGAGGCTGAGCGGCTGATGGAAAGTCAGGCCGACAGCCAAGGTGAGGCGGAAGCCTCTTCCTCGCAGAGCCAGCGCTGAGGAGAGCTTCATGATCCAGGCTTCCTTTGCGGCCCTGCGTCGCCTCAAGCCGGCACACCTCTCCTGGGTGCTGCTGACGGCTTTCGCCCTCGTCTCCTTCCTGCCCGATACGGCGTTCGCGGCCGAGCCGGGCTTCCGCGGCTGGTTCATCCACAATATGGCGCCGATCATGTTCGCGGCGCTGGTGGTGTTCCTGCTGCTGGGCTACCCGGTGGCCTTCTCGCTGGCGGCCAACGGCCTCATCTTCGGTGTCATTGGCATCTGGCTCGGCCTGTTCCGGCCGGACTTTCTGCAGGCGCTGCCCGAGCGCGTCTACGGCACCATGAACAATGAGGTGCTGCTGGCGGTACCGTTCTTCACCTTCATGGGCCTCATCCTCGAGCGCTCCGGCATGGCGGAGGACCTGCTCGACACCATCGGCCAGGTGTTCGGCTCCATTCGCGGCGGCCTGGCCTATGCGGTGATCTTCGTGGGCGCGCTGCTGGCGGCCACCACCGGCGTGGTCGCCGCCTCGGTCATCTCCATGGGCCTCATCTCGCTGCCCATCATGCTGCGCTATGGCTATGACCGTCGGGTGGCCTCGGGCGTGATCGCCGCCTCGGGCACGCTGGCGCAGATCATCCCGCCCTCGCTCGTGCTCATCGTGATGGCCGACCAGCTCAACCGCTCGGTCGGCGACATGTATGAGGGCGCCTTCATTCCGGGCCTGCTGCTGTCGGCCCTTTATGCCTTCTACATCTTCATCGTCGCCACCTTCTTCCCGCAGGCCGCGCCCGGGCTGCCGGCGGATGCGCAGAACCTGCGGGAGCCGAACCAGAAGGCCGGCTACTCCCACATTCTCGGGGCGCTGACCGCGGCCGGCTTCGCGGTGCTGATCGCCACCGGATCGGCGCCGCACCTGACGGCGGACATGCTGCCCGGCTTTGCCAACACCGTGGTGTGGGGCGTGGCCGCGTTCGTGGTGCTCTATTTCATCCTGTCCGGCGCGGCGCGTCTCCTCACGCCGTCGCTCTACATCACGCTGGCGCTCGCCATCGCCCTTTCCATCGTGCTGATGGGGCAGACCGGCGTGAAGTTCGGCTCGGACTATGTGGTGCTCGCCATGTCGGCGACGGTGGCATTGGCCTTCGTCATCGCGGTGGCGAACCGGCTGTTCCGCCTGGGCCTGCTCTCCAAGCTGGCTGAGCAGGTGGTGTTCGTGATGGTGCCGCCGCTGGCGCTCATCTTCCTGGTGCTGGGCACGATCTTCATCGGCGTCGCCACGCCGACCGAAGGCGGCGCCATGGGCTCGGTGGGCGCGCTGGCGCTCGCGGCCGCGCGAGGGCGGCTGAAGTTCGACCTGATGCGGCAGGCCACCTATTCCACCGCCAAGCTCTCGGCCTTCGTGCTGTTCATCCTGCTCGGCGCGCGCGTGTTCTCGCTCACCTTCTACGGGGTGGACGGGCACAAATGGGTGGAAGAGCTGCTGGTGTCGCTGCCCGGCGGGCAGGCCGGCTTCCTTATCGCCGTCAACCTGCTGGTGTTCGTGCTGGCCTTCTTCCTCGATTATTTCGAGCTGGCCTTCATCATCATCCCGCTTCTGGGGCCGGCGGCGGACAAGCTGGGCATCGACCTCATCTGGTTCGGCGTGATGCTGGCGGTGAACATGCAGACCTCGTTCATGCATCCCCCGTTCGGCTTCGCCCTGTTCTTCCTGCGCTCGGTGGCGGCCAAGAAGCCCTATGTGGACCGCGTGACGGGGAAGCTGACCGAGCCGGTGACCACCGGGCAGATCTATTGGGGCGCCGTGCCGTTCGTGGTGATCCAGCTGATCATGGTGGCGCTCATCGTCCTGTTCCCGAAGATGGTCACGCACTACAAGGGCAGCTCGGTGCAGCTCGACCAGAGCCAGGTGCAGGAGCAGTTCGAGAACCTGTCTCCGGGGCTGGATACGCCGCCACCACCGCCTCTGGATTTTGGCAATCCAAATTAGGAGCTGCCACATTGCTCTGTTAGAGCTGATCTGCCGGCTTTCCACGCGTGTGGGGCCGGCAGGGTGGACCTCATGCCTCCCTTCGGGCAACTTTGCCCGGGCGGGGCAGGGGGCAGGCCGGTCGGAGCCAGGCCGGCACAGAGACGGTGAGGCATGAACACGAAGCACGACTTCTGTCCCGGCTGCGGCGCCCAGGTTTATCCGGAAGAGGCTCAGTGCCCCTTTTGCGGCCGCTCGCTGCGCTCCAGTTTCCTGACGCCCGTGATTGTGGGGCTCGGTGGCACGGCCCTCGCGCTGATTTCCGGCGCGCTGGTGTGGTGGGTCCTGTCCTCGCCCGCGCCGCAGGGCGCCGACACGCGGCCCGCAGCGCCGCAGGCATCCGCTCCGGCTCCCGAAGCCGCGCCCGCGCCGGTCGCGAGCGCGCCGGCTGCGGCTGAGCCCGCCGCGCCCGCTTTGGTGCCGCCGCCCGCGCCCGTCGTCGCGCCAGCGGCGCCGGCCACTCCGCCGCGCATGGCCTTGCCGGAACCCGCGCCTTCGGCCACCACTCCGCCGCCTTCGGCCTTCGCGCCGCCGCCGTCCGGCTTTGACGCGACCTCGCGACCGAGCGTCGCCGTCACCCCGCTGTCGGCTTCCCCGGCACCGGAGGAAGGTCCGGTGGGCGATGCAGAATCCCGGCGCGCGTTCGCCAAGAGCAAGCAGGACAGCTTCGCTCAGAACGGACTCGACCTACAGGTGAGCACCTCTGGGCCGGATGAGACGATCCTGACCATCAAGTTCAACTTCTCCGCCAAGACGGCGGCGGAGCTGATTGTTGCCGGCCCATTCCCCAAGCAATGCCAGCAGCGCGGCTTCACGGAGATCTTGTTCCAGGACCCCACAGGGGCCACATGGTCCTATGATATCGCAACCCAGAAGATGTCCGTGAAATGACGCTCGCCGAAGGCTCCTCGTCCCGCTCCGATGCGCCTGTGACGCTGGTGCTGTTCGATTGCGACGGCACCCTGGTGGACAGCCAGCACATGATCGTCGCGGCCATGCACGACGCCCACACGACGCTTGGGCTTCCGGTGCCCGATCGCGAACGGGTGCTCTCGGTCGTCGGCCTGTCGCTGCCCGAGACCTTTACGGTGCTGGCCGCGGGCGACCGGACCTATCCGGTGATGGAGATGGCGGAGGCCTATCGCAGCGCCTTCATGCGGCTGCGCGAACTGCGCCCGCCGGAGCCCATGTTCCCCAGTGCCCGGGAGGTTCTGGCGGCGCTGCGGGCGCGCGACGACG
Source organism: Xanthobacter variabilis (assembly GCF_043831965.2). NCBI lineage: Bacteria > Pseudomonadati > Pseudomonadota > Alphaproteobacteria > Hyphomicrobiales > Xanthobacteraceae > Xanthobacter > Xanthobacter variabilis. The sequence goes on from NZ_CM195533.1 coordinate 2,721,460, forward strand.
TGGTGTTGGGCATGGTCACCGGAAAGGCGCGGCGCGGCGTGGCGCGTGTGCTGCAGGCCCACGACATGGAGGGGTGGTTCACGACCATCCAGACCGCCGACGACGCGCCCTCCAAGCCCCATCCCGCGATGGTGCAGCAGGCGATGATCGAGGCCGGAATCGGCCCCGCGCAGACCGTGGTGGTGGGCGACACCTCGTTCGACATGGCCATGGCGCGGGCCGCGGGGGCTTCGGCCCTGGGCGTGTCCTGGGGTTATCACAGCACCGATGAGCTGTGGCACGCCGGCGCCCAGAAGGTGGTCACCCATTTCGAGGCCGTGCCGCAGGCCATCGCCGATTTGCTGTCCGCAAGCGGCGGGGCAAAGGCGGGGAGGGACCAATGCGCGACCTGCTGACGGATCTCGACGGGACGAATACCGGCCCCGATGCCAATCCGATGGCGCGCGCCCAGGCGGCCCAGCGGCCGCAACTGCCCAAGCGCTTCTATAAGGACGTGAGCGTGGGGGAGGTCGAAGGCGGCTTCACCGTTCTGCTGGACGGGCGCCCGGTGCGTACCCCCGCTCGCGGCCTGCTGCTGGTGCCCACGCGCGCCCTCGCCGAGGCGCTGGCGCGGGAGTGGGAGGCCCAGGAGGCTGAGATCAATCCCTTCTCCATGCCCTTGACGCGGCTGGTGAATGTGGCTCTGGACCGGGTCGCTGCCGAGCCGGCGGCGGTGCGGGACGAAGTGGTGCGCTATGCGGGCACCGACATGCTCTTTTATCGGGCGGACGGGCCAACCGCGCTCCTGGAGCGGCAGGCGCAGCACTGGGATCCGGTGCTGGCCTGGGCGCGGGAGGAAAGGGGAGCGCCCTTTTTCCTGGCCGAGGGCGTGCGCCACGTGGCCCAGCCGGAGGAATCCCTCGCCCGGATGAGTGAGCTGGTGCCGGGGGACGCGCTTCCCCTTGCGGCCGTTCATGTGATGACGACTCTGACGGGCTCGGCGCTGCTGGCGCTGGCCGTCTCCGAGGGCGTCCTGGACGCCGACGCGGCATGGCAGGCGGCTCATGTGGATGAGGACTGGAATCGCGAGCTGTGGGGTGAAGACGAGCTCGCCACCGCACGCCGCGACGCGCGGCGGGTGGACATGGACGCGGCGGTGGCCCTGCTGCGTCTCCACAGCGACCGGGGCTGAGCCGGGCGCTTGAGTCCGTTGCTTGTCTTGCTGGGGAGGTCGGTGCAAGGGGCTCCGGCTCGACGTCGCCGTTTCGCGAACCAGAGATGATCGGCGCGCGCAGGGACGACCGGCCCGGTGCCTCGGTTGGCGTGGCACCGACCCGGAGCGTTCTCGAGTGAAGTGGCCGTCGTCACGGGCTGGGAACAAACGCACAATCAAAGCATGACAGAGCTTCCGGGTTTCGAGAACCCGGGGGAGTGCCTTGCGGCGCCTCCAGCGAAATGGGACCCAGTGTGCGGGATGAAAGAGCGTCAAATCAATGATTTGGATGCTCTCCCCTCGGTTTCGTGAACAACCAGCATGCCGCTGGCGCGCCAGCGCGTGCACCCTCGGATCTCTTGGCGGCCCGAAGTTGGCCGATCCGGGGGCTGAGCGGGCAGGGCATGGCGCAGGGCCCGAGTGTCCCACCCCGTCAATGGGCGCTCCACCCGTTCCGTGGCCGATGAAGGCGCCGCAAGACGGGCGCGCGGGTTGGTTCCTCTGACGCTTTCCATGCAGGGTGGGAGCCCGCCATGTGCTACCTCCCCGCAACGCGGGCGCATGGAGGCGATGAAAGCACTGCAATGCCTGGAGGACGCCCCTTCCGGGTTTCGCCCCTACAGGGGCCCTGCTGCGGTGCAGTGGTATGAGGAGCGCGCGCGGGGCCTTGAGCGCTTGCATGGTCGCGGCCACCCCTGGAGCGCCGGAGGGCATGTGCCACGACCTTCCGGATTCCGCCGCATCGGCGCCGCTCGGCATTGCCCGCGGGCGCGGCCTGGCCAGGATCGCGGATGGTGCTGACGCCGGTCGTCGCAAGCCCAGGATGACGGTACACTGCGCGTCATGGAAATGGCCCACCCTGCGTCCGCCACGCAGGGGCCTCCCACGGGGGATAGAGCGCACCATGACCACCGAGACCCTGCCTCCCGCGCCGCCGCTGGACGTCTTTGGACCCTTTTCCCACTTCGCCGATCCGGTTCCGGAGCGCTCGGACCTGCGGCGCGTGATCACTGCGGCCACCCGCCGGCTGGAGGCGCAGTGCCTGGGGCCGCTGCTTCAGGCGGCGAGCTTGCCGGCCGGGATGCGCGCCGACATCACGGGCACCGCCCGCCGTCTGGTCGAGGCGCTGCGGGCCAAGGGCCGGGGCTCGGTGGTGGAGCAGCTGATGCAGGAGTTCGCCCTGTCGAGCGCGGAGGGTGTCGCTCTCATGTGCCTCGCCGAGGCGCTGCTGCGCATTCCCGACGCGGCGACCCGTGACGCGCTGATCCGGGACACGGTCGGCCGCGGGGACTGGCAGCCGCATCTTGAGGCGCGCGGCGGCCGACCGCTCTTCGTCAATGCCGCGGCCTGGGGCCTCGCCGTCACCGGCCAGCTGGCGCGGGCGTGGAGCGAGCCCGGGCTGGCGGCGGCGCTTACCCGCCTTGTGAGCCGCTGCGGTGCGCCGGTGGTGCGCCGCGCGGTGGATGTGGCGGTGGGGCTGATGGGCGAGCAGTTCGTGATGGGCCAGACCATTGAGGCGGCTGTGGCCCGTGCCCGCGCGCTCGAGGCGCGCGGCTTCCTTCATTCCTACGACATGCTCGGGGAAGCGGCCGTGACGGCGGCCGATGCCGCGCGCTATCTGGCCGAGTATGAGGCGGCCATCCACGCCATCGGCAAGGAGGCGGCGGGGCGCGGAGTCTATGGCGGGCCCGGCATTTCCATCAAGCTCTCGGCGCTGCATCCGCGCTATAGCCGCGGCCAGGCGGGGCGGGTCAAGGCCGAGCTGCTGCCGCGCCTGACCGCGCTCGCGGCCTTGGCGAAGCGCTACGATATCGGCCTCAATATCGACGCCGAGGAGCAGGACCGGCTCGAATTATCCCTGGACCTGCTGCAGGAGTTGAGCTTCGCCCCCCAGCTGGCGGGCTGGGCGGGGCTCGGCTTCGTGGTTCAGGCCTATGGCCGGCGCTGTCCGTTCGTGCTCGACTGGCTCATCGATCTGGCGCGGCGTAGCCGCCGGCGGATCATGGTGCGGCTGGTGAAGGGCGCCTATTGGGACAGCGAGATCAAGCGCGCCCAGGTGGACGGGCTCGACGATTTCCCGGTCTTTACGCGCAAGGATTATACGGACGTTTCCTATATCGCCTGCGCCCGTAAGCTGCTGGCGGCGCGCGACGCGGTGTTTCCGCAATTCGCCACCCACAATGCGCAGACGCTGGCCACCATCTACCATCTGGCCGGCGAGCAATTCTCCCTTGGCTCCTATGAGTTCCAGTGCCTGCACGGCATGGGCGAGCCGCTTTACGATGAGGTGGTGGGGCCGGCTCATCTCGGGCGCCCGTGCCGCATCTACGCGCCCGTGGGCAGCCATCAGACGCTGCTGGCCTATCTGGTCCGCCGGCTGCTGGAGAACGGTGCGAATTCCTCCTTCGTCCACCGCATCGCCGATCCGGCTGTGCCGGTCGACGAGCTGATCGCGGACCCCGTGGCGCGGGTCCAGGCGATGGCGGAACCCGGCACGCCCCATCCGCGCATCTTGGCGCCCGCCGCGCTGTTTCCCGGGCGGCGCAATTCGGCGGGGCTCGACCTTTCCAGCGAGGACGTGCTTGCGGCCTTGGCCGATGATCTCGCCGCCAGCGCGCAGCGGACCTGGAGCGCGGCGCCCCCCTCCGGCGAGGGGGCGGGGCGGGAGATCCGCAATCCGGGGGATCTGCGGGAGCTGGTGGGCAGCGTGCGGGATTGCAACCCGCAGGACATCGCGGCCGCGGTGGTGGTGGCCGAATTGGCCGCGCCCGGCTGGGCGGCGCAGCCGGTGGCGCGGCGGGTGGCCCCCCTGCTGGCGGCGGCGGATGCCCTGCAGGCGCAGATGGGTGTGCTCATGGGGCTGGTGATGCGCGAGGCCGGCAAGTCCGCGGCCGATGCGGTGGCGGAGGTGCGGGAGGCCATCGATTTCCTGCGCTATTACGCCGGCGCCGCCCGGGCGCTGCGGGCGGACCAGCGGGCGCTTGGGCCGGTGGCCTGCATCAGCCCGTGGAATTTTCCGCTGGCCATCTTCACCGGCCAGGTGGCCGCCGCTCTGGCCGCCGGCAACACGGTGCTCGCCAAGCCGGCGGAAGAGACCCCGCTCATCGCCGCCGAGGCCGTGCGCCTGCTGCACGGGGCGGGCGTTCCCGAAGCGGTGCTTCAGATGCTGCCCGGAGACGGCCGCGTGGGGGCGGCGCTGGTCGCTTCGCCGGCGGTGGCGGGTGTGATGTTCACCGGCTCCACTGAAGTGGCGCGGCAGATCGCGAGGGTGCTTTCGGGGCGGCTGGCGCAGGGCCGGCCGCCGGTCCTCCTCGCCGAGACCGGTGGGCTCAATACGATGATCGTCGACAGCTCCGCCCTGGCCGAGCAGGCGGTTGCGGATGTGCTCGCCTCCGCCTTCGACAGCGCGGGCCAGCGCTGCTCTGCCCTGCGGGTGCTCTGCGTGCAGGAGGAGGTGGCGGACGGGCTGCTTGAGCTCATCCGCGGCGCCATCGCGGAACTGCGGGTGGCGCCGACCTGCATGCTCTCGGCCGATGTGGGGCCGGTCATTTCCGATGCCGCGCGTGATGCCATCGAGGCCCATGTGGCGCGGATGGCGGCTGGCGGCCACGAGGTTTTTCGCCTGCCGCTGCCGCCGGAGGCGGCGCATGGAACCTTCGTGGCGCCGACCCTGATCCAGATCGGCGCGCTGTCCGAGGTGCAGAGGGAGGTGTTTGGGCCGGTGCTGCATGTGCTGCGGTATCGGCGGCGGGACCTGCCTTTGCTCATGGAGGCCATCAACGCCAGTGGCTACGGGCTCACCTTCGGGCTCCACTCACGGCTTGAGGCGGTTCGCGATGAAGCCACGGCGCGGGTGCGCGCGGGCAACATCTACATCAATCGAAACATGATTGGCGCGGTCGTGGGGGCCCAGCCTTTTGGTGGGCGGGGGCTTTCCGGCACCGGGCCGAAGGCCGGCGGCCCGCTCTATCTCCAGCGCCTGGTGCGCGGCGCGCCGGATCTGCCCGTCGCCAATGCGGGCGAAAAGCCAGATGCGGCGGCTTTGGCCTTCGCCCAATGGCTCGACAGCCAGGGGCTTGGTGCCCTGGCCCATCGGGCGCGCGCCTGGGCCGCGATGGCGCCCGTGGGCGGTGAAATGGAGCTGCCCGGCCCGGTGGGGGAGCGCAACCGCTATGGCCTCAGGCCGTGCGGCACGGTGCTCGTTTCCGCGCAGAGCCGGTGGGGACTGCTGCTGCTGATCACGGCGGCCCTGGCCACCGGCAACCGTGTGATGGTGGATGCGCCGACCCTCGACTTTTTCCCGGAAACCCTGCCGGGCACGGTCGCGGCGCGGATCGCCCCGGCTGGTGCGTGGCCGGAGGGAAGTCACGGGGGGATGTTCGACGCGGCGATCGTGGAGGGGGATGAGGCGTGGATCGCGGCCTTTGCCCAGAGCCTTGCGCGCCTTGAGGGGCCTGTGGTGCCCCTCTATGTGCTGCCGCCTCAGGAGAGCGGCGGAAGCGCGGGCGTTCCACTGGCGTGGCTGATGCGCGAGGTGGCCATTTCGGTGAATACGGCCGCAGCCGGAGGCAATGCCAGCCTCATGGCCGCTGTATGAGACGCCGCTGTACGAGACGGCTCACCGGAAACCCTTCGCGCGCTTTGAAACCCCTGCGCCGTTTCGAGCGAAATGGGTGTGGGTTGGCGTGAGGAAAACGCGTCAACCCGGTGCGCTGGAGCATTTCCTGTTTCCACCAAAAAGGGGAAATGCCCCGGTCGCGTTCCTCGCCGGGGGCGCGTCGCTGGAGCTCCCTCACGGGGTGCCGCCTCCGGTCGGGTGAACCCACCGGAGGCTGGTGCGTGTCAGGCCGCGCGGGGCACGGAAGGGGCCTGCTCCTGCTGCGAAGCGGTCGGGGCGGCGGCGGCCAGCATCTTGCTCTGAACCAGCTCGGCCAGCTCCAGGAGCTCGGTGTTCCAGGCCAGGGCCGACTGCTGCAGGAAGGCGGCTTCACGCGTCACGGCATTGGCCGGGTTCGGATCCTTCGCCAGCTCCGCAAAGATCTGCATCTGATCCTGCGCCTGGCGCATCATGAAACGCTGAAGGTGAGAGGTGACGGCCACCGGGCATTCGAAGAAATAATTCTTCACGGCGGTCGCCGGCCATTCGGCGGGCGTGCCGACGTTCCATGCGCGGCTCAGGCCCTGAAAGATGGTCGAATCACTCATGGCGTCTCTCCTTAAGGTTGCTAACGTTCCCCCGCTCCCCTTACTTTTCTTCGTGTGGGGAAAACAATTATCGCGAAAGAACGAAACCAGCGCATTGCGTTAGGTCAAGGCATGGTTGGAAGCAACCCCTGCCTGACCATCCATGATGGCACATCCACCGAGTTGTCCAACGTGTGGCGGCGTGCCTTTGTTCCTGGCGGACGACAATCAGTATCCCATTGCGTGCACCCTGTCGCGGGCGACGATGCGGCAGTGCACGCAAACTTCGCCTTCGGCGGGCCTCAGACTTGGCTTTCGGCGGGTCTCATGGGGGTGCGCTGCGGTGGGTTCGCCTGGGGGCCTGCGGGTGGGCTCGCGAATCGCGCGTGATCCTCTACAGTGAGCTCACGCCCTTGCGCAGCGGCTCCAGGCCCTTGAAAACGTTGCCAACTATTGGATATGGCAAAGGCGGTGCGCGCCGCGCGAAAACCGAGAGACGCCGGGAGAGAACAATGACGCAGCTTCCACACGGCCTGCACAAGATCCGCATGGAGCTTGCCCGGGAAAAGGCCTTCCCCGAGGGGGCCAGGAACTTCGGCTACACCTTCGTGGCCCCGCTGGCGGCGGATGGGAAGATCGACCCTGAGTTGTGGGCCAAGAACCGCGAGCACTGCCGCGTCGTGCGCTTCCGCCCCGATGAGAAGGACGAGGTGGGCCACCTGGTGCGCCGCCCCGGCGGAAGCTGGGCCTTCCGCTATGATCTCGCCGGCACCGACGATGATGAGGCGGGCTACCGCTTCGGTGACGAGCGGTTCGAGGTGGGCGAGTACATTTCCGTCCGCGAGGATGATGAGATGCACACCTTCCGCGTCGTCTCCGTCGAGGCGGCCTGAAGGCGCAGCTCCCGGCGCTCGCGCCTGTGGCCCGGGAGCGATTCTCGCCCGCTGTCAGGTGGGGCGGGGAAGGGCGGCGGGTGGTGCGCCATCCACCAGCAGCAGGTCGCTCTCGTCCTTCAGCCCTACGCCGGTAAGGCCGAGCCGGAGGGCCTCCCGAATGTGCCAGGCCAGCTTGAAGGCCGCGAGCGGGTGGCTCAGCCCTTCCGCACGCACGTTGGAGATGCAGTTGCGCTCCGCGTCGGTGCGGCCAACCCGCGGGGCGAGCGTGAGGTAGAGGCCGAGGCTGTCCGGGGAGGACAGGCCCGGCCGCTCACCCACCAGGACCACCAAGGCGCGAGCCTTCATGAGTTCGCCCACCTCATCGCCCAGCGCCACGCGGGCCTGGGCGGCCAGTGCCACCGGCGCCACGCTCCAACCTTCCTTTTCGATCCAGGGCTTGAGGGCGGCCAGGAAGGGCGCGGTCTGGGCATGGATGGCGGCGGCGGAAAGCCCATCCGCCACCACGATGGCGAGATCCGCGGGCGGCGCGTCGAGCGCGGCGAGGCGGGCGCGGCTCTCATCACTTAGCCGGCGGCCGAGATCGGGGCGGCGCAAATAGACGTCGCGCGCGGGCGCCGCGCTCTCCACCCGCAGGGTGTCGAAGCCGAGGGCGCGAATCTCGCTTTCCACCCGCGCGGCGTCGAACGGCATGTGCACCGCGTCGCGCGCCTGGGCATGGGCCAGGGAGAAGCGCAGCACTTCTTCCGTGGGCAGGCTGGCGCCGGTGCGGCCGAGGGCGATGCGCGCCGGGGTGTGGCGGGCGAAGGACTGCCAGGGATCACGCGCGATCATGCCGCCTGCTCCTGAACGAAGCCGAGAAGGGGGTGGGCGCCGCTGGCGGGCAAGAGCTTGCCGGTGGCATCGGTGATGCCCATGCGCTCCAGCCACGCCTCGAATTCCGGTGCCCGCTTCAGGCCCAGCACCTCGCGGACATAGAGGGCGTCGTGGAAGGAGGTGGACTGGTAGTTCAGCATCACGTCGTCGGCGCCGGGAATGCCCATCACATAGGTCACGCCCGCCGCGCCCAGCAGGGTCAGCAGGGTGTCCATGTCATCCTGGTCGGCCTCCGCATGGTTGGTGTAGCAGACGTCGACCCCCAGCGGCACGCCCAGGAGCTTGCCGCAGAAATGGTCTTCCAGCCCGGCGCGGATGATCTGCTTGCCGTCATAGAGATATTCAGGGCCGATGAAGCCCACCACCGTGTTCACCAGCAGCGGCTTGAACTTGCGCGCCACCGCATAGGCGCGGGCCTCCAGGGTCTGCTGGTCCACGCCATGGTGCGCGCCGGCGGACAGGGCCGAGCCCTGGCCGGTCTCGAAATACATGGCGTTCTGCCCCACCGTGCCGCGCTTGAGGGCGCGGGCGGCCTCATAGCCCTCCTGCAGCACCTTGAGGTCCACGCCGAAGGAGCGGTTCGCTCCCTCCGTGCCGGCGATGGACTGGAACACCAGATCCACCGGGGCGCCCCGGTTCATCAGCTCGATGGAGCTCGTCACGTGGGTGAGCACACAGCTTTGGGTGGGAATGTCGAAACGGCGGATCACCTCATCCATCAGCTTCAGCAGGCGATCGAGCACCGGCAGGCTGTCGGAGGCGGGATTGATGCCAATCACCGCGTCGCCGCAGCCATAGAGCAGGCCGTCGAGGATGGTGGCGGAGACGCCGGCCGCGTCATCGGTGGGGTGGTTGGGCTGGAGCCGCACGGCCATGGTGCCGGGCAGGCCGATGGTGTTGCGGAAGCGCGTGACCACCCGGCACTTCTTCGCCACCAGAATGAGGTCCTGGTTGCGCATGAGCTTGGAGACGGCGGCCACCATTTCCGGCGTCAGCCCGCGCGCGAGGCTTGCGAGCACTTCGGGCGTTGCCTGATCGGAGAGCAGGAAGTCGCGCAAATCGCCCACCGTCAGGGCAGAGACCGGGGCGAAGGCCACCGGGTCGTGCTCGTCCAGGATCAGGCGGGTGACCTCGTCGCTCTCATAGGGAATGAGCGCCTCGGTGAGGAAGGTCTTCAGTGGCACCTCGGCCAGGCACATCTTGGCGGCCACATTCTCCTCGGCGGAGGCCGCTGCGATGCCGGCGAGCATGTCGCCGGAGCGGGGAGGGGTCGCCTTGGCCATGAGATCCTTCAGGTCAGCGAAGGCATGGGTTCGGGCGCCGATGCGGTGGACGAAGGCCATCAGGCTGCTCCTTATTCGGATTCGTCCGCACTATAGACAATAATCGTGCCATTTTGTGGAGATGTGTGGCTTTGTGTGTCCATGCGCGGAGGCGCCTCTGCCGCAGGGGAGAGTCTTCGCCCCGTTTCGCAAGGCACAAGCCCGCGCAGCAGCCGGCCGGGGCGCGCCTGTCCGAACGCGGCGCGTGCGCCGCGCGCGAGAAACAGCCCGCCGGGCCGCAGAGGACGCCCCTTCCGGGGATCACCCGGTCGCTCAGGCCTGCGTCGTGGCGGCGGGCGGGGGCGCGTGGTGCGTGGTGGGCTCCGCCAGTCCCGGTGCCGCCGCGAGCGGCTCCTCGATACCCAGAACACGCGCGGCGGCCGCCACCACCTCGGCGAGCCCGTCCGTGGCGTGGAGCCGGGCGATCTCGGCGGGGCGGAACCAGCCGACTTCGGCCGCCTCCGCGCTCACCTGCGGTTCGCCCGCGCGCCAGTGGGCGGCGTGGGCCACCACCACGAAATGGGCCGTCAGGCGGCCGGTGTCGTCGCGGCGGATGATTTCCCGCGTGGCGGCGACGCCAGCCAGCTCCGCTTCCACCCCCACTTCCTCGCGCAGTTCCCGCCGGGCGGCGTCCGCCAGGGTCTCACCCGGCTCGACCCGGCCGCCGGGCAGGCTCCACAGGCCCGCCGCGGGCTCATGGCCACGGCGCGCCAGCAGCACCAGGGGGCCGCGAAACACCGCGGCGCTGGCGGCGAGCGTGGCGCGGATCTCGTCACGCGGGGTGTCTGGCGATGCGGGCATGGTGTGAACTCCTGTGGCGGCGCGGCGCCGTCGCGAGCGAAGCGGAACCGCTCCGTGAAGAAAGCACGTCAACTCGATAGGCTTGGCATTTCGCGACGTCCGTGGAGCGGGGAAATGCCAGTGGGCGGCATATATCTGAAACGGTTGACCGGGTGACAACCCGCCCCGGCCGCAACCAATCTTCACCGGGGTGCGCTATGACCCCGCTGCGATAACGGAGCACTCGATTCGTGACCCCCCGATCCCCTTCGCCGCCGCCGGATTCTCCTTCCCCCGCCTCCGGGCGCGGGCCGCGAGCGAAGTCCGGTTCCCCGCCGCGGGCGTGGCAGCGGATGCTTTCCGGGCGCCGGCTCGATCTGCTCGACCCCTCGCCCCTCGATGTGGAGGTTGAGGATATCGCCCATGGCCTTGCCCGCGTCGCCCGCTGGAACGGGCAGACCCATGGCTCGCACATCTTCTCGGTGGCGCAGCACTCACTTTTGACCGAGCGCCTCTCGCGCGTGAGCCATCCCGATCTCGACCCCCGCTGGGGCCTGTGCGTGCTGCTGCACGATGCGCCGGAATATGTGATCGGCGATATGATCTCCCCGTTCAAGGCGGTGCTGGGGGGCGACTACAAGGTGGTCGAGGCGCGCCTGCTGGCGGCCATTTCGCTGCGCTTTTCGCTGCCGATCGCCTGGCCACAGGCGCTGGTGAAGATCGTGAAGGCGGCCGATCGCGCCTCCGCTTATCTGGAAGCCACCCACCTTGCCGGCTTCTCCGACAAGGAGGCGCGGCATTTCTTCGGCCGCCCTGTGCGGCTCGACGACCTAGAGGAAAGTGACTATCTCACTCCTTGGGAGGCGGACACCGCCAAGCGGCGGTTCCTGCAACGATTCGAGGAGCTCGACACATGATCCATGTATGCTCCCTGTCCAAGCTGCACGAGACGGTGGCGGCCACCGGCGCGCGCCATGTGATCTCGCTGGTGAACGGGGGAACGGTGTTCACTTGCCCCAGCAATGTGGACCCCACCAACCACCTCTTCCTGGGCATCAACGACATCGTCGATGAAATGGAAGGCATGGTGGCGCCGGCCGAGCAGCACATGCGCGAGCTGTTTGATTTCGTGCATGCCTGGCCGCGCCAGACGCCCTTGGTGATCCACTGCTTCGCGGGGATTTCCCGCTCCACGGCGGCGGCCTACGCATCCTTGTGCGCGCTGCTGCCGGACCAGGACGAGATGGAGCTGGCCCGCCGCCTGCGGCAGGCTTCGCCCACCGCCACCCCCAATGCTCGCATTGTCGCCTTGGCGGATGCCGCCCTCCAGCGCGAAGGGCGCATGGTGGCCGCCATCTCCTCCATCGGCCGTGGGCGCGAGGCGTTCGAGGGCGCGCCCTTCGTTCTCCCGGTGAGCTGACGCCGACACGCCGGGCAAAAGGCCGGCTTCTCTCCAGGTGGTGAACGTACGCGCGTCCACCCCTCGATGCAGGGGAGCCGGGCCGTCCCCGCGTTCGCTGCGTGCCGCGAGCGCGGGGCGCTGGCGACGGCATATCGCGGTTCGAGCGCCTCCTGGCGCGACCGCCGCTTCACGGAGCGAATGCTCTATCCACGAAATCGGGGCTTCGCGCACGCCGCGCCGAGATGGGCGCAAGGCCCGTCAACGGGCGTTCCGAGAGCGGCGGTGCCCCCCTGCGCCCGAGCGCTTCCGAGCGAGGCGGCCATCGGTTCGCGTGAAAGGAAATGCGGAAAGACCAAAGGGCAGGCTGCTTCGCCTTTTCCCTGAAGAACGGAGCGGTCGGGGCAGGCTCAGTGGCGCAGTGATTGCGGCGACGCGTCAGCCGCGTTCCAGCACCGCCACGAGGCCCGGCACCGCCACGCCTTTTTCGTTGCGCGTGGAGGCATCCTCCAGCAGGCGTACGCGAAGGCCGGCCGCCGCCGCTGCCGCGCGTACCGTGGTCGCGGGGTGGGCATAGCGCAGGGTCTCGCGCAGCAGAACACCTTCCCCGCCATGGGTTTCCACCGTGAACGCGAACAGCCCGCCCACCACCAGCGCCCGGGCCGCGGCGGTGAACAGCGGCGCCAGCTCGGCGAGGTAGCACAGGGCATCGGCCGCCACGATCAAGTCGAGGCTGGAGGCCGGCGCTGCGGCCACGGCCTCGCCCATGTCTGCGGCTTCGAGCGTGCGGTAAAGCCCCAGGGCCTGCGCGCGCGCGAGCATGGCGGGGGAAAGGTCCACCCCATCCAGCACCTCCACCAGCGGTGCGATCAGCGGGGCCGCGAGGCCGGTACCGCAGCCCAGGTCCAGCCCATGGCGGAAGCGATGCTGTTCGCCCGCCACCCGCAGCAGCGCCGCCAGCAGCAGCTCCGGCCCGCGATAGCCGAGCTTGTCGCGCAAGGCGGTGTCGAACCGGTCGGCATACTGGTTGAAGAGGGTGCGCACATAGGCAGCGGACATCGCTTCCTGCGCCGGCAGCCGCCCCAGCCGGGCAAGGCGCAGGCCGGCGCCCAGCATGTCCTCCCCATCGCACGCGCGGGCTGCGGCAAACGCTTCGGCGGCGCCGGCTCCATCGCCCGCCGCCTCCCGCGCCTCACCCAGCAGAAACCACGCGGCGGCGAAGCGCGGCGCCGTGGCCACGGTATCGGCGAGCAGGTCGCATGCCGCGTTAAGATCGCCCTCGTCAAACAGGGCACGCGCCCAGTCCAGGCGCCGATCCAGGGCGGGATCGCCGGAGCTTGCGGAATGGTGAAGAGCGGCCACGGGACCTCGCAGGTTCAAGGGGCTCCCCATATATAGAGTCTGCCCGAGAGACCAGCCATGCGCCCGGAAGACCTGCTCCGCCCCTCCGCCCAGGGGCTCTACTGCCCCATCGGTGACTTTCACGTGGACCCGACGCGGGCGGTGCCGCGGGCTATCATTACCCACGCCCATTCCGACCATGCGCGCGCCGGCCACCACCACGTGCTGGCCACAGCCGAAACCCTGGACCTGATGGCGCTGCGCCTTGGGCCGAATTTCGCCGGCGCGCGCCAGCCGCTGCGCTACGGGGAGCGGCTGGAGGTCAATGGGGTATCCGTGAGCCTTCACCCGGCCGGGCACGTGCTGGGTTCAGCCCAGGTGCGACTGGAAAGGGACGGCCTCGTGGTGGTTGTTTCGGGAGACTATAAGGACGTTGCCGATCCCACATGTGCGCCGTTGGAGCCCCAGCGCTGCCACGTGTTCGTTTCCGAGGCCACCTTCGCGCTCCCCGTGTTCCGCCATTCCGATGCCGATGGGGAGGTGGCTAAGCTGCTCTCTTCCGTCGCGCTTTTTCCCGAGCGCACCCATCTGGTGGGGGCCTATTCCCTCGGCAAGGCGCAGCGGCTGATGGCATTGCTCCGCGCGCAAGGCTATGCCGCGCCCCTCCATCTGCATGCCGCGCTGCTGCCCACCACTGAGTATTACGCCAGCCGTGGGGTGGACTTCGGCCCCCTGAATCCGGTCGAGAACGCGACTGGAAAAGAGCTCGCCGGAGCGATCGTCATCGCGCCGCCCATGGCGATGACGGACATTTGGGCGCGGCGTTTTCCGGATCCCATGACCTGCTTCGCCTCCGGCTGGATGCGCGTGCGCGCCAGGGCGCGGCAGCGTGGGGTGGAGCTTCCCCTCGTGATTTCCGACCACGCGGATTGGGATGGCTTGTGCGCCAGTATCCTGGCGACGGGCTGCGAGCAGCTCTGGGTCACCCACGGCGCGGAAGACGCCTTGGTGCGCTGGGCCGCGCTGCGCCAGCTCGATGCGCGCCCTCTGCGGCTCGTCGGCTATGGCGACACAGCGCAAACGGCCGACATCTAGCCTGACACGCCGACTGGCTGCCGGATTCGGCCGGTGCGGACGTGTTTTCCCTCAAAATCCCCCTCCTCAATGGGAATCAGAGGGCAATGCGGCACCCGATGGCAGCCCCAGCCGTTAGGTAAGGGCTGTGAAGTTCGCTCTGTTGCATAGCCGACGAACGACACTCAACAGCAGGTCTCCCCATCGCCACGGTGGCCCCCGAAAGTACAATGATAACATAGGATTAATCGCGCGATATTGCGATGCGAAATGGTGTTATTGTACGGCATTGCCCGTCGTGCTTTTCGTGCAACAGTCGCCGGAAAAGGGGCCGCACAAGGCGCCGTTTCGCCCCTGCCGCATTGATCACGGTTCCGCCTTTTGTATGTTGGCTTTGCGACGAAGGGGGGCAGTCCCCGGTCGATCAGTTCGCTGGAGACGCGCTGGGAACGGGGTGCGCGGCGAACTGGGTATCGGGGCAAGAACCTCTCAAAAGTGCAATTGCACCGGCGAAGCGGCGCTCGCTCCCTCGGAACCAAACTTGGAGGTCACGATGAAGATGGTGAAGAGCCTTCTCCTTGGCAGCGCGGCGGGTCTCGTCGCGGTGGCCGGAGCCCAGGCCGCCGACCTGCCTGTCAAGGCGAAGGCGGTGGAGTACGTTAAGGTGTGCTCCGCTTACGGCGCTGGCTATTTCTATGTGCCCGGCACCGACACCTGCCTGAAGATCGGCGGTTATGCCCGTTTCGACACCTATGTGAACGCTGTCGGCACTTTCCGTCCTGACATCGCGACCACCGCCGGCACCGGCTTCGGTGGCCCGGGCGTGGGTGCGCTGAACTTCCCCTTCCGCGATTCTGATGATCCGGATTACCTGACCCGCGCTCGTGGCGTCATCGACTTCGACGCCCGCACGCAGACCGACTACGGCACCCTGCGTTCCTACGTCCGCTTCGGCGCGGAGTGGAACTCTCAGGCGAGCGCCTCCACCACCGCGAACAACAACCTGTACTTCGAGCGCGCCTTCGTTCAGTTCGCGGGCTTCACGTTCGGTTACACCCAGTCGTTCTTCGAGCTGGGCACCAACTACATGATGACCACGCCGTTCGCGGGTTCCAACACCTGGACGGGTGCCATCGCCTACACCGCCCAGTTCGGCAACGGCTTCTCCGCCACGCTGTCGCTGGAAGACGCTGCCAACCGCACCACCGGCGTGCAGGGCAGCACCGCGGCTTCGACCGCGGGTGCCTTCTCCAACACCTTCTTTGGTCCTGACCTGAACGTGACCGCTGCTTCGCTCGGTTACGCCAACTTCCAGGCCGGCCAGCAGGCTCCCGATATCGTTGCCAACATCCGCCTCGACCAGGCGTGGGGCACGTTCATGATCTCGGGCGCTCTGCATCAGGTGAACGCTCTGACCTGGACCGGTGGCGTGGGCCCGGCCGCTTTCGCTGGCGCGTCGTCCACCGACAACTGGGGCTGGGCGATCGGCGCCGAGGCCGAGTTCAAGCTGCCCTTCCTGGCGGCTGGCGACAGCCTCCTGCTGCAGGCCAACTATGCCGATGGCGCGATCAGCTATGCGGGTATGGGCGGCAACAGCCAGGGCACCGCGAGCGCCTGGGGCAAGGTCAAGGTCAACTCCAACGGCAGCCTCTCTGGCGCTTATGTGCCGCTGGCTGACGCTGTCGTGACCGACGTGTTCGGCAACTACAGCAACTCCACCGCTTGGGCCATCCAGGCTCAGCTGCGCCACTACTGGACCCCGGGTCTGCGCTCCATCGTGTACGGTGGCTACGTCGACTACAACCCGTCTGACTCCACCGTCATCGCTGTGACCGGTGCGAACCTCTGGCAGGTTGGTACGGATCTCGTGTGGTCGCCGGTGAAGAACCTCGATCTGGGTCTGGAGTTCCTCTACACCAAGGTTGAGTCCGACACCTCGCTCACCGCTGTCAACGGCGCGACCGTTGCTCCGATCGGCACCACCGCTAGCGGCCTCATCGGCGGCTCTGCTGACGTGTTCTCGGGCGGCTTCCGCGCTCAGCGGAACTTCTGATCTTCGCAGTAGCGATGTTTTGGAAAACCCCAGTGGGCAACCACTGGGGTTTTTCTTTTGTCTGCGGGATCTTCTGAAAAAAGGTCCGGTAGTTTGGAACATTCCTATAGTGGAGCTGGTGATATTCCCTTCTGCGAAGGTTCGATCCACAATGGCAAACAAGCGACGCAGCCTGCCTTTTTGATGAGTCATCGCTCCAGGTGAGCGCGAAATATTATGCGCACCGCTCCGCGGGGCGTCGGTATTTCGGACAGGGCTGGCGTTGTGTCATCCGGTTTCCGGAAAACGGGCCGTATTGTCTTGCCATCACGCGTGCCCTATGGCATGTCGGTGATGATACAATATATCATTGGGGGTTGGTGATGAATTTCGCACAGCATCGTCCGCTGCTTCGGGGCTTGGGCGCGTCGACTGCGTTCGCGGCGCTCTTTGGGGCCGCAGGCACGCTTTCGATGGTGGCGCCAGTTCAGGCTGCGGATCTGCTGCAGACGAAGGCGAAGCCGGTTTACATGAAGCAGTGCCTGTCTCAGGGCGAGGGCTTCTTCTACATCCCGGGCACGGACACCTGTCTGCGTGTTGGTGGCTACCTGTGGGCGGAAGGCTATTACAACACCTATTCCGATTATCCGTCGGAGAATGACAAGACCTACTCCATCGCGACCGGCGGCGTGATCCTCGATGCGCGGACGGAGACCGAATACGGCACTTTGCGCTCGTATTTGGAAACCCGCTTCAAGTGGCGCTCCGCTGACCCGTGGTCCGAGGGGCCGAACGGCAATGAGGTCGAGGTGTGGAATGCCTATGTGCAGTTCGCCGGCTTCACCTTTGGTAAGGCGCAGTCGTTCTTCGACTTTTATGCCAACGCGAACGTTCTGGGTACGGATCCCGCAACGATCGGCGACGACGTCCGCCTGAACCTTGCCGCTTATACCGCCGAGTTCGGCAAGGGCTTCAGCGCAACGATCTCGCTTGAAGATGCCGCCGACCGCAAGGCGGGGATTGGCGTGAACAATCCCGTGCTGTTCGGCACCGACGACTATCAGGCGGGCCTTCAGGTTCCGGACATCGTCGCCAACATCAACTACACCGGCGAGTGGGGTCAGGCGCAGATCTCGGGGGCGCTGCATCAGGTGCGCGCGTTGGATTACATCAATCTCCTGGGCGGTACAGAGGATAGCTGGGGCTATGCCCTCCAGGCGGGCCTGATGTTCAACCTGCCGATGCTGGGCGAGGGCGATACGCTCTACCTGCAGACGGCTTATGTGGATGGTGCGACCAGCTATCTGGGGCTGGTTGATCCGGCGGGCGAGTATGGCGCTCCGGATGCCTTTGTCGGCGCCAATGGCATCAGCAAGGTCAGCGGTTGGAACGTCACCGCCTCGCTGCTGCACAATTGGAATGAGAAGTGGAGCACCGCGGTGTTCGGCGGCTATGCGGCCTACGATTTCAATGATTCGGTGGCCGAGTCCTTCTACGGTGCGACCGGCGGCGTGAACGGCAATGTCGGTGGCTATATCGGCTTCACGCCGGTCAAGAACCTGCTGCTCGCGGTCCAGTACGATTGGAACTACAACAAGGCCGACAATTACGTGTTCACCGGTTATGGCCCCAGCCGGGGCTCGACTGATGCGAGCCAGGTTCTGCTCTTCGCTCAGCGTGAGTTTTGATCCGCAGGCCTTCGGTCGCGATGTTTAGCAAGGGCCGCCCCCGGCACGCATTGCCGGGGGCGGCCTTTTTTTGGCGGCCCGGTAGTGCGGTTAAGGTCGTCGCGGGGTTTCGGAACGATGTCGAAATGTGCTGAACTCCGCAGCGATCTTAGAGAATGGTCGGGAGTTGCCGTTTCATGGCGCTGGATGCACCGGAAGGTGACACCGGAGGCCCCGTCGCGGGCAAGCGGGGGCGGGCGATCCATCGGTTCGCGGGTTGGCGGGTCTGGGTGTTGGTCCTTGGGCTGGCGGCGTGGGCGGTGCTGGCGGCTTTCACGTTGCTCACTGCGCGCGGCGCCGTCGAGGCGGATCTGACGCGGAGTGCGGAGTCAGTGTTGGCTCGTACCGGCGAATCCTGGGCGACCGCGCGTTTCGAGGGGCGCGACGCCACGCTTGAAGGCGAGTCGCTGGCGGAAGAGGCCCGCGCCAAGGTTCGTGCCTCGCTGGAGAACATGTTCGGTGTACGCACCGTGCGCGACGACACCACTCTTCTGCCGGAGCGCCGTCCCTTCACCTTCAGCGCGGTGAAGGATGGGCGCATGGTCTCGCTCGATGGCTACGTTCCCTCGCGCTATGCGCTGGCGCGGATCATCGCCGCGGTGAATGCCTCGGGCAACAGCCTCACGGGCCAGGATCGCCTGGTGAGGGCGCGGGGTGCGCCTCCTGGGGACTTCGCCGGCCTGGTGGAGTTTGCCTTGGTGCAGCTGGAGCGGTTGCCGTCGGGGCGGATCACTCTATCCGATGGTGCGCTGTCCATTGAGGGGCGGGCGCCGGATCTCGCGACCTATGATTCCCTGTCTGCCGTGATCCATGGTCCGTTGCCGTATGGGATGACGGTGGCGCGGTTCGCCGTGCGCCCGCCGGTTGCCTCGCCCTTCGTGTGGTCGGCGAGCCGTGAGGGCGACACGCTGCGGGTTTCCGGCTTCATTCCGTCGGAGGATGCGCGCGCCGAGGTGAGCAAGCTTCTGATCGCAGCGCTTCCGGGGGTGAATGTGCGCGACGATACGCGCCTCGCCGATGGCGCGCCGAGCACGGATCTTTGGCTGAAGGCGGTGCGCTATGCCGGGCGCCTGCTGGCTCAGGTGCCGCAGCTTCAGGTGACGCTGGCAGATAGCACCATCAGCGTCGAAGGTGTCGCGCCCACCTTCGCGGCGTTCGATGTGCTCGCCGCCGCGCGTCGTACCCCGCCGGAGGGGTTTCAGGTCACGCGTTTCGCGGTGGAGCCGCCACGGGCGGCGCCGTTCACCTGGGAGCTGGTACGCACGGCGGATGCGGTGCGGTTGAACGGCTATGTGCCGTCGGACGAGGCGCGGCGGCAGCTGCTTGATGCGGTGCGCAGTGCCTTCCCGGGTGTTCCGGTTGAGGATGAGATGCAGCTGGCGTCCGGCGGGCCGCCGGCCGAAGTGTGGGGGGCCGGCGCGAATTTCGCCGTTGCACAGCTTGCACGGCTGCGTACGGGGCGTGTGGCGGCCAGCGGCACCAGCCTGGTGCTCAGTGGCGAGGCGTTCGATTCAGCGGCCTATCTGTCCCTTGTGCAGGCCGTGAAATCGGTGCCCGCCGGGCTCTCGGCGAGTGCGCAGGCGGTGGAGCCACCGCGGATTTCGCCTTATGTCTTCTCGGTGCGTCGTGAGGGTGATGGGCTCACCATGTCGGGCTTCTACCCGGACGAGAAGGCGCACCGCGCGCTCTTGGCGGCCCTGGAGCGGGACTTCCTGCAGGAGAAGGTCAACGACCTCTCCGCCGTGGGCGGCGGGGCCCCTGTCGGCTTCCTGCCGACGGCGCTCGCCGGTCTCGGCGCGCTCGCACGGATGGGAAATGGCGAGCTCACCTTGACGGATGCGCAGCTTCGTCTCGCCGGGGCGGCCTTGCGGGGGCGCGTGGGTGGCGAGATCGAGGACGATCTGAAGCGGGATGTGAAATCGCCGTTCACTGTCGAGACCGCGCTGGAGGTTGCGCCGCCGGGCCCGCTGGTCGGCACGCAGGAGTGCCAGGGGCTGATTTCGGATCTCATGGGGCGCGGAACGATCCTCTTTGATTCAGGTAGCGCCCGCATCGATCGGCATTCGCTGGGGCTGCTGGATCGGCTGGTCTTCGTATTGCAGCGCTGTCCTTCCACCATGGTGGAGGTGGCCGGCCACACCGATGCTGTCGGAGAGCCGGCGACCAATCAGAAGCTGTCGGAGGCACGGGCGGCGGCAGTCGCAGCCTTCCTCGCGGATGCGGGCATCGCGCGTGAGCGCCTGGTGACCACCGGCCATGGCGCCACGCAGCCCGTGGCGGCGAACGACAGCGAGGCGGGCCGCATCCGCAACCGGCGGATCGTCTTCACGTTGAAGGAGGGGCGGGGGCCATGATCTACCTCATGCTGACGCTTTGGCTCCACCTCCTGGTGGCATTCGCCATTGGCGCCATCACCGGTTATTTTCTCCAGGGGGAGCGGACGGGAGGCACGTCGTGACGGCTTTCAATCTGGAGGTGTTGCTGCTGTTGCTGGTGGCGTTCGCGCTCGGCCTGGTGCTGGGCCTTTGGCTGCGGCGGGTGCGCAGGCGCGCGGCCGAGAGCGAGGTCATGGTGCCCGTGCCGTCCAATCTGCCGCCGACGCGGGCAAACCCGCCGGGCGGCGATGGGGCAGGCCCGGCACCCTCGGGCCAGATCGCGGGGGATGTCACAGGGGAGGGCGTCCGCGCGGAGGGTGGCGTGCAAGGCACGAAGCCGACCGCAGTGGAGCCGACGCAACCTGCTCTGCGTCCGCTGCGCGAGCCGGTTGCGGATCTGTTCGGTCATCTGCTGAACGTTCCAGCCGGCGCCATCGCCGATGATCCTGAGCCGCCGCCCCGCCGGACGAGCCCGATCGACCGTGGCGGCGCGAACCATCCGGGCGTGCGCCCGCCAGTGCTCACGGAGCCCGAGGGGGGCGCGGCCGACGACCTGAAGTGCCTGAAGGGCATCGGCCCGCAGAATGAGCGGCGACTTCACGCCCTCGGCATCTTCCATTTCAGGCAGATCGCGGCGTGGACGCCGGATGAGGCCGCCTGGGTCGGCAGCTATCTCGCCTTTCCGGGGCGGATCGAGCGGGAGGATTGGATCGGCCAGGCGCAGGCGCTGGTGGCCAAGGGAGACGATGGCGCACCGGACAAGCCCGCTCCGTGACGGCTTCGCATCGCCTGCA
Organism: Xanthobacter variabilis; assembly: GCF_043831965.2. Taxonomy (NCBI): domain Bacteria; kingdom Pseudomonadati; phylum Pseudomonadota; class Alphaproteobacteria; order Hyphomicrobiales; family Xanthobacteraceae; genus Xanthobacter; species Xanthobacter variabilis. Next base: position 2,742,449 of record NZ_CM195533.1, read on the forward strand.
TCGGTGATGGACGGGGGCTTTTCACCGCCGCGTGGAGCTGGCTGGCATTTCCCTGGGGCCCAGAAGGTCGCCGGTTTCGCGGAATCGGGAGAACGCTCCGACTTCTTGATCGCACCCAATGATCCGAGCCGAGGCAAGATTGCCTGCGCACGAAATGCACGCCGAAAGATGCTTCTCTGTCATGGAAATCGGGAAATGCGCCAGCACATTGAATTGGCGCATTTTTCTCGCACGAACCGCATAGCACTCCGCTCGGCAACGCCCTAGGCGTCGTCTTCTCCGGCGGCTTTGGCCAGCAGGTGAGCCAGCACCTGGGCGGCGTTCTGGTCGGGCGGGAACACCGGATAAAAGACGTGGGAGATGGCCCCCTCGTCGATGATGAGGGTGATGCGCTTCAGCAGCACCTGTCCATCCACCTCGAAGGTGGGCAGCCGCACCGCGTGCGCGAACGCGCGCTGGTGATCCGAGAGCAGCGGGAAAGGCAGGCCCAGTCGCTCGGCAGCCTCGCTCTGGTAGCCGGTGTCCTGCACTGAGAGGCCGAACACATGTTCCACCCCCGCCGCGCGCAGGTCGTCATAATGATCGCGGAAGGCACAGGACTGCGGGGTGCAGCCCCGCGCGCCTGGAATGGCATCCCAGCCATCCGGCGAAGGGGTGCCTGGCGCGCCGGTACGCGGGTAGACATAGACCACCGCCCGGCCGGAGAGAGAGGACAGGTCCACCCTGCGGCCGTCGGTGGCCGCCAGCGCGATAATGGGCAGCTCCAGCCCCGGCAGGTGAGCCGCGGCGCCGTCATCCTCCGGCGCGGGAAGATCGGAAGGCAGGGTCTGGAAATCGGTCATGGCGCCCTCTTGAGCGTTTTCAAGCGAGGGGGAGCGCGGTTCGCGCGCAGAAAACGCGTGTCATTCGTAAGCTAGAGCACTTCCCCGCGTCCGGGAAACGGCGAAGCGCCCTGATAGGAGATGAATTCGAGCAGCGAGCCGTCCGGATCGCGAAAATACACGCTCAGCCCCGGTCCCAGCGCCCCAAAGCGGGCCACCGGCCCCATCTCCGGCGTGATGCCGTGGCGGGCGAGGTGGGCGACGGCATCCTCGATGGGGCCATTCCAGCGGAAGCAGAGATCGCTGTTGCCGGGCGCCACGGGCACGCGCGCCACCGGCTTGGGGTCCAGCCCCGGCCCATGCAGGTTCAGCTGGCGATCCTTGAAGCGATAAACGAATCCGGCCCCGCGCGGCAGCACCTCGGCCCCCAACACGGCGGCATAGAAGGCGTTCGAAACCGCGAAATCGCTCACGTGAACCACGCAGTGGTCGAGTTCCAGCGGCAGCGTATCGCTCACGGTCGTGCCTCCCTAACCCTTCTCGCGCATGAGGCGGGCCTTGTCGCGGGCCCAGGATCGCTCTTTCAGCGTTTCGCGCTTGTCGTGGGTCTTCTTGCCCTTGGCCAGGGCGATTTCCACTTTGGCACGGCCGCGATCATTGAAATAGATCTTCAGCGGCACCACCGTCATGCCCTCGCGCTCCACCGCATTGCCAAGCTTGGCGATCTGCCGCTTGTGCAGCAGCAGCTTGCGGGGGCGGCGGGTCTCGTGGTTGAAGCGGTTGGCCTCGAGATATTCGGGGATATAGGCGTTGTAGAGCCACATCTCGCCGTTCTTCTGGGCGGCATAGCTCTCGCCGATGGTGGCCTTGCCGGTGCGCAGGCTCTTCACCTCGGTGCCCGTCAGGGCCACGCCGGCCTCGAAGACCTCCTCGATGGCGTAGTCGAACCTGGCTCGCCGGTTCTCCGCGGCCACCTTGCGGGGGGCGTCCTTTTTCTTGTCTGTCATGCTCAGAACCTGATGTCTGCGGCACTGGCAGACAAGGGGGCCCGCTGGTCAAAGCGGGCCCCGCGAGAGGGGTCAGTCGATGAGGCCCGCATGCACCATGGCCGAGCGGACAACCGCGCGCGTGGCCTCGCCCACGGGCACCAGCGGCAGGCGCACGTCCTCGCCCATCTTGCCGAGCAGCGAGAGCGCATATTTCGTGGGGGTGGGATTGGTCTCCACGAACAGCGCCGTATGCAGGGGCATCAGCTTGTCCTGAATCGAGAGGGCGGTGGCGAAGTCGCCCTTCAGGCAGGCGGTCTGGAACTGCGCGCAGAGGCGCGGAGCGACGTTGGACGTCACGGAGATGCAGCCCACGCCGCCATGGGCCATGAAGCCCAGCGCGGTCGCATCCTCGCCCGAGAGCTGGATGAAGTCCGGCCCCAGCACCTGCCGCTGCAGCGACACCCGCGCCATGGAGGCGGTGGCGTCCTTCACACCCGCAATGTTCTTGATCTCGAACAGCCGGGCCATGGTCTCCACCGACATGTCGATCACGGAGCGGCCGGGGATGTTGTAGATGAAGATCGGCAGGTCGACCGCCTCGGCGATGGCCTTGAAGTGGCGGTAGAGCCCCTCCTGGGTCGGCTTGTTGTAATAGGGCGTCACCACCAGCACGGCGCTGGCCCCCACCTCCTGGGCGTGGGTGGCGAGGGCGATGGCCTCCGCGGTGTTATTGGACCCGGCGCCGGCGATGACCGGCACGCGGCCGGCCGCCTGCTCCACGGTCCAGGCCACCACCTGGTTGTGTTCCTCGTGGGTCAGGGTCGGGCTCTCGCCGGTGGTGCCCACGGGCACGAGGCCATGGGTGCCCTCGGCGATCTGCCAATCCACGAACGCGCGAAACGCTTTCTCGTCCAGCGCCCCGTCGCGGAACGGAGTGACAAGGGCGGTGAAGGAGCCGCGGAACGGCGACGGGGACGGGATGGGCGACATGGCGAGCGCCTTGTTTCCTGAAAGCGAGGTTGAATTGCGGACGTGGGCCCGGATGACGGCATTGTGATGACGTCGCCGGGAGCGTTTCGGCCCACCGGCCGGGACGGCGCGGAATAGCTCCCATAGCCTGTCGCGGGCGTTCCGGAAAGGGGCACAGCGCAAAGCTACAGCAGGTCGCGCTTTTGCCGCGATCCCCCGGCAGGTTGTAGCGCCTGGGTGAGGCACACGGGACACGCGCAAGCCGGATTGGAGGATCTGGTTAGGGTTTCGTCAATGCGCCTCGCCCAACATGGCGGCCACCATTTGAGAGCGCCCCGCAAAGCGAGGAACCCTGATGTCGCCTTTCTCGAGCCTGGTCTCCGCGAGCGTCCTGGCGATCACTGTCGCCCTGGCCGGCGTCGCGCAAGCGGCGACGGGAGCGGCTCCGGTGCCCACAGCCAAGCCCGCCGCCGCCAAATCCACGTCCGCCAAATCCAGCAGCACGAAGCCGGCCTCCGCCAAAAGTGATAAGACCAGCGGCAAGGCCAGCGACAAGTCCAAGCCCAGCTCCAAGAGCTCGTCTGCTGCCAAGCCGTCGTCGAGCAAGACCAGCGCGGCCAAGCCGAGCTCGTCCAAGGCGACGTCTGGCAAGACCGCATCCAGCAAGACCGCATCCAGCAAGCCCTCCTCCGGTGGCGTCTCGTCGCAAGCGGCGTCCTCGCTGCGCTCGGCAGGCCTTGTGGCTCCCGCGGTTGCCGCCTCCAGCGGGTTGAACGGGGGAGAGCTGAGCACGCTCAAGTCCGCTGTGATCGCGGCCCGCAACGGGCGCGCCGGCGAAGCCATGGGCGCGGCCCGCCAGCTCAGCGACCCGGTGGCGCGCAAGCTGGTCACCTGGCTTGTCATCCGCCATGCGCCGAACGATCTCGGCTTCAACAATATCCAGGAATTCCTCAAGGAGGAGCCTGACTGGCCGACGCCCTCCACCCTGCGCCAGCGCGCCGAGCGCGTGCTGTTCCAGGAGAATCGGGATGCCTCCCGCACCCGCGCCTTCTTTGCCGAGCGCCCGCCCATCACCGGCGAGGGCAAGGTTGCGCTTGCGCGTGCGCTCGTCGCCAGCGGTGACCGCAAGGATGCCGTCGACTGGGTTCGGGAGGCCTGGCGCGAGGACCTGCTGAACGAGCGCTTCGAAGCCACCATCATGGACGAGTTCGGCTCGGTGCTGACCCGCACGGACCACAAGCTGCGCGCCGACCGCTTCAGCTACAAGCCGGACAGCGAACGCGCGCTGCGCGCCGCCTCCCGCGCGGGATCCGACGTGGTGGCCCTCACCAAGGCGCGGCTTGCCATTGCCAGCAAGCAGCCCAATGGCGCGGCGCTGCTGGGTGCCGTTCCCTTCACCTTGAACAACGATCCGGCCTATCTGTTCGCCAAGGCCCAGCTGCTGCGGCGCGCCGACAAGCCGCGGGAGGCGGCGCAGGCGCTGCTGGCTGGCGCGGCCGACCCTGCGGCCAATGCCGATCCGGACGAATGGTGGATTGAGCGCCGCCTCGTCGCCCGCGAACTGCTGGATGCCGGCGATCCCCAGACCGCCTACAAGGTGGCCGCAACCGGGGTTGCCCCCAAGGCCGACAATTATCGCGCCGAACAGCAGTTTACCGCCGGCTGGATCGCCTTGCGCTTCCTGCATGACCCGCGCACGGCGGCCGCCCATTTTGCCCGCGTGGCCCATGGGCAGAAGCACCCCATCACCCTCTCTCGCGCCGCCTATTGGCAAGCCCGCGCCGCCGAGGCCATGGGTGATGCCGGCCGTGCCCGTTCCGCCTATGGCGAGGCGGCGCAATATCCGGCGACCTATTACGGCCAGCTGGCCCGCACCCAGCTCGGCATGAACCCGGTCGTGCTGCGCACCGCGCAGGTCTCGTTCCAGGACCGCAACGACTTTCCTCGCATCGAGCCGGTGCGCGCCATTCGCCTGCTCTATGCCATCGGCGAGCGCGACATTCCGCTGACCATCTATTACGATCTGGCCTGGCGCATGGAGAATTCCGGCCAGCTCGCCTTGCTCGCCAATCTGGCGGAGGCCAATGGCGACGCGCGCGGCGCGCTGGTGGTGGGCAAGGAAGGCATGGCCGAGGGCCATCCCCTTGAGCAGGAAGCGTTCCCCACCTTCGGTCTGCCCTCCTACACGTCCATCGGCCACCCGGTGGAAAAGGCGGCCGTGTATGCGGTGGCCCGGCAGGAAAGCCAGTTCAACCCGCGCACCCTGTCCAGCGCCAAGGCCATGGGCCTGATGCAGGTGACGCCGGCCGCCGGCCGCGAGGTCTCCAAGGACACGGGCGTGCCCTATAATGAAGCACGCCTGATGAGCGACCAGTCCTACAATGTTCAATTCGGCGCCGCCGAGCTGGGCGAGCTGGTGCAGAACTATGACGGCAACTTCGTTCTGGTGTTCGCCGCCTACAATGCCGGCCGTGGCAATGTCCGCAAATGGATCCAGCGCTATGGCGACCCGCGCGACCCCAATGTGGACGTGGTGGACTGGGTGGAGCTGATTCCCTTCGCCGAAACCCGCAACTACGTCCAGCGCGTGATGGAAAACTACCAAGCCTACAAGGTGCGCTTCAACAGCCCCACCAAGCTGCAGATGGAAGCGGACCTGCGCGGCACGAGGTGAGCGGCCCCTTCTAGGGACCCGCGCCATCATCTGAAGGCAACCGGCGGAATGCGCCGCACCAGACTCCCGCCCCCGCGCTGCTGTACAGCGCGGGGGCGGGAGTTTGTGCTTTTAGGGCGGCGCCTGTGCGATCGGGCAGCGGTCGATGCCATTTGAAGGCGGCCGCATGCGCTGGGCAAGGAATTGGCTGAGCGCAGGTCGTGATGCGGTGCGCGCGCCCGAGGCGCCGTCAGTCCGCGAGGAAGTCGCGTACGTCCTGGAACACGGTGCGGAACATGGCGGGCGTAAGCACGCCCGTATTGGTGTTGTAGCGCGAGCAGTGATAGCTCGCGAACACCCTCACGCCCCCAATCTCACCCTTGGCCCCGTGACCGAACTTGAGGTGCGAGGCCTTCGCCCCCAGGGCCGCCAGGGTGGAATCATGGGCGATCTTGCCCAGGGTCACCACCGCCTTCAGGTGGGGCATGTGCGAGAAGGTGGGCGAGAGAAAGCGCCGGCAGGTGCGGATTTCCTCCGGCGTCGGCTTGTTCTGCGGCGGAACGCAGCGCACCGCATTGATGATGCGCGCGTCTTCGAGTTCGAGGCCATCGTCGGGGCGGGCCTCGTAGCGGCCGCGGGCGAAGCCGAAATCCAGCAGCGTTGCGTAGAGCAGGTCGCCCGCATAGTCGCCGGTGAAGGGGCGGCCGGTGCGGTTGGCCCCCCGCAGGCCGGGCGCAAGGCCGACGATGAGCAGGCGGGCCGTGATCGGGCCAAAACCGGGCACCGGCGCGTTGAACCAGGACGGCTCATTCAGCCGCCATTCATCGCGAAAATCCTTGAGGCGGGGGCAGAGCGGGCAGTCGGCGGACGGCTCCGAGGACCCCATGGCGCCGGCCGGGGCGGCATTCGCGATGACGGCGGACTTGACGGCGGCGCGCGCCATGGCAGCGCGCTCAGCAGCCGTCGTTGTCGGTGCCGGCGGGGGCGCCGCGGCGTTCCAGGAAGCGCGGGGTTTCCTGCATGCGGCCCTGGCGCTCGGAGGGGTCGCGGCCAATCTTGGGCTGGAGCTCCACGAGATCGATGAAGACATCCGCCTGACGGCGCAGGTCGTCGGCGATCAGCGGCGGCTGGGTGGAGATGGTGGACACCACCGACACGCGGATGCCCTTGCGCTGGAGCGCCTCGACCAGCGAACGGAAGTCACCGTCGCCGGAGAACAGCACGATGTGGTCGACGTGCTCGGCCAGCTCCATGGCGTCGACGGCAATCTCGATGTCCATGTTTCCGCGCACGCGGCGGCGGCCCTGGGCATCGGTGAACTCGCGCGCCATCTTGGTCACGACGGAATAGCCGTTGTAATCCAGCCAGTCGAGCAGCGGCCGGATGGACGAATACTCCTGGTCCTCGATGAGGGTGGTATAATAGAAGGCGCGCAGCAGATAGCCGCGTCCCTGGAATTCCTTCAGCAGGCGCTTGTAATCGATGTCGAAGCCGAGCGCCTTGGTCGCGGAGTATAGATTTGCGCCGTCGATGAGAAGAGCGATCTTTTCAAGGCCCTGCATAAAATGTCCGCCGATGGAAAGGGATGGGCATAACGCTGGAACGACTGTATGCCTCGCCGTCCGCTGCCTTTCTCGGACGAAGGCTGATTCAACGCAAGCGAAAAAGGTGCCGGCGCTTGCTCCGGATATCAAAGTGTTGTATCGACCCCCTCTTCCCAGGCTATGATCCAGCGCTAATGCGCATGAGGGAGTGCCGAGCCCATGGCCCGCGTCACGGTTGAAGATTGCATCGACAAGGTGGACAACCGGTTTGAACTGGTGCTGCTCGCCGCCCATCGCGCCCGCATGATCTCTTCGGGTTCCCAGATTACCGTTGATCGCGACAACGACAAGAACCCCGTTGTGGCGCTGCGTGAGATCGCCGACGAAACGGTGAGCCCGGAGGATCTGAAGGAAGACCTGATCCACTCGCTCCAGAAGTACACGGAAGTGGACGAGCCGGAGCCCGAGGCTGTTCCCATGATCGCCTCCGGCGAGAGCAGCGGCGATGACAGCGACGTCATGCTCGACCGCATGACTGAGGAAGAGCTGCTGGCGGGTCTTCAGGGCCTCGTGCCGCCCGAGCATTCGGACGACGACGAAGGCTGATCGGCGCGGCCTGAGGGGCCCCGCGATTAAGGATTTGAGAAAGCGGCCGGGTTCTGCCCGGCCGCTTTCTTTTTGTTGGCTTGAAAACTGACGGGCGCGGCGGAACCGGCGCAGCCGCCCGTGAACGCCTGGCTTGCGCGGGCGGCGCGGCCAGCACGGCAGTCGCGCGTCAGCGCTCCGCCTTCTGTGGCCGGGCCATGAGAGCCTCGATGGCGCCGGCAATGGACAGCCGCCGGCGCAGAACCGCATCCACGGCGCTGCTCACGGGCATGTCCACGCCCTTGGCCTGGGCCATTTCCATCAGCACATTGGCGGTGAAGGCGCCTTCAGCCAGCTTGTCCGGCGTCTCCAGGCCCGCGCCCAGGGCGGCGCCGAAGGCGAAGTTGCGCGATTGGGGGCCAGAGGTGGTGAGGATGAGGTCGCCCAGTCCGGAAAGGCCGGTCATGGTCTCCGCCCGCCCGCCATAGGCCTCGGCGAAGCGCGTGAGCTCGGCAAAGCCGCGCGCCACCAGCGCGGCCCCCGCGCTCGCCCCAAGCTTGCGCCCCGCCACGATGCCGGCGGCGATGGCCAGCACATTCTTGGTGGCGCCGCCGATCTCCACGCCGCGCACGTCGGTGGAGAAGTAAAGGCGCAGCGTGGAGGAGCCGAGGGCGTCGCCCAAGGCAGAGGCCAGCGCCTCGTCGGCGCTCGCCAGGGTCACGGCCGTGGGCAGGCCGGCGGCCACGTCGCTCGCGAAGCTGGGGCCGGAAAGCACGGCGGGCCGGGCCGCCGGCGCCTCCTGCGCGATCACCTCCGAGATGAAGGCGCGGGTGCCGCGCTCGATGCCCTTGGCGCACGACACCACCGGGGTTTGCGGCCGCAGCAGCGGCGCCAGCTCCCGTGTCGCCGCGCGGCACGCCTGGGCGGGAACCACCAGCAGCACGGCATCGCATTCCGCCGCCTGGGCAAGCCGGGCGGTGGGGGTCACGCCGGGGTCGAGGGGGATGCCCGGCAGCGCGCGCCGATTGGTCCGCCGCGCCATCATGTCGGCCACCTGCAGCGCGTCGCGGGCATAAAGCTGCACCTTGCGCCCCGCGCGCGCGGCCGCATTGGCCAGGGCCGTGCCCCATGCGCCGGCGCCCACCACGCCGATGGTCTGGAAGTCGCTCACGATCAGGCTCGCGCGTGGGCGGAGGCGGCCGCGGCGGGATCGAGGGGCCAGCGGGCGCGCGGGCTCACCTCCAGCGTGTCGGTCAGGCCGCGGGAAAGGCGCTCGGCGCCGGCCCAGGCGATCATGGCGCCATTGTCGGTGCACAGATTCGGCGCGGGCAGGGCGAACCGCGTGTTCAGCTCCGCCGCCTGGCGGGCCAGCGCCTCGCGAATGGCGCCGTTGGCGGCGACGCCGCCTGCCACCACAAGGGCCGTGGGCCCGCGGCCCAGCCGGTCGCGGAATGCACGGGCGCCGGCCTTCACGCGGTCCACGATGACCTCGACCACTGCCGCCTGGAAGCCGGCGCACAGATCGCTGACATCATCGTCCGTGAGGGGGGCGAGCTTCTCGGCCTCCAGCCGCACCGCGGTCTTGAGGCCGGAGAGGGAGAAGTCCGGCTCGCGCCGGCCCATCATCGGGCGGGGAAAGGCGAAGCGGCCGGCATAGCCGTGGGCGGCCTGGGCCTCCACCTGTGGCCCGCCGGGATAGGGCAGGCTCAGCATCTTGGCCACCTTGTCGAAGGCCTCGCCCACCGCATCGTCCAGCGTGGTTCCAAGCCGCGTATAGCGCCCCACATCCTCTACCGCCAGCAATTGGGTGTGCCCGCCGGAGACCAGCAGCAGCAGATAGGGAAAGGCCACCCCGTCCGTCAGCCGCGCGGTCAGCGCGTGGGCCTCCAGGTGGTTCACCGCCACCAGAGGCTTGCGCGCGGCCAGGGCGATGGCCTTCGCCGTGGTGAGGCCGACAATGACCCCGCCGATGAGCCCCGGCCCCGCCGCCGCCGCGATGCCCGAGAGCTCGCCGAAGGAGAGATTCGCCTGGCGCATGGCCTCGACGATGACGTGATCCAGGATTTCCACATGGGCGCGCGCCGCGATTTCGGGCACAACGCCGCCATAGGGGGAGTGGATGGCGATCTGCGAGCGGATCACGTTGGAGCGGATCTCGCTCGCGCCCGAAGGTGAGCGCACCACAACGGCGGCCGAGGTTTCGTCGCAGGTGGTCTCGATGCCGAGAACGACAAGATCCGCCACGTTGCCCCCGCTTCGATTCATCGCCGCGCTCCCGCACCTTTCGAGGCTGCGCCGGAACGCCGCTCTACCGCGATTTGATTCCTGCGAGCATTGTACGCGCCCATGAGTGCAGACACGAACACCCAAACGCGCCATTCCTCAGGCATTTCCGGAATTTCCCAGCCTGGCGCGCGCCTCACCATCGGCACGCGCGGTAGCCCGCTGGCGCTCTGGCAGGCCCATGCGGTGCAGGCGGCCCTCGCCGAGGCCCTCTCGCGCCCGGTGGAGAGCATCGCCATCGAGATCATCCGTACCACGGGCGACACGATTCAGGATCGCGCTTTGGCGGAGGCCGGCGGCAAGGGCCTCTTCACCAAGGAGATCGAGGAGGCGCTGCTCGACGGGCGCATCGATCTCGCCGTGCATTCGGCCAAGGATGTGGCCACCGTGCTGCCCGAGGGGCTGCATCTGGCCGGCTACCTGCCGCGCGCCGATGTGCGCGACGCGCTCATTCTCAAGACCGGGACGAGCCTCGACGATCTCGCGGCCGGGTCAAAGGTGGGCACCGCCTCGCTCCGCCGTGCCGCGCAGATGAAGCGGCTGCGGCCGGACCTGAAGGTGGAACTGCTGCGTGGCAATGTGCACACCCGCCTCGCCCGCGTGCGGGAGGGGGATTTCGACGCCACGCTCCTGGCCCTTGCGGGCCTCACCCGTCTTGGCCTCGCCCATGAGGCCAATGCGGTGCTGGACACTGCCGCCTTCCTGCCGGCGGTGGGGCAGGGGGCGGTGGCCATCGAATGCCGGGTGGCGGACCCCGTGACCAACGGCGCCATCGCCGCCATCGCCTGCCGCGACACCGGCATCGCCCTTGATGCGGAGCGGGCCTTCCTGGCCGCCCTGGACGGCTCCTGTCGCACCCCCATCGCGGGCCTGGCCCGGGTGGAGGGCGACCGCGTGCGGCTGGACGGACTGGTGCTCGCGCTCGACGGCTCCGATGCCGCCGAAACCGGGGAGAGCGCGCCCGTCGCGGAGGCGGCTGCCCTGGGCGCCCGTTGCGGCGCGCGGCTGCGCGACAGCGCGCCGGCCCGCGCTCTGGGTCTGTGAGCGAAGGGGGACACCGCCATGCACTTCCTGATCACCCGTCCGGAACCGGCGGCCAGCCAGACCGCGGAACGGCTGCGCAAGATGGGGCATGAGGCAACCGTGGACCCCATGCTGCGTATCGCCCCGACCACGGAGCCGCTGCCGGCGGGCCCGTTCGATGCGGTGGCCTTCACCTCCATCAATGGGGTGAAGGCGTTCGCCGCCCATCCGGAAGGGGCGGGCCTGTTCCATCTGCCGGCCTTCGCCGTGGGGACCCGCACGGCGAAAGAAGCGCGGGCGGTGGGATTTTCCCACGTCACCGATTGCGCCGGCGATGCGGACGCGCTGGCGGGCCGGCTGGCGGAGGCGCTGCCCAAGGGCGCGCGCGTGCTCAATCCGGCGGGCGAGGACCGGGCGGCGGACCTTGCCGAGCTGCTGAAGGCCCCGGGGCTGGAGCTGGTGCTCACCATCATCTATGCGGCGGAGCCCGCCGATGCCCTTTCCACCGAGGCGCGCGACGCGCTGGCGGCGGGACGCATTAATGCGGCGCTTCACTTTTCCCAGCGCACGGTGAAGACTCTTTTGACGTGCGTGGCGGCGGCCGGGCTCACCCGGGAGCTCGCGGGGGTGCGCGAGTTCTGCCTTTCCGAGCAGGTGGGCGGGCCGCTGGTGAAGGCGGGCTTCCCCATCGAGGCGGCTTCCGCGCCCAATGAGGATGCCCTGTTCGCATTGTTCTGATCGCGCCGCGTCCGCCGGAAGTTGCGATGGGCCGCCGGGCGGTTTATCCGAAGCAGAGGCGGATCGACCCCACGAGGAGGCCCATGGCGAGCGATAATCCCACGGCTGGCGGTTCATCCCGCCGCTCCCGCACTCCGCCAACCCTCGACCTGAAGGCTGAGGAAGTGCGCGCCGATACCCCTTCTGAAGCTGTCGCGGAAACGCCGGCCAGCGGCGAATCGGTCGCCGCCGAGGCTGTGCCCGCAGGCGTGGAGCCGGCGGCCAAGGAGCCCTCCGGCGACACGGCCTCTGTCGCAGACGCGGCGCCTGCCGAAGTGTCTGCCGACAACGTGAAGGCGGAAGCGCCGGAAGGCGACGACGCCCCGCAGGCGAAGCCCGACGCATCGGAAAGCGCGGATAAGCCGGCGGCGCAGGAACCCCAGCCGCAACCCGAAGCGCCGCGTCGCGGCGGCGCCGGCACGGTGTTCGCCGCTCTGGTGCTCGGCGCCCTGGCGGGCGGAGCCGCCGGCGGCGGGGTGTTCTATTATCTCATGCAGAATGCGCCGCGGCCTGCGGCCGTGGATCTCTCTCCGCTCACCGCCCGCATCGCGGCCCTGGAGGCCCGTCCGGCGGCTGATCCCGAGGCGCTCGCCAGCCTGCGGCAGACCCTGAGCCGGGCGGATGCGCGCTTCACGGCGCTCGATTCGGCCTTGGCCGCGGTGAAGGCGGCGCCTGCGTCGTCCTCCGCCGTTGCAACCCCGGCGCCGAACGTGGATGCGCTGAAGGCGGCTCTCGGCAAGACCGAGGCGGCGGTGGCCGACGTCTCCGGCCGGGTGACGGCGCTGAAGGCGAGTCAGGACAATCTGAAGACGGCGCAGGATACCCTGCAGTCGGCGGTGGCCGCGGCAACTTCGACCGCCCAGCAGGCGCAAGGCCAAGCCCAGGGCCTGGCGCCGCGCCTCGAGGGCATCAACACCCGCATCGACACGGTGCGCAAGGAGGCGGCCGACGCCGCTAATGCCGCCGCGTCGGTGAATCGCGGGGCGGCATCGGTGCTGGTGCTCGGCACGCTGAAGCAGTCGGTGGATGCGGGACGCCCGTTCACGCAGGAGCTGGAGGCCGCGCGCGCTTTGCTCGGTCCCCGTGCCGCGCCGCTGGAGCCCTTCGCCAGCATGGCGCAGACGGGTTTCCCGCCGCTGCCGCAGCTCGCGGATCAGCTGCTCGCGGCCGGAAATGCCGCCATCGACGGGCTCACCCCGGCGCCGGAGGCCCCGGCGGCCGATGCGTCGCTGGTGACGCGCTTCCTCGCCAGCGCCCAGAGCCTGGTGAAGGTGCGCCCGGCCGATGGCATCGATCCCGACAGCCTGCGAGGGCTGCTCAACCGGGCGGTTGCCGCCGTGCGGATGGGCGACATCGAATCTGCCCTCGCAACGCTGAAGCAGCTGCCCCAGCCGGCCCAGCAGAAGCTGGCGCCGGTCGTGGCCGAGCTCGACGCCCGCCGGCGCGCGGCTGAAGCCGCGGCCACCCTCTATCAGCAGGCGCTTGCCGCCATTTCGGGGAAAGCGCCGTGATCCGTCTCGTCAGTTTCCTCGTCCTGCTCGCCGCGCTGGCCTTCGGCGCATCCTGGATCGCTGACCGGCCGGGGGAGATCTCCGTCGTCTGGCAGGGCTGGCGGGTGGACACCACTGTGCCGGTCGCGCTCGCCGTCATCGCGGTGGTCACCGGCGTGATGCTGGCCTTGTGGCGGCTCATTGCCTTCCTCATTGCTTCGCCCAAGCTGGTGGCCGCTCTGTCCCGCCGCCGACGGCGCGAGCAGGGGCTGCGCGCGGTGAGCCGGGGCCTCCTGGCCATCGGCTCCGGCGATGCCGCGGGGGCCCGCAAGGCCCGGGCGGATGCCGCGCGCCTGCTGCCACATGAGCCGCTCACCCACCTTCTGACCGCGCAGGCGGCGCAGTTCGACAACAATCCTGAGGTGGCCATTGCCGCCTTCAAGGCCATGGCCGGCCGCGCGGAAACGCGCCTTCTTGGCCTGCGCGGCCTGCACATGGAGGCGCGCAAGAGCGGCGACAAGGCGGCTGCGGCGGCCATCGCCGCCGAGGCGGTGGCCGATGCGCCGACCCTGGCCTGGGCCGCCGACGCGGTCATTGAGGCCCATTGCGCGGCCGGCGATTTCCGCGCCGCGCGTACGGTGCTCGAACGGCAGATGGCGCAAAAGGGCATCGACAAGGCCCAATATCGTCGCCGCCGCGCCGTGCTGCTCACGGCCGAGGCGTTGATGCTGGAGCATTCCGACCCGCTGGTGGCGCGCGAGCTGGCGCAGGAGGCGGTGCGCCTTGCCCCCACGCTGGTGCCGGCTGCGGCCTGTGCCGGCCGCCTCATCGGTGCCGCCGGGGAGCTGAAGAAGGCGGCGAAGATCGTCGAGACCGCCTATGCGGCCAATCCCCATCCGGAGCTGGCCGAGGTGGAGGCGCATCTGCGCCCGGGTGATGCGGCCCTCGACCGGCTGCGCCGCGTGCGGGTTCTGGCCGGCAAGGCGCCGCACCATGTGGAAAGCGCCATCGCCATTGCCCGCGCGGCGCTCGACGCCCATGAGTATGACGAGGCCCGCCGGACCCTGGAACCGCTGCTGGAGCAGCCGAGCCAGCGGGTATGCCTGTTGATGGCGGAGCTGGAAGCTGCGGAAAAGGGCGACGTGGGCAAGGCCCGCGAGTGGACCGCCCGGGCGGTGCATGCCGCGCGCGATCCGGCCTGGATCGCCGACGGCGTCATCTCCGACCACTGGGAGCCCATCTCGCCCGTCAGCGGCCGGCTCGACGCGTTCGTGTGGGCGGTGCCGCCCGGCGTCTCGGCCACTCCCATCCTGGAGCATGGCGCCGAGCGTGTGATGGCGGCCATTGCCGCCGTGCGTGCCAATGAGCAGGCCAAGGCCCTGGCGGAGGCCGAGGCCCGCGCGGTGGCTGACGAAGCAATCGCCAGCACGCACCACACCGCACCTTCGGAGCCGGCGCCCGCCGAGACGGTGGAGAGTGTGCCCGAACCCGGGCCGGTCGAGGCCGTGGCGCACGCGGATGCCGCCCCCGAGTCGACGCCGCAGCCGGCCCGCGCGGCGGACCCGATCGTTGCCATGCCGCCGCTGCCGGATGATCCCGGCCCCAATGGCGAAGAGCCGGAGCCGTCGCCCAAGCGGCGCTTCTTCGGGATCTGAGACGCTTGCAGCGCCCCGGCGATCATCCTCGCCGGGGCGTTTTTTGTGAGAGGGCGTCCCTCAGAAGGCGGTGAGGGCGACCGCGTGGTGCTCCACCTGGGGTGGGGAGGCCATGTGCGGGCCCGCCAGGCGGCGCCACTCCTGGAATTCGGGGGCATTGCGGAAGTGCACCATATGGTCTTCCACACTGTCCCAGGTCACCACCAGGAAATAGCGGTTCGGCGTTTCCACGGAACGCTCGAGCTTCAGGCCGCGGCACCCGCGCGAACGCTGGAAGAAGGGGGCGGCTTCCTTTACCGCCGCCTCGAAGGCTTCGGCGGCGCCGTCCTTCACCTCAATGGTTGCGACCTCATAGACCATGCTGTGATCCTTGCTTGGCGCGGCGGGGGCGCCGCGGGACCTTCTTATACCATCGGCCGGGCGGGTCGACCGCCGTCGCGGGCAGGCTGGGGGCGCCTGGGGCGGGCGGCGCCGGCGCGGAGCGGCTTGCAATGCGGCGGCGGAAGCGGCACACCGGTGCCGTTCTTCCCATCGAGATTTTCGAGCGCGCCCATGGCCCATTGGCTTTACAAATCCGAACCCTTCAAATGGTCCTGGGACATGCAGGTGCAGGCCGGCGCCAAGGGCACCCACTGGGACGGGGTGCGCAACCACCTCGCCAAGCAGCAGCTTCTGGCCATGAAGCTGGGCGACACCGGCTTCTTCTACCATTCCAACGAGGGTAAGGAGATCGTCGGCATCGTCGAGGTCATCAAGGAGGCCTATCCGGACCCTTCCGACCCCACGGGCAAGTTCGTGATGGTGGATCTGAAGGCCGTGAAGCCACTGGCCAAGCCCATCAGCCTTGCCACCATCAAGGCGGATCCGCGCTTCCAGGAGATGGCGCTCATCAAGTATTCGCGCCTGTCGGTGCAGCCGGTGACCGACGAGGAGTGGGAGATTCTCTGCGCCATGGGTGGGGTGTGAGCCGCCCCATCAGCGACCCCGTCGCCTTCATCCGCGCCGAAACCCGCTTGCGCCCCACGGCCCTGGTGCCGGAGGTGAGCCTGCATGTGGCCGACGAGGCCGTGCCCATCTGGCATCGCACGGAGGAGGAACTGGGCGAAATGGGGCTGCCGCCGCCGTTCTGGGCCTTCGCCTGGGCGGGCGGGCAGGCGCTTGCGCGGCACGTGCTCGACCATCCGGAGCTTGTGGCCGGCCAGGATGTGCTCGATTTCGCCTCCGGCTCCGGTCTGGTGGGCATCGCGGCCATGAAGGCGGGTGCGCGGCGCGTGACCTGTGCCGACATCGATTCGTTCGCGCTCTCCGCCATCGCCCTCAATGGCAACGCCAACGGGGTGGCGCTTCAGCCCGTGGGTGAGGATCTCATCGGGCGCGATCTGGGCTGGGGCACGGTGCTGGCCGGCGACATCTGCTACGAGAAGGACTTGGCGGGGCGGGTCTATGAATGGCTGCTCGCCCTCTCGCGGCGGGGCGCCCGGGTGCTTATCGGCGATCCGGGCCGAACCTATCTGCCGAAGGACCGGCTGGAGCAGCTGGCCGAATACCATGTGCCCGTGACGCGTGAGCTGGAGGACATGGAGATCAAGCGCACCTGCGTCTGGCGGCCGCGCGCGCAGGATTGAGGCGCGGGGCCGCGGGGTTCGACTCTTTGGGGGATTTTGAGCCCGCTCTCTGGAGTGGGCCCTGCCGGCAGGGGGCTTCAAGCCCGGCGGGCCACCAGGGCGCTGCCGGCCACCACCAGCCAGCCGGCGATCATGAGGCTGCCGCCAAAGGGCGCGCTGCCGCCCAGCAGCTTTGCATCCAGCAGCGCGCGGGAAGATAGATCGCCACAAAACAGCAGCGCCCCGACAACAAGCACCGACGCCCCGGCGCGCAACGGCACCGCGCCGCGCGCAAGCTGAAGCGACAGCGCCAGGATGCCGCCGATGGCTGCGGCATGGAGAATCAGAAAATACGCCGCCGTTTCCAGCATGGCGCCGCCAGCGACGTGGGCGGAAACGGCCGCCGCCGCGACCCCGCACGCCCCCATGAGCCCGGCCAGGAACAGCAGGGTCCGCGTCCAGATATCCATTACGAATGCTCCTCCACACTGCTGTCGTTATAGGGGTGTACCGCCATCGCGAACATTGGCCCCGAGGACGCAGCATCGGCGAGTCCAGGGGGCAGGCGCGGTCTGCGCTTCCGCATCCACTGGTTGCGGGTATCGGGCTGCGTTCGCCTGTCCGGCGCGCATGGCTGAAGGACGGGATATGCACCCAAAGTTGGGCTTCCGGGTGCCTTGTGGAGTGGATGCGAGGTCAGCATAATCCACCGCCAATAAAGGCGAACCCAAATCGCCCAAAACAAAAGATTGCAAGCCGTCCCGTCCCTGTTCGCGGTGACGCGCCGGCGGCGGAAATGATCAAGGTTGCGGGTTCCAAGGCCCGCTGAGGGAGGCAAAAGCCATGTCCGACAAAGTCTATGATGTGCCGACCATCTGGGCCCAGAAAGCCTATGTGGACGATGCCCGATACAAGACCATGTATGCCGCCTCCATCGAGGACCCCGAGACCTTCTGGGGCGAGCACGGCAAGCGCATCGACTGGTTCCAGCCCTATACCAAGGTGAAGAACACCTCGTTCGATCCCGGCCACGTCTCCATCAAGTGGTACGAAGACGGCGTCACCAATGTCGCCTACAACTGCGTGGACCGGCACCTGGACTCGCGCGGCGACCAGCCCGCCATCATCTGGGAGGGCGACAGCCCCGACGAGTCGAAGGTCATCACCTACCGCGAACTCTCCAGCGAGGTGAACAAGCTCGCCAATGTGCTGCGCAATCGCGGCGTGGAGAAGGGTGATCGCGTCACCATCTATCTGCCGATGATCCCGGAGGCGGCCTATGCCATGCTCGCCTGCGCGCGGCTCGGCGCCATCCACTCCATCGTGTTCGGCGGCTTCTCTCCGGATAGCCTGGCCGGCCGCGTCTCCGATTGCGGCTCCAAGGTCATCATCACCGCCGACGAAGGTCTGCGCGGCGGCCGCAAGGTTCCGCTGAAGGCCAATGTGGATGCGGCCATCAACCTGATCGACAATTCAGATGTCGAGCACGTGATCGTGGTGCGCCGCACCGGTGGCAAGGTGGATATGAACCCGGGCCGCGACGTCTATTATGACGACGCCACCGCCATGGTGACGGACGAGTGCCCGGCCGCCCATGTGGGCGCGGAAGATCCGCTGTTCATCCTCTACACCTCCGGTTCCACCGGCAAGCCGAAGGGCGTGCTGCACACCACCGGCGGCTATCTCGTCTATGCGTCGATGACGCATCAGTACATCTTCGACTATCACGACGGTGATGTTTACTGGTGCACGGCTGACGTGGGCTGGGTGACGGGTCACTCTTACATCGTCTATGGCCCGCTCGCGAACGGCGCCACCACCCTGATGTTCGAGGGCGTGCCTAACTACCCGAACACGTCCCGCTTCTGGGAAGTGATCGACAAGCACAAGGTCACCATCTTCTACACGGCGCCGACCGCCATCCGCTCGCTGATGCAGGGCGGCGAGGAGCCGGTGAAGAAGACCTCGCGCGCGTCGCTCCGCCTGCTCGGCTCGGTGGGCGAGCCCATCAATCCCGAGGCGTGGGAATGGTATCACCGCGTGGTGGGCGATGAGCGCTGCCCCATCGTCGACACCTGGTGGCAGACCGAGACCGGCGGCATTCTCATCACCCCGCTGCCCGGCGCCACCAAGCTGAAGCCCGGCTCGGCCACGCGCCCGTTCTTCGGCGTGCTGCCCGAGGTGGTGGATGCCGAAGGCCGCGTGCTGACCGGCGCCTGCGAGGGCAATCTGGTGATCGCCGACAGCTGGCCGGGGCAGATGCGCACGGTCTATGGCGACCATGAGCGCTTCGAGCAGACCTACTTCTCTACCTATCCCGGCAAGTACTTCACCGGCGACGGCTGCCGCCGTGATGAGGACGGCTATTACTGGATCACCGGCCGCGTGGACGACGTGATCAACGTGTCCGGCCACCGCATGGGCACGGCGGAGGTGGAAAGCGCCCTCGTCGCCCATCCCAAGGTGTCCGAGGCGGCCGTCGTGGGCTTCCCGCACGACATCAAGGGCCAGGGCATCTACGCCTATGTGACGCTCATGGACGGCGAGGAGCCGACCGAGGAGCTGCGCAAGGAGCTGGTGGCCTGGGTGCGCCGCGAGATCGGCCCCATCGCTTCGCCCGACCTGATCCAGTTCGCACCGGGCCTGCCCAAGACCCGCTCGGGCAAGATCATGCGCCGCATCCTGCGCAAGATCGCGGAAGACCAGTTCGAGAGCCTGGGCGACACCTCCACCCTCGCCGATCCGACGGTGGTGGAAGACCTCATCAGCAACCGCCAGAACAAGCGTGACGCGGCGGCCTGAGGCCGTTTCGTCCGCAGCGCGGCCATCACGAGCCGGCGTCCTTCGGGGCGCCGGCTTTTTTCATGGGGCGATGGCGGGGGAGACACGGTGGGCGCCGCGTCGCCGGCCCGGCGGGGGAGGGGCGTGGGCTTCGCTGTTTGGAATGGCGAGGGGCGCTCTTGCCAGGGTGCGGCACGTGATGGTCGGTCCGCGGAAGCGGAGACGCAGCAGGTCGAAGTGCCGCCTCATCTGTGTGTGACGGCGCCCGTGCGTGAGATGCGCTTTGCTGAGGCGCAAAAAGAAGTGGGCGGATCGGGTATTCGCCGATCCGCCCAAGTGAAGCGGTTCCTCAAATCAAAGCGGTTACTCGAAACTGTATAAGACGATCGAAGCTGTGTTCCCGACGGGCCGGCATCTTCCCGCGCGTGCGCGGGGGCGAAGCCGGAGCGTCAATGGCGGCTGCTGGCGATGGTGTATTCGCCGGAGCGAACGCGCTCGGCGAGTCGCTCCACGAATTCGGCGCAGGCCTCCTCACCATAGGTGGCGACGAGGTTTCGCAGCGCCGTGAACAGCGCGGCCTGCACCAGGCAGTCCTCCTCCAGGCCGTCGCGGACAGCTTCCACCCAGGCGTCGTTCAGATAGGTCAAAGCCACATGGCGATCATCCGCTGCCATGTCCGCAATGTCGGGAAGGTCGATGGCTGGGTTCGGCAGTGTGGACACGTCTTGGCCTCCAGCCGCCCATCGGCGGCGACAGGAGATCAGTACCACGACAGGCCGTCGGCGGAAGTCCAATTCTAACCAAAAGGTTAACGCGTCCGCGGCGCGTTCATCAATTGCCGCCGTAGCGCACCACGATCTCATGGGCGAGGTGGGAAGCCTCTTCCAGCTGGCGGGCCACGGCCGTGCGCGCCGCCGGCGTGCAGGTGCGGTAAACCTCGGCGAAGCTTGAATAGCCGCGGTTGAAGGATGAGATCATCTTGCCCTTCCGGGCGTCCGAGGGCTGCTCGGTTTCGATGAGCGCGGCCATCTCGTCGCGCCAGCGCTGGGCCTCGCCGTTGGCCCCGCACAGGGGGCGCAGATAGTGCAGCCCGCCGAGAATTTCCGCCAGCTTCAGAAGGTCGTCGTCATAGGGGGGCGCCGCGCCTTCGGCCGAGGGGGCGGCCGCAAGCGGACCGGCCACGCCGACTAGGCCAACGGCCACGGCGGGCGGCAAAGCGAGGGACACCAGAAGGCTGGACACGATAAGGCTGCGGCTGCGCATGGCTCGTCCACGGGTTCGCCCTGTCGTGCGATCTTCCGCGGCGCGGGTCAAGGGGCGGGGCGCGGGGCTCACTCCTTCAGGCGGTCGAAGGTGCTCGCCATTTCCTCGCGGCTCACTGCGTCGAGGGCTACGGCCGCGAAGGGGTCGCCGCCATTGGCGAACTCTGCCTCGGTCTCGGGCCGCGCCAAAGCGATTTTCAGCGCCGCGACCAGATCGTACAGGCCCCAGGCGAAGCCGGAATCGCGCATGGCGGACTGTAGGGCGTTCTGCACCAGCCCGCGCACGGTGCGGTGGGGCTCGGAAACCGGCACATTGTCCAACCCGCCCTGAAGAGCGGAGACGCAGGCTTCCTCATTGAACGAGGCATGGCCGCGGCAGGCCATGGGCCGCACCGGGTAGATGACGCAGATGCCTTCGGCGAGGAACGGGCATTCGCGCACCAGCGCCATGGGCCGCACATTGCCGGAGGGCTCCACAAAGTCGGCTGCGCCGTAAAGCCGGCCGATCAGGTCGATGCCCACATTCCTGAAGCCGGCGGCCATGGAGCGCACATAGCGCGCCACCATCAGCACCTCGGGCGCGGTGGCGGCCACGAGGATCTGGCAGCATGTGCCGCAGCCCTTGCGGCAGGCGAGGGGCGGCAACTCGCGCGTCTGCTCCTGCACATTGCGCTCGAAGCTTGTGAAGGCCTGCATCCAGACCCGATCGAGCAAATCGGGCTTGGCGCGGTAGCTTGTGAGCGTATTGAGAAAGCCCTGGTGCTGCGCCTTGAAGAAGGCAACGGGACCTTCGGCTTCAGCGGCCTGTGCCGCGCTCTGAGCAATGGACACCGCGCCTCTCCTGAAAATCAAAAAAATAAAGCCGGAAAAACATGACCGGGCAGCAGACTGCCGCCTGTGGCAGCGCACTTTGATCTGGAACAAAATTATTCCCGCGCATGCATAGCGGCCAATTCGGGGAAACTGCGTAGGCGGCAAAGGCCGGGGTTGGATCGCGCCGCGCGGCCGGCCGGCGGAGGCCTTTGCATACCGTGCTGTGAGCGGAGCGGGCCGCAACGCGTCGCGGTGCCTTGTGGGCTCCTCACACCGGTGCTATGCGGCGCGGATGACCGCGAGCGCCCAGAAGAACATCCGCAATTTTTCCATCGTCGCCCATATCGACCATGGAAAGTCGACCCTTGCCGACCGGCTGATCCAGATCACCGGCGGGCTGACCGAGCGCGAGATGACCGACCAGGTGCTCGACAACATGGATATCGAGCGCGAGCGCGGCATCACCATCAAGGCGCAGACCGTGCGCCTGTCCTATAAGGCCCATGATGGCGAGACCTATGTCCTGAACCTCATCGACACCCCCGGGCACGTGGACTTTGCCTATGAGGTGAACCGGTCGTTGGCGGCCGTCGAGGGCTCGCTGCTGGTGGTGGACGCCTCCCAGGGCGTGGAGGCGCAGACGCTCGCCAACGTCTATCAGGCCATCGACAACAATCACGAGATCGTGCCGGTTCTCAACAAGGTGGACCTGCCTGCCGCCGAGCCGGAAAAGGTGAAGGCGCAGATCGAGGACGTGATCGGCCTCGACGCCTCCAACGCCATCGGCATTTCGGCCAAGACCGGCTTGAACGTGGACCAGGTTCTGGAAGCCATCGTCACCCGCCTGCCGCCCCCCATGGGCGACCGCGAGGCGCCGCTGAAGGCGCTGTTGGTGGATAGCTGGTACGACACCTATCTGGGCGTCGTCGTGCTGGTGCGCATCGTCGACGGGGTGCTGAAGAAGGGCCAGCGCATCAAGATGATGGGCTCGGGCGCGGCCTACGACGTGGACCGCGTGGGCGTGTTCACCCCCAAGATGGTGGCCATGGCCGAGCTTGGCCCGGGCGAGATCGGCTTTCTCACCGGCTCCATCAAGGAAGTGGCCGACACCCGCGTGGGCGACACCATCACCGAGGAAAAGCGCCCCTGCGCCGAGGCCCTGCCGGGCTTCAAGCCGGCCCAGCCGGTGGTGTTCTGCGGCCTGTTCCCGGTGGATGCGGCCGATTTCGACGACCTGCGCGCCGCCATGGGCAAGCTGCGCCTCAACGATGCCAGCTTCTCCTTCGAAATGGAGACCTCGGCGGCCCTGGGCTTCGGCTTCCGTTGCGGCTTCCTGGGCCTTCTGCACCTGGAGATCATCCAGGAGCGGCTGGAGCGTGAGTTCAACCTCGATCTCATCGCCACCGCCCCGTCGGTCATCTACGAAATCGAGATGACGGATGGCTCGGTGATCGACCTGCACAATCCGGCCGACATGCCGGATGTGGTGAAGATCAAGGAGATCCGCGAGCCGTGGATTCGCGCGACCATCCTCACCCCTGACGAGTATCTCGGCGCGGTGCTGAAGCTGTGCCAGGACCGGCGCGGCAACCAGATCGAGCTCACTTATGTGGGCGCGCGCGCCATGGTCACCTATGACCTGCCGCTGAACGAGGTGGTGTTCGACTTCTACGATCGGTTGAAGTCCATCTCCAAGGGCTATGCCTCGTTCGACTATCAGATTACCGAATATCGCCCCGGCGATCTGGTGAAGATGTCGATCCTGGTGAATGCCGAGCCGGTGGACGCGCTCTCCATGCTGGTGCATCGCACCCGGGCCGAAGCGCGCGGGCGGGTGATGTGTGAGAAGCTGAAGGATCTCATTCCGCAGCATCTGTTCCAGATCCCGATCCAGGCGGCCATCGGCGCCAAGATCATCGCCCGCGAAACCATCCGCGCCCTGCGCAAGGACGTGACCGCCAAGTGCTATGGCGGCGACATCACGCGAAAGCGCAAGCTTCTGGAGAAGCAGAAGGAGGGCAAGAAGAAGATGCGCCAGTTCGGCAAGGTGGAGATTCCGCAGGAAGCCTTCATCGCCGCGCTGAAGATGGACGAGTAGCGACCTGCCACACGCATGGCGTGAGGGTGCGAATCATCGCATCCTCGACCTGCTAGGTCTGCGAGGGCAGCACCCGGGAGAAACTGCCATGGCGAAGTTCGAGGTCTTCAAGGACAAAGCGGGCGAGTTCCGCTTCCGGTTTCGGGCTTCCAATGGGGAGATCATGTTCTCCTCGGAAGGCTATAAGGCGAAGGCTTCGGCCTTGAGCGCCATTGAGTCCATCAAGAAGAATGCCCCCGCCGCTCCGGTGGAGGACGAGACCAAGAGCACTGGCGCGTGAAGCGCATGCTGCCGCCTGCGCCTTCGGCCGGTGGCAGAGGGGCGGCGCGAAAGCCATTAGTGTTCGGGCTGAATGGCTGATCTGAGCCTGACGGAATCTGGCGTCTTCGACGTGGCGGATATGGCTCGGTTCTGGAAAACACTGCAGCTCAAGGCGCTTGAGCGACATTCAAGAGAAAAGGTGCGGCAACTGGCGCGCCTCCTCGCCTACTTGCCAGGCGGGGAGGGGCGATGCTCTGCGTTGACGCCCCCGGCTCTTCCGACGCGGCCCTTGCACGCGCGCCCCTTTGAAGCGATGCCCCGTCGCGCGCCTCGTCATCCACTCCCATCGTTCCCGCCCCCTCGCCGGCAAGAGGGGATGGTGCCAAGCTGCGAGAAGCGGGCCGGTGGTGGAACGCGGATGGCGGGCCGGGCCGTTCCCTTCGCCCAATGGCGATTGGTCTCCGGCAGTAGCAGCGTCTTTACATGGCTGGAGTTGCGCCGGTGCGCTGTCCTTCACCCCCACCAGGGATCGTCCTGAAGAGGGGGCGATCGCCTTCGGGCGAGGGCGCCGGCTCGCGCAAAGAAAATGCGTGAAGTCGCAGATCTGGGGCAACTCCGCGATTCCGTAAAACCGGGAAACGCCCCAGGAAAACCGGGAAACGCCCCAGGAAAACCAGGAAACGCCGCAGGAAAACCAGAAGACGCTGCAGGCCTGTGAGCTGCCTTTCGGCCGGGCTCGCTACGCAGCCGGTCAGTGGGGTGGGGCCTGGCGGCGCCCACCCGGGATCGTCACGAGCAGCGCACGTAGACCATGGTGCCGTAGCGCTTGGCCACTTCCGTGTCCACCCAGCGCAGCACCAGCACGTTACCGTCGAAGCGCATCACCTGGCGGTCGGCCTGGGCGCCGGCGGGTTCGTCGGGCGGACCGATGAAGATCGGGCCATTGGCCACCTGCTTCGACACCACCTCGGTGAGCTTGTTGTCGTCCGCCAGATACATCATGACGCCGCCGCTGGTGCCTGCGGTGATGACGTAAGGGTTCGAGCACTGGGCCTTGGCCTGGGTCTCGGTGCGGCCGGCATCATCGGGGCGATGATAGGCGGCAAGGCCCCAGCGGCCCACCAGCCGGTCCGGCGGGATGGGGCTGAAATATTGCGGCTTGGCGGGCGGCGGCGGCTCGGTCGGCGTGGTGCTGCAGGCGGCGAGCGTGAGCGCCAGCGCGGTGGCGGCCACTCCGGCCAGGCCCAGGCGACCCCGGCCGACGCGACCCTGCTTCCCGAGGCGCGCGTTCGATCGTGCAAGCAAAATGTTCATGGGGTATTCCAAGGCCTCCGCCGTCTCAACTCCGGTCCTTGCCATTGCCCACGCGGGTTCAGGCCGGCGCGCCGACCATAACGGCTCATCCCTGCGGCGTCGATAACGCTTCGTTCAAGAGTTCGCTGCCGGGGGTGAACCGCCTCGCTGGACTTCGGAAAATCACTCTAAGGGCTGGCGGTTACCGGTTCGTATCCCACCTTTTGGTCGTGAAGTTCACGCCGCGTGCCTTGACGGCGCGCACCGGCGCACTTATCTCCGCCGCGAGCTTGGCACTCCTCTTTTGAGAGTGCCAGCGATGCCGGCAGCGGCGCATGCCGCGCCAAATTCCATGTTCCGAGAGGAATAGACCCATGTCCTTCCGTCCCCTGCACGACCGCGTGGTGGTCAAGCGCATTGAAGCCGAGCAGAAGACCGCCGGCGGCATCATCATCCCCGACACCGCCAAGGAAAAGCCCCAGGAGGGCGAGGTTGTGGCCGTGGGTCCCGGTGCCCGCGACGAGGCCGGCAAGCTCGTTGCCCTCGATGTGAAGGCCGGCGATCGCGTGCTGTTCGGCAAGTGGTCCGGCACCGAGGTGAAGATCGACGGCCAGGATCTTCTCATCATGAAGGAGAGCGACATTCTCGGCGTGATCGGCTGATCGCGAGAGAGTGCCTGAGCCTTTTTCCGCACGTTTCATAAGGAGGCCGTGATGGCTGCCAAAGAAGTCAAGTTTTCTGCCGACGCGCGCGAGAAGCTGCTGCGCGGCGTGGATATCCTCGCCAATGCCGTGAAGGTCACGCTGGGTCCCAAGGGCCGCAACGTCGTCATCGAGAAGTCCTTCGGCGCGCCGCGCATCACCAAGGACGGCGTGTCCGTCGCCAAGGAAATCGAGCTTGAGGACAAGTTCGAGAACCTGGGCGCCCAGCTCGTTCGCGAAGTCGCTTCCAAGACCAACGACCTGGCCGGTGACGGCACCACCACCGCGACCGTTCTGGCCCAGGCGATCGTGAAGGAAGGCGCCAAGGCGGTTGCCGCCGGCATGAACCCGATGGACCTGAAGCGCGGCATTGATCTCGCCTGCGCCGCGGCCATCAAGGACATCCAGGCCCGCGCCAAGAAGGTCTCCTCCTCCGCCGAGGTGGCCCAGGTCGGCACCATTTCCGCGAACGGCGACAGCTCCATCGGCGAGATGATCGCCGGCGCCATGCAGAAGGTCGGCAACGAGGGTGTCATCACCGTCGAGGAAGCCAAGACTGCTGAGACCGAGCTCGACGTGGTCGAGGGCATGCAGTTCGACCGCGGCTATCTCTCTCCGTACTTCATCACCAATGCGGAGAAGATGATCGCCGACCTGGAAGAGCCCTACATTCTCATCTTCGAGAAGAAGCTCTCCGGCCTCCAGCCGATCCTCCCGGTCCTCGAGGCCGTGGTGCAGTCCGGCCGTCCGCTGGTGATCGTCGCCGAGGACGTGGAAGGCGAGGCCCTGGCCACCCTGGTGGTCAACAAGCTGCGCGGTGGCCTGAAGGTCGCGGCCGTGAAGGCTCCCGGCTTCGGTGATCGTCGCAAGGCGATGCTCGAGGATATCGCGATCCTCACCGGTGGCACCGTCATCTCCGAGGATCTCGGCATCAAGCTCGAGAACGTGACCCTGGCTCAGCTCGGCCGCGCCAAGAAGGTCATCCTCGAGAAGGAAAAGACCACCATCGTGGACGGCGTCGGCGAGAAGGCCGACATCGAGGCGCGCGTTGCCCAGATCAAGGCGCAGATCGAGGCCACCACCTCCGACTACGACCGTGAGAAGCTCCAGGAGCGTCTCGCCAAGCTCGCCGGCGGCGTGGCCGTGATCCGCGTGGGCGGCTCCACCGAGGTGGAAGTCAAGGAGAAGAAGGACCGCGTTGACGACGCGCTGAACGCCACCCGCGCCGCGGTGGAAGAAGGCATCGTCCCCGGCGGCGGCGTGGCCCTGCTGCGCGCCAAGAAGGCGGTGGAGGCTCTCACCTCCGACAACGCCGACATCAAGGCGGGCATCAAGATCGTGCTGCGCGCCCTTGAGGCTCCCATCCGCCAGATCGCCGAGAATTCCGGCGTGGAAGGCTCCATCGTGGTGGGCAAGGTGCTCGAGGCGTCCGACGCCAACTTCGGCTTCAACGCCCAGACCGAGGAATATGTGGACCTCGTCGCCGCTGGCGTCGTGGACCCGGCCAAGGTCGTGCGCACCGCTCTGCAGGACGCGGGCTCTGTGGCCGGCCTGCTGGTGACCACCGAGGCGCTCGTGGCCGAGCTGCCGAAGAAGGACGCGGCCATGCCCGCCATGCCCGGCGGCGGCATGGGCGGCATGGGCGGCATGGATTTCTGAGGAAATCCATCCGACCAAACGTCGTAAGTGCCCCAACCGGCTAGGTCGGTTGGGGTGGCGGCATGGATCCTCGATCCGGCCCCATCGGTCTGAGAAAAGGGAAGGGCGCGGCTTCGGTCGCGCCCTTTTCTTTTGTCTGGGGGGCATCTTGCGGGGATCGGGCACGATGCGACTGCTGGCGTTCGGAGAGCGGCGCTGTCGGCGGGCGGAGGCGTGTCCGGACCTCGTGAGAACTGCTGCGCGCGATGGACGTGGATAAAGCCAGTGGGATAAACCGTCGCGCTGTTTCCGCTACGGGCTGAAGGGGGGGCGTGTGGCGGACGCCCAGTGGATGTGGCGACGCCTGCTGCCCTCTCGCCCAGGCGCCCCCATGCGGTGCCTTCCTCTCCACAAGCAGGAGAAGGCTGCGGCGAGCAAGTCGTCGGGAATCGGGGACGGAGTCGAGGCGAGTGGCAACGGCTCCAAGGGCCGCGAAGCCAGACGCATTCCAGGACGCGCTGCCAGCTGCACAACGCTATGCCAATCGTCTGCGGCGCCGCCGGGACTGTCCCCCTCTCTCGCCCGCAACTCCAGCGGGCTCGGCTCTGCCTCCCCTTCGCTGGGCATTAAGGTCGCGAGGGCTCCAGGTCCGGCCCACGGTGGCGTGGCCGTTCGCGCCTTGCCGGGCCGCCGTGGGCCGTGCTTCAGGCTGGCGGCTGATACGCTGATGCCGAGCGGGCGTTCAGATGCGCGTCAAGGAACGCGTCGCCGGGCGGAAGTTGGTCCGATGCACGGGCAACGCCGACCCCAAAGCCGCGAGGCCCTAGCCGCCAGCCCGCGCTGCCCCCAGCGGAAAGGCGGAACATATTGCGTGGTGGCCGTGCGTCCGACAGAGGAGGGGAAGCGGAGGAGCGGCCGGAGCCGCCCGGCGGTCGCGTTCATTCGTTTCGGTGCCCCGTCAGCTCTGTGCGCGCCCTCTCACGTCCCGCAGAAGGTCTGGTAGTCCTTCATTTCTGGCGGCAGCTCGGCATAGGCCTCGAAGCGGGGTTGTTCCTCGAAGGGGTGCTGGATCACGCCCAGCAGTTCCTCGAACGGGCCGTAATCGCCCTGCTCGGCGGCGGCCTCCAGGGCCCATTCCACCTGGTGGTTTCGGGGAATGAATTTGGGGTTCACCCGGTCCATCTCGGCGCGGATGGCGACGCCTTCGCGGCCGGTCTCGGCGAGGCGGGCGCGCCAGCGCTCGGCCCAGGCGTCGAAGGCGGCGCGGTCCAGGAACAGGTCGCGCACGGGCGAAAGGCCCTCCGCGCTCTCGGCGGCGGCGCCCAGGCGTCGGAAGGTGAGGGTGAAGTCCGCCTTTTGCGCCTGCATCACCTGGAGCAGCTCCAGGGCCAGTGCCACATCCTGCGCCGTCCCGTCGGGAAGGCCGATCTTGGCGCGCAGGCCCGCATGGTAGGCGGCCTCGAACCGCTGGGGGAAGGTGCCGAGCAGGGTGTTGGCCACTTCCACGGCCGGCTCGCGCTCGGCATGAAGAAGGGGGATCAGCGTCTCGGCGAGGCGCGCGAGGTTCCAGTGGGCGATCTGCGGCTGGTTCTTGTAGGCGTAGCGGCCCATGTAGTCGATGGACGAGAACACCGTGGAGGGGTGGTAGGCGTCCATGAAGGCGCACGGCCCATAGTCGATGGTTTCGCCGGCAATGGACATGTTGTCCGTGTTCATCACGCCATGGATGAAGCCGATGAGCTGCCAGCGCGCGACCAGCGCCGCCTGGCGGTCCATCACCGCCTCGAGCAGGGCGGCATAGGGCTGGTCGGCGCCGGCCAGCTCCGGATAGTGGCGGGCGATGGTGTAGTTTGCGAGGGCGCGCAGGCCTTCGAGATCCTGGCGGGCGGCGAAGAACTGGAAGGTGCCGATGCGGATATGGCTTGCCGCGACCCGCACCAGCACGCCGCCGGGCAGCGCCCGCTCGCGCCAGACCGGGTCGCCAGTGGTGACGGCGGCCAGCGTGCGGGTGGTGGGTACGCCCATGGCGGCCATGGCCTCGCTCACCAGATATTCGCGCAGCACCGGCCCGATGGCGGCGCGCCCGTCGCCCCGGCGGGAAAAGAAGGTGGGGCCGGACCCCTTGAGCTGAATGTCCCGCCGCCGGCCCTGCCGGTCGATCACCTCACCCAGGAGAATGGCCCGCCCGTCGCCCAGCTGCGGCACGAACTGTCCGAACTGGTGGCCGGCATAGGCCAGGGCGATGGGCAGAGCCCCCTCGGGCACGCGCACGCCGGCGAACACTTCCACCGCCTCGGGCGTGGAGAGGGCGGCGGGGTCAAGCCCCAGCTCCTCCGCCAGCGCGGTGTTCAGTTTCACAAGGCGGGGGGCGGAAACGGGGGTCGGCTGGGCGGGGGCGAAAAAGCTTTCGGGCAGCCGGGCATAGGAATTGTCGAAGGGAATAGAAAGCGTCGTGGCCATGGCAATGCAATCTCCCCCGGGAAAAATGGGGCAGCCCCGGGAATGGAAAGTCAGGGTGATCGCTTCCGTTCCTGAAGTCCAGACACCGCGAATTCCGCTATCGCCTCAGCGCGGGATGCGGCGCAGGCCCACTGCGCCCCCATCGGCGTCGAAAAGATAATCGAAGCCGTTCAGCAGGCGCACGGAGGTGTTGAGGAAGGCCGCGCGGCCGGGCCGTGGCACGAGCACCACCTCATCCGGCGCGAGCGGGTCGGCGCGATCACCGACGACGAAGCTGTAGCGCGGCTCGCCTTTCCCCGGAGCGGGCAGGATGTCGACGCGCACGCCATCTGCGAGCAAGAGCCGCCCATCCGGCGCCAGGAGGCCGGAAAACTGGGCTTCCGGAACGGTGAGAAAGCTGCGCGTGACGCCGGTATCCACCAGCAGGCTGCCGCAGGCGGCGGGGGCGCGATGATTCAGGGCGAAGCAGGCGGCGGGGGCCTGCCACTCTCCGGCGATGGGGGAGGCCGCGAGGGCCATGCGGGCGAAGGCGTCCCCATCCCGTTCGCCCAGGCCCACCTGCACCTGCGACCGGCTGAGAATGTAGCCCCGGCCGAGCGCGCCGCGCGTGCCAGGCGCATGCTGCGTCGGGTCAGCCATGCCGGGCAGGTTGAGGAAGGGGTTCTTGTCCGGCGTACCGCCCGCCTGTCCGTCCTTCTCCCGCGCGAAGCCCACGCCCAGCATGGCGATGCCGCGCGGGGCGTCATTGGGCTGGCAGTTGCGGGCCGAGCGCAGGCACGCGATGCGGGTGACGGCCAGCACCGGGAGCGGCCGGGTGGTGAGCGCGCCGCCGTTCGCCCCCGAAAGGGTCACCGGAGTGCGCACATAGCGGCCGATCATGATGCGGCCGGAGCTGGAATAGGTGAGGCGCCCCTCTCCCAGGTCCGGCAGAGCGGCGAGATTGGGAATTGAGCTGGCGCTGATAACGATGCCGGTGGAGCCGGTGTCCAGGACCGCCGGGCGCGCGGGACCACCGATGGCGATGCCAAGCCTCGGCGGATGCCTCAACGGCTCGCCATCCCGCGGGGCGTTCAGAAAGCGCAGCACGACCGGCCGCGCCGGAGCGGGGGAGGCGGAATCGGCCATCGCACTCATCCCGGTGCCGCCGCCGAGCGCCAGCAGCAGGGCAGCAAGGCAAGGAAGTCGCGTCGCGGCCCGCGGGCGCATGAAGCGCATGGATGTCCTCGCTCCTCGTCGATTGCGGTCATTTTGGCGGTTCCAGTGCAGATTCGCTTGGCGGCGGCCCGTGGCAGGAGACCGCATGCGGGGGCGCATGTCCTTGCCTCACAAGATCCGCGAAGAGGTCGGACCCGCCCGCGAAGGCGCCGTCGTCCCGGTGCTCCCCCGCCCATTTTGCCTGAGCCGGCCCGGGAACGAGCGTTGCGGTGGTGCGCCGATGCTGCTTGTCTGTGGCCGGCGGATGTCCGAGCCCGGACCGCCGTGACCTGACGCCGACGAGGTTTCGATGCGCAGCGAGATCACAGGCACGACCCTTCCCGTTCTGACATTCACCCTGGAGCCGGGTGAAGGCGTGCTGGCCGAGCCGGACCGCCTGTCCTGGATGACATCCAACATTGCCATGAACACCACTGCCGCCACCGGCGGGGCCAGCGGGCTGTTTTCCGCCATCGGGCGCGCCATTTCCGGCGGCGGCCTGTTCATGACCGAGTTCGTGGCCCAGGGGGGTGAGGGGCTGCTGGCGCTGGCCGCCAGCGTTCCCGGCAACATCATCGAGGCGAAGGTGGAGCCGGGCCGGGGTTTCCTCATCCACCGCCATGGCTTTCTGGCGGGCACGCTGGGGCTGTCGCTGGCGGTGGGCGTGCAGCAGAGCCTGGGGGCAGGCGTGTTCGGCGGCAATGGCTTCGTGCTCCAGCACCTCACCGGCACCGGCAGCGCCTATGTGGAGCTGGGCGGCGAAATCGTCAGCTACACCCTTCAGCCGGGCCAGGAGCTGCTGGTTCATCCCGGCCATGTGGGCATGTTCGAGGAAAGCGTGTCGTTCGAGATCACGACCATTTCCGGGGTCAAGAACATGCTGTTCGGCGGCGATGGCCTGTTCCTGGCGCGGCTGCGCGGCCCCGGCAATGTCTGGCTGCAGACGCTCACGCCCTCCAAGCTGGCCCACGCGCTCGCGCCCTATCTGCCGACGCAGCGGCAGTGAGATGAAGCGCCGCTGAGCCCGCCCCTGGTGGTTGCCGTAACCCCAGGGGCGCGCGCCGCTCAGCCGTGCATCAGCGCGGAGACGTGGGCGGAGGCGGAGGAGGCCAGTGCCTCCAGGTCATATCCCCCCTCCAGGAGGGAGACGACGCGGCCGCCGCAGACCCGGTCCGCCGTCTCCATGAGGCGGCGGGTGATCCAGGCGAAGTCGGTATCCACCAGGCGCAGCGAGGCCATGGGGTCGCGCACATGGGCGTCGAACCCGGCGGAGATGAGGATCAGGTCCGGATGGAAGGCCTCCAGGCGCGGCAGCACCCGGCTTTCCATGGCCTCCTTGAACTGGGTGCCGTCGTCGCCGGCATGGAGCGGGGCGTTCACGATGGTGTCCGCGCTGCCGGTCTCGCTCGCCTCGCCGGTGCCGGGAAACAGCGGCATCTCGTGGGTGGAGCAATACATCACGGTCGGATCGTCCCAGAAGATCTGCTGGGTGCCGTTGCCATGGTGCACGTCGAAATCCACGATGGCGACCCGCTCCAGGCCATATTTCGCCTGGGCGTGGCGCGCGGCGACCGCCACCTGGTTGAGCAGGCAGAAGCCCATGGGCTTGCGCACTTCGCAGTGGTGGCCCGGCGGGCGCATGGCCACGAAGGCGTTCGCAACCTTGCCCTCCAGCACCTCGTCCACGGCGAAGCAGGCGCCGCCCACCCCGCGCAGCGCGGCTTCCCAGCTGCCCGGTGACATCACCGTGTCGGAATCGATGCGCACCAGCCCTTCCGTGGGCACGGCGCCGCCCATGGCATCGAAGAAATCGGCCGGATGGACCCGGATGATGTCTTCCCGCTCGCCCCGCGGCGCACTGTCCCGCATGAGCAGGGAGAATTTCTCCTGCTCGAAGATCCGGTCCAGCACCCTGAGGCGGTCCGCACGCTCGGGATGGCCGAGCGGGGTGAGATGATTGAGCCCGGCCGGATGAGTGACGAGCAGCGTGGACATGAAGCGTCCGACCTCCCTATGAGCTTTATTTTTAATGAACTCATAGCATATTTCGCGGTCAGGAGCACAGCTTTGAGACGGCTCAAAGTTCCGGATGCTATTTCTCGTCGAGCCGCTTGGAGAAGATGATCCGCGGCTCCTCGATGAAGCCTTCCGCGTGGTAAAAGGCGCGAACTTCCGCATTGTCCGGGCGCACCAGCAGCATCAGCTTCGGCACCGCGCGGGCGCGCAGCCAGTCCTCGGCGGCGGTCAGCAGGGTGCTGCCCAGCCCCTGGCGCTGCCGCGCCGGCTCGACCGCGAGGTAATAGACCCAGCCCCGGTGCCCATCGTGGCCCACCATCACCGTGCCCAGCAGCGCGCCGCCTTCCTTCGCCACCAGGATCGTGGAATGGGGGCCGCGCCGGGCCAGGGCGATGTCCGCGTGGGGATCGTTCCACGGCCGGGTGAGGCCGGCCCGCTCCCACAGCGCGACGATGGCGGCGATGTCGCCATCGTCGGCATGATTGATGGTGGCCTCGAGAATCGGGGCTTCGCAGGTGGGCTGGGTGGTCATGGCTGAGCCTCGGGGTGAGAAGTGGGGCGCGGGGCTGCCGCACGGCCCAGGCGGTCGGCGATGGCTTCGCCGAGGCCCGAGCGCGGCAGCGGCACCACGGCGATGGAGGGGGCGCCCGACGCATCCAGGCTGCGCAGGGCACCGTAAAGGTGGGCGGCGGCCTCGGTGAGGTCGCCCGCGGGGCTGAGGTCGAGAATGACACCGGCCTTTTCGCTGCCCGGCGGGCGGGCGCCGGCGAAGGTGAGCAGCGCCTCCCCGGGCTCGATCCTCCCGGCCTCCAGCCGCACCCGGGCGCGCGGCGCATAGTGGGAGGCGAGGCGGCCGGGGGAGGCGGGCCGGGCGGCATCCTGCGCGCCGGCGTCGGCCAAGGGCGCGCCGATCAGGGCCTCGATGTCCTCGCGGGTCACTCCGCCCGGCCGCAGCAGGCGCGGCGTTTCGCCGGTGACGTCGACAATGGTGGATTCAACGCCCACCTCCGTCGGCCCCCCATCCAGGATCAGGTCGATGAGCCCGGAAAGATCGCCGCGCACATGCTCCGGCGTGGTGGGCGAGACATGGCCCGAGCGGTTGGCGCTGGGCGCCACCACGGCGCCGCCGAAGGCCTCGATCAGCTCCCGCGCCACCGGATGGGAGGGCACACGCAGGGCAATGGTGTCGAGCCCGGCGCGGGCAAGCTCGCAGGCGCGCGCGCCGCCGGCATAGGGCACGACCAGCGTCAGCGGGCCGGGCCAGAAGGCGTCCGCCAGCTTGCGGGCGGTCGCGTTGAAACGGCCGAAGGCGAGGGCCGAGTCGGCGCTGGCGAGATGGGAGATCAGCGGATTGAAGGCCGGCCGCCCCTTGGCGGCGTAGAGGGCGGCCACGGCGTGCGGATTGGCCGCATCGGCGCCCAGGCCGTAGACGGTTTCTGTGGGAAAGGCCACCAGACCGCCCGCCTTCAGCAGGCGCGCGGCTTCCGCGATGCCTGCCGCATCCGCCGCGAGGGTGCGGGTGTCGGGCGCTTGGCCGTGGGATCCTGTGGAATGGACCATGCGTGCCTTCATGCGAGACGGCGGCTGCGACCAATGGCCAACAGACGCGACTTGACGAACGGGGGCCATCGCCGCGAATTGGGGGCCGGCCGGCGCCAGCGCTTAGAGCGCGGGTGAAGGGTCCGGTCAAGCCGCGGAGTGCCCGAGGGGATGGGGTGCCCGCGCATCTTAAGGAGAGAGTGATGGCCTATCGTGCGCCGGTCGAGGACGTATCGTTTTTCCTGAAGACC
The DNA here is from genome assembly GCF_043831965.2 of Xanthobacter variabilis. Lineage (NCBI taxonomy): Bacteria > Pseudomonadati > Pseudomonadota > Alphaproteobacteria > Hyphomicrobiales > Xanthobacteraceae > Xanthobacter > Xanthobacter variabilis. Next base: position 2,777,149 of record NZ_CM195533.1, read on the forward strand.
TGCACCTCGCTGCCCAAGCTGATGGAGCAGGGCCTCGTTGATCTCTCCTTCGACGTGGTGGAGCCGGTTCTGGAAGAGGCCGGCAAGTTCGCCTCCTCCGTCATCGAGCCCCTCGATCGCGGCGCGGACAAGGAAGGCTGCGTCCTCAAGGACGGCGCCGTGACCACGCCCACCGGCTGGAAGGCCGCCTATGAGTCGTGGATCGAGGCCGGGTGGAACTCCGTGGCGGCCGAGGAGGATTTCGGCGGCCAGCACCTGCCCACGACCGTGACCTCCGCACTCACCGAGTTCTGGAACACCGCCTCCCCCTCGTTCGGCATCGGCGGCGTGCTGACCCAGGGCGCCATCGAGGCGCTCACCGCCCACGGCTCCGCCGAGCTGCAGAAGATCTATCTGGAAAAGATGGTTTCCGGCGTGTGGACCGGCACCATGAACCTCACCGAGCCGCAGGCGGGCTCGGACCTCGCGGCCCTGCGCGCCAAGGCGGTGAAGCAGGCCGACGGCACCTATCGCATCTTCGGCACCAAGATCTTCATCACCTATGGTGAGAACGACCTGGTTGAGAACATCGTGCACCTGGTGCTGGCGCGCCTTCCCGATGCGCCGGCCGGCACCAAGGGCATCTCGCTGTTCGTGGTGCCCAAGTTCCTGGTGAATGCCGACGGCTCGCTGGGCGCGCGCAATGATGTCTTCTGCACCGGCATCGAGCACAAGCTGGGCCTGCACGGTTCGCCCACCTGCACCATGACCTTCGGTGACAAGGGCGAGGGCGCCATCGGCTATCTGGTGGGCGAGGAGAATCGCGGCCTCGCCTGCATGTTCACCATGATGAACAACGCCCGCCTCGCGGTCGGCATCCAGGGTGTGTCGGTGGCCGAGCGCGCCACCCAGCGCGCCTTCGCCTATGCCAAGGAGCGCCGCCAGGGCAAGGCCGTGGGCTATACCGGCGAGGGCATGGCGCCCATCATCTTCCATCCGGACGTGAAGCGCATGCTGCTGACCATGCGCGCTTCCACCGATGCCGCCCGCGCCATCTGCCTGATGACCGCCGACGCCATCGACCGCTCGCGCCGGCTGGCGGACCCCATGGCCCGCGCCTCCGCCCACGCCGAGGCCAGCGTGCTCACCCCGGTGGCGAAGGCCTTCTCCACCGACACCGGCATCGAGGTGGCCTCGCTGGGCGTGCAGGTGCACGGCGGCATGGGCTTCATCGAGGAGACCGGCGCCGCCCAGCACTATCGCGATGCCCGTATCTTCGCCATCTATGAGGGCACCAACGGCATTCAGGCCATCGACCTCGTGACCCGCAAGCTGCCGCTGGAAGGCGGCGACGTGGCCACGACCCTGATTGCCGACTTCCGCGACATCGCCGACGAAGTGCACGCTCTGGAGCTGCCGGAGTTCGGCCGCGCCGGCGAGAAGCTGGCGGAGGCGGTGGACGCCCTCGGCCGCGCCACCCGCAAGCAGCTCGACCGGCTGGGCGAGGAAAATCAGAAGGCCCTCGCCGGTGCCGCCCCTTATCTGCGCCTGTTCGCCCTGGCGGCCGGCGGCGCCTACCTCGCCAAGGCCGCTCTTGCGGCCCATCGCGAGCGCTCGGCGGGCGGCACCGATCCCCGGCTTGAAGCACGCATCGCCATCGCCCGCTTCTTCGCGGAGAACCTTTGCCCGCTGGCCAAGGGCCTCGAAGAGGTGGTGGAGGGCGGCCACGCCAGCCTGCTCGAGGCTGAGAGTGTGCTGACCCTGGACTGACGCGTTGTGGTGTTCCCCGGCCCCGCATGGAGCCGGGCCGGGGAGCCCTGACGAAGCCTGCAACGGAAAGGCCCGCGGTCTTGGCTGATGCCATGTCGCGGGCCTTTCCGCATCTGGCAGCCCGGCTTTCCGGAAGCGAAAGGCATCGAGGCGTGACACGTGCCCTCGGAGATACGCGCGCGCTGTCGTGTTCGTTGGAGCGTCTATTTGCCGGCCGTCGGAGCGCATGGCTGCTCACAGCTCCGCTCAGGGGGCGGGCGCCGGCGCGCAAGCTCAGCCCAATGGGCGTTTCCGCCCACGAGCTACGCGCAAGGGGCGTTTTCGCCTAAGCCTCAGAAGCTGGAACTCCGTCCGCGTCCGTGAGCAACCCGACAGCCCGCCAAGTGCCGCGCCCCGACGCCTTGGCCAGGTAGAGCGCGGCATCGGCATCGGAGACCAGAGTCGCCGGGTTCACATCGGGCCGGCGCGCGACCGCCATGCCGATGGAGAAGGAGGCGGGAAGGATGAGGCCCTCGGTTTCCACCTGGCGCGACAGATGGCGGTGCAGCCGGTTGGCCAGGTTCACGAATTCCTCAGGGCTCTTGCCCAGGGCAATGACCGCGAACTCGTCGCCCCCGAAACGTGCTGCGATGTCGCCCGCCCGCAGGGCGGATTGCAGCCGGCGCGCGGTGGTGGTCAACAGCACATCCCCCGCCACATGGCCGTGCACGTCGTTGACGCCCTTGAAGTGATCCACATCAATCAGCAGCACCGCGAACGGCGCCAGGTCACGGTTGAGGCGGCGGTGAGCCTGTTCCAGCGCGCGGTCGAAGGTGGCGCGGTTGGCGAGGCCGGTCAGCGGATCGTGGCTCGCGGCATGCTCCAGCGCCGCTTCCAGGTGCTTTTTCTGCGAGATGTCGGTGATGGTACCGACCGCGCGGATAGGCCCTCCCGCATCGTTGCGCTCCACCACCTTGCCGCGGGAGAGCAGCCAGACATAGGAGCCGCTGCGGTGCCGCGCCCTCAGCTCGATCTGGTAGAGCCGGTGGCGGCCCACCATGTGCTCGCGAAAGGCGCGTTTGACCTGGGGCATGTCCTCCGGGTGGATCAGCTCGCGAAAGTTGCGAACGATCTCCGCATCGGTGTCGGGATTGTAGCCCAGCATGCGATAGGCGCGGGTACTGAAGAAGATGACATCCGTGGGCAGGTGCCAGTCCCAGATGCCGTCATTGGCGCCTTCCAGGGCATAGGCAAGCCGGCGCTTATCCTCCACCAGCGCCCGCTGCTGGCGGTCGCGCTGCGCCATGATGGCGGCGATGATGAGTGCGGGACACGCGGCCAGAACCAGCCGGCCCTGGGCCTTCAGCATATCGAGGGAGCGGTCCGCGCCGGGCGCGCCCCAGGTGCCTGCAATGGTAAGGGCCAGGACCATGGCGCCGAAAGCGCTGGCCGCGAGGGCGGTGAGGAAGGGGCCCAGGCGGAAGGCGAACCACAGCAGGATGCACGCCCCCAGGTCCACCAGCAGGGGTTCCTGCGTCGCGGCTGCGAGGCCCGCGGCACCGACGAGGGCCGCACCTGCCACAGCGCATTCAAGGGTCACGCGCGGCAGGCGACGCCCGAGCGCCGCCGCTCTGGCGGGCAGGGCCGCGCCAGCCTGCTGGGGCCACAGGAGGAACAGGGGGAGCAGAAGGATGACCGCCGCCATGTCCGGCAGCCACCACCGCAGCATGGTGGGCCAGAAGGGGCCGCCATGCTCACTGATGGTCGCGGCGGCGCCGATGAGTGCGCCGGGGATGCCGGCACAGAGCGCCACCACCAGAAGCCACGCCACATGCCGCACATCGAACGGACCGCCGGGGCGCAGGTCCGCATGCCGGCAACCCTCCACGATCAGGTAGAAGCTGGTGCCGGCTGCAATCGCTGCCGCACCCGCCTGAAGCTGGGAATCACCAACCAGCAGATGGGCCACGAGGCTCGCCGCGGTGAGCGCCAGCGTGCACCAGCGTGGCGCGGCCTTGATGGCGAGAAGGAAAATGCCCGCCGCGAGAGCATTCGCCGGCCACAGGGCAAAATCCAGGTGGAGGCCGCGCAGCACCGAGAGCAGCGTGAAGATGAGGCAAAGATAGAACGAGGCAAACAGGACGATTTCGCCCAAGCTGATGCGCGCCGCGCGAGGGGCATCCCCGGCGGAGGGCGTCAGAATGGCGGACAGGGGCGTATCCGCGGCCAGGTCAAGTGCAGAGCCCCCTGCCTTGGTGGAAGCACCACCAGGTTCAGTCGCGGGAGCCTCGTCGGGGCGCATCTTAAGCTCATCATCTGGCCGGACACTGTCCCAAACTCCCCATTGGCCTGACGCAGGTCGCGTTTGCCAATGTTGCTGTGTGGAATTTCAGGGACCAAGCCGGCTGGAGTTCTTCTCGACGGTAAAATAATACGCTTAACTGCCTGTTACCGATCGCAATTCTTGTCACGTCGCCGGAGGAAAGCAAAGAGCTTTACCTCCGGCGTGCGAGTGGAAATTTCCGCCTCTCAGGGGAACAGGCGGGTCTTGGTCCAGGGCTGCCCCGCGTCCGTCCGGCGAAACACCACGCGGTCGTGCAGGCGGAAGGGGCGATCGTGCCAGAACTCCATCTGCACCGGGGAAATGCGGAAGCCGGTCCAATGGGGCGGGCGCGGCACCGTTCCAAGGGCGTATTTCGCCGTGGCGCTGGCAACCGCCGCCTCCAGGGCGAAGCGCCCCTCGAGGGGCTGGGACTGCCGGCTCGCCCAGGCACCGATCTGCGACAGGCGCGGCCGGGTGGCAAAATAGGCATCCGCCTCGGCGTCGCTGACGCGGGCGACCGGCCCGCGCACCCGCACCTGCCGGCGCAGCGACTTCCAGTGGAACACCAGCGCCGCCTTCGGTGTTGCGGTAAGCTCCTGGCCCTTGGCGCTGCCGGTATTGGTGAAGAAGACGAAGCCGTGTTCGTCCACACCCTTCAGCAGCACCATGCGCACGTCTGGCAGCCCGTCCGGGTCCACGGTGGCAAGGGCCATGGCGTTGGGATCGTTGGGCTCGCTCTTCTCGGCATCGGCGTACCATTCACCAAACAGGCGGAAAGGCTCGTCGGACTGGGTAAAATCACCAGTTGTTAAGGGGTTCTGGGGTTCCATGGTGTCGCTCGTCGTCATGTGGAGTCCCCTGTGCCTCGCCGTATCCTGGTCGCCCCGCTCGTTGGCGGGACGCCTCCTTATAGGAGCGCCGCGCGTCTGCGCGAAGTCCTCCGCAGGGGATTGGCCGCAGCGCTCCTCCTCACTGCGGCGACGTGTGCGGGTTGCAGCTCCCTTCCGCAGGGGGATGACGACCTGGTGACGGGCTCCATCAAGCCGCGCCCCGCCTCGCTTCAGCTTCCGGAAGGCGACGCCCCCAAGGGCATTGCCGGCGCCGACTGGATCGCGGCGAAGCTCGCCCTCGACCAGGCCCTGGTCTCCGGCGAGAAGGATATCAGCGTACCCTGGGAGAATGCCGAGACCGGCGCGCGCGGCACTGCGACTCCCATCGGCGAGACCCGCGCCGGCGGGTGCCGCGACTTTATGATCGCGGTCGTTGACGGCAAGTCCGCGGACCGGTGGGTCCAGGGCGAGGCCTGTCGGGCGCGCGGCGCAACGGTATTATCCCAGGTGCGGGTGCTCGGTCGGGCCTGAATGCGACGGAATCTCGGGGGCAGGCCGGCATAGGTGTTGCAATTTAGCTGGCATGGACCCACATCTTGAACGCGGCTGGCCGCTTTAGCGCCGGCCGGCGAGGTGAGATTTCATGCGTGATCCATACGACGTCCTCGGCGTTTCCCGGACCGCCGACGAAGCCGAGATCAAGCGCGCTTATCGTAGGCTGGCGAAAAAGCTGCATCCCGACGCCAATGCCGACGACCCCAAGGCTCAGGATAAGTTCGCGGAGCTGAATACGGCCCACGAAATCCTGTCGGACAAGGAGAAGCGCGCGCAATATGACCGCGGCGAGATCGACGCCGAGGGCAAGCCGCGCGCGCCCGAATTCTCCGGGTTCAGCGGCGGGCGGCGTCAGGGCCCCGGCGGCTTCTCCGGCTTCGACGGCGACACCATTTTCGAGAGCTTCTCATTCGGCCCCGAAGGCGCGCGGCGGAATACCCGTCGCGGCGGCGGCGCCGGCAGCGCGGGGCAGGGCGGTGGCTCCAGCTTCGACGACCTGGGCGACCTGTTCGGCTTCGGCCGCCAGCGGCGCAGCGCCGGTGGCGGCTTCACCCCGGCTCCCGGCGCCGACATGGAGATCACCCTGCCGGTGACCTATGAGGAGGCCACCCACGGCGCCAGCAAGCGCGTGGGCCTGCCCAACGGCAAGCAGATCGACATCAAGATCGCCGCCGGCACGCGGGAAGGCCACCGCATGCGCCTGAAGGGGCAGGGCGAGGCCAGCGCCACCGGCGGCGAGCCGGGCGATGCCTATGTCACCATTTCCTATGCGCCGCACCCGGTGTTCGAGCGCGACGGGGACGACCTGCGCCAGAGCGTGGACGTGACGTTGCCGGATTCCGTGCTGGGCACGAAGGTGCGGGTGCCGACCCTCTCCGGCGAGGTGGAGCTTTCGGTTCCCGCCTGGACCTCCGGGGGGCGTGTGTTCCGCCTGCGCGGCAAGGGCCTGCCCAACACCACGGGCGGCCACGGTGACATGCTGGTGCGGGTCAATATCGTGCTGCCGCGGGTGAAGGATTCGGAGCTGGAAGCCTTGATGCAGAAGCTTCGCTCCACCGCCGGCTGAGGCACTGGCAGGGCCCCCGGCACCCCGCCGGCTGAGATGAGACAGAAAATGCGGCAGCGTCGCTGCCGCATTTTCTTGTCGCGGGTTGGTTCCCTCCGCGCGCGGAAATGATCTACAGTCCGCGCCCCATTGGACCTGCACGGGTGCCCCCCATGTTTCTTGAACTGCAGAACCTTTATTTCGAAGACCTGACCGTGGGTCGGACCGAGCGCATGTCGAAGACCGTTTCGTCTTCCGACATCGTGGGTTTTGCCGAGCTGACCGGGGATCGCAATCCGATCCACCTGTCCCAGCACTTCGCGGCCAAGACCCCCTTCGGCGGCCGCATCGCCCATGGCCTCTACACGGCGAGCCTGATTTCCGCAGTGCTCGGCACGCGCCTTCCGGGCCCGGGCGCGGTCTATATCTCGCAGACCCTGCATTTCCGCGCCCCCGTGCGCATCGACGACACGGTGGACGTCGAGGTGCAGGTGGTGGAGCTGATCCCCGAGCGCTGCCGCGCCCGCTTGTCCTGCACCTGCTCGGTGAAGGGTGAGATCGTGCTGGACGGCGAGGCCTGGGTGAAGGTTCCCTCCAACGCGCAGAAGGCCTCGGCCTGAGGACGGCGTCCGTTTCTCGGTTGCGTTGCGCGGTTTGCTGAGGGGGCGGCGGTGTTCGAGTCGGCGAAGGTGGAGCACAAGCTGGAGAAGAGCGCCTTCAAGGCGCTGGAGCCCAGCTTGCGCGAGGATCTGCTGAATGTGCAGTTCCAGCTCATCGATCAGAAGCGCCGTAGCCTCCTGGTGCTGATCCACGGGCCCGACGGCGCCGGCAAGGGCGCCGTGCTCAACCGGCTTTATGAGTGGCTGGACGTTCGCAAGCTGGAAACCCTCACCTATGAGGCGCCCTGCCAGGACGATCGCGGCCACCCGCCCATGTGGAAATATTGGCGCGGCCTGCCGTCCTATGGCGACATCGGCATGATGCTCGGCTCCTGGTATCACCGCCCCATGTGCGGGCGTGCGCTGGGGGAAATGGGCCGCTCCGCCTTCGTCAGGACCATGGAGGACATCCGCCGGCTGGAGGCGATGCTCCACGCCGAGGGCGTGAGCCTGCTGAAGATCTGGCTTTATCTCGATCCGGCAGAGGCCCACCTGCGCCTTCAGGGGCTGACCAAGGGCGCCTATCAGCGCCCCGTGGTGCGCGAATGGGCGGAGCTGGAAAGCCACAAGGAGCGGGTGCGCCTGGCCCAGGCCGCCGAGGATGCGGCCCGCCTCACCTCCACGGATTTCGCGCCCTGGCAGGTGGTTCCCGCGTCTGACGAAGCCTATCGGGATGCCACCGTAGGCAGTGTGCTGCTGGAAAAGCTGAGGGCGATGACCGCCAATGGTGGCGGGGGAACGCCACGCCCCACGCCGAGCCCAACCCAGGTGCCCAAGGCGCTGCCGACCTTCTCCATTCTCTCCACCCTGGACCTGAGCCAGAAGCTGGAGAAGGAGGACTATGAGCGGCAGATGGCCCACGAGCAGAGCCGCATCACCCGGGCCACCCAGTCCGCCTCCTTCGCCGGCCAAGGTCTGATCCTCGCCTTCGAGGGCAGCGACGCGGCGGGCAAGAGCTCCACCATCATGCGGCTGCGGCGGGCGCTGGATCCGCGGCGGTTTCGCGTCCACCCCATCGCGGAGCCCACCGATGAGGAGAGCGCGCGGCCCTATCTGTGGCGCTTCTGGCGCCACATTCCCGCGCGCGGGCACACCGCCATCTTCGACCGCTCCTGGTATGGGCGGGTGCTGGTGGAGCGGGTGGAGAACCTGTTGGAGCCCGACCAATGGGGCCGCGCCTATGGCGAGATCAATGATTTCGAGGCGCAGCTGGCGGAGAGCGGCTATGTGGTCGTGAAGTTCTGGCTGGCCATCAGCCAGGACGAGCAGATGCGTCGCTTCGCGCAGCGCGAGGCCATTCCCTACAAGCGCTTCAAGCTGACCCCGGAAGACTGGCGGAACCGGGAGAAGTGGCCGCTCTACGAGGCCGCCGTCACCGAGATGGTGGACCGCACCTCCACCCGCGACGCGCCCTGGACGCTGGTGGAGGCGGAAGACAAGCACTTCGCGCGGGTGAAGGTGCTGCGCACCGTGGCGGACCGGCTGGAAAGCGCGCTTTCGAAGTGAGCTTCCCAAAGACCCAGTGAGCCTCGGGCAGCAGGACGGGCAGGGCGCCGGCCCCAGCCTCACGCGGCGATGGAAACCCGCCCGCGGCCGGCTTCCTTGGCCTGATACATGGCCGCATCTGCCCGCTTGAGGAGCATCTCGGCCTCCTCCTCGCCATGCTGCGAGACGGCGACACCCACGCAGCAGCCGATGGAGATGATGCGTCCGCCGATCACGAACGGCTCGTTGATGGCGCTCAGGATCTTGTTTGCCACCGCGCTGGCGCCGTCGAGGTCGCTGGCCATGGGCAGCAGCACCACGAACTCATCGCCTCCGAGGCGCGCGACCGTGTCTTCCGCGCGCACCCAGCTCTGAATGCGTAGCGCCACCGCCCTCAGCACGTCGTCACCCACCGAATGGCCGAACTGGTCGTTGACCGGCTTGAAGCGATCGAGGTCGATGAAAAGCAGGGCCACCGGCTGGTTGCGGCGATGCGCCTGCACCAGCGCCTGGGTCGCGCGGTCCAGCAGCAGCGTGCGGTTGGGCAGGCCGGTCAGCGGATCGAAATTGGCCTGGTGCCAGAGCAGCTGCTCCTTCTCCTTGCGGGCAGTGATGTCCGAGAACACCGCGACGTAGCCCGAGGCCAGGCCATTGGGGCGGCGCACCGTGCTGATGACCAGCCGCTCGGCGAACAGGTGGCCGCTCTTGTGCCGGTTGGTGATCTCGCCTTCCCAGGAGCCCTTTGTGCGCAGGCTTTCATACATGGAGCGGTAGAAGGGCTCATCATGCAGCCCAGACTCGAGCAGCGCAGGGGTCTGGCCGATGGCCTCCTGCGACGCGTAGCCGGTGATGGCGCTGAAGGCCCGGTTGACCGCCACGATCCGATTGTCGGCATCGGTCACCATGATGCCCTCGGTCGTGGAATCGAACACGAGCTGGCTCACCAGGCGCTGTTCCTCCTGCCGCATGAAATCGGTGACGTTCGAGAAGGCGATGACCGCGCCCTGGGGCGAGCCGTCCGCTCCCGGCGCCAGCCGGCGGGAAATGAAGGAAAGCCAGGTGCGGCTGCCATCCTCGTTCTGGACGTAGAACAGCTCGTGGTTGAGATCCTGCACCAAAGCACGGCGGCTGGGGCGCTCGGCTTCGGCAATGGGGCGGCCGAGGGGATCAAACAGCGGGCGCGAGCGGCTCTTCAGGCCGTCCTCGTCGGTCAGCAGCATTTCCAGGGCGGGCCCGTTGAAGGCGGTGAACTCGGCCTTTGCGTTCAGCATGACGATGCCGGTGGGCACGACCTGGAACAGGGTGCGGTAACGCTCCTCGCTATCCTTGAGCTGGGCCTCAAGCTCGAAGCGGTCCGTGACGTCGTGCACGATGGAATAAAGCACCGTGTGGCCGCCAAATTTCACCGGGCCGGAATAGACTTCCACCCGCCGGATTTCACCCGAGGCCAGGCGGTGGGGGAACAGGAAATAGGGCCGCTTGCCCACGATGGCTTCGGTGAGAGCGGCCTTGATCTGGTCCGGTGGCAGGCAGTTGATCTGGTCGAGGCGCATGTGCTCGAGCTGCTCGCGGCTGTAGCCGTAGAACTCGGCGGCGGACCGGTTGGCGGCAATGATGCGCCCGTTGGCGGGATCGGAGATCAGCTTGATGGAATGGTTCTGCTCGAAAAGGTTGTGATACATCTCCTCCTGCTGGGCGAGCGCGCGGCCCTGGCGCGCATTGCGCATCAGCAGGATGGCGACCACGGCCATCAGCGCCAGCAGCAGCAGCGCGCTGATGGCAAAGTAGCTGCGGTCCGAGGCGATGTTGCGGTCGACGTCCGTGAGCAGTCCGCCTTGCAGGAAGGTGACGAAAACCACGAGACCGTGGGTTGGCACCTCGTTCCAGGCGACGATCCGCGCCGGGCCCGCCGCCGAGGCGTCCTGCAAAACGGCGCCACAGGTGGGGCCGGATGGGGCAAGATCGCGCCGATTGCTGCCGAGGACGGCGCCGGTCAGGATGGGGTCGGCCGTGCTCGCAATGACCTCCTGGTCCGATTGCCGCACGATGGCTGCGATGTCACCGGGCCCCAGGCCGATCTGTGAGAGCTTTTCGCTGAACAGGGAGATCGGAACGTCGGCGACCAGATAGCCGGCATGCTGGCCGCCATGCACAATCGCTTGTCCCAAGGCGACATGCCACCGCATGCTGTAGGGGCCCTGGTCCGGATCCCCAATGGCGACCGCGGGTGGGGTGCTCTCCTTCAAGGCAGAAAAAAGTGTCGTTTTGGAAATGTCTCTCAAGCCCTCGGCGCCGCTGGAGACGACCAGGATACCATTGATATCATAGAGGCTGACACTCACGCCTTGCTGGTTGGGCAGCACCGAAAGGGCGTGCCGGGCCGCGGAGGCGAAATCCTGAGCCTCGCCCAGGTGGTCGTCGGCGATCTCCTGGAGGAGGAAGGAGATGACGTGAAGGGTCGTGTCGAGTTCCTGGCTGATGACCTCCGCCACCTGGGTGGCGCGGAGCAGTCCCGCGTTCACGGAATCCTGCCGGCTTTTCGAGAATGACTGCTCCAGATGGAGCCAGGCACTGAAAAACAGGCCGACAATCAACAGCGCGGCAACGGCCAATCCTTTTTCTGTATCGAGCTTGATGCGGGGCATATTCAGGATCGGACGTCACGCGAAAAGAGGTCGTGCCCGAGATGGCTTTTCCGCCAATCGGTAGCGAACTAGGGAATGCACAAATAGGCGCCCGCATCAATCGCGGCCCCCGTCGTCGCTGACGGTCTTCCCTCCACCTTGGAGGGAAAACTTCGCGCAGAACGCTGCTCGATCTAGAGCATTTTCCGCTGTCGCGGAATCGAGGAAATGGTCTAACTCATTGAGTTCAGGTGCTGTCTTTATGTGCGCTGGTATCCGTCCGGCTCGAAACTCGCCTTAGGGCCAGCGGTGATGGCGGCTGCGCTGCGGCAGTGAGTTCGGCCTAAATCCCATGGGGAATACGTCACTGCCCTTGGGTTGTGCCCCCAACACATCAGGCAGGCGTCGACCCTCCCGTTCCAGCGGGTCCTGGGCTGTGCTGCTGATCGTGGAACAGACCGTCGGGCGCATCGCGGGCCGATGAAGCCAGTTTCATCATCGCCAAACGCGGCGCGTGGGGCTGCCGAGGGCAGCGGCGTGTCGCAACTCGGAAGCTTCAGGCGGGGATTTTAGGCCGTCCACCGCGCATTAAGAATGCGCGGGGCGTTTCGCGACCTGCGGGCCGTCGCGGTCTTATTGAGGGGGTATGGGGAGCGTGGCTGGGGCGCCTGGATTCGAACCAGGGAATGGCGGAATCAAAATCCGCTGCCTTACCTCTTGGCTACGCCCCAAATGGCCATGCAACTGCGGTGGGCGCGGAACATATCGTCGGGGCGCCATCATGTCCAATGCGGCGTGCGACATATCCAAAGCGTCCTGCCCCGCCGTCGCCGGGGGGCAGGAGCGGCCCGCAATCAGGCGCCGGTGAAGCGCGGTGCCCGCTTTTCGGAGAAAGCGAGCCGGCCTTCGCGGTAGTCGGCGCTGGCATTGGCGGCGCTGGTTGCGCGCTTGGCCTCCGCCAGCAGGCTGCCATGCCCACCTTCCGCCGCGCGGATGGAGAGCTTGGCGGCCTTCAGCGTCAATGGTGCATTCTCGGACATGCGCAGGGCGAGGCGATCGGCCGTGGCATCCACCTCCTCCGGGGTGGCGATGACGTCGATGGCGCCCATCTCATAGGCCCGCGCGGCCGCGAGGCGGTCGGCGGTGAAGAAGAGCTGGCGCGTGCCCTGGCTTCCGAACACCCGCAGCAGCCGGTGCAGGCCGCGTGGATCATAGCCCAGGCCGAGGCGCGCCGCCGGAATGGCGAAGAAGGCATTGTCCGCGGCAATGCGCAGGTCGCAGCTCGAAGCGAGGGCGGCACCGGCGCCGACACAGGCGCCGTGAATGAGGGCGAGGGTGGGGAAGGGCAGCCCCTCAATGGCGGCGCAGGCGCCTTCCACGATGTCGTCATAGCTCTGCGCGCCCGAGGCATCGGAACGCGCCCCGTCGAAGTCCGAAATGTCGGCTCCGCCGGAAAATGCGAGAGCCCCCTCGCCACGCAGGATGGCGACGCGGATATCGTGGCGGCGCGCCGCCTCGGAGGCGAAACCGGCGAGGGCTTGCCACATGCCGCTGGAAATGGCGTTGCGCCGTTCGGGATTCGACAGGACGAGGCGGGCGATGCCGTCCTCGATGGTAATGGCGATGCTGCCAGCCAACTTCGGCCTCCAGTGAAAACGTGGCGCGAGCGGTGATCCGTCTCCGCGTCTAGAGCATTTTCACACGGCTTTGAAACGCGAAAATGCGCGCCGTCCTGCCCACGGCCCGTTCGAAGGGGCGCCCGAGGGTGGCATCAGGCCTTGGGGCTCAACGGGCCGTGGCTCTTAGCCAGCGGCGCAAAATGTGGGGAAGGTCACACGCCAAGAGGTATCAGGGGCGGGAAATGCGCAAGGGATACGGGACGGTGCTTGTGGGCACCGTCCCGTCCCGACGGGCGCCGGTCAGGGCTTGGCACCCGAAGCCACTTGAGCTGAGTGGCTCAAAAATCACCTGATGGGTGACTGTTTGACGCGAGTAGGCTTGAATCTCAAGCGAAAAGCGAATGCTGAAACAATTATACCGGAGCGCTTGGCGGGAAAGATCGCTGGGCGCAACTTTCCGCTTTCCGTGGCCGAAGATCACAATCTGTCGTTGGTCGCCGCCTATTCCTTCCTGAAAAGGAAGTTTCCTATAAAGCCGACAATGAGGCTGCCAATGGCAACGGCAATGCCGTAGATGGTGGCGTCATTTTGCGAGAATGATGCCACCTGCTGCTCAAAGCCACTTTTGTTTACTTCGAAATGCTCCGTCGCTCGCGCGATCACATGGCCGTCTCGAAGCAGAATGGCGGTAACATCATAGCGACCAATGGGCGCCCGCCCGGGGATGACGATGTTCGCGCGGAAAACGCCCGGCGCCAGGAACGTCACGCCGTGGGCATTGTCCTGGTAAAGGTCCTCGGCCTGCTGGGTCCGCAGGAAGGCAAGGCGGAACGGGTCCGTGGGCACCACATCGGCATAATCGGTGCCCACCCGCTGGATCAGCAGGTTGCGCGACAGGCCGATCTGCTCCAGCCGCAGCACCTCGGGCGGGGCCATCTCCTCCGGCGGCCGGTTGGCCTGCACGCTGAGAAAGGCCGGCACGTCGACGAAGGTGCGGCTGTCGGTGTTCACCCAAAGGCCGAGAACGCGCGATTTGCGCCAGGTGACGAAGCTTTGCTTGGGTCCCCGCACCGTCACCACCACGTCGGGCGCCGTGGCGGTTGTCTCGGCGGCGCCGAACACCACCAGCTCGGCGCCGGTGAAGGACGAGGTGATGCGCACCTGCGGCTGCGAGACGGAGATGACGAGCGGGGCCTGCTTCTTCTCCTGCGCCGCGGCGGGCATCGCGGCTGTGAGCGCCCACGCCGCGGCAAGCAATCCCGCCGCGAAGGGCAGGCGCGAGCGCGCCCGGCGGGCGGGAGGGGCACTCATTGCCGCGCCTCGATGGGGTGGAGCGCGTAGAGGTCAGCGGGCTGGCGCACCAGGTCGACGGCCACGCGAATTCCGACGGAGAGCACCAGCAGCCCCAAGAGGAAACGCAGGTTTTCGGGGCGCATGGTCTGCCCGGTGCGGGCGCCGAACTGGGCCCCCATGGTGCCGCCGATCATCAGCACGAAGGCGAGCACGGCATCCACCGTGCCGTTGGCTTCGGCATGCAGGATGGTGGCCGCCGCCATGGTGACCAGCGTCAGCACCAGCGAGGTGCCGACCGACGTGGTGGTGGGCACCCGCAGCATGTAGATGAGCGCGGGCACCAGCAGAAACCCGCCGCCCACACCCAGCACTGCGCCCAAGAGGCCGATCACGAAGCCGATGCCCGCCACCGGGATGGCGGAGACATAGATGCGGGAACGGCGGAAGCGCATCTTCAGCGGCAGCCGCATGAACCATGCATGAGTGCCGGGGCGGCGCACCTGGGCGGCCTCGCCCCGATGGGTGCGGCGGATGGCGCGCACGCTTTCCACCAGCATCATGATGCCGATGGCGCCCAGCAGCAGGGTGTAGGCGATGCGGATGAACAGGTCGACTTGCCCAATCATCCGCAGCCAGAGGAACAGGGCGACGCCCGCCGCCGTGCCGACCAGACCGCCGGCAATCAGCACCGCCGCCAGAGAGAGGTCCACCATGCCCTTGCGCAGGTAGGAGAGCGCGCCGGAGAAGGAGGACGCCGCCATGTAGGGCGAGACGCTGGCCACAGCCACCGCCGCCGGAACACCGGTGAAGATGAGCAGCGGCGTCATCAGAAAGCCGCCGCCGACCCCGAACATTCCAGAAATGAAGCCGACGGCGAGCCCCATGGCGAACACGGTGAAGATGGCCACCGGCAGTTCGGCAATGGGGAGATAAATGGTCACGGGGGATCGTCCGTTTCGGATCACGGCAGATGGGGCGGCTTTACGCTATCGGGACCGCCATGAGAAGGTGCGCAAACGGCCTTTTGCCATGCTCCGGCAACCTTTTTCGCTTCCGGCGCCCCCACGGCAGCTTTGCTGAGTTTGAACACAGATTCAATGGAGCGCTCACGAGCGGAGCCGGTCGCGCTTCGCCTGGGCCGCGAGCGCGACCAGCACGGCGCCCAGGGCGGTGGCCAGCGCGACGGGCGCGCTCGCGCGGCGGCCCGTGCGTCCAGGCACGTGCACGAAGATCACGGGGCGCCCGTTCGCACCGGAAAGGGCGGTGAAATAGCTGGCATTGCATAGATAGCGGCCGGCATCGCGCGAGGCGCGAACGGCGCCGCAGGCGGAACGGGCGGCGGCGAGCAGGGCGGGGACATCCGCCGTACAGCTCAAGACATGAGGCGCGCGTGGATCCACCCTTCGCGCCGGCGGATGGTGGCGGGCGACATCGGGGCGGTCGGCGCAGAGGTTCACCGCGCGGGTCTCCACGCACAACGTTCGCCGCCGGGGCGCCACCCCTAGCAACAGCACCCCGTCGGGCCTATGGCGGGTGAGGTGGCGCCGGAGAATGTCCAGCGCATCCCAGCGGGTCGGCAGGATTTCGAGGATGAGCTCGATGTCCGCGAGCGCCGGCCGCCGCGCATGGACGATCTGCCGTGCGAGGCGGGCGGAAGGGTTCACCGGCACGCCCGGAAACGGCCCGAAGGCACAGACCAGGATGCGCGCCCGCGGGCTGCTCATGCCAGGATGCGCGCGCACGGGCCGCCCGCCGGCTCAAAGGCCGATGAGGTGGGCGATCTCCGCCGCCGCCAGAGCGGGGGCGAGGGTGCCGGCGGAAACCTCGCTTTCCAGGGCGGGCAGGCGGGCCTTCACCCCCGGATCGGAGGCGACCTTTTCGGCCAGGCGCTCATTCAGCAGCGTCCACATCCAGCGCACCTGCTGGGCCTGGCGGGTGGCGGCGAAGGCGCCGGCGGCCTCGCACTTCTGGCGATGCAGTGTGACCTGCTCCCACACCTGCGCGATTCCATCTCCCGTAAGCGCGGAATAGGTGAGCACGGGCGGCGACCAATGGGCCTGCCGCGCGCCCAGAAGATGCAGCGCCGCCCGGTATTCGCTGGCGGCGGCGCGGGCGCGGGGAATGTTGTCGCCGTCGGCCTTGTTCACGGCGACGATGTCGGCCAGCTCCAGCACGCCCTTCTTGATGCCCTGCAGCTCGTCACCGGCACCGGGAAGCATCAGCACCAGGAAGGTGTCGGTCAGGTCGGCCACCGCCGTTTCCGATTGGCCGACCCCCACCGTTTCCACCAGCACCACGTCGAAGCCGGCGGCCTCGCACAGCAGCATGGTCTCACGGGTCTTGGCGGCGATGCCGCCCAGCGTGCCGCCCGATGGCGAGGGGCGGATGAAGGCGCGCGGGTCCACCGAAAGCCGCGCCATGCGCGTCTTGTCACCCAGGATGGAGCCACCGGTGCGACTGGAGGAGGGATCGACCGCCAGCACCGCCACCTTGAGGCCCTGCTCCGTGAGATAGGTGCCGAGCGCGTCGATGGTGGTGGATTTGCCCACGCCCGGCACGCCGGTGATGCCCACGCGATAGGCGCCGCCGGTGCGCGGCAGCAGGGATTGCAACAGGGCCTGGGCGCGGGCGCGATGGTCGCTGCGCCGGGATTCGACAAGGGTGATGGCCCGCGCCAGGGCCGCGCGCTCGCCCCTCACGACTCCTTCGGCGAGCTTTGCATCATCCACCTCTCGCGCAGCGCTCATCACTCTTCATCCCCCATGCGGCCGGACCGCCTCCGGCGTCATCTTCATATCTAACGGGAACTCGGCATGCCCGGCGGGCGTTGTCCAGGGCAAATTTCCGCAAGGCAGCCAATTGCAGCGCCGTGCCCCAAGCCGCCGGACCACCGGCGGGCGAGCGGGCCCCGGCGCAGCAAAGGCGTTCCGCAGTCAAGGGAGGTGATTGCGATGACCTGGGATCGCATCGAGGGACATTGGAAGCAGGTGTGCGGGCAGGTGAAGGCCCAGTGGGGCCGCCTGACCGACGACGACCTGGCGCAGATCGCCGGCCGCAGGGAGATGCTGGAAGGCAAGATCCAGGACCGCTACGGCCTGGCCAAGGATGAGGTACGCCGGCAGGTGGACCGCTTCTCCAAGAGCCTGAATTAGCGCGCCCGTTCGGGCTGTCGCTCCCGGCGGCGCGGAGGCGGCGCCTCTCAGCCAGCGACCGCCCGGATGTCCGTCGCGTCGAGGCGCGCCAGCGCGTCGGCCGCGCGCGTGCCCTGGATGACGAGCTCGGGCGCGATCTCCACCAGGGGCACCAGCGCGAACGCCCGTTCCAGCATGCGCGGATGGGGGATCTCCAGATCCGGCTCGGCGATGGCCTGTTGGCCGAACAGCAGAATGTCGATGTCGATGCGCCGGGGGCCGAAGCGCACCTCGCGGGCGCGGTTGCGGCCCAGCATCAGTTCCACCAGCAGCCCGAGGAAGAGAAGGCTGCGCGCATTGACGGGGCTTTCCACCTCCACCACCTGGTTGAGGTAGGGCCCCTGCGGGATCGGCCCCCAGGGCGGCGTTTCATAGAGCGACGAGCGCGCGCGGATGCTCAGCCCGGCTCGCGCAAGCACACCGATGGCGAGCCCGAGCGTCCCCGCCCGGTCGCCCACATTGGAGCCCAGGCAGAGATAGGCCGTTTCCATTGTCATGAGGCGTCCCGGATGGCTTCGGCGACGCGCGCCGCCTGCACATGGGCCGCCACGTCGTGCACGCGGATGATCTCCACGCCCGCCATGATGCCGATGACGTTCGAGGCGATGGTGCCCGGCAGGCGCTCGGCCGGGGTGGTCTCGATCACCTTGCCGATGAGGGACTTGCGCGAGGTGCCGAGCAGAATGGGCAGGCCCAGCACCCGCAATTCGTCCAGCCGGCGGATGGCGGCGAGGTTCTGCGGGAAGGTCTTGCCGAAGCCGATGCCGGGGTCCAGCACGATGCGCTCGCGCTTCACGCCCGCCCGCTCGGCCTTCTCCAGCGCGATTTCGAAGAAGGCGAGCATGTCCTGCACGATATCCAGCGTCTCGTCGACTTCGGCGCGATTGTGCATCACCACCGCCGCGGCATCGTGGGCGGCCACCACCCGCGCCATGTCCGGGTCGTGGGCGAAGCCCCAGACGTCGTTGACGATGTGGGCGCCGGCTTTGAGCGCCTTGTCGGCCACCTCGGCCTTGTAGGTGTCCACCGAGATCGGAACGCTGACCTCCGCAGTCAGGGCGGCGAGCACGGGGGCGAGGCGCGCCCATTCCTGCTCCGCCGGCACCGGGGTGTGGCCGGGACGGGTGGATTCGCCACCCACGTCGAGCAGGTCGGCGCCCTCGGCCACCAGCCGGCGGGCGTTGATGAGCGCGTCATCGGGCCGGGCGCTGCGTCCACCGTCGGAGAACGAATCGGGCGTCACGTTCAAGATGCCCATGACGAGGGTGCGCGGACCGAGCGGGATGGCGCGATCACGGGCTTGAAGGGTGCGGGGAGGAAGCGGGGCCATGACACGACTGTGAAATCAGGGGGCCCCACTCAAGCGCCTGGGCGGCTCCATGGCAAGCCTTGAAGCCGCGGCAGCGTCATTGTGCTGTGGCGGCGGGCGTGGTGTCCAAGGCGCAGGGATGGGCCTCCATGGCTTGCAGCGTGTTGCGCAGCGGCGCCGACGCGACGCGCATGGGGCCGCTGAAGGGCTCGCCCATCTCCACCACCAGGAACAATGCCCCCGAGATGGCGCCGGCCGAGAGCGTCAGGGCCAGAATGCTCGGCAGGTTGGTGGAGGAGAACCAGCCGAAACTGGTGAAAATGAGGGTGAGCCAGCACACCACCACGAAGATGAACAGGGGCGGAATGCGGTTTTCGGCATCTCCGCTGAGCTTCCAGCGGTGGGTGAGCAGGGCCTTCACGCTGGCCTTGGCGTTGCTGCGGCTCACCCTCTGGTCGTCCGAGACCGCCGTGAGCGCGCGCACGCTGGCATCGAGCTTCAACAGCTGGTTGGTGGCATCGGTTTCGAACCCGGTCTGGGGCGGATGCTTGTCGGAGCTCCAGGTTTCGCTGATGACGAGGCGGACAAATTTGAACAATTCCTGGCGGGCGGCGCAGGCGTCCTCACCGAAATGCCGCAGCTCCAGGTCAGTCGTGATGAGGGCGACGGCGTATTGCTGCACATCCTCCTCGGTACTGGCATAGCTGTAGCGCATGGAATTGGTCATCAGGCCCAGCAGCAGGGACGTCATGGTGGCCGTGAGGCCGACCGTCACCTTGAAAGTGTCCTGGGTCTTCTCGGAAAAGAAGTCGTCCGGCGCCCGGCGGGCGAGGAAAATCGCCAGGAAGGCGCCTGCGATCATCGCGGCGAAGGCGACCGGCGCCACCATCCAGGAAGTCATGTGGTTCCCGCCCCGTGCTGTCCCCGCGCCGCCCGGCGAATCGTTCCCAGGATGTTGCGCGCGCACCCGGTTGCCCGCAACCGCGCCATGCGGGATGCGTTGCATCGCGGCATGGGCGCTCTTGCGCACTTGAGAGGGCGCGACGCTGGGCTTACATCTTGCGGATTGCTTCAGAAAGGACGGTCCCATGCCCGTCATTCATTTGACTGATCGTGCTCTCATTCGTGCGTCCGGCGCGGAGGCGTCCAAGTTCCTCCACGGCGTCGTCACCTGCAACGTCGCCACCATGGCGGTGGGCGAGGCGCGCTATGGCGCGCTGCTGTTTCCGCAAGGTAAGATTCTCTCCGACTTTCTCCTCTACCGTGACGGGGAGGACAGCTTCCTGTTCGATGCGCCGGCCGCGCAGGTGGACGATCTGCTGAAGCGCCTCACCTTCCATCGCCTGCGGGCCAAGGTGGCCTTCGAAAAGGCGGAGGACATGGCGGTGGCTGCCGTGTTCGGTGCCGGCGAGGCCGCGCCGGAGGGCGCCTCGTTCGCCGATCCGCGCCTCGCGGCGCTGGGGCAGCGGGTGGTGCTGCCCAAGGCGGCGGCAGCGGCGCTCTCGGGTGATCTCGCTGTTTACGAGGCCCACCGCATCGCCCTGGGCATTCCCAAGGGGGGCGCCGATTTCGCGTATGGCGACACCTTCCCCCACGAGGCCGACATGGACCAGCTGGGCGGCGTGGACTTCAAGAAGGGTTGTTATGTGGGCCAGGAGGTGGTGAGCCGCATGGAGCACCGCACCACGGCCCGCAACCGTCTGGTGGAAGCCCTTTTGCCGGCGCCGGCCGAGGTGGGGGCCGAGATCATGGCCGGTGACAAGAGCATCGGGCGGCTCTCGTCGGTGGCCGGCAACAAGGCCATCGCCACCGTGCGCCTC
Organism: Xanthobacter variabilis; assembly: GCF_043831965.2. Taxonomy (NCBI): domain Bacteria; kingdom Pseudomonadati; phylum Pseudomonadota; class Alphaproteobacteria; order Hyphomicrobiales; family Xanthobacteraceae; genus Xanthobacter; species Xanthobacter variabilis. Next base: position 2,797,630 of record NZ_CM195533.1, read on the forward strand.
GATCGCGCCACCGATGCCAAGGCGGAGGGCGTGCCCCTCACCATCGGCGGGGCGGAAGTGGAGCTGAAGGCGCCCGACTGGGCCCAGTTCCCCCTGGAATGGGAACGCAAGGTGAGCGAGCTGGACAAGAAGTTCAAAGCCGCAAAGACCTGAGGTGCCTGATGGCGAACGGCGAGGCCTTGGCCCACGAGGATGGGCGGATGCGGTGCCCATGGTGCGGCACCGATCCGTTCTACATGGCCTATCACGACCACGAATGGGGCGTGCCGGAGCGCGACAGCCGTGCGCTGTTCGAGAAGCTCCTGCTCGATGGCTTCCAGGCGGGCCTTGCCTGGATCACCATCCTGCGCAAGCGGGAGAATTTCCGCCGCGCCTTCGATGGCTTCGAGCCGGAGATCATCGCCCGCTACGACGCCGCCAAGGTCGAGGCGCTGATGCAGGATGCAGGCATCGTGCGGAACCGCGCCAAGATCGAAGGCGCGGTGCTATCCGCGCGCGGCTATCTGGACCTGCGGGAAAAGGGCATCTCCTTTTCCGACCTCATGTGGGAATCGGTGAACGGAGAGCCGGTGGTGAACCGCCCCCGGCGTCTGGCCGACGTGCCGGCCCAGACGCCGGCTTCGCTCGCCTTGTCCAAGCGGCTGAAGGGGCTGGGCTTCAAGTTCTGCGGCCCGACCATCGTCTATGCCGCCATGCAGGCCTGCGGCCTGGTGGATGACCACCTGGCCGACTGCCATTGCGCCCACCGCGCCTGAGCGCGGCGCGGTTCAAAACCGCGTGACGATGCGGGCGAGCTCCGGCCGGGGCCGATCCTCCATCTTCTGTGCCGCGGTGCCGATATAGATGAAGCCCGTGACGCGCTCGTGCTCGGCCAGGCCCAGGGCGGCGCGGGCATCGGCATCGTAGGTCGGCCATTCGCTGATCCACGTGGCCCCATAGCCGAGGGCCAGGGTGGCCAGGAGCATGTTCTGGCAGCATGCGGCGGCCGAAAGAAGCTGCTCCCATTCCGGGATCTTCACATGGGGCGCGGCGCTGGAGACCACGCCCACCACCAGCGGCACGCGCAGGAAGCGCTGGCGCTCGTCCTCCAGGCGCTTGTCGGTCACCTCCTGGTCCTTGGCGGCGAGCACTTTGGCGAAGGCCTCGCCCGCCCGGGCACGACCTTCGCCCTCGAACACGATGAAGCGCCAGGGCGCGAGCTTCCCGTGGTCCGGCACCCGCGCGGCGATGGTCAGGATGGTTTCCAGCTCCTCCGGCGAGGGGGCCGGCTCCTGGAGATCCATGATGCGGGAGGAACGGCGGGTGCGCAGGAGCTCGATGGCGTCGGGCATGGGGCAGGGCCTTCGCTGATGAGGGCCGGCGGGGCCGGCGGGCAGAGGGCAGACCTATAAAGGCCCGCCGAGGGGTTTTGAAAGCGCGCCGATCGCCGCGTGCCCCCGGCCTCTCACCGGGGCTTTGATCACCCAGGGGCAAGGGGATCGGACCGCAGCGGCGACTTGAAACCGCCCTGAATTTTGTGCACCTCAGTGCGATGACCTGCTTCGCACGCCTGTTCGGGCGTTCCATCCACCTTCTCGACCTGTTGGGCCGGCGGCTGCCGGTGGTGGCGCTGGCGCTCGTGGCCGCCTTCTCCTGGAATTCCGGAGCCGGCGCCCAGAGCTTGCAGTTCCTGGGTTCGCCCGCGACCCCGCCACCTGCGGGCCCGTTCGCGGCGCCGCCTTCCGGCGGCGGCCTCAGGGCCCCGGCGCTGGCCCCCGGGGTGGGTGGCTCACCTTCGGCGGGACCGCGCGAGCCCCATTCGGTGCTGCCCAATGCGCCGCCTGGCAAGGCTGCGCTGGGGGTTTTCGCCCGTTTCGGCAGCGAGGGCACGCCCATTCAGCGTGGCTTGGTGTGGCGCGTGTTCGCCGATCAGCCGGAGAGCACGGGCGCCTTTCCCCTGGTGGCGGAGAGTTCCGATTCCGCGCCCGTCTTCTTTCTCACGCCCGGCGGCTACATCGTGCATGTGACCTATGGGCTCGCCACCACTGCCCAGCGCGTGGTGGTGGGCACCGTCTCCCGGCGAGAGGCGTTCACCCTTCCCGCCGGCGGCCTGCGCCTGCAGGCTGATGTGGAGAACCACGCGATTTCACCGCAGAAGCTGACCTTCGACATCTTCGAGGGTTCGTTCCTGCAGGGCCGCACCTCCAGCCAGCCCTATTATCGCGGCGCCGGCGCCGGCGAGGTGATCTTGCTGCCCGAGGGGACCTACCACGTGGTTTCCACCTATGGCGACGCCAATGCGGTGGTGCGCGCGGACGTGAACGTGGTGCCCGGCAAGCTCACCGACGCCACCATGCACCATCGCGCCGCACAGGTGATGCTGAAGCTGGTGAAGGTAAAGGGCGGCGAGGCCCAGGGCGATACCCAATGGACGGTCATCACGCCCGGTGGCGACACCATCAAGGAGTCCATCGGTGCGTTTCCCACCTTCGTGCTCTCGGAGGGGGATTACACCGCCATCGGCCGCCACGACGGCAAGAATTACAGCCGTGATTTCAAGGTGGAAGCCGGCAAGGACCAGGAACTGGATGTGCTGATGCAATAGGCGCATCATCACTCCGCAAAATGTCATCCCCAGCGAAAGGCCCGGCCCGTGCACCATTTCTTGCGTCGTTCCACTGCGCCGCTTCTGGCTGCTCTCGCTTTTGTGGCCTTGTCTTGCGGCACGCACGCCGCCCACGCCGCCAGTGACGGGGCGGCGGGCTTGGCGCTGGCCAAGCTCTGGTGCTCCAGCTGCCATGTGGTGAGCCCCGGCCAGGACCTGGGGCAGAGCGATGCGCCCACCTTTCCCGCCATCGCTCGGGAAACGGTCAATCCGACCGCTGAGTGGATCGCCTTCGAGCTTCTGACGCCCCACCCGCTGATGCCGCAGGTCTCGCTGACCCAGATGGAAGCGAAGGAACTGGCCGCCTATTTCCGCAGCCTGAAATAACGGCGCGCGCCCGCAGACGCACTGCCGGGCAGGGGGTAACGGTGGGTCAGGCCGCGCCCGGTTTTGATCGACGATCAGGAAACATTGGCGGGCAGGGGCCTCGTTTCCCGACCTGCTTGCCTGCGGCGAGGGAATGGCACGGCCGCCTCGGCGGCGCGGAGGAAGACAGCTAAGGCGTCGCGTCCGTGTTGCTTTCAGAAACGCGAACCGTCGCGGCATTGGCCGCTCGATATTCTCAAGGTTTCCCTCTCACGCCTTCGTCTGCAAGCAAGGGGGAAGGCCGCGACATCACCCGGCATCGGTGGTCCGGCGGAAGCCGCGCTTCCGACACCGCGTGTCGACCGATACTCAGGCGCGGCTTCAATCGGCTCTCTGTGATTCCGCCGATGCGAGCACTGATGCGAGTGCTCGGGCCCGGCGCCGTGGCGGCCCGGGTCGCGCTCGAAAGCGGGGGCCTCACCCGGCCATGAAAAAGGCGGCGGGAGCTTTGGGCTCCCGCCGCCTTTTTTCTCTTGCCGGGCTTGGCCTCAGGCCGCCTGACCGGCGGCCGCGAGCACCTTGCGCTTCACGTCCGGCGGCACGGCCTCCTCGGTCAGGCTGGCGATCACGGCGTCGAGGCCGCCGCTCTCCTGGGCGTTGGAGCCGAGGCGGCGGATGGAGAGCGTGCGTTCGGCCGCCTCCTTCTTGCCGGCCACCAGCAGCACCGGCACCTTGGCCAGCGAATGCTCGCGCACCTTGAGGTTGATCTTCTCGTTGCGAAGGTCGATCTCGGCGCGCAGGCCCGCGGCCTTCAGCTTGGCCACCACTTCCTGGGCGTAGTCGTCGGCGTCGGAGGTGATGGTCGCCACCACCACCTGCGTCGGGGCGAGCCACAGCGGGAAGTGCCCCGCGAAGTGCTCGATGAGGATGCCCGTGAAGCGCTCCATGGACCCGCAGATGGCGCGATGGATCATCACCGGCGTCTTCTTCTGCCCGTCGGCGTCCACATAGAAGGCGCCGAAGCGCTCGGGCAGGTTGAAGTCCACCTGGGTGGTGCCGCACTGCCACTCGCGGCCGATGGCGTCACGCAGGGTGTATTCGAACTTCGGCCCGTAGAAGGCGCCTTCGCCCGGCAGGATGCCGGTCTTGATGCGCCCGCCGGAGGCCTCCTCGATCTGCTTGAGGACGCGCGTCATCACCTCTTCGGCGTGATCCCACACCGCGTCCGAACCCACCCGCTTCTCAGGCCGGGTGGAGAGCTTCACGATGATCTCGTCGAAGCCGAAATCGGCATAGGTCGACAGGATCAGATCGTTGATCTTCAGGCACTCGGCCGCCATCTGCTCCTCGGTGCAGAAGATGTGGGCGTCGTCCTGGGTGAAGCCGCGCACGCGCATGAGCCCGTGCAGCGCGCCCGAAGGCTCGTAGCGATGCACCGCGCCGAATTCGGCAAGACGCATGGGCAGATCACGATAACTCTTCAGACCATGCTTGAAGATCTGCACATGGCCAGGGCAGTTCATGGGCTTCAGGGCGAAAACGCGCTCGTCCTTGGTCTCATCGCCCGCGGACTGCACCTTGAACATGTTCTCCTTGTACCAGCCCCAGTGGCCGGAAGTCTGCCACAGCTCGGCGTCGAGCACCTGCGGGGCGTTGACTTCCTGGTAGTCGGCCTTCAGGCGCCGGCGCATATAGGCCACCAACTCCTGGAACAGGGTCCAGCCCTTGGGGTGCCAGAAGACGGTGCCGGGGCCCTCCTCCTGGAAGTGGAACAGGTCCATTTCCCGGCCGAGGCGGCGATGGTCGCGCTTCTCGGCTTCCTCCAGGCGGTGGAGATAGGCGTCGAGCTCCTTCTGGTCCTGCCAGGCGGTGCCGTAGATGCGGGTCAGCATGGGATTGTTGCTGTCGCCGCGCCAATAGGCGCCCGCCACCTTCATGAGCTTGAAGGCGCTGCCCACCTTGCCCGTGGAGGGCAAATGCGGGCCGCGGCAGAGGTCGAACCATTCGCCCTGCTTGTAGATCTTCACATCCTGGTCGGCGGGGATCGCGTCCACCAGCTCGACCTTGTAGTTCTCGCCCATGGCCGCGAAGACGCGCTTGGCCTCGTCGCGGGTCCACACTTCCTTGGTGAAGGGGCGGTCCCTGGCGATGATTTCGCGCATCTTGGCCTCGATCACCGGAAGGTCTTCCGTGGTGAAGGGCTCGTTGCGGGCAAAATCGTAATAGAAGCCGTTCTCGATGACCGGGCCGATGGTGACCTGGGTGCCGGGCCAGATGGACTGCACCGCTTCCGCGAGCACGTGGGCGCAGTCGTGGCGGATCATCTCCAGCGCGCGCGGATCGTCGCGGGTGACGATCTCGAACTTCGCGTCGGCGCTGATGGGGGCGGCAAGGTCGGTCAGCTCGCCATCGAGGGTGACGGCGACCGCTTTCTTGGCCAGCGATTTGGAGATCTGGGCGGCGATATCGGCGCCGGAAGTTCCCTCGGCATATTCGCGCTTGGCGCCGTCGGGGAAGGTCAAGGCAATCATGTCACTCCTCCTGCCCACTCCTGCGGACCACGCAGGTAGGCTTGCTTTCCATATGGGGCGCACCTTTTAAGAGGGAAGGGCGGGGCCGTCCAGATGCCGGCGCGGCCTCGTGATGAGGCGCTTGTGATGGGAAAGCGCACTGTGGCGGGGCTCTCGCCCCTTTCCCTTCGGCCGGGGCTCAGCTAATCGAAATATGGGGATGTGGGTTGTTCATGCCGCATGTGTCCGCGTATCGCTCGGGGGAGGTGCCCCGCAGCCGGCATGGAGCGCACGAGGGGGTGTGTGAGAGAAGGGCCGCGCAGCGTTAAGCCGCGCTTAAGTGCGACCCTGCAAAAACATTCGCTCCCGAAGGGACGCGACAGATGAGGCGGGCATGATTTCTTCGACGTTCAAGACCTTGACCTTCGCCGCCCTGCTGCAGGTGGGCCTTCTGGCCGGCGTGAGCGCGAGCCAGGCGCAGACCGCGCCGCGTGGCACCCCGGGCGCGACCATGGATATCGGCGACCAGCCGGGCCTGGTGCCGCCGGACGACGACGAGGCGCAGCTCGACCCGGCCTTCCGCCGCCAGCCGGTGTACTTCCGCACCACCGAGGCGCCGGGCACCATCATCATCAATACCAATGAGCGTTTTCTCTACCTGGTGCAGGGCGACAACCGCGCCATGCGCTATGGCATCGGCGTCGGCCGCGAGGGCTTTCAGTGGCAGGGCCTGAAGAGCATCGTGCGCAAGGCCGAGTGGCCCGATTGGCGCCCGCCGGCGGAGATGATCGAGCGCCAGCCCTATTTGCCGCGCTTCATGGCCGGCGGCCCCGGCAATCCCATGGGGGCGCGCGCCCTCTATATCGGCGGCACCGTGTATCGCATCCACGGCACCAACCAGCCGCAGACCATCGGCTATGCCGTCTCCTCCGGCTGCTTCCGGCTGGTGAACTCCGACATCATTGACCTGTACCAGCGCGTGCCCGTGGGCACCAAGGTCATCGTGCGTCAGCAGGCCACCCTCTGAGGGTGGCCCTTTCATTTCTCCCTTCTCCTGAACCGGGGGCATTCATGAAGAAGTTACTGGCCGTTCTGGCCGGCGCAGCCGCGCTTGTGGCCACCGGCGCGTCGGCGCAAACCGCTGCGCCGGGCCAGACCCTGAAGGCCGTGAAGGACCGTGGCGAGCTCGTCTGTGGTGTGTCGAAGGGCCTGCCCGGCTTCTCCGCGGCCGATGCCAAGGGGCAGTGGACCGGCTTCGACGTGGACCTGTGCCGCGCCGTCGCCGCCGCCGTGCTCGGCAATGCCGACAAGGTGAAGTTCGTCCCGCTCACCGCCGACGAGCGCTTCCCCGCTTTGCAGAAGGGTGAGGTGGACCTGCTGTCGCGCAACTCCACCTGGACCCTGGACCGCGAAGGCAAGCTGGGCCTGCTGTTCGCCGGCATCTCCTATTATGACGGCCAGGGCTTCCTGGTGCGCGACGCGCGCAAGGTCACCTCCGCCCTGGAGCTGGACAAGTCCAAGGTGTGCGTGCAGGCCGGCACCACGGCGGTGGTCAATACCCAGGAGTACTTCAAGGCCAACGGCATGGAGCTGGAGCTCATTACCCTGCCGGACTCCGCAGCTCTCGTGAAGGCCTATGAAGAGGGCAAGTGCGACACGCTCACCACCGACGTGTCCCAGCTCTATGCCCTGCGCCTCAACATGGCGAAGCCCGCCGACCACATCGTGCTGCCCGACGTGATCTCCAAGGAGCCCCTGGGCCCCGTGGTGCGCCAGGGCGACGACCAGTGGTTCAACGTGGTGAAGTGGGTGCTCTACGGCATGATCAATGCCGAGGAACTGGGCGTCACCTCCGCCAACATGGATGAGGCGCTGAAGTCCCAGAAGGCGGAAGTGAAGCACCTGCTTGGCGTCGACGGCGACAATGGCGCCTCCCTCGGCCTGCCCAACGACTTCGTCGTGCTGGTGGTGAAGACCGTTGGCAATTATGGCGAGAGCTTCGAGCGCAACGTGGGCGCGGCCTCCAAGCTGGGCATCCCGCGCGGCATCAACCAGCTGTGGAGCATGGGCGGCATCCAGTACGCCCCGCCGATCCGCTGAGTTTTCCAAAAGCACGATCCTGAAAGGCGCCGCTCGCAAATCTGTGAGCGGCGCCTTTTCTTTGCGGAAGGCAGCGATGCTATCTTTCGGCACGCGCCGCCGCCCGTCGGCGGCTCAGGCCAGGATATGCCGGGAGTGACCCCTCAATGACCGAACTGACGCGACGCACCCTCATGGCCGGCACGGCTGGAACGGCCGCCGCAGGTTTGCTGGGAACCACCGCGCCCGTCCTCGCGGCGGACGAGACACCGGCCACTTCGCGCGCGCTGCCCAGCGCCTATCGCTACAAGGTGGGCGATGTGCTGGTAACGGCCATCAGCGACGGCGTGCGCACCTTTCCCATGCCCGCCGGCTTCGTGCGCAATGCGCCGAAGGATGAGGTGAACCGCGCGCTGGAGGCGGCCTATCTGCCGCCCGATCAGGTCTCCATTCCCTTCACCGTGCTCCTGCTGGAGAGCGGTGGCCGGCGGGTGCTGGTGGATACGGGCAACGGCCCGGCCGGTGGGCCGGTGGGCAAGCTGAGCCCGACCTTGGCCGCCATCGGCGTGGCGCCGGAGAGCATCGACCAGGTGGTGATTTCCCACTTCCACGGCGACCATATCAACGGCCTGCTGGCGGCCGATGGAATGCCGGCCTTTCCCAAGGCGCAGGTGTTCGTGCCCGAGGCGGAATGGGCGTTCTGGATGGATGAGGGCCAGGCGGGCCGTGCCCCGGAGGCACTGAAGGGCAGCTTCCAGAATGCGCGGCGGGTGTTCAAGCCGTTCGAGGGCAAGGTGGAGCGCTATGCCTGGGGCAAGGAGGTGGCGCCGGGCCTCACCAGCGTCGCCACCGCAGGCCATACGCCGGGCCATACCTCGTTCGACCTGGTGTCGGGCGCCGACGCGCTCTTCATCCAATCGGACATCACCAACATCCCGGCGCTGTTCGTGGCTAATCCGTCCTGGCACGTGATGTTCGACATGGACCCGGCGAAGGCCGCCGATGTGCGCCGGCGCACCTATGACCGCCTCGTGGCCGACCGCACGAAGGTGGCGGGTTATCACTTCCCATTCCCGGGCGCCGCCCACCTCGCCAAGGAAGGTGAGGGCTACCGCTATGTGCCGGTGCTGTGGGATCCGGTGTCCTGATGCCGTGGGCGCGGGCTCGTCTTAAGCCTGCCCGCGTCACTCCTAAAGCCGCATGCGCAGGCTGAAGGAGCCCATCTGGTTCACGAAGCCGGATGGGCTTGCCTGCAAATCGTAGCCCAGGCGCAGGTCGAAATCCGCTAGCGCCGTGCTCACCAGCGCCACGCCGGTGGTGAACAGCCAGGGCGAGAGCGAGGCGCCGTCGGTGATGAAATCGCCGCCCCCGCCCAGGAACGAGGCGGTGACCTGAGCGCCCGTATCAAGCAGGTTGTAGCCGACGCCCGCATAGGCGGTGAGGCCCACCGGGGTCGACAGCTTGTAGCGGCCGCGCAGCCCGCCGCTGAGCATCAGCTCTTCATAGGATTGGGAGGCGACCGCAAGATTCAGCGCCCCCGCTCCGGTCTCGGTATAGGACTGGGCGTCCACCCGCGCATAATCGAGCCGCGCCACCGGTTGCAGTTCCAGCTCCGCACTGGCGGCGATGCTCTGCCGCAGGCCGGCGCCGGCATGGAAGGTGGTGCCGTCATAGTCGGCGGACGCGGTGCCGCCGCCGATGTTCACCAGCCGGTTTTCCGAATTCGCGTTGAAGGCCCCATCCAGCTGCATGTCCAGGGTAAGGCCGGGCAGGGCGGCGTAGCTGCCATAAAGGCCCAGGGCGTAGCTCGACACGTTGAGGCTGGCGGGTGCCCCCACTGCATTGCCGGAGAGGGACGTGCTCGAATAGGCGAACAGCCCGCCCACGCGCAGGCCATTGGCAACCTCGCGGTCCACGCCGGCCGCGAAGCCGCCGCCGCTGGCGCTGAAGCCGGAATAGCCGGCCTGCGTGGCCTGGTTCGCCACCGCGCCGAAGGGCTGCAGCCAGGCATTGACGGCATCCGCCGACCCGTCTGCGGCGAGCCGCTCGGTCACGATCTGCTGCAGGCCACGCTGGGTGTCATAGGTGGCGCGGGCGGCGTTTCCAGCGAGTACGGGCAGGGTCTGGCTCAGGGCGACGGAGAGGGCTGGGCCGGAAAGGCTGTCGAGCGCCGCGATGGCCGGGGCGAGGGGGCCGAACAGGCCGGCGGGCGTGCTGCCCACCCGGTAGAGGGTGGTGGCGGCCCCAACGGGCGCCGGATTGCCGGTGGCGATCAGTGTCGGCACATAGGGCTGGATCAGGGAGATGGCGGCGGCTCCGCCCGTCCAGGCCCCGCTGGAGTCGTACACCCCCACATCCATCTGCGCGCCGGTCGAGGAGCCGGAGATGTCGCCATAAAGGCTGGTGAGGGTGGCGCTGGCATCGGGCAGGGTGCTGAGCAGCACCTTGCCCTCGGGGGTGATGGAGCCGAGGAAGGTGAAGGCATCGCCATTCGCCGCCACGCCTCGGCCCCAGAAATAGCCACTCTGGTAGTTGGTGATGACGAGGCGGCCCGGCGCCGCCGTGCCGAACAGGCTGGGGCTGACGATGCGCCAGGGCGTTCCCTGCGTCCACGTCCATTGGGGCGAGGCATTGGAGGGCACGGGCGCCGGCGCGGGCGGGGTGAATGTGGCGGGGTCATAGGGCAGCATGTAGGCCCAGTGGGTCACCAGCATGGTGGTGCCGGTGATCATCTGCATTTCCATGGCGGTGACGCCGCCCTCTTCCCGCATCATGCCGAGCCCCACCGTGACAAGGCCGGTGGTCGGGTCCGTGAACAGCATGGTGACCTGCCCGGAGGCGGAGACCGTGCCCTGGATGTTCATCGATGATGCCGAGGTGACCGGGCCGATCGCCAGTTCCGCCGAGCTGCTGCCGGAGAACACGCCATTGGTGGAGGTGCCGAGGGTCCAGAGCGTCTGGTCACCCACCGGGAACGGGTCGGCGAAGCTGGTGCTGGAGGAGCCGTAGGCCAGCATGTTGCCGACGGGCACATACCAATTGGAATTCGAGATGACCGAATCCCATTGCGATTGCGCATGGGCGGGCGCGCTCAATGCCGCAAGGGAGATGACGCCGACGACGAAACACGCGCACGTCCCCGCCGCCCGTGAGCGCGCAAGGCCGGGAAAAGGGCCGCCCATGTCCTCTCGTCCTTCCTTGGTGTCCCTATAGGAACACCAAGAATGGCAGCCCTTGGCGTCAAGGGGGCAACATTATTTGGCCGCATTCGCCGTCTGCTGCCCCACCCATGTGGAAAACGCGGCGTCGGCGGCCTCCACCGGCAGCACCAGGATGGCCGGAACCTCGTAAGGGTGGCGTGCGCGCACGCGCTCAACGAGGGCTGGCGCGCGCTCGGCGGTGGTCTTCAGAAGGAGAATCACCTCCTCCGCCCGCTCGATGCGCCCCTCCCATTCATAGATGGCCACCTGGGCGGAGCGGATGTTGCCGCATGCGGCAAGGCGTTCCTCCACCAGGGTCCGGGCCAGCTCCTCGGCCACGGCGAGGGACGGCAGAGTGGTGTAGACGAGCTTGAGATCCATCGCATTCCCCGGCGGTTGGTGGATGATGGCGCCCCTGCGGCACCTCGACAAGGCTGGCCCGGGCGGCTACGAAGACCAAGCGCCGCACTTTGGCGCGGCGACATGGATCAGCGGGCGTGACCGTCCTGATGAACACTCCCTCTCCGTCCATGGCCCGGATAGCCTTCGTCTCCAGCCAGTCACCCGAAGCGGATGCTGCATGCGCGCGGCTGAACGCGCGCTATAACGGCGTTTCCGAAGCGGATGCGGACGTGATCGTGGCGCTTGGCGGCGACGGGCTCATGCTCCAGACCCTGCACCGCTTCCGGGATCGGGGCCTGCCCATCTATGGCATGCATCGTGGCTCCGTCGGCTTCCTCATGAACACCTTCCGCGAGGATGATCTGGTGGAGCGGCTGGCCGCCGCTCAGCACGTGCGGATCCATCCGCTGGTGATGGAGGCCATGGACCGGCACGGCACGCGCCACCGCGCGCCGGCCATCAATGAGGTGTCGCTGCTGCGCCAGACCTATCAGGCGGCCAAGCTGCGGATTTCCATCGACGGCAAGGTGCGCCTCGACCAGCTCATCTGCGATGGCGTCATCGTGGCAACGCCGGCGGGTTCCACCGCCTATAACCTGTCCGCGCACGGGCCGATCCTGCCGCTGGGCACCGCGCTGCTCGCCCTCACGCCCATCTCGCCCTTCCGTCCCCGCCGCTGGCGCGGCGCGCTGGTGCCCGACAAGGCGCGCATCGACATCGCCGTGCTGGAGGCGGACAAGCGCCCGGTGAGCGCGGCCGCCGACCATTATGAGGTCCGCGACATCGTCGCCGTCTCCGCCCGGCTCGACACCTCCTCCTCCATCGACATGCTGTTCGATCCCGACCACGGGCTGGAAGAGCGGATCCTGCGCGAGCAGTTCGTGTATTAAGGCCTTTTCAAGCAAAGTGGATGCGGCCGCGTGGACATGCCCGTTGCCGGGAACGGCGGAGCCGCCGTGTTGGGGCGCGGCGGAAGCATGGCGCTTGAGCGGCCGTCAGCCTCCGCGCTCCCGGCCGGCTGCCGCTGCGCGCGCGGCTGACGCGCTGCGTGAGATCACGCCTTGGGGCGAGGGCGGGGCAGCAGCCGGTCCACGGGCGCATAGTCCAGATAGCCGCAGCGGGCGAGCACCTGCAGCTGCGCGGTGTCCACCCGGCCATTGGTGATCGCCTCGTCGGCGATATGAACACCGATGATCTCGCCCATGACCATGTAATTGTTCGTTTCCACCCCGTCCCGTCCGCGCGGGCGGATGGTCTCCACATAGACGCATTCGAGCGCGCAGGGGCTCGCGGCCACACGCGGCGGCTTCACCAGGCGGGACGGCGCGGTGGCGATGCCGAAGGCGGAAAACTCGCTTTCGCCGGGCGGGAGCGGCGCGGAGGTGGCGTTGACCGCATCGATGAGGTCGAGCGTGGCGAGGTTGCAGACGAACTCGCCCGTGGCCTCGATATTGGCCACACTATCCTTGCGCCCGACCGACGAGAACATGACCAGGGCCGGCTGCTCGCTCACCATGTTGAAGAAGGAATAGGGCGCGAGGTTCGCGGTGCCGCTGGCGGAGAGGGAAGAAATCCAGCCGATGGGCCGCGGGGAGATGATGGCCTTCAGCGGCGAGTGGGGCAGGTCGTGGTCATTGCGGGCGGGCTCGTAGAACATGAGATCTTCCGGATGAGAGCATGCCCCCGCTTCACGGAATCGGGGACATGCTCACCTGTACTGCGTTGGAGCCCATTCTTCACGCGATGGCGTCGCTCGAAAACCCCCGAGCACGACCGATAGCGTCCCGCGCCGCCCGCATCAGCCTTTTCGGGCGGCGTTCATTTGCTCGGAAGCGCTATTTCAGCGCCGCCATGGCGCCGGCGATCTCTTCCAGATTGCGCTCAGCGGCCTCGGCGCCGGCGGCGATGGCTTCGGAGGCGCGCTGGAAATCGAACAGACCGATGGCGGCGAGCTTCGGTGTCAGCGCGAAATCCGGCGGGTCCCCCGCAAGGCGCGAGCGGGCAATGCGGTCCTGGGTGATGTTGAAGGCGTCGATCATCACCGTGGACAGGCCGCGCGGCCCGTCATCGGCCGGGGCGGTGAAGAAATGGCGCCGCAGCCGATCCGGGCTCAGCCGCGACATGAGGTTCCGCCGCTTGCCGGTGATCGCTGCATCGGCCACATGGCCGACCACGCCGCCGTGGTCCTGCACCACGGTGCCATGCCGGAACACGTCCGAATTCAGGTTCACCGCCACCACCAGCCGCGCCCCGAGCGCCCGCGCCGGCGAGACCGGAATGGGGTTCACCAACGCGCCATCCATGAGCCAGCGGCCGCCCACATGGGCGGGGGTGAAGATGCCCGGCAGGGCGAAGGAGGCGCGCAGGGCGTCCACGAAATCGCCGCGCGTGAGCCAGATCTCATGGCCGGTGCCGAGTTCGGTGGCGATGGCGCCGAAGATGATCGGCATGTCCTCGATGGCCACATTGCCGACCTTCTCGCGCATCAGGTCCACCAGCCTGCGCCCGCCAATGAGCCCGGCGCCGCCCAAGGCGAAGTCGAGCATGCCCAGCACCCGCCGCTTGGTGAGGCTGAGCGCCCATTCCTCCAACTCGTCCAGCCGGCCGCACGCCCACAGGCCGCCCACCACCGCGCCGATGGATGTTCCGGTGACGATGCTCGGACGAATGCCATTCTTCTCCAGCACCCGCAGCACCCCGATATGGGCGAAGCCGCGCGCGGCGCCGCCGCCCAGGGCAAGGCCCAAAGCGGGCTTCTGCTCCCGCTGGGGGCGGCGCGGGGGCGCCGCGTCGAGGTCGGGCCGCAGGGTGGAATCAGGTGTGGCGGCGGTGCCCGCCCCCATGTCGTCCAGCTTGGACTCGGCGGGCTCGAAGGCGCCCTCAGTGCGGCGATGGAACGGATGAAACATGCTCGCCTCGCAGTCAGTCCGCGTCGACACGCGGGCTATGCCTTAGCAATGCCCCCAGCCCCACGCCGGTTCCGGCGCGCACCACCTATTGGCAAGAGAATACTACGTGTGGATGTCGGAACCGTGGCCGTGAGATGTTCTTATGCCGTAGCGTAAGATCGAGCATTGCCCTTGCCGCATCACGCCACGGCGCCGGTGCTTGGGCCCCACGCCCGTACCCGTGGGGGCACGCAGATGTGATGGCAGGCGAGGCGCGCCGCCCGGGCGCCTTCGCGTCGTTCGGCGCGGTGGCGGCGCTCGAGCGCTCAGTGGTCGTGCGGCTTGCCGTAGACCTGGGCGGGGTCGAAGCGCGGGGTGTCGCCGGTGAAGCCGAGCCGGGTGTCCGGTCCCGGCGCCGCGCCCAGCGGGACGGTGCGATAGAAACAGGAGCGCCGGCCGGTGTGGCAGGCCGCGCCCGTGCCGCCCATCTCCACTTTGATCACCACCGCGTCCTGGTCGCAGTCCACCAGCATTTCCAGCACCTTCTGGGTGTGGCCGGAGCTCTCGCCCTTCTTCCACAGCTTGCCGCGGGAGCGGCTGAAATAGTGGGCTTCGCCGGTCTCGATGGTGAGCGCCAGGGCCTGCGCGTTCATGTGGGCGAGCATCAGCACCTGGCCGCTCTGGGCATCCACCGCCACGCAGGTGATGAGGCCGTTGGCGTCGAACCTGGGGGTGAGCTGCGTGCCTTCCTCGAGGGCTGCGCCAGAGGCGGGGGCGGCGAAGGGGGCGGCGGGCCGGGCGGCGGGCGAGGTCATGGGGAGGGCTCTTCAAGCAATGGGGCCGCCCCTTGCGGCGCGGCCCCGAATGAAAGCGAAGGCTGTCTTGCGCTTCAGGCCTTGTTGGCGCGCACCATGGTCATGAAGCGCACCTGCTCGGCCGGATCGTCGCGGAAGACGCCCGTGAACTGGCTGGTGAGGGTGGTGACCCCGGCCTTGGTGATGCCGCGCATCGACATGCACATGTGCTCGGCCTCGATCATCACCGCCACGCCACGGGGGCGCAGGCCCTCATCCAAGGTGGTGACGATCTGGGAGGTCAGGTGCTCCTGGGTCTGCAGGCGCTTGGCGAAGGTGTCCACCACCCGCGCGATCTTGGACAGGCCCACCACCCGTTCCACCGGGAAATAGGCCACATGGGCCTTGCCGTAGAAGGGCACCATGTGGTGCTCGCAGTGGGAATAGAAGGGAATGTCCTTCACCAGCACCATGTCGTCGAAGGTGCCGATCTCGCCGAAGGTGCGGTCGAGCAGATCGTCGCTGCCTTCCCGATAGCCCGCGAACAGCTCGTCATACGCCTTGATGACGCGCTTGGGCGTGTCCAGCAGGCCTTCGCGGGCGGGGTCCTCGCCCATGTAAGCGAGCAGGGTGCGCACGGCCGCCTCGGCCTCCGCGCGGGAGGGGCGGGGGCTGCCGTCGGGCAGGGGCGGAAACGCCATGAGCGGCGCGGCCTGACCGTCCTCGGTCGCCTTCTTCGCCTTCTGGCCCTGGGACGGGTGCGCCTGGGACTGGCGCGCCCGGGACTGGCGCTCGCGTTCCTCGTGTTCCGCCTGCGCCTTGAACAATTTCACCACCGCGTCCATGACGTACACAACTCCGTTCGACCTGCCTTGGCGATCCGCCGGATGGCAGGAGTGTCACCGGTCGTCGGCTACGCATGCGCGGGTGCCTTCCCCAACCGCGCCCCGCCTTGCGGCGGCGGCCATGCCGTCCGTACCCTCCAGCCTGGAGCATTTCCAGGCGAAGCTTTATCATGGGGCCGCCCGGGCTTCCGCGCAAGCGGTGCCCCACACAAGCGGCTCACAGCCGGGGCGGGGGCCTTACCGGCGCCCGGCGCAGCGCTATATAAAGCGCAGGAAGCATCCGGCGCGGGGGCAGCGGTGTCGCGCGCCGATCACGTTTGCGTACGGGACCGGCATGGCCGGCGGGTTCGAGCCCATGATCAACGATATCTACAATGCGCGCATCCTGGCCCTGGCGGCCGAGATTCCACGGCTGGGGCGCCTTCAGGCCCCGCAGGCCACTGCCAAGGCCCATTCCCGCCTGTGCGGCTCCACGGTGGTGGTGGACCTCGCCATGGACGGCGACACGGTGAGCGATTTCGCCCACGAGGTGCGGGCCTGCGCCCTGGGGCAGGCGTCTTCCTCGCTCATGGCCCGCCACGTGGTCGGCGCCAAGGCGGCGGACCTGCGCGCGCTGCGCCAGACCATGCTCAAGATGCTGAAGGAGAACGGCCCGCCGCCGGAGGGCGCGTTCGACGAATTCAAGGTGCTGGAGCCCATCCGCGACTACAAGGCGCGGCACGCGTCCACCATGCTCACCTTCGACGCGGTGGTGGATTGCATCGACCAGATCGAGGCCGCGCGGGCCGGGGTGGCGAACAGTGCCGCTGAGTGAGGGGCCGCAGCGGCGGGGCACTCTCGACGACCTGCCCTGGTCCAGCCCGCAGGGGGCGGGGCGCGGCGTTCTGCGGCTGATCGGCCGGCTGCCGCGCCTGGTGCTGCGGCTGCCCATTCTGGCCTATCGCTACACTCTGTCGTCCTTCATGGGGCGGCAGTGCCGCTATCTGCCCACCTGCTCGGAATATGCGGACGAGGCCATTTCCCGCCACGGCGCGTGGCCGGGCCTGTTCATGGCCACCGCGCGGCTGTGCCGGTGCCACCCCTGGGGTGGGCATGGTTATGATCCGGTGCCGCCGACGCTGCCGGCGGAGGGCCGCTGGTATCGCCCCTGGCGCTATGGCCGCTGGCATTTCAAGGCCGAGCGGGTGGATGAGGGCTGACGGCTCAGTCGCCGGGCGCGAGGCAGCTTGAGGAGGCTGTTACCATCGCCTGCCACACGGCGGCGACGGCCGCGTCGTTGTTGCAGCTGTCATGGGTCCGTTCCAACTGCTCGCGCAGGTTCATCTGCAGCGGCTTGGAGAGCCACCAGCTCATGGAGACCTCGCGGATCTTCTGTGGGCTGGCGGCGCCGATGGGGCATGTGCCATCCAGCGCCTCGGGCCACACCTTGATGTGCGCCAGATTGGTGCCGCAGCGGGCGCCGAAGCGCTGCCGGAGCCAGCTTTCCGCGGATGCCACGGCCAGCCGTCCGCGACCGCCCCGCACGGTGGAGATGGCGCCGATGGGGCCCGTCACCTCCGGCAACCATACATGCTCGTCCGCATCGGGCACCACCACACCGCGAGCGGTGCGCTCCTCCGTGAGGGCGCTTTGGGGGTCGTTGGAGATGACGAGGATGAAGGGCGCCAGTCGCGGTTCCACGTCCACCACCGCCTGCGCCAGCTCCAGCGCGCTCTCGGCCCCGAAATTCTCGAAATAGCCGCCGTCCACCAGCCGGTCCACGATATCGGCGCCCGCCTGATGGATGGAGCCCGGCGGCGAGATCACCGGGAAGCGCGCGGAATTCAGCGCTGCCGTGGACAGGCGCACGTCCAGGTCCGCACGTAACAGGCCGTGGAAGTCGATGACGTGGGTGAAGAGCGGGCATTCCACCCGCTCTCCGCCGCTCGGGCAGGAGCCCCGGGCCGCATAGACCGGCTGGAGGTCGGTGGTGATGATCCGCTGGCCGGTTTCCACCGATGTCCCGTTGAGCACCAGGAACGGCGCCCACACCGCGGGGTCCCGCTCCGCCGTCAGCAGTGGAATGGCGAGGCGGTGCGGCGCCGCGGCGGGGCCGGCCGTCGCGATGTCCGCGAAACGCTGCTCCCAGGATTGCTCGAGCAGGGCCGCGCGGTCTTGCAGAAAGGCCTGCACCTGGTCGTGAAAGGCGAGGCCGAAGAAGGTGGCCGTCAGGTAGTCACCGCTGGTCAGGCTTTCCAGGCAGTCCTGCCAGGTGCCGACATTGCCTCCGAACCAATAGGGCTGCGGGCCGGCGGCGCAGGGCGTCGCGTGCCCGTCCCGTGAACCGAGCGCGGCGGCGGCGACCGCCGCTCCGTAGGCGCCGCCGGAGACGCCGGAGATGGCGAAGATGCGGTTGGCCACGTCCACGCCCGCCAGGGTGCGCGCCGCCTGCGGGCTGATGCGCCGATCGTCGAAAGCGGCGCGCACCAGCTTCGAACCGTCCGCGCGCGTGAGGGTGAAAGGCTCCTCGAGCCTGGCCAGGTCCAGGAAATGGCCGATCACGCTGGCCGTGAAGAAGCCCGCCCGGCTCGCGCCGCCGGCCGCCGCGATGATGATGGGCCGGGGGCAGGCGCCGGGATCGGTCTCGCAGCCATTGGCCCGCATCCAGAGGAACAGGGCCGTGTTGAGGCTGGTGCGCCGGTAGGAGGGCTCCTCCGCCATCACGGTCCGCACGCGGTGGTTGTCTCCATAAAGGTAGACGGCCACGACACTCAGCCCCAGCAGCGCGGTGATGAGGGGAAAGCGCAGGCGCCTGCCCAGCGAGGAGAGATAGGCGAGCAGCGGCACCCAGCCCCCGAGAATGAGCGGCACCGCCATGGCCAGCGGCAAGGCGCGCGCCAGCCACAGCGGATTGGCGATCAGGACGGCGAACACCAGCACCGCATAGAACAGCAACAGCAGGCGGCCCGTGGCGTGAAGCTCCCCGTCAGGATCGCCGGCGCGCGGCGCGATGCCGAGCCCGCGGAAGAGGAAAGCGAGTCTGCGCCCCAGGGCGGCATCGAACCGATGGAAGGCGCCGATCTGCGTCAGCCGGCTGCGCAGCACGGCATAGAGGAGGAAAGGCGCCACGCACACCAGCATCACCTGGGTGATGAGTTCCAGCTGGGCGCGCACCGCCTGGGCCACCGCCGCGTCCGCGAGGGTGGGCAGGTTGATGATGGCCTTCTGCGCCCCAATGGCGAAAGCCACGAAGGTCAGCGCACCCAGCAGCCGCGGCACCTGGCGGATGACGAAATGGGTCCAGCGGTCCCGCCCCGGCAGCGCGGCGGGCGCCGATGCCGGAGTGTCAGCGGATGTTCCGGCATCGTCCTTGTCCCCTGGGGTGAGGTCGGCCGGGGAGGGGGACACGCCGGGGTCCTGGCGCGCGCGGCGCGGCGGCGCGGCGGCGTGGTCTCGCCGGCGGACAAGGGCGGCAATGCCTTCGTCGGTTTCCAGCAGCAGCCGGGCGGCGTAATGAACGGGCACCGCCCAAAGCAGGAAGATCGCCGCGACGAGGCGAAGGATGGCCGGCGAAAGGCCCGCGCGCTCCGCCAGGGGTGCCCCCGCCATGGCGACATCCACCAGGGTGTCCTGGGCCTGGGTCAGCGCCAACATCATGAGAAAGCCCAGGCCGGCGCTGGCGAGGGGGATGCGCACCACCCAAAGAATAAGCCCGAAATCCAGCGCCCGAGACCACAGCCGGGCGATCCAGCCGGGCTCCCGTGGCCCGGGGCCGGGAGTGGTGTCGGTGGACGGCGAGAGAGTGAGCCGCGCCGGGCTCGGCCGTGATGAATCCGAGTGAGCCATGTGCGAACCTGCCCGGTGTGCGCCCGCGCTCATGCTGGGAGAGCGTCCGAATGTAGCACTCCGGCGCGTGTCGCGCGAGCGTGCTGCGCCATGCAACCATCTGCTCAGCTTCGCCGACCTGAACGGCGACGTTTCCGCTTCGGCTTGCGGCGCCCCGGCGGCACTGCCTATGCTTGTCGCGCATTTCGACGGGCCGAAGCAGGCGCGAGCCGGAGGGCATGGGGTGACGATCTCGGTGGTCAGTGGCGGGCCGGTTTCCGACGTGGCATCAGCTGCGGCGCGTTTTGCTCTGGGAACCCTCGAACTCTTGGGGCCGGCATCGGCGGGATCGCCGCTGATGGCGCGGGTGCGCCTGCCGCTGGAGCCGTTCAAGGCTGGCGCGGCGGGCGCGCAGCAGGTGGCCGGGCTGTGGTTCGGCACCGTGCGCCAGGATGGCCGGGCCGAGAGCTTCCGGCTGATCTCCGAGGATGGCGGGCTGGTGGTGACGGGGCAGGTGGGTTCGGACCTGATGCTCGACGTGTCCGCGCTGGCCTATGGGCAGGTGGTGGACATCACCTCGGGCCAGATGGCGGTGGGGGCGGGTGGCGCGCTGAGCCTGGTTCTCGCGGGAAAGATGTCGCTGCCGCAGCCGTCGGGGCAGGAATTCCACGTGCATTGGGACTCCTGGTACGAGAAGCCCGATCCCGCTTATCCGGAGGTCTTCTACCTCACCAATCTGCCGCCCTACGTCTCCACGGTGACCCTGTGCTTCGCCCGCCCGCAGGTGACCTACGAGGGGTTGGACGACGATGTCTTCATGACCACCGGTCTCCAGTTCCAGGGCACGGGCCACCAGCTGAAGAACGCGCTGGACCTGCTGCGCCTGCGCCGTCCCGGCATTCGCATCGCGCTCGCCGTGCAGCAGGGCGGGAAGCTGGGCTTCGAGCCCTATGACCGCGAGGGCTGGGCGGGCATGAACGGCACCCACTTCCGCGCGCTCAGCCTGTTCCTCGACCAGATGGGCATTCGCGACATCGACGTGGACTATGAATGCGTCGCCGCCTCCATGGAGGGGGACAAGCACTGCCTCGTAAAGCCCAACAAGGACGTGTGGTGCTACACGGACGGCGAATTGGTGCGCGTCATCAAGACCTTCCGCGACAAGTTCCCGCGCCCGAAATATCGCCTCGCCTTCGATGCCTATAACACCGGCGCCTATTTCGGCCCCTATTCGCAGCAGAAGCCGGTGGGTTGGAATCACGGCTATGTGGCCGCCCTGGCGCGCGACCCCAAGGCGCGCGCGGCCATCGATATCATCAACATCATGTCGTTCGACGAGAAGCCGGGATATGACCCGGTGCGGGCGCTGGAGGCCTACCAGTATCACTTCCCCCAGGCGTCGGTTTTCCTGGGCTTGCGCTCCGGTCCGCCCTGGCATGGGGACGTGAAGCGATCGCTCACCGATGTGGTGGATTTCGCCAATGCGGCCATGCGGCTGAAGGCGGGCGGCCTGTGGCTCTATTCGCTGCTTTGGGACGTGGGCGAGCCCCATGGTCCCTATGGGCCAGACAATCCCGACGCGGACATGATGGCCCGCGTGGTGGCGGAGCGCTTCCATCTGCCCGGCGCGGATCAGCCCCTGGTGAGCAACGGCCGGTAAGCCGGCCCGCCCGTGGGGGCGCGCCGGCTTGCCGTGAGCTCAGCTCATGAAGGCGTCGGGACCGTTGCCGGAGATCTGCTCCAGGATGATCTGGCGCACCGCCTTCTTGGAGAGCTTGCCGGTGGCCGTGTGAGGCAGTTCCGGCACGATCACCACATCGTCCGGAATGGTCCACTTTGCGATTTTGCCCTCGTAATGGGCGCGCATGTCGGCGCGGGTGAAGCTGGCGCCGGGCTTCAGCACCACCACCAGCACCGGCCGTTCGCCCCAGCGGGAATCCGGCTTGGCGACGATGGCCGCCTCCTGAATGGCGGGGTGGGCCTGGGCGATGTTCTCCAGCTCGATGGAGGAGATCCATTCGCCGCCGGACTTCACCACGTCCTTGGTGCGGTCGACGATCTGGATGAAGCCGTCTTCGTCCTGGGTCACCACGTCGCCGGTGTTGAACCAGCCGGGCATCTCCTCATGGGCGGGGCTGTGCGGCGTGTTGAAGTAGGAGGCCGCCACCCACGGCCCGCGCACCATCATGGCGCCGAAGCTCTTGCCGTCGCGCGCCACCTGCTGGCCGTCGGCGCCGGCCACGCGGAACTCCATGCCGAACAGCGGGCGGCCCTGCTTGCATTCCAGCGCCAGCTTGGCTTCGGGGTCGAGGGCCTCGTGCTTGGGCTTCAGGGCGGCGGCGAGGCCCACCGGGCTCGTTTCCGTCATGCCCCAGGCGTGGCGCACCTTCACGCCCATATTGTGGAAGCGCGAGATCATGATGGGCGGGGTGGCCGAGCCGCCGATCACCACCCGCTTCAGGGAGGTGAAGCTGCGGCCGTGCGTATCCATCCAATCCAGCAGGCCGAGCCACACGGTGGGCACGCCGGCGGTGAAGGAAACCTTCTCGCCTTCGAACAGGTGGTAAAGGCTGGCGCCGTCGAGGTGGGCGCCGGGCAGCACCAGCTTGGCGCCCACCATGGCGCCGACGAAGGGCAGGCCCCAGGCATTCACATGGAACATGGGCACGATGGGCGCGATCACGTCCGCCGCGGAGAAGCCGAAGGCGTCCGGCATGGTGATGGCCATGGCGTGCAGCACGCAGGAGCGGTGGCTGTAGAGCACGCCCTTCGGGTCACCCGTGGTGCCGGACGTGTAGCAGAGGCTGGAAGCGGTGTTTTCGTCGAAGGCGGGCCACTCGAAGCTGTCCGGCTCGTCGGCGATCAGCGTTTCATAGCACAAAAGGCCCGGCAGCGCCTCGGACTTGGGCATGTGCGCCTCGTCCGTCATGGCCACGATGGCCTTGAGGTCCTTCAACTGCCCGGCCAGCTCCTCGACGATGGGCAGGAAGGTGAGGTCGAAGAACAGCACGCTGTCGGCGGCATTGTGGATGATGTAGGCGATCTGCTCGCGGAACAGGCGCGGATTGATGGTGTGGCACACGAAACCCGATCCGGAGACGCCGAAATAGAGCTCCATGTGGCGATAGCCATTCCATGCCAGGGTGCCGACCCGGTCGCCCGGCTCAAGGCCCATGCGGGCGAGCGCGTTGGCGAGCTTCTTGGTGCGCTTGGACAGCTCCCCATAGGTGTAACGGTGGAGGCCCCCCTCCACCGTCGCCGATACCACCTCCCCGTCGGAGTGATAGGCCTCCGCATGCCGCAGAATGGATGAGAGCAGCAGCGGGACATCCATCATGGTTCCGAGCATGGTTTTCCTCCGTTTGAAAGCTGTTGTGTTCGGTGTTGTCGTTGAGCGTCGTTCGGCGGGCGCTCAGAAGGCGTCCGCCGGAAGGGTCATGAGCGAGGGCGCGCCATGGGCCAGCGCGGCTTCCAGGCCGAGCGTCTCCGGCAGCATGCGCTCCATGAAGAAGCGCGCCAGCGCCGGCTTGCGCTTGGCCACCGGGGTCGCCTGGTCGCCCAGGGCGGATGCGGCAGCGGCCATGCGCACCCACATCCAGCCGAAGGAGACGAGGGCGAACAGGCGCAGATAATCGGTGGCGGCCGCGCCGGCCTCGATGGCGCCGCCATGCTCCGCGAGGCGGGCGGTGGCGCTCTTCAGCCGCGCCAGCGCATCCGCCGCTGGCCGCACCAGCTCGGCGCCGGCCAGGGGCAAGGCGGCATCGAGATCCGCTTCCACCAGCGCGAAGAAGCGCAAGGGCAGCGTGCCGCCGTCCATGGTGATCTTGCGGCCCACGAGGTCCATGGCCTGGACGCCGTTGGTGCCCTCATAGATCTGGGCGATGCGGGCATCGCGCACATACTGCTCCATGCCCCATTCGCGAATGTAGCCGTGGCCGCCGAACACCTGCTGGGAGGCGACCGCCGTCTCGAAGCCGAAATCGGTGAAGGCAGCCTTCACCACCGGCGTCATCAGGGCCACCAGCGCGTCCGCCTCCTGGCGGGCGGCGGCATCGGGATGATGGGCGGCGACGTCCATCTGCAAAGCGGTCCACACCGCGAGCGCGCGGCCGGCTTCCGCGAAGGCGCGGCCCTTCAGCAGCATCTTGCGCACATCGGGATGGGTGATGATGGCCACTGGCCCGGGCGTGCCATCGGCCCCATGGCCCTGCAGGCGCTCGCGGGCGTAGGCCACGGCCTTCTGGTTCGCGGCTTCCGCGATGCCCAGGCCCTGGATGCCCACGAACAGGCGCTCGGCATTCATCATGGTGAACATGGCGTTGAGCCCGCGGCCGGGTTCGCCCACCAGCCAGCCGGTGGCGCCGTCATAGTTCATCACGCAGGTGGGCTGGGCGTGAATGCCCATCTTATGTTCCAGCGCCCCCACGCTCATGCCGTTGCGCTTGCCCAGGCTCCCGTCCGCTTCCACCAGGAATTTGGGGCACAGGAACAGGCTGATGCCCTTCACGCCCTTGGGCGCGTCCGGCAGGCGGGCGAGCACCAGGTGGATGATGTTGCCGCCGAAATCCTGGTCACCCGAGGAGATGAAGATCTTTGTGCCGGTAATGGCGAAAGAGCCATCGCCATTGGGCGCCGCGCGGGTGGAAAGAAGCCCGAGATCCGTGCCGGCCGAGGCCTCGGTGAGGGCCATGGCGCCGGTCCACTCGCCGGAGATCATCTTCGGCAGGTAGGTGGCCTTCAGCTCGGCGCTGGCGTGATGGCCGATGGCCTCCACCGCGCCGCGGGTGAGGCCGGGGAACAGGCCGAACGACAGATTGGCCGACGACAGCATCTCGTCGAGCAGGATCTGCAGCACGCGCGGCAGGCCCTGGCCGCCGAATTCCGCATCGCCCGAAAGGCTGCACCAGCCGGCATCAGCGAAGGCGCGATAGGCCTCGGCCACACCCTTGGGCGTGGTCACCTTGTCGCCGGAGAGAGTGCAGCCTTCCTCGTCGCCGGGGCGGTTGAGGGGCTCCAGCACGCCGGCGCAGAACTTGCCGCCTTCCTCCAGCACGCTCACCGCCAGCTCGGTGTTCACCTCCGGATAGCTCGGCAGGTCGGCCATGGCCTGATCGAAGCTGAAGACGTGCCCCAGCAGAAAGGCGACGTCATCGACGGGCGGCACGTAAGCGGCCATGGGCATGTCCTTGGTGTTGAAGGGGCGCGCGGAAGTACGACGCACTCGGGCGGCGCCCTGCGGCAGCGCGAAATGGCGGGGAGGAGGGCGGAGCACGGCGCGCGGACCATTGCCGGCAAAATGTCCCAGCCATCCGGTGCCGCGCGGGTGCGCTGCGCCGATGCTTGGTTCCTGGGCCTGCCAGAGGTCTCGCCACGTTTGGTGATCTCCGCTCTTCCGCTATGTATCAAACGATTGTTACACTCCGCAAGAGGCGAGCGCGACGCGGCTTTCGCAACCATGGTCGAATGTGTTGAGGCGCTGGTGTTCCGGCGCCGGGGCGGGGTAAGGGAAGAGACGGATGGATGATCGACCCGCCGGCCTGCGACGGCCGGGGCGAGTTCGCAAAGCGGTGGGCGCGGCCTGGCCGGGCGCCGCAGCACGAGGTGTGGGGTGAGCGACAGCACGGCATCGGGCAAGGCCCACGGCGCGGCGGCCAAGGCCCAGCGGGCATCCGGCAAGGCCGCGGCGGCATCAGGCGGCGTGCCGACCAGGGTTGGCGGCGAGCTGTTCGCGGGGGAGATCAGCGAACGGCATCGCGCCATTCTGGAGGCGGCTGCCAGCCTTTTCGCGGAGCGCGGCTATGCCGCCACCTCGGTGCGCGACATTGGCGAGCGGGTGGGGCTGCTGGGCGGCTCGCTCTACCACTACATCAAATCCAAGGAGCTCTTGTTCATCAAGATCCACGACACCGCCTTGCAGGTGGCGGAGGATCGCATTCGCGCCGCCATCGAGCAGGAGAGCGACCCCTGGGCGCGGCTGGAGGCGGCCTGCGTGACCATGCTCGGCATCCAGCTCGACCCCCAATCCATCACCATGCCGCTGATGAATGATTTCCTGGCGGTGCCGCGCCATGTGCAGGAAAGCCTCATCGCCAAGCGCGACGCCTTCGAGCAGATCTTCGTGGCCCTGGTGGCGGACCTGCCGCTGGCCGAGGGAATCGACCCCGGCGTCTATCGCCTGCTGCTGCTCACGCTCTTGAACAATGTGGGCCTGTGGTATCGGCCCGGAGGCCTGTCGCCGGAAGATATCGGCCGCCAGATCGTGACCATCTTCCGCCACGAGGCCGCTGCCGTGGCTGCGAAGGGCAAGGGGCCGTAGCGCTAGGCGCCCGACTCGCTGGCGCATCCCGTGCGACAGGTGCCCGCAGCGAAACCGGCTGGCAAGGCGGCGGGATCATGCGGATCCAGACAAGCCGAATCGTGA
Source organism: Xanthobacter variabilis (assembly GCF_043831965.2). NCBI lineage: Bacteria > Pseudomonadati > Pseudomonadota > Alphaproteobacteria > Hyphomicrobiales > Xanthobacteraceae > Xanthobacter > Xanthobacter variabilis. The sequence continues at coordinate 2,823,523 of NZ_CM195533.1, forward strand.
ATGCGCAGACATGTAATGGGTGTTTTGCGGTGGTACAGGTGGGTGGGCTCGAACCACCGACCTCCGGTTCCACAGACCGGCGCTCTAACCAACTGAGCTACACCTGCACGCGCTTCAGCGCGGGGCGCCGAAGAGAGCGCGGAACCTACGCAAGCTCTTCACACATTGCAAGAGGGGGAAGGGGGAAGATTGGCGAGTCGTGCACAGGGCATGCAAGGGGCGTGCATGTGGCTGCTGCCGGCCCGCGCTTGTGGGCCTTCCACCTTGGGGCAGTGGCGATGCGGGCGTGTTGGTGTAAAGCTGGCGCGTCTCGGCCGGGGGGGCCTGGGGATAGGGCGCTTCCGGGCGAAGTGGGAACCGCTTCGCGTGAAGGAAGCGCGCAAGGACAAGCGCTCTGGGGAATCATGCAGCAGTATCTCGACCTTCTGAAGCGCATTCTCCATGAGGGCGCGCGCAAGGACGACCGCACGGGGACGGGGACGCTCAGCGTGTTCGGGCACCAGATGCGCTTCCGGCTCGACGAAGGCTTTCCCCTCGTCACCACCAAGAAGCTGCACCTGAAATCCATCGTGCATGAGCTATTGTGGTTCCTCGCCGGCGACACCAACATCCGCTACCTGAAGGACCACGGCGTTTCCATCTGGGACGAGTGGGCCGATGCCAATGGGGACCTTGGCCCCGTCTATGGCCATCAGTGGCGCTCGTGGCCCAATCCCGAGGGCGGGGTGATCGACCAGATCGCCCAGGTGGTGGCGGACATTCGCAGGAACCCCGATTCGCGCCGCCTCATCGTCACGGCGTGGAATCCGGCGGATGTGCCGAAGATGGCGTTGCCGCCCTGCCACTGCCTGTTCCAGTTCGCGGTGGCCGAAGGCAAGCTTTCGTGCCAGCTCTATCAGCGTTCGGCGGATGTTTTCCTTGGCGTGCCCTTCAACATCGCTTCCTACGCGCTGCTCACCCACATGGTGGCGCAGGTGTGCGGGCTGAAGGCGGGCGATTTCATCCACACGCTGGGGGATGCCCACCTTTACCTGAATCACTTTGACCAGGCCCGCGAGCAACTCACCCGCAAGCCCCGCGCCCTGCCGCGCCTGGAGTTGAACCCGGAGGTGAGTGACCTCTTCGCCTTCCGTTTCGAGGACGTGCACTTCGCCGGCTACGATCCCCATCCGTCCATCCGGGCGCCCGTGGCGGTCTGAGCGGCCGGCGCCTCTGCCCTTGGCGGAGGTCGGCCCTCGGAGCTAGACTTACCGTCAGTGGGCTGGGGGCGTGGCATGATTGTCGATGAGCAGGTTGGTGGGCGGGATGTCGAACAGGCAACGCTCACGGGGTGGATCGTCTGGGGCACCGCGGCGCTCTTCTATCTCTACGAGTTCTTCGTGCGCGTTGCCCCCTCGGCCATGGAGCCGGAGCTTCAGGCCAATTTCCGCCTCTCGGCGGAAGCGCTCGGGGCGGCGGCCGGGGCCTATTACTTCATCTATTCGCCCATGCAGCTCTTCTCTGGCACGGTCATCGACCGTTTCGGGGCCAAGCGTACGCTGGTGGTCGCGGTGCTGATCTGCACTCTCGGCGCATTCGTGGAGGTGATGGGCACCCATCCCATGCTGCTGTCCTCCGCGCGCTTCCTGCAGGGGCTGGGTTCCGCCTTCGCCTTCGTCGGCACCATGTATCTTGCGGCGGACTGGTTCCCGCGCTCCATGCTGGCGCTGCTCGCGGGCCTCACCACCTCTCTGGGCATGGCCGGCGCCATCATCGGCAATTCCGGCACGGCCTTCATGGTGGAAACCATCGGCTGGCGCGGCGCACTGCTCGCGGCGGGTGGGCTTGGCCTCTTCATCATGCTGCTCATCCTGCTGATCGTCCGCTCGCATCCCGAGGCGGAGGCCCGCAACGCGGCGCGCAAGCGGCCCCATGTGCTGGATGCCCTGAAGGTGGTGTGGTCCAATCCACAGAGCTGGTATCTCGGTATCGTGGGCGCCGCGCTTTACATGCCGCTCTCCATCCTCGGCGCGCTGTGGGGCGAGGACTACATCCGCGCGGTCACCGGGGCGGATGCGGACCAGGCGGCGGCCGCCGTCTCTGTCATGTATGTGGGCTGGCTGGTGGGCGGGCCCATCGCGGGCTTCGTTTCAGATCGCTATCGCTCACGCCGTGCGCTGCTGCTGGGCTCGGCGGTCGCCACCTGCGCCGTCACCCTGGCCATCGCCCTCATCACCAATGTCTCGATCACCGGCATGTACGGCCTCATGCTGCTGCTGGGGCTGGCCTCCACCTCCCAAGTGGTGTGCTTCGCCTCCGCGGTGGAGCACAATCCGCCGGAGGTGACGGGCACGGCAATCGCCGCCACGAATATGATGATCATGCTGCTCGGCGGGCTTGGCGAGTGGGGCTTCGGCGTCCTGCTGGATGTCTTCGGCGAGGGGAGCGGCACCGCCCTCGACCCCCATGCGTTCCGCATGGCCATCGGCCTTCTGCCGGCGATTTGCATGGTGGGCCTGGGCGCGGCGCTGCTGCTGACCGAGGCGCCCGAGCGCGAGCCGGCTGCCGAAGTCTTGGCGGCCTGAGGGCGCGGCCTCACGCCATCGTGTGCGAGGGGCCGTAACATTGGCGCACTGCGCGGCGTATCGGGGGGGAGGGGCTCTCTCTCGCTCCACGCAAAAGGCCGCGCATGTCGCTCTTTCATGAACGCTCCGGCGCCTTCAGCCGGGAAAAGACGGGGTTCCTGCTACTCTCGCTCCTGCCTGCTGCATGGCTTTGCGGGCTGGTGCTGAGCGGAGGGCTGGGCGCGCGCCCCTGGACCGGAGCCATTCACTTCACGGGCCTGTGGGCCATCCGCTTCCTGGTGCTGACGCTGGCGGTCACGCCCCTGCGGCGGCTGTTCGCGGCACCGAAGCTGTTCTTCGGGCGGCGCATCCTGGGCCTGGCCGCCCTCGGCTATGGCCTGCTCCACCTGCTGCTTTTCATCATCGACCAGGGGCCCCTGAGGGCGGCTTCCGAGATTGTGCTGCGCGCGTACCTGACCATTGGCGCGGTCGCGGTGCTCCTGTTGGTGGTCCTTGGTGCCACTTCCACCGATGGCGCCATTCAGCGCCTGGGCGCGCGGCGTTGGAACCTTCTCCACAAGGCGGTCTATGTCATCGCCCCGCTGGCGGCGCTGCACTTCTTCATTCAGTCGAAGCTCGACGTGACCGAGCCAGTTCTGATGAGCGGCGTGCTGCTGCTGCTGGGCCTCTATCGCGTGACGTTCTGGCTGAGGGGGCAGGTGACGCCGGGTCTTCTCGCCCTCCTTTCCGTGCTGGCGGCCGTGCTGACGGCGGGCGTGGAGGTGGCTTGGTATGGCCTCGCCACACGCGTGGATCCGTGGCTGGTGGCACAGGCGAACCTGACATTCGACATCGGCCCGCGGCCCGCCTGGTGGGTGCTCGCCGGGGGGCTTGTGGTGGCCGTGCTCGCGGCCTTGCGTCAACGTTGGATGGTGCCGCCCCGCCGTGCCGGCCGTGCCCGCCCTCAGCCGAGCTGAGGGGGCAGGGCGGCCAGCAGCTGTTCCAGCGCGTCCTCAGGGCGTGCGCGCGGCCAATCGGCCATCTGATGGCGGAAGAAGGTGCGTTGGCGCTTGGCATAGCGCCGCGTGTCGCCCTGGCCTTCGGCGATGGCCTCCGCAAGGCTCATCTCGCCGGCCAGATGGCGGGTCAGGGCCGGGGCGCCATGGGCCTTGAGGGCTGTGCGCGCGGGATCAAGCCGCCGGGCGGCGAGCCGGCGCACTTCCTCCAGGGCCCCCTGATCCAGCATCGACAGGAAACGCTCATCGATGCGCCGGCGCAGGATTTCGGGATCGACCTCCAGCACCAGGCGCACGCACAACTCAGGCGCAAGAAAGGGGGGCTGAGCCGCGCCTTGCCACTGCGAAATGGGGCAGCCGGTGGCTTCCGCGACCTCGAGCGCGCGCAGGATGCGCTGGCGGTCATTGGCGCCGATGCGCGTGGCGGCTGGTGGGTCCACCTGCTGCAGGCGGGCGTGCAGGGCGGCATTCTCCATCCCCTCCGCCGCACCGCGTACGGCCGCACGAACCGCCTCGGGGATCGGGGGGACCTCCACAAGCCCTTGCGTCAATGCACGAAAATAAAGCCCGGTGCCGCCGACGAGAATCGGCAGCCGCCCCGTGGCCCATGCGCTGGCCAGCGCCGCCTGGGCGTCGCGCAGCCAATGGCCGACAGAATATTCCGCATCCGCGTCCACATGGCCATAAAGATGATGCGGTGCACGCCTAAGGTCCGCGTCGCTCGGCCGCGCCGTGAGCACCGCAAGATCGCCATAGACTTGCATGGAATCCGCATTCAGCACGATTCCTCCCGTGCGCTCCGCGAGCGCGAGGGCGAGCGCCGACTTGCCGCTGGCGGTGGGACCTGCGATGAGCACCGCCGTCCCCTTCTGTCCTGTCTCCGGTTCTTCCATGGCCTACGTTGCAACGCTGATTTCGAATCCATCTGCCCCGGCTTTGACCCGTGAGGCAATCCACGACGCGCGCGCCGTGCTGCCCCATGCCCAGGAACCGGTGATCCTCGACCCCGATGTGGCCGCCGACATCCACTTCGCGCCCACGCTCGGCGCCGATTCCCGCGCCATCGCCGACAAGGTGCGCGCCGCCCTGAAGGGCGCGCCCATCGACGTGGTGGTGCAACTGGAGGCCGGCCGGCGCAAGCGTTTGTTCCTTGCCGACATGGATTCCACCATGATCCGCCAGGAATGCATCGACGAGCTGGCGGACGTGGTGGGGGTGAAGGCCCATGTGGCTGCCATCACCGAGCGCGCCATGCGCGGCGAGATCGAGTTCGAGCCCGCTTTGCGCGAGCGCGTGGCGCTGCTGCGGGGCCTTTCCGCCTCTGTGGTGGACGAGGTGCTGCGCGATCGCATCCATCTCACGCCCGGCGGACAGGAACTGGTGGGCACCATGCGGGCGAACGGGGCCTATACGGCCCTCGTTTCCGGCGGCTTCACCCTGTTCACTTCGGCCATCGCGGCGCGCGTGGGCTTCGACGAGCATCGCGCCAACACCTTGCTGGTGGATGGCGGCGAGTTCGTGGGCGCGGTGGCCGAGCCTATTTTGGGCCGCGACGCCAAGTTCGCGACCCTGGTGGAGCTGCGCGACCGCTTCCACCTCGCCCCCTCCGAAACCCTGGCGGTGGGCGATGGCGCCAATGATCTCGCCATGCTGGCGGAAGCCGGGCTGGGCGTCGCCTTCCACGCCAAGCCCCAGGTGGCCGCGGCGGCCCATGCCCGCATCGACCATGGCGACCTCAGCGCGCTGCTCTACATGCAGGGCTATACGCGCGAGGAATTCCACCCGCTCTGAAAATGGGCCGCGCCACTCAGCTCGTGGCGCGGCGGGCCTGCCTCAGTTGAGGGGCAGGGTGACGAATTCCTGCTGGCCTTCACCATCGGAAACCAGCAGCAGCGCCGACTTCTTCTTGGCCTTGCGCAGCGCTTCGATCTGCTTTTGCACATCGGCGGGGGTGGAAACAGGCTCCTGGCCCACCTGCACGATGACCTGACCGGCGCGCAACCCCTTGTCCGCGGCATCGGTGCCGGCCTCGACGGCGGTGATGACGGCGCCCTTGATCTCCGTCTTGATATTGTAGCGCTTGCGCAGCTCTTCGCTCATGGGCGCAAGGTCCAGGCCCAGGGCGCGCTTGGGGGCGGCCTTCTGGTCCTCCCCAGCCTTGCCGGCCTCCACCTTGTCGTCCTCGGGCATGCGGGCGACCTTCAGCCGCAGGCTTTCCTCCTTGCCCTTGCGGATCACCACCACGTCCACCTCGCGCTCGGCCATGGTGTCTGCGACGGTGCGGGTGAGGTCGCGAATGGTCTTGATGTCGCGCCCGTCGAACTTGACGATGACGTCGCCGGGCTTCAGCCCCGCTTTGGCTGCCGGGCCGCCCTCGCTCACCACGCCCACCAGCGCGCCGCGCGGCTTGCCCATGCCGAGGCTCTCTGCCAGCTCGTCGGTGACGGCCTGGATGCGCACACCAATCCAGCCGCGCCGCACCTCCTTGAACTGCTCAAGCTGGGCGATCACCGGCTGTGCGGTGGCGGAGGGCACCGCGAAGCCGATGCCGATGGACCCGCCGGACGGAGAGATGATGGCGGTGTTGATGCCCACCACCTCGCCTTCCATGTTGAACAAGGGCCCACCCGAATTGCCGCGATTAATGGCGGCATCGGTCTGGATGAAGTTGTCGTAGGGGCCGGAATTGATGTCGCGGTTGCGGGCCGAAACCACGCCCACCGTCAGGGTTCCGCCGAGACCAAACGGATTGCCGATGGCCATCACCCAGTCGCCCACGCGCAGTTTGTCCGAATTGCCGAACTTCACGGCGGTGAGCGGCTTGTCCGGCTTCACCTTCAGGAGGGCGAGGTCGGTCTTGATATCGCGGCCGATCAGTTCCGCTTTCAGCTTCGAGCCATCATTAAAGTTGGCGTAGATCTCGTCGGCATCGGCGATGACGTGGTTGTTGGTCACGATCAGGCCCGAAGGGTCGATCACGAAGCCGGAGCCGAGGGAGGACACCCGCCGGGAGCGGCCCTCTCCGCCGTCTTCCTGCCGATGCTTGAAGAATTCGTCGAAGAAATCCTCGAAAGGCGATCCGGGGGGCAACTGCGGGGTGGGCACGCTGCGGGAGGCGGCGACCGTTTGCGAGGTGGAGATGTTCACCACCGCGTCCATGACGCGCTCAGCCACGTCCGCGACGGTGTCCGGGCCCTTGCCGGACGCCGCGGCCACGGGGCCACCTGCCAGCACGGGCAGGACCAGGGACAGGGCCAGGGCAGCGGCGACGAGCGGCCGGCGACGAAGGAAGCGGCGGGACAAGGGCATCGGTCTCCTCGGAGCTTCAGCGACCTGCGGAGGCTGCGCCGGGTGCAGCCAGGGCGCAAGGGCAAATGCGCGAAGCCGCTTCACATCCTTGCCCCGGGCGCGGGAGCGAGGGCGATCGGCAGCATCGGGCCGGCCGAAGAAGTCGAGACGCGGCAGGGAATCGAAAAAGAGAGCCAGGGCAATCGCCAGGAGCGCGCGCCCCGCGCGCATGGCCTTAGGGCCGTTTCAATGCGCCCCCGTGCGCACCAGGAAGACCACAAGCACCCCGGCCGCGCCGACCGCGAGCCCGGCGATGCGCATCGGGCCCTCGGGGGCGTGGAGCACCGCGAGCATCGCGCGGCGCCAGGCATGGGGGAACGCCGCGAGGCAGAGTCCCTCGATGGCGAGCATAAGGCCCAGGGCGGCAAGCAGGTCGGTCATGCCGCCCCGGATCTGGTCAGTTCGCGCCCGGCTTCGCCGCAGCGCCGCCGAAAGGATCGCGGAAATAGCGGAAGAAGCTGGAATCCGGGCTCACCACCAACCGGGTATCCGACGCCTTCATGCTGGCCTCATAGGCCTGCATGGAGCGGTAGAAGGTGAAGAAGTCCGGATCGCGGCCGAACGCGTCGGCGAAGATGCGGTTGCGTTCCGCATCGCCTTCGCCGCGGAGCTGCTCGCCCTTGGAGTTGGCCTCGGCCAGGACGATGGCGGCTTCGCGATCGGCGCGGGCGCGCAGGCGCTGGGCGGCCTCGTTACCCTGGGCGCGGATCTCGGCGGCCTCGCGCTGGCGCTCGGTCTGCATCCGCTGGAACACGGCCTGGCTGTTGGCTTCCGGCAGGTCGGCGCGGCGGATGCGGACATCGACCACGGTGATGCCGAAGCCGGCGGCCTCGCGATTCACCTGCTCGCCGATCTGGCGCATGAGGTCCTCGCGCTGGTCACGCACCACGGCGATGAATGTGTTCTCGCCCAGCACCCGGCGCAGGGCCGAGTTGAGCACCGTCGCAAGGCGCGAATTGGCGGCCTGGATGGAGCCCGCAGCCTGATAGAAGCGCAGCGGATTGGTGATGCGGTAGCGCGCGAACGCGTCCACCACGATGCGCTTCTGGTCCGAGGCGATCACTTCCTGGGAGGGATTTTCCAGGTCCAGGATGCGGTTGTCGAGATAGACGACGCTGTCGATGAACGGCGCCTTCCAGTGCAGGCCCGGCGTGGTGACGGGCTCCAGCGGCTCGCCGAGGCGCAGCACCAGGGCCTGCTGGGTCTGGTTGACGATGAAGGCGGACGAGTAGACCACCACCAGGGCGATCACCGCGAGGATGGCGAGCACACCGCCGAAAACGTGATTCCTCATCGCGTGGCTCCCTGGGTCTGGCTGGTGGCGGGCGCCGTGGGCCGGCGCATCATGTCGTTGAGCGGCAGAACGGGCACCACGCCCGTGCTCCCTCCGGGGCCGGAGGTTGATGCCACGCCGGGATCCACCAGAACCTTGTCCACGCTGCCGAGCACGCGCTCCATGGTTTCCAGGTACATGCGCTCGCGCGTCACGTCCTTGGCCTTCTGATACTCGTCATAGACCTTGAGGAAGCGCGCCGCCTGGCCGCGGGCTTCCACCACGGTGCGCTCGCGATAGGCCTGGGCCGAGTTCTCGATGCGCGACGCCTCACCGCGCGCCTCGGGCAGCACCCGGTTGGCGTAGGTTTGGGCTTCGTTCTGGGAACGCTCGGCGTCGGCGCGGGCGGCCTGCACGTCGCGGAAGGCATCGATGACCTGGGCCGGCGGATCCACCTTCTGAAGCTGGACCTGGGTGATACGCACACCGGCTTTGTACTGGTCGAGGGTGTGCTGCATCAGCTCCTGCACGGCGGTCTCGATATTCTGGCGCGCGCCGGTGAGGATCGGCTGAATGTCCGTGCGGCCGATGACCTCGCGCATGGCGCTTTCGGCCACGGCCTTGATGGTCCCCTCGTTGTTCTGCACGTTGAAGAGGTATTGCTCGGCGTTGGAGATCACCCAGAACACGGAAAAGTCCACGTCCACGATGTTCTCGTCGCCCGTGAGCATCAGGCTTTCTTCTGGCACGTCACGCGCCATCGCGCTGGGGCGGCGGCCGTCGTCCGCCACGCGGATGCCGACGTCGATGCGGTTGACGCGAGTCACCTTGGGGGTGAGTACCGTCTCGATGGGGTAGGGCCAGTGATAATTGAGACCCGGCTGGGTGAGGCCCACGAACTTGCCGAAGCGCAGCACCACGCCCTGCTCGTCCGGCTCCACCCGGTAGAAGCCCGAAAGAAGCCAGCCACCGATGACCAGCGCCACCAGAAGGATGGCGCCCTTGAAGCCGAAGGCATCCGGCATCATGGTTCGCAGCCGGTCCTGGCTGCGGCGGATCAGGTCTTCAATGTCCGGAGGCGTGGGTCCCGAGGATTGCGGTCCGGAACTCCAAGGACCGCGCGGCCCGTTTCCCCATGGGCCGCCACTCTGATTCTTCCACGACATCCGTCGTCTCCCGTCGGCGGTGCCGCGCAAGGGCGCCCGCGTCACACCGTGTCTTGCCCGAAGCACCGCGCGGGGCGGAAGGCCCGCCCGCTTCCCCGCGCCCTGCGGCCCGTTCGCGTGGCCGCCTGACGGGCGTAAACCCGCGCGGGCGGGAATGGAGCGCCATTCGCCCAAGCGGTGCGGTTATAGAAAACCGTGCGCCGCGTTTCAACGCGGCGCACCGTCCTCCAGGGAAGCAGATAAGGTCCCGTTGCGCATTACGCAACGGGAGGTGCGGTCACACCCATGCGGTCGCTGGTGCCGACCGAGCGCGCGGTCTGCGCGGCACCGCGATAATGGTCAAGCACGAACAGGCGGATAGCGGAGGACAGATTGCCCTGCGTCCGCGCGGAATCAATGGTCGCTACAAGATCGGACAAGGTGAGCCGGCGGCTCGTGGCGATCTCCTTCAGCGCTTCCCAAAAAGCGTCCTCGAGGCTCACGCTGGTCTTGTGACCGGCGATGACAATGGACCTCTTAACCACGGGGCTCTTCATGTTCTTCCCTCTCGGTCAGCGCATGGCCTTCATGGCGCAGACGCTGGCGCTCGAGCTCCTGCGCGACGGCCTCGCGGTCAGCCTTGGTCCGCCCGAATCGGATGCGGTTTTCCTCGGCCTGCGCTTGAGCCGCGCGGCGAGCCTTCGCCTTGCGCTCACGATGAAGATTCACCACGTCGCCCAACTTTTACCCTCACAGGTTCGGCTGGCTCCCCCAAAAACCAGTCGACTTCATGCTCAACTCGTGCGTGACGGACTGCGTCGAAACACAAGCCGGGCACTGAGATTAGATTACCTCTGAGAGAGTGGTGAAGATATGGCGAAATCCAGGTTTCGCCGCCTCCACGGGCTACCATTCGACAATAAATTTAACAGAAAAGTACGGCACACTTACGAGTTGCAGCGCCGGGGGCGGCCGGAGGAATGCGGCGGAAGGCTGTCTCCCCGTGGCTTCGGGACCGTGCTATGAGGCCGCCGCGCGATCCGCAGCGCGCCCGGCCGGCAGGCGGGGCGCACGCACCGGGTCCTCCACATCAAGTGCTTTCTTCACGCGGACGCAGAGCCACTTCGCCCGAGAATTCGGCAGCTCACTGAACCGGCAAGCTTCCTTCGAGGCGCAGGGAAATCCTGTCGCTCGAGGCGCTCCAGGAGAGAGGGTATACCCATGAACACGCGTACGGAGACCGATACCTTCGGTCCGATTGAGGTTCCTTCCGACCGCTATTGGGGCGCGCAGGCGCAGCGCTCTCTGGGCAATTTCAAGATCGGCTGGGAAAAGCAGCCGCTGCCCGTGGTACGGGCGCTGGGAATCGTCAAGCGCGCGGCCGCAGAGGTGAACCGCGATCTGGGCCGGCTCGATCCCAAGCTGGCCGACGCCATCATGTCCGCCGCCCAGGAGGTGATGGACGGCAAGCTGGACGAGCACTTCCCCCTGGTGGTCTGGCAGACCGGCTCGGGCACGCAGTCCAACATGAACGCCAACGAGGTCATTTCCAACCGGGCCATTGAAATGCTTGGCGGGGAGAAGGGCTCCAAGAAGCCCGTGCACCCCAATGACCACGTCAATATGAGCCAGTCGTCCAACGACACCTTCCCGACTGCCATGCATGTGGCCGCCGCCGAGGAAGTGGTGCATCGCCTGCTGCCGGCCCTGAAGACCCTGCACGACGCCCTGGCGGCCAAGTCCAAGGCGTGGGAGCACATCATCAAGATCGGCCGCACCCACACCCAGGACGCGACCCCGCTGACCCTGGGCCAGGAGTTTTCCGGCTATACCCAGCAGGTGGCCAACGGCATCAAGCGCATCGAGATGACCCTGCCGGGCCTGATGCAGCTGGCACAGGGCGGCACCGCGGTGGGCACCGGCCTCAACGCGCCCATCGGCTTCGCCGAGAAGGTGGCGGCCAAGATTGCCGAGATCACCGGCCTTGAGTTCACCTCCGCTCCGAACAAGTTCGAGGCGCTGGCGGCTCACGACGCCATGGTGTTCACGCATGGCGCCATCAACACCGTTGCGGCCTCTCTGTTCAAGATCGCCAACGACATCCGCCTGTTGGGCTCCGGCCCGCGCTCGGGCCTCGGCGAGCTGGCGCTGCCGGAGAACGAGCCCGGCTCGTCCATCATGCCCGGCAAGGTGAACCCCACCCAGTGCGAGGCGATGACGCAGGTCTGCGCGCAGATCTTCGGCAACCATGCCACGCTGACCTTCGCCGACAGCCAGGGTCACTTCGAGCTCAATGTTTACAACCCGGTGATGGCTTACAACTTCCTGCAGTCCGTGCGCCTCATGTCGGATGCGGCGCTGAGCTTCACCGAGCATTGCGTGATCGGCATCGAGCCGCGCGAGGACAACATCAAGGCGGGCCTGGAGCGCTCCTTGATGCTGGTGACCGCGCTCGCCCCGAAGATCGGCTACGACAACGCCGCCAAGATTGCCAAGACCGCGCACAAGAAGGGCACCACCCTGCGCGACGAGGCCGTGGGCGGCGGCTATGTGACGAACGAGGAGTTCGACGCTATCGTTCGTCCCGAGAAGATGATCTCCCCGAGCTGAGTCTCCGGTTGCATCGGAAAAAGCGGAAGCGGCGCCCTTTGGGGCGCCGTTTTTGTGTCGGGGGGGGGGGGGGCGGCTGGCCGTTCGACGGAGGCGCGGGGCGCTCCACTTCCGCCGTTCGCCGCATTAAGGTGCGCAGGCCGGCGGCGCCAGTGAACCGGGGGGTGTGCATGGGACAGCCACGCGAAGGTGAAGAGATCCGGATCGACCTGCTGCATCCCACGCAGCTCACCTTGGGCCTCAGCGAGGTGAAGCGCCGGGCCAAGGCCATGGACGCCCTTTCGAAAAGCGAGCTGAAGGCGCTGGTCGCCGCCAAGGCGATTCCCCATGTGCTGGGCCCGGGCGGGCGAATCTACATGGTGGATCACCACCATCTGTGCCGGGCCCTGCAGCGGATCGACGAGAACAAGGCGGTGCTCGGCACCCGGGTGGCGGACTGGTCGGACCTCGATCTGCACGGCTTCTGGCAGCGGATGGAGCGGGAAAGCCTGTGCTGGCCCATCGATACGGATGGCAATCGCCGGCCGTGCGTGAAGATTCCCCAGAACGTGAAGGATCTCACCGACAATCCATGGCGCACGCTGGCCCGCGGCGTGCGCGGCCGGGCCTATTCCAACGAGGACACGCCGTTTCAGGAATTCATGTGGGGCAATTACTATCGCTCCTTCATGAGCAACCGGCTGCTGGAAGTGGATCTGGAGCTGGCGGAAGAGCTGGCCATCAAGGTCTCGCGCCTGGATGAGGCGCAGGACCTGCCCGGCTATCTGGGGTCGGCCTAGGGACTGCCGCATGGTCACGGCGCACGCGGTGCGGTAACAGCGTCCAGGATTGAGCGAGGGAGAGAAGCGATGGGTGGTTCGTTCGCGGCGCGGCTTTCGGGGCTGAGGGCCCCGCTGTTCGCGGTCATGGTCTCGCTCCTGCTCGCGGGCTGCGGAATCAATGTGATTCCCACTTCGGAGGAGCACGCCAAGGCCATGTGGAGCGAGGTGCTGAACCAGTATCAGCGCCGCTCCGATCTCATTCCCAATCTGGTGGAGACGGTGAAGGGTTACGCCTCCCAGGAGCGTGACGTCCTCACCTCCGTCATCGAGGCGCGGGCCAAGGCGACCTCTATCAACGTGGACGCCTCGACCATCACCGATCCGGAGAAGTTCAAGCAGTTCCAGGCGGCACAGAGCGAGCTGGGGCGGGCGCTGGGGCGGCTCATCGCGGTTTCGGAGGCCTATCCGGACCTGAAGTCCAGCCAGAACTTCCTGGCGCTCCAATCCCAGATCGAGGGAACGGAAAATCGCATCGCCGTGGCGCGGCGCGACTATATCCGCGCGGTTCAGGCCTACAATACCGAGCTGAAGACCTTCCCTGGCGTGCTTTGGGCCGCGACCCTCTATCGCTCCTACAAGCCCATGGAAACCTTCACGATTTCCGAGGAGCAGACGCGCGCTCCCCAGGTCCGGTTCAATTGAGGACCGGGGCGTGAGCGGCCGGGTCGTCGGGCGAGCTTGGGGGCGCGGCGGTTTCGCCGGCGCGTTGGCACCGGCTGCGGTGGCGAGAGCGTGGCTTGCCATGGCCCTCGCTATGGCGCTGCTGGCAGCCTTCTCGACGGGCGCGCGCGCCTATACGTTCCCGCCGCTGACGGGCCGCGTGGTCGATGCCGCGAATATCCTCGACCCCGTCAGCCGAGCCGAACTGGAAGCGCGCCTGGTGGCCCAGGAGGAGAAGGCGTCCGACCAGGTGGTGGTCGCCACCGTTCCCTCGCTGGAGGGCGGCGCGGTGGAGGACTATGCCAACGAGCTGTTCCGCGCCTGGGGCATCGGGCAGGCAGGCAAGAACAATGGCGTGCTGCTGCTGGTGGCGCCGAATGAGCGCAAGGTGCGCATCGAGGTCGGCTATGGCCTGGAGGGCATCCTCACCGATGCGGTGGCCAGCACCATCATTCGCAACGCCATCGTGCCCGCCTTCAAGGCGGGGGACATGCCGGACGGCATCCTGAAGGGCACGGACGCCATCATTGAGATCCTCAATCTGGATCCGGAAGAGGCCCGCGCCCGTGCCCGCGCCGAGGCGGAGGAAACCAGCCTGGAGGATTGGCTCGGCGTGATCGTGCTGATCCTGATGATCGCGCTGTGGATCTACATCTTCTGGCGGGCGGCGCGGTCGGGCTCGGGCGGGCGCGGCGCGCGCATGGCGGGGCGCCGGAAACGCTCGGGCGAGGCGGCTGCCCCGGTCACGACCTGGGATTGGGGCAGCGGCAGCGACCGCGACTCGGGCGGCTGGTCCGGGGGAGGGGGCTCATCGGGCGGTGGCGGTGCCTCCGGAAGCTGGTAATTTGCTGCGGCGCCCCGGCGCGCGATGTGGCATGATGCAATGCTGGTATTCCACCAGCCGTTCTGACAAGACTGGACGTCCGACAATGGTCGCAGGTGCTGGAGACCGTCATGGTGGCTGACCGCCGACAGGGGCCCGTGCGCGCAGGGCGCGCCGACCCCGCTGCCCAGGCTCAGCCGGGCCGCCCGCCGCGCGCGCAGCCGCCTCAGGCGCCGGCTGCGGCCAAGGAGCCGGAGGCCGCCCCCGCGCCCGATCGCAAGCAGGACATGAGCTACGTGGGCGCCGCCGCCCGTCCGCCGGCGACCGTCGTCTTCGGGCTTTCGCCCGAGGACATGCGCGAGGTCAATGAGGCGATCGCGGCCGCCGAGCTGCAGACCTCGGCGGAAATCCGCGTGGTGGTGTCCCGCGGGTCGCTGGTTCAGCACCCCTTCTTTTCGGTGATGTGGTCGTCGCTGGTCTCGCTGGTGCTGCCGTGGGCCATCGTGGTGCTGTGGCCCATGTCTGCGCTCAGCATCCTCCAGGTCCAGGCCATCATCTTCCTGGTGGTGGCGGGCATCCTGATGCTGCCGCAGATGACGGAACGTGTGGTGCCGCGCCTGGCGCTGAAGGCCGCGGCCCGCTCGGCGGCCATCGAGGCCTTCCTGGCCCATGGCGTGTCGCAAACCTCTGGCCGCACCGGTATTCTCATCTTCGTCGCGGCCCGCGAAAGGCTGGTCGAGGTGGTGGCGGACGACGGGGTGCACACGCCCCTGGGGCCCGTGGCCTGGGCGGAGATCTGCGATTCGATCTCCCGCGAGGCGCGCAAGGGCAGCCTCGTCGAGGGCCTCGTTTCCGGCGTGCGGCGTGCGGGCGAGCTTCTGGCGCGCCCCATGCCGCAGCGGCCCGGCGACGTGAACGAGCTCTCGGACCGCGTCGTGGTCATCTGACGGCTGCCTGACAAAGGAACCCGTGCCACGGTCGCCAGTCGCTGCGCTGATGCGTGGCGCGGCGCCTGGGAAAGGTATTTCAGGTCCCGCGACGCGCGAGCCGGGTGGTCGCCGTCCACGCGCAGACATGCCCCACGCCAGGGGGCGAGCGGGGAAAGCGCGCGGGTCGCAGCTATCCGAGCGAGGCCGGCGACAATTTGCCTCCCGGCCGGGCGCTCACCCGGGATGGGGAAGGCGCGGTGGTATCGGCATTTGCCCCATGGGGTGCAGGACACCTAGACGAAGGAAGCGGGGGGTGAGGTGCACCTCGGTGTGCATTCGTCTTTGCATTCGCCGCCTGTGGGAATAGATTGCGCGCCCGAGCCTGAGGGGCTCACTCAAGGCAAAGGGCATTTTCCCATGACCAAACCCGCCGTTCGCGTCGCCGTTACGGGCGCCGCCGGTCAGATTTGTTATTCGCTTCTGTTCCGCATCGCCAATGGCGATCTGTACGGCAAGGATCAGCCGGTCATTCTGCAGCTTCTCGATCTCCCGCAGGCCCAGGGCGCGGTGGGCGGCGTGGTGATGGAGCTCGAGGATTGCGCGTTCCCGAACCTCGCCGACGTTGTCATCACCTCCGACCCCAAGGTGGCCTTCAAGGACATCGACGCCGCCATCCTGGTGGGCGCCCGTCCGCGCTCGAAGGGCATGGAGCGCGCTGACCTGCTCTCCGCCAACGCCGAGATCTTCAAGGTGCAGGGCGCGGCCCTCAACGAGGTCGCCAAGCGCGACGTGAAGGTGCTGGTGGTCGGCAACCCGGCCAACACCAACGCCTACATCACCGCCAAGAGCGCTCCGGACCTGCCGGCCCGCAACATCACCGCGATGCTGCGTCTCGACCACAACCGCGCGCTCTCGCAGTTCGCCAAGAAGGCGGGCGTGCTGAGCCAGGACATCGAGAAGCTGGCCGTGTGGGGCAACCACTCCCCGACCATGTATGCCGACTACCGCTTCGCCACCGTGAAGGGCAAGCCGCTGCCGGAGCTCGTCGGTGACGAGGCCTGGTATCGCGACACGCTGATTCCCACCGTGGGCAAGCGCGGCGCCGCCATTATCGAGGCGCGTGGCCTGTCGTCCGCCGCCTCCGCGGCCAACGCGGCCATTGACCACATGCACGACTGGATCCACGGCACCAATGGTGGCTGGGTTTCCATGGGCGTGGCGTCTGACGGCTCCTACGGCGTGCCGGAGGGAATCGTGTTCGGCGTGCCCGCCGTGTGCGCCAATGGCGATTACGAAGTCGTGAAGGGCCTGCCCATGGACGACTTCTCCAAGACCAAGTTCGACGTCACCCTCAAGGAACTCCTCGAGGAGCGCGACGGCGTCGCCTCTCTGCTCGGCTGATTCCTTAATAAAACGTTGCCTTGGGGCGCGGCGCCTTGGTGCCGCGCCCTTTGCTTTGCCGCTGTCATAAAACCCTCCGGGCGGGGGTGCTAGACCTTGGGTGCAGAGCAAAAATGCCCCTCGAGCCCCCTTTTCTCGGCTCCGAAGCGTTGAAACTCTTGACGCAGAGCGACTCTGCAGCTAGAAGCAGCCCACTTTCGCGGCAGGCGGTCGGTGCCTGAACGAGAGACGCAGCAAAGGCCCCCGGCGAAAGCCCACTGGCCACAGCGTCTTTCAGGGCACCGAAACGCTGCCAGGAACAGCACTGCGATAACTTCAGGTGCATGATCGCAGCGCCGCCGGAACCGAGCCGGTTCCGGGTCGAGCGTTGTGATCCTCTGTCGCGAACAAGGCGTGTTCGCCGCCGAGTGCGGTGGCGAGCGGCGCCTTTTCTGTTCGTTGTGCGGCCAGCCGGTCTCCGGCGGTTGAAACGAATTTCGTAAGGCCACCGTGAGGTGGCCAGCCGTGGCGGTCGCAAGGCCGTCGAACTTAAAAGTTGCGGCCAAGGCCGCAGGTCAGGACGAGGCGAAGGCGTACATGCCGACGATCAACCAGCTGATCCGTAAGCCGCGGGAAGCGCAGAAGGCGCGGGACAAGGCGCCGGCGCTCCAGGCGAGCCCCCAGAAGCGCGGCGTGTGCACGCGCGTCTACACCACGACCCCGAAGAAGCCGAACTCGGCCCTTCGTAAGGTCGCCAAGGTGCGGCTCACCAACAGCTACGAAGTGATCGGCTACATCCCCGGTGAAGGCCACAACCTTCAGGAGCACTCCGTGGTCATGATCCGCGGTGGCCGCGTGAAGGATCTTCCTGGCGTGCGCTATCACATCCTGCGCGGCGTGCTCGATACGCAGGGCGTGAAGAACCGCAAGCAGCGCCGTTCGAAGTACGGCGCGAAGCGGCCCAAGTGATCGGCTGAAGTGAGGAATTAGAAATGTCCCGTCGTCACAAGGCCGAGCGCCGCGAAGTCATCCCGGATCCGAAGTTCGGGTCCACCATTCTGTCCCGCTTCATGAATTCCGTGATGCGTGACGGCAAGAAGTCCGTGGCCGAGTCCATCGTGTACGGCGCCCTCGACGTGGTCGAGGTCAAGGCCAAGCACGATCCGGTGGAAGTCTTCATCCAGGCCCTCGAGAACGTGGCGCCTGCGGTTGAGGTTCGCTCCCGCCGCGTGGGTGGTGCCACCTACCAGGTTCCCGTGGAAGTGCGGAACGAGCGTCGCCAGACCCTGGCGATCCGCTGGCTCATCGCTTCCGCCCGTGCGCGCAACGAGAAGACCATGGTGGAGCGTCTCTCCGCCGAGCTGCTCGATGCGGCCAACAATCGCGGCGCTGCCGTGAAGAAACGCGAAGACACGCACCGTATGGCCGAGGCCAACCGGGCGTTCTCGCACTATCGCTGGTGATCGGAGAGGACGCTTCCCATGCCCCGTACTCACGCGATCGAGGATTACCGCAACTTCGGCATCATGGCTCACATCGATGCCGGCAAGACCACGACCACTGAGCGGATCCTCTACTACACCGGCAAGAGCCACAAGATCGGCGAAGTCCATGATGGCGCCGCCACCATGGACTGGATGACCCAGGAGCAGGAGCGCGGCATCACCATTACGTCGGCCGCGACGACCGCTTTCTGGCAGGGCAAGCGTCTGAACATCATCGACACCCCCGGGCACGTCGACTTCACCATCGAGGTGGAGCGTTCGCTGCGCGTGCTGGACGGCGCCGTGTGCGTGCTGGACGGCAACCAGGGCGTCGAGCCGCAGACCGAGACCGTGTGGCGCCAGGCGGACAAGTACAACGTGCCCCGCATCGTGTTCGTCAACAAGATGGACAAGATCGGTGCCGACTTCTACCGCTGCGTCGACATGATCGTGGACCGCGTGGCCGGCAATCCTGTGTGCTGCCAGCTGCCGATCGGCTCCGAGAGCAACTTCAAGGGCATCATCGACCTCGTCCGCATGAAGGCGGTCGTGTGGGAAGACGAGGCCCTGGGTGCGAAGTACCATGACGAGGAGATCCCCGCGGATCTCGCCGACAAGGCCGCTGAGTACCGCAATAAGCTCGTGGAAGCCGCCGTCGAGCTCGACGACGACGCCATGGCCGCTTACCTCGACGGCACCGAGCCGGACGAGGCGACCCTGAAGTCCCTCATCCGCAAGGCCGTGATTGGGCGTAAGTTCAACCCGGTGTTCTGCGGCTCCGCGTTCAAGAACAAGGGCGTGCAGCCTTTGCTCGACGCCGTGGTGGACTTCCTGCCGTCGCCGATCGATCGCGGCGCCATCAAGGGCATCGATTTCAAGACCGAGGAAGAGACCGACCGCAAGCCTTCGGATGCGGAGCCGCTGTCTGTCCTCGCGTTCAAGATCATGGATGACCCCTTCGTGGGCACCATCACCTTCTGCCGCGTCTATTCGGGCGTGATGGAAGCAGGCATGAGCCTCCTGAACTCCACTCGCGACAAGCGCGAGCGCGTGGGTCGGATGCTGCTCATGCACGCCAACAACCGTGAGGACATCAAGGAAGCCTATGCGGGCGACATCGTCGCTCTCGCTGGCCTCAAGGAAGTTCGTACCGGTGACACGCTGTGCTCGACCGAGAAGCCGGTGATCCTCGAGAAGATGGAGTTCCCGGAACCCGTCATCGAGATCGCCATCGAGCCCAAGTCCAAGGCCGACCAGGAGAAGCTGGGCATCGCCCTGTCGAAGCTGGCCGCCGAGGATCCGTCCTTCCGCGTGTCGACCGACCACGAGAGCGGCCAGACCATCCTCAAGGGGATGGGCGAGCTGCACCTCGACATCAAGGTCGACATCCTGAAGCGCACCTACAAGGTGGACGCCAACATCGGTGCCCCGCAGGTCGCCTATCGTGAGACCCTCACGAAGAAGACCGAAGTGGACTACACCCACAAGAAGCAGACCGGTGGTACCGGCCAGTTCGCTCGGGTGAAGTTCGTGGTGGAGCCGAACGAGGCGGGCAAGGGCTTCCAGTTCGAGAGCGTGATCGTCGGCGGCGCGGTGCCGAAGGAGTACATCCCGGGCGTCCAGAAGGGCCTCGAGAGCGTGCTCGGTGCCGGTGTGCTTGCGGGCTTCCCGGTGGTGGACGTCAAGGTTCAGCTCATCGACGGCGCGTTCCACGAAGTGGACTCGTCGGCTCTGGCCTTCGAAATCGCGTCTCGCGCTGCCTTCCGTGAAGCCCTCCAGAAGGGCAGCTCGGTTCTGCTCGAGCCGATCATGAAGGTCGAGGTGGTGACCCCCGAGGATTACACGGGTTCGGTCATCGGCGATCTGAACTCCCGTCGTGGCCAGATCCAGGGCCAGGACATGCGTGGCAACGCCAACGTGATCAACGCGATGGTGCCGCTCGCCAACATGTTCGGCTACGTGAACACCCTGCGCTCGTTCAGCCAGGGCCGTGCCACCTTCACCATGCAGTTCGACCACTACGAGCAGGTGCCGTCGAACGTGGCTCAGGAGGTTCAGGCCAAGTACGCGTGAGCGTCGGCCTGAGCCCCATTCACCCTTAAAGATCACGCCAGAGAGACCCGACGGAGCGTCCCATGGCCAAAGAAAAGTTTAACCGTTCGAAGCCGCACTGCAACATCGGCACCATTGGTCACGTCGACCATGGCAAGACGTCGCTGACGGCTGCGATCACCAAGGTGCTGGCCGAGGCCGGTGGCGCCACCTTCACCGCCTACGACCAGATCGACAAGGCGCCGGAAGAGAAGGCCCGTGGCATCACCATCTCGACCGCTCACGTCGAGTATGAGACTGCCAATCGCCACTATGCGCACGTCGACTGCCCCGGGCACGCCGACTATGTGAAGAACATGATCACCGGCGCGGCGCAGATGGACGGCGCCATCCTGGTGGTGTCCGCCGCTGACGGCCCCATGCCCCAGACCCGTGAGCACATCCTGCTCGCCCGTCAGGTCGGCGTGCCGGCCCTGGTGGTGTTCCTCAACAAGTGCGACATGGTCGACGATCCGGAGCTGCTCGAGCTCGTCGAGATGGAAGTGCGTGAGCTTCTGTCCAAGTACGACTTCCCCGGCGACGATATCCCGATCATCCGCGGCTCGGCCCTCGTGGCCCTTGAGAATGGTGATGCGGCTCTCGGCCGTGACGCCGTGCTCAAGCTGATGGAGGCGGTCGACGCCTACATCCCGCAGCCGGAGCGTCCGGTTGACCTGCCGTTCCTGATGCCCATCGAGGACGTGTTCTCCATCTCCGGCCGCGGCACCGTGGTGACCGGTCGCGTGGAGCGAGGCATCATCAAGGTCGGCGAGGAAGTGGAAATCGTCGGCATCCGTCCGACCGTGAAGACCACGGTGACCGGCGTCGAAATGTTCCGCAAGCTGCTCGACCAGGGTCAGGCCGGTGACAATGTCGGCATCCTGCTGCGTGGCACCAAGCGTGAGGACGTGGAGCGCGGCCAGGTCGTGTGCAAGCCCGGCTCGGTGAAGCCCCACACCAAGTTCAAGGCCGAAGCCTACATCCTGACCAAGGAAGAGGGCGGCCGTCACACTCCGTTCTTCACCAACTATCGCCCGCAGTTCTACTTCCGCACCACGGACGTGACCGGCGTGTGCACGCTGCCGGAAGGCACCGAGATGGTGATGCCCGGTGACAACGTGTCGATGGACGTGGCGCTGATCGTTCCGATCGCCATGGAAGAGAAGCTGCGCTTCGCCATCCGCGAAGGCGGCCGCACGGTCGGCGCCGGCGTGGTTGCCTCCATCATCGAGTGAGCCAAAACGAAAAGAAACGGGGGCACGCCGCGCCGCGCGGTGTTCGCGGAGCGCGTGCCCTTCATTCCCGGAGCCTTTGAGCCATGAACGGCCAGAACATTCGAATTCGCCTGAAGGCGTTCGATCACCGCATCCTCGATGCGTCGACGCGAGAGATCGTCGCCACGGCCAAGCGCACGGGTGCGCAGGTGCGCGGCCCGATTCCGCTGCCCACGCGGATCGAGAAGTTCACCGTCAATCGCTCTCCGCACATCGACAAGAAGTCGCGCGAGCAGTTTGAGATGCGTACTCACAAGCGGTTGCTCGATATCGTCGATCCGACGCCCCAGACGGTGGACGCGCTGATGAAGCTCGACCTCGCCGCCGGCGTTGACGTCGAAATCAAGCTCTGAACGAGAGGCGAGGAGACACGACCATGCGGTCAGGCGTCATCGCCCAGAAGGTCGGCATGACCCGCATCTTTACGGATGCCGGTGAACATGTTCCGGTCACTGTGCTGAAAGTCGAGAGCTGCCAGGTGGTTGCCCACCGTACGCTCGATCAGAATGGCTACGTCGCGGTGCAGCTTGGTGCTGGCCGGCGTAAGCCGAAGAATGTGACCCGCGCCGAGCGCGGCCACTTCGCGGTGGCTCAGGTTGAGCCCAAGCGGAAGATGGCTGAGTTCCGCGTGCCGGAGGAGGCGCTGATCCCGGTTGGAGCCGAGATCACCGTCGATCACTTCGTCGTGGGTCAGTATGTCGACGTGACCGGTACCACCATTGGTAAGGGTTTCGCGGGCGGCATGAAGCGGCACAACTTCGGTGGCCTTCGCGCCTCCCACGGTGTGTCCATCTCGCATCGTTCGATTGGTTCGACCGGCGGCCGTCAGGATCCGGGTAAGACCTTCAAGAACAAGAAGATGCCTGGCCACATGGGTGACGTGACCGTCACGACCCAGAACCTGAAGGTCGTGATGACCGACGTCGAGCGCGGCCTGATCGCGGTCGAGGGTGCGGTTCCCGGTCACGCTGGCGGCTGGATCACCGTGCGCGACGCGGTGAAGAAGAAGCTGCCGGCTGAGGCTCCCAAGCCGGGCGCGTTCAAGATCGCGACCGCCGGCGAGGCTGCTCCTGCGGCTGAAGCCACCAATGAGGAGGGCGCGTGATGGAACTCACCGTCAAGACGCTCGACGGCGCTGACGCCGGGTCCGTGGTGCTGTCGGATGAGATCTTCGGTCTCGAGCCGCGTGCGGACATCCTGCACCGCATGGTGACGTGGCAGCTCGCCCGTCGCCAGGCCGGCACGCACCGCACCAAGGGTCGTTCGGAGATCAACCGCACGTCCAAGAAGATGTACAAGCAGAAGGGCACCGGTAACGCCCGTCACGGTGCGGCGTCTGCGCCGCAGTTCCGTGGTGGTGGCCGCGCCTTCGGTCCGGTCGTTCGCTCTCATGCGTTCGAGCTGCCGAAGAAGGTTCGTGCCCTCGCGCTGAAGCACGCTCTGTCGTCCAAGCTGAAGGCGGAGCAGATTGTGGTGGTCGACAATGTGTCGATGGCCGATCCGAAGACCAAGGCCTTGAAGGACCGTTTCGCGCAGCTCGGCTGGGCGTCGGTGCTCATCGTGGACGGGGCCCAGGTGGAGCAGAACGTGGCGCTGGCCGCCCGCAACTTGCCCTACGTGGATGTGCTCCCGGTCCAGGGCATCAACGTCTACGACATCCTGCGTCGCGACACGCTGGTGCTGACGAAGGCCGCCGTGGATGCGCTGGAGGCGCGCTTCAAATGAGTTCCGCGCGCAACATCGAGCCGCGTCACTACGACGTGATCCTCTCTCCGGTCATCACCGAAAAGGCGACGAACGCGAGCGAGCAGAACAAGGTCGTCTTCGACGTCGCCGGCACGGCGACGAAGCCGGCGATCAAGGAAGCGGTGGAGAAGCTCTTCGACGTGAAGGTCAAGAGCGTCAACACCCTGGTCCGCAAGGGCAAGGTGAAGATCTTCCGCGGCCGCAAGGGCGTCCGCAGCGACGTCAAGAAGGCCGTCGTGACCCTCGAAGAGGGTCAGAAGATCGATATCACCACGGGCCTCTGAAGAGCTGAGGGGAACGGGATAAGACCATGGCGCTGAAGCATTTCAAGCCGGTCACGCCGAGCCTTCGCCAGCTCGTGATCGTGGACCGCTCCGGCCTCTACAAGGGCAAGCCGGTAAAGACCCTGACCGAGGGCAAGAGCTCCTCGGGCGGACGTAACAATAACGGTCGCATCACCGTCCGCTTCCGTGGCGGCGGTCATAAGCAGACCTATCGCCTGGTGGACTTCAAGCGCACCAAGCGCGAGATGCCGGCCACCGTGGAGCGGATCGAGTATGATCCGAACCGCACTGCATTCATCGCCCTCCTCAAGTACGAGGACGGTGAGCTCGCTTACATCCTGGCTCCGCAGCGTCTTGCTGCTGGCGACCAGGTGATCGCGGGCAGCCAGGTGGACGTGAAGCCGGGCAATGCCGGGCCGCTGGCTTCGCTTCCCGTGGGCACGATCGTGCACAATGTGGAGCTGAAGCAGGGCAAGGGTGGGCAGATCGCTCGCTCCGCCGGCAGCTATGCGCAGATCGTGGGCCGCGATGAAGGCTACGTGATCCTGCGTCTGAATTCCGGCGAGCAGCGTCTGGTTCACGGCGCGTGCTATGCTACCGTGGGTGCGGTTTCGAATCCCGACCACATGAACACTTCGCTCGGTAAGGCCGGGCGGAATCGGTGGCTGGGTCAGCGCCCCCACAACCGCGGTGTCGTCATGAACCCGGTCGATCACCCGCACGGCGGCGGTGAAGGCCGCACCTCGGGTGGCCGTCATCCGGTCACGCCCTGGGGTGTGCCGACGAAGGGCAAGAAGACCCGCAGCAACAAGGCGACGGACAAGTTTATTGTGTCCAGCCGCCACAAGCGGAAGAAGTGAGGGCCTGACAGATGACTAGGTCGATTTGGAAAGGCCCGTTCGTCGACGGCTACCTTCTGAAGAAGGCGGAAGCCGCTTCGGGTTCGGGTCGCCGGGACGTGATCAAGATTTGGAGCCGGCGCTCCACCATTCTGCCCCAATTCGTGGGCTTAACCTTCGGCGTCTATAACGGGCAGAAGCATGTGCCCGTGTCGGTCACCGAGGAAATGATCGGTCACAAGTTCGGTGAGTTCGCGCCCACGCGCACTTACTACGGACACGCGGCCGACAAGAAGTCGAAGCGGCGGTGATCGGTCATGAGTAAGCAGGCAAAGCCCCGCGCGCTCGCGGACAACGAAGCCAAGGCGGTGGCGCGCAATCTGCGCGTCTCCCCCCAGAAGCTGAACCTGGTCGCGGGCCTGATCCGCGGCAAGAAGGTGGCGACGGCCCTCGCCGATCTCGAGTTCTCTCACAAGCGGATCGCCCGCGATGTGAAGAAGTGCCTCGAGAGCGCGATTGCCAATGCCGAGAACAACCACGAGCTCGACGTGGACGATCTGATCGTCGCCGAAGCGCACGTGGGCAAGGGTCTGGTGATGAAGCGGTTCTCTCCCCGTGCGCGCGGTCGCGCCTCGCGGATCGAGAAGCCCTTCTCCCACATCACCATCGTGGTGCGGGAAGTCGAGGAGCGGGCCTGATGGGTCAGAAGGTCAATCCGGTCGGGCTCCGGCTCGGCATTAACCGCACGTGGGATTCCCGCTGGTTCGCCAATAAGGGTGAATACGGCAAGCTCCTGCACGAGGATCTCCGCATCCGCGAGATGCTGTTGAAGCAGCTCAAGCAGGCGGCGGTGTCGCGCGTGGTGATCGAGCGTCCGCACAAGAAGTGCCGTGTGACCATCTACTCGGCTCGTCCGGGCGTGGTCATCGGCAAGAAGGGCGCGGACATCGACAAGCTGCGCAAGAAGGTCGCCGAGATGACCAACTCGGAGGTCTTCATCAACATCGTCGAGATCCGCAAGCCGGAGACCGACGCGCGCTTGGTGGCCGAGTCCATCGCGCAGCAGCTTGAGCGTCGTGTTGCGTTCCGTCGTGCCATGAAGCGGGCCGTCCAGTCGGCCATGCGTCTGGGCGCGGAAGGCATCCGTATCAATTGCTCGGGTCGTCTGGGTGGCGCAGAAATCGCCCGCCTCGAGTGGTACCGCGAGGGCCGCGTTCCGCTGCACACCCTGCGTGCGGATGTGGACTACGGCACCGCCACGGCGTTCACCACCTATGGCACCTGCGGTGTCAAGGTGTGGATCTTCAAGGGCGAGATCCTCGAGCACGATCCCATGGCGCAGGACAAGCGCCAGGCCGAGCAGGAAGCTGGTCCCTCTTCGCGTCCCCAGCGGCGTGAGCGTGGTGACCGCGAGCGTGGCGATCGCGACCGCGGCGACCGCGGCGACCGCGCCTGACGGCTGCGAGAGAGAAGGCGATTAAGCCATGCTGCAACCCAAGCGCACCAAGTTCCGTAAGCAGTTCAAGGGACGCATTCACGGCGTCGCCAAGGGCGGTACGGATCTGAACTTCGGCGAATTCGGCCTCAAGGCCATGGAGCCGGAGCGTGTCACCGCCCGCCAGATCGAGGCGGCCCGTCGCGCCCTCACCCGTCACATGAAGCGTGCCGGTCGTGTGTGGATCCGCGTGTTCCCGGATGTGCCCGTGTCGTCCAAGCCCACCGAAGTGCGTATGGGTAAGGGCAAGGGCGCTCCGGAATACTGGGCTGCCAAGATCAAGCCGGGCCGCATCATGTTCGAGATCGACGGCGTGAGCGCCGAGATCGCCCGCGAGGCGCTGACCCTCGCGGCGGCCAAGCTGCCCATCAAGACGCGCTTCATCCAGCGCATCGCCGAGTGAGGAGAGGCTCATGAAAGCCGAGGACGTTCGGGCCCTCAGCCCCGATCAGCTCGCCGATGAGCTGCTGAAGCTGAAGAAGGAACAGTTCAACCTGCGCTTCCAGAAGGCGACGGGTCAGCTGGAGAATACTGCACGGAACCAGCAGATCCGCCGCGATATCGCGCGGATCAAGACCGTGCAGAATCAGAAGAGCGCCACTGCGGCGCAGAAGGCTAAGTGAGGAAGCGATGCCGAAGCGCGTGCTCCAGGGCGTCGTGGTGAGCGACAAAACCGACAAGACCGTGGTGGTCCGGGTGGAGCGGCGCTTCACCCATCCGCTGCTGAAGAAGACCGTTCGTCGGTCCAAGAAGTATCATGCCCATGACGAGGCCAACGCCTGGAAGGTGGGGGATACGGTTTGGATTGAGGAGCATCGGCCTCTGTCCAAGCTGAAGAACTGGATCGTGATCCAGGGTGAGAAGCGGGCGGAAGTCTGATACTGAGAGCTTTCTCACCCGGGTGATTCGGCTCGGGTGAGGGACTGGCCCCGATGCTGGGTCCGTCGCTCTGCTTCACCGGCGGAGCGAGAGGAGACCGCATCGCGGCAATCCGTGTTTCGATGAGCGGGGCACGGCAAACAAGGGTTAGGCAACGCCGGGTGACCGGTGGCGCCGGATGACGAGAACAGGTGCGTCATGATCCAGATGCAGACCAATCTCGACGTGGCGGACAATTCCGGCGCGCGTCGCGTCATGTGCATCAAGGTGCTTGGCGGCTCGAAGCGGAAGTATGCCCATGTGGGCGACATCATCGTGGTGTCGGTCAAGGAGGCCATTCCGCGCGGTCGCGTGAAGAAGGGCGACGTGATGAAGGCCGTGGTGGTCCGTACCGCCAAGGACATCCGTCGCGGCGACGGTTCCGTGATCCGCTTCGACCGCAATGCGGCGGTGCTGATCAACAACAATAAGGAGCCGGTGGGCACTCGTATCTTCGGCCCGGTTCCGCGTGAGCTTCGCTCCAAGAACCACATGAAGATCATCTCGCTGGCGCCGGAGGTGCTGTGATGGCCGCGAAGATCAAGAAGGGCGACAAGGTCGTCGTCCTCGCCGGCCGCGACAAGGGCCGCACCGGCGAGGTCATTCAGGTGATGCCGAAGGAGGAGCGTGCGCTCGTCCGTGGCGTCAATATCGTCAAGCGCCACCAGCGCCAGACGGCGAACCAGGAAGGCGGCATCATCTCCAAGGAAGGGCCGATCCACCTGTCGAACATCGCCATTGCCGACCCGAAGGATGGCAAGCCGTCCCGCGTCGGTTTCCAGGTGCTGGAAGACGGGAGCAAGGTCCGCGTGGCCAAGCGCTCCGGGGAGAAGATCGATGGCTGAGGCTTACACTCCGCGGCTGCGTACCCATTATGACGATGTGGTGCGCGCCAAGCTGATCGAGCAGTTCAGCTACAAGAACCCCATGGAAGTGCCGGTCATCGAGAAGATCGTCATCAACATGGGCGTTGGCGAGGCGACCGCTGACACCAAGAAGGCGACGACTGCCGCCGCGGACCTCGCGCTCATCGCCGGCCAGAAGCCGGTTCTGACCCGCGCCCGCAAGGCGATCTCGAACTTCAAGCTGCGCGAGAACCAGCCGGTCGGTGCGAAGGTTACCCTTCGCAAGGTGCGCATGTATGAGTTCCTGGACCGTCTCGTGAACATGGCGTTGCCGCGCGTGCGAGACTTCCGGGGCCTGAACCCCAAGAGCTTCGATGGCCGTGGTAACTATGCCATGGGCATCAAGGAACACATCGTGTTCCCCGAGATCAACTACGACCGCGTCGAGCAGATCTGGGGCATGGACATCATCGTGTGCACCAGCGCGAAGACGGACGACGAGGCCCGGGCTCTGCTCAAGGCCTTCAACTTCCCCTTCCGCCAGTGATCGATTAGAAGGGGCGCTTCGATTCGGTCTTCCGAAGGCAAGTGCCCCTTGCCGCTTCCTCAGGGGCGCGGCTCACAGAGTGACTGTTTCGAATGCTTTTCCGGCCGTGAGGGGGTGATAAGCGCCCTCAGACGCGGAGAACAGGAGCAAGAGATGGCGAAGAAGAGCGCGATCGAGACGAACGAGCGCCGTCGCAAGCTGGCTGCATGCCAGGCGGCGAAGCGCACGCGTCTGAAGGCGATCGTGAATGACAAGACCCTGCCGATCGAGGAGCGCTTCCAGGCGACCTTGAAGCTGGCTGAGATGCCGCGCAACGGCGCGAAGATCCGCATCCGCAATCGCTGCGAGGTGACGGGCCGTCCGCGCGCGTTCTATCGCAAGCTCCAGGTGAGCCGCGTTGCGCTGCGCGAGCTTGGTAACCAGGGCATGATCCCCGGTCTCGTGAAGTCGAGCTGGTGAGGAGGATCGCATGTCTGTGAATGATCCCATCGGCGATCTGATCACCCGTATCCGTAACGCCCAGATGCGCCGCAAGGAGAAGACGTCTTCTCCCGGTTCCCGTCTGCGGGCCTCGGTGCTCGATGTGCTGCGCGACGAAGGCTATATTCGGGGCTACACCGCCACCGACCATGGCAATGGCCGTAGCGAGTTCGAGATCGAGCTCAAGTACTTCGACGGCACTCCGGTGATTCGTGAGATCGCCCGTGTGTCGAAGCCCGGTCGCCGGGTTTATGCGTCGGTGAAGAATCTGCCGCGCGTCGCCAACGGTCTCGGCATCGCTGTCGTGTCCACGCCCCAGGGCGTGATGGCCGACCACGAAGCCCGCGACAAGAACGTTGGCGGTGAAGTGCTCTGCACCGTGTTCTGAGGCGAGGGAGGATTACATGTCGAAGATCGGCAAGCTTCCCGTCGCCATTCCGGCCGGCGTGACCGCCACGCTGGACGGCCAGACGGTGAAGGTGAAGGGACCCAAGGGCGCCCTCGAGGTGACTCTTGTTGAGGAAATCGCGGCCAAGATCGAGGGTTCCGAGATCCAGCTGGCGATGAACGGCGAGACCAATCGTCATAAGGCGATGTGGGGCATGTCCCGCACGCTGGTGGCGAACCTCGTGGAAGGCGTGACCAAGGGCTTCGAGAAGAAGCTCGAGATCACGGGCGTCGGCTACAAGGCGGCGGTGCAGGGCAAGAGCCTCAACCTGTCGCTCGGCTATAGCCACGACGTGATCTATGCGATTCCGGAAGGGATCCAGATCGTGACGCCGAAGCCCACCGAGGTGGTCATCAGCGGCATCAATCGCCAGCAGGTCGGCCAGGTGGCGGCTGAGATCCGCGAGTTCCGCGGCCCCGAGCCCTATAAGGGCAAGGGCGTCAAGTACGCCGGCGAGTTCATCTTCCGCAAGGAAGGCAAGAAGAAGTAACGGAGGCGGACCATGGCTAAGGATTTGGAGGCGCTGGCGCGCCGCAAGGCCAAGGTGCGCCGCGCCATTCGAGTTGCTGCGAACGGGCGTCCGCGCCTTTCGGTGCACCGCACCTCGCAGCATATCTATGCGCAGATCATCGACGACGCGAAGGGTGAGACCCTGGCGTCTGCGTCGAGCCTGGAGAAGGAGCTGCGCTCCTCTCTCAAGACCGGCGCCGACACCGAGGCGGCCAAGACCATCGGCAAGCTGGTGGCGGAGCGCGCGGCGGCCAAGGGCGTGACTGCGGTCGTGTTTGATCGTGGCGCATACATCTATCATGGGCGCGTCAAGGCGCTCGCTGAGGGCGCCCGCGAAGGCGGCCTTCAGTTCTGACGCGAGGACGAGCAAATGGCCCGTGAAAGGGAACCGCGCCAGGAGCGCGAGGATCGCGACAACACGTTTGTGGACAAGCTGGTCCACATCAACCGTGTCGCGAAAGTGGTGAAGGGTGGCCGGCGCTTCGGCTTCGCCGCTCTGGTCGTCGTCGGCGATCAGAAGGGGCGGGTTGGCTTCGGTCACGGCAAGGCTCGCGAGGTCCCGGAGGCGATCCGCAAGGCGACCGAAAGCGCCAAGCGCGCGCTGATCCGCGTGCCGCTGCGTGAAGGCCGTACGCTCCATCACGACGTTGCCGGGCACCATGGTGCTGGCAAGGTGGTGCTGCGTGCCGCTCCGGCTGGTACCGGCATCATCGCCGGCGGTCCGATGCGCGCCGTGTTCGAGACGCTGGGCATGCATGACGTGGTGGCGAAGTCCTTTGGGTCTTCCAACCCGTACAACATGGTTCGCGCGACGTTCGATGCGCTCAAGAACCAGGACAGTCCGCGCTCGGTTGCTGCGCGGCGTGGCCTCAAGGTGTCGCAGCTTCAGTCTCGCCGCCGCGTCGAAGACGCGGAAGCGACCGACTGAGCGGCGCGAACCGACGGATAGGAGCGCGCCATGAGCGACAAGACCATCACCGTGGAGCAGATCGGTTCGCCGATCCGCCGCCCGTTTGACCAGGAAGCGACCCTCAAGGGCCTCGGGTTGAACAAGCGGCATCGCCGCTCCACTCTCCAGGATACTCCGGCCATTCGCGGTATGATCGCGAAGGTCGCCCACCTCGTCCGCGTGGTCGAGGGGGAGTGAGGAGCTGAACGATGAAGCTCGATGAGATCCGGGATAACCCGGGCGCCCGCAAGAGCCGCATCCGCGTTGGTCGCGGTATCGGCTCCGGCAAGGGCAAGACTGGCGGCCGCGGTGTGAAGGGCCAGAAGTCCCGGACCGGCGTTGCCGTGAAGGGGTTTGAGGGCGGTCAGATGCCGCTGCATCGGCGCCTGCCGAAGCGTGGCTTCCACAACATCTTCCGCCTCGACTACAACGAAGTGGCCATTGGTCGGATTCAGGTTGCCATCGATGACGGCAAGCTGAATGCGGCGGAGCCGATCACGGTGTTCGCGCTGGTGGCGGCTGGCATTCTGCGTCGTCCGAAGGACGGTGTGCGCGTGCTGGGCGGCGGTGAGCTGAAGACGGGCGTGACGCTGGAGGTCGCTTACGCGACCGCTTCGGTCAAGTCGGCCGTTGAGGCTGCTGGCGGCAAGGTGATCCTCCTTGCTGCGCCGAGCGTCGGCGAAGAAACCGTTTGAAAATAGGCGGCCGGGCTTAAAGTCCGGCCGCTTTTGGTGCGCGGCGCGGCATCTCGTGCAGCCTTTCGCCCTTGGCAGCCCGGCCCCGCGCCGGGTATGTGCTTTTAAGGGCGTTGCGCCGGCGCCGCCTTGGCACCGCAAATCCCGCCCATAATCAGGGCCGCCCCTCAGGGGTGGCGTCCAGCGGAGCAAGGCATGGTCTCGGCGGCGGAACAACTCGCGGCGAACCTCAATTTCGGCGCCCTCGGCAAGGCCGAGGAGCTGAAGAAGCGCATTTGGTTCACCCTTGGCGCGCTCATCGTCTATCGGCTCGGCACGTACATTCCCATGCCGGGAATCAATCCCGATGCCCTTGCGGACGTGTTCAAGACCGCGAACCAGGGCATCATTGGCCTGTTCAATATGTTCTCGGGCGGCGCTGTTGAGCGCATGGCCATTTTCGCCCTGAACATCATGCCGTACATCTCGGCCTCCATCATCATTCAGCTGCTGACGAGCGTCTCTCCGACGCTGGAAGCGCTGAAGAAGGAAGGTGAGGCGGGCCGCAAGCAGCTCAATCAGTATACACGCTATCTTACTGTGGTTCTGGCACTGTTCCAGGCCTACGGTATTGCGGTCGGCCTTGAGGGGTCGGGGAGCGTTGTGGCTGACCCAGGTTGGTTCTTCCGCATTTCCACGGTGATCACGCTCACCGGTGGCACCATGTTCCTGATGTGGCTGGGCGAGCAGATCACCTCGCGCGGCATTGGTAACGGGACGTCGCTGATCATTTTCGGCGGTATCGTCGCGGAGCTTCCGGGCGCCTTCGTGCGGACGCTGGAGCTCGGCCGCGAGGGCGCCATTTCCACGCTGGCGATCCTCGCGGTGCTTGTGATGGCCGTGGTGGTCATCGCCTTCATCGTGTTCATGGAGCGCGCTCAGCGGCGTCTGCTGATCCAGTACCCCAAGCGTCAGGTGGGCAATCGGATCTACGAAGGTCAGTCCTCGCATCTGCCGCTGAAGCTCAATACGTCGGGCGTCATCCCGCCGATTTTCGCTTCGTCGCTGCTGCTGATTCCGACGACGATTGCGAGCTTCACGCAGGGCCAGGGGCCGGAATGGCTCCAGACCATCACGACCTTCCTCGGCCATGGGCGCCCGCTGTATATGGCGCTGTATGTGGCTTTGATTGTGTTCTTCTGCTTTTTCTACACCGCGATTGTGTTTAATCCGGTGGAGACGGCGGATAATCTGAAGAAGCATGGCGGCTTCATCCCGGGTATCCGTCCGGGTGAGCGTACCGCCGAGTACATCGACTATGTGCTGACCCGCATCACTGTGGTGGGTGCCGCGTACATCGCCGCCGTTTGCCTCTTCCCCGAACTGCTGATTTCCTATGCGGCAGTTCCGTTCTATTTCGGCGGAACGTCGCTCTTGATTGTTGTCAGTGTGACGATGGACACTGTGTCGCAAATTCAAGGCCACCTGCTCGCCCATCAGTACGAAGGACTGGTCAAGAAGGCGAAGCTGCGTGGGGGGAGGAGAAAGTGATGAGGCTCGTTCTGCTTGGCCCGCCCGGCGCGGGGAAGGGAACCCAGGCGCAGCGCCTGGTGACCCGCCATGGTATCGTTCAGCTCTCGACCGGCGACATGCTGCGCGCGGCCGTTGCGGCGGGAACGCCGATCGGATTGAAGGCCAAAGAGGTGATGGAAGCCGGCGGGCTGGTGTCCGATGAGATTGTCATTGGCATCATTGCAGACCGCCTGTCGCAGCCCGACGCGAAGAACGGCTTTATCCTCGACGGCTTCCCGCGTACCGTGGCGCAGGCGGAAGAGCTGGACCGCATGCTGGCGGAAAAGGGAATCAAGCTCGATGCGGTGATCGAATTGGTGGTGGACCAGGAAAAGCTGGTCGACCGCATCATCAACCGCGCAGCGGAGGCCCGGGCACGGGGCGAAGCCGTTCGGAAGGATGATGATCCGGACGTATTCAAGAGCCGGCTTGAGGCCTATAACCGCGACACCGCCGTAGTCGCGCCCTACTATAAGGCGCGCGGTCAGCTGAAGCAGATCGATGGCATGATGGAGATCGATTCGGTCACCGCCGCGATTGATGGTGTGCTTCGCCAGGCAGCGTGACGGGGCCGGCTGAATGAAGGGCTCCTCGCCGATGGCGAGGAGCCTTTTTTGTTTTTCAAAAGAGAGGCGCCTCGGCGCGACCCGCGGCTTTCCATCGTCGGCGCTCGCAGGAGGCCGCAAGAGGAGAGCGGGGAGCCGGGGGCAGGGGCTGGCGCCATGGAGTGGAATTGACTCTTTCGTTAATTCCCGCTAAGGGCACTCTCTCGCTTCGGAAGTTGGTGCTGCGCGCTCCGCCTGGAAGGGCAGGGCGTGGTGGCACCTTTGTCGTATTCGCGGCGTAATCGTCTCCGCAGGGGCCGGGCTCCACCGGACGCGGAGTTCCCTCCGTTGGCGTGAAAATCGCAGACGGTACATGGAGAGAGCAGTGGCTCGTATTGCAGGCGTCAATATCCCGACCAACAAGCGCGTTGTCATCGCGCTTCAGTACATTCACGGCATCGGCCCCAAGAACGCCGAAGAGATCGTGACGAAGGTCGGCATTCCGGCTGAGCGCCGGGTGAATCAGCTCACCGACCAGGAAGTGCTGCAGATCCGTGAGGCCATCGACCGCGACTATATCGTGGAAGGTGATCTGCGGCGTGAAGTGGCGATGAACATCAAGCGCCTGATGGACCTCGGCTGCTATCGCGGTCTGCGTCACCGTCGTGGCCTGCCCGTGCACGGCCAGCGGACGCACACCAATGCCCGCACCCGCAAGGGGCCGGCCAAGCCCATCGCTGGCAAGAAGAAGTGATCGGCCGCAAGGCTGGATGAGGGGAGGCCGGCGCTGCCGGCCTTGCCCGTTTCCCGGCCCCGAAGGGGGTCATCCCGAGCGCCTGGTGCTACGGGCGCGTTTGAAGGATCAAAAAGAGTATGGCTAAGGAAGCTACCCGCGTTCGTCGTCGCGAGCGTAAGAACATTGCCTCGGGCGTGGCTCATGTGAACGCTTCGTTCAACAATACCATGATCACGATCACCGACGCTCAGGGCAACACCATCTCCTGGTCGTCCGCAGGTGCCATGGGCTTCAAGGGCTCGCGCAAGTCTACGCCGTATGCGGCTCAGGTTGCGGCGGAAGACGCCGCCCGCAAGGCTGCGGAGCACGGCATGCGCACCCTCGAGGTGGAAGTGTCCGGTCCTGGTTCGGGTCGTGAGTCCGCGCTGCGCGCGCTGCAGGCAGCGGGCTTCCTCGTCACCTCCATCCGTGACGTGACCCCGATCCCGCACAACGGCTGCCGTCCGCGCAAGCGCCGCCGCGTCTGATCCGCTCTTGGTCCCGCGAGTTTTTGCTTGCGGGTCGTTTGCCCGGTTTCTCCTCCCCGATCGGGACGGGTCTGCACCTCCGGATGAGGTCTTCAAAGCCCCGGTAGCCGTGTCAGCCCGGCGAGAAAGCAAGGTGATGCAAGTGATTCAGAAGAACTGGCAAGAGCTGATCAAGCCCGAGAAGCTGCAGGTGAGCCCGGGTAGCGATCCGAAGTGCCTGGCCACCGTTATTGCGGAGCCGCTTGAGCGCGGCTTTGGCATGACGCTGGGCAATGCTCTGCGGCGTATCCTGCTGTCGTCCCTGCAGGGGGCGGCCGTGACGTCCATCCACATCGACGGGGTGCTGCACGAGTTTTCGTCCATCCCCGGCGTCCGCGAGGACGTGACCGACATCATCCTGAATGTGAAGGATGTCGCCATCAAGATGCAGGGCGATGGCCCCAAGCGCATGGTGGCGAAGAAGACTGGTCCCGGCGTTCTCTATGCCGGCGACATCCAGACCGTGGGCGACGTTCAGGTTCTGAACCCGAACCTTGCGATCTGCACCCTCGATGAGGGAGCTGAGCTGCGGGTCGAGTTCACGGTGGACACGGGCAAGGGCTATGTGGCGGCGGATCGCAACCGTCCCGAGGATGCCCCGATCGGCCTCATCCCGATCGACAGCCTGTATTCGCCGGTGCGCAAGGTCTCGTACAAGGTCGAGAACACCCGTGAGGGCCAGATTCTCGACTATGACAAGCTGACCATGCAGATCGAGACCAATGGCTCGATCTCTCCGGAGGATGCGCTCGCCTATGCGGCGCGGATCCTGCAGGATCAGCTTGAGATCTTCGTGAACTTCGAAGAGCCCAAGCGCGAGAGCGAGACGACCGCGATCCAGACGCTGCCGTTCTCTCCGGCCCTGCTGAAGAAGGTGGACGAGCTCGAGCTCTCCGTCCGTTCGGCGAACTGCCTGAAGAACGACAACATCGTCTATATCGGCGACCTGATCCAGAAGAGCGAGACGGAGATGCTCCGCACGCCGAATTTCGGCCGTAAGTCGCTCAACGAGATCAAGGAAGTGCTCGCCTCCCTCGGTCTGCACCTGGGCATGGAAGTGCCCGGCTGGCCGCCCGAGAACATCGAAGAGCTCGCGAAGCGCTTCGAGGAACACTACTGAACCCATAAGCGGCTCGAGCCGCGCAACCTTTCGGCTCGCCGCCGTCATCTTTCAGGAGTTCGCCGTCATGCGTCACGGCAAGGTACACCGCAAATTCAACCGCACGGCGGAGCATCGCAAGGCGATGTTCTCCAATCTCGCGGGCGCGCTCATCACCCATGAGCAGATCGTCACCACCCTGCCGAAGGCCAAGGACCTGCGTCCCGTGGTCGAGAAGCTGGTGACCCTGGCTCGCCGGGGCGATCTGCACGCTCGTCGTCAGGCCGTTGCCGAGCTGCGCGACCTCACGGTCGTCAAGAAGCTCTTCGACGTGCTGGCGCCCCGCTATGCGGCGCGTCCGGGTGGCTACACCCGCATCATCAAGGCCGGCTTCCGCTATGGCGACAACACCGCCGTGGCCGTGATCGAGTTCGTGGATCGCGACGAGGACGCCAAGGGCGCCGCCGATCGCGCCCGCGCCGAGGCCGAGGCCGGTGAAGCCGCTGCTGCGTGAGCTTTTCGCGCACGCGATGAATTGAAAAGGGGCGGTCCTCGGGCCGCCCTTTTTTTCGTCCAGAGGTGGCCGAGCAGCGCGAATCGGCGAGATGTGCGGACTGGCGCGTTGGCACCATGAGCAAGCAAGAAGGGTGACGGGATGCTGAGACGGCTTTCGCTCTGTTTGGCCGCCGGGGCTGTGGCGCTGGCGACGGCGTTTGGCGCGGGGAGCGCATCCGCGCAGGCGCAGCGCGTGCCGGCCTCGCAGGCGGAAGTGAAGCTGTCGTTTGCGCCGGTCGTCGCGCGCACGGCTCCGGCTGTGGTGAACGTCTATGCGATGAAGACCGCGCAGCAGCGGGCTAACCCGTTCTTTGATGATCCCTTCTTCCGCCGCTTCTTCGGCGCCCCCGGGGGCGTTCCCGGCCTGGGTGCGCCGGAGCGGATGCAGCGTTCGCTGGGCTCAGGTGTGATCGTCGATCCCTCTGGGTTGGTGGTGACCAACTACCATGTGATCGAAGGGGCGGATGAGATCCGCGTGGCGCTCAACGATAAGCGCGAATATGAGGCCGAGGTCCTGCTGCGCGATCAGCGGACCGACCTTGCCATTCTGCGCATCAAGCCGGAGGGCAAGGAGAGCTTCGCTTCGCTGGACCTGGGCAATTCGGACGAGCTCGCGGTCGGGGACCTGGTCCTGGCCATCGGCGATCCCTTCGGCGTGGGGCAGACCGTGACGCAGGGCATCGTGTCCGCGGTTGCGCGCACGCAGGTTGGTGTGTCCGACTACCAGTTCTTCATTCAGACTGACGCCGCCATCAATCCCGGCAATTCGGGTGGTGCGCTGGTGGACATGTCGGGGCATTTGGTGGGCATCAACACCGCCATCTATTCCCGCTCGGGCGGTTCCATCGGCATCGGCTTTGCCATTCCGGTGAACATGGTGCGGGTGGTGCTGGAGCAGGCGAAGTCGGGCGGCAAGGCGGTGCGGCGGCCGTGGCTCGGCGCCAAGCTGCAGCGCGTGACGCCGGAGATCGCCGACAGCCTGAACCTTCCGCGGCCGTCGGGCGCCCTTGTGCGGGAAGTGACGGCGGGTAGTCCGGCTGCGAAGGCGGGGCTGAAGGTGGGTGATCTCATCGTTGCCGTGGAGGGCCAGGGGATCGATGATCCGGAGTCGCTCAACTACCGGCTCGCGACCCGGCCCATCGGCAGCCGCGCGGCGCTGGGGCTCAATCGCGGCGGGCGCCCGGAGAGCGTCGTCGTGGTGCTGGAAAGTGCGCCGGAAACGCCGGCTCGGGATGAGGTGCTGCTGCGCTCGCGTTCGCCCTTCGGCGGCGCGACTATTGTGAACCTCTCGCCGGCGGTTGCGGAAGAGATGCGGGTGGATGGGGCGTCCACGGGCGTAGTGATCGCGGAGATCGCGGATGGCACGCCGGCGGCGATGGCCGGCTTCAAGCCGGGCGACGTGATCGTGGAGGTCAACGGGGAGAAGATCGGCCGCACGCGCGAGCTTGAGACGCTGACCCAGACTCCCATGCGCGCGTGGCGCATTGTGGTCATTCGCGGCGGCCGCGCGATTTCGGCGTTGCTGCCGGGCTGAGGCGTGAGATGAGCGACCTGTTCGAAGCGGCGGGTGTGCCTGCCGGCGCGGGGGAGGGCGGTTCTCGCCCCCTGGCGGATCGGCTGCGGCCGACCACGCTGGCGGAGGTGGTGGGCCAGGACCATCTGGTGGGGCCGGATGGGGTGCTCACGCGCATGCTGGAGGGCCGCTCGCTGGGCTCCCTCATCCTTTGGGGGCCGCCGGGCACGGGCAAGACCACCGTGGCCCGGCTTCTGGCATCGGCCACGGACCTTCACTTCGAGCAGATCTCCGCCATCTTTTCCGGTGTTGCGGACCTGAAGAAGGTGTTCGAGCAGGCGCGGGCGCGGCGGCGGGTGGGGCAATCCACGCTGCTGTTCGTGGATGAGATCCATCGCTTCAACCGCGCCCAGCAGGACAGCTTCTTGCCGGTGATGGAGGATGGCACCGTCACCCTGGTGGGCGCCACCACGGAAAACCCATCGTTCGAGCTGAATGCGGCGCTGCTGTCGCGGGCGCGGGTGCTGGTGTTTCGTGCTCTGGACGCCGATGCCATCGGCCGCCTGTTGGCGCGGGCGGAGGAGATCGAGAACAAGCCCCTGCCGCTGACGGCGGAGGCCCGCCTGGCGCTGGTGAACATGGCCGATGGTGACGGCCGCGCGTCGCTGACCTTGACGGAAGAAGTGTGGCGCGCCGCGCGGACCGGCGAGGTGTTCGACGTGGCCGGCCTTGCGGATGTGGTGCAGCGCCGCGCGCCCATCTATGACAAGAGCGAGGATGGCCACTACAACCTGATTTCCGCACTGCACAAATCCGTGCGCGGCTCCGACCCCGATGCCGCGCTTTATTATCTGGCGCGGATGCTGGATGCGGGGGAAAGCCCGCTCTTCCTGGCGCGGCGCATCGTGCGCATGGCCATCGAGGATGTTGGCAATGCCGATCCGCAGGCTCTGGCGGTGGCCAGCGCGGCGAAGGATGCCTTCGATTTCCTGGGCTCCCCGGAAGGTGAGCTGGCCTTGGCCCAGGCGGTCGTCTACGTGGCTACGGCGCCCAAGTCCAACGCGGTCTATATGGCCTTCAAGGCGGCCCAGCGTCTGGCAAAGGAGGCGGGATCCCTGACGCCGCCCAAGCATATTCTGAATGCGCCGACGAAGCTGATGAAAAAGGAAGGCTACGGCCAGGGCTATCGCTACGACCACGACGAGCCGGATGCCTTTTCAGGGCAGAATTACTTCCCCGAGGCGCTGGGCCGCCAGAGCTTCTACCACCCGGTGGAGCGTGGCTTCGAGCGCGAGATCCGGAAGCGCATGGACTATTGGGCGCGGTTGCGCGCCGAGCGGGGGGAGCGTTAGGCCATGTTCGGGCGGAGCGGATTCCGCTTCGCGCGAGCGCTGCAGGCACTCAAGAGGTTGGAGTCGTTCACCGCTTCTGGGTCGCGGAAAATGTACCAGGGCTCAAAGGCGCGGCAGGCCGGCTTCCAACGGCACCGCGGGGGCGTTCTTCACCTGCTTCAGGGTGAGCGCGGTCTTCACATTGCGCACATTCGGGGTGGCGGTGATTTCCAGCACGAAGTTCTGGAAGGTGCGCAGGTCCGGCGCCACGCACAGCATCATAAAGTCCACATCGCCCGAGAGCATCCAGGCGGTGCGCACCAGCGGCCACTGGTCAATGCGTTCCTGGAAGGCGGCGAGGTCGGTTTCCGCTTGGCTGATGAGGTGGACCATGGCGAAGGCCATCAGGTCGTAGCCGAGGCGCTTTTCGTCGAGCAGGGCCCGGTAGCCCTGGATGATGCCATCATCCTCCAGCGCCCGCACGCGGCGCAGGCAGGGTGGAGCGGAGATGCCGACCCGGCGGGAAAGCTCCACATTCGTCATGCGCCCGTCGCGCTGGAGCTCGTCGAGGATCTTCCAATCGACAGCATCAAGGCGAACGGTCAAGGCGTGCTCCCGGTGGGCAGGTCGCCGATGTCCGGCGCACCGGCACCTTAGTGCGCGATTGCGGCAACGCAACGAAATAATCTTTCGCCACAGATCCAGTGCACAATGGACTCGAAAGATGGGCGCGGGCACCGCGGCGATGCCTTGTGGCGATGCGGTGGAGCCCCTACATTTGCGCATAGCTTACGCTGCGCTGGGGCATGGCCGGGGATCCCCCGCCTGCGCCACCCGCAGCGTGTTCGCCCCGAGGGGCCGAGCGCGTCGAGGACGTTATGAGTGTCCAGCATACCAAAGTCGTGATCATTGGCTCCGGGCCGGCGGGCTTCACCGCGGCCATCTATGCCGCCCGTGCCATGCTCCAGCCCATCCTGTTCGAGGGCATCCAGCCCGGCGGCCAGCTCACCATCACCACTGAGGTGGAGAATTATCCGGGCTTCGCCGAGCCGGTGCAGGGGCCCTGGCTGATGGAGCAGATGCGCGCCCAGGCGGAGCATGTGGGAACCGCGCTGGTGGCTGACCACGTGGCCAGCCTCGATCTGTCCCAGCGCCCGTTCCGGCTCGTCACCGAGTCGGGCGTGGCCTACACGGCGGACACGGTCATTCTCGCCACCGGCGCCCAGGCGCGCTGGCTGGGGCTGGAGAGCGAGAACACCTATCGCGGCTTCGGCGTTTCCGCCTGCGCCACCTGTGACGGTTTCTTCTATCGTGGCAAGGACGTCATCGTGGTGGGCGGCGGCAATACCGCCGTGGAAGAAGCGCTCTTCCTCACCAATTTCGCGGCCAAGGTCACCGTGGTCCACCGGCGCGAGGGCTTCCGCGCCGAGCGGATCCTGCAGGATCGCTTGTTCGCCAACCCGAAGGTGGACGTGGTGTGGAACGCGGAGGTGACGGAGGTGCTGGGCGCCGACGAGCCCACCCACGTGACCGGCGTCACGCTGCGTGACACGCGGACTGGCGAGACCCGCCAACTCAAGGCCGACGGCCTGTTCGTGGCCATCGGCCACGCGCCGGCGACCGAGCTGGTGAAGGATCAGCTCAAGCTGAAGCCCTCGGGCTATGTCTGGACCGCGCCGGATTCCACCGCCACCTCGGTGCCCGGCGTATTCGCGCCCGGCGACGTGGCGGACGATGTCTACCGCCAGGCGGTGACCGCCGCCGGGCGGGGCTGCATGGCGGCGCTGGAGGCCGAGCGCTTCCTGGCGCAAGCCATGGCCGAAGCCGCCGAATAGGTGTTTGGGCGCCGCAGCCGTGCGGCGCCCTTTCCATTTCAAACCATCGCACTCGACGCATCCCGCATTCCGCCGGATGCCGCACATGCCGGGGCCCCAATGGACTGGGACAAGCTGAAGGTCTTCCACGTCGCTGCTGAAGCGGGCTCCTTTACCCATGCCGGGGAGACGCTGGGGCTGTCGCAATCGGCGGTCAGCCGGCAGGTGTCAGCACTGGAAGCCGAGCTGAAGGTGCCCCTGTTTCACCGCCATGCCCGCGGCCTCATTCTCACGGAGCAGGGCGAGCTGCTCTACCGCACCGCGCATGAGGTGTTCCTGAAGCTGGAATCGGCCCGGGCCCAGCTGTCCGACAGCCGCGAGAAGCCCAATGGGGAATTGCGGGTGACCACCACGGTTGGGCTGGGCACCCACTGGCTCACCGCGCGGGTCGGCGAGTTCGTGGAGCTGTTCCCGGATATCCGCATTCAGCTCATTCTGACCGATGAAGAGCTGGACCTTGCCATGCGCGAGGCGGACGTGGCCATTCGCATGCGCCAGCCGGTGCAGCCGGATCTGGTGCAGCGCAAGCTCTTCACCGTGCATTTTCACGCCTATGCCTCGGTGGATTACCTGAAGCGGCATGGCCAGCCGCGCACTC
Source organism: Xanthobacter variabilis (assembly GCF_043831965.2). Taxonomy (NCBI): domain Bacteria; kingdom Pseudomonadati; phylum Pseudomonadota; class Alphaproteobacteria; order Hyphomicrobiales; family Xanthobacteraceae; genus Xanthobacter; species Xanthobacter variabilis. The sequence goes on from NZ_CM195533.1 coordinate 2,865,044, forward strand.
TGGACGAGCTGGACCGCCATCGCATCCTGCTGCTCGGCGGGCCGATTCCTTCCTATTTCCAGGGCCTCAATTGGCTTGAGCATGCCGGGCGGGATGGCACTGTGCCGCGCATCCCCGCCTTCGAGGTGAACAGTGTGCTGGGCCTGAAGCGGGCGGTGGAGCGCGGCGTCGGCATCGGCACCCTGCCGGACTATCTGACCGATGACGCCACCTCTCTCGTCCAGCTGTTCACGGATCGGGAGACGCCGAAGCTGGAGGCCTATTTTACCTATGCGCAGGAAATGCGCTCGGTGGCCCGCATCCAGGTCTTCCGCGACTTCCTGATCTCCAAGGCACAGCGTTGGAATTACTGAAGTTTATCGTCCGTGTGACGTTTTACGCAGGGCTGGTGGGAATAGGCCCGCGTGCGGCGCATGCCTGACATGCAGTCAATTGCCATTGATTTATGCCTAAAGAGCGTGCAGTTTGCACATGCGCTGATCGCATCATGACTGATGCTTCAGCTGTTCCCCTCTGGAAGGTTCGCCGCTTAGCGGCGATACTTGCCGGGTCCGTAACTGGGCCCGGCATTTTTCTTATGTCGGAGCGCATGTACCTCTGCCGTGGTATTCTGTTATAGGCAGTTGGGGACTTTCCGCAGGCCCGAGAATCCCGGGCACCGATCGCATCGGAGGAGCGACCATGGCAGTGCTGAAGCGCGGACTGGCTGGAGAGCCGGTCAAAATTCTGCAGACCAAGCTGGGGGTGGTTGCTGACGGTCAGTTCGGCCCGGCGACCGAGGAGGCCCTGAAGGCCTACCAGAAGGCCCATGGCCTTGCCGTCGACGGCGTGGCGGGCCCGGACACCTTCCTGACCCTGGAACTGCCCGAGCTCATCCTGCTGGCCACCGGCAGCCGTGGCGAGGCGGTGAAGAAGCTGCAGGCCGCTCTGGGCGTGGGCGCTGACGGCGTGTTCGGCGCCGGGACGGAAAAGGCGCTGCGCGAATTCCAGGCGAAGAATGGGCTGGATGCGGACGGCATGGCTGGCCCGGTCACCCTGGCCAAGATTTCGGCCTTCTCGACCGTCATCACCCCTGCGGCGGTTGAAAAGTCCCTGTCGGGTCCCGAGGTTGCGAGCCCTGATGCCAAGCCCGCCGCGGCCGACCTCGCCGCGGCGCCGCGCAAGAGCATCTGGCAGACCATTACCAGCTTCTTCTCCTGAAGCCTGGGTGGGAGTTCGGCCGCCGGGAGCACCGGCGGCCTTCCCTTTGCTGCGGCGCGGGAGCACGCTACATTCAAGCGCTGCTTTGGATGATGGAATGCCCCGCCGCCTGATGGACAAGTTCGTGAAACCCGCCGCGATCGCCCTCGGCATCGCCGGCCTCAGCCTGGCCACCGAGGTCCGCGCGGAACGTCCGGACCTGTTCGTGGACGTGACGCAGATCGTGCCCGACGTGGTTCTCGATGTGCGCTATGCGGGCACGCAGAATTTCGTGGGAGCGCCTGTTGATGGCTATGGCGCCGCGCGCTGCCTGCTGACGAGGCCGGCGGCCCAGGCACTGGCCGGCGTGGCGCGGGATGCCCACGCCAAGGGCTTGAAGCTGAAGCTGTTCGATTGCTACCGGCCAGCGCGCGCCGTGGCCCACTTCGCCCGCTGGGCGGCCGATCTTTCCGACACCCGCACGAAGGCGGTCTATTACCCGGACGTGGACAAATCCCAATTGTTCGCGCTCGGCTATATCGCCGAACGCTCCGGGCACTCGCGGGGCTCCACCCTCGATCTCACCCTGGTGAACGCCGCCACCGGCGCTGAGCTCGACATGGGCACGCCGTTCGATCTCTTCAGCGCGCGGTCCTGGCCGGCCTCGAAGGAGGTGAGCGCGGAGCAGAAGGCGAATCGGCAATTGCTGGCCACACTCATGGAGACGCACCGCTTCAAGCCCATAGAGCAGGAGTGGTGGCACTTCACTTTGGCGAACGAGCCATTTCCCGACACGTACTTCGATTTTCCCATCGAGTGAACGTGACACCCGTGAATCGGTGGCGCAAATGCCGCGATTGGGGCCAAAAGGCGGCACCGCGCACGACGCGGCCTGCTGTGTCATGGTAGTGTCGCAGGGGAGCCCCTACGAAGGGCCTACTCCTTCCCTTACCGCCAGGACCTCAGGCCAATGCATCTTCTGCGCTCCTCCGCCAGCTCGCTCGTTCTTGCCTTGGTGTGCGCGGGGTTGGGGAATGCAGCCCTGGCCGGCTCGTTCACCGTTCCGCCGGCGTCTGGTCCGCAGAGCGTCTCGGGTACCGATACGGGCACCATCGCGGCCGGGGCGACCCTGGATGGGGGCTCCGATGCCGCCATCACCTGGAGCGCGCCGGCGACCGGGACCGGCGTCGATATCCAGAATGCGGGGGTCATCACCTCCACGGACCGCGGCATCGACACGGCTTCCGATGTCAGCGGCTTTTTCACGCTGACCAATACGGGAACCGTGGCCAGCACCGACGATGCCTTGCGCATCAAGGGCACCTTCGACGGAGGCTTCCTGGAAGTCATCAATGGCGGCGTCATCTCCTCGGCCGAGGGGCAGGTCCTGGATTTCGACAAGGCGGATAGCGACGGCGCGGTCGTCTTCGTCTCCAACAGCGGCACCATCCGATCCGAGGGCAGCGATGCGGTGCGCCTTGGCGGCGGGGTGGTGGTGATCTCCAATTCGGGGACCCTGGAGACCACGGCCAGCGGCAAGCGCGCCATCAAGATGGATACGCCCGCCAATTTCGAGACCCTGCTGGCCCTGACCATCGCCAATGAGGAAGGTGGTGTCATTTCCGGCACGGACGACGCCATTAAGCTCTCGTCCGATGGCGCCAGCACCGCGTCGCCCCTGATCTCCATTTCCAATTCGGGGACCATCCGCTCCACGGTGGATGGCCAGGCGATCGACCTGGGCGGCATCGCCTCGCAGAACGCCATCATCACCATCAACAATTCCGAGACGGGCCTGATTACGGCCGCCGATGATGACGCCATCCAGGGCGCCAGCGGCATGGATGTGACCAATTACGGGCGCATCATCTCCAATTACGCGGCCGGTACTGCCGATACCCAGAACAATTCCGGCATCAAGATCGATGGCGAGGGGATGGCCGGCGGCATGAGCGCCACCATCACCAACATGGCCGGCGGCCTCATCTCCGGCGCATATCATGGCATCAAGGCGTCCGGCCCCGAGGACTTCCTCGATGTGCGCAATTACGGCACCATCGAGGGCCGCAACGGCTCGGGCGTGAACTCGAATGGCAGCGGCGTCGTGGTCAATCACGGAACGATCACCGGCACCTTTGATCCGGCCGCCAGCTTCGGCGATGGCGACGGCGTGGATTTCGACCAGGCCGGCACCATCGTCAATTACGGCACCATCTCCGGTCTCGGCTCCAAGGGCACCAAGCCGGGCGAGCTGAAGCCCAGCACCAGCGAGGGCATCGCCATTGGCGGCGGCGCGATCCTGAATGGCGATGCGGAGGTGACGAGCGCCCTCATCTCCGGCGCCAATAACGGCATCCTGGCTGACGACAGCAATAATGGCGACGTCTTCAGCGCCCTTTCGGTGGTCAATTACGGCACCATTCGCGGCGAGGATGGGTTCGGCATCCGCATCGTCAACACCGCGGGCACCTTCGGCAACACCATCATCAATTACGGCACCATCTCCGGTACCACCTATGCCGTGGCGATGGGGGATGGGGACGACCAGTTCGTCTATGAGGCGGGCTCCCAGGTGGTCGGCGCGGTGCGGGCCGAAGGCGGCACCGACACCCTGCGGCTCGGCGAGGTGGACGGCGCCTTCGACCTCTCCCTGCTGGGCGATGGCGCCACCTATCAGGGTTTCGAGCGGCTGAGCCTTTCCATCGGCTCAAACTGGCTGGTCTCCGGAGCCACAGATTTTGCCGGTTCGGCGGACGTTGTCGGCGCCACCTTGCGCCTGGCCGGTGCCGACTTGTCCGGCGCCTCGGTCCGCGTTGCCGGCGACACGGCGAGCGGGCTCGCGGGCAGCCTGCTGGGCACCGGCGCCATCGGCGCCTTGAGCGTCGGGGCGGGGGGCCTCGTCGCGCCCGGCACCACCGGGGCTCCGGGCACCCTGGCTGTGGCGGGGAACGTGACCTTCGAGGCCGGTTCCGCCTACCAGCTGCAGACCTCGGCGGCCGGGACGGTGGACCTGATCGCGGCCGGCGGCGCAGCCAGCGTCGACAGTGGAGCGCAGGTGGTGCTCAACACCCAGACCGGCCATCTGGAGTGGGGCACCGACTACGCCATTCTGATCGCCACCGGCGGCGTGACCGGCAATTTCGGCAGCGTGAGCGAAACGGCGGGATATCTTTTCCTCACCCCGCACCTCAGCGCGGACGACAATGCCATCATCCTCAGCCTCGATCGCAACGGCACGCAGTTCTCGGCCTACGCAGTGGGGGCGAACGAGCTGGCGGTGGCCAATGCGCTGGATCTCTACGGCGCCGGAGCCACTCCGGGTTTCGGGGCGCTCTATGATCTGATGCTGCAGCAGACTTCCGCCGGCACCGTGCGCACCGCGCTCACCGAGCTTTCCGGCGGCATCCACGCGACCCTTCAGGGCGCGGCGATCTTCAGCGAGAACACGCTGGTCAACGACACCCTGCTGGGCCGCCTGCGTCAGGCGGGCTATGCGGGCAGCTCGGGCGCGCAGGCCGCGCTGGGCTTCGGCGGGCCGGCGAGCGCCTATGCTGAGCCGCGCCAGGTTGAGGCCGGGCCGTTCAGGGCGATGCCCACTCCGGTGCAACCCGCCGGCCCGGTGCTCACCGCCTGGGCGCAGGGCTACGGCCAGTGGGTGGATTCCAACGCTGGCGCGCAGGACGTGACCACCAAAGCCGGCGGCGCGCTGGTGGGCCTGGATGCCACAGATGGCCACCTCACCTATGGCTTCGCTGTGGGCTATTCGTCGAGCTCCACGGATGTGGCCAATGCCTCGTCCGATGCCGATACGGCGCGCGTGGCGGGCTATGCGGGCGCCAGCTTCGATGCCTGGAAGCTGCGCGCGGGCGCGGACATCGGCTGGAGCAGCATCTCCACCTCCCGGTTCGTGGCCCTGACCGGGGAGCGACCGCAGGCGGATTACGGCGCGACGTCCGCCAACCTGTTCGGCGAGGTGGGCTACACGTTGGCCATGGGGCCGGTCGCGCTGGAGCCGTTTGCCGGCATGGCCTGGAGCTATGCGGATTTCGGCAGCTTCTCGGAGACCGGGGCGCCGGTGTCCGGCCTGCGCTCGGATGGCGCCACCATGAGCACGCCCTATTCCACCCTGGGTCTGCGCGCGGCGGGCAGCTTCACCCTTCAAGAGGGCATGCGCCTCACCCCCTATGCCTCCGCCGGCTGGCGTCATGCCTTTGGCGATGTCACGCCAACCGAGAGCCTGACCTTCATCGGCCTGGGCACTTCCTTCCTGGTGGAAGGCGTGCCGGTGGCGACGGACAGCGTGGTGGTCACGGGTGGGCTGGACCTCGGCCTTGTCAATGGCGTGACGCTGGGGCTCGCTTATGACGGCAATTTCGGCGACGGCGTCACCTCCAATGCGGGCCGTGGCGTGCTGTCGGTGAAGTTCTGACCCTGGGCTTGATGGCAGGCAGGTGGCCTTGAGCATTCCCCGTTCCACGGCGCGGGGAATGCTCCCACACGGCGCACTCGCACACGGCGCGGTGGCAGGTTTTCACCCTGCGGGCCGCTGCGGCTCCGCTCGAAAGCGCTTCCGTGCTGGCCCTTAGGCCGCGAGCAGGGCGGCGAGGATGCTGGCGACGGTAAGGTCGGCGGTGGTGCCGGGATTGATGCCCCGCGCCTTCAGGCTGGCATCGAACTCCGCCAGTAGGGCATGCCGCCGCGATTCATCGGCCCCGGCCATGGCCCGGCGGAGCTGCTGGGCCTCGTCGCGCACCGTTTCCGCGGTCTGGTTGCCGAACTTGCGGGCAATGTGGCTATCCGGAAAGGTGCACAGCAAAGCGAGATAGGCATTCTCCACGCCGTAGGGCGCGCAGGGCTCCGCTTCCAGCTCCGGCAAGCCAATGGCGAAGACGTCGGCGAAATCGGTGGCATACTGGCGGGCGATGCTGTCGCGATCCGCCGCAAGGCTCATGGCCGTGCGCAGATCAGATGGCGCTGGGGCATGCACATCGCCCTCCGTGGCATTACCCAAGCCGCCGGGCTTGGCCGTGGCGATGGCGCGAAACGCATTCTCCGCATCGTCGAGGGTCAGGCCCGCCAGCACCTGCGCCAAACGGGCGCGCAGGCTACCCGGCTCCGGCGCCAGCGCCGCCGCGATGAGCGGCGCCGCAAGCAGGATGATGCCCAGATTGGTGTTGCACCCGGCCACGGCCAGCGAGGCGTCCACCGCGCGCCGAATGCGAACGCCCACCTGGATGCCTGGCCGCGCGATCACGTCTGCGGCGGCTTGCGCCGCCTGCTCGAAGTGACGCACTTCCATGCCGTGGCCGGGTGCGAACACATGCACGTTGCCGGGCTTGAGCGCCTGCAGCTCCGCCCGGCACGCCGCCAGGAAGCAGGCGGCGGCGTGCTCGGCCCTCTCGCGCTCAGGCATTTCGCGCTCAGGCATTTCGCGCTCAGGCATCTCGCACTCGGGCATGGGCGTGCTCAGCTCGGGGTGTCAGGCCGCCGGCTCGGCCAGGGAAGCGAAGCCGAGTTCGGCGCGGACTTCGGCCATCAGTACGTCGAGGCGGGCCCGCACGATCTCGGCGGTGGGTCCGCTGGCGCGCACGGTGCATACCGGTGCGCCGCGCGGAATGGCGGCGCCGGCTGCCGGCCGGTCGGCCACATATTGCGGGAGCGCGCAGTTGGGCACCAGAAGGTCCGTCTCTGCGTAGAGCACCTGGCTCGCATGAACCTCGGCGGGGGCCGGGATGCTCGCCGGCACGCGGCCGCCACAGGCGGCCAGATGCAGGCCCAGCAAAGGCGGCAGCGGGTCCACATCGAAAATGTCGAGGGTCGCGCCCAGGCGGGGGTTCACTTCCACCAGGAACCAGCCATCCTCGCCCACCACGAAGTCCATGGAGATCAAGCCCACCAGCCCACAGGCAAGGGCCAAGCGCGTGGCGCCCTCACGCATGGCCTCGGCGTGGGCCGCCGGCAGGGCGACGGGGCCGACGACACCGCCATAGCGGAACGGATGCTCGCAATCATCGTCGCGCCACTGCTGCGAGGCGCCCACCACCACGGCCTTGTGGCCATTGGCTAGCAGCAGCAGGGAATAAGGCTCCCCCTTCACCTCCCGCTGGAGGTAGTCACCGGCGGCGGGGGCGGAGAGGTCCCCGGGCGCGCGGCGGCGGATGTGGCCACCGCCGGCACCGCCGATCTTCTTCACCAGGATGGGCGCACCGCCGAACGCCCCCGGAACCGGGGCCTCGATGGTCACTTCCGGGAAGGGCACGCCGAGATGGCTGCAAATGCCGGCAAGGGCGAGCGGATCCTTCAGAACTCGCACGGTTTCCGGCGAATTGCCGAGGATGGGATTGCGCACCGCGATGCGGGCCATGAGGTCCGGATCATCCTCCAGCCCGCTTCCGAGGATCACCGGCAGGCCGGCGGGGGAAAGGCTGGTGAGGGCCTGGATCAGGTCGTCCCCGTCGAAGGCATATCCATTGCGCTTGTGCACGCGCACGCAGCGCGCGGAATGCGCGCAGGTGTCGAGATCCGCGAACAGATCCAGCGCCAGGGCGGCGAACCCGGCCCGCGCGGCGGCGGCGGCGAGCGGGCGCGCGGAAAGGGCGATGAGAGCAAGATCCATGGCTAGTCGGCCTGCCTGTTTGTGAGCCCGCCCGCTTGTTCGGCACAGCCGTAGCCTGGGGCGGTTTCGACCTGGTCCAAGACCCGGCTTTGCGCCCGGTCGCGAAGTTGGTGGCGGCGGTCAGGCGAGGCTTGCCCCGAGCGCCCGGATTTCGGCGCCGCTATTGTTTCCCGCCACGCAATCAAACGTGAGATTTTTGGACGATGCAAAGCGCTGGCGCAAGGCCTGCAGCAGATCTTCCGCCTGTGCTGCATTGCCCACAATGGCGAAACCCGTGGGCCCCCACGAGCTCTGGCCCACGCCGGGGACGCCCTGTGCTTCAACGAAACCAATGGCTTGGGCTACATCTTGGCTGCAGAAGCGGCCGCCGCCCTGGGCCGCCGCATAATGGTCGCCCAAGGCCTGCTGCCATTCGCCGATGACGGTACCGAAGGCCATGGCATCGCCCTCCGCCAGCGCCGGCAGGGCTTTCAGCACGATGAGGTGGCACAGATGCGCCGCCAGGGTTTCGGGAAAGGGCGGCAACTCAGCCATCGCGCGGGTTTCGGCGTCGCCGCTCAGCCCCTCCCGGCTCGAATCGAATGCCAGGAGAATGCGCCAGTCCTCTGGGAAGGGCAGGCGGGAGAGCAAAGGGGGAGGCGCGGAACCGCTCCCAGCGGCGCCGACCGGCTTGCCACCGTCGAGAATGACGCCGCCCTGGGTAAAGGCTTCCATGCCGATGGCGGACCGCAGCCCGCGCCCGAGCAGCGTGGCCGCCTGCCGTGCATCCAAATCGTGCCCACCCAGACGCGCGACCGCGATACCGATCGCGATGGCGAGCTGTGTTCCCGAACCAAGCCCGCCATGGGGCGGAAGGGCGGAATCGACGCTGACGGCAAAGGCCCCCTCGATGCCGAGAGCCGCCCGCACCCTGTCCCGCACCTGTGCCGCGCGGACGGCATCGGGGCCGGTGGCGCTATCGGCATCGGCGCGGGCCACCGTCACCGCCGTCACCGGCCGGTCGAGGGTGATGCCCAGGCTGCCGAAGCGACGGCCGAGCGCGCCGCCAAGGTCCAGAAAGCCGAGATGAAGCCGCGCGGGAGCCCTGATGCTCAGCGCGGACGCGCGCGCGCTGCTCACTGGCCGAGGGCGGCGCGCAGCAGCGCGGCGTGCTCGGCCAGCACCTCGGGCTTCTCCATTTCGCTCGCCGGCGGTTTCATGGGCACGCCAAGGTGGCGGGGAATGACGTGGACATGGAGGTGGAACACCACCTGGCCGCCCGCTTCCTCGTTGAACTGCTGCACGGTAACGCCATCCGCCTTGAAGGCCTGCTTACCGGCGATGGCTATCTTCTTCGCGATCTTCGCCACATGGGCGAGATCTTCGGGATCGATGTCCAGGATGTTGCGCGCCGGATTCTTGGGAATCACCAGCGTATGTCCGGGGCAGCGCGGCATGATATCGAGAAACGCGAACGCCCGATCATCCTCATAGACCTTCTGCGCCGGCAGTTCGCCGCGAAGAATCTTGGCGAAGATGTTGTTGGGGTCATACGCCGGCGCGTGGGACATTGTGGGCTTCCTCCTGTTTGAGCCAAGGACATTGCAGGGGTGGGCCAATGGGTCAAGGGGGCAGGGGTGGATCACGGCCGCGCTTACGCGGGCGCCCTTGCGGCAGCCGCCATGGCCTCGCGGATGCGGGACAATCCTCAGCCGAAGCGGCCGGTGATGTAGTTGTGCGTGCGCTTGTCCTTCGGCCGGGTGAACATGTGGTCCGTGGCGGAGAATTCCACCATTTCGCCGAGATACATGAAGCCCGTGAAGTCGGAGATGCGCGCCGCCTGCTGCAGATTGTGGGTGACGATGATGAGCGTGTAGCGGGCGCGCAGCTCCAGCATCGTCTCCTCGATCTTGGCCGTGCTGATGGGGTCGAGCGCCGAGCAGGGCTCGTCCAAAAGGATCACCTCGGGCCGGACGGCGATGGTGCGGGCAATGCACAGGCGCTGCTGCTGCCCGCCGGAGAGGCTGAGGCCGCTGGCCTTGAGCTGGTCCTTCACCTCGTCCCACAAGGCGGCGTGGCGCAGCGCGTCCTCCACCCGCGCCGCAACCTCATCCTCGGGCGGCGCCTCATTGATGCGGATGCCCATGGCCACGTTGTCGAAAATGGACATGGGGAAGGGCGTCGGCCGCTGGAACACCATGCCGACGCGGGCGCGCAGGGCGGCGGCATCCACTTCCGGCGCCAGGATGCTGCGACCATCCATCAGCACCTCGCCTTCCACCCGCTGGTCCGAATAAAGCTCGAACATGCGGTTGAAGACGCGCAGCAGCGTGGACTTGCCGCAGCCCGAAGGGCCGATCAAGGCCGTGATGCGGTTGGCGTACAATCGAACCGAAACGTCATGCAGGGCGCGGCGCTCACCATAATAATAATCGAGGTGGCGGACCTCGATCTTCACCGGCGGGGTGCCGGGCGGGGCGGATTGGGCGCTGGTGTCGGTGGCCTGCGACACGGGGGTGGGCGCGTGCATGCTGGCGCTGTGGGCGTTCGCCTCGACCTCGGTTGAAACGTGCTTGGACACGGCGTGCGCCCTCCGTGTGGTCTTGAAAGATCACATCATGGAGGTTGTTCACCGTGTCTTTATGACAGAGGCCGCACATGGCGGCACTTTGTTCCGTGCCGCCGCGCGATTTTCAGTTCTGGCCCTGGCTTTGGGCCTGGGCCATGCGGGGCGGCGTGCGCCCATCCTCCGCGCAGACGCTCTCGCGGCATTCAAAGCCCGTGCTGCGCATGGGGGCGACGCCGAACGCGTCGAGGCCCACCGCCAGCCGCACATAGTTCTCGGTGGCGCAGACATTGCGGCCGGGATCAAACGCGATCCAGCCGATCTTCGGCACATAGGCCTCCGCCCAGTGGCGGGCCGCGCCTTCGTCGTCCAGGGCCAGATAGCCGGAAATGTGGCGCGCCGGAATGCCCAGATGGCGCGCCGCACCGATGAACACATGAGCAATGCCGCCAGCGCAGGCGGACTTCGCCTCCAGCACCGCCTCGGCCGAGAGGGGCATGGTGGAGCCGGTGGGCTCGACCTCCGTCAGGGTCTCGTGCGCGCGGACCATGAGGGCGTGCAGCCGGGTCAGCGGATCCTCGGGCACGCCCTTCACCGCGGCGTCGGCAAAGGCAATCAGGCTCGCGACAGGGTGGGTGAGGGTCGTCTCGCGCATATAGAGCGCCGGCGGAAAGGGCTCCACCGAGCCGCGCACGATGCCGGTGGTGTCGAACGTCTCCACCTCGCCTTCGGCCACCACGGTCACATGATCGGTGGGGCCTTCCACGCTGAAAGCGTGGCAGATGTTGCCGAAGGCATCTTCCTGCGGATGTAGCCGGCAATCGCTGTCGAGATCGAGGGTCCAGCGCTGGATGAACTGGCCCTCGTGCGAACGGGGAGTGAGGCGCACGGTGACCGACAGGTTGCGGCTGCCGGGCTCGAAACGCTGGGTGATCTCGTGGCGGATGCGGACACGCATGATCGGACCTTGAAAGTTGCCGGACCCAGAACACTTTTGCGGAATGGTGGGCGGAAGGCGCCCGCGGGCGCCCTCGTCATCCATCAGGTCAGGTACTGCTCCTTGATCTCCGCGCCCAGCTTGTTGTTGTCGGAGATGAAGCCCGAGATGAACTCGTGCAAGCCGGTCTGGAAGATGTCCTCGATGTTGCGGTTGGTGAGCCGCGCCAGCATGGAACGCGCCAGGCGCTGGGAAGGTCCCTGGCGGCCATAGGCGGAGGCGATGTCGTCGAGGTTGCGCGCCAGGTTGTCGTAGCAGGCGGCGAGCGAACGCGGCATCTGCCGGTTCAGGATCAGAAGATCCGCGACCAGCCAGGGCTTCACGCTGTCGCGATACACCCAGTGGAACGCCGTGAGCGCCGAGACCGAACGCAGGATGGAGGCCCACTGGAAGTAATCGAGCGGCCCGCCCACATGCTCCTTCTCCGGCAGCAGCACGTGGTACTTCACGTCGAGAATGCGGGCCGTGTTGTCCGAGCGCTCCAGCTGGGCGCCGCAGCGGGAGAACCAATAGGCGTCGTTGCGCAGCATGGTGCGGAAGGTCGCGCCATCGAACCTGAGCGAGGTCTCCTTCACGAAGGCCAGGAAGCGGGAGAGCTCGTCGCGGGTGAGCGCGCGGTTGGGGAAGTTGCGCAGCTCGATCCAGGCGGTGTTGATCACCTCCCACATTTCCGAGGTGAGCGCCGTGCGCACGGAGCGCGCATTGGTGCGGGCCACTTCGAAGCAATTGCGGATGGAGGAGGGGTTTTCCGCCTCGAAGGCCAGGAAGGAGACCACCTGCTCTTCCTTGGCCTCCTCAAGCGGCCCGTAGCGTTCGGTGAACACGTCGGCGACCCCGGCGGTCAGCACCGCCGAACCCCATTCATTGGTGGACCCGCCATAGGTGACGGGGGTGTAGGCGAGCCGCTGCGACACATCGAGGATGCGCGCCAGGCAGTCTGCGCGTTCAACGTATCGGCTGAGCCAGTAGAGATTGTCAGCGGTGCGGGAGAGCATGGAGAACCCATCCGGAGGAGGAGGAAGCGGGCAGGCGTCGTGGCGTGGCGCCTGCCGGCGATGTGTTCAAGGGTCACGGCCGGGGCCGGGCCGCGACCGCGGTCATGCGTTGGGCGGCAGGCTCATGCGTCGAGCACCCAGGTGTCCTTGGTGCCGCCGCCCTGGCTGGAATTCACCACCAGCGAACCCTCCTTCATGGCCACGCGGGTGAGCCCGCCGGGCACGATGCGCACCTTGTCGGAGCCAGAAAGAATGAAGGGCCGCAGGTCCACATGGCGGGGCGCGATGCCCTTTTCCACCAGCGTGGGGCAGGTGGAGAGCGCCAGAGTCGGCTGGGCGATGAAGTTGGCCGGATCGGCGATGAGCTTCTCGCGGAACTTCTCGATCTGCGCCTTGTCCGCCGTGGGGCCCACCAGCATGCCGTAGCCGCCGGAGCCGTGCACTTCCTTCACCACCAGCTCGGGCAGGTGCTCCAGCACATATTTCAGGTGGTCGGCCTCGCGGCAGCGCCAGGTGGGCACGTTCGGCAGCAGCGGCTCCTCGCCCAGATAGAAGCGGATGATGTCCGGCATGTAGGAATAGACCGCCTTGTCGTCGGCGACGCCGGTGCCCACCGCATTGGTGAGGGTGACGTTGCCGGCCTGGTAGGCGCTCATCAGGCCGGGCACGCCCAGCACGCTGTCGGGGCGGAAGGCGAGAGGGTCGAGGAAGTCGTCGTCGAGGCGGCGATAGATCACGTCCACCCGCTTCGGCCCCTCGGTGGTGCGCATGAAGACGATGCCGTCCTTCACGAACAGGTCGCGCCCTTCCACCAGGTCCACGCCCAGCTTGTCGGCCAGGAAGGAGTGCTCGTAATAGGCCGAATTGTAGATGCCGGGGGTGAGGATCACCACGTTCGGCTCATGCCCGCTCTGGGGCGAGAGCGAGCGCAGGGTGGCCAGGAGGTCGTCGGCGTAATTCTCCACCGGCGCGACCTTGTGCATGGAGAACAGTTCGGGGAACAGCCGCAGCATGATCTCCCGGTTCTCCAGCATGTAGGAGACGCCGGACGGCGTGCGCGCATTGTCTTCCAGCACGTAGAAGGTGTCGGGGTCGGTGCGGACGATGTCGATGCCGGCGATGTGCACATAAAGGTCGTGCGGCACCCGCTGGCCGTTCATCTCGGGGCGGAAGGCCGGATTCTTGTACACGAGATCCTCGGGCACGATGCCGGCCTTCAGGATCTCCCGCTTCGAATAAACGTCGCGGATGTACATGTTGAGCGCCTTGACGCGCTGTTCCAGGCCGGTGGACAGGCGCCCCCACTCATCCTTGGTGAGGATGCGGGGCACGATATCGAAGGGAATCAGGCGCTCCTGGGCGTTCTGCTCCCCATAGACGGCAAAGGTGATTCCTATCCGCCTAAAGATGTATTCCGCTTCCTTGCGGCGGTGGTTGAGCACGTCTTGAGGAACGCCGCCGAGCCACTGCTTCAGTGTTTCGTAGGCCGGTCTCACATGCCCATCCGTGCTGGACATTTCGTCGAACGCTTGCCGCATTGGGACTGTCACTCCACGTCCGCAGATCTCAGATTCAGAACACTACAAACATCGTGCCAAAGAAGTGATAAAGGGAAAAGGCTTCCCTGCAGCGACGCTCTCGTTTTACGAGTGTTCGCAAAATGGGCAAACGGAAGCATGTTGCCGCTGAAAAAGGCAGGTGATGCGTCATGAGCGAGGCAGACGGCGCGCAAATGGTCACCGCGGGGCTGGTCGTCATTGGCGACGAGGTTCTCTCGGGGCGCACCAAGGATAAAAATATCGGCCACATCGCCGAGCGGCTGACGGAGGTGGGCATCGACCTTCGCGAGGTCCGCATCGTGCCGGATGTGGAAGAGGACATCGTTGCCGCGGTCAACGCGCTGCGTCATCGCTTCACCTATGTCTTCACAACCGGAGGCATCGGCCCCACCCACGATGACATTACCGCTGATTCGATCGCAAAGGCATTCGGCGTCAGCATAGACGTGGACCCGCGCGCCCGGGCCATGTTGCTCGAATATATCGCGGAGAAGGATCTGAACGAGGCGCGCCTGCGCATGGCCCGGATTCCCGCCGGTGCGTCTTTGGTGGTGAACGCGGTTTCCAAGGCGCCCGGGTTCCGGATCGGCAACGTGATCGTCATGGCCGGCGTGCCGCGCATCATGCAGGCCATGCTGGAGGCGGTGCTGCCCGATCTGGACAAGGGCCGGCCCATGCTCTCCCGGACCGTCCTGGCGGACGCGAAGGAGGGCGATATTGCCGCGCCGCTGGCGGATATTGCGCGACGTCATCCAGATACCATCATCGGGTCCTATCCATTCCGCGATGAGGACGGGCGCTTCAAGACTCATCTTGTGGTCCGTGCGCGCGAAGCTGCGCTGGTCGACGCCGTTGCGGACGAGGTGCGGGCCATGGTGGCGGCCGCGGTGGAAAGCCGCTGAACCCCTGGGCTTGCTTCGCCGGTATCGCAAGGGAAGCTGCGCCGAAAGTCGAGAGCGGCAATTGGCCGCCGCTCTCCTCGCGCAAGCGTGAGCGTTGGGCGGTATCGTCTGGTTGGAATATTTGTAGGGTGTGGCCTCTTCCGAATCCGCATTTGGAGCAGAAGATGCGTCTTTTCGTGACCGCCGCCATTGTCGGTGGCCTTGTTGCAGCCACCGCCGCCTACGCCCAGGGCAATGTCATCCAGCAGCGCCGCGCGGCGATGAAGGCGATCGGCGAGCAGACCGATATCGGCGCCTCGATCCTGAAGGGTAAGGTGCCGTTCAGCACCGACAAGGCCCAGCTGATCTTCCAGACCTACAAGGACAAGATGGTCGGCTTCGAGAAGCTGTTCCCGCCTGGCTCCGATGCCGGCGAGACCAAGGCCACCGCCGCCGTGTGGAGCGATCGCGCAGGCTTCGATGCCGCCATCACCAAGTTCAATCAGGCCGTGGCCGACAATGCGGCCAAGGGCGTGGTGGACGAGGCGGGCTTCAAGACCGCTTTCGCCGCCGTGGCTGAGAACTGCCGTTCCTGCCATCAGACCTACAAGTCTCGCTGATCCGGGCTGCTGCAGTCCGTCGAGGCTCAGGCTGTCTCAGTTTTCACAGAAACGCTGAAATGGCCTGTCCATTCGTTTTGGGCGTTTCCTTCATGCGAGGCGGGTTCCCGCTTCGCTGCGAAACGCTCTGGGAAAAGGCCGGGCGCTCCTTATGGGGCGCCCGGTTTTGTTTCGTGGGTCAGCCACCCATCTGGGTCACGGCGAACACGCCGGCGGCGGCCAGGGCCAGCAGCACGAGGGCGAGCGGCACCGGCGCCAGGCGCGGCGCGGCAATGGCGGCCGGCAGGCGCTTCCAGCCGGTGACCATGGGGCGCACCAGGTCCTGCCGCAGCAGCACCGCATAAGCGATGATCGCGAGCACATGCAGCGCGACGGCGATCATGATGAGATCGAACGACAGGCCATGCGCCACCGTGAGCTGGTCGCTCAGCTCGCCACTCACCAGGTCGGCGAGGGGGCCGCTGGTGAACAGTCCATCATTGGCGAACAGGCCGGAAACGGTCTGGAACAGCAACAGGGCCAACAGCGCGACCACCATATAGGCGCCGGCGGCATTGTGCCCCGTCTCCGGCTCGGGCTGGCGCTTCAGCACGTGGCGGAGGTGGTCGATGGCCGCCGCCGGGCTGCGCACGAAAGAGGCAAAGCGCGCGGTCTGGCTGCCGAACAGACCCCAGAGAATGCGGAAAAGCACAAGGGTGAGAATGGAGTAGCCGGCATAGAAGTGCCAGTCGATCCAGCCATTGCGTGCCGTGACGTAGGACGTGGCCACGAGCGCCACCAGTGTCCAATGGAACAGCCGCGTCGGCGCATCCCAAACCTTGATCCAGCGCCAGGCGCCGCCCATCGTCTTGCCGCGCGCGCTGGCCGCGGGCGGGTTGGCGCCGTCGCGCAAAAGGGTGTCGGTCATCGCGTCCTCTCTTGCAAAGGGCGACCGGCCGGCATTCACACGCCGGCGGGCGCCTGCTGGCGCTTCTTCTAGCGGCCCGCCGTGAACGGTAGAAGCTCACCTTATGAAAACGTGATCGCGCGCGGCCACTTTCAGTGACATTGCCGGCGCGAAGATCGTAAGCTCATGGGGCAGATCCGAGGTTTTCAGTCGGATCGCTTTGTGACGCGTGTTTTGCCGCGCGGATTTTTTCGGAATTGAGAGATTGCCATGGCTGAGATTGTCGAGGGGGCCGCCCAGGGGCCTTCGGAAAATGCTGGCTCCGCACAGGAGCTTCCCGCCGAGCAGATCCAGGTGTCGCAAGAGGCCATCGTCCGCTGGGCCAGCCTTGATGAGGGCGTCCCGCTGAAAGTGCTGCTGACGCGCGCGGACTTGGATCATCTGCTGTTGGGTCTGCGTAGCCTTGCTATCGGCCAGAGCGAGCTGGTGTCGGCCCTTACCGGTCACATCAATCAAGACACCCAGGCCAGTGCGCGGGCGCTGCTCATGGCCGACCAGCTCTGCGTGGCAGCCTATAGCCGGCTCAATGCGTTCATCTCGGTGCTGATGATGGCCGCGGCTCCGGTGGGCGAGAGCGCCGCGCCGCCGGCGGTCTGAGATGGCGTCGCGGGCCTCGGGAACGGGCCTGCGGGTCTCTGTTTCGCGCCATTTTGTCGCTGCGGTTGTGCCGGTTGTATCAGATTAATTTCTAGGCACGCGCGAAATTACAGCAATATCGCCGTCGCTGCCGCTTGCGTGGGGCGGCGGCCTCTCCTACCGTCCGTTATATAATTTTCATGCCGAGCGCTTTTTGTCGCCGCGGCGGGGCCGTTTCGGCCAGGAGGACGTTGCATGGCCTCGGACAAGAGCTCGACGCCCATTCCCGTGCGCTTTGTGCCCGGCACGGCGGTGCGCATTTCGGCGCCCTGGCAGAGGACCGGCAAGGACGTGGCGCGCTCCCGTGCCGGCCTGCGTCTCGTGGCCCGCGCGCCCGAGCCGACAAAGACCGAGACCAAGGACTGATCGCGGCTGTTGGAACAGGAGTGCGACCCATGACGACATCGTCCACCCCCACGTTGCAGACCTCGGCCGTGCCGGTGGGCGCCGGCCAGTCTCGTGGATCTTCCACCGGTGTTGGGCCTCATCTGCCCTCGGCGTCCGCCGGGAAAGCGGATTTTGGCGGCGTGTCGTTCGTTGCCGCACCTAAGGCGCCGGCGCACCCTGGCATCTTCATTCTCACCCGCTCCATCGGCGACCTCGCCTATCCCGCTTATATCGGCGAGGCGGAGGACATGGCGCTGGCGGAGGAGGCGGTCCGCGCGGCATTGCCGGCGGAAACCGCTGTCACGGACGGTCTGTTCTACATGGAGCGTCCCAATGCGCGCCTGCGGGCCCATGCCCTTCATGACTTGGTGGGCAAGTATGATCCGCCATTGAACACCACGGGCCGCAAGGGCCCGGCCGCGCCTGAGCTGGCCGCCCTCATCGCCGATCGCGCGGACGTGTGGCCGAATGGGGCGCGGGAGCAGCTGGCCAGCGAAATTCACGTCACTGAGGCCGATCTCGACCGGCTGGTGCGGGAGTTCTATGCGGCGGCTGGGCAGGACCCGCAGCTGGGCCCCATTTTCGCCCGGGCCATTCCCGATTGGGAAGAGCACTATCGGATTGTCCAGAACTTCTGGTCCCGCGCATTGCTCGGTACCGGCCGCTATACGGGCAATCCGTTCTCCGCGCACATCTCGCTGCAGCTGAAGCCGGAGCATTTCACCCGCTGGGTGGCGCTGTTCACGCAGACTGCCCGCCGCGTGCTGGAGCCGGCGGCTGCTGACCGGGCCATCGCCAAGGTGGAGCACATGAGCACCTGCTTCCAGGCTGGGCTGTTTCTGCCTCCGGTGAATGGCGGCGCGCATCCTCACGCCGCGCTTCCCGGGCTGCATGGCGCACCCCACCACGCCTGATGCGACGAAATCGCGGCGCCCCGCGAGGGGGGGAGCGAACCCGATGGCGGAAGGCGATGGGGACCTTGGGTTAACCGTCTGTCGTGGGGTGGGGTGGGCGCTGAAGAGAGGCCAGGGCATCGTGTTTTGCCGGCCAAGGCGGTGTGGTCGCCGGTGGAAAGGGCGCTACGCCCTTCCTCGACGCGCGCCGGATCCTGCCCGTCGTTGTCGAGCCGCGCGCTTTTTTCGGCGTGCTCGGGTGATGCGCCACATCGTCGTTTCGTGTCCGGTGGCGCGCAACGTCGCGAAGGATGCCCGTCGGCTAACGATGGGAAAAGCGTGGGCAAAGAGCGCAGAGGTCGGATGGGGGCAGCTCTCGTGCCGCCACATTTCGGGCCCTCAGGTGGGGCGAGGGAGGCGTGGGGGGGCGGCTGCGCTTCGTCTCCCGATTGGGCGGCTCCGTGGTGTCGTCGCGTGGTGCCATGGCGCGCCCACCGGACCGCGATCGAGACTCTGATCCCCGCGTCCGAAACCGCTCCAGCGCTGATCCGGGCGCCCCTTGTGTGATGGGCATATGGCTTCGCGTCGGGACAACGCGTCAGCTTGGCAGATGGCGTGTCTTCCCGCTTCCATAAAGAGGGAAGACACCGGATGGCGGGCGGCGTGCCGCGAGGGGACTGCCTGCGGAGCGCTGGTTCAGGGTGCCGGCGTGGCGCCTTCTTCCGCCTTCATCACGCGGCGCTCGGCGGCGGCTTCCTCTTCCGGGCTGAGGGTGGCGCGCACGGCGTCAAAGAAGCGGTCCGCCAGGGGGCTTTTGCCGGATTTGGCGCGCAGCAGCCAAGCAAACGCAGCGATCCGGTCCCGCGGTACACCCACGCCGAGATGGTGCGCAGCGCCCAGCAGCGCCTGCCCATCAGGGTCGCCGGCTTCGGCCGCCTTGCGCCACCAGGTGGCGGCGTCGGATTCGTCGGTGCCGCCGGGTGCGGCGCTGACGGCATCCAGATGGGAGATGAGGCCGAGGCGGGTCATGGCGGAGGCAACGCCCTGCTCGGCCGCAGCCTTGGCCCAGCGCTTGGCCTCCTCCATATTGGCGGCCGTGCCGGTGCCCTCGAACAGCAGGAAGCTGAGCATGTCCTGCGCCGGGGCGTCGCCCGCCTCGGCGGCTTGGCGGTAAAGCTCGACCGCATGGGCGCTGTCGCGATTGCCACCCAGGCCCTTCAGGTAGAGCCGGGCGAGATTGCGCTGGCCCACCGGATCGCCAGCCTCAGCCGACAACTCGAGCCACTCGCGCGCCAGCTCCATATTCTGGTCCACGCCCAACCCGTCGATGAAGCAGGCGCCGATATTGTTCTGAGCGCGGCCGTGGCCCTCGCGCGCCAGGGGCTCCCAGATGGCGAGGGCGCTGTCGTAATCTCCGCTTTGGGCAGCCGCGAGTGCCCGCCGCATCTGTTCCTCGGGTTCCGACCAGTCCTCGGACTGGGCTTCCGCAGGCACCTTGGCTTCCGCATCCGGCTCCGGGGCGATGGTGGGGCCGGTGGGTTCGGCGGACGCCGGGGCGGGTTCGATGGCCTCGGGGGCGGTGGCACTGTCGGACATCGGGCGATCCTCGGCGGTCTGGGTTTCCTCGGCGCCCTTGCCTTTCAGGCGGTCGAGCCAGCTCATGGGGTGTCTCCTGGGGCGCCGCCGAAGACGACGCGAATGGGGACGCTGGACGGAAAATTCGGCCCAAAGAAGGGTCGGGACATGCGCGCGCCATCCTGCACGCCGCAGGGGCGCCCCATCATCGCGGGATGGGTGGGAATGCGCGTCATGTCCTCCTCTCGCATTCGGACCTGCGCGGGAGACTCATCGCTTGCGGCGCTGGTTCCCGGCATGTGGACGATCAAGCGGCAATCCTGGCCCCGACGAGGGCCGGACCGCCGCCTTGAAGTGGGTCCTGAGAGTCGCAAATGGAGATTGCGCGAATCATCTCAAGTCACATTCGAGGTGATTGTCCCCGAGGTGAGTGAAATATTCGTTCCTTTGGCGCGGCTTGGTGGATTCTCCAGCCGTCATGGACGGCGGCCACGTGCTCAGCCGCTGCCGACGCGGATCCAGTTCAGCTCGCCGATATCGTAGGCCTGCTGGCGCCGGGCAATTTCGCCATCGGCGTCGGAGGCATCCTTGTGCGCCGTCTTGCGGTGTTCCACCCTCTCGACGCGGATATCCAGTGGCGCTTCCAGCCAGACGCCATGAAACGGCACCTTGAGGGTGCGGGCCAGCGCCTCTTCATCGTTCCGCTCCTGAGCATGGGCGTGAACGGCGTCGATCATGGCGGACTGGCCGGTGGCAAGCACGCGGGCGGCGAGGGTGCGCAGGCGTGCATAGACCTGCTGCGTCACCTCCGGGCCGTAGGCGGCTTCGGGCAGTGGATCCGTCTCGGCCACGTTAAACAGGCGCTTGCGCTCGATATCGCTGCGCAGAACCACCGCGCCGGGCGGCCGGCCGATGAAGGGCGCCCAGCGCAGGGCGCGGGTGGTCTTGCCCGTGCCGGAAAGGCCGCCGATGGCGCTGAGGCTCGGCGCGCGCTCCCTCAAGCCGGCGGGAAAGTCAGCCGGCAACGGCGCGGTGTCCGGGGCGGATGGCGCGAGCCCGAGAAACTGTCGCGCACTGAAAAAGAGGTGGCGAATGCGCGCCTCCGCGCGCTCCCGCACCGCACCGGAAAGATGGGCCCGCCCGGCGGCCTCGACCTTCGCGCGGATGGAGGCCCGCAGCGCCAGGAAGAAGGGTAGCGCGTCCAGCCCGTCGAGCGTGGCATCGTCCCGCTGGGCCCACAGATAACGGTTGAGCACGGTGTTGGCGGCGGTATGGAGGCCGCGCTGCCACAGATCCATGAGAAGGAAGGCGAGATCGTACAGTACATCGCAGATAGCGATGTCATCGCTGAACTCTATGGCGTCGAACAACACCGGAGCGCCGTCGATCAGCACGATGTTGGCGAGGTGCAGGTCCCCGTGGCAGCGGCGCACGAATCCCGCCTGGGATCGCGCTCGCAGCAGCGGCGTGATGCGCTCCAGCTCGGCTTCCGCCGCTGCCGCGAGCGCCTCAGCCTCCGCGGCGTCGAAAAGGTCCGCATGCTGGCGGAAAGCCTCGCGGTTGTCCGCCAGATAGGAGGCGAGCCGCGAGGGCACCTCATGACCGCAATGGACCTCCGCCCGCTCATGGGCACGGGCCACGGCCTGGGCGAGGGCGGTGAGCAGTGGCCGCTCCAGCGGCGCGCGGGCCGCCACCTGGTCCAGGGTGTCCGCAGGGTCGAAGCGGCTCATCTTCACCGCATACTCAACCGGCTTGCCGGAGCCGCCCAGGGCCAGGCCTTCTGGCGAGCGCGTGATCGGCACCACGCCGAGATAGATGCTCGGCGCGTTCGCGCGGCCGATGGCGACCTCCGCCGTGCAGGCGGCCTTGCGCTTGCCGAGGGTCGAAAAGTCCATGAACGGGAAGTACACCGCGCGCTTCACCTTGTAGGCGAAGGGCCCCGCCAGGAACACCACTGCGCCGTGCGTGTCGATGCGGCGTACGCTTTCGCCGGCGGCAAGGCCGTGGCTTGTCGGGCTGGAGAGGAAGGCGAAGATGGCGCCCTGATCCTCGACCACATGATCGGCGCCTTGAGGGCCGTTGCTGCCGTTGCGTGGAGACTGGTCCAAAGCCGCCTCCTGGCGGGTGGATGGCGGGAGATGAGCGGCGCCACCTCGCCGAGCCGGACGCGCGCAGATGGCTTTTTCGAGCGAAGCTGGAACCGGTCCGTGTGAAGGAGGAGCGTAACAACGATGGGACAGGCTGTTTCAGCGTTTCCTTGAGAAACTGAAACAGCCTAGGTCGAGGCGCGCTGCTCCTGCGTCTTGGCGTGCAGCAGGGCCAGGGTCAGCGCCTGGCTGAACAAGGTCAGGGCCGGGCCGGCGACGTTGCCGCGCGCCAGCTGCACGAACCCGCCGGCGACCAACCCCAGGAAGGCGATGTTCAGGAGATCCAGGCTTCCACCGCTGGCTTCGGAGAGGGCGCCGTTGATGCGGCTCACGGCGACAGAGGTCTTGCCGATGGGATGGCGCGGGGAGGGCGGGACCAGCGAAAGTCCCGCTTTCTCCAGTGCCGGCTGGATCTCTTCGGCGGACGACAGGTGGTGGGTGAGGATCAGGCTGCCGCCGCGCACCTGAACATCCAAGCGTCCGTCTTGGGAAAGCCGGGCGGCACAGGCCTGGAGGTCGGCCTCTCCCCGCGGGTGTGCGGCGGCGAGCCGTGTGCGCCCCGGGATGTGGTGGGCGATACGCACCTCAATGGGTTGGGACATCCGAACCTCAGCCTTCGGCTTCCGGGGTCACGGGCGGGGTGGCGGGCGCCGGGGTCTCGGGGGTTGCGGCCGCTACCGCAGGCTTTGCTGCAGGCTTTGCTGCGGTCTTGGTGGCGGCATTTGCGGTAGCTTTGGCTGTGCTTTTCGTGGGGCGCTTGGCCGCGGCGGACGGCTTCGCGGCGCTGGCGGTCACTGTGTCCGCCGTGCCACGCGTCGTCTTGGCTGAGCCTGTGCTCTTGATCGCGTCCGTGCTCTTTGTGGCGCCCGCGCTCTTCGTCGCGCCTGCGCTCTTGGCCTTGGTCTTCGCCGTCACGGCTGCCGCCTTGGGCGCGGCCGTGACGGTGGCAGGGGCGGCGGCGCGAGTGCGCGATGCCTTCGCTGCCGGCTGATCCTCTCCGCCCGTGCGCCCGGTGCGCGAGGCCTTGACGGGTGCGGCGGTTTCAGCGACGGCGGTGCGCTCGCTGGCGCGGGTGGCGGCACGGCGCGTGCTCCGCGCACGCCGGGTCGTGCTGCGCAGGACGGTCTCCGGGGCGCGGCCTGCCGGAGTGGCCGGCAGGGCCTCATCCGTCTCGCCTGCCGCGACGGGTTCGGAATGCTTGGTGAAGCTCTCGGCGCTCCGCAGGGCGGTGGTGGCTGCAGCACTGGCGGCCGCGGCGACCTTGCCGGCGGCGGTTTTCACGCCATCCACGGCATCGGCCACCAGATCCTTGACGTCCTCGCCGGTCTTGGAGGCGGCGGCGACGGTGGCATCATAACTTGCCTTGCCGGCCTCGGCCGCGTTCTTGGCCGCAGGCCGTGCCGCGCGCAGCAGCCGGGGGCCGGCCGCCACCGCTCCGGCGCCGAGGGCCAGACCCACCAGAAAGCCGCCCCGCAGAAGGAAAAACGGAAGCATTCTATTCAACCCCAATGACCGCACCCGAGCCGCGCAAAAGGCGCTTCGCCCTTCACTCGCCATTGGCACCGATGGAGTATCGCGAGGGAGGCCGGATCAGGTTGCATATTTGGAGAAACCCTAGAACGTTTCCCCACCGGAAGAAAACGGCGAAACACTCTAAAGTGATCATCGCCGCTTCTTTTCGGCGGTGGAGCCGGCATTCCGGCTCCACCGCTTGCGCCCTACGGCGTGATGGCGACCTTCAGCACGCCATCACGCTGGTGGCCGAAGAGGTCGTAGGCGGCCTCGATGTCGTCCAGCTTGAAGCGGTGGGTGACGAGGGCGCGGGCATCCACCCGGCCCGAGGCCACCACATCCATCAGCCGGCGCATGCGCTCCTTGCCGCCGGGGCAGAGGGAATTGACGATGGTGGTGTCGCCCAGGCCCGCGAAATAGGCATCCAGCGGGATCTTCAGGTCGGTGGAATAGACACCGAGGGACGAGAGCGTGCCGCCGGGCCGCAGCACGCGAAGGGCCGCCTCGAAGGTGGCCTGGCGGCCAAGCGCCTCGATGGCAACATCCACGCCGCGCCCGTCGGTGAGGCGCATGATCTCTTCCACCGGATCGACCTTGGAGAAGTCCACCACCATGTCGGCGCCCATGGCGCGGGCCACCTCGAGGCGCGCCGGCACCTGGTCCACCGCGATGATGCGCGTGGCGCCCATGAGCTTGGCGCCTGCGGTGGCGCACAGGCCGATGGGGCCTTGCGCGAACACCACCACGGTGTCGCCGATCTTGATCTTGCCGTGCTCGGCGCCCGAGAAGCCGGTGGACATGATGTCCGGGCACATGAGCACCTGCTCGTCCGAGAGCAGGTCTGGCACCGGGGCGAGATTGGCCATGGCGTCGGGCACCAGCAGGTATTCGGCCTGGGCGCCGTCGATGGTGTTGCCGAAGCGCCAGCCGCCCATGGGCTTGAAGCCGTGCTTCATGCGCGGGCCATCCTGGGAGCCGCAGCCGCACAGGCAGGCATTGGAGTAGCCCGAGGGGGTGATGGCGCCGGCAATGACGCGCTGGCCTTCCTCGAAGCCTTCAACGGCGGAGCCGAGCTTCTCGATGATGCCCACCGGCTCGTGGCCAATGGTGAGGCCCTTGGCCACCGGATACTCACCCTTGAGGATGTGGATGTCCGTGCCGCAGATCGTGGTGGTCGTGACGCGGATCAGCGCATCCAGCGGCCCCACGTCGGGGATGGGCTTGTCTTCGAGGACGATGCGATTCTTCTCGACGAAGATCGCCGCCTTCATCTTCGGCGTCTGCGGAGACGGACGCTTGGACGTGGCGGCCGGCTGCTCGAGGGTCTCCGACATGGCCTTCAGCTCCCTGTGGTTATGTGTCGAACAATATGGGGCGCGTGCAACGTTGCATTGACGCTGGTCAACCGCTTACCACCCCACCCTTGCCCTGGCGGGACAACGCCCGTGGCGCGCGAGCGTTCCGGCACGTCTCAACCTTCCGGCGGGTAGAGGTGCACGCCGCCGCAATTATCGGTCACGCGGAAGCGCTCGCCGTCGTCCGGGCCGGCGGTCAATTCGTCCAGATGGTCGGGCAGCAGAGGCACTTTCCCCGCCCCGCCGGGAATATCCAGCACATAAGTGGGCAGGGCGAGCCCGGAGAGCCGGCCCCGCAGCGCCCGCATCAGCGCCTGTCCCTCGCGGATGGTCAGGCGAAAATGGCCGGTGCCGGGGGCAAGGTCCGGATGGTGCAGGTAATAGGGCTTCACCCGGCATTCGACGAGGCCGCGAAACAGGGCCGCCAGCGTTTCGGCATCGTCGTTGACCCCGCGCAGCAGCACTGTTTGCGAGACCAGCGGCAGCCCTGCATCCGCCATGCGGGCGAGCGCGGCTCGACACTCCGGCGTCAGCTCGCGCGGATGGTTGGCGTGAATGGCCACATAGGAGGTGACGCCGGGGGCCTGCAGCGCCGCCACGACGTCAGCGGTGACGCGCTCGGGTGCCGCGATGGGCACGCGCGTGTGGAAGCGGGCGATTTTCACATGCGCAATGCCCGCCAGGCGCCGCACCACCTCGCTCATGCGCCGGGACGACAGCATGAAAGGGTCGCCGCCGGTGAGAATCACCTCCCAGATTTCCGGATGATCGGAAAGATAGGCGAAGGCGGTATCGAGAGCGGTGGGGGAAAGGGTGGTCTCGGCGCCGGGGCCGACCATCTCGCGGCGGAAGCAGAAGCGGCAATAAACGGCGCAGACACCCACGATCTTCAGCAATGCCCGGTCCGGATAGCGATGCACGATGCCGGGCACCGGCGAATGGGCGTGGTCGCCGATGGGATCGCCCCTCTCTTCCGGCCGTACCTCCAGCTCGCGAGCATCGGGGATGAACTGGCGGGCGATGGGGTCGGCGGCATCCCGCGGGTCGATCAGGCCGGCCAGCGGGGCCGTCACTGCCACCGCATAGCGCTCGGCCACCGCCTCCAGACCGGCGCCCGCGCGCACCAGCCCTGCGGCCGCCAGCTCCTCGGGCGTGCGCAGCGTGGGCGCATGAAGCGGCCGCACGGCGGGATCGGCCGCGGCCTTAAGCTGGGATGACGGAGGCTGGGGCGAAGGGGCGTTTACCGAATGGGCCTGGGACATCTGCATCTCTCGATCGGTCCGCGTGGGCTCGGGCCCGATGCGCGGAAACCGGCGGCGCGGACTGGCAAGTGCCCGGCTGCGGATGCATCTATATAGTCGCGCACAGGCGGGGGCCACCGGGTCGCCCGCCTCGGTGCAGACGGAAACCGGAGGAGTGGGCCGTGTTCGCGCGCGAAGACGATGTTCTGGAGGCCGCGGAGCTCTGGCGGCGCGAGGGGCGCGGGGTGGCGCTCGCCACCGTGCTCGAAACCTGGGGATCGGCGCCGCGCCCGGTGGGTAGCCATCTGGTGATCGACGATGCGGGCCATTTCCTTGGCTCGGTTTCCGGCGGCTGCGTGGAAGGCGCGGTTGTGACCGAGGCGCAGGAGGTGATTGCCTCCGGCATTCCCCGTCGGCTCGAATTCGGCGTGGCGGACGAGGCGGCGTGGACCGTCGGGCTCTCCTGCGGCGGGCGCATCGCGGTCTATGTGGAGCCCGTCAGCTGAGCCTTGCGGCAAATGTAGCAATGGCTTGCGTTATATCCAGCGGGGAAGAAGACTCTTGCGGTGCAGCATGGGCCGTGCGATTCCATTCCCCATGCGGCGCATGGCCGTGAAGGTCTTTTGTGATGCGTCTCGATTTGCTCGCCACCCTCAATGCCGAACGCGCCGCGCGCCGCGCCTGCCTGGTGGTGACGGAACTGGCCAGTGGAGAGCAGCGGCTGGTGAGCGCGGCGGATATCGGCGGCGATCCCCTGGCCCCGGCCCTGCGGGAGGCGTTGACGCAGGGGCGTAGCGGGCTGGTGGCTGACGGCGCGGCCTTCATTTCCGTGAATATTCCGGCCCCGCGCCTGTTGCTGGTGGGCGCGGTGCACATTTCCCAGGCGCTGGCGCCCATGGCGCAGATCGCGGGCTTCGACACCACGATTCTCGATCCGCGCACGGCCTTCGCCACGCCCGAGCGCTTTCCGCAGGTGAGGCTGCTTGCCGAGTGGCCGGACCTGGCGCTACCGGCCTATGGCCTTGATGCCTTTACCGCCGTCGCGGCACTGACCCACGACCCCAAGGTGGATGACCCGGCGCTGGAGGCGGCGCTTGCCGCGCAGTGCTTCTATATCGGCGCCCTCGGCTCGCGGCGCACCCATGCCAAGCGGCTGGACCGGCTGGCTGCGCGCGGTTTTTCCCCCGAGGCGCTGGAGCGCATCCATGCCCCCATCGGCCTTTCGATCGGCGCAGCGAGTCCGGCGGAGATCGCGGTTGCGGTTCTGGGCGAGATCATCTGCGCCCTGCGCCGCCCGGCTCGCGTGAGGGCGGAAGGAGCGGCGGCGTGAAGTTCGGCTCCCTGGCGCTCGAAGAGGCGGATGGCGCCATCGCGGCCCATTCGGTCCGGGTCGAAGGTACCATCATCAAGAAGGGGACGAAGCTCGGGGTGGCCGAAATCGCCTCCCTGCGCGCGGCGGGCTATCACGAGGTGGTGGCGGCGCGCCTGGAGGATGGGGACCTGCCGGAGGACACGGCGGCCCTCATCCTGGCGGATGCGATCGCCGGGGCGGGCGTGCGGGCGGACCGCCCCTTCACCGGCCGCGCGAATCTCTATGCCGCCTGCGGTGGTGTCCTGCGCGCGCCGCGCGAGGCGGTTGATGCCTTCAATGGTGTCGACGAGGCCATGACCCTCGCCACCGTGGCGGACATGAAGATGGTCCATGAAGGGGAGCTCATCGGCACCGTGAAGGTGATCCCCTATGCGGTGCCCGAGCCGATGGTGGCGGAGGCGGCGGCGCTGGCGTGCGGCCCTTCGGATGGCGCGCGCGCCGGGCTGATGGCGGTGACGCCCTTTCGCCTGCGCCGGGTGGCGGTGATTTCCACCATTCTCCCCGGCTTCGCCGAGAAGGTGACCATGAAGACCCTGGCGGTGACCCGGGCCCGCCTCGCGCCCATGGGGGCGGACATCTGCCGGGCGGCGTCCTGCTCCCACGAGATCGCGCCCCTGCGGGACCTGCTGCGGGACGTGGTGGCGGAAGGCGCCGAGCTGGTCATTGTCTTTGGTGCATCGGCCATTGCCGATCGGCGCGACGTGGTGCCCACCGCCCTCGCGGAGGCGGGCGGGCGACTGATCCGCCTTGGCATGCCGGTGGACCCAGGCAATCTGCTGCTGCTGGGGCGGCTTGGCGATGTTCCGGTGCTTGGTGCGCCGGGCTGCGCGCGCAGCCCCAAGGAAAATGGCTTTGATTGGGTGCTGACGCGCCTTCTGGCCGGCATCGAGGTCACCTCGTCCGACATTGCGCGGCTGGGGGCCGGCGGCCTGCTGGCCGATATCGCGACCCGGCCTTTTCCCCGTGACGAAGGGGCGAGCGCCGGGCAGGAGGGGTTCGCGGCGGTGGTGCTGGCGGCTGGCCGCAGCTCGCGCATGGGAGGCGGGGTGAACAAGCTGCTGGCCCCCGTGGGCGGGGTGCCGGTGATCCGCCGCGTGGTCGAGGCCGCCTTGTCCTCCCGCGCGCGTCCGGTGCTGGTGGTGACGGGGCATGAGCACGAGCGGGTGGAAGCTGCCCTTGCGGGCCTCCCGGTGCACTTGGTGCACAATGCGGATTATGCGACCGGCATGGCCTCTTCGCTGAAGGCCGGCATTGCCGCCGTGCCACAGGGCGTCGCCGGCGCGCTGGTGGTGCTGGGGGATATGCCGCTGCTGAAGGGCAGCCTGCTGGATCGCCTCATGGATGCCTATGCGCCCGATGAAGGGCGGCTGGTGGTGGTGCCGATTTCCGGCGCCGCGCGCGGGCATCCCGTGCTGTGGTCGCGGCGCTATTTCGCGGAACTCGCCGCCCTGGAAGGCGATGTGGGCGCGCGCCACCTGCTGGTGGAGCACCAGGACGCGGTGGCGCATATCGAGGCGGGCGACGCGGGCGCCTTTCTCGACGTCGACACGCCGGAAGCCCTGGCTGCCGCCAAGGACATCGCCAAGGACATCGCCAAGAACACCGCCAAGGACACCGCCCAGGACATCGCCAGCGAGGCGGCGCCCTCGCGATAGGCGGGCGCGCGGCCGTGGCGGCTCTGGCTAAGGTGGCATTTGAAAGGCGGGCCGCGCCGAGCGTCGCCCTCGAAGGCGCCGCCGATGTCGCCGCGCAGTTTCTCGCCCCTTGAGTGCTCCGCGCGACGGGGCCTGGCAAGACCGCGCTGTGTTTCAGTATGCCCCAAGGTGGGACGTCGGCGCGCGCATGATGGGGGCGCATGACGGCGCGCGCCAGCTGCCGTGGCATCCCCATGGGCGGCGCCTCGGGCGGGGCGGCTGGCGGCGGGGCGGTGTTCAACCGGCGGGCGCATGTCGTCGGCCCGTTCCGGGCTTTCGCCGGGCCGCCCCCGATGGCGTGGGGTGGAGCTCATGGGTGACGCCGTGGCGCACAGGGGGGATGTTACCGGTCACCCAGTGTCGGTCATCTGGCGTCGGTCCGTTGGTACTGTCTCCTGCTGGGTGCCGCTCAGCTGGCTGGCGCCGCTCACTCGCAGGGTGCCGGCAGAAGCCTCTGGGCGCGGCGGACGATGTCCTGCCTCAGTGCCCGCTGCGGGGGTATGGCGGCGAAGATGTTGATGGAGATGGTAGTGATCTCCGCGATGACCTCGTCGATCTTGGAGGTCGTTTGCGCTGGCCTCGTCCGCGCCCGCGTGCCCCGCCGCCAGGACTGACCGGCTTCGCGGGGTTGTGCTTTCGGCGTGGTCGGTCTGCCTGCCGCATTTCACTTTTTGATAGTGCTGTATCGTCAAAGCCTTAAGATCAAGAGGCTCCCTCGCCTATTCGGGGATGGACCGGTTTCAGTGAAACGTCGCGGGTTTTGCGCCGTGGCCCCGCCTACGCGGGGATGGACCTTGCGTGTTCCATGTCACTGCAATCGCCGTGGCGGTTCCCCCAGCTACGCGGGGGATGGACCCCTCGACGATCTCGGCAAGGCCGCGAAGGCAGTGGCTCCCCCGCCTACGCGCGGATGGAGCCAGGGCAGGGTCACCACAAAACCCGAGGATGATGAAGCTCCCCGCCGACGCGGGGGATGGGCGTCCGCAGGCGCGTTTGGCGGGCATCCGGCCGAGCGGCGGCTGGGCGGGCTTTCAGAAGGGGGCGGCGATCAGGTGCGTGACCGGGAGATCCAGCCGCTCGCACAGCAGCTGTGCCAATTGCAGGCGGTGGCAGCCCGCCACGTGGCGCTCGTAGCACAAAAGGCAGATGTGGCGGCCCTTGGCGAGGTCGGTGAGCTCGTCCAGCGCGGCCTTTGCCGCCGGGGTTTCCAGGTGGGCGTCATAGATGCGCATGAGGGTTGCGTGATCGCCGGTGCGGGCGGCCAGCCGCCCTTCCTTCGGCGTGCCCAGCGCGCGCAGATGCACATAGCCGATGCCGTGTTCGCCGACGCCCGCCGCCAGCGCGGTCTTTGAAAAGCCGGGGCGGCGGGATGCCGCCACGGCGCGCACGTCTACCACCAGATCGACACCCGCCTCCGCCAGCGTGTCCTGGAACGCGGAGGGGGTGGTTTGCTCATAGCCCACGGTGAAGAGTGCGGTGGTCTTGCTCATGGCCTCATCACCAATTGGATCTGCTCTTCCGCTGCGACGCAAAATATTCGCCTCTGGCGCTTGCAATCGCGTTCATGTGTTGATGCTCATGGTAGCATCATGCGCGTATCACGTTCAAATATTGTGCATTGCTCTCTTGGCAATGGAGTCCCGGCCGCTTTTGCGGGATATTTCCCGGCAATGCAGGTGTACGGGTGACAGGAGGGCAGCACGATGCGCCTCTTCCAATGTGAGGTTTGCGGGCAGCTTCTTTATTTTGAAAATCGGCATTGCGAGCATTGCGGCCATCGCCTCGGCTACCTGCCGGGGCTCAACAAGCTGGTCGCGGTGGTTGCCGATGGGGACGGCGTGCGCGCCGTGGGCATGAACGAGCAGCGCTATCGCTTCTGCGCCAACGCGGAGCACGACACCTGCAATTGGCTCGTTCCCGAAGACCAGCATGAAGAATTCTGCCTCGCCTGCCGCCACAACCGCACCGTGCCGGACCTGACGAACCCCGCTTACCTGAAGAAATGGCGGCGGATCGAGATGGCCAAGCACCGGCTGATCTATTCGCTGCTCCAGCTCCAATTGCCGCTCGAAAGCAACAAGGATCGCGAGGGCGGGCTCTGCTTCGACTTCCTGGCCGATCCCCCCGAGGCGGGCTTGCCCAAGGTGATGACCGGGCATGACAGCGGCCTCATCACCATCGCTCTCACGGAGGCGGATGATGCGGAGCGCGAGCAGCGCCGCAATGACATGGGCGAGCTGTATCGCACCCTTCTCGGCCATTTCCGGCACGAGGTGGGGCACTATTACTGGGATCTCCTGGTGCGCGATGCCGGCCGCATCCAAGCATTCCGCGCGGTATTTGGCGACGAGAGCGTGGATTACGCCCAGTCGCTGAACCTCTATTACGATGCCGGGCCGCCGCAGAATTGGCAGGCGAACCATGTTTCCGCTTATGCGACCGCGCATCCCTGGGAGGATTTCGCCGAAACCTTCAAGCACTACATCCACATCGTGGATACGCTGGAGATGGCAGGCGCCTTCGGCATGCAGGTGGACCCCATGCTGGATGCCACCGGCGAGCTCCACTCGCATGTGGATTTCAATCCATACGGATCGGGCGCCATCCAGGGCATGGTGAATGTCTGGCTGCCCATCGCATTCGCGCTCAACAGCCTGAACCGGTGCCTGGGCATGGCCGATGCCTACCCTTTCATCCTGACGCCGGGCGTCATCGCCAAGCTCGGCTTCGTGCACCAGCTCGTGCATCAGATGGTGCCGGCCGATGCCGACGGCGCCATGGACCCACCTGCGAGTGGGGGCGAGCAACCCCTTGCCGCGAGCCCATCGGCGGCACTCCTGGCGCCACTCGGCGAGGAAGCTCCACCGCGCGAGGCCGCTGGCACGGCGGCGTGAGCATCGTCCCGCTTCGCGGAACGGGGCCAGCGTAGGGGCCTTGCGCGTCCTCCCGATGCGAAGTGGCATGCGCCGCGCGCAAGCGCGCCCACGCCACCGCACCGTGTGAGGGCCCCCGCTTATTCGGCGGAGGCGGCCTTTCCGGTTTTCTTCGCCGGGGCTTTTTCCGCCGAAGCGGCCTTGGTGGCGGTCTTTCCGGTCGTCGCCTTGGCCGGTGCCTTTTTGGCCGCGGTTTTTTTCGCGGGCGCGGCTTCGCCGTCGGCGTCCTCGGCCTTCGCGGTGGTCTTCGCTGCGGCCTTGGTTTTGGTGCCCGTCGACTTCGCACTCGTCGACTTCGCGCTTGTCGACTTGGCGCCCGCCGTCTTGGTGGCGGTCTTGCGCGGGGCCTTGGCGGGGGCGCTCGCAGCCTTGGCGTCGATGAGGGCGACCGCGTCAGCCAGGGTGAGGGCTTCGGGATCCGTGGACTTGGGCAGGGTGGCGTTCACCTTGCCATGGTTCACATAAGGCCCGAAGCGTCCGGCGCGCACGGTGATCGGTCCGCCGAGGGTGGGATGATCACCCAGCGTGCGGCCGGCGGGCGCCGCATTGCGCGGGCCGCGTCCCTTGGTCTGCTTTTCCGCGATCAGCGTGACGGCCCGGTTGAGGCCGATATTCAGCACGTCGTCGCCGTTTTCCAGGTTCGCGTAGGTGCGGCCATGCTGCACATAGGGGCCATAGCGGCCGATGCTGGCGAGGATGGGCTCGCCGTCATCCGGATGCTTGCCCACCTCACGCGGCAAAGCGAGCAGCTTCAGCGCGGTGTCGAGGTCCACATCGGCGGCGGCAAGGCCCTTGGGCAGGGAAGAGCGCTTGGGCTTCTCCCCATCCTTGGCTTCGCCGAGCTGGAGATAGGTGCCGAACCGGCCGACGCGCACCGTCACCTCATCCCCGCTTTCCGGGTCGAGGCCGAGCACGCGCTTGCCGTCGCCCTCCGGCGAGCCGTCGCCGGTGAGGGGCTGGGTGTGGCGGCATTCCGGATAGTTCGAGCAGCCGATGAAGGCGCCGAACTTGCCCATCTTCAGCGACAGCCGTCCATTGCCGCACGTGGGGCACAGGCGCGGATCCGAGCCGTCTTCCCGCGGCGGGAAGATGTGGGCGGTGAGCATCTCGTCCAGGGCATCGAGCACCTGGGAAACGCGCAATTCCTTGGTGGCGCCGATGGCGGCGTGGAAATCCTTCCAGAAGTCGCGCAGCACCTGCTTCCAGTCGATCTGCGCCGCCGAGATCTCGTCGAGCTTCTCCTCGAGATCGGCGGTGAAATCATACTCCACATAGCGCTTGAAGAAGCTCTCGAGGAAGGCGGTGACCAGCCGGCCCTTGTCCTCGGCCACCAGCCTCTTCTTTTCCAGCTTCACATATTCACGGTCGCGCAGCACCGCGAGCACGGCGGCATAGGTGGAGGGGCGGCCGATGCCCAGCTCTTCCATGCGCTTCACCAGCGAGGCTTCCGAATAACGCGGCGGCGGCTCGGTGAAGTGCTGGGCGGTCTGGATCTCGCGCTTGTCGAGGCCTTCGCCCGCGCTCATGGCGGGCAGGCGGCGACCCTCCTCGTCCTCGTCCTCGTCGTCCTTGCCCTCGCGATAGAGGGTGAGGAAGCCGTCGAACTTCACCACCGTGCCGGTGGCGGAGAGGTCGAGGGTGCGGGCGCCGGCCTTGGCCTCGATGTCGGCGGTGGTGCGCTCCAGCTCGGCCGATTCCATCTGGCTGGCGATGGTGCGGGTCCAGATGAGCTCATAGAGCCGGGCCTGTTCGGCATCCAGGTGCCGCGCCACCTCCTTGGGCAGGCGGCCGGGATCGGTGGGGCGAATGGCCTCGTGGGCCTCCTGGGCGTTCTTCGCCTTCACCGTGTATTTGCGCGGCACGCCGGGCAGATAGCGCGGGCCGAACTGCTTGCCGATGGCGCTGCGGGTGGCGGAGATGGCTTCCGGGGCCATGTCCACGCCGTCGGTACGCATATAGGTGATGAGGCCCACCGTCTCTCCGCCCAGGTCCACGCCTTCATAAAGGCGCTGGGCGATCTGCATGGTGCGGGCCGGGGCGAGGCCGAGCTTGCGGCTGGCTTCCTGCTGCAGGGTGGAGGTGGTGAAAGGCGGCTGCGGATGCCGCTTCACCGGCTTGGCTTCCACCGAGCGCACGCGGAACTGGGCGCTGTCCAGGGCGGCGCGGAAGGCCTTGGCCTCATCCGCCGTGCCCACCGACAGGCGGGTGATCTTCTTGCCGTCGGCGCCCACCAGCCGCGCTTCGAACTCGTCAGCGCGCGGCGTGGCGAGTCGGGCGACGATGGACCAGTATTCCTTGGGGACGAAGGTCTCGATCTCCCGCTCGCGGTCGCAGACGAGGCGCAGCGCCACCGATTGCACGCGGCCGGCCGAGCGGGCGCCGGGCAGCTTGCGCCACAGCACCGGGGAAAGGGTGAAGCCCACCAGATAGTCCAGCGCGCGGCGGGCGAGATAGGCATCCACCAGCGCCACGTCGATGGCGCGGGGCGCCTTCATGGCGTCGAGCACGGCCTGCTTGGTGATGGCGTTGAACACCACCCGCTCGACCTTCTGATGCTTGATGGCCTTCTTTTGCCGCAGCACCTCCAGCACGTGCCAGGAGATGGCCTCACCTTCGCGATCCGGGTCGGTGGCGAGGATGAGGGCGTCGGCGCCCTTCACGGCCGTGGCGATCTCATTGAGCCGCTTCTGTGCCTTGGGATCCACCTCCCAAAGCATGTGGAAGTCGGCGTCGGGATCAACCGAACCGTCCTTGGAGGGCAGGTCACGAACATGGCCGTAGGAGGCGATGACCTCGTAGCCCGGACCCAGATATTTGTTGATCGTCTTCGCTTTGGCCGGCGATTCGACGATGACGACCTGCATGACCCAAAGTCTCTCTCTGGTCCGTGGCCCCATTGCGCGGACCCTTGGGAAAGGCCTGCGCAAGACGCTCCGGCGCGGGGCATGGTGCTTGTCGCACCCCCCATCGCGGGTCGCGCCTCATTGCGCCGGTGTTCCCCCAAAGCCGGAACTCTCGGGCCACGATGCTCATTTCACAGGGGAAACGGCATCAGCGTGCGCCGGGCGCTCCAAAGGCGGCTGCAAGATGGGCACGCCGGGGGCGCCTGTCAAATGGCAAGGTTGCCGGACGCCAGAGTCGGGCCCCTTTGTTGAATGCAACCATAGGTGTGTTTAAATATGTAAATCAACCTGTAAGACCTGTGCCGGACCGGTTGGACGGCACGCGACAGGATCACCTCATGGACAAGACTGCAGGCGATGGAACCCCTCGGGATGCCGCGTCCGGGCCGCGTGGAGCGGAACTGCCCATCGTGGGTGATCCGGCCGCCGCGGCTGCCTATATCGGCGCGCTGAGCGAGGAGCTGTCGCGCCTTGCGCGGGGCAATGGCCTGACGACCCTGGCTTATATCCTTGAGATGGCCCGCCTTGAAGCGCGCGATATCACGATTGCGCGGGGCGAGGACAACAGCCGCCGCTGAGGCGGTCGGCTCAGCGCAGCGCCACCAGGCCGGGGCCGGGGCGGTCCAGGCGACCGGCCAGATCCAGTTCCAGCAGCACGATTTGAACCTCCGTCACCGCGCAACCCGACAGACGCACGAGATCATCGATGGCGGCGGGTGTCGGGCCGAGCAGTTCCACGATGCGGGCGCGCGCGTCATCGGCCGGCTCGGTGGGACCAAGGCTGTGGCCGCTCGAGGGCTGCTCCGCCTCCAGGTTGGTGTCGGCAGGCCGCCCCAGGATGGGGGCCAAGACATCGGTGATGTCGGCGGCCTCGGTCACCAGCGTGGCGCCCTGCTTCAGCAGCCGGTTGGTGCCGCCGGAGCGCGGATCGAGCGGCGAGCCCGGCACGGCAAACACCTCGCGCCCTTGCTCGCCGGCGAGGCGGGCGGTGATGAGCGAGCCGGAGCGTTCCGCCGCCTCCACCACCACGACCCCTAGAGCCATGCCGGAAACGAGGCGATTGCGCCGCGGAAAGTCGCGCGCACGGGGCTCCCAGGTCAGCGGCATTTCGGACACCACGGCCCCGAGGTCCGCCACCCGCTCGATGAGCTTCAGGTTTTCCGGAGGATAGGGCCGCGCGAGGCCACCGGCGAAAACACCTACGGTTCCCCGTTCCAGGCTGGCCTCGTGGGCGGCGGCATCGATGCCGCGGGCAAGGCCGGATGCCACCACATAGCCCGCGGCGCCCAGGTCCCGCGCCAGCTGCTGGGCGAAGGTGCGCCCTGCAGCCGATGCGTTGCGGGCGCCGACGATGCCGACCATGGGGCTGCGCAGCACCTCGCTGCGCCCGCGCACCGCGAGCAGCGGCGGCGCGTCATCCAGGCTGCGCAGGGCGAAGGGATAGTCGGCTTCGCCCAGCGCCACCAGCCGCGCCTTGCCGCGCTCCAGGGCGGCCATTTCCGCCTCGGCCTCGGCAAGGGTGGGAATGCGGGGCGGCAGCAGGCGCCCGCCGCGGCGGGCGAGGGTCGGCAGCGCCTCCAGGGCGGCCGCTGCGCCGCCGAACTGGTTAATGAGGGTGCGGAAGGTGCGCGGGCCCACATTCTCCGTGCGGATCAGGCGCAGCCAGTCCCGGCGCTGCTCGGCGCTCAGCAGCTCGCCCTTGCGTGGGCCGCCTTTGGGGCTGGAGGAGCGCTTGGGAGGCACCGGCGCGCTTAGCCCTTCGCGCCGATCTTGCCCTCAGTGCCGTTGGCCAGGCGCTGGATGTTCTGGCGATGCTTGATCCACAACAGGAGCGTGAGCACGGCCAGCAGCAGGGCCATCTTGTCGTCGCCCTTCCAGAACACCAGCGCCACCGAGGCCACTGAGGCGGTGAGCGCGGCCAGGGAGGAGTAGCGGCTGAAATAGGCTACCGTCAGCCACACCAGGCAGAACACCACCGCCACCGGCCAGGCCAGCCCCAGGATCACGCCGAGGAAGGTGGCGACGCCCTTGCCGCCCTTGAACTTCAGCCATACCGGGAAGATGTGGCCCAGGAAGGCGCCCAGCGCCGCCACCAGCGCCGCGGTTTCGCCGGCCAGCTCGCGCGCCACCAGAACTGCGATCGTCCCTTTCAGCGCGTCGCCCAGCAGGGTCAGGACGGCAAGGTCCTTGCGGCCTGTGCGCAGCACGTTGGTGGCGCCGATATTGCCGGAGCCGATGGAGCGGATGTCCTTGGTGCCCGCGCGGCGGGTCAGCAGCAGGCCGAAGGGGATGGACCCCAGAAGATAGCCGAGGACCAGCGCCAGGGGGTGCAGGAGCGACGGCGGAAGTTCAGCGAGCATGGCGGACCCGGAGCGGGGAGGGCGGATGAGGCGTGGGCGTCACACGTGGGAGTGTCAAACGTATTCGTACACGACCTCGCCGGCAACGATGGTGCGCAGCACCCGGCCCGTGAGCCGCGCCTCATCGAACGGCGTGTTGCGCGAGCGCGACTTGAGCGAGCCCGGCTCCAGCACGAACGGCATGTCCGGATCGAACACCACAACATCCGCCGGCGCGCCCGGCTTCAGGGTGCCGCCCTTGAGGCCCAGGATCTGCGCCGGCCGCGTGGAAAGGGAGGCCAGCAGCGTCACCAGGTCCACCGCGTCGGCGTGCACGAGCCGCAGCGCGGCCGGCAGCAGGGTTTCCAGGCCAATCGCACCCGGCTCCGCCTCGGAGAAGGGCAGGCGCTTGCCTTCCACATCCTGCGGCACATGGTCGGACACCACCACGTCGATGAGGCCGGAGGACAGGGCGCGAATGAGCGCCTGCCGGTCCTCTTCCGCACGCAGCGGCGGCTGCAGCCGGAAATAGGTGCGGTAGCCGGAAACGTCGAGCTCGTTGAAGGAGAGGTGATTCACCGTGACCGAGGCGGTCACCGGCAGGCCGGCTTCCTTCGCGCGCTCCAGCACCTCCAGCGATTCGGCGCAGGTGAGGGCGGCCGCGTGGTAGCGCCCGCGCACGCCGGCGACGAGCCGCAGGTCCCGCTCCAGAACGATGGTTTCCGCGGCCTTGGGAATGCCGGGCAGGCCCATGCGCGAGGCGAACTCGCCCTCGTTCATGGCGCCCTTGGAGAGGGTGGCATCCTCGGTGTGATGCACGATCAGGGCGTCAAAATCCCGCGCATAGGAGAGGGCGCGGCGCAGCACCAGCGAGTTCATCACCGAATGGTGGGCATCGGTGAAGGCGACCGCGCCGGCCGCCTTCAGCAGGCCCACCTCCGTCATCTCCTCGCCCTTCATGCCGCGGGTGATGGCGGCCATGGGGTGCACGCGCACCACCGCGGTGTCACGGGCGCGGCGCAGGATGAAGTCGACGATGGCGGGGTCGTCCACCACCGGGTCGGTGTCCGGCTGGCACACCAGGGTGGTGACGCCGCCGGCCGCCGCCGCGTGGCTGGCGGAGGCGAGGGTCTCCAGATGCTCGAAGCCGGGCTCGCCGGCGAAGGCGCGCATGTCCACGAGGCCGGGGGCCGCAACGGCGCCCTTGCAGTCCACCACCTCGGCACCCTCGGGGATGCCGGCGGCGGCGATGCCGAAGGCGGCGTCCTTGATGACGCCGTCGGCGAGATAGAGGTCGCCCTTGAAGTCGGCGCCCCGCGAGGGGTCGATGATGCGGGCATTGGCGAGCAGGAGGGGGCGCGGCTCGCGCGCGAAGATGCGGGCGTCACGCATTGGGCAGCTTCCGGGCCAGAGTGTCGAGCACCGCCATGCGCACGGCAACGCCCATCTCCACCTGCTCCCGGATCAGGGAGCGGGGGCTGTCGGCCACCGCCGAGTCGATCTCGACGCCGCGATTCATGGGGCCGGGGTGCATCACCAGCACGTCCTTTGCGGCGTAGCGCAGCTTGGCCTCGTCCAGGCCGAAATAGTGGAAGTACTCCCGCACGGAGGGCACGAAGGAGCCGCTCATGCGCTCGCGCTGGAGGCGCAGCATCATCACGATGTCCGCCCCCTCCAGGCCCGCTTCCATGGAGCGGTAGACCTCGACGCCGAAATGGTCGATGCCCGCCGGCAGCAGGGTGGAGGGCGCCACCAGGCGCACCCGCGCGCCCAGGGTGGAGAGCAGCAGGATGTTGGAACGCGCCACGCGGGAGTGAAGCACGTCGCCGCAGATGGCGACGGTGAGCCCCTCGATCCGGCCCTTGTTGCGGCGGATGGTGAGGGCATCCAGCAGGGCCTGGGTGGGGTGCTCGTGGGCTCCGTCACCGGCATTCACCACGCAGCAGTCCACCTTGCGGGAGAGCAGCGCCACCGCGCCCGACGCGTGATGCCGCACCACCAGGATGTCCGGGTGCATGGCGTTCAGCGTGATGGCGGTGTCCACCAGCGTCTCACCCTTTTTCACCGAGGACGAGCTCACCGACATGTTCATCACGTCCGCGCCGAGTCGCTTGCCGGCGATCTCGAACGAGGACTGGGTGCGGGTGGACGCCTCGAAGAAGAGGTTGATCTGGGTCCGCCCACGCAAGGTCGAGCGTTTCTTCTCGATCTGCCGGTTGAGTTCAACGAACTCCTCGGCAAGGTCCAGCAGGGAGTGGATCTCCCCGGCAGTGAGTCCCTCGATGCCGAGCAGGTGTCGGCCTCGGAGCGTGAAGGCGGGTGCGGATGACGCGGGAGCGGATGACATGGCAGGCCGCAGGCATATCCGCACCCGGCCCGGCCGGCAAGCCGAACACGCCGCTTTGCCACGCGGCCGGCGAATTTTCAGGGGGATGGCGCCCGTCACCTTGACGGCGCGCAATGCTCCGATGGCCGGCAGGAGCCACCTTGTGGGCCGAGAGAGCGGGGCCCGGCGCGCGGGATGTGTTCACGCGTTCGGCTCCGGTTCCGCTTGCGGCAAGCCCGGCGCCAGCTCGAGGCGTCAGTGATGGGCAAGGTTAAGGGCAACGGAGTGCAGTCATGAGGTCCAGGATCGGAGCACGGGGCCGGGCCGCGGCGCTGGCCGTGCTGGCGGGCGCGGCCTGCGGCATCGCTGTTTCGGCACATGCGGCCGACCTTTACGGTCGCCAGCCCGTGACCAAGGCGCCTGCGGGCGGCGACTATCAGGGCTGCGGCAACTGCGCGGCGCAGGCCCCCGCGCCGGCTCCCGCCCCCGGTGGTCCGTTTGCCATCGGCATCGCCAACGCGCCGGTGGTGGTGGGGGCGGTGCCGCCGCCCGTTTATTATGCGCAGCCGCCGCGCGTGTACCTCTACCCCGTGCCGCAGGTGAACGTGCAGGGCCCGGTGGGGCCGTTGGCTGCCCCGCCGCCGGGCACGCCCCGCAGCTGCTGGGTGACGACGAGCCCCGGTGGCGCGGGCTTCTGGGCCTCGCCCTGCTGAAGGGCGAAGCTGACTTGATGGTCAGACGGCGGGGTGAGTCTCACCCCGCGAGGGCGGATGCCGCGGTGACCACCAGGGGCAGCGTGACTGCGGCCGCGATGATCTGAAGAGTGAGGATCTCGGCCACCAGCGTGGCGTTTCCGCCCATCTGGCGCGCCAGAACATAGGCCGCCGGTGCCGAAGGCACGCCGGCAATGATGGCCACCACCACCAGTTCCACGCCAGAGAGCCCCGCCAGCAGCCCGAGCCCGACCGCGATGACGGGCTTCACCACCAGCTTCAGCGTCATCGAGGCCAGCACCAGCGGCTTCACGCGAAGAATGGTGTTCAGCGCGAGCCCGCCGCCCACCACCAGCAGCCCCACCGCCAGCGAGGCCCGCCCCAGAATGTCGCCGAACTCCAGCAGCACGCGGGGAATGGGGACATGGAAAACATTGAGCGCGGCACCGACCAGGCAGGCGGAGATGTAAGGGTTGCGCGCCAGCTGGGCGAGAATGTAGCGGGCGGTTGGCGGCTCCCGGCCGGCAAAGGCCGCCAGCACCAGCACCGCATTAACGTTCACCACCGGGATCAGGGTGACCAGCGCCAGCGCCGCGATGGTGATTCCCTCCGCACCGAAGAGGCCGCCAGCGACCGCCAGAACCACATAGGTGTTCCAGCGCACGGCCCCCTGGTAGAAGGAGGTGAAATCGGGCCCGTCTGCGGCGAACAGGCGGCGCACCGGCCGGTTGAAGGCGACGATAAGCCCCGACAACAGCAGCACCGTCCCAATCAACGAACCGGCGACGGCCAGGATGTTGACGTTGGCAAGGTCCGCCTTGGCGGCGGAGACCACCAGCAGGGCCGGAAACAGCACGAAATAAGTGAGCTTTTCCAGGCCCACCCAATGGAGCGGCTCCGTCAGCAGCACGCGACGGAGAACAACGCCCAGGGCGATGATGAGGAAAACGGGAGCAAGTGCGCTGAGGATGGTCGCCATGGCCGGGAAGATCGTGAGGGCACTCCGCCACGGGCCCGGCGGAGCGGGGCGCGCCTGAAATTCAGGGGGCGACCCAGGGCCTTAATAGCATGTCCTTTGACGGGCGCTGCGGCTCCAATCCACCTTCACATACCTGTCGTGATCCAGCTCCGGACAAGCTCCGTCTGGTTTTCCTGCCAGGAAAGGGAGAAGCCGGAGGGGGCTGCTGACAAGCGCCTCCGATGGAAAGCTGCGCCGGGGGGCATGCTTCGTCTCGCCTTCGTTGAAGTGCTCGCAGGACGACTGCGAAGGGGGCGTCATGTCAGTCATTGCGTACAGGTCCGCCGCGCCGAAGGAGGCCGAGGCGACCCGGTTTTTGGACAATCTCGCTGTCGGCGTCCTCCTCTGCGATCCGCAGAGTCTGACTATCGTCTATGCGAATCGCACGTCGCGTGAGCTCTGGCAGCAGCTGGCTTCCGCCCTGGGGAGCGCGGCGCGGGATATTGTCGGCGCGCCGCTTGACCTCCTGTTCGCCGAGCATGGGAGCAGGCCCCGGGCGCTGCTGGGGGATATGTCGAAGCTTCCCGCCAGCATCGTGCTGAAGCTTGGCGGTGAAACCCTGGAGCTGAAGCCGAGCGCCGCGCGCGGGCCGAAGGGCGAGCCGACCCATGTGCAGATCGCGTGGGACGTGGTGACCGAGCAGGCGCGCCATGCGCAGCGGGCGGACGTGCTCGCCCGCATGCTGGACGAAGTGCCGGTCAACGTGATGACCTGCTCGCTCGACGACTTCCGCATCGACTATATCAACCGCGCGAGCCGGGAGACGCTGCGGCAGGTGGAAAGCTATCTGCCCGTGAAGGCGGATGCGGTGGTGGGCTCCGCCATCGACGTCTTCCACAAGCAGCCGCATGTCCAGCACCACCTGCTCGGCAACCCGTCGAACCTGCCCCATGCCGCGCTGATCCATGTGGGGCCGGAGGTGCTGGACCTGCGCATGTCCGCCATCCGCACCGAGGATGGCAGCTATCTCCGCCCCATGGTCACCTGGTCGGTGGCCACGGACCGCCTCAAGATGGCGGATCGCGTGACCGAGGTGGTGGGCGCCATGGGCTCCACCTCCGACGAGATGCTCCGTTCCAGCGACCGCCTGCTGGAGCTGACCGAGAATAGCGAGCAGACCTCCTCCTCGGTGTCGGCGGCGGCGGTGGAGATGTCGGCGTCGTTCGACGAGATCACGCGCCAGATCAGCGGCATGACGGGGCTCTCCGGCGAGGTGGCCGACATGGCGCAGAACGCGGATCAGCGCGTCGCCGGCCTGTCCGCCAGCATGGAGCGCATCGGCAACGTCACCTCCCTCATCGCGACCATCGCGCGGCAGACCAACCTGCTCGCCCTCAACGCCACCATCGAGGCGGCGCGGGTGGGCGAGCTGGGGCGCGGCTTCGCTGTGGTGGCGCAGGAGGTGAAGGAACTGGCCGTGCAGACCGCCAACGCCACCCAGGACATCCGCCGCCTGGTCGGGGCCGTGCAGGACGAGAGCCAGTCGGCCGCAACCGCGGTGTCCGACATCACCTCCAAGGTGCGCCAGCTCAGCGAGGCCTTCACGCTGGTTTCGGCCGGCGTGGAGGAGCAGGCCGCCACCAATCGCTCGGTGAGCCAGATGATTTCGGGCGTATCCGATGCGGCCGGTGAGGCGCGCCAGTCTGCCATGGTGGTGCGGCGGGTGGCCGGCGAGGTCGGCGGCTTCGCGGCCAAGCTCAACAATGAAGTCGCGGCGCTTCTGAAGAAGTAGCGCGCCGGCGCACCGGCGCGTCCCGGAATGGGACGCCGTCGGCGCGGTGGCGGAACAGGCGCGGTACGGACCGGGTCCGAATCACTCCGACGCCGATGATCCGTCTTCGTTCCCGGTAAGGGTCTGGCGGGACAGGAAATCCAGGGCGCCCTGGAGGATGAACAGCGCGGCGTGCTGGTCCACCACCTGGGCGCGCTTGGCGCGGCTCACATCGGCGGAG
The DNA here is from genome assembly GCF_043831965.2 of Xanthobacter variabilis. Classification (NCBI taxonomy): domain Bacteria; kingdom Pseudomonadati; phylum Pseudomonadota; class Alphaproteobacteria; order Hyphomicrobiales; family Xanthobacteraceae; genus Xanthobacter; species Xanthobacter variabilis. Next base: position 2,908,378 of record NZ_CM195533.1, read on the forward strand.
ATCAGCACGCGCTGGACGGCGGCGGTGGACAGGCGCTCGTCCCACAGGGCGATGGGCAGCGGCGTCAGTTTCGCGAAATTGCGGGCGAAAGCGCGGGTCGCCTGGGCGCGCGGGCCCTCGGTGCCATCCATGTTGAGCGGCAGGCCCAGCACGAAGGCCACGGCGCGCCGTTCGGCGGCGAGCGCCAGCACGCGCTGCGCATCGGGCGTGAACTTGGTGCGCCGCACGGTTTCCACCGCCGTGGCCAGTCGGCGGTCGGGATCGCAGGTGGCGACGCCGATGGTCTTGGTGCCGAGATCGAGGCCCAGCAGGCTGCCGCGCTCCGGCAGCAGGGCGGCGATTTCGGACAGCGGGCCGATGGCGGCGGAAGGGGAAGGTTCGCTCATGCCTCTGGCTAGCATGGGCCGCCGCGCGCGGCCATGGCATGCCTCACGGTGCCCCCACGGGGCCGTTGCGCGGGCGACGGCCTTCCCGGATACTCCGGCGCGATCCGCGACGGCCGGCCAGGCGCCGGGCCGCCGCATGAGGGGGCGCAGCCAAGAGCGCAATTCCAAAGGGCACGATATCTATGAAGATCACCTGGTTCGGCCACGCGGCTTTCCGGCTCGATTTCGCGGGCAAGGGCGTGCTCATCGACCCGTTCTACACGGGCAACCCGTCCTTCAATTTCGGCATCGAGAACGCCACTCGCGGCGCCTCGCACATCCTACTCACCCACGGTCATTCGGACCATATCGGCGACACCATCTCCATCGTGGAGGATGCGGCGGACGCGGGCACCGAGATTCCGGTGGTGACCAATCCGGAGATCTGCGCCTTCCTCGCCTCCAAGGGCTGCGGCGGCACCAATGTGATGATGAACACCGGTGGCACCGTGGACATGGGCGGCTTCACCGTGACCATGGTGCGGGCGGACCATTCCTCGGGCGGGCCCGGCGCGCCCTCCGAATATCTGGGCAACCCCACCGGCCTCATCGTGAAGGCGCCGGGCGAGCCCACCGTGTGGCACATGGGCGATACGGACATCTTCTCCGACATGGCGCTGATGTGTGAGATCCACGCGCCCAAGGTGGTGTTCCTGCCCATCGGCGACCGCTTCACCATGGGCCCCGAAGTGGCGGCGCTGGCCGTGAAGCGCTTCCTGCCGGGGGTCGAGGTGGTGGTGCCCATGCACTACGGCACCTTCCCCATTCTGGCTCAGGACGCCTCGGCCTTTGTGGCGGCGCTGGAAAACCACCCGGTGAAGGTGGTGGTGCCGGCCAGCGGCGATTCGTTCGAGGTCTGAGGTCGTTACGCGACACGGCCGCGCTCTTCGTCTCCCGCCGCGGGGGAGGGACTGAACGGTCGGGCGTGTCGCTGCCTGCGCGATAAGCGCCGGGGTCTTCCGCCCCTTGGGATGGGGTGTGCGCATCGCGCCCGCCTCCTCCCAACCCTCCGCCGGGCGGGTGAGGGCGCGGCGTGCGTGCGGATGATGATGGTGCTCTCCCATCCCTAAGGGCGCGCTCCATCCGGGCGTCCATGCAAGCGCGCCCATTGCGCTGTTCGGCGCGGCTCCTATAACTCGGCCATGGCCAAGCCCGATACGTCGCCAAACACGTCCCTGCCGGACCCGCTCCACGTCCTGCGCCAGGTCTTCGGCTACGATGCCTTCCGCGGGCGCCAGCGGGAGATCGTGGATCACGTCGTTGCCGGTGGCGACGCGCTGGTGCTGATGCCCACGGGCGGCGGCAAATCCCTGTGCTACCAGGTGCCGGCGCTGGTGCGGCCGGGCACGGGCATCGTCGTTTCCCCGCTCATCGCGTTGATGCACGACCAGGTGCAGGCGCTGCGGCAGCTCGGGGTGAAGGCGGCGGCGCTCAATTCCGCTTTGCCGCCCGGCGAGGCGCGGCAGGTGGAGCGCGATCTGGCCTCGGGCGACCTCGACCTTCTCTATGTGGCGCCCGAGCGGCTCCTGACCGAGTCGTTCCTGAATCTGCTCTCCGGCGCGCACATCGCCCTGTTCGCTATCGACGAGGCCCATTGCGTGTCCCAGTGGGGGCACGATTTCCGGCCTGAATATCGCCAGCTCACGGTCCTGCACGAGCGCTTCCCCGGCGTGCCGCGCATCGCGCTCACCGCCACGGCGGACGGGCCGACGCGCCGTGAGATCGTGGAGCGGCTGGCGCTGGAGGGCGGCGAGGAGTTCCTGTCCTCCTTCGATCGGCCGAACATCCGCTACCGCATCGTGCCGAAGGCCAATCCCAAGGCCCAGCTTCATGCCTTCCTGAAGGAGCATGAGGGGGAGGCGGGGGTCGTCTACTGCATGAGCCGCGCCAAGGTGGAGGCGACGGCCGAGATGCTGGCCACCCAGGGCCTCACCGCGCTGCCCTACCATGCGGGCCTCGACGCAGACACCCGCGCCCGCCACCAGGACCGCTTCCTGAAGGAAGAAGGTGTGGTGATGGTGGCGACCGTCGCTTTCGGCATGGGCATCGACAAGCCGGACGTGCGCTTCGTGGTCCATCTCGATCTGCCCAAGAGCATCGAGGCCTATTACCAGGAGACCGGCCGCGCGGGGCGTGACGGGCTGCCTTCCGAAACGCTGATGCTCTATGGCGTGGAGGATGTGGCCAAGCTCATCCAGTTCGTCTCCTCCTCCGACGCGCCCGAGGCACGCAAGTTCGTGGAGCGGCAGAAGCTCGATGCGCTGCTGGGCCTGTGCGAGACGGCGCAATGCCGGCGGCAGGTGCTGCTCTCCTATTTCGATGAGGAGCTGGCCGAGCCCTGCGGCAATTGCGACACCTGCCTCGATCCGCCCAAGACCTTCGATGGCACCGAGGCGGCGCAGAAGCTGCTGTCCTGCGTCTATCGCACCGGCGAGCGGTTCGGCGCCGGCCACGTCATCGACGTGCTGCTGGGGCAGGCCAATGAGAAGGTGGTGAAGTTCGGCCACGACCAGCTGTCCACCTTCGGCATCGGCAAGGATTTCTCGCGGGACGAGTGGCGGGCCATCGTGCGTCAGCTGGTGGCCATGGGGCTGTTGTCGGTGGACGTGGAAGGCCACGGCTCCCTGCGCCTCACCGACAAGTGCCGGCCGGTTCTGCGCGGGGCCGAGCGGGTGGAGCTGAAGGCCGAGGTGCGCGCCAAGGCGGCCAAGGCCGCGCGCGCCGCCGCGGGCCAGCGGCCGCCCCGGGCAGCGTTGTCCGATCCGGGGGACGAGGATCTGTTCCAGCGCCTCAAGGCCCTGCGGCTGGAGCTGGCGCGCGCCCAGGGGGTGCCGCCTTATGTGATCTTCCATGATGCGACGCTGATGGAGATCGTCCGCGCCCGCCCGCGCTCCATGGGGGATTTCGGCGCCATTTCCGGCGTGGGCGAGGCCAAGCTCACCCGCTACGGGGCGCAGTTCCTGGATGTGGTGCGCGAGGCATAGGGCTGGCGATACGCAGCGCGGCTTTGCCTGAAAGTCGCGTCTGCTCGATAGGCTGGCGCATGTCCCGTATTCCGCGGGCCGAGTGGGTGCTCGAAACCCGATTCCAGCGGCGGGCCGGCATGACGGCCGCGCTCCGGCTATTCCGCAAAGCTCACCAGGCCGTCATGGCGGGCAGCATCGCCATCGTTCGCCGATCATCTCGCGGAATTCCGGGGCCGCCAGGGGCGTCCAGATAGATGCCAAAGGGCGTCCCGGCCATGGCTCCGCCGACGAGGTGGCGGGCGCCGCTTTGCGTCTCCGTTCGGAGCATGGGGCCCGTCTCCGCGCCCTGCCGGCCACCGTGGCGAACGGCGAGGTCAGAGGCGTGCCGCAGGCTTTCGATATCGAATCGTTTGGCGCGGAGAAGCGGCCGGCGCGGCCCAAAAAGTCGTCTCATGAGCGGCACCCGCCTGCTCGCGCCCCGCGCCCCCGCCGATCTCGAATCAATCCGGCACCATGCTCCGGCGAGCTGGGGCGAGGGGCCGGCCGAGCGCATTGTGCGCGAAATGGCCGACACCCGGGCTGATATCGCCGCCGGGCTGGATGTGGGGCGCCAAGCGGACGCGGTGCGCGACGGCGACTTCCGGTATCCTTTGGGGGATCATGTGGCGTTCTATCGCCGGCGGCTGGAAGTGCTCCTGGTGGTGCTGCGCATCGTGGCCCGGTGCATGGATGCCGGGCGCGGGATGTGACCGGGCGGGGCCTTCACCCTTCCACCTTGCCTCCCCCCTTGCTATAGCGGCCCTCAGCTTTTGGGAGCGTCATATGTCCGTCGATCAGGCGACCGTCCGCCGGGTGGCCCATCTTGCGCGCATCGCGGTGCGCGACGAGGAGCTCGGCCACCTCCAGAATGAACTCAACGCCATCCTCGAATTCGTGGAGCAGCTGGCGGACCTCGACGTCTCGGGCGTGGAGCCGCTGACTGGCGTTGTGCCCATGGAGCTGCCCATGCGCGACGACGTGGTCACCGATGGCCACTATCCCGAAAAGGTGCTCGCCAACGCGCCGGATGCCGAGGGCGGCTTCTTCACCGTGCCGAAGGTGGTGGAATGACCAATCTGACCCAGCTCACCCTCACCGAGGCCCGCGAGGGGCTGGCCGAGGGCGAATTCACCTCCGTCGAGCTCACCGAGGCCTATCTCAAGGCCATGGCGGATGCGCGCCACCTCAACGCCTATGTGCTCGAGACGCCCGAGCTCGCCCTGAAAATGGCGAAGGAGAGCGACGCCCGCATTGCCAGCGGCGACGCCGGCCGGCTGGAGGGCATCCCCCTCGGCATCAAGGACATGTTCTGCACCCAGGGCGTGCGCACCACCGCCTGCTCGAAGATCCTCGAGAACTTCGTGCCGCAGTACGAATCCGCCGTCACCGCCAATCTGTGGCGCGATGGCGCGGTGCTGCTGGGCAAGCTCAATAATGACGAGTTCGCCATGGGCTCGTCCAACGAGACGTCCGCCTTCGGCGCCGTGGTGTCGCCCTGGCGGCGCGATGGCGACCAGGCGCCGCTGGTTCCCGGCGGCTCGTCCGGCGGCTCGGCGGCGGCGGTGGCGGCCTATCTGTGCGCGGGCGCCACGGGTACCGACACCGGCGGCTCCATCCGCCAGCCGGCGGCCTTCACCGGCACCGTGGGCATCAAGCCCACCTATGGGCGCTGCTCGCGCTGGGGCATCGTGGCCTTCGCCTCGTCGCTGGACCAGGCCGGCCCGTTCGCCCGCTCGGTGAACGACGCGGCGCTGCTGCTGCGCTCCATGGCCGGCTATGACGCGAAGGATTCCACCTGCGTGGATCGGCCCGTGCCGGACTATCAGCAGGCGGTGGGTGCCTCCATCAAGGGCAAGAAGATCGGCATTCCGCGCGAATATCGCATGGACGGCATGTCGGACGAGATCGACGCCCTCTGGAAGGAAGGCGCCAAGTGGCTTGAGGACGCTGGCGCCGAGATCGTCGACATCTCCCTGCCGCACACCAAGTACGCTTTGCCGGCTTACTACATCGTGGCCCCGGCGGAGGCCTCCTCCAACCTCGCCCGTTACGACGGCGTGCGCTACGGCGTGCGGGTGCCGGGCAAGGACGTGGTGGAGATGTATGAGAACACCCGTGCCGCCGGCTTCGGTCCGGAGGTGCGCCGGCGCATCATGATCGGCACCTATGTGCTCTCCGCCGGCTATTACGACGCCTATTACCTGCGTGCCCAGAAGGTGCGCACCCTCATCAAGCGCGACTTTGACCAGGCGTTCGCGGCTGGCGTCGACGCCGTGCTCACCCCCGCTACCCCGTCGCCCGCCTTCGGCATCGGCGAGAAGGTGAAGGCGGATCCGGTGGAAATGTATCTCAACGACGTCTTCACCGTGACCGTGAACATGGCCGGCCTGCCGGGCATCTCCGTTCCCGCCGGCCTTTCGGTGGACGGGCTGCCGTTGGGCCTCCAGCTCATCGGCCGCCCGTTCGAGGAGACGACCCTGTTCTCCCTCGCGGAGGTCATTGAGGAGGCGGCCGGCCGCTTCCCGGTGGAGGATCTCTGGTGGCGGGGCTGAACGACGCCCCCCCCGCTTTGAAGGAGGCGCGCCGCCGCATCGACGAGATCGACGCGCGCCTCATCGCCCTGCTGGCGGAGCGCTTCGGCGTGGTGGAGGGGGTGGTCCGCGTGAAGCGTGAGGCGGGCATCCCCGCTTTGCTTCAGGACCGCGTGGACGAGGTGCTGGCCAATGTGGAGGCCCTCGCCCGCAGCCAGGGCGTGCCCGAGGGCGTGGCGACCGCTTTGTGGCGGGTGCTCATCAACGAAACCATCGCCTACGAGGACAGCCACCTTTAGGGCCCGGGCGAGCCAATCGGGAACCCGCTCGGGTGAATAAGGTGCGTAAAAACAAAAGGATAGACTGATTCAGCTCCTCCACGATGACTGAAGCAGGCTAGACATCCCATGCATCGTGCCCTGTGCGCTCCGGGAACTGCCCGGGGCGCGATGCTACCGCCACGGCCTGCGCTCCGTGCGGAGCCGGTTGGCGTTTTGTGCGCTGCAGCATTTCGATCCCCTGATCTATCCTTCTTCTGTGAACTGAAGAATGGAGGAGGGGTTGCGATGCAGACGGTGGTCACCATCATGCTGATCGGCGTGGTCATGATGATCGCCATCGCCGCTCTCGATCGCCCGCAGGCATAAGTGGTCCGCGTGCCCGCTTTCGCCCAAGGCAGGGGCGAGGCGCGGGATCCGTCAGGGCATGAGGATGAGGCTGCGGGGCCCCTTGCACACCGCCACCCGGGCTGCGACGCGGAAGGCGTCGAGATCGATCACCAGCAGCTGATCGGAGAACCAGTCCGTCACATAGGCCAGGCGCCGCTGCGGATCGAGCCGCACCGCTTCGGGTGAACCGCCCACGCGCAGCGTTCGCGCGTCGCCATTCTCGGCGGGCAGCAGGGTGAGGCTGCCCGATTGCTGGTTCGCCACCAGGGCCTCGCCCGTGGGGGCACTCGCCACGCCATAAGGCATCTTGCCGACGCCATGGCGGCTCACCTCCCGGCTAGCCTTGTCGATGGCGCTCACGTCTCCGCCGCGCACATTCACCACCAGCAGGCGGCGCGGCGCGTCCGACGTATCGAAGCTGTACGGCCCTTCGCCAACGGGCACGGACGCCACCCGCTTGAACGTGCCCAGGTCGATGATGCTGACGGCGCCCGCCTCGCGGTCGGCGCTGTAGAGCTCGCGGCGGCGGGCATCCAGCGCGAGGCCCGCCGGTGCATGCCCTACCGCGACGCTTCCGGTTTCCGCGAAGGTGTCGGCATCCAGCCTGCGCACGCGATCCGCGCTCCAGTCGCTCACATAGAGCGCGCCACCATCCGGATCGACCGCGATGCCGAAGGGTTGGCCGCCGATGGCCACCCCGGCGCTGGCCCGCCCGCGCGCGGTGTCGATGCGCGTGAGCATGCCGGCATCGGGATGGGTGACGTACGCGCTCCTGCCATCGGGCGCGAGGGCGATGCCCGCCGGGGCGGGCGGCACCGCGATGCGGGCGGTGAGGGCCAGCCGCGCGGTGTCCACGACCCCGATCTCGTTTCCGCCTTGGCACACGACGAGCGCCGCGCCCGCCAAGGCCGGCGCGGCCGACACGGTGAGCATCAGCGCCGCCGCACCCCAGCGGGTGAAAGCGCGCCTCATTGCCCCACCGGGGCCTTGCCATCCACCGGACGTCCTTCGGCTTTCGCCTTTAGTCCCTTCAGGCCGTCTTCGAAGAAGCCGGTCATGGCGGTGGTCGCGGCCTCGTCGTTCAGCTCGTCAGGCGGAAAGTTGCTGGTGTCGCCGCGATAGAGCCGCGCGGCCCACTGCACCTTACTCTTTCCGGCCCCGGCATCGGTCACGGTGAGGGTGGCGGTGTAGAAGCTCACCGGAAAGGCCTCCACGTTTTCCTTGGAGAGGCGGTAGGCAATGTGGTGTTCGGCCGGTACCACCTCATCGAGGCCGTCGGTGATCTCGCCCTTCTCCAGAACCAGCACCCGCTCGGCCCCCGGCCCCTCGCCGGTGGCGCTCACGGATTTCACGTCGGGATGCCAGCCGCCGATGGCGCCGAAGTCGCTCACCAGCTTCCACACGGTTTCCACCGGCGCGTTGATCACCACTTCGGCTTCCGCCTTCTGGGGCGTCGGGCCGTGCGCGAAAGCGGGGCCGCTCAGGAGGGCGCCGGCAAACGCGGTGGCGATCAGGGCTCGGCGGGAAAGGGCGAAGGTCATGGAGTGGCAGTCCTTTTGTGGCGGAGGGAGAGAAGGAGAGGCGCCGCGTACAGGCCGCACAGCAGCGCCAGGGCGAGCGTCGCGGGAATGGGGGCGGTGTCGCGCCCGCCGGGTACCGGGCGGCCACGGGCGCTGGTGGCGAGCGCCTCGCTCAGCGCGGTGGCCGGGCCGAGCCGGGTGAAGCCGAGGCCCGTGGCCGCTGCCAGGGCCTGCAGGTGCTCCGCGCGCATGGCGCTCAGATGCTCCTCGCCCTGCGCCACCTCCGCGCCCCAGGGCGCGTTGCGCGGATGCCAGCCCTCGCGGCCGACGGCATCTTCCGGCGGGGGCCCGTGGCGGTTCTCCTGGGGCACGTCGGCTGCGCCATAGAAGCCGATTTCGTGGCCGAAGCTGTCGAACTTGGGGATGGGGGAGGCCATGGTCTCCCCGACGCCGACGATCAGCCCACGCACCTTGCCCTTCTCACCGGCGAAAGGCGGCATGCCGCCGTGGGGCAGGGGCGGGGCTTCCTGCCCATCGGTGAAGAAGAGAAGATCGGCGTCGAGGGGCACGGCAAGGTCGATGGCGGAATAGAGGCCTCGCGCCACATAGCTGTCGCCCTCCCAGGCCATGCGCCAGTCCAGGGCGGCGATGGCGCCGTCGAGAGGGGCAAAGTCGGCGCAGGTGTCGATGGGCTCGAACAGCAGGAAGCTGCGGCGCTCGGTGAAGATGCCGAGCCCCATGCGCGAGCCGCACGGCAGCCGCGCCGCCAGCTCCCGCAGGGACGTCTTCACCGCATCCAGGCGGGATGAGGGGTGCCCCTCGCGGCCGGAGTCCCGCACGTTCATGGAGCCCGTCACGTCCACCACGGCAAGCAGCCGGTAGGCCGCACGCTCGCCACGCAGGTGGGGTGCGAACACGGCCGCGAGCGCGAGCAGCAGCGCCAGCACGAGCACAACGGCGCGCGGATGACGGAGCAGCGCCGGCGGCCTGGGGGGCGCCATGATCGGGGTCGCCATGGTCAGGGCAATCCCTTGGGCAGGCCGGGCAGATCGGTCCACACCCGTTTGGGGGCCTCCTGCGGCTCTTCCTTCACGTCCCGTTCCACCTCGGGAAAGTCGCGCACGAGGCGCAGCGCCACGTCGAGATTGTATTTCGCGTCCCAAAATTGCGGGTCGATGGTGAGGGCGGCGCGATAGGCCGCCTTGGCCAGGCGCACCTGGGGCACGGCGGGGTCGATCTGCGTGCGCTCCAGGTGGGAGAGGGCACGGGCGAGGCGCGCATTGCCCAGGTCATACCAGCCGGCCGCCGCCTGTGCGGGATCACCCTTCCGCGCCAGCAGTTCCACCAGCGGGTGGGCCTCGTCGAGGCGGTCGCGCACCAAAAGGAAATGGGCGCGGGCGAACAGCACGCGCGCGCTGGCATCCACCCCCACCGGCAGGTCACGGCCGGCGGCGAGGGCGGCGATGGTGGCATTGTCACGCGCCAGCGCCGCAAGGCGCACGCCCTGGACGATGAGGCTGGCCAGGGCGCCGAGCACCACAATGGCGAGCAGCGCGGTGACGGCGCGGCGTGCGAACCGGGCTCTGGAGAAGGATCGGGTGTGACTCATGCCGCCTCCCGCGCTGAAAGGGGGCGTGCTTGTGCGTTCGGCGCGACACGGGTGGAGCGGGGGAGTGGCCTCGCGTTGTCATCCATCCGCCGCTCGGCGAGCTTGGCGGCCGTCAGCAGCGCCAGGGTGAGGGCCGCGATGGCATAGCAGACCCGGTCCAGGTCGCGGCGGGCGATGCGCTCGGTGAACAGCTGGGGCTTGCTTTCCTGGCGGTCGATCTCGGCGATGGCGTCGGCCACGGCCTGGGGGCTGCCGGCCTCGAACGCGCGATACGGCACGCCCAGGCTGGCCAGGAACAGGTTCAGATGGCGCTCGGGCATGACCTGGGGAATGTCGTCTCCCGGTGCCTCGGGCTTGTCGAAGATGCCGCGTGAGCCGGCGCTGCGCAGGAACAGCCAATAGAGCCGCACCGGCCGCCGCCCCAGCGCATCACGCAGCGCGGCCTGCACATAGGGATCGATTAGGGCGGCGCCATCGGACACCAGCAGCACGGCGCCGCTGCCTTCGGCGGGATCGTCCGCGAACGCCTCGATGGCGAGGGCCAGGCCCCGGCCCACATCGGTCAAGGCAAGGCCCGGCCGGTCGATGGCGGCGACGGCCGCCGCGACGGCGTCGCCATGGTCGCTGAGGGGCAGGACGGGAATGGGGGAGGTGGAGAAGGCGGCAACGCCGATCTGGTCATTGGGCCGCCGCGCCAGGAACTCCATCAGCAGGCGCTTGGCGGCGGCGGATTTGGATTCCTCCCCCCGCCCTGGCTGGCGATTGGCGAAGGTGTTGTCCATGCTGGCGGACCGGTCGAGCAGCAGCATCAGGTGGGACCCAGTGCCCAGGCGCGTGATGCTCTCGCTGCGGCGGTGCAGCCCAGCGAGCCCCAGCACCAGCGCCGCGATGGCGACGACGGCGACCGCTCGCACGCCGACGGCAAGGGCCGTGGAGGCGCCGTCCTCAGGGGCGAGCGCGAGAGAGGGCGCCCGCATGCCCTGGAATGGCGTGGCGAAAAGGGGCAGCAGGCACAGGGCCAGCAGGAGCAGCGCCAAGGGATGGTCGAGGCCGAGATCGAACGGCAGCGTCATGGCGCCTCCTCCACCGTTCCTTGCGGCGCGGCGCGCGGCATCTGCCGTTCCGCGCGGGCGAGGCGGCCGGAGAGGGCGACCAGATCGGCATAGGGGAGCTCGCTGCGGGCGGCGGGGATCCCGGCTCCGAAGAAGGCGGTGCGGGAGGCGCCGAACAGCCGCTCGATGTCCTCACGTTCCGGCGCGAGAGCCGGGGCCTCTTCCAGGAAAGCGCCGAGATCCTCCTTCAGCAGCCGCCGGCCGGCGCTGGCGTCGAACGCGCGGTGAAGGGTCACCAGGGCATCGCGATAGGCCTGCGGCGTCTCTTCGGCCCGGCGGCGCCGGATCTGGCGCGCCGCGGCCGCCAGCGGCCGGCGGCTGGTGGCGAACGGTCGCCAACCCTGGGCCAGCGCCAGGCCGAGCGCGGCGAGGGCCGCGACGGCGGCGGAGAGGCCGGCTTTCTTCATGTCCGGTCCCAGGGGCGCGGGGGTGGGCAGAATGTCCGGCTGCAGCGCCATGGGGTTGCCGCCATGGCTCGGCACCAGTTCGCGCAGGGGCGAGACGACGAAGCGGAAGGCCGGCACCGAAAGGGTGCGCCGGGCCTCGCCATCGCGAATGGTGAGCGGCCATGGCGGAATTTCGAGGCTGCGCGGCTCCAGCGCTGAAAAGAAGCTCTGATAGGTCATTCGCAGCCGGTAGGCGCCGGCCGGAACCGCGCCGATGGGCGGTGTGATCTCGACCGACACGAGATCGAGCCAGCTGGACACCTTGCGCGGCTGCGGCAGGCTGGCGGGATCGAGCCGGGCACCGGGATCGAGGCGAATGTCGGCTTCCAGGGTCAGCGTATCCCCGACCACATACCCGAACGCCCGCGGCGCCTGGAGCTGCAGTTCGCTGGCTTCGGCCGCGGGCATGGCGAGAAGCAGGGCGAGCGCGAAGGCCGTGGAGTGCCGCTGAGCGAAGCGGGCACCGGCTCGCGCGAAGGACGCGCGTAACACCAGCCTAGCGGCGCGCGAGATGGTCGAGCAGCGCATCGGGGTCAAACCGGTCGGTGAGGTGGAAGGGCCGCATGCCGCGTGCGGAAAACAGGGCATCACGCGCCTTGGCGCGGGCGGTGGCCCGGGCCTGCCAGCGGTCCCGCAGGCCGGGCCGCATGAGGACGAGCCGGCGGCGCCCGCTTTCCGCATCGATCATGTCGAGCAGTCCGAAGCGGGGCAGGTCGCCCTCGGCCCGGCTGTCGCGCACCACGACCGGAATCACATCGTGGCGGAACAGGGCATCGAGAATCACCGCCATGTCCGGTTCGGGCATCAGGAAGTCGGAGACCAGGAAGAGCAGGCAGCGGGTGCGCGGCAGGTCCTCGGCTGCGGCGGCAAGGCCGCGGGCACTGTCGCCGGCGCAGGGTGCCGCCTCTAGCCGCGCGCGCACCTCGCGGGCGAGCCCGCGCCGTCGGCTCGGAGGCAAGTAAAGGTCGGGGCGCGGGGCACGGTCGGCCGCCACCAGGGCGAAGGAATCGCCCGCCGCATGGGCCGAGGCTGCAATGGCGGCGGCCAGCTGCGCCGCTTCCGCCTTGAGGTTGGCAAAGCCCATGGAGCCCGAGAGGTCCACCATCACCGCCACCGTGATGGCCCGCCGGGGCGCGAAGGTGCGCACCTTGATCGCCTCGAACGGGTCGCGAATGCTCGATCGCACATCGATGCGGCGCGGGTCGGAATGGGCAAGCAGGGGGACAACGCCCCGAAACGCGCCTTCACCGCCGCTGCCGGAGGCGGCATGCGCCCCCGGCTTCAGTCCGCCCGCGCGCCAATGGAGGGCATAGGGCAGCACCGGAATGGGGGGCTCGTCCTGCCGCAGGGCGAGGCGCGCGGCCTCTTCGTGCCCGCTCATGGCACCGGCACCGTGTCGAAGGCCGCGCGGCAGAGCGCCGGTGCCAGGGTGTCGCGGCGCATCTCATAGACCGGGTCGAGGAAGATGCGGTGGGCCATCACCTCCGGGAACACGGCGCGCAGGTCTTCCGGCACGATCATGTCGCGCCCTTCCAGCCACGCCCGCACCCGCGCCGCGCGCACCAGGAAGGAGAGGCCGCGCGGGCTCGCCCCGCCTTGCACCAGCCGTTCCATCCGCACGTCCGGAAGGGTGATGCCGGCCTTGTGCGGCGCGCGCACCGCATCCCAGAGGGCAATGGTGTAGTCGGCGATGGTGGGGCTCGCGTGAATGGCTTCCTGGATGCGCCGGGCGATCTCACCCAGCCGCCGGTGATCGAGAAGCCCTTCCGCCACCTCGCCGATGAGGCGGTCCGTGTCATGAAAGCGCGGGTCGAAGATGAGGGCGCGGCGCGCCTCGCGGTCCGCCGGGGTCGCAACCTGCACTTCCATGAAGAAGCGGTCGCGCGCGGCGGCGGGCAGCTCGAAGGTTTCCTCCCGCTCCACGCGGTTGCGGTCGGCGAACACCTGGAGGTGGGGAAAATGCTCCTCCCGGCCGAAGGCGGAGACAGTGCCCTCCGCCATTAGACGCAGCAGCAGCGAGTGCACCTGCGGGCGCGCGCGATTGATCTCGTTGAAGAAGAAAATGGACAGGTCGCCGCCCCGCTTCAGCAGCGGACCCGGATCAATGCGCGGCCGGCCATCGTCGGCAATGCGCGCGTCATAGACGAGGTCGGTGGGCATGAGGTCGATGGTGCCCTCGACGCGGGCATAGGCGCCGCCGATGGCGCGCGCCATCGCCTTGAGCAGGGTGGTCTTGCCCACCCCCACGTCCCCTTCCAGAAGAACATGGCCGCGGGCGAACACGGCGATGGTCAGCAGGCGGATGACCCGCTCCTGGCCCAGCACGACCTTGCCCACCTCGCGCTCAAAGGCGAGGGCCTGCTCGCGCCAGAGCGCAAGGTCGCAATCCGCACCGGTGCTCACATCCATGCCCATCCTCGTGTGTTGGCTCCGCAGCGGCGAAGAAGGGCGCAGCCGACCGGGGCAGGGGCCATGAGCCCCCGCAACCCGGCGGGCCGCGCCAGTTAGCCCACCATCCATCGGAGGATTGCCCGGCAGAATAAAAGGTTTAGGCTTCTGCCCTGCTGGTGGGGTCCTTTGAGGCTCTCGTCATCACTCCGTGGGGATCTTCTTCACGTCGTAGACGAACTTGCCGGTCTTCTGGAAATACTCCACGCGCTTCTTGTTGCGGTCCTCCATCGCTGCGATGGACTGGGACTGCTTGTTCAGTTCCGTGGGGTTGTGCTTGGGGTCGTATTTGGAGCCGGCCACCTTGTCCGGATAGCCGGGCTTGGGCTCCCAGCAATTGCCCGGCGCGCGGCAATTGGTGCCGTCATAGGCAAGCGCGCCCGTTGCCGCGAAGAGGGCGGCGCCGGTGGCGAGGCCGGCCGCGACGACGGCATGAGCGAGGGGACGGCGGATGGACGCGAAATGGCTCACTGCTTGGTTCCTCCCGTTTCTGAATTGAGGCTGGCCGCGGTGGCGGCTGTCGCCTTGCACACCGGCGCCTCTTCCACGGGCGGGGTGTGATCGTTATGGCCGTCGAAGGGCTTGAAGTTCGCGCGCTGGGCGGGGGTGAGCCAGGTGGCCTCCTGCGGGTCGTCCTTGTAGAAATGGCGCACCCAGGCCATCACCAGCAGCATGTCATCCAAGGTGAGGGCGCCATACATGGGCCCCATCTGTCCCTGCGCGCCGCCGAAGATGGTCTCGAACAGGCCCTGGTCGGTCATGTTCTTGGGATATGTCCAATAGGCGTCGTTGAGGCCGGGGCCGATCTTGCCTTCACCATAATGCCCGTGGCAGCCCGAGCACATGGACAGGAACAGATCCTTGCCCTTGGGCAGGCAGCTCACATTTTCCAGGTAGATGTTCTTGCCGGAGGCGAGGAACACCTTCACCGCTTCCGTATCCCGCCCTTCCTCCGGCGCTTCCGAAAGGTCGAGAGGCTGGCCGGTGACCGTGTGGGTGAAATTGAGCGTCGCCTGGGCGGTCAGGGCGCAGCCGAGCACCGCGATGGTCGCGATGAGGCCGCGGGTGGCGAACTTGATCCAGCAGAAATCTCGCATGACTCAATGACCAAATCTGTGTGGGGGGCAGAAGGGCTGGCGCTCAGCTGTTGGGCTTGAGCAGCGGAATGCCCTCCTCGATCAGGATGGCGTCGATCTCGGGCCGCGCCTTCACGAGGGCGGCGTCGATCTCCTGCATCAGCGCCGCGTCGCCTTTGCGCACGGCCACCGACTGGTCGTAATGGAGCGGGATGGGCGTGCCGTCGAAGCGGGTGAGGTCGCTGGTTGCCACCGTCATGCGCAGCGGCACGCTGGAGCCCTTCACATAGCGCGCCACCTCGGGTGCGAACGCGAAGGCAATGTCGGCTTCGCCCGTACCGACTTCGCTCACCATGCGCTCGCCCGGCACCTCTACATACTGGTTGCGCGGTGATTTGAAGTTCACGAGGCTGTAGAGATAGGCCGCATTGTCCTCATACTTGCCCAGCTTCTTCAGCATAGTCTCACCGGGCGAGTAGAAGCGGATGACGAAACGACCGAGATCCTTGATCTGCTGGTCCTGCCAGTCACCGGTGGTGATGTTCCGGTCGGCCTTCGTCACGAACACATAGCTGGTGCGGTAATAAGGCTTGGAGGAGAGCACGCGCGCGTCCCCCGTATCGACGCCCATCACCACGTCGCAGAGGTTTTTGTCGAGGCCGTCGCGCACCTGGTAGATAGCGGGCTTGCCGGACCACACGAACACGGCCTCGCGGCCCATGGCGCTGGCCAACACCTTTGCGATGCGGTTTTCAAAGCCCTGCCCGTCCTTCTGGGAGAAGGGCGCCTCCACTTCGGAGGCACACACCCGCAGGGTGCCCGGCGCGGCGGCGGTGGCTTGCGGCGCCGGAGTGTCCGCCGCCCCTTTCGAGGGGGCGAACTGGGCGGCTGAAGCGCCGGTGGAGATCAAAGCAGTGCCGAACACGAAGGCGGCGAGCGCGGTGCCGGCGGAAGATGCGATACGGGGCATGGGACGCCTCCTCGTGAGGTTCGCTCGTGCCGAGGGAGCGGCACGCGGTTTGGTTCACATGAGGGGCCGGCCGCCGCCGAGGGGTGAGCGGCGGCCGGCGGGGGCATCAGCCGCCGGAGGCGTATTCACCCACGTTCGGGTCGCTGTACGGGCCCTGACCGTCGAGCGAGAACACCATCACGCCGCCACCCATCTGGGTGTAGTGCTGGAGGTTCTTGAACGCGCCCACGGAGCCGAGGCCGGCGGTGGGATCGTTCAGGTCGAACACGAGGCCCACGCCCGGCCAGCCGCCGACGCCGTAGTAGATGGCGACGTATTGCACGCCCTTGTGGGTATAGGTCATGGGATGGCCGATGACGCCCGACGGCAGCTTGAACTTCCAAAGCAGCTTGCCGGTATCGCTGTCGCGCGCCTTGATGAAGCCGTCGAGGGTGCCATAGAACATCACGCCGCCGGCGGTGGCCAGGGTGCCGCCCCAGGCCGCGAAACGTTCCATCACCTCCCACTTGTACTTGTTGTTGATGGCGTCATACGCCTTCACCTGGCCCAGGCCGAGGGCCGCCTGCCGGTCGCCCTTGGGGCCGGGATACATGTTCAGCGTCGCGCCGACGAAGAACTGACCCGCCCGATAGGGCAGCATGAAGGGCTCCCAATCCATGCAGATGTGGTTGATGCCCATGAAGAAGCTCTGCCGCTCGGGGTCGTAGCTGTCATGGCCCTGGTTGTGGTAGCCCATGGCCGAGGGGCACACATCACGCGCCACATGGTCCATGCGCGTGCCGTATTCGGGGTCGCGCTCGGGCAGGCCGGTTTTCAGGTCCACCTTCTTCACCCAGTTCACCGTGTCGTCGATCTTGTCGGCGGAAACCAGGGTGCCGTCGGTGCGGTCGAGGGTGTAGACGATGCCGTTGCGGTCCGGATGCGTCAGAAGCTTGCGCATCTTGCCGGTCTTGTCCTTCTGCTCGGACAGCATCATGACGTTGACGCCGGCATAGTCCCACTCGTCATGGGGCGTCTTCTGGTAGCCGAAATGGGCCTCTCCGGTGTCGATGTCGCGACCCCAGATGGTCATGGTCCACTTGTTGTCGCCGGGACGCATGGTCTCGTTCCACGGCGCCGGGTTGCCGGAGCCGTAGTAGATCATGTTGGTGGCGGGGTCGAAGGCGTACCAGCCCCAGTTGGTGCCGCCGCCGATCTTCCAGGCGTCGCCTTCCCAGGTCTGGGTACCGAGGCCCTTCTGGCCATATTGCGGATTGGCCTTGTTGAAGTCGTTGGCCAGCATCACCTGCTCGTCGGGGCCGGTGGCGTAGGCGCGCCACTTCTGGGCGCCGGTCTTCACGTCGTAGGCGGTGACGTAGCCGCGCACGCCGAGCTCGGCGCCGGAGGAGCCGACCAGCACCGTGTCCTTCACCACATAGGGCGCGATGGTGAGGGTGGAGCCCACCTTGATGTCGGAATTCTCAAGCTTCCAGTATTCCTCGCCGGTGTCGGCCTTCAGGGCCACCACATTGCCGTCGAGCTGGGTCTTGATGATGAGGGGGCCGGTCTTGTCGTCGCCCGGCCAGTAGGCAAGGCCGCGATTGACCACGTCGCAGCAGGCGACGGCGCGGGCGGTGGGGTTCTGCTTGGGCTTGTGCTGCCACAGGATGTGGCCGGGATCATCCAGCCCCAGCGCGAAGGTGGTGTTGGGGAAGGGCGAGTGCACATACATCACGCCATCCACCACCAGCGGCGTGCCTTCGTGGCCCGAAAGAACACCAGTGGAGAAGGACCAGGCGGGGCGGAGCTTCGCCACGTTGTCCTTGTTGATCTGCTTTTGCGGGCTGAAATTGTTGGCGCTGTAATTCTTGCCCGTCATCGGCCAATTCTCGTCGCTCTTGGCGAGCTCCACGAGCTTGTCATTGGCCCGGGCGGCGCCGGAGGCGACGACACCGCCCGCGGCGAGGGCGAGGGTGACGGCCATCAGGGATGCTGAAGACAAAAGTCTGTTCATCTGGCGTGTCCTTGGGTTTCCTCGGTCAGCTTGTTTTTGGGCGTTGACGCCCCAACGGCGCGCATGCCAGGCGGCCGCCTTTATTGCGAAGGCTTGAATGCGATCGCTTTTGCGCGTGGCCGCACGCCATCCCCGGCTGTCGGGAAGGCGCGGGACGCGGACATGGGGTGGCTTTAAATACTGTCGCCCTCCGATCGCGAGCAGTCTTTGTGATTTCTTATGATCTTATTAGTTTTGTTTCAGTTCGTGTCAGGATGTTGGGATTTTTGCGGGCCCGCTGTCTCGCGATGTTTGTGCAATTGCGGCCGGGAACTATTGGCAATCCATCGCGGGGGAGCTTGGCAACGCCTTCGGGAGCCGGGAGAAATTCGGGGCGGTCGGCGTGCGGCGGCAAAGGTAGGGTTCCCTGCCCAAGGTGTCGTGTCTTCCAGGTATAATGTGGTAGTCTTCCAGAGCGCCCGCATGTTTTGAGAAATATAATAAGAGTTTCATCAGAGCCGTGTCTGTAGTGCCGCCCGTCATTTCACGTGACGCGCGGGGCGGGACACAAGAACGGGGCACAAGAATCGGCGCGCCGGCCGTCGGTCCCGGCGGGCGGCGGCGTGGCGAAGGGGGAGGGTGCCATGTGTCGTTTTCCGTCTGTCGTGTGCTTGCGCGCGGCGAGGGCCGGCGCAGCGCCGCGCGCGGCGACATGAGCGTGGCGGATATGCTGCGCGCCGCTGCGCCGGTGTGCGAACGGGTGCTGAGGCCCCGCGGCCGGTCGCTGACGCTGCGCGCCCAGGTGCTGGGGGTTGTGCTGGCCATCAATGCGGTCGCGGCGCTGGTCGCGGGCTGGGTCGTGGTGCTCAACGCCCGTGCGGCCACCCGCAGCGAAATGGCGGCCTCCGTGGAGATGGCCGAGCAGATGGTGCGGGAGGCGGCGGAGCGCTTCGCCGCAGATCCGCAGGCGCTGGAAGATGCGCTGCCCGGCCATTTGCGCCATCTGCGCCATGTCCGGCTCTCCCTCTCCGATGCCGCCGGCCGGCCGCTGAGCTTTGCTCTTCCAATCCCGCAGCACCGTGCCGACAGCGCGGCGCCGGAGTGGTTCGGCCGGCTCATCGGGGTTGAGAAGATGGAGCGCGAGGTCGCGATCACAGCTGCTGGCGCAACGGTCGCGCGGGTGCGGGTGGAGGGGGTTCCCGACGACGAATTGGCCGAGGTTTGGGACGATGTGACGGATTTCGCCTCGGTCGCCATCGGTGTGAATGCGGCGATCCTGCTCGCGCTTTACGTGGCGCTGGGCCGGGTGCGGCGGGACCTGGCGGAGTTCCGCGCCGCCCTCGGCGAGCTGGAGCATGCGGACCTCAGCCACCCTTTGGCGCCGCCGCGCATCCGCGAGCTGGCGGCGGCAGCCGATGGGGTGAATGCCCTGGCTGAAGCCCTGGGCGCCGCCCGGCGGGAGAATACGCGCCTCAGCGCCCAGCTCGTCAGCCTGGAGGAGGATGAGCGCAGGCGGATCGCCGGCGAGCTGCACGACGAGCTGGGTCCGCTCATGTTCGGGCTGAAGGCGGGTGCAGATTCGCTGGCGCGCATGGCCGCCCAGGGGCCGCCGGATCTGGCGGAGAAGCTCTCGGCGCGGGCGGGCAATCTCGTGGATATCGTGGAGCGCATGCAGGGGGCGAACCGGCGCCTGCTGCGGCGCCTGCGCCCGGCGTCGCTCGGCCATGTTCCGCTGGCGGACGTCATTTCCGGCCTCGTCGCCGACTTCCGGCAGCACGATCCGGAACGGCATTTCCATCTGGAGCTCGGCCCGCTGCGCGCCGGCTACGGTGCTGCCACCGATGCCACTCTCTATCGCTGCGTGCAGGAGGGCGTGACCAATGCCTTGCGCCATGGGGATGCCCGCACGGTGGCGGTGGCACTGCGCGAGCAGCGGGATGGGGCGGGGGGTACGCGCCTGCGCCTCTTGGTGCGTGATGACGGCACGGGACTGCCGCCGCAGGTGCGGGAGGGGCTGGGCCTTGCGGGCATGCGCGAGCGCGTGCGCGCGTTGGGGGGATGGTGCGCGCTGGCCGATGGCAATTGCGGCGGCGCGGGGCTGACGGTGGAAATTCCCCTTGCGGGGGCGACGGCCGCGATGCCGTTCGCGGAAGAGGCGAAGTCATGACCAAGGTGTTGCTGATCGACGACCATCCCATCGTTGCGCAGGGCTGCCGCTATATTCTCGAAGAGGCGGGCGTCTGCGAGCTGATGGAGGCGGCGACCGCCCTGGCCGGCTATCGTCTGTTCCGGCGCAAGCAGCCGGATGTGGTGATCGTGGATCTCGCCCTCAGCGGCAGCGGCCTGGCGGGCCTCTCCTTGGTGCGGCGCCTGCGGGCACAGGCGGCCCGGTTGCCGATCCTGGTGTTTTCCATGCATGCGGACCCCGTCATTGCCAGTCGCGCGCTGGAGGCTGGCGCCACCGGCTATCTGGTGAAGGACACGTCCGCCGGCGACCTGCTGGAGGCCTTCGACAAGGTGCGGCGCGGCCAGCCCTATATCGGCCACGAGCTGGCGCTCGAGGTGGCCATGATGAGCAGCCGCGCCCGCCCGGGCACCATGGCTGATCTCACCCCGCGCGAGCTTCAGGCCCTCGCGCTGCTGGCGGAAGGCAAGGCCTATGGCCAGATCGCGGATGAGCTGGGGGTGAGCTACAAGACGGTGGCCAATACCTGCTCACAGCTCAAGACGAAGCTCGGCGCCGGCAATCTGGCGGAGCTGATTCACCGCGCCATCCGCTATGTGTCGGCGGCCCCGGCGGCGCGATAGGGTGGATCGGGGGCTTGCCTTTGGCCTGCGCTTCCGTTTTACTGATTGCATTCGTTTGAAATCGCCGCCGGGCCTCGCGTTGGGGCCATGCGGCTGAGGACAAGATCCTCCGTGGCAAAGCCGCCACCTGCGCTTCCGCATTGGAAGCGTCGGTGGCGGCTTTTTTCGTTTTGGGGCCGGCATGAGCAGCGCGACGCAGGCGACGGACAAGGTAAGGAGCGTGTGCCCCTATTGCGGGGTCGGCTGTGGCATCGAGCTCCATGTGCGGGGCGGCGAGGTGGTGAAAGTCGCGGGCGACAAGGCCCATCCGGTGAATGCCGGCCGCCTGTGCACCAAGGGCGCCACCTGCGCCGAGCCGCTGGGACGGGGCCGCCTGAAGGGCGCTTTCGTGCGCGAGCGCCGCAGCGACGAACAATGCCCGGCATCGGTGGACGACGCGGTGGCCCTCACGGCGCGGCGGCTGCGGGAGATCATCGATCGCGATGGGCCTGACGCCTTTGCCTTCTACGTTTCCGGACAGATGTCCATTGAGGCGCAATATCTGGCCAACAAGCTCGCGAAGGGCTTCATCCGCACGCGCTATATCGAATCCAATTCGCGCCTGTGCATGGCCAGCGCCGGCAGCGGCTACAAGCTCTCCTTCGGCGCCGACGCGCCGCCCGGCTCGTATGACGATTTCGATGCGGCGGACCTTTTCCTCGTCATCGGCGCCAACATGGCCGATTGCCATCCCATCCTGTTTCTTCGCCTCATGGACCGGGTGAAGGCAGGCGCCAAGCTCATCGTGGTGGACCCGCGCCGCACCGCCACGGCGGACAAGGCGGACCTGTTCCTTCAGATCCGCCCTGGCACCGATCTCGCCTTTCTCAACGGCCTGCTCCATATGCTGGCGGCGAATGGGAACATCGATCCGGACTTCATCGCCCGCCACACCTTCGGATGGGCGCAGGTGGAGGCGCAGCTTGCCGATTATCCGCCGGAGCGGGTGGCGGAGCTGACCGGGATCGCGGAGGCGGACCTGCGGCAAGCGGCGCGGCTCTTGGGTGAGGCGAAGGCCTGGACCACGTGCTGGACCATGGGCCTTAACCAGAGCAGCCACGGCACAGCCAACACCACCGCCATCTGCAACCTGCATCTGGCCACCGGCCAGATCTGCCGACCAGGGGCGGGGCCCTTTTCGCTCACCGGCCAGCCCAATGCCATGGGCGGGCGCGAGATGGGCTATATGGGTCCGGGTCTGCCGGGACAGCGCAGTGTGAGTTCGGCGGAGGATCGCGCCTTCGCCGAGAGCCGCTGGGGCCTGCCGGCGGGCACCATCCGTGCCGATGCCGGGGCTGGCACGCTGGCCATGTTCGAGGAGATGAAAGCGGGCCGCATCAAGGCCTGCTGGATCATCTGCACCAATCCGGTTGCCTCGGTGGCCAACCGCCAAGTGGTCATCGACGCGCTGAAAACCGCCGAGCTGGTGGTGGTGCAGGATGCCTTCCTGGACACCGAGACCGCGCCTTATGCCGATGTGCTGCTCCCCGGCGCGCTCTGGGCGGAGGGGGACGGCGTGTTCGTCAATTCCGAGCGGACCCTGACGCTGGCCAGTGGGGCGGTGGAGCCCCCCGGTGAGGCGCGGGCCGACTGGAGGCTCATCGCCGATGTGGGCCGCGCGCTGGGGCATGGGGATGCCTTCGCCTATGCCGATGCCGGCGAGGTGTTCGCGGAGATCGCTGGCTTTTCCAATCCGCTCACGGGCTATGACCTCGGCGGCGCGAGCCATGCGCGCCTGCGCGCGGGGCCGCTGCAATGGCCCGTGGCGGCGGATGGAGAGGCGCGCAATCCCGTCCGCTATCTCAATGACGGGCGCCACATGCCGCTGATGGTCGAGGCGGATGGTCACCGTCCGGGCCTGCGCTTCGCGACCCAGGACGGGCGCGCGCGTTTCGTGCCCTCGCCCCATGTGCCGCCGGGGGAATGGGCGGACGCGGACTATCCCTTGGTTCTCAATACCGGCCGGCTGCAACACCAGTGGCACACCCTGACCAAGACCGGGAAAGTGCCGACCCTCAACAAGCTGAATCCCGCGCCATTCCTGGAACTGCACCCGGTCGAGGCGGCGCGGATGGGGATCGATGAGGGGGACCGGGTGGAGGTGCGCTCGCGCCGGGGCAAGGCGGTGCTGCCCACGCGCCTCAGCGACCGGGTGAAGGAGGGCACCTGCTTTGCCCCCTTCCACTGGGCCGATGTGTTCGGCGACGGCATCGCCATCAATGCGGTGACCAGCGATGCCGTCGACCCCGTGTCCCAGCAGCCGGAATTGAAGATTGCCGCGGTCGCCCTCACCCGGGTCGGTGCCGCGCCGGAACGGGAGGCGCAACAGATGGCGGCCGCATCACCCTCTCCCGGTCCATCGGCCGGCGCTCTGTCGGCCTTCGTTGGGCTGCTGGAAACGGCTCCAAGCCTTGATCTTTCCCTTACGCGCGAGGAGCGGATCTACCTCAGCGGCTTTTTGACCGGGCTGCAGGCGCAGCCGGTGGCGGAAGGGCGCGAGGTGCCGGTGCTGCCGCCCACCGCTCCGGTTGCGGAGGCGACCCGCCTTGCGGTGAATGGCCTGTTCGCGGGCCTCTTCTCCCGCCTGCCGCTGTTGTCCTCCCAGGAGGGGCCCGCTGTCCTGGTCGCCTTCGCCTCCCAGACCGGCCGCGCGGAGGCGGCGGCGGGTGCGCTGGCGGAGATGCTGCGCGAAGGCGGGCTCGGCGTGCGTCTTGCCGCTCTTGACGATCTGTCGCCGGAAGACCTGTCGCGCGCCGGCGCCGTCGTTTTCGTGGCAAGCACCTTCGGTGATGGCGACCCGCCGGACAATGCCGGCGCCTTCTGGTCGCGCCTGAACGAAGAGCAGGCGCCGGACCTCGGCGGGCTGCGGTTCGCCGTGCTGGCCTTCGGCGACAGCACCTATGCCCAGTTCTGCGGTTTCGGCCGCAAGCTGGATGGGCGCCTGGCCGAGCTTGGGGCGCAGCGCCTTGTGGAGCGGCTGGATTGCGAGCCGGATGGGGAGGAGGAGGCCGCCGCGTGGCAGCGTGGCGTGGCGCAGCTGCTTTGCACGGGACCGGTGCCGCCGGCCCGGTCACGGGGCGAGGTGCGGACGGCCTTCAGCCGGCGCCATCCCTTTCCCGCGCGGCTTCTGCGCAACCGCCTGCTGAACGCCCCTGGCAGTGGCAAGGAGGTGCGCCAGATCGGCCTTGCCATCGGCGAATTGGCTTACGAGGCCGGCGATGCCCTGGGCGTGGTGCCGCGCAATGATCCCGCCCTGGTCGCGGAGATCATCGCCCTGCTGCAGCTCGACGCAGAAAGTCCCGTGGAGCTGGGTGCGGAAGGCGAGGTTCGCCTGCAGGACGCGCTGGAGCGGCATTATGAGATTGCCCGGCTCCATCCCGATTTCCTGCGGTGGTGGGTGCAGGTGTCCTGCGATGCGGAGCTGAGCGGGCTTCTGGCCGGCGAGCGCGCCGCTTTGGACCGATGGCTCTGGGGTCGGCAGATGGCGGACCTGCTGCGGCGCCGGCCAGGAAAGGTGGCGGCGGAAGAGTTCATAAGCGTGCTCAAGCGCTTGCAGCCACGCCTCTATTCCATCGCCTCAAGCCCCCTGACGGCGCCGGGAGAGGTGGATCTCACCATTTCCACCGTTCGCTATGGGTGCGACGGGCGGCGGCGGGGCGGGGTGGCCTCCACCTTCCTGGCGGACCGGGCGGGGGATGTGCCGGTGTTCGTGCAGCCTTCCGCCCATTTCCGGGTGCCTAAGGCGGGGGATGCGCCCATGGTGATGGTGGGGCCGGGCACGGGGATCGCGCCCTTCCGCGCCTTCCTGCAACAGCGCGAGCTAACGGGCGCTGGGGGTCGCAACTGGCTGTTCTTCGGCGAGCAGCATGCCGCCAGCGATTTCTATTATCGCGATGAGCTCGAGGCGTGGCGGGTGAGCGGCCATCTCACCCGGCTCGACACCGCCTTCTCGCGCGATCAGGCCGAGAAGATCTATGTGCAGGACCGGATGCGGCAGGCGGGCGCGGAGCTGTGGCGCTGGCTGGAGGAGGGGGCGCATTTTTATGTCTGCGGCGATGCCTCGCGCATGGCGAGGGACGTGGACGCCGCTTTGGTGGAGATCGTTGCCACCCATGGCGCGCGTGATGCCGATGCGGCGCGGGAGTATGTGGCACAGATGGGGACCGCCAAGCGTTATGTCCGTGATGTGTATTGATGAAGAGCGCCCAATCGTGCTTGCGTGGCGGGGCTTGCGAAGCTCGGGCTTGAAGGCGTGATGCGCGACGCGGACCTTTCCATTCTCGTCATCGACGAAAACGCCATTCGCGCGCAGATCATCGAGGAAGGCCTGCGCGCGGCCGGCCACACCCGGGTGACGGTGGTGCACGAAATCCAGGGCGTGGCGCGAACCATCGAGCGCGTTTCGCCGGACGTGATCGTGATCGACCTCGAAAACCCCAATCGCGACATGCTGGAAAGCATGTTCCTGTTGTCGCGCTCCGTGCAGCGACCCATTGCCATGTTCGTGGACCGCTCCGACAAGGCCGCCATCGAGGCGGCGGTGGAGGCGGGGGTTTCGGCCTATGTGGTGGACGGGCTGAAGCAGGAGCGGGTCAAGCCCATCCTCGACATGGCCATCAGCCGCTTCAACGCCTTCTCCCGCATGGCGCGGGAGCTGGAAGAGGCGCGCACCGAGCTGGAGAGCCGCAAGATCGTCGATCGCGCAAAGGCCATCCTCATGAAATCCCGCGGGCTTTCGGAAGATGCCGCCTACAAGCTCCTGCGCAGCACCGCCATGAACCAGAACCGCAAGATTGCCGACATCGCCCAGAGCCTCGTCATGGCCGCTGGATTGCTGGAGGGCTAGGCATGACCGAGGAAGCCGATATCCGCGTGGGCTTCGTGCCGCTGCTCGACAGCGCCATCCTGGTGAGCGCGGTGGTGAAGGGCTTCACCCGCGAGGAAGGGCTGGTGGTGGCGCTGCGGCGGGAGCCGTCCTGGGCCAGCATCCGCGATCGCCTGGCCGTGGGGGCGCTCGATGCCGCCCACATCCTGGCGCCCATGCCCATTGCGGCCAATCTGGGCCTGTTCCCGCTCTCACCCTCCCTCATCGCGCCCATCGCCATGGGCCTCGGCGGCAATGCGGTGACGGTTTCCAACGCCGTGGCGGGTGAACTGCGGGACGCGGGGGCGGGCGACACGCTCGACGCCGGCGTGGTGGGGCGGGCCTTGCGCGACGTGGTGGTGGCCCGCCGCGCGCGGGGGCTGGCGCCGCTGAAGTTCGGTGTCGTTTACTCCTTCTCCGGGCACAATTTTGAGCTGCGCTTCTGGCTGGCTGCCTGCGGCATCGATCCGGACCGCGACGTGCAGATCGTGGTGTTGCCGCCGCCGCAGATGCCGGGCGCCCTCGCAGAGGGGCTGATCGACGGTTTCTGCGCCGGCGAGCCATGGAACACGGCGGCGGTGCGGGCGGGCGCGGGCGCCATCGCGACGGTGAAGGCGAAGATCTGGCGTTCCAGCCCGGAAAAGGTGCTGGGGGTTTCCCGCCCCTGGGCACAGGAGAATGCGGCGGCCCTCGATGCCTTTTTGCGCGCCCTCTACCGCGCGGCCCTGTGGTGCGCCGACAGGGCGAATCATGAGGAGCTGGCGCGCATCCTGGCTTCGCCGCGCTTCATCAATGTCGACCCCGCCCTGTTGATGACCGGCCTCACAGGGGCCATGGAAGTGGCCCCGGGGCGCACCGTTCAGGTGGACGACTTCTTCCTCACCGCCGGCAAGGCCGCCACCTTTCCCTGGCAGAGCCACGCTTTGTGGTTCTACAGCCAGATGGTGCGCTGGGGCTTCTGCAGCCATTCCCCGCACAACACCCTGATCGCCCGCGATTCCTACCGGCCCGACCTCTACCGGCGCGCGTTGCGGGGGCTTGGGGCGCCATTGCCGGGGGCAAACCTGAAGGTGGAAGGCGCGCTGGTGGCCCCCACACTGGTTGGCGCGGCCAATTCCAGCCTGGTGCTGGGGCCCGACGGCTTCTTTGACGGCCACATCTTCGACCCCGATCAGATCGACGATTACATCCGATCCCAGATGGACGAGCGCGTGTCTGGATGACCTGGAGTTGCGCGTTAAGTGTCTAGAATTTGGGCAGGCGAGTGAAATAGTCAGCAAATGGCGCATGGCACAAGAAAGCCTGTTGCAGAATTAGAATAAGCGTGTTTCAGTAGCTCATCCCAATATTCGGTGCCCAATGGCGGGCACCCTGGCAAAGCCGCCAAACCGTTCAGTCCCATCCGGGGCCTGGAAACGGTTTCGCGGCTTTTTTGCGTTTTCGCCCCCGCTTTCGCGGGCCACAGCCTCCACGGGGACCTTCCCCAAACTTCGAGATTGGCGCCCATGACTGATGCCGTAACGAAGCGTTCCTTCCTCCTCTCCGCCGTGGCCGTGCTGGTGGGCCTTTCGGCTCCCGCGTTTGCGGGCGCGCTGCCGGTGGAGAAGGACGAACTGAAGCTCGGCTTCATCAAGCTCACCGATATGGCGCCCCTCGCCATCGCCAAGGAGAAGGGCTTCTTCGAAGATGAGGGGCTTTATGTGACGCTGGAGCCGCAGGCCAATTGGAAGGTGCTGCTGGACCGCGTCATCACCGGCGAGCTCGACGGCGCCCACATGCTGGCCGGCCAGCCTTTGGCCGCCACCATCGGCTTCGGCACCAAGGCCGACATCGTCACGCCCTTCTCAATGGACCTCAACGGCAATGCGATCACCGTGTCCAATGCGGTGTGGCAGCAGATGAAGGCGAAGATCCCCACGGGGCCGGACGGCAAGCCCCAGCACCCCATCAAGGCGGATGCGTTGAAGCCGGTGGTGGAGAAGTATAAGGCGGAAGGTAAGCCGTTTAATCTCGGCATGGTCTTCCCCGTCTCCACCCACAATTACGAGCTGCGGTATTGGCTGGCGGCGGGCGGCATCAATCCCGGCTATTACTCGCCCAGCGACGTGTCCGGCCAGATTAAGGCCGATGCTCTTTTGTCCGTGACGCCGCCGCCGCAGATGCCCTCCACTTTGGAGGCTGGCACCATCGAGGGCTATTGCGTGGGCGAGCCCTGGAACCAGGCCGCCGTGTTCAAGGGCATCGGCGTGCCGGTGGTGACCGATTACGAGATCTGGAAGAATAATCCCGAGAAGGTCTTCGGCCTCACCAAGGAATTCACCCAAAAATACCCGAACACCACCCTGGCGCTCACCAAGGCCCTCATCCGCGCCGCCAAGTGGCTGGATGAGAACAATGACGCCAATCGCGCCGAAGCGGTGAAGATCCTGTCCAAGCCCGAATATGTGGGTGCGGATGCCAAGGTCATCGCTAATTCCATGACCGGCACCTTCGAATACGAGAAGGGCGACAAGCGCGACGTACCGGACTTCAATGTCTTCTTCCGTTACAACGCCACCTATCCTTATTACTCGGACGCGGTGTGGTATCTGACCCAGATGCGCCGGTGGGGGCAGATCCCCGAATATAAGTCCGACGCCTGGTACGCCCAGACCGCCAAGGACGTGTACAAGCCCGATATCTACATGAAGGCGGCCGAGCTGCTCATTGAAGAGGGCAAGGCGAAGAAGGATGAATTCCCCTTTGGTACCGATGGCTACAAGCCGGCCACCAATGAATTCATCGACGGTGTCACCTTCGACGGCAAGACCCCCAACGCCTACATCGACGCCCTGCCCATCGGCCTGAAGGACCACCAGAAGGTCGAAGGCAACCAGATCACCGGCGGCTGAACACCGGCGGCCGAATACCGGTACGTCAAGATACGCAAGGCGAGGACTTTTCTCATGTCCAACGTTTCCGACACCTTCGATGGCGCAGCGGCCAAGGCGGCGCGCCGGGAGAAAGTCTTCCGCGGCATCAACCGGGCGGCCGGCTGGCTCAATGTGTTGGGTCTCGGCTTCCTGGTCCCGCTGATGAAGATCGCGGCCGGCGACAATGTTGCCGAGCAGCTGGGCGAGTTGAAGCGGGTGTTGCTGGTGCCGCTGGCGGGCATCTTGGTGTTCCTGGGCGTGTGGGCGTTCCTGGCGCCCAAGGTGCAGACCTCGCTCGGCGCCATTCCCGGCCCGGCGGCGGTGGTGGAACAGGCCGGCGCGCTGTTCGCCGACCATGTGGCCGAGCGCAAGAAGGCCGAGGCGTTTTATGCCCGGCAGGATGCCCGCAATGCCGCTTTGGTGGCTGAAGGCAAGGCCGATCAGGTGAAGGTGCGCTCTTATACGGGTAAGCCGACCTATATCGACCAGATCTTCACCTCGCTCATCACGGTGGGGCTGGGCTTCATCATCGGCACGGTCATCGCTATTCCGGTGGGCATTGCCTCCGGCCTGTCGAAGACCTTCAACGGGGCGATCAATCCGCTCATCCAGATCTTCAAGCCGGTGTCGCCGCTGGCCTGGCTGCCCATCGTCACCATGGTGGTGTCGGCAGTGTATCTCAATCCGTCCGACTGGCTGCCCAAGTCCATGGTGATCTCGGCGGTGACGGTGACCTTGTGCTCCCTGTGGCCCACAATCATCAATACAGCCCTGGGCGTCGCCTCCATCGACAAGGACCTGGTGAATGTGGGCAAGGTGCTGCAGCTCTCCGCCTTCACCACCATCCGCAAGCTGGTGCTGCCCTCGGCGCTGCCGCTGATCTTCACCGGGCTGCGGCTGTCCCTGGGCGTGGGCTGGATGGTGCTGATCGCGGCCGAGATGCTGGCGCAGAATCCGGGCCTTGGAAAGTTCGTGTGGGACGAGTTCCAGAACGGCTCTTCCTCCTCCCTGGCGCGCATCATGGTTGCGGTGTTCACCATTGGCATCATCGGCTTTGTGCTGGATCGGGTGATGTTCGCCCTCCAGTCCGCCTTCACCTTCTCCACGAACCGTTGAGGGCTGGGTCATGAGCGCGCTTCAGCCCCGTCCCAACACGCCCATTCTGGAAGCCCGCGGCGTTGCCAAGGGGTTCGGAATGGGGGAGGCCCGCAACGCGGTGCTGGGCCAGATCGATCTCGATGTGCACGAGGGCGAGTTCATCGCCATCGTGGGCTTCTCCGGCTCGGGCAAGTCGACGCTCATCTCCCTTCTGAGTGGCCTTTCCCAGCCGGATGCAGGCGAGGTGCGCTTTAAGGGCGAGCGCGTGACGGGTCCCGCCCCGGAGCGGGGCGTGGTGTTCCAAAACTACGCGCTCATGCCGTGGCTCTCGGTGGAAGCTAATGTGTCGCTGGCGGTGGACGCCGTGCACAAGAGCCGGCCCAAGGCGGAGCGGCGCGACATCGTCGCGAGCACCATCGACATGGTGGGCCTCTCCCACGCCACGGAGCGCAAGCCGGCGGAGCTTTCCGGCGGTATGCGCCAGCGCGTTTCGGTGGCGCGGGCGCTCGCCATGCGGCCGGATGTTCTGCTGATGGACGAACCGCTGTCCGCCCTCGACGCCCTCACCCGCGCCAAGCTGCAGGACGAGTTCGCCGCCATCTGCGAGCGCGAGAAGAAGACCATCGTCCTCATCACCAATGACGTGGACGAAGCCATTCTCCTGGCCGACCGCATCCTACCCCTGACCCCGGGCCCCGAGGCGACCCTGGGTCGCTCGTTCCCGGTCGCGCTGCCGCGGCCGCGGGAGCGCGGGGCCATGAATTCGGACCCGGACTTCATCCGCATCCGCGCGGAGGTGACGGAATATCTGCTGGATCTCGGCGCCCGGCGCGGGGTGGACGCACAGCGCGACATCCTTCTGCCGAATGTGGTGCCCATCACCCAGAAGCCGCTGGCCGATAAGCTGCCGGCCGCCTATGCCAAGCGTGCCCATTCGCCCATCGAGCGGCGTTTCGTGGAGTTTTCCGACCTGCGGAAGGTGTATCCGACCCCGAAGGGGCCGCTCACCGTGGTGGATGGCTTCGACCTGAAGATCAATAAGGGCGAGTTCATCTCCATTATCGGCCATTCGGGCTGCGGCAAGTCCACGGTTCTGTCCATGGCGGCGGGGCTGAATGCCATCTCTTCCGGCGGCATCGTGCTGGATGGGCGCGAAGTGTCCGGCGCGGGGCCGGACCGGGCGGTGGTGTTCCAGGCGCCGTCCCTCATGCCGTGGCTGACGGCGCGGGAGAATGTCGCCCTCGGCGTGGACAAGGTCTATCCCGATGCCTCCTCCGCCGAGCGGCGCGACATCGTCGAATATTATCTCCAGCGTGTGGGCCTGGGCGATGCCATGCACCGGCTTGCCGCCGACCTCTCCAACGGCATGAAGCAGCGTGTGGGCATCGCCCGCGCCTTCGCTTTGTCGCCCAAGCTGCTGCTGCTGGACGAGCCCTTCGGCATGCTCGACAGCCTCACGCGGTGGGAGCTCCAGGAAGTGCTGATGGAGGTGTGGGCCCGCACGAAGGTCACCGCCATCTGCGTGACCCATGATGTGGATGAGGCCATTTTGCTCGCCGACCGGGTGGTGATGATGTCCAACGGGCCGAACGCCAGGATCGGCAACATCATGGAGGTGGATCTTCCGCGCCCGCGTACCCGCAAGGCGTTGCTGTCGCACCCCGATTACTACGCCTACCGCGAAGAACTTCTGGATTTCCTCGAGGCCTATGAAGGCGGAGCCAATCCGGCTGCCGAACAGCTTCAGGCCATCCAGAACAAGCGGGCGGCGCGCATGAGGCGTCAACATCCCGGCGCCAGCGAGGCGGTGGGCTGAACCGCCTCGGGAGAGGCGGGCGGGGCCGCGTAAAAAAAGTGTTGTAACGCAAGTCATTAGAGCAATTTCCGCGGGCTGGCGCGCGCGGGGAAACGCTCTCGCTCGGAGAGATGGACGATGAATTCGGAACAGATCGATTTGGTCCGGGCCTCTTTCGCCAAGGTGTTGCCCATCCGCGAGCAGGCGGCCGGGCTCTTCTATGGCCGCCTGTTCGAGATCGCGCCGGAGGTGAAGCCCCTCTTCAAGGGCGACATGGCCGAGCAGGGCAAGAAGCTGATGGCCACCCTCGCGGTGGTCGTGAACGGCCTCACAAATCTTGAAGCCATTCTGCCGGCGGTGAAAGAACTGGCGGTGAAGCATGTGGACTACGGGGTCGCACCGGAAGACTACGCTAAGGTGGGTGCGGCTCTCATCTGGACCCTGGAGCACGGCCTCGGCGCCGATTTCACCCCCGAGGTCCGTGAGGCCTGGGTGAGCGCCTACACCACCCTTTCCGATGTCATGATCCAGGCGGCCACCCAGCCGGCTTGAAGACCTGAAGGATAAAGCCGTGACCCAGAAGCTTGTCATCATCGGCAACGGCATGGCCCCCGGCCGGATGCTGGAAGAATTGCTCGAAAAGGCGCCCGGCCTTTACGACATCACCATTTTCAATGCCGAGCCGCGCGTCAATTATGATCGCATCATGCTCTCGCCGGTGCTGTCGGGCGAGAAGGCCTATGAAGATATCATCATTCACGATGATGCCTTCTACGCCTATCACGGCATTACCTTGCACAAGGGCGCCAAGGTGACGACCATCGACCGCGCGGCCAAGACCGTGACGGCTGAGAACGGCATCACCGCGCCCTATGACAAGCTCGTCATCGCCACCGGTTCCACCCCCGTCGTCATCCCCGTGCCGGGGGCGGACCTGCCCGGTGTCCTCGCCTATCGTGATCTCGATGATGTCTCGCGCATGCTCGAGATCGCGCGGAATGGCGGCCGGGCAGTGGTCATTGGCGGCGGCCTCCTGGGCCTGGAGGCCGCCTATGGCCTGAAGCGCCAGGGCATGGAGGTGAGCGTCGTTCACCTCATGCCCACCATCATGGAACGCCAGCTGGACCCGGCCGCCGCCTATCTCCTGGAAAAGGCGCTGGCCGATCGCGACATCACCATTCTCACCAAGGCCAACACCAAGGCGATCCTGGGCACGGAGAAGGTGGAAGCCGTGGTGCTGGACGATGGCCGCGTGTTGCCGGCGGATCTGGTGGTGATGGCGGTGGGTATCCGCCCCTCCGCGCGGCTGGCGAAAGAGGCGGGCCTTGAGGTCAATCGCGGCATCGTGGTGGACGACGGCATGCGCACGTCCGACCCCGCCATTTATGCCCTGGGCGAGTGCGCGGAGCATCGGGGCCAGTGCTATGGCCTCGTGGCGCCGCTCTATGAGAGCGCCAAGGTGCTGGCGGACCGGCTTTCCGGCGGGCAGGGCGAATATCATGGCTCGGTAACCTCCACCAAGCTGAAGGTCACTGGCGTCAACCTCTTCTCCGCCGGCGATTTCGGGGAAGGGGAGGGGCGCGAGGAAATCGTGCTGCGCGACGCCGCGGCCGGCATCTACAAGCGCATCATCCTGAAAGACAACTGCATTCTGGGTGCCGTGATGTATGGCGATGTCGCCGACGGCCCCTGGTATTTCGACATGCTGAAGCGCGGCACCGATGTGTCGGAGCTGCGCGCCACGCTCATTCATGGCCAGGCCTTCCAAGGCGGGGGCGAGGCCAAGGACCCGGCTGCGCTGGTGGCCGGGCTGCCGGACGACGCGGAAATCTGCGGCTGCAACGGCATCTCCAAGGGCAAGATCGTCGCCGCCATCCGCGAGAAGGGCCTGACCACGCTGGCGGACGTGCGGGCCCACACCAAGGCCTCCGCCTCCTGCGGCTCGTGCACGGGTCTGGTTGAGCAGGTGATGGCGCTGACGCTGGGCGAGGCCTATCGCCCGGCGGTGGTGGAGCCGGTGTGCGGCTGCACGGATCTTGGCCATGACGATGTGCGCCGCCTTATCCGCGCCAAGGGGCTGAAGACCATTCCCGCTGTGATGCAGGAGCTGGAATGGAAGACCTCCTGCGGCTGCGCCAAGTGCCGGCCGGCGCTGAACTACTATCTCGTCTGCGAATATCCGGACGAATATGCGGACGACTACCAGTCCCGCTTCATCAATGAGCGCGTGCACGCCAACATCCAGAAGGATGGCACCTATTCGGTGGTGCCGCGCATGTGGGGCGGGGTGACCTCGTCCGCCGAGCTGCGCGCCATTGCCGATGTGGTGGACAAGTTCGCCATTCCCATGGTGAAGGTCACGGGTGGCCAGCGCATCGACATGCTGGGCGTGCGCAAGGAAGACCTGCCCGGCGTGTGGGCCGATCTCGGCAAGGCCGGCTTCGTGTCGGGCCAGGCCTATGCCAAGGGGCTGCGCACGGTGAAGACCTGCGTGGGCTCGCAATGGTGCCGCTTCGGCACCCAGGATTCCACGGGCCTGGGCATCCGCATCGAGAAGTTCATGTGGGGCTCATGGACACCGGCCAAGGTGAAACTGGCCGTCTCCGGCTGCCCGCGCAACTGTGCGGAAAGTACCTGCAAGGATATCGGCATCATCTGTGTGGATAGCGGCTACGAGATCCACTTCGCCGGCGCGGCGGGCCTCGACATCAAGGGCACGGAGATCCTCGGCACGGTGAAGACCGAGGACGAGGCGCTGGAACACGTGGTGGCGCTCGCCCAGATGTATCGCGAGGGCGCGCGCTATCTGGAGCGCATCTACAAATGGGCGAAGCGCGTCGGCTATGACGAGGTTCGCGCCCAGATCATGGACGATGCCGAGAAGCGCAAAGGTTATTTCGAGCGCTTCGTGTTCTCCCAGAGGTTCGCGCAGGTCGATCCCTGGTCGGAGCGGGTCTCCGGCAAGGACAAGCACGAATTCAAGCCCATGGCGGTCATCGCCCAGGCGGCAGAGTGAGGGCGCAAGGATGACCGACATGAACTGGATCGCCATTGGCCACCTCAGCGACATTCCCCGCCGGGGCGCCCGCTGCGTCACCACCCCGAGGGGCCGTATCGCCGTGTTTCGCACGGTGGATGACGCGGTGTTCGCCGTGGTGGACCGCTGCCCCCACAAGAAGGGGCCGCTCTCCCAGGGCATCGTGCATGGCCATTCCGTGACCTGCCCGCTGCATAATTGGGTCATCTCCCTGGAAGACGGCACCGCCCAGGGCGCCGACGAGGGCGCAACGCCCACCTTGCCACTGCGCAATGAGGATGGGGCCCTGTTCATCAGCCTCGACACCCTGTCGCTGCCCGCCGATCTGGCGGCGGAATAGGAGGACGCTATGGCCTGCGCATCGCTTCCTGCTCCCTTTTCCGTTGGCCGCGAACCGGTTGCCCGTCGCCCCGCGCGGGTGGAGCCGCTGGCGGTGCTGCCCGTGTTCCTCGATCTGAAGGGCCGAAAGGCGCTGGTGGTGGGCGGCTCCGATGCCGCCGCCTGGAAGGCGGAGCTGCTGGAGGCGGCTGGCGCCAAGGTCCATGTGTGCGCCGAGATGCTCGGGCCGGCCATGGCAGCGCTGGTGCAGGAAGGGCGCATCTCCCACGAGCCTGCATCCTGGCGGGCCGCGGCGCTCGACGCCTTCGCGGTGGCAGTGGCGGACCTGGAGGGCGCGGAGGCGGAGGACTTCGCGCGTGCCGCCCGACGGGCCGGGGTGCCGGCGAACGTGATCGATCAGCCGGCTTTGTGCGCCTTTCAGTTCGGTTCCATCGTGAACCGCTCGCCGGTGGTGGTGGGCATCTCCACCCATGGCGCGGCGCCGGTGCTGGGGCAGGCCATCCGTAGGCGGATCGAGACGTTGCTGCCGCGCCACCTTTCGGCCTGGGGTGCCCTCGCCGCGCGCATCCGCCGCCAGGTCGCGGAGCGCTTCGCCACGGTGGCGGAGCGGCGGGGCTTCTGGGAAGCCTTCGCGGAACGAGCGTTCACGTCCGCGGCCGCACCGCAGGCGGCGGAAGACGTGGTGTCGCGGCTGGCTCGCCCGCTGCCGCAGGGCGGCTCAGTCACCCTGGTGGGCGCGGGCCCGGGCGATGCCGAATACCTCACCTTGAAGGGCATGCGCGCGCTCCAGTCGGCAGACGTGATCCTGTTCGACGATCTGGTGTCGCCGGAGCTGCTGGAGCTCGCCCGACGCGAGGCCAAGCGCATGCTGGTGGGCAAGCGCGGCGGGCGCGAGAGCTGCCGGCAGGAGGACATCAATGCGCTGATGCTGCGGTTCGCGCGGCAGGGCAAGAGGGTGGTGCGGCTGAAGGCGGGCGACCCTTCCGTGTTCGGCCGCTCGGGCGAGGAGATCGCGGCCCTGGAGGCGGCGGGCATTCCCGTGAGCGTGGTGCCGGGCATCACCACGGCGAGCGCGCTGGCGGCGGGGCTCAACACCTCGCTCACCCATCGCGATGCCGCGCAGTCGGTGCGCTTCGTCACCGGCCATTCGCGCAAGGGCGTGTTGCCGGACAATATCGATTGGCGTGCCGTGGCCGATCCTGCCACCACTACCGTCTTCTATATGGGCGGCCGCACCGCATCGCAGATTGCCCGGAGGCTGATGGACCAGGGCATGGCCCCCGCCACGCCCGTCATCATCGCTGCCAATGTCAGCCGCACGGATGAGCGACGCTGGAGCGGGCCCCTGTCTGCCCTGGCGGACGGCATGGCGCAGATGGGGCATGATGACCCGGTGGTGATCGGCATCGGCCGTGTGTTCGCCGGCGTCAATGCCGCCTCCGCCAGCGATTTTGCCGCCACGCCGGCGCTGGCCGTGGGCTGACATGAGCGGCTTGCGCCCTGGCGCCATCGGCCCTGGCGCTGCCTGCCCCGGGCGCGCCTCTCCTCAAAGTCGATGGCACGGGAGGAGTTCCGTGCTCACTCCATGCCTTGAGCGATGTGCTCAAGGATGGCGATCGCCATGTCGATTTCCTTTTCGCGCACCGTGAGGGCCGGGAACAGGCCCAGCACATTGCCCATTGGGTGGGTGCGCAGGCCCGCGGCGGCCGCCCGCTCGGCCATGGCGAGGGCGCCGGCGGGGCACTCCAGCCCCTGCATCAGGCCCAGGCCCACCACCGCGCTGAAAATGGCGCGGTGGTTGAAGGACAAAGTGGACAGCCGGTCCTCCAGCGTCCAGGAGCGGCTCTGCACCTCGGCCGCGAAGTCCGGATTGGCGATGCGGTCCACACGCACATGGGCCAGTTCCAGTGTCGCCTCACTGGGGGCGAAGGCCGGCGGGGTGGCCCCGCGCGCGACCTTGCCGGTGGTGAGCACGCCGGCGAGGGGCTCTTCTCCCGCCAACCCGTGGCCCAAAATCATCAGATCCGGCGTGACGCCCGTCCATTCATACGCCCACATCATGCCGGTGCGGCAGAGCCCGCTGGCCGTCTCGTCGAAGGCGAAGACAATCCCGTAATCATCCGTGGCCTCGCGCAGAACGGCGAGCAGGCCGCGGGAGGTCTCCTCGAAGGTGGGAACCGTGCGCACCGGGGCCACGAGGATGCCGGCGGTGCGCGGCGTGATGGCCGCCAGCACCGCGCCGGGATCGTCGGTGGTCAGAATCTCAATGCCGTCCTCTCCGGCGAGGCCGTCGGGAAGGGGCGTGTTCTGCGGGCCGGCGCAGTAGATGAGGTGGGTGCGCTTGGGTCGGCCCGCCACCTTCTGGAAAGCCCGGATGGTCTGTAGCGCGAACCGGCCGGCGCTCGCGCCATCGGGCAAAAGAAAGCCCTGGTCCGCGAACGAGACGGGCAGCAGCTTTTCAATGAGGGAGGGGCCGCTGCGGTCGCCCGGATCGCTCTCCTCCAGTTCTTCCGCGTCCTCGTCGGGGGCGAGGTCGTAGGGCGCATCGAAGTTGAGCGCGCGGAGCTCGGCCTGCGGCGGCTGGGGCCCAGCGCCAAAGGTGGCCGTGCCCGCGGGCTGGGGCTGAGCGGCAGGGGCGAGAGTGGGGTCGGACATGCAGCCTCCTTCCGGCCTCACGGCGGTTCGCACGTGTTCGCATCCGCCGCAAAGGTGCGCCGCAACCGGGCGGACCGCAAGCCGGTCCGCCCGGTCGGGGGAGAATGGCGGCGCGCCCTCAGGCGACGCAGGAGAGGAAGCCGTCCTTGAGCTTTGCCTCATCGAGCTTGCGACCGATGAAGACAATGCGGCTGACCCGCTTCTCATCGTCCTTCCAGGGGCGCTGGTGGTCACCGTCCAGAATCATGTGGACACCCTGGAACACGAACCGGTCCGGATCATCCTTGAAGGACAGGATGCCCTTGGAGCGCAGGATGTTCGGCCCCTCGGTCGCCACCAGATTCTGCACCCAGGGGAAGAACTTTTCCGGGTTCAGCGGCGCATCGGTGGAGAAGGAGACCGACTGCATCTCGCTGTCGTGCACCGCATGCAGGCCATGGTGGTGCCCATGGTCGTGGTCATGACCACAGCCGCAATCGGGGCCGTGCTCGTGGTCGTGATGATGGTGGTCGTGCTCGTCCTCCTCCAGGAAAGCGGGCTCGATCTCCAGGATGCGGTCGAGGTCGAAGGCGCCCTGGTTCAGCACCTTGGCCACATCGATTTCCGACTTCTGGGTGCGGTAGAGCTTGGCATAGGGGTTGATGCCGCGGATGCGGGCTTCCACCTCCTTCAGCTCTTCGGCGCCCACGAGGTCGGTCTTGTTGAGCAGGATCACGTCGGCGAAGGCCACCTGGTTCTTGGCCTCGGGCGCGTCCTTCAGGCGGTCGGAGAGCCACTTGGCATCGGCCACGGTCACCACGGCGTCGAGCCGGGTCTTGGCCTGCACTTCCTCGTCCACGAAGAAGGTCTGGGCCACGGGAGCGGGGTCGGCAAGGCCGGTGGTCTCGATGATGATGCCGTCGAAGGCGCCCTTGCGGCGCAACAGGCCGTCGATGACACGGATAAGGTCGCCGCGCACGGTGCAGCAGATGCACCCGTTGTTCATCTCGAACACTTCCTCGTCGGCGCCCACCACGAGGTCGTTGTCGATGCCGATCTCGCCGAACTCGTTGACGATGACGGCGAACTTCTTGCCGTGGGGCTGCGAGAGGATGCGATTGAGCAGCGTCGTCTTGCCCGCGCCGAGATAGCCGGTGAGGACGGTCACGGGGATCTTGTCGGACTGAATATCTGCCATGGTTCACACCTGAATGGGCGCGCGCCCGGCTTGGGGCCGGGCGCCACTGGGGTGTCGCGGATCAGCTCCGCGCGTTGAAAATCTCGTCTGGCCCGGGAGCCGCTCAGCTCGACAGGGCCGAGGAGAGCGTCTTCACGTTGGACTGGATCATCAGGATGTAGGTGGTCGCGGGGCCTTTGTCATCGGACAGCGCGTCGGTATAGAGCTCGCCGCCGATCTTGGCGCCGCTTTCCTTGGCGATGCGCTCCACGAGGCGCGGGTCGCTCACATTCTCCAGGAACACGGCGGGGATCTTCTGCGCCTTGATCTGGCGGATGATGCGGGCCACGTCCTTGGCGGACGCCTCGCTCTCGGTGGAGACGCCTTCAGGGGCAATCAGGGTCACGCCATAGGCGTCGCCGAAATAGCCGAAGGCATCGTGCGAGGTGATGACACGTCGCTGGGCCGCCGGAATGGCCGCCATCGCCGCTTTCACCTCGCCTTCCAGCGCGTCGAGCTTGGCGATGTAGGCGGCGGCATTGGCCGTGTAGGCGTCCTTGCCCGCCGGGTCGGCAGTGATGAGGCCGTCGCGGATGTTGGTCACATAGACCTTGGCATTGGCGATGGATTGCCACGCATGGGGATCGATGGGGCCGTGATCGTGGCCATGGGCGTCCTTCTTGCCCTTGGCGTGGCCGTGCTCCTCCTCTTCCTCCTGCGGCTCGGAGGCGGTGCGGGTTCGCGGGGTGATGCCGGTGGTGGCCACCACCAGCTCGGCCTTGGTGCCGGAAGCCTTGATGAGGCGATCCATCCAGCCCTCGAAGCCGAGGCCGTTTACAACGATGACCTTGGCCGCCGCCAGCGCCTTCGCATCGGCCGGGGTGGGCTGGTAGACGTGGCTGTCGCCATTGGGACCGACGATGGTGGTGACGGCCACACGGTCGCCGCCCACCTCCTTCACGAAATCGCCCAGGATGGAGAAGGAGGCCACCACCGGCAGCTTGGCCGCGGGTGCCTCACCTTCCGCCCAAGCGGGGCCGGAGACGGCACCGAGGGTGGTGGCCATGGCGGCCGCGAGCACGAGACGTCTGGAGAGCATCGGGGGCTTCCTTTCAGGCTTCGAGATGGCGTCCGGGCAGCAGGCGCGAAAGCACGCCGCCCGCAGGGCCGAACACAACGGCGCCGCCATAGGCGATCCCCGCCACCAGGATGATGGACGGGCCCGAGGGCGTGCCGAAGTTGTAGGAGACGAGCAGGCCGATAAGCCCGCTCAGGAAGGCGATCACCGAGGAGAGCGCCACCAGCGCGCTGAGGTCGCGCACGAAGAAGCGGGCGGTGGCGGCCGGCAGCATCATCAGCCCAACCGCCAGCAGGGTGCCCAGCGCATTGAAGCCGCCCACCAGGTTCAGCACCACCAGCGTGAGGAAGGCCACGTGGCTCACGCCGCCAGATCGGCTGACCGAGGCAAGGAAGGTGGGGTCCACGCTGTCCATCACCAGCGGCCGCCAGATGATGGCGAGGGTGAAGAGCGTCACTGTGGTGATGCCGGAGATCAGAAGCAGCGCCGCATTGTCGATGCCCAGCACCGTGCCGAACAGGACGTGGAGCAGGTCCACATTAGACCCGCGGACGGAGACGATGAGCACGCCCACCGCCAGGGAGATCAGATAGAAGGCCGCCAGGGAGGCGTCCTCCTTCAGCTCCGTGGCGCGGGCCACCACACCGGCACCCACGGCCACCAGCAGGCCCGCCACCAGGCCGCCGAGGCTCATGGCATAGAGATTGAGCCCGGCCAGCAGGAAGCCGATGGCCGCGCCGGGCAGGATGGCATGGGACATGGCATCGCCCGTGAGCGACATGCGCCGCAGCATCAGGAACACGCCCAAGGGCCCCGCCCCGAGCGCCAGCGCGAACACGCCCACCAGCGCGCGGCGCATGAACTCAAACTCGACGAAGGGCGCGATCAGCATCTCATAGGGGTTCATGCCGCATCCCCGTGGCAGGGGTGGACTGGCGAAGAGACAGAGGGGCGCAACGTTCTGGTCCTTGAGCAAGACCCGGCGCTCGGGGCCGCGCGCGCGGCTCCGTCGGGTCGAATTCGTGTATCGTGTTGTTTGCCGGGCCGGCTCAGGCCGCGACCGGGCAGGTGGCGGCGTCGGCCTGCCAGGCTTCGCCCATGTGCCTGGCCTTCAAGAGGTTTTCCGGCGCCAGCGCCTCCTTGGTCGGTCCCCAGGCGACGGCCCGGCGGGCCATCAGCAGGGTTTCCGGGAAGGCGGCGCGCACCAAGTCGAAATCATGCAGCACCGCCAGCACGGTGCGGCGCTCCCCATGCCAGCGGCGCACCAGGTCGACGAGATCGGCCGTGGTGCTGGCGTCGAGAGCGGTGAAGGGTTCGTCCAGCAGGATCACGCGGGCATCCTGCAGCAGCAGGCGCGCGAACAGGGTGCGCTGCATCTGCCCGCCGGACAGGGAGCCGATGGGACGATCCTCGAACCCTTCGAGGCCTACGGCCGAAATGGCTTCCTCGATTTTCGCCCGGTCCTTCCGGCCAATGCCGCCGAACAGGCCGGAGCGCCGCCACAGGCCCATGGAGACGAGATCGAAGACGGAAATGGGGAAGGAGCGGTCGAGGTCCGCGCCCTGCGGCAGATAGCCGATGTCGCGCGGGGAGATGCCGTGCAGGTCCACCGCGCCGCCGAGCGGGCGCAGGGAGCCGCAAATGCCCTTCAGCAGCGTGGACTTGCCCGCCCCATTGGGCCCGCACACGGCGAGCAGCGCACCCTCGGCCACCTCGCCATTAAGGTGATGCACGGCCGGATGCCGCTCATAGCCCAAAGTGAGATTGCGGAACGAAATCTGTGCCGACACGCTCATTCTCCCGCCGAGAAACCGAGCACCAACGCCACCGCGATCCACAACGGCGCCAGAAGGGCCACCGCCAGGAGCAGGCGCGCGCCCAGCGACATGCGCAGTAGCGAGGGGGGGATCACCACCGCGCGCCTGCGCCGCCCTTCGCCCTTGCCTGCAGATGGGCCAAGGGGGTGAGCCACGGGGTGAGCCGCCGCGCCCGCATCGCTCAGCACGCCGGCGCCGCGGGACGCGTCGCGCTGGGGTGAGGCCGGGGGCAGAAGGGTTTCAACGGACATGGTCACCTCGATCTGAGGTCTTTGATACAGTGTATCATAATTCCTGTCCAGCGCCTTTCGGCCCTTCCCAAAGGCAAAGGCCGGCCCCAGGGGGACCGGCCTTCATCATTGACGATACGGGAGTTTTCGCCTGGCTCAGTCGCGGAACACCACGGTGCGGCTGCCGTTCAGCAGCACCCGGTCCTGCACGTGCCAGGCGATGGCGCGGGCGAGCACCCGGCGCTCGATGTCGCGGCCCTTGCGCACCATGTCGTCGGGGGAATCCTGGTGGGAAATGCGCTCCACGTCCTGCTCGATGATCGGCCCTTCATCGAGGTCGCTGGTCACGTAATGGGCGGTGGCGCCCATGAGCTTCACGCCGCGGGCGTGGGCCTGATGGTAGGGCTTGGCGCCCTTGAAGCCGGGCAGGAACGAGTGGTGGATGTTGATGCACTTGCCCGACACCTTGGCGGACAAATCGTCGGACAGCACCTGCATGTAGCGCGCGAGCACGGCGAGCTCGGTGTTGGTGGACTGGAAGATCTCCCAGATCTTCGCTTCCTGCGCCATCTTGGTGTCCTTGGTCACCGGCAGATGGTGGAAGGGCACGCCGTCGAAATCGAGGTGGGCATAGGTCTCGCGCGGGTGGTTGGAGATGATGCCGGTGATCTCCATGGGGATCTCGCCGATGCGCCAGCGATAGAGCAAATCGGCGAGGCAGTGGTCGAACTTGGAGGCCAGCAGCAGCACTCGGCGCTTCTCTTCCTTGGAGCGCATGGTCCAGGTGAAGCCGAATCCGGCGGCGATGGGGGCAAAGCCGGCGCGGATGGCCTCGATGGTCGCAGCGCCCTCCACCACATTGAACACGATGCGCGTGAAGAAGCGCCCGCTCTCCTGGTCGTCGAACTGCTGGGCTTCCAGGATGTTGCAGCCCTTCTCGAACAGGAAGGTGGAGACGGCCGCCACGATGCCCGGCCGGTTCGGGCAGGAGAGGGTCAGAATGAAGTGCTCGGCGGGATTGGACATGAAAACCTCGGGAAGGTGACGCGTCTCTTGCCGTGCCGCGGGCGGATCACGGAATGTGAGGCGCTGTTTTGGACGGACGAACGGAAAATGGAAGACACCGGGGCGCGCACCGCGCCTCGGTCAGCCTCGGCCGGTGCCGGTGAGGGCGAAGCCGAATTCGGCCGCGCTCACGGTGAGCCAGCGCAGGAAAGCGGGAGCGAACGAGCGCGCCACCACGAAGCGATAGGCCGGGGCTTCCTCGCTCTGCCAGAAGGTGACGCCGATGTGGGACACCACCGTGGTGGCCGCATCGCCATGGGCGAATGCGAGCGGATCGAGATCCACCGCAATGCCCTTGGCGAGGGTGGCGCGGGCGGCGGCGCCGCTCACTTCCAGGATGATGTTGGCGTCGCTCTGGTCGGTCAGCGCGGCGTCCGGCCCGGCGATGGTGCGCAGATGGGCGAGGAGTGCCGCGCCCGTCATACCCTCGGCAGTGATGAGCCAGCGGCCGGGCCCGGTGCCCACCGCCGTCAGCACGCCATTGGACATGGCCTTTGGCGCGTCCACCAGCGGCAGGCCGGCGCCGGCGAAGCTCGCGATGAGCGCCGCAGTCTTGCCGCGCGGCGCGGCGAGGGTGGCTGCGGCCAGGCCCAGCACCTGGCGGGCGCTGACGCCGGGGGTGCCGGCCGGGCCATAATGGCCCTCGGGCACGAGGCGGGTATGGGGCACGTGTGCGAGAAGGTCAGACACGCTGCTTCTCCCCTTCAGGATCGACGAACGCGGGAGAGCACACCTCCACCAGGATGTCACTGCCGCGCACAGGGTCATAGGCGCGCACCTGTTCGCCGATGCGCTCCAGGCCCCGCTTCAGGAACCCGAGGCCGATGGAATGGCCAAGGGTGGGCGAATAGGCGACGGAGGTGAGATAGCCTTCGTCGTTGTGGGTCGTGGGCTCAACCCCGACCTTCAGGAAATGGGCGCCGGCGCGCAGGCGCTGGGCCGTGTCCACCGGCTTGAAGCCCACGAAGATGGGCCGTTCCGGATCCAGGAAGGCGGGCCGCTGCGACAGCACGCGGCCGATATAGTCCTTCTTGGTGGAAGCCATGCGGCCCATGCCAAGATCGCGGGCGGAGGTCTGCCCGTTCAGCTCGCTGCCCGAAACGTGGCCCTTCTCGATGCGCAGGACACCCAGTGTCTCAGTGCCGTAAGGCGTAATGCCGAAGGGCTTGCCGGCTTCCGTGATGGCTTCCATCAGCCGCTCGCCCTG
Organism: Xanthobacter variabilis; assembly: GCF_043831965.2. NCBI lineage: Bacteria > Pseudomonadati > Pseudomonadota > Alphaproteobacteria > Hyphomicrobiales > Xanthobacteraceae > Xanthobacter > Xanthobacter variabilis. Next base: position 2,952,260 of record NZ_CM195533.1, read on the forward strand.
GCGGGCCGGCACGGCGATCTCGTAGCCCAGCTCACCGGAGAAGGAGAGGCGGAAGATGCGCGCCTCGATGCCGCCCAGAACCGTGGTCTGCGCCACGCCCATGAAGGGGAGGCCGGCATTGGAGACGTCCGCCCCATCCACCAGCTTGGCCAGCACATCGCGGGAGCGGGGGCCGGAAACGGCGATCTGCGCCCACTGCTCGGAGATGGAGGAGAGCTGCACGTCCAGCTCCGGCCACAGCACCTGGAGGCAGAATTCCAGATGCTGGAACACCTTGCCCGCATTGGCGGTGGTCGTGGTCATCACATAATGGTTGTCGGCGAGGCGGGCAGTGGTGCCGTCATCCATGACGAGACCGTCTTCCCGCAGCATCACGCCGTAGCGCGCCTTGCCCACCTGGAGCGTCGAGAACATGTTGATGTAGACGCGATCCAGGAAGGTGCCCACATCCGGGCCCTGCAGGTCGATCTTGCCGAAGGTGGACACGTCGATGACGCCGCAGCTCTCGCGGGTGGCCTTCACCTCCCGGTTGACGCTCTCCAGCCAGTCTTTTTCGCCGGGCTTGGGGAAATAGGCGGCGCGCAGCCAGAAGCCGGTTTCCACGAACACCGCGCCCTGCTTTTCGGCCCAGGCGTGGGTGGGTGTCGGCCGGGTCGGGCGGAAGTCCTTTTCCCGGTGATGGCCGGCGAGCACGCCCAGCGCCACCGGCGTATAAGGCGGGCGGAATACCGTGGTGCCCGTGGCGGCGATGCCCTGGCCGGTCAGCTCCGCCATGAGGGCGAGGCCCGCCATGTTGGAATTCTTGCCCTGGTCGGTGGCCATGCCCATGGTGGTGTAGCGCTTCAGGAGCTCCACCGCGCGGAAGCCCTCCTTGTGGGCGATGCCGACATCCTTGGCGCTCACGTCGTTCTGGAAATCCACGAAGGCAAGGTCGCCCTTCGCCTTCACCTGCCAGAAGGCGCGGATGCCGGTCGCCGTCTCCTCCGCCTTGGGGGCGGAGAGGGCGGCGCCTGCGAAGCCCGCGTCGCGCGCGGCGGTCGCGCCCTGCTCGGTGCCGGCCTTCAGGCACTCGGCCAGAGCGAACTGGCCCGCCACCGCACCTGCGCAGCTCATGCCCGGCGGCACGCTGCCCGGCACGAAGGCGGCGATGTCCTCGCGATACACCGGCTTGCCGCCCAGGTGGCAGGTGAGGTTGAGGTTCGGCGTGGCGCCGCCGGAAATGCCCAGGGCCTCCACCGCCAGCGTCTCGGTGCGCGAGCCGGTGCGCACGGTGATGGACGAGAGCCGCTTGCCCTTGGTGGCGATCACCTCGCCGCCGGTGATGACGCGCACGCCCAGCGCCTTGGCCTTGGCCGAAAGCGCGGAGGGCAGGGCCTCGCGCACATCGATGAGGGCTTCGAGCTTCACGCCGGCATGGGCGGCGGCGAGGGCGGCGGAAACGCCCGCGTCATTGTTCGTGAACACGGCGGCATTAGCCCCCGCGCCGACACCGAAGCGGCGGGCATAGGTGGCGAGCGCCTGGGCGGTCATGACACCCGGGCGATCATTACCCGGGAACACGATCGGCCGGTCGAAGGCGCCGGTGGCCAGGATCGCCCGCTTGGTGATGATACGCCACAGGCGCTGGCGTGGCTGGAAGGCCGCCGGCACCGCCACATGGTCGCTCACCCGCTCCACGCAGGCATATTCGCTGCCGTCATAGGCGCCGAACACGGTGGTGCGCGGCATCAGGCGCACATTCGGCAGGGCCGCCAGTTCGGCTTCCGCGTGGGCCACGAAATCGCGCGCCGGGGCGCCATCGATGGCCACATCCTCGGTGAGCAGGCGGCCGCCGAAGCGGAAGTCCTCTTCCGCCAGGATCACCCGCGCGCCGGAACGGGCGGCGGAGAGCGCCGCCGCGAGGCCGGCCGCGCCGGAGCCGATGACCAGCACGTCACAAAACGCGAACGCCTTCTCGTACGTATCCGGATCGGGCAGCTCAGAGGCGGCGCCGAGGCCGGCGGCACGGCGGATGAAGGGCTCGTAGACCTTCTCCCAGAACGAGGCCGGCCACATGAAGGTCTTGTAGTAGAAGCCCGCGCCCAGGAAGGGAGAGACGAGCTGGTTCACGCTCAGCGCGTCATGCTCCAGCGAGGGCCAGCGGTTCTGGCTCTGGGCGGAGAGGCCGTCGAACAGCTCCACGGTGGTGGCGCGGGTGTTCGGCTCCTTGCGGGCGCCGGCGCGCAGCTCCACCAAGGCGTTGGGCTCTTCCGAGCCGCAGGTGAAGATCCCGCGCGGGCGGTGATACTTGAAAGAGCGGCCCACCAGCCGCACGCCATTGGCGAGCAGAGCGGAAGCCAGCGTGTCACCGGGATGGCCCTGATAGGTGGCGCCGTCGAAGGTGAAGGAGATCGTGCGGCTGCGATCGATGAGGCCGCCGGTGGAAAGACGGGTCATGCCGGCACCTCGTCCGTGCTCGGGCGGGCGAATTCCACGCCGAGGATCTCATGGGTCTTGGTGTTGCGCGTCACCACCAGCCAGCGGCGGCAGCCATTGGCGTGGTACCAGTATTCGCGATGGGCCCCTTCCGGGTTCTCGCGCAGATAGGTGTAGGCGTGGAACGCCTCGGCGGCGTCGGGCGCGGCGGGGTCGGGACGGGTGAGCGTCGCATCGCCCAGATAGGCGAATTCGTGGGCGTCGCGGGACCCGCAATAGGGACAGGGAATGCGCATGGCTCAGTGCAGGTTCGGCTGCGCGCCGACCCCCTTCTCATCAAGGATGTTGCCGGTGCGGAAGCGGTCGAGGCGGAACGCCCCGTTGAAATCGTGGGCGCGGTCCTGCGCGATGGTGTAGGCGAAGCACCAGCCCGAGGCCGGGGTGGCCTTGAAGCCCCCATAGTTCCAGCCGGTATTGAGGTAGAGGCCCGGCAGGGGGCCCACATCGATGATGGGCGAGCCGTCCATGGACATGTCGACAAGGCCGCCCCAGGAGCGCAGCAGGCGTAGGCGGCCGATCATGGGCATCAGCGCCATGCCGCCTTCCAGCACATCCTCCACCACCGGCATGTTGCCGCGCTGGGCATAGGAATTGTAGCCGTCGATGTCGCCGCCGAAGACGAGGCCGCCTTTATCCGACTGGCTGACGTAAAAGTGGCCCATGCCGAAGGTGATGACGCCTGGAATGAGCGGCTTCAGCCCCTCCGACACGAACGCCTGGAGCACATGGCTTTCCAGCGGCATGCGCAGGTCGAGGTGGCGGGTGAGGCGGGAGGTGGAGCCGGCGACCGCCAGGGCCACCTTGCCCGCGCGGATGGCGCCGCGGGTCGTTTCCACCCCCACCACCGCGCCGTTGTCGCGGATAAAGCCGGTGACCTCGCAATTCTGGATGATGTCCACGCCCAGCCGGTCGGCGGCGCGCGCATAGCCCCACACCACAGCGTCATGGCGGGCGGTGCCGGCGCGCGGCTGCATCAGGCCACCCTTGATGGGGAAGCGCGCATTGTTGAAGTTCAGGAACGGGCACATCTTGCGCACCGTTTCCGCGTCCAGCAGCTCCGAACCCGCGCCGGCGAGGCGCATGGCATTGCCGCGCCGGGCATAGGCATCGCGCTGGGCGTCGGAGTGGATCAGGTTGATGATGCCGCGCTGGGAGACCATGGCATTGTAGTTGAGGTCCTGTTCCAGGCCCTCCCACAGCTTCATGGACCACTCGTAGAAGGGCTCGTTGCCCGGCAGCAAATAGTTTGAGCGGATGATGGTGGTATTTCGGCCCGCATTGCCGGAGCCGATATGGCCTTTTTCCAGCACCGCGACGTTGCGGATGCCATGTTCCTTGGCGAGATAGTAGGCGGTGGCCAAGCCATGGCCGCCGCCGCCCACGATGATCACATCATAGGTCGGCTTGGGATGCGCATCCCGCCAGGCCGGCTTCCAGCCGGTCTGGCCGTTCAGCGCATTGGAAATGAGGCTGAGAAACGAATAGCGCGCGGACATGAGGCACTCGCTGCGTCGGTCCGAAGAGACCGCATAGGGGGTCGATCACCCGTTCACTAACTCTATAGCTCGCCGCGAATGAAGGGATCATATAAATGATGCTTATAGTATTCGGAGGCGGGTGATGGGCGCGCGCGAGGCTCTTCCGTTCGATCTCAGGGCGTTGGAGATTTTCCTGGCGGTTTGCGAGGAAGGCGCCATGGCGGGCGCGGCGCGGCGTATGGGTTTGACCCAGCCGGCAGTGTCGCAGGCGGTGGCGGACCTGGAAGGGCGCATCGGCCTCGCCTTGTTCGACCGGTCGGTGCGGCCGTTGGGACTCACCGCAGCGGGCGGCGTGCTGCGGCAGAAGGCCAGCGCGCTCATCTCCGAAGCCCGGCAGATCGCGCCGGCTCTGCGGGAGACCGAGCATGGGCGCTTCCCTTTGCTGCGCGCGGGCCTCGTCGATTCGCTCGCCCGCGCCCTCTCGGCGCCGCTGGGTGGCTATCTTGCGACGCTGGCGGAGGAGGTTTCCGTGCTGTCGGGCCTGACGGCGGCCCACGCCAGCGCGCTGCTCTCGCGCCAGATGGACCTTCTTGTGGGTCTCGACGAGCTGGAGGACGTGGAGGGGCTGGAGCGATTCGCGCTGGTCACCGAACCCTATGTGCTGCTGCTGCCGGCGGGCGCGCAGGCGCCCGCGCGCGTGGAGGAGTTGCGCGAGATGCCGCTGCCGCTGGTGCGCTTTTCGGCCCGCTCGAAGACCGGCATCGAGGTGGAGCGCCATTTGCGTCGGCTGAAGGTGGAATTGCCGCGCCGGCTGGAGTTCGACACGCCCCAGGGCGTGGCGGCCACCGTCGCGGCGGGCGAGGGATTTGCGGTGACGACGCCCCTTTGCGTGCATGAAGGGGCTGTGGATTTCTCGCGCGTCACCTGCGCCCCACTTCCCGGCCCCGCCTTTCAGCGGCGGCTGACATTGATCGCGCGTCGGCAGGAACTGGGCCGGCTGCCCCGGGAGATTGTGGAATTCTGTCGTGCGCGGCTGGCGGCGGATGTGCTGCCGGGCCTCGATGCCGCAATGCCCTGGCTCGCCGGCTCGCTCCGCGTGGAGCAATAAGGCCCGGTGCGCGAAACGCGTACGGTGGGCGCGCGGCCAGCTTCAAAAAGGGAAAGGCCCGGCCGCGCCGAGGCACGAGCCGGGCCTGTTGGATGGCCGCTGCTCACTCGGCGGGGGTGGCCACCGCCTCGGACGTGTGGTCGAGCATCTCTTCGTGCTGCGCCTTGTCCATGGAGATCTGCTTGGCGATGAAGGCGATGAAGAACAGCAACGCGATCACCGTGAACAGGGGCTCATAGCCGGCAAAGGGGTAGACCTCGGCCATCTCGGGAAGCTTGGCGAGGGACGTCACACCGGTGTGCATGGGTTTCTCCTCTCGAAGGTGGAGCGCCGCCCTGCGGGGCCTGCGCGGATATGCCTGTGCTCTGTCTTGGCGAATGAGGGGCGGCCGGTTGGTTCCGGCCGCCCCCTGCCGCTCAGAACTTTGCTTCGTTGCGCTGGATGTCCTCGAAGGCCGCTTCCATGCCCGAGTGGTGCGGGTAGGTGGCGGCGACATGCTTGCCGTCGAGGCCCATCAGCTCGGCGGCGGCCGGCACGCGCAGCATGCCGAACATGGCCAGCACCTTGGAGATGAGGTAGCCGGGGATGAAGCCGAAGCCGATGGCGAACACCAGCGAGCCGATGATGTTGCCCATGGGGGTAATGACCGGCAGGCCCTCTCCATTCACGCCGAACCAGCCCACGCCTTCGCCCAGCGCGATGACTGCGCCTTCGGACGGCAGCACGGCCGGATAGCCCCACAGTGCGAAGCCCGCGACGATGCCGCCGAACAGGCCGCAATAGCCGTGCACCGCGACCGCGCCCACGGCGTCGTCGATCTTGAACTTCCGCTCCACCCAATAGTGCAGCTTGTAGGCCATGATGGTGCCCGCCACCGCGATCACCAGCGCGATGATGGGGTGGTAGAGGTCGTTGCCGGCGCTGGCCGAGATGAGGCCGGTGAGGCCGCCCGAATAGGTCCAGTAGGCATTGCCGTTGGACACCATGTAGGCCGCGACCATGCCGCCGAACAAGGCCAGCATGAAGTTCATGGTGACGCCCGAGAGGGTGATCGGAACGCCATAGATGTTGGTGGCGGTGAAGTAGGGAGCCGCTTCCGTGCCCACGTTCACGATCGGGATGTGGCAGGCGGCGTAGAAGCCCCAGAAGCCCACATAGATCATGAACAGGCCGATGGTGACCAGCCACGGATTGTGGGCCGGGATCTCACGCGGGGTGCCGTCCGGCGCGAACTTGCCGATGCGCGGGCCCACATTCATCAGAATGCCCAGGGTGGCGAAGCCCGCGACCGAGTGCAGGATGGCGGAGCAGTACTGGTCGTGGAAGCCCAGATACTGCGCCATCCAGCCATTGCCGGCCCAGGCCCACGCCGCCGGGATGACCCATGCGATGGCGCCCACATAAATGGCGATGATGAAGAAGCCCGAGGTCTTGGTGCGCTCGATGAGGGCGCCCGAGACGATGGAGGCTGCCGTCATGCCGAACAGCGCGAACGCCGCCCAGAACACGCCGGAGATGCGATCCGACAGGTTCGGCGCAATCTTCGTGGACCAGGGCTCGAAGCCCGTGGAGAAGCTGAGGGAGCTCGCGGAAACCGGCCAGCCCTGGAAGGCGATGTAGATCCACATGCCGAACAGGAAGAAGGCAAGGCCCACAAGGGGAATGGCCATGGTGTTCTTAAGCAGCGTGTGCTGCACGTTCTTCACGCGCGCCGCACCCACCTCGTACATGCAGAAGCCCACATGGATGAAGAACATCAGGACGACCGTCAGGAAGTAATAGAATTCCGTGAATATGGTCGTCAGGGCAGACAATTGATCCGTCATGCTGGTCCCCGAACGTGATTTCGCGTCGGCCATGACATCCGGACAGGAGCCCCCCCGTCAGCATGGTCATGGGCGGTTCACTGTGGAGCAACAAATATGCCACACAGGCATATCGGGACCCGCATCGGGTCGGCGGCGGGCCGTCCGTTCAGCTGGGGAAGGTGCGGGCGTGTTACTGAATTATGAATTTCCAATGGCTTCTACCCGCAGCATCGCGAAGCATCACCCGCCGCTATGGTTCAAAGTCCGCTGGAACATGAACCGGCAAGCGATTGTATCACTTGTCCGCTGCGCCTTTGATCTGTACCGCAGCGCCTGCACTGCACGCAAATGAGGCTATATCCGGCAGGTGGGGTACAAGGCGGCCGAAAACCCTGCGGAATTGCCTAAGGTGAGGTCACTGGCTCTCACTTGCCGCAAAGAAATGCAGCACTGCATGGCCATGGTGCCCGAGCACGGGAGTGGCGCGATATGGTGACGGCAAATGAAAAAGGGGCTTCGGCATGACGCCGAAGCCCCTCGGAGGCCGCCATCGAAGGCGAACTCATTCATGTTGGCGCGGATTGCCTCAGATGTCGAGAGTGCGATCGCGCTCCCACTGGGTGAGGTGACGGGAGAAGTCGTTCCACTCGTGGTGCTTCAGCTTGAGATAGCCGGACACGAACTCCGGTCCCAGGCGCTCGCCCATCACCTTGGACTTTTCCAGCGCCCGCAGGGCGTCCAGCATGTTGAGGGGCAGCTTCTTGGCGCCCTTCACCTTGTGGCCGTCCGTGTACATGTTGATGTCGAGGCGCTTGCCCGGATCACGCTCGTTCACAATGCCGTCAAGGCCCGCCGCGAGCACGCCGGCCTGCAGCAGATAGGGGTTGGCCGCGCCGTCGGCGAGGCGGAACTCCAGGCGGCCCGCATCGGGGATGCGGATCATGTGGGTGCGGTTGTTGCCGGTATAGGTGACGGTGTTCGGTGCCCAGGTGGCGCCGGAAATGGTGCGCGGCGCGTTGATGCGCTTGTAGGAATTCACCGTGGGGTTGGTGAGGGCGCACAGGGCGTCCGCATTGTGGATGAGGCCGCCGATGAACTGGTAGGCCAGCTTCGACATGCCCAGCTCGCCCTTGGGATCGGAGAAGGCGTTCTTGCCCTTGTTCCACAGCGAGACGTGAGAATGGCAGCCCGAGCCGGTGAGGTTGATGAAGGGCTTGGGCATGAAGGTGGCGCGCAGGCCATGCTGTTCCGCGATGGACTTCACCATGTACTTGAAGAACACATGGCGGTCGGCGGTGAGGAGCGCGTGGTCATAGTTCCAGTTCATCTCGAACTGGCCGTTGGCGTCCTCGTGGTCGTTCTGGTAGGCGCCCCAGCCCAGCTTCAGCATGGCGTCGCAGATGTCCTTGATAACATCGTAGCGGCGCATGAGGGCGGACTGGTCATAGCAGGGCTTGTCGGCGGTATCGGCATCGTCCGAGATCGACTTGCCGTCGGCGGAGATGAGGAAATACTCGCACTCCACGCCGCTCTTCATCACATAGCCAAGGTCGGCGGCATCTGCGAGCTGCTTTTTCAGCAGGGTGCGCGGGGCCTGGGCCACTTCCTTGCCGCCCATCACGAGGTCGGAGGCGAGCCAGCCGATCTCTTCCTTCCACGGCAGCTGGATCAGGCTCGAGGGATCGGGAACCGCGAACAGGTCCGGATCGGAGGGAGACATGTCGAGCCAGGTGGCAAAGCCGGCGAAGCCCGCGCCGTTGCGCTGCATCTCAGCGATGGCCGAGGCCGGAACCAGCTTGGCGCGCAGGCCGCCGAACAGGTCCACATAGGAGATGAGGAAATACTTGATGCCGCGCTCCTTGGCGGCCTTGGTGAGATCGGAGGCCACCTCGGCGGCACCCGACGTATGCCCTTCCGCCTCGCGGGCGATTTCGGCGATGCGTCTCATGTTCGGTCCTCGGGAAGGTCGTATTTTTTGCTGTGGGGACAACCCCGCCGGCGCGGAACGCGGGCAACACGGCATTAAAACGAGGCGCCGGCGCGTCGGGGCGTTCATTCTGTTGTCTTGACGCGTCCCGGGCCCTTTGCGGGGTCCGGGACGAATGCCGAAGAGGCTCAGTAACCGCCGGTCTTGCCGGGGATCCACTGGGTGCCGGCGAGCGGCACGCCGGCCATCGCGGCCGCTTCCACCGTGAGGGCCACCAGGTCCTCGGGCTCCAGATTGTGCAGATGGCTCTTGCCACAGGCGCGGGCAATGGTCTGCGCTTCCAGTGTCATCACCGAGAGGTAGTTGGCGAGGCGACGGCCTGCCTTCACCGGGTCCAGGCGCGCGGCGAGCTCGGGATCCTGGGTGGTGATGCCAGCCGGGTCACGGCCCTCGTGCCAGTCGTCATAGGCGCCGGCCGTGGTGCCGAGGGCCTCGTATTCCGCCTGCCAATGGGGGTCGTTGTCGCCCAGCGCCACCAGAGCGGCGGTGCCGATGGCCACCGCGTCGGCGCCCATCGCCAGCGCCTTGGCCACATCCGCGCCGGTGCGGATGCCGCCCGAAACGATGAGCTGCACCTTGCGATGCATGCCCAGGTCCTGCAGCGCCTGCACCGCGGGGCGGATGGCGGAGAGGATCGGAATGCCCACCTGCTCGATGAACACTTCCTGGGTGGCGGCGGTGCCGCCCTGCATGCCGTCCAGCACCACCACGTCGGCACCCGCCTTCACGGCCAGCGCGATGTCGTAATAGGGACGGGAGGCGCCGACCTTCACATAGATGGGCTTTTCCCAGTCGGTGATCTCGCGCAGCTCCTGGATCTTGATCTCAAGATCGTCCGGGCCGGTCCAGTCGGGGTGGCGGCAGGCCGAGCGCTGGTCGATGCCCTTGGGCAGGTTGCGCATGGCGGCCACGCGATCGGAGATCTTCTGGCCGAGCAGCATGCCGCCGCCGCCGGGCTTGGCGCCCTGGCCGATCACCACCTCGATGGCGTCCGCCTTGCGCAGGTCCACCGGGTTCATGCCATAGCGCGAGGGCAGGTACTGGTAGACCAGGGTCTGCGACTGGCCGCGCTCTTCCGGCGTCATGCCGCCGTCGCCGGTGGTGGTCGAGGTGCCGACGATGGAGGCGCCGCGGCCGAGGGCTTCCTTGGCCTGGGCGGAAAGGGCGCCGAAGCTCATGCCGGCGATGGTCACCGGAGTCTTCAGGTGGATCGGCTTCTTGGCGAAGCGGGTGCCCAGCACCACTTCGGTGCCGCACTTCTCGCGATAGCCTTCCAGTGGGTAGCGCGACATGGACGCGCCGAGGAAGAGCAGGTCGTCGAAGTGGGGCAGCTTGCGCTTGGTGCCGCCGCCGCGGATGTCATAGATGCCGGTGGCCGCCGCCCGCCGGATCTCCGACAAAGTGTGGGGATCGAAGGTTGCGGAAAAGCGGGGCAAGGTCTGGGGCAGAGCGTGTGCCGGGCCCTTTGCGTCGTGCGCGGTCATTCTTCTTCACCCCTCAATAGGCGTCGGCGTTGTCGACATGGAAGTTGTAGAGCTTGCGCGCGGAGCCGTAGCGCTTGAACTCCGAGAGATCGACGCTGCCCGGCGCGATGCCCGCGGCTTCGAGCTTCTGCGCCAGCAGCGCCTTGTGCTCGTCGCGCATTTCCTTGGCGACGCAGTCCGCGCCCAGCGACTTCACGGTGCCGCGCACGAACAGCTTGGCCTCGTAGAGGCTGTCGCCCAGCGCCTCGCCCGCATCACCGAACACGACCAGCGAGCCGGACTGGCCCATGAACGCGCTCATGTGGCCGATGGAGCCTTTCACGACGATGTCGATGCCCTTCATGGAGATGCCGCAGCGGGCGGAGGCATTGCCATCCACCACCAGCAGGCCGCCATGGCCGGTGGCGCCGGCCGACTGGCTGGCATCGCCGCACACACGAACGAAGCCGCTCATCATGTTCTCGGCGACGCCCTGGCCGGCATTGCCGTGGATGATCACGGACGCCTGCTGGTTCATGCCGGCGCAGTAATAGCCCACATTGCCGTCGATCTCGACGGTCACCGGGGCGTCGATGCCCACCGCCACCGCGTGGCGGCCTTCAGGATTCAGCACCCGCCAGCGGCGCGTGTTGCTCTCGGCGGTGATCTTGTGCAGCGCCTCGTTGAGCTCACGCAGCTCAGCGGAGGCGAGGTCGAAGGTGATATCGGGAGAAATGGCGTTCACTGGGCGCGCTCCCAGAAATAGACGGTGGCGGGTTCGGGCTCGAACACCCGGGCCTTCTCGATGCCGGGCAGGTCCACGAGGGCGCGGTATTCGGAACCGAAGGCGACATACTGGTCGGTCTCGGCCATCACGGCGGGCTTGCAGGCCACCGGATCGCGCAGCACGCCGAAGCCGTTCTCCGTGCCGACAACGAAGGTGTAGAAGCCGTCCAGGTCCTTGAGGCCCGCTTCCAGCGCCTCACCCAGGCTGGCGCCCTGCTTCAAACGCCAGGTGAGATAGCCGGCGGCCACTTCGCTGTCGTTCTCGGTCTCGAAGGTGATGCCTTCGCGCTTCAGCTGGCGGCGCAGCTGGTTGTGGTTGGACAGCGAGCCGTTGTGCACCAGGCACTGGTCGGCACCCGTGGAGAAGGGGTGGGCGCCGGCCGTGGTCACGGCGCTTTCCGTGGCCATGCGGGTGTGGCCGATGCCGTGGGTGCCGCGCATCTTGGCGAGGCCGAAGGTGTCGGCGACGGTCGCCGGCAGGCCCACTTCCTTGAAGATCTCCATGCGCGAACCGGTGCCCACCACCGCCACCTCGGGGTGGCTGGCGGCCAGGAAGGAGCGCACCGCGGCCTCGCGGGCCGCCGGGATCTCGATGACGGCGTGGGTGGAGCGCACCGAGAGCGGCGGCATGCCGTCCGCCGGGATGGAAAGGCCGGCGGCAAGGGCCGAGAAGTCATAGCCCTTCGCGGCACGAAGAGAGAGCTTCACCTTGTCCTTGGCTCCGGACCCGTAGACCGCGAAACCGGCGCTGTCCGGGCCGCGATCCGTCATCACGCAGAGCATGGACGCGAGCATGGATCCGAGTTCCCCCTCAAGGGCGGGATCCTTCAAAAATATACCGACGATGCCGCACATGGCGCTGTCACTGGCTCCATTCCCCGGCCGCTGATGCGACCTTGAGGTCAGTGGTACGCCGCCGGCTGCATTACGTCAACATGAAAGAATAAAAGTTTCCTAGAAAGAAAATGACCGTGAACCCAACGATTGGAACGCCTTGAGGGCACAAGCCCCCCGGCCCGCCTTCAGTGGCGGTCACGGCCGTAAACGATGATGGACAGATAGCTCATGGGGGTGACGACGAGTTCCTCGGGCCCGTGCGAGGCGCCGGAATCGAACATGAGCGCATCGCCGGCCCGCAGGTGATAGGTGCGGTCCGCGTGGCGATAGATCACCTCGCCGGAGAGCATGTAGAGGAACTCGACGCCCGCATGCCGGAAGCCGGTGAAGGGCGCGGCCTCTTGGGACAATGTGATGAGGTAGGGTTCCACCACGATGTCGCCGCCCAGGCCGTGACCGAGCAGTTCGTACTGGTGGCCGACCTTGGTCCCGCGGCGCTCGATGATCACCCCTTGATTCGCGCGCACGAAGGAGCAGTCGCGGCTTTCCTCGAAAGCGGAAAACAGGGTGGTGATGGGCACGTTGAGGGCCTTGGAAATGGCCTGCAGCGTGGCGAGAGAGGGCGAGATCTGGCCGTTTTCGATCTTGGACAGCATGCCCACGGAGATGCCGGCGGCGCCGGCGAGATCGGAAACCGTCAGGTCCAGCTCGCGGCGGATGGAGCGGACCTGGACACCGAGGGCCTGTTCGAGGGTAGCGGCAGCTGCTGCGGGCGCGCCCGATCCTGTGGTGAATTCGGAGGGCTCAGCGACTTCGTGTGCCCCATGCGCCTTACGTTCAGCCACCTCTTTCCCCTTTTTCGGTGGTGCCGGCAATTCGGCAAGAGCGGGCACATTGCCAGTTTCCGCAGAAGAAAACACCTCAAATCCGTCCGGTGGCCGTAAAGCCGGTGGGACGGGGCGGCTCGCCATTGGAGCGGTCTCGCGCCGCGTCGGGGCGGGGCGCTGATCTGCGCAGCGGAACGGGCGCAGCTCGATCGGCGTTGTCCACAGCTTGGATGACGAAGTTGCCGGTGGCACTGGACAGAGGCAAACTCGAACATTATAGACAGCCTCCTCGCTGAAGCGCTGCGGCGCCGAGCGAAGCCCAGGTAGCTCAGTTGGTAGAGCATGCGACTGAAAATCGCAGTGTCGGTGGTTCGATTCCGCCCCTGGGCACCATTTTCTCATTAAAAATCAATGGCTTGAGAGCGTGTCACGCGTCTCGGTGAGCCCTCGCTTGTGCGCTGGGTGCGTCCGGGGTGTCGCGGGGCGCGCGCTTGAATGAAACAGAGCAGCACGGGATGCGCGGGTTTGATGAAGCCGCGTGACGACGGGCTCGACAGAGGTGGCCTGGAGAATCTGCACACTGAGATAATTGGATTTTCTGCCTGAAGGCAGCCAGGAAGGCTGCGAGACAGGAGCAGAGAATGAGCAGACGACCTCGGCGCAACCACAGCCCAGCATTTAAGGCGAAGGTGGCGCTTGCCGCGATCAAGGGTGAGAAGACGCTGGCGGAGCTGGCGCACGACTATGATCTGCATCCCAACCAGATCACGACGTGGCGCACGCAGTTGCTTGAAGGGGCAGCCGGCGTGTTCGGCTCGGAGAAGGCTTCCGACGAACCGGCTGTCGACGTGAAGACGCTGCACGCCAAGATTGGCGAACTGACGTTGGCCAACGATTTTTTGGAAGGCGCGCTCGGCAAGGCAGGACTGTTGCCGAGCGCAAGGCGATGATTGACCGCTCGCATACCTTGCCCGTGAAGCGGCAGGCGAAGGAACTGGGGATCAGCCGGGGCAGTGTCTATTATCTGCCCCGACCGGTTTCGTCGTCGGACCTCGCGATCATGCGGCGCATGGACGCGTTGCACCTGGAGTTTCCTTTCGCGGGAAGCCGGATGCTACGTGATTTCCTGCGCCAGGAGTGCATCGAGATTGGCCGCTGCCATGTCGCGAGCCTGATGAAGAAGATGGCGATCGAGGCGGTCTATCGCCGCCCCAGCACCTCCAAGCCGGCGCCAGGGCACAAGATCTACCCCTATCTTCTGCGCAAACTGCCGATTGTGAAGCCTAATCAGGTCTGGGCGACAGACATCAGCTACATCCCCATGGCCAAGGGCTTCGTCTATCTTGTCGCTATCGTTGACTGGTTCAGCCGCAAGGTCCTCAGCCACCGGATCTCGATCACGCTGGAGGCCGACTTTTGCGTGGAAGCGCTCGAGGAAGCTCTGGCGCGCTATGGCAAACCGGAGATTTTCAATACGGACCAAGGCAGCCAATTCACCAGCCAGGCCTTCACCAGTGTTCTGATGCGAGAAAAGATTGCCATCAGCATGGACGGCCGCGGCGCCTGGCGCGACAATGTCGTGGTCGAGCGGCTGTGGCGCTCGGTGAAGTACGAGGAAGTCTACCTGCACGCCTACGCTTGCGTCAGCGAAGCGCGCAGGTCGATCGGCCGATACCTGGGCTTCTACAATGCCCGCAGACCGCATTCGAGCCTCGGCGGACGTACGCCCGATCAAACCTACTTTGACAATCTGCCACAGGCCGTGGCAGCGTGAATTGGCCGCGACTTGCGGGGCGTCACTCCGGCCGGGCTACGCCCGACCTCCATGACGCCCCGCAGACGGCAGCTTGAACAACCAAACCGCAGACGATCCACTTATCAAACGTCAAAGGCTGTTCAGACAAACCGAGCCACTTCTGTCGCGGCCGGGAGGCTGTCTATGAGCTTGGGTGAGAGCTTCTTGCGCATAGCGCGCACGATGACACCCAAGACACAGCTTTGTCAGGGTATGGGTTGAGTGTGGTTGAAAGGGTTGTCACCCCCACGCATAGCCATATCGGAGCGGGGGGGGGCTGAACGTGTGCCGCGCCAACGAACGGGGATGGGAAGTTGCGTTCGTATTCATTTTTGATTATCTTGAATACGAACAGGATGGAGGCCTTCCATGTCCCAGACGACGACCATGACGGTGCGGATCAGCGGCGCGCTGAGCGAGTTCGTAGCCTCGAACGTCGGGGAGAGCGGGGCCTATGAGAACATCAGCGAATATGTGCGCGACCTGATCCGGCGAGACAAGGAGCGGGTGGAAAACGAGGCTTTCGAGCGGCTCAAGGCGGAGCTGACGCTTGCCTTCGCGGCCCCTGAGGACAGTTACCGCCCGCTGACCGCGGCCGATGTGATCGCTCGCAATCGGCGCTGACGGAATGGCCGTGCGCATCCAGGAGGCCGCGTCGCTGCGGCTCGATGAGATTTATCGGTACACGCGGGATCGCTGGGGTGAGGCGCAAGCAGAACGCTACATCACCGACCTGTTCGCCGCCTTCGACAAAATCGAGAGCCACGCCGTGGCGTCACGACCGATCCCGGCGGAATTCGGGGTCGAGGGGTTCTACTTCCGGCATGCGCATCATTTCGTGTACTGGCGCCGGTTGTCGAATGGGGAGGTCGGCATCGTGACCATTCTGCACGAGCGGATGCATCAGATGGAGCGGTTCCGCGACGATCTCGGCGCCTGAGGCCGCCATCCCGCAATCGCCGACGGCAGGCGAGTGATATAGCAACGCCATGATCAAGCTGAAGCGGGGCCGGAGCAGCCAGGGTCATTCCCAGGGGCCTTGGTCCGCATGGTGTGCTTCAATCATTCGCTGGGAGCAGGGGGACGCGTCGAGGCGGGCCAGGAAGTTGGCATACGCATCCTCGCTGACCTGGGCCACAGTGTGATCCAGCAGCTCATTCTCCGCCGCGCGGCGGGCGGCTTCGAGGATGACGTTCGTGCGCGTCTTGCACTGAGCCTTGGCGGCCCAATCGATGAGGCTTCGATCCTCAGATTTGATGCGGATGTTAGGGGTGTACCGGGCGGCGGTCATGAGGCTTCTCCGAAGCCCTTCATACTTCAGGATGCACTGACAATGTCATTGCGCGGTTCGGAGCGAAGAAGTCCTATTCGGTTGGCGCAAATGCGTGGGTGCGCCATGGGTGCGGAGGAGCGCTTGCTTAACTGAAGCAGGAAAAGGGGAATGAAACAATCTATGTGTTGAAATGAAATGATATTTTATATTTATTAAAGCAGAGTGAAGAGTTTGATTTAGTCTGAAACTTTTCCTTGTCTATCTGAAAATCGCAGTGTCGGTGGTTCGATTCCGCCCCTGGGCACCATCCCTTCCTTAACATTTTGAAGTTTTCGCCTTTTACTCCGTGCCCCCGCACCGAGTGCTGAGTGCGGGCGATCTTTGTTCGGCAGCTGAGCGCACCGGGCGTTCCTTGTTGGCAGCTCCGGTGTAGACGTCAGCCGTCTTTCCGGTGGGCCATCCGTAAAGCACCAATAACCCACGATTCGATGCTTCAGCCGCACGCCCCGCGCCAGCCTTGTGCAGGCCATGGGCGGATCCTGGGCAGTCGTCCGCCCGGCGCACGTCGCGGTCCTGTGTTCGATGCGCTCCTTGATGAGTGGATTGCTGGTGGACGCAGGCGACCGGAACGGCTCCAGGTCGCCATGCGTCAGGGGCTTCGGGATGCGGCGGGAGCGGACCTTGATCGGTGTCCACTGGAGCGATGCTGAGCGCGGCCTTCCGGCGTGAGGACAGGCCCCACGTTGGCCTCAGCCGCGCACCGCGGATCTTGGCTCTCCCGCAGCCCAAGGTCGGCGGCTGTTGCCTTGGTTCGGGCGGGCCCGGCGGGCTAGAGTTATTTGAGATCGATCACCACCTCCTTCAGGGTGCCCTCGAAGTTGAAGGGCGCACGGTAGTCCGTGGTGACAGGCGTGCCGGTATCGGTGCCGATGTCCTGGTTCTCGGAAAGCGAGAATTTGTAGGGCGTGGTTCTGTCCACCCGCCCGCTGCCGACCGCCGCGCCATCCACATAAAGGGTTACGGCGCCGCCCTTGCCGACCTCCTTGCCGCCCTCATAGGCGAAGTCCATGCGCACGGCGTGCTCCCCCGCAGGCACCGATGTACGGCTTGATACGGAATAGATATTCACATCGATAAAGTTGTGCGCGGAGACCAGCCGGCCGTCATTCAGATAAAACGCCCATCCCCCCGTATTTCCGCCCTGGGTGAAGATCATGCCATTGGCCTTCTCCTTCACCTGCACCTGTGCGGAGACGCTGAACGACTTGTTCTTGATATCGGGGGCGGAGGATTCCGGCAGGCCCGCGAGCACCCCGTGATAGGTGAAGCTCCTGCGGTCGCCGGCCAGGTTGGGCTTGCCGGTCAGCTCAGCGCTGAACCGCTCCGCCCCGCGCCAGTCGAGGGGCAGCGCCTTGTTCGCGGAGGCCTCGGCCCACCATAGGGCGGTCATTTCCGCGAGCTTGCCGGGGTTCTGCGCGGCAATGTCCTTGCCCTGGCTGAAGTCGGTTTCCAGATTGTAGAGTTCCCATTTCGCCTTGAAGGGGTCGAAGTCGGCGCGCTCCGGCTGCCAGGGCTCGAACGAGAGGGAGGCCGCCCACCAGCCGTCCTTGTACATGCCGCGATTGGCGAACATCTCGAAATACTGGCTGGTGCGGATCTCCTTCGCTTTCGCATCCGAAAGGGTGGAGAGGAAGCTCTTGCCCTGGATGGGCGTTTGCGCGGTGCCGTTCACGCTGCGCGGCTCGGCAATGCCTGCGGCCTCGAGAATGGTGGGGGCGATGTCGATGACATGGGTGAATTGCGAGCGCACCTCGCCGCTGGCCCTGGTGTGCGCGGGCCATTTCACCACCATGGGGTTGCGCGTGCCGCCCAGGTGGCTCGCCACCTGCTTGGTCCACTGGAAGGGCGTGTCCATGGCCCAGGCCCAGCCGGCCGGAAAGTGGTTGAAGTGCAGCTCGGTGCCGATCTCGTCGATGCGGGCCAGCATCTGGTCGGCGGTCATCAGGTAGGCGTTGAAAAAGGCGTTCTCGTTGAGCGTGCCGTCGAAGCCGCCCTCGGCGGAGGCGCCATTATCGCCGACGATGTAGAGGATCAGGGTATTATCGGCATCGGGCATGCTCGCCACATAGTCGAGCACCCGGCCCACTTCCTGGTCCACCTGCTTTCCGTAGGCGGCGAAGACCTCCATCATTCGGCTATAAAGCTTCGTCTTCTTGTCATCCAGGCTGTCCCAGGCGGGTAGGCTCGCGGGTCGCGGTGTCAGGATTGTATCCTGTGGAATGACGCCAAGCTGCTTTTGCCGCTCGAAGGTCTGCTTGCGGTATTCATCCCAGCCCATGTCGAATTTGCCGGCGAATTCGCGGATCAGTTCCTTGGGGGCCTGATGCGGGGCGTGGGTCGCGGCCGGGGCGAAATAGAGGAACCAGGGCTTTGAGGGCTGGATCGCCTCGATGTTCTGCAGCCACTGAATGGCGTGGTCCGCAAGATCGACGCTGAGATAGTAGCCGGGCTTGTCCGGGGTGCCCAGTGGTGTCTGGTTTTCGAAGAGATAGGGCCGCACCTGGTTGGTGTCACCCGCCATGAAGCCGTAGAAATAGTCGAAGCCGAGGCCATTCGGCCAATGATCGAAGGGCCCGATGGCGCTCGTTTCATAGATCGGCGTATTGTGGTTCTTGCCGAACCAGGAGGTAATATAGCCATTCTGGCGCAAGATCTCCGCAACCGTCGCGGTGTCCTTGGGGATGATGCCCGTATAGCCGTCATAGCCCGTGGCAAGTTCGGTAATGACGCCGGTGCCCGAGACGTTGTGGTTGCGGCCCGTCAGCAGGGCGGCCCGGGTAGGAGAGCACAGGGCGGTGGTGTGAAAGCGGTTGTAGAACAGGCCTTGCTGCGCCAACTGGTCCAGCGAGGGGGAGGGGACGGCGCCGCCGGAGACGGAGAATTGGCCAAAGCCCACGTCATCCAGAAGGATCACCAGAACGTTGGGTGCGCCCTTGGGGGCGGTGATCGGGGCCGGAAAGGTGGCCGGATCGGAATCCTTGAAGGTGGTGCCGACGGCGCCCCTGAACTTCTGTTCGGCATAGGGCAGAACCACCTGCCCGTCGCGCGCGGCCAGGGGCGTGGCTGCGGGTTGCGCCACGCCGGGCGCGGACTGTAGCACCAGCAGCGATGCCACGGCAAAGGTGAGGGTAAGTCCTTTGTGAGCCATCGGTGAAGCTCCTTCCCGAACGGGGGATAGCCGGACGGCGGTATTGAGCGTCTCTGTTCACCTGGTGATGGGCTTCCATCGCCTTGAGTAAAGCACAGCGCACGGCCCTTCACCATGGGGCAGCGGCAGACTGCCGGTGATGTCAGAGACTTAGCCAGCTCCCGATACCCGCCTTCACCTGCCGTCCCGCACCCTTGTCCCGACATTGGCGGGTCGGGGCGTCGCCGATCCGCCGGAAAGGGGCCGCACCCGCTGCGTGAGGTGCCCCCCGCCGGGCGACGGCGTCGGCCGGACACGGGGTGCGAGTGCCCGAATGGGCGCCAACCCCAGAGGTTGGGGGCCTGCCTGTCGGTGGAGGTATAAACGGCGGGAATACGCTTTCTGGCCGGTGAAAGCTGAGGCGCGGCCCTTGAGATTGTCCGGCGTTTGAGGATGATGACGCCTCTTCTTGAGGGCTGGGTCATGGCTGCAGAGGTGAGTGTTCTCGTCGTGGGGGGCGGGCCGACGGGGCTGCTGCTGGCGGCAGAGCTGTTGCGCCGCGGCGTCGACACCCTCCTCATCGATGCCCATGACGCGCCGCTGGCCTGGGACCGGGCGACCGTGGTGCACCCGCGCTCCATCGAGATCTTCGATGCGCTCGGCATTGCAGAGCCGCTGCTGAAGGCGGGCGTGCGCCAGCGGCTGTGCCGCATTCATTCCAATGGAAGCGCTTTGGGCGAGATCGACCTTTCGCTCAGCGGTAGCCGCTATCCATTTAACCTCGGGGTTTCCGAGGAGGTGACCGAGGCGGTTTTGACCGACTACCTGTCGCTGCTTGGCGGCACGGTGACGCGCTCGACCCGGCTGGTGGATCTGGAGGAGCGCGCCGACGGCGTTCTGGCGACCCTCGAAACAGAAGGGCAGGAAAGCCAGGTTGTCGCGCGCTGGGTCGTTGGCTGTGATGGACATCGCAGCACCGTCCGCCGGCTGGCGGGCATCGGGCAGGATGGCCATGAGATCGAGGAGCCGTGGGCGGTCTTCGACGCCAAGGTGAGCGGCTGGCCCTATTCCCATGAAGGCAACTTCGCCTATCTGGAGGATACGCCGATCATCCTCACGGCTCTGCCCGATGAGCGCTGGCGCATCTATCTGCGGCCGAGCGCGGAGGATTCCGACCTTGTGGCCGATGCGGCGGCGACCCTTGCGGCTTATCTGCCTGAGGCCGCCTTTGTGGAGGTGGCCAATCCCACGCGCTTTCAGTGCCATACCAGGGTCGCCCAGAAGTACCGCGCCGGCCGCCTGCTGCTCGCGGGGGATGCGGCGCACACCTGCAGCCCGGTGCAGGGCCATGGCATGAATAGCGGCCTGCAGGATGCCTTCAACCTGGGTTGGAAGCTTGCCTTGGTGGCCCGCGGCGATCACGCCGAGGCGCTGCTCGACACCTATGAGGCGGAGCGCCGCCCCGTGGCACAGATGATCACCGCTTCCGGCGACGAGGCGGACCGCGCCCAGCTGCTGACGGACCCTGCGGCACGTGAGGCGCGCGATGCCTTCATCCGTAACATTTTCGCCAATCCCGACACGCGCCACCATGAGGCCGTTGCGGAGGCGGAGCTTGATATTGATTACTCGGCTTCGCCCATCGTGCTCGGTGCCCCGAGCGAGGCTCTGGCGGCAGGCCGGCGATGGCCGGATCATCTTGAGGTGCGCCTCTCCGAGGGGGCGTCCCACGGCCTGAACGTGCTGGCCAACCGGGCCGGGCACACGACCGTGCTGGTGGGCAACGCCGCCGTCGCGCCCCATGAGCTGAGCGCGCATCACCGCGCCATTTCGCCCGATGAGGCCGGGCCGATCTTCGAGGCGAGCTTCATGCTCACGCCTCACGGCCCCACGCAGCAGGGGCATGGCGGCATCGATACCGCTGCGACGGATCATCTGGGCGTCAGCGGCGTGACGCTGTTCGTCATCCGGCCGGACGGCTATCTGGGGCTTCGCGCCGATGACGGGCATGCCGAAGCCCTTGCGGCCTATGCCAGCCGCCTCGCCTCCGGCGGCGTGTGATCCTCGCTTTCCCGGCGGCCGCCGCCTCGCCGCGAAGGATGATGGCATGAGCGAGTTCGAGGTCCATGATCCGCGCTTCGGCCGGCTTTTCATTCCGACCGCCTTGCTGGAGCAATTGTGGACAGGGGCGCGGTGGGTGGAGGGCCCGGCCTATTTTCCCGCCGGCCGCTATCTGCTCTTCTCGGACATTCCCAATAACCGCATGCTGCGGTACGACGAAACCAATGGCGTTGTCTCCGCCTTTCGCGAGCCATCCGAAAACAGCAACGGCAATGCGGTTGATCTGGAAGGGCGGCTGGTCACATGCGAGCATCGCACCCGGCGCATCACCCGCACCGGGCATGACGGCGCCATTCGGCCCCTCGCCACCCATGTCGAGGGCAAGCGCCTGAATTCGCCGAACGATGTGGTCGTGAAGTCCGATGGCAGCATCTGGTTCAGCGATCCCACTTACGGCATCGACAGCGAGTATGAGGGCGATGCGGCCGTTTCGGAGCTGGGCCGGCAATGCGTCTACCGCCTTGATCCGCATTCCGGCGACCTGAGCGCGGTAGTCACGGACTGCGTTCAGCCCAATGGGCTCGCCTTTTCGCCCGATGAACGCATCCTCTATGTGAGCGATTCCGGCGCCAGCCACGTGCCGACGCACCCGCGCGCCATCGTCGCCTACGATGTCGCGCCGGATGCGGCCCTGTCCAATCCCCGCCTGTTCGCGTGCCTGCAGGATGGCTATTTCGACGGCCTGCGCTGCGACGTGCTCGGCAATGTCTGGACCTCGGCTTTCCGCGCCGTGCATTGCTACGCGCCGGACGGCACCCTTCTGGGCTCCCTGCCCATGCCGGAGCGGGTCTCGAACCTGTGTTTTGGCGGGCTCAAGCGAAACCGCCTCTTCATCACCGCCCAGACCTCGCTCTATGCGATCTATGTGAATACCCAGGGCGCAGCGCGACCCAGTCCGCAGAGCTGACGGGGTGGCTTCGCGGCCGTCCAGTTTTGTCGGTGAATTCCACTTGAGCGATGGCGTTGCAGCGCTTTCGCATGGTCTTCGGTGTCTTTTCGTCATCAGGAGTGCGCACGTCATGATTGGCCGATCCGCTCTGCTTTCCGCCTGCGCCATGGCGCTGCTTTTCGCCACCGGGCCTGCTCCCGCCCGCGCCCAGGCGGCTGGAGCGGCGGCCCCGGGCGCTTCCGCATCCCAGCCCCTGGCGATCGCATGGAGCAAGATTGCCGGGCAATTGGAGGATATGCGCGCCAGATACGGCGTCACCGCCCTCATCGTGGGCGTGGGGATTGCCGATGCGCCCCCACTCGTTGCGGTGGCCGGCACCTCCATCACCGGAGTTCCCGCGCGTGGGGACATGCACTTTCGCATCGGCGCCGTGGCCATTGCCGCGCAGACCACAATTCTGATGCAGCTGGTGGACGAAGGGCGGGTGAAGCTCGACGACACCATCGACGAATGGCTGCCCGATTATCCTGAGGCGCGCAAAGTCACCCTGCGCATGCTGGCCGATAGCACCTCCGGCTATGCGGATTACGAATCCGACCCCGGCTTTGTGCAGGCCTTTGAAAGCGATGTGTTTCGTGCGTGGCCCACGGACGAACTGCTGAAGATCGCCTTTGCCCGCGGCATGGTGTTCGAGCCGGGCACGGGCTTCCAATACGCCCACACCAACTTCATCGTGCTGGCGCAGGCGCTCGCCAAGGCGACGGGCACGCCTTATCCGGCCCTGCTGCACCAACGCATCATTGATCGGCTGGGCCTGAAGCAGACCCGCATTTGGACCACTGCCGAACTCCCCGCCCCGCCCTTGCACGGCTTCACCAAAGAACGTGGGGTTTTCGAGGACGCCACCTATTGGAGCCCGTCCTGGACGTCCTTCACCGGGCCTCTCAATGCCGATATGGGCGACACGGTCCGCCTCATGCGGGCTCTGGGCAGGGGCGAGACGATCTCGAAGGAAAGCCTGCGCCTGATGCTGACGCCGGCCACCCTCGGCAAGGGCATCAACACGCCCGAGCACGCCTTCAGTCTTGGCATGGAGATCTTGCCGCCGTGGGTGAAGAAGACGTTCTTCTTCGGCGGTTATGCGGGCGTCGCGGGCTACAAGAACGCCCAGGATCTCACCCTTGTGGTGTTGACGACCCTGGGCAGCGAAAGCGCGCCGGACAAAAATCCCTCGACCCCCATTTTCGACGAGCTGGCGGCAGCACTCGCCCATTGAGCGGCGGATGACCGCCTGGCATCGGTCCTTGGGGACCGATGCCAGGCGCGGGTTCAGAACCGGTAGCCGAGCCGGCCGGCGAAGTTCTGGTTCAGGAAGTCGTTGTCGCCGGACAGGGTGTATTCGAACCGGAAGGCGAGGCCGTTATCGGACACGAGCTCCGCGCCGAGCACGCCCTTGCCGTAGAATTCCGACCCGTTGAACGTGTTGGTGTGGCCGGCATCCCCAAGCCCCATGCCCTCGAACCACGCGGTCTGCGACCAGTCCCCGTCACTCCACAGGCTCACGCCGCCGCGGGCATAGGCGCGCAGGACGCCGAGGTCGGTATTGATGCGGCTGCCGATCTCCAGGTTGGGGCTCACCGCCACCTGGAAGTCACTGGCCGAGGCGTAGTGCAGGTTCCAGATCCCGGCGCCCACCTCATTGTAGGCGGGGGCATAGACATAGGCCGCGTCCAAGTCCGCGTAGGGCTTCAGGTAGAATGCGCCCAAGTCCGCATAATAGGCGAAGCGCAGGCGCCCGCCGAAGGTGTGGGTGTCCGGGCTCGCCATGGCGGTGGGGAACAGGCCGCTGGACGTCAGGGCCATGGCTGATGCCACCACACGCTTGGAGTCGCCCGTATTGTAGGTGTAGGTGGCCGAGGCGGCGATCTCCCAGACGTCAAGAATGCGCTTCTTGAGCACCAGGCCCACCGAATAATTGTCACTGTTGTCGCGGTAGGTGCCGTCGTCCGAGGTCAGGGTTGCCTGGCCGATGGAAAGCGCGCCGCCCACGAACCAGTTATCCTCCAGGGCTTTCTGGCCACCCACCTGGAAGGCGCCCCAGTTATTGTCGTAGCCACGGATGCCCGAGGAGTTCGTCTCCGTGTAGTGGTCGCCCACCACCTGGCTCCAGACGCAGCTTTCTTCCATCAGCTTCGCCGTCTCGCCGACGAAGACCGGGCAGGAATGCAGCGCATGGGCGAAGGCCTGCGCCCGGGCCGGCGCCTTGGCCGAGCCCACGGCGCTGCCTTCGCCGGAGAGGCTTTCCAGAGCCTTGTTATAGGCCGCCGCCGATCCGGCCGGCAGATTGGCCAGCGCCGTCATGGCCGAGCCCAGTTGCCCCGTGGTCCCCGAGGTCCAGGCGCTTTGCAGGTTGGAGGCGATGTTCTGGCTGGCGGTTGTCACCACCGAGGAGTTGGCGAAGTTGAGGCTGGTCAGCTTCACCGCCACGTCCTTGCCTTCGATCACCGTGGCGTAGCTCGCCGCGATGGTGTTGACCGGGGTCAGGTTTCCGGCGACCGCGTCATGCGCGGTGAGGATGGTCACGGAGGCGCCATCGCGCACCGCGCTCGCTGTGGGCAGGGAGGTGAGCTGCGGCGCCACCTTGCCGTCAAGCGTCGCTGCGCCGGTCACATGCAGAAGGTCCGCCGCCTGCGTGTTGAAGTCGACATCAACCTGGAGCAGGCCCGTCTTCGTCTGCACGTAGTCCGACGTATCCAGGGTCGTGGTGCCGATGACGCCGATGCCGAAGGGGTTGATGGTGCCGGCATTGGTGAAGGTGTCCCCGTCCACCACCGGACCAAGGGTGCCGCTCGGGCTGCCGTCCGCCAGCAGATCGGAGGAGATCGGCGTCCAGTAGCTGCCGCCGGTCGAGTTATTGATGATCACGTTGGCGCCGGAATAGAGCGTGCCGTTGTTCTCGAATGTATTCGCGGCGCGGCCGAGGTCGATATTGCCGGTGATCGTCCCGCTATTGACCACCGCAACCGTCGATGCGGCCTGCGACAGGAAGGCGAGGGCATAGCCGTTCTCGCCCGCAGAAACGCTGCCACCATTCACATTGATGGTGTTCTGGGCGATGCCGGAGCCGCCGCCGACCAGCGCGATGCCTGCGCCGCTGGAGCCGGAGCCACCCGCGATGGTGCCATTGGTCGTCACTGCGATGATGCCGTTGGCGGTGGTGCCGGGCGCGGTGACATTGGCGCCCGTGCTCTCCGCGAAAATCGCGATGGAGTTCACGCCCTTGGCACTGATGTCGCCGGCATAGTCGATGGTGATCTGGCCGCCATGCCGAGACTGTCCGTTGACGCCGCCACCCAGCGAGAGCAGCCCCTCGGATGAGCCCGCCGCGCCGCCGCCGCCGCCGACCGATTGGGCAAAGATGCCATGGGCGCCGCGGCCCGCGGTGGTGATGCTGGCGGTGCCGCTGTCGTTCGTGATGGTGATGTCGCCGCCATGGCCGCCATTGCCACCTTCATTATCCCAATTGCCGCCCCACTGGAGGCTCAGGCCGTCGGAAACACCGCCCACCAGGCCGCCGCCGCCGCCGATGGACTGGGCGACGATGCCCGCCGCGCCCATGCCCTTCGTATTGATCTGCAGCCCGGCCTTGAGGGTGACGTTGACGGCGCCACCGTCGCCGGCATTGCCGCCCGAGCCATCGACATGGTTGTCGATGGCCGCGATGGCGCCGCTGTCGCTGCCGCTGGTGCCGCCGCCGCCACCCACCGATTGGGCGAACACGCCGTAGGCATCCTTGCCTGCCGTGGTGATGGTGGATCCCACCGTAACGTCAACCTCTGCACCGCTGCCGCCGGCGCCGCCGCTGCCGCCGATGGTGGTGGCGATGCCCAGGCTCACGCCTGAAGAGCCCGTATTGCCGCCTGTGGCCGAGCTGCCGCCGCCATAGACCGTTGAATCAAGGACGATCTCCGGATGCGATACGGTGAGGCCGCTCGTCGGGTCGACCTCATCAACATATTGATAATATTCAAGGTTGATCTGGCTGGTGCCGCCGCCGCCGCCGATGGATTGCGCCAGGATGCCGTGGGATTGATAGCCCTTGGTGGAGATCGCGCCGGTGCTGGTCACCGTCACCTTGCCGCCATTGCCGGAGGCCCCTTCACTGCCGCCGACATCGACGGACACGACGCCGGAGGCATAGGTCCCGTCCATCGCCGAGCCGCCCGCGCCGCCGCCGCCGCCAACCGACTGGGCGAAGATGCCGGCGGAATAGTCGCCCCCGGTCGAGATGGCGGCGGTGTTGGTCACGTTCACGGTGCCGCCGCTGCCATGGGCCGGGCCGTCATCACCGCCGCTGCCGCCGACATTGATATCCAGATTGGCCAGTGCGCCGCCCGCGCCGCTGGCCGCGCCGCCGACACCTCCACCGCCGCCGACGGACTGGGCGAGAATGCCATTGGCGGAGTCGCCATGGGTGGTGACCTTGCCGTCATTCTCAACGCTGACCGCGCCGCCGTTGCCCCCCGCGCCACCGGAGCCGCCCACATTGACCTGCTGGCTGAAGGAATACTTGCTGGCGCTGCGCCCCCACAGCTTATCGGCTGACAGCGTCTTCGAGATCTTCGAGCTGTAGGCTTTCAGGATGCGGCCGACATTGGTCGTGGTCGAAAAGCTCTGCGAAGCCGAGGCAGCGCCGCCGGTGCCGCCGCCGCCGCCAACCGACTGGGCAACGATGCCGTTGCCGCCCGCCGCATGGGTTTCGATCGAGCCGCTCGCCGTGTTGGTGACCGTAACCGCGCCGCCATTGCCGGCCGCGCCGCCGGAGCCGCCCACGCCCACCTGCACGGACTCGAAGTTCGAAATGCCGACCGATTGCCCGCCGCCGCCATTGCCGCCGCCACCGCCCACCGACTGGGCGAAGATGCCGCGCGATCCTTGCACGAGGGTCGAGATGGCACCGTAGTTCGTCACGGTGACCGCGCCGCCGTCACCGCCCGAGCCGCCACGCCCGCCGACGCCCACGGTTCCGGTGAAATTGTAGCCGATCGGCAGCAGCCCCGGGATCGCGTAGGCCGCGCCGCTTCCGCCATTGCCGCCGCCGCCACCGACGGACTGGGCATAGAGGGCGTCCGAGAACTGGCCTTGGGTGCTCAGGGCGGCCGTGTTCACCACACCGACCTGGCCGCCCACGCCGCCGGACCCGCCTTTTCCACCGATTGCGACACTCACGCTGGCGGAATAGGCACCATTGACCGCCGCCGAGAGCGCAGTGGCGTTGCCGCCATTGCCGCCGCCGCCGCCGATGGATTCCGCGAGCAGGGCAGGGGACATGTCGCCCACGGTCGAGATCTTGGCGTAGTTGTTGACGGTCACGGTGCCGCCGTCGCCGCCGTTGCCGCCGCTGCCGCCAATGTCCACGGCTGCGGAGATGGAGGGCACGGGGGCGTAGGTGAAGTCGCCGAGCGCGACGCTCACTCCGGTGGCCGAGCCACCGGTGCCGCCGCCGCCGCCCACCGACTGGACGAAGACCCCGACGGTGTTTTCATCCAGCGCCGTGATCTCGCTGATGTTGTTGACGGTCACCGCCCCGCCGTCGCCGCCGCTGCCGCCGCTGCCGCCCAGCGCGAACTGAAAGGAATAGCCCTGGTAGTCCAGCCCCGCGACCGGCACTCCGAGGGCAACGCCTGTCGTGCTGCCGCCATCACCGCCGCCACCGCCGATGGACGAGGCATAAATGCCGTAGGAGTCATGCTCGTGAAGGGTGATCTTCCCCGTAACAGCCGGAGCCGCTTCTGTGGACAGGTCCACCGCGCTGGTCGGATTGATGGTGACCGCGCCGCCCTTTCCGCCGTCGCCGCCATTTCCGCCGATCGAGACGCTGGCGAACAGGCTCTCGCTGTAGGAGCCGCCGCCATTTCCACCGCCGCCGCCGATGGATTGCGCCTGGATGGCGATGGAGTTCGACCCCTCGATTTCAATTTTCCCTGTGTTGGAGACAGTCACGTCGCCGCCATCTCCACCGCCGCCGGCGTGTCCGCCCAGCGAGAACGGGCCGAGCAGGGTGACCGCCGTGCCGCCCGCGCCGCCGCTGGTCGAGCTGCCCTGGATCATGTTCGCCTGCGCCACCTCGCCCAGGAGGATGCCGCCGCCGCCGCCGATGCTGAGGGCGGCGATGCCAGCCGCGCCGGTGCCGGAAGTGGTGATGGAGCCGGCATTGTCCACCGTGACGGACCCGCCATTGCCTGCATTGCCGCCATCGCCGCCGATGGAGATGGCAAGGGATTCCGCATCGCCCGCATTGCCGCCCGTACCGGCAATGGATTGGGCGATGATGCCGTAGGAGCCGGAACCCGAGGTCGTGATGGTGCCGCTGGCCGAATTGGTGACGGTGAGCGTGCCGCCATCCCCGCCTACACCGCCGCTGCCCGCGACCGAATAGATGACACCATAGGAGGTGGTGCCGTCGCCGCCGCTGCTGCCCCCCGCCTGGGCCACGATGCCGTGGGCGCCATTGCCCTGTGTCTTGATGGTCCCGTCATTGAGAACGGTGACCCATCCGCCGCCAATGGCCGTGCCGCCGGGAATTGCGGAATTGCCACCCAGGCCGGCGCTGCCGGCGGGCGCGTCGTTCGCCTCGGCCAGGATGCCGACGGAGAAATCCCCCTGGGTGTTGATGGACGAATGGTGGCCAAGGGTGACCGTTACCGTGCCACCGCCGCCACTGTCGCCGCCGAGGCCCGATATGCCGAGGGTGTCGTCCTGCGTATAGCCGCCATTGCCGCCGGCGCCGCCATCGGCGATGGCGTGGATGCCGGCGGACTGATCGCTGATGGTGAGGATCGACACCTTGTCGGCGTGAACGGTCACGGTGCCGGCATAGCCGCCATTGCCGCCCCAGCTGCCATAATCGCCTTCCGAACTCTGGTCGCCTTGGCCCGCCGCGCCGCCGCTGGCGCTGACATAAACGGCGGCCAGGCTGGCCGGCGCGTCACTGTTCTGGTGGACGAGGGAGGGTGATCCGTCCGGCCCGGCCGAGAGGGTGACGGTCACGGTGCCTCCGGCGCCGCCTGTTCCGGCCGAATAGGGCATCAGCGAGTCGGAACTATAGAGCGAGCTGAAGTTCGCGGCATTGCCGCCGCTGCCGCCATCGGCCGTGATGGAGATGATGCCCAGCGCGCCCGCGCCGCCGGAGCTGAACAGGTTGGCGCTGCTCGTCACCGTGACGTTACCCGCGCCGCCGCCATTTTGGCCGTTGAAGGTTCCCGCCTCGGCCAGGTCATGCCAGGTGGCGTTGCCGCCGTTTCCGCCTTTGGCGGAAATCGCGATAACGTTTCCGCTTGCGTCGGAATCGATGGTGCCCGTCGCCGTCGCCGAAACCGCGCCCGCGCCGCCGCCCGGGGTTGGGGCCTCGTCGGATTCGAAGACGTGGAACACGGAATCGGTCCCGTTCCCGCCGTCGGTCACGACATTGATGGGCGTATTCACGCCATTGTTCGCAACCACCTGCTGGGCTGCCGCCGTTCCCACATTGGCGGCCATCATCAGCGCGGATAAGCTGAGCAAACTTAAGGTGTTGTAGGACGTGCTTCCGGAAAGCGCGCTGCGTCTGGCCTTGGCCGTGCTCGGATGCTGGCGGCTGAAGATCATGATCACGTCCCCAAGATCAAAATGAACAGTCGAAACCCCGTCGCGGACGCGCCGGTGCCCACGTCATGTTGCGCCCGGCATTTCAAGAATACGCCGCCACCAGACTTCTTCTTTGTTGCAGGAAAGTCCGAAATCACCGCGATCGACAACCTGCCGCAAGCCCTGGGCGATGGCTCATCCGGCCTCGTGCCTTGCGCACGAAGGAGGCTCTAAACGGCGCGGGAGCTGGTATTCAGCACATGCCGCCAGAGCCGTCTTTCCATCAATTTCACCGCCCACTGATACCGCTAACATGGGCATTTACTTGACGGCAAGGTCCGATTTATCAGCAATTTGCATGAAATCTGGCAATTTAGCCGTGAAATGAAAGGAACATGTCATTTGGCGTCGCAGAAGAGTTTGGCGGTCTCTGGTCCTTTGGGTTGCGTCGCGATGAGATGCAATGCCAAATTCACTGGCAAAAGCACACCGCCCCTCGCGTGCACCGGTTCCGCGCGCATCTTCGGCCGCACGTGCCCGGCGGGCGCGTGCCTGTCTCCGCCGTTAGAAACGCTCCCCAGACCTGACCGCGGCCTGCCTTATGTCGTGGAGCCGCCACCAGGGCCCGGCTCCTGAAGCTCCACTTTATCCCGCATGGAAAAGCCGCTGCCCTGAACGGTGTCGACTGGCAGGGCAAGGCCGGTCCTGGCCTTCACCTTCGCGCGCAATCGCGAAACCAGCGTGTCGAGGTTGCGCCGGGTCTTCTCCTCGTCATCGTCCCCGAGCGCCCGAAGGACCTCGTCGCGGGTCACCACCTGCGCTGTGTGGCTGAGGAGAAAGCCGAGGAAGCGCGCTTCGCGTCGCGTGAGGTTGAAGCTAGTGCCGTTCGGCGCCACCACATCCATGGTCCGAGGGCGAAAGATCCAGGTTTTTTCCGAGCTCGGCGCCTGGTCTCTGCGCTTTCCCATCAAGCTTTGGATGGCGGCGGCAAGCTCTTCTGGATCGATGGGCTTGGTCATATAAATGTCCGCGCCCGATTGGTAGCCCTTCACCCGATCGGGCAGCGTATCCCGGACGGACGCAATGATGATCTTCAGCTCGGAATGATCTGAAAGATGGCTGACAATGCTGAAACCATCATGATAGGGAAGATTGATGTCGATCACAGCCACATCAAAGCGCTGGTTCGCCAGAAGCTGATAGAACTCCACGGCACTCCCGACGCCCTCGACCTCGTGCCCCATCATATTGAGACAGTCGCCGAGACTGCCGCGCAGACTATCGTCATCCTCGACGATCACAACCTTCGCCATACATCAGCTCCGCCCAACAACCAAAGCAACGCGCTGGACCCTGCTTCACAAATGTGGAAAATAGATCAGTCTGATGGATCGGATGCAATGTAGATCGAATTTAAGTGAATTTGTCAACTGAGGATCACGTTCAAATACGAATATTGTGCTTCATTGTCTATAGAGCGGCTAGAATCCGCGTGTTCTCGCGAAGGCATCCATGATCAGTCGCTGTAGAACGGTTTTCCGCGTGGTGATCGCCTGCATTATTCTGCTTGCGGCGGTCGGGCCGCTGGCGGCGGAAGACCGGCCAGCTCCGCCCCCACTCGACATCGGCGAAAACGCGAAGCCGGTTTCCTTGCTTGGGCATCTGATGATGCTGCGTGATGTCTCCGGGCATCTGAGTTTGCAAGACGTCGCCTTTGGTGCCGAGAGTGCGCTGTTCTCTGCAGCTCCGCGGATTATATTTTTCGGCTACGCATCAGATGCGTATTGGTTCAAAGTCACTGTGCGGAATCCGCGTTTCAATAGGGGGGATTTGTATTTATGGCTGCAACCCAATTTTGTCGATAATATAGATGTCTTCTATCCGAGAGTGCCCGCGCCGCGCGGCGCGACGGATTTTCGTGAAATTCGGCTCGGTGATCATGTGGCCGTGGGGCCGGGCACGGGGCACGCGCCATTTCAATTCGCGGCGCTCGAACCGGTGCCGTCCCCGGTATTCGACATCTACATTCGGGTGCACACTGGCAGCTCGCTGACTTTGGCTGCGTGGCTGGGGTCTTCCTCGGCATTCGCCAACATGGCGGCCTCCAGGAGTTTTGCGCTCGGCTTTGGTTTCGCGTTTTTTATCACCTTAGCTTTGATCATCATGCTCGCGTGGTCCCGTTCACGCAGTCCGGTGTTGCTTTGGTTTGCGCTTTTCGTTCTCGGCTTTTCCGTCAACGTTTTTCCCCTGAGTGGCTTCGGTCTGAGCTGGATGCGCGAGCTTTCGCCGGAGCTTCCCGATCAGTTCTGCCAATTCGCCATTTTGATCTGCCACTTCTTCGGGTTGGGCTACATGGGCAGCCAGGCCAATCTGCGGGCGTGTTGTCCGCACCTGCATCAGCTGAATAGGGCGGCGATGGGGTTTGTCGCGTGCGGATTGGTGCTCAGTCTGCTCGGCTATTATCGATTTTATATTCCTTGGGAGCTGATCATTGTCTCGATCATGCTGGCCATCTTTACATACCTGAATATTCGGCATGCGCTTACGGCGAAGAGCGGCGCGCGCATGGCGGCTATAGGCTGCAGCTTTTATGCGGTTGCCGCCATTTCCTATCATGCGGCGCTTCTTGGGGTGTTCGCGCCTACTACGGACCTGATGGCGTTCATTTCCTTCGGGAACATCATCTTTGTGGCGTTGATGGCTATTTCGCTTTTGCAGGAGTCTGCGCGGCTGGAATATCTGCGGCGCGAAAGTCAGCTGCTTGAGGTCTCGCGTCGGGCAGAACGCCGTGCAGCTGAGCTGGTGGAGGCAAGAACGGCGGAGCTGCTCTCCGCAAAGGAGGCGGCGGAGCGGGCGCTGGAACAGGAGCGGGCGGCCCAGGCCGAGCAATTGCGCTTCGTCGATGTGGTCACCCACCAATATCGAACGCCGCTCGCGGTCATTCGCACGTGCGTCACCGCGATCCGCTACGCGACCCCGGTGGAGGACAGCGCGAACCGGCGGCGCATCAGTCAGATTGAAGCCGCGGTGCAGCGGCTGGTGGAGATGATGGACATCTCGCTTCATCGCAGCCGTATCGGCGGCAATGTGGTGGAGGCCAACCGCCGGGAGGTGGAGATCGTGCCGACGATTTCGGCGCTGCTGCAGCGGTTTCGAGAGCTTCACCTGGAGCGGCGGATTAACGTGAGCTTCGAGGGGCTGGAGCCTTCGGAGCGCCTTATGCTCGACACCGACATGGCGGCAATCGCCATCGGCAACCTGATCGACAATGCCGCGAAGTTCTCGCCCTCGAGCACCGCGATCGAGGTTCGTGTGTCGCGGGTGGGCGCGCGCGTGCACATTGAAGTGTGCGACGAGGGCAGGGGTATTCCCGAAGGTGAGATCGGAAAGGTGGGGCAGCGCTATTTTCGCGCGTCCAATTCGGGCGGCATCTTCGGCACGGGCCTGGGCATCAGCATTGTGCGGCAGGTGGCGAAGGCGCACGGTGGGCGTTTTCGGATCGCCAACCGGGCAGGGGGCGGCGCGGTGGCGCTGATCGCATTGCCTGCGCTTTCAGGCTAAATCGCGCTTCCGTCCAAGACACGCGAGCGCGTCGCGGGAGAGCGCAAAATCACGCCCGCACCCGGTAATTTCGCATATCATCGTGTTTTGAGAGCAACTGGAGCGGGCGAAGGGATTCGAACCCTCGACCCCAACCTTGGCAAGGTTGTGCTCTACCCCTGAGCTACACCCGCATCCATTTCGCGGCACCGCAGTGCGTCGCCGGCGATGACGTCCATATGGCAGGAGCGGCCTCGGAATGCAAGAATCTTCGTGCGGTGAGTGGTCTCGCCTGTGGATTTTGTGCCCGGCAAAGACTTTAAGTCATTGTGATTGCGTCTGAAAAACACACCGGAAGGTTCGTTGATGGCGGCGTGCCATCGTCGGCGGGGTGTGCGACTCGCAGGCGGAGGGGCTTCATGGCGGCGCGGCAGCGCGCTCAAAACTCAGGCGCAGTGGGACATGGGAAGGCGCTGCTTGCCGCGCCCCGGCGGCATCGTTAGAACGACGGCAACTTTCCCGTACTCTCATGGAGCCGGCGGCGTATGGCCTCCTACCAATATGCTTATCATATGCACGGTCTGACCAAGACCTATCCGGGCGGCAAGAAGGTCCTGGATAATGTGCATCTGTCCTTCTACCCGGATGCCAAGATCGGCGTGCTCGGCGTTAACGGCGCTGGTAAGTCGACCTTGCTGCGCATCATGGCGGGGCTCGACAAGGACTTTTCCGGCGAGGCGAAGCCGGCGGATGGCGTGCGCGTGGGCTACCTGCCCCAGGAGCCGCAGCTCGACCCCAACAAGACCGTGCGCGAGAACGTGATGGAGGGCGTGGCCAAGCAGAAGGCCATTCTCGACCGCTACAACGAACTCGCCATGAACTACTCGGAAGAGACCGCGGACGAGATGACTCGCCTGCAGGACGAGATCGAGGGCCAGGGCCTGTGGGATCTCGATTCGAAGGTGGAACAGGCCATGGAGGCCCTGGGCTGCCCGCCCGACGATTGGGAGGTCACTCGCCTCTCCGGTGGTGAGCGCCGGCGCGTGGCCCTGTGCCGCCTGCTGCTGGAACAGCCCGAGCTGCTGCTGCTCGACGAGCCCACCAACCATCTGGACGCCGAGACGGTGAACTGGCTGGAAGGCCATCTGCGCACCTATCCGGGCGCGATCCTCATCGTCACCCACGATCGCTACTTCCTCGACAATGTGACGAGCTGGATCCTCGAGCTCGATCGCGGCCGGGGCATCCCCTATGAGGGCAACTATTCGTCCTGGCTGGCGCAGAAGCAGAAGCGCCTCACCCAGGAGGGTCGTGAGGACGAGGCCCGCCAACGCGCGCTCGCCCGCGAGCAGGAGTGGATTGCGGCTTCCCCCAAGGCCCGCCAGGCCAAGAACAAGGCGCGTATCCAGCGCTATGACGAGCTGGTGCAGAAGGCCTCCGAAAAGGCTCCGCAGACCGCCCAGATCATCATTCCGGTGGCCGAGCGCCTCGGCCAGAACGTTATCGCCTTCGAGCATCTCAACAAGGCGTTTGGCGACAAGCTTCTGATCGACGATCTCACCTTCAAGTTGCCCCCGGGCGGCATTGTCGGCGTGATCGGCCCCAACGGCGCGGGCAAGACCACCCTGTTCCGCATGATTACCGGGCAGGATAAGCCCGATGGCGGGACCATCACCATCGGTGAATCGGTGAAGCTCGGGTACGTGGACCAAAGCCGCGATGCCCTCGACGACAAGAAGACGGTGTGGGAGGAGGTCTCTGGCGGCAACGACGTGATTTACGTCGGCAAGAAGGAGATTCCCTCGCGCGCCTATTGCGCGGCCTTCAATTTCAA
The DNA here is from genome assembly GCF_043831965.2 of Xanthobacter variabilis. Taxonomy (NCBI): domain Bacteria; kingdom Pseudomonadati; phylum Pseudomonadota; class Alphaproteobacteria; order Hyphomicrobiales; family Xanthobacteraceae; genus Xanthobacter; species Xanthobacter variabilis. The sequence continues at coordinate 2,987,294 of NZ_CM195533.1, forward strand.
GGGCGGCGACCAGCAGAAGAAGGTGGGCATGCTCTCCGGTGGTGAGCGCAATCGCGTGCACCTTGCCAAGGTACTCCAGCGCGGTGGCAACGTGCTGCTGCTCGACGAGCCCACCAACGACCTTGACGTGGAAACCCTGCGCGCCCTGGAAGAAGCGCTGGAAGACTATGCCGGCTGCGCCGTCATCATCTCCCATGATCGCTTCTTCCTGGACCGCGTCGCCACCCACATGCTGGCCTTCGAGGGCGACAGCCACGTGGAGTGGTTCGAGGGCAACTTCGCCGATTACGAAGAAGACAAGAAGCGCCGGCTGGGGCTCGATTCCACCATCCCGAAGCGCATCCAGTACAAGAAGTTCTCGCGCTGAAGCAGGGTGCCGGCGGCCTTGCCCGCCGGCGTCTTCAGGCGCCGCCGATGGGGGGCTGGGCGATGCGGAACGTGTTTCGTCCGCCCAGCTTGGCTTCATAGAGGGCGGCGTCCGCCGACATCAGAAGAGCCTGGCGGTAGCTGGTGATGTCGCCGGCCTTGGGGATTCGCGTCAGCGTGGAGCCGCCAATGCTGACGCTCAGGGTCCCAAGGTCGCTCGCCTCGTGTGGAAGCTGAAGGTCGAGCACCGCCAGCCGAACCCGCTCGGCCACCACGCCCGCGCCGGCGCGATTGGTCCCCGGCAGAACGATCACGAACTCTTCGCCGCCATACCGGCACACGGCATCGCGGGGGCGCGAGCAGGCGCTGGCGAGAGCCTTCGCCACCTCGCGCAGGCTCCGGTCACCGGCCGCGTGGCCGTAATGGTCGTTGAAGCGCTTGAACTGGTCCACATCGACAATCAGCAGGGACACGGGCAGGGCATCGCGTCGCGCCGCGCTCAGCTCCATCCGGAAGATCTTCTCGAACTGCCTGCGGTTGAACAGGCCGGTCAGATAGTCCCGTTCGGCCAGCAGCTGGAAGCGGCGGTTGGCGGAGGTGAGGCCGCGGATGGCGTTGTCGTAGTCGGTGATGTCCACCAGGGCGATGGAGCCGCCCACCACGTCGCCCTCGCCGTTGCGCACCGGCTCCACGGACATGCGAAACGAGCGGCCGCGCCACCGCACCTCATGTTCGCTCACCTCGCCGCCGAGATCGAAGATCTTGATGTTGCGCTCGAAGTGCTGCGCGGCCTCGGGTGAGAACTCGGCGACAGGCAGGCCGATGATGCGCTCGGCCGGCACGCCGGCGGTGCGCGCGAACTGGCCGTTGACGCGGGTATAGTGCCCTTGCCGGTTGACGACGCACAGCGCCACCGGCGCTTCCGTATAGAGCGTCTTGGGATCGAGGAGGTTCTTTTCCTCCGCGGTCTCGGCGGTGATGTCGGTGCTGACACCGAAGAAGCCATCAGGCGCACCGTCGTCGCGCCGTACCGGTGCGCCACTTACCTCGAAAACGCGAGTGGAGCCGTTCGCATGCTGTGTCTTGTGGACCAGGTTTTCAATGGACCGGCCTTCAGTCACCGCGCTTCTAAAGATGCTTTCGAAGTCGGGCGTACCATTATTGGGCAGAACGGAGAAATACTCCCGCCCCATTATATCATCTGCGCCGAGGCCAAGCAGAGGGCGGGCCGCGGACGAGGAAAAGCAAAACTCACAATTCTTGTTGAGCTGCCACACCCAGTATTGAGACGCCTCCGTGGCGCGCTGCAACGGCACCTCGTCCAGAACGTTGCTTTGATCCATGGCCAATTGGGGTCCCGCGCCGCAGCTCCAGCTTTATCTACGATCGGAAGAACTTTATAGTTCTTTTGTATTAGGCTACCGTGAAAACTCTAGGTTGGCAGGCAGGGATTGTCAATGTATACTTCTTGGCTGCATTGCACGTCTGGGCGCCTCGTTGAAGCCCGCGCAACGGGGGGCCGCCGCGCAACCTCCTGGCTGGTGAAGCCTACGCATCCGACTGCCCGACGCGTTCCAGCTCGAACGGCGTGCTCTGGTACATCTCATTGATCCAGTTGGCGAATAGCAGGTGCGCGTGGCCGCGCCAGCGATTCTCCGGCGGTGTCTGCGGATTGTCGTCCGGGAAATAGTGGGCTGGAAGGGGCGTTCCGGGCTCCTTCGCCGCGTCCCGGAAATATTCGTTGGCCAGAGTGGCCGCGTCGTATTCCAGGTGATTGAACATGTGCAGCGCCCGGTGGCGCGGATCGTCGAGCAGGCACAGGCCGGTCTCCCGGGAGTCGGCCAGCACGATCAGGCCGCTATCGGCGGGAATGTCGCGCGCGCGGGCCTCCGCCCAGCGGGAGACGGGAACCCGGAAGGTGTCCGGAAATCCGCGCAGGAAAGGCGAGGCGGGCTGCAGGACGCGGTGGCGATAGAGCCCGAACGCCTTCTGCCCCAGGGTGTGCTTCGGCATGCCGTGGAAGTGCCGCACCGCCGCCAGCGCCGCCCAGCAGATGGTGAAGGTGCGGTGCACATGGGTTTGGGTCCAGTCGAACACGCGGGAGAGCTCGTCCCAATATGAAACCTCGCCGAACGGCAGGTGCTCCACCGGGGCGCCGGTGACCACGAGGCCATCGAATCGCTCATGCTCCACCTCCGCCCAGGGGCGGTAGAAGGCGGACATGTGGTCTTCGGGGGTATTGCGGGAGACGTGCTCTGTGATGCGCACGAGCGTCAGTTCGACCTGTAGCGGCGTCGCCCCCAACAGGCGGGCGATCTGCACTTCGGTGGAGATCTTGTCCGGCATCAGGTTGAGGAGAGCGATGCGCAGGGGGCGGATGTCCTGCCGGATGGCGTCGCCTTCGCTCATCACCATCATGCCCTCGGCCTCCAGCGTGCGGCGGGCGGGCAGAAGGTCAGGAATCTTGATGGGCATCGCGTCGTCCTCGGGCCTGTCGGAACTGACGCTGGGTGGCTTGATCCGTTGGTTTGCCGGCTCGGCCACATCCTCTCTGCTGGAAGAGAGTACCACCTTGCCCGGACCGGCAGGTTGGTGTTGGGCGTCGCCCCAACTCTGGATGTGAGGTCGTCTCTACTCTTGCACCGGGCCTTTGGCAACGGCGAAACGCCATGCGGTTGCGAGGTGATCCTTCCGCAAGGTGGTGATGCTATTGTATCCGACCGCCGTTCAGGAGACCCCCATGGCCGATTGGAATGCCCAGCAGTATCTGAAGTTCGAGGACGAGCGCACCCGCCCGGCGCGGGATCTGCTGGCACAGGTGTCGCTGGATCAGGCGTCGTTCGTGGTGGACCTCGGCTGCGGTCCGGGCAACTCCACGGAGCTGATCGCGGCACGCTTCCCCGATGCCGAGGTGCTGGGGCTCGACACATCGCCGGCCATGCTGGAGGCGGCCCGAAAGCGCCTGCCACGGGCGCGTTTCGAGATTGGCGATGCCTCGACCTTCACGCTGCCGCGGCCAGCCGATCTCATTTTCGCGAATGCGGTGCTGCAATGGGTGCCGGACCATGAGGCGGTCTTTCCACGCCTTCTGTCCCTGCTTGCGCCCGGCGGGGTGCTGGCGGTGCAGATGCCCGACAATCTGGACGAGCCCTCCCACGTGGCCATGCGTGAGACGGCGATGACCGGCCCCTGGGCCCGCAAGCTGCGTGATGCCGTCGCGGCCCGCACCACGCTGCCGCCGCCCACCGCCTATTACGACCTGCTGATCAATTCCGCCCAGCGGGTGGACATCTGGCACACCATCTACAACCATCCCCTGGCCAGTGCGGCGGCGATCGTGGAATGGGTGAAGGGCACTGGGCTGCGGCCGTTCATCGATCCGCTGGAAGGGGATGAGAAGGCCCAGTTCCTGGAGGAATACCGCCAGCGCCTGGTGGGCCCTTATCCCATGCGGGCCGACGGTAAGGTGCTGCTGGCCTTTCCGCGGCTGTTCATCGTTGCGCGGCGTGGATCCTGACGGGCCGGCGCGCGGTGGCGCGCCGGGTTTTCGTGTCAAAGCGGCGGGAGCTGGGCTCACCAGCTCGGCAGCACCGAGCCCTTGAAGGTGTCGAGGATGAAGGTCTTCACCTCGGGCGACTGGTAGCTTTCCACCAGTGTCTTCACCCAGGGCTTGTCCTTGTCCTCGGTGCGCACGGCGATGACGTTCACATAGGGGCCCTTGGGGTCCTCGCGCAAAATGGGGTCCTTCACGGGGTCCAGGCCGGCTTCCTTGGCGTAGTTGGTGTTGATGCCGGCGGCATCCACGTCGGGCAGGGCGCGGGGGAGCTGGGCGGCGTCGATCTCAACGAACTTGAACTTCTTCGGGTTCTCCACGATGTCCGCCACCGAGGCCTTCACGCCGGCCTTCGGGTCGAGCTTGAGATAGCCCTTGTCGGCCAGAAGCAGCAGCACGCGCCCGCCGTTGGTGGGGTCGTTGGGAATGGCGATGCTGGCGCCGGCGGGGATGTTGTCGAAGCTCTTATACTTCTTGGAATAGACGCCGATGGGGAAGTTCACCGTGTAGCCCACGGGGCTGATCTTGTAACCGCGATCGGCGATCTGGGCATCGAGATAGGGTTGGTGCTGGAACGAGTTGGCCTGGATCTCCCCGGCTGCCAGGGCGGCATTGGGCACCACATAGTCGGAGAATTCGACAATGGTGATGTCGAGGCCCTTCTTGGCGGCGATGGGCTTCACTGCCTCCAGGATCTGTGCATGGGGGCCGGGGGTGACGGCCACCTTGATGGCCTCGGCGCGGGCGGCGGCCGACAGGCCGGTCAGGCCCAGCGCGGCGGCAAGGGCGAATGCGGTGAGCTTCATGGATGTCTCTCCGTCAGGGTGAGGGGGATGGCCGCGTCTGGGACGAGGCCAGATGTTCGGGAAAACGAGGGCTTCAGGCTCGCCGGTTCAGCCGCGATGGCGCTTGTCGAGCCGGCGGGCCAGGCTGTCGCCCAGGGTTTGCACGCCCTGAACCAGCAGGATCAGGACCACGACCACGGTGGCCATCACCTCGGGCATGAAGCGCTGGTAGCCAAAGCGGATGCCCAGATCGCCCAGGCCGCCGCCGCCCACCGCGCCCACCATGGCCGAGTAGCCCAGCAGCGACACCACGGCGAGGGTCAGCGCCAGCGTGATGGAGGGCAGCGCCTCGGGCAGCAGCACCTTGGTGATGATCTGCAGCGGGCCCGCACCCATGGCGCGGGCAGCCTCCACCAATCCCTGGTCCACCTCGCGCACGGACGCTTCGATGAGCCGGGCGATGAAGGGCGCCGCCGCCACCGTGAGCGGCACGATGGCCGCATTTGTGCCGATGGAGCTTCCCGCCACCAAACGCGTGAAGGGGATGATGGCCACCACCAGGATGATGAATGGCGTGGAGCGGGCGGCGTTCACCACCAGGCCCAGCACACCATTGAGCCACGGTGCGGCGAGCAGCTCGCCCGAACGGCTGGTGGCCAGGAACACACCCAGCGGCAGGCCGACGAGCGTGCCCAGCAGGCCCGAGACCAGCACCATGTAAAGAGTCTGCTTGGTGGCCTCGATGATGAGGTCAGTCATGGCCGGCGAGAGGAGGCCGAAAGTCCAATCAAACATAGCCAAGCACCTCCGCGTCGAGGTTCAGGCGCTCCACCGCGTTTGTCACGGCGGACAGGGTGGCGGCGTCCCCGGGCAACGAGATGACGATGACACCGAACGGTTTGCCGGCGATTTCGTCCACCTGGGCCTGGATGATGTTGAGGTCCAACCCCAGCAGGCGCGACACCCGCGAGAGCACCGGATCGGTCGCATGGTCGCCCGTGAACACGATGCGCACGAGAGCCTCGCGGCCCGGCCCCGGCTCGCTCTTCAATCGATCCGCGACATAGGGGGGCAGGCTGGCGCCGGTGAGGTCGGAGAGGAAGGCGCGGGTGGTCGCGTGGCGTGGATGGGCGAACACGTCATAGGTGGCGCCTTCTTCCACGATGCGTCCGCCGTCGATCACCGCCACCCGGTCGGCGACGGCCTTGATGACCGCCATTTCGTGGGTGATGAGCAGCACCGTCAGCTTCAGCTCGGCATTCACCTTGCGCAGCAGCGCCAGGATTTGGCCGGTGGTCTCGGGATCGAGGGCCGAGGTGGCCTCGTCGGAGAGCAACACGCGGGGGCGCGTGGCGAGGGCGCGGGCGATGCCCACGCGCTGCTTCTGCCCGCCGGAAAGCTCGGCCGGATAGCGCTCGCGCTTGTCGGCGAGGCCCACCAGCTCCAGCAGCGGCTCCACCCGGGCCTTGATCTCCTGGCGGGCCAGGCCGGCGATCTCCAGCGGCAGCGCCACATTGTCATAGGCGGTGCGGCGGGCGAGAAGGTTGAAGTGCTGGAAGATCATGCCGATGGAACGGCGCTCGGCGCGCAGCGCCTTCTCGGAGAGCGCGGCGACATCGGTGCCCGCCACCACCACACGGCCGGAGCTGGGTCGCTCCAGCCCGTTGACCAGGCGGATGAGGGTGGACTTGCCCGCGCCCGAGCGGCCAATGACGCCGACGATGGCGCCCTCCGGCACCGCCAGGGAAATGTCGGACAGCGCTGTCACCGGCACCTGGCCGCGCCGGCCGGCATAGGTCTTCTCAACCTTGTCGAACAGAATGACCGGCGCGGCCGTTTGCGGGTCCGGCGCGGTCGATGAAGGGGCGTTCACGGGAGACTCCGTGGTGGCGTCCGGGAGGTGTTCGTCAGATCGAATGTTCGGAAAGGGGGAACGGAGAGTCGACATGACGCGCGGCCTCGGGACGGGAAGGGGATATCCGCCGGCGCACGTTGGAGGTAGAAATATGGCCTCACTCTGCGGCTGGCAGCCGATTCACAGAAATGAGCGACACATCGACATGGTTGGCCCGTCCATTCAGCAGCTGGATTGGCCCTGACTATCGTTCGTTTTAACGAACGCGTCAAGGTCGCCGAAGTAAGCCTATGGACTGAGTTGAAAATCTCCACACCCCAGTGGGAGGGGCAGAGCCGTCGCCCCTTGTGCCATGCGCTGCGCCGTCTTCAGCGACACTCTATCGTGAGGTGCACGATCTCGTCGACGGGGGCGAGGTGCTCGCGGATCGTCTGCGGATCGAGATTCTGTCCGCTGACGCTGACAATAGCCGCCCGTGCCTGGGGGCCGATGCGCCACACATGCAGGTCGCGGATGCGCACATTGCCGAGCCGCTCCAGCGCCTCCCGCGCCTCCTCGGCCACATGGGCGTCGGTGGTGTCCAGCAGCACGGCGCCGGTGTCGCGCATGAGGCTCCACGACCAGCGCCCGATCACGATGCCGCCCACGATGCCCATGAGCGGGTCGCACCACGCCCAGCCGAGATAGCGCCCGGCCATCAGCGCCACGATGGCCAGCACCGAGGTGAGGGCATCGGCCAGCACGTGAAAATAGGCGGATCGCATGTTGTTGTCGCCGCCATGGGCCGCGTGGCCGTGACCGGCGTGATCGTGCCCATGGTGATCGTGCCCATGGTGGTCATGCCCGTGATGGTGGCCGTGGCCGCCATTCAGCAGCAGAGCGCTCACCAGATTGACGCCAAGGCCCACCACCGCGACCACGATCGCGTCGCCGAACGCCACTTCCACCGGCTCCATAAGCCGCACGATGGATTCGACCGCGATGCCCAGCGCCACCAGGCCCAGCACCAAAGCAGACGCGAAGCCGGCGAGGTCACCCACCTTGCCGGTGCCGAAGGAGAAGCGCGGATCGCGCGCATGCCGGCGGGCATAGATGTAGGCCAGGGCCGCCACGCCCAGGGCACCCGCGTGGGTCGCCATGTGGAAGCCATCCGCCAGCAGGGCCATGGATCCGGTGATGGTGCCTGCGATGATCTCGCCCACCATCATCACGGCGGTGAGGATGACCACCCACACGGTGCGCCGGGTGTTCTCCTCGTGGTGCGCGCCCAGGAACACATGGGTGTGGGCCGCGCTTTCGCTGGCGAGGGCCGTGGGGATCGCTTCGGACATGCTCAACTCCTTGCCGGGACCCGGCGGCGTGGGAACGGCTATTTCGCGTAACGGCGCAGGACGGTGGCGAGCTCGTCCGCCCCGCGGGCACGCTCCTCGTCCGAAAGCCCGGGCCCGGCCACGTGCTCGCGCAGATGGGCCTCGAAAATCTCATCCATCAGGCCATTCACGGCGCCGCGCACGCCCGCCACCTGGTGCAGCAGATCCGCACACTCCGCGCCCGCCGTGAGCGAGCGTTCGATGGCTTCCATCTGCCCGGCAATGCGCTTCACGCGCATCAGCAGGGCGGCATTGTGCTTGGGGTCGCGAGTATGTGCCATGGGATAGGGGGGTACCCTATAAAGCAGGCAAAGAAAAGGGCCTTCTCCACACGGCTGGCGTTGTCGCTATGTCGTCATATAGCAATGTATTGACATTTGAATTGGGCGGCGATAGCTTCGCAACTATAGCAATGAATTGATATAAATGTCGCGGCCCGGTGGCTGACGGCATCGAGGAGAGGCAGGGAGGATCATGGCGCAGTCGGAATCCGTTTCCCCCGAGATGTTCGGGCTGACCGCTGATCAGGCGAGCTTCCGCGAGACCACACGCCGCTTTGCGGCGGAGGTGCTGGCGCCCGGCTACAAGGCCCGGGAGCAGGCCGCCAGCGTGCCGCTGGAGCTGCGCCGGCAGATGGGCGAACTCGGGCTGATCGGTGTGGAGTTTCCCGCCGAATATGGCGGTCTTGGTGCCGACCATGTTGCCGCCGGTGTGGTGCTGGAGGCGATCGCGGAAGGGGATTTCAACGTCGGCTACATCCAGCTGCTGTCGTCCCTGTGCGGCGCCATCGTGGCGCGCCATGCCGCGCCCGACATCGCCGCCGAGATCCTGCCGCGCGTGGTGGCGGGCGAGGCGCTCATCGCCTTGGCCCTCACCGAGCCGCAGGGCGGCTCCGACGCCGCCTCCCTGGCGCTGAAGGCGGTGCGCGAGGGCGATGATTACGTGCTCGACGGCGAGAAGACGTCCATCTCCATGGCCGATCAGGCGGATTGGGCAGTGGTGTTCGCCCGCACCGGCACGGTGGCCGAGCGCGCGCGCGGCGTCTCGGCCTTCCTGGTGGACATGACGCTGCCGGGCATCAGTCGTACCCGCTTCAATGATCTGGGCGAGCACGCCATCGGCCGTGGCTCCATCTTCTTCGACAAGGTCCGTGTGCCCGCCTCCCACCGGCTGGGGGATGAGGGGTCCGGCTTTGTACAGGTGATGCAGGGCTTCGACTTCTCCCGCGCGCTGATCGGCCTGCAGTGCCTCGCCGTGGCCCGCATCTCGCTGGCCGAAACATGGGCTTATGTGAGCGAGCGCAAGGCTTTCGGCAAGCCGCTGGCGGAGAACCAGGGCGTCACCTTCCCGCTGGCGGAGGCTGAAACCATGGTCGAGGCGGCGCGGCTGCTCTGCTACCGCACCCTGGCGGCGAAGGATGCGGGCGTGCCCCACACCAAGGAGGCCGCCATGTGCAAATGGTGGGCGCCGAAACTCGCCTTTGAGGTGGTGCAGACCTGCCTGCTCATGCACGGCCATGCCGGATATTCCACCGAGCTGCCCTTCGAGCAGCGCCTGCGCGACGTGTTCGGCCTGCAGATCGGTGACGGTACGGCCCAGATCATGAAGCTCATCATCGCCCGCGAGGCGCTGAAGTCCGCGGCCCGCTGACCGGGTGCGGCCACCCCCAAGAAGAAGCCGCACCGGAGGAAACGTTCCCATGAGGACGACATCATCATGAGCTTTGACCTGCTGCCCTCGGCGCGACGAGCCGCCATGACCGCCGCCGGGCTGTGGCGTGACGAGACGCTGCTCGACCATTTCCGCCGCCATGTGAAGGCGGCGCCGGACAAGCTGGCGCTGGTGGCCACCCGCGCGGAGGCGGGCGACGCCAAGCGCCTCACCTATGGCGCCCTCGACACGCTCTCCGACCGCCTGGCGGTGGGCCTCGCCCGCCATGGGGTGGGAGAGGGGGATGTGGTGTCGTTTCAGCTGCCCAATTGGTGGCAGTTCACGGTGCTGCATCTGGCGTGTCTGAAGCTCGGCGCCGTCTCCAACCCGCTGATGGTGATCTTCCGCGAGCGGGAGCTCACCTTCATGCTGGGCCTTGCGGAAACCAAGGTATTCGTGGTGCCGGCCCGCTTCCGCAATGTGGATCACGCGGCTATCGCGGCCGCCATTCGGCCCAGCCTGCCGCGCCTCGCCCATGTGGCGGTGGTGGATGGCACCGGCCCTGAGGCATTCGACGCCCTGCTGGCCATCGACATCACAGATGCCGAGCGCGCGGCCCTCGCCGGCCGCCGTCTTTCGCCCGATGCGGTGATCGAGCTGCTCTACACTTCGGGCACCACTGGCGAGCCAAAGGGAGTCACCCACACCTCCAACACCATGCTTTCCAACCTGGTGCCGTTCGCCGAGCGCCTGCATCTGGGCTGGGATGACGTGATCCACATGCCGTCCCCCATGGCCCATCAGCTCGGCTTCATGTACGGCTTGGTGTTGCCGCTGATGCTGGGCGCCACGGCGGTGCTGCAGGACATCTTCGTCGCCGAGACCATGGCGAAGCAGATCACGGCCGAAGGCGCCACCTTCACCATGGGCGCCACGCCCTTCCTCAATGATCTGGCCGATTACTGCCTTGCGAGCGGGACGCAGACCCCGACCCTGAAGATCTTTGTCTCGGCCGGCGCGCCCATTCCCCGCCCGCTGGTGGCGAAGGCGCGCGAAGCGCTGGGGGCGGCCATCATCTCGGCCTGGGGCATGTCCGAGAACGGCGCCGTCACCACCGCCCGTGTCGAGGACCCGGAAGAGAAGGTGACCGGCACGGATGGCTGCCCGCTGCCCGGCATGGAGGTGCGGGTGGTGGACCTTGCGGGGCACAGCGTGCCGGCGGGCGAAGAGGGCATGTTGCAGGTGCGCGGCTGCTCGAATTTCATCGGTTATCTCAAGCGGCCAGGCCTTGCCCACGTGGAGGACGGCGGCTGGTTCGACACCGGCGACATCGCCCGCATGGATGAGGATGGCTACATCCGCATCGCCGGCCGCTCCAAGGACATCATCATTCGCGGTGGCGAGAACATCCCGGTGGTGGAGGTGGAGAACATCCTGTTCAAGCACCCCGCCATCGCGGCGGTGGCCATCGTCGGCTATCCGGACACGCGCCTGGGCGAGCGGGCCTGCGCCTTCGTGATGCTGCGCCAGGGCCAGAGCCTCACCTTCGAGGAGATGGTGGCCTATCTGAAGGCGCAGAAGATGGCCATGCAATACATTCCCGAGCGGCTGCAGGTGGTGGACGCCCTGCCGCAGACGCCGTCAGGAAAAATCCAGAAATTCCGCCTGCGCGAGATGGCGAAGGCCGGCTGAGTTGGCACCCCGCGGTGCCGATACCGCGCGCTGAACGGGCGCGGGCGGCGCCGCATGCCTGAATTTGATCTTGGGAGAAACGCGATGACTTACGAAGACATCCTCTATGAGGTGCGCCCCGCTGGCGTCGCCCGCATCACCATCAACCGCGCCGACAAGTACAACGCCTTCCGCGGCCAGACGGTGGAAGAGCTCATTCACGCCTTCCAGAAGGCGGGCTGGGATCGGAGCATTGGCGTGATCGTGCTCACCGGCGCCGGCGACAAGGCCTTCTGCACCGGCGGCGACCAGAGCGCCCATGATGGCCAGTATGATGGGCGCGGCACCATCGGCCTGCCCATCGACGAGCTGCAGAGCCTCATCCGCGATGTGCCCAAGCCCGTTATCGCCCGCGTGAACGGCTTCGCCATCGGCGGCGGCAATGTGCTCGCCACCATCTGCGATCTCACCATCGCGTCGGAGAAGGCCCAGCTCGGCCAGGTGGGCCCCAAGGTGGGTTCCGTTGATCCGGGCTTCGGCACCGCTTATCTCGCCCGCATCGTCGGGGAGAAGAAGGCGCGGGAGATCTGGTATCTCTGCAAGCGCTACACCGCCGCCGAGGCGCTCGCCATGGGCCTCGTGAACGCCGTGGTGCCCCATGAGGAGCTGGACGCCGAGGTGGACCGCTGGTGCGCCGAGCTTTTGGAGCGCAGCCCCACCGCCATCGCCCTCGCCAAGCGCTCCTTCAATGCCGACACGGAGAATATCCGGGGCATCTCGTCCCTCGGGATGGCGGCGCTCAGCCTCTATTACGATACCGATGAATCCAAGGAAGGCGGCGTCGCCTTCCGCGAGAAGCGCAAGCCCGATTTCCGCCGCCACACCATGAAGCCCAAGGGCTGAAGGCGCGAAGGCGGACGGGGCCGGGCGGCGGCGACGGGGAGCGCCGCCCGGTCACACCACGTTGAGGCCGCCCTTCAGCCGGTCGAGCAACTGCACCAGCAGCACCTGCTCGGCCTCGGTGAGAGGCGAGAGGGCGTGGTTGTAGAAGGCCTCGATGGGCCCGTGCATGGCCTCCCAGGTGCGGTTGCCTTCCTCGGTGAGGCGGATGAGGCGGGCGCGGCCATCGTCGGGGTCCTTCACCCGCTCCACCCAGGCCCGGGCCTCCAGCCGGTCGAGCACGGCGGTGAGGTTCTGGCGGCTGAGCAGCAGGAACTCGATGAGGTCCTTCACGCTCATGCCCTTGGCCCGCACCAGGGGCCGCGCCAGGGCGCCCAGCACCGCCCATTGCTGGGTGGTGGCACCGAAATCGCCCATGTGGCGCGTGCCATTCTTATGCAGGAGGTTCGAGCATTGGTAGAGCCTGAAGAACAAACGGTTCGCCACCTCGAACCGCTCGTCCTCGGGAGAGGGCTCTCGGCGGGCGGAACCGCCGGACGATGCTGCGGTCGGGCTCATGGCTTCAGGGATCTCCTGCTGGAAGTGTGAACTCCTCCCGGCATATATATCAATACATTGATGTAATCAACGGCATCTCGTGCCGGTCTTCACCAACCGGGATTCCCACGGATCCCCTTAACAGGCGAGAATTCACCGTGAACGACTTCTCTGGCAAGACCATCATCATCACCGGCGGCGGCGGCGGCATTGGCGGGGCCACAGCGCGGCGTTTCGCGACCCAGGGCGGGAAGGTGGCGGTGTTCGACCGCGACCTGGCAGCCGCTGAGCGCACGGTGGCCGACATCACCGGCAGCGGTGGCACGGCCCGGGCCTATGCCTGCGACATCACCGACCGTCCGTCCATCGAAAAGGCGGTGGCCGCGGCCGAGGCGGAGCTGGGGCCCATCGACGTGCTGGTGAACAATGCCGGCTGGGATGTGTTCAATCCGTTCCTGAAGACCACGCCGGAAGATTGGCGCCGTCTTATCGACATCAATCTCGTGGGCGCACTGCACATGCATCATGTGGTGCTGCCGCTGATGGTGGCGCGCAAGGCGGGGCGGGTGGTGAACATCGCCTCCGACGCCGCCCGCGTGGGCTCCAGCGGCGAGGCGGTCTATGCCGCCTGCAAGGCCGGGCTGGTGGCGCTCTCCAAGACCTTGGCGCGTGAGCACGCCCGCGACGGCATCACCTTCAACGTGGTGTGCCCCGGGCCCACCCAGACCGCCCTTTTCGAGGATTACAAGAAGGGCGCCGGCAACGCGGAAAAGCTCACCGAAGCCTTCCGCCGCTCAATTCCCCTCGGCCGCATCGGCGAGCCGGAGGACCTGCCCGGCGCCATCACCTTCTTCGCCTCCGACGCGGCGGCCTATGTCACGGGCCAGGTGATTTCCGTGTCGGGCGGCCTGAGCATGGTGGGCTGAGCCAAGGGTGAGCGAACTGGAGGGGCGGTGCCGCGGGTGCCGCCCTTCTGCGGTGGCGGCGTGGCTGTCGCAGGAAGCGCGCTTCGGGCGCGCCGCTCCGCTGGGTTTCGGCCTCGCGGCAGCGGTGAAGGCGCGACGGATCATCGGGCGGGCGGCGCACGCGATCCCTTCTCCGGCCGCGCCGCCACCTTTTTTGACCCCGGGGGATGATGCGCCCGCGCTTCAGCCCTGCGCGGCGTCCGGGTTCTCGTCCTTCGGGCGGCTGCGGTGGGGCTGCCAGGGCGCGGGTGGGCGCTCGGGAATGGGGGGATTGAGCAGGGGATCGGGCGGGGCCGCGTGGTAGACCACCTGAAGCCCGCGCCCGGGCACGTCGCGCACGATCCAGGCGCCACCGTCCGGCTGGGAAATGCGCAGCTCGTCGCGCGTTTGTGTCGCCACCTGCCCCCAGTCGAGATCGAAGCGCATGCCGCGCCACGTCACCTGAAATCCCGCCATCCCCCAGCCTTTCTCGCCGCGCGCCTTTTAGCGCGCGGCTGCGCCACGATGAACGTGGATAAGACCTACACCAGGACCCGGCCAATCCCAACTCTTCCGCCGGGCTGCCGGCAGCGTGGCGGTCGCCAGCGGCTTTGGGCCTCAGCGCTCGAAGGTGCGGCTTGTGGTGCCGCCACGGGGGCCGACGCGGCTGACGGAGCAGGACTGGTCGTTGCGGCTGCAGGTGCGCACGCGGGCCGAGGATTGCCCATAAGGCCCGGTGACGGCGCGCGCGGAGGTGCACTGGCCGCCGCTGCAGGTGCGGGCCTGGGCCGCCGCGCCGCCATAGACGCCGGTGGCGGTGCGCGTGGCCGCGCAGGCCCCGTTCGCACACTGCACGGAACGGCTCGTGGAGGTCACGCGGCCGGCGGGGTAGGGGCCGGCATAGTAGCGGTTCCAGCTGCCGTACCAGGGGTAGCGTCTGTAATAGGTGTCCCAATAGGCCCGGTTGAAGGCGACCACGGTCAGGCCCACCGCCGGCGCGATGGCGGGCGTGAGCACCACCGGCGCACCGCGATAGACCACCTGGATGTAGTTCGCCGCCACCCAGCCGCGATAATTGCCCATGGAGATGTCGCACCAGGTGTAGCCGGAGAGGCAGCCATGGGTGACCACCTGCACGCCGGCCGGGACGAGTGTCACCGCCGGGTAGGAAGTGGAGGGGCCGGCGCGGAGGTTCACATTGCTGGTCGCCACCGCCACCGTGGCGGCGCTCGCCGCTGTCGAAAGCCCGAGCAGCACGGCCAGGGCCAGGATCAATCGCTTCATTGCTTCGCCACTCCCTTCAGGCGCGGGCGGCAGGCCGCCACGATCGGGAGCAGATAACCCGGCACAGGTCTCGGTCCCCTTACGTTCACGTGGCGATTTGTATCAATTTGTAACGACGGGCTTTTCCGGCGCCGCCTCGCTCACCCGTCCATCGGTGAGCACGATGGTGCGGTCGAACAGGTCGAGGGCGCGCTGGTCATGGGTCACCACCGCCACCGCTGCCTGCCTGATGTCTGCGATCTCGCGGAACAGGGCCAGAACCTGGCGCCCGCGCACGCTGTCGAGCGCTGCGGTGGGTTCGTCGGCGAGCATCAGGCTGGGTTCGTTGGCCAGCGCCCGCGCCACCGCCACCCGCTGCTGCTCGCCGCCCGAAAGGCGGGCGGGGTGATTATGGAGCCGGTGGCCGAGATCGAGCCCCGCCAGCAGGTGGGCCGCGTAGCGCCGGGCCTCGCGGGCGGGCACATCGTCGATCTCCAGCGCCAGCGCCACATTCTCGACGGCGGTGAGGAAGGGAATGAGATTGGCCTTCTGGAAGATGAAGCCGATGTGCCGGCGGCGGAAGCGCCGCAGCTGATCGAGCTGCGCGCCGGGCTGGGAGACGAGGCGGCCGTCGATCATCACTTCCCCGGCGCTGGGCGGCTCCAGCAGGCCGGCGACGAGCAGCAGCGTGCTCTTGCCCGATCCGCTCGGCCCCAGGATGCCCACCACCTCGCCCCGGCGGATGTCGAGGGAGACCCCGTCGAGGGCGCGCACCTCGGTGTCGCCGCTGCGGTACACGCGTTCCACGCCCCTCAGGCTGAGTACGGGGGGCGGCGTCATGACAGCACGTCCTGTGCCCGCACCCTCAGCGCGCGGGAGATGCCGAGCAGGCTGGCGAAGCCGCAGATGACCGCCACCGCCGCCGCCAGCGCCGCCACGTCCGGCGCCTCGATGAGCACCCGGCGCGGAAAGAACGGAAACACCGCCTGCGAGAGCGCCAGCCCGGAAAGCAGGCCGGCCGCGCCGATGAGGAAGGCCTGCTGCGCGATCATGCCCACAATCACGCTGTTGTCGGCGCCGATCAGCTTCAGCATGGCGATCTGGTGCAGCTTCTCCATGGTGAGCATGTAGATGATGAGCGAGACCACGATGCCCGTGACCACCAGCAGCACGGTGGTGAAGGCGAGGATCTGTAGCCGCAGCCGCCACAAGCGTTGGTCCAGCAGCAGGCTGCGCTGCTCGGCCTTGCTGAGCACGTTGGCGTCGCCCCAGGCGAGCACGCTCTGGCGCACCGCCTCCATGTCGGCGGCGGGCGCCAGCGACACCAGGACGGCGGAAATCTTGCTGTCCTGGGGCACGGAACTGCGGTTGGCGGCGGCAGGCGCGGCGCCGCGCCGGGCCAGCAGCACTTCCTCGCTGGTGCGCCGCTGGGCGATGGCCACCGCATCGTTGATGGTGACGAACAGCAAACCGTCCCCGGAGGCATCCACCATGCCGCGTGTGAGCCCGACAATGGTGTAGTCGTCCTGGCCGAGATGGATGCGATCGCCAATGTCGAGACCGATGCCGGCATCCGCCACCGCCTCATAATGGCCATTGGCGATGGGGCCGCCGCGGATCAGCGGGATCCAGCGGCCGTCATCCTTGGGAAAGTCGAGGCCGGTGATGGCCGCCCGCATCTGCCGGCCATGGGCCGTGAATTGCTGGCTGAACTGCACGAAGCGGCGGGTGCCGGCCACCCCGGCAAGCCCCTCCGCCCGCCGGTCCATGGTGGAGGACACCGCCGAGCCCTCCGAGAACGGACCCTGGCGCCCGCCCTGCACGATCCAGAGATCCGCGCCGATGCGCTCGATGACGAGCAGCGCATCCGCCACTATGCCGCGATAGAGCCCCACCATGCCCATGGAAGACATCATCAGAAAGCCCACGCCCACCGCCGTGAGCAGAAAGCGCAGCAGGTTGAAGCGGATATCCTTGAAGGCGAGGTTCACGGCGCGCCCCGCCGCTGTGTGACCCGCATGCCGGGATAGGCGGAGGCGGGATCCACCAGGACGCGATCCCCGGCGCGGAGCCCGGCGCGCACCTCCACCTGGCCGCCGCCGCTGGCACCGAGCGACACGCGCTGCCACGCCGCGCGCCCGTTGCTCTCCACATAAAGCCCCATGCCCTGCGGGCGCGGCGCCAGCGCCGTGGGCGGCACCGCGAGCACCTTGGCGCGGGTTTCGACCGAGAGGCGGGCTGTCCCGCGCTGGCCCATGGCCCAGTTGTGGGGCAGGCGCCCGGGCCCGACATCCACGGTGAATTCCCGCGTCTCCGTATCCACCTCCCGCCCCAGGCGCCGCACCGTGCCGGAAATGGGAGCGTCCGCGCCAGCGCCGAAAGTGAGGGTGGCGTGCTGGCCGAGGGCGACGGCGGCGATGACGCTTTCGTCAAACCGCGCGGAAAGCACGATGCTGGCCGGGTTCACCAACTCCACGATGGCGCTTCCAGGCACCACCAGATCGCCGGTGTTCAGTTTGCGCGCCACCACCACCCCACCGATGGGCGCGCGGATGGTGGATTTGTCGAGCTGGGCGCGGGTGGCCGCGACGGTGGCGGCCTGGGCGGCCTGGGTCGCCTTCGCCTGGTTCACGGCGGCGTCCGCGCGGGCGAGGTCCGCCAGGCTCTGCTCAAGGGCTGTCTGCGCATTTTCCAGGGCCGAGCGGCTGGTGGCACCGCTGCGGATCAGCTCTTCCTGACGATCGAGAGTGGAGCGGGCATTGGCCCGGGTGGCCTCGGCGCGCCGCCGTTCGGC
Source organism: Xanthobacter variabilis (assembly GCF_043831965.2). Classification (NCBI taxonomy): domain Bacteria; kingdom Pseudomonadati; phylum Pseudomonadota; class Alphaproteobacteria; order Hyphomicrobiales; family Xanthobacteraceae; genus Xanthobacter; species Xanthobacter variabilis. Next base: position 3,004,982 of record NZ_CM195533.1, read on the forward strand.
CTCGGCGAGAATGACGGCGGTGCGGGTGGCGCTGTGGGCGGCTTGGGCGGCTTCGAGCTGCGCCTTGAGGTCGTCGGCCACCAGCTCCGCCACCGGGTCCCCGGCGCGCACCCGATCTCCTACATCCACATGGAGAGCGGCCACGACCCCCTGGATGCTGGCGCTGACGCTTGCGCGGTCGAGGGCGTCCAGGGTGCCGGGCGCCCGTAATTCGCGCTGAAGCGCGACGGGTTCCGCCACCATGATCGATACCGCGTGCGGCACGCCATAGCGCCACCCCAGCCATGCGCCGGCGGCGGCGAGAACGAACGCGGTGGTGATCAGGAAACGCCGTCCACCCCGGCGCGGCCGAGAAGGCGGGCGGGGCAGCAGACGAACCGGCGCTCCCGGCTGCTCGCTGCGCGCGCTGGGCCCGACTGGTCCGGCGTGGTCCTGTTCCAAGCCCGCCGGACCGTCCACCGGTGCCTGAGGCAGCGTTTGCGCAAGGGCTGACGTCACTCCCACTCTCCTGTGCGCTGGGCGATTTCGTCATTCATGGTGCGGCGGGCGATTGGCTGTTGTCGGTCCGGGCCGTATCGAACGGTAACGTTTTCAATCGTCTGGCCTCTGGTGGCGGCGCGCCGGGGTGGTTCGCGATCATGGCTGGCCCATGCGCATCGCGAGCGCTGCCGCCAGCTCTTCCGCTCCTGTCTTCAGGCCCTGGCGCGCGGCATCGAGGGGGCCGAGGGTGGCGCCGATGTCCAGCGCGTTCGGGTACTGCTTGGTGACGTAGGCCCACAGGAGCACGCCCGTACGGCTGTCGCGCAGCTCCACTGCGTACATCACCACCCCGCTGAAGCGCCCCTCGCTTCCCGTCGCCGCTGCCAGCCCGCTGGCCGCCAGCCCGGCGGGGGTGAGGCGGGTCGCGGTCGCAAGCACGGGAATGCTCGCCTGCGCACCCGTGAGCGTGATCTTGAGATCCGCCACATTGTCGTTCCCCCGGGGCGCCAGCAGGCCCCTGGCGGCGAGCGCGGCGCGGAAGGCCGCTTCCGCAGCCGTGGCGAGCTGGCCCCGTTCGCTCGCCGTCAAGGTGCCGAACTGGTGATCTGCGCCCGCATAGACGGCGATCGGCTCCAGCCGCACGGCGCGATAGGCGCTTAGGTTGGCATTCTGCGCCTCATAGGCATAGGGCACGCGGCGGCTGGCGCCATGGCCGGTCGGCGACAGCTGGGCGGAGGACGACAGACGCTGATATTTCGCGGGCTCCGGCGAGTTGGCGCATCCGGCAAGGGCGGTGCAGAGGATGAGACCTGTTCTCGCGATCATGCCAAAGATCCGCTCGCGGTGGGGAAGGTGGCGCCCGGGCGCCGGCCGCCTTCGTTCCGACGGCAGCCGGGCGCGACTGTCCCGGCGCCCCGTATCGCGAGGATGATCTGCCCGTGACGAATTGTTTCGCCGCCCGCTGTGGGTGAGGGTGTCCAAGGCGGCGGCGCGCCGGGGCCCTCGATCCCTGTGGCATCGCGGTAACGCTCACGGCAATTCCGGCGATTCCGGCTGCCGGGGCTCCGTCGCGTTTGCCCGCACCCCGGCGGAGATGGCACACCGTTTTCGCGATTCACATCTGCGGACGTGTCAGGGCGAAGGATAGGGGGTGGGGGCATGGGTGTGTCGGTGCTGCGTGGCGTGATGCTGGCTTCGGTTTCCACTCTGGCGATGTTGGCTGCGCCGCTCGCTCTTGCGGCCGGTCTGCCACCGGCATCCACGGCGGGCGAAAGTGGCGACGCCGCCGGCATCGTCACCGCTTCCTGGACCGGCTTCTATCTTGGCACCTATGTGGGATCGGGGCTGGTGGACACCAGCTGGGGCGCGGGCACCGGCGTGCTGGCGCCGACCGCCATGCCGCCCGGCACGAATTCCGGCTCGGCCTCCGGCGCCATGATTGGCAGCCAGGCCGGCTACAATTATCAGATCGGCAGCTATGTTCTTGGCGTGGAAGGGGAGCTGGGTTCCGGCTTCCAGATGTCCCGCACGCGCTGCCTGGGGGACTGGGCCTCGGTGTGCTCAGCGCAGACCGATTATCTCGCCACCCTTGCCGCCCGCCTGGGCTACGCCTTCGACAATGTGCTGGTGTACGGCAAGGCCGGCGCGGCCTTCACCAATACGAGCGTGAACACCACGGGCTTCACCTATGCCGGCCGCTATTCCGGTTCCAGCTTCGAGACGGGCTGGACGGTCGGCGCGGGCGTGGAAATGGGCCTGACGCCGCAGCTCTCCGCGAAGGCGGAATACGCCTATCTCGACTTCGGCTCATCCACCATGGGCCTGAACAGCGGCTTTGGGGCCGCGTCCGCGAACGTGTCGCAATCGGCGCAGATGGTGAAGCTCGGCCTCAACTGGCGGCCCGCGGCGGCGCCGCTGCCGGGAACGGGTGCCGGCCTGCCTGTGCCGGGGCGCGACTGGACCGGACTCTATCTGGGCCTGAACGCGGGCGGCGCCTGGGGGCGGGATGAATGGACCTCCGGCACCGGCTTCCTCGCCGCGGCCGCTACGGGTGGTTCCTTCCCCGGCGAGGGCACCGCCATGGGCCTGCTCGGCGGCGGGCAGGTGGGCTACAATTATCAGATGGGGGCCTGGGTGGTGGGCGCCGAGGTTTCGGCCAGCGCCGCCAATATCAGCAGCTACGCCAAGTGCGTGTCAGGAAATACGGGCACCCCCGCGAGCTTCGCCTGCCACAACTCGGTGGACTCCCTTGGCGCCATCTCGGCCCGGCTGGGCCAGAGCTGGGGCGACCTGATGTTCTATGGCAAGGCCGGCGCGGCCTGGGCCACGGGCTCCAGCTCCCTGTTCCCCACCTCGGAGACCCAGCATTTCACCAGCAGTGGCACCCGTTGGGGCTGGATGATCGGCAGTGGGGTCGAATACGCGCTCACGCAGAACTTCTCGGCCTTCCTGGAATATGACTATTACGACTTCGGCACCCAGTCGCTGGCCTATGCCGGCGCCGGGCGCAGCGCCACCGCCAGCTTCAAGGAGCGGCTGGACGCGGTGCGCATGGGCCTCAACTATCGCTTCGCCTCCGGCACCGATGCGCCGGCCTCCGGCCTCTTCAAGGCGCCGGAGCTGCCCTCGGGCTGGAGCGGTGAGGTGGGCGGGCGCTATTTCGTCAGCACCGGCCGCATGCAGAAGGACCTGATGCATCCGGTCCTTCCCGATCGGCTCAACTCGCGCCTCATCTATGGCAACACCACCGGCCAGTCGCTGGAGACCTTTTTCCGCTTCGAGAACCGTGACGGGTTGTTCCTGAAGGGCTTTGCCGGCCTCGGCACCCTTTCCGGCGGCAGCCTGTATGACGAGGACTTCCCGGCGGACATCGCCTATTCCAACACCATTTCCGATCTGAAAGACGGGCAGCTGGCCTATGGCGCGCTCGATCTGGGGATGGAGCTGGTGAGGCAGGGGGAGAGCAGCCTCGGCGCCTTCGTGGGCTATCGGGCGCTCTACCAGAACGTGAACGGCTTCGGCTGCCGCCAGATCGCCAGCGACACCACCTGCGATGTCGCCAGCCAGCAGGCCTATCCGGCTCTCCTGTCCTCGATCGGCCTCAGCGAGACCGAGACCTGGCAGGGCGTGGCCCTGGGCCTCAACAGCCGCATGCAGCTCTCCGACCGGCTGCGGCTTGAGGTCGATGCCGCCTATCTGCCCTACGCCACCCGCAGCAGCGCCGACAACCACTGGTTCCGCGCGGACATCAACCCGCAGGCGGAAACCGGCCATGGCTGGGGCGCGCAGCTGGAAGCGGTGCTGAGCTATGCGGTGACCGACCGCCTCAATATGGGGCTCGGCGGGCGCTACTGGTATTTCGCGACCAACGAGGCGTCCACCGTGTTCCCCTATTCGGCGCAGCGCTCGCCGATGGCCTTCTATGCGGAGCGCTATGGCGCCTTCCTCCAGGCCTCCTACCGTTTCGGTGATCTGCCGCCGGCGGACGCGACCGGCATGCCGGTGAAGGCGGAGGCGGCGCCGGTGAGCTGGACCGGCCTTTATGTCGGCGGCGCTCTGGGTGGCGGAAAGGCCCACTCCACCTATGACTCGCCCTTCGCCACGCCGGTGACGGGCGATGCGGTGGATCTCGGCGGGGCCATGGCCGGGGTGCAGATTGGCGGCGATTATCAGTGGGGCGCGCTGGTGCTGGGGGCGGAAGCGACGGCGGGCTGGGCCAACGTGGCGGGCACCGACACCTGCTTCTCAACCGCGCCGCTGGGCGCGGTGAGCGGCATTAATTGCGGGAGCCGGGTGAATGCGCTGGGCACGGTGACGGGCCGCGTGGGCTATGCCTTTGACCGGACCCTGCTCTATGCCCGAGGCGGTTTCGCGTGGGACCGGCAGTCGGACCAGGCCAACCTGTTCAATTTCACCGGTTCGGTGCGAATCAACGACAGCACCAATACCGGCTGGACGCTGGGTGGCGGCGTGGACTACGCGCTGCTGCCGAACCTGTCGGTGGGGCTTGAGTACAAGCACTTCGACTTCGGCGGCTCTTCGGCCTTCTCCTCCGCCCAGCCGTGGCCGCTGGCGGGGGTCGATCTCGCGCCCGCCAGCCTCAGGCTCGACATGGTCGCGATGACGGTCAATTACCGCTTCGCGACCTTCGGCGGGGGGCAGTAGCAGAGCGGGCGGGCTGCGGACCGCTAGAGCCTAGGCAAGCGCCCAGGCTGGGCTCAGCGGGCGCAGGCGGACTGGGAGAGGCGGGCGCGCCACAGAACGGTGCCGCCAGCATTGGGGTGGAGCCCGTCCGCCGTTTCCGACGTCAGCGGCGCGCGCACCAGATGGGCACCGGTCTCGGCTGCCAGGGTGCGGATGATCGCATTCTGCTGGGCGATGAAGCCGGTGTCGAAGAGGCGTGTCATCGCCGGGAAGCTGGAATCCAGCGGATTCACTTCGACGAGCGTGAGGTCCTCCGAGGACAGGGACATGACGAGCTGCCGATACTCGGCGGCCCACTTCTGCAGGTCCGCACGGCTGCGGGCGGCATCATTCACGCCAATGGCCACCACCACCCGCCGCGGCTGGACCCGGTCCGCGAGCCTGACGCCCTGGCCCAACAGGTCCGCCACACCGGCGCCGGGCACAGCCGCGTTGAACACTTCTTCGCCGCACAGGGTCTGTGGGCTGCTCGCATAGGCGATGCTGTCGCCCAGCATCATCACCGGAGCCCGGGTGCCGAACGACTTCAGCTCGTGTTGAATCTGGATGCGCGCGACAAGGGGAACATGCATCGCCGCATAGCCGGCTGCCACCAGCGCAACAGCCGCCGCGATCAGCTTCCAGTGCCGTGGCGAGGGCCGGAGGGCGCGGGGGGCGAGAGCACTGCACGAGGGCATCTGCATCGTTGATGAACCTTTGACTGTTTGAAAATCGATCGGCCTCATGGTCGCGGGCGCTGGTGTCGACGGTGAGACCGGGCAATGTCGTTTGTTTGCCTGAAGATGTCCCTTTGTTTCCGGCTCGTGGGCCGGCAGCGCCAAGGCATGGTCGTTCGCGCGCCATAGTGCGCAACGACGCCCGTGGACGGTAATCTGAGAGATCTTTGTGGGGGATGAATGGCAAAGGATGGTGGGCGATGCAGGGATTGAACCTGCGACCCCTCCCGTGTGAAGGGAGTGCTCTCCCGCTGAGCTAATCGCCCGTACCCGTCGCGAAGCTGAACCAGCCTCGCACCCCGTCCCCGGGGCAGCCATGGCCTTGCGGAAAGCCATCGCCTTTGAAAGGAATGGTGGGCGATGCAGGGATTGAACCTGCGACCCCTCCCGTGTGAAGGGAGTGCTCTCCCGCTGAGCTAATCGCCCATTCCAATCGTGGAGGAGCGCTTGTTAGGGCGAGGGGGGGCTGGTGTCAAGGGGAGCGGTCGCGTCGCGCCGGAATGCGCCGGCCTATCCACAAGTGTCGGGCAGTCGCGCCGCGGCGGGCCCCAGCCTGGGGCCATCAAACCCTTGTGGCCGAAGGGTTCGACGGCAGAGGCCGTGGGCGGCGCTCAGGCGGGAAGGTGCGGCAGCAAGGCGGAAATGGCGCGGGTGAGCTCATCGTAATGGTGAATCAGCGCGTCCGCGCCCAGTTCCGCCGGCGGCGTCTCCGTGTAGCCGAACGACACCGCGATCACCGGCACGCCGGTGGCGCGGGCGGCGCGCACATCGGTAATGCTGTCGCCCACCATGATGGCGCTGCCGAGGGCGCCGCCGGCGGCGGTGATGGTGGAGGAGAGCGGCAGCGGGTCCGGCTTCGGCTTGGCATAGGTGTCGCCGCCGGTGACGACGGCGAAGCGATCCGTCAGGTCGAGGGAGTCCAGCAGGCTGCGCGCCAGCGACTCAAGCTTGTTGGTGCACACGCAGAGCTGTGCCCCGTTCTTCGCCAATTGGTCGAGGGCCGGCAGCAGGCCTGGGAAAGGGCGTGATTCCTCGGCGATGTGGGCCGCGTAATGGGCCACGAATCGCTGGTTCAGGTCCGCGAGGTCAGCTTCCGAGAACGGCACGCCGGAGGCGGTGAGGGCGCGCTGGATGAGCAGCTTCGCGCCGCCGCCGATCATGTTGCGGGCGCGGGCACGGTCCACGGTGGGCAGGCCGTTGGTGGCGAGAATCATGTCGAGGGCGTTCAAAAGGTCGGGGGCCGTATCCACCAGCGTGCCGTCGAGATCGAAGGTGATGACAGGCAGGGCAGGGCTTCCGGCCGGGCGCGGCGGAGCGTTCGTCGTCTGGGCAGACATAAGGCGTTCCTCTGTTTTGGGTTGGCGATTGCGGGCCATTATAGGCAGCCCGCCTTAAATCCTGCCGCTTTTCCGCGCCAGCGTCCCGCCCGGAGATCCACCTGCGGCCACAGGGCGCGGGCGTGGACGCGGATGGAGGTGTGCATGGGGAAAGTGTGCGTGGAGATGAGCCGGCAAATGCGGTCCTCGGCCTTGCTGGCATCGCGGGCCGTGTTCACCCGGGGCGGCGCTGCTGCGCTGCTGGTCCTGGGCGGAGCGCTGCTGGCGGCCGCGCCGGCCTCGGCGCAGAGCTTCGGCGCTTTCGATTTTGCCGCCCCGCCCTCGGCCGAGGCAAACCGGGTCTATGGCGTGAGCCGCAAGACCGGAGAGGTCTCCGCCTGCCAGTTCGAGCGGCCGGCGGGCTCCTCGGTCGGGGTCACGCGCTGCTTCGCCCAGGGCGAGGGCGCCGGCACCCAGAAGGCCGGGCGCTATGGCATCGTTTCCACCCATTATGCGGGCGAGACGGGCGTGTTCCGGGTGAATTATGAGACCGGCGAAATGAGCATCTGCTACGTCCGCGACCTGCCCAAGGAGGGCGGCAAGGTGGAACCCACCGTGATGTGCACGCCCCAGGCGCGCTGAGTTTGCACGCGCGCGTGACCCGGTGAGGCGTCGCGGCGCTTGTTCCCTGCCGCGATCGGAGCTAGAGCCGGGAGCGACAGGGGCGCCTTCTCCTTGCGCCGGTTCGGCGTCCCTCCCCACCCGCGCGCACCACGACGGAAACGCCCATGGCCCATGCCGAAGACTTGAAGCGCCGCGCTGCCGCCCATGCTGTCGAATATGTGAAGGACGGAATGCGGCTTGGCCTCGGCACCGGTTCCACCGCCCGGCACTTCGTCGAGCTGCTGGCGGAGAAGGTCTATGCCGGGCTCAAGGTGATCGGCGTGCCCACCTCCGAGCAGACTTTAGCCCAAGCGGTCGAGCTCGGCGTGCCGATCGGCACCCTGGACGAGGTGGGTGAGCTGGACCTGTGCGTGGACGGTGCCGATGAGGTCGGCCCGGGCCTCGCGCTGGTAAAGGGCGGCGGCGGTGCGCTGCTGCGCGAGAAGATCGTGGCGCGTGCCGCCAAGGAAATGGTGGTGATCGCCGATCACACCAAGAAGGTGGACGTGCTGGGCCGCTTCCCGCTGCCCATCGAGATCGTCGATTTCGGCGCCACCAGCATCGCCCGCAGCCTGGAGGAGGCCATCCGCTCCGCCGGGTGCAGCGGTGAGCTGCGGCCGCGCCGGGATCGCGACGGTCATCCTTTCATCACCGATCACGGGCATGTCCTGCTCGACGCCCATCTCGGCCGCATTCCGGACCCGGCCGCGCTCGCGCGCGCCATCTCCGAAGTGCCGGGCGTGGTGGAGCATGGCCTGTTCCTGGGCCTCGCCAGCCGGGCGGTCCTCGCGGGCGCCGATGGCGTTCTGGTCATCGATCGCCAGGCTTGATTGAATATTCGCGCTTTCCGGAGAAGATGATGCGTTCTTCCAAACTCGCCCACGGGCGTTTCGGCCTGCTGCTGGCCGCGGCTCTTTCGGCTTCGGCCGTGGCCGCCCCGCTTGCCGTTTCCAGCGTCGCGCTGGCCCAGGCCGCCGCGCCGTCCGCCTCTCAGATCGCACTTGCCAAGGAGCTGGTGGAGGCCAACGGCGAGGCGCGCGCCTTTGACGGCGTGATCGCCAACATCGTGGATGGGGCGGCGCTGTCCTTCCTGTCCACCAACCCTGATCTCGCCAAGCAGCTCCGCGACGTGGCGCTCTCGCTGCGGCCGGAATTCGAGAAGCGCAAGCCCGAGATCCTGCAGATCCTGGCCACCGCTTACGCCTCCCGCTTCAGCGAGGCCGAGCTGAAGGAGGCCCTGGCCTTCTATCGCACCCCCACCGGCCGCAAGCTGGTTGAGGACCGCCCGGCCATCGTGCAGCAGGCCGTTCAGGGCATCCAGGCGTGGGGCGCCCAGCTCAATGCCCAGGCCGTGGACCGCGTGCGCGCCGAGATGCAGAAGAAGGGCTTCAACCTGTGAGCCATCGGCGCCATTGACGCGCCGGCCGACAAAAGGGGCGCCTCCCGCGGGAGAGCGCCCCTTTTTCTTGGCGCGGCCACCCCTGCAGGGGCCCGCGCCGGGCCCCTGCAGGGGTGGCCGCGCCCTTGAGTCTTCCGCGTGTCACGCGGTCGCGGCAGGTTGCCCGCTTGACGGCACGGCGGGTGGCAGACTTCTTAGGCGTAACCGTGTCGGCCCGGAAAGGTGGAGCCTGATGTCTCGCAAAGAGGTGGATCTGTTCGTCATCGGCGGTGGCTCCGGTGGGGTGCGCGCGGCGCGCATCGCGGCCCAGCACGGCGCCAAGGTGATGATGGCGGAGGAATACCGGGTGGGGGGCACCTGCGTGATCCGCGGCTGCGTGCCGAAGAAGCTGTTCGTCTATGCCGGCCGCTACGCTCACGACCTGGAAGACATGGCGGGCTTTGGCTGGCGGGTGGAGGCGGTGGAGTTTGACTGGCTCACCCTGGTTGCCAACAAGGACAAGGAAATCTCGCGCCTCGAGGGCATCTACACCCGCAATGCGCAGTCGGCGGGGGTGGAGCTGGTGGCCTCGCGCGCCGTGGTGGTGGATCCGCACACGGTGCGCATTCTGTCCACCGGCGAGGAGGTGAGCGCCCGCTACATCCTGGTCGCCACCGGCGGACAGCCGGCGCTGGGCCCGGCGATTCCCGGGGCGGAGCTCGCCATCACCTCCAACGAGGCGTTCAACCTGCCCCGCTTCCCCAATCGCATCGTGGTACAGGGGGCCGGCTATATCGGCGTCGAGTTCGCCTGCCTGTTCCGGGCACTGGGGGCGGAGGTGACGCTCGTCTATCGCGGCCACGCGCCCCTGCGCGGCTTCGACGAGGATGTGCGCACCCACATGATGACGGAGTTCACCACCGCCGGCCTGCGGCTGATGCCCGGCCAGTCCCTCGCCTCCATCGAGGCGGTTGAGGGGGGCAAGAAGGTGACCTTCACCGACGGGTCCAGCCTGGAGGCGGACGAGGTGATGCTGGCCGTGGGCCGCATTCCCGCGACCCGCAACATGGGGCTGGAGGCCGCGGGCGTGGAGCTGGACAAGGTGGGCGCCGTGGTGGTGGACGCGCAGTCGCGCTCCTCCGTGCCGTCCATCTATGCGGTGGGTGACGCGACCAACCGGGTGAACCTCACCCCGGTCGCCATCCGCGAGGGCCATGCCTTCGCTGACACAGTGTTTGGCAACAAGCCCTGGACCGTGGACCACTCCCTGGTGCCCACGGCGGTGTTCTGCGAGCCGGAAATCGGCACGGTGGGCCTGTCCGAGGAAGGCGCCCGCGCCACCGGGCGGCCGGTGGATATCTACAAGACCACCTTCCGCCCCATGAAGGCCACCATGTCCGGCCGTGACACGCGGGTGTTCATGAAGCTGGTGGTGGACGGGGAGAATGACCGCGTGCTCGGCTGCCACATCGTCGGCGAGGGGGCGGGCGACATGATCCAGATCGCCGGCATCGCTGTCGGCATGGGCGCGACCAAGGCGGATTTCGACCGTACCATCGCCGTGCATCCCACGGCGGCCGAGGAACTGGTGACCATGCGCACGAAGGTCGCCTGATCTCCGCAAGGTGAAACGCTCGCCCGTCGGAGGGGACGGGCGAGCGCTGCCTGCGGCCTGGCGGGGGATCAGGCCGCGCAGAGCTTGCCCGAGCAGGGCGGCGTGGACGCCATGCTTTCGAGAAGGCCGACGAGGGGGGACTGAGCCGCCTCCTCCCGCACCTTGCCGCCGAGATCTCGGGCGGTAGCGGTGAAGGACGGCTCGTTGAGCAGCCGCGACAGGGCGGCGTGGATGTCGTCGGCGGGGACGGAAGGGGGCAGCGTCAGGCCCGCGCCGTGGCAGGCGATGCGGGCGGCATTGTCCGCCTGGTCGCGGCCATGGGGCATCACCAGCAGCGGGCGTCCGGCAGCCAGCGCCTTCATCACCGTGCCGTGGCCGCCATGGGTCACCACCACCGCCGCCTCGGCCATCACCTGGGCGTGGGGCGCGCTATCGAGAATGGCGATGTTGCTGGGCAGGCTCGCGAAGTCCGAGCGGACCAGCGAGCCGCCGAGGGTCACGATGGCGCGCACCGGCAGGCGGCCCAGCGCCTCCATCACCCGCTGCACGGCAGCGGCGTGATTCTGGAACGTGGTGCTGAAGGCCACCAGCACGAGCGGGCGCTCATCTTCCGCCGGGAAGGGCAAAATGAAGGGCTCCGCCCAGGTTGGGTCGGCCAGGATGGGGCCCACATAATGCAGCCGCTCCGGCATCGGATCGGGCGCGAAATCGAATGCGCGGCTGGTGGCCAGCAGCAGGGCGCGCCCGGCGTCGTGCTGCTGCGCCAGCGTCGCGAGCGGCGCAAGCCCGAGGCTCTCGCGGGCGCCATTGAGGGCGGGCAGGCCGCTGGTGTCGAGTGCCTGGCGGATTTCCGCGCGGATGGCCTCGTGCTCGGCGGCCTCCTCGGCGGTGCGCGCGCGCATCAGGCCCGGCCCCATGGGCGGCACGCCCGCGGGCGGGAACAGATTGATGTTCACGCCCAGCAGAACCATGTTCTGCCTCAACGCCTCGCAGCCGAGCTGCACGCCGAACAGCATCTCGTTCGACACCACGAGGTCGGCGGGCTCACGGGCGAGTTCAGCCGTGACGTCCTGGGCAAAGGCGAGGGCAGGGCCCGTCAGCTGGGCATCGAACACGGCTTTGATGCCCTCGAAGGGCGTGGCCGCCGCCCAATCGTGGAAATGGTCGAACTCCCGGGCTCGGGCAATCTTGGAGGGCGCGCGCGTCCAGGGGGCGAAGCGGGCACCGGAGGCGAGGGCTTCCACCCGATTGCAGGCATCGCTCATCAGCCGCACGCTGTGCCCCCGCTCCACCAGCCGGCGGGCCAGCTCAATGAAGGGCGGAACGGCGCCGCCACCCTCAAAGGTGGCGATCAGAAATGATTTCGGGGGGCCGTCAGACATTGCGGGGCTCCTGCGGACGGGCGATGGAGGCCTCGGCGGCGGTGCCGATGATGGCTTCAACGAGGGTGTGAAAGAGGGTCAGGGTTTCGGCCCGCGACCGCCCCATGTCGCGGCGTGCGAGCTTCCAGACATAGATGTCGGAGGCCACCACGAGGGCGTCGAGCCGGGCCTGGCGCGCGGCGTCCGGCAGGCCTTCCAGCCAGGGGGCGAACACGCTCGAGAGCCAGTTGCGATGAAAGACGCGCCCGATGTCGGCCATGCTCTTGAAGGGCGCGTGGCGCTCTTCCTGGGCCAGGACCCGCATCACCAGATCGCCGGTGGCCTCGTAGTCTTCCATGAGGATGGCGAGCGCGTGGGCAATGTCGCCGGGTGCGATCCGCCGCCGCTCGGTGATCTCGGTGGCGAGGCGCTTCTGCACGGCATCGAGCAGGCCCTCTTTGCTGCCGAAGCGACGAACCACGGTGGGCACGGTGACGCCCGCGTCACGGGCGATCTGGTCAAGGGTGACCTGATCGAACCAATCATCCCGAATGCGGTGGGCAAAAGCGTCGAGGATGCGCTCGGCGGTCTGCTCGGCCGAGCGCGCGCGGGCGCCCTGCTTGTAGCCCCGCTTCGAGGGGGCATCCGCAGCGTCGGGCATGGGGGAAGGAGCGTTCGCAGATTTCATGATAGTATGACTATCGCGAAATCCGCGCCCGCGTCAATAATTCATTTTATGGCCACTTACATTAAATGTGGCCCGGCCGCCTAAGACTGGTGGCCGAACAATCTCCCGTGCTCGGCCCACAGGGCCGCCAGCACTGCCAGCACGCTCAAGGTGAGGTAGGTGAGGCTCAGCGGCAGCACCGTGCCATCGAAGGCGCGGCCGGCGGCGAGCGCCAGCAGCGCCGCCATGAGCGTGGTGTAGCAGCCGATGAAGGACGAGGCCGTGCCGGCAACGGAGCCGAGAGGTTCCATGGCGATGGAGTTGAAGTTCGGCACCGTGAGCGCGAACAGGAATTGGCCGAGCGCGACGAGCGCGCAGAACATCCAGAACGGCGGCTTGCCCTCAAAGCCGAGGCCGGCGGCCACCAGCCCGACGGACGCCAGCAGGAACCCGAGCAGTCCGCCGTGGGACAGCCGCCGCATGCCGACGCGGCGAACCAGCGTCGCATTCAGGAAGGAGGCGAGGGCCATGACGACCGCCACCCCCGCGAACACCACCGGAAACAGGGTTCCGAGCTGATAAACATCGGTCTGGAACACCTGGGAGGCGGAGCCCACATAGGTCATGAGGCAGCCCATCATCAGCCCCATCGCGGTGGCATAGCCCAGCGACCGGCGGGTGGTGATGCAGAGGGTCATGCCGGCCAGGATGGCGCGGGGCGAGAACGACATGCGGTATTCCGGATGCAGCGTCTCCGGCATCCGCAGGCCGAACCACAAGGCGAGCACCAGCGTGAGGGCGACCATGGCGACGAAGATCAGCCGCCACGACCCCAGCGCCAGAATGAGGCTGCCCGCCGCCGGCGCGAGGATCGGCACCGCCAGGAATACCATCATGGTGAGGGACATGATGCGCGCCATCTCGCGCCCCTCGAACCGGTCGCGCACGATGGCGACCGCCAGCACCCGCGCGGCGCCGGCCCCGGCGCCCTGGATTACGCGCGCCAGAATCAGGGTGGAAAAGGAATCAGTGACCAGCGCCACCAGCCCGGCGACGAGATAGATGGCGAGACCCACCATCAGCACCGGGCGCCGGCCCACCACATCCGACCAAGGGCCATAGACGATCTGCGCCGCGCCAATGCCGAGGAGATAGGCATAGACCGTCAGCTGTACGTCGTTTTCGTTGGCCAGCGCGAAATGCTCGCGGATGGAGCCGAAGGCGGGCAGCAGGTTATCGATCGAAAAAGCCGTGAGCCCCATCATCAGGGCAATCAGGGTAACGAATTCGATGAATCCGGGTGTGGATTTCGACGTAGACGCGGGGGCCTGGGACATGGCGCACTCGAGGGGTGAGGTGTCCCGCAACAGACACGCGTGAAAAGGCGCGGCGGACAGGAGGGGAGCCGCACGGTGCGCACTCATAGGGGATGGCCGATGGGAAGAGAAGGGGGCGCGCGGCGGCCTTCCATCTCCGCGCTGCGGTCTTGCGAATGCGATGCAGCGTCGCCACATGGCCTCAACGGACGGCGCTCGCCTTTTGCAAGCCACGGTGTTCATGTATAAGCCCGCTTCCGGCTGGGCGAACACAAGAGGAACGCCAGTCCGGGTCCGGTCGGGAACGGTCCCAGGCCGGCAACCTCATGGAGAGTCAAATGGTGACCCGCCCGCAATCCGCACCCGTCCCTGGCGCCGAGATGTCTCGCCGCGCCGAAGGCTGGCGTCCGGAGAGCTGGCGATTTTATCCAGGCGTCCAGATGCCGGATTATCCGGACAAGGCGCTGCTCTCCGAGGTGGAGGCCAAGCTTGCCTCCTACCCGCCGCTGGTTTTCGCTGGTGAGGCCCGTAAGCTGAAGGCCGAACTTGCCCGAGTGGCCAAGGGCGAGGCTTTCCTGCTCCAAGGCGGCGACTGCGCCGAGAGCTTCGAGGAGCACAACGCCGACAACATCCGCGATTTCTTCCGGGTGTTCCTGCAGATGTCGGTGGTTCTCACCTTCGCCGGCTCGGTGCCGGTGGTGAAGGTGGGGCGCATCGCCGGCCAGTTCGCCAAGCCGCGGTCCTCGGACAACGAGACCGTGGGTGGGGTGACTCTGCCCAGCTACCGCGGCGATATCGTCAACGATCTCGCCTTCACGGAAGCCGCGCGCGTGCCTGATCCGCGCCGCCAGCTCGAAGCCTACCGGCAGGCGGCGGCGACGCTGAACCTGCTGCGCGCCTTCGCCAATGGCGGCTATGCGAACCTTGCCAATGCCCATGCTTGGATGCTGGGGTTCGTGAAGGATTCGCCCCAGTCCTCCCGTTACCAGGAACTGGCGAACCGGATCACGGAGGCGCTGGACTTCATGCGCGCCTGCGGGATCGATCCCAAGAGCCATCCGGAATTGAGCTCGACGGATTTCTTCACGAGCCACGAGGCGCTCCTGCTGGGCTACGAACAGGCCCTCACCCGCGTGGATTCCACCTCCGGCGACTGGTACGCCACCTCCGGCCACATGCTGTGGATCGGCGATCGGACCCGCCAGCCGGACCATGCCCACGTGGAGTATTTCCGCGGCATCCACAACCCGATCGGCATCAAGTGCGGTCCCTCGCTCACGCCGGACGGTCTCATTCGCCTGCTGGATATCCTGCAGCCCGACAATGAGGCCGGCCGCATCACCCTCATCTGCCGCTTCGGCGCGGACAAGGTGGGCGACCACCTGCCGGCGCTGGTACGGGCGGTGGAGAAGGAAGGCCGCACCGTGGTGTGGTCGTGCGATCCCATGCACGGCAATACCATCAAGGCCGCCTCGGGCTACAAGACCCGCCCGTTCGAGCGGGTGCAGGCGGAAATCCGCGCCTTCTTCGACGTGCATGCGGCCGAGGGCACCCATCCCGGCGGCGTGCACCTGGAGATGACCGGCAAGGACGTGACCGAGTGCACCGGCGGCGCCCGCGCCATTTCCGACGAGGATCTGCGCGATCGCTACCACACCTATTGCGACCCGCGCCTCAATGCGGAGCAGTCCATCGAGACCGCCTTCCTGGTGGCCGAGCTTCTGAAGCGCGATCGGCTTGCCCGTGGCCCGGTGGCGGTCGAAGCGGCGGAGTGATCCGCCAGCTCTCGACGGCTGAATAGAAAAGGCGCCTCCCGAAAGGGTGGCGCCTTTTTTCTTGGGTGCGGCGCGGGGTGTTGCCGCCTTGTCTCGGAGCCCCTTGCCTTCTGGCTCCCTGTCTTGGGGCCCATCGCCTCGATGTTTCGGGCGATGAGCCCCTGGCTGGCCGGTCAGTGGCGCAGCGAAGGTGCCCGACGCGCTGGGCCGCCGGGCGTGGGGCCTCAGTCTTCCTTGTAGCCGAGGGAGGGAATGCCCTGCTCGGCGCCATAATACTTGTAGGGCAGGAACTTGCCGGACATGGTGATGCCCACGCGGTCGCCCTTCTCATTGGCCTGGCGCGAGATGTCCATGTCGAAGTCGATGGCGGACATGATGCCGTCGCCGAACTCATCCTCAATCAGCGCCTTGATGGCCGGGCCGTTCACCAGGATCAGCTCGTAGAAGCGATAGATGAGCGGGTCGGTGGGCGGCATGGGCGTGCCGCGCATGGGCACCTCGTTCAGCATCTTCTCTTCGGTCTCAGAGAGGCCGAACAGGGTGGCGGCCTTCTTGGCCAGGGGCTTCACCAGCTTCATCTGGCCCAGCAGGGCGCCGGTGATGAGGATCGGGGAAATGCCGCCGATCTCCTCGCAGATATACTTCCAGCTCCAACCCTTTTCGCGCTTGATGTCGAGAATCTTCTCGGTGAGCTGTTCACGCTTCATTTTTCATCTCCACACTTCGATCGTGTCGTGAGTTCGCCAGGGGCGGCGGGCGCGGGCGCCCGTCGGCCGGCTGGAGTGGGGCTTGCCGTCAGTCGCGTCCGTTGGCGGCGGCGGGGAAGGGAATGGTGTTGGCGGCGTCGTCGACCTTGGCGGCGCTGCCCAGCCGGACAGTGGGCGGGCGGCGGGTGTCGTAGCCGGCAGGCTTGTCATCGCGGAAGGTGCGGCTGCGGCTCACCAGGAAGTCCACCAGGTGGTTGCGCACCGTGTAATAGTCCTCGTGGCGATGGATGCTGTCGCGGGCGCGGTCCTTGGGCAGCGGATTGTCAACCACCTCCGCGACCATGGCCTCGGGGCCGTTGGTCATCAGCACGATCTTGTCGGCGAGGTAGATGGCCTCGTCCACATCGTGGGTGATCATGACCACAGTCTGGCCGGTGGAAAGGCAGATGCGCCGCACCTCGTCCTGCAGTGTGCCGCGGGTGAGCGCATCGAGGGCGGAGAAGGGCTCGTCCATCAGCAGGATCTTCGGCTCGATGGACAGCGCCCGGGCGATGCCCACGCGCTGGCGCATGCCGCCGGAGAGCTCGGCCGGCTTCTTCTGCTCGCTACCCTTGAGGCCCACCAGCTCGATGAAGCGGCGCGAGCGCTCCTCCACCTCGGCCTTTCCGGCCTTGCGCCAGCGGGAGGAGACCGCATAGGCGACATTGCCGAGCACGCTGCGCCAGGGCAGCAGGGCATGGCCCTGGAAGATCACCGCGCGGTCGAGGCTGGGGCCGGAAATGGCCTGCCCGTCCACGATCACCGCGCCCTCGGACGGGGCCTCAAGCCCCGCCAGAATGTTGAGAACGGAGGTCTTGCCGCATCCCGAGTGGCCGATGATGCACACGAACTCGCCGCGCGGCACCTGGAGCCAGAGATTCTCAAAAATGGTCGTGACCCCGCCCTCGCGCTTGGGATAGCGCCGGGAGATGCCCTCGATGGAAATGAACTTCGGGTCGGCCGGGACGGCGGCCTTGGTGTCGATCTCTGCCATGGCGCTCACTCCGGGAAGGTCACGCGCCGCTGGAGGCGCGCCAGGATCAGATCGAGGACCATGCCCACCACGCCGATCATCAGGATGCCGACGATCACGTTGGAGATGGACAGGTTGTTCCACTCGTTCCACACGAAATATCCAATGCCGGTGCCACCCACGAGCATCTCGGCCGCCACGATGACGAGCCAGGCGATGCCGATGGAAATGCGCATGCCGGTGAGGATGGTGGGCGCCGCCGCCGGCAGGATCACCGTGAACGCCCGCCGCCAGGCCCCCACCTCCAGGGTGCGCGCCACGTTCAGCCACTCCTTGCGCACCGAGCCGACGCCGAACGCCGTGTTCAGCAGCATGGGCCACACCGAGCAGATGAAGATGACGAAGATGGCCGAGAGGTTGGAATCCTTGATGGTGTAGAGGGCAAGCGGCATCCAGGCCAAGGGCGAGATGGGCTTCAGCACCTGGATGAACGGATCCAGCGCCCGGTAGGCCAGCGGCGACATGCCGATGAGGAAGCCCAGCGGCACCGCCACCAGCACCGCGAGGCCATAGCCGATGGCCACGCGGCCGATGGAATAAAGGAGCTGGAGGCCCAGCCCCTTGTCGTTGGGGCCGTTGTCATAGAACGGGTCCGAGAGGGCGACCCAGAGCTTCTGCATCACCTCCAGCGGCCCCGGCATGGCGGATTGGGACCCGGCCGTGGTGATGCCCATCAGCTTCGCATATTCCGGGTCGAGGGCCGGCCCCGAGCTCGCGCTCGGGGTAACGGCGATCTGCCAGACAAGGCAGAAGGCGAGGAACAGGACCACCGACAGGATGCCGGCGCGCACGCCGAGGCTCTTCATGGTTCAGCTCCGCTTGATGGCGAAGGAGTTCAGATACGCCTCGGGCTTGGCGGGATCGAACAGCTTGCCCATGACCGAGAAGCTCTTGGTGGTGGTGGCGGGCGGGGTCAGGCCCATTTCCTTCATCACCTTGGCTGCGTCGGTGGCCAGGAACACCTGGTTGGCGATGCCCTGGTAATCCACCTCGCCTTTCACCTGGCCCCAGCGCTTCATCTGGGTGAGCATCCACACCGCGAAGCTTTCCCACGGGAAGGGATCGAAATCGATGCGGTTCGGGTCGTCCTTGATCTGGCCGAGGCCGTTGGCATACTTGCCCACCAGCACCTGTTCCAGCACGATCGGCGGCTGGTTGAGATAGGCGGCCGGGGCGATGGCCTCGGCGATGGCCTTGCGGTTCTCGGCCTTGGAGGCATAGCCGGTGGCGTCCACGATGGCGCGCAGCAGTGCCGCGTAAGTATTCGGCATGGTGGTGATGAATTCGCGGCTGGCGGCGAAGGCGCAGCACGGATGCCCATCCCACATGGACTTCGACAGCGAGTGGATGAAGCCCACGCCGTCATACACCGCGCGCTGGGCCACGTTGCCGGGCGCCAGGAAGCCGTCGATGTTCTCCGCGCGCAGGTTGGCCACCATCTCCGGCGGCGGCACCACGCGCAGCTGCACGTCGTTGTCCGGGTCGATGCCGTTTTCCGCCAGCAGATAGCGCAGCAGATAATTGTGCATGGAGAAGTCATACGGAATGGCGAACTTCAGGCCCTTCCACGACTTCACG
Source organism: Xanthobacter variabilis (assembly GCF_043831965.2). Classification (NCBI taxonomy): domain Bacteria; kingdom Pseudomonadati; phylum Pseudomonadota; class Alphaproteobacteria; order Hyphomicrobiales; family Xanthobacteraceae; genus Xanthobacter; species Xanthobacter variabilis. Next base: position 3,023,829 of record NZ_CM195533.1, read on the forward strand.
TCCATCTTGTCCTTGTGCTTGATGCCAAGGGTGAAGGACTGGCCGTTGATGTTCTCGATGGCTGCGGTGACGAACGGGATGGGGTTGGAGCCCAGGCCCTGGGAGATGGCCAGCGGCATGGGCGCCAGCATGTGGGCGGCGTCATATTCCTTGTTGATGGTCTTGTCGCGCACCACGGCCCAGCCCGCGGTCTTCACCACGTCCACGTTGAGGCCGTGCTTCTTATAAAAGCCCATGGGGTGCGCCATGATGATGGGGGTGGCGCAGGTGATCGGGATGAAGCCCACCTTCAGGTCGGTCTTTTCCGGCTTGCCCGTGGCGGCGAAGGCCTCGGTGGCCAGATCCAGCGGGAAGAAGGTGGAGAGCGCGGCTGCCGCGGTGGAGGCGCCCACGGCCTTGAGGAAGGCGCGGCGCTTCACGTCCTGCGGAAACAGGGCGCGCATGAGGCCGGAGGCGACCACTTCCTTGTAGCGGGACTCGTCGTCGAGGCTCCCCGCCCGCTCGGCCGCCAGATGGGCCTCCGCGCTGTCATGCTGCCCGCAGGCGCAACGCCCGGACAGTTTCGACTTCGTTGAAAACGGGTTCGAGAACATCGACATCGACAGATCTCCTTGCGGGCAGAAACAGGGAAAGCGGCGCACGCTTCGCAATGCGCGTGCCAGAAGCTGACGTTAGGGTGCTTAAGCGGGGGAGGGCGCGGCCTGGGGCGTGGGAGTCGCCAGCGCGCGGCGGGCCAGCATGTGGCTCTTGGGATCGTTGATGGAGCACACGGCAATCAGCCGGTCCCCCGCGAAATAGCGCACCGCGAAGCGCGCGGCTGAGATGTCGCCCTCGCACTCGGTGCGGGTGAAGCCGTCGATGAGGCCGGCAATCTGCAGCTTCACATCATATTGATCAGACCAGAACCACGGCACGGGATCGTAGCTGACGCTGCCGCCGGTGATGGCTTTTGCCGCCGCCTTTGCCTGATCGATGGCGTTCTGCACGGATTCCAGGCGCACCCGGCGCCCATAAAGCGCGCTGGGGAAGGATGCGACATCGCCCACTGCATACACATCGGGAGCACTGGTGCGGGTCTGGGCATCGACGCGGATGCCATTGTCGAGGGCAATGCCCGCTTCGGCGGCAAGCTCGGCATTGGGCAGGGCGCCCACGGCGGACAGCGCGAGATCGGCCGGCAGCACGCGCCCGTCGGCCAGCTCCACGCCGCTCACATGGTCGGTGCCGGCGAGCCGCGCCACGCCCATGCCGGTGAGGATGGTGACGCCGTGGCCCTCATGCAGGGCCAGCGCGAAATTGGAGATGGTGGCGCAGGCGACGCGGGCGAGCAGCCGCGGCTGGCCTTCCACCAGGGTCACGTCGAGCCCGAGCTTCTTCGCCTTGGCGGCCACTTCCAGGCCGATATAGCCGCCGCCGATGATGACGAGGCGCGCGCCCGGCACGGCGGCGGCACGGAAGCGCTTCACGTCGTCGATGGAGCGGATGGAGTAGACGCCCGGCAGGTCGGCGCCGGGCACAGGCAGCTCACGGGCGCGGGTGCCGGTGGCGATGAGCAGGGTGGAATAGGGCTGGCGCGCGCCATCGGCCAGCTCCACCGCCTTCTCGGCCGGCAGCAGGCGGGCGACGCGGGTGCGCAGGTGCACGGCCACGCCGCTGTCCGCATAGAATTTCGGGGCCTTCAGCTCCAGCCGGTCCTCGCTCAGCTCGTCGCCGAGATAGGCCTTCGACAGAGGCGGGCGCTGATAGGGCAGATAGGGCTCGTCGCCATAGAGCACGATATCGCCGGCAAAGCCTTCCGTGCGCAGGGAGGCGATGGCCTGGGCCGCGGCCTGGCCGGCTCCGACGATGACAAGGGGCGCGCTCATGGGGTGTCTCCGGTGTTCAGGAAAGGGAGGCATCGCATCGGCGCCGCGCGGCGCTCCGCGCGACGGATGGGGACGCTGAAGGATCGGCCCGCCGGGGCTTGCTGCGTTCGCTTCATGCCGGCCACGCCGGAGGCTGCGCCCGGTCGTGGCCATGGGCAAGGGGCGCGCGAAGCCCCCGGCGGGAGATCCCTCAGCGTGCGGCCGCGGGATGCCCCTCCTCGATGGGCAAGGCCGGGTCGCGGGACCACTCATTCCACGAGCCGAAGTACATCTTCACATCCTTCACGCCCGCTTCCTTCAGGGCCAGGAAGGTGTTGGACGCGCGCGCGCCCTTGAAGCAGTAGAGATAGACCGGCGTTTCCGGGGAGATGCCCACGGTGGCGCATTCGGCCAAGATCTCAGGTGCCGACTTGAAGCGCGGGCCTTCGGCCGTGGGCTTCATCATGCGGTACCACTCGATCCACACGGCGCCGGGAATGCGGCCCTTGCGGGGGCAGAAATCCTTGCCATAGGGCGAGGAACTCTCGCCGATCCACTCATCCACATCGCGCACGTCCAGCTTGGCCACGGCCGGGTCCGAAACCGCATCGAGCATGGCTGCCGCGTCGATGATGAGGTCGCCGGCGTCATCGCTCATGGGGAAGGTGACGGACGCCGGGCTCGGCACTTCGGTGGTCACGGGCAGGCCGGCGGCGGTCCAGGCCTCGAAGCCGCCGTGCAGCACCTTGATCTTGGGATAGCCCAGGAAGGTGAGCAGGAAATAGCCGCGGCAGGACTGGCCGAAGCCTGAAGCCATGGACTGTTCGTAGATGACGGCCGTCTCATTGCCGGAAAGACCGGCCTTGCCGAAGGCATCGGCGAACTTCTTCTTCAGCTCCGCATAGCCTTCGGGGGTCGAAGTGGCGAGATAGGTGAAGATCTCGTTGAGGTTTACGGCGCCGGGGATGTGGCCGGCCGCATAGCTTGCCGCATCACGGGTGTCGATCAGCACCGTGGGCGCGGACGACAGGAGGCTGGACAGTTCAGACGGCGTAATCAGGACTCCGCTCATGGTAATCCCCTCTGGAAACAAGCTGAACCGAGACGCGCTGGAAGGTGTGATGGCTTTGCCATCTTGTTGTTCGGCGAGGGCTTTGCGTCCTCGTCCGGTGTTGGACACTGGAGGGCGCCGGCGTCAGGCCGGCATCTGGTCCAGCATCAGGCGAAGCTGCTTGGTGGCGGGCGTGACGATGGCCACGAAATAGGCCTCGCGCAGGCGCCGCTGGCAGCGATGGGCCGCCACATAGCCGCGCGCGCCGCAATGGAGCATGGCGTTATGGGCCGCCTGAACGCTCACCTCGCCGGCCAGGAGCCGGGCTGCCACCACGCGCCGCCAATAGGCATCCGAGGTGTCGAACGGGTCGGCGGCGAGCTCCGCCACTTCGGTCTCAATGGCGGCCAGCGTCTCCGCCATCTGGCTGGGCTGCACTTCCAGGAAGCGGTTGACGTGGCCGAGCGGGCCTTCCACCTCGCGCATCAGCGCGATGCAGTCGCGGATGAGGCCCACGGCCATGCCGGCCTGGAGCATGATGAAGCCGCCGCGCATCTTCTTTACGAACGGCATGGCGTTGTCCGCCAGCACCATCTCGTCGGGCACGAACATGTCGCGCACCTGCACGCCATAGGTGCCGGTGCCGTCCATGGAAAGGAAGCGCTCGCAGGGCTTGAGGGTGATGGCCGGGTCGGCGCAGTCGAACAGCGCCATCACCGGCGTGTCGCGGCCTTCCACGGAAAAAATGCCGCCAAAGAAATGGTCCGGCCCAAGATTGGACACCCACGGCAGGATGCCCTTGACCGTGTAGCCGCCTTCGACCCGCTTACCCTTCAGCTTCAGCCCTTCGATGTCATAGAAGGACTTCATGGGGTTGGAGAGGGCGGTGCCGCCGAGGATCTGGCCATTGGCGGCGGCGGCGAGATACTTCTCGCGCGGGGCGGGGTTCTCGGAATTGATGAGGTACCAGACCAGTGTGTTCTGGCACCACGCCATGAAGCCGGTGGACACGCACTGCTGTGACACCAGGGACATGCCCTCGATGGTGTCGCCCAGCTTGTGGCCCTCGTTCAGGTGCAGGCGGAAGGCGCCGGCATCAGCGAGGTTGTGCAGCAGCGTGGTGGGATAGGTGCCTTCGTCGATGGCACGCGCCCAGGCCGCAAGGTCGCCGGACGCGATCTTGCCGATCTCGGCGAGCGCCGCCTGCGGCTGCAGCGCGGCTGCGGCGGGAGCGGTTTCAGCGGGAGTTGCGGTGGCGGCGAGCATGTCGGTCCTCGAAGGCGGGAAGGGCGCGCGCCCGGCCCCGTGCCGGGCGCGTCGATCGTCGTCAGCGGTGGGAGCGAACGCTGCGGCTCAGGCCAGGCCCACTTCCAGGTTCACCGGGCGGGTGAAGGTGTTGGCCACGGGCGACCACTTCTTCACATGGGCGATGAGGGCGTCGATCTCTTCCTTCGGCACGCCATCACACTCCATTTCCACCTTGATGCGCACGTCGGTGAAGCCCACCGGCTTCTCGCTCACGTCGCCCGTGCCCCACACGGCGGTGATGTTCAGGTCACCTTCCAGGTGCAGCTCCAGCTTGCGCACGGTCCAGCCGCGATGGATGGCATTGGCGTGCAGGCCCACGGCGATGCAGGAGCCGAGGGCGGCGAGCGACGCCTCGGAGGGGTTCGGCGCGGTGTCGTCGCCCAGCAGTCCCGGGGGTTCGTCGACGATGTAGGGGGGCAGGCTGCGGATATAGTTGGCATGCCGGAAGCGGCCTTCCGCAACCGTCTTGCACTTCAAGGTCTTGATGACGTTCGGATTGGCCTTGCCGGCCTCGATCAGCTGGTTGAGCCCATCCTTGTTGATGGGGGCGAGGCAGCCCGTGGCGGCCTCCGGCGCCAGGCAGCCGGTGAGCACGGTGTTGGGGGCGGGTGCAGACATCTCAATCTCCTTGGTGCGCCTGAACAGACAGACCGGTCTGTCTTATACAAGCCGCGTGCCAAGTGGAGCCGAAGGGCGCGATGTTTTCGGATAATCGCCACAAGGCCAGATGTGGCCTACATTCCCGTCGGGATTCGCCGGCTTTGTTTCGGCATGATCCCTGCTATGTTTAGTCAGAACGGTCTGTCTTTTTGCCTGCAATTGCGGCACACTGGTGAGACCCGTTGCAGGATCTGCTTCAGAAAAGAGCGAAGACGAAGATGGCGCGTCAGTCCAAAACCTCTCCCGCCAGCCTTTCCGAGCCGGCGCTGTCGGCTCCCAGAAATCCGCACGGGCGCGCGTTTGCCGAGGGCGGCGAGGGCGCGGAACCCAAGGCGCGCGAGCGCATCATCGCCGCCGCCACGCGCCTGTTCTGCCAGTACGGCATCACAGCCGTGGGGGTGGATGCGGTGGTCGCGGAGGCCTCCACGGCCAAGGCGACGCTTTATAAGACGTTCGGCTCCAAGGAACGGCTGGTGGAAGCCGTGCTGGAGAAGGAGGGGGCGGCCTGGCGTGACTGGTTCATAGGCGAGCTGCTGAAAGGTGAGGCAGCGCCCCTCGCGCGCCTGCGCCGGGTGTTCCCCATTCTGCGGGAGTGGTTCAACGATGACCACTTCTTCGGCTGCCCCTTCATCAATGCGGTGGCCGAGACCGATAAGCGCGACGACCGCATGCGCCAGATTGCCCTCAATCATAAGAAAGTGGTGCTGGACACATTGACCGACCTCGCGCGCGAGGCGGGCGCCCGTGACCCCCATGGTCTTGCCCATCAATTGGGCCTTCTGATCGATGGCGCCATCGTCGCGGCCATGATCACCAAGGATTCCAACGTGGCGCTACTTGCCGGCGAAAGCGCCGATGTGCTGTTGCGAGGCCTGTGCGCCGAGGCGGCCTGATCCACGCCCCTGCGCGCGATTGCCCGCGCAAGCGGCCCATGGAGTGGATGGGTGGCGCGGGCGTAGCCGGGCGGCACCAAGGCGCGCCGCACGGAGATGAGCTGCGAGCAGCCGGCTTAGGCCGACGGCCCCGCTGATTGCCGCCACTGTTCAGCAGGCCCGTGGCGGACCGACCGCGTTCGCGCCCCGATCGGCGCGGGGGGCGAGAGCATCTCCTGCTCTCACTGCATTCAGCAGCCGCTCTACGCCCTTGACTTAACACCAGTTCTTCACGGCCGGCGGCGGCCATACCGCGAAAAAGGGCTCTAAGGGCGAGCCGCAATCGCACGGGTGTGCGCCGGGGCTACTGCGCCGGATGGGCCGAGCCGTGTGCGCCGTGTGAGCCGTGGCCGGTGGGGTCTTCGGGCTCGTCCTTCTCGCCCACGAAGCGGCCGAACAGGCGGCCCAGCATCCGGCTCAGATCGTCCATCACCGTGAACACGGCGGGGACGAACACCAGTGACAGCACGGTGGAGGTGATGAGGCCGCCGATGACCGCGATGGCCATGGGCGCGCGGAAGCCGCCGCCCTCGCCCAGCGCCAAAGCGGACGGCAGCATGCCGGCGGCCATGGCGATGGTGGTCATCACGATGGGTTGGGCGCGCTTGTGGCCCGCTTCCATCAGCGCGGTCAGCCGGTCGGCCCCGTGCTTCATGGATTCAATGGCGAAATCCACCAGCAGGATGGCGTTTTTCGTCACGATGCCCATGAGCATCAGGAAGCCGATGACCACCGGCAAGGAGATGGAATTGCCAGTGAGCAGCAGCGCGATGAAGGCGCCGCCCACCGACAGCGGCAGCGAGATGAGAATGGTGATGGGCTGCAGGATGTCGTGGAACAGCAGCACCAGCACCGCCAGCACCAGCATGAGCCCCGCCGCCATGGCGAGCGCGAAGCCGGAGAACACCTCGCCCATGATCTCGGCATCGCCTGCTTCCTTCAGCGTCACGCCGGGGGGCAGGCTGCGGGCGGCGGGCAGGGCCTTCACCGCGTCCACGGCGGTGCCCAGCGGTGTGTCGCCCACGAGGTCCGCTTCCACCGCGATGCGGCGGGCCCGGTCGTAGCGGTCGAGAGCCGTGGGGCCCTGGCCAAACTGCACATCCGCCACGGCCGAGAGTGGCACGGCCCCGCCGCTGGCGGTGGGCACCTTCAGCGCATCGAAGGTAGAGAGGCTGGTGCGCGCCTTCTCGTCGAGCTGCACGCGAATGTCGATCTGCCGATCCTTGGCGGAGAACTTCGCAAGGTTGGCGGAAATGTCGCCGATGGTGGCGATGCGCACCGTCTCCGCGATGGTGTCCACCGACACACCCAGCTCCGACGCCTCATCGAGCTTGGGCACGATGCGGATTTCCGGCCGGTCGAGGGCGGCGGAGGAGACCACGTTGGTCAGCACCGGCACGTCGTGGCGCATCTCCTTTTCCAGCGCCAAAGCGGCTTTCTCCACCGCGTCGCCGTCGTTGCCGGAAAGCACCATCTGGAAGCCGCGCTGCGCGGCCTGCCCATTCGAGCTCCAGGTGAAGCGCATGTCCGGGATGGCCGCGAGGGGGGCGTTGAGGGAGGCCTCGAACGTCTTCTGGTCCATCGCTCGCTCGGCGCGGCGCTTCAGGTTGATGACGATCTGCGCCTTGCGCACCTCGCCCGCCAGCATGGCGAGCCCGCCCGACCCGCCTGACCCGGCGGTGGCGTAGACATTGGCCACCTCGGGCCGATCCAGCAGCAGGCGGGTGATGCGGTCCGACACCGCCTGCGTCTCCGCCAGCGTGGTGCCCGGCGGCAGCTCGATGGAGACCATGGAACGGGAAATGTCGTTGTTGGGCAGGAAGCCGGAGGGTAGCAGCGTCGACAGGAAGATGGTGCCGACGAAGATGCCAAGCCCCATGGCGATGGTGAGGAAGCGGTGGCGCAGCGACCAGCCCAAAAGGCGCATATAGACGTGCATCACCCGCCCGTCGCCCTCATGCCGGCGCCCGGTATCGCGCAGGAAATAGGCGGCGAGCAGCGGCGTCACCAGCCGCGCCACGGCCAGCGAGAACAGCACCGCGATGGCCACCGTGAGGCCGAACTGCTTGAAATACTGCCCCGCAATGCCGCCCATGAACGACACGGGTGCGAACACGGCAACGATGGTGAGGGTGGTGGCCACCACCGCTAGGCCGATTTCGTCGGCCGCCTCGATGGCCGCGCGGTAAGGGGATTTGCCCTGCCGCATGTGGCGCACGATGTTCTCGATCTCGACGATGGCGTCATCCACCAGGATGCCGGTGACGAGGGTGATGGCCAGAAGGCTCACGCCGTTCAGCGAGAAGCCCAGCATGTCCATCAGCGAGAAGGTGGGCAGGATGGACAGCGGAATGGCCAGCGTGGTGATGATGGTGGCCCGCCAGTCGCGCAGGAAGATGAACACCACGATCACCGCCAGGATCGCCCCCTCGATGAGGGTTTGCATGGCGGATTCATAGTCCGACTTGGTGTAGCGCACCGTGGTGTCGATCTCCGAGATCGTCACATCGGGGTGCTGGGCCCGCAGATGCTGGAGCTCGTCCTGCACCCGGTCATAAACCGTGACGTCGGAGAAGCCCTTGGCGCGGTAGACGCCGAAGGCGACCACGTTCTTGCCATCCAGGCGGGCGAACACGCGCGGCTCGGCCGCCCCGTCGGTGACGGTGCCGAGGTCCTTCAGGCGCACATAGCGGCCGTTGGAGAGGGCGATGCGGGTATCCGCCAGCTCTTCCACGGTGCTGGCGCCGGCCAGGGTGCGGATGGACTGCTCCTGGGTGCCCACCTCGCCGCGCCCGCCGGACACGTCGAGATTGGTGGCCCGCAGCTGGCGGCTCACATCGGCCGCCGTCACGCCCAGCGACATCAGGCGATCCGGATCGAGGGCGATGCGGATTTCCCGGTCGAGCCCCCCCTCGCGCTTCACCTGGGCGACGCCGCGCACACCCTGCAGGGCACGGGCCATGGTGTCATCCACGAACCACGACATCTCCTCCGTGGTCATGGTGGGCGAGGACACCGCATAGGTGACGATGGGCAGCCCTTCGATATCCACCCGTTGAATCAGCGGCTCGTCAATGGAGCGCGGCAGCTCGGAACGGATCTTGGTGACAGCGTCGCGGGTGTCGTTCACCGCGCGGTCCACGTTGGTTTCCAGGAAGAATTCCACCGTGGTGATGCTGGTGCCCTCCGAGATGGAGGAGGTGATGTGCTTCACCCCGGATACGCCGGCGATGGAATTCTCCACCTTCTTGGTCACCTGGGTTTCCAGCTCGCTGGGCGCGGCGCCGGTCTGGGTGATGGTGACCATGACGATGGGCACGTCGATGTTCGGCATCTGCGTCACCGGCAGGGTGCGGAAGTGCACCAGGCCGAGCACCGTCAGGATGACGAACAGGACGAGGGTGGGAATGGGCTTGCGGATGGCCCAGGCGGAGACGTTGAGAGCCATCAGCGCGCCTCGCCCACGGAGAGGGGGGCTTCCACCGGATTGACCCGATCGCCCTCGCGCAGGAAGCCGCCGGCGCGCGCCACCACCAGCTCGTTGCCCGAAAGGCCATGGGCCACCATGACGCTGCCCCGGCTTTTCAGCGCGGGCGTGATGCGCCGTTCGGAAACCGTGCCGTCCGTCACCACGAGCACATAGGCCCCTTCGGCATCGAACATCACGGCCGATTGCGGCACCACCAGCCCCGCGCGCGCACCAAGGGTGACAAGGGCGCGGGCATAGGCGCCGGGCTTCAGCCGCGCATCATTTTGCAGGGCGATCTTGATGCGCCCCAGGCGGGAGGCCTTGTCCACCTCCGGCGACACCAGCCGCACCGTTCCCTCGACCGGGCCATCGAAGCCGGCCGGGGTCACCTGCGCGGTGAGCCCGGTTTTCATGCGCGGCATGGCGCCTTCCGGCACTTCCGCATCCAGGTCGATGGCGCCATCCTGGGCGATGCGGAACAGGGGCGTGGAGCGGGCCGAGAGCGCGATGGCACCCACCCGCGCCTCGCGGGAGAGGATGACGCCGGACGCCGGCGCGCGAATATCCGTCCGCTTGAGCTTCACCTCGATCTCGTCGCGCTGGGCCTTGACGAGCACCGCCTCGGCTTCTGCCGCGGCAAGGCTCTCCTCGGCGGCGGCCACCTGGGCGGTGGTGACCTTCACGGCGCGCTCGCGCTCGTCCAGGGTTTCCTGGGAGGCGGTGCCGGTGGCGCGCAGCTTGCGGGCGCGGTCCACTGCGGCTGCGGCTTCCGTCTGCTGCGCGCGGGCCTGATCGAGCGCGGCGCGCTGCTGGGCTATGGCGGCCTTCGCCTTGGCGGCGTTGGCGGTGTTCTGGGCCAATTGCGTATCGAGCACATCGCGCGAGAGGCGGGCGAGCACCTGTCCCTTTTCCACGCGGTCGCCGGCCTCGGCCAGGATCTGTTCCAGCCGCAGGCCCTCCACCTCGGGCCCGACCTCGATTTCCTCGCGCGGCAGGAGGGAGCCGGTGACCAGCAGGGTTTCCGGCAAGGTTTCATTGCGCGGGCGCTGCACGGAGACGGTGAGGGCGGAAGGGGCGGCGGCCGCTCCATCCTCCGCGGCGGCCGGCATGACGCCGCACACCGGCCCGGCAAGGCCGAGGGCGAACACGAGTGCGCTGGCGCGGCGGACAAGGGCGGGCATGGTGAAGCGAACCTCGTTGGAAGAATGGAAAACACCCTGGCGGGTCACGGCGGCATTCCCGTGACGGCGGGCAGTACGGGGGCGGCTGGTCACAGGTTCAATCCCCCTTCGCAGGGGCGGGCGCGAGCATCCGCCGCACCAGCAGATTGAACGTGTCGAGCCGCCGGGGCAGGTCCCATGCGGGGTGGAGCTGGTGATGCAGGATCAGCCCGTCGGCCAGCGCCTGGAGCATGACCATGACGTCGTTCAGGTCGAGCGCGGGGTCGATCTCGCCCCGGCTGGTGGCCGCGGCAAGGGCCGCGCGCAGCTGGGTGCGGCTTTCCTCCTCGCAGGGCTCGATGATCTCACGCAGATGGGTGTTGCGGATGGCCTCGGCCATGATTTCGGGGCCGAGCTGCGCCGTGGGCAGCGTCTGCTCCACCAACAGCATCCGCAGGCAGTCGGTCAGGGCATCGAGCACCGAAGGGGCTTGCGCCAGGGCGTCGAGGATGTGCTGACGCTCATTGCGCTCATCGGCGACGATGGCTGCGATCAACTCTTCCTTGGAGCGGAAATAGCGGTAAAAAGCTCCCGCGCTCATGCCCGCCTCGGCGCAGATTTTCTGCATGGAGGCGCCGTGGAAGCCTTCACGGGCGAAACAGGCCATCGCTGCCGCCAGAATACGCTTGCGCTGCCGGGCGCGGCGATCGGAAGGCGGGGCTTCGGGCCCGGCATCCGTGCCCCGGCAGGCTGCCGCGCTGGCGCCCATCTCGTCCGTGGGGCGCGCGGGCGCGTCGGCGGACGGCGTGGCGTGGGAAGATTTCATCGGCGGCACGCGCTCGCGCTCCTCAAAAGGGTGATGCCAGCCGATCGGGCATCGGGTGTGAGTGAACGTTCATTCGCATTCCGGGGCTGGTTATGCCGCTTCTGTCGCCCCAAGACAAGAGTGAACGTTCATTCGCTCCTGCGGCGCCGTGCCGCCGCCCCTTGAGGGGAGGGGCCGGAACGCTTAACTGTCGCCGGAAACCGGAGCCCTATCCCCATGCTCGCCGCCGCCCTTGAAGCCCTGCGCCAGACCTTCTCGCCTTTGCTGCGCGGGGTGCTGCTGCGGTCCATTGGCCTTGCGCTCGGGCTGCTGGTGGTGCTCGCCATCGCGCTCGAGGCGGCGCTGACCCACTTCGTCCATGTGCCGTCCTACCCCTGGGTGGAAACCACGCTGGCGGTGGTGGCCGGCCTGGGGCTGGTGTTCGGCGTGTTCTATCTGGTGCCGGCGGTGTCCTCCCTGGTGGCGGGCCTGTTCCTGGACGAGGTGGCGGAGAAGGTGGAGGCGGACAGCTACCCCAATGATCCGCGCGGGGTGCCGCAGCCGGTGCTGCGTTCGCTGCTCTACTCGGCCCGCTTCTTCAGCGTGGTGCTGGCGGTCAACTTGGGGGCGCTGCTGCTGCTGCTGGTGCCGGGCGTGAACGTAGTCATCTTCTTCGTCGCCAACGCCTACTTGATCAGCCGCGAATATTTCGAGCTCGCCGCCATGCGCTATCGCACGCCGGAGGAGGCGCGGGCGGTGCGGCAGGCCAATGCCACACAGGTGTTCCTGGCCGGGCTCCTCATCACGCCCATCATGCTGGTGCCGGTGCTGAACCTCATTTTGCCGGTATTCGGCACCGCCTTCATGGTGCATCTGCACCGGCGGATCGCGCCGCTGCCCGCGCGGCGCACGCCCGATGGCGGATTGGTCATCGAGGGCCGTGCGCTCTGAGGCAAGGCCCTCAGCCCGCTTCGTTTTTTCATGGGAGCACAGAAGCCGTCTGTTGTTTTACGGTGCGTGTTTCCTTAGCGCGAGCCGGCTCCCGCTTCGCTCGGAAACGGCCCTAGTGCAGGCCCACGGCGGCCAGCGCCGCCATCTGGCGCACCGCCACGCGGCCCGCATCAAAATCGCCGATGGCGGTTTCAAACAGGCGGTGGAAATTGAGCTGCGCCCGAAGGTGCAGGAACACGGCCCCGAGCCCCACCGCCGCCCGGTCCATGAACACGAATTCGCGCGGCACGGTCACCGGCCCCAGGCGTTTCAGCTCTGTGTGAACCTTGAAGGCTTCCTTGCGGCCATACTGGCCCGGCGCCACTCCATCGGCGATGGTGCGCACCCGGTCGTCCATGAGGGGGCCGTAAATGAAGCGTGCCCAGATGTTCAGCGCGTCGATGAGGTCCTTGTTGAGCCCCTTGAAGCCCCAGGTCTCATAGGCGTGAACCACGCGCGCATTGTCACCGTCGATGAGGCCGCGATAGAGGTCCACCACCCCCGCCACGAACCGCGGCGGGAAGATGCGGATGCAGCCATAGTCCAGCAGGTTGATGCCCGCCGGACGTCCCGCCTCGTTGAGGAAGACGGTGTAATTCCCCAGGTGCGGGTCGCCGTGGATGACGCCGAAATGGCTGAAGGGCTGCCACCACGCCGCGAACAGCGCCTGCGCCAAAGCGTTGCGCTCGGCCTGCGCGTGGCGGGTGAAGTTCAAGATCTTCTCCCCCTCCAGCCACTGCATGGTCAGCAGGCGGCCGGTGGACAAATCCTCCCGCACGGTGGGCACGCGCACGCGCGGCTCGTCCTTCAGCATCAGGGCGTAGAGGGCGGCGTGGCGGGCCTCGCGCTTATAGTCCAGCTCCTCGCGCACCCGCTCGCCGATCTCCTTGGCGATTTCGCGCGTGTCGAGGGTGGAATCCATGCGCCGGTGCAAGGAAAACAGGATCTGAAGCTGATTCAGGTCGGCTTCCACCGCCGCCTGCATGTCGGGATACTGGAGCTTGCAGGCCACCGTTTCCCCATCGAGCGTCACCGCCTTGTGCACCTGGCCCAGGGAGGCGGCGGCGGAGGGCTGGTGCTCGAAGCGGGCGAAGCGCTTTTCCCAATCGCGGCCCAGCTCGGCGCTCATGCGTCGCTTCACGAACGACCAGCCCATGGGCGGGGCGTCGGATTGCAGGCGGCGCAGTTCGGCGGCGTATTCAGGCGGCAGCAGATCCGGCACGGTGGCCATCAGTTGGGCCACCTTCATCAGCGGCCCCTTGAGGCCGCCCAAGGCGGAGGCGAGCGCCGCGGCATTGTCGCCGGCGCGGTCGCCGCGTCCCAGCAGGCGATTGCCGGCGATGCGGGCCGCCACCCCGCCCACATTGGCCCCCACCTTCGCATAGCGCGCGGCGCGGGCCGAAAAGCGGTTTCTTTCGTCGTCAGCCATGCTCGCTCGCGCCTCGCTGCCGCGCCGCCGTTACCCCCGCGCCCGCCGGAAGGTCAAAGCGAGCAGGATGATAAGAGCAAGGGGCGTCAGCACGTCGGTGTAGAGAATGGGGCCGGCATTGCCGACCGCAAGATTGCCCGTGGAGCTGATCTGCACGAGGTGGCCGATGGCCGCGCCGCCAAGGAAGGCCGCCACCATCACAGCCGTCGCCGCGCGAAAGCCCCAGTTCGGCCAGATGGCGGCGATGACGCCGGCAAGGCCGATGCCCAGGTTCGCCACCCCCACCTCATATTGAAACGGACTGTTGGCCCAGCCGATAGCCGCGGCGGACTGGACCGGGAATACGATGTGCCCGAGCGCCCCCCAAAGGCCCATCAGGCCCACCGGAAACAGGTTCGCATAGCGCAACAGCTGGTCCGCAATGAGGCGGATGCCTCGTGGCGCCGAAGCGCGCGCGACCCCTATCGCTGCACAGACAAGAACCGCAACCCAGGCGAGAATGGGGACCCAGAACACCATAACCGCTCTCTCCTGCATTGTTGCGGCGCAAGGTGACAGATCGCGCGGCGCCTCGCCAGGGGAATAAAAGCCGCTCCTGCCTCAGGCCACCGCGTAGAGCGGATGCTCGCGGCGGATCTCCTCGCACAGGATTTCCTCGACCCTCGCCAGCGCCGCCGTGCGGGTGCCGGAGCGGCCGTAGAGCACGAATTCCATGTCGGAAAGGGGCGCGGTGCCAAGGTCATTCACCACCGCGAGGTCATGGCGCAGCGAGCGGGGCGAGCGCACCGTCACGCCCAGCCCGGCGCTGACAGCGGCCATCAGTCCCGGCAGGCTGGGGCTGGTGAAGGCGACACGGAAGCTGCGGCCGGCGGCGCTGAGCGCGGCAATAGCAGAGTTGCGGCAGATGCAGGGATTCTCAAATAGCACCAGCGGCACCGGTGCCTCGCGGTCCAGCCGCAGGTGGCGGGAGGCGATCCACACCATGGGCTCGCGCAGCAGTACGGTGGAGGGAAGCTCGGTCTCGTAGCGAAAGCCCACCACCAGGTCGAGCTCTTCCACCATCAGCTTTTCCAGCAGCGCCGAGGTGGCGCACACGCGCACGGTGATGGGCGCCTGCGGGAACAGGTAGGCGATGCGCGACAAAATCCGCTGCATCACCCCTTCCCCCACATCCTGAACGAAACCGAGCCGCAGGGGCTGGGCGAAGCTGCCGTGCACATGCTGGCTCAGCACCTGGTCGTTGAGGTCCAGCAGCCGGCGGGCATCCTCCAGGAAGGCGCCGCCGCGCAGGGTGGGCACCACGCCACGGCCCTTGCGCTCGAGCACCGCGAACCCCAGCGAATCGGCCAGCCGGTCCATCTGCAGGCTCACGGCCGACTGGCTGCGCCCCACCCGGCGCGCCGCGGAGGAAATGGAGCCCAGCTCAGCTACCGCCAGGAAGCTGCGCAGGAGGTCGAGATCGAAATTCCGGATCATATTATGAGGATAGCAAATTTATCGGCGCTGAAAAATCACGATTGCCGATGGCTGGTGCCGCCCGCCCTTGAGGTCGGCCCCAAAGAAAAAGGCCCGGAGCTGGGGGCTCCGGGCCTTTTTGGATGTCGCACGCGGAAGGGCTCACTTCTTGGACAGAAGCGGCTCCAGTTCCTTGTCCCACTCGGCGATGTCGAGAGAGCCGGAGAGCTTCTTGCCGCCGACGAAGAAGGTGGGGGTGGCGTTCACCCCCAGCTCGGTGTTGGCGTACTTGGAGCTTTCCTGGACCTTCTGGGCCAGGTCCTTGTCGCTCAGGCACTTCTCGAAATCGGCCTGGCTCATGCCGGTCTGGCGCACAACCGCCAGCAGACCGGCCGCGGGGTCCTTGCTGTAGGCCCAGCTGCGCTGGGTCTCGAACAGGGTCGAGACCATGGGGAAGTACTTATCCTTGGGTGCGCAGCGCGCCAGCATGAACGCGGCCGTGGCAACCGGATCGAACGGGAACTCGCGGAAGATGAAGCGCACCTTGCCGGTGTCGATATACTTCGCCTTCAGCTCCGGGAACACTTTGGTGTGGAAGTCCGCGCAGTGACTGCAGGTCATGGAGGCATATTCCACCACCGTCACGGGAGCGTCCGGGCTGCCGAGCACTTCGGGGGGCAGGGGGCTCGCGGCCGGAGCCATCACCTTCGCCATGTCGACCGATTGCGCCAGCGCGCCATGGGTCGAAAGGGGGAGGCCAAGGCCGGCGAGGAGGGCGGCTGCGCCGGCTCCGGCAAGGACGCGGCGGCGATCGAAGGTCATGGGAGTCTCCATGGGGAAGCCGGTGGCGCGAGGGGCGTGGAGAGAATTCCGGCGCCAACAGCAGCGCGCTAGCATGTCACGCGTATGGCCGCAAATGCCTCCGCGATCACAGATCGGTCAAGACTCGCGTTTCAGTCCGCGCCGCTCGCGCCGCACCAGCGCGCCGAGGCGGGCGAGGGAGGTGGCCAGCGCCTCGTCTTCGAAGCTGCCGATCTCACGCGCCATCTCCTGGCGTACGGCGTTGACGGTGCCCGGCTCCGGCGGCGGCATCGCCAGCGGGCGGGCATGGCGCGGGGGAACGGGCCCCTGGCGCAACGTGATTCGCCCCACGCAGCGCCAGCCGAAATAGGAGTTGATGCGCTCGATTACCACCGCGGCCGCATATTGCATCTCGATGGCGTAGGCCCCTTCCACACGCACCACGAGTGTCGCCGGCTCGGTTTCGCTGCCGCGCGCCCATTGCAGCTTCATGGGCAGGCTGCGCGGTGCAAGGTCGGGCCCAACGATCTCGTCCCAATGGGTCACCACCTCCACCACCGAAAAGCCGGCCTTGCCGCACACGTCGGCAATGGTGGGGGCCACGAAATCGGCGAGCGGGCGCGCGCTGCGGGGGCGGAAGGGGCGGGAGGACGACTGGCTCATGCTACTGGCGTGGATCTTCTGGAACGGACGCTGGGTCAGGCGGGGCGCCCCCTTGCGGCGGCGCATCAAGGTGGTCACCTTGCGCCCATGACATCTTCACCCGCCGCCGCCACCGGAACAAGGCCCACTGCAACACGGCCCACGGGAGCAAGGCCAGCTGGCGCCCCGGCCCCGGATGCCCTGCTGGCCTGGTACGATATCCACCGCCGCCGCCTGCCCTGGCGCGCCGAGCGGGGGCACAGGGCCGACCCGTACCATGTCTTCCTTTCGGAGATCATGCTGCAGCAGACCACGGTGAAGGCGGTGGTGCCCTATTTCGGCGCCTTCCTTCTGCGCTGGCCCACGGTGGCGCATCTGGCGGCGGCGCCGCTGGAAGAGGTGCTCTCCGCGTGGGCGGGGCTCGGCTATTATGCGCGCGCCCGCAATCTGCACGCCTGCGCCAAGGCCGTGGTGGCGCGCCATGGCGGCCACTTTCCCGCCGAAGAGGCCGCCCTGCTCGACCTGCCGGGAATCGGGCCCTACACAGCGGCGGCCATCGCCGCCATCGCCTTCAATCTTCCGGCGAGCCCGGTGGATGGAAATATTGAGCGGGTGGTGTCGCGCCTCCATGCGGTGGAAGAGGCGCTGCCGAAGTCCAAGCCCCTCATCAAAGCGCTGGCGGCGGAGCTGGTGCCGGCGGATCGACCCGGAGACCACGCCCAGGCGATGATGGATCTGGGCGCCACCATCTGCACCCCAAAATCGCCAGCCTGTCCCCTGTGCCCCCTCTCGGAGGGCTGCTGCGCGCGGGCCGAGGGCACCATGCTGCGCTATCCGGTGAAGGCGCGGAAGCCGGAAAAGCCGGAGCGCGCGGCGGTCGCCTTCCTTGCAGTGCGGGCGGATGGGGCGGTGCTGCTGCGCACGCGGCCAGACCGCGGGCTGCTCGCAAAGATGACCGAAGTGCCGGCGACGCCCTGGTCTGCATCGCAAGGGGTGATCCCGGACGATCCCGCCCGCTTTGCGCCGTTGAACGGGGAGTGGCGCGCGCTCGCGGGCGCGGTGCGCCACGTCTTCACCCATTTCGCGCTGGAGCTGACGGTGTGGCGGGTCGATCTCCCGGCGGATGCGCAGGCGCCCACGGGCATGCGCTTCGTGCTGCCGCGCCATTTCGAGGACGAGGCCTTGCCGTCGCTGATGCGCAAGGTGTTGGCCCATGGCCATGCCGACCGGCCGCCGCGAAAGCGGTGACGGGGGCCTTGCGGGAAGCGGCCGAGCCGCGGCCCGCAAGCAGGTCGCAGGGCGGTGGCCGGATTACTCCGCCGCGATGCCCATTTCCGCGCGCAGGCGGGCGCGGAGCACGTCGATGGGGTGGCGGCGGCCGTCCTCTTCCACATGCCAGAAGGTCCAGCCGTTGCAGGCCTCCGCCCCCTGCGCCATGGCGCCGACGCGGTGGATGGAGCCCACCTTCTGCGTCTCGCCGGCCAGGGCAATGGTGCCGTCGGCGCGCACCACGGCGCGGAAGCGGCCCTTGGCATCGGTGAGCTCGGCGCCGGGCGTGACGAAGCCGCGCTCCACCAAAGCGGAGAAGGCCACGCGCGGCGCCTCCCGAGCGCTTTGCGGAACGACCAGGGCGTCTTCCGGCAACGGCTCGATTGCCGCGATGCGCGCGCGGGCCGCCTCGGCGTAGCTTTCCTCGCGCTCGATGCCAATGAAATGGCGGCGCAGCCGCTTGGCCACCGCACCCGTGGTGCCGGAGCCGAAGAAGGGGTCAAGCACCACGTCGCCCGGCTTGGTGGTGGACATGAGAATGCGGGCGAGCAGGGCTTCCGGCTTCTGCGTGGGGTGCAGCTTGCGCCCCTTCTCGTCCTTCAGCCGCTCCTGGCCGGTGCACAGGGGGAAGAGCCAGTCCGAGCGCATCTGCACATCTTCATTGCCCGCCTTCAGCGCTTCGTAATTGAAGGTGTAGCGGGCATCGGCGTCGCGCGCGGCCCAGATCAGGGTCTCGTGCGCATTGGTGAAGCGCCGGCCCCGGAAGTTGGGCATGGGATTGGACTTGCGCCAGATGATGTCGTTGAGGATCCAGTAGCCCAGATCCTGTAACGTGGCGCCGACACGGAAGATGTTGTGGTAGGAGCCGATGACGAACAGCGTGCCGTTCGGCTTCAGCACCCGGCGCGCGGCCATGAGCCAGGCGCGGCTGAAGGCATCATAGGCCGCAAAGCTCTCGAACTGGTCCCAGGCATCGTCCACCGCGTCCACGCGGCTTTCGTCCGGGCGCTTCAGCTCGCCACCAAGCTGCAGATTGTACGGGGGGTCGGCGAACACGAGGTCCACCGAGTGGGCCGGAAGCTTCGACAGCTCCAGGATGCTGTCGCCCATCAGCACCTCGTCGAGGGGCAATGGCGACGCGTTTTTTGTGGTCAAGGGGGTGATGACCGCGGGCTTACTCGGGTGCTCGCCGGAGAGGCGGGCCGCCCGCCCGGGCGCCCCCTTGACCACACTACGCATGACGCAACCCTACGCAACGCTTACTCACGAGACGCAATGTGGCAGCAAGGGGTTAAGGCGGGGTGAAGCGCGAAGAAAAAGCTCACCGCGTCACGGCGCGCACGATCGCTTCAGCCACCAGCTCGGGCAGGCACAGGCGGGTTTTCTGTTCGGCCGGGGTGGGGCCTTCGGAGGTGGTGGCTCCGGCGGGGGAGGCGGCGGGTTGGCCGGGGTGCGAGAGCAGGTAGTTCGTGGCGGCATACTGCTGCACCACGTTCATCTTCTCCTGGTCCGAGACCGCGTCGATCTGGTCGACGATACGGCCGTAGAGCTTCTCGTGGGGCACGTTGGGCACGAAGGGGGGATCGATGAGGACGAGGTCGATGTCCCGCCCCTTCAGGTAATCGGCTGCCTGCTCCAGGGTGTGGCCGAAGTCCTCCGGGTCGGTGGCGGCGAGGGCATCGCCCGTGCCCACCTGCCAGATGACCAGATCCGGCTCGAACTCCTCGATGGCGCTGCGGATGCGCTGGAAGTCCTCACGCGCGAGGCCGGGCTGCGGACCTTCCTCGATGATGGTGAAGGCGATGTCCGGAAGGCGGCGGTTCAGCTCCACTTCCAGCCGGGTGCGCTTATGCTGGGACAGGGCGAGGCGGTCCGGCTGCGGGCCGATGAGGAGGATCCGCACCGGCTGGGAGCGGTCCACCAGCCGCTCGGTGTGCTTCAGGTCGCTGTCGAAGGTGAGGAAGATCTCCGGCACGCGGCAGGCTTTGGACATTCCGGCCTGCGCCTGCGGCGCCGCCAAAAGGACGGCCGACAGGAGAGCAAGGGCGGCTGCCCTCAGGCTTCCGGCGCCAGGGGCTGCGGTGCGGGCATGGTTTCGCGCGCGCGCATGTCGCGCGCATCCGCCACCCGTCCGCCCTTCTGCCATTCGAGCGCCCATGCGAGGATCCACTGGAGCGAGAACCCGACGAAAACGATTAACAGGTCGAATGAAAAGGCGCCATCGAATCCGGGTCTAAGCACCTGCGCGCCCAGGCTCAGCACGGTGCCGAGGCAGAACACCGGCAGCGCATGGCGCCCGATGAGGATGAGCGGCGCACTCACGCGCGTTGCCCGTAGCCAGCGCTCCACCGGCAGGCGGGCCGCGCAATAGGCGAGGGCCAGCACATGCAGCACCCGCGGCAGGTCCAGGCTCGACTTGTCGAAGTCCCAGATGAAGGCGGGCAGCGGCCACACTTCCAGTGAAAAGGGAAAGTCGAGCCGCGCCCAGACAAGCGCAGCCACGAGATAGGCTGGGGCCAGCACATCCAGGCTGCGCCGCGCGAAACGGACACTGCCACGATCGATGCAGATACCGATGGCGAGCCCCAGAGTGAACAGCAATTGCCAGGCGAGCGGGTTGAAGTACCAGCGTCCGGCGCCCGGCCATACAGGCGGGCCGAGATGGGCAAGCTGGGTGGCCAGATAAAGCGCCGCCGAGGTGCCGACGCCCAGCGCGATGCTGCGCCGGGTGAGCAGGACCAGCGCGGGGGCCAGCAGCAGCAGGCTCACATAGAGCGGCAGGATGTTGAGATAGGCCGGCTGGAAGGTGAGCAGCGCTATTCCCACCAGGGATTCCACCGGCGTTTCCGTGATGAGGTCCAGGTGATACCAGGCGAGCACCCGATTATCGCCCGAGAGCACCACGAACCCGCCGATCACCGCCACGGCGACCATCACAAGCGCGAGGTGGGCCACATAGAGGTTGAAGGCGCGCGTGATGATCCGCGCGCCGACGCGCAGCCGCCGCCCCGGCTCGAAGGGCCGCGCATAGGCGAAGGCGGCCGACACGCCCGCCAGCAGTACGAACAGCTCCGCCGCATCAGAAACGCCGAAGTTGCGGAAGGTATAGGCGCTGAGAAAATGGCCGGGCACATGGTTCAGGAAAATCGTGAGCAGGGCGAAACCACGCCAGAAATCGATGCTGACGATGCGCGAATCCCCTGCTGCCACCGCAGTCACTCCTCACCACCCAGTGAAAACACTGGCCCGAACACATGGTTCCCGCCACGGGCGGCGTATTTGCGGTGCAGCATGTCTCAGCCGCGCCCCATGTCAACACTGTCCGAAGGGCATGGGCCGATGCTCGGTGCCCTGCTGCCGCGGCGCTGGCCGCACCACGCCCCGCGGCGCGGGGAGAGGCGCGGCAAGATGCCGGGCCGACCTCAGGCGGCCTTCACCTCGATGGTCTTCTCCTGGCTTCTGGCGGCGGCGCTCTTCGGCAGGGTGACGGTGAGCACGCCCTTGGAGAAGCGGGCATCCACCCGTTCCGCGTCCACCCCCTCCGGCACCCGGAAAGCGCGCGTGAAGGTGCCGTAGCGGCGCTCGGAAACGTAATAGTCCTTGTCCTTCTCCTCGCGCTGCTCCCGCTTTTCGCCGCGAATGGTGAGGTTGCCGTTGGCGAGCTTCACCTGAATGTCCTTCTCGTCCATTCCGGGCAGCTCGGCGCTGATCTCATAGGCGTTGTCGCGCTCCACCACGTCGATGGCCGGCGCCAGGGCCGCGGAGCCGAGGCGCGGCCAGGGCAGATCGAGCCCGCCGCGTGCCAGCGGGAAGCCCAGGGCGCCGATGCGGAAATTGTCGAACACCTGTTCGATGTCCTGTCGCAACTGGTCGAAGGGCAAGCCCATCGCCAGGGGCCCGGAAGGCCGGCCGGGGTCGGCCTTGGCGGGGATTTTCTGCACGGGAACTTTCTGGATCTCAGCCATGATCGTCTCCTTCAAGCAGGCAATGGACGCGCGGCGCACGGCCGCCTCGGTCTCATCGGCTTCGCGCGGGCCGGGGCTTGAACCCGGACGCTCGCAACGGGAAGTCGAACGCGATCACTTCACGCCGGCGCCCCGCAGGGCCTTATGCCGGCAGCGATGTGATGCACCAGGACGATGGCGGCATTGTGCCCGGCGGCGCGAGCCGGCGCATGGAAAGCCCCTTCTGGCGGAGGAACAGGCTATAAGGCGCGGCTCCCGTCTTCCCAGCCGCAACCCGGTCCGCCCCTGATGCTCCTTCCCATTCTCGATCCCGAAGACCCGCGCATTGCCGACTATCGCGATGTGCGCGAACGCGACCTTGTGGGGCGGCAGGGGCGCTTCATGGCCGAGGGGGAGGTGGTGCTGCGCCTGCTTGCCAGCCATGTGGACGGGGAAGGGCGCACCGCGCACGGTCATCGCCTGCTGTCGCTTCTCCTCTCCGAGGGACAGGCCGAGCGGCTGGGTGATGTGCTGGGTCTGCTGCCGCCCCAGCTTCCGGTTCATGTGGCGGGGCAGGGGGTGATGGACCGCATCGTGGGCTTCCCCATCCATCGCGGCATTCTCGCCCTGGGCGAGGCGCGCCCCGCGCCCAGGGCGGCGGAGCTGCTGGCGCGGCTGGGGGAGCGCGCTTTGGTGGTCGCGGTGGCCGGCATCACCAATCACGATAATATGGGCGGCATCTTCCGCAATGCGGCGGCCTTCGGCGCCGACCTCGTGCTGTTGGACGCGGCGAGCTGCGATCCTCTCTATCGCAAGGCCATCCGGGTCTCGGTGGGGGCGAGCCTGATCGTGCCCTTCGCCCGACTGCCGGATGCCGCCGCCATCATGTCGGAGCTGGAGGCTGCGGGGGTGGGCGTGGTGGCGCTCTCGCCCGCGGGACGGGAGCGGCTTTCCGCCATGGTGCCGCCGCCCCGTGTGGCGGCCATGTTCGGCACCGAGGGGCCGGGCCTGCCCGACACTGTGCTGGCCGCCGCGCGCACGGTGGCCATTCCCATGGCGCCGGGGTTCGACAGTCTCAACGTCGCCACCACTTCCGGCATCGTGCTGCATCATCTTGCGGGGGTGTGAAGGCCGTGGCGCGCCGCGATCCCTTTTGCTTCCTCGGCTTTGGTTGGAGATGCGCCGGGGAGCGGAGGTCACGCGCTAGGCTCATGGGCGGATCATCATCCGGGGGCCGGTGCGGCTCGGTGGCAACCACAGCCCGCAAGGGGCCGCCTCCCTTCTCGGCCCGTGTCATATTGGCTCGAAGATGTGACGGTATCTTCCCTGAGATGTACGTGTGATGATCCGAACGCTGAACGCGCCGTCTGCCGGGCGATTTTCAGGGGCAGCCGCGCTTGAAGGCTGGGGGCTGTGGCGATGGGACGTGTGACGGCGAGGATGATCGGTCTTGCGGCCTTTGTGCTCTGCGCGACGCCGGCTCTGGCCGATTCATATGGAGCCATCGCGGTGGATGCGGCGGCGGGGGCATTCGGCGCCAGCGTTCATTCGAGCAAGGACGAGGCTGAGCGCCGCGCGACCGCGGAATGCAAGGCCAATGGCGGCGGCAGTGCCTGCGATGAAGAAATATGGGTGCACAATGGTTGCATCGCCTTCGTCTCCGCCTCGAAGACCGCCTGGGGCGTCGGGGCGAAAGGCACTGAGGCCGATGCCGAGGCCGGCGCCATGGGCAAATGCATCGCCACCGGCGGGACGGAAGCCACCTGCAAGTCCGTCATCCAGTTCTGCGTGAAGTGATCGCGAGCGGCGCGGCATGCGCCGCCGCCCCGGTGGCTTTGTTGTGTGCCGAGGGACAGGGCTGGCGTTCCCTGTGCCACCCACCATGTCCGGCCCATCAGGTCCGGCGCCGTGCTTCATTTCCTTGAGGCCGGGGCCGTCTCAGCTCTGGGTGGTCGCTTCCCAGGTGGCATAAGTGACGTTCGGCAGGCGCTGCAGCTTTTCCACCACGGCGTCGAGTTCGGTTCGGTTCACGGCGGTGCTCACCAGCTTTGCCACAATGCTGACCCCGCCGCCGGGATGGGATTCGGTCTCCATGTCCGCGGCCGGATATTTGGCCTGCTCCAGCGCATCGCACACCAGGTCGCGGACGGTGGCGGCGGACGCCGTGTCCGTATAGGCGCGCACCTCATAGGTGACCTCGGACACGCTTTCATTGATGGGAATGCGATCGATGAAGGCCGCGAGCGGTCGCAGCAGCGTATTGCCGGCGACGATGATGAAGGTGATGAGCACGGCCTGGGCGATCATGTCCGTGCCCGCGCATGAGCCCACCGCGGCAGAGCACCACAGGGTGGCGGCGGTGTTCAGGCCGCGCACGTTGAGCCCTTCCTTCATGATGACGCCGGCGCCGAGGAAGCCGACGCCGGTGACCACATTGGCCACGACGCGCATGGCATCCTGCGAGGTGCCGACCCGGGTCGCGAGATCCGCGAAGGCGGCCGAGCCCACCGCCACCAGCACATTGGTGCGCAGGCCCGCCGTGCGCTGGCGATATTGCCGCTCAGCACCGATGATGGTGCCCAGCAGGAAGGCTGTGGCGAGACTGATGAGGGTGTCGAAAAAATCCGCCAGTTCAAATGTCGCGAAGGCCGCCACTCTGTCCCCCACCTGCTCGCCAAGCGCCGCCACCACCGGTCCCGGCGGTCTTTTGTGAAGGTATCGCGACGGAGCATGACACGACGATGTCAGTGCGGGATCCCGCACCGCACGATTGTCGTGGAAGCGTGGAACTGCTACAAACCCGCCATGTCCAATGTGTGCGCCATTTTCACGAGCCTGAGCCGGGCGGCCTTCTGCGCCGCCGGGCCGTTCGCGCGCACCACCATGGAATTCGCGGCGGTGCCGGACCACGTGCGCCTGCCCGGCCGCTTCTTCGGCCGCTTCACCACCGCCGCCTCGGCCGTGCTTGCGCGCTGACGCGCGACCCTCTCTTCCGCCTTTCGCATTCGGATCGGCCGCCATCGCGCGCGCCGGCCTCAACTCGGCTTAAGACCCAAGGACACGACCCATGACCGCTCCTGCCATGACCGCACCCGCCGGCAGCCCGCGCACCCTCTACGACAAGATCTTCGACGACCACGTGGTGGCGCGTCAGGAAGACGGCACCTGCCTGCTCTATATCGACCGCCACCTGGTGCACGAGGTGACCAGCCCTCAGGCGTTCGAAGGTCTGCGCATGGCCGGCCGCAAGGTGCATTCGCCCGAGAAGACCCTGGCCGTGGTGGACCACAACGTGCCCACCACCGACCGCACCCTGCCGAACCCCGACCCGGAGAGCGTCGCCCAGATCGCGGCTCTCGCCGAGAACACCAAGGAATTCGGCGTCGAGTACTACGACGCGTTCGACAAGCGTCAGGGCGTGGTGCACGTGGTGGGCCCGGAAGAGGGCTTCACCCTGCCAGGCACCACCATCGTCTGCGGTGACAGCCACACCTCCACCCACGGCGCGTTCGGCGCCCTCGCCCATGGCATCGGCACGTCCGAGGTGGAGCACGTGCTCGCCACCCAGACGCTGATCCAGAAGAAGGCGAAGAACATGCGCGTCACCGTCGACGGGAAGCTTCCCGAAGGCGTGGGCGCCAAGGACGTCATCCTCGCCATCATCGGCACCATCGGCACCGCCGGCGGCACCGGCTATGTGGTGGAGTTCGCGGGCGAGGCCATCCGTTCCCTCTCCATGGAAGGGCGGATGACCGTGTGCAACATGACCATCGAGGGCGGCGCCCGCGCCGGCCTGATCGCCCCCGACGAGAAGGCGTTCGAATATCTCAAGGGCCGCCCCAAGGCGCCGACGGGCGAGGCCTGGGAAGCGGCTCTGCGCTATTGGCAGACCCTGCGCACCGATGAGGGCGCGGTATTCGACCATGAGGTGCGCCTCGACGGCGCCAACCTGCCGCCCATCGTCTCCTGGGGCACCAGCCCTGAGGACGTGATCTCGGTGGAAGGCGTGGTGCCCGATCCGGAGCTGATCGCGGACGAGGTGAAGCGGGCAGCCAAGAAGCGCGCGCTCGCTTATATGGGCCTCACCGCCGGCACCAAGATGACCGATATCGCCATCGACCGGGTGTTCATCGGTTCCTGCACCAATGGCCGCATCGAGGACATGCGCGCCGCGGCGGCCATCGTCGCCGGCCACACCATCAATCCGAACGTGTCGGCCATGGTGGTTCCCGGCTCTGGCCTGGTGAAGGAGCAGGCGGAGGCGGAGGGCCTCGACAAGGTCTTCACCGCCGCCGGCTTCGAGTGGCGCGAGCCGGGCTGCTCCATGTGCCTGGCCATGAACGCCGATCGGCTGAAGCCGGAGGAGCGCTGCGCCTCCACCTCGAACCGCAATTTCGAGGGCCGCCAGGGCTTCAAGGGGCGCACCCATCTGGTGTCGCCCGCCATGGCGGCGGCGGCGGCCATCGCCGGCCACTTCGTGGACGTGCGCTCGTTCCCCAAGGCGGGTTGAGGTCAAGCAGCTGTTGCACGCGGGCGACGCGCCATCTCAAATGGCACGTCGCCCCGTCACAACAGCGTGATCGCGCGCGGTCAATGCTACCCGCGCCCCGGCGGTCCCGATCAGGCGGGCGTGGCGGCGGTGAAGGCGGAAGCCGTCGCCGTGGCTTCGTGAGGGGCGAAAAAGGCAGCAATTCCAAGGATGGTCGCCAGGGCACCGGCGACCGCAAGCTTGCGAAGCATGGTGGTTCTCCTGATCTCTGTCTGCCGCCTCAACGGTGGAGAAGATTAAGAGTTCCTTAACCATAATGGAGCGGGGCGCCCCCAAACGGTGTCGTCCTTCTGGTGTTCCTCAAGTTCACGGCGCCGTGATGACCAAGATGTGCATCGCAAACATCTTGTCCCGCACGTGCTTCGTATTCGACGGGAACTGACCCGCGTGGGTTTGGGCTCAAGGAGCAGGGGATGTCGGCCAAAGCGAAATCCGGGGAGAGCACCCGCGCCATGCCCGCGCGCTCATGGGCTCGCCTTGAGGCGCCGACGCTGGCGGACCTGGAGGCACTGGCCCATGAGGCCTTCACCCATCTGCCGACCGAATTCCGCAGGCTGTGCGCCGATGTGGTGATCGTGATCGAGGATTTTCCCACCGATGAGGTGCTGGACGCCCTCGGCGCGGAAACCCCTTTCGATCTGCTGGGCCTGTTCCAGGGCGTGGGCCAGGCCCAGGGTGGGGCGCTGACGCAGACCGGGCAGATGCCGAACATGGTCTTCCTCTATCGCCGGCCGATCCTCGATTACTGGGCCGAGCACGAGGAGGCGCTGGGCGATATCGTCACCCATGTGCTGGTGCACGAGATCGGCCATCACTTCGGCCTGTCGGACGACGACATGGCCACCGTTGAAGAGCAGGCGGATTAAGCGCCATGCTGGAGCCCATTGGAGTCGAGGCCCGCAGCGGGTCCGAACAAGGAACTTTCCTATGCCCGTCGATCCTTCCCTGACGCGCTATCCGGCCCTGCCGCGGGCCCTGCACTGGCTGACCGTGCTCGCGGTGATCGTGGTCTATGGCGTGACATATCTCGAGGCGTTCTTCGCGCGCGGCACGCCGGAGCGGGCGTGGATCTGGTGGACCCACATTTCGGTGGGCCTGTTTCTGCTGCTGGTTCTGGCGCTGCGCGTGCCGGTGCGCATCTTCGGTCCCATGCCGGGGCCGTCGCGGCAGATCAGCCGTCCGGTGGCGCTGGCGTCGGAGGCGGCGCACGGGCTGCTGTATCTGCTGGTGATCGTCACGCCGCTGGTGGGCATCTATCTCGCCTTTCTGCGGGGTGATGCCGTTACCTTCTTCTCGCTCTTCACCATCCCGTCGCCGGTGCCCGTGGACCGCGCGTTCGCCGGCACGGTGAAGGAGGTGCACGAGGTGCTGGCCAATGGCCTGGTGCTGCTGGCGCTGCTGCACGCGGCGGCGGCCATCGCCCACCATGTGGTGCTCAAGGATGACGTGCTGAAGCGGATGCTGCCGCAGCGCGGCGAGGGCGCCTGAGGCCGCTCTGGAATTTGGCGCGCCGGAGTGATCTGGCGCGCATGGCAAAGATTCGAACGAGGGTAGTTCCCATGGAGAAGTTCACGGTTCTGGAAGGCGTCGCGGCGCCGATGAAGCTGGTCAATGTCGATACCGACATGATCATCCCCAAGCAGTATTTGAAGACCATCCAGCGCACCGGCCTCGGCAAGGGCCTGTTCTCGGAGATGCGCTACAAGGAAGACGGGTCGGAGAACCCCGATTTCGTCCTCAACCAGCCGGCCTATCGCAAGGCGAAGATCCTGGTTGCGGGTGACAATTTCGGCTGCGGCTCGTCGCGTGAACATGCCCCCTGGGCGCTGCTCGACTTCGGCATCCGCTGCGTGATCTCCACCTCGTTCGCGGATATTTTCTACAACAACTGCTTCAAGAACGGCATCCTGCCCATCGTGGTGTCGAAGTCGGACCTCGACAAGCTGTTCGAGGATGCCGAGCGCGGCGCCAACGCGACACTGACCGTCGATCTGGCGGCCCAGGAGATCCTTGGCCCCGATGGTGGCAAGGTGAAGTTCGAGATCGACCCCTTCCGCAAGCGCTGCCTGCTGGAAGGGCTCGACGATATCGGCCTCACGCTCCAGAAGGCGCCCGCCATCGCTGCCTATGAGGCGGCCAAGGGGGCCGAGCGCCCCTGGCTCTGAACGCTCCGTGTTCGCGCATGATGAAGGGCACCCCCGGGGGTGCCCTTTTTCGTTTTCCAGCGCCTTCCGGTGCCGCTGACGCGCCTTCGTCACCGGAATCGGATTTCCAGGTCGTGCCGCCTGTCTGCTGCGGCACTGCGTCGATTCTTGTGGGAAAAGCTGGACCCGTCACGGCTTTCCCTTACTCTGTAGCCATTCCTGCATTTGGGCGGCCGTGCGCCAGGGGGGCGTGCGCCGGGCCTTTTGTTTTTTCGTTTCTCCGGAGGTGAGGCTTGCCCCACGACACGCCGCTGATCGCGACCCTCGTTGGGGCCTTCGTGCTCGCCTTTGGTTTCGGGGCTGTGGCGCAGCGTCTGCGCCTGTCGCCGCTGGTGGGTTACCTCGTCGCCGGCATCATGGTGGGCCCCTTCACGCCTGGTTTCGTGGCCGATCAGCATCTGGCGGAAGAGCTGGCCGAGATCGGCATCATCCTGCTGATGTTCGGCGTGGGTCTGCATTTCTCGCTGCGCGATCTGCTCTCGGTGAAGGCCATTGCGGTGCCCGGCGCGATTTTGCAGATCGGCGTGGCCACGCTCATGGGCATGGGCCTTGCGCACGTGCTGGGCTGGGGCATTGGCGGCGGGCTGGTGTTCGGCCTCGCTCTGTCGGTGGCGAGCACGGTGGTGCTGCTGCGCGCGCTGCAGGAACGGCGCATGATCGAGAGCGAGCAGGGGCGCATCGCGGTGGGGTGGCTCATCGTCGAGGACCTGGCGATGGTGCTCGCGCTGGTGCTGTTGCCGGCCCTGTCAGAGGCGCTGGGCGGTAAGCCGGCGGAGACGGGAGCCGCCGCCGACTGGTTCGGCCACATGGACGTGTGGACGTCCATCGCCGTCACGCTGGGCAAGGTCGTGGCCTTCGTGGTCTTCATGCTGGTGGTTGGCCGGCGTGTGATCCCGTTCGTCATGAACTGGGTGGCCCATATCGGCTCGCGGGAGCTGTTTCGCCTCGCGGTGCTGGCGGTGGCGCTGGGGGTGGCATTCGGCTCGGCCAAGCTGTTCGGCGTGTCGTTCGCGCTGGGCGCGTTCTTCGCCGGCATGGTGCTGAGCGAGTCGCCTCTCTCCCATCGCGCGGCGGAAGAAACGCTGCCTCTGCGCGACGCGTTTGCCGTGCTGTTCTTCGTGTCCGTGGGCATGCTGGTGGACCCGGAGATCATCATCACCAGGCCGCTGCCCCTGCTCGCCACGCTCGCCATCGTGCTCGTGGGCAAGTCTGTGGCGGCCTACGTGCTGGTGCGCCTGTTCGGCTATGCCCGCCTCACGGCCTTCACCATCTCCGCGTCCCTGGCGCAGATCGGCGAATTCTCCTTCATCCTGGTGGCCCTGGGCATGAGCCTCGGCCTGCTGCCGAAGGAGGGCAGTGACCTGATCCTGGCGGCGGCCATCATCTCCATTCTCGCCAACCCCTTCTTCTTCCTGGTGCTGGACCGCATCCGCGCCCGCAAGCTGGCGCAGGACGTGGCGCGCGAGGTGGCCCGCAAGCAGGAGAAGGCGGAGGCCAAGGCCGCCAAGCTGGAAGCCAAGAGCGAGGCAATGACCGAGGCCGAGGCGGCGAAGGCGACCGCAAAGGCGCTGGCCAAAGAGGCAAAGGCCGAGGCGAAGGCTGAAGCAAAGGCTCAGGCCAAGGCTGCCGCAAAGACGGCGAAGGCTGCGGCCAAGGCGGCAGGCGAGGCCACCGTAGATGCCGTTGAGGCCGGGGACACCGAGCCGGATCTGGAGGCGCTCCAGGTCACCGACAAGGAGGACCACACCATCCTCGTGGGCTATGGCCGCGTGGGCCGTCTGGTGGCCGAGGGGCTGAAGGCGGCGGGGGTGCCCCTGCTGGTGATCGAGGATCAGGAAGACCCGGTGGAGGAGCTGCGCGCCGGCGGATTCGAGGTGGTCTACGCCAATGCGGCCTCGCCCGCCGCCATCACCGCCGCCAATGTCGCCGGTGCCAAGCGCCTCATCCTGGCCATTCCCAATGGCTTCGAGGCGAGCGGCGTGCTGAAGAAGGCCCGTGCCGTCAATCCGGACATCGAGATCATCGCGCGAGCCCATTCGGACGAGGAGGTGGAGCGCCTGCGCCAGACCGGCGCCGACTTCATCATCATGGGCGAGCGCGAGGTGGCGCGGGGCATGCTGGGGCAGGTGCTGCCCGCCGCCAGCGCCGAGGCCAAGCCTCAGCCGGAGGCCGCGCAGGTGCCGGCCGGTCATGATGGTGCCGAGGGCGAGCCAACCCAGGACCATGCTTCTGAACCGAGGGCGGACGCCACGGTGCCCGCCGCGGCACCTGAAGAGGCGGAGCCCAGGGAAAAGCCCGAGGAAAAGCCCGAGGAAGTCCCTGCAGAAAAGGGCGCTGCGCCGGAGGCTTCAGGGGGCGAGACCCCGTCTGCGGCGGGGGTCGGGAAGGGCGAGGTCCGCGCGCCGCAGGCCGCAGCGGCGAATGACCGCTAGGTCCTGTCGTCTGTCGCGAAAAGAGAGGCCCAGCTTCGCGCCTCGGTGACGCGGCCCGTGCGGCAACCGCCTCTCCGCTCATTGGGGGCGAGCCTCCCGGTGTCCGTGCTCCGTGGCTGCGTTGCAGCTGCAGGGTGCAGAACGCTGCCGGAGACCGGCGACGTGCGTCAGGCAATGGCACTGAGGCGTTGTCCTGACGCGGATTGGGGCAAGGTGGCGCGAGAGCGGTCAGCCGCTCTCGCATTTGGGCCGTGTTCACCCGCCCCTTATTCACCCGGGCCGGATTCATGTAGACCCCGTGCCGCGCCGCCGCATGGAGCGCCTTGCGGCCCCGCGATGGAGGGGGCTGCCATGCGGGCGGGCGCGTGTCGCCGGCCTTGACGCCCTCCGCCGCGCGGGCGTATCGCCCTGCGCGGGCCACCTCCCCCCAACGGGAGGCGTTCATCTGGAAGGATGGCAATATGACCGTGAATCCCGCTCCGGCCACGCGTCCGGCGAATCCCAATTTTTCCTCGGGCCCCTGCGCCAAGCGTCCCGGCTGGACGCTTGAGGCGCTCGCCGACGCACCGCTGGGGCGCTCCCATCGCGCCAAGGTCGGCAAGGTCAAGCTGCGCGAGGCCATCGACCTCACCCGCGAGGTGCTGGAGGTGCCGCCCGATTACCGCATCGGCATCGTGCCCGCCTCCGATACCGGGGCGGTGGAGCTGGCCATGTGGTCGCTGCTGGGCGCGCGCCCGGTGGACATGCTGGCGTGGGAATCGTTCGGCGAGGGCTGGATCACCGATGCGGTGAAGCAGCTCAAGCTCGACAATGTGCGCGCCATCACCGCCGGTTATGGTGAGCTGCCGGACCTCTCCAGCGTCGATTTCAGCCATGACGTGGTCTTCACCTGGAACGGCACCACCTCGGGCGTGATGGTGCCGGACGGTGAATGGATCCCGGCCGATCGCCAGGGCCTCACCATCTGTGATGCCACCTCGGCGGCGTTCGCGCAGCGGGTCGACTTCTCCAAGCTCGATGTGGTCACCTTCTCCTGGCAGAAGGTGCTGGGGGGCGAGGGCGCCCACGGCATGCTCATCCTCTCGCCGCGCGCGGTGGAGCGGCTCGAGACCTACAAGCCCGCCTGGCCGCTGCCGAAGATTTTCCGGCTCACAAAGAATGGAAAGCTCATGGAAGGCATCTTCCTGGGCGAGACCATCAACACGCCCTCCATGCTGTGCGTGGAAGACTATCTCGATGCCCTGAAATGGGCGCGCAATGTGGGCGGCCTGTCGGCGCTCCAGGAGCGCTCGAACCGGAATTTCGAGGCCATCGCCCAGTGGGTGGCGGTGACGCCCTGGGTGGATTTCCTGGCGAAGGACCCGCTCACGCGCTCCAACACCTCCGTGTGCCTGCGCGTTGTGGATCCGGACGTGACGGCGCTGCCGGCGGAGGCTCAGGCTGCTTTCGCCAAGGCCATTTCCGCCGGGCTCGAGAAGGGCGGCATCGCCTACGACATCGGTTCCTATCGCGATGCGCCTCCCGGCCTGCGTATCTGGTGTGGCGCGACGGTGGAGCGTTCCGACGTTCAGGCGCTCACCCACTGGCTCGATTGGGCGTTCAACGAGGCAAAGGCCGCGCTGCCCCAGGCGGCTTAAGGGGCCGGACGGCGGAGAGCCGCCCGATCATCATCCGGGCTTCCGCGCGCCTTGCGGGCGGAAGCCGCGTCCATGCCCCTGCGCTGGCGGGAGCGGGTCCCTGCACCCCGCGTGCGAGGCCCGGCGGGCGTGCCGCCGGGGCCCCGCGATCAACGGAGCGTCCTCAATGGCACCCCGTGTCCTCATATCGGACAAGCTGTCGCCGGCTGCGATCCGCATCTTCACAGATCGCGGCATTGCGGTGGACGTGCACCCCGATCTCGGCCGCGACAAGGAGCGGCTGGCGGAAATCATCAGCGCCTATGATGGCCTCGTCATCCGCTCAGGCACGCGTGTGACGGCGAAGATCCTGGCGCGTGCGACGCGGCTGAAGGTGGTGGGGCGCGCGGGCATCGGCATCGACAATATCGACCTGCCGGCGGCCACCGCCCGTGGCGTGATCGTGATGAACACGCCGTTCGGCAACTCCATCACCACGGCCGAGCACGCCATCGCGCTGATGTTCGCCCTGGCGCGGCAGATCCCTGCGGCCGATGTCTCCACCCAGGCCGGCAGGTGGGAGAAGAACCGCTTCATGGGTGTCGAGCTCACGGGCAAGACGCTGGGGGCCATCGGCTGCGGGACCATCGGATCCCTCGTCGCGGACCGGGCGCTGGGCCTGAAGATGAAGGTGGTCGCGTTCGACCCGTTCCTTTCGGTCGACCGGGCACTTGCCCTGGGGGTGGAGAAGGTGGAGCTGGACGAGCTTTTGGCGCGCTCGGATTTCATCAGCCTGCACACGCCGCTCACCGACAAGACGCGCAACATCCTCTCGGCGCAGAACATGGCTCGTATGAAAAGGGGCGTGCGCATCATCAATTGCGCCCGCGGCGGCCTGCTGGATGAGGCCGCGCTGGCCGAAGCGCTGAGCAGCGGGCAGGTGGCGGGCGCGGCGCTGGATGTGTTCGAGGAAGAGCCGGCCGTGGCGAGCCCGCTGTTTGGCCGCGACAATGTGGTGTGCACGCCGCATCTGGGCGCCGCCACGGTGGAGGCGCAGGAGAATGTGGCGCTCCAGATTGCCGGGCAGATGAGTGATTATCTGCTGACGGGCGCCATCTCCAACGCCGTGAACTTCCCGTCCATCTCGGCCGACGAGGCGCCCCGACTGCGGCCCTATCTGGCCCTTGCGGAAAAGCTCGGCTCCTTTGCCGGGCAGCTGGCGGACGCCGACATCCGCAGCGTGACCCTGACCTATGAGGGGGCGGTGGCGGGCATGAACCTGAAGGCGCTGACCGCCGCCGCCGTGGCCGGGCTGCTGCGGCCCATGCTGCAGCAGGTGAACCTCGTTTCGGCGCCCTCGATCGCCCGGGAACGGGGCATCGCCATCGAAGAGGCCACCCGCGCCGCCATCGGCGACCCCGAGAGCCTGATCACCCTGGCGGCGGAGAGCGCGGGCGAGCGGCGGATACTGGCCGGAACGGTCTTCGCGGACGGGCATCCGCGCATGGTCAGCGTCAACGGCATCAAGGTGGACGTGGAGTTCGCGCCCTCCATGGTCTACGTGACCAATGAGGACAAGCCGGGCTTCATCGGCCAGTTCGCCAGCCTGCTGGGCGAAGCGGGCATCAATATCGCGACTTTCGTGCTGGGGCGTGAGCGCGCCGGCGGCGATGCGCTCGCGCTGCTCGCCGTGGACGATCTCCTGCCGCCGGACCTGCTGGCGCGCGCCCAGTCTCTGCCCCAGGTGAAACAGGTGCGGGCGCTGCGCTTCTGAGGGCGAACGCGCGTCAGGTCGGCTTGTCGGGCTTTTCCGAGGCCCCCGCCTTGCGGGCATTCCGCGCGGCGAAGGTGGCGAGCGCAATGCCGCTGATGACCAGCGCATAGCCGCCCAGATGGAACCAGGCCACGCGCTCTCCGAGGAAGGCGATCGCCAGCCCCGTGCCGAACACCGGCATCAGGTGCAGGAACGGCGCGGAGGCGTTGGCGCCCACGAGCTCCACCGCCCGGTTGAAGAAGAGATAGGCGATGAGCGAGGGACCGATCATCACATAGAGCAGCGCCAGCAGCGACTGGGTATCAAACACTAGCACCCGCCCGCTCCAGGCCTCCCACAGCCCGAAAGGCATCAGCAGCACCGCGCCCATGGCCATGATCACCGTGAGGAACGACAGCCCGCCGAGCGGCGGCCGGGTGCGCAGGATGGCCGCATAGAAGGCGTAGATCAGCAGCGCGACGAGAATCCACACGTCGCCGACATTCGGCTTGAGGTGCAGCAGGGTGTCCACCTCGCCGCGGCTGATGATAAGCAGCACCCCGCACAGGGACGTGAGCACGCCGGCAGCCTGCCCCAGGCTCAGCCGATCCCGGAACAGGGCGAAGCTCCACAGCCCCACCAGCAGCGGAGCCATGGACTGCAGCAGCAGGCCGTTCAGCGCCTCCGTATACTGCAACGCATAATAGCTCATGGCGTTGAAGCAGGAGATGCCGGTCGCCGCCAGCAGCAGCAGCGACCAGAAATGGGCGCGAATCAGCGGCAAGTCACGCATCACCTGCCGATAGGAGAAGGGCAGCACGATGAGGGTAGCCCCCACCCAGCGCACCAGGGCCATGGACAGGGGCGGCACATGGCCCGCCACATAGCGCCCCACCACGAAATTACCCGCCCAAAGCAAGGAGGTGAGGCACAGCAGAAGGTAGGGCGCATCGAACAGGCGGCGCAGGGACAGGGGAGCCGACATGTTTCCTCCCGATTGCCGGCGACGCTCCGGCAGGCGCCACCGCGGCGGCACCTCGCGAGGGGGCCGCATGCTTTGAAGGCACCTGATCGGCCAAACCGGTATGCAGTTCAAGGACCAAGCGGAAGCCTCCGTTCTGCGGCTGGCGCATGGCAGGCCTCCATTTGTCGCCGAGGCGTGACACGAAGCCGTGGTGTCGCAGGGTTTGGCAGCTAAAGTCCGCACGGGAACACGGCCGGTGGGGGAGGGGCGGCATGCGCAGTTTCGGATCGCAGGAGCACGCCATCATCCATGGCGATGCCCTCGACGCATTGGCGGGCATTGCAAGCGGCAGCGTCGACCTCGTCTTCGCCGACCCGCCCTACAATATCGGCAAGGACTTCGACGGCCTGCGGGACCGGCGAGATGAAGGGGAGTACCTGGCCTGGTGCGGCCGCTGGATCGATGAATGCCGGCGGGTGCTGAAGGCCGACGGCAGCTTCTATCTCATGGCCGCCACGCAGATGATGCCGCATCTCGACCTCTATTGCCGGGAGCGGTTCTTCATCCTCTCCCGCATTGTCTGGGCCTATGACAGCTCCGGCGTGCAGGCGCGGCGCTTCTTCGGCTCCATGTGGGAGCCGATTCTGCACATGGTGGTGGACCGTGGCGCCTACACCTTCAATGCCGATGACATCAAGGTGGAGGCCAAGACCGGAGCGCGCCGCGCCTTGATCGACTATCGCAAGGAGCCTCCGGCCCCCTACAGCCGTGAGAAGGTGCCCGGAAACGTCTGGAGCATGCCGCGCGTGCGGTTCCGCATGGGGGAATACGAGAATCACCCCTCCCAGAAGCCCGAGGCGCTGCTGGAACGCATGATCCGCGCGTCGAGTCGGCCGGGGGATCTGGTTCTGGACCCGTTTGCCGGCAGCTTCACCACGGGGGCTGTGGCGCGGCGGCTCGGGCGGCGGTCCATCAGCATCGATCTCAATGAGGCCTACGTGAAGATTGGCCTGCGCCGGCTGGAGCTGCCGTCCGATTATGCGCCCGAGGAGCTGGCCAAGGCGAAGCCGCGCAAGACCAAAAACCGGTCCAAGTACGAGCGCGGCGCCGTGGTGCCGCAGTGCGCCTTGGGGGCGGGCGACAGTGCGCCCGATGAAGCTTGAATCGGCCCGGTTTGGAGCGTGTACCCGCAGCCGGCATCAATCCTGCGGTGAGAAGTGGCGACCCCGGCGTGACTCGAACACGCAACCGCTCGCTTAGAAGGCGAGTGCTCTATCCAGTTGAGCTACGGGGCCGAAGCCTGAATGCCGCCTCCTGAGCGCCCCGGCGCGGCAGCCCGGGTTGCCCGGTTTGGCTTGAAGCATTGGCGCCGCGCGGCTGTCGGGCCGGGGCGCCTCAATTCGCGCAAAAATCGGAGCAGGCCCTGCCTTGCGGCTTGGTGACCCACTCCGACTCGACCTTAACTTATTCTCCGCGCACGCGCTGCAAGGGCATTCGCGCGCGGCCGGCTCAGTGGGTCCACTGGCCCACGCGGCGGAAGGAGAAGTTGTCCGAGTAAGCGATTTTCTTGCGGCTGGTCTCGTGCGGCTCGGACACCTGATAAGGGATGTTCTCGCGTTCCGCATAGGCCACGGCCTCTTCCTTCGTCTCGAAGGTAAGGCGAATCTGGCTCTGCATGTCCACCGAACAGGTGTAGCCCATGAGAGGGTCAATGGTGCGGGGGCTCTCGGGCTCGTATTCCAGCACCCAGAGCTTGGTCTTGGCCACGCCGGATTGCATGGCGTTGCGTGTCGGCTTGTAGATGCGTGCCACCATGTTCTTCAGCCCGCTTCCCATCGCGGCGGGACCATGCCCGCCGACCCACCAGGGTGTCTCGTTCGTCTGGATCTATAGTGAGCGCGCGCGGCCCTGACAACCGCGCTGGTGTTCCCATGCAATGCGACAGCAGGCAGCCGGTGGAGACCACGGCCGCGTCGTGCGCCCCGGCCGGTCACAACTGCTGGGCCGGAACGAGGTTGCGCATCTTTTAGGAGCGGCGGCCGCCCGCGCTTTCGCGCCGCCCAGTGCTGAGAGGCGCAGGCTCACGCGCCTTTGGAGATCCCCTGGCCTATTTCCAGCGGTCGAGCCATGTGAGCGCCATATGCGCCACCTGCTCTGGCACCTCGCGTTGCGGAAAGTGACCGATGCCCGGGAGCAGGTGACGCTCATACGGGCCCGTGAAGCGCTCTCGCGCCTGCGACGTGGAAGCATCATTACAGGCATCCCGCGCGCCATGGAGAATGAGGGACGGCGAGGCGATGGCTGGCAGCGTCGCCAGCCTTTCCTCCAGCCCGGCATAGGCGGCATCATCGGGGGCATGCCCCCAGCGCTGCCGATAGGCATGCACCGTCACGGCGAGCCAGTCGGCACCGGCGAATCCCGCGGCAACTTCCGCGAACGCCCTGTCGGGCACCGTCCATCCCGGAGACCAGACCCGCCACAGATGACGACAGAAGGCCTCACGGTCGGCGGCGAGAGCGGTGGCCCCCTGCGGCAGGCAGAGGAACCACTGATACCAGTAATTCTGAGCCTGCTTCAGGGCCGGAGTTCCCGTTACGCCATAGCCGACCGACAAGGCGACCAGGGCGCCGACCCGTTCAGGTGCCAGAGCGCCGAGCGCATAAGCCGTGCGTGCCCCCCAGTCGTGACCGACGACGGCGAAGCGGCGGATGCCCAGCCCGTCCACCAGGGCCAGGGCATCGGCCGCAAGCGCGCTGACCTGCCCGGATCGCGCCGTCTGCGCCGAGAGAAAGCGCGTTAGCCCGAACCCCCGCAGATGGGGCCGCAACGTGCGCCAGCCCGCCGCATTCAGGGCGGCGGAAACAGGGGTCCAGCATTGCGGCCCATCAGGCCAGCCATGCAGCAGCAGCGCGACGGGACCGGACAGGGGTCCTTCATCCGCGAAGTGAATCTCCAGCCGGTCGGTGGCGAGGCGCCGCCACGTATCATCCACCATGGATCACAGGCCGTAAGCGACTTTGGAAACGCGCCCGTCGCCATCGACAGCGGCAAGGGTGTTTGCCACCCCCTCCGCTCCCGCCGTCAGCTCCGGCAGGTCGAAAGTGACGCGCTGGTTGACGCGCCGGGACGGCCAGTAATCGGCAAGGGCATAATGCTGGGTGGCGTAATTGTCCCAGATGGCGATGCCGCCCTTCTCCCATTTATGAGTATAGGTGAACTCCGGCTGGCGGATCCACTGGGCCAGGAAGGAGAGGATGGCGCGGCTCTCCGTCCCCGATAGGCCGTTGATCTGGCGGGTGAACGTCTCGTTGACAAAAAGGAATTCCTTGCCCGTGCGCGCCTGCTGCCAGACCACTGGATGCACCACCGGCTTGAACTTGCGGATGGAGTTGATGAGCACATCTTCCCCAAGATTCGCGAGATAGGAGCGCCACTGGCTCACCTCCCAGGTGTGGGTGGCATCAAGGTCCCTGAGATAGGCCTGGAGGCCCGGCGACAAGGCCCGAAAAGCCTTGCTCATGGAGGACCATGCCGTGCCGCCACCAACCTCCGGCGTCTCGGTGATCTGGATCACCGTTCCGGCCGGCGGGTTGGGCAGCCAGGTGAGATCGGCATGCCAGTGGTCCACCGAGGCCGGGTGGTCGGCATCATTGGCCAACACTTCGATTTGCGGGTGCCCATCCTTGCGCGGGAAATAGGCGCCCTGCGCCACCGGGCCGAAGACGGAAGCCAGCTCAAGATGCCGCTCGGGCGTGATGTCCTGCGGCGGCAGGAAGATCACTTCGAAGTCGTCCAGCGCCTGGCGAAGCTCTGCGCTCACCTCTGGCGACAGGGGCCGGGACAGATCCAGTCCCTCGATATGGGCGGCGAAATTGGGCAGCTGCGGTACGGGCCGGATATGCTTGTAGCGCTCTTGCGTATTGATGAGCGTGGTGGCCGATTTGGCTGTCTTGTAGGCAAGCATGGGTTTTCTCCCAATGGCGCGTCTTGAGGCGCAGCGGGTTGCGGCCCGCGCGTGGAAAACGCGTGCGTTCATGAGATTGGCGGGGGCTCCGAGTGGGGGCGAGTGCGGGGCGCGCCGGCTCAGGCAATGGCGGACAGGAAGATTTTCGGGTCGAAATAGGTTTCGGCGCGGATGGGATTCTTGATGGCGCCGACTTCCTGATTGAAGTCCGTCACCTGATTGAGCCAGCGGACGATGGAGCCATCACGGTAATATTTGGGCCATTCGCTGGTTGGGTAATACTTGATGAGCGTGGCCTGGCGCTGCAGCTCGCTGGCGGTGAAGTCCTTGTACTTGTCGCGTGCAAGAATGGCGAAGGCCTCATCCGGTGAGGAAAGCAGGAAATCATTCGCTTTCGCCCAACCCCGCACCAGCCGCTTCAACAGGGCGGGATTTTCCGAAATCAGGCCATTGCGGGCGGACCAGCCATCCACAACGGTGGCATCGGGAAAATCGATGGATGTGGCCAACAGCACGGCATCCTTGCGGCGCTCGCGGATGGGCGTATCCAGCGGCACCCAGAGCACCACGGCGGGAACAGCGCCGGAGATGAAGGCCGCGACGGCCTGATCCAGTCGCTGGTGCACGATTTCCACATCCCGCGTGCTGTCGAGCCCCGCGCCTTTCAGCGCCCGATGCAGGAAGAAATGGGCCGTGGTGCCGCGCGTGGTCGCGACCTGCTTGCCCTTGAGATCCGCGATGCTCTTGATGCCGGCCGCCGGATCCACCCAGATCTGGGCGATGCCTGTTTCCAGGCCGTTGATCAGGAAAACCTCACCCTGGCCGCGGGCCGGGAAATTGGAGATGACCGCCCCCGTGGTCACCACGTCCACGCTGCCACCGGCCAGGGCCTGATAGGCTTCAAGGCCGGTGATGAACTGCACGGTCTCAAGCTCCAATCCCTCCTGCCGGAAGGCTCCGAGATGTTCCCCGAGCCACAGATGACCATCGCAGGACAGGGTGTGCAGATAGCCGACCTTCAGCTTCTCCGGCCCGGCGGCGAAGGTACGCCGGGGCGCGAGCGGGGCGGCGGCAAGAGCAAGGCCAGCTGCGGCGGTGAGCGACAGGAGGCGGCGTCGGGAGAATTTCATCGTTTTGGTCCGGGTTTCAGGCGGTGATGCGGTCTTCGCGCTGCTGGCGGGCGTATTCTTCCATCACGCGGACGCGCAGATGGGCCTGCAGGCGGGTGAATTCCGGGGTTTCGAGCACGCGCTCGTCGCGCGGATACGGAAACGGCACGTCGATGACTTCGGCGATCCGGGCAGGGCGCGCGCTCATCAGCACGATGCGGGAGGACAGATAGAGCGCCTCGTCCACCGCGTGGGTGATGAGCAGCACCGTCTTGCGCTCCTCCTGCTGCAGGCTCAGCAAAAGATCCTGCATCACCAGGCGGGTCTGGGCGTCGAGCGCGCCGAACGGTTCGTCCATCAGCAGCGAGCGCGGATTGACCGCATAGGCCCGCGCCAGGGCCACGCGCTGGCGCATGCCGCCGGAGAGCGTGTTGGGCAGCGCATCGGCAAAATCGGCGAGCCCCATGCTTTGCAGGTAATGGGTGCAGATGGCGTCCCGGTCCGCGAGGCGCGCGCGGTTGGCGCTCAATGAGAGGCCGAAGGCGATGTTCTCCCGCACCGTCAGCCAGGGAAACACGCCATATTCCTGGAATACGACCCCGCGCTCCGGTCCAGGAGCGGCAATCGGCCGGCCGGAAAACGTCA
Organism: Xanthobacter variabilis; assembly: GCF_043831965.2. NCBI lineage: Bacteria > Pseudomonadati > Pseudomonadota > Alphaproteobacteria > Hyphomicrobiales > Xanthobacteraceae > Xanthobacter > Xanthobacter variabilis. The sequence continues at coordinate 3,064,824 of NZ_CM195533.1, forward strand.
CGCTGCCCGATGTCGGCCGGGCCATTCCCGCTGCGAGCTTGAGCAAGGTCGTCTTGCCGCATCCCGAAGGGCCGATGAGCGAGACGAATTCACCCGGCCGCAGCGTGAGGCAGACGTTGCGCACCACCCATCCGCCATGGGGAATGCCGTCATAGCGAACCGAAACGTCGTTGAAGCGGATCTCGCCATCGAGGGCGGAGGCCGGGGCTGAGCCGGCCGGAGGGGGGAGGCGCGTCACGGGCGGATCCTTTCCTGCCAGCGCACCAGCCGGTTGCTCAGTCGCACCAGGGCGAAGTCCATGAGCATGGCGGTCAGGCCGATGGTGATGAGGCCGAGATAGATGGTCTCGATCTGGAAGTAGGAGGCGGCGACCTGGATCATCGAACCCAGGCCGAGCTGGGCGGAGACCAGTTCGGATGCCACGAGCGTCATCCAGCCGACACCGAGGGCGACGCGGGCCGCCGTCAGCACATGGGGCAGGGCCAGAGGCAGCACGACCCGGCTGAACAGCTCGCGGTCATTGGCCCCGAGGGCGCGTGCGGCCTGCACATAAATGGGCGGAATCCGAGAAATGCCCTCATAGAGCACCACGACCGCGGTGAAGAAGGCGGCGTATCCAAGCACCAGTGCCTTCGCCAGCTCCCCAATCCCGAAATACAGGATCATCAGCGGGATCAGGGCGATTGGAGGCAGGGCGCGAAAGAAGTTGAGCATGGGCGTGAGCACGCGCCGGGCGCCGACATACCAGCCAAGGGCAAAGCCGACCGGAACGGAAAGCGCCACCCCGGCGGTGACGCTCACCAGCACGCGCAGGCTGGATGCGGCCCAATGCAGCGGCAGCTCACCATCGCGAAAAAGCTCGAAGCCCCGCTGCAGAACGGCCAGCGGAGAGGGCACTAGGCCCGCATACTTCGCGCTCAGAGATCGCACGGCCACCCACGCCAGCAGCAGGATGACCCAGGGCAGCGCCAGGGCCAGGCTCCAGAGCAGTCCGCGAAAGCGCAATGGCCCCCGCGCCCCGGGCACGGCCACTCCGGTGGCCCTCATGACATCCCCGTCACTCATTGTGTTTGCTCACTTCTGCCGGGCCAGACCCGTTCGATGCGGCTTCATGTTAGAGTCGCTGAAAGCCGCAATCTGTCGCCTGCGCGACATTTGTCATTAAAATGATCAATTTTATAGATTTTAATATGGCCGAAGCCCCGCAGGTTCCCTGGTACTGGCAACCCTTCGACCTGTTTGCCGGGGTGGCCACCGAGGCTCGCGCCGTGATGGAGCGCGCGAGCGAGCGGCGGATCTATCTGCGGGGAGAGAGCATCATCGCCGCCGATGATCCGGCGAGCCATGTGTTCTGGCTCGAAACGGGCCTCGTGAAGATCTTCCATCTCTCCGCGCAGGGGGAGGTCACGATCTTCTGGTTCTGCATGCCGGGAGACTGGTTCGGCGCCGGCGGCATATCGGGCGCGCTTGAGCAGGCGGTATTCGGCCAAGCCATGGAGCGCAGCATCGTGCGGGTGTTGACGCGCACGGATTTCGAGCAGGTTCTGCAGGCCTATCCCGGCCTTGCCCTGAACATGATTCGGCAGGTCAGCGCGCGCCTGCGCATCGCCTGCGACACCATGGTGGACCGCACCGTGCAGCACACGGATGCCCGTCTCGCCAGCACCCTGCTGCGGCTGGCCCGCAATTGCGGGGAGCCGCGCGGCACCGAGATTCCCTTCCGCGTGTCGATCACGCAGCAGGAGCTCGCAGACATGGTTGGCGCCTGCCGGCAGACGGTCAACCGCATCCTGAACCGCTTCCAGCAGGAGGGCCTGCTACGCCTGGAAGGCCGCAGGCTCGTTCTGATGAGGCCGGATGCCCTGCAGACGTTGCTTGAGACGCGCGCCAGCATGCCGCCACCGCCCGCGATGAATCTTTAGGCGCTCAGGCGTGCCGGCGTTTCAGCTCTGGGAGGGCGGGTGACCGCTATCGAGGGCTTGGGTCGCAGGCCCTGCGGCGGTCGGGGAGCCTGCAGCGTTCCCGAGTGGCCTGGGCATGCCGTGCGTGGAAAACGCTTGAATGCGATGCGCCGGGGCGCTGCCATAATGGCGTCAGATCGCAAAGGAGAGCTTCACCTCTCCCCGCCAGGGATTCAGGAGAGTGGGTGATCTCGCAGCCGGCTTTCGCGGATGGCACGGGCTCGGACGCGCACCGAAACCGGTGAAATTTGGTCGGAGCAGCAGGATTTGAACCTGCGACCCTCTGCTCCCAAAGCAGATGCGCTACCAGGCTGCGCTATGCTCCGACATCAGGGATGAACGGCGCCATTCCTACATTTCGCGAAGGCGATGCGCAAGGGCGGCGAACGCGAGAGGGGAACAGAAGGGAGACGAACGGCATGCTCCGGGACGCGAATCCCCGAAAAATCCCCGAAGTGCGTCCACGATCTGTTCTCGTCAGGCTGAGCGGATGCGCGGGGGTTTTTCGCGGTCGCGACCACCCAACGCGCTCGAGGAAGGACTTCAGTCGTGTTCAAGCTCAGCCGCGCGGCGCATGATCTGCTTGATCTGACACAGCAATGAATCCGTTGCGCCGGCAGAGCCGGTTCCTGGGGTAGGACGGCATTCGTCGTCGCGCCACTTGATCCAGGCCCGTTCCGCTTCTTGCAGATGATGTCGCCCCTCAGGCGACAAACGCGCCATGGCATCATGGTAAGCCATGGTCAGGCGAGCATCTTGATGCTTCACCTCCTGTCCCATGCACCTTCTGATGTCGGACATGCTCTGAGCATCATCCAGGCAACGGCCATACTGCAGGCTTTGGTCCGTGAACTGATAGGAGTGGCTCAATTCGCCGGCTTTAGCTGGCAGTATCGTAAGGGCAATTGATACGATAAGGGCACGTGCGCGCATGAGGCAGCCGAGAGATCGTTTGCACCCTGACCCTATGCCGTGGCCATCTTAGCTCCAAGGGAGCCAGAATCACCCGGTGATCGCCCGACGAAGGCATCATTATACGTAATGCCTTCGTCGGGGAGGCGCTGGGCGTTACTTCACGATGGTGGGCATCCGCGTGGCGGGCGGGGTGTTGCGCGAGCGTTCGGTGCGCACCATGCCGTCGATAATGGTCATGCCGATGCCGGGCAGGTCGCCGAGGGACACGCTCTCCAGCAGCGTCTTGCCGGCGGAGTGCTGGGCCGTGTCCATGATGACGAAATCGGCGGTGCGCCCCACTTCGATGATGCCGCAGTCGAGATTGCGCATGCGTGCCGTGTTGCCGGTGGCGAGGCAGAAGGCCTGCTCGGCCGGCAGGTCGCCCATGGAGGAGAGCAGGGAGATCATCCGCAAAATGCCCAAGGGCTGCACGCCCGAGCCGGCCGGCCCATCGGTGCCGAGAATCACCCGGTGCAGCTCGCCCATCTCCCGCGCGGTGCGCAGGGTGAAGAGGGCGGAGCGCTCATTGCCGTTGTGCACCAGCTCCAGGCCGCGCTTGCAGCCCTCGCAGATGCAGCGAATCTGGCTGTCGGGTAGCGCGGTGTGGCCGCCATTGATGTGGCCAACCACATCGGCGTCCGTCTCCAGCACCACGTCCTTGTCGATGAGGCCCGAGCCGGCGATGGAAGGGCCGCCCGTGTGAATGGTGGACTGGATGCCGTACTTGCGGGCCCAGTTCACCATCTTGTTGGCGGTGGGCCCATCCTTCACGCCGCCGAGCCCGATTTCGCCCAGGAGCTTCACGCCGGCGGCGGCCAGCTCCTTGAAGTCGTTCTCTTCCATCTCGTGCTCGATGACGGGGGCTCCGGCATGGAGTTTCACGCCGCCGGGGCGGAAGGCGGAAAAGGTGCGCTGGGCGGTGATGGCGAGCGCCTTGATGCCGATGACGTCACGCGGGCGGCCGGGATAATGCACCTCGCCCGCCGAGATCATGGTGGTGACGCCGCCATGGAGCGAGGAATCGATCCAGTTCATCTGGCTCTGCCGGGGGGTCCAGTCGCCCGCCACCGGGTGCACATGGCTGTCGATGAGGCCGGGCGTCACCGCCGCCCCGCCCGCATCCACCGTGGTGGTGGCGCCCTCGGTGTCGACGTCCTTCAGCCGACCGATGGCGGTGATGCGGCCGTTCTCGGCGACGATGGTGTCGGCATCCAGGAGCGGCTTTTCAAGGTCGCCGCTGATGAGAAGGCCGATATTGCGGATGACGAGCTTGGTCGGGCCCTTGGGGCCGGCCGGGGCGTCGTGAGCCATGCTTTATTCTCCGGAAGGTTCGAGCCGGAGAGGCAAGGTCGACCCCGGCCATTTGTTTGTAAGCATATGAATTCTAGGCCCGGCGGAGGCGGATGGGAACCGCCCCCGCGGGGAAAATTTTCAGCGTTCGGCGAAGGCTTTTTCCAGCACGAAGTCACCCGCCTCGCCGTGATTGCCTTCCACGAATCCAAGGGTTGTGAGCCGGCTTTTCAAATCCACCATCATCTGGGGCGAGCCGCACAGCATCACCCGGTCGCGGGCCTTGTCGAGGGGCGGCAAGCCGATGTCTTCATAGAGCTTGCCGCTGTCCATGAGGGTGGTGATGCGGCCCTGGTTGCGGAATTCCTCGCGCGTCACGGTGGGGTAATAGATGAGCTTGGCCTTTACTTCCTCGCCCAGGAATTCGTGATCGCGCAGCGCATTCACCATCTCCTCGCCATAGGAGAGCTCGCCCACCTGCCGGCAGCCGTGGACCAGCACGATCTTTTCGAAGCGGTCATAGGTCTCCGGGTCGCGGATGATGGAGAGGAAGGGCGCGAGGCCGGTGCCGGTGCCGAGCAGATAGAGGTTGGCGCCGGGATTCAGATTGTCGATGACGAGGGTGCCCGTGGCTTTGCGGCCGACGATGATGGGGTCGCCCTCTTTGAGGTGCTGCAGGCGCGAGGTGAGGGGGCCGTCGGGCACCTTGATGGAGTAGAACTCCAGCGTCTCCTCATAATTGGGGCTCACCACGGAATAGGCGCGCATCAGCGGGCGGCCATCCACCTTGATGCCGATCATGGTGAATTCGCCGTTTCGGAAGCGGAAGCCCGCGTCGCGCGTGGTGGTGAAGCTGAAGAGGCGGTCGGTCCAGTGGCGCACGCTGAGCACGCGCTCTTCCATCAGGTTGCTCAAGTGAGGGCTCCGGAGGTTCTGATTTGAGGGGTCAAGCCGCGGCCGGCGTGGGGGAGAGCAAAGGGCGCTTGCCCTCCTTGCCGTTCCATTCCTCGGCGTCGGCGGGCGGGTCGATCTTTTCGGTGATGTTGGGCCACTGGGCCGCATATTCGGCATTCAGCGCGGTCCACTCGGCGGCGCGCGGGTCGCTGTCGGGGACGATGGCGGAGGCGGGGCATTCCGGCTCGCACACCCCGCAATCGATGCACTCGTCGGGGTGGATCACCAGCATGTTCTCGCCGGCATAGAAGCAGTCCACCGGGCACACGGCCACGCAGTCCGTGTATTTGCAGCGGATGCAGTTCTCGGTCACCACATAGGCCATGGAAAGCACGCCTTTTCGCTGGGTTATTTTTGTTTGTGTACGAATGAAATTAGGCGCGCTCACCGTCACCTGTCAACGCAGGAAAAGCCTTTCGGTGCGGACATTTCAGGCAGGTGTGCCGCGCTCTTGTGCACAGCGCGGCGCAGGGCCCTGGTGAAGCCCCGCGCCGCGCTCATGCTCTTCGCCCGAAGGCGTCAATGGCTTCCGGGATTGGCCCGCAGCCGGGCCACGGTTTCCTCGATCCCGGACCAGACCGGTGCCTCGGGCGCGAACTTGGCCCGCAGATAGCGCACCAGCGCGGTCACCTGTTCGTCGCTCATGCTGTCACGGAAGGCGGGCATGTCGCCCAGATCGCGGGCGGCGGGGTTGGGAATGCCGTCCAGAATCACGCGGATGAGGTTGTCAGGCCGCGCCGCGTGCACATTGGTGTTGAGCGCCAAGGCCGGGCGCGCGCCGAACAGGGTTGGGCCGCTGTCCGAATGACAGGCGGCGCAGGCACCCTCATAGAGCCGGCCACCGAGCGAATCGAGCGGTCGCAGGGAGGCGCTGGCCTTGGCCTGCAGCTCCGCGGCGCGCGCGACGGGCTCGGCCTGGGCCGGCGGGGCGAAGGAGGCGAGATAGGTGGCCATGGCGCGGATGTCCGCGTCAGGCAGGGCCGAAAGCTCCTCGACCACTGGCGCCATGGGGCCGGCGGCGGTGCCGTGGAAGCGCGAGAAGCCCGTGCGCAGATAGGCGAACAGCTCGTCTTCGGTCCATGGAATGGGGGCGCTGGACAAGGCGTTGAGGGCAGGGGCCTCCCAGCCGTCCACCATGCCGCCGGCGAGCGTGGCCGCGCCGGTCTTCTCCGCGCCGAGCAGGTTGCGCGGGGTGTGGCAGGCACCGCAATGGCCGAGCCCCTTCACCAGATAGGCGCCGCGATTCCATTGGGGCGAACGCGTCGCGTCCGCCTGCATCTGCCCTGGGCGCAGAAACAGGGTGTTCCAGCCGGCCATGAGGGGGCGGATGTTGAAGGGGAAGGCCATCTGCGCGGCAGGCGTCGGCGCCACCACGGGGGCCTGCGACATCAGGAAGGCATAGAGCGCCTGGAGGTCCGTGTCCGAGGTACGGGTGAAGGAGGTGTAAGGGAAGGCCGGGTAGAGATGGTGCCCGTCCCGAGAGATGCCCTCGCGCATGGCGCGCTCGAAGGCGGCATAGGACCAGCGGCCGATTCCCGTCTCCGGATCAGGCGTGAGATTGGTGGAATAGACGGTGCCGAAGGGCGTCTCCATGGCCCGCCCGCCCGCATTGGCCACCCCGCCCGGGATGGTGTGGCACACCGCGCAGTCGCCCAGCGCTGCGAGCTGGCGTCCGCGGGCGATCATCTCGGCGGAAAAGGACGAGGGGTCTGGCGGGGAGATGGGCGCGATGGCGCCGCGAATGGGCAGGGCCACGGCTGCCATGCCCAGCGCGCCGGCCAGCGCCGCGCCCGCCAGCGCGAACCAAGAGCGTTTTTTCGGCGCGGGCGGCGGCTCTTCCGGCGGAATGGGATTGCCGAGGGCGGCGCGCACCCGCTCGGGCGTGAAGGGCGGCTCGCGCAGGCGCACGCCGGTGGCATCGAAGATGGCGTTGGCGATGGCGGCGGCGGAGGGAACTGAGGCCGATTCGCCGGAGCCCAAAGGCGGATCATCCGGGCGCGGCATCAGCACCACGTCGATCACCGGCACTTCGGGGAAGGTGAGGATGGGATAGGCGCCCCATTCCTTGTCCGCCACTTCGGTGTCGGTGAAGCTCACCTCCTCCTTCAGCGCGCGGCTGGTGGACTGGATGACGTTGCCGTGGATCTGGTGCTCGATGCCCGCCGGGTTGATCATCAGCCCGGAATCCTGGCCCACCACCACACGCTTCACGGCCACATCGCCGGTGCGGGTGTTCACCTCCACTTCGGCCACCCAGGCGGACCAGGCGGCGCCATAGCCGGGGAACTTGGAATGCACGTAAAGGGCATAGGCAAAGCCTTGCCCGCGCACCACGTCGCCGTCCACCACCTGCTGCCGGGGCCCGGTGCGATGCTGCCAGCCCGCGCGCGCGGCCACCTCCCTCACCAGGTCCACCGCACGCGGATCGTGCAGGTAGCGCAGGCGATATTCCACCGGATCGACCCCGGCGGCGGTCGCCAGCTCGTCGATATAGCTTTCGTGGGCGAAGGAGTTGGGCAAAGCCGAGACGCCCCGCAGCCATGCCGCCCGCACGATGGGCGCCATGTCGTGCACCCGCACGCGCAGATTGTCATAGGCGTAAGGCGGAATGGCCGTGCGGTCGCCCATCTCCATCACGGGATTGTTCGCCGGCACCCGGCCGGTGAGCAGCAGCGCCAGCGTGGTGGCGGCGTTGGAGGGGTAGCGGGTGGCGAAGTCATAGGCGGCCGGCGTGCCGTCCGGGTTGAGCCCACCGGACACTTCCATGAGTTGGGCCGCGCCCTTGGGCTCCCACGCATGCTCCTGCTCACGGGTGAGCTGCACCCGCACGGGGCGACTCACGGCGCGCGAAAGCAGGGCGGCATCGGCGGCCACATCGTCCGCGCAATTGCGGCCATAGCAGCCGGCGGCCTCGAAGCGTAGCACCTCGATATTCTCTTCCGGAATGCCGAGGAGCACTGAGATGTCGAGCCGCAGGGGATAGGGATTCTGCGTGCCGGACCAGATGGTGGCGAAGCCGTCGCGCACATCCGCCACGGCGCATGAGGGGCCGATGGAGCCGTGCATCTGGAACGGCCACACATAGGTGCGGTCCATGGGCACGGCGGCTGCCGCGCGGGCGGCCTCCACATCGCCCTTATCGTGCAGGGTGCGGGTGACGGAAGGATTGGCGCGCAGGGCGGTGGCGATATCGCCCAGCGGGGGCAGGGCGGGCGGCGCCTTCCATTCCACCTTCAGCACGCGGGCGGCCTCGGCGGCCTGCTCCTCGCGGTCCGCCACCACGCCCACGAAATCGCCCATGGTGACCACCGCCACCATGCCCGGAATATGGGCGATGGACGCTTCGTCCACCGCGATGAGGCTCTTGCCGATGAAATCGCCGGCATCCACCCCCGCATAAGGCGGGCGCACCACGCGGCCATGCAGCATGCCGGGCACGCGGACATCGTGAACATAAGTGAAATTGCCGGTGGCTTTCGCGGGAATGTCCACCCGCGGCATGCGCTGGCCGACGATGCGATGCTCCGACACCGGCTTCACCGCCACATCCTCGGACAGGGTGAGGCGATCGCGGCGGCCCTTCAGCAGCGCGGTATAGGAAATGCCGGCATTGGCGCCGGCGCCGCCATGCACCACGCCATCGGTCACCTTGAGTTCGTCCACCGGCCGGCCCAGCGCCTCGGCGGCGAGCGCCAGCAGGTGGTGGCGCGCCTGGGCGGCGGCGAAGCGCAGCGGCACGGCCGACACCTGGATGCTGTCGCTGGCGATGGTGGCGCCCTGGTTGGGCGTGCCCGAGGTGTGGCCGAGCACCATGGTGACAGCCGACAGCGGCACATCCAGCTCTTCCGCCACGATCTGCGCCAAAGCGGTGCGGATGCCGGTGCCGAGGTCCACATGGCCGTTGAAGGCGAGGATGCGGCCTTCATCGTCCAGGAATAGGAACAGGTCGAGGGCACCTTCCGGCGGCGGCGCTGTAGGCACCAGGCCCTTCACATGCCGCGCGGGGCGAAGGATCGCCAGGGTTCCCGCCGGCTCCAGAAGCTCGGCGGGGGTGGGGGTCGGCTCGGAGATGGGGCCGGGCGCGGCATCACTCATCGCGGGGCTCTTCCTGCTGCCCGCTGGCAGCGGTGTCGCCGGCCGGCGCTGGGCTCAGCGCCTGGGCGGCGGACATCACTGCGGCGAGGATTTCCACATGGGTGCCGCAACGGCACAGATTGTACCGCAACGCCTCGCGCACCTCTTCGAGAGTCGGGTCGGGATGGCGCAGCAGGAAGGCGGTGGCGGTCATGATCATGCCATTGAGGCAGTAGCCGCACTGGGCGGCCTGGGCGGAGATGAAGGCGGCCTGGACCGGGTGCGGCGCATCAAGGGTGCCGAGTCCTTCCAGGGTGGTGATGGAGCGCCCCTCGGCGGTCTTCAGCGTGGCGACGCAGGCCCGCGCCGCCACCCCGTCGATGAGCACGGTGCAGGCGCCGCATTCCCCCAGGCCGCAGCCGAATTTCGGGCCATTGAGGCCGAGGTCGTTGCGCAGCACATAGATGAGCTTGGTGTCACGCGGCAGGTCGAAACTGCATGCCACGCCATTGACGGTGAGCACGACTGGCGCGCCGGAATCCGAGGCCATCTCAGGCGTGCCCTCCTGCCCGTCGGCGGAGCGGCCGCTTGCCCCTAACTATGTGCAGTGCAATATTTTTCCGGGTCATCATCTCGGCCGCTCTGAAGGTGCGGGAGCCCTGTTGTCTTTCCAGATTGTTTCTGTACCAATGAAACTCGTCAAGCGCCGTTTGGCCGAAGATGCCCTTTCAGGCAGCGTGCCCATTCCTTGTGCTTGACAGGATCGCGGCAGCAGATTTCATTGGTGTACATATGAACTGATCCGGTGGCCGAACCGCCGGACCCCGGGCCTTCCAGGTTCCTGCCGAGAGTGACGAGCGAGAGCGATATGGGTGAACAAGAGACCATGGGCGCGCGGCCTGCCGGCGATGAGAAGATCCGCTGCGATGCGTGTCCGGTCATGTGCTACATCAAGCCCGGCATGACCGGCGCCTGCGACCGCTATGCCAATCACGCGGGCGAACTGGTCCGTGTCGATCCCCATGTGGTCCTCGATCGCACCCTGGCCCAGGGCGGGGCGATCGTGCCGTTCAATCGCGGCGGCGACTGGGACGGCAAGCTGGTCTCCACCCCCGACACCTTCGTCACCGCCATCGGCGCCGGCACCACCTATCCCGACTACAAGCCCGCCCCCTTCATCGTCTCCGCCGAGGTGGATGGCGTGGACATGGTGACCGTCGTCACCGAAGGCATCTTCAGCTATTGCGGCGTGAAGGTGAAGATCGACACCGACCGCTTCCTGGGTCCGGAGCAGGCCACCGTGCGCGTTGACGGCGAGGCGGTGGGCCATGTGACGACGTCCGAATATGGCTCGCAGATGCTGTCCCTTGGCGGGGTGCACCACCTCACGGGTGGCGGCAAGAAGGAAGGCCGCGTCACCTGCGAGGCGCTGCTGGATCTGTGCAATGGCAAGGCGGTTGAGCTCTCCATCGACGGCGGCTCCACGGTGGTCGTTGAGGCGGGCAAGCCGCCGATCGTGAACGGCATTCCGGAAGAGCGCATGCGCGTCGGCTGCGGCTCCGCCACCATCGGCATGTTCGCCAAGCAGTGGTTCGACAAGGCGGACGAGGTGGTGGTGGTGGACGACCACATCACCGGCGTGCTCTCCGAGCACCAGGCGGGCAAGCTCCTGGGCGTGCGCGAGACCGGCATCAAGATGAAGGGCCGCCGCTCCACGCCCGGCCGCTACTTCCAGGTTGCCGAGCCCGGCACCGGCTGGGGCGGCACGGATATTTCCGACCCACTCTCCATCATCGGGCCGTTCGACCCTAAAGTGGCCTGGCTGGGGCTGCGGCTGTTCTTCATCTCCACCACCGGCGAGCACGCGGCCTATTATGAGCTGGACGATGCGCTGGTGCCGGTGGCCAGGGAGATGCCGGCGGAACTCGCGGCTTCCGCCCAGCGGGTGAAGGACAATTGCGAACCGGCTTTGTCCACGGTGCTGTTCATGGCGGGCGCGGGCGGCTCCCTGCGTGCCGGTGTCACCGAGGATCCGGTGCGGCTCACGCATTCGGTGAAGGACGCCATCACCTATGTCACCTGCGGCGGGGCGCCGGTCTATGTCTACCCCGGCGGCGGCATTACCTTCATGGTGGATGTGACGCGCATGCCCGAGAACGCCTTCGGCTACGTGCCTACCCCGGCGCTGGTGGCGCCCATAGAGTTCACCCTGCGGCTGGCCGATTACCAGACCCTCGGCGGGCATATGTCCGAGGTGCGGCCGCTGGCCTCACTGGCCGGTGAGGAAAGCGTGAAGCCGCTGGCCCCGCGCCCCGACAATCCCTGGCCCCTGGCGCCCCAGGCGGCCAAACGGTCCCACGGCTGAGCCATGGCTGCGCAGCACGCTCCCTCCCGCTCCGAACGGCACGCGCCCCAGGCGGCGATGCTGCCCGATGGACGCCGCCTGCACCTGCAGGATGGGCCCATCGACCTCATCGTCGAGGCGGTGGGCGAGGGGGAGGCCGTGCGGCGGGCCTATGAGGCGGCCGTGGCGCGCTTCACCGGCCTGCTCGACGCGCTGTGCGCCGAGCTCGCGGCCCTGCGGGCGCCGGCGGGGGCACATGGTCCGGCCTTCGTCCACCCGGTGGCGCGACGCATGGGCCAGGCCGTGGCGCCGTTCGCGTCCGACGTATTCATCACGCCCATGGCCGCGGTGGCGGGGGCGGTGGCCGAGGACATTCTCTCGGCCCTGGTGCTGCCGGGCATCTCGCGGGCCTATGTGAACAATGGCGGAGACATCGCCCTTCACCTGCCGCAGGGCGCGCGCTTCGCGGTGGGGCTGGTGGACCAGCCCGAGCGGCCACGGCTGATCGGCGCGGCCGAGATTGACGCCGATGGGCCAGTGCGCGGCGTGGCCACCAGCGGCTGGCGCGGGCGCAGCTTCTCGCTGGGCGTTGCCGATGCGGTGACGATCCTGGCGCCCAGCGCGGCCGTGGCCGATGCTGCGGCAAGCGTGGTGGCCAATGCGGTGGACCTGCCGTGGCACACGGGCGTTGTCCGCGTGCCGGCGTGTGAATTGCTGCCGGAAAGCGATCTCGGCACTCTGCCGGTGACGCGCTACGTGCCCGAGCTGACGGCCGCCGAGCGCGCCGAAGCCCTGGATGCCGGCCTTGCCGTCGCGCGGGATCTCGCCGCGCGCGGGCTTATCTGTGCCGCGGCCCTGCATGTGCAGGGCGAGACGGTGAGCACGGGGGATGGCCTGCTGCCTCTCCTCTCGCCGATGGCCGCTCGACCCTCACAACCACAAGAAGAGTCTGCCCATGCCTGAGGTCAAAGTCCGCAAGCGCCTTCTCATCACCGAGGAGATTTTCCACGAAGGCGGCCCCGTGGCCGCCGTGCCGCACAAGCGCGGCGCCATCATCAGCGTGATCGAGAACCCCTTCGCCGGCCGCTATGTGGAAGAGATCGCCGGCTTCATGGATGATCTCCAGCCCCTCGGCATCGCCATGGCGCGCGACCTGCTGGCGGCCCTCGGCGGCGATGCTTCGGCCATTGACGGCTACGGCAAGGGCGCCATCGTCGGCGCGGGCGGCGAGCTGGAGCACGGGGCGCTGTGGCACGTGCCCGGCGGCTATGCGATGCGCGAGATCCTCGGCGACACCAGGGCCATCGTGCCGTCCACCAAGAAGGTGGGCGGGCCGGGCACCCGGCTCGACGTGCCGGTGACCCATGTGAACGCGTCTTATGTGCGCAGCCATTTCGACGCGATGGAAGTGGGCGTGCCCGATGCCCCCAAGGCGGACGAAATTGCCCTGGTGCTGGTCATGAGCTGCGGGCCGCGCGTGCATGCTCGCGTGGGCGGGCTCGCGGCGGCGAATATCAAGGGTGAGGACGGACTGAGATGAGTGCGAAGATCCGCAAGATCGTCACCATCGTCGAGGAGACGCACAAGGAGATGGGGCGCCCCGTCTCCCCGCCCACGCGGCGTGCGGCGGCCCTCGCCGTCATCGAGAACCCCTTCGCCGGGCGCTATGAGGAGGACCTCACCGACCTCATCGCCATCGGCGAGGAGCTGGGGGATATCTTGACCCGCAAGGCGGTGGCCGCCCTCGGCATCGAGGGGGACAAGGCGCAGAGCTACGGCAAGGCGGCGCTGGTGGGCGAGAATGGCGAGCTGGAGCATGCCGCCGCCCTCCTGCACCCCAAGATGGGCACGCCCGTGCGCAAGGTGCTGGGCAAGGGCGCGGCCCTCATCCCCTCGTCCAAGCGTCGCGGGGGGCTCGGCGCGGAGCTGGACATTCCGTTGGGGCATAAGGACGCGGCCTATGTGCGCAGTCACTTCGACGGCATGCAGGTGAGCATCAACGACGCCCCACGGGCCAATGAAATCGTGGTGGCGGTGGCCGTCACGGATTCGGGGCGTCCCCTGCCGCGGGTGGGCGGGCTGACGGCCGCCGACATCAAGGGCGAGGACGGCCTGCGTTAAAGTCGCGTCGGTTCGACGTGCGCGTGCTTGTTACGGTGCATCGAAAAAACCAGAGGGGATGACCGGATGAAACGGATGTTGGGACTGGCGTTCGCGGCGGTGCTGATGGCTTCGGCGGCGGCGCGGGCCGAGGGTGAGATCAAGGTCGGGGAGATCAACTCCTACTCGGCCTTGCCGGGCTTCACCGACCCTTATCGCAAGGGCATGGAGCTGGCGCTCAAGGAGATCAACGATGCCGGCGGCATCAAGGGCAAGAAGCTCGTCATCATCTCCAAGGATGACGGCGGCAAGCCCGGCGAGGCGCTGACCGCCGCCAACGAGCTGGTCTCGCGCGACGGCGTGGTGATGATCGCCGGCGGCTTCCTTTCCAATGTGGGCCTGGCGCTCTCCGATTTCGCCAAGCAGAAGAAGGTGGTGTATCTGGCGTCCGAGCCGCTGACCGACGCCATCGTCTGGTCCAAGGGCAACGACTACACCTTCCGCCTGCGGACCTCGAACTACATGCAGGCCGCAATGCTGGCCGAGGAGGCGGCAAAGCTTCCCGCCAAGCGCTGGGCCACCATCGCGCCCAACTATGAGTTCGGCCAGTCGTTCGTCGCCGTGTTCAAGGACCTGCTGAAGAAGCGCCGGCCGGATGTGGAGTTCGTGGCCGAGCAGTGGCCGCCGCTGAACAAGATCGATGCCGGCCCGGTGCTCCAGGCCATCGACGCCGCCAAGCCCGAGGCCATCCTCAATGCCACCTTCGCCGGCGACCTGGTGAAGCTGGTGCGCGAGGGCAATACCCGCGGCGTGTTCAAGGACCGCGCGGTGGTGAGCTATCTCACCGGCGAGCCGGAATATCTCGACCCGCTGAAGGGCGAGACCCCGGAAGGCTGGATCGTCACCGGCTACCCCTGGTACTCCATCAACACGCCCGAGCATAAGGCGTTCCTGGATGCCTACCAGCAGCTGAACAAGGACTATCCGCGCCTGGGCTCCATCGTCGGCTATTCCACGGTGAAGAGCATTGCCGCCGTTCTCAACGCCACTGACGACCACTCCACCGAGGGTCTGGTCAAGGCCATGAAGAACCTCAAGGTTTCCACCCCGTTCGGCGAGATCGTCTATCGCGGCGCCGATCACCAGTCGACCCTCGGCGCCTTCGTGGGCAAGACCGCCCTGAAGGACGGCAAGGGCGTGATGGTGGACGTGGTGTTCAAGAAGGGCGCGGATTACCTGCCCAGCGAGGAAGAAGCCGCCAAGATGCGCCCGGCGAACTGAGCGCAGCCTTCGCAATACAAGACCGGCCTTCCGCCCTTGATGGCGGGAGGCCACAAGAAAAACAAGACCTTCCATCCCGGTGAACGAAAGGCGAAGCCGTGGACTTTCTCCTGATCCAGGCCCTGAGTGGGCTGGCCAGCGCCGCATCCCTGTTTCTGGTTGCGTCGGGCCTGTCGATCATCTTCGGCGTCACACGCATTGTGAATTTCGCCCACGGCGCCTTTTACATGCTCGGGGCCTATGCGGCCTTCACGCTCACCGATCGCTTCGCCGGGCCGCTGGGCTTCTGGGGCGGGCTTCTGGTGGCAAGCCTCGCGGTGGCGGCCGTCGGCGCGCTGATGGAGGTGGTGCTGCTGCGGCGCATCTACCAGGCGCCCGAGCTGTTCCAGCTTCTCGCCACCTTCGGCGTCACGCTGATGGTGCAGGACCTCGTGGTGCTCATCTGGGGCCCCGATGATCTCATGGGCCCCCGCGCGCCCGGCTTCACCGGCGCCTTCAGCCTGTTCGGCCGCCTGGTGCCCACCTATGACATTCTGCTGATCCTGCTCGGGCCCGTCGTGCTGGGCCTGCTGTGGCTGCTGTTCCACCGCACCCGTTGGGGCGTGCTGGTGCGCGCCGCCACCCAGGACCGCGAGATGGTCTCCAGCCTGGGCGTGAACCAGAAGTGGCTGTTCACCAGTGTGTTCGCCCTTGGCGTGTTCCTGGCGGCCCTGGGCGGCGCGCTGCAGATCCCGCGCACCACCGTGACCCACTATATGGACCTGTCCATCATCGTCGAAGTGTTCGTGGTGGTGGTCATTGGCGGCCTGGGCTCGGTGACGGGTGCTTTCGTCGCGGCGGTGCTGGTGTCGGAGCTGAACGCGTTCGGCATTCTGGTGCTGCCGAAGATTTCCATGATCACCGTGTTCCTGGTGATGGCGGTGGTGCTGGTGGTGCGGCCCTGGGGCCTGTTCGGCAAGCCCGATGCCGCGCCCCGCGCCAGCGCCGGCATCTCGGTACGGCCGTGGAAGCCCATGTCCGCCCTGGAGCGGGGCGGGGTCGCTCTGGTGGTGCTGCTGGCGGCGCTGCTGCCCTTCGTCTCCGGTAGCTACGCGCTCAGCGTCGGCTCGGAAATCCTGGTGTTCGTGCTGTTCGCCGCGAGCCTCCATTTCATGATGACGGTGGGCGGGCTCGCCTCCTTTGGTCACGCCGCTTATTTCGGCCTCGGGGCCTATGGCGCGGCTTTCGCGGTGACCTATTTCGGCGTGCCGATGGAAGCGGCGCTGGTGCTCGGCCCGGTGCTGGGGCTCGTGGGGGCGGTGCTGTTCGGCTGGTTCTGCGTGCGGCTTTCGGGCGTCTATTTTGCGATGCTCACGCTGGCCTTCGCGCAGATCACCTGGTCCATCGCCTTCCAATGGGTGGAGGTGACGGGTGGCGACAACGGCATTCTCGGCATCTGGCCGTCGGCCTGGGCATCCACTCCGCAGGGCTTCTACTGGCTGGCGCTGGGCGTGGTGGTCGTGGGCGTCGCGGTGCTGCGCATGCTGGTGTTCTCGCCCTTCGGCTTCGGCCTTCGGGCGGCCCGTGACAGCGGTCTGCGCGCCGAGGCCATCGGCATCGACGCCAAGCGCACCCAGTGGGCCGCCTTCGTGGTGGCGGGCACCTTCGCCGGCATTGCCGGGGCCCTGTTCGCCTTCCTGAAGGGCAGTGTGTTCCCCGAGACCCTCGCCATTCCCATGTCGGTCGACGGCCTGGTGATGGTGCTGCTGGGCGGCATCGAAACGGTGTCCGGCGCGGTGGTGGGCGCGGTGGTCTACAAGGCGCTGGCCATCTGGCTCATGAGCCAGACGGAGCTCTCCAAGCTGGTGCTCGGTGGCATCATCGTCCTTCTGGTGGTGGCGTTCCCGAAGGGTATCGTCGGCTTCATCGAGGATTGGCGTCATCGCCGTCCTCCGGCGCCCAACGGCGCCGGCCCCGAGGCCATGGGCATCGCCAAGGTGGAGGCCGCGCAATGACTTCGCTGCTCGAAGTGAAGGGACTGGTGAAGTCCTATTCGGGAGTGCACGCGGTGCGCGGCGTCTCCTTCAGCCTGGAGGCGGGCGAGATCCTCGCCCTCATCGGCCCCAACGGCGCCGGCAAGAGCACCTGCTTCAACATGCTGAACGGGCAGATCCGCCCCAATGCCGGTTCCATCAAGCTGGATGGCCAGGAGATCGTGGGCCTGCCGCCGCGCACCGTCTGGCGGCGCGGCGTGGGCCGCACCTTCCAGATCACCGCGACCTTCTCCTCCATGACGGTGCGGGAAAACGTGCAGGTGACCTTGCTTTCCTATCACCGGCGCCTGTGGTCGGGGCTGGGCTATGCGGGGGCGGCCTATCGCGAGGAGGCGGATGCGCTCCTCTCTCTGGTGGGCATGGAGCAGCAGGCGGACCGGCCCTGCGGCGAGCTTGCCTATGGCGACCTGAAGCGCCTGGAGCTGGCCGTTGCGCTGGCCAACCAGCCGCGCCTTCTGCTGATGGACGAGCCTACCGCCGGCATGGCGCCGAAGGAGCGGGTGGAGCTGATGCGCCTGACCGCGGAGATCGCCCGCAAAAAGGACATCGGCGTGCTTTTCACCGAGCACGACATGGATGTGGTGTTCGAGCATGCGGACGCGGTGATGGTGCTGAACCGGGGCGAGCTGATCGCCCGCGGCTCGCCGCAGGAAGTGCGGCGTGATCCCCATGTGCAGGCCATCTATCTGGGTGAGGGCCTGCTCTACGATGCCAAGCACCGCGAGGAGGCCGTGCAATGAAGCTCGAAGTCTCGGGACTCAACAGCTTTTACGGCCAGGCCCACATTCTTTTCGATGTGGGCTTCGAGGTGGGCGAGGGCGAGGTGGTGGCCCTTTTGGGCCGCAACGGCGCCGGCAAGAGCACCAGTTTCCGCTCCGTGGTGGGCCTGGTGCCCAACCGCTCCGGCAAGGTGGTGTTCGAGGGCGAGGACGTCTCGCGCCTTCCGCCCTACGAGATCGCGCGGCGCGGCCTTGGCTATGTGCCGGAGGATCGCCGCATCTTCACCGAGCTGACGGTGGAGGAGAATTTCGAGGTGGGCCGGCAGGAGGCGCGCCCCGGCGTCGCCACCTGGACGCCCGAGCGCATCTACGCCCTGTTCCCCAACCTGGGCGAAATGCGTAAGCGCCCCGGCGGCCACATGAGCGGCGGCGAGCAGCAGATGCTCACCATCGGTCGCACGCTGATGGGCAACCCGTCCATGGTGCTGCTCGACGAGCCCTCGGAGGGCTTGGCGCCCAAGATCGTGGAACAGATGGCGGATGCCATCATGACCATGAAGAAGGAGGGGCTCTCCATCGTGATCTCGGAGCAGAACCTGCATTTTGCGAAGCTGATCTCGGACCGCGCCTATATCATCGAGAAGGGGCGGATCCGGTTTTCCGGCACCATCGGCGAGCTGGAGGCCAATCCGGAAATCCGCGACGCCTATCTGGCGGTCTGAGCGGCCGGGCGGGAGGAACGAAAAGCGTGACCACGAAGCCCCCATCCGGTGCGCGGCGCCGGCGGACGAAGGCGTCCTCGCCCGCTTACGCGCTCGACACCCAGGTGGGCTTCGTGCTGCGCCAGGCGATGCAGCGCCACACCACCATTTTCGGCGCGCGCATGGGGGAGGACCTCACCGCCACCCAGTGGGCGGCGCTCGCCAAACTGTTCGAGATCGGTGCGTGCTCGCAGAACCTGCTGGGCCGGCACACCGCCATGGACGCGGCCACCATCAAGGGCGTCGTGGACCGGCTGGCGAAGCGGGCCCTCGTGGAGACCCGCCCGGACCCGGACGACGGCCGCCGCCTCGTGGTCGCCCTGACGGCGGAGGGCCTGGCGCTCGTGGAGCGCTGCATTCCCGTCGCCAACGAGATCACCGATGAAACGCTGGGGCCGCTGTCCGCCGAAGAGCGGGAGTTGTTTCTGGCGCTGCTGGACCGCCTGAAATAAGCGCTGCGCGCCGGCGGGCGTGCCTCAGCTGCTACGCGGGCCTTCGGGCATCGCTGGGGCACCTTGGGGGGTAATGGCGCCGGGGTTGCCGTCCGCGGCGATCTCCGGCCGGGCGCCTTCCGGCGGCTGGAACACCTCCGGCCTGCCCTCGGGCAGCGATTCCACATAAAGTGAGGTGGAGGGGAAGGCGAAGCCGCTGCCGGCACCCAGCACAATTTCCATGATCTTGTAGGCGAGGCGCTCCTTGACGAGGAGCCATTCGCCCCAATTGGTCGTCTTCGTGAAGCAGTAGACCATGATGTTGATGGACGAAGAGCCAAACGAGTCGATCCGCACGAATGTGGAAGCTGTGCGATAGGGCACAAAATCCGGGCAGGTGTGGATGTAGCTTTCAATCCCGTCGCGGATGGTCTTGAGCTGGTCGATGGTGGTGGAATAGGGGACGCCGATCAGCCAATAAATACGCCGCCGCCGCATCTGGCTGTAATTGATGACCGCGTTGTCGGCCAGGTCCGAGTTTGGAACCTGCACGGCTGAGTCATCGAACTGGCGGATCCGCGTCGAGCGGAAGCCGATGCTTTCCACCGTGCCTTCGATGACGCCCTCGACCTTCACCCAGTCGCCATATTGAAACCGCCGTTCGAGCAGGATGAGCACGCCGGAGATCAGGTTCTTGAACAGGGCCTGCGCGCCCAGGGCGACAGCCGCGCCGGCAATGCCCATGCCCGCGAGGAGCGGCCCGATGCGGATGCCCCATTGCTGCAGGATGGCCGCGATGGCGAAGAAGGCCACGAACGATTTCAGCGCCTTGCGGATCCAGTCGATCACCGAATCCGTGAGCTTGCTGGACCGCGGCCGCAGCTGCTCGGTCAACGGCGTGATCACGGCGATGATGGCCCAATAGACGGCAATGATGAACAGCGTTTCGACGATGTGCTGGGAGAAGAGCTTCTCGTAGCTGTCCTCGTTGAACTTGATGACCTCGAAGGCGAGAAAGCTGCCGAGTACGATGGACAACAGCTCCACCGGCCCCTGCAAGGCGTGCTGAAGGTCATCCCGGAAGGCGTGGCTTTTGCCGCCGAACAGCCGTCCCGCAATGATGAAGATGAAATGCCGTACAGGCTTGCGGGAGAAGAACAGGATGAAGAATACGATGGCTGCGGCAATGACCCGGTCGAAGGGAAAGGCCTTCACGCCCGTGAGCAGCTCGGCGAGAATGTTGACGATGGAATGGTACAAGCCGACGAATGTGGCCGCGAAATCAGCGAAAACATAGCCTCCCGGCATGAAGGGGCCTTTCCTTGGCAAGCTCCGACGGTATCCACCGGGACAGGCGCCCTGCGCGCGACCATGCCCATGCCCGGCGGTCGGGAGGCGCGAGGCATCCCGACTGTTCCCGCGAGTTTAGCCGGGCGTGTGGCCGCCCGCCAACTCCGCCGGCCTGCCCTGGTGGGCGAATGCTGCGCATTCAGCCCAGGGCCCGCAGCTCGCGCCGCAGGATCTTGCCTGTGGCGGTCATGGGCAGTTCCTGGGTGAACGCCACCTGGCGGGGGTATTCGTGGGCGGAAAGGCGGGCCTTCACATACTCCTGCAGCTCGGTGGCCAGCTCGGGCGTGCCGCTGAAGCCCGGCTTCAGCACCAGCCAGGCTTTTACGGCCTCCGTGCGCACCGGGTCGGGTACCCCTACCACGGCCGCCATGGCCACCGCCGGGTGCTTCAGCAGGCAGTCCTCGATCTCCCCCGGGCCGATGCGATAGCCGGCGGAGGTGATGACGTCGTCCGCGCGGCCCACATACCAAAGGTAGCCGTCCTCATCCTGACGGCCGCGATCGCCGGTCAAAAGAAAATCGCCGGCGAACTTCTGTGCCGTGGCTTCCGGGTTGCGCCAATATTCCAGCATCATCACCGGGTCACCCTTGCGCACGGCGATGTTGCCTTCCTCCCCCACCGGCAGCTCGTGCCCTTCGTCGTCCACGATGCGCACGTCGTGGCCGGGCATGGGCTTGCCCATGGCGCCCGGGCGAATGGGGAAGAAATTGGAGTTGGAGCCGACGACGAGATTGCACTCGGTCTGCCCGTAAATCTCCCGCGCCTCCACGCCCAGCCGTTCGGCCACGAAGGCGCCCAGCTCAGCGCCCAGCGTCTCGCCGCCGGTGAGCAACGAGCGCAGCTTCAGATCCCGCTTTCGCACATCCGCCTGCCGCAGCAGCTTAAGGGCCGTGGGCGGTAGGAACACGTTGCGCACGCCGTGGTCCGCCATCAGCGCCATGGCGGCTTCCGGATCGAACTTCCTGGCGCGATACGCCAGCACCGGCACGCCCAGGTGGAGGGTGGGGAACAGCACGTCGAACAGCCCGCCGATCCATGCCCAGTCCGCCGGCGTCCAGTGGAGGTCACCGGGTTGCGGCATGCCCTGGTGGATCACCTGGAGGCACGGCAGGTGGCCCAGCAGCACGCGATGCCCGTGCAGGGCGCCCTTGGGATTGCCCGTGGTGCCCGAGGTGAAGATGATGATGCCCGGATCATCAGGGCTGGTGTCCATCGGCGTGAAGCGGTCGGAGGCGGCGTCCAGCGCGGTGTCGAACAAACGGGCGTGGCCGGCGCCGAGATCCGTGCCGGTGATGAAGACGTGCTCCAGCTCGGGCAGCCGGTCCCGCACGCGCTCCAGCTTGGCGAGGCCGGAAAGGTCTGTCACCAGCGCCCGCGCGCCGGAGGCCGCAAGGCGGTATTCCAGTGCCTCGTCTCCGAACAGGGTGAAGAGCGGCACGGAGATCATGCCCGCCTTGAAGGCGCCGATATGGGCAATGGCCGTTTCCGGCGCCTGGGGTAGGAACACTGCCACCCGGTCGCCCCGCCCCAGGCCGGCGGCCACAAGGGTGTTGGCGAAACGGTTCGTGAGGCGCTTCAGCTCGTCGAAGGAATAGGTGCGGGTGGCTCCGCTCTCCTCCACGAAGATCAGCGCCGGCTTGCCCGAGCCATCCGCATGGGCATCCGAACAGGCGACGCCCATGTTGTAGCGCGCGGGAATGGCCCAGGTGAAAGCGCGCCGAAGGGAATCATAGCAGGGGCTGGACGAAGACATGCGTTTCCTCCGCATGGCGCCGTTTCATCTCGGGCCGGCCGGGCGGAAGGGCTCCGCGAGGGCCGGCGCCGGCGGGCGCCTTCTGTGCGTTCAGGAAACGATCGAACGTTTTTTTATTGGGCCGGTCAAGGGAGGAAAAGCAAACGGCGCCGGTGGGAGACCGGCGCCGTGGATATCGCTTCGCTTCCCTGCGGAAAGCCGGGGTCGTCAGTAATAGGAGGCGATCTTCTCCACCTCGGCCTTGGAACCGAACACCAGGGGAATGCGCTGGTGGATGTGGTGGGGCACGATGTCGAGGATGCGGGTCTTGCCGTCGGTTGCGGCGCCCTTGGCCTGCTCGGTGAGGAAGGCGACCGGGTTCGCCTCATAGATCAGGCGCAGGCGGCCATTGTCATAGCCTTTGCGCTTGTCCGCCGGGTAGATATAGACGCCGCCGCGGGTGAAAATGCGGAAGGCATCGGCCACCATGGAGCCCACCCAGCGCATGTTGAAATCCTTGCCCCGCGGGCCGTCCTTGCCGGCCAGGCAGTCGTCGATATAGGCCTTCATGGGCCCGTGCCACTGGCGCACATTGGACTGGTTGACGCCATATTCCTTGGTCTCGGCGGGGATCTCCACCGCCGCGCGCGCCAGGAAGAAGTCGGCCTTCTCCCGATCGTAGACGAACACCTGGGTGCCCTCGCCCAGGGTCGAAACCAGGATGGTCGCGGGGCCATAGGCCAGGAAGCCGGCGGCCACCTGGTGGCTGCCGGTGCGCATGACAGCCGCCGCCGGATCGGCATGCGCGGCCGCGTCATAGGGCAGGATCGAATAGATGGTACCCACCGACACGTTGGTGTCGATGTTGGAGGAGCCGTCGAGGGGGTCCACCGCCACCACGAGACGGCCGGTCTCATTCACCGGAATGAGCTCCTCGCTCTCCTCGGAGGCCAGGAAGGCGACCTGCGTGCCCTTCAGGGCGGAGACGATGCGCTCTTCGGCGATGACGTCGAGTTCCTTCTGCGCGTCGCCGCCGGCATTGGGGTCGGTGCCGCGGATCTTGGCGAGGCCTTCCTCGAGCGGGCCGCGCGCCACCAGATCGGCGATGCCGACGCCGGTGGTGGCGATGGTGCGCACCGCGCCGGCCACCGCCTGGCGCTCCGCGTCCGTCCCCGCCCAGCGATCGAGATACGCCTGAAGGGTCACGATCTCACTCACCATCATCTCCTTGGCACAGCCGGCGGCCCGCGCCGCCGGCGCCGTTATGGCGCAAGGCGGGCCGCACGGCAAAGCAATTACCGCCGGGTCAGCGCAGCCGGCTCAGCGCTGGCGGATGATCTCGATGCCCACATCCCCGAACACGCCGGTTACCGGAGCGCCGGGCTTGTGCACCACCACGCGCACCTGCTCCAGCAGCGCGAAGTGATCCAGAAGGCGGGTGGCGATGCGCTCGGCCAGGGTCTCGATGAGGTTCACGGGGTCGTCGTTCACCACCGCGGCCACGTGCTCGTAGACCTGCTGGTAGGAGATGGTGAGGGCCTCGTCATCGGCCCAGGCGGCGGGGCGGGTGTCCAGCCACCAGTCCACATCCACCACGAATCGCTGGCCCAGCTCCCGTTCCGCGTCATGCACGCCATGACGGGCGAAGAAGGGCAGGGCGCGCAGGAACAACCGGCCCGATTGGGCGGGCTTGCCGGCGGGCAGGGTATCGGCGGCGGCGGAAGGGTCGGCCAGCAGGTCGGGTTCGTCAGGTGGTGTCATTCACGCCTCGCGCGCGCAGCAGAACGCCGGTTTGCGCGGAAGCTCGGCCACATGGGAGCTGCCAGGCCCTCCATTCCAGGCGGAATGGGAGGAGGCCGGCCCGGGTGCCGCGCGCACCGTTGATTTCGTGTCTTCCTATTGTTTTCCTCGGAACCTTTCAACGGATCATCCATTCACCCCGCCCCGGTTCCGAGCCGGCGGGTGAGCAAGGCCCCGGCACGATGCAGCTTATTCCGGTCATCGATCTCAAGGGCGGGCGCGTGGTTCATGCCCGCCGCGGCGTGCGCGACAGCTATGCACCCCTGCAAAGTCCGCTCTGCGCCTCTTCATCGGCGGTGGACGTGGCGGCCGGCTTCCTGGCCCTGGCCCCGTTCCGCACACTCTATATCGCCGACATCGACGCCATCACCGCCAAGGGCGACAACGCCGCCGCCCTCGCCCATCTGCGGCGGGCGTTCCCGAGTGTCGAGCTGTGGGTGGATGCGGGTGAGGACATGTCGTTCCAGGTTCGGGCCCGTGCCGCGGCGGGTCTGGGCGTGAGCGTGGTGGGGACGGAATCGCTCAAGGATAACGGCCATGTTCCGGAGGTGCTCCGGGAAGAAGTGATCCTCTCCTTGGACCACGACGCCGCAGGCCCCCTCGGCCCAGCTGTGGTGCACGCGGATGCCGCCGCGTGGCCTGCGCGGATCATCGTGATGACCCTGGCCCGCGTCGGCTCCGGGGAGGGGCCGGACCTGGACGCGCTCTGCCGGGTGCGCGCCCGGCGCCCGGATTGCGCGGTTTTCGCCGCCGGCGGGGTGCGCGGCCCGGGCGATCTGGAGGCGCTGGCGGAGGCAGGAGCGGCCGGCGTGCTGGTCGCCAGCGCGCTGCATGATGGCCGCATCGACGGCGCTTGCGCGCGAAAATGGATTGAGCGCTGATCTGCCGCCCTGAGGTCGCGCTGCGCCATCGTCGCGCGGGCAATCGCCGGCGGGAAAAGAGAGGCGGGGGCTTCCCCGGGACCCGCTCCTGCCCGCCTGTCCGCTCCGCCGGGGTCGGGTCGGTATCCCCGCAGGGCGCTGGGGCGGCGCCGTGACAGCGGCTCCGACTCCGGTGATTCGTGGGCTCGGACATCCGCTGCCCCTTCCGCGAACAGCGTCCGCCGTCCGGTGGCGCGGTCGTCCTCCGCGAGAAAAACACGGAGCGCTTCCTAAAATGCGCTTGCGCGCATATGCGCATCTTCCTAAATTCCAGCCATGCAGTCCGCGCTCGATCTTCTCTCGGCCTTGGCCGAACCCACGCGTCTCGGCGCTGTCCGCCTGCTCTGGGACGGGCGGGAGCATTGCGTTTGCGAGCTGATGCGTGTGCTCGGCGCTACCCAGTCGCGCATGTCGCGTCACATGGCGGTGCTCAAGCAGGCGGGCGTGGTGACAGACCGTCGGGACGCCCAATGGGTGCGCTATCGCCGGAATGCCGAGCTGCCCGCGGAGCATGCGGCCATCATCGAGGCCGTTCTGGCGAGCCTGGACAGTGTGGGTGACAGGAGGGCGGCATGAGTGCGGATGTGCCATTGCGCGGTCAGCAGCCGCAGCGGGATGCTTCGTCCCTCGTCTGGGGCGCGGCGACGGTGGCCGGCGTGGCCGTGTGGTTTCTGGTCTATTTCCAGCTCCAGCCTGTCTCGCGCTGGCTGGTGGCGCGCCTTGCCCTGGAGCCGGGCACGCGGCTGGCGGACGCCGTTGAGTTCTTTCTGTACGACACGCCCAAGGTGTTGATGCTGCTGACGCTGGTGGTGTTCGCCATGGGTGTCGTGCGCAGTTTCTTCTCGGCCGAGCGCACGCGGGCGGTGCTCGCCGGCAAGCGGGAAGGGCTGGGCAATATCGCCGCTGCCGGCCTCGGCATCGTTACGCCCTTCTGCTCCTGCTCGGCGGTGCCGCTGTTCGTGGGCTTCGTCTCGGCCGGTGTGCCGCTGGGCGTCACCTTCTCCTTCCTCATCGCGGCGCCCATGGTGAATGAGGTGGCGCTGGGCCTTCTGTTCGCCCTGGTGGGCTGGCAGGTGGCGGCGGTCTATCTGGTGTTCGGCCTTTCGGTGGCCATCGTCGCCGGCTGGGTCATTGGCCGCCTGCATCTCGAAGGCTGGCTTGAGGAGTGGGTGCGCAATGTGCGCGCCAACCCGGCCGAGCTGCCGCCGGACGGCATGAGCCTGAAGGACCGGGTCCGCGCCGGCCTGGACGCGGTGCGCGACATCGTCGGCAAGGTGTGGATGTGGATCATCGCCGGCATCGCCGCCGGCGCCTTCATCCACGGCTATGTGCCGCAGGACCTTCTCGCCTCCATCATGGGGCGCGACGCTTGGTGGTCCGTGCCGGCGGCCGTGGTGCTGGGCATTCCCATGTACTCCAACGCCGCTGGCATCATTCCGGTGGTGGAGGCGCTGCTGGCCAAGGGGGCGGCGCTGGGCACGGTCCTCGCCTTCATGATGTCGGTGATCGCCTTGTCGCTGCCGGAGATGATCATCCTGCGCAAGGTGTTGAGCCTCAAGCTCATCATCGTCTTCGTGGGCGTCGTCGGCACCGGCATCCTGGCCGTCGGCTTCCTGTTCAACGCCCTGTTTTCCTGACGAAAGAAGACCATCATGAAAGACGTGAAGGTGCTTGGTCCCGGCTGCTCGCGCTGCCAGGCGACCGCCGATATGGTGCGCACGGAAGCCGAAAAGCTCGGCCTCGACGTGAAGGTGGAGAAGGTGACCGACTACGCGGCCATTGCCGGCTACGGCATCGTTTCCACCCCCGGCCTCGTCATCGACGGCAAGGTGGTCCATGCCGGCGGCCTGCCGAAGCCGGAGGACGTCTCCCGCTGGCTTTCTGAATGATCGGCAGGGAAGGGCGGGCCATCGCTCCGTTCCTTCCCGCTGCTGATTGATGACGCGCGGGGGCCGTGAGGCGCCGCGCGCCCAGGCAAGTCGCAGCCGCGCCCCTTGGGCGTTTTCGCGCTTCCCGGCGCCCGGCCTTGACTCGCCCACATTCGGGGTGTCTCTGCGCTCTCCAATTTCAACCCAAGAGCCAAATCCCCGGAGGGCCGCCCCATGAGCGACGGACCGCGTTCAACCTCACAGACCGCCTTCATCTTCCCCGGTCAGGGCAGCCAGGCCGTGGGCATGGGCAAGGCGCTCGCCGATAATTTCGCCGCCGCGAAGGCGGTCTTCGACGAGGTGGACTCCGCCCTCAACGAGCACCTTACCCGCACCATGTGGGAAGGCCCGGCCGATACCCTCACTTTGACGGCCAACGCCCAGCCGGCTCTCATGGCGGTGTCCCTCGCCGCCCTGCGCGTCCTGGAAACCGAGGCGGGCCTTGATCTCGCCCGCGACGCCGCCTTCGTGGCCGGCCACTCCCTGGGTGAATATTCGGCCCTGGCCGCCGCTGGCGCGCTGACGGTGACCGAGGCCGCGCGGCTGCTGCGCATTCGCGGCCGTGCCATGCAGGAGGCGGTGCCCGTGGGCGAGGGCGCCATGGCGGCCCTGCTCGGGCTCGACTACGAGCAGGCCGTGGCCGTGGCGGCCGAGGCGGCCTGCGGCGAGGTCTGCGAGGCGGCCAACGACAATGCCCCCGGCCAGGTCGTGGTGTCCGGCACCAAGGCCGCGGTGGAGCGGGCCATTATCATCGCCAAGGAGAAGGGCGCCCTGAAGGCGATGCTTCTGCCCGTGTCCGCGCCCTTCCATTGCCGCCTGATGGCGCCTGCCGCCGAGGCCATGGAAGTCGCACTTTCCGGCTCCACCGTGATGACGCCGCGGGTGCCGGTGGTCTCCAACGTGCGCGCGTCTCCGGTGACCGACCCGGCCGAGATCGTGCGGCTGCTGGTGGAGCAGGTCACCGGTACGGTCCGCTGGCGCGAGAGCATTATTTATATGGCGGGCGCGGGCGTGAACCGCATGGTCGAGGTGGGGGCCGGCAAGGTGCTCTGCGGCCTTGTGAAGCGCATCGACAAGTCCATCTCGTCCACCAATGTGGCCACTCCCGAGGATGTGGCGGCCTATATCGCCGCGCGCAACGCGGCGCCGGTCGCCTGAGGCGATTCTCAAGCCGCCCGGGCCCGTCCCCGCTTGCGGGAGCGGGCCTTGTGGGGGCAAAAGCCCTTTCGGAGTGACGCAGGGGCGCGAAAGCGCCCCGCTGATGCGGGCTGGCCGCCTCTCTCGGCGGCCACGCATCCGATCCTTCATCGCCGGCATGCCTGCCGGACCAACCCAACATAAGGACTGGGGTTTCATGTTCGACTTGACCGGCAAGACCGCGCTTGTCACCGGTGCCACCGGCGGCATCGGCGGAGCCATCGCCAAGGCGCTGCACGCCCAGGGCGCGACCGTTGCCATTTCCGGCACCCGCAAGGAGGCGCTGGACACCCTGGCCGGCGAGCTGGGCCGCGAGCGCGTGGTGGTGCTGCCCTGCAATCTCGGCAACACGGACGAAGTGGAAAAGCTCGTTCCCTCCGCCGAGGAGGCCCTGGGCGGGCATATCGACGTGCTGGTGAACAACGCCGGCATCACCCGCGACAACATCTTCATGCGCCTTTCCGACGAGGCCTGGGACCAGGTGATCGCGGTGAACCTCACGGCGGTGTTCCGGCTCTCGCGCGCGGCGGTCCGCACCATGATGCGTCGCCGTTCCGGCCGCATCATCTCCATCACTTCCATCGTCGGCGTCACCGGCAATGCGGGGCAGGGCAATTATGCCGCCGCCAAGGCCGGCATGATCGGCATGTCGAAGTCACTGGCGCAGGAAGTGGCCTCGCGCGGGATCACCGTGAACTGCATCGCACCCGGCTTCATTGCCACGCCCATGACCGATGCGCTCAACGACAAGCAGCGCGAGAGCATCCTGAAGGCGGTGCCCGCGGCCAAGCTCGGCACGCCCGAGGATATCGCCGCCGCCTGTGTGTATCTGGCCTCCAATGAAGCCGCCTACGTGACGGGCCAGACCCTGCACGTGAACGGCGGCATGGCCATGATCTGAATTGCTGCACAGCAGCGCTCTCGCCCTCGCTGGTCAGGGCGCTGCGAGTGTGATACGAGCCGCACTGCCGGTCCGGATTCGAGGGCGCCTTCGGGTGGTCGCGATCCGTCACGCAGCGTCAGGAGACGTGTGGTGCGGCGCAGCGCCGGCGGGCAGAAGCGCCGGCGGCGTCAAAGTCCATGCTCCCGATGTAGACGAGGGGGCTGGGCACGGCGGAAAAAAGGCATTATGCCCACCTCCAGCTGCCGAACGGCAACGGGATTATCCGAACAACGAGGGTTGCATCGATGAGTGACATCGCCGAGCGGGTGAAGAAGATTGTCGCTGAGCATCTGGGCGTCGAACCTGAGAAGGTGACCGATGGCGCTTCCTTCATCGACGATCTCGGCGCCGACAGCCTCGACACCGTTGAGCTCGTGATGGCCTTCGAAGAGGCCTTCAACTGCGAGATCCCCGATGATGCCGCCGAGACCATTCTGACGGTCGGCGACGCCATCAAGTTCCTGGAGAAGAACGCGGCGTGAGCCGCGCCTGACGTTCAGGTTCCGGTCGCGCGGCGCCCTGCGCCCGCGGCCGTTGTTGTAATCGGCCCGCCGCCGTCCTAACGGCGCCGGGCCAGAAGGCCGGACGGGCGCAGACGGTGTGGCCGCCGGCCCTGAAGCTTGCACGCTTTTCGAGCGTCTGTCGGAGTTTTCCCCATGAGACGTGTCGTCGTCACCGGTCTCGGCATGGTGACGCCCCTCGGCTGCGGCGTGGAACCCACGTGGCGCCGCCTCCTCGCCGGCGAAAGCGGCGTGAAGGCCGTGACGCACTTCGATGTGTCCGATCTCGCGTGCAAGATCGCGGCGAGCATTCCGCGTGGCGACGGTTCCGACGGCACCTACAATCCCGACCAGTGGATGGAGCAGAAGGAACAGCGCAAGGTCGACGAGTTCATCGTCTTCGCCATGGCCGCTGCCTCTCAGGCCCTCGATGATGCCGGCTGGCATCCGTCCTCCTATGAGGATCAGATCAGCACCGGTGTGCTGATCGGCTCCGGCATCGGCGGCATCGAGGGTATCGCGGAAGCCTCCATCACCCTGAAGGAGCGTGGCCCGCGCCGGATCTCGCCTTTCTTTATCCCCGGCCGACTCATCAATCTCGCCGGTGGCTACGTGTCCATCGCCCACGGCCTGAAGGGGCCGAACCACGCCGTGGTGACCGCCTGTTCGACGGGCGCCCATGCCATCGGCGACGCTGGCCGACTCATCGCCCTGGGTGATGCGGACGTGATGGTGGCCGGTGGTACCGAATCGCCCATCAACCGGCTGGCGCTCGCGGGCTTCGCGGCCTGCAAGGCGCTGTGCACGGCCTTCAATGACGACCCCACCCACGCCTCGCGCCCCTATGATCGGGATCGCGACGGCTTTGTGATGGGTGAGGGCGCTGGCGTGGTGGTTCTGGAAGAGCTGGAGCACGCCAAGGCGCGCGGCGCGAAGATCTACGCCGAGCTGGTGGGCTATGGGCTTTCCGGCGACGCCTATCACATCACTGCCCCGTCCATGGACGGAGACGGCGCCTATCGCTGCATGTCCGCCGCTTTGAAGCGCGCGGGCCTGTCCGCCGACGAGATCGACTATATCAATGCGCATGGTACCTCCACCATGGCGGATGAGATCGAGCTGAAGGCCGTGGAACGGGTGCTGGGCAATGCGGCGGGCAAGACCGCCATGTCGTCCACCAAGTCGTCCATTGGCCATCTGCTCGGTGCGGCCGGTGCTGTCGAGGCGATTTTCTCGGTGCTCGCGATTCGCGATCAAACCGCGCCGGCGACGCTCAATCTCGAAAATCCGTCGGTGGAAACCCCGATCGATCTCGTGCCCCTGAAGCCCCAGGCGCGCAAGATCGACACGGTGCTGTCGAATTCCTTTGGTTTCGGTGGCACCAACGCGTCGTTGATCTTCCGGCGCTACGCGGCCTGAGCCTGCCCGGCTTCGTCCGCGTCCACCGCAAGGTCGCGGCAGCGGGCGCGCCAGATCGCCCGTCGCCGCGCGTGGGAGGCCCATGATGGACACGCCAGAAAACGAAACCGGCGATCGCGGTGTCGCTCCCGCCTTTCACGCCAAGCGCCGGGACAAGAACAAGCCCCGGCGACGGCCCTCCCAGGCCGCGCGCCACCCGGCCGTGACCATCGGCAGCGGGATTTTCACATTCCTGCTTTTCGCGCTCCTCGGGGGCGGGCTGGCCCTATGGTATGGCGAGCACGCCTATAATGGCGAAGGGCCGCTCACGGCTGAGAAAACGGTGCTCATCCCACGCGGTTCCGGCGTGCGCGACATGGCGGAGATGCTGGAGCGGGAAGGCGTCATCGACAATTGGCTGGTGTTCGTCCTCGGCCAGAGGATGATGCGCCCGGATGCCAGCATGAAGGCCGGCGAATACCTCTTCAAGCCGGGCCAATCCATGGCCAGCGTGGTCGACGCCATCGCCAGCGGCAAGGTGCTGGTGCATCAGGTGACCATTCCCGAAGGGCTGACGAGCCAGCAGGTGGTGCAGCGCCTCATGGCGAATGACATGCTCACCGGTACGCCGACGGTGCCGCTGGAGGGCACACTGCTGCCGGAGACCTACCGGATCCACCGCGGCATGTCGCGCGAGGAATTGCTGAAGCAGATGGCGGATGCCCAGCAGAAGCTGGTCAAGACGCTGTGGGAGAAGCGCGCGCCGGATCTGCCGGTGAAGAACCCGCAGGAGATGATCATCCTCGCCTCTATCGTCGAGAAGGAGACGGGGGAGCCGGACGAGCGGCCCAAGGTCGCGGCCGTGTTCATCAATCGGCTCAACAAGAAGATGCGGCTGCAGTCGGACCCGACCATCATTTACGGGCTGGTGGGCGGCAAGGGTTCGCTGGGGCGGTCGATCACCCGTGCCGATATCGTGTCGCCCACGGCCTACAACACCTATGCAGTCGACGGCCTGCCTCCGGGGCCGATTGCGAATCCCGGGCGCGAGGCGCTCGCCGCAGTCGCGAATCCGGCCCAGACCAAGGACCTGTATTTCGTGGCGGACGGCACCGGCGGGCATGCGTTCGCCGAGACGCTGGCCGATCACAATAAGAATGTTGCCCGCTGGCGTGCCATCGAGGCGCAAGGTGGCGCGACGCCGGGCGGTGCGGCGCCTACAACGCCTGCCGCGGCGCCCAAGCCGGCTGCCAACTGAACGCCGTCCTAACCGAAGAAGGCGCGCGGCCACCCCGGCCGCGTGAGTATCCATGAGCGAATCCTCCGCCGTTTCCGCGGCGCTTTCCGAAGCATCGCTGGCCAGCATGACCGCATTCGCACGCTCGACGGCGGCGACGGCGGGGTGGCGATTCAGTTGGGAGTTGCGCTCGGTGAACGGCAAGGGGCTCGACCTGCGCCTGCGGTTGCCGCCCGGGAGTGAGGATCTGGAAGCCCCCGTCCGCGCGCGCATGGGCGCGGCTCTCAAGCGTGGTTCCGTTTCCGCGACCCTTTCCGCGGTGAGGGAAGGCGAGGAGGTTGCGGTCCGTCTCAATGAGGCGGGGCTGGAGAGCCTGGCGCGCGCCGTTCAGCGCACCGCGGAAAGGCTCGGCGCGCCGGCACCGGATCTTGGGGCGCTGCTGGCGGTAAAGGGCATCGTGGAGGTGGGTGAGTTCGAGGAGAGCGCCGAAGAGCGCCAGGCGCGCAATGAGGCCTGCCTCGCCGCGTTCGACGTCGCGCTGAGCGACCTCGCGCGCATGCGGGAGCGGGAGGGGCAGGCCCTGGAGGCGGTGCTGATGAGCCGCCTCGATTCGATCGCGGCGCTCCTCGAGGCGGCCGAACGTCTGCCGGAGCGGTCGCTGGATGCCATTCGCAGCCGCTTGGCGGAGCAGGTGCGCGCGCTCGTCGAGGCTGGTCCGCAGCTGGATCCGGAGCGTCTGCATCAGGAAGCGGTGCTGCTGGCCACCAAGTCCGATGTGCGCGAGGAGCTGGATCGGCTGTCCGCCCATGTGGCTGCTGCGCGCGAACTGCTGGCAACGGGTGGCCCCGTGGGCCGGCGACTCGATTTTCTGGCGCAGGAGTTCAATCGCGAGGCCAACACCCTGTGCTCCAAGTCGAACGCAGTGGCGCTGACGCAGATCGGCCTTGACCTGAAGCTGCTGGTGGACCAGTTCCGCGAGCAGATCCAGAACCTGGAGTGACCGTGGTGAGTTCGCCTGCCTCCATCTCCCCCCATTTCTCCCTGCCGGGCTGGAAGCCGGGCACCGGCACCGGGCTGGCGCGCCGTGGCCTGATGCTGGTGCTCTCCTCGCCCTCGGGGGCGGGGAAGACCACCTTGTCGCGGCGGCTGCTCGAGGTCGATTCGCGCATCACCATGTCGGTGTCGGTCACCACGCGCCACCCGCGCCCCGGCGAGGTGCAGGGCAAGGACTATTTCTTCGTGGACGTCCCCACCTTCGAGCGGATGCGGGACGAGGGGGAGCTGCTGGAACACGCCGTCGTGTTCAACAATCTCTATGGCACGCCGCGCCGCGCCGTGGAGGAGGCCCTTTCCGCCGGCCGGGACGTGCTGTTCGACATCGATTGGCAGGGCACACAGCAATTGGGTGAAAGCGCCCAGCAGGACCTGGTGAAGGTGTTCCTGCTGCCGCCCAGCGCGGCGGACCTGGAGCAGCGCCTGCGCACCCGCGCCCAGGACACGGACGAGGTGGTGCACCAGCGCATGGCCAAGGCCTCGGACGAAATCAGCCACTATGATGAGTATGACTACATCCTCATCAACCACGAGGTTGAGGACAGTCTGGCCAAGCTGCGGGCGATCCTGCAGGCCGAACGGCTCAAGCGTCGGCGGCTGACGGGGCTGGCAAGCTTCGTGAAGCAGCTGCGGGACGCGCTCTGAGCACGCAGCTCTGACCTTACGAGAGTTTAACCTCACGCGCCGCAAGTCCGCCGGAATGTTCGGTGAGTCTTGCGCGCATGAAACAGCTCCTCAACGTCTTCGGCGGATTCGCCGGTCTCGCCGTGGCGGCCCTGGCGGGGTTCGCCCTGTTCACCCTTGTGGGTGGCCTCATCATCGTGGCCGGCGTGGTGGTCGCGGCGCTGTTGCTCGGCGGCGGGGTCTACGCCCTCATCACCGGCCGCCGGAGTTTCTCGGTGCGCCGCGGGACCTTCCAGGGCGTGCGCATTTTCGACCTGCGCACCGGCCGGCCGGTGGATACGCCGTTCGACAATGAAATGATCGACGTCACGCCGCCCAAGGGCGGCAAGGGGAACTGAGCAAGCCGCCCCCTGCTGCCCCCTGCCGTCGCCGGAAAAAGGCATTAGGCTCCACCCGACGAATCTTGGCCGGTTGGAGAGCGAGTGTCCATGTCCGAGGCGATGCGCTATACGAACGTCTTTATTGTTTGCATGGTCCTCGCCGTGCTGACGGTGGTGATACACATGGCGGGGCTGTATAAGCTGCGTCATTGGATCCACCGTCTGCTGCAGACTCAGAGCTTTCAGCATCACGTCATGCGCGAAACGCTGGTGGTCAGCGCGCTCGTCGTCGGCCTGTGCATCATTCATCTGACCGAGGTCTTGGCCTGGGCGGGCGGTTACATGGCCATGGCCGCCTTTGGCGACTTCGCGGACGCCTTCTATTATTCGCTCACGACCTATACGACCGTGGGGGCGGATGGCCTGAATATCGGGCGCAATTTTCGCATCGTGGCCGGGTTCGAATCGCTGCTCGGCCCGATGATGCTGGCGTGGTCCACGGCATTCCTGGTGGAATATGTGTCGCAGGTCCTCACCTCGAACAATCGGCGCTTTCAGGACGTGAGCCAGACACCGGACCAGCATCAATAAGTATCGCGCGCATGAAAAAAGGGCCGGCGGCTGGATGCCGCCGGCCCTTTTTTCATTTGAACCATCCCGCCATCTTCGGCCAGCGGCCCAAGAAGCATTGCCCATGGGCCGGGAGCCAGGGGGCTTGCCATCCCGTCCGCGGCAGACGGGCGATGCCTTTCGGCGCTCAGGCACTTCCGGCGCGCGCCCGGTTGGCCCCGGTCGAAGACCGAGGCCAATGGGTTCAGATGGAGGTGGGGTAGTTCGGGCTTTCGCGGGTGATGAGCACGTCGTGCACATGGCTCTCGCGCAGGCCGGCGGAGGAGATGCGCACGAAGCGCGCCTTCTCGCGGAATTCCTGCAGGTTGCGCCCGCCCACATAGCCCATGGCGGCGCGCAGGCCGCCGGCCAGCTGGTGGAGCACAGCGCCCACCGGGCCCTTATAGGCCACCTGGCCCTCGATGCCTTCCGGCACGAGCTTCAGGGTGTCGCGCACTTCCGCCTGGAAGTAGCGGTCGGCCGAGCCGCGGGCCATGGCGCCCACCGAGCCCATGCCGCGATAGGCCTTGTAGGAGCGGCCCTGATAGAGGAACACCTCACCGGGGCTCTCCTCGGTGCCGGCGAGCAGCGAGCCCACCATCGCCGCGGAAGCGCCAGCCGCCAGCGCCTTGGCGAGATCGCCGGAATACTTGATGCCGCCATCGGCCACCACGGGGGTACCCGTGGCCAGGGCGGCCTCAACGGCGTCCATCACGGCGGTGAGCTGGGGCACGCCCACGCCCGCCACGATGCGGGTGGTGCAGATGGAGCCGGGCCCGATGCCCACCTTCACCGCGTCCGCGCCGGCGTCGATGAGCGCCTTGGCGCCCTCGGCGGTGGCGATGTTGCCGGCCAGGATCTGGGTCTTGTTGGAGAGCCGCTTGATGCGGTCCACCTGGTCCAGAACCTTCTTGGAATGGCCGTGGGCGGTGTCGACCACCACCAGGTCCACGCCGGCGTCGATGAGGCGCTCGGTGCGCTCGAAGCCGTCCGGGCCCACGGTGGTGGCGGCGGCGACGCGCAGGCGGCCCTGCTCATCCTTGGCGGCGCTGGGGTAGGCCACCGCCTTCTCGATGTCCTTCACGGTGATGAGGCCGACGCAGCGATAGTCGGCGTCCACCACGATCAGCTTCTCGATGCGGTTCTGGTGCAGCAGGCGCTTGGCATCGTCCTGGGTCACCTCGCCTTCGCGCACCGTGATGAGCCGCTCCTTGGTCATCAGCTCCGAGACCGGCTGGTCCGGATTGTGGGCGAAGCGGACGTCGCGATTGGTGAGGATGCCCACCAGCCGGCCCGGCATGTTGCCGAACGAGCGCTCCACCACCGGAATGCCAGAGATGCCATAGCGCTTCATGAGGGCCAGGGCGTCGGACAGGGTCTCGTCGGGATGGATGGTGACGGGGTTCACCACCATGCCCGATTCGTACTTCTTGACGATCTTGACCTGTTCGGCCTGCTGCTCTGGCGTGAGGTTGCGGTGGATCACGCCGATGCCGCCGGCCTGGGCCATGGCGATGGCGAGACGGGCTTCCGTCACCGTGTCCATGGCGGCGGAGATGATGGGCAGGTTGAGGGTGATGGACTTGGTGAGCTTGGTCACCGTGTCCACTTCGCCGGGCATCACCTCGGACGGGCCGGGGGTGAGGAGCACGTCATCGAAGGTCAGGCCTTCGCGGAACGGGCTGGCGAGGGAGGCAGACGAGAGGGGCGCAGTCATGGCCAACTCCTGTTGGCGACGCCCGGAATGCGCGTCGCGCGACTTCAGTCGGAATGGGGGGACCGTTGCGACTTGCGTCGCCGACTTTCGTCGCGGCTCTCATTTCGAGTTGGCAGTGGCCGATACCATGGGTGCGCGACGAAAAGAAGACCTGTCACGCGGAGTTTTCGCGCAATCGAGCCATGCAGCAAGCGCATGAGATGGGCTGATGCCTTCCACAAGAACGCAATTCTTGCGAGTCCGAGGCCTCAGCGGGTGATTTGGATCAGGGTGTTGCCGGGGCCGTAGCTTTCAATAAGCCCGTAGAGGGTGGCAGCATTGCCCGGGTGCAGGCGGATGCAGCCGTGGGAGGCGGGCGCGCCGAGCTGGTTGACGGCGTAGCTGCCATGGATCGCGTAGCCGCCCCGGAAGAACACCGCATAGGGCATGGGGGAATTGTAGTATTTGCGGGAAAAATAGCGGCGGTACAGGCGCTGCGGGCGATACGTGCCGGTGGGGGTGACATAACCGCGCCGGGCCGTGGAAACCGGCCAGCTATAGCGCGGTACGCCATTCACCGAGACCACCATGCGCTGGCTGGAAAGATCCACCCGCGCCAGCACGCCCGCCTGCGCCACGGAGCTGAAGCCGGCGCAGGACAGGATGAACACGGCGAGAGCGATGAGCCCTGCCGCAAGGCCGGGCCGGCGCGCCAATCGCCTCTTACCCCAGAAGCCCATGTCATTCCCCTCCGTCACGCATACTGTCACGATACCGCCGCAACGCAAGCGCGAGTGGCGGGGCCGGTGCGTGTGCGCGTGGCGTGCCTGCGGCCCGCCTGCTGGGGGCTTCCCCTTCGGTGGTCTTGCCGGGGTGCGGGGTGTCGTGCTCTTGAAGCGGCTCGCATGATGCCGGCGGAGGTCGTGCCATGGTGATGATGCTGTTGGGTCTGGTCGTCTTCGTCGGAACCCATGTGGTGGCGAGCATGAGGGGGCTGCGCGCCCGGCTCATCGCATCCGTGGGGGAGGGGCCGTACAAGGGTTATTTCTCGTTGCTGGCTGCGGGCGGCGTGGCGCTGACCGCCTATGGATATCTGCTGTGGCGGGCGTCCGGTCCGGCGGTGATCTGGGATCCGCCGCTGGCGCTGCGGCACGTCACCCTGCTCCTGATGCTCCTGGCTTCCATCGTCGGCGTGTCGGCGTTCGTGCCCAGCCACATCCGCACGGCGCTGAAGCATCCGCTTTTGGTCGCGGTGAAGACCTGGGCATTCGCGCATCTGCTGGCCAATGGCGATGCCGCTTCCATGGTGCTGTTCGGCGCGGTGCTGGCGTGGGCGGTGTATGATCGCATCGCGATGGCGCGCCGCGGCACGAAAATACCGCCCGCGCCGGCGGGCTGGACGGGCGATGCCCTTGCGGTCGGGGGCGGGGTGGTGCTCTATGCGTTCCTCGCCTTCCTGTTCCATCCCTATGTGATCGGGGTGCCCGTCATGTGACGCGGCCGGCAACGGGGGCCGGGGCGGCAGGGCCCGGGCGAGCTCAGGGCAAAGGTGCCCGCGCAAAAAAGCTATAGAGGAACGTCATGTCCAGCCAGGCAGAGAGCCGTCGCATCACAGCGCCGGAAATCCAGGCCCGCAAGGGAGGCGAGCCCATCGTTTCGCTGACCTCCTATCATGCCCACACCGCGCGTCTGCTGGACCGCCACGTGGACGTGATCCTGGTGGGCGACAGCCTGGGCATGGTGATGCACGGGTTGGAAACCACGGTGCCCGTCACCGTCGAGATGATGATTGTGCATGGCCGCGCCGTGGTGCGTGGCACCAAACGCGCGCTGATCGTAGTGGACCTGCCGTTCGGCAGCTACGAGGCCAGCCCCACCGAGGCCTTCCACACTGCCGCCCGGGTGCTGAAGGAAACCGGCGCCGGCGCCGTGAAGCTGGAAGGCGGGCGCCGCATGGCGGAGACGGTCCGCTTCCTGGTGGATCGCGGCGTGCCGGTGATGGGGCATGTGGGGCTCACCCCCCAGGCCATCAATACGCTTGGCTCGTTCAAGGCGCGTGGCCGCGATGACGCCGAGGCGTCCATTATCCTGGACGATGCCCGCGCCGTGGCGGAGGCTGGCGCCTTCTCGGTCGTGCTTGAGGCGATTTCCGAGCCGCTGGCCCGCCGCATCACCCAGGAAGTGGCCGCGCCAACCATCGGCATCGGCGGCTCGTCCGCCTGCGATGGGCAGATTCTGGTGCTGGAAGACATGCTGGGCCTGGGCGACCGGGTGCCCAAGTTCGTGAAGAAATACGCGAATATGGGGCCGGAGATCGAAAAGGCCGTGGCCGCGTATGCGGATGAGGTGCGCTCGCGCGCCTTCCCCGGCCCGGAGCACGTCTACGCGCCGCGCCTGGTGCAGAAGGCCAAGGCCTCCTGAACCCAAGGCCTCCTGAAACGCCGGCTGCTGGCCGGCGCGCTATCCATGAGGAGCCGGGCCCGTCCCGGCTCTTTCTGTCTTCGCCGCCTCGCGCTCAGGTGAGCAGGCGGCGCTCCAGGCGCTTGAGCGTGCGAGTGAAGACATCCGGGTCGTGGAGTGCGCGGGCGAGGGTCAGGGCGCCCTGGATGGCGAGCACGCCGTCTTCCGCCCGCTCCGCCGCCTCCGCATCGGCAAGGCCGGCGCGGCGCAGAGCGCCTGTGAGTGCGTCGCGCCACGCGGCGAAATAGCCCTGCACCTTGTCGCTGAAACGGTCCCGGGTATCCGAGAGGGCGAACACGCCGACAAGGCACACCCGCCGGCCGGAGCGGAAATAGGCGTCCACCTTCCCCAGCATGTCGCGGATGGCGGCTGGCGCGTCCTCGCCCTCGCGCAACGGGGCGAAAACGTGGGCCTCGAACCAGGAGTCGATCTCGGCCAGCACGGCGGCGGCCATTTCCTCCTTCCCGCCCGGGAAGAAGTGATAGAGCGACCCCTTGCCGAGCCCGGTGCGGGCCGTGATGGCGGCCAGGCTCGCGCCCTCGAAGCCGTGCTCGCGGAAGACTTCCCCCAGCATCGGCAGCACGTCCGCCCGCTCCATCACGATCCGCGCCATCACATCCCCAGTTCGGTGAGGCCCGGATGGTCCGCCGGGCGGGGTCCCGCCGGCCACAGGAACTTGCGCTCCTCGCTCCGGATCGGAACGTCGTTGATGGAGGCTTCGCGCCGCTGCATCAAGCCGTTCCCGTCGAATTCCCATTGCTCGTTGCCATAGGAGCGGAACCAGGCGCCCGCGGCGTCGTGCCACTCATATTGGAAGCGCACGGCAATGTGGTTGCCCGCGAAGGCCCACAGCTCCTTGATGAGGCGGTAGTCCTGCTCGCGCGCCCACTTCGCCTCAAGAAAGCGGACGATGGCCTCGCGGCCGGAAAGGAAGTCGGAGCGGTTCCGCCAGCGGCTGTCCGGCGTGTAGGCCAGCGAGACGCGCTGGGGATCGCGCGTGTTCCAGGCGTCTTCCGCCATGCGGACCTTCTGCGCGGCGGTGTCGGTGGTGAACGGGGGCAAGGGCGGACGAGATGTCATGATGTGTACCTAATGGTTTTACATGTACCATTAGGTACACACGGCGAGCTGCGCGTCAATGGCGAGGCCCCGGGGAGGGGGCGAATCGGCTATCGCTGGCTGATACGCGCGGCTCGCGGCCGTGAAGCCTTTCCCGCGACGCGGCTTGCGTTTAGGTTGAACCACCTGACCGTCATCGGAACGATGCGGCGAAGAACTCCGGCGAGGATCTTTTGCGTTACGTCTCCACCCGCGGTGAAGCCCCGGCCCTGTCCTTCTCCGATGCCCTGCTCGCGGGCCTCGCCCGTGATGGCGGCCTGTATGTGCCCGAGACCTGGCCGACCCTTTCGCACGAGGCCATCGCTGCTCTCGCCGGCCAGCCCTACGCCGCCGTCGCCAAGGCCGTGATTGCCCCGTTCGTGGCCGATGCGCTGCCCGAGCGGGCGCTGGAGCTGATGATTGCCGATGCCTATGCCGGCTTCCGCCACCCGGCGGTGACGCCGCTGGTGCAGGTGGGGCCCAACCGCTTCGTGCTGGAGCTGTTCCACGGGCCGACTCTGGCGTTCAAGGACGTGGCCATGCAGCTGCTCGCGCGGTTGATGGATAATGTTCTAAGCGCCCGCGGTGCCCGCGCCACCATCGTCGGCGCCACCTCCGGCGACACGGGCAGCGCCGCCATCGAGGCCTTCCGCGCGTCCGATGCCGTGGATGTGTTCATCCTGTTCCCCCACGGCCGTGTGTCCGAGGTGCAGCGCCGGCAGATGACCACGGTGGCCTCGCCCAATGTGCACGCCATCGCGCTTGAAGGCACGTTCGACGATTGCCAGGGCCTGGTGAAGGCCATGTTCAATCACCACAGCTTCCGCGATGAGCTGGCGCTGGCGGGGGTGAACTCCATCAACTGGGCGCGGATCGTCGCCCAGGTGGTCTATTATTTCTATGCGGCGACGGCGCTGGGTGCGCCCCATCGCGAGGTGTCGTTCGTGGTGCCCACGGGCAATTTCGGCGACATCCTGGCGGGCTGGGTGGCCAAGAAGATGGGGCTTCCCATCCGCGATCTCGCCATCGCCACCAATGTCAACGACATCCTGGTGCGCACCCTGGACACCGGCCGCTATGAGGTGAAGGGGGTCATGCCCTCCATCTCGCCGTCCATGGACATCCAGGTGTCCTCGAATTTCGAACGCCTGTTGTTCGATGCGGTGGACCGGGACGCCGGCGTGGTGCGCGGGCTCATGGCCTCGCTCGCCCAGTCCGGCAGCTTCACTCTGCCGAAGGAGGCGCGGGCCGCCATCGCCGCGGACTTCTCCGCCGCCCGCGCCGACGAGCCGGAAACGGCCTCTACCATTGCCCGGCTCTACAAGAGCGCCGGCTATCTGGTGGACCCGCACACTGCGGTTGCCTTGACCGTGGCGGACAAGGTGGAGCATGCGGCCAAGGTGCCGCAGGTGGTGCTTTCCACCGCCCACGCAGCCAAGTTCCCCGATGCCGTGGCCGCGGCCACGGGCCATCGCCCGCCGCTGCCGGCGCACATGGCGGACCTGATGACGCGGAAGGAAACTCTCACCGTTCTTCCCAACGATCTCGCCGCGGTGGAGGCCTTCATTCGCGGCCGCGCCCGCATCGCCGCCGGCGCGGCGGCGTGAGGTAAACATGGGCGTGAAGCTTTCGACCCTCGACAACGGAATTACCGTCGTCACCGATTCCATGGAACACCTGGGCACGGCGTCGCTGGGCATCTGGGTGGGCACCGGCGCCCGCGACGAGCGGGAGGACGAGCACGGAATCTCCCATCTCCTGGAGCACATGGCCTTCAAGGGCACACGCCGGCGCACCGCCCGGCGCATCGCTGAGGAGATCGAGCAGGTGGGCGGCGACATCAACGCCGCCACCTCCGTGGAGCAGACGAGCTACAATGTGCGGGTGCTGGGCGAGGATGTGCCACTCGGGCTCGACATCCTGGCCGATATCCTCACCGAGCCGGCCTTCGCGCCCGACGAGCTGGCGCGCGAGAAGGGCGTGATTGTCCAGGAGATCGGGGCCGTGATGGACACGCCCGACGACTTGGTGTTTGACCTTTTCCAGGAGCGGGCCTTTCCGGAGCAGGCGGTCGGCCGCTCCATTCTCGGCACACCGGATACCGTGCGCGGCTTCAACCGCGATCAGCTCGGTGCCTATCTCGCGCGCACCTATCGCGGGCCGCGCATGGTGGTCGCCGCCGCCGGCGCCGTGGACCACGACCAGGTGGTGGAGGAAGCCGCCAAGCGCCTGAAGTCCATCGATGGCGCGGCCAAGCCGGAGCTGCCCAAGGCGGCCTATACGGGCGGCCTTCAGCTTTGCCCACGCGAGCTGGAGCAGGTGCATGTGCTGATCGGGCTGGAGGGCTGCTCCTATCTCGATCCCGGCTATCATGCGCTGCAGGTGCTCACCAACGTGCTGGGCGGCGGCATGTCCTCGCGCCTGTTCCAGGATGTGCGGGAGGAGCGGGGGCTTTGCTACTCCATCTACTCCTTCCACTGGAGCTATGCGGACACCGGCTTGTTCGGAATCTATGCGGGCACGGACCTGAGCGATGTGGGAGAGCTTTCCC
Source organism: Xanthobacter variabilis (assembly GCF_043831965.2). NCBI lineage: Bacteria > Pseudomonadati > Pseudomonadota > Alphaproteobacteria > Hyphomicrobiales > Xanthobacteraceae > Xanthobacter > Xanthobacter variabilis. Next base: position 3,107,202 of record NZ_CM195533.1, read on the forward strand.
AGGCCTTGATCGACCAGCTGTTCGCCGCCGGCGAGACCATCACCGAGACCGAGGTGGCCCGCGCCAAGGCGCAGATGAAGGTGGGCCTCTTGGCGGCGCTCGAAAGCTCTGGTGCGCGGGCGGACCAGCTCGCCCGGCAGATGCTGGGCTTCGGCCATGTCATCCCGGTGGATGACATCGTCGCCAAGGTGGATGCGGTGGATGTTGCGGCGGTGCGGCAGGCGGCGCACACTCTGGTGTCGCAGGGGCGGCCCACGCTCACCGCCCTCGGTCCCGAGGCCGGCCTCGACCCCGCAGTGAAGGCGGTGGAGCGCCTTGCCGCCGCGGGTTCGCGCGCCGTGCCGGCCTGAGTACGCAACAGTTTGCGTGATCTTTGCGCTTAAGGGGTGTGCGGGTTTGAATGAGGTTTGCCTGGCGCCGGCGCGGATCGGCGCCGGCGATGCAAGGTCCAACCGACGAGGCATCGAGTGCGTCGATCATGTGGCCGCTGAGTACGCTCTTCGCGCCGGAAGTGCTGCCCACTGTTGAAGGCGAGAGGGTGTATCTGCGCGTGCCGCAGATGAAGGACTTTCCCGCCTGGCATGATGTGCGCGCGGCAAGCCGGGGCTTTCTGACCCCCTGGGAGCCGATCTGGCCGGCGGACGACCTCACCCGCGGCGCTTTCCGCCGCAGGCTGAAGCGCTATGCGCGCGACATGCTGACGGATGAGGCCTATCCGCTGTTCGTCTTCCGCCGCTCAGACCATCAGCTTTTGGGTGGGCTCACCCTGTCGAACGTGCGGCGCGGCGTGTGCCAGGCCGCGAGCCTGGGCTACTGGATGGGCGCTGCCTATGCCGGGCAGGGCTATATGAAGGCGGCGGTCACGGCCATCCTGCCGGTGGCCCATGAGGTGCTTCACCTGCACCGGGTGGAGGCCGCCTGCATGCCCACGAACCAGCCCTCCATCCGCCTGCTGGAAAGCTGCGGCTTCGTGCGCGAGGGCTATTCGCGGCAGTATCTGTGCATCAACGGCGTGTGGGAAGATCACCTGATGTTCGCCCGCCTGCGTCAGGACGCCATCCGTCCCGTCCGCCGCCCTCGCGAGACCTCGGCGGCGCAGTGATCCGCCCGCGGCAGGCGGGACCAGGGACGGGCCGCTTTTCGGGGCAAGATCAGTTGACGCAAGATCAGTTGGCGGGAGCGCTGGCGGCATCGGAGGGCTGGGGCGCGACGGGCTTCACCAGCTTCTCGATCATCGTGTGAATCGCGGCCCCTGCCTTGCGGCTCTTCACCGCTTCCAGCAGCGGCTGGGCCGCGCCAGACCGTTCGATCAGGCTGAGCGGATCGGCCATGATACGGGGCGCGATCCAGGGCCCCTCGACAAGGAACGGCAGCGAAATCCCTTCTGACTCGTTGCCTTTGGGCGGGCTCTTCAGCGTCGCCTCGCCGGAAAGGTCAAGGGAGCGCTGGGCCACGTCAATGGTGCCATCCATGTCGAGATGCACCTGCCCCCCGTCGATGGCCATGGTTTCGACGGTGGCAAGGCCGTGGCGCAGGCTGGCCTGCACCTGCAACTGGGTGAAGGGGGTGCGCCCGCCGCGGGGATCTGCCGCCGCCGACAGGGGCTGGCGTTGAATGCGCCGCAACAGCTGAGCCACATCGAAGCCAACGATGTCTCCGCTGTCGCTGTTCAGGGCGACGGTGCCGGCGAGACTCTGGGCGATCTCTTGGGCGTTGCGGCCCTCTCCCTGGAGATCGAACTGCAGTGTGCCTGTCCCCTCGAATGCCGTCACCCCGGCAAGGTCGCCCAGCGCCTGCTCAAGGGAAATGTCGGAGCACTCCGCCTCCACGCGCATGGTGAGGCCGGAGGGGTCACCTATGCGCCCGGCCGAGCGCGGCGCGAGGGTCGCGGTGCCCCGGAGCATGCCGTTCCAGCCGCTGGTTTGTCCAAGGGCCAGCACCAGGCGGCCATTCGCCAACACGGCGCTGGCTGCCACGGTGGTAAAAGTCGTGTCCACCGCCGTGACCTGTGCGGCGGACAGGCGCAGATCCAGATCAAACTTGTCGAGGAAAGACAGATCGAATGGCTCGCGATCCCACTCGCGCCCATTGTCCCCCGTGAGCCGCATGCGCCCGTAGGGATTGAGACTGAGCTTGTCGGACGCGAAGGTGCCCTGCACGACAGGGCGCGGCGCGCTCAGCTTCACAAGCAGGCCGCCTTCGCTGCGATTGCCGTCGAGATCGACGACCGTATTGGCGAGCACCAGGCTATGCCCTTCCATGGCGACATGGGAGGTGAAGGAAAAGGCGCCCAGCCCACGGCTGGTGGGAGCCGGCAGACCCACCCAGTCGAGCCACGACCGCAGGGAATCCGCCTCCGCGCTGAGGGTGCCGTCCGCTGTGAGGCGCGTGGCGAAGCCGGCCTGCCCCCGGAAGCGCAGGTTCGCCGTGTTGGAGGCGAGAGACGCGCGCGTTGGGGTGAGGGTGCCGGCCAGGAAGGCCCGCACATCCTCCACGGAAAGGTGTGCTTCTATGGTGGATTCGCGCCAGTCGAACACCGCGGAGACATTCATTCCGGTGCCGCCGGTGACGCGATCGAAGCGCCCGACGATGCCGCTGACGAGTTCGCGGGTCAGTCCCCCCTCGGCGCGCCAGGCGATGGTGCCGTCGACGACGCGCAGCTCCGGGCCGTCCGGCGTTGCCAGAAATGGCACGATGCCCAGCTCAGGCGCGCGCCGCTCGCCGGTGAGTACCAGGGTCGGGCTTTCAAGCGTCACCTCGGACACGACAATGCGGCCGAACAGCAATGGCCATACGCTGATATGGCTCACCACCGCGTCCGCCTCCAGGGACTGGTCATGGGGCAGGGAGAAAGTGACCTTGCGCAGCGTAACGCGCGGTGAGGGCAAAAGGCGAAGGGTGGGCTCGCCGGACACCGTGACACCCTGCTCCGTCGTGCCTGCGACCGCAGCCAGCGCCGCCCGGCGCAGCTCGGCTGCGGGCACAAGCAGGGGCAGCACCACCGCCGCCGCAAGCAGGAGCAGTGCGGCGAGGCCTGCGACGGCCGTTCCAACCAGCACGAGGCGGCGGGTGTTTTCGCCCAGCGTCAATAGTCTCTCTCGAATGATCGGATCTCGGGAAAGGCGAAGCCCTTCCCACACATGCCCAGGGTGCTTCGGATGGGCGCCGGGCGCCGTCCGAAGCCGCGGGGCGCAAAGCCTGCGCCGTTGCCGCGGACACCTATTGGGTCGCGGTGACCTTCCGTGGTTTCTGTGTCCCTTTCATGGCTGCGCCAGGGGGCGCGCCGGGTTGCCCTAAAGCTGTTTGGAATCAGAGTGCTGGACGCAAAAAGCCCGGCGGAAGCCGGGCTTTTCAAGCAAAGCGGTCGAACTGCGAGACGACTCAGTCGTCGAGTTCCCCAATGTGGTGCTGCGCGTAAAGCTGCAGGCCGAGCTTGGCCACCAGGTCGAGCTGGGTCTCAAGGAAGTCGATATGGCCTTCCTCGTCAGCCATGAGCTCCTCGAACAGGTCGCGGCTCGGATAGTCCTTCACCGAGTGGCAGTAGGTCGCGCCTTCCTGGTAGAGGGCCCGCGCGTCCAGCTCGGCGGCGAGGTCCGCCTCAAGGATTTCCTTCACGTCCTGGCCGATCCGCAGCGGGTCGAGCACCTGCATGTTGGGGAAGCCATCAAGGAACAGGATGCGGTCCGTGAACTTGTCAGCGTGCACCATCTCTTCAATGGATTCCGCGCGCCACTTCTTCGCCAGGGCCTTGTAGCCCCAATTGTCCAGCATGCGGTAATGGAGCCAGTATTGATTGATGGCGGTCAGCTCCGAACGCAGCCCTCGGTTGAGGAACTCGATGACCTTCGGATCGCCTTTCATGATGTGCTCCTCATGCCTGGGACGGCATTCCCATCGTTTCTTTAAATTCGTGTTAGATGAATTCTAATTTAAAATCAATACTAGGAAACCACCGTACCCGAGGTGTCCCGGGGCCGGTGGCGGTGTGTTCGCAAATGCTATTCGGCGGCGACGAGACCCGTCAATCCGGCAACGGCGCAATCCTCCGCGCACTCGCCGCAATTGTGGTTCTGCACTTGATCCATCAAGGCGCGGATGGTGCGGGCACAGCGCCCGCACTGCGGTGCGCAGCCCAGGCAGCGATAGACCTCGCTCGGGGTGCGCATGCCCTGCGATGCCGAAACGGCATCGATAACCTGACGGTCTGAAACGACGTTGCACGAACAAACGATCATGGTATTGCCCAGATCAAAGCGATTGGAAGACATCCATAAAAACTGCTTCTGATTATCAATTTACGCAGAAGATCGCGGGCACCGTCAATAGCGCAATGGCGCGGAGCCTCGATTCAGAAATGCTCTAAGTTGAAATGGGCTCGCCGCACCGCACTCCTGCACCGCACAATGGCGCGGGAGGTCGGGCGCGGGAGGTCAAATGTGCGTCAGCGCGGAAGGCTGAGCTGGGTGGTCATCCCCATTTCGAGGCCGCGGCGCAGCTCGAAGGTGGCGCCCAGGGCCTCCGCCTCGGCCGCGAGGCGAGCGCGGCGCATGGGGCGGCCGGCGCGGCTGAAGCGGTCGGTGTCGGTCGCGGCTGACAAGGGGGCCAGGGCCGCCGCGTCGGCGACTTCGTCGACCGGCGGGCCGGCATCGCTGACCTGCAGGATGACGGGTGCGCCCTCGGTCAGCTCGTCACACAGAAGCGAGACGACAATTGCGGTGCGCACCGGCGCGCCGTCGAGGGCGTCCTCGACCATGAGGCGGACCAGCCGGGACAGGCGCGCGGGGTGAGTGATGACCGTCGGCACCTGGTCGATATCCGTGCGCACGGTGACATGGCGCCGGCGGGCGAAGGGCAGCACATAGGCGACCGCCGCAGTCACGATCGGGGCGACCTCGGTGGGCTCAGGCGAGGCGATGGCCTCGGGTTCCGCCAGGGCACCCAGGTCATCCAGGCACTTGCGCACGCGCTCCAGCGCGTCGCGAACCCCGTCCGGGAGGTCGCTCTCGTCATCGGGCGCATAGTCCGCCAGCGTGGCGAGGGAGGGGCTGAGGCTGTCGGACAGCCGCCTCGCCACCCGGTGAAGGCTGGGATCTGCGCTGCTGGCGGAGGAGGGCGCCTCCAGCTCGTCGGCGGTGCCGAGCAATTCCTGCTGCAGTTCCAGCACCGACTCGGGCACCGGCTCCTCTGCGGCGGGCTCGGGCTCCAAGGCGGCCGGTGGCTCCGGCGCTGCGGCAGGGGCGTTGCCCGAGGGTGTGTCCGGCTGCGGCTCGGGGCCGAGCACGAGGCAGAATTGCCCGGTGTCCTCACCCACCGGGGCAAGGCCGGCGAGCGCGTGAAAATCCTCTCCCTCGAAGGGGTGCACATGCAGCACACGGGGCCGGTTCCGCTCCTGCGAAGTGCTGGCGCGATCGAGCCAGCCAATGGCCTCGCCACGCGCCTCGGGTGCAATCACAAGGGTGATGGGCTGGCCGGCGAGCTCCACGGCGGAGAAGCCAAGGCGCGTTTCCGCGGCATTATTGGCAAACAGAATGTGGTGGCTGGAGTCGATCAGAAGGACCGGCCACGGCACCAGATCGAGCGCGGCCCGGCGCGGGCTCTCTTCTTCGTCGAGGGTCGCAGCGGCGGGCTCCGCCTCACGGCGGCGCAGCAGATGCAACTGTGCTTCGGGCCCATAGAACGTGGCCGGCACTTCGGAGGCGTGGACCGGCAGGTGCTCCCCCGAGGGGGTAAGGATGAGCCCCTCGCCGGCTTCATCTTCCTGCAGCACGCCGGGAAGGCCGCCGGCCGCCTCGATCGCCGTCAGGTCCGTCCAGCCCGACCATTGCAAAAAGGTGCGGTTCGCATGCACCAGGCGGCTGCGATCTTCCAGAAGGGTGGCGATGGGCAGTGCATCGAGGATGTCCGCGCCGGCCGGATGCTGGTTCGATAAAGGCGCGGGCTCGGCCGGGAGTGGGGACTCGTCCGGGTGTTCGGCAGGCATGTCGGCGCGTAGGGCTGCTTCCAGCGTGCGGCCGATCTCGTCGAAATAATTGCTCTCGCGCGGCGTCAACCCGCTGAAGGGAACCACATTGGACCAGGGCCGCTCGCTTGGGCGTTCCTGCGGCTTCGCGGCCACGGGCATGCGCACGTCGGCATCCGGCGTCACCTCGAAGGCGGCGGGCGTGGTCTCGGGGCCGGTGGTCCAGCGGCGCATCACGCCGAAGCCACGGGTGGCGAGGCGTCGGCGCGCGGCATCGAGCAGGGGCACGCCCCCCAGCTCCAGCTCCAGGATAACGGCACCGGGCACGGTGACATGGACGCCCGAGAAGCTTGCCCCACGCGCCAGGGCATCAGCCATGGCCTGTCCCGAGACGATTCGGCCGTCATGTTCGAGCTCGGGGAAAGTCGCGCCGATCCAGGCTTCCGCCTGGGCCCCAAGCGCGGAGGCGAGGGACGCGGAGAGACCGCGCAGCCGGTTCTCCGCATCGGTCTCGAAGGTGAAGCGCACGGAGGGTTCCTGCGGCTCCAGGGTCGTATTGGGCGCGGGCGGCTGCGGGGCCAGCGGAGCGGTGTCGGGCCGCGTCTCCACCGCCAAAGCTGGCTCATCGGCGAAGGCGGCGGGATCTGCGAACATCACCACCGGGGCGCCGGACACATCGAGCACGATGGCGCGGAACAGGCGCGGGGTGAGGCTGCGCGGCAGCCGCAGGCGCACCAGTGCGGCGGGGCGCCCGCGCCCTTCGGCGGCCGCTTGGGCCGCCTCGGCGATCTTCGGGGGAAGGTGATGGCCGACGGCGATGCCAAGCCGCACGCAGGCCGCCGTAACACCCAGCACCGCGAAAGTGGACACATCCACGACGAAGGAGGGCAGGTCCTCCCGGCGGAGGGGCGCGAGGCGAGGTTCCGTCAGGTCGAGCGCGCGGGCCTTCGTCTCCGTCATCATGTCCCGTCCGCTGTGGCCGCCGCCGTCGGGCGGTCTCGTGAATGCTGTTTCCGCTGAAATATGGCGCCAAACGGTTAACATGACGCAATCGCGGACATTTTGCCCGCATTTTCATATTGGCGAAGACAAGGCGCGCCATATTACAATCCTCTCGGCACGGCCCAGAGCGCCGTCCCCAATGCCCGAGGAGCAAGCGCCATGACGAAATTCGGTCCGAATCTGGAATTGCCGGCTGAAGTGCGTGCCGTCGCGGAAAAGAATGTCGCCCAGGCCCGCGAGGCATTCGAGACGCTCTTCAAAAGCACGCGCGATGCGGTTGGCGACAGCGAGGGCGGGCTTGAGGAAGTGCGCTCCGGTGCCAAGGACCTGCGCCAGAAGGCGATCGGCCTGATGGAAGCCAATATGGAGGCGGGTTTCGACTTCCTGCAGAAGCTCGTTACGGCCAAGACACCCCAGGAGATGCTCAGCCTTCAGGCCGAATTCCTCTCCAGCCAGGTGGAAAAGGTGGCCGAGCAGGCCAAGACGCTCGGGGCGGACGCCAAGTCGCTCGGCGAGACCGCGGCGCGCTCCTTCGACGAGCGGGCTCGGGTGCTGGCGGATCGGGTGCGGGACCTTTCCGCCGCTGCCGCCAAGAGCGCCCAGAGCGCGGCCGAGGATCTGAAGACCATGGGTGAAAGCGTGATGAACGAAGCCAAGGCCAAGGCTGGCCAGGCCTTCAATCCCACCCAGAAGGGCTGAGGCGTTTACCGCAGTTTTTGTTTTTATTGTGCGGCGCAAGATTGCTTTTGCGCCGCACCTCACCTTCGGCTATATCTAAAGCCGTCGAGGCAAGGCTCCGAACATCTCTATTTCGTGGCCGGTTTTCCGTTTTCCGAGGCTCCTTCCGTTGCGCGGGGGAGGAGTTCTGGAGATCGGCACCGGTTGGAGACCTGCTTTCCTGTGCGAAATGACCCCGCGCGCGGCCCGAGGATGAAATGAGCGATTCCTTCATCAAGGCGTATCAGGACCAGATCGAAGCTGCAAAGAAGGCCTTCTCGGCCAATGGCGTGCCGCCCGTCGAGGTGCCGCCGGCCGTCCGCGAGATCGCCGAGAAGGGCCTCGCCACGCTGCGCGAGAACTATGAGAAGCTGAAGGCTTCGGCCGAGCAGGTGAACTCGACCCTCGAGACCACCTATACGACCGCCAGCAAGGGCATTGCCGAGTACAATGCCAAGGTGCTGGAGGCCATGCAGTCGAACGTGAACTCCACCTTCGACTACTTCAATTCGCTGCTGCAGACCAAGAGCATGGCCGACGCTGTGGAGCTGTCCACCAGCCACGCGCGCAAGCAGTTCGAGACGGTCAGCGGCCAGGCCAAGGAGCTCACTTCCCTGGCGCAGAAGGTGGCTGCGGAATCTTCCGAGCCCATCAAGAGCTCGCTTGAGAAGAACACGCCGGCCGCCTGAGGGCCTCGGCCTGGTCAATCGACGCGTTTTCGCACGGAACATGGGGCGCCCTTCAGGGGCGCCCTTTTTCGTGGCGGCGTCGTAGCCGATCCCTTCTCTGCCGAGCCCCTCTCTCAGGTCAGCTCGCGCATGGCGGCGTCGATGCCCTCGACGGTGAGGGGGAACATGCGGTTTTCCATGATGTGGGCGACAAGCCGGATGGAATCCGTGTAGCCCCAGTGGCTTTCCTGAACGGGATTGAGCCAAACGGCGTTGGGGTAGGTGGCCAGCAGCCGATCCAGCCACACCTTCCCCGGCTCGGCATTGTTATGTTCTACCGAGCCGTTCGCATACATGATCTCATAGGGGCCCATGGACGCGTCGCCCACGAAGATCAGCTTGTAGTCGCTGCCGTACGTGTGCAGCACGTCTTGTAGCGCAATGCGCTCGCTGGAGCGGCGGGCATTGGAGCGCCACACGCTTTCATAGACGCAATTGTGGAAATAGAAGTGCTCCAGATACTTGAACTCTGAGCGTGCCGCCGAGAACAGCTCCTCGCATTGGCCGATGTGCCAGTCCATGGAGCCGCCGACATCCAGGAACAGCAGCACTTTTACCGCATTGCGCCTCTCCGGGCGGAGCTTTACGTCGAGATAGCCGGCGCGGGCGGTCTCGCGGATGGTGCCTTCCAGGTCGAGCTCTTCCGGCGCGCCCACGCGCGCGAACTTGCGCAGGCGGCGCAGGGCCACCTTGATGTTGCGCGTGCCCAGCTCCACCCCGTCGTCGAGGTCGCGAAACTCGCGCTTGTCCCACACCTTCACGGCGCGGAAGTTGCGGTTGCCGTCCTGGCCGATGCGGATGCCTTCGGGATTGTAGCCGTAGGCGCCGAAGGGGGAGGTGCCGCCGGTGCCGATCCACTTGTTGCCGCCCTGGTGTCGCTCCTTCTGCTCCTTCAGGCGCTCGGCCAGGGTCTCCAAGAGCTTGTCGAGCCCGCCCAGGGCCTCGATCTGCTTCTTTTCTTCCTCGGTGAGGTGCTTTTCGGTGAGCTTGCGCAGCCAGTCCTCGGGAATGGAGTGGCCCTGCTCCCCCAGCGCGGCTTCCAGCCCCTTGAAGCACTGGCCGAACACCTGATCGAACTTGTCGAGATGCCGCTCATCCTTCACCAGGCTGGCGCGGGCGAGGTAGTAGAAGGTTTCCACCTGGCGCCCGGCAAGGTCCCGATCCATCGCTTCCATGAGCGTCAGGTATTCGCGCACCGAAACGGGCACGCCTGCGGTCTTCAGGGCCTCGAAGAATGCAATGAACATGGCGCACGGCTCCTTCCCGCCGTAGTGAAGCACGATGGGGCAGGGGCCGCCACCGGCCGGGTCCTCAGGTGGAGAGGATGCCGCGGCTAGCTCCGTCGAGGACGAGGCACGTCAGGCGGCCGGAGAAGACCGCGCCGGTATCGATGCCGATGCGGTTGGCGCGCATGTCGGGCTCGTTCACCGGGGTGTGGCCGTGGACCACCACGTGGCTGAACGCCTCCCGGTGGTCGAGGAAGTCGTGGCGGATCCACAGGCAGTCGCGGCGCTTCTGGTCCTCGATGGCGATGCCCGGCCGCAGGCCCGCATGGACAAAGACGTAATCCCCGCTGACGAAGGTGGTGCCCAGCTTCTTCAGGAAGGTGACGTGGCTCTCGGGCATGGCCCGGCGCCAGCTTTGCCAAAGGTCGTGTTCCTCCAGCTCGTCGGCCGGCGTGGTGAGGGGCGGCAGGTAGGAGAGTGCCGCCGGCCGGCCGCCGACCGAGGTCCAGTGCAAAAAGGCGTCGAACGAGCGGTACGCCTCCAGCATCATGTCCTCGTGGTTGCCGGAAAGGCAGATGGCGCCGCGCTCCTGCTGGCGCTGCATCAGGTTCTCGATCACCCCCGCCGTGGCAGGGCCGCGGTCCACATAGTCGCCGAGATAGACCTCGGTGTGGGCCATGTGCGGGTGGCACGCCTGATCGGCCTCCATCTTCCGCTGCAGCTCCTGCAACAGATCGATCTTGCCGTGAATGTCCCCCACCGCGTAGACCCGCACGCCGTCCGCCACATGAGGAGGCCGCTCCGCATCCAAAGTGGTTCTGTGCGCCGGTGCCTGCACAATGGCCATGGGTGATTCGTCTCCGGTCGATGCGTGTGCGCTGCAGCACCAGTGTACGAGGTGAGTCGCTCGGGCTGTAGTGCGAAAATGAAGGTGGGCGCTGTCGGCTCATAATTTGCCGTGAGTGGTGTTTTGGTAAGGCATCGTCCTGGCGCGAAGGGATAGGGGACCATTGGGGATGGCGTTCGACCTTACGGCGGTGGCCATGATTTTCGAGGCGCTGCTGGGCTATCCCGATGCGCTGGTGCGCCGGATCGGCCATCCCGTGATGTGGATCGGCCGGTTGATCGCCACCCTCGACCGGCATTGGAACCGGCCGGAGCTGTCCGATGGGCGTCGCAGGTTGCTGGGCGTGCTGACGGTTTGCCTGCTGGTCCTCGCCGCCGCCCTTCCCGCTGCGGGGCTGGAAGCCGGTCTGCGCGTTCTCCCCTTCGGCTGGGTTCTCGCTGGGCTGCTGGGCAGCACGCTGGTGGCGCAGCGCTCGCTCCATTGGCATGTGGCGCGTGTGGCCGATGCGCTGGAAAGCGGCGGGCTGGAGGCGGGGCGCGAGGCGGTGAGCCATATCGTGGGCCGCGATCCCCAGCGGCTCGACGAAGCGGGCGTGGCCCGCGCCGCCATCGAGAGCCTTGCCGAGAACTTCTCGGACGGCATCGTGGCGCCCGTGCTGTGGATGGCCGTTGGCGGCCTGGCCGGCGGCGCCGCCTACAAGGCGCTGAACACGGCCGACAGCATGATCGGCCACCTGACACCCCGCCACGCCGCCTTCGGCTGGGCGGCGGCGCGGTCGGACGATTATGTGAACCTGCCCGCATCGCGGCTGGCTGGCGGCCTCATCATCGCGGCAGCGGCGCTGCTGCCGGGGGCGGCGCCGGGCGAAGCCTATCGCGCCATGCGGCGGGATGCGCCCCGCCACCGCTCTCCCAACGCCGGCTGGTCCGAGGCGGCCATGGCGGGCGCGCTGGGCGTAAAGCTGAACGGCCCCAAGGTGTATGGCGGCGTGTTCACGGAGGACGCCTATATGGGCGACGGCCGCCGCGAGGTGACGGCTGCGGACATCCGCCGCGCCCTCCGGCTCTATCGCGTGGCGGACGGGCTGCTGATCGCGCTGGTGAGCGGCCTTGCCGTGCTGACGGCCCTGGCTTGATGGGCCTTTGGTCACGCCGGCGCGGCGGTTGATCGAACGCTGACGGCGGGTGACGGCGGAGGGATGGTCTCAGCCGCCTTTCACCACCATGGGCAGGCCCGCCACCATGAACAGCACCTGATCCGCCTTGCGTGCGAGGCGCTGGTTGAGCCGCCCGGCGGCATCGCGGAAGCGCCGCGCCAGTGCATTGTCGGGCACGATCCCAAGCCCCACCTCATTGGCCACGCACACCGTCAGCCCCCGGCGGCGCGCGAGGGCGTCCTCGAGCGCCGCCGCTTCAGCGTCCAGATCGTGGTCGGCCAGCAGATGGTTGGTGAGCCACAGGGTCAGGCAGTCCACCAGGGCCGGCTGCCCGGGCGGCAGGGCGTCCAGCGTTCGGGCGAGGGCGAGCGGCGTGTCGTGGGTCTGCCAGCCGTCGCCACGCTGGGCGCGGTGCAGGGCGATGCGCTCGGCCATTTCCTTGTCCAGCGCCTCGGCGGTTGCCAGATAGGCCCAGGGACCGGCCTCGGAGGTCACGAGCCGCTCGGCCTCCCCACTCTTGCCGGACCGCGCGCCGCCGAGCACGAGGACGAGCCGGCTCACGCCGCGTCTCCCCAAAGGAGCGATTGTCGCTGGAGCGCCCGGCCTTCCGCCGCCCCACCCTGGGCATTGCTGCTCACCATCGCTTTTGATTCCCACCCTGCCATGCGGATGCCGGCGGCCCGCGCGGCCGGCGAAGTTGGGCGTTCTAGAGCATTTCCCGTTTCCACGGAAACGCGGGAACGCGCCTCGCGCATTCTGCGGACGCCCTTTTCCGCGCAGGCCCCAGGGGGCGCGGGCATTGGCGAATTTAGTGCACCGCGGAAGTCATGATCCGGCGCTATAGTCGCGGCTCGATCACCACGGAGTGACCAGCACAATGGCGGCCGAGCTCACGTTGGAGTGGCTTTCGCGTCTCGTCGGCTTCGACACCACCAGCCGGAATTCCAACCTTGCCTTGGTGGAGGCGGTCGAGGCCTTCTTCGGGGCCCAGGGTGTCGCCTTCGAGCGGGTGGAGGATGAGGCCGAGGGCAAGGCCGCTCTCATCGCCACCATCGGCCCGCGCGATGTGCCGGGCATTGTGCTTTCCGGCCACACGGACGTGGTGCCTGTGGACGGGCAGAACTGGACCAGCGATCCCTTCACCCTCTCCGCGCGCGGCGGCCGCCTATATGGGCGCGGGACCTGCGACATGAAGGGCTTCCTGGCGGTCTGCCTGGGTCTGGTGCCGGAAATGCGCGGGCGGGAGCTGAAGAAGCCCATCCATCTCGCACTGTCTTATGACGAGGAAGTGGGCTGCCTGGGCGTGCGGCCCATGCTGGCGCACATGGTTGCGCAGGGCTACCGGCCGGAAGGCTGCATCGTGGGTGAGCCGACGATGATGCAGGTGGTGATTGGCCATAAGGCCAAGCGGTCGCTGCGCACCATTGTCACCGGCTGCGGCGGCCACTCCTCCCGCGCGCCGGAGCTGGTGAACGCGGTGGAAGCCGCCGCCCTCATCGCCGCGCGGGTGGTGGCGCTGGGCGAGCGCCTCTCCAGCGAGGGCCGGCGCGATCCGCTCTACGACATCCCCACCTCCACCGCCCATGTGGGCACGCTGCACGGCGGCACCGCGCTCAATATCGTTCCCGACCACGCGGCCATGACCTGGGAGGTTCGCGCTCTGCCGGAAGAGGATATCGACGCCCTCGTGGCCGAAGTGGTCGATTATGCGCGCAATGAACTGGAACCGGCCATGAAGGCGCGGATGCCGGAGGCGGGCATCGAGTTCATCACCACCGCTGCTTTTCCCGGCCTGTCGGCCGATCCCGGCGCCCCCATCGCGACGCTGGCGAAGCGCTGGGCGGGGCGCAACGACCACGCGAAGGTGGCCTATGGCACCGAGGCCGGCCTGTTCGTGGAGATGGCCGACATCCCCACCGTGGTGTGCGGGCCCGGCTCCATCGTCCAGGCGCACCAGCCGGACGAATATGTGGACCTTTCGCAGATCGAGGCGTGCGAAAGCTTCGTGCGCAAGGTCATCGATTATTGCGCGTGAGCGCGCAGCTCACACCTCGAATGGGCCATCGCCGTCGCGCCGGGCCCTGTCGGCGTGGAGCTCGCCGCCGGTGGCGACGTTCTCCAGCTCATATTCCTCGATGAGGATGCGCACGCGCTCGGCGGGCAGGGCCAGAGTGCTGGCAACGGCATCTGTGACCGCCGCGGCCAAGGCGCGCTTGTCCTCCAGCGTCGGGCCGCGGGTGATGCGGATGGTGACCACGGGCATCATAAACCCCCTTCTTGTGGGCACTGGCGGCGGCTGCGCGCCTCAGGTGCGTGGCTCAGGTGCGAGCCTTGGCCACCAGGGCGGAGGTGGAGCGCCCCGCCACCAGCGGCACCAGCGCCACGCGCCCGCCCCAGCTTTTGACGAGATCGCCGCCCACCACCTGATCCTCGCGGTAATCCGCCCCCTTCACCACCACGTCCGGCTTCAGCAGGGCGATGGTTTCGTAGGGCGTATCCTCGTCGAACAGCACCACCAGGTCCACGCAGCGCAGCGCACCCATCACGCGCGCGCGGGCGGCCTCGTCCTGCACCGGGCGGCTCTCGCCCTTCAGCCGGCGCACTGAGGCATCGGTATTGAGGGCGACCACCAGCCGGTCCCCCTCCCGCGCGGCGGCTTCCAGCAGCGCGATGTGGCCGGGATGAAGCAGGTCGAAGCAGCCATTGGTGAACACCACGCGGGCGCCCGTCGCACGCCAGCCGGCGATGATGCCGGCCGCCTGCTCGCGGCTCACGAGGGCGCCATCCTCGGTGCCCTCGTGCATGGCCTCCTGCAGCGCGGCGGCGAGCTCCGCGCGCGTCACGACGGCGGTCCCCACCTTGCCGACGGCGACGGCGGCGGCTGCATTGGCGAAATGCACGGAGGTTTCGAGGCTGTGGCCGGAGGCCAGCGACACCGCCAGCGCCGCCAGCGCCGTGTCACCCGCGCCGGAGACGTCGAACACCTCTCGGGCCTTGGTGGGCACGTGCAGCACTCGCCCCTCGCGCCGCCACAGGGTCATGCCCTTCTCGGCGCGCGTCACCAGCACGTCGCCGCCGAACTGGGCGGCGGCGGCCGCCGCCGCGGCGGCGGCCTCCTCGTCGGTGGTGTCGGGAATGCCGGTCGCGGCCGCCAGCTCCAGCCGGTTGGGCGTGACGAGGCTGGCCCCCTGATAGGCCTCGAAGGTGCGCCGCTTGGGATCGACGATCACCGGAATGCCCTCGGCCCGCGCCGCGGCGATGGTGGCCGAGATCACCCGGTCGCTCAGCACGCCCTTGGCGTAATCCGAGAGGACGACCACCCGGCTGCCCTTCACCGCCTCACGGGCGGCAGCCACCAGCGCGTCCTGGGCCTCCTCGGGCGGCGTGCCCTGGGGCTCTGCGTCGATGCGCACGATCTGCTGGCGCCCGCTCATCACGCGCGTCTTGGTGATGGTTGGCCGCTCGGGCATCGCCACGAGGCGGGAGAGGTCGATGCCGGAATAGGGCGCGAGTGCGTCCGCCAGGGCCGCGGCCTGGGCATCCGCTCCCACCAGGCCCACCAGCGTGACCGCCGCGCCGAGCGCGGCCGCGTTGGCCGCGACATTGGCCGCGCCTCCGGGCACGATGCGCTCGGCCCCATGCAGCAGCACCGGCACCGGGGCTTCCGGCGAGATGCGGGAGACGGAGCCGACAATATAGCGATCCACCATCACATCCCCGACGACGGTGATGCGCGGCGCGCCTTGATCAACCATGATGGACACTCACCAGGTTCTTCACGCGACGCCCTCGTCGCGACCCCTCAAATACTCGTTCACGTAGGAATCCACGCCGCTTTCGAGCGAGAGGAAGGGGCGCTTGTAGCCGGCGGCGCGCAGCTTGGTCACGTCCGCCTCGGTGAAATACTGGTAGGCGCGCTGCAGGCTCTCCGGCATGTCCACATAGGTGACGCGCGGCTCCTGCCCAAGGGCGGTGAACACCGCGCGCGCAAGATCCGCGAACGAGCGCGCCTTGCCCGTGCCGACATTGAAGATGCCGGAGACATCAGGGTTTTCCAGCAGCCAGCGCACCACCTCCACGCAATCGGAAACGTGGATGAAATCGCGCAGCTGCCCGCCATCCGCGAATTCGGGGTTGTGGGACTTGAAGAGCGTCACGCTCTCCCCGCGCAGGGCGGCGGGATAGATCTTGTGCACGACGGAGCGCATGTCGCCCTTGTGCGCCTCGCCCGGCCCATACACGTTGAAGAAGCGCAGGCCGGCGAATTGCGGCGGGCGCGGCCCGTCCGCCTCCACATCCGCCATCACCCGACGGTCCACGAACAGCTTGGACCAGCCATAGGGATTCAGGGGCGAGAGCAGGGACAGGCCCTGGGTGGATTCGTCGTCCGTGAAGCCCATGGCTCCGTCGCCATAGGTGGCGGCCGACGATGCATAGATGAAGCCCAGCCCCTTGCGGGTGCACAGGTCCCACAGATCGAGGCTCGCGCGGATGTTGCGGGCCACGATCTTGTCCGCGTCGCGCTCGGTGGTGGCGGAAACCGCGCCCATGTGCACCACGGCGGCCAGGCGTCCGCCCTCCCGCTCCACGAAGGCGTTCACCGTCTCGGGGCGGATCACGTCATGGAGCGCGATGTCGGAGATGTTGCGCCACTTGGGCCCGTCCTCCAGCCAATCGGCCACCACCACGCGGTAGCCGTCATCTGCGGCCGCGCGGGCGATGTTGGAGCCGATGAAGCCGGCCCCCCCGGTGACGAGGAGAATGTCGCGGCTCAGGGCTGCTCGGCGCGTCATGGGGCTAGGGGCCTTTCGCTTCGCCAGGGGTGCTGTGGTGTGCCACGGTTGCGCCCCCACTGTCCATGTGCGTGTCCGCCGGAGGCATCAGCCGGCGAAGAGCTGCCCACACCTCCGGCGCGCGGCGGTCCGCGAGGCAGGGCATGCCATCCCTGGCTTCGGGCGCGATCCGGCAGGTGGTGCTCTGGCAGGGGGCACAGGCGCGGTCACTGCGCAGCTCGGTCACGCGCGGGCCGATGAGCTGCGCCAGATCGGGGTCGGTGGGGCCGTAGAGGCCCACCGTGGGCACCCCGAATGCCGCGGCGATGTGGCCCAGCCCGGTATCGACCGTGACCGCCCCGGCCGCATGGGCCACCACCGGCAGAAGGTCCGCGAGCCCGGCCGGCGGCACCACGCGGGCATGCGGAGCGTCCGCCGCGATCGCCTCGGCCCGGCGGCGCTCCTCGGCGCCCTGGGCGAACAGGGCCACATCATAGCCGGCGGCGCCCATGAGCCCGGTGAGTTCGCGCCAATGGGCGGATGGCCACTCCTTGGTCCGCCATGCGGTGCCGTGCAGCAGAATCATATAGGGCCGCGCGCCGGCGGGCGGCGCGGGCAGCCGGGCGGCGTCGAGGCCGGTGTCGGCGGGCCCCTCAGGCTGCGGCAGGCCGAGGGCCAATGCGAACAGGCGGCGAATGCGGTGGGAAATCTGCTCCACCTCCGGCAGGAAGTGCCGGTGCTGCAGCAGCAGCGAGCCCATGGGCTCGCGGGCCGAGCGGCGGTCGAAGCCATGGCGCTGCGCGCCGCGTGCGAGCCGCGCGACAATGGCGCTCTTCATCAGGCCCTGGGCATCGACGATCACGTCGTAATGCTCGGCCTGCAGGGCTCCGATCACCCGGCCGGCCTCACCGCTCCGCCATGCGGCCAGGGGCGCCTTGCGCAGCCGCCGCAGGGGAAAGGCGATGGTTCGCCGCACCGCCGGATGCAGCCGCGCGATGGGCACGAACGCCTCTTCCACCACCCAGTCGATCTCGATGTCCGGGCGGGCCTTGGCGATGTCCGTCAACGCGGGGAATGTGTGGATGACGTCTCCCAGCGAGGAGAGCTTCACCACCAGGAGCTTCATTGGGCGGCCTGCCGGGCAGCCTCAAGCACCTCCTCGGGGGAGATGCCTTCCAGGCAGGCGAGGGTGCCGAGCGGGCATTCGCGCTTGTGGCACGGGCGGCAGGAGAGCTCCCGCGAAACCACCCGCGCGCGGCGAGAGGCCGGCGGCGTCATTTTCTCCGAGGACGAGCCGTAGATCACCACCAGCGGCCGCTCAAAAGCGCCCGCCACGTGCATCAGGCCGGAATCGTTGGAGATCACCACATCGGAGCTGGCGAGGATGGCGGCCGCGTCGATGAGGCTGGTGCGGCCCACCAGATTGTCAACCGGCACGCCAGAGGTGGCGGCGATGGTTGCGGCCGCCTCCGCGTCCTTGGGGGAGCCGAGCACGCGCACGCGGTAGCCCTCCTTGACGGCAAGGGCCGCCAGCTTGGCGAACTTTTCCGCCGGCCACCGCTTGGCGGGCCCGTATTCCGCGCCGGGGCACAGCACCATGACGGGGCCGGTGCCGGGCAGGGGGAACTTGTCCTGGCAGGTGTCCAGCGCGCCGTCCGGCAGGATGAGGCGCGGGCGCGGCGAAAGGGTCGGCGTACCTTCCGGCAAGGCGAGGGCCACGAAGCGGTCGATGGTGCGTGCGGTCTTGCGCTGCCGGTCGGAGCGCGCATCGGTGAGAAGGGCTGAGCGCAGCTCGCCCTTGTAGCCGACCCGTTCCGGAATCCCGGCCGCGAACGGAGGAATGGCCGCCTTGAAGGCGCGCGGCAGGATGATGGCCTTGCCATAGCCCTCGTCGCGCAGGCCGCGGCCCAGCCGCCAGCGGGCCATGATGCCCAGCTCGCCATGACCCAGGCTCAAGGGAATGGTGCGCCGCACGCCCGGAATCATGCGGGCGATGGGCAGCGCCGCGGGCGGGGCCAGCACATCCACAGGGCGGCTCGGCTCGCGCATGCGCAGAACTTCCACCAGGCTCGCCGCCATGACCATGTCGCCCACCCAGGAGGGGCCGACGAGCAGGACGGGCGATACGGAACCAAAGGCACGCATGGGAGACTCATGGCAAAAGTACCCCGCCTCATGACAAGCCCGGCTCCATGCGTCAAGCGCATCGGCGGGTGGAAGGTGGCGGGGTGCGGTGGGTTCATCCGTTCGGGCGCGCTCGGTCTCGCGCATCGGGGGGAATACCCCTTATAGAGGCCGGCGGGAATGGGACGGCGCGCGGCCGTCCGCGACGAGGCGAGCGATGACGGTTTCTGGCTGGGATTTCTGGATCGACCGTGGCGGCACCTTCACCGACATCGTGGCACGCCGGCCCGATGGTCGCCTGATGGCCCACAAGCTCTTGTCCGAGAACCCGGAAGCCTATCGCGATGCCGCTATCCAAGGCATTCGCGAGCTGATGGGGGTGCCCGTGGGCGCTCCCATTCCGGCCGACGCCATCCATGCGGTGAAGATGGGCACCACGGTCGCCACCAATGCCCTTCTGGAGCGCAAAGGTGCGCCCACGGTGCTCGTCATCACCGGCGGTTTCCGCGATGCCCTGCGCATCGGCTACCAGGACAGGCCGGATATCTTTGCCAAGCACATCGTGAAGCCCGATCAGCTCTATGCCCACGTGGTGGAGGTGGATGAGCGCGTGCGCGCCGACGGCACCACGGAGCGTGCGCCCGACCTCGACCGCGTGCGGGCGGAGCTGGAGGCCGCGCGGGCGGCGGGGGCTGAGGCCTGCGCCATCGTCTTCATGCACGCCTATCGGTTTTCCGAGCACGAGAAGGCGGTGGCGGAGGTGGCCCGGCAGGTGGGCTTCACCCAGGTTTCCGCCAGTCACGAGGTCTCGCCGCTGATGAAGCTGGTGGGCCGTGGCGACACCACGGTGGTGGATGCCTATCTCTCGCCCATCCTGCGCCGCTATGTGGACCAGGTGGCGGGTGAGCTTCAGGGCGATGGCGGACAGTGCCGCCTCATGTTCATGATGTCGTCCGGCGGCCTCACCGATGCTGGCCTGTTCCAGGGGCGCGACGCCATTCTGTCGGGCCCCGCCGGCGGCGTGGTGGGATGCGTGGAGACGGCCCGCATCGCCGGCTTCGGCAAGGTGATCGGCTTCGACATGGGTGGCACGTCCACGGACGTGTCCCATTTCGATGGGGAATATGAGCGAACGTTCGAGACTGAGGTGGCCGGCGTGCGCATGCGCGCGCCCATGATGTCCATCCACACGGTGGCGGCGGGCGGCGGCTCCATTCTGCATTATGACGGGGCGCGGCTGGTGGTGGGGCCGGATTCGGCGGGGGCCAATCCGGGGCCCGCCTGCTATCGGCGCGGCGGGCCGCTGGCGGTTACCGACGCCAATGTGATGGTGGGCAAGCTCAATCCGGACTTCTTCCCGAAGATCTTCGGCCCCGGCCGCGACGCGCCCCTGGATGCGGAGGCCGTGCGCGCGCGCTTTGCCGAACTGGCCGGGCGCATCGGCGATGGACGGGCGCCGGAAGCGGTGGCGGATGGCTTCATTCGCATCGCCGTGGAGAACATGGCCAACGCCATCAAGAAGATTTCCGTGCAGCGCGGCTATGACGTCACCGAATATGCCCTGCAATGCTTCGGTGGCGCGGGTGGGCAGCATGCCTGCCTGGTGGCGGACGTTTTGGGCATGCGCAGCGTGCTCATCCACCCCTTTTCCGGCCTGCTGTCCGCCTACGGCATGGGCCTCGCCGACATCCGCGCCACCCGCCAGCGCACGGTGGAAGCGCCCCTGGACGGGGAGGGCGTCGCCGCCGCCGAAGCCGCGCTGGACATCGCGGCCGAGCTGGTGCGCTCCGAGCTGATGGGGCAGGGGGTGCGCGAGGCGGATATCACCGTATTCCGCCGCGCCCATGTGCGCTATGCGGGCACGGATTCCCCGCTGGTGGTACCGCTCGGCACCGCGGCGCAGATGAAGGGCGCCTTCGAGAGCGCCCACCGCGCCCGCTTCGGCTTCATCGACGCAACCAAGGTGCTGGTGATCGAGGCCATTTCCGCCGAGGCGGTGGGCGGCGGCTCCAAGGTGGAGGAGGCGGAAGGCCCCCTCGTGACCGGCACGCCGGAGCCGGCGACGCGCACGCGCTTCTACTCCCAGGGGGAATGGCACGAGGCTGCCATCTATCGCCGCGCCGATGTGGCGCGCGGGCAGTCCATCACCGGCCCCGCCCTCGTCATCGAGCCGCACCAGACCATCGTCATCGAGCCCGGCTGGGCCGCTGAGGTGACGGCCCGTGACCATCTGGTGCTCACCCGCCGCGAGGCCGCGCGCCACGCGCCGGCTCTGGGCACGAAGGCCGATCCGGTGCTGCTGGAGGTTTTCAACAACCTCTTCATGTCGGTGGCGGAGCAGATGGGGGTGGCGCTCCAGAACACCGCCTATTCGGTGAACATCAAGGAGCGGCTGGATTTCTCCTGCGCTCTGTTCGACGCCCAGGGGCATCTGGTGGCCAATGCGCCCCACATTCCCGTCCATCTCGGCTCCATGGACAAGTCGGTGGAGAGCGTCATTCGCGCCACCCGCGGGCGGTTCGAGCCGGGCGACGTCTATGCCCTCAACGCGCCCTATAATGGCGGCACCCACCTGCCTGACATCACGGTGGTGATGCCGGTATTCGACGCCGCCGGAACGCGCATTCTCTTCTATGTGGCGGCGCGCGGGCACCATGCGGATGTGGGCGGCGTAGCGCCGGGCTCCATGTCGCCGCGCGCCTCCACCATTGAGGAGGAGGGCGTCTATATCGACAATTTCAAGCTGGTGGAGCGTGGCCGCTTCCGCGAGGCGGAGCTGGTGGAGCTGCTCACCACGGCGCCCTATCCGGTGCGCAACGTCACCCAGAACGTGAACGACCTGAAGGCCCAGATCGCCGCTGCCGAGCGCGGGGCAGCCGAGCTGGCCAAGATGATCGCTCATTTCGGGGAAGACGTGGTGGCCGCTTACATGGGCCATGTGCAGGACAATGCGGCCGAAAGTGTGCGCCGCGTCATCGACAGCCTGTCCGACTGCTCGTTCGAGATGGAAATGGACCAGGGCAGCCGAATCAAGGTCACGATTCGGGTGAACAAGGCGAAGCGCGAGGCGGTGGTGGATTTCACCGGAACCTCGCCCCAGCGGCCGGACAATTTCAACGCGCCGGGCCCGGTGACGCAGGCGGCGGTGCTCTATGTGTTCCGGGTGATGGTGGAGGGCAAGATCCCCCTCAATGCCGGCTGCCTGCGCCCCATCCACATCGTGGTTCCAGAAGGCTCCATGCTGGCGCCGGTCTATCCGGCGGCGGTGGTGGCCGGGAATGTGGAGGTGAGCCAGCACGTCACCGATTGCCTGTTCGGCGCGCTGAAGGCGCTGGGCTCGGCCCAGGGCACCATGAACAACCTCACCTTCGGCAATGCGCGCTACCAGTATTATGAAACCATCTGCTCCGGCGCGCCGGCGGGGCCCGGCTTCGACGGGGTGGGCGGCGTGCACACCCACATGACCAATTCGCGCCTGACCGACCCGGAAATCCTGGAATTCCGTTATCCCGTGGTGCTGGAAGAGTTCCGCCTGCGTGAAGGTTCGGGCGGGCGGGGGCGCTGGAATGCGGGCGACGGCACCTTGCGCACCATCCGTTTTCTGGAGGCCATGGATTGCGCCATCCTCTCCTCGCACCGGCGCGTCGCGCCCTTCGGCGTGGAGGGGGGTGAGGCAGGGGCGCTCGGGCGCAATATGGCCCGCCGCCTCGACGGGCGCCAGGAAGAACTGGGGGGCTGCGCGCAGGTGCGGCTGGAGGCGGGCGAGGCGATCACCATCATCACGCCCACCGGTGGTGGATTCGGCGACCCAACCCGGCGCCAGGCGTGACGCATCGCGCGCGGTGGTGGACCGCGCGCGACCTGTTTATTGCCGGATCACTTGTGGATCATCGCCGTCTGTGCCGGCGGCGGGTTCCAGAGTGGGATGATGATGCGACCCCACCCACGGGTGTCGTATCCGCCGTAATTCTCCTCATACACGTCGGTGGTGAGGTAGGCCTGGAGGATGACCGGCCCGAAATCGTAGCCGATCAGGCCACCTACGGCGAACTGGCTCTGCTTTCCGTAAAAGGGCGCGGGACTATTGAGGTCCGTGGAGTAATAGGCCACCGGGCCGATTTCCCATTTGCCGAATTTCTTGGTGGCGGTGAGGTCGACGTTCAGAAAGTCGGGATTGACGGTGCTGGTGTCGCCATCGAACTGGATGCCCCAGATGGCGTTGGCGGTCAGGTTCCAGCCATCGGCCGTATAGCTCAGGGCAAAGCGCTGGTTGAGGGAGGTGGAGTCGAAGCCCACGCCCGTATTCACGCCGACATAAAAGCCGAGAAGGTAGCTGAACCCGAAGCCATTGCCCAGGTCCCATGCCAGCTGCCCGGCAAAGAAGGGGTTGTAGAAGCCGTAGGTATAGTCATTGTTGCCCACACCGACTGTGACGGTTGGAACCGCGGTCAGCAATTGCACGCGGGCGCCGAGGAAATTCACCGGTGTGGCCCAGGCCAATACGGGAATATTCACGCCAACACAGGTGCTGTCGGGCGAAGTATTCCGGCAGCCCCAGTCCGCGGTGTCAACAAAATAGACGCCCTCGGGCAGCGGTGCGCCGGTGGCAAGACCGATGGTCTCGCCGGGCTGGGTCACCGAGCCCGCATGGGCCGCCGGGCAAAAGGCCGCGACGGACAAAAGTCCGCCGACCGCCATTCTCGCGAATGTCGTCATGGCTTCCTCCGATCATGCGCTGCGCCCCGGCCTTCAGGCTCTGTGGGCGTTGGCGCTGGCGTTTCCTGGTTGCGCTCTTGATGGCGCATGTTTCCCACCCGCGGCCCGGCATGCGGCTCCGCGAGGAATGAGATGCGGGCGCAGCCCGCCTGCAGTTTCACCTGCCTTCCGAGCGCGGGGCCCGAAAGGCTTCTTGTGGCAATGGGGAAAGCTTGCGGCAGCGTGTCACGACCCGGTGGCGGCGGCCCTTGAGGGGCGTGTGCCTTGAAATGCCACCTGGGACCTTCGAGGAGATCCGGAAAAGCCCGTCCGCATTCCTTGAAGCCGAAGCTGCACATCTTATAGGCCTGCCCGCGGGCCGGCACCACGCACTTTTCGCCAGCGACAACTGGCGCAGGTCAAGAAACCGCAAAGATGTTGCGTGATGGCAACAAATAAGGAAGCTCTCCTGTCAGAGATTCCATTTTGTCTGGCAGTGCCGCATCATGTTGCTGCATTGCAGGGGGCGCGCATGGCTGGTGACGAACAGGGGCTGGAGTGGCTCAACGGCTTGATCAAGGCGGTGGCGGTGGAGCAGGCACGCTCCATGGTGCAGCACTTCATCATGCGGGATCTGGTGATCCAGATGGCCCAGGCGCAGCCGGATCCCAATAGCTATGTCGCGGCCATGTTCGAGCGCGTGAGCGCGCTGGTGGACCAGTGCGAGCTGGCGGGCAAGCCGGATGTCGAGGCGGAGATGCGCTGGTACGCGGAGCAGTTTTTCACCCAGGCCGGCAATTCCGCCACCCGCTCGTGATGCCTCCTCCAACGTCGGGTCCGCTCCCCGCTTCCGCGGACCCCGGCCGCAAGCTGTGAGATGAGCCGTCGTCCTTGACCCCAGTGGGGGCCCGAGACGCTCGAAGGCGCCCTACTTCTGCTTGAAGATGTGGTGGGCGACCCGGTCGCCCGGCGCAATGCCCAGCTTTTGGGCTGAGCCGCCGGCGATTTCCACAACTGCACGCACCGGTTCGCCGGACGGGATGGTTTCGGTGGACAGGGGCGTCGTCATGGACGCGATCCGCGCAATGGTGCCGTCGGAGCGGATGAAGAGCATGTCCAGCGGAATGTAGGTGTTCTTCATCCACATATAGACCGGCTGATCGACCTTGAAGTCGAACAGCATGCCGTGATGGTCCGCCAGCGACTTGCGGTACATGAGGCCGGTGGTGCGCTCCGCGTCGGTCTGCGCCACTTCCACCTCAAGCACCACCACGCCCGTCTTGGTGGCAATCTCCATGGTCTCGACGGACATGGCGAAGGCCGGGCCCTGGAGGGCTGGCACCACAATCTGCCCCAGCGGCTGCGCCACTAGTGCCAGCGCGAGCGCGGCCACAAGGTGGCGGACGACGTGGCGGCCGGAAGGAGGGGCGGGGCTGATGGACGGCTGGCGCGCGCCGGCCGCCGCACGGGCGCGCCGAACCGAGCGGCGCAGCCGCGACGCTGCGAACAAGGACATGATCAGTGATTCCCGCTGGTGCCGTTGTCGGCCTTCACTTCTGCCGCCATCAGGCCCTTCGGCCCGTCGCCATACCGCACCATGACGGTCTGGCCCGGCCGCAGCTCGGTCAGGCCATGGCGGCGCAAGGTTTCCATGTGAACGAAGATGTCGGGCGTGCCGTCACCCTGGGTCAGGAAGCCGAAGCCGCGCAGGCGGTTGAACCATTTCACGATAGCGCGCTCGAAGCCTTCCTTGGCCTCGATCTCCACGCGCACCCGCGGCGGCGCGCTGGGCAGCGGATGCACCGCTGTGCTCAGATCCAGCGAGAGCACGCGGAAGGCCTGGCGGCCCTTGCTGCGGCGGACCGCCTCGCAGACCACACGCGCGCCCTCAATGGCGGTGTGAAAGCCATCGCGCCGAAGGCATGTGACGTGCACGAGCACATCCGGGCCGCCATCGTCCGGAACGATGAAGCCGTAGCCCTTCGACGCATCGAACCATTTGATCGCGCCGCAGACTTCTTCAAGCCCAATGGGCTCCTCGGTCGCCTCGTTCATGATCCCGGCTGCCTGTGGGCCCCAGCCCTGTGCGTCAGACCCCATGAAATCCCAGACCCTTACATATGCGCACACGGTTTGCTGCGGGGCAGGATAGCAACTCCGTTAACGTTCGCCCACCCTTCTTCACGCGTTCTGGGCGAATGGGGCCAGCACATCGCCAATGTCCGCGTGCACAACCATGTCCGCGAGGCCGTCGAACTCGGTCGGCTCCCGGTTCACGATCACGAGACGCGCGCCGTTGTCCTTGGCCTGCAAGGGAAATTGGGCGGCGGGGAACACCACGAGGGAGGAGCCGAGAACGATGAACAGGTCGCTTTCCCGGGTCAGCGCATCGGCCCGGCGCATCTCTTTTTCGGGCATGGCCTGCCCAAAGGAGATGGTCGCGGCCTTGATGGGACCGCCGCAATGGGGGCAATCCGGCGCGATGCCGCCGGTGGTATCGAATCGCTCTTTCACCCAGTCGAGCTCGAAGCGCGTGCCGCATTCCAGGCAGGTGGCATAGGTGCCGTTGCCGTGCAGCTCGATGAGGTCGGCATTCGGAATGCCGGAGGCTTGGTGCAACCCATCGATGTTCTGGGTGATGACGCCGCCGAGGCGGCCCTGCTCCAGCAGGCGGGCAAGGGCCATGTGGCCGCGCCCGGGCCGCGCACCGGCAAACGCCTCCTCCATGGCGAACTTGCGCCGCCAGGCCTCGTTCCGCGCGTCCTTCATGGCCAGGAAGGCGTCGAAGGGAATGG
The DNA here is from genome assembly GCF_043831965.2 of Xanthobacter variabilis. Taxonomy (NCBI): domain Bacteria; kingdom Pseudomonadati; phylum Pseudomonadota; class Alphaproteobacteria; order Hyphomicrobiales; family Xanthobacteraceae; genus Xanthobacter; species Xanthobacter variabilis. The sequence goes on from NZ_CM195533.1 coordinate 3,133,223, forward strand.
GCTTGTTCTTGGTCCAGAGGCCGCCGGGCGAGCGGAAATCGGGGATGCCGCATTCAGTGGAAATGCCGGCGCCGGTGAAGGCCACGGCGCAGTGGGCTTCCTCCAGCCAGCGGGTGAGTTGGGCCTGGGCGGTCTTGAGATCAGCGTCAAAAGTCATAATTGAACAGCGCCGGACATCCGGCGCCCTTCTGCCAAGAGCGAGAGCTAGACGATGCGCTTCCTGCACACCATGGTCCGCGTGACCGATCTCGACCAGTCACTGGACTTCTACTGCAACAAGCTGGGGCTTGAGGAGGTGCGCCGCAAGGACTACCCGCAGGGCCGCTTCACCCTGGTGTATCTCGCGGCCCCAGGCCAGGCCGACGTCGCCGAGGTGGAGCTGACCCACAACTGGGACAAGGAAGAGTATGGCGAGGGCCGCAATTTCGGCCATCTCGCCTTTGAGGTGGAGGATATCTACGCCACCTGCGCCAAGCTCCAGGCCGCCGGCGTCACCATCAACCGGCCGCCGCGCGACGGCTACATGGCGTTTATTCGCTCGCCCGACAACATCTCCGTCGAGCTGCTGCAGAAGGGTGCCGCCAAGGCTCCCGCCGAGCCTTGGGCTTCCATGCCGAACACCGGCAAGTGGTAGGGGGCTGAAGGGCGGAGCCGAATGCGTTGGCAAGACGGCTCAAAGTCGGCTGGAAAGTCGTGCGACTTCACGATTTATCCATGAAGGCACGGCAAGGTGGATCATAATGAAGATGCACCAATCCGGGATGCCCACGCCGTGAAACCGCTCTTGTTCGCTTCTGGACTTCTGGCGCTCGGCGCCGTCGGCGGCGCCGGGTACGCCTTCGTTCCGGCGCTGCTCTCCCCCTTCGCGACCGCCACGGCAGCCGCCCCGCCCGCGCAGCCGGTCGCGCCCCCCGCGGCGGCGCCGCTCGCATCCACCGATATGTCCGCGCCTCTGGTGACGGGCTCCATCGCCACCGCATCCGCCACGCCGGCCCACCAGCCTGGCGCGGGGCCGCGGAAGGGCATGACCTATCGCTCCTTCAACGTGGATCAGCCCTATATCGCGCTGACCTTCGATGATGGCCCGAGCCCCGAGACCACTCCGCAGCTGCTCTCCATCCTGAAGGCGCGGGGCATCAAGGCCACCTTCTTCGTGCTCGGCAACATGGCCGCCAAGCACCCTGAGGTGCTGAAGATGATTGCCGATGATGGCCACGAGATCGGCAACCACTCCTGGAGCCACCCTCAGCTCACCCGCATTCCCCTCGCCGCCGCGGACAAGCAGGTGGGCGAGACCTCAGCCTTGGTGGAGGAGGTGACGGGCCACAAGCCCCGCTACCTGCGCCCGCCCTATGGTTCCATGAAGCCGGCCTTGCGCGACCACTTGGAGGATGCCTTCGGCGTCACCATCGTGAACTGGTCCGTGGATCCGTTGGACTGGAAGCACCGGGACGCCAAGGTGGTTCATGACGAGATCATGAAGCAGGTGAAGCCTGGCGCCATCGTGCTCTCGCACGACATCTATCCCTCTACGGTGGCCGCCATGGAGCAGGTGCTCGATGAGCTGATCGCCAAGGGCTATAAGTTCGGCACCATTTCCGACCTGATCGCCATGGACAAGGCGCCGCTGACCCCCAAGGTGGCCACGCTGGGCCCCAAGCCCGCGAAAGAGCAGAAGAAGCAGGCGCAGAAGCCCCAGCAGAAGCCGGCCAAGCCGCAGGCGGCTGCCTCCAACGGGACCCGCCCTGCATCGGGCAGCAATCGCAGCACTTCCGCCCAGGGCGGTGTCTATTGAGCGTGGCCTGCTGAAAAAGCCGAACATCAAAGGCGCGCCTCTGGACGCGCCTTTTTCTTGCGCGGGTCGCGGCGGCCGGAATGGGGAGCTGCCGGTTGTTCGTGATCGTGAAGGTTGCTAGATCAGTGAGGTCGACTCGCCTCCTGCGCCACCATCGGGGCGGCGACGGGGCCTGTAGCTCAATGGTTAGAGCTGACCGCTCATAACGGTCTGGTTGGGGGTTCGAGTCCCTCCGGGCCCACCAAATTTCGGTTCATCTTCGCCCATCCCGGCGCGCTGACCTCGCCGTGGCGACGCGCACACTCTCCGCCTCGCGGGTTTTGGGGCGCAGATGGTGGGGCTGAAGTCCATCAGGTCCGGATCATCACAGGCCGCGATGGGCGTTACAAGCTGAGCGGTCGCGGACGGTCCTTGATCTTGCGCAGCCGAGCTTCAGCGCGGGGCGCTTAGCCTCTCCGTTTTTTCCGGAAAAGTCCGTGTCTGTCTGGCGCTGGCGGCGGAACCTGTGTTTGGCTGTCATCGCCCGTGAGGTTGTGGAACGCGATTTGATCTTCGCGGCCCCGATGGACTGAGCAGCCGGTTGGCCCCGGTTTTGAGCCGGGGCCTTTGGTGGATCCTCCGCGCGCTCAAAGCACGAAGTTGCGTGCCCCCAGCGTAATCGCCCCATCGACTTTGACCGTGAGGTCCGCGACTTTGTCGCCATTCGTATCCGCTTGAAGGATACCTTTTGAAAAGCGCAGCTCACCGGCCGTTCCGGAAAACGACTTCGTTCCGATATAGACGAAGGCGTCGTCCGCACCGGTTGCGCTTTTCGCGTCGAGGGCGGACAGGTCGATCTTGTCGCCCAATGCCGCGGAAAAGTCCGTGATCGTGTCGAGGCTCTTCACGGTCGAATCCGTCAGCGCCGTGTAGACGAACACGTCGGCGCCGGCCCCGCCCGTGAGCACGTCCTTGCCTCCGCCACCGAGAAGCCTGTCGTTGCCGGCCCCGCCACGAAGAATATCGTTCTCGGCGGTGCCCACCAGCTTATCGGCGCTCTTGGTGCCGGTGAGGGTCTTGCCGCTTACGTCGGTGACCGCGACGCGGATCGCCTGGGTATCGACAAGCTTGCCGTCGCTACTCCTCACCACCACGTCGTAGGTATTGTCCTTGCCCTGGTCGGCTGGGTTCTCGTAGTCCGGGGCCGCCTTGAAGGACAAGACGCCGGTCTTCGCATTGATCGCGAACAGATCCTTGTCTGCCCCCCCGGAAAGCGAATAGGTGATGGCACCCTTTTCCGGATCACTCGCCTTCACCGTGGTGACGGCGGACGTGTTCTCCGCCACCTTGATCGACGCGGAGGCGCCGCCGCCATTGGAGGAAATGACAGGGGCCTCGTTGGTGTTCGTCACCGTCACCTTGATGGCCTGCGTGTCGGTGAGCTTGGCGCTGTCGGTGGCCAGCACGGTCACGTCGTAGACGTTATCCTTATTCTTGTCGGCCGGGCTCTCGTAATTCGGCGCCGACTTGAAGGTGAGGGCGCCCGTCTTGGCGTCGATCTTGAAAAGCGCCGCGTCGGTGCCGGAAAGCGAGTAGGTGATGGCACCCTTTTCCGGATCACTCGCCTTCACCGTGGTGACGGCGGACGTGTTCTCCGCCACCTTGATCGAAGCGGAGGCGCCGCCGCCATTGGAGGAAATGACGGGGGCCTCGTTGGTGTTCGTCACCGTCACCTTGATGGCCTGCGTGTCGGTGAGCTTGGTGCTGTCGGTGGCCAGCACGGTCACGTCGTAGACGTTATCCTTATTCTTGTCGGCCGGGCTCTCGTAATTCGGCGCCGACTTGAAGGTGAGGGCGCCCGTCTTGGCGTCGATCTTGAAAAGCGCCGCGTCGGTGCCGGAAAGCGAGTAGGTGATGGCACCCTTTTCCGGATCACTCGCCTTCACCGTGGTGACGGCGGACGTGTTCTCCGCCACCTTGATCGACGCGGAGGCGCCGCCGCCATTGGAGGAAATGACAGGGGCCTCGTTGGTGTTCGTCACCGTCACCTTGATGGCCTGCGTGTCGGTGAGCTTGGCGCTGTCGGTGGCCAGCACGGTCACGTCGTAGACGTTATCCTTATTCTTGTCGGCCGGGCTCTCGTAATTCGGCGCCGACTTGAAGGTGAGGGCGCCCGTCTTGGCGTCGATCTTGAAAAGCGCCGCGTCGGTGCCGGAAAGCGAATAGGTGATGGCACCCTTTTCCGGATCACTCGCCTTCACCGTGGTGATGGCGGACGTGTTCTCCGCCACCTTGATCGAAGCGGAGGCGCCGCCGCCATTGGAGGAAATGACGGGGGGTGCGTTGACAGGCGAGGTGATCGAGATGGAAACGACCTGTTCCGTGCTGCCTCCCTGGCCATCGGAAATAATGATGGTGAAGGCGTCGGAGCCGCTTGCATTGTTGTTCGCGGCGTAAGTGAACTGGCCAAGGGTCGCATTAAAGGTGACTGTGCCCTTCGTTGGGGCGCCGCCACTCTTCAGGGCATAGGTGAGCGTGTCCCCGTCCGCATCACTGGCGCCGATTGGGGCAATGATGCTGGTATTCGCCTGCAGCGTCAGCCTGCGGGTTGCAGGCGCTGTTGGGTCTTCGTTGAGGGTGAAGACCTTGCTGTAGATGCCAAAGCCCCCATAATCCGATGCCCAGGTCACCAGGTAGCTGCCGTCCGCGAGCCCCGCCACGGCGGGCTGTATCTGGTTCCCCTGCGTGGTCGAGTTGATCAGGGTTTCCTCGCCCACAGCGACGCCCGCAGCGTTGTATTGCTGCGCATAGAGACCCCAGCTATCCCCGTCCTGCCCGCGCGATTGCCAGGTCACGACATAGCCGCCGTCCGCGAGTGCCGCCACGGAGGGAATGCGTTGATCGGTGCTCAGGTAGGTGTGGCTGCTGACCCGCGTCTCCTCGCCCACAGCAGCGCCCGCCGCATCAAACCGTTGGGCAAAGATGCCGTCACTATACGGCTCGTCTCCGTAAGCGGTCCAAACCACCACATAGCCGCCGTCGGCGAGACCTGCGACGGCCGGAAAATAGACGCTGCTTGCCGCGCCGGACTTAATCTCGAAGGTTAGCGCGCCCACGTCCTCACCGGACGCATTGAAGCGATGCGCGTGGATACCGACGCTGGAGTAGTCCGCATAACGGGACTCCCAAACCACCAGATAGTCGCCCCCCTGAAGGGCCACCACGCTGGCATGTTGTTCATGCCCGACGGAGCTGTAGCTGACGAAGGTTTGGTTGCCGATCGCGTCACCGGCGGCGCTAAAGCGTTGCGCATAGATGTAGGTGCTGCCAGCCCCCTGGGGGTTCGCTACAACCTGCTGCCATGTCACGACATAACCGCCATCCGGGAGCGCAGCGATGGAGGGCTCCCACTGATCCCCCCCTATAGAGGTGCCGACGTGGCTTTGGGCACCGATGGCGATGCCGGCATTTGTGTACCTCTGAGCATAGATAAAGCCGTTCGTTTCCCACGTCACCACGTAGCCGCCGCTGGCGAGCGCCGTGACGGCTGGAGCTTCCGCTACATAGAATTGCGCTCCCGTGGGGGTATCGACGCGCGTCTCCGTCCCCAGCGGGTTGCCAGCAGCATCGTAGCGTTGCGCATAGATACGAGACTGTCGGTCCGTCCCCATGTATTCCCATGTCACGACGTAGCTGCCGTCGGTCAGTACAGCAATTGCGGGTTCCCGCACGTACGTCGCTGTTGTGGTGGTGTTCACGCGGACTTCTGCGCCAGCCACGATATTGGTCACGATGCAGTCCTCAGAATGTTTGAGGTGCAGCGCGCGTCGTCCGGATGGAACGGTAGATCGCGCTGCGGCAAAATTCGGCTGGATCGTAGACGCGGCCTGAGCGCTTGCCATACCTCAATTGGAGTAGGGGACCGGTGCAGCCTATGGTTCAGATGTCCTTTGGCGGCCAGAAGTATACGCCCTGCCGTTGTTTTCCGAAGGCCCGGCGCGTCATGGCCTGGCGCTTCCTTTGGTACGGCACGACCAGGGCGTGCATCGCCCGTTGCCCAAAAGGAATATTGAGGTTATCCGTTATTTAAGCTGAGCTTGAATCTTTAGCTCTCGCGGCCTGGTGGTCCGGATCCGGTGGGGCGTGATGCAAGTCGATCTCTCCCGTTTGAACCTCGTCCTGGATGAACTTCTGCATGCCGCCATCGGCCCGGCGGGTTGGGTTCCGACGCTCGATCACCTGATGGCGGCGACGGGAGCGGACGGCGTCAACTTCATGCCCATCGATGGACGGACACCGGACGTCCCGCACACGGAAAGCTTGTCTCGGGGTATCGAGGAGTATTTCAGGGACGGGTGGGCTGAGAGGGATTACAGATCAAAGGCAATTCCAATCCTCAGGCCGAATAGTATTGTGATCGACAGCGATTTTATGTCGAATGATGAATACGAGAACGAATATTTTAGATTCTCAAATAGTTATAAGCTTCAGTACGCTGCGCTTTCCTGCTTTCAGGTGGGCGCGGAGCGCGTGTGCTGCGCCCTGCATCGTGGAAGGGCGCGCGGACCCTACATGCCTGAGGAGGCGCGAGCGCTGGCGGGCCTATCGGAAAGATTTACGCTAGCATCATCGGTGGCGAGGTCGTTATCTGAAGCAAGGCTTGATGGCTTGGGCGAGGCTTTCGAGCGGATGAAGCTTGGCGCCATCTTTTTCGACCGAAGCGGGCGGGTGATCAAAATGAACGCGGCCGCCGAGGCCGTGATTGGGTCCGAGCTTCAAGTCTCAAAGGGCGAATTGAAAGCCAGGCTGCCAATGGAAACACGCGCATTGCAGCGTCTTGTTCAAGCGGTGACGAGGCTCCCAAATGCCTTGACCGCGGCGCAGGCCGTGCGCGTAACCCGGGAGGGAAAACGGCCCCTTATTCTTCGATTTCAACAAATCTATGGATTTATGAGGGATTATTTCTCTCTGGCGCGGGGAATGGCCGTCATCGATGATCTTGATGCGCGCTCGCAGCCGGACACGGGTGTCATTCAACAGGCCTTCGGCTTAACCCCGACCGAAGCGGCCATCGCCCTCCTTCTGGCACGGGGTGAAGGCGCGAGGGAAATCGCGCGTATGCGCGCGATCTCGTATGAAACGGTGCGGACGCACATTCGGTCGATCTTCCACAAACTGGGCGTCAACCGACAAGCGGAGGTTGGGGCGCTCCTCGGTGCTGTGCGTTAGCTCGGCTGTTTCGGCTTCATGCTGTCGATCAGGGCTCGCGCTGGACGCCTTTCGCGCGGTGAGAGCCGTCCGCAAACTCTGGCACAGGTCCGCGAGGGGGGGATCCCTGGCGGGCTGGGCGCTGCTTTCACTTCTGTAGCTCCCGGGCCAGTCCGCCGAGGCGGATTTCAGAGCGCAGGTGGGCGCTCCATGCCGCATCGGAGGGGAATTTCTCGGGCGAGGGGACGCCATCGCGTAGGCCGTGGCGCCGCGCCAGCTCCTCCGGCGCCAAGCCGTCATCGACAAGGCCAAGCTGCTGGAACAAGCTCAGCGAGTAGCCCGGAATCCATCGGCGGATGTCGTGCCAGGGAACCGAGGCGAAGCTCTCGGGCGCGAGGTTCATGAGCGTGGTCATGCAGCTCTCGCGCAAGGTCGAATAGAAGATCGGCCGTGCATCCACTCGATTGATGAAGTCGAGCAGGCGCTCGAAATAAAGCCGGACGGCGGCGGTGTTGGCGTGGATGGGATAGATCTGCACCTCGTCGGGCGGCGTGCGCGCGAAGCGGTTCCAGATGAGGTCACGCTCGGTGCCGATCTCGGGATAAATGGGATCGCGCCGGAAGAAGCCGGCCAGCGCATCGAAGCTACCGCCCTTGGCCTGCCTCGCCTCGATGGACACCACCACGTGCCGCCCATCCGCGAACTGGAAGGAGAGCATCACGTGCGCCAGCGCCTTCATGTCGCCGAAGGGCTGGATGATGAGGTCGGCTCCGGTGAGGGTGGACAGGTCAAAGGTGGCCGTCGTCCAGCGCGGCACGGAGGGCTCCCCACGGCGGTGGAGCGCGTCGCGGAAATTGTGGATGGTGACCGTGTCGCCCTCAATCTGCGCCGTGGGATTGTGGGCCTGGAGGGCGACCCAATCCTGTTCCGCCGGCTCCTTCAGCACAAATGCCGTGAACAGGGCTCCGACAGCGCACACCGCCAGCCCCCGGCGCAGCCTGCGCCCTCGGCCGGGAATGAACCACAGGGACCAGACCAGGAGCGGGAAGAGGATGCTGCCCGCCTGTCGCACCGCCGGGGCCCAAGGGATCCAATAATGGATGGCGAGGCCGAGATAGAGGCCGAATGCGGCGATCACGACCGCCGCCACGACGGCAAGGGCGCGCCGGAGCGCACCCGTCAACCTCATCATCATCGCCAAGCCTTCCGCAACACTGCTTCAGGCTCGCTATACAACAAAAGGGCTTGCCGGCGGGGCCGGATCAATCGCCATCCCGCATTTTCGATTGCGCTGCCAGCTTACGCCGGATGGAGCGAGAAGCACGCCCCGCGCCGCCTGCGGGCGGGGCGTGCTAGGGTTTCACAGGGCCTTGTCGCGCGCCATCTTCAGATAGGTGTCGTCAAAGCGCAGCTTCACGTTGCCGGCGTCGCCGATAACCGTGCCGTCGGGCAGGGCGATGCCCACCGCGTCCTTGCTCTTGGCATTGGCGCCCAGCAGCCCGTTCTCAAAGCTGAACTGCTGGAGCTTGCCGGCCATCTGCGCCATCTGCGCGCCGCGGAGCACGGCGGCGGCCTCGGCGGCATCATAAAAATAGGTGGTCTTCACCTGGCCGTCGAAGTCCTCCGGAGTGGTGCCGGAGGCTGACGCCATGAAGGCGCGCGCTTCCTTGGCCTTCGCATCGTTGCCGGAGAGCACGCCAACGGCCTCGAACCAGGCGCCCACGAGGGCCTTGCCGAAGTTCGGATTCTCCTTCAGCACCACGGTTTTCGCGGTCACCACATCCAGCACCTCGCCGGGGATCTCAGCCGAGTTGAACACCATCGAGACGTGAGGCATGGTCTTGATCTGGCTGGTGGCCGGGTTCCACGCCACGATGTTCTGCACCTCCGGCTGCTGGAAGGCGGCGACGAAATCGGCGTCGGAGATATTGGATGTCTTCACGTCATCCATCTTCAGCCCGGCTTTCTGCAGCGCCAGCCAGAGCATGTAGTGGGAGACCGAATACTGGACCAGATGGACGCTTTGTCCCTTCAGGTCCTTCATGGCCTTGCCATCGCCCTTCATGAAAATGGCGTCGTTGCCGTTGGTATAGTCGCCCAGGATCAGGATCGTGCTGTCGACACCACCCACGGCGGGGATGGTCAAAGTGTCGATGGCGGTGTTGGCGACGGCGTCGAAATCGCCCGAAGTATACTGGTTGACCGACTCCACATAGTCATTGAATTGCACGGCCTTGATTATGATGCCGTATTTGTCGCCCCATTTCTTCAGGATACCAGAATGCTCCGCATAGGCCCAGGGCATGTAGCCGGTATAGATGGACCAGGCGACCTTGAAATCCTTTTTCGGGGCGGCCTCGGCCGGCGCGTGCACGAGCGCGAGAGCCAAAGCGGGGGCGAGAAGGGCCTTGCCGGCGCGCGCCAACAGGCGCTTGCCGCGATGAAGCGTGACATTCATGTTTGAACCCTCTGGATTTTTTGACGTCTTTTGCTCCGGCCGGATGGACCCGCCCGGAGGCCGCGTTTCGCGCCGGTTCAGCCGGCATCGACCTTTTGGCGGGCCTCCTGCCCGAACGAGGACAGGCCCTGAGAGCCTTCCGGGAGCGCGATCTTGCCTTCCGCCAGCCGCTTCTTGAGATAAGTGAAGGTCTGTGCGGTCTGCGCGAACAGGTGCTCACCCGCCACCAGGCCCGGCCGTGCCGGGTTTTCCGCGCTCACGAAACGGGGCAGGGGATCGATGCGGGTGTCGTAGTCGAGGGTGAAGAAGAGGGGAAAGGAATAGCGCTCCTCGCTCACCTTGCGCACCCGGTGCGATGTGGCGATGAAGGCGCCGTTGGTGAGGATCTCCAGCATGTCGCCAATATTCACCACATACGCGCCGGGCACCGGCGGCGCGTCGATCCACACGCCCGCGCCATTCAGCACCTCCAGCCCCGGCGTGGTGGCGTGGAGCAGGGTGAACAGCTCATAGTCCGTGTGGGCGCCGATGCCGACCACGTCCTTGGCCTCTGGATTAAAGGGGTAGTGGATCATGCGCAGCTGGCTCGGCGGGCGCTTCAGAACCGCCTCGAACCGATCCGGCGCCTCTTCCATGGCCGTGCAAAAGCCGCGCAGGAGCAGGCGGCCAACCTCGAAGGTGGAGTTGTAATAGTCCTGCACCACCTCCCGAAACCCGGGCACGTCCGGCCACTGGTTGGGGCCCACCAGTGGATTGCCGGCCCGGTATTCCGCGTCGTCGGCCGGCAGGTCGATGGAGAGGTCGTAGGCCTCCTTCAGGTCTTTCGTGGCGCCGTAGAAGACTTCCTCGCCCTCGGGCACATAGCCGCGATGGTTGGTGGAGTTACCGATATAGACCTTCATCTTCTCAGCCAGTGGCAGGCTGAAGAAAGTCTTGGCCATGGCCAGCACGGCGTCGAACTTCTGCTGGGGAATGCCGTGGCCGGTGAGGTAGACGAAGCCCACCGTGCGCGCCGCTTCACCCAGCTCGCGGGCGACCCGCGTGCGCTCTGCTGCATCGTCGGAGCGCAGCCCGCTCATATCGACAAGGGGGATCGATGTGAAATCGGTAGGCATGCTCATGCTCCTGCTCGGATGCCGCTTTCGACCCGAACAGGATGGCGCCATGCCGCAAGTGCGAGAAGGCGCTGTCGGTTGATGCGTCCCATAGATCTCGTCTATGCGGAAGCGGTGTCTTCGGCGGCTCCTCGCAGGTGGTTGAAGAGGATGCGGGCGGGCGTGCTCAGTTCCTGGGAGGGGCGGGCGACAACATAGACGTCGTAGCTCGGCAGCATCTCGTCCGGCAGCAACGGCCAGAGGCCCGCCATGGGTGCGGCCGCTGCCACGTCTGTCGGCAGAAAGCCAATGCCGACACCAAGCTGGATCAGCCGCCGCACCTCTGCAAGGTTTTCGGCAAAGCCGGATTCCCGCGCCCCCAGGCCATAGCGGCGGCGGAAATAGCCGAGCTCATCGGGCTCGTCATCGCCGGTGAGAATGAAGGGCTCATCCCGGAAGGCGGAGGGGTGGAGCGGGGCATCTCCGGCGCGGGGGTGGCCGGGCCCGCAATAAAGCTGCTGGGTCTCCCGCATCAGCGGCACATATTGCAGGTCCAGCGTCGGTGCGCTGTCGCAGGTGATGCCGATTTCCGCGTCTCCCGCCAGCAGCGCGCGCAGCACAGAGCGCCAGGGCGCCACGTCCAGCCGCAGTTCCACCCCCGGGAACTCGCGGTGAAACCGGCCCAGGGCCAGGTCGAGAACCGGTGAGACCACGTCGGAAATCATGCGGATGGGCACCACCCCATCCACGATGCCGTGGGCCTTGGCCACTTCCAGCGGCATCTGGCTCACCTGGCGGCGCAGGTTCAGGCAGATGTCGAGCAAGGCATTGCCGGCGGTGGTCAGCTCCACCCCCTTGGCGGTGCGCAGGCAAAGCTCCGCGCCCACATGATTCTCAAGCCGCCGCAGCGCGGCGCTGATGCTGGGCTGCTGCCGGTTCAAGGCCCGCGCCGCCGCGCTGATGCCACCGCATTCCACAATTTCCACGAAGGTGCGGAACAGGTTCCAGTCCACGTTTCGGGTGAACGTTTCCTCCCGGCGGGCGCTGGGTTTTGCTTTCTGTCCGTCGTTGGGCATCGCTCCACCCTTTTTCGCGCATTCGGCCGCACAGGATAGATCAGCTCTATGGCCCATATCGACCGGAGGCGTCTACCGGGGCCCCGGGGCGCTTCCCATACTGGCCGCCCAGAAACAAGGGAGCGGGATCTTGCTCGACATCGACGATCTCAGGGGTTTGTGGCGGCGGTCCCTGCTCGCCTATCCGGACGGGCTCCGGGACACCACGACCCAAGTTCGCTGGCTGCAGGGGCTCACCCTCTATGCGGACCTGCGCCAGAGCGATATTCGCCCCTCCTTCGCCGGTGTTCGTTGCCTGCGGGACCTGACGGCGACGCATATGGCCTGGCTCTCCCGCCAGGAGGGTTTCGCCGGGGTGCTGGCCCGCGCGGGGGATTGCTTTGAGTGGCGTCGCTTCCTCGATTACCAGCCCGCCGCGCCGGGGGCCGATGCCGGTCGGCTTTGGCTGGAAGACGGCATGATGAAGGAAGAGGGCCGCGACATCCCCTATATCGAGCACTGGCACCGGGAGCCGGTGGAGGCCGCGCCGGTGGTTGGCCTGCATCTGCGCGATGAGCTTAGCGGCGCGCCGGGGGTGCTGGTGGTGGTCGGAACCGCCTTCATGTATGCGCGCGGCCGCGCCGCCCCCCTGCCCACCGGCACACCGCTCTGGGAACTGGTGTCCGCGGCCGGCGATGAGACGGTGGCTCAAGACCTGCTGGATTGTGAGATCTCCTTCGGCGCAGTGCGCGGCGGAGGCTGGATCGTGGAACGCTCCAGCCTACCCTTCAAGGAGGGCCAGCACCTCGTCCTGGCCGGTGGCGGCCGCGCGGGGCGCCATCTGCGTGTCGAGGATCAGGATGCGGACGGCGGCCCGTTGGCGCGCGACTGGCTCATCACGAGCCGCGAAGGCGACGTCGATCAGCTTTGGCCAATGCCGGAGCTGCGCTCCGCCACGAGCTGAGCGCTGCGCGCCGCTGCCGACCCTGACGCCAGAAACGAAAACGGCCGGGCAAAAGCCCGGCCGTTCTATTTTTGATCCGCCGCCCGAGCAAACCGGCAAGCCGGTTTGCGTTTCGCGAGAGTTCGCCGGGCGGCGCCAGAGGCGTGTTCTAACCTCAGAAGTCCATCCCGCCGCCCGAGCAAACCGGCTTGCCGGTTTGCGTTCTCGCGAAGAGGGCCGGGCGGCGCCAGAGGCGTGTTCTAACCTCAGAAGTCCATCCCGCCGCCCGGCATGGCCGGGGCCGCGGGGGCGTTCTTCTTCGGCAGCTCGGCGATGAGCGCCTCGGTGGTGATGAGGAGGCCGGCGACCGAGCCCGCATCCTGGAGGGCGGTGCGCACCACCTTGGTGGGGTCGATGATGCCTTCCTTCACCATGTCTACATAGGCGCCGGTCTGCGCATTGTAGCCGAAGGAGTAGGTGTCGTTCTCGAGGATCTTGCCGACCACCACCGAGCCGTCATCGCCGGCATTGGTGGCGATCTGACGGGCCGGAGCCTGGACCGCCTTGCGGACGATCTCGATGCCGGTCTTCTGGTCGGCATTGTCGACCTTCAGGCCTTCGAGCACCTTCACGGAACGCAGCAGGGCCACGCCGCCGCCGGGCAGCACGCCTTCTTCCACCGCGGCGCGGGTGGCGTGCAGGGCGTCGTCCACGCGGTCCTTCTTCTCCTTCACCTCGACCTCGGTGGCGCCACCGACGCGCACCACGGCCACGCCGCCGGCGAGCTTGGCCAGACGCTCCTGGGCCTTCTCGCGGTCATAGTCGGAGGTGGTGGTCTCGATCTGGGCGCGGATCTGGGCGATGCGGGCCTCGATGTCAGCCTTTTCGCCGGCGCCGTCGACGATGGTGGTGTTCTCCTTCTCGATCACCACCTTCTTGGCGGTGCCGAGCATGGAGAGGTTCACGCTGTCGAGCTTGATGCCGAGATCGTCGGAGATCACGGTGCCGCCGGTCAGGATGGCGATATCCTGCAGCATGGCCTTGCGGCGATCACCGAAGCCGGGGGCCTTCACGGCCGCGACCTTCAGGCCGCCGCGCAGCTTGTTCACCACCAGGGTGGCCAGGGCCTCGCCCTCCACGTCCTCGGCGATGATGAGCAGCGGCTTGCCGGACTGCACCACCGCCTCAAGCACGGGCAGCAGCTCCTGCAGGCCGGTCAGCTTCTTCTCGTTGATGAGGATGTAGGGATCCTCGAACTCAACGCGCATCTTCTCGGCGTTGGTGATGAAGTAGGGGGAGAGGTAGCCGCGGTCGAACTGCATGCCCTCCACCACGTCGAGCTCGGTCTCGAAGGACTTGGCTTCCTCGACGGTGATGACGCCCTCGTTGCCGACCTTCTTCATGGCTTCCGCCAGGAACTGGCCCACCTCGGTGTCGCCATTGGCGGAGATGGTGCCGACCTGCGCGATTTCCTCGTTGGAGGTCACGGCCTTGGAGTTGGCGGCGAGATCCTTGATGATGGCCTCGACGGCGACATCGATGCCGCGCTTCAGGTCCATCGGGTTCATGCCGGCGGCCACCGCCTTGGCGCCTTCCTTCACGATCGCCTGGGCGAGCACGGTCGCGGTGGTGGTGCCGTCACCGGCGAGATCGTTGGTCTTGGAGGCGACTTCGCGAACCAGCTGGGCGCCGAGATTCTCGAACTTGTCCTCGAGCTCGATCTCCTTGGCGACGGAGACGCCGTCCTTGGTGATACGCGGGGCGCCGAAGGCCTTCTCGATCACCACGTTGCGGCCCTTGGGGCCCAGGGTCACCTTCACGGCATTGGCGAGGATATCAACGCCGCGCAGAACCTTGTCGCGCGCGTCGACGGAGAATTTCACGTCCTTGGCAGCCATGTGCCTTGCTCCTTCAGCTTGGGACGAATGTTCCGGAATAGGTCAAAGGGGCAGGGCCCGCGCCTCGCGGGCCGCCGCGGGGCGGATGGATCAGGCCGCCTGCTTGGCGCCGGCCGCGCCTTCGATCACGCCGAGGATGTCGCTCTCCTTCATGATGAGGAGATCCTGGCCGTCAATCTTCACTTCGGTGCCGGACCACTTGCCGAACAGCACCACGTCACCGGCCTTGACGTCGAGGGCGACGAGCTCGCCCTTCTCATTGCGGGCGCCCGGGCCCACCGCGATCACTTCACCCTGCTGGGGCTTTTCCTTGGCGGTGTCGGGAATGATAATCCCGCCAGCAGACTTCTGCTCGGCGTCGATGCGCTTCACAACAACGCGGTCGTGCAGAGGACGGAAACCCATGAGGGGAACCTCCGAATTGGTTGCTTATTTTGCAGACACCGGACGGTGCTCGTCCGGCTCACGGCCCATCTAGGGGCCGCCAAAAGCTCCCGCAAGGGGGAGGCCCAACTTTTTTGGCACTCACTGATCTAGAGTGCCAGCATCCACGAAAATGCTGCGGTGCGAAGGGGTTGCGCGGGGCCACCGGGATGCGCGGCCAGCGGCGCGGCCTGAACCGGTGCGCGGCGCCCTTTGTCAGCAGTCGCCGACCCTCGCTGCTAGCGCATTGTTTCTACAACAGGAATGGAATTTTTGGACTTGGCGTCGCGGCAGTCTTGAGCCGACAATCGAAACATGGTCGGCGGGGAGATGGCACACGGAGGCTCCACGATCCACCCCCCGGCCAGCGTTCATTCGATGTTGCGTGAGGAGGTCTTCCACATGGCGTCCAAGGGTGCATCCGATTTATCGCTGAATGGCGTTTCCAACGACTTCAAGTTGCAGATGGAAGGCTATGGCCTGGCCACGGCCGAAATTCTCTATCGCATGCCGGACCATCCCTCGGTCCTGCAGAGCTTCCTGTGGCAGGAGTATGATCTGTGCCCGAAATTTCCCGAGCTCCAGCGGTTCCTGGAGTTCTGGGAACGGGAAATCGAGGGCCGGCTGCATTCGGTCCGGGTAGCCCATTGCGGCCTCATCAAGCCGGCGGAGCTGCGTTCTGTGGACGGCCTGTTCGTGGTGCATTGAGAAGGGGTGGGTGCCGTGGAGGGCGGCACCCCTCTGCGGAAATGCGGGAACGCGCGAACGGACATTTTCCTTCCGCGGCGAAGATGGTCTAAATGGGGGGCGGTGGCGAGGGGCGTACGTATCCGGCGGGGGTTGGATGCGTACGCCACTTCCGCCAGCTTTCGCGTGCCCGGCCCGGCCCGGCCTTGGGCGCAGACGCGGGGACAGATGGTAAAGGTGCCCTGACAACGCCCTTTTCTCGGTGCTAATAGGTGCGTCCCCAAAGGAAGTCGTGACTGTCGGGGAGACGCCGTGGAAGAGGCCGCATTGGACCACCGCACCCCGAGAACGTCCGAACTGCTCGCCGCCGTCCTGTCCGCCCAGGAGGGCGAACGGGTGGCCGTGGGCGATCTCGTGAATGCGCTGCGCAATCGCGCCTTCGGCATCCTTTTCCTGATTTTCGGGATTCCCAACTGCATTCCCATGCCGCCCGGCGTGCCGGTGATCTGCGGCATCATCCTGGCCTTGATCGGCCTGCAGATGGCCATGGGGCGGCAGGAGCTGTGGCTGCCGGAGGTGATCGCCCGCCGCACCTTCTCGCGCGCCATGCTGGACACGATCATCACCCGCTCGCGCCCGCTGATCCAGCGCTTCGAGGCAATCTCGCGGCCGCGCTACGAGCGTTTCGCCGGCCCCACGGCGCGCCGGCTTGTGGGCGCGACGGTGGTGGTGCTGGGGCTCATCCTGGCCTTCCTGCCCATTCCCTTCCTCGGCAATCTGCCGCCCGGCTATGCGGTGTGCGTGTTCGGGCTGGGGCTGGTGGAGCGGGATGGTCTCGTCATCCTCGCCGGCTTCGGCGTCAGCGTGCTGGCGGTGCTCGTCCTGGCGCTGATGAGCTGGGCCGTGTGGCAAGGCGCCATCGCCATCTTCTAGGCGCGGGCCACGGCTTCGGCCTTGCGTTCCGGCGGCGGCGCTGTAGGAACGCCGCTTTCCCATTTTCCTCCTCTCCCTCACCTGCCGATCCCCATGCGTGTCGACGCCTTCGATTTTGAACTTCCCCCCGAGCGCATCGCATTGCGCCCCGCCGAGCCGCGTGAATCCGCGCGCCTGCTGGTGGTGCGCCCCGGCGCCGCGCCCGAGCTGAGCGACGCCCATGTGGGCGACCTGCCGAGCTTTCTGAAGCCCGGTGACGCCCTGGTGGTGAACGACACCCGCGTCATTCCCGCCGCCCTGGAAGGCACGCGCACCCGCGAGGGGGCGAGCACCGTGCATATCGAAGCGACGCTGGTGAAGCGGCTGGACGCGAGCCGCTGGACCGCCTTCGCCAAGCCCGCCAAGCGCCTGCGCGAGGGGGATGTCATCCGCTTCACCCATGCCGGCGGCGCCGGTGTGCTGGAAGCGCGGGTGGAGGTCCGGCGGGAAGGGGAGGTGGACCTTGCCTTCGACCATTCCGGCCCGGAGCTGGATGCGGCGCTGACGCAGGTGGGGCATATGCCCATTCCGCCCTATATCGCGGCCCGGCGGGCGGAGGATGAGCACGACCGCACCGATTACCAGACCGTGTTCGCCCGCGTGGACGGCTCTGTCGCCGCGCCCACGGCCAGCCTGCATTTCACCCCGGCGCTTATCGCGGCGGTGAAGGCGCGGGGCGTGGAGGTGGTCACCGTCACGCTGCATGTGGGCGCCGGCACCTTTCTGCCGGTGAAGGCGGACGACACGGCCAACCACCGCATGCATGCGGAATGGGGGGAGGTCTCCGCGGAGACTGCGGCGGTGCTCAATGCGGTGAAGGCCCGGGGCGGGCGCATCGTCACCGTCGGCTCGACCCCGACGCGGCTCATCGAGAGCGCGGCGGGTGAGGATGGCACCATCCGGCCGTTCCTGGGCGAGACCGATATCTTCATCACACCCGGCTACCGGTTCCGGGCTGTGGGCGCGATGATGACGAATTTCCACCTGCCGCGCTCCACGCTGGTGATGCTGGTGGCGGCCTTCGTGGGGCACGAGCTGCAGAAACGCGCTTATGCCCACGCCATCGCGGATGGCTATCGCTTCTATTCCTATGGCGATGCCTGCCTGCTTCTGCCACAAGCGGCCCCATGACCTTCGCGCCCACCGACTCCTTTTCCTTCGTGCTTTCCGCCACCGACAAGGCGGCGCGCACCGGCTTCATCCTCACGCCGCGCGGCACCATCCGCACGCCGGCCTTCATGCCGGTGGGCACGGTGGCGACCGTGAAGGGGCTCTATTTCGATCAGGTGCGCGCGGCGGGCGCCGACATCGTGCTGGCCAATACCTACCACCTCATGCTGCGGCCGGGGGCGGAGCGGGTGGCCAAGCTCGGGGGGCTGCACAGCTTCATGGGCTGGGGCGGGCCGATCCTCACCGATTCTGGCGGCTTTCAGGTGATGTCCCTGTCCTCGCTGCGCAAGATGAGCGAGAACGGTGTCACCTTCCGTTCCCACGTGGACGGCACCCATTACGAGCTGACCCCCGAGCGGGCGGTGGAGATCCAAGGCCTGCTGGGCTCGGACATCCAGATGCAGCTCGACGAATGCGTGCGACTGCCTTGCACCGATGACGAGGCGGCCCGCGCCATGCGCCTGTCGCTGCGCTGGGCGGAGCGCTCCAAGCGCGCGTTCGAGGCGCAGCCCAAGGGGCGGGCGCTGTTCGGCATCGTCCAGGGCGGAGCGGTGCCGGCGCTGCGGGTGGAATCGGCCACCGCGCTCGCGGACATGGACTTCCCCGGCTATTCCATCGGCGGCCTCGCCGTGGGTGAGCCACAGGATGTGATGCTGGCCATGATCGAGACGGTGGAGCCGCACCTGCCCATCACCAAGCCGCGCTATCTCATGGGCGTGGGCACGCCCGACGACCTGCTGGAGGCGGTGGCGCGCGGCATCGACATGTTCGATTGCGTCATGCCCACCCGCTCGGGTCGTCATGCTCTGGCCTTCACCCGCTTCGGCCGCATCAATCTGAAGAATGCGCGCCATGCGGAAGATCCGCGGCCCCTGGACGAGGAGAGCGACTGCCCGGCGCTGCGCGATTATTCGCGCGCCTACCTCCACCATCTGGTGCGGTGCGAGGAGATGCTGGGCGGCATGCTGTTGTCCTGGGCCAACATTCATTATTACCAGCAGCTCATGGCGGGCGCCCGCGAGGCCATCGCCGCCGGTCGCTATGCCGATTACGTGGCCGAGGTGAAGGGCGGCTGGGCGCGCGGCGACATTCCCGCGTGGGAAGGCTAGGGCCCATCCGCATTCGGGAAGCCGCAGGGCGATGCCACGATCTGGCGGCTCGCTACGCTTCCACTCCTCTCCCGCGTGCTGGGGAGGGGGCAGGAAGGGGGCGGCCGCAAGCCGAAAGCGGTTCGCTTCAAAAGGCCGGTGCGCGTTCCCGGCCTGTCTTCTGAAGAGCCGGGAGTTTTCCAGGGCCGATCAACATTTGAGAGGCACGGCTTGCCCGGACTCGTTCCCTTTCCCGCTTGCGGGGGAGGCTGACGGCTGGGCAGGACCGCCTGGCGCAGAGGTTCAAGCCGCGCCACACGCAGTGAATGTCGATAGCTCCTAGGGGAAGCATGCCTTCCCTCATCCGCCAGCGGCAGAGGGAACGGGCGCCTTGCCGGCCCGGCCCTTACAGGAAGCTTTGCGGGTCGACGTCGATCACCACCTTGACGTTGCCGGTGGGCTTCGGGGCCAGATCCCGCCATTGGCGCAGATAGGCGGAAAGATCCACGTGGCGGGGCGCGCGCGCCAGCAGCCGCCAGCGGTGGCGCCCGCGCAGCACCGCCAGCGGGGCTTCCGCCGGACCCAGAATGCGGACATCCGCAACAATGGGCGCGCAGGCGGCCAGCCGCCGGGCATGGCCCTCCGCCGCATGGGCCTCGCTGGCTGAAACGATGATGCCCGCCATGCGCCCAAAGGGGGGAAGCTGGGTTTCCTCGCGGGCGGCGATCTCCGTGTCGTAGAAAGCGTCGCGGTCGCCGGTCACGAGGGCGCGCATCACCGGATGCTCGGGCATGTGGGTCTGGATGAAACCGCGCCCCTCGGTCTTGCCCCGCCCGGCGCGGCCGGCCACCTGATGCACGAGCTGGAAGGTGCGCTCCGCCGCGCGCGGGTCGCCCTGGCCAAGGCCCACATCCGCATCCACCACCCCCACCAAGGCAAGGCCGGGGAAGTTGTGGCCCTTGGCGACGAGCTGGGTGCCCACCACAACGTCCACCTCGCCCTTCGCCACCGCGTCCAGCTCTGCGCGCATGCGCTCCACCCCGCCCAGCAGGTCGGAGGAGAGCACCAGCGTGCGGGCGGCGGGAAACAGGGCCTGCACCTCTTCCTGAAGCCGCTCGACGCCGGGGCCCACGGCCACCAGGCTGTCCTTCGCGCCACAGCGCGGGCAGCATTCGGGCACGGGCGCCTGGTAGCCGCAATGGTGGCAGGTGAGGCGGCGCCGGAAGCGGTGCTCCACCAGCCAGGCGGTGCAGGAGGGGCACTGCATGCGGTGGCCGCAGGCGTTGCAGAGGGTGAGCGGCGCATAGCCCCGCCGGTTCAGGAACAGCAGCGCCTGCCCACCGACCGAGAGGGTGTCGTTGATCTCGCCCTCAAGCCGGGGCGCGATCCAGCGCCCGCGCGGGGGGCCTTCGCGCCGAAGGTCGATGGGGGTGAGCCCGGGCACCTTGGCGCCGCCGAAGCGCACCGGCAGGGCCAGACGCTGGTAGCGTCCGCGCCGGGCATTCACCTCGGTCTCGATGGACGGCGTGGCGGAGGCCAGGACGATGGGCGCGGAGCAGTTGCGCGCGCGCACCACCGCCATGTCCCGCGCGTGGTAACACACGCCATCTTCCTGCTTGTAGGCGGGGTCGTGCTCCTCATCCACCACGATCAGGCCAAGGTCGTGGAAGGGGAGGAACAGAGCAGAGCGTGCCCCGGCCACCACCTTCACCTCGCCGGAGGCCACGCCGTTCAGAATGCGCGCGCGGCGGCGGGCGGAGACCGCCGAATGCCATTCCGCCGGCTTCACGCCAAAACGGGCGGTGAAGCGATCCAGGAACGCCTGGGTGAGGGCGATTTCGGGCAGCAGGATGAGCGCCTGGCGCCCGTCGCGCACCGCCTGCGCTACCGCTTCGAAATAAACCTCGGTCTTGCCCGAGCCGGTGACGCCGTCCAGCAGGAAGACGCTGAAGGCATGGGTGGCTACCGCGTCCTTCAGCACCCGCGCGGCCTCGCCCTGCACGTCTGAAAGCGGCCGGGCGGCGTGGCTGGGGTCGGGCGGGTATGCGGCGGGTTCCGGCGGTAGCACCAGGGCTTCCAGGGCGCCGTCATCCACCAGCCCATCCACCACGGAGGGGGACACGCCGGCTTCCCGCGCCGCTTCCGATTTGCCGCGTACGAAGCCGTCGGCCAGAAATTCCAGCAGGCGGGCGCGGGCGGCGGTCATGCGCTCGGGCTTGTGGCCGGTGGCGCGCACACCCACGCGCTCGCGCGCCGGGCCTGGGGTTTCCCCGTGGCGCAGCGCCATGCGCAGCACCATGCCGCGCGGCGCCAGCGTGTAATCGGCCATCCAGTCGATGAGCTTCAGGAGTTCATCCGGCAGGGGCGGGTAGGGCAGCTTGTCCTTCACCGCCTTCAGCTTCTTCGGGTCCAGCGGCTTGGCCGGCTCGCCCCGGCGGGGCCACACGCAGCCCATCATGCCGCGCGTGCCCAGGGGCACGTGGACGAGGTCGCCCGGCGACAGGCTCATGCCGTCCGGACGAAGATAGGAATAGGGGGTGTCGAGGCCGAGGGGCAGCAGGACATCGACGGTGGACATGCTCATGGCCGTCTTATTGGTCGCGCCCCGGGCAAACGTCAAAGGGGTAAGTCCGCGGTTGGGACGTGCAGTCGCAGCGGCACTGTTTCCGCGTGCATCGGAGCTCCCGCCGGCGGTAAACCTAAGGGAAGGAGTACAGCCATGAGCAATGCCGACGCGCGCCTTCTCGCCTCCCGCCGCATCGATCCGTCCGATCAGCGCCCGCCCCTGGCGCAGGCGCTGCGCATCGGCCTTTACGACGAATGGCACGCTTTGGCGGTGTATGACGCGGTGATCCGCCGCTTCGGGCCCGTGCGGCCCTTCTCCAATATCGTGCATTCGGAGGCAGCCCACGCGCGGGCGCTGTCGCGCCTGTGTGCGCGTTATGGCGTGCCGGAGCCGGTGAACGATTGGCCCGGCAAGGTGCGCCTGCCCGCCACCCTCGCCGAATGTGCCGCCGCCGGCGTCGCGGACGAGATCGAGAACGTGGCCATGTATGACAACTTCCTCTCCTATCCCATGCCGCCCGACGCGGTGGCCGTGTTCCGCGAGCTGAAGGCGGCCTCGGGCACGCGCCATCTCCCCGCCTTTCAGCGCGCTGCGGCCCGCCTGGGCGGCACCGCCGCCGGCGCGGCGCCTCGCGGGGGACGCGGAGATGGGGCCGGCGGGCGGCGTTGCAGTTCTTCCGCGGGTGGTCCGCCGGGGGTGAACAACTTTCCGGTGATGCTGGCGGTGGCGGGCGCGGTGGCCCTCGGGCTTGGCGCTCTGCGCATCTTCTCCGGTCACAACGGACGGCGCGCGTGAGCGGCGCGCCTTCGTGGCCATGAGCCGCCACGTCGCTCTTCTGCGTGCGGTCAATGTCGGCGGAGCGGGGCTGCTCCCCATGGCGCACCTGCGGGAAATCGCCGCCGCGATTGGTTTTGGCGCGCCGCAAACCGTATTGCAATCCGGCAACCTCGTCTTCGAGAACGGTGATGGCTCTTGGGCCGAGCTGGAGGCGCGGCTGCAGCTGGCCTTGGCCTCGCAAGCGGGGCTGACCACCGATGTCTTTGTAAGAAGCCCTGCGGCCTGGACCCGGCTGATGGCGGAAAACCCCATGGCCGAGGCGGCGGAGGCCGCACCGAGTGCGTTTCTCGTGATGCTGCTGAAAGAGCCGCCTGGCATGCAGACCCTGGAGAAGCTGACGGCTCTGGCCGCCGGCGGGGAGCGGCTCGAACTGCGGGGCGATGTGCTTTATGGCCAGTTCCCCAAAGGGCTTGGGCGCTCACGTCTCGCCGCTGGCTTGTCGTTCGGGCGGGGCGGGCTGGTGGGCACAGGGCGCAATTGGGGCACCATCCGCAAAATCGCCGCCGTCCTCGCCGCTTGATGTCGTGATGCGAGGAACGCGCGCCGCCCCTTGCGTTCCGCTGGCGGCGCGTCTACCTCGACGGCCATGAAATTTCTCGATCAAGCCAAGGTCTATGTGCGCTCGGGCGACGGCGGTGCCGGCTGCGTCTCGTTTCGGCGCGAAAAGTTCATCGAGTTCGGCGGCCCCGACGGCGGGGACGGCGGACGCGGGGGCGATGTGTGGATTGAATGCGTGGACGGCCTCAACACGCTGATCGACTATCGCTACCAGCAGCATTTCAAGGCCAAGAAGGGCGACCACGGCAAGGGCGCCAACCGCACCGGCGCCAAGGGCGCCGACGTGGTGCTGAAGGTGCCGGCCGGCACCCAGATCCTGGACGAGGATGAGGAAACCGTGCTCGCGGACCTCACGGAGGCGGGCCAGCGCATCAAGCTTTTGGAAGGGGGCAATGGCGGCTTCGGCAATGCCCAGTTCAAGACCTCCACCAATCAGGCGCCCCGCCGCGCCAATCCGGGCCTGGAAGGCCAGGAGCGGTGGATCTGGCTGCGCCTGAAGCTCATTGCCGATGCCGGTCTCGTGGGTCTGCCCAATGCGGGCAAATCAACGTTTCTCGCCGCGACGACCGCAGCCAAGCCGAAGATCGCCGATTATCCCTTCACCACCCTGCATCCCGGTCTCGGCGTGGTGCGGGTGGACGGTCGCGAATTCGTGCTGGCGGACATTCCCGGCCTGATCGAGGGCGCGCATGAGGGCGTGGGCATCGGCGACCGGTTCCTGGGCCATGTGGAGCGCTGCCGCGCGCTGCTGCACCTGGTGGACGGCACCAGCGAACACGCGGGCAAGGCCTATAAGACCGTGCGCGAAGAGCTCGCGGCCTATGGCAACGGGCTCGATGAGAAGCCGGAAATCGTCGCCCTCTCCAAGATCGACGCTTTGTCTCCGGAGCTGCTCAAGCAGCAGAAGGAGCGCCTGAAGCGCGCCGCGAAGAAAACGCCCCTGCTGCTTTCCGCCCAATCGGGCCAGGGGGTGCAGGAAGCGTTGCGCGCTTTGCTCTCCATCGTCGAGGAGGCCCGCGGCGAGGAGAAGGAAGCCGAGCCCCGCGACGCCTGGCGGCCCTGAGCATGGTGGGGGCCACCGCGCAGGCCGTGGCTCCCGCCCGCCCCCGTCTCGTTCCGCCTCCAACGTGTCCTTCATCTCCCTTGCACTTGCCCCATTGAATAAACGGACAACCGTTTTATTCTAGCGGCGACTCCCCCGGCCTTGCCGTATCGGCACGCCGCCAAGAACGGGGAGCGAGGGAGGAAACACATGCTGCCGAACAGTCCCGCCGGATTCGATTTCGACCTCGGCGAAACCGCCGACATGCTGCGCGACACCGTGCGCAATTTCTCGGATGCCGAGATTGCCCCCCGCGCCGCCGAGATCGACCGCACCAACCAGTTCCCGCGGGACCTGTGGCCCAAGCTTGGCGAGCTCGGCCTGCACGGCATCACGGTGGAAGAGGAGTATGGCGGCTCGGGCCTTGGCTATCTGGAGCATGTCATCGCGGTGGAGGAGATCTCCCGCGCCTCCGCCTCGGTGGGCCTGTCCTATGGCGCCCATTCCAACCTCTGCATCAACCAGATCCGCCGCAACGGCAGCGCCGAGCAGAAGGCGAAATATCTGCCCAAGCTCATCACCGGTGAGCATGTGGGCGCGCTCGCCATGTCGGAGCCCGGCGCCGGCTCGGACGTGGTGTCCATGCGCACCCGGGCCGAGAAGAAGGGCGACCGCTACATTCTCAACGGCTCGAAGATGTGGATCACCAACGGCCCCATCGCTGAGACCCTGGTGGTCTACGCCAAGACCGACCCGGCCGCCGGCCCGCGTGGCATGACCGCCTTCATCGTCGAGAAGGGCTTCAAGGGCTTCTCCACCGCCCAGAAGCTGGACAAGCTGGGCATGCGCGGTTCCGACACCGGCGAACTGGTGTTCGAGGATTGCGAGGTGCCGGAGGAGAACGTGCTCGGCGCCGTGGGCAAGGGCGTCAATGTGCTCATGAGCGGCCTGGACTATGAGCGCGCGGTGCTGGCCGCCGGCCCCATCGGCATCATGCAGGCATGCATGGACGTGGTGATGCCCTACGTCCACGAGCGCAAGCAGTTCGGCGCGCCCATCGGCACCTTCCAGCTGATGCAGGGCAAGATTGCAGACATGTATGTGACCATGAACGCCACCCGTGCCTACGTCTATGCGGTGGCCAAGGCCTGCGATCGTGGCGCCACCACCCGCGAGGACGCGGCCGGGGCCATTCTCTACGCCGCCGAGAAGGCGACCTGGATGGCGCTGGAGGCGATTCAGACGCTGGGCGGAAACGGGTATATCAACGATTATCCCACCGGCCGCCTGCTGCGTGACGCCAAGCTGTATGAGATCGGCGCTGGAACCAGCGAAATCCGCCGCATGCTCATTGGCCGGCAGCTCTTTGAAAAGACAGCCTGATCTGACCTCGCGCCAACACTGGTCGCCGTCACGCGGAAGCTGATGGCGAGCCCATCGCCGTGCCTTGTCGCCGCCTTCGCCCTTCGCAGGGGCGAAGGGGTCGGCTATGCCTGAGGGTATTGGGCTGGAGTGTTTCCGGGCGGAAACGCTGAAAGGGGCGGGCGCATGGATTCGTTCTTCACTGTGTCGAAGATGGCGTGGTTTGTGGCCGCGCCCTCCAATGCGCTGGTGATCCTTCTGGTTGTGGCGGTCCTGGCGCTGCTTCTCGGCCTGCGCCGCGCGGGCTGGGGGCTGCTGCTGGCGAGCGTTGCCGGGCTTTTGGTGTTCGGCTTCTCGCCGGTGGCGAACCACATTCTCTCCCCGCTGGAGGAGCGTTTTCCGCAGTTCCACGACGATGGAAAGCCCATCACTGGAATTCTGCTTTTGGGTGGCGCGGAATTGCCGGAGATCGGTCTCGCGCGCGGCCAGCCGGCATTTTCCGAGGCCGGTGAGCGGGTGCTGGCCTTTGCGGATCTGGCGCGGCGCTTTCCGCAGGCGCGGCTCGCCTTCATCGGTGGCAGCGGCGCCTTGATGCCGGAGGGGGAGGGGCGGGAAGCGGAGATGATGCGCCGCAGCCTTGGCGTTCTGGGCATCGACCCCGCCCGCGTGGAGTTTGAGGAGAAGTCCCGCAACACGGCTGAGAATGCCGCCTTCGCCAAGTCGCTGTTGAAGCCGCAGCCCGGCGAGCGGTGGCTGCTGGTAACCAGCGCATTCCACATGCCGCGCGCCATGGGGTGCTTTCGCGCGGTGGACTTTCCCGTGGAGGCCTATCCGGTGGATTTCCGCACCGTGGGGCCGAACGCGCTGAACGCGCCATTCTCCCGCGCCGCCAGCGGCCTTGATTTCACCGACGTGGGCGCGAAGGAGTGGGTGGGTCTTGTCGCCTACTATCTCGGCGGCAAGACGCACACCCTGTTTCCCGGGCCTTAAGCCGTCGCTTCCCGGCTCAAGCTCAATCGTTGCGGGGCAGGCCCAGGCGGTAGACGCCGCGCAGCTCCGCCGGATCGATCACCTTGCCCTTGCGATAGATGAGCAGGCGGCCCGCCTGCGCCAGGGCCACGGCGCTGCGCCGCACCTGGGGCAGGGCCCTTTGCCAGTGCTCGCCGGGGGCGATGGCAAGGGCCACATCGGCCGGCGCAAGGGTGCGATCCGGGCCGCAGCCGGCCGCCAGATCGAGGATGGTGCGCTCAACAGCCTCTGGGTCGAAACCCCGCGGAGCGCGGGATTCGTCGGATGTCGGGGGGGACGAGTCGCGAGTCATGGCCTCTTGGTAGGGGAAAAACAAAAAAAAAGAAGGCCCCCGCTCTACGGGGCCCCGCAGCTGCGCAGCGGCGAAAATGTGCGTTGAAACATAATGTTACTCGCTGCGTCGCGGCATTGTGGCGATTTCGGGGTGATTGCGGTGGCATTGCGGCATGGCGAGAGGCGACGCGTCACCTCTTGTTTCAAGGTTGAGAAAATCCTAAAGCCCATGACATCGCGGTGACTTCTCCGGCTGGAGAGGGCACCGAAAACAGGGATCTCATCAGACCAATCATGCACCTGTCTGGAACTCGCTCCTGCTGGGGTACGGCGCGCGTGGCGCTGACCGCGTTTCTCTTGGGTGTTACCGTCGTCTATCTCTTCGGTGGGTTTGAGCCTGCCGTTGCGCTCGCGAACTGACGCGCGCTTTCCCGGCGACGGATCCCCGCGCCAGGGTACCGTAGCGGTGCCCGGCGCATCTCATTCGCTTTGTTTTCTTGTCGCATCGGTGGTTCTCCCCGCGTTGCCCTGAAGCGACATGCGGGCCATGATGGAGACGCCTCCTGCCCTTGAGGCCAGAAGGAGGCGGAGCCGGAGGCCGACGCGATGAACGCCCTCACCCTTGCCGCTGGTGGCGCCGGCTCCGTGCCGGGCTGGCTGGTGCTGGGGGCCGCCCTGGCGGTGGCGGTCGCGGTGTTCGTTTTGCTGCTGCGTTCCGACAGCCTGCGCGTGCCCGTACTGGTGTTGGGCCTGATCGGCCTGCTCGTCGTGGCCTATGCGCTCATTCTCCTTTACGAACGAAAGCTGGACGAACAGGCCCTGCAGGCCGAAGAGCAGGGCATTTCCGCGCGCGCGACCGCGCTTGACGGCGCTCTGGCGGCCAGCGGCCTGGCCTGCATCGATGCCCTGGCCGAGATGGCCGCGAGCTGCGAGGAGGTGGTGTTCGCCCGCCCGCAGAGTGTGGCGGCGGCCCGCGCCCTGGTGCGCGCGCGCCTGATGCTGCTGAAGGATGGCGAGGACCTGTTGCGGCGGGCGCCCTCGGCGGATCTGGCAGCCCTGCTGGAGACCTGGCGCCAGCCTTTGGCCCGCGACCCGTTCGGCCTTGTGGCCGTGGTGCTGCGAGAGGATTTCTCTTGCCCCGACGATCAGTGCGCGCCAGCACGGATGCTCGGCGGGGGCTCGCAGGCTGCGGCCAACGTGAGCGGCCGCCGGTTCGAAACGCTTTACGCCGCTCATCAGGCGAAGTGGACCGCGCCCACGTCCGCCGCACCGGTGGAAAGCATGCCCCCGACGACCCCGGCCGCCGAGCCGTCCCCGCCAGCGCGCGAAGCTCCATCGACACCGGAACCAGCCGCGCCACCGGTCGCGACCGAGAGTGTTGACGCGCCACATGCCGCCCCTGCGGAGCCCCCAGCGCCGACCGCAGCGGCGCCGCTTCCGCCCGCCCGGCCCGCGATTCCCTCCGTCACGCGAGTTCAGCCCGCCGTGCCACGGCCCACACCTCGGCCCGCGAATACCGCGCCTGAGCCCATCGCGCCCGATCCGCCCCAATGAAGGGGCAGCCCTGCGCGTCGAGGCCCCCGGAGCGGGCGGCGATGGGCTATAAGCGTGGCATGCCTCTTCATCTCATCAAGCTGTGTGTTGGCGCCACGTCCATCGAGGACCTGCGAAACTGGATCGCCGACCGGCGGGCGGATGCCGCGCGCGCGGGCGTGCCCTTCGAGCAGGTGCACGTGACGCGCATGGTGCCCACGCGGGTCGACGAACTGCGGGATGGCGGCTCGCTCTATTGGGTCATTCGGGGCGACGTGGCCGCCCGCCAGCGCCTGCTCGACGTGCGGCCGTTCGTGGATGTGGACGGCGTGCGCCGCTGTGCGCTGGTGCTCGATGAGGAGGTCGTTCCGGTGCGCCCGCGGCCAGCCCGGCCGTTCCAGGGCTGGCGCTACCTGAAGGACAACGAGGCGCCGCGGGACCTCGCCTCCGTGGATGGCGACGGCGCCATGGCCATGCCGGAGGACATGCGGCGCGAGCTGCAGCAGCTCGGCCTGCTGTAGGGCGTGACCGAGCCAAGCGTCATCCGCCTTGTCGAAAGGCGTATGGCGCACTCAGGACCGCGCCCGTTCGCCGCTTCAGTCCAGAACGGCGGCCTTCAGCAGGCAGACCATGAAGGCGTGCGCCGGCACTGTCCCGCGATTGCGGATGATGTGGCGGCGGTCGCAGCGATACCGCACGGTCTCGCCCTCCTTCACGCTCTCCACCACCCCGCCCACATCCACTTCCAACGCCCCGGACATAACGGTGAGACATTCGATGGAACCGCGCTGGTGCCCATCGGAATCCAGCTCGCCTCCGGGTTCGGCGTGGAAATCGTAATATTGCAGCCACTCCACGGTCTTGATCCAGCCGATGATGGAGAGCCGGCACAGCCCGTCCTCGGACAAGAGAATGGGGGTGTCCGCCCGCGTCAGCTTCTCGACGATGGGGGTCTCGTCCGAGGAGGCGAGCACCCGCTCCACCGACATGTCGAGCGCCTGTGAAAGGCGCCAGACCGTGGCCAGGGTGGGATTCGTTTCGTTGCGCTCAATCTGGCTGATGATGGACTTGGCCACGCCGGACTGTTCCGCCAAATCGGAGAGCGAGAGATTGTAGGCCTTGCGCAGCCTCTGGATGGTCTTGCCCAGCTGGCCGGTAATCGCCTGCGCGCCCGATTCGAGGGGGGAGGCCCCCCGCTCCTTCACTGCCATGGCGTGAAATCCTTTCATCCGAACGCACGTTCGCTGTTCCGGACGATACCGTGGATTCCGCGCCTGACAAAGAGGCCTGCTCAATCGGGCCAGAGGGCGAAGAAGTGGTGCACCGGACCATGGCCGGAGCCAATCTGCAGGCGGTCGGCCGCGGCGATGGCGCCAGTGATGTAGGTCTTCGCCGCCCCCACGGCTGCGGCAAGATCATCCCCCAGGGCCAGCCGCGCGGCGATGGCCGACGACAGGGTGCAGCCGGTGCCGTGGGTGTTTCGCGTGTGATGGCGCGGAGAGGTGAAGCGCGCCGTGTGCGCCGCCGTCACCAGCAGATCCACGCTTTCCGCGCCGCTGGCATGGCCACCTTTCATGAGCACCGCCTTGGCGCCCAGGGCCATCAGGCGCTCGGCCTGTTCGTGCATCTGCGCTTCGCTCTCGGCGGCAGCAGTGCCGAGCAGCGCCGCGGCTTCGGGCAGGTTGGGGGTGATGAGGTCGGCGCGGGGCAGAAGCTCCTGGATCAGGCTCTCAACCGCATCGTCCCCAAGCAGCTTCGCGCCCGACGCGGCGACCATCACGGGATCCAGCACCACCGGGTGGGCATGATGACGATCGAGCCCGGCGGCCACGGCCCTGATGGTACCGGGACGCGAGAGCATTCCGATCTTCACCGCCTTCACCGCAAGGTCGCTGAACACGGCATCCATCTGCGCGCCGATGAAATCGTCAGGCACATCATGAATGCCGGTGACGCCACGGGTGTTCTGCGCGGTGAGGGCGGTGATGACGCTGGCCCCGTAAACGCCGAGGGCCGAGAACGTCTTGAGATCCGCCTGGATGCCGGCCCCGCCGCTGGAATCGGACCCGGCAATGGTGAGGGCGATGGGCGGCGCGCGATGGGACAAGGCAACCTCACAAGGCGGGATGAGCGGGACCAGCAGGCGCTGAAGCCGGCCTGGAGCGTTCCGGGGCGAAGGCGACAGGTTCGCATGCGGAAAACCCATCTGCGCAACAAGCTAGAGCATCGCGGCGATTCCGTGAAACGGGCAGATGGCTGGCGCATCCCGGGGGCGCAGCGAAACCGGGCATGATGCGGCCGCGGCCTCGGCGCCACCCTTGCGCCAGGCCCCGGTTTTGTCCACCTTGGCGCCTTCGGCGGGGCGGCGGCGCTGCCCGGCTAGAAGGAATGAGGGGCTCGCCTTCGGGCGGGCTCCGTGTTCTTGAGCGGAGTGCACCGTGATCCCGTTTTTTGTGCAGATCAAATGTCAGCTCGGCAAGTCCTATGAGGTGGCCGATGCCATTGCGGATGCCGAGATCGCATCCGAGATCTATTCCACGGCCGGAGATTTCGATCTCCTCGTGAAGTTCTACGTGGAGCCGGGCACCGATATCGGGCAGTTCGTGAACCAGAAGGTGCAGGTCATTCCCGGGATCAAGGACACATACACCATCATCACCTACAAGGCTTTTTGAGGGGCCAGGGCGCCGGCTGCAACCACGGCCTGCAGCCGGCATTTGCGGCATCTGTTTGGCTGGTCTAATCATCTCTGCGGCGGTACGCGTCCCGAAGGGGGCGCGCACGATCAGGGGGCGATGATGAGTCTGGCCTACAGGCCCGACATCGATGGGTTGCGGGCCATCGCTGTCGGGAGCGTCGTGTTGTTCCATGGAGGCTTTTCGCCGTTCCGCGGCGGCTTCGTGGGCGTCGATGTCTTCTTCGTCATCTCCGGTTTTCTGATCACGTCGATCATGGTGGGCGACATTGAGCGTGGTCGCTTTTCCCTCATCGACTTTTATGACCGCCGCATCCGCAGAATCCTGCCGGCGCTCTTTGTCGTGCTGCTCGCCACGGTGGTGCTTTCGGTCTTCATCCTGCTGCCGAAGCAGATGAGCGACCTGGGCGAGTCGCTCATTCCGGCGGTTCTCTTCTTCGCCAATGTTTATTTCATGCACCAGCAGTCCTACTTTGCGCCTGCTGCTGAAGCCTTGCCGCTGCTGCATCTTTGGTCGCTGGCGGTGGAAGAGCAATTCTACATCATCTTTCCGCTCGTGCTGTTCGCCCTGATGCGCATCGGCGGTCGACGCCTCGCGGTCGGTGGGCTGCTCCTTGTCGCCCTCGGCTCGCTGGTACTCGCCCAGATGGAGCTGCAGGAGGCGCCGCGCCGCGCCTTTTTCCTGCTGTCATCGCGGGCCTGGGAGCTGCTTGCGGGCTCGCTCCTGGCGCTGGCGCCGCTGCCAGCCCTGCGGACCCGGATCGCAATGGGCCTGGGGCTCGTCGGGCTGGCCGCGCTGCTGCTGCCGATCTTCGCCTACACCCGCGACACGCCCTTTCCCGGCGTGGCCGCGCTGCCGCCGGTTCTCGGCGCGGTGCTGCTCATCTATTCCGGCCGTCATGCTCCTGCCGGGCCGGTCGCGCGGCTGTTGAGCCATTCGGGCATGGTTTATGTCGGGCGGATTTCCTATTCGCTGTATCTTTGGCATTGGCCGCTGCTGGCGCTGGCCTATGCCTATCGGGACCGTCGGCCGACAGCGATCCTGGCGCTTGCCCTCATCTCAGCGGCTGTGGTCCTGGCCGCCCTGTCATTGCGTTACGTGGAAATGCCCGCCCGCCGGGCCAACTGGTTCAAGGGGCTGCGTGTCGCCCACTTCGGGGCGGCCGCCGTCGGTATCCTGCTCTTCATTGGCTGCGCGCAGTTCCTGACCAACAGGGAAGGGTTCCTCTGGCCCATTTCCCCCTTGGGCAAAATTGCCGACGCCGCCATGCGCGTGTCCATGTTCAAGGACGTCTGCGTTCCAAGCGCTGACTTCGGAACGGGGTCGGATGGGTGCACGATCTCGCCCCCGGGGGCGGAGGGCACTTATGACGTGCTCGTGTGGGGAGATTCCCACGCTTCCGCCAGCTTCTCCGGCTTCTCCGCTCTCCTGGCGCGTGAAGGCGTTGGCACGCGGCTGCTGGCGCTGCGCGGGTGCCCGCCCCTGATCGGCATCTCGACCCCGCGCGAGACCAAATGGGGCACCGACTGCGCGATCTTCAACACGGCGGTGATCGAGGAGATCGAGAAACACCCGCCGAAGCTCGTGGTGCTGGTGGGCCGCTGGGCGCTGTGGACGACCTATGCCGCGCCGACCCTGGCCTTGACCATGCCGGACCTGCCGGACGCCCGCTTGCCGACGGGCGACGGCAGCCGCGCCGCGTTCCCCGTGGCGTTGCGGCGCACGGTGGAGGCGATCCGCAGGGCGGGTTCCAATGTGCTCCTGGTGGCGCAGGCTCCGGAATTCCCCATCGGTCCGGCGGCCTGCACCGTGCGTGCCGAGCATTTTGGGGGCGACTCCTCCCATTGCCTGGTGGAAGGGCTTGATGTGGTGACGAGGATCAGCGGCGCCAACACCGCGGAGCTGCAGAAGGTGGCGCGGGAGGTGCCGGGCACCGAGGTGGTGGAGCTGGCCGGCCTGTTCTGCGATGAAAAGAGCTGTCACGCCGCCGATGACGCGCATTTCTTCTTCAGCGACAGCAACCACCTGTCCCGCAGCGGGGCCGGCCGCATCATGCAGAGCCCCATCATTCGCGAGACCATCCTGGCCTTGCTGGGCCGGGACGCCCGCGTGGCGCCGGCGACGGACCCTGCGCCGGAACAGGAAAAGGCGGCGTCGGCCGTGAGAGGTGCCGAGAATTGAGTCCTTTCCGCCGGCGCGTTGCGCCAGCGGAAAGGATGGGTGGGGGTTGCTCCGCTTTTTGCGGCCGGAGCGTGCCGGCTTCGCGCCGGCGGACGATCACTCGTCGCCGAGCAGGCTCGCCAGCTTCAGCGCAACGCCGCGCGAG
This sequence comes from Xanthobacter variabilis, assembly GCF_043831965.2. Lineage (NCBI taxonomy): Bacteria > Pseudomonadati > Pseudomonadota > Alphaproteobacteria > Hyphomicrobiales > Xanthobacteraceae > Xanthobacter > Xanthobacter variabilis. The sequence goes on from NZ_CM195533.1 coordinate 3,166,215, forward strand.
CCTTCCACCTTCAGCCGTCCCGTCGAGAAGGCCAGCATGGCGCCGAGGCGCCCGGCCACCAGCTTGTCCAGGGTATCGGACGACAGCTTCAGAACCGCGTCGGCCTCGCCGGTGCCCTCCTCAAGGGAGACGGCGCCGCCGGTGGCGTCGAGCAGCAGGGATTCGTTCTTGTCGGTCAGGTCGAAGCGCACCTTGTAGCCCAGCTCTGCGAGGGCGTCGGCGCGCTCGCGCATGGATTCGATGAGGGCGGAAACGTCGGCCATGGCGGTCACCTCACAAAAAAGCCGCCCCGGCGGGATCGGGGCGGAGGAGTGTTGAAAGTCGGCGATGGCCGGCCGCAGCCGGCCACCGGTTTCAGAAACTGGCTTCCTCAAGCCCCATCGTCGCGGCCTTGCCGGCCTTGATGGAGCCCCACAGGGCCGCCACTTCGGGAAGCAGCTTCTCCATGTAGAAGCGCGCCGTGGCGATCTTGGCATCATAGAAGGCGGCATCGCCATTGGCGGTCGGCCGCTTCTCAAAAGCCACTTCCGCCATCCGCGCCCACATGTATCCCAGGGCCACCAGGCCGAAGAGGCGCAGATATTCGGTGGCCGCGGCGCCGGCCTCCTCCGGATCCTTCAGGCCCTTTTCGGCGATGTGGGCCGTGGCGAGCTGGAGCGCGCCGAAGGCCTTGCCCAGCGGGCCGACGAGGGGCGCCAGATTGTCGTCGTCCATCTTGGCGTCGATGAAGGCGAGCACCGGGTGGAAGAAGGAGCGCAGATAGCGCCCCATATGCGCCGGCAGCTTGCGGCCGACGAGGTCGAGGGCCTGAACGCCGTTGGTGCCCTCATAGATCATGGCGATGCGCGCATCGCGCACATACTGCTCCATGCCATGGTCGCGGATATAGCCGTGCCCGCCATAGACCTGCATGCCCATTGAGGCTGTGGCGAAGCCCATATCCGTGAACAGCGCCTTCACGATGGGCGTCATCAGCGCCGTGAAATCCTCGGCGCGACGGCGCTCCTCGGGGTCGGTGGCATGCTCCATGATGTCGAGCGTGCGCGCCACCCAGCCGCCCAGCGCCCGGCAGCCTTCATTATAGGCGCGCATGGTCATGAGGGTGCGGCGCACGTCCGGATGCACGATGATGGGATCGGCCGGCTTGTCCGGATGCTTGGCGCCGGTGAGGGAGCGGCCCTGCAGGCGCTCCTTGGCATAGACCACGGCGGCCTGATAGGCGGCCTCGCCCAGGCCGAGGCCCTGGGTGCCCACCGACAGGCGCTCCGAATTCATCATGGAGAACATGGCGCGCATGCCCTTGTGGGGCTCGCCCACCAGCCATCCGGTGGCCTCCTCGAACGCCATCTGGCAGGTGGAGGAGCCGTGAATGCCCATCTTGTGCTCGATGCCGGTGCACAGCACGCCATTGCGCGGGCCCAAGGTGCCATCTTCCTTCGGCAGGAATTTCGGCACCAGGAACAAGGAAATGCCCTTGATGCCCTTGGGCGCGTCCGGCAGGCGCGCGAGCACAAGGTGGATGATGTTCTGGGTCAGGTCCTGCTCGCCGGCGGAGATGAAGATCTTGTTGCCGGTGATCTTGTAGCTGCCATCCTCCTGCGGCACCGCCTTGGTGCGCACGAGGCCGAGATCGGTGCCGCATTGCGGCTCGGTGAGGCACATGGAGCCGGACCAGGTGCCCGCCACCATGTTCGGCAAAAAGCGGTCCTTCAGCTCATCGGAGGCGTGATGGATCAGCGCCTCATAGGCGCCATGGGTGAGGCCGGGGCAGATGCCGAAGGCAAGGTTGCCCGAGCACAGCATCTCCTCCACCAGCTTGTTCACCGAGGCGGGCAGCCCCTGGCCGCCATATTTCGGATCACAGGCGATGCCGTTCCAGCCACCTTCAATGAAGGTGGCGTAGGCTTCCTTGAAGCCCTTGGGGGTGCGGACCACACCATTCTCATAGGTGCAGCCTTCGAGGTCCGCGCTCTGGTTCAGGGGCGCGAGCACCTCGGTGACGAGCTTGGCGGCTTCGTCCAGCACGGCGTCGATGAGGTCTGGGGTGACCTCTTCCAGACCTTCCAGATGGCGCAGCTCCTCGCTGCCGTGCAGCTCGTGCAGCACGAAGCGCATGTCGCGGAGCGGCGGGGTATAGACCTGCATGGCGTTTGGCTCCCGATTGTTCTGAAGGGGCCGCGCGAGGCCGAGGATGCGGCCGGCCGCGCGGCGAAGCCTCTCCCGCTCGCGGGGGAGGGCAGGGTGGGGGCAGTGCGCCCGCGCCACCCCGGAGTTGCTTTCGCGGAAAGGGGCTTTCCCTCCCCAGCCCTCCCCCGCGAGCGGGAGAGGGCGTTCGGCGGCGGCCTTTAATTCCGCAGCGGCCGGCCGGTTTCGAGGATGTGCTCGATGCGGTCCAAGGTGGCGTTGGTGCGGATGAGCTTCATGAAGCCCTCCCGTTCCAGCTCCAGCAGCCGGGCCGTGGGCACGGGCTCGATATGGTCGGCATCACCGCCGGTGAGCACCTCGGCCAGAGCGGACGACACCACCTTGTCGTGCCGGGTGGCGAGGCCGCGCTTGGCGAAGCCTTCCACCGCCATTTCCATGGCCACCTTCCCGGACGGGCCGGGCAGAGTGAGTTCGATGGGCTTGGGCGGCACATAGCCTTCCGCCAGCGCCAGGGCGCGGGCCTTGGCATCGGCCAGGAGGCGATCGCGGTTCATGGTGATGCCGTCGCTCTCGCGCAGGAATTTCAGCTCCTTGGCCTCGGCCGCGGACTTCGCCACGGTGGCGGTGGAGACCGTCTCGAATACCTTGGAGGGGGCGGGCATGGGCCCCTTGGGGAAGGCCTTGTCGGTCTGCCAGCGCTCCAGCATGGCGGTGCAGCCGCCCCAGGCCGGAAGCACGCCGACGCCGCATTCCACAAGCCCGATATAGCTTTCCGCGTGGGCCTGCACCGCATCGGCATGCAGCAGGATCTCGCACCCGCCGCCGAGCGCCAGCCCCGAGGGGGCCGCCACCACGGGGAAGGGGGCGTATTTCATGTCCTGATAGGCCTTCTGGCCGGTGGCGACCAGCTTTTCCACCTCGCCGAAAGCGCCGATATTGCAGGCGAACAGGGCCAGGCCCAGATTGGCACCCACGGAGAAGTTCGAGCCCTCATTATAGATGACGAGGGCCTTGTACTTCTCCTTCACCAGCTTCAAGGCCTTTGAGAGCAAGGTGATGATCCCCTCGTCGAGGGAATTGCTCTTGGAGGTGAACTCCAGGCACACCACGCCGTCGCCGATATCCCACAGAGAGGCGGAGCCATTCTTGAGAAGGGGCTGCGACTTCAGCTTGATGTCGGAGAGCAGCAGCACGCCTTCGGGCCGCACGATGTCGCGATAGGCGCCATTGGTGCCAAGATATTGGCGCGCACCGTTCTCCACACGATAAAAGGGCCGCTCCGACGCCAGCTTCAGGAGAGCCGGAACCTCCACGCCATCGGCCGCCAGCATCTCAACGAGACGAGCAGCACCGATCTTGTCGATCAGCTCGAAGGGGCCAAGTTTCCAATTGTAGCCGAGGCGCATGGCGTCATCGACCGCCACGATATCGTCGGCGGCTTCCGGCACCAGGCGCGCGGCATAGGCCAAAGTGCGGGCCATCACGGCGCGGGCATAGCGCCCCGCCGGGCCGGGGGCGGACATGAGAGCGGCGAGATCCTTGCCGCCGCCATCCTCCAGCTCCGGCACCTGCGCCTTCACCTGCGCGCGGTATTCTCCCGAGGCCAGGTCGATGGCTTCCTTCAGCTTCTGCCCGTTCTCGCGATTGAGACGATAGAAGCCGCCCTTGCCCTTGCGGCCCGTATAGCCGGTCTCGATCATCTTCGAGATCAGAGGCTCGTCGCGCAGCGTGGCGTGGAAGGGGTCGGAGGCCGGCAGCGCCCGCTTCAGCGAGCCCTGGACGTGGGGCATGAGATCGAGCCCCACCAGGTCGATCAGGCCGAACACGCCGGTCTTGGGGAAGCCGAAGGGCCGCCCCATCACCGCATCCGCCTCCTCCACCTTGAGGCCGAGGGCGAAAGCCTCGCCCACCGCCAGCTGCAGCCAATAGGTGCCGAGGCGGTTGGCGATGAAGCCGGGCGTGTCCTTGCAGGTCACCACCGTCTTGCCGAGCTTCACATCCGCGAAGCGAGCGACCGCCGCCACTGTCTTGGGGTTCGTCTGCGGTCCGGCCACGATCTCCAACAGGCGCATGTAGCGCGGCGGATTGAAGAAGTGGGTGATGAGGAAGTCGCGCTGGAAGCTCTCCGGCAGCCCGGCCGTGAGATCACCCAGCGGGATGGTGGAGGTGTTGGACGACACTGCCGAGCCGGGCCGGCGGGCGGCCTCGATCTTCGCGTAGAGCGCCTGCTTGATGTCCAGCCGCTCGATGACGGCCTCGACGATCCAGTCGCAGGTGGAAAGATCGGCGAGATTGTCCTCGATATTGCCGGGGGTGACGAGCTTGGCCGCCCGCTTGGACATGAAGGCGGCGGGGTCCGCCTTCAGCAGCTTGTCGATGGCCTTTTGCGCGACCATGTTGCGGTCGGCCGCGCCCTCGGGAACGATGTCGAGCAGCAGCACCTCGATGCCCGCATTGGCCACATGGGCCGCGATGCCTGCGCCCATGACGCCGGCGCCGATGACGGCGACCTTCTTGATTTCAAACGACGGTGTGGTCGTATTCATGCGCGCCTCCCTCAGACGCGCTCGAGGATGGTGGCGATGCCCTGGCCGCCGCCGATGCACTGGGTGGCGAGGGCATATTTGCCGCCCTCGCGCTTCAAGAGCGCGGCCGCCTTGCCCACGATGCGCGCGCCGGTGGCGCCCAGCGGGTGGCCGAGCGCGATGGCGCCGCCATCCAGGTTCAGCGTCTCATCCGCAATGCCCAGCTCCCGCTGGCAGGCGATAGCCTGGGAGGCGAACGCCTCGTTGAGCTCGACCACATTGATGTCGGAGATGGTGATGCCGGCACGCGCCAGCGCCTTGCGGGTGGCGGCCACCGGGCCGATGCCCATGATCTCCGGCGCGCAGCCGGCGACCGCCACGCTCTTCAGGCGAGCGAGCGGCTCAAGGCCGTTCTTCTCCGCATAGCTTTCCGAGCACACCAGCACTGCGGACGCGCCATCGGTGAGGGGAGAGGAGGTGCCGGCGGTGACGGTGCCGTTCTCGTCAAAGGCGGGCTTCAGGCCGGCGAGGGCTTCGAGCGTCGCATCGCGGCGGATGCAGCCGTCAGTGTCCACGGTCTTGTTGACCTTGCCGTTCACGTGAACGGGCACGATCTCCGCCTTGAAGTGGCCGGCGGCCTCGGCGCGGGTGGCTTTTTCCTGGCTCTTCAGGGCGAAGGCATCCTGATCGGCGCGGGTGATCTGCCACTTGTTGGCGACGTTCTCGGCGGTCTCGCCCATGCCCATGTAAGCGGAGGGCATCCTGGCGTAGAGCGCCGGATTCGGCATGGGGTTGAAGCCGGTCATGGGCACGCGGCTCATGCTTTCGATGCCGGCGCAGATGAAGGCGTCGCCAGCGCCGAGCTGGATCTGCCCGGCGGCCATGTGCACCGACTGCATGGACGAACCGCAGAAGCGGTTCACCGTCGTGCCGGCCACGGACTGTGGCAGGCCGGCGATCATGCCGATGAGGCGGGCGATGTTGAAGCCCTGCTCGGCCTCGGGGAAGGCGCAGCCAACGATCAGGTCTTCAGTGTCTTCCACCTTCACCTTGGTGCGGGCGATAAGCTCAGCCACCACCTGGGCGGCGAGGTCATCCGGCCGCAGGCGCGCAAGGTCGCCTTTCTTGGCCAGCGTGAAGGGCGAGCGGGCATAGCCCGCAATCACGACGTTCTGCATGAGCGCTCCTGCCTGATAGATATTGCCCGCATGAGGCGACGCCGCGGGTCTGTTTTTGGTTCCGCCAATTCCGGCTTTCACACGGCCCGGCATGGTGCAGGCCGCTTGAACCCATTGGGCCCGCGGGCATTTTCCGCGCGGGCCGGAGACTGTCTCGCCGCAACCGGGCTCAGCCGGCGGCCTTGCTCTCGCCGTTGGACGTGGCGAGGCCCGCGAGGGTCTGTTCCTGAATTTCCTTGAGCTCGACGATGGTTTCCTCCAGCGCCAGGCGCTGGTCCTCCAGCATCTCCAGCCGGGTCTCCACCTTCTTCAGCAGCATGCGCATCTGCTCGGACTGGGTGGGGTCCATGTCGTAAAGGTCGAGATAGTCCTTGATGTCGCGCAGCGAAAAGCCCAGCCGCTTGCCGCGCAGGATCAGCACCATTCGGGCCCGGTCGCGCTTGGTGTAAACGCGCATGGTGCCCGCCCGACGGGGCGTGATGAGGCCCTTGTCCTCATAGAAGCGAATGGTGCGCGGCGTCACGGCAAGGTCGCGCGCCAGCTCGGTCACCGTAAAGAAGGTGTCCGTCAAACCGGCACCGGTGTTGCGTTTGCCTGTCGCTGCCACAAGTTCACCTATACGTCACCTAGTCGCCCTGACGATACATGCTTTGACCTTCGGCGCAAGTCCCCTGCTTGGGGTTTTCAGTGCTGCAAAGCAGCAATGGCCGCGCGTGCCGTGTGGCGAAGGGTTTTCAGCACCAGTGGGAAAACGCAAGCGGCGGCAGCTCTTCAAACAAGCGGCGGGAGCTCTTCAAATGCGCCGCGCACAGTGGCAAAAATCTATCATGGTATTGATTTATTCTGACAGGAAACCGGGCTTCTGGAGCATTCCATCGTGCTGTTCCTGCAACGCATGGGTATATTTTTAGTGGTGAGGGCCGGAAGGCGACAATCCCAGTTGACGCAGCTGTGCGTTTAGGCATGCTGGATGACGTATAGGGCACCATAAAAACCTATAGTGCGCCGCAGCGCGCCGTGCCCCAGGAAACGCCACATCGAAAGCGCCACCGGGAAACGCCGACCCGGGGGAGCGCCGAGCAAGGGGGACCCATGTCCAGATCCACCGCCATGGTCAGTCGTGCCGGGAGCGTCGCGCTGCCTCTTTTCGCCACCCTGCTGGCCACCGGGGCCGCACAGGCGGGCGGCTTCGGGCTTCGCGAGCAGAGCGCCTATTTCCAGGGCTCGGCTTTCGCCGGCACTGCCGCGGGCGGCGAAGGCCTCGCCTCCATGTTCTGGAATCCGGCCGCGACCAGCTTTTCGCCGGGCCTGAACTTTGAGGGCAACTTCACCTACATCATGCCGCACGCCTCCGTCGACGTGACGCAGGCCCGCGCCCCGATCACCGGCGGCAATCTCGGCAATGTTGGGGTCGGCGACATCATCGATGACGCCCTTCTGCCCACCACCTTCATCACCTACGGCTCGGAAAACTTCGCCATCGGCCTTGGCGTGACGGTGCCCTTCGGCTTGATCTCGGACGCCCCCTGCGACTGGTCCGGCCGCTATTACGGCTGCTACAGCCGCATCTTCGACATGAACGTTCAGGGCACCGTGGCCTACAAGGTCAATGAGTGGCTGACGGTGGGCGCGGGCGTCAGCGTCAATTACATCGATGCGCGGCTGAGCAATGCCGTCTTCGCGGGCCTCACCCCGCCGACCAATAATCTCTATGGCCAGGTGGATGGCGACGATCTCGGCGTTGGCTTCAGCGTCGGCGTGCTGCTCACCCCGTGGGCGGGAACCACCATCGGCGTCGGCTACAAGTCGTCCATGGACCACGACCTGGCGGGCACGCTGGGCGTCTATCTGGTGCAGGCGCAGCTTGCCAGTTATATCGCCAATGCGGGGCTGACGCTGCCCGGGCAGATCACCGCCTCCCTGCGCTCGCAGGTGGCGCCGCAATGGACGGTGCTCGGCACCGTGGAGTGGACGGACTGGTCCACCATGACCGATCTGGTGGTGCGCACGCCCACCAGCGTCGCCAGCGTCCTCGACCTGCAGTGGAAGGATGGCTGGTTCTTCTCCGGCGGCGTCGAATATCAGTGGGATCCCAAGCTCGCCCTGCGCGCGGGCATCGGCTACGAGCTGACGCCGGTTCCGGACGAGACGCGCTCGCCGCGCCTGCCCGACACCAACCGCCTGTGGCTGTCGGCCGGCTTCACCTATGCGGTGACCCAGCAGCTTTCCATGGACTTCGCCTATAGCCACATCTTCGGGCAGAACAGCCCGATCGAGCAGTATCCCTACGAGGCGGGCAATGCGCTGCGCGGGGTGCTGATTGGCGAGGTGAACGACGGCTATGTGGACATCGTTTCCCTGGGCGTGCGCTACAAGTTTGGCGAGGCGACCCAGCCGGCGGCGTTGATCACCAAGTAAGCCTGCGCCCCCATCTCGGCGCAATCGCGACCGAACCTGATTGCGGGGAGCCCCGGCCAATGCCAGGGCTCCCCCACGGCGAACTGAAAGACATGCGGCAGCCTGGCGCCTGAAGAGCCGGCAAACGGCCTCGGCGCGCTGCCTGCGGGAGAACGCCCATGCTCGAGCGAACCAATAGCGCTCCCATCGTCCCCAAACCCGTCCCCGATCTGCTGGATGCCAGCGTCGCCGAACACGGCAGCCGGCCTGCGCTGAACTTCTTCGGCCGGCAATGGACCTATGCCCAACTCGGCGCGCTGGTGGATAAGGTTGCCACCGGTCTTCAGGCAGAAGGCGTGGGGCCGGGAACCAAGGTGGGCCTCTGCCTGCCCAACACGCCCTATTCGGTCATCTTCTTCTTTGCCGTCATGAAGGCCGGCGGCACGGTCGTGAACTTCAGCCCGCTCTATGTGGAGCGCGAGCTGCGCCACCAGATCCGCGATTCGGGAACCACAATCATGGTGGTGCCGGATGTGAAGCTGATTCACTCCCGCATCGTCGCCGTGGCCCATGAAGCCGGTCTGCGGCGCATCATCGTGTGCCCCATGGCGGGGGTGCTGCCTTGGATCAAGGGCATGTTGTTCACCCTCTTCAAGCGCAGCGAGCAGGCCGAATACCAGCTCACCGACGGTCTCCACATGCCCTTCAGCGCCCTTGTTGGACATGGGGACCGGCCGCAGCCGGTGGTCATCGATCCGCTCAAGGACATTGCGGTGCTGCAATATACGGGCGGCACCACCGGCGTCCCCAAGGGCGCCATGCTCACCCATGCCAACATCTCGGCCAATGCCCAGCAGGTGATGATTCATGCTGAGTGCCGGCGCATCGGGGTGAAGCGCGTGCTGGGGGTGCTGCCCCTGTTCCATGTGTTCGCCATGCAGACGGTGATGGTGATTCCCATCTGCCTGGGTGCCGAAATCCTCCTGGTGCCGCGCTTCAACCTCGCGGATGTGCTCGACGTGATCGAGCAGGCCAAGCCGACCATGTTTCCCGGCGTCCCCACCATCTTCGCGGCCATCAACGGCTTTCCGGCCATTGAGAAGCGGGATCTGTCGTCCCTCACTTTGTGCATTTCAGGCGGCGCGCCGCTGCCGGGGGAGGTGCGCCACCGCTTCGAGGGGCTGACGGGCTGCAAGCTGGTGGAAGGCTACGGCCTCAGCGAAACCTCGCCCGTGCTCACCGCCAACCCGCCTTTGGGGCTGGTGAAGGACGGCTCCGTGGGCACCGCCCTGCCTGAGACGGTGATCGAGATTCACGACCTGGTGGACCCCAAGCGCCTGTGCGCCGTGGGGGAGAAGGGCGAGGTGTGCGTGCGCGGCCCGCAGGTGATGCGTGGCTACTATAACCGGCCCATGGAGACCCTCGACACCTTCCTCGACGGCGCCTTGCGCACCGGCGACGTGGGCTATCTGGACGAGGACGGCTACCTGTTCCTGGTGGATCGCATCAAGGACGTCATCCTGTGCGGCGGCTACAATGTCTATCCGCGGGTGATCGAGGAGGCGCTCTATCTGCACCCGGCGGTGTCGGAGGCGGTCGCCATCGCCGTTCCCGATGCCTATCGCGGCCAGGCGCCCAAGGCCTTCGTGACCCTGCGGGAGGGGATGAACGCCACGCCCGAGGAACTGCTCTCCTTCCTGTCCGCCCAGATCTCCAAGATCGAGATGCCCAAGGCGGTGGAGATTCGCGAAAGCCTGCCGAAGAGCATGGTGGGCAAGCTCTCCAAGAAAGAGCTGATCGAGGAGGAGCGGAACCGGGCCGCCTCCTGAAACAGCCGCTTGTCAGGCGGTCGCTTGGTCTTTAGTCGGAGGCGGGTGGTCCGTTCCGGCCGGGTGCGAAACCGGGCCGGGGCCGCCGCCTGATCTCCATCCGCCTGCTGAAGGGAGGGGAGGGCGCCCGCCCTCGTCGCGTCCCGACCGCGGCCCAGCGCCCAGAATTCGTTCATGAGCGATCTCGTCGGCCTCGTCTTTCCCTTCTTTGGCCTCATCTTCCTTGGCTATTTCTGCGGAAAGCTGGTGAAACTGCCGGAAGCCGGGCTCGCCTGGCTCACCTTTTTCATCATCTACATCGCGCTGCCGGCCCTCTTCTATCGAATCGTCGCGCAGACGCCATTCGAGGAGCTGGCCAACCCCGCCTTCATCCTGGCCGTGGTGGCCTCCACGGCGACGGCCTCGGCCATCGCCCTCGGCGTCGGGCTGTGGTTCCGACGCGGGAATGTGGGGGAGGCCGCCATTGCCACCACGGTCGGGGCCTATGCCAATGTGGGCTATATGGGCCCCGGCCTCAGCATCGCGGCGCTGGGGCAGGGGGCGGCGACGCCGGCGGCCCTCATCTTCGCCTGCGATAGCCTGCTGTTCTTCACGCTGGTGCCGTTGCTGATGGCGACGCGCGGGCGTGGCGAGAGCCTGGGCGCCACCTTCGCGCTCATCGCGCGGCGCGTGCTCACCCATCCCTTCAATATCGCGACCCTGCTGGGCGTGCTGGCGGCGGCGTTCCATTTCCAGGAGCCAGAAGCCCTGTCGCGGCTGCTGGATGCGCTGAAGAACGCGGCGGCGCCCTGTGCCCTCTTCACCCTGGGGGTGACGGTGGCCCTGCGGCCGCTGCGTCGCCTGCCCGTGGAGCTGGCGCCGCTGCTGGGGCTGAAGCTGGTGGGACAGCCGGCCATCGCCCTGCTGTCCCTCTCGGTGGTGGGCGTGTTCGCCCAGTCCTGGTCGCAGAGCTGGCCGCCGGCCTGGGCCCAGACGCTGCTGCTGATGGCGGCGCTGCCGCCGGCGCTCAACTGCTTCGTGCTGGCGCGGCAGTACCACACTTATATGGAGGAGGCGTCCACGGCCGTGCTGGTGGGCACCGTGCTCTCGGTGTTCAGCGTCACCGCCATGCTGTTCCTGCTGAAGGCGCAGATCATCCCCCTCGATCTTCTCCACTGAACGGAGGGGACCGAGGGGCGATTCGCGAGGGCGGCCGATTCGCCTCAGGCCGCCCGGCTGCCGACACCCAGGCGCATCACGGTGCGCCGCAGCGGGCCCACCCGGTCGAGCAGATAGAGGCCGAAGCCCCGCATGCCCTGGATCGGAACGAAGTCCGACAGCAGCGAGCGATTGAGCACGTCCACCGCGCGCATGCGCCCCTCAATGTCGCTGCGCCGCGCGCGGGCGTAGCGCTCCAGCAGCTCGGGGCCGCCCACGTCGCGGCCGCTGGCGGCGGCCTCGCTCACCAGGGACACCAGCTCCGCCACGTCGCGAAGGCCGAGATTCAGGCCCTGCGCGCCGATGGGCGGCATGATGTGGGCGGCTTCCGCGATCAGCGCGATGCGTGGGGCGGTGAGCTTTTCCGCCGTCTCCGCCGAAAGCGGGAAGGCGCCGCGGCCCGGCTCCACCTCGAATCGGCCGAGGATGGAGGAGGCCCGGGCCTCCAGCTCGCGCGAGAGTGCCTCGTCAGAAAGGCCGAGCAGGCGCAGGGCCTCGCGCTCGCTCACCACGCACACAATGCTGGAGCGCTCGCCGGGCAGGGGCACGAGGGTGAAGGGACCGCTCTCGGTGTGGAATTCGGTGGAAATTTCCTCGTGCGGGCGGGTGTGGCGCACGATGGCCGTGAAGGCCACCTGCGGATAGGCCCGCGTGACGGTGCCGATTCCCGCCGACGCGCGTACGGTGGAGCCGCGCCCATCGGCGCCGACCACCAGGCGTGCGCTTAGCACCGTGCCATCGGCCAGCTCCAGGCGGGCGGCCTCGTCACCCACGGTGACGGCGGTGAGGCTGGTGCGCGCGATGTGGAGCCGTGGCTGCGCCAGCGCCGCTTCCATGAGCGTGAGGCGCAGCGGGTCGTTCTCGATATTGTAGCCGAAGGCGTCGAGCCCGATTTCCGCCGAGCGGAAGGTGACCTCCGGCGCGCGGAACAGGCGGCGCGTCGCATCGGCGATGCGCATGTCGCGCAGCGGAGTGGCCTTGGGGGCCAGCACCTCCCAGAGGCCGAGGCTTTCGAGGATGCGCACCGAACCGTCGAGCAGCGCCGTGGTGCGATGGTCCACGCCCCGGTCCGGCCCGGTGACGAGGGCGGTGGAGACGCCCCGCGCCGCGAGCCCCAGGGCCATGACGAGCCCGGCCGGCCCGCCGCCCACCACGACCACGTCGTGCAGATCGTCCGCATGGTGCGGCGCGCTCAGGCTCTCCGAGGCTTGCGTCGTCATGATCTCCTCCACCTTAGGGCGCCTTCGGGCGACGGACGGCACTGCCGGCGCGCACACGGAAAACGCATCAACTCGATACCCGGAACGCGGTCCCGATTCCATGAGATGGGGCAAAGCTCGGGCCCCGCGCGCACCTTCGGTTCGCGCTCCGAACCTAGCTCAGGAGGAGCCATCCGGGGGCGCGGTCTGTTGACCCATCATAGCCGAAGCGCGCGCGTGTTCATGTGAAGCCTCGCACGGGCCCCCGCCAGATTGTGGACGGCCCTTGCGGGCGGCGCGCCGGCCCCTATGATCCCGGCCGGGGAATGCTCGCGATTGGGAAAAGGGGAGGCGTCATGGTCCACGCGGTTCAGGTGCATCACACGGGCGGGCCGGACGTGCTGACCTACGAGGAAGTCACCGTGCCGCCGCCGGGCCCGGGAGAGGTGCAGATCCGCCAGACGGCCATCGGCCTCAACTTCATCGACGTTTATTTCCGCAGCGGCCTCTACAAGGCCCCCACCATGCCCTTCGTGCCGGGGAATGAGGGCGCGGGTGTCGTCATGGCCGTGGGGCCGGACGTGTCCGGTTTCCACGAAGGCGACCGGGTGGCCTATGCCATGAGCCTCGGCGGCTATAGCGAGGTGCGCAACGTTTCCGCCGCGCTGCTGGTGCACCTGCCGGCTTCCATCGACGACCGCACCGCCGCCGCCATGATGCTGAAGGGCATGACGGCCCAGTATCTCGCGCGCCGCACCCATCCGGTGAAGCCCGGCGACGTCATCCTGGTGCAGGCCGCGGCCGGCGGCGTGGGCCTCATCCTGTGCCAGTGGGCGAAGCACCTGGGCGCCACCGTCATCGGCACCGTAGGCTCGAAGGAAAAGGCGGAGCTGGCGCGCACCCATGGCTGCGACCACGTCATCCTCTATCGGGAGGAGGACTTCGTTCACAAGGTGAAGGAGATCACCGGCGGCAAGATGTGCGACGTGGTCTATGACGGCGTTGGGCAGGCGACCTACCCGGCCTCCCTCGACTGCCTGAAGCCGCTGGGCCTGTGGGTGAGCTTCGGCAACGCCTCCGGCGCCATCAAGAATTTCGACCTGCTGTTGCTGTCACAGAAAGGCTCCCTGTTCGCCACCCGCCCCACGCTTGCCACCTTCGTCGCCAAGCGCAGCGACCTGCTGGCGACGGTGAACGACCTGTTCGAGGTGGTGCTCGATGGCGCGGTGAAGATCCCCGTGCACCAGACCTACGCCTTGAAGGACGTGCAGAAGGCCCACAAGGACCTCGAATCGCGCAAGACTACCGGCTCCACCCTGCTGCTGCCCTGACGGCAGTAGGCCCGCGGGGCCCCAGCCCTGAACTATTCGCATGCAAGCGATGCGGCGCGGCGGGAGCGGCGCGCGCGCACCCTGCATTTTCGCCGAAAAGAAGCAGAACCAACACCTTGCGCAAGTCCCGCTTCCGTCCGATATGTACCTCACTCATAAGGAAGGGGTGGCCCGCGTTCCGCCGGAACCTGCCCTGCCCGTGCTGCGACGGACCGTTCCGGCCATGATGCGCCAATACGAACTCGTCGAGCGCGTTCGACGGTATAATCCCAACACCGACGAGGCGCTGCTCGATCGCGCCTATGTTTACGCCATGAAGGCGCACGGCAGTCAGCTGCGTGCGTCGGGCGATCCTTATTTCTCCCATCCGCTGGAAGTCGCGGCCATCCTCACGGACTTGAAGCTGGACGACGCCACCATCGTGGCGGCGCTGCTTCACGACACCATCGAGGACACCGACGCCACCAAGGCCGAGATCGAGCGCCTGTTCGGGCCGCAGATCGCGACGCTGGTGGAGGGGCTCACCAAGATCAAGAAACTGGACCTCGTGTCCAAGCAGGCCAAGCAGGCGGAAAACCTGCGCAAGCTGCTGCTGGCCATCGCCGACGATGTGCGGGTGCTGCTGGTGAAGCTGGCGGACCGGCTGCACAACATGCGCACCCTGAAGTGGGTGCCGCCGGAAAAGCGCGACCGCGTGGCCCAGGAGACCCTGGACATCTACGCGCCCCTGGCCGCCCGCATGGGTATGCAGGACATGCGCGAGGAGCTGGAGGACCTCTCCTTCCGCCAGCTGTCCCCGGAGGCGTACGAGAGCATCACCACCCGGGTTTCCGAGCTGCGGCAGCACAATGGGCCGCTGGTGCAGGAGATTGAGCGCGATCTGCGCGAGGCGCTGGAGCAGCGCGGCATCCAGGCCGAGGTGAAGGGGCGCGAGAAGCGGCCCTTTTCCATCTGGGGCAAGATGGAGCGCAAGGCCATCGGTTTCGAGCAGCTCTCGGACCTCTACGGCTTCCGCGTGATCGTGGGGAGCCTGGAGGACTGCTATCGCGCGCTCGGTGTGGTGCACACCCGGTGGGCCATCGTGCCCGGGCGCTTCAAGGACTACATCTCCACCCCCAAGCCGAACGATTACCGCTCGCTGCACACCACGGTGGTGGGGCCGCGCCGCCAGCGCGTGGAACTTCAGATCCGCACCCAGGACATGGACGAAATCGCCGAATACGGCATCGCGGCCCACGCCCTGTACAAGGACCCCTCGGGCGCGCCGGGCGTGATGCTCTCCGGCGAGACGCGGGCCTATGCCTGGCTGCGCAAGACCATCGAGAACCTCTCGCAGGGCCTCTCGCCCGAGGAGTTCCTGGAGCACACCAAGCTCGAGCTGTTCCACGACCAGGTCTTCTGCTTCACCCCCAAGGGCCGCTTGATCGCCCTGCCGCGCCGGGCGACGCCCATCGACTTCGCCTATGCCGTGCACACCGATGTCGGCAACACGGCGGTGGGCTGCAAGATCAACGGTTCTGTTGCGCCGCTGGTGTCGGAGCTGAAGAACGGCGACGAGGTGGAAATCATCACCTCCAAGGCGCAGACGCCGCCGGGGGCCTGGGAAACCATCGCCGTGACGGGCAAGGCGCGGGCGGCGGTGCGGCGGGCAACGCGTGCGGCCGTGCGCGCACAATATTCGGGGCTGGGCCGCAAGATCGCGGAGCGGGCCTTTGCCAAGGCCGGCAAGTCCTTCTCTGAGGAGGTTATCGGCCGCGCGGTGCCGCGCCTGGCGCGGACGGCGGCGGAGGATGTGTTCGCGGCCGTGGGCCGGGGCGAGATCAAGACGGAGGATCTCATCCGCGCCGCCTATCCCGAATGGGTGCCGCCGCGCCCGGAGGACCGCGCCAATGGCGGCACCTCCACCGCCGAAGGGTGGTTCGAGCTGAAGCGCGGGCACAATCTCAAGTTCAAGATCCCGGAAGGCGCATCGCAGGAGCGGCTCGACGCCATCCCCATTCGCGGTATCACTGGCGAGCTGCCGGTGCGCTTCGCCCCCAATGGCGGGGCCGTGCCGGGAGACCGGATCGTCGGCATTCTCACGCCCGGAGAAGGGATCACCATCTATCCCATCCAGTCCCAGTCCCTGCAAAGCTTCGAGGACGCGCCCGAGCGCTGGCTCGACGTGCGCTGGGACGTGGATGAGCTCTCCGATGGCCGCTTTCCCGCGCGCATCGTCGTGACGGCGCGCAACGAGCCGGGCTCGCTGGCCCAGGTGGCGAGCTCCATCGGCGACCGGGGCGGTAATATCGAGGGGCTGCAGATGCGTTCGCGCTCGGCCGACTTCACGGAGATGGTGATCGACATCGAGGTGTTCGACCTGCGCCATCTCAACGGCATCATCTCGGACCTGAAGGCCCGCGACGTGGTATCCAGCGTCGAGCGCGTGAACGACTGATACGGCCTCTCTTCAAGGAGCACAGCCATGGAACGGGCAACGCCGGTGCGGCTTGGGGTGAACGTGGATCATGTGGCGACCCTGCGCAACGCGCGCGGCGGCGCGCTGCCGGATCCCGTGCGCGCGGCGCTGCTGGCCAAGGCGGCCGGGGCCGACGGCATCACCGCCCATCTGCGCGAGGATCGCCGCCACATCCGCGATGCCGACATGGAGCGGCTGAAGGCGGAGGTGGACCTGCCGCTGAATTTCGAGATGGCCTGTACCGAGGAGATGGTGGCCATCGCCACCCGCATCGGCCCGCACGCCTGCTGCCTGGTTCCGGAAAAGCGCCAGGAGCGCACCACGGAAGGCGGGCTTAACGCCGCCGGCCAGGAAAAGGAGCTGCGCCCGCGCATCGCCGCGCTGAAGGAGGCGGGCATTCGCGTGTCGCTCTTCATCGCCGCCGAGCCGGCCCAGATCGCCGCCGCGCGGGCGCTGGAAGCGGATATCGTGGAGCTGCACACCGGCGCCTGGTGCGACGCCATCGCGGAAGGCCGCTTTTCGGAAGCGGAGGCCGAGTTCGCGCGCCTGACCATCGGCGCGCGGGAGGCCGAGACGCTGGGGCTTGAGGTCCATGGCGGCCATGGGCTCGATTTCGCCACCGCCGAGCGCCTCGCGGCGCTGCCGGAAATCATGGAGCTGAACATCGGCCACTTCCTGGTGGGCGAGGCGGTGTTCGTGGGCCTTCGGGCCGCTATTGGCAGCATGAAGGAAGCCATTGCCCGCGGCCGGGCCCGCGCCGGTACCGGAGCGGCGGCATGATGATCCTCGGCATCGGCTCCGATTTCACGGACGCCCGCCGCATCGCCAAGTCCATCGAGCGCTATGGCGAACGCTTCCTGGAGCGGGTCTTCACCCCGGTGGAGCGCGCCAAGGCCGACGCCCGCAAGCTGCGCGCGGAAACCTATGCCAAGCGCTTCGCCGCCAAGGAAGCCTGCTCCAAGGCCCTGGGCACGGGCCTCAGCCAGGGCGTGTTCTGGCGCGACATGGGCGTGGTGAACCTGCCCACCGGCCAGCCCACCCTGGAGCTGACCGGCGGCGCCGCCCGGCGTCTCGCGGCCATGGTGCCAGAGGGGTTCGAGCCGCGCATCCACCTCACCCTGACGGACGAGGGGCCCCTTTCGGCCGCCTACGTCATCATCTCGGCGGTGCCGCGCGGCTGAGGCCGAAGGCGGGAAACGGGCGGGGGGCGATGGATCATCTTCTGAGCGGGCTGCTGCACTGGACCACCCGCGGCATCGAGGTGGCGGGCACGGTGGTCATCGTGTTCGGCATCCTGATGGCCGCTTATGCCTTCGCGCGCGATCTTCTTCGCGGCCGGTCGAGCGCGGAGGCTTTCCGTTCCTGCCGATCGTCCCTGGGCATGGCCATCCTGCTGGGGCTGGAACTGCTGGTGGCGGCGGACATCATCTCCACCGTGGCCATTGAGCCCAGCCTGGAAAGCCTCGCCGTGCTCGCGGGCATCGTGGTCATCCGAACCTTCCTCTCCTTCTCGCTGGAAGTGGAGATCGAGGGCCGCTGGCCCTGGCAGGCGCCGGCCAAAGCCGAGGGCGGGGTGGAGCAGAAGGCCGAGCGCAACAAAGCGTGAGGCCCGCGAGCGACCAAATCCGGTCCTGACGCAGGGGTGCGCGTTGCCGCCGCGCCGGGAAGCCTCTATAGGGTGCGAACGCATTTGGCCGGGGTGGCTTTCGGCCGCGCCGTCCTCAGTTTCGGCGCAGTTTGCTGCACCCTGCGCACCGTTCTCATTTTTTCGGACCCTCGATGACCGCGACCAGCGATTCGAAGAAGGACGGCGGATTCCTCGAAACCGTCCAGGTGATCGTCCAGGCCCTGCTGATCGCTCTGCTGATCCGCACGTTCCTGTTCCAGCCCTTCAACATCCCCTCGGGGTCCATGAAGGATACGCTGCTGATCGGCGACTACCTGTTCGTTTCGAAGTACAGCTACGGCTATTCGCGCTTCTCCATCCCGTTCTCGCCCAACCTGTTCTCCGGCCGCATCTTCGGCGAGCAGCCGACCCGGGGCGACGTGGTGGTGTTCAAGCTGCCGCGCGACAACGAGACCGACTATATCAAGCGCGTCATTGGCCTGCCGGGCGACAAGATCCAGATGATCGACGGCTGGCTGCACATCAATGGCGTGCCTGTGAAGCGCGAGCGCCTTACCGACGTGACCGAGGATGACGGCACCGGCCGCCCCGTCCCCGTCAAGCGCTGGCGCGAGACGCTGCCGAATGGCGTCTCCTATGAGACGCTCGACCTGGTGGACAACGGCTTCTACGACAACACCCCTGTCTATGAAGTCCCGCTGGGCCATTATTTCATGATGGGTGACAACCGCGACAATTCGGCCGACAGTCGTGTCCTGAGCCAGGTCGGCTACGTGCCGTTCGAGAATCTCATCGGCAAGGCGCAGATGATTTTCTTCTCTATCGATGAGGGCGCGTCGGCCTGGCAGGTGTGGACATGGCCTTGGACGGTGCGATGGGACCGGCTGTTCAAAATGGTGAATTGACCAGAGTGTTCGAAGATCTCTCCGGCCTCGAAGAGCGGATCGGCTATGCGTTCAAGGATCGGGCGCTGCTCGACCTTGCACTATCCCACATCAGCGCTGTGAAGGGTGAGGCGCCGCGCCTGCGCTCCTATCAGCGCCTGGAATTCCTCGGGGACCACGTGCTGGGCTCCGTGGTCTCGCACATGCTCTATGCGGCCTTTCCCGGCGCGGAGGAGGGCGAGCTTTCGCGCCGCCTAGCCGAGCTGGTGCGCGAGGAAGCGTGTGCGGATGTCGCCGCCGACATGAATCTGGGCGCCCACATCCGCCTCGGCCCGGGCGAGACCCAATCCGGCACCCACAAGCGGCGCGCCATTCTGGCCGATGTCACGGAAAGCGTGGTGGCCGCGGTCTTCCTCGATGGCGGCTACGGCGCTGCCAACGTTCTGGTGGAGCGTTATTGGCGCCACCGGTTGGAAGCTCCGCGCCGGCCGCTGCGCGATGCGAAGACCGTGCTTCAGGAATGGGCGCAGGCGCGCGGCCTGCCGCCGCCCTCCTACCGCGATGTGGCGCGCTGCGGTCCAGACCATGCGCCCCGCTTCACCGTGGCCGTCGAGCTGCCGGGGCTGACCCCGGTGGAGGCGGAAGGATCATCAAAGCAGGCGGCGCAGAAGGCCGCCGCCTCCGCTTTCCTGGTACGGGAAGGCGTGTGGGAAAAGAATGCGAGCTGAGCATGACGAACAAGCCACGTGATCCGGGCGAACCCGCCGTGCCCAGCAAGACCCCGGCGCCGGGGCGGACGGAGGCGGACGAGGAGGCCCTGCGCGAGCAGCAGCGCCTGGAAGCCGCCGAGGCCGATGACTTCGACGACGATGACGATTTCGACGATGACGAGCCGGTGGCCGAGGAGGCTCCCCAGCCGGCCGGCCCCACGCGCTGCGGCTTCGTCGCGCTGCTGGGCGCGCCCAATGCGGGCAAGTCGACCCTGACCAATGCCCTGGTCGGCACGAAGGTCTCCATCGTCTCCCACAAGGTGCAGACCACGCGCTCCATCGTGCGGGGCATCGCCATCGAGGGCTCGTCTCAGGTGGTGCTGGTCGACACGCCCGGCATCTTCGCGCCCAAGCGGCGGCTGGAACGGGCCATGGTGGCGAGTGCCTGGACCCATGCCGCCGATGCCGACGTCATCGCCCTGCTGGTGGATGCCAAGCGCGGGGTGGATGAGGAGATCGAGGCGCTGATCGCGCCGCTCTCGGAGATCCGCCGTCCGCGCGCGCTGATCCTCAACAAGATCGATCTCATCCGCCGCGACACCCTGCTGGCCCTGGTGACGGAGCTCAACGAGCGCCTCCAGTTCGAGCGCGTCTTCATGGTCTCCGCCCTGACCGGCGATGGGGTGGACGATGTGCGGACCTGGTTCGCGCAGATGGTGCCGCCCGGCCCCTGGCTCTATCCCGAGGACCAGATCTCCGACGCCCCCATGCGCATGCTGGCGGCCGAGATCACCCGCGAGAAGATGTTCATGCGCCTGCATGACGAGCTGCCCTACCGCTCCACGGTGGAAACCGAGAGCTGGAAGGAGCTGAGGGACGGCTCCGTGCGCATCGAGCAGACCATTTATGTGGAGCGCGAGAGCCAAAGGAAGATCGTGCTCGGCAAAGGCGGGACGGCCATCAAGACCATCTCCTCGGAATCACGCGCCGAGCTCGCCGAGATCCTGGAAGTGCCGGTGCACCTGTTCCTGTTCGTGAAGGTGCGCGAGAACTGGGCCAACGACCCCGAGCGCTATCGTGAGATGGGGCTGGAATTCCCCCGCGGGGACTAAGGCGTTTCCGCGCGAAGTGGGAATCCGCTCGCGTGGGGAAATGCGTGAAAGCAAGGGGACGGACCGTTTCGCTGAAACACTGAAGCGGTCTGGCGGCCCGAAAGGCTGATGCCGTGGAGTGGAACGACGAGGGCATCGTGCTGGGCGTGCGGCGCCACGGCGAGGCCAATGCCATCGTCGAGCTGCTCACCGCCCGGCGTGGCCGGCATCTGGGCATGGTGCGGGGTGGGGCCTCACGCCGGCAGGCGCCCATGCTCCAGCCCGGCAACACGGTGAGCGCCACCTGGCGCGCGCGGCTGGACGAGCACATGGGCAATTTCGCCCTGGAACCGCTCGTGATTCGCGCCGAAGCCCTCATGCGCGCGCCCCACGGCGCCTATGGCATCACCCATATGGCGCACCTGCTGCGCCTGCTGCCGGAACGGGACCCGCAGGAGGGTCTCTACGCCACACTGGGCGCAATCCTGGACGCCTTCGACGCTGCGCCTGCCGCCGGCATGCTGCTGGCGCGGTTCGAGCTGGCCTTGCTGGGGGAACTGGGCTTCGGGCTGGAGCTGGAAGCCTGCGCGGCCACCGGCCAGCGGCACGACCTCATCTATGTGTCGCCGAAGAGCGGGCGGGCGGTCTGCAGGGAGGCGGGCGAGCCCTATGCGCCGCGCCTGCTGCCATTGCCCGCCTTTTTGGTGGGGCAGGGTACCCATCCGTCCGCATCGGAGGTGGAGGATGCCCTGCGCCTCACCGCTTACTTCCTCCAGCGCCGGGTGCTGGAGCCGCGCGGCCTCGGCTTTTCCGAGGCGCGCGGCCATTTTATTGCCTCCTGGCGCCGGGAGATGCCTGCCGGGTGATCACCACCAATAGGGCCGGGGCGGCGGCGGTCCCCAGAACGGGCGTGGCCTCGGCGGCTCAACCCAGATGCTGCCGCAGCGGGTCACCCAGTGCCAGCGCCCGCCCCACCACCGCCGTTCGCGCCAGCACCGGCGCACCCAGTAGACATTTTCCGGCTTCACCTGAAGATCTGCGGGCCCCGCCAGAGCCGGAGCCGCGTTACCGAGCGTGCCGGCGGACGCCGCCGGTATGTGCGCACCCAGCAAGCCTAGCGCGACGATGCCTCCTGCCGCCCAAAGGATCTTTCGCATCACACTCTCCTGTGCATCAGCGGGCACAGGGCTTGGTCCGCCCCGCGCCCATGCCTTGAAAACCCTAGCGGAGGAGGGCGGCGGCAGTTAGGCCGAACCTGGTATAACGGTATGCAAACACACGATAAATCGGTCGCGGCATACCGCTTTGATGAACCGTTGTTTACCCTTGCGGCGCTTGTGTGCCTTCCGGCACCTCCGGGCCCCCCGCCGCCTGCGCGGCGCCAGTGTCGGGCGGCCCGGAGGCAGAAGCGCGGGCGGGCGAGCCGCGCGCGTGCGTAGGGGTGGGCGCATAATCGCCTTGTCGTGCCTTCGCGCGCGCGGTACTGCCTGCTTATGGCCACCCGTACCCTTCCGCCCCCCGCGCCTCCCGGTGGGAATATCGAGAACGTCGCGCTGAAGGCGGCGCTGGAAGAGCGCTACCTTGCCTACGCTCTGTCCACCATCATGCACCGCGCCCTGCCGGACGCGCGCGACGGCCTGAAGCCCGTGCATCGACGCATCCTGCACGCCATGCGCCAGTTGCGGCTGGATCCGGGGCAGGCGTTCAAGAAGTCCGCCCGCGTGGTGGGCGACGTGATCGGCAAATTCCATCCCCATGGTGACCAGTCGGTCTATGACGCGCTGGTGCGCCTCGCCCAGGATTTCGCGCAGCGGTATCCGCTGGTGGATGGGCAGGGCAATTTCGGCAATGTGGACGGCGATAACGCCGCCGCCATGCGATACACCGAGGCCCGCCTTACCGAGACCGCCCGCCTGCTGCTGGACGGCATCGACGAGGATGCGGTGGATTTCCGCCCCACCTATGACGGCTCCGAGGAAGAGCCGGTGGTGCTGCCGGCGGCCTTCCCCAACCTGCTCGCGAACGGCTCCCAGGGCATCGCGGTCGGCATGGCCACGTCCATTCCGCCCCACAATGCAGCCGAGCTGCTGGATGCGGCGCTGCATCTGGTGGAGCACCCCAACGCGCTCGCCGTGGATCTCCTGAAATACGTGCCGGGCCCCGATTTCCCCACCGGCGGCGTGCTGGTTGACGACCCCGTGGGGGTGGCGGAGGCCTATGCCACCGGCCGTGGCTCGTTCCGGGTGCGCGCGCGCTGGAACAAGGAGGAGACGGGCCGCGGCACCTATGTGGTGGTGGTCACCGAGATCCCCTATGGCGTCGCGAAATCCCGGCTGATCGAGAAGATCGCCGAGCTGCTCACCGACAAGAAATTGCCGCTGCTGGCGGATGTGCGCGACGAGAGCGCCGAGGATATCCGCGTGGTGCTGGAGCCCCGCTCGCGCACCGTGGACGCCGAAGTGCTGATGGAGAGCCTGTTCAAGCTCACCGACCTGGAAGCGCGCGTCCCGCTCAACATGAATGTGCTGGTGCGCGGCCAGATCCCCAAGGTGCTCTCCCTGGCGGAGGCGCTGCGCGAGTGGCTGGACCACCGCCGCGAGGTGCTGCTGCGCCGCTCGCGCTATCGGCTGGACCAGATCGCCCACCGCCTGGAGGTGCTGGGCGGCTATCTCATCGCCTATCTCAACCTCGACGAGGTCATCCGCATCATCCGCGAGGAGGACGAGCCCAAGCAGGAGCTGATGCGCACCTTCGAGCTGACGGACGTGCAGGCGGAAGCCATCCTCAACATGCGCCTGCGCTCCTTGCGCCGCCTGGAGGAGATGGAGATCCGCAAGGAGCACGACGCCCTTTCCAAGGAGCAGGACGCGCTCACCAAGCTGGTTGGCTCCGAAGGGGCGCAGTGGAAGGCCATCGCCAAGGAGATCCGCGAGACCCGCAAGATCTATGGGCCCGAGACCGCGCTCGGCAAGCGCCGCACCACCTTCGCCGCCGCTCCGGAGCTGGGCGAGGAGGCCTTCACCGAGGCGCTGGTGGAGCGCGAGCCCATCACCGTCGTGGTCTCGCAGAAGGGTTGGATCCGCGCCCTGAAGGGGCACCAGCAGGACCTGTCCAACCTCCAGTTCAAGACCGACGATGCGCTCGGTCACGCCTTCTTCGCGGAAACCACCTCCAAGCTCATGGTGTTCGCCAGCAATGGCCGCTTCTTCACGCTGGAAGCCTCAAAGCTGCCGGGCGGGCGCGGCCATGGCGAGCCCATCCGCATGATGATCGACCTGGAGCAGGAGGCGGAGATCGTCTCCGTTTTCGCCCACCAGCCGGAACGCAAGCTGCTGGTGGCCTCCAGGCAAGGCCGGGGCTTCGTGGTGGCGGAGGACGATTGCCTGGCCACCACCCGCAAGGGCAAACAGGTGCTGGTGACCGACCCGCCGGATGCAGCCCTGGGGGTGCGCTTCGTGGAAGGCGACTGGGTGGCGGTGATCGGCGATAATCGCAAGCTGCTGCTATTTCCTGTCAACCAGATTCCGGAAATGACGCGCGGCCGTGGCGTGCGGCTGCAGCGCTATCGCGAGGGCGGGCTTTCCGACATCAAGGTGTTCCCCATTTCCGGCGGCCTCACCTGGGAGGATTCCTCCGGCCGCACCTGGACCGTTACCGAGCTTCTCGACTGGCAGGGTGAGCGGGCGACCGCCGGCCGCCTGCCGCCGAAGGGCTTTCCGCGCACCAACAAGTTCTCCTGAGCGGCTGCCTTCGGCATGGTCGCGCCACCTGACCAAGCCGAAGGCGCGCCGCGCGCGCCTACCCGGGGCCCTCTCGCGCCCTTATGGCTGGCGGTGCGGACCCAGGTGCGGGCCCGCGAGGTGTTCCTTGTGGTGCTCTCGGCGGTGATCGGCATCGCGGCGGGGGCGGTCGCCACCGCCATGAGTTTCGGCACTCAATTCCTCCATG
The DNA here is from genome assembly GCF_043831965.2 of Xanthobacter variabilis. NCBI lineage: Bacteria > Pseudomonadati > Pseudomonadota > Alphaproteobacteria > Hyphomicrobiales > Xanthobacteraceae > Xanthobacter > Xanthobacter variabilis. The sequence continues at coordinate 3,190,734 of NZ_CM195533.1, forward strand.
AACTGCTGTTCGCCCTGCCGGCCGGGGAGCGCCTGAGCGCATCGCCGGCGCTGATCTCGCCCTGGCTCGTCCTGGTGCCGGCGGCGGGGGGACTGCTGATGGGGCTCATTGCCCTGGGGTTGAAGCGCTGGCGGCCCCATCCCATCGTCGACCCCATCGAGGCCAATGCGCTGCACGGCGGGCAGATGTCCCTGACCGACAGCATCATCCTGTCCCTGCAAACCATGGTGTCCAACGGGTTTGGCGCATCGCTGGGGCTCGAGGCGGGCTATAGCCAGATTGGCGGTGGCATCGCCTCGCGCCTGGGTGTCATCTTCGATCTGCGTCGCAACGATCTGCGCATATTGGTGGGGGCGGGAACGGCGGCCGGGCTCGGCTCGGTGTTCGATGCGCCGCTAATGGGCGCCTTCTATGCCTTCGAGCTGATCATCGGCACCTATTCCATTCCCGCGGCCGTGCCGGTGCTGACCGCCGCCATGGGCGGCGTGCTCACGGCGCGCACCCTGGGCCTGCACGTGGAGCCGCTGGCCATCGCCCATCTGCCGCCGGCGGAACCGAGCCAGGTGCTGCTGTTCGCGCTGCTGGGCCTGGTGGCGGGCGTGGTGGCCATCGTCATCATGCGGCTCGTCACCACGGTGGAATGGCTGTTCGCCCACAGCCGGCTTCCCGCGCCCCTGCGCCCGGCCCTGGCCGGGCTCGCCGTAGGGTGCCTCGCCCTCTATTCGCCGCAGGTGCTGTCCGATGGCCACGGCGCGCTGCATGAGCAGGTGGGCAGCGCGGTCACCTGGTCGGTGGCCATCGTGTTCGGCTTGAAGATGGTGGCTTCCGCGCTATCGGTCGGGTCGGGGTTTCGCGGGGGCCTGTTCTTCGCATCCCTGTTCCTGGGGGCGGTGATGGGCAAGCTCTATGCGGCCGGGCTCGAGCTGCTCTTTCCCGGCCTCGGGCTCGCGCCGGCGCTGGCGGCGGTCGTGGGCATGGGGGCCTTGGCGGTGGGCGTCATCGGCGGCCCGTTGACCATGAGCTTCCTGGTTCTGGAAATGACGGGGGACCTCACCCTGACCGGGCTGGTGGTGAGCACGGCGGCCGTCACCTCGCTGATGGTGCGGGAAACCTTCGGCTACTCCTTCTCCACCTGGCGGCTGCACCTGCGCGGCGAAACCATCCGCAGCGCCCAGGACGTGGGCTGGATGCGTGACCTGACCGTGGCCGCGATGATGCGCACCGACATGCGCACATTCCCCCATGATGGGACCATCGGCGCGCTGCGTGCGGCCTTTCCTTTGGGCTCCGTCCGCGTGGTGGTGCTGGTGGACGGGGCGGGGGCCTATGCCGGTCTCGTGCGCGTTTCCGAAGGATATGCCGCGCGCCGGGACGTGGCGGAACCCGTCCGCGTCATCGCCCGGCACGGCGAGAGCATGCTGCTGCCAGCCATGAACGTGAAGGAAGCGGCCGAGGCGTTCGAGGCGGCAGGGGCAGAGGAACTGCCGGTGGTGAGCGATATCGAGTCGCGCCGGCTCGTAGGCCTGCTCAGCGAATCCCATGCCCTGCGCAGCTATGCGGAGCGCTTGGACATGGCGCGCCACGGCCTTGGCGCGGAGGATTAAGCGAGGCTCTGGCTTGGCGCCAAAACTGTCCTTGAGCGCCAAAGACAATCCCGAACGCAAAAAGCCCGGGCACGGCCCGGGCTTTTCGATCCTACGCTAACTCAAGACTGCGGCTGCTCAGGCGCCCTTGGTCCAGCGCACAGCGGCCTCGGCCACGCGCTTGCCAAGGTAAGCGGCGGTCTTGCGGTCGGCCTCCGGGGGCATCACGTCCGCACCCTGGTCCACGTTGGACTGCGCGAAGGCGCCGCCGAAGCCACCCAGGCGGTTCAGGTCGTTGACCGAAGCGGTGGAGGAGTTGTTGCCGGGATGCAGGCCCAGGCCCACCCAGATCATGCCGTGCTGCTGGGACAGGGTGATGAGCGCCTGCAGGCCCTGAAGCTTGTCGCCGTTCTGGCTGCCGGAATTCACGAAGCCGGCGGCCAGCTTGTCCTTCCACGCCAGCGACATCCAGCGCTTGGAGCTCTTCTCCGCGAAGCCCTGGAACGCGGCGGAAACGTTGCCCATGTAGATGGGCGAGCCGAAGATGATGGCGGCGGCGCCGTCCAGCACTTCCCAATTGGCATCCACATCGTCGACGGAGATGAGGACGCCGTCCACGGCTTCCACTTCCTTCACGCCGGCGAGCACGGCTTCGGCCTGGGCCTTCGTGTGGCCGTAGCCGGAGTGATAGACGATGGCGACAACGGGCTTCGACATGATTTGTCTCCCCAAGGTTGGGTCGGTGGTTCGTTCGGCCCCCTTTTTGACGTGCAATTCTGACGCTTTCCAGACATTCATCCGCAAGCGATTTATGCAGAAATGCAAACATGGCGTGGCCGCCGCGCCTTAATGCGATGGAAACCAGGGCGTGGAACAATCGCGCCCATGCAAAGCCGCTCCCGTCTTCGATCCGCTCTCGCCACCCTGGCCCTGCACATCGGGGCGGCCGGGCTCATCGCCTATTTCGCCTACAATGCCTATACGGGCGACCATGGCCTTGTGGCCCAGCGCACGTATGAGCAGGAGACTCAGCGCCTCGAGGCCCAGCTTGCGGAGCTCAAGACTCAGCGCATGGCCCTTGAAAACAAGGTGTCGCTGCTCGCCGCCACGCGCCTCGATCCCGACATGCTGGATGAGGAAGGCCGCCGCCAACTGAACTTCATCCACCCCAAGGATCTCGTATTGCTTCGCAGCAAATGAACTGATTTTTGGTTCATATGAGGTATGAACTGATAATTGGTTCATTCCTTCAGAATCAAGAGTTTGCAAGGTGTTGCGGTGCAATATTTTCAATTCCCGCTTTGCGTGTGCGGGAAGGTGCGCTAGAGAGTCCGCGATTTCAGCGCATCCAGAGGTCGCCGATGGCTCCCAGGAAATCCGCCGCACGCGCCGCCGCAGCCGCGGGCGGGACTGCAACCTTCACGAAAGATGATGAGCTTTTCGCTTATCGCGAGATGCTGCTGATCCGCCGCTTCGAGGAGAAGGCGGGCCAGATGTATGGCATGGGCCTCATTGGCGGCTTCTGCCACCTCTATATCGGTCAGGAGGCCGTGGTGGTGGGCATGCAGATGTCCATGAAGGATGGTGACCAGGTCATCACCGGCTACCGCGACCACGGCCACATGCTGGCCGCCGGCATGAACCCTGACGGCGTCATGGCCGAGCTCACCGGCCGCCGCGGAGGCTACTCCAAGGGCAAGGGCGGCTCGATGCACATGTTCAGCATCGAGAAGCAGTTCTTCGGCGGTCACGGCATCGTTGGCGCCCAGGTTTCGCTGGGCACGGGCTTGGCCTTCGCCGACCGTTACAAGGGTAATGGCGCCGTCTCGGTAACCTATTTCGGTGACGGCGCGGCCAATCAGGGCCAGGTCTACGAGAGCTTCAACATGGCGGAGCTTTGGAAGTTGCCCGTCGTGTACGTGATCGAAAACAACAAGTATGCCATGGGCACCTCGGTGACCCGTTCCTCGGCGCAGCCGGATTTCTCCAAGCGCGGTGTGTCCTTCAACATTCCCGGTGAGCAGGTGGACGGCATGGATGTGCGCGCCGTGCGCGCCGCCGCCGACCGCGCTCTGGCCTTCGCCCGCGAGGGCAACGGGCCCTACATCCTGGAAATGCAGACCTACCGTTATCGCGGCCACTCCATGTCCGACCCGGCGAAGTACCGGTCGAAGGAGGAGGTGCAGAAGATGCGGACCGAGCACGATCCCATCGAGCAGGTCCGCGCGCGCCTGTTGAACGATCATGGGGCGACCGAGGAGGAGCTGAAGAAGATCGACGCCGAGGTTCGCGACATTGTCGCCGCCGCCGCCGATTTCGCCTCCCACGATCCGGAGCCGGATCCCGCCGAGCTCTACACCGACGTGCTGCGCTGAGGGCGCGACGATGGCCGCGCCCGCGCTCCCCACGCCCACCGCTCCGGCGGTAAAGGCGGGACGGCGCGTGGGTATGGCCCATGCGTGCCCCCAATTGGCGACCGGGCACCGGCTGGAAGGGCAGGGTGAGGGGCTCACCGTCCGCCTGTCCCGCCGTTCCCGGCAGCCGGTGGCGACCAGAGTGATGGCCGCTACCCCGGTGCCTTACGCGTCCATTCCCTTGAACCATTCGCGCGCGTTCGCGAGGCGTTATCCGCCCGCGTCCGCAGCGCCGCCGAGCAAGAGCTGACTGCCATGGCCACTGACGTCCTCATGCCGGCCCTGTCTCCCACCATGGAGAAGGGCAACCTCACCAAATGGGTGAAAAAGGAAGGCGACACCGTCAAATCCGGTGACGTGCTCGCCGAAATCGAGACCGACAAGGCCACCATGGAAGTGGAGGCCGTGGACGAGGGCGTGCTCGCCAAGATCCTGGTGCCGGAAGGCACCCAGGACGTGGCCGTGAATACGCCCATCGCGATCATCGCCGCCGAGGGCGAGGACGTGAGCGCCGCTCCGGCCGCAGCCCCCACTCCGGTGGCAGCTCCCGCCATTGCCGCCCCCGCCATCGCGGCTCCGGCGATCGCCGAGCCGGTAGCGGTCGCGCCGAGCGATCCGGAAGTGCCCGCGGGCACCGAATACGTCACCATGACCGTACGCGAGGCCCTGCGCGATGCCATGGCCGAGGAGATGCGCCGCGACGGCGATGTCTTCGTGATGGGCGAGGAGGTCGCCGAATACCAGGGCGCCTACAAGATCACCCAGGGCCTGCTCCAGGAGTTCGGTGACCGCCGCGTCATCGACACCCCCATCACTGAGCACGGCTTTGCGGGCGTGGGCGTGGGCGCGGCCTTCGCGGGGCTGAAACCCATCATCGAGTTCATGACCTTCAACTTCGCCATGCAGGCGATCGACCAGATCATCAACTCGGCCGCCAAGACCCATTATATGTCGGGCGGGCAGGTCAGCTCGTCCATCGTGTTCCGAGGTCCTAATGGCGCCGCCGCGCGCGTGGCGGCCCAGCACAGCCAGGATTATACCGCCTGGTATTCCAATGTGCCCGGCCTGAAGGTGATCGCGCCCTATTCGGCTGCCGACGCCAAGGGCCTGCTGAAGGCCGCCATCCGCGATCCCAACCCGGTGATCTTCCTGGAAAACGAGATCCTCTACGGCCACTCCTTCGAGGTGCCGAAGCTGGATGACTATGTGCTGCCCATTGGCAAGGCGCGGGTCGCGCGGGCGGGCAAGGATGTGACGCTCGTCTCCTTCTCCATCGGCATGACCTATGCCCTGAAGGCGGCGGACGAGCTGGCCAAGATGGGCATCGAGGCCGAGGTGATCGACCTGCGCACCATCCGCCCCATGGACGTGGAAACCATCGTCGCCTCGGTCAAGAAAACCGGCCGCTGCGTCACGGTGGAGGAGGGCTGGCCGCAATCCGGCGTCGGCGCCGAGATCGTCGCCCAGCTGATGGACAAGGCCTTCGACTATCTCGACGCCCCGGTGCTGCGCGTCACCGGCAAGGACGTGCCCATGCCCTATGCCGCGAACCTTGAGAAGCTGGCCCTGCCTACGGTCGCCGAGGTGATCGAGGCCGTGCACGCCGTGACCTATCGGTGACGTGATGACAGTAACTATTGAATCGCTCACCAATGGTTTGCCGCTCGATAAAAATGAGGCGCTTGCTGCTATTCTGTCGCGGGTGTCAAAAATTGATCGCGGCGATCACGACGATACGCGTGTAGCGGTCTTAGTTATTCGCGGTATTCTAAAGCGAATTCCTGAGGCTCAAATCACGGAACACGACAACGACACCTGGAGTGGATCTCTAGTTGCTTATATGCGCGATATAAATACATATCTATATCATAACAAAACTGAAAGTATTGAGGCGGAAATTGATAGTAAACTAAATGAGTGGGTCGATGAAGTTGAGGGGCAGACATTTGGTTTTGCAAGTTTAAGCTCATCTGAAAAAGAGAAGTTGATCGTTCATATTGAGCGTATTCGATCGATCATAGAGTCAAGTGAAATACGACAATCAAAAAAGACGAAACTATATGATAGATTAACGTCTTTATATAATGAAATACTAAGAGATAATACGAGAACAGATTCTTTTTTTTCCTTTATGGGTGACCTGGCTTTTGTGGCGGGTGAGATGGCAGAAAAGGCAAGGCCCGCACTTTTAGAGCTCAAGGAAGTGCTGCGGATTGTTATGCGCAGTCGCGGAAAACGAGAAGGCGTTTCCTTGCCTAATGAAGATGACTTGCCACAATTGCCTGCTACTGATCAACCCGAGGGGGACTGACTATGCCCGTCGATATTCTGATGCCGGCCCTCTCGCCCACCATGGAAAAGGGCAACCTTGCCAAGTGGGTCAAGAAAGAGGGCGACACCGTCAAGTCCGGCGACGTGATTGCCGAGATCGAGACCGACAAGGCCACCATGGAAGTGGAGGCCGTGGACGAAGGCGTGCTCGCCAAGATCCTGGTGCCGGAAGGTACCCAGGACGTTTCGGTGAATCAGCTCATCGCCGTGCTCGCGGCGGAGGGCGAGGACGTGAAGGCCGTCGCCGCGTCTGCCGGGCAGGGCGGTGCCCCTGCCGCCGCACCGGCGCCCAGCGCTCCGGCTCCAGTGGCGGCCGCGGCCCCTGTCGCGGCGCCCGTCCCGGCGGCGGCTCCCGCTCCGCAGGCCGCGGGTGCGCGCGTGTTCGCGTCGCCGCTGGCCCGCCGCATCGCCAAGGACAAGGGCCTGGATCTCAATGCCGTCGCCGGCACGGGTCCCCATGGGCGCATCATCGCCCGCGACGTCGAGGCTGCGCAGCCTGGCGCGAAGGCGGCTCCTGCGCCCGCAGCCGCGGCCGCAGCTCCGAAGGCGGCGCTCGCCAGCGCCCCGGGCGTTGATCAGATCAAGGCCATGTACGAGCCGGACAGCTATGAGGAAGTCCAGCTCGATGGCATGCGCAAGACCATCGCCCGCCGCCTGGTGGAAAGCGAGCAGGTCACGCCCACCTTCTTCCTGACGGTGGATTGCGACCTGGACGACCTGATGGCCCTGCGCGAGCAGGTGAACGCCAACGCGCCCAAGGACAAGGACGGCAAGGCGGCCTACCGCGTCTCCGTCAACGACTTCATCATCAAGGCGCTGGCTCTGGCCCTTCAGAAGGTGCCGGCCTGCAACGCGGTGTGGGCCGAAGACCGCATCCTGCGCATGAAGCACTCGGACGTGGGCGTGGCCGTAGCTATCGATGGCGGCCTTTATGCCCCCGTGGTGAAGAAGGCGGAGCAGAAGACCATCTCCGTCATCTCCAACGAGATGAGGGATCTTGCCACCCGCGCCCGCAACAAGAAGCTGAAGCCGGATGAGTATTCCGGTGGCTCTTCCTCCGTGTCGAACCTCGGCATGATGGGCATTCGCAACTTCACCGCCATCATCAACGCGCCGCAGTCGTCCATCTTCGCCATCGGCGCGTCCGAGGGCCGGGTGGTGGCGCGCGGCGGCGAGATGAAGATCGTGACGCAGATGACCGTCACCATGACCTGCGACCACCGCGTCATGGACGGCGCCCTGGGTGCCGAGCTGCTCGCCTCCTTCAAGGGCTTCATTGAGAAGCCCATGAGCATGCTCGTTTGAGCATGTTGGTCTGAGTAGGGGGTTACGGGCTGGCCCGGGTGTTGCCGATGGGCCGGCTGGTGTAAGGCAGGCGCGGCTCGCGTCGCGAGCGCCTGCGCCCGTTTGGGCGCGTGACAGGACTGGTGCCGCCGCGTCTCGCCGACGCCGCGGTGCCCAACACAGGTGAAACGAAGATGAGCAATACGCCCCACGAACTCGTCGCCGATTTTCCGGAATATGCCGAGAAGATCCAGGCCCTGAAGACGAGCGATACGCATTTCGCCAAGCTCTACGACGCCTATCACGAGGTGAATGGCAAGGTGCATCGCGCCGAGACCGACGTGGAGCCCACGGGCGACGAGGAAATGGAGACCATGCGTCGCGAGCGCATGCAGCTCAAGGACGAGCTCTACGCCATTTTCTCGAAGTGATCTTCGGCCGGTGATGCGCGGGGCTTTTGAGCCCGCGCGCCTCGCCAGCAAGAGGCGGGTTTGGCCCGTCTCCCCTTCGGCCGCGCCCGCCGCTCCCCATCCGGGACGGCGGCGCGGACCTTGGACGCTCGGTGGCGCCGAATCCCTGCGCGGGCTGGCCCCGGGCGACGATTGACACAGATTTGCGGGAGCTGAAGCGCGCGCCGCGCGCTCAAACGGTCCGGCGCCCCGCCGCCAAGGGGCTCAGCATGGCGCGGGTGCGCGCCGAGGAAAGGGCGACCTGGATGAAGCTCTATCTTGCCGGCCCGGAAGTGTTTCTCGACGATGCGCGCGAGATCGGGCGGCTCAAGCTGGAGCTGTGCGCCGACTTCGGCTTCACCGGCCTTTTCCCCATCGATGGCGAGCCGCTGCTGGTGGATGAAGGCGGCACGCTGGCGCGGACCATCTTCGCCAACAACCTTTCCTTGATGCGGTCGGCGGACGCGGTCGTTGCCAACCTCACGCCATTTCGCGGCATCAGCGCCGACCCGGGCACGGCATTCGAGCTCGGCTTCGCCTTCGCGCTGGGCAAGGCCGTGGCCGCCTACAGCAATGCGCCTGGCGAGCTGCTCCACCGCGCCCACGCCGCCATCGGGCCGGCGGAAGGCGAGGGGCGGGCCCACACGTTTCTTGCCGATGGGCTCCATGTGGAGGACTTCGGCCATTTCGACAATTTGATGCTGGCGGAGGCGCTGGAATCCAGCCGCCTGCCGGTCATCCAGGCCGAGACCCACGCGGAAGACCCGTTCCGCGACCTCACTTTGTTCGAGCAGGTGCTCCAGGCGCTGGCCGAGGCCCGCGCGGCGGGGCGGCTTGCCCCTTCATCCTGATTTCCCGCCGGATACCCACGGCGAAAGGCATTTCGAGGAGGCTCCCATGGCAGAGACCTACGACATCATCGTCATCGGCGGCGGGCCGGGCGGCTATGTGGCCGCCATCCGCGCCGCGCAGCTGGGCTTCAAGACGGCCGTGGTGGAAAAGAGCCACCTGGGCGGCATCTGCCTCAACTGGGGCTGCATTCCCACCAAGGCGCTGCTGCGCTCCGCCGAGATCTACCATTACATGGAGCACGCCAAGGATTACGGCCTGGCGGCGGAAAAAATCTCCTATGACATCGCCGCCGTGGTGAAGCGCTCGCGCGGGGTGTCGAGCCAGCTCGCCACGGGCGTGGGCTTCCTCCTGAACAAGAACAAGGTGGATGTGATCTGGGGCAAGGCCACCTTCGCCGCCCCCGGCAAGCTGAAGGTGGAAGCCGCCGCTAACCCGCCCAAGGGCGCCAAGGGCGGTGGCGATTATGAGGCCAAGCACATCATCATCGCCACCGGCGCCCGTCCGCGCGCGCTGCCGGGCCTGGAGCCCGACAAGAAGCTGATCTGGACCTATTTCGACGCTCTAGTGCCGGAGAAGACCCCCAAGAGCCTGCTGGTCATGGGCTCGGGCGCCATCGGCATCGAATTCGCCTCCTTCTATCGCACCATGGGCGCCGAGGTGACGGTGGTGGAAGTGCTGCCCCAGATCCTCCCCGTGGAGGATGAGGAGATCGCCGCCATCGCCCGCAAGCGCTTCGAGAAGCAGGGCATGAAGATCATGTCCGGGGCGAAGGTCACGGGCGTCACCAAGCAGGCCGACAGCCTCACCGTCCATGTGGTGGACGAGAAGGGCGCCAAGCACGACATCACTGTGGAACGGATGATTTCCGCCGTGGGCGTTGTGGGCAATGTGGAAGGCCTGGGCCTGGAGGCCATTGGCGTGAAGCACGAGCGCGGCATCATCGCCACCGACGGCTATGGCCGCACCAATGTGCCCGGCGTCTATGCCATCGGCGACATCGCCGGCGCGCCTATGCTGGCGCACAAGGCCGAGCATGAAGGCGTGATCTGCGTGGAGACCATCAAGGGCCTTCACACCCACCCCATGGACAAGGGCAAGATCCCCGGCTGCACCTATTGCATGCCGCAGATCGCCTCCGTGGGCCTTACCGAGAAGAAGGCGAAGGAAGCCGGGCGCCAGATCAAGGTGGGCCGCTTCCCCTTCATCGGCAATGGCAAGGCCATTGCCCTGGGCGAGCCGGACGGCCTCGTGAAGACCATCTTCGACGCCAAGACCGGCGAGCTGCTGGGCGCCCACATGGTGGGGGCGGAGGTGACCGAGCTCATCCAGGGCTTCGTGGTGGCCATGAACCTGGAGACCACCGAGGAAGAGCTGATCCACACCGTGTTCCCGCACCCGACCCTGTCGGAAATGATGCATGAGAGCGTGATGGCCGCCTATGGCCGCGCCATTCACATCTGACGCGGCCATGGCGCTGCGCCGGGTCGCAAATTGAGCTAAGAGAAGGAGCCGCCCCATGCCGGGGCGGATGGCGGGGGCACGCATGAGCAGTGAAACCTATGCGGTTCTGAACCAGCCGGGCGTCGGCTTCTTCTCCATGCTCATCATCGGCATCATCGCCGGATGGGTGGCCGAGCGGGTGACCGAGAGCAATCACGGTCTGCTCACCAATCTGTTGGTGGGCGTGCTGGGCTCGTTCGTCGGCGGCTGGCTGGCGCAGCAGCTTGCCATTCCGGTGTTCGGCTTCTTCCGCACGCTGGTGGCGGCCATTGTGGGCGCCATCATCCTTCTGTGGGTCTGGCGGGCTGTCCGATCGCGATAGGGCGCTGAAACCGCGTCGCCACGGCGAGTGGCGCGCGGCATGGGCCTCGCTTATATGGGGAAGGACTTCCCCGAACGTTGGGTCATCCCCGCGCCGATCGTGGGGTAAGCGCCGCTTCCCCGCCGGGGCGCGGCGGCAGAGGTTCGGCTCCACGGGGGCCGCGCGAAGTGGAACACGCCATGGTCAATGTGATCAACACGCTGAACCGTCCCCGCCACCCGGAAAAGGCCCACCGCCCGCTCACCGAGGTGCAGCGCAAGCCGGAATGGATCCGTGTGAAGGCGCCCGGCTCGGCCGGCTGGTCGGAGACGGCGGGCATCGTGCGCGCCAATGGCCTGCACACCGTGTGCGAGGAGGCCGGCTGCCCCAATATCGGTGAGTGCTGGGAAAAGAAGCACGCCACCATGATGATCATGGGCGACACCTGCACCCGCGCCTGCGCCTTCTGCAATGTGCGCACGGGCATGCCCGGTCCGCTGGACCAGGACGAGCCGCAGAAGGTGGCGGACGCCGTGGGCAGCCTGGGCCTCTCCCATGTGGTCATCACCTCGGTGGACCGGGATGACCTAGCCGATGGCGGGGCGGAGCATTTCGCCCGCACCATCGGCGCCATCCGCGCCGCCAGCCCCAAGACCACCATTGAGATCCTCACGCCCGATTTCCTGCGCAAGGACGGGGCGCTGGAGGTGGTGGTCGCGGCCAAGCCCGACGTGTTCAACCACAATCTGGAAACGGTGCCGTCGAAGTACCTCACGGTGCGGCCGGGCGCGCGCTACTTCCACTCCCTGCGCCTGCTGCAGAAGGTGAAGGAGATCGACCCCACCATCTTCACCAAGTCCGGCATCATGGTGGGTCTGGGCGAGGAGCGGAACGAGGTGCTCCAGCTGATGGACGACCTGCGCTCGGCGGATGTGGATTTCCTCACCATCGGCCAATATCTCCAGCCCACCCGCCAGCACCACAAGGTGGAGAAGTTTGTCACCCCGGACGAGTTCAAGGCCTATGAGACGGTGGCGTTCGCCAAGGGCTTCCTGATGGTGTCCTCGAGCCCGCTCACCCGCTCGTCCCATCATGCGGGCGAGGACTTCGCCAAGCTGCGCGAGGCGCGTGCGGCCAAGCTGCGGCGGGCCTGATCTGCCGTGCCGTCCTTTTCCAATGCGCGGCGGGTGAAGCACACCGCCGCCCACATGTTCGACCTCGTGGCCGATGTGGAGCATTATCCGGAGTTCGTGCCCCTCTGCGCGGCGCTGCGGGTGAAGCGGCGCGCCCGCTCCGATGACGGTGTCGAGATCCTCGTGGCCGACATGACCGTGGCCTACAAGATGATCCGCGAGACCTTCACCTCACGCGTCATGCTGGACCGCCCGCGCCTCGCCATCCATGTGGAATATCTCGACGGCCCCTTCAGCCGGCTCGACAACCGCTGGGAGTTTGTGGCGCGCGGGGAGGGCGAGTGCGAGGTGAAATTCTTCATCTCGTATGAGTTCCGTTCGCGCGCGCTGGGCCTGCTGATGGGCGCCATGTTCGACGCCGCCTTCCGCCGCTTCGCCGATGCCTTTGAGGCGCGAGCCAATGAGGTCTACGGCGCCGTCTGAGCCCGGCGCCGCAAACGCGGCTGGAACGGCTATTTCTGCTCGAAGGGCGCGCCGGTTTCCTTCCAGGCCTTGAAGCCGCCGTCCACGTGCATCACCGGCTTCAGGCCCATGTCCATCGCCGTCGCAGCGCTGAGGGCCGAGCGCCAGCCACCCGCGCACAGGAAGATGAAGGTCTTGTCCTCGGCGAAGACCGGCTTGAAATAGGGGCTTTCCGGGTCGATCCAGAATTCGAGCATGCCACGCGGGCAGTGGAAGGCACCGGGAATGCGTCCCTCGCGCTCCAGCTCGCGCGGGTCGCGCACGTCCACCAGCACCGTGTCGCCCTGGGCCATGCGCTCCGCGGCCTGCAGCGGACTCAGCGCCTCCACGCGCGCATTGGCGTCCGCCAGCAGGGCCTTGTAGCCGCGGGTGATGGTCTGGGGCATGAAAAGTCCTCCCATTGCATGTGATTTATGCCAGGGAGGAAGGCGGGGCGAAGGTATCCTGTCAAGTCCTCCGGCGCCGGCCCGTCAGGCCGCGGCTTCCGCGAGCAGGGACAGGGCGACCAGCACCGACCGGCGGCGGATCTCCGCCCGCCCCAGATCGCCGAAGCGCATCTCGCAGTGCCGCGTGGCGCCGTCCGGCCGTGCACAGGCAAAGTGCACGAGGCCAACCGGTTTTTCCGCCGAGCCCCCGCCCGGCCCGGCGACACCCGTGATGGAAACCGCCGCGCTCACGCCCGCAGCGGCGCGCGCGCCCTCGGCCATGGCGCACGCGGTTTGCCGGCTAACCGCCCCATGGGCGGCGAGGGTCGCTTCAGGCACGCCAAGCATGGCGCTCTTGGCGGCGTTGGAATAAGTCACGAAGCCTCGGTCCATCACATCCGATGATCCGGGAACGGCGGTGAGGGCACCGGCGACCAGGCCGCCCGTGCACGATTCCGCGGTTGCCAGCGTCCAGCCCTTGGCGCGGAAGGCGTTGAGCACCTTTTCGGCGGCGGCGTAGGTTTCTGCGTCGATCATGCGTCCTCCGAGGCGGGCAGGCGGATGGTGGCGCTGGCCATGGCAGCGATGCCCTCGCGGCGCCCGGTGAAGCCCAGCTTCTCCGTGGTCGTCGCCTTCACACTCACACGGCTCACCGGCACGCCGGCAATGCGCGCGATGGAGGCGCGGATCGCTTCCCGGTGTGGCCCCACCTTCGGCGCCTCGCAGATCAGGGTGAGGTCGAGATGGGCGATGCGCCCACCGCGCGCCGCCACCAGGTCCACCGCGTGGGCCAAAAAGCGATCGGACGCAGCGCCCTTCCATTGCGGATCCGACGGCGGGAAGTGGGAGCCGATATCGCCATCACCCAGCGCGCCCAGCACCGCATCGGTCAAGGCGTGTAGGCCCACATCCGCGTCCGAATGGCCGGCAAGGGCGAAGGCGTGGGGAATGGCAACGCCGCCGAGCATCACATGATCGCCGGGCGCGAAAGCGTGGACATCGAAGCCGGTGCCCATGCGCACGTCCGGTAGTGCGAACAGGCCGGCGCCCGGCGCCTCCTGCGCGGCGCGGGCGAGATCTTCGGCAGATGTGAGCTTCATATTCGCGGGCTCCCCTTCAAACGTCGCCACGGAGCGGCCGGCCCATTCCATCACCGCCGCATCGTCGGTGAGGTGCACGATGCCGGCGGTGGCCGCCGCCCGATGGGCGTTGACGAGGGCCGCAAGGTCGAACGCCTGGGGTGTCTGCACGGTGCGCAGGGCGGAACGATCGAGGGTGGCGCTGACGAGGCCATCCTCGCCCACCACCTTGATGGTGTCGGTGACGGGCAGCACCGGAATCGCCGCCTCATGCGCCTCGGCCGCGGCAATGGCGCGGGAAATGAGCGCCGGCGAGACAAAGGGCCGGGCCGCATCATGAACGAGGACGCTGCACGGAGTTTGGGCTGTGAGGGCCTGAAGCCCTGCCCACACCGATTCCTGCCGGGTGGCGCCGCCCGCCACCGGTGCCAGCATCTTGGGCAGATCGGCGGCGGCTTCCGCAAAGAGGTCCGAATCATCTTTATGAATGACGGCCAGCACACCGCTGATTCCCGGATGCTCCGCGAACCGGCGCAGGGTATGGCGCAGCACCGGCTCGCCGGAGATCAGGCGGTATTGCTTGGGCAGAGGGCCGCCCGCGCGGGTGCCCCGGCCAGCGGCGACGACAACGGCGATGCAGCGCCGGGAAGTGTTCATGGAGCGGATCTTTCCGGACGTCTTTCGTTGCGCGCATGCGGTTTGGGGCGCCATGTGCCGGGCGCCGCAGGGTTCATCGAAAGTGTGTTGAAGCGCGCCTTCCCGGCCCGCGCAAGGGGCGATGGCCACGGAAGCGTGATCGGCCCCATTTGGTGCTGCGCCGCACATCTGCGCACACTGCACTTGCACGGGCGCCGCAAATGTCTAAGATCTAGGCAACACTGACCTGGCCCAATTTCTGTGCATCAAAACGACGCCCTTTCGCACATGACGACGCCCGCCCCGCCGCCGACGGTGCTGCGGATCGGCCCCCATGCGCTGCCCAACGCGGTGCTGCTCGCGCCCATGGCCGGCATCACCGATGCGCCCTTGCGGCGCATGGCTCTGAGGTATGGCGCCGGCATGACCATTTCCGAAATGGTGGCGAGCAATGCCCTGCTCGAAGGCCATCCGGAGATGATGTTGCGCGCCGAGGGGGAGGGCGTGGCGCTGCACGCGGTGCAGATTGCCGGCAATGACGCCCACTGGATGGCGGAAGCGGCGCGGATGGCGGAGAGCGCCGGCGCCGGCCTCATCGACATCAATATGGGCTGCCCGGCCAAGCGCGTCACCACCGGCGCGGCCGGCGCGGCCCTGCTGCGCGACCTGCCGCTGGCGCGGCGTATTCTGGAGGCGGTGCGCGCCGCGGTCTCGGTGCCGGTCACGGTGAAGACCCGGCTCGGCTGGGACGGGACGAGCCCCACCGCCGTGGAGCTGGCGCGCATGGCGGAAGAGGCGGGTCTCGCCATGGTCACGGTACATGGCCGCACCCGGTGCCAGTTCTATACCGGCGGGGCCGATTGGGCGGCCATCCGGCCGGTGACGGACGCCGTGGCCATTCCGGTGATCGCGAATGGGGACCTGACGGCGGTCGAGGATGCGCCCGCCATGCTCGCGGCATCCGGTGCCGATGGGGTGATGATCGGGCGCGGCGCGCAGGGCCGCCCCTGGTTTCCGGGCCAGGTGGCGCGGATGCTGGCGGCCGGCACGGTGGCGGAGGACCCGCCCCTCGCGGAGCAGCGGGACGTGCTGTTGGAGCTTTATGACGGTTGGCTGTCCCTCTACGGCGCGGCACTGGGCCTGCGCCAGGCGCGCAAGCACCTGGGCTGGGCGCTCGATGCCGTGGGCGGGCAGGGCGAGGAATGGACACGCAGTTGGCGCGCGCGCCTGCTCACCGCCGAAGATCCGGCGGCGGTAAAGGCCGGCATCGCGGCCGCCTATGACGAACTGATGTGGAGGGCGGCGGCATGACGGCCGAAGCCAGAAAAATGACCAGCAAGACCAAGTCTTCCCAGCAAGACCAGGACCAGTGCCTGACCCGCGCGATCCTGGATGCCGTGCCCCACCCTTTATTCACCATCTCCGATACCGGGCATGTGGTGGACGCCAATGTGGCGGCGGAGGCCTTTTTCGAGGTGAGCGCGCCGCTGCTGCGGCGCCGGCCATTCACGGAATTCGTGCCCTTCGGCACGCCGCTGCTGGGCCTGATCGAGCAGGTGCGCCAGCGTGGCGCGCCCGTGAACGAGTATCGCGTGGACCTCGGCACGCCCCGCAATGGCGGCGAGCGGATCGTGGACATCCACGTGGCGCCGGTGGCGGAGCGGCCGGACCATGTGGTGGTGATGCTCCAGGAGCGTACCATCGCCGACAAGATGGACCGCCAGCTCACCCATCGCGGGGCCGCCCGCTCGGTGAGCGCGCTCGCCTCCATGCTGGCGCATGAGATCAAGAACCCGCTTTCGGGTATTCGTGGCGCGGCCCAGCTGCTGGAGCAGTCCGCCGGGGATGAGGATCGGGCGCTGACCCGCCTCATCTGCGACGAGGCCGACCGCATCGTGAAGCTGGTGGATCGCATGGAGGTGTTCTCCGACGAGCGCCCGGTGGAGCGCGAGCCGGTGAATATCCATGCCGTGCTGGAGCATGTGCGCACGCTGGCCATGAGCGGCTTCGGCCGCAACATCCGCTTCGTGGAAGATTACGACCCCTCCTTGCCGCCGGTGCTCGCGAATCGGGATCAGCTCATCCAGGTGTTCCTCAATCTGGTGAAGAATGCGGCAGAGGCCATTGATGGTGACCCGGATGGGGAGATCCAGCTCACCACCGCCTTCCGTCCCGGCGTGCGGCTGACGGTTCCCGGGGTCTCCTCCAGGGTCAGCCTCCCGCTTGAGTTCTGCGTGCGCGACAACGGCAAGGGCGTGCCGGACGATCTCGTCCCGCACCTGTTCGACCCGTTCGTGACCACCAAGCCCACGGGCAGTGGCCTCGGACTTGCTTTGGTCGCGAAGATCATCGGCGACCATGGCGGCATCGTCGAATGCGAAAGCCAGCCGCGCCGCACCACGTTCCGAGTGCTCCTGCCCATGTATCGCGGCACGAGTCCTGCCAAAGAGGCCAATTGAGGTGTCCATGCCCACGGGAAGCATCCTGGTCGCCGACGACGACGCAGCGATCCGCACGGTGCTCAATCAGGCCCTGTCACGGGCGGGATACGAGGTCCGCTCCTGCGGCAATGCGGCGACCCTCTGGCGCTGGGTGAGCCAGGGCGATGGCGACCTGGTCATCACCGACGTGGTGATGCCGGATGAGAACGCCTTCGACCTCCTGCCGCGCATTAAGAAGGCGCGGCCGGACCTGCCCGTCATCGTCATGAGCGCGCAGAACACGTTCATGACCGCCATCCGCGCTTCTGAGCGCGGGGCCTACGAATACCTGCCCAAGCCGTTCGACCTGAAGGAGCTGATCTCCATTGTCGGCCGCGCCTTGGCTGAGCCCAAGAAGGGCGACAATGGCGTCCTGCTGCCTGAGGAGCAGGACAATATTCCCCTGGTGGGCCGTTCGCCCGCCATGCAGGAAATCTATCGCCTGCTCGCCCGCCTGATGCAGACCGACCTCACGGTGATGATCGTGGGTGAGAGCGGCACGGGCAAGGAGCTGGTGGCCCGCGCGCTGCACGATTACGGCAAGCGCCGCACCGGACCGTTCGTGGCCATCAACATGGCGGCCATTCCGCGGGACCTGATCGAATCCGAGCTGTTCGGCCACGAGAAGGGCTCGTTCACTGGCGCCACCACCCGCAATCCCGGCCGCTTCGAGCAGGCGGAAGGCGGCACCCTGTTCCTGGACGAGATCGGCGACATGCCCATGGAGGCGCAGACCCGCCTTCTGCGCGTGCTCCAGCAGGGCGAGTACACGACCGTCGGCGGGCGCACGCCCATCAAGACCGACGTGCGCATCATCGCCGCCACCAACAAGGATCTGCGCACGCTGATCCAGCAGGGGCTGTTCCGCGAGGATTTGTTCTTCCGCCTCAATGTGGTGCCGCTGCGTCTTCCGCCGTTGCGTGAGCGCTCCGAGGACGTGCCGGACCTCGTGCGCCACTTCTTCCTGCAGGCGGAACGGGAAGGTTTGCCGGCGAAGCAAGTGGATGCCGCGGCCCTGGATCGGCTGAAGCGCTACCGCTGGCCGGGCAATGTGCGCGAACTGGAAAACCTGGTGCGACGCCTTGCGGCGCTTTATCCGCAGGAGGTCATCACCCCGGCGATCATCGATGTGGAGCTGTCCGAGCCGTTGCCCAATCCTCTCAACGAGGAAGGCCCGGTGGACGCCACATTGGCGGCCTCGGTGGAGCGGCATCTCAACAACTATTTTGCCGGCTTTGGAGAGGATCTGCCGCCGCCCGGGCTCTATCACCGCATCCTGAAGGACGTGGAATATCCGCTGCTCTCCGCGGCGCTTGCCGCCACGCGGGGGAACCAGATCAAGGCGGCGGAGCTTCTGGGTCTGAACCGCAACACTCTGCGCAAGAAGATCCGGGATCTGGATATCCAGGTGATCCGCACCAGTCGCTGATCGCAGGCCAGGGGCGGGGCGGTCGCCCTGCTTTCCACAGATGTGGGGCGCCGAAAATTGACCGCATCGGCGCCGGGCATCATCTCGGCGCGATGACACAGGCGCCTCTCGCGCGCCGCATGCGGGGGCGAAAGGCGAGAGGCGGCAGACCCGATGCCCATTGGGTGTCCGCGCCTTTCTCTTTGGTTCCGCCGGGGGACTGGGGGGCAGGGTCGCTAACGCGTCGGCATTCCCGGAACCAGGGATGCGGCTACCTGCCCGCTTGCATCAACCCGGGTACAACTTCATGCGCCCGTGGCGCATGTCACATTTTTGCACCAGTGTCGTTCCACTGCATCACGCGCTGAGAACTTGTCCGCGTGTGAGTCGCGGTGCGCGTTGCGCAGCCGAATGCGAGGAACGACAGACAGATGATGGATGCGCCGGCCGACGACGCCCCGGGCCTGCCGAAGCCCCGCCGCAGGCATTTGGCGCGGTTCATCGCCCCCACGGTGGTGGTGGTCGCGCTCGCTTTGGCGGTCGCCGCCTTCCTCATTCTGATGGGCCTGACGCGGATCGTGCCCACGCCCCAGGTGGTGGTGGGCGTGCTCACCAGCTGCGGCGTGGCGGGGCTGATCCTGCTCGCCATCATCATCCGCGAGCTGTGGGGCATTTTCCGGGAACGGGCGCGGGGGCGTGCGGCAGCGCGGCTGCTGATCCGCATCGTCGGCCTGTTCACGGTCATCGCGGTCGTGCCCACCGTGGTGGTCGCCATCGTGGCCAGCCTGACCCTGGACCGCTCCCTGGACCGCTACTTTGCCAGCCGCACACAGAACATTGTCGTCACGGCCGGGTCCGTCGCGCAGAATTATGTGCGCGAGCATGCGCTTTCCATCCGTGGCGATGCGCTGGCGATGGCCAACGACATCTCGCGGCTGAAGAGCCTCTATGACAGCGACAAGGAGAAGTTCCAGCAGATCTTCACGGCCCAGGCCGCGCTGCGAAACGTGCCGGGCGCGCAGATCATCCGCCGCGACCTCTCGACCGTGGAGCGGACGGCCCTGCATACCGAGCGGGAATATCTGGTGCCCGCCAACATCGCCATCGGCGAGGCCACCGCCGAGCAGCCCATCATCTATCTGCCCTCCGATGCGGATTTCGTGGGCGCCGTGGTGCCGCTCTCCAATTTCGACGACCTCTACCTCTATGTGGCGCGGCCCATCGATCCGCGGGTCTTCGGCTTCCTGAAGATCACCCACGACACGCTGGCGGACTACCGGGCGCTGGAGGAGCGGCGCTTCAATGTGCAGCTCGCCTTCGCGCTGATGTACGCGCTCATCACACTCATCGTCCTGCTCTCGGCGGTGTGGCTGGCCATCAACTTCTCGAAATGGCTGGTGGCGCCCATCCGGCGGCTCATGTGGGCGGCCGACCGCGTCGCGGCAGGCAATCTCGACGTGCAGGTGCCGGTGCATAAATCCGAAGGCGACCTCGCGACATTGGGCGAGACCTTCAACAACATGACCTCGGAGCTGAAGACCCAGCGCAACGATATCGTGCGCGCCCGCGACCAGATCGACAGCCGCCGCCGCTTCACCGAGGCGGTGCTGGCGGGCGTCGGCGCCGGGGTCATCGGCCTCGATGCCGATGAGCGCGTCACCATCCTCAACCGTTCGGCCGAGCGCCTGCTGGGCCTGACCGAGGCGGAGGCCCTGGGCCGCAAGCTGGCGGAAGTGGTGCCGGAAACCGCGGACCTGATCGCCGAGGCCGAGAATGCCGGCCAGCGCATCGTGCAGGGCAACATCACGCTGCAGCGCGACGGGCGCGAGCGCGTGTTCGCCATGCGCGTCACCACCGAGCAGTCGTCCGAAGCCGACCACGGCTGGGTGGTCACCCTCGACGACATCACGGCGCTCATTACCGCGCAGCGGACCTCGGCATGGGCCGACGTGGCGCGGCGCATCGCCCATGAAATCAAGAACCCGCTCACGCCCATCCAGCTCTCGGCCGAGCGGCTGAAGCGCAAGTATGGGCGTCACATCACCCAGGACCGCGATGTGTTTGACCAGTGCACGGATACCATTATCCGCCAGGTGGGCGACATTGGGCGCATGGTGGACGAGTTCTCCTCCTTCGCCCGCATGCCGAAGCCCGTGGTGGACGCGCAGGACCTTGCCGAAACCATCCGCCAGGCGGTTTTCCTGATGCGGGTGGGGCATCCTGCCATCACCTTTGAAACCGATCTGCCAACCGCCCTGCCGGCCCGCTATGACCGGCGCCTGATCTCCCAGGCGCTCACCAATATTCTCAAGAACGCCGCCGAAGCCATTGATGGCGTTCCTGAAAATGAACGCGGCACGGCGCGCATCAAGGTGAAGGCCGAGCAGGTGGGCGAGGATCTGGTGGTCGACATCGTCGACACCGGAATGGGCCTGCCCCAGGACAAGCGGAACCGCCTGCTTGAGCCCTACGTGACCACCCGCGAGAAGGGCACGGGCCTTGGCCTGGCCATCGTGGGCAAGATCATGGAGGAGCACGGCGGCTCCATCGAACTCAACGATTCACCGGAAGGACGCGGCGCCTGGATCCGCCTGCGCCTGCGTGTCGACGGCCAGCCCGCCGGCAACGCCAAGGCGGATGCGACGCTGCCTTCCCCCCCTGCTTCCGGGAGAGCCTGAGACATGGCCATGGACATCCTCATCGTCGACGACGAGGCCGACATCGGCGAGCTTGTCGCGGGTATCCTCGAGGACGAGGGCTATTCCGCCCGCACCGCCCGCGAGGCCGACGGCGCACTCGCCGCCATCGCCACGCGGCGCCCGAACCTCATCTTCCTCGACATCTGGCTTCAGGGTAGCCGCCTGGATGGGCTGGAATTGCTCAATGAGATCAAGACCCAGCATCCGGACGTTCCGGTGGTGATGATCTCCGGTCACGGCAATATCGAGACCGCCGTCGCCGCCATCAAGCGCGGCGCCTACGACTTCATCGAGAAGCCGTTCAATGCCGACCGGCTCGTGATGATCGCCGAACGGGCGCTGGAAACCCTGCGCCTGAAGCGCGAGCTGAAAGAGCTGAAGCAGCTGGCGCCCAATGCCCGCATGCTGGTGGGCCGCTCCAGCGCCGTGCAGCAGTTGAAGTCCACCATCGATCGCGTGGGCCCCACCAACAGCCGCATCCTCATCGTCGGGCCTTCGGGCTCGGGCAAGGAGCTGGCGGCGCGGATGATCCACGCCGCCTCGGCGCGGGCTCAGGGGCCGTTCGTGGTGCTGAATTCCGCCTCCATCACCCCGGAGCGGCTGGAGTTCGAGCTGTTCGGCGTGGCCGAGGGGGAGGGCCGGGAGGCCAAGCGCGGCGCGCTGGAGGAGGCCCACGGCGGCACCCTGTTCCTGGACGAGATCGCCGACATGTCGCGCGAAACCCAGAACCGGGTGCTGCGCGTGCTGGTGGAGCAGAGCTTCACCCGCGTCGGTTCCAACGAACGGCTGAGCGTCGACGTGCGCATCGTCTCGTCCACCGCGCGCAACCTGGAAGAGGAGATCGCCAAGGGGCTTTTCCGCGAGGACCTCTACCACCGCCTGTCAGTGGTGCCGATCCGCGTGCCGCCGCTGGCGGAGCGGCGCGAGGATATTCCGGACCTGGTGGACTTCTTCGTCGACACCATCTCCCAGACCACCGGCATGCCGCGCCGCCCCATCGGCGAGGACGCGATGGCCGTGCTGCAGAGCCATGACTGGCCGGGCAATGTCCGCCAGCTGCGCAATAATGTGGAACGCCTGCTGATTCTCGCCGGCGGCGACCCCGAGGCCACCATCACCGCCGCCATGCTGCCGCAGGACGTGGGCGCCCTCGTGCCCAGCCTGCCCAACGGCAATGGCGGCGAGCACCTCATGGGCCTGCCCCTGCGGGAGGCGCGCGAGGTGTTCGAGCGCGAATATCTGGCGGCTCAGATCAACCGCTTCGGCGGCAACATCTCGCGCACCGCGGAATTCGTGGGAATGGAGCGCTCCGCGCTGCACCGCAAGCTCAAGGCGCTGGGAGTCGGCTGAGCACCGCCGCCCCCTCTGGAAACCCGCGCCGCCGGACTCGTCATCGGCGCGGGAAACGCCTAGCTTCGGGCAGAATCGGGCGGGCGTGCGCCGCTGTCCCGCGTTGCGGCGCGGTAGCGAGGTGCGGGGATCTGGGGCCGGCCGGTTCCGGTAGGCGAGGGGAACTCCATGAGAGTCGTGATCTGCGGGGCAGGGCAGGTGGGGTTCGGCATCGCCGAGCGCCTCGCCGGGGAGCAGAACGATGTTTCGATCATCGATTCCGACGCCCGCCGCATCCAGTCCGTCACCGAGCAGCTCGATGTGCGCGGCGTGGTGGGCTGGGGCTCGCATCCGGACATCCTCGCCCGCGCCGGCATCGAGCAGGCGGACATGCTCATTGCCGTCACTTTGCATGATGAAGTGAACATGGTGGCCTGCCAGGTGGGCCACGCTTTGTTCAATGTGCCCACCAAGGTCGCCCGCATCCGCGCGCAGACTTACCTGCAGCCCGAATGGCGCGATCTGCTCTCGCGCGATCACCTGCCCATCGATGTGGTGATCTCGCCGGAGATCGAGGTGGGCGAGATGGTGCTGCGCCGGCTTTCCCTGCCCGGCGCCATCGACACGGTCAGCTTTGCTGACGGCGCCATCGTGGTGGTGGGCGTGCTGTGCGGCGAAGAGTGCCCCATCATCAACACGCCGCTCAACCAGCTCACCCAGCTCTTCCCCGATGTCCAGGCGACCATCGTGGCCGTGAGCCGCAAGGGCCGCACCATGGTTCCGCGCTCCACCGACCAGATGGAAGTGGGGGATGTCGCCTATTTCGTCTCCAAGGCGGACCAGGTGCAGCGCGCCCTCGCTTTGTTCGGCCATGACGAAGCGCCCGGCCAGCGCATCGTGGTCGCCGGCGGCGGCAATATCGGCTTCTACGTCGCCAGCGAGCTGGAGCGGCGCAATCCGGCCGCGCGCATCAAGGTGATCGAGAGCTCAAAGGACCGCGCCCAGAGCATTGCGGAGGTGCTCTCGCGCGCCGTGGTGCTGAACGGCGATGCGCTCGACCGGACCATCCTGGACGAGGCCGGCGTCGGCGAGGCGGACACCATGATCGCCCTCACCAATGACGACCGCATCAACATCCTGTCCTGCCTGCTGTCGAAGCAGATCGGAGCCAAGCGCATCCTGGCGCTGCTGAATGAGCAAGGCTATGCCGCCTTCGCGCGGGGCCTGGGCATCGATGCCCATGTGAATCCGCGCCAGATCACCGTTTCCAAGGTGCTCCAGCATGTGCGGCGCGGCCGCATCCGCGGTGTTCACGCCTTGCTCGACGGCACTGGCGAGATGATTGAGGCGGAGGCGCTGGAAACCTCGCCGCTGGTGGGCAAGACCCTGCGCGACCTCGACATGCTGGACGGGCTGCGCATCGGCGCCGTCGTCCGCGCCGGGCAGGTGATGCAGCCGCGGGGTGATTTCGTGGTCCGCGCCCATGACCGGGTCGTGCTCTTCGCCCTGGGCGATCGCATCAAGCGGGTGGAGCAGCTTTTCCGTGTGGCGCTCGAGTTCTTCTAGGGCGCTGGCCGAGCGGCTCCGCTGCGCATGAGGCAGCCGCGCAAACCCGACCACCCCGAGCAGGCGGCATAACAGGCGGCATCACATGGGAACGAGAAACGCGCGAGAGGCATTTCGAGCGAACCGTATGCCGGTGGGTGTGAAGAAAACGCGTTTGCTCAATGCGCGAGAGGGTGCCGCATCATGATCAATGCGGCACGCCCGCTCGCCGCCGCGCTGGCCGCCATCGGCCTGCTGGCGCTCATTCCGGCACTGGTGGAGGCGCACGAGGGGGGCACCCATCTGGCGGTCTATCTGGCCACCAGCGGCTATTGCCTGTTCCTGGCGCTGATGGTGCGCTTCACCACCGATGGCTCGTCGCTGCAGCTGCGCCGCGCCCATGGGCTGGCGGGGCTCACCGTGCTGTGGGCGGTGCTGCCCCTGGCGGCCACACCGGCGGTGGCCGTTGTCTCCGGGCTTTCGCCTTTGGCGGCTTGGCTGGAAGCCGTTTCCGCCTTCACCACCACCGGCATCACATCCCTGCGGCACGGACCGGAGAGCCTCTATGTCTGGCTCGCGCTGCTGCAATGGTGCGGCGGGCTGCTCACCGTTGTGTCGGTGGTCACGGTTCTGGCTCCGGCGGGCCTGGGCGGCCTGCCCGATCGCACGGCCACGGGCGGCGTTGCCCTCGATGCCCTCGACCTGCGGGCCGTGGCGCTGGATACGGCACCGCTCTACATCACCCTGACGGGCCTTGCCCTGCTGGTGATGCTGATGGGCGGGCACAGCCTTTATGTCTCCTTCACCCTGGCCACCGCCGTGGCTTCCGCGGGGGCGCACCTGCCGCCGGAAGCCCAGCTCGCCTTGGCGCTGGAGGAGAGTCCGAAATGGCTGCTGCTGCCCTTCCTGCTGTGGAGCGCCACATCGGTGCGCTGGCATCGCGCGCTCGTCTCGCGCCGCGTGCATGCCGCGCCGGAGCAGAAGGAAAGCCTCGTCATCCTGGCCTATTGGGCGGTGCTGGGCGTGGTGCTGGGGCTGGTTCTGTTCCGCGGTTCCAGCATGCCGGCGCTAACGGCGGTGCGCGACGGGCTGTTCACGGCCGCTTCCCTCATCTCCACCAGCGGCATTGGCCCCCATGACGGCACCTATGCGAACCTGCCCCTGGGGTTGGTGATTGCCGTCGTGCTGCTCGGCGGCGGTGCGCTGTCGGTCGCGGGCGGGCTGAAGATGCTGCGGCTGCGGGCCATGCTGCTGCGCGCGAGGGGGGATCTGCTGCGCCTCGTCTATCCCCATCTGGTGCAGCCGGCGTCGCTGGGCGAAGGCGGGGTCGGCTCGGCCATGCGCGGGGTGTGGGTGGGCGCCGCCACCCTGTTCGCCGTCTATGGGTTGCTGATTATCGCCCTGGCGCCCGGCCTGCCCAGCTTCGATGCCGCCCTAGCGGCCGGCGCCGCCGTCATCAGCAATACCGGGCCGGTTTACGACGCCGGCGGCAGCTGGCCCCCATTGGGGAGCCTGCCCACGGCGTCGGTTCTGGTCGCTGGCTTGGGCATGATCGCCGGGCGCCTTGAGGTGATCGGCTTCTTCGTCATGCTGCATCTCGCCGTGTGGCGCACCTGAGGGCTCGGATTTCCGCTATAAGTCCCGCAACTTGATCGTCCGGGTTGGTTCATGTCCCGCATTGCCTATGTCAACGGCCGCTATGTGCCCCACCAGGATGCCTCCGTCCATGTGGAGGATCGCGGCTACCAGTTCGCCGACGGCGTCTATGAGGTCTGCGAGGTGCGCGGCGGCCACCTCATCGACGAGCGGCGCCATCTCGATCGCCTCGATCGTTCCCTGAGCGAGCTGCGTATTTCCGCTCCCATGAGCCGTGCGGCGCTTTCCCTCGTGCTGCACGAGACCGTTCGGCGCAACGGCGTTGTGAACGGCATGGTCTATCTTCAGGTGACCCG
Organism: Xanthobacter variabilis; assembly: GCF_043831965.2. Lineage (NCBI taxonomy): Bacteria > Pseudomonadati > Pseudomonadota > Alphaproteobacteria > Hyphomicrobiales > Xanthobacteraceae > Xanthobacter > Xanthobacter variabilis. Next base: position 3,216,656 of record NZ_CM195533.1, read on the forward strand.
CGGCGTCGCCCGGCGCGACCACGTCTTTCCCGCGCCGCAGACCCCACCGAGCGTGGTGGTAACGGCCCGCCGCTCGGACTTCGCGAGCCAGGAGGCCCTTGCCGCGTCGGGCGTCAAGGTCATCAGCGTGCCGGAAAACCGCTGGGCCCGCGTCGATATCAAGAGTGTCGGCCTGCTGCCTAACGTGCTCGCCAAGCAGGCCGCGAAGGAAGCGGGGGCGCGCGATGCCTGGTTTGTCGATGCCAGCGGCCATGTGACGGAGGGCGCCTCCACAAACGCCTGGATCGTCACGACCGACGGCACCATCGTGACCCGCCCGGCGGAGGAGGGGATCCTGCGGGGAATCACCCGCACTGTGGTGATGGAGGAGGCGAGCGCCCTCGGCTACCGGGTGGAAGAGCGCCCCTTTACCCTGGCCGAGGCCCATGGCGCTGCGGAAGCTTTCATCACCGCCGCCTCGACGCTGGTGATGCCTGTCATCGCCATTGATGGGGAGCCCGTGGGGAGTGGTAAGCCGGGCCCGGTGACCACCCTGCTCAGGCGAAAATTCCACGATTTCACTGAGTTTTCCCAGTGACTGCGGCGGTGTGCACGGCCGCTGCGCAGCAAAATAGTATTGCGCTGCCCTCGGTCTGTGCCATTGTAAGCTGATAACTCCCATGGATCATCGGGCAACGCATAATTGCATCGACCGTGGGTTCAACGCCGAAACAAATGGATACGAAAATGGCGGCGGAACGGACACAGAATCTGCAAGATACTTTTCTCAATCACGTCCGCAAAAATAAGACTCCCCTCACGATTTTCCTGGTGAATGGGGTGAAGTTGCAGGGCGTCGTCACTTGGTTTGATAATTTCTGCGTCCTGCTGCGGCGCGATGGTCATTCTCAGCTCGTCTACAAGCATGCGATTTCCACCATCATGCCCGGCCACCCGGTGCAATTGTTCGACCCGGCGGACGAGGGAACGGAAAAGGCCTGACCGACGTTGTGCAAGGTCCGCCAAGGATGCGTTCCTGGGGTGCATCCCTCGGGTGCATCCCAGGCACCTGGAGCGGTGTTCCCGATGAGTGGCGTTCTTGAAAGGCGTTCATGACAGGCGTTCATGAGCAGAAAAAGAGGGGCGGGGAGCCCGCCCCCTCGACCGAGGTCAGTTCCTCCGGAGCTGGTGTGGATCGCCGGGCCCCGCCGACGCGCTGCGCGGTGATCACGCCCTACCAGACGCGGCGCGCCCTACGCGGCGCCACGGAGCGGCGCGAGCCCCAGTCCCGGCTTGATGAAGCGGTGGGCCTTGCCGCCGCCATCGACAATCTCAATGTCGTCTATTCGGGCCTCGTGCCTTTGTCCGAAATCCGCCCGGCCACCTATCTGGGAACCGGAAAGGTTGAGGAAATCGAGGGCGTGGTGAAGGCCGAGAGTGTCGATCTCGTCTTCTTCGATGCGGCCTTGAGCCCGGTTCAGCAGCGCAATCTGGAGCGTGCCTGGTCCACCAAGGTGGTGGACCGCACTGCCCTGATTCTGGAGATCTTCGGTCAGCGCGCCCGCACCAAGGAGGGCGCGTTGCAGGTGGAGCTTGCCCACCTCAATTACCAGCGCTCGCGGCTCGTGCGGTCGTGGACCCATCTGGAACGCCAACGCGGCGGCTTCGGCTTCCTGGGCGGCCCGGGTGAGACGCAGATCGAGGCGGACCGCCGGATCATCGGCGAGCGCATCGTGCGGATCGAGAAGGAGCTCCAGCAGGTCAAGCGCACGCGCGGCCTGCACCGCGCCAGCCGCAAGCGGGTGCCCTACCCCGTGGTGGCGTTGGTGGGTTATACCAATGCTGGGAAATCCACTCTTTTCAATCGCTTGACCCAAGCGGACGTGACCGCCCAGGACCTGCTGTTCGCGACCCTCGATCCCACCTTGCGGGCGGTCGACCTGCCGCACGGCACGCGGGTCATCCTCTCGGACACGGTGGGCTTCATCTCGGAGCTGCCGACCCAGCTCGTCGCCGCGTTCCGCGCGACTCTTGAAGAGGTCTTGGAAGCCGATCTCATCCTCCACGTGCGGGACATCTCCCACCCGGACACCGAGGCGCAGGCCGCGGACGTGGCCGATGTGCTGGCGGAGCTCGGCGTTGAGATCCAGCCCGGCGGCCGTGTCCTTGAGGTCTGGAACAAGATTGACCGCCTAGATCCGGACGCCCGCGAAGCCGTGCTCAACAGCGCGCGGCGCATGGCAGAAGCGGATGCGGCCGTTGTGGTCTCCGCCCTGAGCGGGGAGGGGATGACCGACCTGCTCGATGTGGTGGAGCGGCGGATCACCGCCGGGCGGGCCACCCTGGCCGTCACGCTTCCTGCGGAAGACGGCGAAGGCATGGGCTGGCTCTATCGCCACGGTGAGGTGCTGGAACGTAACCTGAGCGCGGATGGCGCCATGCAGGTGAAGATCCGTGTCGCACCGGAAAAGGCCGGCCTGGTGAAGCGGCGCTTCGGCAGCCGCAGCGTTCACGGCGCCTAGACAAGCGAGCCTGTGCTGCCTCCCGGGGCGGCTTAAGCCGCCCCTCGCTCCTTTTGCTTGGCGTCTTCCCAAAGGGCTTCCATGCGCGGGAGATCGGCGTCACTGGGCGTCATCCCGTCCAGCGCCAGCTTGCTCTCGATATGACGGAAGCGACGGGCGAATTTCTCATTCGTTCCGCGCAGGGCACTTTCCGGATCGACACCGGCATGGCGCGCCAGATTGGTCACGGCGAACAGCAGGTCGCCGATTTCGTCGCGCACCGCGTCCAGGCCCCCCTGGTCGAGGGCTTCGGACACCTCGTCTGCCTCCTCCCGGATCTTGGCCAGCACCTGGCGGGCGTCATCCCAGTCAAACCCAACGCGAGCCGCTTTTTCCTGCAGCTTCAAGGCGCGGGTGAGGGCAGGCAAGGGCAGGGGGACGCCGGACAGGGTCCCCGCATCCTCTTCTTCCGCCAGTCCGGCCGCCGCGCGCCGCTCCGCCCGCTCAGCCTTCTCTTCTGCCTTGATCTCACCCCACAGGGCCTTCACCCGTTCCGGCGAAAGGCTCCGCGCATCGCCGAAAACATGGGGGTGCCGCCGGATGAGCTTCTGCGTGATGGCCTCCACCACGCCGCCGAAGTCGAAGGCGCCCTGCTCCTGCGCCAGGCGGGCGTGAAAGACCACCTGCAACAGCAGGTCTCCCAGCTCCTCCCGCAAATCCCCGAGATCATTGCGAGCGATGGCGTCCAGCACCTCATAGGCTTCTTCGATGGTGTAAGGCGCCACGGTCGCGAAGGACTGCTCCAGGTCCCACGGGCAGCCCGTCTCGGGGGTCCGCAGCGCCGCCATGATCTCAATCAGGCGCGCAATGTCGCGGGATGGTTCCATCGGGTTCTCCTTGAAGCACTTGCGCCGCACTTTAAGCTCCCAAGCGCGGGGAAGCGAAGCCGTTTCCCACGCCAAACCGGAGCGCGCCATGGCCATTGAGGACACCGAAGACCCCGCAATGGCTGGAGGCATGCGCGCCGGGGAGCTCCGCATTGATCTGCCCGGCGGGTTCGACGCACAGATCTATTTCATTGGACGCATCCGCACGCCGTGGAGTCTCCGCGCGGAATGCCCCCGGCAGGGCGACTCCGTTTCCGGGCCGATCTGCACCATCGAGGTCGATCCGCGCTGGCGGGACGCACTGAAGGGCATCGAAGGCAACGAACGGCTTCAGATCCTATACTGGATGGGGCAGGCGCGGCGGGACCTCGTTCTCCAGACCCCACGGGGCCAGCCGCCGATCGGCACCTTCGCCTTGCGCTCCCCGGCACGACCGAACCCCATCGCCTCATCCTTCGTTTCGCTACTCAAGATCGATCAGCTCACGCTTACCGTGCGCGGACTTGATTGCGTGGACGGAACCGCGTTGGTGGATATTAAGCCTGTATATCCACGCAGCGGATCCGTGGGTTAGCGCTGCTGATAAGGGCGGGGACGGGGACCGGGGCTGCAAGGGTAGGGCGGGGAGCCTCGTCCCCGTCCCAGTCCTAGTCCCATGGCGCCTCCGCCCACCAGGCAGGTAGAGCCGCTCCGCGCCACCGCTTGCCGGATCGCTCTGCCGTCCGGTCGCGACACCTGAAGGGTCCTGCGGACACGGTAAATTAATACAACACGCGCACGCTGTGGAAGCTCACGGCATGAGTCGCAGAAGAGATATTATGGAATATAAATAGCCGATATCCGTTTCCGTGAACGCCCGAGTGACCATCGCCGCTGCCGCCCCGAGCATCAAGGACATCCGCACGCATTCACAAAATTATCTTTTAAAAACAGTCGACTATAGATGACATTAGAAGCATCAGGCGAATCATCGTCATGATGCGATAGCCGGTTCAGGGCATCTCGCCCTGCTCTACCGCAAGCCGGTTCTGGCGCCCGGCCGGCACCGTGAAGGTGAGGCCATCGAAGGCGGGCACGACGCCTTCCGGCAGAACTCCTGCCAGGGTCCCGTAGTCGAGGTCCGTGTGAAGATCCGTCAGAATGGCGCGGCGCGGCGTGAGCGCCTCGATGTGGCTCAGGGCCTCCGCCACCGTGAAATGCGACGGATGGGGATGCTCACGCAGGGCATCGACGATCCAAACGTCCAAATGCCGCAACCGGCTCATGGAGCTTTCCGGCAGCCCGTTGACGTCGCTCGAATAGGCCACGCCGTCGAAGCGAAACCCGAATGAGTCAATCTCGCCATGATGCTGGCGAAACGGCAGGGCCACGATAGCGCCGCCAGGCCCATCGATGACGATCTCCCGCCCGTCTTCCAAACGGTGTGCATTGAGAATGGGCGGATAGCCACTGCCTGGAGGCGTCTGGAAGCAATATCCAAAGCGCTTATGCAGCGCGCCGAGCGTGTCATCGTCGGCATAGATATCGATGCGCCGGCGGTGCTCGATGGCCAGCGGACGCAGATCGTCGATGCCGTGGGTATGGTCCGCATGCGCGTGTGTGAACAGAACGCCGTCCAAGGCACCCACATCAGCGGCCAGCAGTTGCTGGCGCAGATCGGGAGAGGTGTCCACCAGCACACGCGTGGTACCGCCCACGGTCAGGCGCTCCACGAGAATGGAGCAGCGCAGGCGTCGATTGCGCGGCTCCCGTGGATCACACGCCCCCCAGCCCTGGCCAACGCGAGGCACGCCGCCTGACGAGCCGCAGCCGAGAATTGTGACCCTGAGGGACGCGGGAGAGGACATGGGCACCTCGCGAACGCGCAGATGATGCGCATGCAGAACCGGATCCAACGGAATCCCGTCGGTGCACCATCTAAACCGGCTTTGCTGCCGGCTCAAACAAAGGGGAGGCCCCTGCCCCGGAGCCTCGCGAATTGCAGCTGGCATGCAAGGCGTACTCGACAAGCATCCGGCAGCCATATCCCGGGCGGCTCGCACGCGCCCTGGCGCGAATGCGCCAGAAACTTCCAAGATGTCGAGATTGAAATGGTCGGAGCGAGAGGATTTGAACCTCCGACCCCTAGTCCCCCAGACTAGTGCGCTAACCGGGCTGCGCTACGCTCCGACGTGGGAGGATGCTTAGACCATCGTTTTGAGGACCACAAGCACCATTCGGCTTCTTCCCCCATTCATCCCCAGGCTTGGGGAGAAGTCGCGGAAAATAAAGCCTAAACGCCACGAGCGGGGCTGTGAATATGGCATAAATGGGGCAACATTAGCCATTTCGCCTCATCCATGGCCCTGAGTCGGGACATTGTGAACACATTTCGCCGGCAAATGCGAACGGTCGTCAACCACAGGAAGACCGAGCGCATGAAGAAACGCGTGGTCCTGTCGTGCGCGGCTTTGAGCTTGCTGGCGCTTGCGCCGAGCCCGAGTCGCGCAGACAACTCCACCGGCATCGCCTCTTATTATTGGCAAGGCCAGCGCACCGCGAATGGAGAACGGTTCAACCCGGGCGAAATGACAGCCGCCCACCGGTCCCTTCCATTCGGAACCAAGGTGCGAGTCACCAACCTGCGAAATGGCAAAAGCGTTGTCGTGCGTATCAACGACCGCGGGCCGTATGTCCGGGGGCGCATCATCGATGTGTCCCGGGCGGCCGCCAGCCATCTCGGCTTTACCGGACGCGGGCTCACCCGCGTCAACCTGGCCGTCGTCGAGTGAGATAGGCGTCGTCACGCGTTCCACAAGGGCCGGGCGGGGGAAATGCCCCTCCCCGGCCCTTTTAATTTTGGCCGGCGTCCGCCTTCGGCTCGACTGCGTCCCGCAAAAGGCGGCGGCATTCACCCAATTCATACAGCGCCGCCTGCAGGCGATTGATATCGTCCCGCGACAATACGGGCTGCACCCCACCCTGCCCCGATGGGCGCGGCTGGTCGGTGCGCAGGTGCGGCGGCAGATAGGAATTGATGGGCTCAGGCGCGGGCGCCTCGAAGGGCTCACGTCCCTGCCAGAAGGCAGGATTTGGCGAGGCCGCCGCACGCGGGGCCACGCCGTGAGCGGAATTGGCCCAAGGGCCCATCCCGGCCGTGGCGGGCGCCAACGGTGCCGGTGGGACATCCTCCTCAATGGGACCCGACAGCGGACCGACGCGGCGCGGCGGAGCCTCCGGTGCCGCAGGCGGCACGGCTGATCGCGGCGGTGACGCGGGAGCGGCCGGGGCGCGCGGAGCCGGAGCGTGCTGGGGCACCGCATGAGGCGTGCCGTGCAAATCCCTGCGCGTTGCGGAAGGAGATGTCATCACGGCCTCGACGGGGCTTGAGGACGAAAGGCTCATGCGCGGCGCCAGACCGGAGGCACTCGCCAGGGTTCCCATTCCCAGCCGCGCGGAAACGGGTGCGCTGACACGGAAGCCCGCCTGCGGAAAAGGGGCGTCGTCGCCCTCCTCGATCGCGCCGGGCTCGTCCTGCCAATCCTCCGCTTCGTCACCATACTGCGGCGCGGACGCTCCATCGGCGAAGCGCGCTTTTTCGTCCTCAGGCTCCGGATACCACTCGTCGCCGTCCGTGGCATCGAACTCTTCGTCGAGGTCGTCGGGTGAATCATAGGCCGCATTGTCGGGCCAGGGCTCGGCCGCTTGCTGAGGCGCGGTGGGCACGATCTGCTCATGCCAGGCGGCAAGGTCGCGCTGGGCGGCCGCTTCCGCGCGCGCCAGCTCCGGCCAGGCGGAAGGGGCAGCCGGGGCAGCGCCCCGCGGCTGGCGCTCAATGGGCGCCGCGCCGTGTTCAGGCTCGGGCGCCGCTTCGCCTGCGCGCCGGCGGAGCTTCGGCGGCAGATATTCCTCGGGCGGGCCCGCCTCACGCTCCTTCAGCCGGCGGATGCGCTCCTCGAGCGGGGCCTGGGCGGGTGGAGGCGCGTCCCGTTCCATGAACGGAAGCAAGGGGTCCTCGAGCTCCTCAACCGGCGCGGTGGACACACGCGCAGCCGGCCCGCGCGTCGGCCGGCGCTGCATCACCGGTTCCGGGCGGACAGCCTGCGGCGGCGCGAAAGAGGGCGCGGCGTTGCCGGGCCCCATATCCTCGAATTCCTCGAACTCCGCAGGAGGTTCCGTGCGGCGACCGGTAGCTGCCCGGCGTTCCCTGCGCTCGGTGGCGGCAGGCGCCGCCGGTTCCGGCTCGTCCCACGACTCATCACGGCGTGCCCGCGGCACGAAATCCTCGGTCAGGCGCGGCTCGCGATGGTGGCTTGGCTCGGCACGGAAATCGCGCTCCTCGAAATCGCGCTCTTCGTAGATCCGCTCTTCATAGGTGCCAGCGTCATAGCGCCGCTCGGCAAGACGCCGCTCGCGCGTGCGGCCGCGCGCCGCGAGGGGAGCCAGGGGTTCACCACGGTCATCCGCCAAGTCCCGATCCGCCTCGTCATCGGGAAAGGGAAGCGGCAGCTCGACGTCACGCGGCAGCTCGCCCAGGGCGGAATCATCGCTGTCCTTGTGCCGCCGGCGCGGCAGGAGCCCCAGCAGGCCACCGAACGTGACGCCATCCGAAGCCGGCGCAGGCCGCTCCGGCGCGGCGGAGCGCATCACCGCCACGTCGCGCTCGACGCCGATATCCTGCACATGCCGAATCCCCTGTTCTTTCAGGATCTTCTGCACGCCTTTTATGGTGTAGCCTTCACGGTAGAGGAGCTGTTGGATACCGCGCAGCAGGTCGATATCCTCGGGCCGGTAGAAGCGCCGCCCGCCGGCCCGCTTCACGGGCTTGATTTGCGGAAAGCGCGTCTCCCAGAAGCGCAGCACGTGTTGCGGCAAGTGAAGGTCGTCGGCGACCTCACTGATGGTCCGGAAGGCGTCCGGATCCTTTTCCGTCTCGCGCGCGTCGCCCACCTTGCCTCACCCTTTGCCTGCCGGTCTCGCTCAGCAGCCGTGTTTCGGCCGAATCGAGCCCGCCTGCGTCTAGAATGCAGGAATCATATCGGCATCGGCATAACGCGAAAAGGTAAGGTGAAGTGTAAGGTTATCAATCCTCATCCGCCCCATCGGGGGTGGTGCCGTTGATGCGGTGCTTGAGGATGGAGGATGGCTTGAAAACCATCACCTTTCGGGGCTCGATGGGCACTTCCTCACCGGTCTTCGGGTTGCGCCCGATCCGCTCGCCCTTCTCCCGCACCACGAAGGACCCGAACGAGGAAAGCTTCACCGTTTCGCCCCGCGCGAGGCAATCGGCGATCTCTTTCAGCACCTGCTCCACCAAAGCGGCAGATTCGGTGCGCGAAAGCCCCACCTGTTGATAGACGGCCTCACACAGATCCGCCCGCGTCACTGTCCGACCAGCCATATGTTTCCCCGACCCCAGGAGAGCCCGCCGCCGAAGCTAGGGGCGATGCTCGACGGCTCCGGCTCTCAGATCCTACCGATTTCAACTCGATAAGGATTCACGATGATGACGGCGCGTTGTCCATCACCTCGCCACTCCAGGACATCCGAGTGCGACTGCCGACTAAGCCTAGCCGCGTGGTAGCGAAATGGTCAACGCAATTCACCCACGCAGCCCGCGTTCCGATGCCCGAAAATGTCACCAGCGCAGCAGCGCGGAACCCCAGGTGAAGCCACCGCCCATGGCCTCCAGCAGCACCAGCTGGCCACGCCGAATGCGCCCATCCCGCCAAGCCACGTCCAAGGCCAGGGGAATGGAGGCAGCGGAGGTATTACCATGGAGATCGACCGTGGTCACCACCTTCTCTGGCGCGATGCCGAGCTTCTGGGCGCTCGCGTCGATGATGCGGCGGTTGGCCTGGTGGGGCACGAACCAGTCGATGCTTTCGGCAGTCTCGCCCGTGGCGGCGAAGGCATCGGTGATCACGTCGGTAATCATGCCCACGGCGTGCTTGAATACCTCCCTCCCCTCCATGCGCAGATGCCCCACCGTGCCGGTGGAGGACGGGCCGCCGTCCACATAGAGCTTGTTGCGGTGGCGCCCGTCGGAGCGCAGATGGGTGGTGAGAACGCCCGCGCCGCGCGCGTCGTCCTCCTGGACAGCCTCGATCACCATGGCGCCGGCGCCGTCCCCGAACAGCACGCAGGTGCCCCGATCCTCCCAATCGAGAATGCGGGAGAACGTCTCCGCGCCAATCACCAAGGCGCGCTCAAACGCGCCCGTCTTCAGCAAGGCGTCGGCGGTCGCGAGGGCGAACACGAAGCCCGAGCACACCGCCTGGACGTCGAACGCGGCACCGCGCGTGATTCCGAGCTCGGCCTGCACGGTCACGGCCGTGGCCGGAAAGGTCTGGTCCGGCGTTGCCGTCGCAAGCACGATGAGGTCAATGTCGGAGGCCTTGAAGCCGGCGTCGGTCAAAGCCCGCCGTGCCGCCACCAGTGCGAGGTCCGAGGTGCACTCGCCCTCGGCGGCCACGTGGCGCTGACGGATGCCCGTGCGCTGGACGATCCATTCGTCGGACGTGTCGATCCGCTCCGAAAGCTCGGCATTGGTGACGACCCGCTCGGGCAGATAGGAGCCGATGCCCCGCGCGACAGACCTGATCCCGCTCACGATTGACCTTCCACCCCAACAGGCTGCGGCACCGGGGCGGCGGATGCCGCATGGCCGACGAGACTTTTTTCGATGCGCGCCAAAAGCTCGTAGCGCACCATGTCGTAGGCGACATCCACGGCGGAGGCGAAGCCTTCCGCATCGGTGCCGCCATGGCTTTTGATGACGATGCCGTTGAGGCCCAGGAAGACGCCGCCGTTGGAACGGCGCGGATCCATCTTTTCCTTGAGCGCCTGGAACGCATCGCGCGCGAACAGATAGCCGATTCGGGCCCGCAGGCTGCGGCCCATGGCCGCGCGCAGGTAGGAAGCCAGCTGCTTGGCGGTGCCTTCCGCGGTCTTCAGGGAGATGTTGCCGGCAAAACCCTCGGTCACCACCACATCCACGGTGCCGGCGCCGATGTCGTTGCCCTCCACGAAGCCGTGATAGTTCACGCCCCAGTCCTCGTCGCGCAGGATGCGCGCGGCTTCCTTTACCTCCTCGACACCCTTGATCTCCTCGACACCCACATTGAGCAGGCCCACCGAGGGGTTTTCAATGTCGAACAGCACCCGCGCCATGGCGGATCCCATCACCGCCATTTCCACGAGACTCTTGGAGGTGGCGCCGATGGAGGCGCCCACATCCAGAACCACGCTTTCACCGCGCAGGGTCGGCCAGATGCAGGCGATGGCGGGACGGCTGATGCCGGGCATGGTGCGCAGGTTGAAATTGGCCATGGCCATGAGCGCGCCAGTATTGCCGGCGGAGACGGCGGCATCCGCGTCCTTCACCTTCACGGCGTCGATGGCGCGCCACATGGAGGATTTGTAGCGGCCGCGCCGCAGTGCCTGGCTCGGCTTGTCGTCCATGCCCACGACGACCTCGGTGTGAACCACGCGGGAAGCGGCGGCGAGCTTGGGATGAGCTTCCAGCAGCTGCTTCAGGCGCGGCTCGTCGCCATAAAGAACATAGGTGATGTCGGGGTGGCGGCCGAGGGCGATCTCCGCACCTGAAAGAACCGTCTCCGGGCCATGGTCTCCCCCCATGGCGTCGAGAGCGATGCGGACGGATGCGGTCATCTTAGAAAGCGAGTCCCATTTTTGTTTCGTGCGTGCCGGACGGCCAGAAATGGCTCGGCGCAACCCCATTGAATGGCGCCGCAGGTGCCGCTCAATCTGAGTCTCAGCACCTTCATACCTTCATGCGAAGCGGATGACGACGGTTGGGTGAGCTGCCGCGCGCCACGACGCGCCGCCGCGTCAGGGCCGGCGGACAATAGCGGCTCACGGCCGCAAGGCAAGGGTGCTCGGCGCAGGCCGGCGGAAGGCGTGCGGGCGCGGGGGCGTCCTCACGCCTCGTCCTTCCCCTTCAGCCGGGCCAAAGCGGAGAACGGGGAGGCGGCCGCCGGGTCTTCCGCCGGTGCCTCGAACACCGCGCCAGGCTTGCGCGGATAAGGGTCCACGCCCAGCGCGAGGAATTCCGCCACGAGCGCGCCCAGGTCGATTGAGCCGTTGTCGATCTCATCCGGCGGATCGTAGCTCTCGTCCTCTTCCGTCTCCGGTGGCCGGGCGGTGCCGGCGGGCACGAAATGCACGTCCAGGATTTCCTTCACCGGCGCCTCGAACGGCTCCAGCGTCACGCCGCAATCCTGCACCACCGAGGCATTGAGGCTGCCCGTCACATGCAGGCCCTCGGCGCCCTCGGGCGCGATGTGGAGCTGGGCGACGAAGGCCGGCACCGCAATAACGCCAAGGTGCCGGGCCAGCGCGGCGCGCTCGCGATCATTGGGCTCGAGGCGAAGGTCGAGCCCCTGCGGAGGCACATCGGCCACGCTGAGCGGGCGGCGAAACGGCAGGTCGGTCATCGGCGGCTCGGTCATGGGCTGTTCGGTCATGGTCTTCAGTCTCGCGTCGCCTTGGGAGCGGGCAGCTCGGGGGCGGGCAGTTCAAGTTCGCCCTGCGCCAGGGCATCAAACGAAGTGGCGGCCAGGCTGCGCGCGGTGGCGCGCACATAGCCGGCCAGCGCGTGGGGAAGGTCGGCGGCGTCCTCCACCTCCAGGATGTTGCGCCCCAGGGCTTGCGCCAGCAAGATGTCGTCCTCGGCTGCCAGGGCCGCGTCATAGGCGGCGGCCCGGCCATAGAAGGCGCCGCCGATCTTCTTCATCTTCTTGGGCACCGAAAGATCGCCCACGCCCATTTCGCGCAGGGTTCGATCCATGTCGGAGGCGAAGGTATCGAACACCTCCTGGGAAAGCGCACGCTCTGCCTCGCTGCCGTCCTTCAGTCGGTGGCAGACGAGAATCGTGTGCAGAAGCACCATCTCGAAGCGGCCTTCGAGCGTGTCGGGTACACCGAAGTCGGTATAGAACACGGCTCGCCGTGACTGTGCCACGATCGCGCCATACAGGCGCTCGACGCTCTCGCGGTTTTTTGAGGGACGAAACAGTTTGAACATCGCGTCCTTGAACGGTCGGCCGGAATGCGCCAAAGGCCGCTCGGGCCCTCGGACGAGGGAAATGTCGCGAGCGGCGTAACGCGGCACCGGCTGTCGCGCAAGGCTCGTCCTCGCAGTTGGGACCGGCCGCAGCCGGACTGGCCTTCGGCCGGAACGGAAAAAGCATAACACGGGTGCTCGCACCCGTGTGGTATGTCCATCGGGCGGGGGCGCCGGCCACAGGCCTGGAGCTTCAAATTATGGGGATGCGTGTGGTGACACGGCACATCGGAAACTCGCAGCCGACGACGCAGAGGCTGGCGGAGGCGGCTCGTGAACGGCGCCCGGCAACGCTGCCCGCGGCGCTCGCCCTGCTCCTGGCCGCGACCTCCCTATCCGCCTGCGCGAATGTGGTGGGCGGAAGCGGCACCAGCGTTTCCGGCATCACCCGCACCTATCAGCGCGGCTATGTGCTGAGCGAAGGCGCGCTCGACCAGGTGCCCGTGGGGTCGAGTCAGGAGCAGGTTCTCCTCGTGCTCGGCACCCCCTCCACGGTCGCGACGCTGAACGGGCAGGTGTTCTATTACATCTCGCAGACCCAGAAGAAGGTCGCCTTCCTGAAGCCGGAAATTACCGAGCAGAAGGTGCTGGCCATCTATTTCGACAAGAACCAGCGCGTGGCCCGCATCGCCCAATATGGGCTCAAGGACGGCAAGGTGTTCGATTTCGTCTCGCAGACGACGCCCACCAGCGGCGAAGACCTCAGCCTGGTGCAGCAGCTCATAGGCCTCATCTCTTTCTGAGGCCTATGGTTTCAGCGGCGAGGGGTGCAGCGCCCCTCGCCTGGAGGCCTTCGCGCCCGGGCAGGCCCCGCGCGCGAAGGGAACCTGCCCTTCGGCCGCTCACAAGGCAGCGCGGGCGATGGCCAGGAAGTCAGCCGCCTTCAGGCTGGCGCCGCCCACCAGCGCGCCATCGACATCGGGAACGGCGAGCAGGGTGGCCGCATTATCGGGCTTCACCGAGCCGCCATAGAGCAGGCGCATGCCGTTCGCCTCGTCGCCGAATCGCTCCGCGAGCACGCCGCGAATGGTGCTGTGCACCTTGGCCACGTCCTCCACGGTGGGCGTGCGGCCGGTTCCGATGGCCCAGATGGGCTCATAGGCCACTACGATATTCTCGGCGGTCGCGCCCTCGGGGATGGACTGGCGAATCTGGCGCGTCACCACGGCCCGGGCCTCGCCCGCCTCACGCTGGTCCAGGGTCTCGCCCACGCAGACCACCGGCAGCAGGCCGGCGCGCCAGGCGGCTTTCACCTTGGCGTTCACCACGGCATCCCCCTCACCATGATCCGCCCGCCGCTCGGAATGGCCGACGATGACGGCCACAGCCCCGGCGTCCTGCAGCATCTCGGCGGAAATGTCGCCGGTGTGGGCGCCCGAGGCGTTGTAGTGGCAATCCTGGCCGCCGAGCATGATCGGGCTGCCGGCCACGTCCGCGGCGAAGCCGGCCAGCAGCGTCGCCGGCGGGCACACCAGAATGTCCGCCTTGGACTGAAAGGCCGGGTCGAGCCCCGCGAGGATCGCCCGCAGCTCGCTCTTGGCGGCGCGCAGGCCGTTCATCTTCCAGTTGCCGGCGATCAGACAGCGGCGTGTGGCAGACATGGGCATCTCCGAAGGGCTTTGTTGCAGTTCTGTTGTCGTGCCGTCACGTAGCAGAGGCCGCAAAAGCCCGCAAACGGGCGCAATTGCGTGCTGAAGCGACATTGCGGGGCCCCCTGCCCCTCCCTATGATGCGCCGCCTCCGCGCCGGCCTTGGCCGCGCCTAGCGAACGAATGGACGATGGTACTTCAGACTCTCCGCAAGGGTGCTTCCGGCTGGATCGCCAAGATCTTCCTCCTCCTGCTCACGCTCAGCTTCGTGGTCTGGGGCATCGCCGACGTGTTCCGCGGCTTCGGCGCGAGCACGGTCGCCACCGTGGGCGGCACGGACATACCCGCGGCCGATTACCGCAACGCCTTCCTGGAGCAGGTGCAGCGCATCGGCCGCAGCACGGGCAAGGGCCTGACCACTGAGCAGGCGCGTGCGTTCGGCCTCGACCGCCAGGTGCTCAACCAGATGATCGCCGACGCCACCCTCGACGAGCAGGCCCGGCGCCTGGGCCTCGCCGTGGGCGACGCGCAGATCGCCAAGGAAATCCAGAGCAACCCCAACTATCGCCGGCCGGGCGCCGACAGCTTCGAGCCCGCTTATTTCGACCAGTTGCTGCGGGCCAACGGCCTCACCGAGCAGCGGTTCGTGGCCAGCGAGAAGAAGCGCGCGCTGCGCGAGCAGGTAATCGACGCCTTGGGCGACGGCATCGTGGCGCCGAAGACCCTGCTCGACGCCCTGCACCGCTATGATGGCGAGCTGCGGAACGTCTCCTACATCCTGGTCACCGCCGGGGCCGCCGGCGCCCTGCCCGCCCCCACGGACGACCAGCTGAAGGCCTATTTCGAGGCCCATAAGGTGGCCTTCCGGGCGCCGGAATACCGCAAGGTTTCCGTATTGGCGCTGACGCCGGTGGCGCTGACCGCCGGCATCACCATCACCGACGAGGAGGCCCGCGCCGCCTACGAGCGCGATATCGCCCACTTCGGCACGCCCGAGCGGCGCGAGGTGCAGCAGATCGTGTTCGCCAAGCCCGAAGAGGCGGCCGAGGCGTCTGAAAAGATCAAGGCGGGCACCAGCTTTGCCGACATCGCCACCGCGCGCGGCCTGACCGCGAAGGACACCGATCTGGGCCTCGTCACCAAGTCCGCCATCATCGATCCGAAGATCGCCGAGGCCGCCTTCAGCCTGGCCGATGGCGCCACCAGCGGGCCCGTGCAGGGCCGATTCGGCATCGCTCTGGTGCATGTGGCCAAGATCGAGCCCGGCACCACCCGCCCCTTCGACGAGGTGAAGGCGGAGCTGATGCAGGAGATGGCCCTTTCTAAGGCGCGCCGCGAACTGCTGGACAAGCACGACGCGGTGGAGGACGAGCGCGCCTCCGGCGCTACCCTGGCAGAGACCGCCCAGAAGCTGGGCCTCAAGCTGCAGGTGTTCGACGCTGTCGACCGCTCCGGCCGCGATCCGAAGGGTGACGCCGTGGAGGTCCCCGGCGGGCTGGAGGTGGTCTCCGGCGCGTTCGAAGCCGCTCCGGGCGTTGAGACCGATACCGTTCAGCTGCCGCAGAACGGCGGCTTCATCTGGTATGAGACCAACGCCATCACTCCCTCTCGCGAGCGGACCTTCGACGAGGCCAAGGCGGCCGTGACCGCCCGCTGGACCGAGGACGAAACCGCCAAGGCCATCGAGGCCAAGGCCAAGGCTTTGCTGGCCAAGGCCGAATCGGGCACGCCCCTGGCGCAGGTGGCGGGCGAGGCGGAACTGCCCATCCAGATGGCCGACGCGCTGCGTCGCGGCCGGGCAGATGGCAACTTCTCGCCCGAGAGCCTCCAGGCCGTGTTCGACGCGAAGGACGGCGGCTTCGGCGAGACGCCCGCCGCCAAGGCGCCGGGCCGTATCGTGTTCCAGGTGACGAAGGTCATCGTGCCTCCGCCCACCGAAGCCGACGCCCGGGTGGCCCAGGACCTTTCCCGCCAGCTCCAGAATGATGTCCTGATGCAGTATCTCGGCGGGCTGCAAAAGCAGATCGGCGTTCAGATCAATCAGCGCGTCTATGCCCAGTCGGTGGGCGCGCAGACGAACTGAGCGGGAACAGAAAGATGAACGCACCTTCCGATTTTGATCTGTTCTCGTCCCGCTATCTCAAGGGCGAGCCGCAGGTGGTTTCCACCACCCTGGTGGCGGACCTAGAGACCCCCGTTTCCGCCTTTCTGAAGCTGGCGGGCGACCTGCCCAACGCCTTCCTTCTGGAATCGGTGGAAGGCGGCCAGGCGCGCGGGCGCTATTCCATGATCGGCCTCAAGCCGGACCTGCTGTTCCGCGTGCGGGGCGACGTGGCGGAGATCAACCGCGCGCCGGAGACGGACGAGAACGTCTTCGCCCCGTGCTCCGAACCGCCGCTGCAGGCCCTGCGCGCGCTGCTCGCCGAATCGGCCATAGACCTGCCAGAGGGGGCGCCCCCCATGGCGGCCGGCGTGTTCGGCTATCTCGGCTACGACATGGTGCGGCAGATGGAGCGCCTGCCGGCGGCCAAGCCGAACATCATGGGCGTGCCGGACGCGCTCCTGGTGCGCCCGACCATCATGGTGGTGTTCGATTCGGTGAAGGACGAGCTCACCGCCGTCACCCCCGTGCGCCCGAAGGCCGGGGTGTCGCCCCAGGCGGCCTACGAATCGGCGCTCGAGCGGCTCGATCATGTGGTGCGCGCGCTGGAGGGCCCGGTGGCCCACCCCGCGCCGCAGCCGTTCCACGGCGCCGTGGAGGCGAGCTCCAACACCACACCGGCGGAATACCGCGCGATGGTGGAAACGGCGAAGGAATACATCCGCGCCGGCGACATCTTCCAGGTGGTGCTGTCTCAGCGCTTCGAGAGCCCCTTCACGCTGCCGCCGTTCGCGCTCTACCGGGCACTGCGCCGCGTCAATCCCGCGCCGTTCCTGGTCTATTTCAATTTCGCGGGCTTCGCCGTGGTGTGTTCCAGCCCGGAAATCCTGGTGCGGCTGCAGGCCGGCAAGGTCACCATTCGCCCCATCGCCGGCACGCGCCGCCGCGGCGCCACGCTGGCAGAGGACGAGGCGCTGGCCACCGAGCTGCTCGCCGACCCGAAGGAGCGCTCCGAGCACCTCATGCTGCTGGACCTTGGCCGCAATGATGTGGGCCGGGTCTCCAAGGTGGGCACGGTCTCGGTGACCGACAGCTTCTTCATCGAGCGGTACAGCCAGGTGATGCACATCGTCTCCAACGTGGAAGGCGAGCTGGATCCCCGGTTCGACGCCCTCGATGCGCTGGCGGCGGGCTTTCCCGCGGGCACCGTCTCGGGTGCCCCCAAGGTTCGGGCGATGCAGATCATCGACGAGCTGGAGAAGGACAGCCGCGGCATCTATGCGGGCACCATCGGCTACTTCAGCGCCACTGGCGACATGGATACCTGCATCGTGCTGCGCACGGCGGTGGTGAAGGACGGCCGCATGTACGTGCAGGCCGGCGCCGGCATCGTCTACGACTCAGTTCCCGAAAGCGAGCAGCAGGAGTGCGTGAACAAGGCCAAGGCCCTGTTCCGCGCGGGCGAAGAGGCCGTGCGCTTCGCAGCCGGTGCCGGCAAGGGACAATAGCCAGCCAAGGAATTGGGCTGCTCCGGGTGCCGCCAGCCGGCGCCCGGAAGGGACGCCTGGCGGCCAATGACGCCTCATGCAATTATACAAAATGTGCGTTAATTCAATAATTTACACACAACTCTTCATGTGCCGTACGAAGGCGACCGGCATTTAAGGTTACGCGTTATTAGCCGGCTTTCAAATGGCTGGATAGATCCGTGATGGTAGGGTGCGCACCGGTGAGCGGATTGTCTGGATCCCAGCTGTAGGTCAGGGTTTCGAAGCGCATATCGGCGGCGTCGATCATGAGCAGCCGGCCCACCAGCCCCTCACCGAAACCGACGATGGCGCGGATGACCTCCAGCGCGACGATGGAACCGGCCAGCCCCGCCATGGCGCCCAGAACCCCCGCCTCGGCGCAGGCAGGGACGAGGCCCGGCGGCGGCGGTTCCGGAAACAGGCAGCGATAGGTGGGGTTCAAAACGCCGTCGGGGCGCCGCTCATGGGCGCGGATGGTGGTGACGGTGGCATCAAAGGTGCCCAGCGCCGCGGTCACCAAAGGCTTGCGCGCCAGCACGCAGGCGTCGGACACCAGATACCGCGTGGCGAAATTGTCCGAGCCATCCACCACCACGTCGGCGCCGACCACAAGGCCGGGAGCATTGTGCGCGTCGAGACGCAGCGGGTACGCCTCCACCGCCACATGGGGGTTGAGGGCGGCGATGGCATCGCGCGCGCTATCGGTCTTCAGCCGCCCGATATCGTCCGTGCGATGGATGACCTGCCGCTGGAGATTGGAGAGGGACACCTCGTCGTCGTCCACCACCATCAGACGTCCGACCCCGGCGGCGGCGAGATAGAGCAGCACCGGCGCGCCCAGCCCGCCGGCGCCGACCACCAGGACGCTCGCGCCCTTCAGCTTCTGCTGGCCCGGCCCGCCCACGTCGCGCAGCACGATATGGCGCGCATAGCGCTCGATTTCATCAGCGGAAAAAACCATGGCCTGCCTCCGGCCCCCGCCTCACGAGGCCGGAGCCGAGAGCTTGGCGATGAGGGGCATCAGGGTGTTCGTCACCGTCTCCTGCGTCAGCGGGCCGACGAATTTGTGGACGATGACACCGTTGCGATCGAGGACGAAGGTTTCGGGCACGCCATACACGCCCCAGTCGATGGCCGCGCGCCCCTTCGGATCCACCCCCACGGCCGCATAAGGCAAGCCATACTGGCCCAGAAAACGGCGGGCATTGTCCGGTGCGTCCTTGTAGTTCAAGCCGACCAGGCGCAGCCGGGGATCTTTCGCGATCTCCATCAGCAGCGGGTGCTCCTCGCGGCAGGGCGCGCACCAGGAGGCCCAGACGTTCACCAGGGTCGGCTTGCCCTTCAGGTCGGCCACGTCGAAGCCAGGGACGGGCACGCCGGCCCGGTTGAGGCCGGCGAGAGGTTCCAGCACCACTTCCGGCGCCGCCCGCCCCACCAAAGCGGAGGGCACCCGCGAGGGGTCGCCACCGGTCTCCAGGCGGGAAAAGAAGAGGGAGGCCAGCGCCAGGAACAGCACCAGCGGCAAGGCCACCAGCCACAGCCGCCGCTTTGGCGCGGCCGGCGGACGGGGCGCGGAAGAGGGGGCAGACGGTTCGCTCATTTCACTCTCACCACGGTGTCGCTCTCAGTCGCGGTCCGCGCGGGGGCTGCGGCGCGCGCCCGCCGGCGCAGGCCGCGCGCTTCCAGCTCGCGCAGCATGCGCTGCTCGCGCCGATAGGAAAGAAGGATCCAGCCGGTCAGCAGGCCGAGACCCAGAAGAGAGACGCCGTAGGATGCGGCGATGAAGAGAAGATGGCTCATGGGCGGTCCTGCGGGCGAGCTTAGGCCAGGGCTTCGGCCGCGGCGCGCGCTTCCAGCGCCTGCACCCGGCGATGCAGGATTTCGGTGCGCATGCCCACCATGTGGAGCGTCACGAACATCAATGTGAAGCCCGCGGCGCAGGTCAGCAGCGGCCACAGCAGGCTCGAATCAATGGTCGACCCGCCCATGCGGAACACCGATGCGGGCTGATGCAGCGTGTTCCACCAGTCCACGGAGAATTTCACGATGGGCACGTTGATGAAGCCCACCAGCGTGAGCACGGCAGCGGCGCGACCGGCACGATTCGGATCCTCGATGGCGGCCCGCAGGGCCATCAGGCCCAGATAGAGCAGCAGCAGCACCAGCATGGAGGTGAGCCGCGCGTCCCAAACCCAGTAGGTGCCCCACATGGGCCGGCCCCAGAGCGAGCCGGTGATGAGACACAGCGCAGTGAAGGTGGCGCCGATGGGCGCGGCCGCCTTGTGGGCCACATCCGCCAATGGATGGCGCCAGACCAGGATGCCGATGGAGGACAATGCCATCATCGTGTAGCCGAACATGCCCAGCCACGCGAACGGCACGTGGATGTACATGATCTTCACCGTTTCGCCCTGCTGGTAATCCGGCGGGGCCTGGAAGGCCAGCCAGAAGCCGGCGGCGAGCACAAGCAGCGTCGCCGCCGCCAGATACGGCAGCAGACGGGCTGAGAAGCTCAGGAAGCGGACCGGGTTGGCAAGGTCGAGAAGCGGCATGAGAGACGTTCTAGAGCGCCTGCGGTCCGGAGGGAAGGTGGGGCCGCAATGGCGAGCGGTCGCAGCCCCTTGTCGCAGCCCCTTGTTACAGCTCCTGCCCCGGGCGGCCCCGCAAACGCGCACTTGACCATCGTTATATCTCAATGAATATATCGCGTGACATTCAACACGCCCCGCACGCAGCCCGGCTTCTGGTCGCGCGGATGGCGGAGCGGAATGAACTCCGTGGTGGGAGTACTCGACGAAAAAGTGCCGGGCGCGGGGCACCGTGCCCGGCACAGAGTTCGAGGCTTCACCGCGATGTGCTTCCGGCATTGCGCCATGCCAGCATGGGAATAGCGACAAGCGTCATCGGCATTTGATAGACTGGCGCCGGGCCCGCCACCGGTGGTGAGCCCGGCGGGCGGGAAGGCACGATGGCTTCGCTGAGCGTGAGAATTGACCTGCGGCCCGGCAGTCGCATCGGCCCGGGAAAGATCGAGCTGTTGGAGAAGATTGCGGCTTTCGGCTCCATTTCCGCCGCCGGGCGGGCCATGAACATGTCCTACCGGCGGGCGTGGGAGCTGGTGGAGGAGATGAACAAGCTCTTCCCCACGCCGCTGGTTTCCGCCCGCACCGGCGGCAAGCACGGTGGCGGCACGGCCCTCACCCCGCTGGGGCTCGCGGTGGTCACGCGCTACCGCGCTATCGAGCAGGCGGCGACCGAGGCCGCCAGCCAGCACCTTTCGGCCCTCCAGGCGGAACTCTCCGCCCCCGCGCCGACGCCGGACACCCAGCCGTGAGGCCGCGCGCCGCGGGTCGGCACGGTCCTTTTCGTTTCAACGACATATGCGGCGCCTATCCTGAGCCTGGCGCCACATGCCGACGACGCCTTCCAAGCACCTGCGCGGACGCGTTTTCCGCACGCGGCGGGGTTTCCCGCATCGTCTGAAAATGCTCTGGCTCCGCGCCGGCGTTCCGGATAGCGTCGGCCATCCCCACGGAAGCTGAGCCTTGCCGAAACGCCCCACGAAAACCTCATCGCGCCCTGCCCCCACGCGCGCCGGCAAAACCCGCGCCGGCCGCAAGCGCGCCGCCGATGCTCATCTGGGCGCCGACGCCTTGGTGTTCGCCCCGCGCGCCACGGGGGAAATGCCCACTAAGAAGGAGGTGCTGGCCTTCATCGCCAGCCAGAGCGGCACCGTCGGCAAGCGTGAGATCGCCCGTGCCTTCGGCCTTTCGGCCGCCCAGAAGGTGGAGCTGAAGGAGCTGCTGCGCGACCTGTCGGACGAGGGCACGGTGGAACGGCGCAGCCGCAAGCTGCACGTGCCCGGCGCCCTGCCCGGCGTGGTGCTGGCGGACATCGTGACCCGCGATGCCGATGGCGAGCTGGTCGCCGTGCCGGTGGAGTGGGACAGCGAGGAGCACGGGGACGCGCCCCGCATCATCCTCCAGGCGCCGCGCCACACCGCCCGAAACCGTGGCCCCGCGCCCGGCCTTTCAGACCGCGCCCTGGTGCGCATCGTGGAAGGCTCCGGCGAGACCTATGTGGGCCGGGTCATCAAGGTGCTGGAGAAGGCCCGCAAGCAGACCCTGGGCATTTTCCATGCGCTGCCCCAAGGCGGCGGGCGCATCGTGCCCATCGACAAGAAGGCCCATGGCCGCGAGCTGCAGATCCCGCCGGGCGCCGAGCACGAGGCCGAGGATGGCGACCTCGTGGCGGTGGAGCTCATGCGCCAGCGGGTGTTTGGCCTGCCCACGGCGCGGGTGAAGGAGCGGCTCGGCTCGCTCAAGAGCGAGAAGGCGGTGAGCCTCATCGCCCTGCACGCCCACGGCATTCCCCACCAGTTTCCCGATGCTGTCACGCGCGAGGCGGAAGCGGCCAAGAAGGTCACCGCCCGCGGCCGGGAGGACTGGCGCAAGCTGCCCCTCGTCACCATCGACCCGCCCGACGCGAAGGACCATGACGACGCGGTGCACGCGGTCGCGGACGAAGACCCGGACAATGCCGGCGGCTTCATCGTCACCGTCGCCATCGCCGACGTGTCCACTTATGTGCAGCCCGCCTCCGCGCTGGACCGGGAGGCCCTCATTCGCGGCAATTCGGTCTATTTCCCGGACCGGGTTGTGCCCATGCTACCGGAGCGGATCTCCAACGATCTGTGCTCCCTGCGGCCCGACGAAGACCGGCCGGCCCTGGCGGTGCGCATGGTCATCGGCAAGGATGGGCGCAAGAAGAGCCACGCCTTCCACCGCATCATGATGCGCTCGGCCGGCAAGCTCGCTTATGCCCAGGCCCAGGCCGCCATCGAGGGGCGGGGCGACGACACCACGGACCCATTGCTGGAAAAGGTGCTGAAGCCCCTTTACGCGGCCTATGAGTGCGTGAAGCGGGCGCGCGACAACCGCCAGCCCCTCGATCTGGACCTTCCCGAGCGCAAGATCCTGCTCAATCCCGACGGCACAGTGGACAAGGTGGTGGTGCCGGATCGGCTGGATGCGCACCGGCTCATCGAGGAATTCATGATCCTGGCCAACGTGGCCGCCGCCGAGACGCTGGAGGACAAGCGCACGCCGCTGATCTACCGCGTGCATGACACCCCATCGCTGGAAAAGCTCTCGGCCCTGCGCGACTTCCTGAAGACGCTCGACATCGCCTTGCCGAAAATCGATACCGTGCGTCCCTCCCACCTCAACCGCATCCTCGCGCTGGTGAAGGACACGGATGCGGCGCCGCTGGTGAACCAGGTGATTTTGCGCAGCCAGTGCCAGGCCGAATATTCCTCCGAGAATTACGGCCATTTCGGCCTCAATCTGCGCCGCTACGCCCACTTCACCTCGCCCATCCGCCGCTATGCGGACCTTGTGGTGCATCGTGGGCTCATCCGCGCCATGGGCTTCGGCAAGGATGGCCTGCCGGACGAAGCGACGGCGGAGAGCCTGGGCGAGGTGGCCGCCGCCATCTCCGTCACCGAGCGGCGGGCCATGGCGGCCGAGCGGGAGACCATCGACCGGCTCATTGCCCATCACCTGGCCAACCAGATTGGCGCGGTGTTCAAGGGGCGCATCAATGGCGCCACCAAAGCCGGCCTGTTCGTCTCCCTCGACGAGACGGGGGCGGACGGCTTTGTGCCGGCCGCGACCATCGGCGCTGATTATTACCGCTTCGACGAGGCGCGCCAGGCGCTGGTGGGCGAGCGCACCGGGGAAATGCACCGCATCGGCGACCGGGTGGAGGTGCGCCTGGTGGAGGCTGCGCCGGTCGCGGGCGCGCTTCGGTTTGAGCTGTTGTCCGAAGGGACGTATGTAAAGGGGGCGCGCGGGCGGCCCGGACCGTTGCGCCGTTCCGCAGGAATGAAAAAGGGCCCTGGCCGTGCGGCGCCCCGCGCCGGCGGACCTGGGGGCAAGACGGGCGGGAGGAAACCCGGCGGAAGCCGGAAAGGATAGGGCGAACCCGTCCATGACACTGACAGTGACGACGCGGGCCATGCCGCCCGCCCCCCTGGGGCCACAGGCCCCGCCCCAGCTGCCGCCACGCGCGGTCGCGCCCTCTCTGCTGCGCGGCGCGCGCGGCCTGTGCCCGGCCTGCGGCACCGGCAGCCTCTATGCCCGCTACCTGAAGATCTCGCCCTTCTGCGGGCAATGCGGCGAGGAGCTTTACCATCACAGGGCGGACGATGCCCCGCCTTACGCCGTCATCCTGGCGGTGGGCCACATCGTGGTGCCGCTGCTGGTGGTGGTGGAAGAGCTGTTCCAGCCGCCCGTATGGGCCCATCTGGCGCTCTGGCTGCCGCTCACGCTGGTGTTGAGCCTGGTTCTGCTGCCGCCCGTGAAGGGCATGCTGGTGAACCTGCAATGGGCCTTGCGCATGCATGGCTTCGACGCCACCAGCCCGGAACGCGAGCTTCCGCCCGACGGCGCTGAGCGCCCCCTTCCCTCTTCCGCAGCGGCCTCTTTCGCACCATGACCGATTTCGCCACCCGTCTCACCGCCGCCGAGCGGAACCAGAACTCCCCCAACGTGCGGCCCAAGGATGCCGCGACGCTGATTCTCGTGGACCGCGCGGGCAAGGCGCCGCGCGTGCTCATGGGCCGGCGCAACCCCAGCCTCAAGTTCATGCCGAACATGTTTGTGTTCCCCGGCGGCCGGCTGGAGAAATTCGACAAGGCCATGCCCGTCTACGGCATCGTCGATCCGGACAGCGAGCGGCGCCTGATGCAAAGCGTGCAGCGGCCCACCCTCGGCCGGGTGCGCGGGCTGGCGGCCGCCGCCATCCGCGAGATGTATGAGGAAACCGGCCTCATGGTCGGCACCAAGGACCTCGGCGCCCCCGAAGCGCCCTGCGATGACTGGCGGGCCTTCGAATCGCACGAGGTGTTCCCCAACCTGGAAGCCCTCACCTTCGTGGCCCGGGCCATCACCCCGCCGCGGCGTCCGAGACGCTTCGACACGCGCTTCTTCGTTGCCGATGCCGGCGCGGTGTGCGACGAGGAGCCGGGCAAGGTCGGTGAAAACTCCGAGCTGGTGGACCTGAAGTGGCTCACTTTCGACGAGACGAAGGCCGAGGACCTGCCCACCGTTACCCGCGTGGTGCTGGAGGAATTGGCGGCCCGCATCGAGGCGGGCTTCCATCATCGCCTTCCCGTTCCCTCCTACGCCATGCGGCACGGCCAATTCGTACGCACGCTTCTCGACTGACCGGACTTTTTTCCTGATGCACGCCCCAAATGCGGTCCCCGCTCAAAAGACGAGCTGGAGGGCCTCGATCGCCGCCGCCATCTCCGCCATCACGGTGGTCGGGGTGGGGATCAGCCTCTCCATCCCCCTCTTGGCGCTGGAACTGGAATCGCGGGGCGTGTCCGGCACCCTCATTGGGGTGAACACGGCGGTGGCGGGCATCGCCACCGTCGCCACGGCGCCCTTCATCCCCCAATTGGTGCGGTGGCTTGGGGTGCGGGCGCTGCTGGTGGTCTCCATCGCGCTATGCGCGGCGAGCCTTCTGGCCTTCAAGGCTGTCGAATCGTTCGTCCTGTGGTTTCCGCTACGATTCGTGCTGGGCGCGGCCCTGTGCGTGCTGTTCGCGGTCAGCGAGTTCTGGATCAATGCGGTGGCCCCGCAGCACCGGCGCGGCCTCATCATGGGCATCTACGCCACAGCCCTCTCGGTCGGCGCGGCCCTTGGCCCGGTGATCCTCAGCGTCACCGGCACCGTGGGCTGGCCGCCTTACCTCGCGGGCGCGGTGGTGCTTTGCCTGGGCGCCATCCCCATCCTAATGGCGCGCGGTATGACGCCGAGCATCCATGATGGCGAGCACCACGGGGTGCTCTCCTTCCTGCGCAAGTCGCCCACGGCCCTCATGGCCGCGCTGGTCTTCGGCGCCATGGAAACCTCGGTGATGAGCTTCCTGCCCGTCTATGGCGTGCGCCTGGGCATGGGCGACAGCGACGCCACCTTGCTGCTGACGGTGGCGGTGCTGGGCAATGTGGCGTTCCAGATTCCCCTTGGCCTGATCTCGGACCGCGTGGACCGGCGGGTATTGCTGTTCATCTGCTCGCTGGTCGGCACCATCGGCGCGGCGATTCTGCCACAGCTGCCGGTGGATGGCGTGCCCTTCCTTGCGGCGGTGTTCCTGGCCACGGGCGTGGTGGGCTCGCTTTATACGGTGGGGCTGGCGCATCTGGGCGCGCGATTCCACGGCGCCAACCTCGCGTCCGCCAATGCCGCCTTCGTGATGTTCTACTCGCTCGGCCTCATCGTCGGGCCGCCCGTCGCAGGCCAGGGCATGGACCTCTACAACCCCTATGGCTTCGCCTATGTCATCGCGGCCATGCTGGGCGGCTATGCGCTGCTGGTGGCGGTGCGCCTGATGGTCGGCAATGAGGCGCTGAAGCCGCGCAGGCCTTGACAATGAAGGGCTGTTAAGGGCATTTCGGCGCATACGAGCCGCCGGTCCGGCAGCGCGTGCGTGTTTCTTTTTGCCGGCATTCGGCTTGCGCGCCAGGAATTGCGCGCCACCAGCGGCACCAGGGATCAAGATATGGCCAAGGCTGCAACCATCAAGATCAAGCTCCTGTCCAGCGCGGACACGGGCTCCTTCTACGTCACCAAGAAGAACTCCCGTACCAAGACCGACAAGATCGTGCTGAAGAAGTATGACCCGGTCGCCCGCAAGCACGTCGAGTTCCGCGAGACCAAGATCAAGTGATGCGCGCGGGGCCCCGCCCCGCAGCGCTTTCATGAAGGACAGGGCGCCGCTTCGGCGCCCTTTTCTTTTGCCCAGACGCTCACGGGTCTTCGTCGCCATGATGGCTGGACGACCGCTCCGATTCTGCTCACGGCAAGGGTTTGAAGCGCGCCGGGCGATGGCTGCCGCGCGCTCCGGTGTCCCAAGCGGGAAGGCCGCGCAGGGCCCTATAGAATCGGTCGATGTGAGCGCTCGGCCGCAGTGCCACAACCAATCGACCTGTAGCCCATGCGGCGCGGCCGTTTCTGGACCAGCAAAGCCCCCCCCATCCGCGCTGCCTCTCGCGCCCGCTAGGGCCGCGTTGGGAGGATTAGGCGCTGGGGATGAAGTCCGGCAGGGACGTGAAGGACAACGCGCCGGGAAGCGTCAACACCACTGGCGCTTGGGTGCCGATCCGGACGCTCCCGAAGCGGCGTTGCCGCGGTCACGCCCCGCAAGCGGCAGAGCGCGCGCCCCTCTTTCCGTCGCTCGGATGCCGATGTTGCTCGGATGTCGATCGCTTTGAGCCCATGCCAGACTTGCGGCGCCGCGCCGCCTGCACGGCGCTGTGGCCGAGAGACACACGAAAGCGCGCACAGACTGGTGCACGGGCTTCATGGCTTACTTGAAAGGCCTGAATTGGCGAGTGGGAACGGGAATAGGTGGCCGGTGGGGAACGCGCGGGGAGGCCTCCCGTCAGCGCTCACCCACCGGCCAAACCCCACGGACCCAGGAGATGCGGCGGACCTGAGCACTCCGTAGGGTTGTCCCGAATGGACCTGTATCGCCGATGACCTTTGTCGCCGCGGGCAAGCGCTTCTGCCGCATTTTGAAGCGCTGCGCGTATGTTGCGACTCGGGCGGTAGCCCATAGCTACCTTTGCGTTAAATCTTAGCGTAACGCCCACCAAAGCGAAAGCTCTCGAATCCGGCTCGCGCAGCAGGAGAGGTTTTCAACCACCGGTAAACTGTTTCACCGTTTCCAGAAATTTCGCCACGGATATGGGCTTGGAAAGATAGGCCTCGCAGCCGCCAGCGCGAATCCGCTCCTCGTCGCCCTTCATGGCGAAGGCGGTGACCGCGACCACGGGGATGGCGCGCAGCTCGGGGTCCGCCTTCAGCTTTCGCGTCACGTCGAGGCCCGAAATCTCGGGCAGCTGGATATCCATGATGATGAGGTCCGGCCGGTGGGCGCGGGCAAGATCCACCGCCTCGACGCCTGTGCGCGTCTCCACGGTGCGGTAGCCGTGTGCCTCCAGCAAGTCGTGGAAGAGCTTCATGTTGAGCTCGTTGTCCTCCACGATCATGACTGTCTTCGTCATAGGGCCCATCCCCGCTTGGCGCTTCGCAGCCCGCCGCGAACGTGCTGGAATGGGCAACAGCTAGAGCCCATTCGTTGCGGAAGCGCAAATGCCAATTCAAGAGAAACCCAAGGGCCTTCAAGCCCAGCGTGCAGCAGCCCAGGAAGTTGCCGTGGCCGCCTTGTCCTTCATCGCAGCCGATGGTGAGCGATTGGTGCGATTCCTTGCGGAAACCGGCCTTTCCCCCGCCAATTTGCGCGAGGCCGCGAGCAAGGCCGATTTCGGGGCCGGCGTGCTGGCCTATGTGCTCTCCGATGAGCCGCTTCTGATCGCCTTTGCCGAGTCGCAGCAGCTGACGCCGAAGCATGTGGTGAGCGCCTGCGCCATCCTCACCCCGCCCGACGACCCCGATTCGAACGTGCGCCATACCCTCTGAGGAGCGCGCCCTAAGCCCCCGCGCGCCATTGCGCCGGGGCGCTGCCGGCGGCAGAATCGTGCCATGGCCTCCCCTCCCCCAGGCTTTTGCCGC
Source organism: Xanthobacter variabilis (assembly GCF_043831965.2). NCBI lineage: Bacteria > Pseudomonadati > Pseudomonadota > Alphaproteobacteria > Hyphomicrobiales > Xanthobacteraceae > Xanthobacter > Xanthobacter variabilis. The sequence continues at coordinate 3,244,892 of NZ_CM195533.1, forward strand.
GACTGTCTCGCCGATTCCGGCGCGGGCCCGCGCTGCGTCGCCTGCGGCAGCCCGCGTCTGGCGCGACATCCACAGATCGACGAACTCGCCATTGCCCATGTGGATTGCGACGCGTTCTTCGCGGCCGTGGAGAAGCGGGACAATCCGGCGCTGGCGGATGTGCCGCTCATCATCGGCGGCGGCAAGCGCGGCGTGGTTTCCACCGCCTGCTACATTGCCCGCATCGCGGGGGTGCGCTCGGCCATGCCCATGTTCAAGGCCAAGGCCCTGTGCCCCGATGCCGTGGTGCTGCCGCCGAACATGGAGAAATACCGCATCGCCGGCCGCCAGGTTCGGGCCATGATGCAGGCGCTGACGCCTCTCGTGGAGCCGCTCTCCATCGATGAGGCCTTCCTCGACCTCTCGGGCACGCAGGCCCTGCACGGCCTCAGCCCCGCGCGCACCCTGGCCCGCTTCGCGCTGGAGGTGGAACGGCAGGTGGGGATCAGCGTTTCCGTCGGTCTCGCGCCCAACAAGTTCCTGGCCAAGACCGCATCTGACCTCGACAAGCCCCGCGGCTTCTCCGTTCTGGGTTCTCTGGAGGCCGCCGCGTTCCTGGCCCCGCGGCCGGTCACCTTCATCTGGGGCGTGGGCGCCGCATTCGGCTCGCGGCTTAATCGCGACGGGTTCCACACCATTGCCGACCTGCAGCGCGCCGACGCCACCGATCTTGCCCGGCGGTATGGCGCCGAAGGCCTGCGACTGGCGCGGCTGGCGCGGGGGCTCGACACCCGCGTGGTGGAGCCCGACCGGGAGGCCAAGAGCGTTTCGGCGGAAACCACCTTCGACACCGATATCGGGGGGCTGCGACCGCTGGAGCAGACGCTTTACGGCCTCGCTGAGGAAGTCAGCGCGCGCTTGAAGAAGGGGGAGATCGCCGGCCGCACCGTGACGCTGAAGCTGAAGACGGCGGATTTCCGCCTGCGCACCCGCTCCCGCACGCTGGACAGCGCCACCTGCCTGGCCGGCCGCATCTATGCCCAGGCCCATGAGCTGCTGCAAAAGGAGGCTGACGGCACGCGCTTCCGCCTCATTGGCGTGGGCGTTTCCGAGCTGTGTCCGGCCAGCGAGGCCGATCCCGCCGACCTGGTCGACACCGGAACGGAGCGCCTGAAGGCGACCGAGAGCGCCATGGATGCCCTGACGGCCAAGTTCGGCCGTGGCGTGGTCTCGCGCGGGCTGATGCTGGGCTCCGACCATGGCGGCCGGCGCAAGGGGCGTTGAGCGCCGGGTTGAGCAATGCGTTTGCCCCCCATCCGCGGCGGGCGCTACTCTTTCCCGTCACGATCTGCTAGATCGCACCCTCGCCTGAGATTTCACGAGTGATGCGATGATCCCCCGTTATAGCCGGCCGCAGATGGCCGACATCTGGTCGCCGGAAGCCCGCTTCCGCATCTGGTTCGAGATCGAGGCCCACGCCGCCGATGCGCTGGCTGATCTCGGCATCGTGCCCAAGGAGGCCGCTGCCAAGATTTGGGAGCTGGGCGGCAAGGCCGAGTTCAACATTGACCGCATCGACGAGATCGAGCGGGAAGTGAAGCACGATGTCATCGCCTTCCTGACCCATCTCGCCGAGTTCATCGGCCCCGAGTCGCGCTTCGTGCACCAGGGCATGACCTCGTCCGACGTGCTGGACACCTGCCTTGCCGTGCAGCTCACCCGCGCCGCCGATCTGCTGATCGCGGATGTGGATGCCCTGCTGAAGGTGCTGGAGCGGCGCGCGTTCGAGTTCAAGCTCACCCCCACGGTGGGCCGCTCTCACGGCATCCATGCCGAGCCCACCACCTTCGGCGTGAAGCTCGCCATCGCGAGCGCCGAGTTCCAGCGGGCGCGCGCCCGTCTGGTGGCCGCCCGCGCGGAAATCTCCACCTGCGCCATTTCCGGCGCGGTCGGCACCTTCGCCCACATCGACCCGCGGGTTGAGGAGCATGTGGCCGCCAAGATGGGTCTCACGGTGGAGCCCGTTTCCACCCAGGTGATCCCGCGCGATCGGCATGCCATGTTCTTCGCCACCTTGGGCGTCGTCGCCTCCTCCGTGGAGCGGCTTGCCGTCGAGGTGCGCCATCTGCAGCGGACCGAGGTGCTGGAAGCGGAAGAGTATTTCTCCGAGGCGCAGAAGGGCTCCTCGGCCATGCCGCACAAGCGCAACCCGGTGCTCACCGAGAACCTCACCGGCCTGGCCCGCATGGTGCGCGCCTATGTGACGCCGGCGCTGGAGAATGTGGCCCTCTGGCACGAGCGCGACATCTCCCACTCGTCCGTCGAGCGCATGATCGGCCCCGACGCGACGGTGACCCTGGACTTCGCTCTGGCGCGCCTCACCAGCGTGATGGACAAGCTGGTGGTGCACACCGACAACATGCAGAAGAACATGGACAAGCTGGGGGGCCTCATCCACTCCCAGCGCGTGTTGCTGGCGCTCACCCAGAAGGGCGCGAGCCGTGAGGACGCCTATCGCCTCGTGCAGCGCAACGCCATGAAGGTCTGGCGCGGCGAAGGCGATTTCCGCACCTTCCTGCTGGGCGACGCGGATGTGCGCAAGTATCTGTCCGAAGAGGACATCAACGAGAAGTTCGACCTCGGCTATCACCTGAAGAATGTGGACACCATCTTCAAGCGGGTGTTCGGCCACCTGTGAGGTGAAGCGCGTGTAAAAGAAAAGGCCCGCTTCGAAGCGGGCCTTTTTTGTTTGGGCGCGTGCGCATCAGCGCTCGGCGATCTATGGGCGGCTATAGGGTGCCGATGATCAGGCCGAGGAGCAGCGCGATGACGGGAAGCCAGATCATCGCCAAAGCGAGATCCCGGCGCCCGCGCCGCCACATGGGCCACGCGAGCAAGGGCGAGAGGATGCACACCGCGAGCGTCATCCCCCACCCGGCGATAGCTGCCCCCGCGCCCTGCGCTCCTTCCGGGCCGCCGAACACGAAGCCTGAGATTCCAAGCAACAGCACCACCAGAGCCGCATCGGCCAGAAGGCCGAGGGCGATGGCCACCTTCAGCGCGAGCGGAGCAGCCGGCCCCGGCGCCTGAGCCACATTCTGTGTCACGCGATCAGCCGATGGCCTTGTCGCGGATGGCGACGCCCTTTTCCTGCAGCAGCGGAATCAGCTCGCCGGACTGGAACATCTCGCGGACGATGTCGCAGCCGCCGATGAACTCGCCCTTGATGTAGAGCTGGGGAATGGTCGGCCAGTTCGCATAGTCCTTGATGCCCTGGCGGATCGCGTCATTCTCGAGCACGTTCACGCCCTTGAAGGGCACACCCACGTGGTCGAGAATCTGCACCACCTGGCCGGAGAAGCCGCACTGCGGGAACTGCGGAGTGCCCTTCATGAAGAGGACCACGTCGCCCGACTTGACGATGCCATCGATGTCTTCGCGAATGCCCATGAGATCGAATCCAAGCTGGCGGGCCGAAACATCCGGCCCTCTCGGCTAAAGATCGGCGCTTCGGGCACAAAGTTCAAGGTCCGCGCCGGCTCTGCTCTCGCATCTGCACACTCCAACGAAAATGCCCGGGACAAGCCCGGGCATCAATTCGTCGCCAATGCGCCGGTCAGGCCGCGCCTGTCACTTTTGCGCGGGCGCCGCCGTGTGCAGGGCCAGAGCGTGCAGCTCTCCGCCCATGGAGCCCTTCAAGGCCGCGTAGACCATCTGGTGCTGCTGCAGCCGGCTCTTGCCGCGGAAGGCCTCCGAGACAATGCGGGCGGCATAGTGATCCCCGTCCCCCGCCAGGTCCTCGATCATGACTGAGGCGTCGGGAAGAGCGGACTTGATGAGCGCTTCGATGTCGCGAGCCTGCATCGGCATGGCAGTTCGATCCTCCGGAAAAGGGCTGTCAGGACGCGCCCATATAAATGGGCAGCCACGTCTCGTGGCGGTCCCGGAGCGATTCCACAATGATCGAACGGTCATCGGGCACGATCAAGCGGTCACCGCCGGTCTTCCCAAGCTTCGTCACCGGCACGCCGGCCGCCTGGGCGTGGCGAACGACCTCGCCGGCCTGGCTCGGCGGCACCGTCACCACATAACGGGCCTGATCCTCGCCGAACCACCACGCATTGGCATCCATGCCCTCGGGCGGGGCTTCCAGCGAGGCGCCCATGTGGCCCGCCATGGCCATTTCGGCGATGGCGACGAGGAGGCCACCATCGGAGATATCATGCACCGCGGTTGCGACACCGTCGCGGATCAGCGCGCGCACGAAGTCACCATTGCGCTTTTCCGCCACCAGGTCCACCGGCGGCGGCGCCCCCTCCTCCCGCTCGCACACCGTGGCGAGGAAGGCGGACGCACCGAGCCAGCCCACGGTCTTGCCGATCAGCAGGATCAGCTCGCCGGAGGCCTTGAAGTCCAGCGTCATGGACTCGGCCAGATTGTCGATAAGCCCCACCCCGCCGATGGACGGCGTGGGCAGGATGGCCTGGCCATTGGTCTCGTTATAGAGGCTGACATTGCCCGAAACGATGGGGAAGTCGAGCGCCTCGCAGGCCGCCCCGATACCCTTCACGCAGGCCACGAACTGACCCATGATTTCCGGCTTTTCGGGATTGCCGAAATTGAGGTTATCGGTGGCGGCGATGGGGGTCGCGCCCACGGCGGTCAGGTTGCGCCACGCCTCGGCCACGGCCTGCTTGCCGCCCTCGAAGGGGCCGGCCTCGCAATAACGCGGCGTCACGTCGGTGGTGAAGGCGAGCGCCTTGGGCCCATCATCCACCCGCACCACGGCGGCGTCGCCACCGGGCTGCTGCACGGTGTTGCCGAGAATCAGGTGGTCATACTGCTCCCACACCCAGCGCTTGGAGCACAGGTCGGGAGAAGCAATGAGCCGTTCCAGCGCGTCCGCCACGGATGCCGAGGTGCGCACCTCGGACGGAGAAATCATGGGGCGATCTGCCGGCTCCGCGTACGGCCGGTGATATTCCGGCGCCTCGTCGCCCAGCTCCTTGATGGGCAGGTCGGCTTCCACCAGCCCCTTGTGCTTCACCACGAAGCGCAGGGTGTCGGTGGTGTGACCGACAATGGCGAAGTCCAGGCCCCACTTGCGGAAAATAGCCTCGGCCTCGGCCTCCTTGCCGTCGGCGATCACCATGAGCATGCGCTCCTGGCTCTCGGACAGCATCATTTCATAGGCGTTCATGCCCTCTTCACGGCAGGGCACCGCATCAAGGTCCAGTTCCACGCCCAGGCCGCCCTTGGCGCCCATCTCGACTGCGGAGCTGGTGAGGCCGGCGGCACCCATGTCCTGGATCGAAACCACGCAGCCCGCCTTCATGATTTCGAGGCAGGCTTCCAGCAGCAGCTTTTCGGCGAAGGGGTCACCCACCTGCACGGTCGGGCGCTTCTCCTCCGCGTCGGCGCCGAACTCGGCCGAGGCCATGGTGGCGCCGTGAATGCCGTCGCGGCCGGTCTTGGAGCCGAGATAGACGATGGCGCGGCCGACGCCGGTGGCCGCCGCGTAGAAAATCTCGTCGGTCTTGGCGAGGCCCACGGCCATGGCATTGACGAGGATGTTGCCATTATAGCGCTTGTGGAAGCCCACCGAACCGCCCACCGTGGGCACGCCGAACGAGTTTCCATAGCCGCCAATGCCGGCCACCACGCCCGCCAGCAGGCGACGCGTCTTGGCATTGTGGCAATCGCCGAAGCGCAGCAGGTTCAGCGCCGCGATGGGGCGCGCGCCCATGGTGAACACGTCGCGCAGAATGCCGCCCACGCCCGTGCCCGCGCCCTGATAGGGCTCGATGAAGGACGGGTGGTTGTGGCTCTCCATCTTGAACACGACCGCCTGGCCGTCGCCGATGTCCACCACGCCCGCATTCTCGCCGGGCCCCTGGATCACGCGCGGGCCCTGCGTGGGCAGGGTGCGCAGCCAGACCTTGGAGGACTTGTACGAGCAGTGCTCGTTCCACATGGCGGAAACGATGCCGAGCTCGGTGATGCTCGGCTCGCGGCCGATGAGCTTCAGGAAGTGATCATACTCCTCCGGCTTCAGGCCATGCTCGGCCACCAGTTCCGGAGTGATGCGGGGCGTGTTGGGAAGGGTCACAGCGAGTCGATCCGAATTGGGGCGGGCGTCACGCCGCTTTGAGGGCGCCGGCGAGGCTTTCGAACAAGCCGCGCCCGTCGGTCGGGCCGATCTCCGGCTCGATGTAGTTTTCAGGATGCGGCATCATGCCGAGCACGTTGAACTTCTCGGAATAAATGCCGGCAATGCCGTTGATGGAGCCGTTGGGCCCATCGGTCTCGTCGATCTGGCCATCGGGGCGGGCATAGCGGAAGGCGACACGGCCTTCCTTCTCCAGCTCCGTGATGGTGTCCTCGTCGGCGGTATAATTGCCTTCGCCGTGGGCGACCGGAATGCGGATGAGGTCGCTCTTGCGATAGGCCTTGGTGAAGGCGGTGTCGGCGCGCTCCACCCGCAGCAGCACCTCACGGCACACGAAACGCAGGCGCGCATTGCGCACCAGCACGCCCGGCAGCAGGCCCGCCTCGCACAGGATCTGGAAGCCGTTGCAGATGCCCAGCACCAGCCCGCCCTTGGCGGCATGGGCGCGCACCGCATTCATGATGTTGGCACGGGCGGCGATGGCGCCGCAGCGCAGATAGTCACCGTAGGAGAAGCCGCCCGGCAGCACCACGAGATCGGTGCCCGCCGGCAGCTCGTGCTCCGCGTGCCAGACGATGTTCGGCTTGGCGCCAGCGACGAGCTTCAGGGCACGCGCGGCATCCCGCTCACGATTGGAGCCGGGAAAGAGGATGACGGCAGGTTTCATGATCTCTCAATGGGCGTCGGCCAAGGGGCATCGCCACGGGCGGGGCACGCACGGGGGCGGACCGGGACGCCGTGGAGGGGATTTGCAGCCGGCTCGAGGCTGGCTCGGATCGGGCGAAGCAAGGATGGCTGCGCACGCGACTCACGCTGTCCGCGGCGCGCGCCATAGAAAAGGCCCGGAATCTCAAAGCAGACCGGAACCGGGATCCGGCTTTGGCTCAGTTCGCTCGTGACGTCAGCCATGGCGTCCTCTCGGCGGCACCGGGCGCAAGCTTACCACAACTCAGGCAAACTCGATTCGGTAGGTCTCGATCACCGTATTGGCCAGGAGCTTTTCACAGGCTTCCTTCAGCGCCGCTTCGGCCGCGTCACGGTCATTGCCGGCGAGCTCGACGTCGAAGACCTTGCCCTGGCGCACGCTCTGCACCCCGTTGACACCCAGGGAACGCAGCGCGCCCTCGATGGCCTTGCCCTGCGGATCCAGCACCGCCGACTTCAGTGTGACGATCACGCGTGCCTTCATGAGACCTTCTCTCGTTTCGCGCGCTCAGCGCGTTTGTTCTCGTCGCGCCCCGTGGGCCTCTGGCTCCAGCGCCTGCGCGGAACGCAAACGGGGGCCTTCAGGGCCCCCGCCTAGCATCATTTGCCGCCGGTGCTCAAGGCGCCGGGGCGCCTCACGGCGCATGCCTCACTTGACGAGGACGGGGCCCTTGCCCTGGGTGTTCTCGTTCTCCATGAGGATGCCAAGCCGACGCGCCACTTCCGTGTACGCCTCGACCAGCCCGCCCATGTCGCGACGGAAGCGGTCCTTGTCCAGCTTGTCGTTGGACTTGATGTCCCACAGCCGGCACGAATCGGGGCTGATCTCGTCGGCCACGACGATCCGCATCATGTCGTTTTCCCACAGGCGGCCGCATTCCATCTTGAAGTCCACAAGACGGATGCCGACGCCGAGGAAAAGGCCCGACAGGAAATCGTTGACGCGGATCGCGAGCGCGATGATGTCGTCGATTTCCTGGGTGGTGGCCCAGCCGAACGCCGTGATGTGCTCTTCCGACACCATCGGGTCGTTGAGCGCGTCGTTCTTGTAATAAAACTCGATGATCGAGCGGGGGAGCTGGGTCCCCTCCTCGATTCCGAGTCGGGTGGACAGCGAGCCGGCCGCGACGTTGCGCACGACGATCTCGAGCGGGATGATCTCCACCTCGCGGATGAGCTGCTCGCGCATGTTCAGCCGTCGGATGAAGTGAGTCGGCACGCCGATATCGTTCAACCGGGAGAAGACGTACTCCGAGATCCGGTTGTTCAGCACGCCCTTGCCATCGATGACATCGTGCTTTTTGGCGTTGAAGGCGGTCGCGTCATCCTTGAAGTGCTGGATGAGAGTGCCGGGCTCCGGACCTTCATAGAGGACCTTCGCCTTGCCTTCGTAAATGCGGCGGCGGCGCGACATGGGTGTATACCGTCGATTGAGGAAATCCATGGGTGTGCCAAGGCTCCGTTCTGGTGACGCTCCTCGGCGGGGCGCGGGTGGCTGTTGTGCAGTTCACACCGAACCCGTGTGGACACTAGCCGATCACGAGCCCGGATACAACGCGACTGCGTCAATCATGCAAATGTCGCAGCGATGTCGGAGCAAACGGTATGCCGCTGCCCCCGCCTCGAATTGCGCGGGCCAAGTGCCGTTCCTTGCGGCGTCCAGGCAGATCCTTCGCCAGTTACAATGGTGCGGCGCACCTTGTAGCCGCGACATGGGGCAGCGCTTAACTGCCGTTGATCTAGGGAGAAGTGCCCTATATTCAAGGCACGCGCGCGGGCGACACCTTGCGTTTGCGCACCGTGCTAACCAATCCCGGTCCCAAACCGGTCACCAAATCGTCACGAAGAGGGCTGCCATGACCACGTTCGACAAGCGCGAAGAAGGGTTTGAAAAGCGCTTCGCGCTGGACGAGGAGACCCACTTCAAAGCGCTCGCCCGACGCAACAAGAAGCTCGGCCTTTGGGCCGCACAAATGCTCGGCCTCTCCGGAGAGGCAGCGGAGGCTTACGCCAAGGAAGTGGTTATCGCCGATATCCAGGAAGCCGGCGACGAAGATGTGTTCCGTAAGCTGCGCGGAGATTTCGACGCCAAGGGCGTCGTCGTGTCCGACCACCAGATTCGCCGGAACATGGAAGAGTTTCTCGCCGCCGCGACCCTTGAGGTGAAAGCGGGCTGAGCGCGGGCATCGCGGGGCGGGCCGCAGGCCCGCTCCCGGCCGGTCCCTGTGGACCGCGCCAATAAAAAAGGCCGCCAGAGGCGGCCTTTTTCTTTTTCGTCGCCGATTGCTCAGCGCGAGTAGAACTCGACCACCAGATTCGGTTCCATCTGAACCGGATACGGCACCTCGTTCAGCTCGGGCACGCGGGCGAAACGCACCGCGAGCTTGCCGGCGTCGGCCTCGATGTAATCGGGCACGTCGCGCTCGCCGAGCTGCTGGGCTTCCAGCACCAGGGTCATCTGGCGGGAGGCTTCCTTCACCTCGACCACATCACCCACCTTCACCTGGTAGGAGGGGATGTTGACGCGCTTGCCGTTCACCTTCACGTGACCGTGGGACACGAACTGGCGGGCGGCGAAGATGGTGGGCACGAACTTGGCGCGATACACCACGGCATCCAGGCGGCGCTCAAGGAGGCCGATCAGGTTGGCGCCGGTGTCGCCCTTCATGCGGGAGGCTTCCACGTAGACGGCGTGGAACTGCTTCTCGCCGATGGAGCCGTAATAGCCCTTCAGCTTCTGCTTGGCGCGCAGCTGCACGCCGAAGTCCGAAAGCTTGCCCTTACGGCGCTGGCCGTGCTGGCCCGGGCCGTACTCGCGGCGGTTCACAGGGCTCTTGGAGCGGCCCCAGATGTTCTCGCCCATACGGCGATCGATCTTGTGCTTGGCCGCAATGCGCTTGCTCATGTAACGCGGATCCTTGAAGTTCTAGTTTGCGTTGGGATCGCGCCCCTCCTCTGCGGAAACGCCGATTCGAAAATCGGTATCGCCGCCGACAGGCTCTTGCAGCGCGCTGCCGCAAGACGCCACGGGTGCGTGAAACGCCAAACGGGCCACTTTGGGCCCGAAAGGTTCGCGCCTCATAAGGGCTCGCGCGGGGGAAGTCAATGTTTGCCGCCTTTGCGGTCAGGAATGCGGCCGCCCTGCCCTTCATTTGGCCTTGCGGGCGCACGGCCACCTTTTAGCTTGCGCCGATCCTCACCGGAGCCGCACCCATGAAGATTCTCGTGTTTCAGCACGTCGCCGCAGAGCACCCCGGCAGCTTCCGCGATCTCATGAAGGCGGACGGAATCAGCTGGCTCCCCGTGGAGCTCGATGAGGGGGAGCCCATCCCGCCCCTGGACGGCTTCGACGCGCTGATGGTGTTCGGCGGCCCCATGGATGTGTGGCAGGAGGCCGAGCATCCCTGGCTGGTCCCGGAAAAGGCGGCCATTCGTGAATGGGTTGCCAAGGACCGGCCCTATCTCGGTGTGTGCCTCGGCCACCAGCTGCTGGCGGATGCCCTGGGGGGCAAGGTCGGCCTCATGGCGAAGCCGGAAGTGGGCGTGACCGAGGTTTCGCTGACCCAGGCGGGCCAGGCGGCGCCGCTGTTCCAGGGGCTCGCCCCCACCTTCCCCACCCTGCAGTGGCACGGCGCCGCGGTGCTGGAGCTGCCGGCGGGTGCGCGTGTGCTGGCGGAAAACGGCCATTGCCCCGTTCAGTCCATCCAGGTGGGCCGCCGGGCCTTCGGCATCCAGTACCATGTGGAGCTGACCGACGCGACGGTGCCCGAATGGGGCGCCATTCCCGAATACCGCTGCGCCCTGGAAGCCATCACCGGCCCCGGAGGCCAGGCGACGCTGGAGGCGGCGACCCGGGAGAAGATGCCCGTGTTCCAGACTGCCGCGAAGCAGCTCTACGCGAACTTCAAGGCCGTGATCGCGAGCTGACGATGCCCTTGGGGCCGGGGCGAGCTTTATCGCCCCTGCCGCAGGGCGGCGAGCACTTCCAGCGAGGCATAGCCATCGGCGGGGTTGATGCCGGCCTTCTGCTGGAAGGCGCGCACCGCGCGCATGGTGGCGGTGCCCACGCGGCCGTCGGTGCCGCCGGTGCTGAAGCCGGCGGCGGTGAGGCGCTGCTGCACTTCCTGCACCTCGGCCAGGCTCAGCGCCCGCTCGCCGCCGGGCCAGGGCGTCACGAAAGCCCCCTCCCCCATGATCCGATCGCCCAGATGCACCACGGCAAGGGCGTAATTAGACGAGGGGTTGTAGGAGCGGACCGCATAGAAATTGTGGAACAGCAGCAGGGCCGGCCCGCCGGGCCCACCGGGCAGCCACAGGCGCGCGGGCTCGTCATAGCTGGAGAGGGAGCGGCCATCCACGGTCGTCACCCCCAGGTCGCCCCATTGAGACAGCGGCCGGCGTGACTTGTTGTCGGCGAAGGCGGTGTTGAAGCCTGCAGGCAGCTTGGCCTCCACGCCCCAGGGCTCGCCACGGCGATACTTGCCGCGCTTCACCAGATAGTTCGCGGTGCCCGCCAGCGCATCGTCGGGGCGGCCGAAGGGGGAGATGCGGCCATCGCCGTCGAAGTCCACCCCCATGTTGAGCCAGACCTCGGGCATCCATTGGGTGTGGCCCATGGCGCCAGCCCAGGAGCCGGTCATCTCCTGCGGCGTGCCCCAGCCGCGCTGGACGATGACGAGCGCGTTCAGAAGCTCGGCTTCCCAATAGCTGCGGCGCCGGGGATCGCCCCAGGCGAGCGCGGCGAGGGAGGGGAAGACGGGCTTCATGTGCTTGGGATTGTCCAGCACGTCGCCAAACGCGCTCTCCATGCCCCAATAGCCCAGCATCACCCGCCGATCGACGCCGAAGGCCTCCTCGATGCGGCTGAACAGGCCGGCATATTGGCGTGCGCGCTCCTGGCCCGTGGCAATGCGCCAGTCGGAAACGCGGCGGTTGAGATATTGCCAGGTCTGCTCTGTGAATTCCGGCTGCGACCGATCCTGAGCATAGACGCTGGTGTCGGGCTTCAGGCCACGAAACACCGCGTCATAGGTGGCATCATTGATGCCGCGGGCGCGGGCCTTGGCGCGGAACTGCTCCACCCATGCGGGAAACGGCTTGGCGGCCTTCTGCGCCCAGGCGGGGCCGGCACCCAGAAGCCCCGGGGCCGCACCCAGCAGGGCGCTGCTCAAAAGGCCGAACGAGACGGCACGACGGTCGACCCGAACGGCCATTGACACCTCCCCTTTTCAGTCAGCTGGCGACGGCCAGCGGCGCCGCCAGAACTTCCGGCCGCGCCACCGGGCGGCCCATGACGACGGCGATGCGGCGGACATCCAGAGCCCGCGCGGTAGAGTAGACCTGCACCGGCACCTCGCGATCACCGCTCTGCGGAGCGGGCCCAAGAAGCTGGACCACGCGCCGCGCGATGGCGGGCGCGGGATCGACCCACGACACCGGCCAGGGCGCGATCCGCTCCAGGCGCTCCAGCAGCAGCGGGTAATGGGTGCAGGCGAGCACCACGGTGTCGGTGCGCCGCCCTTGGGTGGACACGAAGCAGGGCGCGATCTCGCCGGCGATGGCGGCATCGGGCACATCCTCGCCTGCCAGCGCCGCCTCGGCCAGCGCCGCGAGGCGCACGCTCGGCACCAGGGTCACGTCGCATTGAGCCGCGAATTGCTGGATGAGCCCGGCCGTATAGTCCCGCCGCACGGTGCCGGGCGTCGCCAGGATGCTCACGCGGCCGCTGAGGGAGGCGGCGCAGGCCGGCTTCACCGCCGGAACGGTGCCCACGAATGGAATGGGATAGCGCGCCCTGAGGCTGGGCAGAACGACAGTGGACGCCGTGTTGCAGGCGATCACCACCAGGGCCGGCGCGGTGAGGGCGATGAGGCGCCCCACCACCTCGTTGACCCGCGCGACCAGCGCCTGATCGCTCAAATCGCCATAGGGGAAGCCTGCATCATCGGCGGCATAGATGAAATGAGCGTCCGGACGGGCGCGGGCCACCTCGCGGAACACAGACAGGCCGCCGACACCGGAATCGAACACGAGGATCGTCGGCGCCGGATGGGATGCGGGCAGCACGGCTTGAAATCTCTCGGCAGAAGCTGTGACGGACGTCATGGCTTATCCCCAACGGCGCGGGCGACATTGTGGCGCCGCGCCGTAAAGGAAACATGAGCGCCCCTGCCGCCGGGGGGCTGCTCAGCCCTGGCTCTCGGGCAGGCGCAGCACCAGGCCGTCGAGCTCCGCCGTCAGCTTGATCTGGCAGGAGAGCCGGGAATTCGGCTGCACGTCGCTCGCAAAATCGAGCATGCCCTCTTCCATTTCGGAAGGCTCGCCCACCTTTTCCCTCCACGCGTCCTCCACGTAGACGTGGCAGGTGGCGCAGGCACAGGCGCCGCCGCATTCGGCAACGATGCCGGGCACGCCGTTGCGCACGGCGCCTTCCATGGCGGTGGCCCCTTCCGGGGCATCCACCTGGTGGGAGGTTCCGTTGAATTCAATGAAAGTGATCGCGACCATAGATCTGCCGTAACCGCGCCGGATGGATTGGAGGCCCTCCAGGGAGGGGCTGCTGCGCCCTATAGCTCCAACATCCCGCTGAGGCCAGGGCTGAAGCGCGAAGCGAATTAACGATATCTTCATTCTCGCGCCACGACCGGTTCAAAGCCTTCGCATCCCTGGATAGGATAAGGAAGAGTAAACCATTGCCCTGAGTGCGTGGCCGGCGGCGGCCTCGGCCTCGCAGGGGCGAAGGTTTCGGCGAGCCGGCAGCACCTGCCGGGTGTTGCTCCGATGGCAAAGGCGACGGCGACATGAAGACTCCGATGAAAGTCCAGGATCCGACCGAGGTCGCCCTCTCGGCGATTCAGGAGGCCCTGACGCTGGAGCTGGACAACGCCCAGCAGGCGCAGGAGGCAAAGGAAGCCCAGGCCGCGGCGCCCGAACCCACGCTGCCCGTCGAGCCCGAGCTGGACGAGGCGACCGGCGCGGAGCCCTCCCCCATCGCGGAACGCCCCGTTCCGCCGCCCGATCGACCCCTTCCCACTCCGGGCGCCCGCCCCATCGGCCGCCGCGCCCCGCGCGGCACGGATGGCGCGACCGAGAGCCGTCGCGAAGGTGCCCGCCGCGCCGGCGAGCGGCGCGCCGCCAATGATGACCGCCAGGGCGTCGGCCAGATGGTGAACCAGCTGCGCCGGCCGCCCTCGAGCGCGCCGTACTGGTGGGCCGCGGCCATCTCGCTGGCCTGGGTGGCCGTGGGCGTCGCCCTCGCTTACACCTATCATCGCGGCCTGATGGCGAATTCCGAGGGGCTCCAGTCCCTGGCCAGCTCCCCGGCCCTGCTGGGCGTGTTCGCCTCCATCCTCGTTCCGCCCTTCGCCTTCTTCGGCATGGCGGTGCTGATCCGCCGTTCCCAGGAGCTCCAGGGCATCGCCCGGTCCATGACCGAGGTGGCGATGCGCCTTGCCGAGCCCGAAGCCCTCGCCACCGACACGGTGGTGAATGTGGGCCAGGCCGTGCGCCGCGAAGTCGCCGCCATGGGTGACGGCCTGGACCGCGCGGTGGCCCGCGCGGGCGAGCTGGAAGCCATGGTGCGCACCGAGGTTTCGCTGCTGGAGCGCGCCTATGAGGACAATGAAGTCCGCATCCGCACCCTGATCGACGAGCTGCAGGCCGAACGCCACAACATCCAGCTGGAAACCGAGCGCCTGCGCGAGGGCATCGCCGGGGCCGAGACCGTGCTCTCCAACGAGGTGCGCGACTCCTCCGCGCGCATCCACGAGACCATGCTCATCGCCAGCGAGCGCGTCACCGAGATCCTGGGCGAGAAGGGTGAGCACATCACCTCCGCCCTCGCCCGCGTGGGCGACTCCATGATCGACGGCCTCACCGCCAAGGGCACCGAGCTGATCGACCGCCTGCAGGTGACCGGCGCCGAGATCCGCGAGGACCTCTCCAACTCCGCCGATACCCTGGTGCAGACCCTGAAGTCGCGCACCGACGATCTGGCCACCAACCTTCTGTCCACCACCTCGGACGTGGCGGTGCTGATCGATCGCTGGGGCGAGGACGTCAACGTCAACATCGACCGGCTGAAGAAGAATATCGACGACACCCTGGCCGAGAACGGCGGCAACCTCACCGCCGAGATCGCCGCCCGCATCGCGGCCGCAAGCGACGCCATCCGCGCCGCCACCGAGTCCATCGTCGCCGACTTCGGCACCCGCGGCACCGAGCTGGTCGCCCATCTCGAAAAGACCGGCGAGGCCATCGGCGAGACCATGGGCAACCGTGGCGCCGAGTTCACCGACCGCATCGCCGACGCCGCCGACGCCTTCCGCAGCACGGCCGAAGCCGCCATCGCGGATTTCGGCACCCGTGGCGAGACGCTGGTGCAGCAGCTCGAGAAGAGCGGCGACACCCTGCGCGAAACCATGGACAGCCGCGGTGCCGAGTTCACCGACCGCATCGGCATCGCCTCCGACACCTTCCGCGCCACGGCCGAAGCCGCCATCTCGGACTTTGGGACCCGCGGCACGACCCTGGTGCAGCAGCTCGAGAAGAGCGGCGACGCCCTGCGCGAGACCATGGAGAGCCGCGGCGCCGAACTGACCGACCGCATCGGCATCGTCTCCGACGCCTTCCGCGCCACCGCCGAGGCCGCCATCTCCGACTTCGACACGCGCGGCTCGACCCTCGTGCAGCAGCTTGAGAAGAGCGGCGAGATCATCAGCGATACGGTGGCCCGCCAGGGCGCCGACCTTGCCGACCGCATCGAGGCCAGCAGCGACCGCATCGTGGACGCCATCGCCGTGCGCGGCGAGGCCCTGCCCCAGCGTCTGGCGGAAACCAGCGAGCGCATCGCCGCCTCGCTCGACCGCGCCGCGGCCCAGGTCAGCGCCACCCTCGCCGACAAGGGCGAGGAGATCGCCACCTCCCTCACCGCCGCCACCTCGGACATCACCGACCGGCTCTCCGTGGCCGGCAACCAGGTCACCAAGGCCATCGGCGCGCGCGGCAGCAAGGTCACCGAGGCCTTCCGCGAGACCGCCGACACCCTGGTTGCCAGCATCGGCACCAAGGGCGACGCCATCAAGGACATGCTCAACACCCGCCTCAAGGCCATCGACGAGGCCTTCTCCGTGCAGGGTGCCGAGCTGGCCGAGCGCCTGCACCACGATGGCACCACCTTCGCCCGCGCGGTCAATGACGGCGTGAAGGCCTTCGACAACACCGTGAAGGTGCAGGCTCCCGAGCTGATCGACCAGATCAACCTGCGGGTGAACGAGGTGAATGAGAATCTCCGCCTCGCGGTGGACAATCTCGACGAGCGCCTCGCCTCCACCACCTCCAACGTGGCCGGCACGCTGGATCAGCGCATCGCCCGCATCGAGCAGACCCTGGACCAGCGCGCCCAGAGCCTGACCGAGACCCTGGCGAGCCGCACCGTCAATCTGGCCCGCACCCTGGCCGATGGCACGGCCAGCGCCACCGCCGCCCTCGACAAGTCGGTGGAGACCCTCGACGGCTTCTTCACCAGCCGCAACAAGGCCCTGGGCGAAGTGCTCATGGAGCGTGCCGAGGTGGTGCATCGCGCCCTCGGCACCCGGGCCCAGGAAATCGCCAACCTGCTGGACGGCCGCGTGCACCGGATCGAGGAGCTTGTGCTCGGCCGGCTGGACGGGGTCGCCTCCGATCTGGAAGCCCGCAGTGGCGCCATCGCAGACAGCCTTACCGGCCGCGTGGAAGCGGTCTCCGGCACGCTGCGCGCCAACGCCACCGAGGTTGAGCGTTCGCTCACGGCCCTGTCGCTCAATGTGGGCCAGGCCCTCACCGGCCATGCCGAGAAGGTCGCCGACGCGCTCGGCACCCGCCTCAACGAAATCGCCCATCTCATGGACGACAAGAACGGCGCCTTCCTGGTGGCCCTGGAGCGCACCAGCCAGCGGGCGGTCTCGGAGATCACGGCCACCAATACCTCGCTGAAGGGCGACGTTCAGGCCATCATCGAGCGCCTGGGCGATGCCAACTCCACGTTCCAGAGCGCCATGGCCAGCGCCGTGAGCAATCTTGGCGACTTCTCCGGCACCTTCGCGCGCCAGGTGGAAGACTTCAGCGCCACCGTCAGCACCATCGGCGAGACCGCCGGCGCCACGGCCGAGCGCTTCGACGCCCAGATCAAGGCGCTGAAGGGCTTCTCCGGCACCACCCTGTCGGAAATCACCACCCTCACCGACCGCCTGGAGCAGCAGAGCCGCGCCCTGTCCGACGCCTCGCAGGCCCTGGGCACCACCGAGGAGCGCGTTGAGGCCACCCTCAATGCCCGCCGCGCCGCCCTGGAGGAGCTGACGGGCGCCATGAGCACCCGCGTGGCCGACATGGACGGCCGCATGCAGCACTTCCACGCCATGCTCGAGGATGCCTTCAAGGCCGCCCAGGGCCGCGCCCGGGAGATTGCCGGCGTGGTCGCCGAAGCCACCTCCGGTTCAACCAAGGTCATCGAAACCCAGTTCGAGCTCATGCGCGGCGCCGCCGACCAGGAGCGCGAGCGGGTGGCCGCCGCCCTGCGGCAGACCTACGAGGCCGCCCTGCAGGACGTGCACCGCATGTTCGGCGAGACCGGTGCCCAGTTCACCGAAGCCGCCCGCGAGCTGAAGCGCACCACCGAGGACGTGCAGCAGGCCATCGAGCTTGCCCGCGCCGAGATGAAGCGCGGCATTCTCGACCTGCCGGTGGAAACCGAGGCCAGCGCCGCTACCATGCGGCGCGCGGTGGCCGAGCAGATCAAGGCGCTGGCGGAGCTGAACGAGATCGTCGCCCGCCAGGGCCAGTCCTTCGACGTGGTGGAAGCCGGCGCCCGCGCCGCGGCGCAGGACATCGCCCGCGCCTCGGTGGCTCGCGAGCTGGCCACCCCGGCCGAACCCCGACGCCCGGCCCCCGCGCCGCGCGCAGCGGAAATCGAGAGCGCTCCCATCGCCGCCGCGCCGGTGGCCGCGCCCGCGGCTCCCGAAGTGGAGACGCAGCCTGCGGTGCTCGCCGCCGACACGGCAAGTCACGAGGATCTGCTGAGCGAGCTGTTGGCCGTCGCCTCCGACGATCTCAAGCAGGAGGCGGCGCCCCGCCGCCGTGCGGAAAGCCTGGTGCCGCCGCGCCGGCCGGCGCCCCGCCCCGCCGCCCGCCAGGTTCCCGAGACGCTGGACGCGCTGACCGCCGACATCGGCCGCCTGGTGGATGGCACCGCGCTCGCCGACTGCTGGGATCGCAAGCTGAAGGGACAGAACGGCGCCTTCACCCGCCGCATCTACACCCTCCAGGGTCTCAGCACCTTCGAGGCCCTGCGCCGGCGTTACCACGATGACGCCGCCTTCCACGGGGAGGTGGATCGTTACATCTCCGAATTCGACCGGCTGCTGGAGCAGGTGGCCGCCGGTGAGCAGGGCGAGACGCTGACCCGCACCTATCTCACCTCTGACACGGGCAAGGTTTATACCCTGCTCGCCCATGTGGCCGGGCGCCTCGATTGAGGCCCCCTCCGCTGCCCGGCGGCAATCCTGCCCGCCGGGTGGCACTGAGTAGAACTTGCAGCGGGCCTTCGGTGCACTTGGCCGCCGGCCCATCCAGGCGAATTCCGCACAGGCCTGCCAGGGAGCCTTCCACTCATGAAGACCTATATTTGTGCCGCTTATGCCGGCGGCCAGGGCAAGACCACCCTTGCTCAGATGGTGTATTCCGCCCTCACCAAGCGCGAGCTGACCTACAAGCTCGTGGCCGCGGACTTCACCGACGGCACCGGCCATTCCAAGATCGGCAAGTTCTTCCCCACCAAGGTGCTCGAGCTGGGCATCGGCTCCTCCCTCGCCTCCTCCAAGACCGAGAATGACGCCAATGCGCCTTTGCGCTATTGGGATCGCTTCGGCGGCCTGCTGCTCACCGGCGGCGCGGTGCTGGACCTCGGCGCCAACGTGGTGCCGCAGCTGGTGCAGTGGGCGCATCACCGCCGGGTTGCACACATCATGCAGCAGCGCAATTCGCCGGAAATCGACCTGCTGGTGATCACCAAGCCGGAATCGCACTCCATCGACAATGTCGCGACCCTCATCGAGGACGTCGTGCTGGGCGGGGCCCTTCCCGTCTCCAACATCATCGTGGTGCGCAATGCGGTGGGCGGCACCTTCGACAGCCAGGCCTTTGCACGCATCGAGAAGGCCGGCGCGGGCCGCAATCTCCACTTCATCGAGATGCCCCGCTGCACCTCCGAGCTGTGGCCGCATCTGGAGCGCACCTACACGCCCGTTGAAGAGGCCCTCGCCTCCACCGAGAACGAGCTGGCGGAAAAGTTCGGCATCGAGATCTGGTCGGCCTATGCGGGCCTGATGGATCTGCGCACCTGGGCCGACGAGGTCTATGGTGAGCTGAACAAGGTCGGCATCTGATCCGCCTGCCCTTACCAGGGGCGCCAACGCGCCTTCCTTTTCCAGAGGCCCCGCCGGAGCTGGCTCCAGCGGGGCCTTCTGTTTTCGGGCCGCACGGCCTGCCGTGTGACACCCGGCGCCGAGGGCAGCCTTCTGCCGCCAGTGGCTGGATTTCCTTCTGTCCGAGTGGGACCGGGGCCGCTCGGCCCGTCATCGGCTTTATGTCGCCCGGCAAAAAAAGCCGTCCGGCAGGTGCAGCCTCGCCTGCCCTTCCGCCTTCAGCTCCCTCTCTCGCGGGCGCGCGCAGGGACTGCCGGCCCGCGCTGAGTCCGCCTGTGCGTGCTTTTTTCTCCGTCAGGGGAAAGATCGCCTTGGAGGCCGCGCGTCCTCGGCCTTGTGGCTTCTCGGGTCCTGCGATTTCTTGACCAGGGAAGATCGGAGCAAAAACCTCCGCGCAGCCCCCTTAAAGACATAGCGTGTGGAACGCTCATCCCCTCGTGGAGCCGGTGAGTGCGCAGCCGAGTCAAGGCGCTCCGGGGGCTCCCGCATGAAGCCGCCCGTTCCGTAAAGCACCCTCGCATCGCGCGTCGATATCTCGGCCATGCATCGGAAGATGCCGTCCCCACTCCAAGGAGCTTTCGCGCTGAGGATGAGACGGCGGACTCCTCCGGGAACGGGTCTCTGCCGCCGCTCACGGCACCCGACAGCAGTTTCGCACGTGATCGGAGCTTTGCTGACCGCGCGGTGTTGAGCGTTTTCGCCACACCGCTCCCGTAGCCGGGAAACTTCCAAGCCAATTCAGGCCGCCGTCGCCTCAAAAGGCGGAAGGCCGCCAAAACGGGGCTCCTTCCAAGGCCATACACGAGCGCGATCCACTCACCTCAGCGCGAGGGACCGCAGCACCGCCCATCTCCCGAAGGCGATTCGAGCCTCTCACATCTTCCCGGAAGCCCAGCGCACGAGTGCGGTCAGCACCTGGTTGGAGGCTTCATCCAGCGCGGCGGTGGCAGCGGGACCGGAGGAGTCGGCGGCCCGCGCCTGCCCCTTGAACACCTGAGCCGCCAGAATGCGTCCGCTCTGATTGCCGATCAGCTTCGCCGACAGCTCAACCACGGCCACCGGCCCCTCCGGCGTGATGCGCAGACCAAACACCCGGATTTCAGTGGTGAGCTGATACTCCGCGACCACGCCCTCGCCGGGGCGCGCCACGCGCTTCAGCTTGCTGCCATTCTCGAAGGCCTGGATGATGCGCGCCTGCAGCAGGGAGGGCAGATTGTCGCCCCATTGGGCGTCGCCGAGATAGGCGATCTGCCCCGGGCTGGGCTCCACGAAGATCTTGTCGGTGTTGAGCGCTGCGAGCGCGTAGGGCGCGGCCACCACCAGCTGGCTGTTGCCGCTGCCGCCGGCGGAGAAGCCCTGCGGCGCGGAAAGGTTGAAGGTGGGGGTCGGCGTCGAGCCACAGGCGGACACCAGCAGCGCGAGCGCCAGCGCCCCCGCTTGTGCGGTCCAGGCCCTTCCGCGCCCCCCAAAAAGGCGGCTCAGAAAAGCGAAACTGTTCCCGCGCGCGTCGGTCATGGCCCTGCTCATCGCCTATAGGTCGGCACCGAAGTGCCCCCGCCCGTTATGAATTGCTGCGGATTGCGCTCGATGCTCCGCAGAACGCGCTCGATCTCGGAAAGCGTCCTGCGCCCGTCCACGGCGAGCGCCTCGTACTGGCGCAGGCCGGGGCCGGTGAAGCGGCTGATCTCGCTGGTCAGGAGAGCCGTGCGCTGGTCCAGATTATCCGCCAGCTGCCGCACCGAAGAGGCGGCGTCCGTGGCCTGGGCCAGCAGGCCGTTCTTGTCCTCGGTCGCGCTCTTCAGGTTCGCCACCACGGCATCCGCCTTCGTGGCGACGTCGTTCAACTGCGTCACCAGGGCCTTGGACTGGTCGATCAGCACCCCGACATCATTGGAACGGTCGGCCACGGCCTTGGAAAACACATCCACATTCTTGATGATGGAGGCGATCTCATCGGGATTGATGGCCTGGAGCACCACTTCGATCTTGCGGGCCACGCCCTGCGCGGAGTTCACGAGGCCGGAAATGCCCGAACCCCCGTCCGCCGGGATGCGCGGATAGCCGTCGGGTCCGATGGGCAAAGGCGGCGCATCGGGCTTGCCGCCACGGATGCCCACGGCCACGATGCCTGTGATGCCCTGGGATTCCAGCCCGGCCCGCGCATCGGACAGCACCGGCACGGTCTTGTCGACGCTCACGCGCACCAGCACCTGCCCCGGCTGGTCGGGCACCAAGTGCAGGCTTTGCACCTGACCCACCGGGATGCCGTTGAACAGCACCGCATTGCCCTGCCGCAGGCCCGCGACGGAATTATCGAAGACGATCTCGTAAACCTTGCGGGCACTGGAATCCTGTGGCCCGGCGAACCAGTACACGAAGCCGAACGCCGCCACGATGACGGCGAGCGTGAAGGCTCCGATGATGGTGTAATTGGCCCGTGTTTCCATGCCTTGCTCTCGGTTGCCCTGCCCCCGACCTTGCTCGCCCGCCGCCTGGCGCCGAGATCAGCCACGTCCCCGCTGCACCGCCCGCGCCCGCGAGCCGTGAAAATAGGCCCGCAGCCACGGATGCGTCGCCTGCATCATGGTTTCGATTGTGCCCTGCGCGATCACTTTCCCCTCTGCCAGGGCCGCGATGCGATCGCAGACCGAGTGCAGACTATCCAGATCGTGCGTTACCATGAAAACGGTAAGTCCCAAAGTTTGCTGCAGTGTGCGGATAAGCTCGTCGAAATCGCCCGCGCCAATGGGATCAAGGCCCGATGTGGGCTCGTCCAGAAACAGGATTTCCGGATCGAGCGCCAGCGAGCGCGCCAGCGCCGCGCGCTTGATCATGCCGCCGGAAAGCTCCGAGGGCAGCTTTTCCGCCACATCCGGCTTCAGGCCCACCATTTCGATCTTCGCGAAGGCAATATCGTCCATCAGGCGCTGGGAGAGCTTCAGATTTTCCCGCAGCGGAAACTGGATGTTCTGCTTGACCGTGAGCGACGAGAACAGCGCGCCCTGCTGAAACAGCACGCCCCAGCGCCGCTCCACGGCGGAGCGCTGGCTCTCGTTGAGGTCGTCCAGGTTCTCTCCGAACACCTCCACCATGCCGGAGCGCTTGGGCACCAGGCCGAGGATGGTGCGGGTGAGCACCGACTTGCCGCCACCGGAGGTGCCGACGAAGCCGAGGATCTCGCCGCGGTACACGTCGAGATCCAGATGGTTGAGAATGATGCGATCGCCGAAGCCCACGACGATGTCGCGGACCTTGATGATGGCCTCCTTGCCATTGGCGAGGGGGGCTGCGGCGGGAGTGGGCTGCGTATCCATCCCCGCCTCACATATTGATCGCGGCGAAGAACATGGCGAACACGCCGTCCATCACGATCACAAGGAAGATCGCCTTCACCACGGATGCGGTGGTGTGCGCGCCGAGGGATTCCGCGCTGCCACCCACGCGCATGCCTTCCAGGCACGCGACGATGCCGATGGTGGCGGCCATGAATGGCGCCTTGATCATGCCGACATTGAACTGGTCGAGGTCGATGGCGCTCTTCAGCCGCTGCATGAAGATTTCCGGCGTGATGCCGCCATAGCCCCACGACACCAGCCCGGCCCCGAAGATGGCCGCCATGGAGCCGATGAAGGTGAGCAGCGGCAAGGCGATGACCAGCGCCATGATGCGCGGCACCACCAGCACCTCGATGGGGTCAAAGCCCATCACGCGCAGGGCATCCATCTCCTCGCGCATGCGCATGGAACCAAGCTCGGCGGTATAGGCGCTGCCGGAGCGGCCGGCGATCATGATGGCGACGATGAGCACGCCCAGTTCGCGCAGCACCAGCACGCCCACCATGTCGACCACATAGATTTCCGCGCCGAAGCGCCGGAAATTGAAGATGCCCTGTTGCGCCAGGATGCAGCCGATGAGGAAGGTGATGAGCATGATGATCGGCACGGCCCGGAAGCCGACCCGATCGAGCTGGTTCACCATGGCGGTGAAGCGGAAGGTGCGGGGCTTTGCCAGCACCCGCAGCATGGCGGCGATGGTGGCGCCGATGAAATTGAGGAGCGCCAAGGCGTCGGCGCCGGTGTTCACCACCTCGTGGCCGACCCGCTCCAGAACGGCTTCCTGCCGGCGGGGGGCCGGGCGCTGGTCGCGGCCGGCGCGGGCCATCTCCTCCAGCAGGATCTTGTAGCGCGGCGCGAGGCCCTGGATGCTGGTTGCGATGCCCTTCTCGTCCCAGGCCCGGCGCAGCCGCTCGAACAGCAGCGCGCCGAAGGTGTCCATGCGCTCGACGCCAGCGAGGTCGAAATCAACCCCCTTGGGTGAGGGGTAGGTGGCAACCGCGTCGCCCACGGCGGTTTCCAGCTCGTTCGCATGCTCGGACGTCCACGCACCCCGTCCCGCCACGGTCAGGCGATCGTCCTGGGTATGCACGGAAATCAACGAGGTATGGGGCAACGCGACCTCTCCAGGACCCGGTTGTCTCTTCAGGGGCGGGTGGAATGCATCACCCCCGTGGACGCATTCTCCTGCTCTTGAACCCGCCTTCTTGCAGCGGACGCCCGCAACAGGCCACCGGGAGGCCCCGGCTTCCACGTCATTTTGCCAGCGGCACGCACAGCCGAATCGCACTACGATTCCGCTTATGCGCCTCAGCTGCCGGCCTTCCTTACCACATCGCCCTTCGATGCCGCTGCCCTTCGCGCCATTCCCCAAGCCGATTTTCGGCCGTGTCGGCATTTCAGGCACACCTTGCAGCAACCGGACCCGCCATGCCCCGCCTGACCGTGAGCGTTGAACGTTTTCCCATCCATGGCACCTTCACCATCGCCCGCGGCTCCAAGACCGAGGCGGTCGTGGTGGTGGCTGAGATCGATACGGATGGTGCCCGCGGGCGTGGCGAGTGCGTGCCCTATGCGCGGTACTATGAAACCGTTGACGGTGTCCGCGCGCTGGTGGAAAGCCTTGCGCCGGAGATCGCCGCCGGACTGGATCGCGCGGGGCTTCAGGCGCGCTTGCCCGCCGGCGCGGCGCGCAATGCGCTCGACTGCGCCTTTTGGGACCTGGAGGCAAAATTGAAGGGCATCCCCGCCGCTAGTCTCGCGGGCGTGCCGGCCCCGCGCCCGCTCGAGACCGCATTCACCTTGAGCCTCGCCGCCCCAGCCGAGATGGCCCAAGCTGCAGCCCATGCCAACCGCCCACTTCTGAAGCTGAAGCTGGGTGCGCCGGGTGATCCCGAGCGGCTCGCGGCGGTGCGCGCCGCCGCGCCGCGGGCCCGCCTCATCGTCGATGCCAATGAGGGCTGGGATGAAAATACCCTGCCGGGGCTGCTCCAGGCGTGCGCGGATGTGGGCGTCGAGCTGGTGGAGCAGCCCCTGCCCGCTGCCGCCGACGAGGCGCTGGCGCGGCTGCCCCACACGGTCCCCATCTGCGCCGACGAGAGCGTTCATGATCGGGCGGGCCTGGCGGCGCTGCGCGGGCGCTATGATGCCGTCAACATCAAGCTCGACAAGACCGGCGGCCTCACCGAGGCGCTGGCTTTGGCGGAAGAGGCGGAGCGCCTGGGCTTCAAGCTGATGGTGGGCTGCATGCTGGCCAGCTCCCTCGCCATGGCCCCGGCCCTGCTGGTGGCCCAGCGCGCGCAGGTGGTGGACCTGGACGGGCCGCTTCTGCTGGCGCGCGACCGGGTGCCGGGCCTTCATTATGATGGCGCCACCGTTTATCCGCCCACGCCGGAGCTATGGGGCTGAGGCCAGCCCACCCGGCGGCGAAGAGCCAGGGCAAGCACGGCTCCCAGCAGGCCGAGCCCTGCGGAAACCGCGAACGCCTTCGCGCCCATCGCCACCCAAAGGGGGCCGGAGGCGACCGTCGCCGCCGACATGAAGATGTTCACCGTCCACGCCGCCAGCGACTGGCCCGAGCCCGAGCGGTGCGCGCTGACGCCGCGCGCCACCATCTCCACCATGCCGAGATAGGTGGCGCCAAATGTGAAGCCATGCAGCAGCTGCAGCGGGAACAACAGCGCCAGGGGCGGATCGAACGCCATGACGCCGAACCGCAGCAAGGCCGCGAACCCGCCCAGGACGATGAGCTGGAACGGCCCAAACCGGCCCATGAGCCGCGTGCCGAAGCGGAACAGGACGATTTCCGCCGCCACCCCCGTGGCCCACAGCAGGCCGATGGTGGTGAGCGACCAGCCCTCCGCCCGCCAATGCACGGAGGCGAATGCATAGAGCAACGCGTGGCTCGCCTGAACCAGGGCCACGGCCACGACGCCCAGCGCCAGCACCAGCGGCACCCGCTCGCGCCCCTGTTCGTGGTGCGCGGGGCGCGGCGGCGGCGGCAATTCGGGCAGGGTCAGGGACACCAGCAGATAGCAGAGGTGCCCGAGCACGATCCACAACACCACCGACCCCGCCCCGGTGGCCGTGATGACGACGCCCCCGAGCACGTTCGCAACCAGGAACGCCCCCGAGCCCCACTGCCGCGACCGGCCATAATCCACCCGCCCCGCCCGGGCCTGGCGCGAGGCATAGGAATCCAAGAGCGCGAAGCTCGGATTCCAGCTGATGGCAATAAGCCCCGCTACAATGAAGATGGTCAACGGATCCACGCACAGCGCCAGCAGGCCAGTGGTCAGCGTGGTCATGAGGGCGAGCGTGGTCAGCACCGCCCGTGGCCTCCCCATACGATCGGACAGGAAACCCAGGACCGGCGTGGCGAACAGGCGCGTCACCAGTGGCACGGCAATGGCGATGCCGATTTCCTGCGGGTCCAGACCGCGGTGCTGAAGCCATAGCGGCAGATAGGGCATCTGAATGCCCAGCGGCAGATAGAAAGTGGCGAAGGCCGCCGCGAGGGCGACCTTCAGATCAATGCGCGGCTTATGGGCCTCCCCCGCGCCCGCCTCGCGAGGAGGGACGCTGTCCGGTTCGATCTTTGGCGCGCGGGAGGACATGGGGGTGCGGCTATTCACGATGTGCCCGGCATCGCGCCGGGCTGATGGAGCAAGGCGGTCCCCGCGCGCAACGGCGATCGGCCGATGAAGGAAAACGCGCGAAGCGACGACGCTTGATGCGCCTTTCACAAGCGAACGCCTGCGGGAAGCGCTGCGCGGCATCCTGCCCTTTGAGAAGCGGAACGCCGGGAGGGTTTTGCGGCTGGCGCTACCCCCTCAGACACCGCAGATAGGTGTCCGCATCCACATTGCCGCCGGACAGAACGATGACGATGGTTCCTTCCGCGCGCAGGCGCCCCTCCAGCAGCGCGGCCAGGGCCACGGCACCGCCCGGCTCCACCACCAGCTTCAGCTCCGTGAAGGCATAGGCGACCGCGCGGGCAACCTCCTCATCGTCGGCGGACGCCGCCTCGCCGACCAGCTCACGGCTGATGGCAAAGGTGATCTCGCCCGGCGTCGGCGCCAGGAGCGCATCGCAGAAGGAGCCGGTGGGGGCGGCATTGCGCTCGCGCCCCCCTGAGCGGAAGGAGCGGGCATGGTCGTCGAACCCAGCCGGCTCGCAGGCCACCACCCGCGCGGCGGCGGCGCGTGACTTCACCGCCAGGGCGATGCCCGCGATGAGCCCGCCGCCGGAAGTGTTGGCGGCAACCAGGTCCGGCTTCAGACCCTGCGCGGCGAGGTCCTCAATGATCTCCAGCCCCACGGTGCCCTGGCCGGCGATGACATCGCGATCATCATAGGGCGGCACCATTACCGCGCCGCGCTCGGCGGCGATGGCGCGGGCGATGGCGTCCCGATCCTCGGTGGCGCGATCATAGCCGACCACCTCGGCACCCAGCGCCAGCGTGCGTTCGCGCTTCAGGGCCGGCGCGTCGTGGGGCATCACGATCACGGCGGGCATGTTCAAGAGCTGCGCGGCGGCCGCCACACCCTGGGCGTGATTCCCGGAAGAGCACGCCACCACCCCGGCGGCCCGACCCTCCGGCGGGATCTGCGCAATGCGGTTATAGGCGCCGCGGAACTTGAAAGAGCCGGTGCGCTGCAGGGTTTCGGGCTTCAGAAACACGCGCGCGCCGACCCGCTCGCTGAGGACGGGGGAAAACACGAGGGGCGTGCGCACCGCCACGCCCCTGAGGCGGGCGGCGGCGGCATCCACATCGGCGGCGGTCGGGAGGGAAAGAGGGGTGCTCATGCCTCCGAAGCTACCCGACGCCGCAGGCGAAGGCGATAGCGCCGCGCGATGGGGCCGATATCGTGCGCGATCAGCACGTTATCGAGGAACTGCCGAGCACTTTCGCGCCACGTATAGCGCTCGCCGAAACGCCGCGCGGCGGCGGGCGAGAGCTCCAGCGCCTTCATGCATGCGGTGCGCAGGTCCTCGTCCAGCACGCCCACCTGCTCGGTCGCGCCTTCCAGCACGTCCAGCGGACCGGTCACCGGATAGGCCGCCACCGGCAGCCCGCTGGCCATCGCCTCCAGCAGCACGATGCCGAAGGTGTCGGTGCGGCTGGGGAAGCAGAACACGTCGCAGGCGGCGTAGGCCTGCGCCAGCTCCTCCCCCTCCTTGGGGCCCAGGAAATGCACGTCCGGGTAGCGCGCCCGAAGCATCTCCAAAGCGGGACCGCCGCCCACCACCACCTTCGAGCCCGGCAAGTCGAGATCGAGAAAGGCCTCGATGTTCTTCTCGACGGCCACACGGCCCACGAACAGGAAGGCGGGGCGCGGAATGTTCAGCGTCGCCTCGGGCCGGGGGCGGAACAGGTCCGCATCGACCCCGCGCGACCAGCGCATGAGGCGCTTGAAGCCGCGCGCCGCCAGGTCCCGCTCCAGCGTGGCGGTGGAGACCATGACGCCGCCGGCCGCATTGTGGAATGAGCGCAGCCACGCATAGGTCCAGCGCTCGGGCACCGGGGCGCGGGCCGCCAGATATTCGGGAAACTTGGTGTGATAGGAGGTGGTGAACGTACGCCGCGAGGCGATACAGGCCCGCCGCACCAGGATGCCAATGGGCCCCTCGGTCGCGATGTGCACGAAGTCCGGCTGCATGGCCTCGATGCGGCGCATAATCATGCGCGGCGTGGCCAGAGCGAGACGGATTTCGCTGTAGGTGGGCATGGGAACGGTGCGAAATTCCTGGGGGGAGAGGAACATCAGCTCCGCCCCCAGGTGCTCCGCCTCGCGCGCGGTGTACTCCAGCGAGCGCACGACGCCATTGATCTGCGGATGCCAGGCATCCGTCGCGACGAGAACGCGCATCAGGCGGCCGCCCGGGCCTGCCCATCCACCAGATCCGACTCGCTGTCCGGCGCGGCCTTCAAATTGCGTGTCCAGCAGATGATCTCCAAGCGGCCGTCGTCATGCTCGGCGATGGCGGTGCAGCTCTCCACCCAATCGCCGCAGTTCACATAGCGCACGCCGAACTGATCGTGAATAACCGCGTGGTGGATATGTCCGCAGATGACGCCGTCCACCGAGTTGCGCTTGGCCTCGTCGGCCACGGCCTCCTCGAACTTGCCAATGTAGTTCACCGCGTTCTTCACCTTCAGCTTGGCCCACTGGCTGAGCGACCAATAGGTGAGGCCGAGCTTGCGGCGCACGCGGTTCACATAGGTGTTGGCCATCAGCGCGGTGGAATAAGCCCAGTCGCCCATGAAGGCGAGCCACTTGGCGTGGCGCACCACCACGTCGAACACGTCGCCATGAATGACCAGGTAGCGCTTACCGTCGGCCGCCTCGTGAATGGCGGTTTCCACCACGTCGATGCCGCCGAAGTGGGTGCCGTAATAGTCGCGCAGGAATTCGTCATGATTGCCGGGCAGGTAGACAATGCGCGTGCCCTTGCGGCCCTTGCGCAGCAGCTTCTGCACCACGTCATTGTGCTTCTGCGGCCAATACCACGACGAGCGCAGGCGCCAGCCGTCCACGATGTCACCGACCAGATAGATCACGTCGGCATCATGGTACTTCAGGAAATCCAGCAGCAATTCCGCCTGACAACCCTTGGTGCCCAGGTGAATGTCTGAAAGAAACAGGGCGCGATAGCGTCGCGCATCCGGACTCTCGCTCACGCCAGGACCTCCACGCTTTGGAACCCGACCATGGCCACCCCTTCAAGAGTCACCCTCCAGGGCCAGCCAAGACGCCCTGAGTCAGCCACCGAACAGGCTGAGCGGGTGCTCGACGCAGTTACCCGGAGTCGTGCTTCCCTTTTATGACGCCAGCGCGAAAAACGGAAGCGGAATGCCTCCAAACAACGCGTTCCAGAAGGCCGAGCCAGTATTCCGGCAGCGGCTGAAAGGCGGCTAATAGTCTTTAGTTGCAGGCGATGAGCTTTCCACGCCACACCGAGACGAAAATCACTACGCGATAGCGAGACTGGCCCGTTTTCTGCCCGGACAGCCGCCATCAGATGCGAACAGGAAGCCCAGCCCTCCCCCGGATCTTTCCGATATTACGCAACGTCATCTAAGCCTGGGAACGGGCGGATGCCTCGCGCTCCCTTGCGGAAGATATTGTCGGAGCGGGAGAAAATATTGCACCGCACGCACCATTGACCGGCGCGATGCCACAGGTCAGCGTGCCTGCCCGCCGACCTCCGGAGGTGGGCACGTAGGGGCACAAAGGAGCATCTGGCATGAAACTGGTTCGTTTCGGCGCGAAGGGCACGGAGAAGCCCGGCCTCATCGACGGCAATGGGCGGGTGCGCGACCTTTCCGGCCATGTTTCCGAGCTCGCCGGCGACGCTCTTTCCCCCGCGAGCCTGGCGCGGCTCGGCGCGCTGGGGGCTGAGACGCTGCCGCTGGCGCCGGAGGGGGTGCGGCTTGGTCCCTGCGTGCCGCGGCCGGGCAACTTCATCGCCATCGGCCTCAATTTCGCGGACCACGCCGAGGAAACCGGCAACCCCATCCCCGCCGAGCCGGTGGTGTTCAACAAGGCGCCGAACTGCCTCAGCGGCCCGAACGACGACATCATCATCCCCAAGGGCTCCACCAAGCTCGACTGGGAAGTTGAGCTCGCCTTCGTCATCGGCACCCGCGCGCGCTATGTGGAGGAGAAGGATGCCCTTTCCCACATCGCCGGCTACTGCCTCTGCAATGACGTGTCGGAGCGCAATTTTCAGATGGAGCGGTCGGGTCAGTGGACCAAGGGCAAGGGCTGCGAGAGCTTCGGCCCCGTGGGCCCCTGGCTGGTGACCGCCGACGAGCTTACCGACACTTCCGATCTCCCCATGTGGCTCGACGTGAACGGCGAGCGGATGCAGCACGGCTCGACCCGCACCATGATTTTCCGGGTGCCGTTCCTGCTCAGCTATCTCAGCCAGTTCATGGTGCTCGACCCCGGTGACATCATCACCACCGGCACACCGCCCGGCGTTGGCCTGGGCAAGAAGCCGCCCCGCTTCCTGAAGGACGGGGACGTGGTGACGCTCGGCGTGGCCGGGCTGGGCGAGCAGCGGCAAACCGTGGTGCCGTTCCAGCCCTGATCGCCGCCGGCCGATCGCGCGCCGACCAAATGAAGAGCCCCCGAGAGCTCTCGGGGGCCGGGTGCGCGGGCACTCTCGCTCGGTCCGGCGAACAAATGCCGGGCATCGACCCTATTGCAGGGTGGCTTCCGCCAGCCAGCTCTTCACCGCATTGAGGGCCTCGGCACGGCTGCCGGTGCGGTGCTGCGCCTCCTGATAAAGGGCAATCTGCACGTCGGCGCTGGTGCCCACCTCGGCGATGGTGCGCACATGCATCAGCGCATCAAGGCAGTCGAGCGCCTCCGCATCTTCCGCCACCAGATTGACCAGCCCCTCGACCGCATCGCGCACGGAAACCGCGCGCCGCTGCGCGAGATCCACGAACGAGCCATGCACGCCATAGCGCTGGGCCCGCCACTTGTTCTCATCGGCAATGGCCCGGTCGACCGCCCCCACGTCTCGATTGTGGTGGGGATTGCGCACCAGGAAGCGCGCCAGCGAACGATAGAGGGCCACGATGGCCATCGTGTCCTCGATGCGCGTGCAGCTGTCAGGGGCGCGCAGCTCCAGCGTCGGAAGCTTGCGCGAAGGGCGGATCGCCCACCACACATAGCTCGAATCCGAAATCGCCCGCGCCGAGACGAGCGCATCCACATACCGCTCATAGTCGGCATTGTTCTCGAACATATCCGGCAGGCCGGTGCGCGGCAGCTCGTCATAGGCGGCCAGGCGATAGCCCATGAGCCCCGTTTGCTTGGAGCCCCAGAACGGCGACGAGGTGGCCAAGGCGACGAAGTGCGGCACATACGGCACCAGCCGGCGCATCACGTCCACCCGCTCGTCCGGATCGGGCAGCTCCACATGCACGTGCAGGCCACACACCATGTTGCGCTCGCCCAGCATCCGCAGGTCATTCATCAGGCCGTCATAGCGGTTCGCCTTGGTGGCGCGCGCGCCGTCCCAGGTGGCGGTGGGGTGCGTGCCGGCGGCGATGAAGCCGAGACCGTGGCGCGCCGCCACCTCCCCCACCGTCCGGCGCAGATGGCGCAGCTCATCATGCGCGCCGCCAGAGGTGGTCGCCGGACGGGTGGAAATCTCAATCTGGGATTGCAGCAGCTCCAGCGTGACCGAGGCCCCGAGCTCCTCCTTCAGCGCATCGTAGAAGCCCGGCGGCATCCGCCGCTGCACCGCCTTGGTTGCGGCATCGACAACGAAGAACTCCTCCTCGATTCCAAATCGATAGGGCTGCGTCATCGCCACCTCCGAAAGATGATAATGAAAGGCTAAGCCAAAATGGCACACACACTCAACAGCGGCGATAGACTGCCCGAAAATCCGTCCAAAATGGGGCGCAAGAGGACGCGCATGCAGCAATGAGGTACGACGCGGCGAGTGCAATGCAATATGAAGTTCGGATATTTCCTTAGCCCGCACCATCTTGCAGCGCGCAAAAGAAAGACGGATGTATTATTTCTAAATTACACGCCAGCCCTGCTGCGTCCAGCACTCACACTACATAACGCTACGGCTAGCGCGCCGGCCCCGCACCACTCCGCGCGGCCTCCACCAGTGCGAGTGCCGCCACGGCGGCGGTATCTGCCCGCAGGATGCGCGGCCCGAGCGAGAGGATGACCGCGCGGGAGGCCAGCATCGCTCGTTCCTCCGGCGCGAATCCGCCTTCCGGTCCCACCAGCACGCTCACCGGCCCCGGCGGCGCCCGGCGCAATGCGGCGACGGGGTCGCCTTCCTCCGCCGCTTCGTCGCAAAAGGCCAACACGCGGTCCGCGGGAAGCTCCGCAAGCCATTGGGTGAGCGAGCGGGGCGGGCTCACCTGCGGCAACGTCAGGATCCCGCACTGCTCCGCAGCCTCAACGGCGTTGGCCGTCATCCGTTCCAGGTTCACGCGCGAAACCTGGGTGTAGCGGGTTACGACCGGGCTCAAAATGCCCGCACCCATCTCGACCGCCTTTTGAATCATGTAGTCGAGGCGCGCGTGCTTCAGCGGCGCGAAGGCATATTCCACCGTGAGTGCACTAGGCTGCGGCCGCGTCTGCGCCAGCACCTCAAGCTTCACGTCGCGCTTTCCGGCGGCGACGCGGCGCGCTCGCCACTCCCCATCCCGCCCATTGAAAAGCAAAATGTCTGCGCCGACAGCGAGGCGGATCACATTCGCCGCATAGTGGGCCTGCTCCGGCGCCAGCGCGACGAGCGCGCCCTCGGACAGGTCGTCACTCACGCACAGGCGCTGGGCATTGAAATCGTGATCGGGCATCGCGGCTTTCCTTTCTGGCGCGAAGGGTCAGCACGCCCCCGCAGCAATGGCAAGCCGCAGCGCGCCGGCGAACGCCGTGATGCAGACAAACGTTAGCGCGAGGATGGGGCTCGACAGCCCTTGAGGCCGGCCGCTCAGAACGGATTGATGCACCGCGGACGGGCTATTGATGGCACCGCCCGCGGTGCATCCCAGCAGTCGTTGGAGCCCCCTCCAACAAGCTGCGACGCCTGACCGGCACGTCAACCCTTGCCGCAATTCGGCAACCGCCGCATCCCCCGAATAGGGGATGCGGATTTGACGCTGTCACTCTTCTGCAACATCAGCATTGATTCGCGGGGGACCGAGACCAGGCTCTCCGGGTGCCCTGATGGCCCGCCTCACGCCGCTAAAATGATTTCGGTCGTCGTTCGCATGAAGCAATCGACGACCGAAACCACTTGAACGGATGTTTGGCGAAGGCCGGGCTCAGAAGAGGCTCGTGCCCGTGGAGACCGCCGCCGGCGGGCGCGGCTTGGTCGTCGCGCTGGCGGGACGCGGCGCGACCGCACTACTGGCAGAAGCCGCACTTGCGGGCTTGGCGGATGCGCTGGCGGCCTGGGGCTTGGGCTTCTTGCGCGCCGGCTGCGGCGTCAGGGACGCCACCTCCTCCTTGCGCGGAACCGGCCGGTTCATGGCAATCAGCTCAGACACGGTCACGAACTTATAGCCCTTCGCGATCAGCGCATCCACCACACGCGGAACAGCCGCCACCGTGGTCGCATGAATGTCGTGCATCAAGATGATGCCGCCCGGGCGCGTCTGGGCCATCACCTTGTCATAGATGGACTGGGTATCGCGGTTCTTCCAATCCAGAGAATCCGCGGACCAATAGACCATGGCGAGGCCGAACTTGTCCTCGATGTGCTTGCGCAGCGTGTTGTTCATCGCGCCATAGGGCGGGCGCAGATAGATCGGGTCCTTGCCGATGGCGGCATGAATCGCGGCCGAGGTCTGGCTGATCTGCCGATCGGCCTCCTGCACGCTGACCTTCGGCAGCTGCGGATGGTTCCACGAATGGTTGCCGATCTCGTGCCCGGCTTCGGCCATCCGGCGCAGCAGCTCCGGATTCTCCGAAGCTCGCGTGCCGACCACGAAAAACGTCGCCTTTATGCCCCGCGCTTCCAGGATCTTCAGCAGCTTGGGGGTGGTTTCCGGGTTGGGCCCGTCGTCGAAGGTTATGGCGATGTAGGGCCCGTCCACGTTGGCCGACGTATAGGCCGGGAAACGGTGACCGGAGCTGTTGGCCGCATTGGCAGGGGGCGTCCCCTCCCCCATAGGGGCGGCAGCCATGGGCGCGCTCATCGAGGGCGTGTTCATGGCAGTCGAACTTTGTGCGACCGTTGAAGCAGCAGCCGACGCACCGGCCCCCGCGACGGGCGCGGACAGAAGCGCCGCGGCAGCTGCCGCCTGCGCCGCCGAGCCGTTTGCGCCATGCGCGAACGAATTGGTTGCGGGCGCAGCGGCCCCCGAAGTGGGCTGCTGGGCGGGCTTTGCAACAGGGGCGGCACTGGAGATAACCGGCACCGCGGCGACGTCCCCCGCCGGGGCGGGCGACACAATCTGGCTGAATGCAAGCCCGAGACCGAGCGCACCCGACGCCAGAAACGCAGACATGGCCACAAGAACTCTCACAATGCCGGCTTCCTGTACGATTTCGCAAAAACCATAGCGCACTCTCAGTCCTGCTCTATGGACAAATTATGAACTTATGTCGTCCAGCCATATCAAAAACGATCCGCGATGCCTTCTTGCAACAGCTGCGAGGCCCGGAACGGCAACGGTTTGGCGAACATCGCGGCCCAGTTTTGCCCGCCACCCGACACATGGGTGCAATGCAGCCCTGCATCCGCGACCGACGATAATACCGCCGCGATGACATGCATCCGCCGACATCGCCGCGTTTCCGTCGTCTGGAGCCGGTCGAAGTTGCGGCGGGCTCCACTCTTGTCTTGCACTGCGATGGCACATGGTGATCCACTTGAAAGATGGATCGCGACACTTCTCCATTCCCGTCCGACCTGGTGCAGTTGCATCCGGGCCTTGGTCTGCTGCGCTTCGCCGCCCTGCTCTCCGACGGCGCGGAGGCGGACGACGAGACCCTCGACGCGATGTTCGAACAGATGGAGATCGGGGCGTTGGACCGCTTGCCCCCGGTCGAGATCTGGAGCGAGCTGGAGCGCGGCCTGATGGGCGCGAAACCCTCGGCCATGCTGCGTGCGCTGCGGGCCTGCGGCGTGCTCGAGATTATCCTGCCGGAGCTGGATGCCCTGTTCGGCGTACCGCAGATCGCCGACGACCCCGGCGAGGTCGATCTTGGCGAGCTGCTTCTGCGCTCCCTGGACGAAGCGGCCTCCGTTAACGCACCGCTTGAAGTCCGCTTCGCGCTGCTGGTCATGAATGCCGGCAAGTCCGATTCTCCCAAAGAGCACCTGCCCGCCCACTACCGGCACATTGAGCGCGGCGCACCGCGCGTTGCCGCCATGGCTAAGCGCTTCGGCGTTTCCGAAAGCTGCCGCGACCTTGCAATGCTGGCGCTGAAGGAGTGCGAGCGCGTGCACCGCACCTCTGCCGTGCGCGCCGGACCGATCGCCGCCATGCTCGCGCGCATCGACGCCTTCGACAACCCGACGCGTTTCTCCCGCCTTATGAGCGTGGCGCGCTGTGACTATTACGGCCACGGCGGACGCAGTGAGCCCGAGTATCCCAAAGCCCGGATTCTCGAAAAGGCACTGGCGAGTTGCGCGCCGCTCTCCCCCGAAAGCTTTGAGACGCCAGAGGAACTGATGACCGCCCGCGCTGGTGCGATCGCCCGAGCCTTCCGCTCCGAGCGCTGGTCCGACGACGACTGAACCGAAACTACAACTGTGCCCCCACCTCCTCGCCGATTAGAACATATTGCGAACAAGGAACAAAGCAAGTACATAAGGGGGGATCTCATTTCCCCTTGCGCCAGCACTGGAGCGCGGCGATGACTCAGGCGACACTCCGACTCGTCGAAGGTTCTTCCATGGACAAGACCAAAGCTCTCGATGCCGCGCTTTCTCAGATCGAGCGCCACTTCGGCAAAGGCTCGATTATGCGCCTGGGCAAAGGCGGCAAAGCGCTGGAAATTGAGAGCATTCCCACGGGTTCGCTGGGCCTCGACATCGCGCTTGGCATTGGCGGCCTTCCGAAGGGCCGCGTTGTCGAAATCTTCGGCCCGGAATCGTCCGGTAAGACCACCCTCGCCCTTCACGTGATCGCCGAATCCCAAAAGCGCGGCGGCACGTGCGCCTTCATCGACGCCGAGCATGCTCTCGACCCGGTCTACGCGCGCAAGCTGGGTGTCAACCTGGACGACCTCCTGATCTCCCAGCCCGATGCCGGCGAGCAGGCGCTCGAGATCGCCGATACCCTGGTGCGTTCTGGGGCCATCGACGTCCTGGTGGTGGATTCTGTAGCAGCCCTCACGCCGCGCGCGGAGCTTGAGGGTGAGATGGGCGACAACCAGCCCGGCATGCAGGCCCGGCTCATGAGCCAGGCTCTGCGCAAGCTCACCGCGTCGATCTCCAAGTCCAACACCATGGTCATCTTCATCAACCAGATTCGCATGAAGATTGGCGTGATGTACGGTTCGCCCGAAACCACCACGGGCGGTAACGCGCTGAAGTTCTATGCTTCCGTGCGGCTCGACATTCGCCGCTTCGGTTCGATCAAGGAGCGTGACGAAGTCGTGGGCAACCAAACCCGCGTGAAGGTGGTGAAAAATAAGCTCGCGCCACCATTCAAGCAGGTTGAGTTCGACATCATGTACGGCGAAGGCGTCTCCAAGATGGGCGAATTGCTCGATCTCGGCGTGCGTGCCGGCGTGGTGGAAAAATCAGGCGCGTGGTTCTCCTACGACAGTCAGCGCCTCGGCCAGGGTCGAGAGAACGCCAAGACCTTCCTGCGTCAGAATTCCGAGGTGGCTGGCCGGATCGAAGCGGCAATCCGCCAAAATGCGGGGCTGATCGCGGAACAAATTCTCGTCGGCACTCCGGAGGAGAATGCCGATGGCGAAGAGCCAGCGGAGGGCTGACCTTACCGCGGGCCCGCCCGCGGGCTGCGGAGAGTTCAAGGGTTTCTGGACAAGCGCCGGGCTCGCCGGTAAACGAACCCGGTTCCGTTTCGCTCGTGTGACGCCTGCATAGGCGGTGAGCGCGGAGCCGGGCGACAGCGCGAGCGCTTCGTTCGAGGTGATCATCGCCGGCTGCGTCTCGCGCGTCCGGCTCTTAAAGGTAGTGGCCGGCACATGAGCGGCGTCAACGAGATTCGGTCGACTTTCATCGACTACTTCGTCAAGCACGGGCACGAGGCGGTTTCCTCATCCCCGCTGGTGCCGCACAACGACCCCACCCTGATGTTCACCAATGCGGGGATGGTGCAGTTCAAGAACGTCTTCACCGGAATGGAGAAGCGCGCTTACTCGCGCGCTGTGACCGCGCAGAAATGCGTGCGCGCCGGCGGAAAGCACAACGATCTTGATAATGTCGGCTACACAGCCCGGCATCATACCTTCTTCGAAATGCTCGGCAATTTCTCGTTCGGCGACTATTTCAAGGATCGCGCGATCGAGCTTGCATGGAATCTGGTCACCGGTTCGTTCGACCTGCCGAAGGATCGCCTGCTCGTCACAGTCTATAGCGAGGACGAAGAGGCCTACAATCTTTGGAAGAAGATCGCAGGCCTGTCCGACGACAAGATCATTCGTATTTCAACAAGCGACAATTTCTGGTCCATGGGCGATACCGGTCCATGCGGGCCCTGCTCCGAGATCTTCTTCGATCACGGGCCGCACATTCCCGGTGGCCCTCCCGGCTCGCCCGACGAGGACGGGGATCGCTTTATCGAGATCTGGAACCTCGTGTTCATGCAATACGAGCAGCTCCCCGGTGGCGAGCGGCTGGTGCTGCCCCGTCCGTCCATCGACACGGGTATGGGACTGGAACGCATCTCCGCCGTCCTCCAGGGAACGCATGACAATTACGAAACCGACCTGATGCGCGCCTTGATCGCGGAGGTCGCGGAGCTCACGAACGTCGATCCCGATGGGCCGCAGAAGGCAAGCCACCGTGTTATCGCGGATCATCTGCGCGCCTCGGTGTTTTTGACGGCAGACGGCGTGCTTCCCTCCAATGAGGGCCGCGGATACGTCCTGCGTCGCATCATGCGCCGCGCTATGCGCCATGCTCAGCTTCTGGGCGCGCGCGACCCGCTGATGCACCGTCTGGTTCCCGCCCTCGTGCGCGAGATGGGGCGGGCTTACCCGGAGATCGTGCGGGCCGAAGCGCTGGCCAGCGAGACACTCCTGCTCGAGGAAACCCGCTTCCGCCGGACGCTTGAGCGGGGTCTCTCGATTCTCGAGGAAGAGAGCGCGGGCCTTGTCCAGGGTGCAAGCTTCCCCGGTGAGGTGGCCTTCAAGCTCTATGACACCTACGGCTTCCCCCTCGATCTGACGCAGGACGCGTTGAGGGCCCGCGGCATCTCGGTGGACCTTAGCGCTTTTGACGCGGCGATGGCCCGCCAAAAGGCCGAAGCCCGCGCCAATTGGGCTGGGTCCGGTGAGGCGGCGACAGACAATGTCTGGTTCCAGATCCGCGACAGGGTCGGTGCCACCGAATTCCTTGGCTATGAGACGGAAAAGGCTGAGGGTGCTGTCGTCGCTTTACTGAAGGATGGCGGGGAGGTTGAGAGCCTGCAAGCCGGTTCTCGCGGGCTAGTCGTGCTGAACCAAACGCCATTCTACGCCGAATCCGGTGGCCAGATGGGCGACACGGGCGTGTGGAGCGGCGAAGGCGGCGTGGCCGTGCGGGTGCTTTCCACTCAGAAGAAACTCGGCGACCTGTTCGTCCATGAGGTTGAGGTCACTGCGGGTGAGCTGAAGAACGGTGCCGCGCTGGTGCTCGAAGTGGACCATGCCCGACGCTCCGCATTGCGGGCGAACCATTCGGCCACTCACCTGCTGCATGAGGCGCTTCGGCGCGTGCTTGGCGAGCATGTGGCTCAGAAGGGCTCGCTGGTGGCGCCGGATCGGCTGCGCTTCGATTTTTCTCACCCCAAGCCGCTTTCCCCGAGCGAGCTCGCAGAGGTCGAGGACATCACCAACAGGTTCGTGCTGCGCAATGAGCCCGTTGAAACGCGCGTCATGGCAGTGGACGACGCCATTGCGTCGGGTGCGCGCGCGCTGTTCGGCGAGAAGTACGGTGATGAAGTCCGGGTGGTGTCCATGGGCACCGACGCTGGAAACGGCTCCCCTTATTCCATTGAGCTTTGCGGTGGGACGCATGTGCGGCGGACGGGCGATATCGGCATCGTTTCCGTTGTTGCGGAAACTGCTGTCGCTTCTGGTGTGCGGCGCATCGAGGCGCTGACGGCCGATGCCGCTCGCCACCACCTCAATATTGCGAATACCGCCCTGCAGGGTGCGGCGTCGATCCTCAAAGCGCCTGTGGCGGAGGTCGAGGCGCGGCTTGCGGCTCTGGTTGAGGATCGACGCAAGCTTGAGCGCGAATTGACCGATGCGCGCAAGAAGTTGGCGATGGCCGGCGGAGGCGAGGATCAGGGGCCGCGGGTCATTGAGGTCAACGGCACGAAGTATCTTGCGATTGCGATTTCCGGCGCGGATGCCAAGGATCTGAAGGCGATCGCCGATGAAGGGAAGAGCAAGATCGGGTCCGGTGTCGTTGCGGTGGCAAACAGCGCCGCAGACGGAAAGGCGTCCCTTGTGGTCGGTGTGACGGCGGATCTCGTCGGTCGGTTCGATGCGGTGGCGCTGGTTCGACGCGGCGCCGAAGCTCTGGGCGGCAAGGGCGGCGGTGGGCGGCCGGACATGGCCCAGGCGGGCGGTCCGGACGGTGGGAAATGCGAAGCGGCTCTCGCGGCGATCGAGGCAGCGCTCGCCGGCTGAAAGTGCGGCGTGGGTCCATTATGGTGGGCGCGCTCGGCCTCGTTGGTGAACCCGGCTGCGGGCGAGCGCGCGTCCAGAAAGACATCAGCGCGGCGGAGGTGCCAGGTGCGCTTCGTTGAGCAGCGGTCTCGCGACCGGCGCCGATCCGCCGACCTCTCGCCATCACCCCGGTGATGGCGATTGGATGGCTCTTCGCAAGTCGCGATTTCGCTGTGGGGCGACTGGCGCCACACATATTAATGCAACTCCTGAAGTGTTTTGAGTGAGGAGAAGCGGCTGTGGGTGACGCCTTCCTCAAGGACGGGTTCGTTTATCTCCTGGCAGCCGGTATTTTGGTGCCGCTCTTTCACCGCGCGCGCATTGGCGCGGTCGTGGGCTTCATTCTCATCGGTGCCGTGCTGGGGCCGCACGGGCTCGGGAGCTGGGCGGCGGACGTACCCTGGCTGCGCTTCGTCACCATTTCAAACCCAGAGCGGGCCGCACCGTTTGGTGAGCTCGGGGTCATCTTCCTCCTATTTCTGCTTGGTCTCGAATTCTCAGCAAGCCGCCTGTGGGCGCTTCGGCGGGAAGTGTTCGGTATCGGCGGCCTGCAGGTGCTGTTCTGCGGCGCGGCGCTGGCGTCCGCGGTTGGACTGTCGGGATTTGTTGAGTCAGATGTTGCGTTGGTGCTGGGCTTCGCGCTCGCACTGTCGTCCACCGCCGTGGTTACTCAGATCCTCATTGAGGAACATCGGTCATTAGCGCCGCTCGGGCAGCTCGTCATTGCCGTGCTCCTCTTTCAGGAT
The DNA here is from genome assembly GCF_043831965.2 of Xanthobacter variabilis. NCBI lineage: Bacteria > Pseudomonadati > Pseudomonadota > Alphaproteobacteria > Hyphomicrobiales > Xanthobacteraceae > Xanthobacter > Xanthobacter variabilis. Next base: position 3,285,638 of record NZ_CM195533.1, read on the forward strand.
CTGATGGTGGTCCCCATCCTGCTCGCCACTGAATTGATCGCCGACGGCGGAAGCGTTCTGCTCCTTGCGGTCACGGCCATGGCCAAGGCGTTGGGTGCGGTCGCGGTCATTCTCGTGGCCGGCAGGTTCGTGATGGCGCCGCTGGTGAGTATCGCCGGCAGCACCAGGTCCCGCGAGCTCATCATGGCGATCACCCTGGTCGTTGTCGTTGGAACTGCTGCCTTCACGCGCGCGGCGGGACTTTCCGGCGCACTTGGGGCGTTTCTTGCGGGCATGCTGCTGTCGGAAACCGCCTATCGGCACCAGATTGAGGTGGATCTCGAACCGTTCAAGGGCCTGCTGATTGGCGTGTTCTTCGTAACGGTCGGCATGAGCGTGAATTTTCGCGCGGTTCTGCCACATCTTCACCTCGTACTCGCGGGCACTGTCGCGCTGCTTGTGATCAAGACGGTGTTCAATTTCGCGGCTGCACGCGTCATGCGTGTAGGGCAGGCCGAAGCGGCGGAGGCTGCAATTTTGCTGGCGCAGACGGGCGAGTTTGCCTTGGTCGTGCTGGGCCTGATGGTGGCGAAAGGCGTTCTGGGCAGCGCCGATGCCGGTATCGTCATCGCAGTGGTCGGGCTCGGACTTGCAGCGACCCCCGTGCTTTCGGGCCTGGGGCACAAGCTGGGCCTGAAGCTGGAAGTGCGGGCACACGACCATCTCGCCGTGCCCACGCTGGATGCGCCCCGTGGGCATGTCATTATCGGCGGCTTTGGCCGAGTGGGGGGAATGGTGGCGGAGGCGTTGGAGCGGGAAAAGGTTCCGTTCGTCGCCGTCGACAGCAATCCGCGGCGCGTTGCCATCGAGCGGGCCAGCGGCCGGCCGGTCTATTTTGGCGATGCCGGCCGTGAGGAGATTCTGGAGCGGCTGGGCGCGGACGGCGCCATCGCCTTCGTTCTGACACTTGATTCGCCCACAGCAGCGGAGCGGATGGCGGAGGTGATCCATCGCCGCTGGGGCAATGTCCCCGTTCTTGCTCGGGCGAAAGACGCCGATCATGCCTGCCGGCTGGCCGGTCACGGGGTTTCCGGCGTCATTCCCGAGACGGTGGAAGGCAGCCTGCAGCTTGTGGCGCAGCTTCTTGGCACCTTGGGCATGCCCCCGGATGCAGTGGCGACCCGCACGGCCGAGGCGCGGGCGAGAGAGGCTGAGCGTTTCGGATGCCGACCCACTTGAAGTCATTACAGGCGAGGACTTTCGCTCGTAATCCGCGGTGCGGGTCTCTGCCCCGCCCGGCTCAAAGCCTCAGGGCGCCGGTCCGGGCCTCCGCGGGGAACGATCTGCGATGAGCCTGGAACAAATTCGCCAGCGCACCTTCGATATCCTGGAGCGCGACATGCCCGGCGACGTCGCCGCGGATGTAGTGCACTTCTTCCTCATCTTGCTGGTGCTGGTCAGCGTCATCGGTGCGGTGCTTGGAACGGTGCCGTCCTTTGAACTGCACGAAAAGTGGTGGTTCAACTTCGGCGAATTTTGCGCGCTCATCGTCTTTTCAATTGAGTATCTGGTGCGCATTTGGGTCGCGCCGGAACATCCGCTGCGCCGGCAGCTGCCCGCGTGGCGCGCACGCCTCAACTATCTGGCGACACCAGCGGCGATCATCGATCTGCTCGCGGTCGCGCCGGTTCTGGTGGCGGAATTTGCCCCGATGGACACGCAGGCGCTCCTCGTCCTGCGGTTGCTGCGGTTTCTCAAGCTGGCCCGGTATTCGTCGGGCTTCAATGCACTCTATCTGGCCGTGAAACGCGAGCGCTACGCCCTGCTTGCGTGCCTTGTGCTGCTGTGGACCGGCGTGCTGCTCGCGGCAACTGCCATGTACCTCGTCGAGCGCAACGTGCAGCCGGACAAGTTCGGCTCCATTCCGGAATCCATGTGGTGGGCCATCACGACACTCACCACGGTTGGGTATGGAGATACAGTTCCGATCACCACAATCGGCCGCATGATCGGTGCGGTGACCATGGTTACCGGCCTCATCATGCTGGCCTTGCCCATCGCCATCGTGGCCAGCTCCTTCTCGGACGTCATCTCGAAACATAATTTCGTGGTGACGTTCTCCATGCTCTCACGCCTGCCTCCGTTTTCGGACCTGGATGCGCGCGTTCTTGGCGACCTGTTGCCGCTCTTCAATTCCCGCAGCTTCGATCGCGGGCGCCAGGTTGTTCGGCCCGGCGAGCGGGCGCGCCACCTGTTCGTGGTGCTGGAAGGCGAGCTGGAATCCACCGGTGGCGAACGAACGGTGCGGCTAGGCGCTGGCGACGTTTTCGGCATCTCGCCGGGAACGGATGGCAGTGCGCAGCCGGTGCGGGCGCTGACCAAGAGCAAGCTCCTCGCCATCGAGGAAGAAGAGCTGAACATGCTCACCCTGCGCTACCCGGATATCAGCCGCCGCCTGACGGAAATGGCCGGGCACCCCACGGGGGGTATCTATGCGCGCCGGCCGAGGCGCCTGGTGCCCCACCCCCGCAAACGCCCGACAAGCTGAGCTCCGCGCGTCTTTCGACCGCGCGCCGCACCGCGGCAATCACGCGGATCGCCAGTGCCGCGACCCGAGAACTCTCGCCGCGGCCGCTCGAGGGCGACACTGCCAAACAAAAGAAAACGCCGGCTCGAGGGAGCCGGCGTTCGATGCGCGCATCACGGAACTGATCCGCGAAGAATGCCTCAGGCAAGCGCCTTGGACAGGTTCTCGGAGATCTTGTCCAGGAAGCCGGTGGTGGAGAGCCACTTCTGGTCGGCACCGACCAGAAGCGCCAGGTCCTTGGTCATGAAACCGGACTCGACGGTGTCCACACACACCTTCTCCAGGGTCTTGGAGAAGGCGGCCAGCTCCTCATTGCCATCGAGCTTGGCGCGGTGGGCAAGGCCACGGGTCCAGGCGAAGATGGAGGCGATGGAGTTAGTGGAGGTCTCCTTGCCCTTCTGGTGCTCGCGATAGTGGCGGGTCACGGTGCCATGGGCGGCCTCGGCCTCCACGGTCTTGCCATCGGGGGTCATGAGCACGGAGGTCATGAGGCCGAGCGAGCCGAAGCCCTGGGCCACGATGTCAGACTGCACGTCGCCGTCATAGTTCTTGCAGGCCCACACATAGCCGCCGGACCACTTGAGGGCCGAGGCCACCATGTCGTCGATGAGGCGATGCTCATAGGTGAGGCCACGCTTGGTGAACTCTTCCTTGAACTCGGCGTCGTAGATCTCCTGGAAGATATCCTTGAAGCGGCCGTCATAGGCCTTCAGGATGGTGTTCTTCGTGGAGAGATAGACCGGATAGTTGCGCATCAGGCCGTAGTTCAGCGATGCGCGGGCGAAGTCACGGATCGACTCGTCCACGTTGTACATGGACATGGCGACGCCGGCGCCCGGGAACTTGTAGACTTCCTTCTCGATCTTCGTGCCGTCTTCACCCACGAAGGAGATGGTCAGCGTGCCCTTGCCCGGCACCTTGAAGTCGGTCGCGCGATACTGGTCGCCGAACGCATGGCGGCCCACCACGATGGGCTGGGTCCAGCCGGGCACGAGGCGCGGCACGTTCTTGCAGATGATCGGCTCGCGGAAGATCACGCCGCCGAGGATGTTGCGGATGGTGCCGTTGGGCGACTTCCACATTTCCTTCAGGTTGAATTCCTTCACCCGGGCTTCGTCCGGGGTGATGGTGGCGCACTTGACGCCCACGCCGTGCTTCTTGATAGCGTTGGCCGCGTCGATGGTCACCTGGTCGTTGGTGGCGTCGCGGTTCTCGACAGACAGGTCGTAATACTCGAGGTCGATGTCGAGATAGGGGTGGATCAGCTTGTCCTTGATGTACTGCCAGATGATCCGGGTCATCTCGTCGCCGTCGAGTTCGACGACCGGATTAGCCACCTTGATCTTCGCCATGTGGACGACCTTTCGGGGGTGCTCTGCGCGTGGATGGAATTCGTCTCAGAAGTCGCCTCGGGGTCCTGGGTCCGGGTCCTCGTCTCGCGTATTCGCGCGCGGTTCGGGCCCGCCTGCCCTTTGGCAATCCTCCCAGGGCGCCGCTATAGCACCGGCGTGCCACCTAGCGAAAGCGCCAATGCCCCCGCCTTTCGCATGAATTGCATGACAATGTGTACAAACTCGATGCAGCCGGCCGCCCATGAAAATAACGCCGGCGGAGAAAGATAATGCCAGGTTCCGGAACGGACAGTACCAAGCCCTGGATCGCCGGTGGACCGGTGGTGATCCTGGTTGAGCCCCAGCTCGGCGAGAATATCGGCTCGGCCGCGCGCGCCATGGGCAATTTCGGCCTCGCCCGGCTGCGTATCGTCAACCCCCGCGAAGGCTGGCCCAATGAGAAGTCGCGGGTGTTCAGCGCCGGGGCCGATCGCATTCTGGAGGCAGCCGAGGTTTTCCCCGACCTGCGTTCCGCCCTCGTGGGGGTTCGCTATGCGTTTGCCGCCACGGCGCGCGAGCGCGGCATGGCGAAGCCCGTGATGGGCGCCGACGCCGCGGCGCAGGAAACCGCCCAGCACCTTTCCGCCGGAGAGGACGTGGCGCTGGTGTTCGGCCGCGAGCGCACCGGGCTCTATACGGAGGAGGTATCGCTATGCGATGCCATTCTCACGCTGCCGGTCAACCCCGCCTTCGCCTCCCTCAACCTTGCCACCTGCGTCGCCGTCGCGAGCTATGAATGGTTCAAGGTCGCCAGCGCGGGCGCCCTGCCCTTCGCCGCGCCGGACAAGTCGCCGCTGGCGGATAAGCAGGACCTTTTCGCTTTCTTCGATCACCTGGAAGGCGCGCTGGAAGAGGCGGGCTTCTTCCGTTCGCCAGAAAAGCGCCCCTCCACCACCCGGAACATCCGCAACATCTTTCATCGCCTCGGCCTCACCCGGCAGGATCTGGCGACGCTGCACGGGGCCGTCACCTCGCTGGTGGAGGGCCGCGCTGGACGCGAGGCGCGCAAGGCCGCCCACGAAGCCGCCGCCGCCGAACGGCGCGCCGAAAAGGGCAAAACCGCACCCAGCCCGACGGACGATTGAGGGTCCACGTCCACCACGCGGCGTCATCCACAGGCGATCTCGGGCGGCACCGGCGCCCCCCGCCGCGGCGGCGGCGAACGCGACAAGCCAGCAATGGCAGCGGTTTGCGCAGAGCAAGAGCGGGCCTCCGTCCCGCTCCGTCCACAGGAAGAGGCCAACGGCATGGCTGCTATGACGTTTTTTTGGCAGCCTGCCCTTTCCTTCCCGACAGGGGGTTGCTACATACGCCTCACCGAACGACGACGCCGCTGGCGAACGACTTCGGACTTGACGCGGGGTGGAGCAGCCCGGTAGCTCGTCAGGCTCATAACCTGAAGGTCGCAGGTTCAAATCCTGCCCCCGCAACCAAAGACAAAACCCTCCGTGCGATATTCGCCGGAGGGTTTTGTCGTTTATGGCCGTGCAGCGCTGGGTCGCCTGCGCTGTCGCGACCTCTTCGCGGTGAATCGCAGGGATTCCCCCATCTCCGCCGGGGCCAGATCCGCCATCGGAGCCGATCGCCAAAAATCCAAGCTGCCGCCTCGCACCCCTTGGCGTGTCACCGAGACTGCGTCGGCTCTCCATGTGAATCACCCAGAGTGCAAAATGTTCGTTCCCTGAAACCGTGTGCCAACATTGGCCATGCGGCGGTCTTGGGGGCACGGCAGAGGACTGTCCGCCGTGCCCCACCACAAGACAGCCATTACCCAGCTGCGCCACCTGGGGCGTGACCATGCCGCGTGGGGCTAGGTCTGCTGTAGATCCAGCAGCTTTTTGAGGAGGCGGGAAAGCAGCTCCTGCTCTTCCAGCGTCAGCCCTGCGACAATGGCGTGCTGGTTGGCCACATGCGCATCAACAGCCGTTTCGATCAGCGCAAGCCCATCCGCCGTGAGCGCGACAAGAGTCCCGCGTCGATCGGCCGGGTTGGGCTTGCGGGCCACCAAGCCGGCTTTCTCCAGCCGATCGATCCGGTTCGTCATGCTTCCGGACGAGATCATGGCAGCCTCGTAGAGCTCCGTCGGCGTCAGGGCGTAAGGGGAGCCGCTGCGCCGCAAGGTGGCCAGAACGTCGAATTCCCCCGGCTGCAGGCCGAACTCGGCAAATGCCGGATTAAGCCGGTCCCGCGACACCACCAGCGCCGCCTCGGCCAAACGCCCCAACAGAATCATCGGCCCAGTATCCAGGTCAGGTCGCTCTCGCGCCCATTGCTCTGCCGCGACCACAGCTCGGTCCATTACGCCACCTATCTTGACGTCAAGATATTATATCTTTACGTCAAGATATATGCGAAGCGCCGCCTTGCGGCAAGCGAGGTGGAGGATGCGAGTCATGTCCATATTTTCAGGCCGCTATCTATTCACGGCCGCGATCCTCCTGGTGGGCATCAATCTACGTCCGACCATGGCGGCGATCGGCCCGCTGCTCGACATCATTCAACGGGACACCGGGCTTTCCGACACCACCGCCAGCCTTCTCACCACCGTGCCCGTCGCGCTCATGGGTGCCTGCCTTCTCGCCTCAAGCCGCCTGAGGGCCTTTGTGGGGGAACGGTCCGGCATTGCGTTGGGTCTCATTCTCATCCTCCTGAGCGACTTGGCTCGCTGGGGAGTGCCAAGCGCGGGGATGCTGCTGCTGACGGCGGTGTTCAGCGGCATCGGCATCGCGATCGTGCAGGCCCTCCTGCCGATCGTCATTCGGCATCGCGCCGGCGGCCGGGCGGCCGGGCTGATGGGGGTCTATTCAACGGCGATCATGGGCGGAGCCTTCCTTTCGGGGACGGCGAGTCCCTGGATCGCGCAAGCCTATGGCTGGCCCGCGGCGCTGGGCATCTGGGCCCTTCCCGCGCTGGTCGGCGGGCTCGTCTGGTGGAGCGCGACGAGCGCCCCTGACGTGGTTCCGCGCCCTGTCCGGCACCACGCCTTCGCCCGGGTGCCCCGGGCCTGGCGATTGCTGGCCTTCTTCGGGCTGGGGACCGGCGCCTATACGCTTGTGCTCGCCTGGCTCCCGCCGTTCTACACGGGCCTTGGCTGGTCGGAGCAAGCCGCCGGCATGATGCTGGGCATTGTCACCCTCGCCGAAGTGATCGCCGGCCTGGGGGTCTCCTTCTGGGTCAGTCGCTCCGTTGACCGTCGCCCCCCCATATTCACCGCGATCGCGGCCCTGTTTTTCGGCCTGCTGGGCTTTGCGACTTCCCCGCTGCTTGTCGCCTGGCCATCGGCGCTCCTCGCGGGGCTGGGCATCGGTGCGCTATTTCCGCTTGGGCTGATCGTGGCGATGGACCATGGCGAAGGGGCAAGCGACGCCGGCGCAATCGCGGCCTTTGTCCAGGGAGGCGGCTATATGGTTGCCGCCGTCCTTCCGCTGGTCGCCGGGCTCCTGCGCCAGAGCCTGTCAGACCTCACGCCCGCGTGGTGGCTGATGGCCGCCCTGTGCGTGGTTCTGTGGGCCCTCGCCGCCCGCTTTCGTCCGGGCGAGCACATCACATTCCCGAAGTGACTGGAAGGAGACTTCACGTGGCCTATTACGACGTCCGGGGTCGGAGCAACTATTTCATGGAATTCGGGGAAGGCCGGCCGATTCTACTGTTGCACGGCATCAGCAATTCAGGCCGCGCCTGGGGACCGCAGATCCCGGCGCTTGTGGCGGCCGGCTATCGGGTCATCGTGCCAGACCATGCCGGCCACGGCGCATCCGCCCCTCTCTCCAGTCCGTTCGGGGTTACAGACATCACCGACGACACGCAGCAGCTTCTCGCCCACCTCGGCATCGACAGCCTCGACGTGGTCGGCCTGTCCCTTGGTGGCATGGTGGCCCTGGAGCTGGCACTGCGTGAACCGTCCAGAATTCAGCGGCTGGTCATCGCCAACAGCTTCGACAAGACCGCGACTCCGGAATTCGCCGCCATGGCCGAAGGCTGGGCCACCGCCTTCGAGCAGCCGCATGGTCCGATCACGCGCTTTGAACAGAACTGGCTCGTTTCGGTGTCGGCGGCGTTCCGCGCCTCGGCCGAGGGCCTGCGCACCTATCAGGTGTGGCATGGCATCGCGGCGACATCCGACGGCGCATCCCTCGCGCAGGTGGCGCGCGGCATCACAACCTTCGACGTCTCCAACCGCCTCGGCGAGCTTGCGATGCCCACGCTGTTCATCGCCGGTGGCCTCGACAGGATGTCTCCAGCCGATTTGAGCCGCCGCATAGCGGAGCAAACCCCGCGCAGCACGCTCTCCATCATCGAGGGGGCCGCGCACATCTCAAACGCCGACTCCGCGGACGAATTCACCGCCGTTTTGCTGGAGTTCCTGCAACCTGCAGCATTCGACCTCACCGCGGACGCCTGACGCCCGCAGCGACAATCCACCGGCTTTGCGGGTCCGCCATCGAGTCGTGCACGGCCGGTGAAAGGCGTGGGTCCGGGCCAGGAACCCGGGCTCAGCCGTGCCGTCGTGGGGGAGCGGTCCGAATGCCAAATACGCCCCACGCACCAGCGGCAACCATGAGCGCGAGGCCGGCGAAGGTCAGCAGCGTGGGCGGATAGCCCAGAACATCACGCCATTCGGGAACAATCAGGGCGGCGGTGTTGAAGTCGGCGCCGCTGCTGCGACAGAGGCTCGATGCCGCCTCGCTCGCCACCATCTCCTGCTCGATCCGGCCGACCAGCACCCGCGCCTCGCCGCTCTCGCCCGGCATCTCCTGCATATGCACAAGCAATGCGCGGAGCGCGCCGAGATAGGCGTGGAGACAGGTATTGAAGGGATTATCCTCATCGGTGAGGCTGCCCGGCACCAGCCCCCAGAAGCAATAGGTGCGCTGCAGGGCGGCGAAGTTCGCCAGCCGGCGGAACGTGGGGTCGGTGCGCTGCTGGCTTCCGGCGAGGGCCCGGATGGCGCCCGCATGACGCGCCACCACCGCCATCTCGCCATGGGTGAGGCTTGGGATGACCAGACCGTTCGCGGCGAGCGTGCCCGCATCGACGGCGCGATGCGCGCTCGCCCCATCAGGCCCAAGGCCCATGCAGACCAGCAGCAGAACCGCGCACGCACGGACGACCCAGCGTCGCCCGCGCGCGCCCTGCCCCATCACATCGCGCCCATCAGCGGGCGGCATAGGCCGAAGCGATCCGCCGCTCAGGCCGCAGGCTCGCCAGATAGCGCTCCGCCACAAAGCCAAAGCCGAGGCCCAGCCCTGCCCATAGAATGGCCTGCATGCCCAGCGAAGCAATGCGGAAGTCCCACAGCAGCAGGGCGGGAAACTGCTCCGGCACCTCATTCACGCCCGGCAGGGCGAGGTCAATGAGCACCACCAGGGCGGCATAGACCGCAACGCCCAGCAGCGATGCATTCCAGGCCCCCAGTCGCCAGCTGCGCCGCGCAACCGCCACCGCGACGGCCACTGCCGCCAGCGACAGGGCCAGCATGGTGAAGAAGAGCTGGGTGCGCGCGACGATCGTTTCCGGGCTGCCCACCGCCGGTGGCGTGGGCGGAAACTTCAGCCCCGGCACCAGGACGAGCGCCACGAAGCCCACGGCGGCGAGCAGGGCGGACGCCCCGCGCGGGCCCAGCGGCGTGAGCCGGCCATAGGAGAAGGAAAAGGCGAGCGAAAACAAACCGCCAAGCGCCGCCCCGAAGGTGACCACGCCGGTAAACAGGCCCAATCCGGCCTGCACGTCGCGGCTCACCAGCTCAGGCTCGGGCGCCTCGCCCTTGGCCTGGCTCGCAGCCTCTTCCAAAGCGATGGCGTGATCCACCGCGGGCTCGCCGAAAACCCGCGCGAATCCAAACGCGAGCAACCCCGCCACGGCACCGACGATCATGCCGCGGAGCAAGAGATTTCCGACCATGATGCGCCTCAGTGACAGGGGAAGCCGAGCAGATGGCGTCCGTCATGGACGAATTCATGGACGTAGGAGCCCGAGATCAACGAGGTTGCCCCCTCCTCCGCACCCACGAAATAGATGGCAAGGAGCAGGATCAGGCCCGCGAATACGGCCCAAGGCAGAATCTCCGCCACCGGAATCGGCGCGGGCCGGGCTACAGGCTTCAGGATAATGTCAGACATGGTGCACTCCCGGGATGGCGCGTCCCACTGGGCGGATATGGTCGTTTGGGATTAGGCCTGACTTCCGGATCCCGAAGGATCGCGGTTACAGTGGCGCGACCGTGCCGGACTCACACCGGCTTCCAATCCCGCAAACGACGCGCCAAGCTAGGCTTCGCAGTTGACGGCTGTCAACCGATGGCTTCGCCTGCGATGCCCGTTTTCCGGCGGAGGGCCCCTCGCTGCATCGCCTGACCCTGCTTTGCCACGGCCCGAGCACACCCGCTGTGCCCATGGCCTTTCCCATCGACGAGCCGCTGGACGCGGCGGCGCTGCCCGCCCTTTCCGTGCTGCGCGAGGGCCTGGGCCGCGTGGACCGCTGCCTTACCAGCCCCCTGCTGCGCGCGCGGCAGACGGCGGCGGCATTGGCGCAGGACGTCACGGTGGAGCCGGCTCTGCGCGAGCTCGACCTTGGGCAGTGGCGGGGCCGCGCTTTGCGGGACATTCACGACCGCGAACCGGAGGCCGCCGCCCTCTGGCTTTCGGCGCCGGACGCCGTTCCCCACGGGGGAGAATCCCGCGCTCAGCTGCAAGCGCGCGTCGGCGCCTGGCTCAACGCCCAGATGGCGGGGCGCGGGCACACCCTGTGCGTGACCCATGCCGCCGTGATCCGCGCCGCCGTGCTCCACACCCTCGGCTCACCGCCGGACGCCTTCTGGCGGCTGGATATCGAGCCCCTCAGCCGAACCGCGCTGCGCTGCGATGGGCGCCGCTGGGCCCTGCGCGGCCTCAACGCGCCACCCTCATAAAGGCCGCGCTTACAAACGAAATCGGAGCCGTTTCGCGGCACGGCGAAATGCTCTAGCAGAGGCGCTCCCCGCATGCGGCCCGCGCAGGCGGGGCTGCGGCTTTTCAGAGACGAAACATGCGCGATCACGGCGGCGATATGGATCGGGCGCAAGCCCAATATGGCGCGGGCGACTGGCTGGACCTTTCAACGGGTATCAACCCCTGCCCCTATCCCGTGCCGGCGCTGCCGCCCCACGCCTGGGCCGCCCTGCCCGCCGCGAGCGAGATCGCCGCGCTGGAGGCGGTGGCGCAGGCGGCGTACCGCACACGGGCACATGTGGTCGCCCTTTCGGGAGCGCAGGCCGCCATTCAGCTGATGCCGCGCCTGCTGCCACCCGGCCGGGCGCGGGTGCTCGGCCCCACCTACAACGAGCACGCCGCCGCGCTCGACACCATGGGCTGGTCGGTCGAGACCACCCGCGACATGGCGGCCCTGCCCGGGGCCGATCTTGCCGTCGTGGTGAACCCTAACAATCCCGACGGCCGCCGTCTTACGCCCGAGGCGCTTTCCGCCCTGGCCGGGCAGGTTTCGCTGCTGGTGGTGGATGAGAGCTTCGGCGATGCCGAGCCCGCGCTCTCGCTGCTGCCTGCGCTTGGACTGCGGACGGACAACGTGGTCGTGCTGCGCTCCTTCGGCAAATTCTATGGCCTGGCGGGTGTCCGGCTGGGCTTCGCGGTCACGGGCTCAGCCCTGGCGGCGCGGCTGCGGGGGCTGGCCGGCCCCTGGGCGGTGAATGGCCCGGCCATCGCCATCGGGCGCGCGGCGCTGGCCGATGCCGACTGGCGCGCGGACACCATCCGCCGCCTTGTCGCCGATGCGCGGCGCCTGGATGAGCTCGCGGCAGCCTGCGGCTGGCGGCTGGTGGGCGGAACCGAGCTGTTTCGCACCTATGAGACGGGGGACGCGGCGAGGGTCCGGGACCGGCTCGCCCGCGACCATATCTGGTCCCGCGCCTTTCCGTGGTCGCAGGGCTGGCTGCGGCTGGGGCTGGCGGGCACGGCGGCCGGCTGGCAGCGTCTCGAAGCCACCCTATCGCGCCTCTGAAAGCAGGCCCTCGACATCCAGGTGCTGTTCCAGATGCTCCGCCAGGGCATCCAGCGTCTGCTCCACGGAGGCTTCATAGCCAAGCGTGGAGTGGGCGCCCAACTCCGCCAGCATGGCGGCACGAAAGCGGTCGTCGCGGAACATGCCGTGCAGGTAGCTGCCCGCCACCAGCCCATCGGTGCTGACAGCGCCTTCCGGCGCGCCATCGACGAAGGCGAAGGGGCGGGCGCGATCTGTGCCCTCGGTGCGGCCGATATGGATCTCGTAGCCGTGGAATGCGGCGCCCGACGCGGCGTGCACCGCAGCCACCTCGGTCAGGCGCTTGTCGGGTGTCATCGCCGTTTCCACGTCCAGCAGCCCCAGGCCACGATCACAGCCCCCGGGCCCCTCGATCCCGTGCGGATCGTCAACCGTCCGGCCCAGCATCTGGTAGCCGCCGCAAATGCCGAGCACGCGCCCGCCCCGGCGGCGATGGGCCATGAGATCCACGTCCCATCCCTGCTGCCGCAGGAAAGCGAGGTCGCCGCGCGTGGACTTGGTGCCGGGGATGATGACGAGATCCGCGTCGCCGGGAATGGGCCGGCCGGGGCCGAGCAGCGTCAGGCGCACGCCCGGTTCCTGCGCCAGGGGGTCGAGGTCGTCGAAATTGGCGATCCTCGAGAGCACCAGGCAGACCACATGCACGCCTTCGGCGCGGCGGGGCGCGGCAAGGTCCAGCGCATCCTCCGCCGGCAGCTTCCACCCTTCCGCGAACCACGGGCACACGCCGAAGCCGCGCCAGCCGGTGCGGGCGCCGATCAAGGCATAGCCATCGTCGAACAGGCTCGGATCCCCGCGAAACTTGTTGATGATGAAGCCCTTCACCAGCGCCGCATCCTCCAGGTCCATCACCGCCTGCGTGCCGACGATCTGGGCGATCACGCCGCCCCGGTCGATGTCCCCGGCGAGCACCACCGGCGTCCCGGCCGCGCGGGCAAAGCCCATATTGGCGATGTCGCCCTTGCGCAGGTTCACTTCCGCCGGGCTGCCCGCGCCTTCCACGATGACGAGATCATGGGCGGCCTTCAGGCGCCCGAAGCTCTCCAGCACGGTTTCCAGCAGCTGCGGCTTCAGCTTGAAATATTCCCGAGCGCGGGCGGTCGCGAGGCGCTTGCCCTGGACGATGATCTGCGCCCCCACGTCACTCTCGGGCTTCAGCAGAACCGGGTTCATGTCCGTATGGGGAAGAAGGCCGCAGGCGCGCGCCTGCAGGGCCTGGGCCCGGCCGATCTCGCCCCCGTCCGCGGTCACCGCCGCATTGTTGGACATGTTCTGCGGCTTGAAGGGCGCGACGCTCAAGCCGCGCCGTCGGGCGGCGCGGCACAGGCCGGCCACCAGAAGGGACTTGCCGACATTGCTGCCGGTGCCCTGGATCATCACCGAGCGGCCCATTCGCCCCTCACACCGGATGGAAAAGAAGCGACAGGATGTAGCCCTTCGGCAGCAACAGCCCCGGCGGAACGTCCAACCCCTGGGCCAGGAGTTCCGGCAGGAGATGGGTGTGCGGCCCCTCGGGCGAGCGACCATCGGGCGGCGGAATGGGCGCATCCACCTCCGCCCGCACGCACGGAGCCTCCACCACCCGCACCGGGCTATGCGCGAGCACCAGCGGGGCGATGCCGGCGAGCACCAGGGGCCAGGGCGCACCGCACCGGGCGGCGACCTCGCCAGCGATGTCCGGCCCGCAGCGGATGGAAAAGCGCGCCGCGCGGCGCGCGAGGCCGATATCGAAACGCGCCCCGCCGGCGTCACGCGCCAGCAGCGAATCCCCATCGGGACCCAGCGCCGTCAGCTCGGCCGGGCCCGCCGGCCCCACCCGCCCGGCGGGCACCGCGAAGGCGAGAAGAGGCGCGTTTGCGCCGCGCGGGATTTCGAAAGCGGTGAGGTAGGGGGGCGCCTGCAGCCGCAGGGCCGCGCGGGGAGTGCGCAGGGTCAGGCTCTCCCCGTCACGCGCGGCCTCATAGGGCTCGTCCGGATCGCGCAGCACTTCCGCCACCGCCCCAAAAACGCCGGCGACGAAGGCGCCCTGAGCAGACGCGAAACGGTGCTCCACCTGATCAAGAAGCGCGCTTCCGCGCCATGGCAGGCGCCGCAGGGCGAGCCCCATCGCGGCGGCGCGCGCTGGCAGCTCCGCCCAGATGCGCTGGCGGGTGGCCTCGTCCGTGCCGCCCCAAATGGCGATCTCGTCTCGCGTCCGCGCGCAGCCCCGGCACTGGCCGCTCGCCTCATCCATGGCGCAGGCGCCGATGCAGGGGCTGGCCGGACGGGGCTTGTCCACCGCCATGTTCATCAGAACTCGATCCCCATCTGTGCCTTCACCCCGCTGCGGAAGGGATGCTTCACCAGCGTCATTTCCGTCACCAGATCGGCAATTTCGATCAGCTCCGGCCGGGCGTTGCGGCCGGTGAGGCAGACGTGAGTCATCTCCGGCTTCCGGGTCAGAAGAAAATCCACAACCTCGGCGATGTCCAGGTATTCATAGCGCAGGGCAATGTTGATCTCATCCAGGAGCACAAACCGGATTTGCGGGTCGAGGATCTGCTCCATGGCAACGCGCCACCCCGCCTGGGCGGCGGCCACGTCCCGGTCGCGATCCTGGGTTTCCCACGTAAAGCCCTCTCCAGACACGAAAAAACGACATTCCGCGCCGAATCGCTCGCGCAGCAGCGTCTTTTCACCGGTCTCGCGATCACCCTTGATGAACTGCACCACCGCGCAGGGCATGCCATGGGCGATGCAGCGCAGGACCATGCCGAATCCGGAAGATGACTTGCCCTTCCCCGCGCCTGTGTGAACGATAACCAAGCCTTTTTCCTCGGTCTTGGATTTCATCAGCTCATCACGCGCGGCCTTGACGGCTTTCATCTTGGCGTTGTGGCGAGCGGCGCGGTCATCCATGCCCGGCTCCTTCGTGCTTGACAGGGTTGGGCGTTCGGGCACATTTCCCCCGAAGCTGGTGTCTGTGTAAACAGATGAAAAGGGAATGCGCCAAGCCAAAAGGGCTCCAAAGCCCCGGCCCAAGCGCAGCCGCCCCCGCGACCGTGACCGGAGAAGGTCACCCACCGCCACTGGTCCTTGGGACCGGGAAGGCCGGGTGACCACCAGAGGGCCGAGATAGGCCCTGTCTGATATCCGCAAGCCGGGAGACCTGCCAGCTCCAACCGACGAAGCCGGCGGGGTGCACCGGTGTCGGGAGGGTGCGTGCGCGCGCCCACCCGCCTCAAGCTCCCCGCTGCCATCGCCATAGGGGATGCAGGCGCAATGCCGGCTCCCTCTGGCTCGCAGATCTGGGACGCAAGCGCGCCATGGCCACTCTCGAAAAGCTGCCGGTCACCGTCATCACGGGCTTTCTCGGCTCCGGCAAGACAACGCTCATCAGCCATCTCATGCGCAATCCGGGCGGCCGGCGCCTCGCGGTGGTGGTCAACGAGTTCGGCGACGTGGGCGTGGATGGCGAGATCCTCAAGGGCTGCGCCATTCCCGAGTGCCCGGCGGAAAACATCATCGAGCTCGCCAATGGCTGCATCTGCTGCACCGTCGCCGATGAGTTCATTCCCACCATCGAGGCGCTGATGGCCCTCGAGCCGCGGCCAGATCACATCCTCATCGAAACCAGCGGCCTCGCGCTGCCCAAGCCGCTGGTGAAGGCCTTCGACTGGCCCGACATCCGCTCGCGCATCACCGTCGATGGCGTGATTGCGCTCGCCGACGCGGAGGCGGTGGCCGCCGGCCGGTTCGCGCCCGACGTGGCGGCGGTGGACCGCCAGCGGCAGGCTGACGCCAGCATCGACCACGAAACGCCGCTCAGCGAGGTGTTCGAGGATCAGATCTCCTGCGCCGACATCGTCCTGCTCACCAAGGCGGACCTTGCGGGCGCGGAGGGCGTGGCCAAGGCCAAGGCGATCATCCATGCGGAAGCCCCGCGCGCCCTGCCCATCATCGAGGTGGTGGAGGGGGCGGTGGATCCGCGCGTGATCCTGGGCCTGGGCGCCGCGGCGGAGGACGACCTTGCCGCCCGCCCCAGCCACCACGACACCGCCGCCGACCACGACCATGACGATTTCGACAGCGTCGTCATCGACATTCCCGAGCTGGCCGATCCCGCGGAGCTGGTCTCGCGCCTCGCGGAGCTGGCGGACCGGCAGAACATCCTGCGGGTGAAGGGCTACGCGGCGGTGGCCGGCAAGCCCATGCGCCTGCTGGTGCAGGCCGTGGGCGCGCGGGTGCGCCACCAGTATGACCGGCCCTGGGCACCGGACGAGCCCCGCGCCGGGCGGCTGGTGGTGATCGCCGAGCATGACGACATCGACGCGGGCGCCATCCGCAGCGTCCTGGTGCCGTCCGCACGTGCCGCCGAATAGGCCATGCACGTCGTTTTCCGCGAAAGCCGGGGTCTGGAAGAGACCGAGACGCCCACCGACCTCGGCCAGAGCCCGGCGGATCTGGTGGTGCTGTCCTTCTCGGACTCCGATCTCGGGGCCTTCGCGGCCGGCTGGCACCGCGATGGTGGGGGCGGCATGCCGACCCTGCGGCTCGCCAACATCGCGGCCCTGCGCCATCCCCTCTCCGTCGACACTTATGTGGAGCGCACGCTCAGCGGCGCGCGGGGCATCCTGATCCGCCTCATCGGCGGCCAACCCTATTGGCCCTACGGCCTGAGCCAGATCGAGGCTCTCGCGCGCGCGAAGGGCATCGCGCTCGCCGTCTTGCCGGCCGATGGGCGGCCGGACGCGCGGCTCGATGCCATGTCCACCGTGCCGCCCTCGACCCTGAAGCGGCTAGCGGAGCTGTGCGATGCCGGCGGCGCGGTGGCGGCCCAGGCCGCCCTGGCGCAGCTGGCGCTCGCTGCCGGGCTCTATGCTCCGCCCGTGCCCGGCAGCAAGACGGTGCCGGACTTCGGCACCTGGACGCCAGAGAAGGGTGTGGAGCGCGACGACAAGCCACCCGCTCCCGAGGACGGGCCAGCGCCCATGCCGCTGGTGGTCGTGGTGTTCTACCGCGCCTATCTGGTGGCGGACGATCTGGCACCCGTGGAAGCACTCTTCGCGGCCCTGCGCGCGCGCGGCTTCCATGTGCTGGGCCTGTTCGCCCCCTCTCTGAAGGCGGAGAGGACGGGGGCGTGGCTGGAAGCGCGGCTGGCGGCGCTGCGCCCTGTCGCCATCGTCAACGCCACTGCATTTTCGGGGCGTGGCGCGGAGCGAGCCTCCCCCCTGGACGCGGCCGGCGTGCCGGTGTTCCAGGTGGCGCTGGCAACCTCGACCCGTGAGGCCTGGGAAGAGGCCGAGCGCGGCCTTTCGCCGGCGGACCTTGCCATGCATGTGGTGCTGCCGGAGGTGGATGGGCGGATCTTCGCCGGGGTCGCCTCCTTCAAGGCACCGGCGGCGCGTGACGCTGATCTTCAGTTCTCCCGACAGATCCACGCCCCCCATCCCGAGCGCATCGCCGCCATCGCCGATCGGGTAGCCGCCTGGCATCGGCTGGCGACACGGCCGGCGGCGGAACGGCGGCTGGGGCTGATGCTCTCCACCTATCCGGGCCGCGATTGGAACATGGCCCATGCCGTGGGCCTGGACGCGCTCGCCTCGGCCGAGGCAATCCTGGCCGACCTGTCGGCGGCGGGATACGAGGCGGAGCCTCAATCTCCCCTCGCCGCGCAATTCCGCGAAGAGCGCCTCCAATGGCCGATGGGGCACTACAAGGCCGCCCTGGCGGGCCTGCCGGCGCCCCTTCGCGCCGACCTTGCCGCGGCATGGGGGGCGCCGGAGGACGACCCCGACGCGACGCCGGAGGCCTTCACCTTCGCTGCCGTGCGGCGCGGGCGGGTGGTGGTCGCGCTCCAGCCGGAGCGGGGCCTCAAGGCGCAGCGGGACGGCGAGTATCACGACCTCGCCCGGGTGCCGCGCCATGCTTATGTCGCCTTCTATCTCTGGCTCCGCAATGAGGTGGACGCCCTGGTGCATATCGGCGCGCATGGCACGCTGGAATGGCTGCCGGGCAAGGCGGTCGCGCTCTCGCATACCTGCTGGCCCGAGGCGCTGATCGGCGATCTCCCGGTCATCTACCCCTTCATCGTCAACGACCCCGGCGAGGCCGCCCAGGCCAAGCGGCGCATCGGCGCGGTGACATTGGGCCATATTCCGCCGCCCCTGAAGACGGGCGGCGCGCCGACCCATTTCGCTCATCTGGAAGCCCTGCTGGACGAATTCTCAAATGCCGACGGGCTCGACCCCAAGCGGCGCGCCCGCCTTATCCGCGACATCCGGGACGAAGCCCGGGCCCTGGGGGTGGAAAGCGATCTCGGCATCGACGCGAGCCTCAGCGCCCACGAGGCGGTGACGCGCATCGACCGCTTCGTGTGCGACATCAAGGAGAGCCAGTTCGGCGCCGGCCTTCATGTGTGGGGCCGGGCGCCCGCCATGTCCGGCGCCTTTGATGGCAGGGCCTCGGCGGCGGCGGAACGCCAGTCCCTGCTCGATGCCCTCGATGGCCGGCGGATCGAGCCGGGGCCGTCGGGCTCCCCCTATCGCGGCCGGTCCGATGTGCTGCCCACGGGGCGCAATCTCTTCACCACGGATCCGCGCGCGGTGCCGACCCGCGCCGCTTATGCCCAGGGCGTGCAGCTCGCCGAGGAACTGGTGCGCCGCCACCTTCAGGACGAGGGCGACTGGCCGCGCGCCCTCATCGTCGATCTGTGGGGCTCGGCCACCATGCGCACGGCGGGCGAGGAATTCGCCATGGCGCTCGCGCTCATTGGCGTGCGGCCGGTGTGGGATATGGGGTCGGAGCGGGTGTCCCGGGTCGAGATCCTGCCCATCGCCGAGCTGGAACGCCCGCGCATGGATGTGACGCTGCGCATTTCCGGCCTGTTCCGCGACGTCTTCCCCACCCTGTCCGCCATGTTCCAGCAGGCCGTGCGCGCCCTGGCCGAGCGCGACGAGGAGCGCGAATGGAACCCCTATGTGGGCCGCGCGGAACCCCGGGTCTACGGTCCCGCCCCCGGCGCGTTCGGCCTCGGCATGGGGGAGGCGATGGAGGATTATTCGCAGGACGGTCGCCTTGCCGCCGGTGCCGCCTGGCTGGCGGCCAGCGCCTTCGCCCATGACGGCGCGAGCGCGCGCCGTGACGAGGCAGGGCTGCGGGAGCGCGTGGCGGCGGCCGACGCCTTCGTGCATCTCCAGGACCTGCCCGAAACCGACCTGCTGCTGGCCGAGGACTATGCGCGCCACGAAGCCGGCTTTGCCGCCGCGCGCGACCATGCCGGCGGCAAGGCGGTGCTTTACCACCTGGACAATACCGACCCGGCCCGCCCCCGGGCCCGCGCGCTGGCGGAAGAAATCGCGCGGGTGGTGCGCGCCCGCGCCGGCAATCCCGCCTGGATCGAGGGCATGCGCCGCCACGGCTTTCGCGGTGCCGCCGAGATTGCTGTGACGCTGGAGAACATGGCCGCGTTCGCGCACTTGGCGAGCGTCGTTCCGGCCCATCTGTTCGACCTCTATTGGGATGCGACCCTTGGCAATGCCGATGTCGCCGCTTTCCTGCAGGAGGCCAATCCGGCGGCGCTCGCGGCCATGCGCGCGCGCTTCGCCGCCCTCCACGCGGCGGGGCTGTGGACCACGCGGCGCAACGCCATCGCCGCCGCACTGGATGATGGGCGATGAGCGCGCCGGCCATCAAGGGATGGTGCCCCGGCGCCCATCGCCCCATGATGTCCGGTGACGGGCTCGTGGTGCGCGTGCGCCCGCCACGGGGCGAGCTGACGCCGGAACAGGCCCGTGGCCTTGCCCATCTCGCCACTACCCACGGGCACGGCATGCTGGAACTGACCAACCGCGCCAATGTGCAGGTGCGCGGCGTCCTGCCCGCCGCCCATGCCGCGCTGCGCGACGGGCTGGCCGCCCTGGGCCTGCTCGATGCGGATGGCGACGCGGAGAGCCATCGCAACATCGTGGTCAACCCTTTCCGGCCGCAGGCCATCGACGATCCCGAGACCCATTGCGCCGAAGGGCTGGCGCTGGGGCTGGCGGCGCCTGAATTCCAGCCCCTGCCGTCCAAGTTCGGCTTCATCGTCGATGCCGGCCCGCAGCGGCGGCTCGCGGAGGTGAGCGCAGATGTCCGCATCGAGTCCTCGGCATCCGGGCTGATGGTCCGCCTGGACGGCTGCGCACATGGCCGCAGGGTCGCGGACGCAGAGGCCGCTGTGCGGCTGGCGCTGGAAGCCGCGAGCTGGTTCATTACCTCCGGAGGCATCGCCGCCGATGGACGGGGGCGCATGCGCCGGCACCTGGCCGGAGGCGCGCCGCTGCCCCCCATGCTCACCGGTGATGCCGCGCCCAATGGGGATGCGGCCCGGCCTTTGCCGGGGCTGTGCGCGGAGGGGCTCAACATCGCGGCTGCCTTCGGCCAGTTCCGGGCGCAGGACTTCTGCCGTCTTGCGGACAGTGGCACGCGCGTCCTGCGCATCACCCCATACCGGATGATCCATCTGGCCGACCTTCGCGATGCCCGCCCTTTCAATGGCGACCTCATCGCGACGCCGGATGATCCCTTGCTCGGCGTCATCGCCTGCACCGGGGCGCCGGGCTGCCCCCAGGCCAGCGTGGAGACGCGTGCGCTCGCCCGCCGTCTCGCGCCGCGCCTGCCCCGGGGTGTCACCCTCCACGTTTCCGGCTGCGCGAAGGGCTGCGCCCTGCCCGGCCCGGCCGACCTGACCCTGGTGGGCCGGGATGGCGCCTTCGACCTTGTCACCCACGCCGCCCCCTGGGACGCGCCCGCGCGCCGCGCGATCGCTCCGGACCAGGTGCTCGCGGTCATCAGCGGGTAAAAGATGCCCTACGAATACGAAACCGACGGCGCGGCCATCTATGCGCGCTCCTTCTCCATTATCCGCGCGGAGGCGGACCTCGCGCGCTTCGCCCCCGACGAAGAGCAGGTGGCCGTGCGCATGATCCACGCCGCCGGCATGGTCGGCCTGGAAGCGCACATCCGCTTTTCGCCCGGCATGGTGGCGGCCGCGCGCGCGGCGCTGGAAGCCGGCGCCCCCATTTTCTGCGACGCCCGCATGGTGAGCGAGGGCATCACCCGCAAGCGGCTGCCGGTGGACAATGCGGTGATCTGCACCCTGCATGAGCCGGAGGTCGCAGCCCTCGCGGCGCGGCTCAAGACCACCCGTTCGGCGGCGGCGCTGGAGCTGTGGCGGCCACGGCTGGAAGGCGCGGTGGTGGCCATCGGCAACGCGCCCACCGCGCTGTTCCACCTGCTGGAGATGCTGGAAATGCCGGACTGCCCCCGCCCGGCGGCCATCATCGGCTGCCCCGTCGGCTTCGTCGGCGCGCAGGAATCGAAGGCCGCCCTGTGGGCCTCGGCCGCCGCCCCCTGCATGATCGTGGACGGGCGGCTTGGCGGCAGCGCCATCACCGTCGCCGCCATCAACGCCATTGCGAGCCGCGCCGAATGAGCATGGGCACCATCTATGGCGTGGGCCTCGGGCCCGGCGATCCGGAACTGATGAGCGTGAAGGCCGACCGGCTGGTGCGCCGGGCGGCGCATGTGGCCTATTTCCGCAAGAGCGGCCTTGCCGGGCGCGCGCGCGGGATCGTCACCGGCCTGCTGCGCGCGGATGCCCGCGAGCACCCCATGGACTATCCGCTGACGACGGAAATTCCAGTTTCCGACCCCCGCTACAACGCCGCCCTCTCCGCCTTCTACGCCACATCGAGCGCGCATCTGCGGGCGCTGGCGGAAAGCGGGGAAGACGTGATGGTGCTGTGCGAGGGCGACCCCTTTTTCTACGGCTCGTTCATGCATCTCCACATTCGCCTGCGCGGCCATGTCCCGGTGGAGGTGGTGCCCGCCATCACCGGCATGTCCGCCGCCTGGACGGCCACCGGGGCGCCGGTGACCTGGGGCGACGATGCCTTGACCGTGCTCGCCGGCACCCTGCCGGAAGCCGAGCTCGCCCGCCGGATGGCGGAGGCCGAGGCGCTGGTGGTGATGAAAATCGGGCGCAATCTCGGCCGCGTGCGCCGGGCGCTCGAAAGCAGCGGCAAGGCAGATGCGGCCTTCCTGGTGGAATATGCCAGCATGGCGGAGGAGCGCGTCATTCCCCTGCACGAGGTGAAGGGGGAGGCCGCGCCCTACTTCTCCATCATTATCGTCCACGGCCAGGGACGGCGGCCATGAGTGAGGTGGCCATCGTGAGCGCGGGCTGGCTCGCCATCGCCGGGCTCGGCCCGGGAGATGATCTGCTTGTGACGCCAGAGGTGACGGCGGCGCTGGAGCAGGCGACGGACGTGGTCGGCTACATCCCCTATGTGCGGCGCGTGGCGCCGCGCGTGGGGCTGAACCTGCACGAGAGCGACAATCGGGTGGAGATCGACCGCGCGCGCCACGCCCTGGCCCTCGCCGCGCAAGGGCGGCGTGTGGTGGTGGTGTCTTCCGGCGATCCCGGCGTGTTCGCCATGGCCTCGGCGGTGTTCGAGGCGGTGGAGCAGGGCGACCCCGGCTGGCGTGAGCTGGACATCCGCGTGCTGCCGGGGGTCACCGCCATGCTGGCCGCCGCCGCCCGCGTGGGCGCCCCCCTGGGGCACGATTTCTGCGCCATCAACCTGTCGGACAATCTCAAGCCCTGGAGCCTGGTCGCCCGCCGCCTCGCGCTGGCGGCGGAGGCCGATTTCGCCATGGCGCTCTACAATCCCCGCTCCAGGGCCCGGCCGGACGGCTTTGCCCAGGTGCTCAATCTCCTGCGGGCCTCATGCGCGCCGGAGCGCGTGCTGATCTTCGCCCGCGCCGTCTCGACACCAGAGGAGGCGATCCGCGTCGTTCCCCTGTCCGAGGCGCGGCCGGAGATGGCGGACATGCGCACGGTGGTGCTGGTGGGCTCCTCGCACACGCGCATCATCGCGCGGGCGGGCCGCCCCATCGTCTACACGCCAAGGTCGGTGTCCGCATGAACGACCCAGTCGAGCACCGCCTCAACGCTCCCCACCTCATGCCGCGCCAGTCCCTGGGGCCGGTCGATCATGATCACCGGCAGCCCCAGCGTGCGCGCCGCGGCGATCTTGGCATAGGCGCCCGTGCCACCGGAATTCTTGGAGACCACCAGGCGAATTCCATGCGCCTCCATCAACGCGCGGTCCGCCTCCGCCGTGAACGGACCGCGATCCACGATCACGTGGTGATTGGGGAACGGCATGGGAGCCTTGGGCGGCTCCACCAGCCGCAGCAGGTAGAAATGCTGGAGGTTGGGGGTGAATTCCGCCAGATGCATGCGCCCCACCGCCAGCATCACCCGGCATGGCTCCCGGTCCAGCGCCGCGACCGCGCCGGCGATATCCGGCACGCGGATCCAGCGATCGCCCTCCACCGGCACCCACGGCGGGCGAGTCAGCGCCACCAGGGGCACGCCGAGGGCGGTGCAGGCAGCCACGGCATGGGCGCTCATCTGCGCGGCGAAGGGATGGGTGGCGTCGATCACATGGGTGATGCCATGCTCGCGCACATAGGCCTTGAGCCCCTCCACCCCGCCGAACCCGCCGACGCGCTGTGGCAAGGGCTGGGCCGGCAGGCGCTCCACCCGCCCCGCGAACGAAACGGTGCCCGACATCCCCGCCGCCACCACGGCGCGGGCAAGGGCCGCCGCCTCGGTGGTTCCGGCCAGGATCAGGAGGTTGGGACGCATGCCTGAGACTCCGTGGCTCACCATCATCGGGGTGGGCGAAGATGGACTGGAAGGCCTGCCCCCCGCAAGCCGCGCCGCGCTCGCCTCGGCCGAGGTGGTGATGGGCGCCGCACGCCACCTGTCGCTTGCGCCCGGCCTTGGGGCGGAGCGCGTGGTGTGGCCGGTGCCGTTCGCCGATGGGCTGCCCCTGCTGCGCGGCTTCAGCGGCCGCCGGGTGGCCGTGCTGGCATCCGGCGACCCGTTCTGGTTCGGCCTCGGCAGCGTGATTGCGCGAGAGTTCCGCCCCGGGGAATGGCGCGCGCTGCCCGCCCCTTCCACCTTTTCCCTGGCCGCGGCGCGGCTGGGCTGGCCCCTGGAGCGCACCTCCTGCCTCGGCCTCCATGCGGCGCCGCTAACGCGGCTGCGGCCGCACCTGGCGCCCGGCGAGCGGCTCATCGTGCTGTTGCGCGATGGCGCGGCGGTGGCGGGGCTTGCGGCCTATCTTTGCGAACAGGGCTTCGGCACCAGCCGGCTCTGGGTGATGGAGGCCCTGGGCGGCCCGCGCGAACGGGTGCGCGAAGCCCGTGCGGATGGCGCACTTCCCCCCGATTGCGCCCATCCGGTCTGCATCGCGATGGAGATCGATGGCGCCGGCCGTGCGCTGCCCCGCGCCTCGGGGCTCGACGATTCCTTTTTCGCGCATGACGGGCAGATCACCAAGCGGCCGGTACGCGCGCTCGCCCTCTCCGCCCTGGCACCCCGGCCGGGGGAGCTGCTGTGGGACATTGGCGGCGGCTCCGGCTCCATCGCCATCGAATGGCTTCTCAGCCACCCGGCGACGCAGGCGGTGAGCATCGAGGCGCATGCCGAGCGCGCGGCCCGCATCCGCGCCAATGCGGAGCAGCTGGGTGTGGACCGGTTGCAGGTGGTGCAGGGGGTCGCCCCCGAGGCGCTGGAGCCCCTGCCCTCGCCCCAGGCCGTGTTCATCGGTGGCGGCCTGTCTGAAGCGCTGCTCGACGTGCTGGAGCAGCGCCTTGCGCCCGGTACCCGGCTCGTCGCCCATGCGGTGACGCTGGAGTCCGAGGCCGTGCTGGCCGCGGCGCAGGCGCGGCGCGGAGGAACGCTGCTGCGCATCGAGCTGGCCTCCGCCGGCCCCCTCGGCGAGCGGCGCGGCTGGAAGAGCGCCTATCCGGTGGTGCAGTGGAGCGGCACCCTATGATCCCGCCGGTTCAGCCACCGCCCCGCAGGGCAAGCAAGGGAGCGCGCCCATGACGGTGCATTTCATCGGCGCCGGCCCTGGCGCTCCGGACCTGCTCACCTTGCGCGGGCGCGACCTCATCGCCGCCAGCCCGGTGTGCCTCTATGCGGGCTCGCTGGTGCCGGAAGCGGTGCTGGCGCACTGCCCGCCGGGCGCGCGGATCGTCAATACCGCGCCGCTCGACCTCGACGCCATCACCGCCGAGATGACCCGCGCCCACGAGGCCGGACAAGACGTGGCGCGGCTGCATTCGGGCGATCTCTCCGTGTGGTCTGCCATGGGTGAGCAGATCCGGCGGCTCGAGGCCCTGGGCATTCCCTATACGGTCACCCCCGGCGTGCCATCCTTCGCTGCTGCTGCGGCGGCGCTGGGTGCCGAGCTGACCCTGCCGGGCCTCGCCCAATCGGTGGTGCTCACCCGCACGCCGGGGCGTGCATCGGCCATGCCGGCGGGGGAGAGCCTCGCCGCTTTCGGCGCCACGGGAGCGACCCTCGCCATTCACCTGTCGATCCAGAACCTCGCCCAGGTGGCGGCGGAGCTTTCTCCCCATTACGGGGCCGACTGCCCGGTGGCGGTGGTGTACCGCGCGAGCTGGCCCGACCAGAAGATCGTGCGGGCCACCCTCGCCACCATCACGACGGCGGTGGGCGAAGGCATCTCCCGCACCGCGCTGATCCTGGTGGGGCCGGCGCTGGGGGCCTCGGGTTTCAAGGAAAGCCGCCTCTACGCCGCCGACTACGACCGCCGCTATCGGCCCCAATCCGCCGACAGCGCCTGGGCGCGCTGGACCCCCGACGATGAGTGAGGACGCCCGCGCCCTTCCGCCGGGCCTTCTCGTCTCCGCCCCCGCCTCGGGCACCGGCAAGACGACGGTGATGCTCGGCCTCCTTCGCGCCTTGGTGGAGGACGGCCTTGCGGTCCAGCCCTTCAAGTCGGGACCGGACTATATCGACCCCGCCTTTCACCGCGCCGCCAGCGGCCGGGCCTCGTTCAACCTGGACAGCTGGGCCATGGGGCCAGCGCTGTTCGGCACCATCGCGGCGCAGGCGCGCGGGGCCGACATCTGCCTCGCCGAGGGATCGATGGGGCTTTACGATGCCGTCGCCACGCGCGGGCTGCTCGGTTTCGGCTCCAGCGCCGAGACGGCCCGGGCCATGGGGTGGCCGGTCATCCTGGTGCTGGATGTGGGCGGGCAGGCGCAATCGGCGGCCGCGACCGCCCTGGGCTTTGCCCGCTATGCGCCCGACCTGCCCTTCGCGGGCGTGATCCTGAACCGGGTGGCGAGCCCGCGCCATGAGCGCCTGATCCGGCTGGGCATGGAGCAAGCGGGCCTGCCCGTGCTCGGCGCCCTGCCCCGGCGCGGCGACCTCGCTTTGCCCGAGCGGCACCTGGGCCTGATCCAGGCCACCGAGCACCCCGACCTCGAAGCCGCCATCGCCCGCTACGCGGCCTTCCTGCGCGCCCATATCGACCTTGCGGCCATCAAGTGCGCGGCACGGGGGACAGCGAACGCGAAGGAGGGCGCGCTGCCCCCGCCTCCGGCGCAGCGCATCGCGCTGGGCTGGGATCAGGCCTTCTCGTTCACCTATCCCCACCTGCTGGAGGGGTGGCGCGCCGCGGGGGCCGAAATCCTGCCCTTCTCGCCCCTGGCGGACGAGCCGCCCGACCCGTCAGCGGATCTGGTCTGGCTGCCCGGCGGCTATCCGGAGCTCCATGCGGGCCCGCTCTCCGAGGCGCGACGCTTCATGGACGGGCTGCGCCGCCACGCCCAGACGCGGCCCGTCCATGGCGAGTGCGGCGGCTACATGGTTCTCGGCACGGCGCTGGTGGATGCGGAGGGCGCGCGACACCCCATGGCGGGTCTGCTGGGGCTCGTCACCTCCTACCAGACGCGCAAGCTCCATCTGGGCTACCGCCGGGCGCAGCTTCTGGCGCCGCTGCCCGGCCACCAGCCCGGCACAGCGTTGCGCGGGCATGAGTTTCACTATTCCACCATCCTGGAACAGCCCGACCCTCCGCTGGCGACCGTGCAGGATGCCGATGGCGGGCCGGTGCCTGAAACCGGCTCGCGGCGCGGGCTGGTGAGCGGCACTTTCTTTCATCTGATCGCACAGGAGCATCCGTGAGCGGCTTCGTCAGCTTTGTCGGCTCGGGGCCTGGCGACCCTGAGCTTCTCACCGTCAAGGCGGTGGACCGCCTGAAGCGCGCGGACGCGGTGCTGTTCGACGACCTGTCGGCCGGCCCCATCCTCTCGCTCGCCCGGCCGGGAGCGGACCTGGTGGGCGTGGGCAAGCGCGCCGGCCGCCCCTCCCCGCGCCAGGACCATGTGAGCCGCCTGCTCGTCGATTATGCCCGCGCCGGGGGCCGGGTGGTGCGGCTGAAATCCGGGGACGGCGGACTGTTCGGCCGGCTGGAGGAAGAGCTGCTGGCAGTGCGCGCCGCCGGCATCGCCTATGAGATCGTGCCCGGCATTCCCTCGCCCTGCGCGGCGGCAGCGGCCTGCGGCATCCCGCTCACCCGGCGCCTGACCGCCCGGCGCGTGCAATTCGTAACCGGACATGACGTGGAGGGCCGCCTGCCCTCGGACATCGACCTTGCCGCCCTGGCCGACCCCAGGGCCTGCACCGTCGTCTTCATGGGCCAGCGCACCTTTCCCGCTTTGGCCGCGGCACTGATGGCGCGCGGCCTTCCGGCCGATACCCCCGCCCTCCTGGCCGAGGCGGTGGGCACGCCCGAACAGGCCCTGCACCGCCTCACCGTCGCCGCGCTCGCCGCGCGTCTCGCCGATGCGGTCAGCAGCCGGCCGGCGCTGATCGTTTACGGCCCGCTGGCCGAGCTGGGGGTGGGCTTTGACTGACCTCTGGCTCATCGGCATCGGCACCGGCAACCCGGCCCACGTCACCCTCGAGGCGCGCCAGGCCCTGTGCGATGCCGCCCTGATCCTTCTGCCCCGCAAGGGCCCGGACAAGGCCGACCTCGCCCATCTGCGCCATACCATCCTCAGCCATTGCGGCAGCACCGCGCCGGTCGCGGAATTCGACATGCCGGTGCGGGACGACACCCTGCCCTATCAGGAGCGGGTGCGGCGCTGGCATGACGAGATCGCCACCATCTGGAGCCGGACCATCGCCGCGGCACGCCCCCAGGGGACCATCGCGCTGATGGTCTGGGGCGACCCCGGGCTTTACGACAGCACCTTGCGCATCGCCGAGCGGCTCAAGCCGCGCCCGCGCATCCGGGTCGTGCCCGGCATCTCTGCCCTTCAGTCCCTCACCGCCGCCCACGCCATCCCGTTCAACACGGTGAACGGCCCCGTCACGGTCACCACCGGCCGCCGCCTGCGCGACCATGGCTGGCCCGACGGCTCCGACACCATCGTGGTGATGCTCGACGGCGAATGCAGCTTCCAGACCCTCGACCCGGGCGGCCTGCACATCTGGTGGGGCGCCTTCCTCGGCATGCCGGAGCAGGTACTGGAATCCGGGCCCCTCGCCGAAACCGCCCCCCGCATCATCTCCACCCGCGCCACAGCCCGCGCCCAGCACGGCTGGATCATGGACACCTATCTGCTGCGGCGAACGGGATAACGACCGCAAAAGCCGTCATGGCTTTCCCCCGTGCGCAAGTGCGAGTCGGTGGACAGCGCCCGCGCAGAAGCACCCCAAGCCGGCAGTGTGGGCGGAGTGCATGGCTCTAAAGCCGCGTTGAGTTCTACTGGTGCGTTGACTGCAACGCGATTTTGCGCGCGACGGTCGGGAAACCCTGAAATCGGGCCCAAAGCGCCACGTCCCACCTTACCCCTGGCACTTAGCTTCAGGAGGCGCGCTTTCCGGAACTTGTTGCTTTTATTGGTGAGCCCGTCGGGATTCGAACCCGAGACCCCATGATTAAAAGTCACGTGCTCTACCGGCTGAGCTACGGGCTCACTCCCGGCAGTGGTTAGGCCGGGAGTGCCTCGGGGTCAAGGCCGACGGGGCACGCGCGTTCATTCCTGCTTCGCAGCCTGTGAACATCGCCTCGTGCGTTGACCCCGCGCGTTCGCATGCGCACCATGGCGCCTTAGCGTTTCGGGGCCAGGGATCCGCATGCCGCTCAACAACAGCATCGCTGCGCGCGTTGAAGACATCGTTCAATGGCGCAGGCACCTTCATCGCCATCCGGAGCTCGAATACGACCTGCCGGAAACCAGCCGCTTCGTCGCCGAAAAGCTCCGCGCCTTCGGCTGCGACGAGGTGGTGACGGGAATCGGCGGCACTGGCTTGGTGGCGGTCATCCGGGGCCAGAACGCGGGGGCTCGCACCATCGGCCTGCGCGCCGACATGGACGCCTTGCCGGTGTGGGAGGAAACGGGCGCGGAGCACGCCTCGCTCACGCCCGGCCGCATGCATGCCTGCGGCCATGATGGCCACACCGCCATGCTGCTGGGCGCCGCCCGCCAGCTGGCGGAAACCCGCACCTTCAGCGGCACCGCCATCTTGATCTTCCAGCCCGCGGAGGAGGCCGGCGCCGGCGCCAAGGCGATGATTGACGACGGTCTGTTCCAGCGCTTTCCCGTGGATGAGGTCTACAGCCTCCATAATCTGCCCGGCCTGCCCGTTGGCACCTTCGCGGTGCGCGAGGGGCCGATCATGGCATCCGCTGATCGCATCGAGATCGAGGTGCTGGGCAGCGGCGCCCATGCGGCGCGGCCCCATGAGGGGGTGGATGTGGTGCTGACCGGCGCCGCCATCGTCACCGCGCTGCAGCAGGTCAGCGCCCGCAATGTGGACCCGCAGAAGTCGGCGGTGGTGTCCATCTGCGTGTTCCAGGCGGGCGAGGTCGACAATGTGCTGCCGCCCTCCGCCCGCCTCATCGGCACGGCGCGCACGCTGGCCCCCGATGTCCGCGCCCGCGTGAAGGAGAGGGTGCGCGCCATCGCCGAAGGTGTGGCGGCGGCTCATGGCGCCACGGTGCGGGTGAATTTCCCGGAGGGCTACCCCGTCACCCGCAACCACCCCGCCCAGGCCGCCTTCGCGGCCGAGGTGGCGCGCGAGGTGTGTGGCGCGCACGCCGTAAACGCCGCGGCCGAGCCCATCATGGCGGCGGAGGACTTCGCCTACATGCTGGAGGAGAAGCCCGGCGCGTACCTGTTCATCGGCAATGGCCCTTCCCAGGGCCTGCACCACCCGGCCTATGACTTTGCCGATGAGGCCATTGCCTATGGTTCCTCATTCTGGGTGCGGCTGGTGGAGCGCGCCCTGCCCGCGTCGCCCGCGGCGACCTGAGGCGAGCGAAGTCGGCAAGCGATAGGGAGCCGCTCGAAGTCTGAGAGACTTCTCAGTTGTCCGACCCAGCATTGTACCAGCAAAGGACAGAACTCCCTGCCTTGCGGAAATAACGCATGCGCCTGCGGTCGACTTGGCTTATCGTTAACGTCGCGGAGGTTCAGCAACGCAGGGAGGGTCCCATGTCCACATTGTCCGCGCGCGAGGTCATTCGCACGGCTGCGATTACCACCATGCTCTGCGCTATGGGGATCAGCTGGATTCTTCAGTAACTCTTGTGCGTCGCACTATTGGCGCCGCACAAAAATCCTCCGACCCTGACGGCGATGACCTACATTCAAGCCTGACGGCCCTGTCGCCAGGGGGCGTGCGTTTATCGGCGCAGCTCCGGCGGCCCCTCCCCTTCACCCTGCCCCAGTCTGATGGATCGATTCAGCGCCATCCGGCCTGCTGCCACGCTCGCGTCTGGCCATCGATTTGCATCATCGCCGCGCGCGGAGAGGCGCCAAACCAGCAGATCGCCCGGCATCGGGCTGAGAAGCAAGGCGAAGGATCTGACTATGGCAGACTACAAGGTGACTGTGGACCAACTTCCCACCGGGAAGTGGGCGTGTTTCCTCCATGTGGATGGTCATGACGAGCCCATCAACCTGGGCCGCGAGTTCAAGAACGACGAACAGGCGGAAAACTGGCTGAACGTCTCTGAATCCGTGACCGCGATCGAGATGATGCTGCGCAAGGTCAAGAAATAAGGCCCTTCGGGTGGGCCCAGCGCCCACCCACCTTACCGGCCCCAAGGCGGCCAGGGCCAGCGGATTGGCTCGGCGCGCGGCAGGGGCGCTCCGGCAGGATCGGCCGAAGGTCAGCGGCCGGTCCTTTGTCGGAAACCTCGGCCGCGACCGTGTTGGATGTCGGACACCGGACGCGCGGGCCGCGGCCCCTCAGTCCGCGATTTCCGCCTGGATGGTCAGGATATCGTAGGCAGGTGCCTCGGGCGGATTGGCGTATCCCGTCACCACCTCGCGCACGGTGCTGTTGGCGTCCGCAAACCGGCGCGGCAGGTTGCCGATGTCCCCGCCATAGACATGGATGACGATGGCGGAGACCTCTCTCGAGCCGTTGCCAATGGCCACAGGCTCGCGGCCGAGTGCGGTCTCGACGCTGCCTTGCAGGAGCCGCCGGACGGCCCCCTCCCGCCCCATGCGCGTCACCTCGCCCCGCAGCACACCGCTGATCTCCCACACCCCATCCTCAAGGCAGGGCCAGGCTTGGCCGGGGGCGAGCACGGAGGCTGCCACGCAAAAGCGCTCCATGCCGTCGCGATAGAGCTCGAAGAGGCGCGGCTGCGCGCCGGCGGTGGCGAACGGCGCGGGCAACCACGCGTCGTCCGCCACGAGCCGCGCCATCAGATCGCGCCCGATGAACAGGATCTCGCGCGGGCTGTCCGCCAGCTCCACCATGGATTGAATGTCCCAGATGAAGCGCCGCAACGCCTCCGGCACCCGCATGCTCATGGTGAAATCCCTTCAGTGGGCGTGGTTGTGGTGATCGGCATCGGCGGCTGGAGGATGAGCCACATGGACCGTGAGGAAATCGCCGGCCGCCAGCACCCCCTCGTCATCCATCACGTGGCCGATGCCGCGCCGGCGCATGCTCTTCACAGGAACACCAGCCGCCTTCAGCCGCTCCTTAGTGGCGCTCATGACCGCGAAGGGGAGCTGATCGTCATCCTCGCCGTGGATCATCAGCACCGGGGGCGCAGAGCGCACCCCGGTGGGGGCGCCCTTGGGCAGCGCGCCGGCGAAGCTCACCACGGCCGCGATGCGCTTTTGCCGCTGCAGCGCCGCGCACAAGGCCACCATCGCCCCCTGCGAGAAGCCGACCAGGGCCAGATGGCTGTCGGGCAGGCGCCGTGCCGCCAGGGCCTCGTCCAGAAAATCGTTCAGCAGCGCGGCCGCCCGCGAAACGGCCTCGGGCGATGCTTGCGCAAGATCGCCCGCCTCGAACCAGCTGCGCCCCACCCCGCCGGGCCCTGACAAAGGCGCTTCCAGCGCCAGAAAATCCGCCTTCGGCATGGTGGGCGCCCAGTTGAGCGCCTGCTGGATGATGGCCGCCCCCTCGCTGCCCTCCCCGTGCAGCAGCACCACGAGGAACGCCGGCTTGCCGCATGACAAGGCCGCGATCTTCGGGCCCTCGACGATCCCGCTCATGGTTCTCCCCGTGGCACGGCCAGTCCCCCGGCTTTATGGGGGACCCCAGGCAACATCCTTGCCAGCGCCGCCGCGCGCGCCTCACTGGGGACAGGGCACCATCTTGTAGACGGCGTCAGCGAACGCCTTGATGCCGGTATTGATGCGCAAGGGGGAGGTCCATGTCTGGTAGGTGACAATGCCCCGGGTGATGGAGATCACCTTGTAGTTCTCCGGCCCCTTTGTTTTGTAGCACTTGCCGGGCTGGATATCCTCTTCCTTCAAGGGCATTGCAGGGCTCCTTCCATTGGTGGCGAAGCCCTTGCAATGGGCGTGCCTGCGCGGCCGGGTGCGCCCAATTGGCACCGCCGGCCACGCGGCAACGTCATTCCGCCGGAGCCTCGACACCCAGGATCTTCTCCAGCACACCGGCGGGATCCGGATCCTTCATGAGGGCCGAGCCGACCAGCATGGCCTTCGCCCCAAGCGCCCCCAGCCGCGTGCGCTCATCGGCCGTGGAGAGGCCACCTTCCGCCACCAGGAAGGCCTTGTCGGCCGGCACCAGTGGCAGCAACGCCTCGCAGGTGCCCGGTTTCAGCTCGAAGGTGTGGAGGTCGCGATTGGTGACACAGATGAAATCCGCGCCCGAGGCCAGGGCCAATTCCACTTCCGCGGGCGTGTGCACCTGCACCAGCGCGTCGAGGGCGATGGCCGCCGCACGCTCGCGGAAGGCGCCCAGCTTGTCGCCCAGCAGGGCCGCCGACAGAATGACCGCGTCCGCCCCCGCAAGGCGCGCCTCAAGGATCTGGTAGACATCGAAAATAATGTCCTGCGCCATCACCGGCAGGCCGACCGCGCCGCGCACGGTGGCAAGGTCCGAAGCTGAGCCGCGAAAAGTCTGCCGCTCCACCGCCACTGAAAGGGCACCGGCGCCCACCGCCTCGAAGTCTTCGGCGAGGTCCTTGTACGGCACCATCATGCGGAAGCCGGGGTCGAACGGCGAACCACCTTTCAATTCGGCAATGACCACCGGCGCGCCGGTTTCCTTGAATTTCGCGGCCAGCGCACCCTGGAAACCCAGGGTGAGCGGCATTTCGCCAATCTTGCCCTGCATCTGCCCCAGGGAGCGACGGGCCTTGGCCTTGGTGAGCTGATCCTTGCGCTGGAGGATAAAGGGCTTCAGGCGGCTGTTTTCCGGCAATGGCATGGATGAAACGTCCAGACAAAGGGAGGGTGGCGAGCCCCCGATGAAATGCTGCGCCGCGAGGAAGCGTCACAGATTTGCTGACGTTTGGCCACTCGCGCGCGCCGCCTGTTTTGCCCCAGAAGCCTTTTCAGCTCCGCCGGGACGGGGCATCATAGCCCTGTTTTCTTTGCATATTGGCGAGATTTTTCGAATGTTTACGCGCATCTGCAAGGCCGAGACCGTCCCCGAGGGCGGCATGCGGCTCGTCATCGCCGACAGCCAGCTCATCGTCCTCGCCTGGCCGGAGGACGGCGAGCTGAGGGCTTTTCAGGGCGTTTGCCCGCACAGCAACACGCCCCTTTCCGATGCGGAATTCGACGGGCGAGTGCTGACCTGCCCGCTGCACAATTGGACCTGGGACCTGAATTCCGGCGCGCCCGTCGACCCGCAGGAGAGTGCCCTGGCCGAATATCCGGTGAAGGTCGAGGACGGCATCGTCTACATCGATACCGAGGGGGTTTCGCCCCTGTTCGCCGCCCGCTGAGGCGCCCGCGCCTCGAGTTTGGGAGTAGCTGACGTGACTGAAGAGATCGCCGTTATCGTCGGGGCCGGCAAGGGCCTCAGCGCCGCTCTGGCACGCCGCCTGAAGCGCGAGGGCTTCAGGCTCGCTCTGGTGGCGCGCAACGTGGAGAAGCTCGCGCCCCTGGTGGAGGAGACGGACGCTCTCGCCATCGCTGGCGACGTCCAGAACGCCCAGGCCGTGGAGGCGGCCTTCGCCGCCGTGGATCGCAGCCTGGGCACGCCGAGCCTCGTCGTCTTCAACGCCGCTCAGCGCTATCGCGGGGCCATCGAGGAGCTCGATCCCGGCGACGTGCTCGATGCCTATGCGGTCGGTGCCTTCGGTGGCTTCCTCACGGCGCAGGCGGCGGCGCGGCGCATGCTGGCGAGCGGCTCCGGCTCCATCTTCTTCACCGGGGCCACGGCGAGCATCAAGGGGATGCCCCATTCCATTCCGTTCGCCATGCAGAAATTCGCGCTGCGTGGGCTCGCCCAGAGCCTGGCGCGGGAACTCGGTCCCCGGAACATACACGTGGCCCACTTCATCATCGATGGCGGCATCTCGTCGTCCTGGGCCACACCGGGCGAGCCCGGCCCCGCCGACAAGTGGCTGGCGCCCGAAGCCATCGCCGAAACCTACCTCGCCATCCACCGCCAGCATCGCTCCGCCTGGAGCTTCGAGGTGGACCTGCGCCCCTGGGTGGAGAAGTTCTGAGCTTCCGCCGAAAACGCCCCAAGGCGCCGCCGCAACCGGCGGCGCAGGAGGCGAGGAGCCTTCGGGCCCCGGATCCGGCGCCTGGGGCCGCGCGATCGTGCGGGGCCGGATCTCTTGCTATTTCACGATGAGCAGGAGCAATTGCTGGCCGGGCACTGAATCAAGCTCGGCCGCCGTCAGCTTGCCGTCCTTGTTGGCGTCAGCCGCGTTGAAGCGGGAGCGCACCAGGAGCAGCCACTCGTCCAGCTCCAGCGTCTGGTCCGCATCCTTATTTATGAGCGCCCAGTCTTCCGGCGTCAGGCGGCCCTTCGTCTCCGGGGCTTCCAGCGTGGTGTCGCCGTCTTTGTTGAGGGCGTTGAACATCTGCGTGCCGAGGTCGATCACCTCGACGATCTCCAAGGTGTCGTCGCCGTCCTTGTTGACCTTGGCGAGGGCATCCTTGCCCGACATGGCGGCGCAGGCCGAACCCGCCAGCGCAATCGCCATGATTGCGCCGAGCACCGCCCCAATACCCTGCTTCAGATTCGACATCACGTGTCTCCTTCCCGGAGTTTCCACCCGATGCGAAGTCTAGTCCCTTACGGAAGGGATGTCGCGGGGACGCCGCGACATCCTTGATGGCTTATGCCTTGTGCCTCACTGGGCCGCCTGGGCGGTGACCTCCAGGGGATCGAGGGCGACGTCCTGGGTCGCCGGCTCCAGCCCCAGAACGTGGCGGATGCGCTGGAGCATGGAGAGGGTCCGCGGGTCCATCTCATCCAGCGGGCCGGGCACGAACTGCACCACCTCGGCTGCCTTGAGCCGCTCTTCCGGAGTGCGCAGCAGCTCGGGCAGGGCCTCGATGGCGGCCTCGCGGGCATATTCCACGATCAGGCTCTGTTCGTGGATGATCTCCGCCTTGCGGGCCACCGGCAGCGAGTGGAACGGCTCGTCCTTCGTGAGCACCTTGGCGGAGCGCTCCAGGCGATCGCGACGCACATTGCCACGGGCATCGGCGAGCAGGATCAGCATGCGGATCACGGCTTCCACGAAGGTGCCGGAGTTCACATGCAGCAGCGCCGAACGCACTTCCGGCAGGCCCACCAGCTCTTCCTTGGTCTTGCGGGTCCGCTCGAAGTTATAGTTGCGGCCGAACCAGCGCATGTAAGGCGTGGCATAAATGGAATAGAAGGTCACTTCGTACCAGGCGTCGCGAATATCGCGGATCACGTCGATGGTCTGCTCGAACGCATCGGCGATCAGCCGTTCCGCCAGCACGAAGGGATTGTCCTTCTCCACCGGCTTGCGGCTCTCATTCACCACCTTGGTGATGGCTTCGAGCGGCAGCATGGCCGGATTGCGCGAGGACGCGACCGCGCGCTGAACCCGCAGCGGATGCAGCATGCGGCCGATCTCGGCGCTGGCGCGGGTCACGGAGGCCTGAACCAGCGGGCGCATGAACACGTCATAGAGCTCGCCCTGGAGCTCGGAGATGTGCTGCACGGCGGCGAACGGCACCTCGTCCTCGCGCCCGTCGGCGTAGCCGGGCAGCTCGCTCATCTTGCGCTCGGCGAACGACACCGTGAACTGGGCGTCCTGGCCCTCGCCCTGAATGTCGTCGATGGTCATCTCGTAGAGGCCGGGCTGAAGCGCCTCGATGGTCTTCAGCACGGAGGACATCTGCGCATGCTCGCGCTTGGCGATGGACGCCGAGACGAAGATGCCGAGATGGCCGACCTTGTCATGCACCATGTAGACGATGCGCTGACCGCGAATGCGGATCTCCGTCTCGTCCGCATAGGTGTCCATGATCCAGTTGATGGCCTGCTTCACCGGCGTGATGTTGTCGCCGTGGCTGGCGAACACAATGATCGGCGAGCGGATCTGCTTCACGTCCAGCACGCGGCCGTGCTCGAGGCGCGCCTCGTTGCGGGCCAGCTTGTTGCCCACGAAGAGCTGGCGCACGATCCAGCTGATTTCGGGCTCGTTGAGCAGGAAGAAGCCGCTCCACCAGCGTTCGAACTCCAGGAAGCGCCCGCGCTCGGTGTCCACCTTCTCGAACAGGTCGTAATATTTGCGGAACCAGGTCCGGCTGGGGTTCAGCATCTCGAAGTTCAGAACCAGCCACGCGCCGTCGAAGACGCCGTCGCCATAATCGGACCAGAACATGGGCTGGATCTGCCCGCCCAGCAGGCCGGCATTGTAGCGCATGGGGTTGGCACCCACGTCGCCGGACCAGGTCTCCACCGGCGCCCCGTTCAGAACCAGCGGGCCGGTAATGTCCGGATTGGCGGCACCGAGGATGAGGGTGGCCCAGCCGCCCTGGCAGTTGCCGATCACCACCGGCTTCGGCGCGTCGGGGTGCTGCTCCTGCACATAGCGCACGAAGGTGGCCTCGGCGCGCGAGACGTCGGCCAGCGTCTGGCCGGGCTCGGGATTGCGGCTGAAGCTGACGAAGTAGACCGGATGGCCGCCCTTCAGCGCCACGCCCACCTGGCTGTCGGACTTGAAGCCGCCGATGCCGGCGCCGTGTCCCGCGCGCGGATCGATGATCACATAGGGGCGCTTCCAGGGATAAACCTCGACCCCGGCGGGCGGCGTGATCTTCAGCAGCGCATAGTTGCACGGCCGCGGCAGGGTGCGGCCATCCATGGCCACTTCATAGTCGTAGATGAGCACCGGCGGGCAGCCGGCGGCTTCGTGCTCAAAGAAATTGTCGCCGCGCTGGCGCAGCGTGTCCATGGTGAGGACCATGCGCTGGGTGCGGTCGATGGCGTAGGCCTGCGCTTCCTTCACCCGATCGGAGAGCGAACGGCCGGTGCTGGTCACGGTGCCCACCAGAGCGGTGAGCTCGTTGAAGGTCTCCCGCAGGCGCTCGCCATGGGTGGCCGAGATGTTCATGAAGTGCCGGCCGGCAGCCTTCGAGGTGAGCTGGCTCATGGTGGAGAGCTCGGAGAGCTGGGCGGTCATGGCCAGCGCGCGCTGGCGCGCGGTCCAGGCGTTCCCGTCCGTCACCTTGGCGAAGAACGGGTTCGTGAACTTCGAGGCTGAAAGCTGAGCGTTCAAGCGGTCCTCCCCGCCGCATGGGCGGCGTGTTCCGGTTCGGCCGTTCTCCAGCCGGGGCCGCCGGAGAATACTGCACCGCACAATACTAGACACGGCCTGTTGCATAAAGATGGCAGTCGCGCTGTACCACCCCGCGCCTCGCGCAATGGTTGACGACATGTCGACGCCCGCGGCCCGCCGTGCGATAGGAATGGGAAACCTGAGGGAGGCGCCAGATGAACGACACCGTTTCCGCACGGCAAATCAAGGCCGCGCGCGCCATTCTCGGCTGGCGGCGCCAGGATCTGGCCTCCCGCGCCGGCATGAGCCCGGCCACCGTAAAAGTCGTGGAAACCGACGAGGACGCCCTGCCCGCCCTCGCCCCCACCCGCGCGCGGCTTGTGAAGGCGCTGGAGGCTGCGGGTATCAGCTTCCTGCTGGGCAGCGCGCCGGGCGTTCAGCTCATTCCGGCCGAAGAGGGCCTGCGGGCCGAGGACCTCAACGCCTCCAACGACGACTGACCGCGCGAGGCCCAGCGACGGTATAAGCGCCGCCAAAAGCGGGTGCCCTGCAGTCACGCCTGTGCTTTGCTGCGGCTCCATCACATCGGACGGACCCATGATTCTCCACAAAATCGCGGCGCGGCACTACATCGTGGTCGCCATCATCCTCATCGTGGCGGTGCTGGCCTATCTGGGCAGCTGGTCCTGAGCCTTCAGGCCTCGCCCACGCGGATCAAGGCGAAGCCGTCATAGCCCTTGGCCCCCACCGTCTGAATGGCGGTGGCGGTCAGCCTTCCGTCCGCCGCCACGTCATCCAGCAGGCGGCGCACGCCCTGGACCGCGGCGTCCGCGCTACCCTCCTGAACGACGGCGCCGTTGCGCACCACATTGTCGCAGATGATGATGCTGCCCGGCCGCGTCAGGCGCAGGGACCAGTGCAGATAGTCCGCATTACTGGGCTTGTCGGCGTCGATGAAGACGAGATCGAAAGGCCCCACCCCTTCAGCCTCCAGCTTCGGCAGGGTTTCCAAGGCGGGGGCGACGCGCAGGTCGATCTTGTCCGCAAGCCCCGCGCGCCTGAAATTGGCGGCGGCCACCTCCGCGTGGTGGGGCATGGCCTCCAGCGTCACCAGCTGTCCGTCGGCCGGCAGGGCGCGGGCGAGGAAGATGGTGCTGTAGCCGCCGAGGGTCCCGATTTCGAGAATGCGCCGCGCCCCCATCATCTGCGCGAACAGGTGCAGCATCTGGCCCTGGGTGGCGGAAACCGCGATGGCCGGCAGGCCGGCGGCCTCGCTCGCCTCCAGGGCCTGCCGCAGCACCGGATCATGGGGCAGCAGGCGATCCGCGAAATAGTCGTCCACTGCGCTCCACACGGCTGCATCCTGCCCGCTCATGGCCCGTCCTCCCGGCTTCAGTTTTCGTCGCTCTCACGCGCGGCGCGGATGGAAAGCACCGCATAGACCAGCACCAGCCCCAGCTCCACCAGGGTGAACAGCAGCAGCGGCGTCATGCCCGAGGGGGCCCAGGCGGCGAGCACCGCCTGCGTCAGGGTGGCGATCAGCCACAGCACGATGGCCCAGCCGGCGCGCAGCCACAGCCCCACTCCGGCGATGGGATCCACGATGGCCGCCCAGATCACGGCCCCCTGCGCCGCCATGGGTAGCTGCTCGAACCAGGAGGGCGTGCCCTCACCGACACCGACGATGACCACCCAGTGAATGACGCCCTCGACCAGCAGGAACACGGCCACCGCGCGCAGGAAGAGGAACAGCCGCCTCCGCCAGGGCGAAAGGCTCTCCAGATGCGCGCGGGCGCTGGCGTCGATGGGATCGTAATGGCTCATGCGCCGGGTGCCAGCAGCTCGAGTTCGTCGGGAATCGGGTCGAAATGCGCGGCGATGGCGGCCGGGTCGACCTGCGCGAGGGTTTCCGGCTTCCAACGCGGGGCATAGTCCCGGTCCACCAGCACGGCGCGCACGCCTTCATAGAAATCGTGGCCCGCGGCCACCCGCGTCACAACCCGGAACTCCGCCTGGAGACATTCGCCGAGATCCAGCGCGGGACCGCGCCGCATCTGCTCCATGGCGATGGACAGGCTGGTGGGCGACTTCGTGCGCATGTCCCTGGCGGTGGCCGCCGCGAAATCCGCGAACGGCCCGCCGGCCGCGCCCGCCACCTCCAGCGCAGCAAGGATCGCCTCGAGACTGCCGCGGGAGAACAGGTCGGCGATGATCTCGGCCCGGTCGGCGAAGGCGCTGGGGGCGGGCGCCGTCGTGTGGGCGGCAATGGCGGCGTCTACATCGCCGCCGGCGCACAGCGCCTCCTCCAGCGCCGGGAAGGCGGCGGAGGGGGCGAATGCGGTGGCCAGGCCGCAGGCACAGGCCTCGGGCGCGCGGATTCGCGTGCCCGTCAGCGCCAGGAACACACCGAACGCGCCGGGCAGGCGTGGCAGAACGTGGGTGCCGCCCACATCCGGAAACAGGCCGATATTCACCTCCGGCATGGCGAACAGATACCGCTCGCCCGCCACCCGGTGCGGGCCGTGGGCCGAGAGGCCGAAGCCGCCGCCCATGCAGATGCCGTCGATGAGCGACACGTAAGGCTTTGGAAAAGTGCCGATATAGTGGTTCAGCACATATTCCTCGCGCCAGAAATCCAGCGCCTCGGCGGTGTGGGCGGCCCGGCCGAGATCATAGAGCGTGCGCACGTCGCCGCCCGCGCAGAAGGCCTTCTCGCCCGTGGCCTTGATGATGACCCGGGTCACGGCCGGATCGTTCGCCCATTCGCGCAGCCGCGGCAGAATCTCGCGCACCATGGCAAGGTTGAGGGCGTTGAGCGCTTTTGGCCGATTGAGCGTGATGACCCCGGCCTCTCCCTTCCGCTCCAGGATGACTTCGGGTTCCGGCCGGATCTCCATGCGCGCCTCTCTGAGCAGCCGCCCGTTTGGATCGGGTAGCGTTATAGGGGTTTGGGAGGGTTAGACGCGGCGGCGGCCAGCGTCAACGGCGCGCGGGAGGCCGCCGCGCGCTCGTGAGACATCGGG
Source organism: Xanthobacter variabilis (assembly GCF_043831965.2). Taxonomy (NCBI): domain Bacteria; kingdom Pseudomonadati; phylum Pseudomonadota; class Alphaproteobacteria; order Hyphomicrobiales; family Xanthobacteraceae; genus Xanthobacter; species Xanthobacter variabilis. The sequence continues at coordinate 3,326,520 of NZ_CM195533.1, forward strand.
CCGCGCCCCCCGTCTCGCCGCCCGGCGGCACGGCCGCTATAATACGAACGGCTCATGAACTTCACTCATGGGCCTCTGGTCCAGCCTGCGCGGCTTGCGCGAACCCACCCGGCACCGGTCGAAGACCGGCGGTGGATGGGATCGCCGCCGTTCCGCGGGCACCGACCGCCGAGGCGCTCCCCGCGCCGCAGCCAGACAAGAGTTGATCCATGGCCCCCACTTCGTCCCGCATCCATCCGGTTTCGGAACCCGCCCGCACGTCGCGGCTCGATCTGGTCCAGCGCCCCCGCCGCAACCGCAAGAGCGATTGGGCCCGTCGGCTGGTGCGTGAGTCGGCCCTCTCCGTCGACGACCTGATCTGGCCGATCTTCGTGATGGAGGGCAAAGCCACCCGCGCGCCCATCGCCTCCATGCCCGGCGTGGAGCGGCTGACGGTGGACGAGGCGGTGCGCGCCGCCGAGCGCGCGGCGAAGCTGAAGATCCCCGCCCTGGCGCTGTTTCCCTACATTGATCCCACCCTGCGGGATCCCGAGGGCAGCGAGGCGCTGAACGAGAACAATCTCGTGTGCCAGACCCTGCGCGCCATCAAGGCGGAGGTTCCCGAGATCGGCCTCATCACCGACGTGGCCCTCGACCCCTTCACCAGCCATGGCCATGACGGGCTTCTGGATGACGGGCGCATCCTCAATGACGAGACGGTGGACATCCTGGTGCGCCAGGCGCTGGTGCAGGCGGAAGCGGGCGCCGACGTGATCGCCCCCTCCGACATGATGGACGGCCGCGTGGGCGCCATCCGCGCCGGGCTTGACGAGGCCGGCTTCACCGATGTGCAGATCATGTCCTATGCGGCAAAGTATGCCTCGGCCTTCTACGGTCCGTTCCGCGACGCCATCGGCACCGCCAAGACCCTTTCCGGCGACAAGCGCACCTACCAGATGGACCCCGGCAATGGCCTGGAGGCCCTGCGCGAGGCGGCGCTGGACGTGGAGGAGGGCGCCGACATGCTGATGGTGAAGCCCGGCCTGCCCTATCTCGACATCGTGTGGCGGCTGAAGGAGGCCTTCGGCCTGCCCACCTTCGCCTATCAGGTGTCCGGCGAATACGCGATGATCGAAGGCGCCATCCGCAACGGCTGGGTGGATGGCGACCGCATCGTGCTGGAAGCGCTCATGGCCTTCAAGCGCGCCGGCGCGGACGGCATCCTCACCTATTTCGCCCCGCGCGTCGCCGAACGCCTCGCCGCCGGCTGAAGACACCGGTGGCCGCGCCCTTTCGCGATGGGCTGAGGCGCCATGGCGAGCCCCCTTACCGCGTCGCCGTGCTCCATGGTGGGCCCGGCGCCGCCGGTGAGGTCGCTCCTGTGGCGCACGCGCTGGCGGCGCGGGGCTATGGCGTGCTCGAGCCGGCTCAGAGCGCGCGGTCGGTCTCGGGCCAGGTCCGCGAACTGAAGGAGGTCCTGGAGCGGCACGGCAGCCCTCCGCTTGCCGTCATCGGCTGGTCCTGGGGGGCATGGCTCGCCTGCCTGCTGGCCGCCGATTCACCCACCCTCGTGTCCCGTGTGATCCTGGTGGGAAGCGGCCCGTTCACGCCCGAATACGCCGCCACCATTCTCCCCACGCGCCTGTCCCGCCTCACCGCGGCGGATGCCCGGTTCCTGAAGACCTGCCTTGAGAACAACGACATGGGCGGCCCTGCCAGCCAGGCCCGCATCATGGCGCTTCTCGCCGCCTGTGATACCTGGCGGGCGATCCCGCAGGCCGAGGCCGAAGCCGACTTCGACCCGGCCATCTATGAAAGCGTGTGGCCGCAGGCTGCCGAGCTTCGCCGATCAGGCGAATTGCTGCGGCTCACCGGTACCATCCGCTGCCCCATCGTCGCGATCCACGGCGATTACGATCCGCATCCGGCGGCGGGTGTGGAGCAGCCGCTGCGCGCCGTCGCGCGGGACTTCCGGTTCGTGCCGCTGCCACGGTGCGGCCACCGGCCGTGGGTGGAGCAGGAGGCGCGCGACATTTTCTACCGCGAGCTGGAGCGGGCCCTCACCGGCTGAAGTGGCCAGATCGCGGCAACTCCCATAATCTGACGCCCCAAGTGGCGGGAAGGAACGCTCATGCCCCAGTCTACGTCCCCGTCCCTCGCGCAGCCGGCCTCTCAGCCCGTCATGGCCGATCTGCCCGTGACCCTTGCCGACGTGGAAGCCGCCCGCCCGCTGCTCGCCGGTGCCGTTCTGCACACCCCGACCCTGCGCGCCCCCCGGCTCTCCGCCCTCACCGGCGCCGATGTGTGGGTGAAATACGAGAACTTTCAGGTCACCGCCTCCTTCAAGGAGCGCGGCGCGCTGGTGAAGCTCTCCCGCCTGTCGGCGGAGGAGGCGGCGCGGGGCGTCATCGCCATGTCGGCGGGCAATCACGCCCAGGCGGTGGCCTATCACGGGGCGCGCCTCGGCATCGCCACCACCATCGTGATGCCCGAAACCACCCCCCAGGTGAAGGTGAGCGCCACCGAGGCGTTCGGCGCCCATGTGGTGCTGTTCGGGGACACCGTGGCCGATGCCCAGGCGGAGGCCGAGCGCATCGCGCAGATGGAGGGGCGCGTCTTCGTCCACCCCTATGACGACCGCGACGTGATCGCCGGCCAGGGCTCCATCGCCCTGGAGATGATGGAGGACGGGCCCGCCTTCGACGCGGTGGTGGTTCCCATCGGCGGCGGCGGCATGATGGCGGGCATGGCGCTGGCGTTCGCCGGCCGCGCGCCGCAAACCGAGATCGTGGGCGTCGAGGCGGCCCTTTACCCCGCCATGTGGAGCGCCCTGACGGGGGTGGCGCGGCCCTGCGGCGGGCCCACGCTGGCCGAGGGCATCGCCGTGCGCAATGTGGGAGCGCTCACCTCGCAGATCATCCGCCGGCTGGTGCCCAATATCGTGTTGGTGGATGAAACCGCGCTGGAACGGGCGGTGAACGCCTTCCTGATGCACCAGAAGACCCTGGCGGAAGGCGCCGGCGCCGCCGGCCTGGCTGCCCTTCTCACCGAGCCGGAGCGCTTCCGGGGCAAGACCGTGGGGCTGGTGCTGTGCGGCGGCAATATCGACCCGCGCATGATCGCCGGCATCCTCATGCGCGAATTGGAGCGGGAAAGCCGCATCGTCTCCTTCCGCCTCACCATTCTGGATCGGCCGGGCATGCTCGGCATCATCTCCACGCTGCTCGGCAAGCTCGGGGCCAATATCCTCGAGGTGCACCACCGGCGCACCTTCCTGGACGTGCCGGCCAAGGGCACCCGGCTCGATTTGACCGTGGAGACCCGCGACCAGGCCCATGCCGAGCTGATCCAGAAGGCGCTGGAGGCGGAGGGCCTGCCGGTGCAGCGCCTGGGGGCCGGCGGCGCCGAGTGGTGAAGCCGCCTTCCCTTGCGCCGGGGGGCGATGCCCCCCACGTTCAAGGGTCATGACGCTCCGCCCCAAGCAAGCTCCGCCTCAAGCAAGCTCCGCCCCATGAGGGACACCAGATGACCAATACCGGCGATGCCTACCGCGATCCGTACCAAGGCGCGGCCGACGGGGTGAAGCCCCATGCCTTCGACCCGGTGACCCAGCCGGAATATTTCGAGGGCGTGCTCTCCCGCCGGCTCATCGCTTTCTGCGTGGATGTGGTGATGATTCTCGGCCCCATCGTCGGGCTCGCCATCTTCATCTTCGTGTTCGGCATCGTGACGCTGAGCCTGGGGTGGATGCTGTTTCCCCTGCTCGGCCCGGCATTCGTCATCTGGGCCATCGCCTACAACGCGATCACCCTGGGCTCGCCGGCCTCGGCGACCCTGGGCATGCGGCTGATGGATATCGAAATGCGGACCTGGTACGGCGCGCCCTGCTACTCGCTGCTGGGCGCGGTGCACGCGGTGCTGTTCTGGGTGTCGCTAAGCGCGCTCACGCCGCTGATCCTGGTGGTCGCCCTGTTCAACGACCGGCGCCGCCTGCTGCACGATTTCGCGGCCGGAACGGTGGTGGTGAACTCGGCCGCCCGCGCCAGCATGTTGCGGCGCTCCCAATGAAAATCCCGTTGCGGACCATTTCGCCTTTGACGTGCTGTCGCGCTCCAGCGATCCTGTAGTCTCCTGAGGATCAAGGACCGTGAGCGAGCACCCCCGTGATACGCCGCAATTCTATCTGACGGCGCCCGCCCCCTGCCCCTATCTGCCCGACCGGGAAGAGCGGAAGGTGTTCACGCACCTTGTGGGCGAGCGGGCGGCCACGCTCAACGACGTGCTCACCCAGGGCGGCTTCCGCCGCAGCCAGTCCATCGCCTACCGGCCTGCCTGCGAGGGGTGCCGGGCCTGCGTCTCCGTCCGCATCTGCGTCGACGATTTCGTTGAAACCAAGAGCCTGCGCCGGGTGCGTGCCGCCAATGCGGACCTTATCGGGGCGGTGCGGTCACCCTCTCCCACATCCGAGCAATACAGCCTTTTCCGCGCTTATGTGACCACCCGCCACGGCGATGGCGGCATGGCGGACATGAGCGTGCTCGACTACGCGATGATGGTGGAGGATACCCACGTCGACACCCGTCTCATCGAATATCGCAACCGCAATGTGGATTCGCGATTCCTGGGGCGCGGCACCGGAGACCTGATCGCGGTGGCGCTGACGGACATCCTCTCCGACGGGCTGTCCATGGTCTATTCCTTCTACAACCCGCAGGTGCCGCACCGCTCTCTCGGCACCTTCCTCATCCTCGACCACGTCGCGCGCGCCAGGGACATGGGCCTGCCTTACGTTTATCTGGGCTATTGGGTGCAGGGGTCGCACAAGATGGACTACAAGCGCCGGTTCCTGCCCCAGGAGCGCCTTTCGCCCCACGGCTGGGAGCGGGTGGACAAATAGGAGCGGAAGAGGACCCGGATGAGTTCCTTCTTCAACGTATTCGTCGCGGTCTATGCCGCGCTCTTTCCCATCGTCAATCCCCTCGGCAGCGCGCCCATTTTCCTCACCCTGGTTCAGCGCTGTTCCCCCGGCACGCGGGAGCTGGTGGCCCGCAAGGTCGCCCTGTTCGGCTTCCTGCTGCTGGTGGCCACCATGGTCGTGGGAGCAAAGGTTCTGCTCTTCTTCGGCGTGACGCTGCCGGTGCTGCGGGTGGCCGGCGGCCTGGTGGTGGCCTCCGTGGGCTGGCAGATGCTGCACTCGGACGACAAGCCCGCCAACAAGACCGATGGTAACACCCTCGACGACAGCGAGGCGCTGGACCAGGCCTTCTACCCCCTTACCCTGCCATTGACCGTCGGGCCGGGCGCCATCGCCACCACCATCGCCCTTTCCGCTGGTCCCGCCGCCATCGCGGCCAACGACCTTACGGACATCATGAGCGAGATCCTCGGCGCCCTGGCCGGGCTCTTCGCTATCTCCCTCACGGTCTATTTTTGCTTCCGCGAGGCGCCCACTATCGAGCGGGTTCTGGGGCACACGGGAACCAGCGTGCTGATTCGCCTGTTCGCATTCATCCTGCTTGCCATCGGCCTGCAGATCGTCTGGCTCGGCCTGCACGAGCTCATCAACGACATGCGCGCCATGCCGGCCTGAGTCGCGGCCATTCAGCGGACATGAAAAAGGGGGCCGCGAGGCCCCCTCATTCTTCCAGCGCCACCCACCGGCGCGCCCCTCCCGGAGGACGGGCGCGGGACGGGTCTCAGGACAGGGCCTTCAGCGCGGCCTTGCCGGCATAGCGCGCGGTGTCGCCCAGCTCCTGCTCGATGCGCAGCAGCTGGTTGTACTTGGCGGTGCGGTCCGCGCGGGCCAGCGAGCCGGTCTTGATCTGCCCGCAATTGGTGGCGACGGCCAGATCCGCGATGGTGGAATCCTCGGTCTCGCCGGAGCGGTGGGACATCACGGCGCGATAGGCATTGGTGTGCGCCAGCTCCACGGTGTCCAGCGTCTCGGTCAGCGAACCGATCTGGTTCACCTTCACCAGGATGGCATTGCCCACGCCCTGCTTGATGCCGCGCGACAGGCGCTCCACGTTGGTGACGAACAGGTCATCGCCCACCAGCTGGCACTTGGAGCCGATGGCGTCGGTGAGCAGCTTCCAGCCGGCCCAGTCATCCTCGGCCATGCCGTCCTCGATGGTGACGATGGGATAGCTGCCGACGAGCTCAGCCAGGTACTTCACCTGGGCTTCCACATCGCGCACCTTGCCCTCGCCCGCATAATTGTAGGCGCCGTCCTTGAAGAACTCGGTGGAGGCGCAGTCGAGGCCGAGATAGACGTCCTCACCCGGCTTGAAACCGGCGGTCTCAATGGCCTTGAGCACGAAATCCAAAGCCGCCTCGGCGGAAGCCAGGTTGGGGGCGAAGCCGCCCTCGTCGCCCACATTGGTGTTGTGGCCGGCGTCCTTCAGGCCCTTCTTCAGGGTGTGGAAGATCTCCGAGCCCCAGCGCAGGCCTTCGGAGAAGGATTCGGCGCCGGCCGGCAGGATCATGAATTCCTGGAAGTCGATGGGATTGTCCGCATGGGCGCCGCCATTGACGATGTTCATCATGGGCACCGGCAGGGTGCGGGCGTTCACGCCGCCCACATAGCGGTAGAGCGGCAGGTTGTTGGCCAGCGCGCCGGCCTTGGCCACCGCCAGCGACACGCCCAGAATGGCGTTGGCGCCCAGGCGGGCCTTGTTGGGGGTGCCGTCCAGGGCGATGAGGGTGGCGTCGATGTGCGCCTGATCCTCCACCTCGAAGCCGCCGATGGCATCATAAATCTCGCCATTGACCGCATCCACGGCGCGCAGGACGCCCTTGCCCAGGTAGCGCTCCTTGTCGCCGTCGCGCAGCTCCACGGCCTCATGGGCACCGGTGGAGGCCCCCGACGGCACTGCGGCGCGGCCGATGGAGCCGTCTTCCAGCACCACATCCACTTCGACCGTCGGATTGCCTCGGCTGTCCAGAATTTCGCGGCCGATGATGTCGACGATGGCGGTCATGAACGGTCCTTCCCTCATCTCGTGCGTGCGCCGGATGCCGGAAGGCGGCCCTGCCACCCCCACGTGAGCGTCCACGTGTCCGATCCGTCGCTGATCCCTCGCCCGTGGCATCTTCCGCTAGGTGCGGACCACGCGCCCCCGGGCGGGCCGCTTCTAGAGCATTTTTCATGCTCTTTGAATCGCGAAAACGCACCGCTGCCGCGCTTCCCCCTGCGGAGCGCGCAAAAGAAATGCGCGCCGGCCCGGCGCGGCGCCCGCCAAGGCGCTTGCGCATTCTTCGAGGCAATGGATAAGTGCTAGCTACAGATGCGGTTTTCGCGCCGGCGCGGCGCTCTGCGGGGGACGGACCGGTGACGCAGGACCAGACCGAAGATACCGTGAGTGGTGTGGATGACACATCTCAACTTTATGCAGACGGGCACCCTTATGACGAGGTGCGCTATCTCGAAGCAAAAATCATCCTGCAGGGGCTGCGCTTCACATCCGTCCAAAGTTTCTTCGACTTCGCCAAGATCGTGGCAAAGGTTGCCAAGCACCAGGGTATAGACTTCGATCCGCGCCCTGCCCGGGGACTTCGCCCGCAAATTCGCGAGGTGCTGTTCCTCGATACCCACGATTTCCGTCTCTACAATAACTCCTTCATCCTGCGCCGACGCGTCACCTACGAGGATGGCTTTCCCGTGGGCGACCCGGAAATCGTCTTCAAATACCGCCATCCAGACCGCGACAAGGCAGCCGCGCTGGATGTGCGGCCGCAGATCCAGGGCAGTTACCGCATCAAGTTCAAGGAAGAGACGCTGCCGCTCCGCAATCGGCTGGGTGGCGTGCGCTCCCTATTCTCGCACAATGTCGAGTTTCCCTTTCATCCTCGGGGGATCGGCGATCCGCTGAGTCCGGACACGCTGGCGCGGGTCTTTCCCGCCTTGCTACCGGTACTGGAAGACTGCGGCGAGCATGTGCAGCTGGTGAACCACACCGCAGTGGAAGAAGTGCTGCAACAGCTCGGCACGTTGGATTTCGGACGAGGCATGATCGCCCCCTGCAATGTCTCGGTGTGGCGCACACGCGGTGAGCAGCGGCAGCTGGTCGGCGAGTTCGCCTATCAGGTCCATTACGCCCATCAGAGCGACATGAGCCCGAAGGCCCTCCAGCGCAGCGATGCCTTCTTCCGCGCCCTGCAGGATGAGGCACGGGACTGGGTGCTGCTCGGCACCACCAAGACCGCCGCGGTCTACCGCCTGCAGGGCAATCCCCCGCAAAACCATGAATGAGCAGCCTGCGCCGCGGCCCGAAACGTTGCAGGTGAGCCTGCGCGAGATTTTCGTGGGCTTCCTCATCATCGGCGCCACCAGCTTCGGCGGCGGCGTCGTGGCCTATCTGCGTACCGGCCTGGTGGGGCGCCGCAAATGGATCGCCGACGAAACCTTCGTCGAACTCCTGTCCATCTGCCAGACCCTGCCGGGGCTCAACGCCTCCAACATGGCGATTTTGGTGGGAGACCGACTGCGCGGCACTGCCGGCGCGGCGGCGGCGCTGGTCGGCATCTGCCTGCCGGGCGGCCTGCTGATGTCAGTCGCGGCCGGCGCCTATGCGGCCTCGCAGCACTCCGAGGTGGGCATGCAGGCCGTGCTGCACGGGGTTTCGGCGGCGGCGGTGGGCCTCGTCTTCTCCGTCACCGTCCAGCTCGGCCGCAAGACGCTGGCGCGCTGGGCGGACTTCATCCTGGTGGCGCTGACCGTCATCGGCGTGAACGTGCTGCACCTCTCGGTCCTGCTGGTGCTGGTGCTGGCCGGCGCCGTCGCCATCTACTGGTACCGCCCCAGCCAGCTGGCGGCGGAAAAGATGCAAAGCGAGAAGACGCAGGAGCAGACAGGGTCATGAGCCAGCTTCCAGCCCTGATCGGCGTCTTTGCCTACCTCTCATTGCTCACGGTGGGCGGCGGCATGGCCGCGTTCCCGGAAATGAAGACCCTGGTGGTGGACACCTTCCACTGGATGACGGTGCCGCAGCTCGTCCACATTTACAGCGTGGGCCAGGTATCGCCCGGCCCGAACATGATGATGATCGCCGGCGTCGGCCAGTGGGTCGCGGGCCCGGTGGGCGCGCTGGCGGTGGTCGTGGCCTTCTTCCTTCCCACCGGCCTGTTCACCCTGTGGGTTGGTCGGTTGTGGAACCGGCTGGACCATTGGCCCTGGCGCGCCTCCATTCAGCGGGGTCTTGCGCCGGTTTCCATCGGCCTGCTCCTGGCCGGCTCCATCAGTATCGCCCGCAGCACCGTGACCGGGTGGGAAGGAGCCATGATCGCGCTGGGCGTGTTCGGCATCCTGCTGGCGACGCGGATGAACCCCATTCCCCTCATCGCCGCCTCCGGCGCCATCGGCTATTTCCTTTTCCGCTGAGGCGGCCGCCCGATGCGGTTGACCTTGGAGGCCGCCCGCGCAAACTGCGGCCCGCACCGGCCCAAAGCGCCCTGAGCCACGGCCGGTGCCGCGTGCCAGGACAAGGACCCACGACCCATGACCGACCGACCGCTACAGCTCGGCGCACATACGGACCTGCCCCCCTCGCCCGAGGCGGCGGTGCTCGACCGGGTGCCGAACCCCCATGCGGATACCGACTACGTGGCCCGCTTCACCTGCCCGGAGTTCACATCCCTGTGTCCGGTAACGGGGCAGCCGGACTTCGCCCACCTGGTCATCGACTATGTGCCGGACCAGTTTCTGCTCGAATCCAAGTCGCTGAAGCTGTACCTCGCCAGCTTCCGCAATCACGGCGCGTTCCACGAGGACTGCACGGTGTCCATCGGCAAGCGCGTGGCGAACCTTCTCTCGCCGCGCTTCCTGCGTATTGCCGGCTACTGGTACCCCCGCGGCGGTATTCCGATCGATGTTTTCTGGCAGACGGGAACCCTTCCCGCCGGAGCGTGGTTACCCGACACGGGGGTGGCATCCTATCGCGGACGCGGCTGAGTGCGGCGCAGGCGAGCAGCCTGTCTCACGCACAGGCCTCTCGCCCTCCGCGCAAAGGACGCTGCCAGGACACGCTGCCGCAGGAGGAATTGTGCATGCCGAAGCTCATCGTCACCAATGGCGACGCGGCTGTAGAGCGGCTCCAGGCGGCGCATATCGCCGGTCATCTCCTGCCGTGGCAGGACATGCTGCACGATGGCCCGGTGCCCAGCAGCGCCCTGCTGGACGAGGTTTCCGACACCCGCGCGGACTTCCTGTCCGCCGCCCTCGGCCTGCCTTTGGACAGCGTGCGCGCCGACTTCGCCCACCGTGATGCACAGCTCGATGTGCATTCCGCCTACACCGAGGTGGAGCTGTGGTTCGAGCACGACCTCTATGACCAGCTCCAGCTCATCCAGCTGCTGCATTATTTCTCCCATGAGCCGGAGCGCATGGGCCTCTTTCTGGTGCAGGCGAATCACTACATCGGGGTGATGGAGCCGGCCGAGCTGCAGGCGATGCAGCATCGCCGAATGCCGGTCACCGCCCTTCAGATCGAAACCGCGCGCGAGGCCTGGGACGCCTTCACCGCCCCAACCCCGACCGCGCTCGCCACCTTCGCGGCGAAGCCCCATGAGGCGTTGCCCTATCTGGTGTCCGCCTTGCGGCGGCTGCTGGCCGAGCTGCCGGCGCCACGCTCCGGCCTGTCCCTCACCGAGCAGCGGATTCTGGAAGAATTGGCTGACGGACCGCGCAAGGTCGCGCACCTGTTCGCCGCCGTTCATTCCATGGATGAGGCCCAGTTTCTGGCGGACCTGCCCTTCTTCCTGCGCCTCGATGGGCTGGCCTTCGCCCACGAGCCGCTGATCTCCGGCCTTCCGTTCCAGACCAGCGAGTGCGGCGCCCTCGCCTTTGCGCCGGGAGACGGCAGCCCGGCGGAGCGCAGCTACCGCGCCTATGCCTCCGCCGAGATCAGCTTGACCAAGGCGGGCGTGGCCGCCCTGAAGGGCCGCTTCGACCATGCGTGCGAAAACACGGTCGAGCGGGCCATGGGCGGCTTCCAGGTGATGCCCGGCGCCATGTGGCGCTATGACCGCGCGCGCGGCGAGCTCCTGGCTCCCAACTAGCTGGCCCCCAACCAGACCGCTTCAGTTCTTCATGGACGCGCGGAGGCACGCGGCCTCGCGCTTTCCCGCGCGTCCGTCACGCGAACCGGTTTCCACTTCGCCCGGGAAACGCTCCGGTGTGACCGCAGTGACAGGCCAAGGCGCCGCCGGGCCGCTCAGTGCGTGACCAGCTTCAGCCCCACGATCCCCAGCGCCACGAGGCCGATCGAGACCAGCCGTAGGATGTCGGCCGTTTCCGCGTAGAACATAATGCCCACAAGGGCCGTGCCGACCGTTCCGATGCCGGCCCACACCGCGTATGCGGTGCCCAGGGGGATGCCCCGCAGTGCCAGAGACAGCAGAAGCAGGCTCAGTGCGATCGCGCCGATGGTAAGAACACTCGGCCAAAACCGCGTGAAGCCTTCAGAATATTTGATGCCGACGGCCCAGGCGATTTCAGTGAAACCGGCCGCGAGCAGATACACCCATGCCATTGGGGAACACCAGGGAAGCGGGGTCGTCCCCGCCGCACGAGGGAGAACAGCGCGGCCGTCCGCGCTCGGCGGGGACCGCCTGTCCCCGCCCTTCTCCTTTACCCGATCGCGCCTTCACGACCAGAGGCCCAGCTGCAAAAAAATGCCGCACTATGCGCTTTTGTCGTCGGTGACCTCGAACACCAGCGTAGCACCCGCGGCGGACCGTGGCGGCACCACCACCACACCGGCAATGGATTCCTCCACCATGCGCCGCGCCGCGAGCGAGCGCCGCAGCTCTTCCGCGCCGGTCGTCGCGAATCGAACCGCAGCCACGCGCAGGCCCGGCCCCTTCGGCGCGGGCACGCCATAGCGCTCGGTGAACAGCGGCCGGCTCATCACGTCGATCTGCCCGCGCGGCGTCTGCGCCACGTACCAATCGTCCCGCGCGCGCAGGAGGGGCACATCGGTCAGAGTGTTCACGAAGGCTTGGTGCTCCACCGGCGTGTCGGCCACCAGCACCACCCCGCTCACCCCTGACACCATGTTTGAATGGCGCTGCAGGTCGACCGACCAGAAGTTCTCCGGGTGCGTCTGGGTGCAGGTGAAAGCCGCGAAATCCGGAGAGGCGGGCTCCTGCGCGAATGCGAGCCCGAAGCCGACATCCACCTCCTGCCCATCCGGCCGGCGCGCCTTCCGGGAGAACTCCACCGGCTCGAAGCCACCGAAGCCAGCCTGATCGAACAGGGCCTGCTCAGCGGCGGCATTAGTGCCTTCCAGGACCATCATGGACAAGCCTTCGCCACAGGTGGAAAGGAAGTTGGCATTGAAGGCGCCGAACGAGAAGTGACCGGGCTCGGCCGCCGGAATCTTGGCGGCATCGGTGATCTGCAACAGCTCGATGAAAAATCCAGGGGTCTGGACGATGCGGTTTTCAGTGCCCCACGGGTGCGCATTGCGCGACCCCACCGTGAAGCCCAGCAGGTCGTAGGTTTCGCCTGCTGCGTCGAGGTCACGGACGAGGTGAACCACGTGATCGAGGCCGCGTCGCATGGCATCTCCTTTGTTTCAAGGGTGTCCGGCCGGGGCGAAGCGCAGCGGAAGACCGGACTTTGAACGCAGTTTTGAATGCGTCGGGCCAAGGCCCTCGGCGGCCGCCAATATCATTCGCCCACGCACGCTTGGCATGCGTTGCCGGCACGGCCGGGAGACGGAAGGATCACGCAGAATGTAGATCCGCGGCGCAAAAGCGCCCCGCTCCTGCGGCGAGCTTAGCCGCAGGATGCCATGTTTGCGAATTGAAAATGTGGCGCGCAGCCGCAATGACGGCACCCTGATGCCACAATCAATGGCCCACGAAGCACGCGCCAGCCGCCCAAAACCCAAGCTCTGGAACGCGTCTCAGGCAGCTGCCGATCACACAAGCCGGCTCTGCTCCATCGCCGCGCCAATGAAGGACGCGAACAACGGGTGCGGTTCGAACGGGCGGGACTTCAACTCCGGATGGAATTGTACGCCGACAAACCACCGGTGATTCTGATGCTCGACAATCTCGGGCAGCAGCCCATCCGGAGACATGCCGGAGAATTTGAGCCCGTGCTGCTCGAGCCGTTCGCGATACGCGGTGTTCACCTCGTAGCGATGGCGATGGCGCTCGAAGATGTCGCTCTTGCCATAGATCGCCTCGGCCTTGCTGCCCGGCGCCAGATGGGCCGGATAGGCGCCAAGCCGCATGGTGCCGCCCAGATCGCCGGCCGCGCTACGGCGCTGCAGCTCATTGCCCTGCAGCCACTCGGTAAGCAGGCCCACCACCGGTTCAGACGTCGGGCCGAATTCGGTGGAATTGGCCTTCTCAATTCCCGCGAGATTGCGCGCAGCCTCGATCACCGCCATCTGCATGCCGAAGCAGATGCCGAGATAGGGCACCTGGCGTTCGCGCGCGAACTGAGCCGCGCGAATCTTGCCCTCAGCGCCGCGCTGGCCGAAGCCGCCGGGGACGAGAATGCCGTTCACATGCTCCAGGAAGGGCGTGGGATCCTCGCGCTCAAACGTCTCGCTCTCGATCCAGTCCAGGTTCACCTTGACCTGATGGGCGATGCCGCCATGGGCCAGCGCCTCGATCAGCGACTTATAGGCGTCCTTCAGCCCGGTGTACTTGCCGACGATGGCGATGGTCACTTCGCCCTCGGGGTTGCGCACGCGCTTCTCGATGTCAGTCCAGCGCTTGAGATTGGGCGCCGGCGCCGGCTCGATGTTGAAGGCCGCGAGCACTTCCTTGTCGAGGCCCTCGGCGTGATAGGCCGACGGGACCGCATAGATGTTGTCGGCGTCGCGCGCCTCGATCACCGCGCTCTCGCGCACATTGCAGAACAGCGAAAGCTTGCGGCGCTCCTCGCGCGGGATCTCGCGATCCGTGCGGCACAGCAGGATGTCCGGCTGAATGCCGATCGAACGCAGCTCCTTCACCGAATGTTGCGTGGGCTTGGTCTTCACCTCGCCGGCAGATGGGATGTAGGGCAGCAGCGTGAGATGAATGAAGATGGCATGGCCGCGGGGCAGCTCGTTCTTGAGCTGGCGGGTGGCCTCGAAAAAGGGCAGGCCCTCGATGTCGCCGACCGTGCCGCCGATCTCGACCAGCACGAAGTCAAAGCCCTCATTGCCCTCCAGGACGAAGTCTTTGATGGCGTTGGTGACGTGGGGAATGACCTGGATGGTGGCGCCCAGATAGTCGCCCCGGCGCTCCTTGGTCAGGATGTCCTGATAGATGCGGCCGGTGGTGATGTTGTCCTGCCTGCAGGCCGGGCGCCCGGTGAACCGTTCGTAATGACCAAGGTCGAGATCCGTCTCCGCGCCATCGTCGGTGACGAACACCTCACCGTGCTGGTACGGGCTCATGGTGCCCGGATCGACGTTGAGATAGGGGTCGAGCTTGCGCAGACGAACCGTGTAGCCGCGCGCCTGAAGCAGCGCGCCCAGGGCAGCGGAGGCGAGGCCCTTGCCCAGGGAAGACACGACGCCGCCGGTGATGAAGATATAGCGCGCCATGGGCCTTGACCTTACCTCGTGCAAACGCGATTCGGCGAGGGCGAAGCCGCATCCGGCCTCGCCTCGCCCGTGGAGAAGGAACGGCGCCGCGAAATGATCGCGGCGACACACTCACTGTGACTGCGGAACCTGCGGACCCGAAGGAGCCGTGGGGGCAGGCGTAGCCGGAGCTTCCTGCGCACCGCTACCCTGCGGGCGAATCTGATCAAGGATCGTCGCGCCACCGCTCTGCGGCGCGGCAGGCGCGCCCTGGCTCTGGCCAGCGGGCGCCAGGATGGAGCCGGGAGAACGCCCCCAGCCAGCCACGATGGTCAGCGCCAGCGACGTGATGAAGAACAGCACGGCCAGAATGGCAGTCGCGCGGGTCAGCACATTGGCAGTGCCGCGGGCGGTGAAAAAGCCACCGCCGCCGCCACCGCCGCCACCAATGCCGAGCCCGCCCCCCTCGGAGCGCTGGATCAGCACCACGCCGATAAGCGCAAGCACCACCAACAGGTGAATGACGATCAAAACCGTTTGCATGGAATCCATCATCTTCGCGCCGCAGCCGGAGGGCCGGGCACGCCAGTTGCGGGTCATCTACACGAAGCCGCCGCCGGATGGAAGGCCCGCCGGACACCCTATCGTGAGCTCCCCGCCTCACCGCGCACGCACACAGGCACCGCAAAATGCGCGGAACTGGCTAATTTTCACGCTGTGGAGCGGACTGGAGCTGTGGTAACGTGAGGCCATCAGAATCCCCACCGCCTTCCTATGCGGTCGACATGATGTCGGCACCGGTTTCCGAGCCCGCGCGCACATGATGAGCCTTGCGGGCTCCACGCCTCCGAGGAGGGGCGCATGGTGACGCTTGTTGACAGCTCCCTGAATCTTTTGTCCTCGCGCCCTGCGACGCAGGACCTGGGCTTGGCGGTAAATGGCGCCACCGCTGGAGCGGATGGGGGCCAGGCCGGCCAGATCGGCGCCGCCACCAGCCCTGCCTGGCTCCGCGGAACCAGCGTCGCGACCGACGCCTGGATCTCCAGCACCCATGCGACCGACACCGAATCGGACGTCAAAGGTGTGGGCGAATCGAAGCCGGCCGCCGATCTCGGCACCGCAACGGCCGCCTCCAGCATGCGCTCGAAAAAGCTCTCCATCGCCAGCGAGGACATGCTGATCGACGCGATCATCACCTTCAACCAGACCCTGCAGAAGCTCCCAGCCCTGCAGCAGCAGCTCCAGGGATTCCAGGCCAGCCTGGGCGCGGCGACCGACGATCGGATGGTCACCTATCTCAATCAGATGATCGCCTCGACCATCAGCGCCATCAGCCAGGCCAACGCCGTGGTGGCCAACGGCCCGGGCGCGATTGAGGATGGGCTGGCGGAAATCAAGCGCTCGCGCGGGGTGACCGGCACCATTTACACGCGCAACCCCGACGGCTCATTCAGCTTCGGCCAGTTCTCCATCCATGTGCGGGTTCCCAACGGAGCCAAGATGGTGAGCTGGAGCCACGACGGCAGCGGAACCGCAGTGAAGAACGTCTACGGCGAAAACGGCACTCAGAGCACCGAGGTGAAGCTGGCCTGACGCCCGCGGGCCCCGCTTCACCCCACTGCCAGCATCAACGCGGCGGCAGCAGCGATGAGCCACACGGCGCCTCCAATCTCCCTCCAGCGACCGGCGATGGCCTTCACGCCCACATAGGTGATGAAGCCCAGCCCGATGCCGGTGGCGATGGAGAAGGTGAAGACGATGCCCAGCGCGGTTACGGCCGCGGGCAGCGCCTCCGTCGCATCCTCCCACCGGATGTCCCGAACCTCGCCGAGCATGGAGCACGCCACATAGAGCAGCGCCGGTGCGGTGGCGAAGGCCGGCACCGCCAGCGCCAGCGGCGAGAACAGCAGGCAGAGCAGGAACAGCCCCGCCACCACCACGGCCGCGAGGCCCGTTCGCCCGCCGGCGGCGATGCCGGACGCGCTTTCAATGTAGGACACGGTCGGCGACGTACCGAGCAGGCTGCTCACCAGCGCTCCGCCAGAATCGGCCAGCAGCACTTGGCGCAGGCGCGGCACCGTGCCGTCGGCGCGCATCAGGCCGGCGCGATGCAGGGTCGCGATGAGGGTGCCCATGTTGTCCAGCAGGTCCACCAGGAAGAAGGCGAACACGACCGAGGCGATGCCCACACTCAGTGCGCCCGCCACATCGAGCTGAAGCAAAGTGGGCAGGAGCGAGGGCGGCGGCGCCACTACGCCCGTGAACGTCACCAGACCCAGGGGAACGCCCGCCAGGGTCACAGCCCCGATGGCGATCAGAATCGCCCCCGGCACCCGCCGCGCCGCAAGACCCGCCATCAGAACGAACCCGACACAGGCGAGCAGGGTGGACGCGGTGCCAAGCGACCCCAGCGCCAAAAGCGTGGCTGGCTTCGCCACCACCACCCCCATGCCGTGCAGCCCCAGCAGGCCGAGGAACAGGCCGATACCGGCCCCAATGCCCAGCTTAAGAGAGAGCGGAATGGAATTCACCAGCCACTCGCGCAGGCGCAACACGCTCACCAGCAGGAACAGGCATCCGGAAAGGAACACCGCCCCGAGCGCCGTCTGCCAGGGCACGCCCATGGCCCCCACCACGGTGAAGGCGAAATAGGCATTGATGCCCATGCCGGGCGCGAGAGCGATGGGGTAGTTGGCCACCAGCCCCATGGCGAGGCTGCCGAGCGCCGCGGCAAGGCACGTGGCCACGAAAGCCGCGCCCTGGTCGATGCCCGCGGCGGCCAGAATCTGCGGATTCACCACAATGATGTAGCTCATGGTGAGGAAGGTGGTGACCCCCGCCCCCACCTCCACAGGCACGGAAGTTCCGTTTTCCCCGAGCCTGAAAATGCGATCCAGCACGGCGCCCATGGCGGTCCTCCCCCTGTGGAGAAAGCTAAGCCATTTTACCGCCCGAACGATACCGCCTCACGCGGGCAAAACGCTCAGGCGCCCGACCTGACACCGCCGCGCGCGAGCCATAGCCGGCGGCACCGTCACTCGATCTTTTCGTCGGGATAGACGCCGAAGAGCTGGGACTGCTGCACATAGCCGTCGAAGCCCTCGCCCGTCAGCCGGCAGAACTTGCCATCGCATTTCTTCACATTGCCCAGCACGCCGGGCTCCAGGCGGGCCACCACCCGGGCGTCCGCATTGGGCTCGGCGCGCAGAACCACGGTCTCGTTCTTCAGCCAGGGTGCCACCAGCGCGGTGCGGCGCAGGGAGAGCATGGAGTGATAGACCCACCCCTCCGCGCCATCGGCATCGCGGATGCGCCGCCAGGTCTCGAACTCAGCCGTCACCTCCACCGGCAGGCCGGAGCGGGAGAACACCCAGGCCACGTCCTGGTCCTTGTTCGGCCCGTTGCGCACATTCACCTTGTCCGCCTTGAGCGAGACGAAGCGCGGCACCGGCAGGCCCGAGGTTCCGTCCTCGGCGGCGACGGCCATTCCCGCCCCGGCCAGGGTCACCACGGCGGCCAGAGCGAGGGCCGTCAGGTTCCGCAGGGGGCTTTTTGGGGGAAGAGCTCGCGCCATCGACAGCATCGGCTGGTCCTTTCGCACTCAAGATTTTCGGGCAGAGGCAGTGCGCCCCCGGCGGGACATCGTCAAGCGGATGGGCTGCCGGACGCCTTGTGTTTCCCCGCCTGTCTGATAGACGGGACGAGAAGAGTTAAGAAATGGGGAATGGGAAGTGCCCATCGTGCGCCGCAAACCGCTTGTCGTCGTCACGCGCAAGCTGCCCGAATCGGTCGAGACGCGCATGCGCGAGCTCTTCGATGCTCGCCTGAACGTGGACGACACGCCCATGGATCAGGCCGCCCTCATCGAGGCGGTGAAAACCGCTGACGTGTTGGTCCCCACGGTGACCGACCGTATCGATTCCGCCCTGCTCTCGCAGGCAGGGGAGAACCTGCGTCTCATTGCCTCGTTCTCCAACGGCGTCGACCACATCGACGTGGCGAGCGCGCTCAACCGCGGCATCACCGTCACCAACACGCCCGGCGTCCTCACCGAGGACACGGCGGACATGACCATGGCGCTCATCCTCGCCGTGCCGCGCCGCCTCGCCGAGGGCGCGCAGGTCATGATCTCCGAGAAGGACGAGTGGCCCGGCTGGTCGCCCACCTGGATGCTCGGCCGGCGCATTTGGGGCAAGCGCCTCGGCATCATCGGCATGGGCCGCATCGGCCAGGCGGTGGCGCGGCGCGCCAAGGCCTTCGGCCTGCAGATCCACTACCATAACCGCCACCGGCTGCCTTCCGGCATCGAGGAAATGCTCGACGCCACCTATTGGGACAGCCTGGACCAGATGCTGGCGCGCATGGACATCATCTCCGTGAACTGCCCGCACACCCCGGCCACCTATCACCTGCTTTCGGCCCGCCGCCTGAAGCTCTTGAAGAACGACGCCTATGTGGTGAACACTGCCCGTGGCGAAGTGATCGACGAGAACGCCCTCACCCGCCTGCTGGAGGCTGGGGAACTCGGCGGCGCCGGCCTCGACGTGTTCGAGCAGGAGCCGGCGGTCAACCCCAAGCTGGTGCGCCTCGCCCGCCAGGGCAAGGTGGTGCTGCTGCCACACCTCGGTTCGGCCACCCTCGAGGGCCGCATCGACATGGGCGAGAAGGTCATCGTCAACATCAAGACCTTCATGGATGGCCACCGTCCGCCGGATCGCGTGCTGCCCGCCATGCTGTGAGGCACAATTCGCGGATTGATCGAACGGCCGGGCTCGTCCCGGCCGTTTCGCTTTGTCACCATCGAGAACCGAGGTGGCGGCAGGCCACATGCGGCGCACACCGCCCTTCCCTTGGCGCCGCGCGCGTCGTAGTCTTTCCCGCGCAACCGCCGTGTGGCCACCGGGTCGCGGGGCGATGGGACGATCGATGATCCTGATGCCTATCCATTTCGAAGACCGCCGCGGCCGCCTCGCGCCGCGCGCAACCGGCGCCGCCCAGGCGTCCGACCGATGGTGCGAAGCGCGCTGATTTGCTGAGCCGCCTTCGCTTGACCCCATCCGTCCGGACCGCTTTAACCGGCCGAAAATCGCCGAGACAATCGGGCCGGGACCCGCCAGGGAGCCGTTATGACCGCCGTTACGCTGATCGATAACTACGACAGCTTCACCTACAATCTCGTGCATTATCTGGGTGAGCTCGGCGCCACCGTCACCGTCCATCGCAACGATGCGGTTTCCATCGCCGACGTGCTGGCCGAAAAGCCGGAGGCCATCGTGCTTTCCCCCGGCCCCTGCACCCCCACCGAAGCCGGCATCTGCTGCGACCTGATCGCGGCGGCGGGGGCGGATGTGCCCATGTTCGGCGTTTGCCTCGGTCACCAGGCCATCGGCCAGGTGTTCGGCGGCGATGTGGTGCGCGCGCCCACCCCCATGCACGGCAAGCTTTCTGAGATCCTGCACGAGGGCAAGAGTGTGTTCCGGGGCCTCAACCACTCCTTCCAGGCCACGCGCTATCACTCGCTGATCGTGAAGCGCGAGACCCTGCCGGACACGCTGGAGATCACCGCCCACACGGCGGATGGCCTCATCATGGGCCTCGCCCACAAGACCCGGCCCATCCACGGCGTGCAGTTCCACCCCGAGAGCATCGCCTCGGAGAACGGCCACGCGCTCCTGCGCAATTTCCTGGAGATCGCGACCGCCTTCAACGCGGCCAAAGGCTGAGGACGAAAGATGACGGACGAGTTCAAGCCGCTGCTCGGCAAGGTCGCCACCGGCGCCAGCCTCACGCGCGACGAAGCGGCCATCGTGTTCGACAAGATGATGTCGGGCGAGGCCACCCCCTCCCAGATGGGCGCGCTGCTCATGGGCCTGCGCGTGCGCGGCGAGACGGTGGACGAGATCGCCGGCGCCGTCTCCGTCATGCGCTCCAAGATGCTGCCCGTCACCGCCCCGGCCGATGCGGTGGACGTGGTGGGCACGGGCGGCGACGCCTCGGGCTCCTACAACATCTCCACCTGCGCGTCGTTCATCGTGGCGGGTGCCGGTGCGCCCGTGGCCAAGCACGGCAATCGCGCGCTCTCCTCCAAGTCCGGCGCCGCCGATGTGCTGGCCGCCCTTGGCGTGCGCATCGACCTGACGCCGGCCGGCATCTCCCGCTGCCTTTCGGAGGCGGGCATCGGCTTCATGTTCGCGCCCTCCCACCATCCGGCCATGAAGCATGTGGGCCCCACCCGTGTGGAGATGGGCACCCGCACCATCTTCAACCTCATCGGCCCGCTCTCCAATCCGGCGGGCGTGACGCGGCAGATGGTGGGCGTGTTCGCCAAGTCCTGGATCGTGCCGCTGGCCGAGGTGCTGAAGACCCTGGGCTCGGAGCGCGCGTTTGTGGTCCATGGCTCGGACGGGCTGGATGAGATCACCATTTCGGGCACCACCGACATCGCCGTTCTGGAGAACGGCAAGATCCACACCTTCCAGGTGACGCCGGAGGATGTGGGGCTGAGCCGCGCGCCGGCCGAAGCCCTGAAGGGCGGCGATGCCAAGGTGAACGCCGCTGCGCTCACCGCTGTGCTGGACGGCGCCCGCAACGCCTATCGTGACGTCTCCCTCTTCAATGCCGCCGCCACCTTGGTGGTCGCCGGCCGCGCCAAGGACCTGCGCGAGGGCGTGGAGATGGCCACCGCCAGCCTCGATTCCGGCGCCGCGAAGGCCAAACTCGAGAAGCTCGTGGCGGTTTCCGCAGCAGCGGCGGAGGCGGCGTGATGAGCAACATCCTCACCCGCATCGAGGCCTATAAGCGCGAAGAAATCGCCGCCGCCAAGAAGGCGCACCCGCTGGCGGAGATTGAAGCGGCGGCCAAGGCCGCACCGCGCGTGCGCCCGTTCGCGGAGGCCCTTGCCCGCAATATCGCGGACGGGCATACCGCCCTTATCGCCGAGATCAAGAAGGCCAGCCCCTCCAAAGGCCTGATCCGGCCGGACTTTGATCCGCCGAGCCTGGCGCGGGCCTATCAGCGCGGCGGTGCCACCTGCCTTTCCGTGCTCACCGACACCCCCTCCTTCCAGGGTGCGCCGGATTATCTGAAGGCGGCGCGCGCGGTGGTGAACCTGCCGGTGCTGCGCAAGGACTTCATGTACGACACCTATCAAGTGGCGGAAGCCCGCGCCTGGGGGGCGGACTGCATCCTCATCATCATGGCGGGGGTGGACGACGCGCTGGCGGGCGACCTTGCCGCTGCGGCGGTCGCCTATGGCATGGACGCGATCTTCGAGGTGCATGACGACGCTGAGCTCGACCGCGCCTTGGCCCTGCCCAGCCGCCTCATCGGCATCAACAATCGCGACCTGCGCACCTTCGAGACCACCCTGGCCACCTGCGAACGGCTCGCCCCACGCGTGCCAAAGGACCGGCTGGTGATCGGCGAGAGCGGCATTTTCACCGCCGCCGATGTGGCACGGCTGGGACAGGTGGGGATCCATTCCATCCTGGTGGGCGAAAGCCTCATGCGCCAGGAGGATGTCGCGAGCGCGACTTCCCTCCTGCTTGCGTCCTGACCTTGCCCTATACGTCACTTTCGTCCTTAATGTGCGCACCGGCCCGCTGAAGAGGCCGGCGCATAGGGAGAATTGTGATGAAAGTGGCCCTTCTCGGCGCCCTTGCGGGTGCGGCTTGGCTTGTGGCGGGTCCCGCGCTGGCGGCGGACCCGACCGGCCTGTGGCAGACGCCCACCCGCGGCGGCCAGGTGGAAATCTCCAAGTGTGGCGCCAGCCTCTGCGGGCGCCTGGTCTCCTCCGAGGGCCTGAAGGCCGATCCGGGGCTGAAGGACGTCCATAATTCCGATGCCAAGCTGCGTGACCGCCCGCTGAAGGGGCTCACCATTCTCAGCGGCTTCAGCGGCGGGCCGAACGAGTGGAGCGGCGGCAGCATCTACAATGCCGATGACGGCAAGACCTATTCGGCTTCCATCACCCTCGACGGGGCCGACAAGCTGAAGCTGAAGGGCTGCGTCATCGTCCCCCTCTGCAAGACCCAGACCTGGACCCGTCTGCGCTGATCCCGCCGGCGGAGCGACACCAGAGACCAGAGCACTTCCGCAATTCCCTGAAAGGCGGAAGTGCTCTATCCAATTGACTTAGAACACTTTCCGCAAGCACACCGCGCCACTCTCCACCCCATTGCGCTCCGCCGCTGCCGGAGCCGGGAACAGCCTGGAGGTGGACACGCCCGGCTGCTGGCTCCATCTTGCCCCCGACCCGCAGCGATTCCGGAGGCCAGCGTCCCCATGGCGCGCCTGACTCATCTCGACGACCAGGGCGCCGCACGGATGGTGGACGTCTCCGAAAAGGCGATCACCGCGCGCGAAGCCGTGGCCCAGGGCCAGGTGGTCATGGCGCCTGAAACGCTGGAGATGATTCTTTCCGGCAATGCCAAGAAGGGCGACGTGCTTGGCGTGGCGCGCATCGCAGGAATCATGGCGTCCAAGCGCACCCATGAGCTGATTCCGCTCTGCCACCCGCTCATGCTCTCCAAGGTGGAAGTGGAGATTGCCCCAGACAGCGCCCTCCCCGGCCTCGTCGTCACCGCGCGGGTGAAGACCTCCGGCCAGACCGGCGTGGAGATGGAGGCGCTCACCGCCGTCTCGGTGGCGTGCCTCACCATTTACGACATGGCCAAGGCCGTGGATCGCGGCATGCGCATCGAAGGCGTCAGCCTCAAGGAAAAGTCCGGCGGGCGCAGTGGCCTGTGGCGCGCGGAAGCCTCATAGCCGGCGAGACAAGGAAGGAACGCGACCATGGCGCTGATGAGCGTCGAGGAGGCCCTCAGCCGCGTGACCCACTCGGTCACGCCCCTGGGCATCGAAGAGGTCCCGGTGGAACAGGCTGCGGGCCGGGTGCTGGCCGCGGACCTCATCGCGCGCCGCTCCCAGCCGCCGGCCGACATGTCGGCCATGGATGGCTACGCCGTGCGCGCCGCCGACATCTCCATCACGCCCGCGACCCTCACCGTCATCGGCGAATCCGCCGCCGGCCGCCCGTTTGTCGGCGGCATGGGCCCCGGGCAGGCGGTGCGCATCTTCACCGGCGCCGTGATGCCGGAGGGCGCCGATACAGTGGTGATTCAGGAGAACACCAGCCGCGACGGCGATCTTGTCACCACCACGGCGGCAACCGCCGCCCTGCGCAATGTCCGCAAGCTTGGCTGCGATTTCCTGCAAGGCGCGCCTGGGCTGCGCGCCGGTCGCCGCCTCACCAGCCGCGACATCATGCTGGCCGCGGCCATGGACCATGCCACCATCCCGGTGGCCCGCCGGCCCCGCGTCGCCATCATCCAGACCGGCGACGAGCTGGTGCTGCCCGGCCGCGGTACGGGGGCGGAGGGTGAAATCGTGGTGTCCAACGCGTTTGGCCTCGCAGCCCTCGCCAGCCGCGCCGGAGCCGTGGTGACAGACCTTGGGCTGGTGGGCGACGAACTCGCCGACATCCGCGCCGTGGTCGCCCGTGCCCTCAATGGGGATTTTGATCTTGTGGTGTCGTCTGGCGGTGCCTCGGTTGGCGATCATGACCTGATGGCACCCGCCCTGCGCGCCGAGGGCGTGGACCTCTATGTGCACAAGATCGCGCTGCGCCCGGGCAAGCCGCTGATGTTCGGCACCCGCGGCGCCGTGCGGTGCCTGGGCCTGCCCGGCAACCCCGTCTCCTCTCATGTGTGCGCGCTGTTGTTCCTCGAGCCGCTGGTGCGGGCCATGCAGGGCGATGCCGCCGCTGTTGTGCGCACCGCCCCTGCCCGGCTCGCCGTCGCCGTGCCCTCCAATGATCAGCGGCGAGATTTCATGCGCGCCCATATGGAGCATGACGTCGACGGCTCGGTGCGGGTCACGCCCGCCGCGTCCCAGGACAGCGCCATGCTGAGCGTGCTCGCGGCGGCCGATTGCCTGCTGGTGCGCCCGCCGTTCGCCCCCGCTGCCAAGGCCGGCGACCCCTGCGAAATCATCCCATTCCACGATTGATGCCATGGCCACGGGCAATCTGAGCTTCGAGATCGAAAAGGCCGCGCGGCGCGTGACCTATTACGTGCAAGGCCTGCTCCGCGACCTTGCTCCCCACGCCCTGCACGCCCCGCAGCTCGCCGCCGCGCGCCGCATGGCGCAGGCCCATGGCGCGGATGCGGACCTTGTGTTCCGCGTCAACTACTACAACAAACTTGCGGCCGGCGTGCCGCACCCCATCACCCTCATGCCGCGCCCCCACGTGCGGTCGGGCAGCCGCTATTATTACGACCTGATGGAGGCCCTGCACGCCTTTTCGGCGCCGCTCCGCCCCCGCTATCAGTTCGGTGACGTCATCGCCGTTCCCGACCAGCCCACCATTCTGAAGAGCCGCCCCATTGCCGGCGACAACCAGAATTCGGTCCTGTTGAAGCTCGACCGATTCCGCCACTACCAGCTGTACCGCGACCGCCTCTCCTTCGACGAGAAGCGTCCCATGGCGGTCTGGCGCGGCGGCGGCAATCTCCCGTGGCGCCAACGTCTCATCGCCCGCCACGCCACCAATCCCCGCTGCGACATCGGCTCCGTCTCCGCATCTCCCGGCGGCCCGCCACCGAAGCCCTATCTCTCGCCATTCCAACAGCTCGGCTACAAGTACATCCTCTCCATCGAGGGGAATGATGTGGCCACGAACCTGAAATGGATCATGGCGTCGAACTCCCTCTGTTTCATGCCTCCGCCGCGATATGAAACCTGGTTCATGGAAGGCACGCTGAAGCCCGGCATCCATTATGTCGAGCTCCAAGCCGATTATGACGACCTGGATGAGAAAATAGATTATTTCAATCGACATCCGGATGAAGCGCGCACGATCATTGCCAATGCACAGGCCTATGTTCGGCAATTCTTCAATCCGAGGCGTGAGCGGCTCATCGCACTTCTCGTTCTGCAGAAATATTTCGAGCGCACTGGGCAAGCCGAGCCCTGGCCGCAGTCGGCTTCGCTCTTCACGTGAAGAAAGATCGCGCCAAAGAGATCTTCACCCTTGCGGAACACAAAAGGAACAGATAGAAGCTGTTCATGATTTGTTTCGCATATTTGCGACACCATCGCGCGCTTGCCGCCCCTGCCGAACTGTCCGGCAGGGCCGCACCGCTGGTGGTCGGCGGCACCGGGAACGGGGGGTGAGATGCTGACGCGCAAGCAATACGACCTGCTTCGCTTCATCCATGAGCGGCTTAAGGAAACCGGCGTGCCGCCGTCCTTCGATGAAATGAAGGAGGCGCTGGACCTGCGCTCCAAGTCGGGCATCCATCGCCTCATCACCGCGCTGGAAGAACGCGGTTTCATCCGGCGCCTGCCCAATCGCGCCCGCGCCCTGGAGGTGGTTCGCCTGCCGGACAGCGTGGC
The DNA here is from genome assembly GCF_043831965.2 of Xanthobacter variabilis. Lineage (NCBI taxonomy): Bacteria > Pseudomonadati > Pseudomonadota > Alphaproteobacteria > Hyphomicrobiales > Xanthobacteraceae > Xanthobacter > Xanthobacter variabilis. The sequence continues at coordinate 3,352,427 of NZ_CM195533.1, forward strand.
GCCCGGCCTCACGACGCAACGGGGCGCGGGACGCGGCTTCTCTCCCTCGGTCATCGAGGGCAGCCTCGGCAAGGTCCGCCCTGTTGCCGAGGATGAGGGGGAAAGCGGACAGACCGTCGCGGTGCCCGTCATGGGCCGCATCGCGGCCGGCACGCCCATATCGGCCATTCAGAGCCGCAGCGCCACATTGAACGTTCCGCCCGAAATGCTGGGCCAGGGCGAGCATTTCGCGCTCGAAGTGCGCGGCGACAGCATGATCGAAGCGGGCATTCTCGACGGTGACACCGTGCTGATCCGCAAATGCGACAGCGCCGAAACCGGCGACATCATCGTGGCGCTGGTGGACGAAGAGGAAGCAACGCTCAAGCGGCTCCGGAAAAAGGGCGCCTCCATCGCGCTGGAGGCAGCCAATCCAGCCTATGAAACCCGCATCTTCGGCCCGGACCGGGTGCGCATCCAGGGTCGGCTTGTCGGCTTGATGCGGCGCTACTGAGGGCGGGGCGCGGTCTCACTCCGTCGCGGCGTCATCCTCGGCCTCGTTGGCGGCTTCGGTCTTGCCGGACGGGGCGGGCGGAAGCGGGGGCAGCCAAGGCCGGCGAATGGAAGGGTCGCGCGTGGGCTGTTCACGCAGGCCCGCTTCGTCTCGGAAGAAGGCCAGCGTACCGGTGCGGTCGAGATCCGTCGGCGTCACGACACGGGCGGGACATCCCGCAGGCGGTGTGTCTCGGGTCACGACGATGCGGGCGTTGAGGCAATCGGCAGCGAGCCCCTCCGCGCGGCGCGAAATCGCGATCGTGCCGCCGCCTGGCAGAGGGGCGGCACAACCCATCGGGTCGCAGGCAAAGCCATTGTCGAGTTCAGGCGAGCGCGCCGTGCGGCGGTCGCCCTCGCGGGCCAACCATTGCTCCACCAGGATGCGCTGGCCCTTGGCCCCCACCACGGAAAGTCGGCCGTCGCCTCCACGCACCGCCACGGTCGTCGCATTGGGGGCGATCAGTACATCCGGCGGCTTTAGGGGGCCTGAGGCGGCGAGGGCGAAGGCGAAGGCCGGGACGGCGATGAGGCTCGGTAGCCCGCGCAGCAGGCAGGTGGACAGGAGGGCGAGGCTGAACCACAGCAGAGCTGCGGTGTTCACCGTGTCGATTCGAGCATCCGCGCCCGGCAACCCGGCGACGTAATCCGACACCGCCAGCATGATCTCGATGCCGGTGCCCATGACGGGCCAGGCCAGCCCGTCCCAGCCAAAGGGCATCAGCAGCACGCCGATAAGGCCGAACGGCATGACCAGCAGCGAGACGGCGGGCATGGCGGCGAGATTGGCCAGCAACCCGTAGGGGGCGAATCTCTGGAAGTGATAGGCGGCGAACGGGCCGCTGGCGGAGCCGGCCACCAAGGCGGTGACCACGATCCCCGCAAGGAAGACCACCGGCATCATGCCGATTCGCGCCAACAGTCCTTCCGGGCGGGGCAGCGCCCGCAGAGGTTGCAGCCTCTCATATGCGGCTACCAGGGCCAATGTAGCCGCAAACGACATTTGCGGCCCAGGATCGAGCGCCGCCTCGGGCGTCAGGCCGATCACGACGACGGCGGCAACGGCAATGGTCCGGAGGGTCAGCGCCCTCCGCCCCATGATCACCCCCGCGAGCACAAGTGCCGTCATCACGAAGGAACGCTGGGCGGGAACATCATTGCCGGAAAGGATGAGGTAGAAGGCGCTGCCGGCAAGCGCGAGCAGCGCCGCCATGGCCTTGATGGGCCAGCCCAGCGCCAGCGCCGGCACCAGGGCCAGGCCGCCCCGCGCCAGGGCGAACAGGGTGCCCGCGACCAGCGCCATATGCAGCCCGGATATAGAGAGGATGTGCGTCAGGCCCGATACGCGCATGCCCTCCTCCACCTCCTTCGGAATCGCGGAACGATCGCCAGCCACGAGCGCAACCGCGATCTCCCCCGGCACACCGTGGAGCACGGCGCGGATGCGCGCCCCGAGTGCTGCACGCACGCCATCGACCAGCACAGCGATCCGCACCGAAAGGGGAGGCTCCGTCGCCGCGAGAACAACCTTTGGGCGACCAAGTCCAAAACCGACGGCATCGATGCCCTTGAACCAGAGCGCGCGCCCGAAATCGTGTGATCCGGGCATTGCGGGTCCAAGCGGTGGAAGCAGGCGCGCGAGCTGGGTGATGTGGGCTCCCACCGGCGGCGCCATGCCCGGCCGGAGCGAAAGCCGCACCAGCCGGGGAGATCCCTCGACGCCGGAAATTGCCCCGCCGTCCAGCCGCAGCAGAATACGATCACTCCCCACACGCCGCTCGAGGCTTTCCACATAGCCTGAAAGGCGCACCGGGAAAGCGGGCGCCTTCGCCACCACCTCATGCCAAACCAGGGCTGTGCGCACGCAGCCGGCGGAGAAGCCAGCCGAGAGGGCCAGCAGGCCCGCGAACACACGCACCATCACGGCATTGTGCCGTCCCGCGAAAAGCGCCCCCGCCAAGGCCGCGGTCAGAAGCAGGGCGGCGATCAGGGAAGGCTCGTTGGGAGCCGCAAAATAAACCAGCACCCCGGCGGCGAACGCCACCGGCAACCACAAGGCGAGACGGCCGGATTCCGCTTCCGCGGCCAGATCCGCCCCCAGGCGCCGGAGCAGCCCGGCCCACAGCAGATCGAAGCGAACAGTACCCGACCGCGCGCCGGCGGCGATGGCAACGGCGCGCGCAGCCGATCGCGCCGGCGCCATGCGCCCGCAACCGTGCCCGCTCTCACCCTGCCCGCCCCCCATGTCACCCCGCCCCGTGTCGCGACCATGTTTCTTGTGCGATGCGCCTATGCTACACGGGCGCCTCGCGCGCGCCACGGCGGACTCATCGGGTGCCGGCGGCGCGCCCTGCCCGTTTCCGTCGCCTTCGCTTCGCGGGGCGCCCGGCCGTCGAGTTCCCCATGTCCGAGATCGTCACCCGCTTCGCCCCCTCGCCCACCGGCTTCCTGCATATTGGCGGCGCCCGAACGGCGCTGTTCAACTGGCTCTACGCCAAGGCGAAGGGCGGCAAGATGCTTCTGCGCATCGAGGACACCGACCGCCAAAGGTCCACCAAGGAGGCCATCGACGCCATCCTGGAAGGCCTGTCCTGGATCGGCATCGACTGGGATGGCGAGCCCATCTACCAGTTCGCCCGCGCCGAGCGGCATCGCGCCGCGGTGGAGGAGATGCTGGCCAAGGGCAATGCGTATCGCTGCTATGCGAGCGCCGAAGAGCTCGAAGAGATGCGCGAGCTCGCCCGCAAGGAGGGACGCCCGCCGCGCTATGACGGCCGCTGGCGCGATCGCGACCCCTCCGAGGCACCCGCGGGCCGCGCGCCGGTCATCCGCCTGAAGGCCCCGCGCGAGGGTGAGACGGTGATCGAGGACATGGTGCAGGGCACCGTGACCTTCCCCAACAAGGACCTCGACGACCTCATCCTGCTGCGCTCCGACGGCACGCCCACTTACATGCTCGCCGTGGTGGTGGACGACCATGACATGGGCGTCACCCACATCATCCGTGGCGACGACCACCTGACCAATGCCGCGCGCCAGACGCAGATTTATCGCGCCCTGGGCTGGGACGTGCCGCGCATGGCGCACATTCCCCTCATCCATGGCCCGGACGGGGCCAAGCTCTCCAAGCGCCACGGGGCGCTGGGCGTGGATGCCTATCGCGACATGGGCTATCTGCCCGCCGCCCTGCGCAATTATCTGGTGCGCCTGGGCTGGAGCCATGGCGACCAGGAAGTGTTTTCCACCGAGGAAATGGTCAGCTATTTCGACCTGGACAAAGTGGGCCGCTCCGCCGCCCGCTTCGACTTCCAGAAGTTGGAGAACCTGAACGGCCAGTATATGCGCGCCGCCTCCGACGCCGAGCTGATGGCCGCCGTGGACGCGCTGGTGCCCCACCTGCCCGACGCCGCGCATCGCCTTGCCCGCATGACGCCGGAGCGGCGCGCCCAGCTCACCGCCGCCATGCCGGGCCTGAAGGAGCGCGCCAAGACGGTGGTCGAGCTGCTGGACAATGCCGAGTTCATCTTCGAAACCCGGCCCCTGCCGCTGGACGAGAAGGCCAAGACCCTGCTTTCCGATGCCGGCCGTGAGCACCTGGGCAAGCTCGTGCCGCTGCTGGAAGCCGCCGAATGGACCGCCGCCGCCACCGAGGCCGCCGTGCGCGCCTATGCGGAGCAGGCCAGCGTGAAGCTGGGCGCGGTGGCGCAGCCTCTGCGCGCCGCGCTCACCGGCAAGTCCACCTCCCCGCCCATCTTCGACGTGCTGATGGTCCTCGGCCGCGAGGAGAGCCTTGCGCGGCTGAAGGACCAGGCCAAGTGAGCGAAACAGGGGATCCAGCGCCCGAGCAGACGCCCGTGGAGCTGGACCTCATGGGTTTGAAGTGTCCGCTGCCAGCCCTGCGCACCCGCAAGGCGCTGGCGGCCCTGCCCGTTGGGGTGCGGCTGGTGGTGACCTGCACCGACCCCCTGGCCGTGATCGACATTCCGCATGCGGCCCATGAGACGGGGGCGATGCTGGAGAGCCGGACGGTGGAAGATGGTCGCCTCACATTCACCTTGCGAAAGGTGCGCCTGACCTGAAGCCCCCGGCCTTTTGTGGGCAACATCACCGGCAGCGTCCCGCGCGGCGTTGCGCACCGGTGTGAGCTATGATGCAGTGCAGTCTCGGATGAGCCCGGGCCCGGGGGACCTGTTCCCGCCGGCCCGCGCCAGGGGGGATCGATGAAGCTTCCGCGTCAGTTCTTCAAGCCGCTCGCCATCGGCGCGCCCGCGCCCTATCGCGAACTGCCGGTGCGTCTGGAGCGCATGATTCACTTCGTGCCGCCGCATCTGGAGAAGATGCGCGCCAAGGTGCCGGACATCGCCAAGCAGGTCGACGTGGTGCTGGGCAACCTTGAGGACGCCATTCCCAGCGACGCCAAGGAAGCCGCCCGCAAGGGCTTCATCGAGATGGCCCAGGCCACCGATTTCGGCAGCACGGGCCTGTGGACCCGCATCAACTGCCTCAACAGCCCCTGGGTGCTGGACGATATCACCGAGATCGTCGCCGCCATCGGCAATAAGCTCGACGTGATCATGCTGCCCAAGGTGGAAGGCGCCTGGGACATCCATTATCTCGACCAGCTCCTGGCGCAGCTGGAAGCCCGCCATGGCGTGCAGAAGCCCATTCTCATCCACGCCATTCTGGAGACTGCCGAAGGCGTGAAGAATGTGGAGGAGATCGCCGCCGCCTCCCCGCGCATGCATGGCATGAGCCTGGGCCCGGCGGATCTGGCGGCCTCGCGCGCCATGAAGACCACCCGCGTGGGCGGCGGCCACCCCGATTACAAGGTGCTGGCGGACCCGGACGGCGACAAGCCGCGCATCGGCTTCCAGCAGGACCTCTGGCACTACACCATCGCCAAGATGGTGGACGCCTGCGCTGCCAACGGCATCAAGCCCTTCTATGGCCCGTTCGGCGACTTCGCCGATCTCGCGGCCTGCGAGAGCCAGTTCCGCAATGCCTTCCTGCAGGGCTGCGTGGGCGCCTGGTCGCTGCACCCCACCCAGATCGACATCGCCAAGCGCGTATTCTCTCCCGATCCGGGCGAGGTGGCCTTCGCCCTCAAGATCGTGGAAGCCATGCCCGACGGCTCGGGCGCCGTGATGATTGACGGCAAGATGCAGGACGACGCCACCTGGAAGCAGGCCAAGGTCATCGTGGACCTTGCGAAGATCGTCGCAGCCAAGGATCCGGAAATGGGCAAGGTCTACGGCCTGTGACATAATCCGGCAAAGTATGAGGAGGCGGACGATGGGCACACAGGAAAAGACGCGCGCTCTCTCCGCCGTTGGCACTGTGGAGATGGTGGGGGCCATGCCCCCACCCGTGGAGGTCACGGCGGACGTCGAGGCCCCGCAGATGCGGATGGCGAAGTTCCGGATCGGCGAGGTGGTGCGCCACAAGCACTTCCCCTTCCGGGGCGTGGTGTTCGACGTGGACCCCGTGTTCGACAATACCGAGGAGTGGTGGCTGTCGATTCCGGAAGACATCCGGCCCGATAAGAACCAGCCCTTCTACCACCTGTTCGCGGAAAACGCGGACAGCGAGTATGTGGCCTATGTCTCCGAGCAGAATCTGGAGCCGGACACCTCTGATGAGCCCCTGCGCCATCCCCGGGTGAACGAGATGCTGCTGGAAGACGGCGATGGCGGCTGGCGGGTGCTTCCGCGCCTTGTGAACTGAGCAGCGGCAAGGCCCCGAGGTCCCGCCCCGGGGCCATGCGGCCGCCCAAGTGGGCTCGGCTCTGGGGCGCGGCGGCGCGGTTCCTGCGCGAATGGATGCGCCTTGGACGAAGACCGCGCGTGCGTGCAATGCAATAAAGCGCTGTCCCGTGTCGCTGAGATGGGGAAATGCAGCCGATTTCCGCGTTTTGACTTCGGCCGAGGATCAATGCCGAGAAGCCGGCTGCGCGCGCGTCCCGCCCCTATTCTCCCCTCATGCACAGATCGCGGCGCCATATACGACCTGCGTCGATGTCCTCCCGTCGAGCTCCGCAAGGGCGCAGCAAGGCAATGCGCCCCGTGGATGCCCACCGGCGCCGTGAGCTGACCGCCGGGCAGGCCCCGTTGTCGCTTCACCACACCTGCCCAGGCCCGCACCCGAGTGCCATTTCATCCTGATGCCGCCAGGGGCGGGTCGGTTGACACCATCACCCGGCAGCGTTGGCACCGGAGGCCCTCCGCACCAAAACAAAACGGCACGCCCTTGCGAGCGTGCCGTCCGTCATTCCCCACATCAGGCGCCACCGGGAAGCCCGCACCGCGCGGCCGTGCGCCGCATCGGTTCTGGGATCAACCCGGGATCACCCTCAGATCATTTGCAGCCAGATCACTTGCCGCTCGTGCCAGCCTTCTCGAGCTCCTGCCCCTTCTTCAGAAGAGCGGCCTTGTTCTGCTCTTCCTGGGCCTGGGCCTTGGCGCGGGCCTCTTCGAGGCGCTTGCGCTCCTGCTCCATGGCCACCTTGGCGTCCACGCCGGGGCTGTCATAGGTCTTGCCGAAATCGGCGTTGGAAATGGGCAGGCTGAGGGTGCGACCCACGCCGTTCACCATCTGAAGATAGACCGCATTGGCCTTCTTCAGCTTGGCGATGAAGCTCGCGTCCACCTCAACGTCGCCGATGCAGGTGGCGCCGCCGCCCTGGATGGGATTGCAGATGACGAAGGGAATCGACACCGGCTCCTTGTCGAGGGTGATGCGCATGCCGGGCTGCAGGCGCATGCCCAGCGGCACGGACACGTTGAGCCGCTTCTTCGCCTCGTCCTTCATCTCGACGATGTCGATCTTGGCGATGGCCTGGCTCTCAACGCCCAGGATCTGGGTGAGCACGCAGACCTGCTTCTTGTTCTCCGGATTCTCCTGGCAGATCTTCTGCCACGGCGAAGCCGAGAACTTCACCTCCGGTTCGGCGCCGCCCTGAGTGCCGCCCTGGGCGGGCTTGCCCTGCTGGGCCTGCGCGGCGGGCTTCGCGGGCTGCGCCTGAGAGAAGGCCGGGCCCGCAAGCGCCACAGTGAACAGCGTTGCGGCGACACCCGCCGAGAGCCGCGCGATGGAATGGGTCTTGGTCATTGGGGCCTTTCCTGTGGTCCTGCCGGTCGTTCACCTTCGCGCACGACGGCTGGCCCGCACCTGCATCATGACCCGGGCTGTCTCCGGACCAATTGAGGCAAGATGGTGGCGGGCCGCGAACTGTGCCTGCCTGGGTCGACTTTGCGTGCTACCTTGCCGACGAATGAGGCCAATACACGACCAATATCGAAAAGAACAAGCCGCATCGACGCGGAACGCCGCAAGAGAAGGAACCATGGGGCGCAAATCCACGCGGATCAAGGGTATCGGGCTGTTCGCCCTGCTGCTCCTCGCCCTCTGCTCGCCCTTCCGGGACGGCGCCCGAGCCGAAGAGAATCAGCCCGCGGCAGCCGCCCTCGCCGCGCCAGCCATTGCCATGCGCGGCCTGCCCGATCTCGCGGCAGGCTTCGCCTCCCTGCCCTATGCGAATCCCGAGGCCCCCAAGGGCGGGCGGCTCACGCTCTCCCAGCTGGGCACGTTCGACAGCCTCAATCCCTTCATCGTGAAGGGATCCGCCCCCGGTTTCGTCCGCAATTACGTGGTCGAGCCGCTGATGGCGCGCTCGTTCGACGAGCCCTTCACCCTTTACCCCCTGCTGGCGCAGTCGGTCACCACTGATGCCGAACGCAGCTTCGTGGAGTTCACCCTCGACCCACGCGCGCGCTTTTCCAATGGCGCGCCGGTCACGGCGGACGACGTGCTGTTCTCGTTCGCGCTCCTGCGCGACATGGGGCGGCCGAACCATCGGCTGTATTATGGAAAGGTGGCCAAGGCCGAAGCGCGCAACATCCACACCGTGCGCTTCACCTTCACCGAGCCGGACCGTGAACTGGCCCTGATCATGGGCCTCATGCCGGTGCTCGCGCGCGGCAGTGTCGACCCCACCCGCTTTGAGGAAACCAGCCTCGCGCCACTGATCGGCTCCGGTCCCTACACCATCGGGCCCGTGGAAGCGGGAGCCGCGGTGACGCTGGTGCGCGATCCGCGCTACTGGGGGCGTGACCTGCCGTTCAATCGTGGCCTCTACAATTTCGATGAGCTCCGCTTCGTTTATTTCCGCGATGCCAATTCCGAGTTCGAGGCCTTCAAGAAAGGCCTGATCGACGCCCGTTTCGAGAGCGACCCCACCCGCTGGGAGACCGGATACGACTTCCCCGCGGTCCGCGCCGGAGAGGTGGTGAAGGAGGTCATCCCCACCGGCACGCCCAAGCCCTATTCAGCGCTGGTGTTCAACACCCGGCGGCCCCTGTTCGCCGAAATCCGCGTGCGCCGCGCTCTCATCGAGCTGTTTGATTTTGAATGGCTCGACCGCAATTTCTATCACGGCCTTTACCAGCGCACGGCGAGCTTCTTCCAAGGCTCCGAACTGTCCGCCCTCGGCCACGGTGCCGATGCGCGAGAGCGTGAGATTCTCGCCCCCTATCCGGATGCCGTGGTGCCGAACGTGCTCGCCGGCACCTATCGCCCACCGGTCTCCGACGGCACGGGCCGTGATCGCGAGCGCCTGCGCGCCGCGCTCGCCCTGCTGGGCGAAGCGGGATGGCACCTCAAGCAGGGCGCCCTGGTGAATGGGGAGGGCACGCCGTTCGCCTTCGAGATCATGGTGGCGACGCGGGACCAGGAGCGGCTTGCGCTCGCCTATGCCGCCCAGCTCAAGCGGGCCGGCATCGCGGCGCGGGTGCGGTTCGTGGATGCGGTGCAGTTCGATGCCCGTCGCAATGCCTATGACTTCGACATGGTTCCCTTCATCTGGGGCCAATCCCTGTCCCCCGGCAACGAGCAGGCCTTCTATTTCGGCTCCGCCGCCGCCGACACGCCCGGCACGCGCAATTATATGGGCGCGAAGAATCCCGCTGTGGACGCCGCCATCGCCGCCCTCCTCGCGGCCAACGACGAAGGGGACTACATCTCGGCCGCGCGCGCCCTCGATCGAGCCCTGATCTCCGGCGCCTATGGCGTGCCGCTGTTCCATACCCCGGGCCAATGGCTGGCGCGCTGGACGCGCATCGCCCGACCGGAGCGGGCCTCCCTTTATGGCACCCTGCCCGAGACGTGGTGGCGCGCGCAGAATCATTGACAGCACACCCTGCGCGCGTACCATCACACCACCTTCGGGGCATAGATCAGCCGTAATCACGGGCCAGTTTCACACACGTTTTCGCGAGACGGCTGCGGCCGACATTGCTAGGGCCTTTCCTTGGGGCATCATCGGGAATCGAAGGACGTCGCCGCGCATCAGGCGGCGACCGGCCATCCCTATCGGGATCGGCCCGTCGAGGAGGGAGTGATGGCCGACCCCCGGCGTTCGCACGAAGATACAGTCTTCGAGCGAACCGCAGCGTCGTCACAAGCCACGTCGCCACCGCGTCGCGCCACGCCCGACCAGGGGGTGCGCCCACGCATAGGCCGCGGGCCGCGGCGCACCAGGCGCAAAACCGTCGCGCGCATCGACGCAGGGGTGGCTCTGCGCTCCGCTGCCATTTCGGCGGCAGTGGCGGTGTTCGTGCTCGGCGGCTTTTTTGCGCTGCAAAGTCTCGGAATCTGGCGTGACCACGAGGCCGCGCTCGGGCGGGAAAAGCTGATGGATCCGCCATCCAGCGTGGCTGCCGGTGGGCTGGTGCCGACGACTGCTCCGGCGCCGACAGAAAGCAGCCTGGAGGTCCGCCGCTCCGCGTCGCTCCTCGGCAAAGAGCCAGCGGCCGAGCCACCCGCGAACACCGCGCCATCGGCAGCGGCTGCGGAGACTGCGCCCGAACCCAAGCCCGGCCAACCCACTGCCGCGGATTTCGAACGCCCCGCCTTTCTGGAGCCTCTGGAAGCGGACGAAGAGCCTAACGAAGCTGGCGGTGCCGCAGCGGCTGCGTCGCGTGCGGCCGGTTCCGCGCCCTCCTCCAGCGACAATGGCCGCGAGGGGCGCATCAACACGCCCATCAATCTGCGCAACGCCCCGCAGCGGGGCGCCACTGTGCTCGCGACCCTGGCCGCCGGCACCAAGGTCACAATCTACGGATGCAAGTCCTGGTGCGAGGTAGCGGCCGACGGCAAGCGGGGCTATGTATATCGGCGTGCGGTGGATCAATGATCCGCACCGGATCGCCACGAGCGCGGGCACGTCTTCGATACCAAGATGCCCAAAGGTCATGTGGCATTCGAAACGACGAACAGGAAAGGATCTGCCATGAAGAAGAGCATTGTTGCGGGAGCAGCACTTCTGGCTCTGGCACTGGCTTCCGGCGCTGCCTCGGCGCAGGGCGTCGTGAAGGGGGCCGAGCAGGGCGCCGATAAGGGCGCGGCGGCCGGCGACAAGGCGGCGGGTCCGGTCGGCGGCGCCGTGGGTGGCACCGTGGGTGCCGTGGGCGGCGCGGTCGGCGGTGGCGTCGTGGGCGGCGTCAAGGGCGCCGGCCAGGGCGCCGAGAAGGGCGCGCAGGCCGGCGAGAAGGCCGCGGGCCCTGTGGGCGCCGTCGTGGGCGGCACGGTGGGCGCTGTCGGCGGCACCGTCGGCGGCATTCTGGGCGTCGACGGCAAGAAGTGAGCCCCACAGGCTCGGGCCCGATCAAGGCCTCGTCCCTGAAGTGACATGCACCGGCTGTTCCGGAAGGGAGCAGCCGGTGTTTTCATAGCTGCACAGTGTCCGGAAAGGTGTCTCGCCGCCATTGCCCAAGGCGGCGCCGAGTGCATCGCCCCCCGCGCGTTGCGGGCCGCATGGGGCGCGGGCCCTTCGCCACGGCTCAGGTGTTTGCCAAGTCCAATGGGGCACCGAGCGCTCCGCCTGCCCCCCGACCGAGCGCGCAACCTAAAGCATGAGCGCGCAACCCAAGTCTTTTCCCATTTTCTGAAACGGGAAAAGACTTGGGCCTATTGAGCCGGAGCGTTTTCTCAACGCAAACCGGAAACCGCTTCGCACAAAAGGGCCTTAGAGCCCCTTCTTCTGGGCCAGGGCCGCCAGCTTCTTGAGCACTGTCAGCGTGCCCTTCAGCCGCGCTTCCGGATTCGCCCAATCGCGCAGGAACACCACCTTGAAGTCCGGCCGCACCTTGGCCTGCGAGCCTTCCTGGGCGATGAGCTTTACCAGCCCTGACGGATCGGCGAACTCGTTGCCACGGAAGCCCAGCACCACGCCCTTGGGGCCGGCATCCACTTTCTCCACATTGGCCGCGCGCGCCAGCGCCTTGATCTTCGCGAGCTGGAGCAGGTGACCCACCTCCTCCGGCGCCGGGCCGAAGCGATCGGTAAGCTCGGCGCCGAAGCCGTCGATCTCCTGATCTTCCTGAAGGTCGGCGAGCCGGCGATACAAGGCCAGCCGCACATGCAGGTCCGCCACATAATCCTCGGGGATGAGGACCGGCGTGCCGATGGTGATGTTGGGCGACCACTTGTCGTCCACATAATCGGTGATGCCCGCCTTGATGTGCGCGATCGCCTCGTGAAGCATCTCCTGGTAGAGCTCGTAACCCACTTCCTTGATGTGGCCGGACTGCTCGTCGCCCAAAAGATTGCCGGCGCCGCGGATGTCCAGATCGTGGCTCGCCAGCTGGAAGCCCGCACCCAAAGTCTCCAGAGATTGCAGCACCTTGAGCCGCCGCTCCGCCTGATGAGTGATGGCCTGGGCCGCCGGCACGGTGAAGATGGCATAAGCCCGTGCCTTGGCCCGGCCGACCCGCCCGCGCAGCTGGTAAAGCTGGGCAAGGCCGAACATGTCGGCCCGGTGCACGATCAGCGTGTTGGCATTAGGCACGTCGAGGCCGGATTCCACGATGGTGGTGGACAGAAGAACGTCATACTGGCCATCGTAAAAGGCCGTCATGATGTCCTCGAGCGCACCGGCGGACATTTGCCCATGGGCCACCGCCACCTTCACTTCCGGCACAGAGGCGGAAAGGAACTCCTGCACCTCCGCCAGATTTTCAATGCGCGGCACCACATAGAAGCTCTGGCCGCCGCGATAGCGCTCGCGCAGCAGCGCCTCGCGCACGATCAGGGGATCGAAGGGCGTCACGAAAGTGCGCACCGCCAGGCGGTCCACCGGCGGGGTGGCGATGATGGAGAGCTCGCGCACCCCGGTCATGGCCAGCTGCAGCGTGCGCGGAATGGGCGTGGCGGTGAGGGTGAGCACATGCACCTCGGCGCGCAGCTGCTTCAGCCGCTCCTTGTGGGCCACGCCGAAATGCTGCTCCTCGTCCACGATGACAAGGCCCAGGTCCTTGAACTGGATGGCCTTGCCCAGCAGCGCATGGGTACCCACCACGATGTCGATGGTACCCTCCGCGAGCCCCTTCTTCACGGCGGTGAGCGCCTTGCCTGTCACCATGCGCGAGGCCTGGGCGATGTTCACCGGCAGGCCCTTGAAGCGCTCGGAGAAGGTCTTGAAATGCTGGCGCGCCAGCAGGGTCGTGGGCACCACCACAGCCACCTGCTTGCCGGAGAGCGCCGCCACGAAGGCCGCCCGTAGCGCCACCTCGGTCTTGCCGAAGCCCACATCGCCGCACACCAGCCGGTCCATGGGATGGCCGGAGCCGAGGTCGTCGACCACGGCCTCGATGGCGGCTTCCTGGTCGTCCGTCTCCTCGTAGGGGAAGCGGGCGCGGAACTCGTCGTAAAGGCCGGTGGCGACGGTGAGCTTGGGCGCCTCGCCGAGCTGGCGCTGGGCCGCGATCTTGATGAGCGCGGACGCCATCTCGCGGATGCGCTTCTTCATCCGCGCCTTGCGCGCCTGCCAGGCGCCGCCACCCAGCTTGTCGAGCTGGGCCTCGGTCTCCTCCGAGCCGTAGCGGCTCAGCAGCTCCAGGTTTTCCACCGGCAGGAACAGCTTGTCGCCGCCGGCATAGTGGATTTCCAGGCAGTCATGGGGCTCGCCCATGGCCTCGATGGTCTTCAGGCCGATGAAGCGGCCGATGCCGTGGTCGACATGCACCACGAGATCGCCAGCAGTGAGCGCCGTCAGCTCGGAAATCACGTCCTGCGGCTTGCGCGCCTTGCGCTTGGGGCGCACCAGCCGATCGCCGAGAATGTCCTGCTCGCCGATGAGGGCGAAATCCGGGGTCTCGAAGCCGGCTTCCACGCCGTAGACTGCCAGCGCCGCCTGAGTCTTGGGGAAAGCCGAGATGCTCTCGAAGCGGGAGATGGCGGCGGCGCCGGTCAGGCCATGGTCCGCCAGAACCGTGCCCAGGCGCTCGCGCGAGCCTTCCGACCAGCCGGCCAGGATGACCTTCTTGTCCTTCTGCAGCTCGCGCACATAGGCCACGGCGGCATCGAAGACATTGCCGTCCGGGTCCGCCCGTTCGGCGGCGAAGGAGCGGCCCTTCACGCCACCCACGTCGATCACCTCGCCCGCCTTGCCTTCCGGAAAGGCGAACGGCGACAGGCTAGCGACCCGCGCGGCACCGATGCGCGCGGTCCATTCCGGTCCGGTCAGATAGAGCCGGTTGGTGGGCAGCGGATTGTAGATGGGCCCGCCCGCCGGGTGCTCCAGCGCTTCCTTGCGGGCGGCATAATAGTCGCCGATCTGGGCGATGCGCTCGCCGGCCGCTTCCTCGATCAGCGGATCGAGCACCAGCGGGCTTTCCGAAACATAGTCGAACAGGGTGTCCATGCGCTCGTGAAAGAGCGGCAGCCAATGCTCCATGCCCGCATGGCGCCGCCCCTCGCTCACCGCCTCATAGAGCGTATCGCCCTTCTGCGCGGCGCCGAACTCGGCCACATAGGCCATGCGGAAGCGCTTCATGGTCGATGTGGTGAGCTGGAACTCGGCCATGGGCACCAGATCCAGCGAGCGCAGCTGCCCGGTGGTGCGCTGGGTTTCCGGGTCGAAGGCGCGGATGCTTTCCAGCGTGTCGCCGAAGAAGTCGAGCCGGATGGGCGCGTCGAGGCCCGGCGGGAACAGATCGATAAGGCCGCCGCGCACCGCATATTCGCCGGTGTCGCGCACCGTGGGGGTGCGCAGGAAGCCGTTCTGCTCGGCCCATTGGGTCACGCCATCGAGCGCGATGGCGTTGCCTGGGGCGGCCGAGAGGGACTGCGCCGCCACCAGCGCCTTCGCGGGCACGCGCTGCACCGTGGCGTTCACGGTGGTGAGCAGCACGCTCGCCTTGCCGCCCTTCACCCGCGCGAGGCGGGCCAGCGTTGCCATGCGGCGGGCGGAAATGCTCGCATTGGGCGAGGCGCGGTCATAGGGCAGGCAATCCCAGGACGGGAAGCTGTGGACCTCGACTTCCGGAGCGAAGAAGGCCAGCCCCCGCTCCAGCGCCGCCATGCGCTGGCCGTCGCGACAGACCACCACGAGGCTGGGCCACGGCGCGTTCTTCTCGGCCGCGACCGACCGGGCGAGGTCTCCCACCACCAGGCCCTCCATGCCCTCCGCAACGCGGGAAAGGGTCAGGGGCCGGCCTTGCACCAGCGCTTCGGCGAGCGGGCGGGGACGCTTCACTTTCAAAGACTCCGAGGAAGGGGACGCGAGCAGGAAAGTCGGGAGCGGGGCCTATTCCGGCACGCCCCGGCCCTCATCGTGGAAGGCCTTCATGCGGGTGAACAGGGGCGTGTCATATTCCCCCGGCACCGGCTTCGTCTCGGAGATCCAGGAAAAAATGTCATGGTCCTGGGCATCGATGAGATTCTCGAACGCGTCGAGCTCGGCATCGGAGAGATTTCCGATCTCCGCATCCGCGAACTTGCCCATGATGAGGTCCATCTCCCGCATGCCGCGATGCCAGGCGCGATAGAGGAGGCGTCGGCGGCGCGGATCGAGATCGGCGCTGGAGCGCTGGGTGCCCGACATGAGATGACCTTTCGGCAGTGAACGGCACGAACGGCCGCACCCGAAAAGGAAGCGTCCGCAGATTTCCACGCCGCCGCTTATAGAGGCAATGGCCCAGCATTGGCCAGCCTTCCGCGCGGTCCCGTTCAGGCCCGGCGCATTTGCCCCACGCGCGCCGTCTCCCCCCGCCGCAAAGCCCTAGCGGCCCTCCCCCTCGTGCGAGGAGGTGAGGAGCACGGCGCCCGGGCCACATGTGGCGAGGGTGTCATCGGGATTGCGGAGCGGGCAATCGTCCAGGGACAGGCAGCCGCAGCCGATGCAGCCCTCCAGGTGGTCGCGCAGCTCGGTCAAGCCGTCGATCCGGGCCTGAAGCGCGGCCTTCCAGTTGGCGGCCATGGCCCGCACATCCGCCACGCTGGGGTTTTTGCCCGGTGGGATGGGGCGCAGCAGCGCCGCGATCTCCGTCAGCGACACGCCGAGCCGTTGGGCCACGCGAATGATGGCAACGCGCCGCAGAATATCGCGCGAATACCGGCGCTGGTTGCCGCCGCTGCGCTGCGAGGCGATCAGCCCCTTCGCCTCATAAAAATGCAGGGTGGAGATGTTCACCCCGCTGCGCCGCGCCACCTCGCCCACCGAAAGCAGGATGGGCGCCCTTGCCGCACCGACCATGCGCGTGCCCGCCTTGACCTCAACTATGGTTGAGGTTTTATACGAGGTGTCGGCTTGCACGCGCAAGCTCTCCGGGCCACCTGGCCACGGGGTTCCAGCAGCAGCCGACGCCACGGTCCATTTTGCCCGCGGGCGCGCCTGTCGCACTTCGGAGCGGATTTGTGATGGACCATTTTCCCGCCATTGCCCTCGTCAGCGGCGCCAATCGTGGCATCGGCCTGGCCATCGCCACCGGCCTTGCAAAGGCCGGCATCCTCGTGCTGATGGGCGCGCGTGATCTTGCCCGCGGTGAAACCGCCGCCGCCGCGCTCACCGCCCAAGGCCTGAAGGCGCGCGCAGTGCAGCTGGACACCACGGACGAAGCCAGCGTCGCCGCCCTTGCCCGCCTGATTGAGCAGGATTACGGGCGCCTCGACAGTCTCATCAACAATGCGGGCATCGCGCTGGATTTCGCGCCGGATCTCACGGTGACCGAGCGCATGGAGCGCA
Source organism: Xanthobacter variabilis (assembly GCF_043831965.2). Lineage (NCBI taxonomy): Bacteria > Pseudomonadati > Pseudomonadota > Alphaproteobacteria > Hyphomicrobiales > Xanthobacteraceae > Xanthobacter > Xanthobacter variabilis. The sequence continues at coordinate 3,368,976 of NZ_CM195533.1, forward strand.
CCCTTGCGGTCAACGTGGTCGGCACCGTGCGGCTGACGGAAGCCATGGTGCCACTGCTGACCCGCTCCGGACGGGGGCGGATCGTCAATGTGTCGTCGGAGCTGGCGTCGTTCGGCCTGCGGGCGCGGGCGGACTGGCCTTATGCAGAATTCGCCTTGCCCACCTATGCCGCCTCCAAAGCCGCCGTCAATGCGCTGACGGTGAGCTATGCCAGGCAGCTCGCGGCGGCGGGTATCAAGGTCAATTCCATCTGCCCCGGCTACACCGCCACCGAGGCTACCAATTTCGCGGGGGACCGCACGCCCGAGCAGGCCGCCGTCATCGCCATCCGCTTCGCGCAGCTGGACGATGAGGGACCGACCGGCGAGTTCGTCAACGAAGCGGGCGAGCTGCCCTGGTAGGCGCTACCCTTACTTGCCCTCGAACAGCAGGGCGAGCCGCGTCATCAGCGGCTCGTCCGTCATGTCGAGGCGCAGCGGGGTGACGGAGATGCGCCCCTCATCCAGGGCACGCAGATCGGAGCCGGGAGCCGTCTCGAAGATGCGGCGCTCGAAGGCGATCCAATAATAGGGGTTGTTGCGCCCGTCGCGGCGCGGCTCGATCCGCATGAGCTTCTGGTCCCGCCGGCCCTGGGCGGTGGCGGCGACGCCTGTGATCTCCTCCGGCGCGCGGTCGGGAAAATTCACGTTCATGACGATGCCGGCCGGAATCCCCTCCTCCAGCAGCGCGCGGATAATGCGCGGGCCGTGGGTCTCGGCGGTGAGATAATTGGGGTTCTCGCGGCTCTTGATGCCGAAGGCCTGGGACAAGGCGATGGAGGGAATGCCCAGGATGGTGCCCTCGATGGCGCCCGCCACGGTACCGGAATAGCTCACATCCTCCGCGATATTCTGGCCCCGGTTGATGCCGGACAGCACCAGATCCGGCGGCTGGTCGGCCAGGATGTGGCGCACCGCCATGATGACGCAATCGGTGGGCGTGCCCTTCACGGCGAAGCGGCGCTCGTCGATCTGCCGCAGGCGCAGCGGGTCCGAAAGGGACAGCGAATGAGCGACGCCCGATTGGTCGAACTCAGGCGCCACCACCCACACGTCGTCGGAGAAGGTGCGCGCGATGCGGGCGCAGGCATCGAGGCCGGAGGCGTGAATGCCGTCGTCGTTGGTCACCAGAATACGCATGTGTCTCCCGCCTTCTCGCCGCGCCCGAAAGAAAGGCGGCGCCCCCTGACGCCGCCTGCCCGCTCGCTCTACTTCAGCTTCTCGATGGTCTTGAGCCCGCCCATATAAGGAGCCAGGGCATCGGGCACCGCCACGGCGCCATTCTCCTGCTGGTAGGTTTCCAGCACTGCCACCAGAGCACGGCCCACGGCCACGCCCGAGCCGTTCAGCGTGTGCACGAAACGCGGCGCGGCCTTGCCGTCCTTGCCCTCGGCGGGGCGATAGCGGGCATTCATGCGCCGCGCCTGAAAGTCGCCGCACACCGAGCACGAGGAAATCTCGCGGAACGCCCCCTGCCCCGGCAGCCACACCTCGATGTCGTAGGTCTTCTGCGCCCCAAAGCCCATGTCGCCGGTGCACAGGGTCACCACGCGATAATGCAGGTCCAGCTTCTTCAGCACCGCCTCGGCGCAGGCCAGCATGCGCTCGTGCTCCTCGCCCGATTTCTCGGGCGTGGTGACGGAAACCAGCTCCACCTTGTTGAACTGGTGCTGGCGGATCATGCCGCGCGTGTCGCGCCCCGCCGCACCTGCCTCGGCCCGGAAGCAGGGGGTGAGCGCCGTCATGCGCAAAGGCAGCTCTTCCTCGGAAAGAATGCTTTCACGCACCAGATTGGTCAGCGGCACCTCGGCAGTGGGCACCAGCCACAGGCGGTTGGCCACCTGCACCTTGCGGATATGGGCCGCCAGGTCCACCCGATCGAGCGCGCTCGGCACATCGAGACCGGAGGCGAGCAGCCCCGTAATCTCCTGCGCGGCAATGTTCTGCGCCTCGGTAAGGGCGGCGGAGAACTCCACGGCGCGGGTGGTGGAGAACTGGTCATCCTCGAACTTCGGCAGCTGGGCGGTGCCGTACATGGCCTCGTCCCGCACCAGAATGGGCGGGTTCACTTCCATGTAGCCGTGCTCGCCGGTGTGGGTGTCGAGGAAGAACTGGCCGAGCGCCCGCTCCATCCGCGCCAGCGGCCCCTTGTTCACCACGAAGCGCGCGCCGGAAATCTTCGCGGCGGTCTCGAAGTCCATCTGGCCGAGACCCTCGCCAACCTCGAAATGCTGCTTGGTCTCGAAGGCGTAGCCGCGCGGGGTGCCGTGGCGGTGGCGCTCCACATTGTCGTGCTCGTCCTTGCCCACGGGCACGTCCGGCAAGGGCACGTTGGGAATGGCGGCGAGCTCGGCTTCGAGCTCCTGCTCAACCGACTTCACCTCGGCCTCGAGCGCCGGCACGTCTTCCTTGATCTTGGCGACCTCGGCCATCAGCGCCTGGGCGCGGGCCTCGTCCTTCTGCGCCTTGGCCTGGCCAATCTCCTTGGAGGCGGCGTTGCGCCGCGCCAGCAGGCCTTCCAGGCTGGTGAGCGCGGTGCGGCGCTGCTCATCGAGGCCGATGACCTTCTTCACCAGGAGATCGGCGACCAAGCGCGCCTCCGCGGCCTCGCCGCCGCGCCGGGCGAGGGCGTCCACCAGGCCCTCGGGCTGTTCGCGGATCCACTTGATATCGTGCATGTGCCGGCCTCTTTGCTCGCCGCATAGGGCCGGCCTTGGGCGGCCCGCATGGGCCGCGCCACCGTCCCCGTCCAAATCGCGATGGTCTGGAAGACGCTTCGCCGCGCTCAGCCCGCGGAGATGTCGGCCGCCTCGCGCGCCGCCTCTTCCGCCGCCCGCCGCTTTTCGACGACGCCCACCAGATAGACGGACACCTCGTAGAGAAGCAGCGTCGGCAGGGCAAGGGAGAGCTGGCTGATGACGTCCGGCGGCGTGAGCACCGCGGCAGCGATGAACACGCCGACGATGGCGTAGCGGCGCGTTTTCCGCAGCATGTCCTGCGTCACAACGCCGATGCGGCCTAGCAGTGTCAGCACCACCGGGAGCTGGAAGCAGATGCCGAAGGCCAGGATCAGCGTGGTGATGAGCGACAGATATTCCGACACGCGCGGCAGCAGCGAAATTTCCGCGTGCCCGTCGCCGCCGGCCTGCTGCATGTTCAGGAAGTAGGTCATCGCCAGCGGCATGGCGATGAAATAGACGAAGGCCGCGCCAATGAGAAAACAGATCGGCGTGGCGATGAGATAAGGGCGGAAGGCCGCCTTCTCATGCTTGTAGAGGCCCGGCGCCACGAACATGTAGAGCTGCGCCGCCACCACGGGAAACGACAGGAACGCCGCCCCGAACATGCCCAGCTTGATCTGCGTGAACAGGAATTCCTGCGGGGCCGTATAGATGAGCTTGATGCCCGGCGCGAAGCCCGAGGCAAACTCATAAGGCCACAAGAGCAGGTTGTAGATCTGCTTGGCGAAGGTGAAGCACAGGAAAAACGCCACCAGAAAGGCGACCAGCGACTTGATGAGGCGCGCGCGCAGCTCGATCAGGTGATCGATCAGCGGGGCCTTCGATGCGTCGATATCGTCCTCGTCGCTCATTGCTGACTCGTGCTGGGCGCTGGGGTCTGGGCGGGCGACGGCGCGGGCACCGGCGAGGATTCGACCGGGAAGACAGGCGGCGGCAGCGGCTCATCCGATGGCGGGGGAATCAGCGCCTCCACCGGCGCCTCGGGCGCGGCCGGCGCGGGGCCTGGCGCGCCAGTGGCAATCTCCGCCGCGGCCTTGGGCTTGGCTGCGCCCTCCACCGTGGCCCGAATCTCCTCGCGAATCGACTTTAGCGGGTCGAACGCCTCCCCGGCGCCGACGCTCGTCATGGACGAGCGGGCGGTGTCGGTGATGTCGGTGATTTCCTTGCGCATATCGGCGATATCCGCCTCGCGCAGGGCTTCCTGGAACTGCCCCTGGAACTCGCCGGCCATGCGGCGCAGCTTCGTCACGGTGCGGCCCACGGTGCGCAGCACCGAAGGCAGCTCCTTGGGGCCGATGACGATCAGCGCCACGATGCCGATCAGCATCAGCTCGGACCAGCCGATATCGAACATAAGGGCCTCACGCCGGCGGCCACGCGGCCGCCTTTCTCAACGCAAAAGGGGAACGGACCGTCAGACGGCCTTCTTCTCGCCCTCGGTGGCGGCGCTGGTGGTCTGGCTCGGCAACGGGCGCGGGGGCTCGGATGCGGCCGGCTTCGCGGGCTCGTCGTCCTCGGCCATGCCCTTCTTGAAGGACTTGATGCCCTTCGCCACGTCACCCATCAGGTCGGAGATCTTGCCCCGGCCGAACAACAGGAGCACCACGGCCAGCACCACGATCCAGTGCCAGATGCTCATCGAACCCATTCCGGTCATCCTCCGAAAGGTCTCAGGACCCCCATACCGCAGCATTGGGGTATTCGGAATCTGACACTAGGCCCCAGGCGCGGCGAAAACAAGGACGCCCGCCATGTCCACAGGCCCCGTGGTGACGGCGCGCCCCGATCAGCCCTCGTCGTCACCGGGCGGTGGCGAAAGCGTGAAATCGAGGGGCTCCGGCTCCAGCGGCTCCTCGTCCTCCCGCAGGGTGATGTCATCGGACGGCAGGGGAATCGCGAATCCAGCAGGAATGCGCCCATCCAGCAGCCCGGCGCCTTTCAGCTCGTCCATGCCCGGCAGGTCGGAAACCGCATCGAGGCCAAACTGCACCAGGAAGGCGCTGGTGGTGCCGTAGGTGACCGGCCGGCCGGGGGCCTTGCGGCGGCCGCGCAGGCGGATCCACCCCGTTTCGAGCAGCACGTCCAGCGTGCCCTTGGAGGTGGAGACGCCGCGGATCTCCTCGATTTCCGCCCGCGTCACCGGCTGGTGATAGGCGATGATGGCGAGCACCTCCACAGCCGCGCGGGAAAGCCTGCGCTGCTCGGGCACAAGGTCCGCCAGGGCCGGCGCAAGATCGGGCGCGGTGCGCAGCATCCAGCCGCCGGCCACCTTCACCACGTTCACCCCCCGCCGCGCATAGTCGGCCGCCAGCGCATCGGTCAGGGCGCCGATGTCCGCGCCTTCAGACAGATGCGGGCGCATCGCGCGCGCGTCTACGGGCGCCGAGGAGGTGAACAGCAACGCCTCCACCACCCGCAGGTCGCGCACGAACGTGGCGGCGCGCTCGTCATCGGGGCGCACGTCGAACAGATCGATGCGCGGCGCCGGCTTCTTCATGTGTTCTCTCCCGCCCCGCGTGCCCGCGCGCGCAGCCACAAGGGCGCGAATGGAGCCTCCTGGCGGATGTCGACAAGCCCCTCGCGCACCATCTCCAGCGTTGCAGAGAAGCTGGAGGCCAGCGCCGTCGCCCGCTGGTCGGGCCGGGTGAGATACTCTACCAGAAATTGGTCGAGCCGCATCCAGTCGGTCAGCAGATCGCGGCCCAGCAACCGCTCCAGCCGCTCACGCGCCTCCGCCAGGGACCACACCGCGCGCAGCTTCAGGGTGACGGTGGACAGAGCCTGTGTCTGCCGCTGGCGCGCATAGGCGGAAAGCAGGTCGTAGAGGGTCGCGGTGTAGGCCACCGGGCGCTGCGGCAGGCTCGCGGGGTCCGGGCGGGCGCGGGCGAAGACCTCCCGCTCCATCTGCGGGCGCGCCATGAGCTGCTCGGCCGCCTTGCGAATGCGCTCCAGGTGGCGCAAGCGCCGGGCGAACGCCTCCGCCAGCTCCTCCGCGCTCGGGCCCTCTTCCTGCGGCGGAGCGGGCAGAAGCAGCCGCGACTTGAGATAAGCAAGCCACGCCGCCATCACCAGATAGTCGGCCGCCAGCTCCAGCCGCCCGCGCCGCGCTTCCTCAATGAAGGTGAGATACTGGTTGGCCAGGGCCAGGATCGAGATGCGGGTGAGGTCCACCTTCTGCGTGCGCGCAAGAGCCAGCAGCAGGTCGAGCGGCCCCTCGAACCCGTCGAGATCCACCACGAAGGCTTCTTCCCCGCTCTCCGGGCGCTCGTCGCCAAGCTCGGGGAAGTCGCCGCCGGCCATGGTCAGGCCGTGGCGCCCAGCCGGTGCGCCACCTCGGCCCGCAGGGCCGCCGCGTCCACCTGCCCGGCCGGCTGGCGCACAACCAAAGCGCGCGCGGCACGCTCGGCGGCAAGCCCCTCCAGCAGCGGCGCGGCGCCGGCCACCTGCTCCATCTCCTCCATCTTGCCATTGCAGTGCAGGAGAAGGTCACAGCCCGCCGCGAGAGCGGAACGGCTGCGGCTCTCCAGCGTGCCCGCCAGGGCGCCCATGGACAGGTCGTCGCTCATGAGCGCGCCCGCAAAGCCAATGCTGCCGCGAATGATGTCTCGCATCACCACCTGGGAGGTGGTCGCCGGGTGTTCCGCGTCGATGTCCAGGTAGACCACATGTGCCGTCATCCCGAGCGGAATGTCCGCCAGGGCGCGGAAGGCGGCAAAGTCGGTCGCCTCCAGCTCGGCCCGGGGCGCGCGGACCACCGGCAGCTTCTCGTGGCTGTCGGCCGGGGCGCGGCCATGGCCGGGAATGTGCTTCACCACAGGCAGCACGCCCCCTTCCAGCAGCCCTTCCGCCGCCGCGCGGGCCAGCGCGGCCACGGCGACCGGCTCGGTTCCATAAGCGCGGTTGCCGATGATGCCGTGCCCGTCCGGATGGCGAAGGTCCGCCACCGGCAGGCAGTCCACATCGATGCCGAGAGCGGTAAGATCGGCCGCGATGGCGCGCGAGTTCAGCCGCGCCGCCGCCAGCGCGGAGGCGGGATCGGTGAGGTAAAGGTTGCCGAACGCCTCGGCCGGCGGGTCGTCGTGCCAAAGGGGCGGGCGCAGGCGCTGCACGCGGCCGCCCTCCTGGTCGATCAGCACCGGCGCCGCCCAGCCGACCGCATCGCGCAGCTCGCTCACCAGGGTGCGCACCTGGTCCGGGCTTTCCACATTGCGCGCGAACAGGATGAAGCCCCACGGCGCGGTGGCGGCGAAGAAGCGCCGCTCCTCAGCCGTGATGCGGAGGCCGGAGCAACCGGCGATGAAGGCCCGTGACGACATGATCTGCCCCTATAAGCGCTCCCGCGTCGCGTCAAGGCGGTGCGGCGCCCAAATAAAAACGGCCGGGACAAGCCCGGCCGAAGGCGGTTCTGTTGCGGACCGGCTCAGAGCCCGGCCACGTATCGCGACGGATCGACAGCGGTCGAACCCTTGCGGATCTCGAAGTGGAGCTGCGGGCTCTGCACGCCGCCGCTTTGGCCAGCCTTGGCGATGATCTGCCCGCGCCGCACGGTGTCGCCGCGCTTCACGTCCAGCTCGCTGGCATGAGCATAGGCGGTGACATAGCCGTCGGAGTGCTTGATCAGCACCAGATTGCCGTAGCCCTTCAGCTCGTTGCCGGCATAGGCCACGACACCGTCTTCCGCGGCGCGCACGGCAGTGCCCTCGGGCACGGCGAAGTTCACGCCATCATTGCGGGCGCCACCGGGCTTCGGCCCGAAGGAGGAGATCACGCGACCGCGAACGGGCGCGCGGAACTGCGGACCGCCGCCCGCGGTGCGCGGCGCATCATCCGCATCGGCAACGGCGGACACCTTGGCGGCCGTCTCCACCTTGGGAGACGCCGCCGGAGACGGGGCCGCGGCAGCCGTCTTCAGGGGCTCCGGCGCAGGAGAAGCCACCACGACCGGAGTGGGCTTGGCGGACGTGGGCGGCACCGGGGCCGGCTTGGCAGCCGCGACGGTGGGCGCAGGGGCGGGAGCAGGCGCGGGCATGGTTCCCAGCGTGCCCGAGCCGCGCGGCGCGGCGGCTGCCGGGGCCTGCGCCACGGTCGCCCCATGGCCACCCGGAGGAATGACAAGGGTCTGGCCGGTGCGCACGGTGTTGCCGGGCGCGATGCCGTTGGCGGCACCAAGGGCGGCCGGCGTCACATTATAAAGACGCGCGACCGAATTGAGGGTTTCGCCCCCCTGCACCGTGTGGGTGCCGCCGGCGACGCGCGGGGCCACCGGCGCCGAGGGAGGCGTGTAGCCGGGCGCCACATAGCTGCCGGAGGCCAACGAGCCGCCCTGGCCACCATAATTCGGTGCGCCATAAAGCGGCTGGCCAGCGCCGGACGAGGCATAGGAATTGGGGCCGCCGGTGGGCGGCGGAGGCAGCGCGGACGAATCGACACGCCCAGTGGGCGCGCTTCGCACCGACCCCGTCACATCCGGCGCGGGGGCCGCGGACTGGGTGTTGCCAAAGCCGAAATCGGGAATACCGGCAAACCGGGACGTATCGGAGCTGCAGGCGGCCACTGTCCCGGACATGAGCCCGATCACGGCCAGTCGCGCGACGACGCTGCGCCCCTTGGTCTCGCTGAAATTACGCATGTGACCGTACTCGCACGCAACAGAACTGTGGCCCATTAGAGGTCGCAGGCGTAAATGCCGGCTTAAGCCAACGCAGGGTCAGCGCCTGCACACACACTTTCCGCACGCCGTTGCAGAATCGACACAGTCCGTGAGCGGGGCCTTGACCCGCGACCCAAATCGGGTTCCCACAGTGGCGGATGTTTCGGGCGCGGCCATGGCGGCTTGGCCCGACAAGGGAAAAGCATCGCTGATGGCTTTGAAGCCGCTCGCCGAAGACATCGTGACCGCCCTGCGCTTCTATTCGCGCCTGCCGCTGCCGGAATGGGGGGAAGCCCCCCACGCCGCCCCTAATCTGGACCGCCTGGCCTATGCGATTCCGCTGGCGGGCGCGGTGCTGGGGGCGCTGGGCGGGCTGGTGCTGCTGGCAGCCAGCGGGCTGCACCTCTCGCCCTTCCTGTCCGCTGCGCTGGCGGTGACGACGCTCGTGCTCATCACCGGCGCGCTGCAGGAGGATGCCCTTGCCGACACAGCCGACGGGTTCGGCGGCGGGCGCGATCGCGAGAGGCGCCTCGCCATCATGCGCGACAGCCGCGTGGGCTCGTTCGGCGCGACGGCGCTGGTGCTGGCGCTGCTGCTGCGGGTCGGCATCCTCGAAGCCCTCATCGCCCGCGCGGACCCGGGGCGCGCCGCGCTGGCCCTCCTCGCGGCGGCTGCGGCCTCCCGCGCCACCGGCATATTGATGCTGCGCGCTTTGCCCTCCGCGCGGGCGGACGGCGCCTCCGCATCGGTCGGGCAGCCAGCGCCGCGCGCCGCCGTTTCATGCGCCCTGGTCGCCGCCCTGGTTGTGGTGCTGGTGCTGGTGCCGTGCTTCGGCGTCACCACGGCCTTCGCCGGCCTGCTGGCGCCGCTCGCCGTGCTGGCGGTGATGGGCCTCCTCTCGGCCCGCCTGCTGGGCGGGCAGACGGGCGACGTTGCGGGGGCCACCCAGCAGATCAGCGAGATTGTCTTCCTGCTGGCCGTGCTTATCTTTGCGTGAAGCTGAGGTCACCTTCGTGTCGCACCCCTCCTCGTCCGCGCCCATGGCCACGCCTTGCGTGAAGCGCTGCGCGGTGCACCCCACGCACCGCCTGTGCACCGGCTGCGGGCGCAGCCTGCAGGAGATCACCGGGTGGGCCTCCATGTCCGCGAGCGAGCGGCAACGCATCATGTCGGAGCTCGCCGGCCGGCTGGCGCGCGCTGCCGCCCCTGCGGGCTGCTGAGGGCCGGGGGCGACGAAATGGGCTATCGCGGCGATCGCATGCTTTGGGTTCTGCTCATCATCCTGCTGATTGGGCTGGTGGTGCTGGTGGCCCACCACGACCAGGGCGAGGTGGCGGGGCTGAGCCTCGACAAGTTCGGCGCGCTGGTGGCGCTCGGCTCCATCGGCATCTGGATCGGCTCCGGGCTGCTCTCCCGCTTCCAGGGCCGCTTCACCGATGCGGTGCTGGCAGCGGTGTTCTGGCTGCTGCTGGCGGTGCTGCTGGGCGGCGTCTACATCTACCGCCTGCCGCTTCAGGCCTTCGGCGACCGCTTCATGTCCCAGCTGGTGCCCGGCCGGGCGCTGACGGTTTCCGGCGGCGGAGACGTGACGGTGGAGATCGAGCGCGGGGCCGACGGCGACTTTTCGGTGTGGAGCACGGTGAACGGGGCCTCCGTTCACATGCTGGTGGACACCGGCGCCTCGTCCGTGGTGCTGACACAGGAGGACGCCCGCGCCGCCGGCCTGCCCCTGGACTTCATCACCTATGACGTGCCGGTGGACACCGCCAATGGCCGGGTGAAGGCCGCCGCCGTGCAGATCGACAACATCATCGTCGGCGGCATCGTCGAACGGCGGGTGCGAGCCCTGATCTCGCCCCCCGGCGCGCTGCGCAACTCGCTGCTGGGCATGAGCTTCCTCTCGCGCCTGGAAGCGTTCGAGTTCCGGGGCAACCGCCTCATCATGCGCGGCGCCCGCGCGCCCTGATCGCGATCAGATCATCTCCAGCTCGACCTTGCCGGCCGGCGGGGGGAAATCCCGGTCGATCTCCGTGAGATCACCGGCATCGAGCACGATTTCGAGGGCGCGCGCATTGGCCTCCACATGGGCGATGCGAGTCGCCTTGGGAATGGCGATCACGTCCGGCCGGCGCATCACCCACGCCAGCGCCACCTGGAACGCATCCACCCCATGCTTGCGCGCGACGCGCCCCAGCGCCCCCTCACGCGGCAGGCGCCCCTGCTCGATGGGGCTATAGGCCATCACCGGAATGCCGGCCGCCGACAGATAAGGGAAAAGGTCGAACTCCGGTCCGCGCCGGCTGGCATTGTAGAGCACCTGGTTGGCGGCGCAGGCCCCGCCCCCGGCGGCCTTCAGCTCCTCCATGTCCGCGACGTCGAAATTGCTGACGCCCCAATGGCGGATCTTGCCGGCCTGCTGCAGCGTCTCGAAGCCGGCAATGGTTTCACGGAGCGGATGCTCGCCGCGCCAGTGCAGAAGATAAAGGTCGATGCGGTCCGTCCCCATGCGCCGCAGGCTGCGCTCACAGGCGGCCACCACACCGGCGCGGCTCGCATTATGGGGATAGACCTTACTGACGAGGAAAACGCCATCCCGCCGCCCGGCGATGGCCTCGCCCACCACCTCTTCCGCGCCGCCCTCACCATACATCTCGGCGGTGTCGATGAGATCGATCCCGAGATCGAGCCCGGCGCGCAGGGCCGCGACCTCCGCCGCGCGCTGCTCCGCCCGCTCCCCCATGTACCAGGTGCCCTGCCCCAGCGCGGAAACCGTCTCTCCGCCGGGAAGTTGAACCGTCTTGCGCATCTGCCGTCCTCGCCGGGTCGCGAACCATGGCTCCACTGATAGAGCATTGCGGCGATTCCCGAAAAGCACTGCGCCATCGCCGACCGCCCCCCGCCAACGCGCCGCCTAGGGGCCTTCCCCTTTGATGAGACCCTCCAACATGTTCTGGAAAAGCGCCGCCGCGGGCTGCCGATCAGCCTGGGGGGCCCGAAGGCTAAGGGCCTTCAGCCCATCCACCACGGCGACGGCGACGGTGGCCGCCTGTTCCACATCGAGATCGGCACGCACATCGCCGCGCTTCTGCCCCGTCCGCAAGACGTCGGCGATGATGGCGCGCAGGCTGCGGCTGTGCGCCTGAATGATCTCCCCCATGGCCGGATTGCGCGTGCTTTCCGCCAGCATCTCGAAAACAAGTTCCGTTCCGGAATTGGGGCCACTCGGCGCCAGTCGTCCAATCTCGACCACCAGCGCCGCGGCAACATTCCCTTCCAGCGCGGACAAGCCCTCGAACCGTTCGCGCGTCCGGGAGAGCCAGGCCTCGGACAGCGTGGCGATGATCGCGTCCTTGCTCTGGAAGTAATGATAGAGGTGGCCAGGACTGATGCCCGCCTCCTTGCAGATATCCGAGATCGACGCGCCCTTGAGGCCACTGCGCTCGAAACAGCGGTTCGCCGCCGCCAGGATCTCCTGCCGCTTCTCCTCGTGCCGGATGGGGTCGAGCTTACGCATGGGGGTCCTTGAAATTTATTAGAGCGATCGCTCTATCCATATTGACGACGAAGGGAGCCTGCTCGCATTTAAATAGAGCGAGCATTCTAACAATGGAGCTCCCCGATGAAAACCCATCGTCTGGGGCGAAACGGTCCCGAGCTTCCGGCGCTTGGTCTGGGCTGCATGGGCATGTCGCCGCTGCGCCCCCAGCCGGGCCGGCATGACGCAGCACAGGATGGCGAGAGCATCGCCACCATCCAGGCAGCTCTTGATGCAGGCCTGCGGCTGATCAACACCGGCGACTTCTATGGCATGGGCCATAATGAACTCTTGGTGCGGGAGGCCCTGCGCGACCAGCCACTGGGCTCGGACATCAGCCCCCGCGCGGTCAAGAACTTCTGCTCCTACTCGCTGGATCGCCTGGATACCGAGGTTATCGATCTCTACCAGCCCGGCCGCGTCCCAACCTCGGTTCCGATCGAGGATACGATGGGGGCCATCGCGGAGCTGATCCAGGAGGGCAAGGTCCGCCATCTGGGCCTGTCCGAGGTCACCGGCGACCAGCTGCGCCGCGCCCACGCGCTTCATCCCGTGACGGCGGTGAAGCTTGAGTATTCGCTGGCCGGCCGCGCCATCGAGGATGACCTGCTGCCGGTGGCGCGCCAACTCGGCGTCGGCATCGTCGCCTGCAGCGTCGCCGCGCAAGGTCTTCTGGCGGGTGGCATCAATGGGGCCCCTCGCCGCGGACGATCCGCGCAACTGGACGCCGTGGCTGCAGGGCGAAGCGCTGACCGGAAACCCGAAGGTGGTCGCGCGGTTCACCGCGTTCGCGCTGGCGAAAGGCTGGACCCCGACGCAGCTCGCCGCCTGGGTCCTGGCGCAGGGGAAAGACATCGTCGCGCTGGTGGACATGAGCCGGCGTGGCCGCATCGCCGAGAATCTGTCGGCCATGGATATCGACCTGTCGGCGGAGGATCTTGCCGCGCTCGACAGCATGTTCGCGCCCGGCGCCATCGCGGGTGGCCGCGACGCCCCGCAGATCCTTCAGATGTGGCGATCTTGACCAGAAGCCAGGGAGACATTGCATGACCAGCCGCCGATCGGGCTTCACTGCCGCCGACGTTCCGGATCAGTCGGGCAAGTGCTTCGTGGTCACCGGGGCCAATACCGGCCTGGGCTTCGAAGCCTCCCGCGTGCTCGCCGCCCGCGGCGCGCGCATCATTCTCGCCTGCCGCGACGAAGCCAAGGCGAACGCGGCCATCGGCAGGATCGCAGCGGAGGCACCCGGCGCCGATCTTCGTCACCTCCTTTATGATCAGGGGGATATCGACAGCATTCGTCGCGCCGCCGCGGAACTGGTGCGCGAGCCGCGCATCGACGCGCTGGTGAACAATGCCGGCGTGATGGTGCCGCCGCTGATGCGCACGAAACAGGGTTTCGAGCTTCAGTTCGGTGTCAATCACCTCGGGGCCTTTGCGTTCACCGCTCTGCTGCTGCCCAAGCTCGCGCAGACGCCGGGGGCACGGGTCGTGGTCACCGGCAGCGTCGCCCACACCTGGGGCCGGATCGACTGGGACGATCTCAATGCCCACAAGGGTTACAGGAGATGGCCGCGTTACAGCATGAGCAAGCTGGCCAACCTGCTGTTCCTGTTCGAACTCGACCGGCGCCTGCGCGCCGCCGGTTCGCCGGTGACGGCGGTGGGCTGCCATCCGGGCTTCGCCGCCACCGACCTCGGCCGCCACATGCCCGGCATCGGTCTCCTGTGGCCAATCTTCAGCCCCTTCTCGAATTCTGCCGCCATGGGTGCCTGGCCAACCCTGCAGGCCGCCACCGGCGAAATCCGTGCCGGTGCGTATTACGGCCCGCTGGGGTTCCGTGAGATCAGGGGAAGATCCGGCATGGCGCGGCGGGCGCCACAGGCCACCGATGCAGTATCCGCGTGCCGGTTGTGGAACGCCTCGATTGCCATGACGGGCATCGATCCCGGCCTCCCGCCCGCGTGAGCAGCATCACCACCGCACGATGCCGGCGCAAATCCCAATGGCCTTCGCGCCGGGGCTGCCCCCCGCGAGGGCCGTCGTTCCAAGCATCCCGCACGAATTCGCGGCGCGAGAGCGTGTTGCGCACCAGATGGCAACGCCTGGCGATGGGACAGAGGCTGGATTTGAGCGCCCCGCATGGATGCGGATTCTTTGCGCGGGGCGACGACACGCATGTGCGCAGCACGGAACAGGCCTGGTCGTCTTAGCGGGCCGCCCAGAGGTCAGAGCGAATTTCTTCCGCCACCTCGAAGAGTGCCGCCACGCTCCTCCGCCGACGGTACGGGAGAAGGCAGAAGACGTCCTCGTGATGGACGTCGGCGAGCTCGGCCACCTGCAAGCGCACGAGGCCCTCTTGGCGGTTGGTCGCAAGGTCGAACATGAAACCGACGCCGATGCCCTGCGTCACCGCCTCAATCAAGGCTTCCCGGGTGCCGAGCGTCACCACCGGGTCGGCAGCGAGCTTCGCGCGTGACAGCGCCGCTTCCAGCTTGCGCTGGGTGAGCGAGGGCGGCGGCCGGAAGATGACAGGGTGTGCGACGACCTCGGCAAGCGGCAGAGGTTGCGGTCGCCGTGCCAGTGGATGATCGGACGCGACGATTGCGACGACCCGTTGCGACGCGAAGGAGACGGCGACAACGTCATCGTCCTTGGGCGCCTCGGTTGCGATGGCCACATCGCAGCGCCGCTCACGAATGGCTGCGGTCACCTCGCCCCAATTGCCGAAACTCGTGGTGATGCGCACCCCGGGGAAGCGGCGGTGATATTCGGCGATCAGCGCCATCGCCGGATTGGGCGCCCCCACCGCAATGGACAATTCGCCGCTTTTCAGCGCCCGCGATGCGCCGAGAAGGCTCGCCGCCACATCGGCGATGGTGTCGAGCCCATCGGTCTCGGCATAAAGGCTGCGGGCGAGCGCGGTTGGGCGCATGCCTGATCCCGTGCGTTCAAAAAGCAGAACGTCGTGGGCGCGTTCGAGGGCACGGATCTGGGCCGTCACCGCCGGCTGAGTCAGGCCAAGACGGTGGGCCGCTCGGGAAATCGATCCGTCCTTGAAAACGGCATTGAAGGC
The DNA here is from genome assembly GCF_043831965.2 of Xanthobacter variabilis. Classification (NCBI taxonomy): domain Bacteria; kingdom Pseudomonadati; phylum Pseudomonadota; class Alphaproteobacteria; order Hyphomicrobiales; family Xanthobacteraceae; genus Xanthobacter; species Xanthobacter variabilis. The sequence goes on from NZ_CM195533.1 coordinate 3,384,015, forward strand.
CCGCAGCTGGGCCCAGCTCGGCAGCTCGCTCGACATGGTTCGATCTCCCCAATTTTCGGGGGCCCATAAATCACTTTTATATCATGTCATCGTGACTGCAAATCAATCTTCTATGCCCCTGGCGACGGAAGGACGCCACATGGCACGTATCGAGATTGACGGCATCGAGAAAAGGTTCGGGCGAACGCCCGTTTTGCGGGGCATCGACCTCGACGTGAAAGCGGGCGAATTCCTGTCCCTGGTCGGTCCATCGGGCTGCGGCAAGTCCACCCTGCTGCGGATCATCGCCGGCCTGACGCGCGAGGATCGCGGCACCATCCGGCTCGCGGGCGCAAGCGTGGACCAGCTGCCGGCACGCGACCGCGACTTCGCCATGGTGTTCCAGAACTACGCGCTCTATCCGCATCTGACGGTCGCCGAGAACATCGCCGTGCCGCTCGTCATGCGCCGGCTGACCGCGGCGCAGCGGCTGCCCTTCGTCGGCCGCCATCTTGCGGGAAGCCGTGCCGCCCGGGCCGCGATCGAGGCCGACGTGACGCGGGTGGCGGAGACGCTGGGCATCACCAAACTGGCCCACCGCCGGCCGGGCGAACTCTCCGGCGGCCAGCGCCAGCGCGTCGCCCTCGGCCGCGCCATGGTGCGGCGGCCGAAGGCTTTTCTGATGGACGAGCCGCTTTCCAATCTCGACGCCAAGCTGCGCGTCGAGATGCGCGCCGAGATCGCGTCGCTCCACCACCGGCTTGAGACCACCTTCGTCTACGTCACCCATGATCAGGCCGAGGCCATGACCATGTCCGACCGGATCGCGGTGATGATGGATGGAGCAATCCTCCAGATCGGCACGCCGGATGAGGTCTATGCCGACCCGGATACGCTCAGCGTCGCCGAGTTCGTCGGCTCGCCGAAGATCAACGTGATCGCCGCCGACGCGGACCTCGCCACGGCACTCGGCCTCGATATCGGGCGTGTTCCCGATCCGCAGGGGCTGCGCCTTGCCTTCCGCGCGGAGGCGGTGGAGCTCGTCGAGGCCGCCGGCGCCCAGCTCTCCGGTTCGATCGTCCACCTCGAGAATTTCGGCAGCGACCTGATGGTCCATGTAGCGACGGCGACCGCTACCGCGCCGCTCCTGGTGCGCCGCGATCCGCACGATCCGCGCCCGCGCATCGGCGAGACCTGGGGGCTCTCGATCCGCCCCGACCGGCTGCTCGCCTTCGACAAGGCCGGGCGGCGGCTGCGCTCTGTGGTGGGGGGAAGGGCATGACCGAGATGTCACGCTCCGCTGCCCTTCCCCGTCAGCCGGTCGAGACCGAGCGCGTGCGCCGTCCGCACGAAGAGCGCGCCGCATGGGGGCTCGTCGCGCCGGCGGCGATGCTCATCATCCTCATCCTGGCGCTGCCCATGGCCGCCGTGGTGGCGCTCTCCCTCACCGATTATCAGCTGGGCGCGGAAGCCTGGCGTTTCGTCGGTGCCGCCAACTATGCCGATCTCGCCGCCGATCCGGTGTTCTGGCGATCGATCGTGAACACCGTGGTCTATGTGGTCGAGGTGGTCGCCGGATCAACCGCCCTGGGCCTCGCCACGGCGCTGATGCTGCAAGGCAGCGGCATTCTCGCGCCCGTCTGGCGGACGGTGTTTTTCCTGCCCGTCATGGCCTCGCTGATCGCCATGGCCATCGTCTGGGAATTCATGCTCCATCCCACCTTCGGCCTCGTGAATGGGATGCTCGGCCTAGTCGGGATCGCCCCGGTCAACTGGCTGCAGAACAGCGCGACCGCGCTTCCCGCCCTCGCCGTCATCGGTATCTGGCAGCAGTTCGGCTTCGCGATGGTGCTGTTCCTGGCCGGCCTCTCGGGCATTCCCCAGGCGCTTTACGACGCCGCCGAGATGGACGGCGCGCCCTCCGCCTGGTCGCGCTTCCGGCTCGTCACCTGGCCGCTGCTCGCGCCGGTGACGCTGTTCGTCGTGGTCATCTCGACCATCCGCTCGTTCCAGGTCTTCGACACCGTGCATGCGCTGACCAAGGGCGGCCCCAACAAGGCGACCGAGGTGCTGCTCTACACCATGTACGCGGAGGGCTTCGAATTCTTCCGCACCGGCCGGGCCGCGGCGATCGCCGTTCTCTTCGTCGCCGCCATGCTGGTGCTGACGCTGACCAAGGTGGTTGTGGTCGAGAAGAGGATTCATCTGAAGTGAGCCGGCTTCCAAAGCTCCCCCGCGGCCTGTCGGTCGCCTCCGTGCTGCGGAACGCGGCGCTTATCGCCCTCGCGGCCGTCACGCTCGCGCCCTTCGTGTGGATGGTCGCCACCTCGCTGAAGGCTCCCGACGAGATCCTGACGCGCGACTTCCACCTCTGGCCGCACCGCTTCTGGGCCGCCGAGAACTATGCCAGCGCCTTCGCCGCGGTGCCCCTCGGGCGCTATCTCCTCAATGGCGTGGTCGTCACCGCGACGATCCTGGCGCTCCAATTGCTGATCGCCGTCCCGGCGGCCTTCGCTCTTTCCAAATCGGAGTTCCGGGGCCGGCGTCTGCTCTTCGGCGCGGTGCTGTTCGGGCTGCTCGTTCCCTACCACGCCATCGCGGTGCCGCTGTTCGTGGGCCTCCACGCCCTTGGGCTGCTCGATACCTATGCCGCCCTGGTGACGCCCTTCGCGATCTCCGTCTTCGGCATCTTCCTGATGCGCCAGTTCTTTCAGGGCATTCCGGGTGAGCTTGTGGATGCGGCGCGGATGGACGGCATGTCGGAACTCGCGATCGTTTGGCGGGTGATGGTTCCGGCAGCGGGACCGGCGATTTCGGCCTTCGCCATCTTTTCGGTGGTGGCCCATTGGAACGACTATTTCTGGCCGCTCGTCGCGGTGTCCTCCGACACGCTCTTCACGCCGCCGCTCGGCGTCGTCGCTTTCCGCAACGACGATGCGGGGACCAGCTACGGCCCCCTCATGGCGGCCGCGACCGTAATCGTGCTGCCGCTCGTCGCCGCCTTTCTCCTCGCCCAGCGCCGCTTCCTCGAAGGCATTGCCTTCGCCGGGTTCAAGTGACGCGCCTTCCCTCCACATCCGCCACAGGGCGCCGGTCCATGCGCTCGCAACACGAGACCCCTTCGATGCACGCGAAACTCTCGCTTTCCGTTCTCACGCTCGGGCTGACGCTCGCCGGTGGCCCGGTCCTCGCCCAGTCGCCGACCGAGATCGTCGTCCAATATCCCTATGGGGACGTCTTCAACGAGACCCATCGGCGCATCGCCGAGGCGTTCGCCGCCGAGCATCCCGACATCGAGGTCACCTTCCGTGCCCCCTACAAGGACTATGAGGACGCCACCCAGCGCATCCTGCGCGAGGCGATGACGGGCACGGGGCCGGACGTCACCTTCCAGGCCTTGAACCGGGTGCGTGCGCTGGCCGACAAGAAGGTGGCCGTGCCGCTCGACGACTTTGTCGCCGCCGAGAAGAACTTCGATGCCGAGGGCTTCCACCAGGCCATGTTCGATGCCGGCTCCATCGGCGGCAAGATCTATGGCGTGCCTTTCGCGGTGTCGCTGCCCATCGCCTATTTCAATCTGGATCTGGTGAAGCTCGCCGGAGGCGATCCCGCCGCGCTGCCGACCACCTGGGATGGCGTCATCAGCCTCGCCGCCAAGATCGAGGGGGGGAAGCCCGGCATTCACGGCATGGTCGCCGAATGGCCCATTTCCGGCAACTGGCTGTTCCAGGCGCTGGTTTTCGACAATGGCGGCACCATGATGAATGGCGATGAAACGCGCGTCGCGTTCGACGGCGAGGCCGGTCGCAAGGCCATCGGCACGCTGGCCCGCATGGTGACCGAGACCAAGACGCCGAACATTTCCGGCAACGATATGCGCACCGCCTTCGCCGCCGGCCAGGTTGGCGTGCTCCTCACCACCACCGCTTATGTGAACACGCTGACCAAGCAGATCGGCGACCGCTTCACCATGAAGACGTCGCCCTTTCCGGGGCTGGTGCCCGGTGTCTCCCGCCTCCCCGCCGGCGGCAACGTCATGATGATCACCGCGACCGATCCCGCCAAGCGCAAGGCGGCCTGGGAGCTCGTCAAGTTCTGGACCGGCGCCCAGGGCGGCGCGATCATGGTCGAAAACACCGGCTACATGGCGCCCAACAAGAAGGCCGCCGACCGTCTGGCCGACTTCTATGCGCGCAACCCGAACCAGTTCACCGCCGTCGCCCAGCTTCCCTACCTCACCAACTGGTACGCCTTCCCCGGCGCCAATGGCCTGAAGATCACCGACGTGATCAAGGACCGGCTGCAGTCGGTGATGGATGGCAGCCGCACCAGCGAGGCAGACGCGGTCCTCACCGACATGGCGAGCGACGTCCAGGCCCTCCTGCCGGCAAAGAACTGACGCCGCATCTCCCCCGGCAACCACCGCCGGGGGAGCTTTGACCTCTCGCCCGGGTTCCTTTCATGATCAAGATCGTCCATCTCAGCGACGCCCACATCGTCGCGGCGCCCCACCGCCTCTATGGCCTCGACCCGCGAGAGCGTCTCGCGCGCACGATCGCCGACATCCAGGCGCGCCATGACGACGCCGACCTTTATGTGGCCACCGGCGATCTCGCCCATTGGGGTGAGGGGGATGCCTACGCCACCTTCGCGGCCGAGTGGGCGCGCGCCGGCCTGCCGGTCGTCTGCCTGATCGGCAACCACGATGACCGCGAGACCTTCAAACGCTCCTTTCCCGGTGCGATGGGCGATGAAAACGGCTTCGTTCAGGGGCATCGGCGGATCGGTGATCTCACCTGCCTCTTCCTCGACACGGTGACACCGGGCCGTCACATCGGAAGCTTCTGCGAAACGCGTCAGGCGTGGCTCGCCGGCGCCCTTGAGGCCACCGTCGGCGATGTCGCGGTCTTCATGCACCATCCGCCGCTTTCCGTCGGGGTGGCGCCCATGGACGCCATCGCGCTGGCCGATGCCGATGCGCTCGCCGCCGTCCTGGAGCCACACCGCGCGCGCATCCGTCACCTGTTTTTCGGGCACCTGCACCGGCCGATCTCGGGCTCATGGCGCGGCTGGTCGTTCTCCGGAACCCGCGGGCTCAACCATCAATTGGCGCTCGACGGGCATTTGCGGATCGACGGGCGGGCGGCCTCGGACGACATCGTGGGCAGCCGTGAACCGCCGGGCTATGCGGTTATCCTCATCGACGATCAATCGCTCGTCGTCCATTTCGTTGACGTGACCGACGAGGATGCCCGGTTCTCACTCATTGCCGAAGAGACCGTGGGCCGCTCCTACGCGCTCGGCACGAGCGCCGAATGAACCGGGCCCCCTCATTCTCCCAGCCCTCAACGCTTGAACAGGCCCGCGCGCGGATCGCCACTGCCCGCGTCGTGCTTTGCGATGTGGACGGCTGCCTGGTCGAGAGCGAGGCCCCCTGCCCGGGCGCGATCGATTTCGTCGCCCGGATGGGCGAGCGGCTGCGTCTTGTCACCAACAATTCGACGGACGTCGCTGTCACCCTCTCCGCGCGGCTGGCGGCGATCGGCCTGGACGTGCCGGCGGAACGCTGCTTCCTTGCCGGAGAGCTGGCGACCGAGCACGTGGCGCGGCACTATTCCGGCGCCCGCGTGATGATCCTCGCCACCGCCGCCATCCGCGCGGAGGCAGCGCGCCGCGGGCTTGAGGTAGCGAGCGTGCAGCCGGACGTGGTGCTGCTGTGCAACGATCCCGCCTTCGATGCCGGACATCTCCAGCGCGTCGTCGATGCCGCGCATCACGGCGTGCCGATCATCGTCGCGAACCCCGATCGCTGGCGCCCCGATCGCTCCGGCCGCCCCCTGATCGAGACGGGAGCCTTTCTGGCGGCCCTGCGCGCGGCAGTCCCGCATGCCGCGGTCACGGTCGTCGGGAAGCCTGAACCGACCATCTTCCACGCCGCCCTTGCCGGCATCGACCCGCGTGACGCCGTGATGATCGGCGACAACCACGAAACCGATCTCGTGGGCGCCGAAGCGATCGGGACGATGGGGATCCAGATCGGACGCGGCGGCCACGCGGTCGCCGCCGATCTGAACGCTCTGCGATAAGGGCGGAAGCACGCCTTCTCTCCGCGACCAAACGGATGCGCCAGCCCGCGGCCCGCAAACCGGTCCCCCGACCGCTGGATCAATGGGTCGGCGGCGCCCGGGGCACTGAGCGGTCACGGGGTGAGGGGCAATCTCCCCAGTCCCAGCGCCGGCGGTGCGGCGGGCGGAAGCGCGGCCGCGCTCGCATCGGGCCAAACGGTGACCACGCTGCCGTCCGCCCGCACAAACAGGGCGACAAGGCCGAGGCGCCGGGCCAGCGCGGGGCCGTGCTCCGCGCCCGTCACCAGAAGGGCTGTGGCCCATGCGTCGGCGGCCATGCAGGTTTCGGCCAGCACGGTGACGGCGGCGAGGTCCGCGTCAAGCGGCACCCCGCGGCGCGGGTCCATGGTGTGGGAGGCGGTCCGCTCCCCCACCCGCGCCCGATGACGATAGCCACCCGAGGTGGCCACGGCCGCGCCCGAGAGCTCCAGGATGCCGAGGATCTCGCGTGCGCCGGCATCAGGCTTCTCCTGGGCGACCGTCCAGGGGCGGCCATCGGGCTTGCGCCCCTCAGCGCGCATCTCGCCATCAATGCCCACCAGCCAGGAGGAGAGGCCCGCCGCGCCCATCACCCGCGCCAGCTCGTCCACCCCGAAGCCCTTGGCGATACCCGAGAGGTCGAGCCGCAGCGGGCCGAGACGCCGGGCCCGGCCGCCAAGGGGATCGAGCTGGAGCGTCTTGGGCGCCGCAAAGGCGGGGCGGCCTTCGCACGCGGCGATCCGGAGCGGATCGGGGGTGCGGGCGCCGCCGCCGAAGCCCCAAGCCCGCACCAGATCGCCCACGCCAATGTCGAACGCCCCCTCCGACAGGCGGCCAATCTCCAAGGCGGTGGCGAGCACCGCCATGAGCGCCTTGGGGACGGGCATCCACTGGCCAACGGGCGCGGCGTTGAGGCGTTCGAGGTCGGAATCGGCGCGCCAGGTGGACATTTGCTGCTCCACACGGTCCACCGCCGCCTGCAGGTCGCGCTCGAGCGCTCCGGCATCGAAGCCTTCCGCGGCCCAGAAGACGCAGGACCAGCGCGAGCCCATGGCGGGACCGTTCAGGGCATGGCGGCGCAAGGGGATGGGAGCCGTTTCAGTAGACATCTTCCACATACCGTCCATGGGTCTTGAGGGTGGCGAGGTCGAGGCCGAGCGGATGCACGATGGGATCGAGCGCCCGGCGCACCGCTTCAGCCATGTCGCGCCCGCCGCAAACCAGGATCTGGGCACCCTGGCGGATCAGCTCCCGCAGGCGCGGCGCATCGGCGGCAATGCGGTCCTGCACATAGGCGCTCCCGGCCGGAGCGCGCGAGAAGGCGGTGGAAAGCGAGGTGAGGCGCTTTTCCGCCAGATGCCGGGCCAGCTCGTGCTCATAGAGGAAATCGGAAGACGGGCTACGGCCGCCCCAATACAGGTGCACCGGCCGCCCCGGCGCATTGGCCCGCACGAAGCCAGCAAGGGGCCCGATGCCCGCTCCGGCGCCGATGAGGATGAGCGGCATGCGCCCTTCGGCGGGGTGGAAGGTGGGGTTGGTGCGGATGAAGGCATCAACCTCGTCGCCCGCCTTGAGCCCATGGAGGAAGCTGGAGCACAGCCCCCCTTCGCGCAGCCGCACACAGATCTCCGCCATGCCGTCCCGGGTGGAGGACGCCAGCGAATAGAAGCGCGGCATGGCGCTGCCCGGCGGCACGATGGCCAGAAGATCCCCCGCTTCGAACTCCGGCAGGGGGGACGCGTGCCCCCTGCTCTGAGGCATGCGGAAGCGCAGGATGGCCACGGGAGCCCCGACCGCCGCCCCGTAATCCTCCCGCTCCACCAGCGTCAAGACCTGGGTCTTCGGTGTCTCGGCGATGTGCGTGAGGGTCAGCTCGTGGCCGAGCGCCGCGCCGAGGTCCTGCCCCCATTGGGCGAACTCCTGGGCCGAACGCCGATCGATGCGCTTCATGGGCATAAGCAGTGGCCAGCCCTTGGCCTGCAGCGCGCCCGCCACATCCTCCGCAAAGCCACAGAAACGCGGGAAGCTGCGATCGCCGAAGCCGAGCACGGCGACGGGCACCTTGCCCTCAAGCCCCGAGAGACGGGAGAGGAAGGCAGCAGCGGACGCGGGCGCCGCGCCGTCGCCATGGGTGGCGGCAAGGATCAGCATGCGCTCAGCCTTCAGGTGCTCCGGCCCGATTTCACTCATGGCGGCGGTGTGGACATGGTGGCCGGCGGCCGTGAGGGCCTTGTGGAGCGTTCCGGCGAAGCCCCAGGTGGAATTGGCTTCACTGCCCACCAGGATCACCGTGTCGGCCGCGCGCACGGGAACATTGGCCACGATGCGCGGCCTGGCCGCGCGCCTGCGCACCCACATAACGATGCCGGTGCCGCTCAGCACAGGAACTGCAAGGGCCGAAAGGCCGAGAAGCAGCCCCAGCAGCCAGGCCCCGCCGCGCCCCGTATGGAGCATGCGGAAAACGCCATCGAGGCGTTCCAGCGCGGAAGCGGGGGTGAAGGCGAGCTGGTCGCCCGTCGCCGGATCGATCACGGCCTCGCCCGCAGCGGTGCGCAGCACATAAGTGCCGGTGGCATCTCCCGCAGCGGGGAATGTCAGCTCGCGAAGCTCCGAAAGCTTGGTGCCTCTGAGCGCCGAAAGGCTGCCCACGGGGGCCGGTGCGCCGCCGCTGGCGGTGACCTCAGCCACGGGCGCCTGCGGCTGCGGAATGAGGCCAAACGTTCCCGCGGACATCCAAAGGCCCGTCAGGGAAGAAACGATGAGGCCCACAGTCGCGAGGCGGCCCAATTCGCCATGCCAGCGCTGGGCTGGTGTGCCCCGGATGGGCCGCAGCAGCGCCCGCGCCCCGCCAAGCCGGCGAGCGAGCAGGACAAGGCCCGACACGCTCAGCGCCAGCATGGCGAAGGCACCGGCACCGGCCGCCACCCGCCCCGCGTCGCCCATGAGGAAGGCGCGGTGCAGATTGGTGATGAAGCGCGTGGTTTCCGACACCTGATAGGGCCCGAGCCCCGCCCCGGTGGCCGGGTCCAGCCGCTCGACGCCGCGCGCGTCCGCGTCCTCGAAGGCCACGGTGAAGGTGCCATCCGCCCGCATGCGGATGGTATCGACAGACTGATGGCGCGCCGCCACGGCCTCCGCGAGGGCGGCCACGCTCATATTCCCGGGGATGGCGGGCGCCGCCATCCGGTCCATGGCCGGCTGGACGGAGAGCACGACGCCCGTGATGGCGATGAAGGACAGGCCGAGCGCTAGCACAACGCCCGGCAGCCCATGAAGACGGCGTAGCATTGAAAGTCTTCCCAGAAGATCAGAAAGTGACGCTGAAGGACTTCACATAGCCCTTGCCGGCAACAGGCTTGCCGGACGCGGCGGCCTCAAGGGGCACCACCACCTCGGAAGGATTGTCCATCCCGTCTTCCACGGCGGTGTCCACATGCACCTTGAAGCCCGCGTCGATCATGGCATCCGCGAGGTCGAGGCTGATCTTCAGCGTTTTCCCGGAGCCGATGCTGGCGCCGGTGATGCCGTCGATCTCCGTGGCCCGCCCGCCGGAGGCGCGCTGCCAGTCGGAGAGATGGCGATAGTATTTCGCCTTGTCGCCCGCCATCCAGAGCGTGCCCTTATAGGCCCCGGCAGCATCGGTAACGTAGAGCACCACATAGGCACCGTTGCCGCCATAATTCTTCAGCGTGGTCTCGAACGTGACCTGCCTGGCCTCGGCGAGCACCGGCGTCACGAGCGCGGCGGTGGCCGCCAGCGCGGGAAGAGCGAATTTCATCGGGAATTTCCTTGACGATGGGACGAACAGCCGAAGGCTCACTGCACCTCGACCTTGGGCCGGGCCTTGCCCTGGAACAGGCCATTGTCGGGCACCGGCGCGTTCGGATCGCTCGGGCCGCTCTGCGGCAGGGCGCTGCGACCGCGGTGGCCGTCGTCATCCTCATCGTCGTCGTCATCGTCGTGATGGCGGCGCTTGGACGAGGCATCGTCGCGATCCTTGCGGTGGTCGCTTTCAGCGAGGCGCTGCCAATGGCTGCCATCGCGGTCCCCGTGCTCGAAACGGCTCTCGGAATGGCGGGCGAAATGGTCAGCCCCAGCGGCGGCGAGGGCCACGCCCACGCCGGCGGTGGACAAAAGGATGGCTGCGCCGATCAGCGTGCGCGTCTTCATTGGGGGGCTCCCGGTTCGTTTTGACCGGCCCACGTTCCCGCACCCACCTGACGGCGACCTGAACCCAAGGCGGATCGGCGTTCAGCTTGGTGTCAGGTTCGCGCCAGCCCGCGTGAATGGCACCCATCGGCACCACTGCGACGGTCCCGAGGGTCGCTCCCGCATCCACCTCCTGGATTCGCAAGGCGAACAGCCCCAAGCGGCTCTGAGGCACGAACTGGGGTGACCGTAGTCCACCTGAGGACATCCAGGTGGACCCTCGTTCTGGCAAATTCACGACGACCAGAACACGAAGCGCCCGTTTCGACGTCCAATGACCCGGGGCCGTAGCGGCAATCTGGCAAGTTAGCGAGTCGTACAGCCGCTGATCCAGCTCAGGTACGCAACCCCAAACCCCGGGATCACCCCAGGGAGCGCCCCGCCGAGACTGGGCTCCTTTTTATTTTCAAAGAGATATGGCGGAAGGGGTGGGATTCGAACCCACGGTGGGCTTGCACCCACGGCGGTTTTCAAGACCGCTGCCTTAAACCACTCGGCCACCCTTCCTGCGCCGCGGTAAGCAGTCGGGCTCTTAGCAAATGCGTGGCGTATCCGTCGAGGCCTCGCCTCCGCGCACCCCCACTTTTGCCGTCTCGGGAGTGCCGGCGGCTCAGCTCGCGCCTTCGATCAGCCACGATCTGTTTACCATTCCGTCGCGCCCGCCCCATTTTCGCCGCCTTTCGTGTTCTTCTTTGCCCAGCGTGCGGGGTGTTCGACTGCGCCGCGCGAAGGTACTTGCCTCAGGCCTCTAGCTTTGTGGCATAGTGCGAAACGGCATGGCGATAACCGGGGGCAAGCCGCGGATGAGCAAAAGGCGCGCGTCGAACGATCTGGCGAATGCAGCGGGCGGCCAGCCCATGGCACCCGTCGCAGCCTCTTCGTGGCGTGGCTTCATGTTGCTTATCGGTGGCGCCTTGGTCGGCCTTTCGCTGGCAGGTTGCAGCGCGGTTGAAACGGCAAACAACCGACTGGACCCTACTTACGGCGTGGAGGTCAGCCCCAGGGTTGTCGCCGACGGGCAGCCTGTTCCCAAGGGCGGCGGCTCCTACAAGGTAGGCAAGCCCTACCAAGTGGCCGGAAAGACCTATTATCCGGCAGAAGATCCTGATTATGTCGCGGAAGGCACAGCGTCTTGGTACGGGCGGGATTTCCACGGCCGCAAGACCGCTAATGGCGAAGTCTTCGATATGGCTTCGATTTCCGTCGCGCATCGCACCCTGCCGATGCCGTCCTATGTCCGCGTCACGAATCTTGCCAATAAGCGCTCCATCATCGCCCGAGTGAACAATCGCGGTCCCTACGTGAAGGGGCGCCTGGTCGATGTTTCCTACCACACCGCCGAACTCCTGGGCTTCGCCAAATACGGCGTGGCGAAGGTGCGGGTGGAATATGTGGGGCGCGCCCCGCTCGACGGTTCCGACGACACCAAGCTTGCCATGACACTGCGCCAGGATGGCGGCCCCGCCCAGGCCCCGGCTGATTCTGGCATCATGGTTGCCTCGGCTAAGCCGTTTGTTCCGAATATTCCTGAGGCTGTGCCCACCACAGCGTCGGAAGCCCCGCTGCCGCTCAGCCGGCCCTATGACCTTGGGGCGGATGACCAGGTGCAAGTGGCCGCGGCCGAAGAGGAAGCGGCGCCGGTGCCCGCGCGGGCGGCCGCGACAAAGAACACGACGAACTCCAAGGGCGCGGCCGCCAAGCCGAACGGCTCCACCAAGGTGGCCGACGCGAAGGCCTCGTCGCACTCGGGCGCCGACAAGTCTGCGGCCGCGAAGCCCGCTCCGGCCCGCGCCGGCTCTGGAGCGATGTCGCCGTCGGCCGTCGCGGCCACGGTGCCGCAGCCGCGTGCGGTGAATGTCGCTTCCAACGGGTGGTCGACCGGGCCGGCTGCAGTCAGCGGGCTGGGATTTGCCGGCGTTTCGGCGTCTGGCAACTAAGCTCTTCTTCCCGGCTCCAGTCACGACAAGCAGGGCTCATCGGAACGACGCATCCGGCGAGGGTCCTATCTGTTCGCCTTACCCTACATTGACAAAGGTGAAGGCTGCGCGCGGATAGCGCGGGCCGTTGATTGAGCGGCTTTCGCAGATGGCCGCGCGCAAAGGTCCCGGCAAAAGGGAGAGGCCTCTCCTCTCAACGCCGAGGAACCGAGACAGCCACCCTTCGAATCACGGTGCCCATCTCGACCCGCGGAACCGTGAGACGTGCCGACGCGCCTGCCCCTCGAAACACCTGCTCATCGCGGCGGCCGCTGCGTGCCACGGCGCGGCCGCAGAGCCGGTGCGGGAAGGAAGCCCGCCAAAGCCATGATCGGGAGCACCTCCCCAATTCCGTGAAGTGGCGAAATGTTCTAGACAGCTGCGGTGATGGGGTTGCCGGCGGGGTCCCTGGCCGCATGCCACAAGCCAGCCATGCGCCGGGCGCCGCCTCCAACCGGGATCATGCGCCACCAACGTGTGATAAGGACGACGCGATCATTCCCGAAGACATCGCATTTCCCGAGACATCGCACTGGACGCTGTCATCCTCCCGCCCATCTCCGTGCTCATGAGTTCGTCCCGCGCCGCTGGTGTCGCGGCAGTCTCTCTGTGGCCATCGTTGATAGAGCCCACCCCATGCGCTTTCTGATCACCGGCACGGCCGGCTTCATCGGCTTTCACCTCGCCAGACGGCTGCTGGGAGAAGGGCATCGGGTCGTCGGCTTTGACGGCATGACCCCCTATTATGATGTGCGACTGAAGGAAGCCCGGCACGCCATTCTCGCCCGCTTCGAGGCGTTTCAGCCCGTGCTGGGCCAGTTGGAGGATGCCGAGGCCCTCGCCGCCGCGGCGGAACTCGCACAGCCGGAGGTGATCATTCACCTCGCGGCCCAGGCGGGCGTCCGCTACAGCCTTGAAAATCCCAAGGCGTATGTGGATTCCAACCTGCTCGGCACCTGGAATGTGCTGGAGGTGGCGAAGCGCTGGCAGGTGCAGCACCTTTTGAGCGCATCCAGCAGTTCCGTGTACGGCGCCAGCCAGAAAGTGCCGTTCGAGGAAGCCGACAAGGTGGACGAGCCGCTAACGCTTTATGCCGCCACCAAAAAGGCCGGCGAGCTGATGGCGCACAGCTATGCCCATCTGTGGAAGATGCCCATCACCGCCTTTCGCTTCTTCACGGTCTATGGCCCCTGGGGGCGGCCGGACATGGCGCTGTTCAAGTTCGTCTCCGCCATTCTGAAGGGGCAGCCCATAGAGATCTATGGGCAGGGCCAGATGCGGCGGGATTTCACCTATGTGGACGACCTCATCGAAGCCGTTGTGCGCCTCATCCCCATCGCCCCTGGTGAGCACAACAGGGTCACCGCGCCGGGCGTGAGCGATTCCCTTTCCCATCAGGGGCCCTATCGGGTGGTGAATATCGGCGGAGGCCAGCCGGTGGGGCTGCTTCCCTTCATCGACACCATCGAGGCGGCCGTGGGCATCCCCGCCATTCGCAAGATGCTGCCCATGCAGAAAGGTGATGTGCCACAGACCTACGCCTCGCCGGAGCTGCTTCGCGCCCTGACACAGCATGTGCCCGCCACCAGCGTCGACCAGGGCGTGAAGTCGTTCGTTGCGTGGTACCGGGACTATTACGGCGTTTGAACGCCGTAGCCGGGCATGGAGCCGGGGGTTCTTCGCCCCCTTTCGGCAGGGCCTGAAATGTGCCAGGAAGCCCCGGCTACCGGTGGCCGCCGCGCGGACACCCTGAGGGAAACCTGAAGCTCGCGGAACAGCGCCGATGGGGGACACGCTCGCCCACCGCCCCGCGCGCGCCAAGGGGGCGATGGCATGAAGGATCCGTTCGCCCTCGAGCTGAAGGGATTGGTGGCCCGCCATCTCCATTTCGCCGGCCCCTGGCCGTTCGTTACCTTCCGAAGCTATGTGCTGGCGGGGCGCCACATTATCTGGAAGGCGCGCCAGCACCGGAAGGGCTTAGTGCGCCGCGCCCGCGCGCTCGAAACGGCTTCCGTCCCCCTCTGGCAGACCCAGGGCTATAACTGGGCCACCGGCCTCATCTTTGCCATCGGCTCGTTCCTGTTCATGCTGGGAAGCGCACTGGCGCTCATCCCCGAGGGGCCGTGGCAACCTTCGGCGCTGCTTGTGAACATCGTTTTCTTCGCCGGGTCCCTGCCCTTCACCACCGCCGGCTACATGCAGCATTTCCAGGCGGCGAATGCGGGCCCGTTCGCGGTGGACCCGGCAACGGTGCCGGCCCGCCGTATCGCGCTGATGGGCTGGCACCCGCGCAATGTGGGCTGGCTCAGCACCTTTACCCAGTTCATCGGCACCGTGGCCTTCAACTTCAACACCTTCGACTCGATCGTCGATCCCCCCGGCTGGCTGATGCAGAACCTGGCCATCTGGGGCCCGGATATGATCGGCTCCGTGCTGTTCCTCGTGTCCGGCTATCTCGCCTTCATCGAGACCTGCCACCGCTATTGGAGCTGGAAGCCGCGGTCGCTGGAATGGCAGATCGTGTTCACGAACCTGCTCGGCTGCATCGCCTTCATGGTCGCCGCGCTCCTGGCCTATGTGCCCCGGGGGCCGGAGGCGGCCTGGATTCCCATGCTCGCGAATATGGGCCTCTTCCTCGGCGCACTGGGCTTCTTCGTGGGCGCGCTTTTGTCCATGAGAGAGAGCCGGGCCGCTGAGCCGGCCTGACTGCGGGTCGCGGAAATCAAATCACCGTTGCGTGTTCACGGCGCGATAACGGCCATTTGATACCTCCTATGCGATCTCACTGCTCATATTTCAATATTCGATTGCAGTGTACGGTACAGAGTTTCTTGGAAAACCAATTTCCTCCAAGGATAGATATTCGCGACTTAGTTCACAAACCCGACATCATGGCAGTTCTCACAAACACATGACCTGGAGAAGCTTGACCATGACGGGCCACTCGGCTCCTTTTGCCGCGGCGGCGAAAAGGAGCCAGAATGACAACGACCACGATCACTTGGGCCTGGGGTTCGCAGGCGACTGTGAACTTTAATCCCGCAACGGATACGCTCGATTTCGGCTGGATGAATGCCGACAACTTCGCGATCAGCGAAGTGAACGGCTCCGTGGTGATTTCGATCCCGTCCAACAATCAGAGCTACACTCTGGCAGGAGTGTCACTGTCTGATCTGACACTCGCCAACATCACGGCCAAGGACAGCTCCGCAGTGACGGAGTGGACCGACGCGCTTTCCAGCTCCGGCGGTTCTTCCGGAGGCACCACCCCCGGTGGTTCCGGCGACAACGGCTCGGGTGACACCGGCAATACCGGCTCGGGCAATGACGGAAGCGGCACCACCACGACCATCACCTGGTCCTGGGGATCGGACACGGTGCTGAACTTCAACCCGGAAACAGACAAGCTCGACTTCGGCTGGTTCTCGGCCGACAACTTCACCATCTCCGAGGCCGACGGCTCGGTGGTGATTTCCATTCCCTCCAACGACCAGACCTACACCCTCTCCGGCGTGACCCTGGCGGACCTGAGCATCGACAATATCGTTGCCAAGGACAGCTCCGCGCTCACCGAGTGGCAGGGCGCCCTTTCCGGCTCGAACGGTTCCGGCGACACCGGCAATACCGGTGACACCGGGAACACGGGCGACACCGGGAACACTGGTGATACGGGCAATACCGGAGACACCGGCGATACCGGTGACACCGGGAACACCGGCGACGGCGGCGAGGAGGCTGACTATGCCGCGGCCTGGGCGTCCTCCGGCGTCTATGTGGCCGGCGACCAGGTGAGCGTCGGCAATGCCGTGTACGAGGCCAACTGGTGGACCCAGGGCGACGACCCGGCGAGCCACAGCGGCGCCGAAGGCAGCGGCAATGTGTGGACCTTCATCGGCTACATGGACACCACGCCCGTGGTTCCGGACGCGCCGGACGACCTGGCCGCCTCTGGCGTGAAGGACACCTCCTTCACCCTGCGTTGGGACGCGGCCGAGGTGGATGGCGTGGGCACGGTTTCCGGCTATGAGATCTACCAGGACGGCGAGCTCATCGGCACCACCTCGGGCACCTACTTCAAGGTGACGGGCCTGGATGCCGATTCCACCTATGCCTTCACGGTAGTGGCCCTCGACGAGGCCGGCTCCTCCCAGCCCTCCGACACCCTGAGCGTGACCACCGCCGAGACGGGGAGCGTGAGCGACACCGACAAGAGCTTCTCGCCCTATGTCGACATGTCGCTCACCACGAGCCAGAACCTCGTGAGCATGGTGTCGGAAGCGGGCCTGGATGCGGTGACGCTCGCCTTCGTGCTGTCCTCCGGCACCGACACCATCGGCTGGGGCGGCACCGGCAGCATCGCCGATGACGCGCTCTCGAACGGCACCACCATCTCGTCCATGGTGGACGAGCTCCATGCCATGGGCGTCGACGTCACCATCTCCTTCGGTGGCGCCAATGGGCGGGAAGCCGCGCAGACCTTCTCCAGCGCCGATGCGCTCGAGGCGGCCTACCAGTCGGTGATCGACAAGTATGGCGTGACGAAGCTCGACTTCGACATCGAGGGCGCCTCGATCGCCAACGACGCGGCCAACGACATGCGCAACGAGGCCCTGGCGGCCCTGCAGGATGCGAATCCCGACCTTGAGGTGTCGTTCACCCTGCCGGTGCTCACCGACGGCCTCACCCAGGACGGGGTGGACCTTCTGAAGTCCGCCATGGATGCGGGCGTGGAGATCTCCGCCGTCAACATCATGGCTATGGACTACGGCGACTATTACGACAGCGGCGACATGGGCGACGACGCCATTTCGGCGGCGGAAGCCACCCTCGCCCAGCTCAGCCAGATCGGCCTCGATACCGACATCGTCATCACGCCGATGATCGGCATCAACGACGTCACCTCCGAGATCTTCACCCTGGAGGACGCGCAGCAGCTCGTGGACTATGTCCAGTCCAACGATGACGTGGCCGGCATTTCCATGTGGTCCCTGGGCCGCGACAATGGCGATGTGGTGGGCTTCGTCTCCCCCGTCGGCAGTGGCGTGACGCAGGACGACTACGACTTCAGCAAGATCTTCGCGACGGTCTGAACGCGCGCCCCACAGGGGGCCATCCTCAGGTGAGCCGGCAGCGCGCACGCCCGAGGATCACGCAGAACAGGAAGCGGCCGGCCCTCAGCCGGCCGCTTTTCTTTTGGCCATCCCTCTGCGCTGCCTTCGCGCCTAATAGGAGCCTCGGCGGGCCGCGGACATGAAAATGCCCGGCACTGGGCCGGGCATCGCCGATGTTTTGGACGAGGGATGCGGCTCGCGCCCTCACCTTTCTGTCATGGCGTGGCTCATGGCGTCGGTGAAGGGGCGCACCAGATAGCTGAGCACGGAGCGCTCGCCGGTACCGAAAACCACCTCCGCATTCATGCCGGGGCGAAGGCGGGCCTTCAGGTCCGGCGGAATGTCGGTGTCGGCCACCGCCACCCGAGCCAGGAAGAACGGCTCATGGGTGGTCTCGTCCATCAGCCGGTCGCGGGAGACCGATTGCAGACGGCCGAGCACCAAAGGCGTGCTGCGCGCGTGGAAGGCGGGGAACTTCACCTCCACCTCATTGGTGTTTTCCAGCCGATCGATATCCTGCACGGGCACCTGGGCGTCCACCACCAGGGGTTCGTGAACGGGCACGACCTCCAGCATGGTGTCGCCGGGCCGCACCACCGCGCCCACCGTGTAGATACGCGGGTTGATGTTCTGCACCGTGCCGGCGCGCGGCGCGCGGATCTCCACGCG
Organism: Xanthobacter variabilis; assembly: GCF_043831965.2. Lineage (NCBI taxonomy): Bacteria > Pseudomonadati > Pseudomonadota > Alphaproteobacteria > Hyphomicrobiales > Xanthobacteraceae > Xanthobacter > Xanthobacter variabilis. The sequence continues at coordinate 3,402,063 of NZ_CM195533.1, forward strand.
ATCGAGCACGCTCTGCGCCACCCGCGCGCGCTCGCGCAGATCATTGAGCTTCTGGCGCACGTCGAGGAGCTGCTTGCCGGCATCCTCCACCCGCTGCTGGCGGAGCTGCGCGATCTGCATCTTGATCTCGCTGATGGACCCGTGCGCCTTCGCCGTATCGGCGATGTTGCGGCCCACCACGCCGTCGAGCCGCGCCTTCTCCCGCTCGAGCTGGGACACGCGCGACTTGTTCACCAGCCCCTTGCGCTCCAGCACGCGCACGGAATTCAGCTCATCCTCCACAAAGGAAAGCTGCTGCCGGGCGGAAGAGCGCTCCTGCGCAAGGCCCTCGATCTCCGTGTTGAACTGGGAGACCCGGCCGTCGAGAATCTCGATCTGGCTGTCGAAATTGGCTCGCCCGTCCTTGAACTGGGTGAGCTGGTCGATCATGGCCCGCAGCACGGCGGGCCGGTCCGTATGGTCGGAAAGCTCGGAGGGGAAGGTCACTTCCGTCAGGCCGTCGCGCTCGGCCAAAAGGCGCGATTCCATGGCCAGCGCCGCGCCGAGCTGCGCCAGCGCGGCGTCGTAATTGGCCTTCGGCAGCGTGTCCGTGAGGCGGAATAGCACCTGGTCCTTGGCGACCTCGTCCCCCTCCTTGACCAGGATCTGGCCGATGATGCCGCCTTCGAGATGCTGCACCACCTGCCGCATGCTTTCCACGGCCACCACCCCGGGGGCCATGACGGCACTGTCCACATTGCTGAGCGAGGCCCAGCCGCCGAGCCCCAGGAAGGTGAACGCGATCAACCCATAGCCGGCGCGGGCGAACACGCGGTAGTCACCCGAGGGCGGCGGCACGGCGCCGGGCGGAGGCGCTTCAACCGGCCCGAAGAGGGTGGCGACACGCTCGCGCGCCCAGCCCCCCACACGCATGAGCGCGGTGTTCTCCCGCAGCCGGCGCGTGAGGTCGGAAAGCACCGGATGGCGTGCCAGCCGATGGCCTCGCGCGAGTCCCTGGCGCAGGATGGCGCCGACCTGGCGCCCGTGATCGAGCATGGACATGGCTCACGCCTCCTTCTGGACGGCTGCGGGCATCGCCACTGCGGTGGGGCCCGGCGCCCAGCCAGCCGGCATGGCCCCCGCGCCGCGCGCGGCGCCCGCCGCCGGCTTGGGCGCGAGCGGGACACGCTGGCGCACCGCCGCGTTGCCGCCATTGGCCAGCTTGGCCAGGGTCTGCTCGCGCGGGCCGAAGGCCTGCATGGTTCCGTCCTTGAGTCCCAGGATGAAGTCGCACTGGCCCAGGCCCGCCGGGCGATGGCTGATGATGATGACCGTGCGGCGGGCCGCCTTCAGCTGCCGCATGGCCTCCGCGAGGGCCTGCTCGCCCGGCGGGTCAAGGCTGGCATTGGGCTCGTCCAGCACCACCAGAGCCGGCATGCCATAGACGGCGCGCGCCAGCCCGATGCGCTGGCGCTGGCCGCCGGAGAGGGCGACGCCCCCTTCCCCAATCTGCGTATTGTAGCCCTGCGGCAGGCGCTGGATCATCTCATGAACCCCGGCGATGCGCGCCGCGCCCACCACATGGGCGTCGTCCGGCTCGGCGAAGCGGGCAATGTTCTCGGCCACCGTGCCGGAGAACAGCTCGACATCCTGGGGGAGATAGCCAACCTGCCGCCCCAGCTGCTCCTCATCCCAATGGGCGAACTCGGAACCATCCAGGCGGATGGAGCCCGCCGCCGCCGGCCACACCCCCACCAGCACCCGCGCGAGGGAGGACTTGCCCGCCGCCGTCGGCCCCACGATGCCGAGAGAAGCCCCGGCTGGGAGCTTGAAGGAGAGATTGCGGATCACCGGCACATCGCGCCCGGGTGCGCGGATGAACAGGGTCTCCGCGCTCACCTCGCCCTTCGCGTCGGGCAGCTGCAGGCGCGGGCCGGGTGCCGGCGCCGCCCGCAGCAGAAGCTGCACGCGCTCGTAGGCCGAGCGCATCTGCACCACGGACTTCCAGTTGGCCACCGCCTGCTCGATGGGCTGAATGCAGCGCCCGAGCAGGATGGAGCCGGCGATCATCATGCCCGGCGAGATCTCGCGCTCGATGGCGAGATAGGCGCCGAGCCCGAGCACCGCGCTCTGAACCAAGGCGCGGTTGAACTTGGTGAGGGCCACCAGAACAGCTCCCCGGTCGCCGGCCTGCCCCTGCCATCCCAGGGCATCGTCATGCACCTTGCGCCAGCGCCGGCGCAGCGGCCCGGCCATGCCCATGGCCTTCAGCACCTCCGCATTGCGGAAGGTGGCGGTGGCCGCCGCGGTGGCGGCGATGCTGGCCCGGTTGGCCTGCTCCAGCGCGTGGCGGGTGCTGCGATTATTGAGCACGGCGATGACGCCGGAAAACACGCAGCTCGCAACCGCCAGAACCCCATAAAGGGGGTGAAGCACAGTGGCGCAGGCAATGTAGATGGGCACCCACGGCACATCGCACAGCGAGGTGATGCCGGCGCCGGCGAAGAAATCGCGCACCGTCTCCAGATCACGCAAGGGCTGGGCCTGGCCGGAGCCGGGCTGGCGCGCGGCAAGGCGCAACACCGCATCGAACACCGGAGCGTTCACCGCCTCGTCGAAGGCGACGCCGGCCCGCGCCAGGATGCGGGCGCGCAGGCTCTCCAGCGCCGCCCACACCGCATAGAGAAAGGCGGCGATGAGCGTGAGCACCACCAGCGTCTCAAGGTTCCGGCTCGCCAGGACGCGATCATAGACCTGCATCATGTAGAGCGGCCCGTTGAGGGCCAGGATGTTGATGAAGAAGCTGAAGACCACCACCGTCACGAATGCCGGACGGATCGTGTCCATGCCGGCATCCAGGGGCGTGGACCCCAGGGCTTGTGACGACGCGCTCGACAGCCTCCCCGCCGCGGGTGGAGTGACCATGTCTCATCCTCATTACCGATCCTGGAGCCCCCGGATCGAGAAGGGGAGAGGCTGCATGTTCCCGCCCAAGGCGGAGGCCCTGATGCCCCGCAGAAACGCGACCTCGACAGTTGGCCGAGGTATCCCCTCACTTCACCCCCCGGTTCAAATCACGAGATGCGGCGTGCCGAACACGGACGCGCGATCAACCCGCACGGCGCAGGAACCGGGCGCGAGAACACGGCCGGATCGGCACTCGCTCTCCGCCTCAGTGGCGGGCGGCGCGCGAGGATGAGGCCAGCGCCGCCATTTGCCCGTCCGGCTGCGGCAGCGGGGCCGATTCCAGGAATCGGCGCAGGTCCGATGCGAACGCCGCCTGCCGTTCACCCACGGGCAGATGGATCAGCAGCCGGTCGAGCAGCTCCACCAGATGCTGGCGCTCACCCAGGCTGTGCAGCAAGGCGGGCAAGGTCGCCAAAGCCTCGTCGGGTGCGTGATTGACGATGATGGCCTGGCGTCGCACCAGGGCCTGGGCCTCATCCGCCGGCAGGGCGATAAGGCCTACCTCGTCGCCCACGAGCTCGCGAATCTGCTTCAGGGCCGACAGGCGCTGGATACCGGCGCCGAGCCGGCGCGCCAGCAGGGCGACGCGCACGGCCGCCTCGGTGAAGCCGCCCTCCCCCATGGCCGCCATGGCCGAAGCGACCTCCGCCGGCGGCTCTTCCACCAGGTTTGGATGGGCCGGCGCCGTCAGGTCAGGATCCAGCATGGCAAGGCTGCCATAGACCCGGAAGAACTCGGTTTCCACGCTCGCGTCCCGCATCCGCCGGTAGAAATCCCAGCCGGCCGTGGCGGACGCCGCGAAAAAGCGCTCCCACGCCGCGAACACTCCGGCCTCGTCGCGCCGCGTCCTCTGGCTGCGGGCGAACTCCGCCAGCGGCGCCAGCGCAACGAGCCACGGATTGAGATCGGAGAAGGCCCAGCGGGCGACGCGCAGCGGGTGGAAGGCGCGCAGCGCGGCCCCCATTTCCGGCGTCACCAGCCACGAAAGAGCGGGGTGCACCAGGGCCTCATAGGCGCGGGCATTGGCGTCCGACACATTAGCCACCACCTCGAAGGGGATCTCATCCCTGCGGCCATATTTCTGCAGCTGGGCGAGGTCCTCCACCTTGCGCTCGGTGAGGGTGACGTCATAGGTCACCGCGCCGTCCTCCTGGATCTCCTCGATCCGCATGGCATAGAGGCCGGGCGGCAGCGCCTCCACATATTCCAGGAGATCGACGATCTGCGCATGCTCACGCCGCGCCACGGCGCCCGAGACGAAGATGCCCAGATGGCCGACGCTTTCGTGCATCAGCCCCACGATCACCTGCCCCGCATCCTTCAGCGCCTGGGTTGTGGGGTAGAGGTCCGCCACCCAGTTGATGGCCTGCTGCGGCGGCGTGATGTTGTCGCCCAACGAGGCAAAAACGATGATGGGCGAGCGCACCGCGCGCAGGTCAAAGGTCCGCCCCTCGGCCCAGGCCGCCTTGCCGGCGGCCAGCTTGTTGCCCACGAACAGGTTCTCGACGATCCACTTGATCTCCGCCCGGTTCATCAGGAAATAGCCGCCCCACCAGCGCTCGAACTCCAGGAAGCGCGGCGCCTCGGTGTCGATCCGCGAATAAAGATTGTAGTATTTGCTGAAATACGTGTTGGCGGGATTCAGATACTCGAAATTGTCCACCAGACAGGCCCCATCGAAGACCCCGCCGCCCAGGTCGCTGGCCAGCAGGGCCGGCCAGGTGCCGCCCAGCACGCCGCCCGCATAGCGCATGGGGTTTTCGGCATCGTTGCCCGCCCAATAGGACATGGGCGCGCCATTCACCACGATGGGGCCCACATTGTCCGGATCGAGCGCGGCCACCAGCATCGCCGCCCAGCCGCCCTGGCAGTTACCGATCACCACCGGCTTGTCCGTCGCCGGGTGGCGCGCGTGGACAATGCGCAGGAACTCGGCCTCGGCCAGCGAGACATCGGCCAGGGTCTGGCCCGGCTCCGGGTCCGGAAAGAAGATGACCACGTAGACCGGGTGCCCCGCCCGCAGGGCGAAGCCCACCTCCGAATCCCGCTTGAACCCGCCGATGCCGGGCCCGTGCCCCGCCCTGGGATCGATGATGAGGAAGGGCCGCTTGCCCCCGGCGGGCGTCAGGCCCTCCGGCGGCAGGATGCGGGCGAGCGCGTAATTCGCCGGCCGCTCGAAAGTGCGCGCGTCGGCAACGATCTCAAAGTCGAACGCGAGCAAGGGGGGCTTGCCCGCCTTTTCATGGGCGAGCCAATTATTGCCGCGCTGGCGCAGCGTATCCCAGAACAGCAGCCCGCGTTGCGCGGCGTCAAACCCATAGGAGACCGCCTCCCGCCAGACTTCCGCCGGATCCTTCGGCGCCGCGGCGCCGGCAACGCTTGATGCGGCGCCGCGCAGGGCCTCCCCATATTCCGCCACCGCCTGGCCAACCCGCGCCCGGTAGACCTCGCCCACGCGGGCGTACACCTTCATCATGTCCATGGGGTGCATGGAACCCTCCTCGGCCAGCGACGACCTGACGTTCCGCCCCCCACGCGCCCGCGCGATGCACATTTCCTTATGGATTTACCGCGAGCGCGCCCGCGAATACCACTACCCCTCAAGTATACTTGAATACAAACTGGCCCGCACGAACAACCCGCCAACAATTGACGCCTGATCCTCCGCCCGCCTGTCCCAGGCCACCGGAAGAGCCAGCCGAAAGCGCGCTTCAGCCCCCATTGGCCATGCGGATGCGCCATTTGTGTCAGTTGTATCCTGCCACCACTGAACTATGCTTTGCACAGCCTGCCCGGTGCACAGCCCGGAAGGGCACGACTTTTTTGTGCTTATGGCCGCGCCTCATGTTCTTCGGGGCCGCTCACGTCCGGGAAAAGCTCTGGAATACCGGCGAACGCCGCCCGCATTGCCGCCCTTGCCGCCACGCACCGACAGGAGCCTCGCATGTCCCCTCCTCCGCAGGCCGCCACGACACCCGACGCCGTTTCGTCTGCGGGCGGCGTGCAGGCCACCGGCGCGCAAGGGACGGCGGCCCAGCTGATCCGGGTGACCGAGACCGACGACGGGCTCCGGGGCATCACCCCCGCGGACCTGCGCTTCCCCACGGGCGATGCGGCCTTGGTCCTGGCCTTCGTCTCCCCCCACGTGGATTTCGCGGCGGTGAGCGCCCGCCTGAAGGCATTGGCGGGCGCGATTCCGGTGGTTGCGGTGTCCGGCGCTGGCGAGCTTTGCTCGGGCCAGGGCGGCCCGCTCTACCGCCCCACGGGCGAGCGCTGGAACACCCTGACCCTGCAGATTTTCCCGCCCGATCTCATTGCCGCCGTCGATATCCACTCCGTGCCGCTGCATAATGAGGATATCCGCGCCGGCGCGCCCACCCTGGCGCACGACGCACGCGTGGCACGGATCACTCAATCCCTGGGCCTCGTGCATCCGGTCTTTCCCATTCATGCACGGGACGTTTTCGCCCTCACCTTCATCGACGGCCTGTCGGCAAGCGAGAATTACTTCATGGAGGCGGTCTACCGGTCCGGCCGCTTTCCCTGCCTGTTCGTGGGCGGTTCGGCGGGCGGCACGCTGGACCTGCGCTCGACCTCCATCTTCAACGGCGAGCAGGTGCTTGAGAACCACGCCGTGGTGGTGTTCGTGAAGATGGCGCCGGGCCGGCGCTATGGCGTCTTCAAGAGCCAGAACTTCACCAAAAGCGGCACCGCTTTCCTGGTCGCGGAGGCGGATCCCGAGCGGCGCACGGTGGCGGCCGTGGTCAGGCCCGGCAGCGATCAGGTGGAGCCCTTCGTTCCCGCCCTCGCCACCATGCTGGGCGTGGCGCCACAGGAGGTGGAAGGCGCGCTGGCGGGCCGCACCTTCGGCATCGAGATCGATGGCGAGCTGTTCGTGCGCTCGGTCGCAGCCATCGATGTGGAGCGGGGGCGTGCGTCCTTCTTCTGCGACGTCAATGCGGGCGATGAACTGCTACTGCTCCAGGCCACCGACTTCGCAGAACAGACCCGCAGCGACCTCCAGGCCTTTCTCGCCCAAAAGCCCCGCCCCCTCGGCGCGATCCTGAATGATTGCATTCTACGCCGGCTCAACAACCCATCCAGCCTCTCCGGAACTGATGGGCTCTGGCCCTGCCCGGCGGCCGGCTTTTCCACCTTTGGCGAGCTCTTCGGTATCAATGTCAATGAAACGCTGAGCGCCATCGTCTTCTTCGACGCCAGCGCGGGCGACTATGTGGATGACGTCGTGGATACGTTCCCGATCCACTATGCGCGCTTCCGCACGTCCTTCACCAGCAGCGCCCTCAAGCGGGCCGAGATGCTGAACGCCCTTCGCTCGCGGATCATCGAGCAGCTGGCGGGGCATCTGGATTTCATCCACCATATTGAAGGGGCAGTGGAGCGCAGCGGTGAAATGCGCGAGGTGGTGGAAGCCATTCGCGGCACCCTGCTCACCGCCTCCGGCGAGGCGGCCGGAGGAGACGCGGAACGCGATGCCGCCGCCCTGTCCACGGAATTTCAGGCCCTAGGCCAATCCATGAAAGAACTCCGCGAGGTGCTGGCGGTCATCGACACCATTGCGGGGCAGACCAATCTCCTCTCCTTCAATGCCACCATCGAGGCGGCGCGGGCGGGGGAGGCCGGGCGTGGCTTCGCGGTGGTGGCCAGCGAGGTGAAAAAGCTGGCCGGCGATACCAAGGCCACCCTTTCCGAAACCCGCGAGGCCATTGGCGGCATGGAAGAGACCCTGCTGCGGCTCGGCTCCATCATCGATGCCACCCACGCCCGCTTCGGCGCCGACGATGCGCGACACCGCGAGATCATCGGCAAGCTGGAGCAGCTGTTCGAGCAGTCCGGGGTCATCGGCCAGACCCTGGACGAACTCGGCACGGCCGCCGCGGCACAACGCGCCGTCGCGGCCGACATCGACCGGCAAATGACCCGCCTGAAGCAGCTGGAGTGACGGCAGGGCGCCGCCTTCAGGCTTCACGCAGCCACCGCCCGGCGCCCCTCGGACAAATCCCTAGCCGCGCGCCGCCCGCAAGGCCGCCGCGGCCGCCACCGGCCCAAGCACCACGGCGAACAGAGCGAGGCCCATGAGCACCCGGAACGGCGTGCCGAACGGCACCGGCCCCGTTACGGCCGAGGTGGTCGCCGCAACCGCGAAGATCAGCACCGGGATGGTCAATGGAATCACCAGCACGGCGATGAGCAGCCCCCCGCGCCGGAACGCCCCCGCGAAGGCCGCGCCCACCAGGCCCAGAAAGGTGACGGCGGGCGTGCCCACCAGCAGCGTTGCCACCACGGCGCCGATGGCTGCCGGCTCCAGGTTCAGCATCAGCGCCAGCGCCGGCGCCGCCACCACCAGTGGCAGGCCGGTTGCGATCCAATGCGCGAGCCCCTTGGCGGCCGCCGTCAGCTCCAGCGGCATGGCTGAAAGGCTGAGCGCATCAAGCGACCCATCCTCCGCATCGGCAGCGAACAGCCGCTCCAGGCCGATGAGGCTCGCCAGCAGGGCGCCAATCCACAGGATGGCGGGGCCGATTCGGGCCAGCAGCACCAGATCCGGCCCCACGGCGAAGGGAACCACCGTGATCACCGACAGGAAAAACACCACGCCGAGCCCCGCCCCGCCGCCGGAGCCGAGGGAAAGGGCGATATCGCGCCGGACCACGGCCAGAAAAGCCCCCATCATGCCTCAAGCTCCTCATCAACCGTCGTGATGGCCCGCCCGGAAAGGCTGAGCTCGTCGGTCTCGCCCAGATCCAGAGGCGCATGGGTGGCGGCCACCAGAATGCCGCCGGCTTGAAGGTGAGCGCGTCCGAATGCCGCGAACCGGGCCTGCGCCCGCACATCGAGCGCCGTGGTCGGCTCATCCAGGATCCAGACCGGCCGTTGCGACACAAGGAGCCGGGCAATGGCCAACCGCCGCTTCTGCCCCGCCGAAAGCACGGAGGCGCGCAGCCGGCCAAGGCCCCCCAGCCCCACCTCCTCCAGCGCTTCCTCAACGGAAAGCCCGGTGGGGCCGAGCACCTGGCGCCAGAAGTCGAGGTTGGCGGCCACCGCCAGCGCCCCCTTCACTGCGTCATCATGCCCAAGATAATGCAAATGCTCACGCAATCCGCCTTCCTCAGGGCCACCCTGGAGGCGTACATTGCCGCCGCTGGGAGTGAGCAGGCCAGAGAGAATCCGCAGCAGGGATGACTTGCCGGCGCCATTGGGCCCCGTCACCACCAGCGCGCGCCCGGCTTGGGCAGTGATATCAAGGTCTTGGAAAAGTTGCTTGAATCCGCGTCGGCAGCTGAGCTTTTCGCCGGTGAGGGCGGTGATGGAAAAACCCGTCATGACCCCTGCTTTGGATGCATTGCGCATTCCCTCTTCTTAGCGCATGACCGCGCTTTGAAATGGCTCTATAAAGCCGCCGAACCGCACCTTTCGAGGTGGTGGGGTGCCGCTCCGACCACCTTTGCATATTGGCGTTGATCGTCATTACAACGGAGAGAACGCGCCGTGACATCCCTCGACAGCTTCAAGTGCCGCACCACCCTGAAGGTGGACGACCACGAGTACGTCTATTACAGCCTTGAAGCCGCAGAGAAGAATGGGCTCGAAGGGATTTCCCGCCTGCCCTTCTCCATGAAGGTGCTCCTCGAGAACCTCCTGCGCTTCGAAGACGGCCGCTCGGTCACCAAGGAAGACATCATCTCGGTCGCCGACTGGCTGAACAACAAGGGCAAGGCCGAGCGCGAGATCGCCTACCGCCCCGCCCGCGTGCTGATGCAGGACTTCACCGGCGTTCCCGCCGTGGTGGACCTCGCGGCCATGCGCGACGCCATGGTGGCCCTCGGCGGCGACCCCGCCAAGATCAACCCGCTGGTGCCCGTCGACCTCGTCATCGACCACTCGGTGATCGTCAACTTCTTCGGCTCCAACAGCGCCCTCGGCAAGAACGTCGAGGAAGAATACAAGCAGAATCAGGAGCGCTACCGGTTCCTGAAGTGGGGCCAGAGCGCGTTCGACAACTTCCGCGTCGTCCCGCCCGGCACCGGCATCTGCCACCAGGTGAACGTCGAATATCTCGCCCAGACCGTCTGGACCCGCGACGAGAAGATCGACGGTAAGAAGGTGGAGGTTGCATACCCAGACACACTCGTGGGCACCGACTCGCACACCACCATGGTGAACGGCCTGGGCGTACTGGGCTGGGGCGTCGGCGGCATCGAGGCAGAGGCGGCCATGCTGGGCCAGCCCATCTCCATGCTCATTCCCGAGGTCATCGGCTTCAAGCTGGACGGCAAGCTGAAGGAAGGCATCACCGCCACCGACCTGGTGCTGACGGTGACCCAGATGCTCCGCAAGAAGGGCGTCGTGGGCAAGTTCGTGGAGTTCTACGGCCCCGGCCTGGAGCACCTCACCCTCGCCGACCGCGCCACCATCGCCAACATGGCGCCGGAATACGGCGCGACCTGCGGCTTCTTCCCCGTCGACAGCGAGACCATCGCCTATCTCGACGAGACCGGCCGCAAGGACAGCCGCGTGAAGCTGGTGGAGAAGTACTCCAAGGCCCAGGGCATGTGGCGCAAGAAGGACACTCCCGATCCGGTGTTCACCGACACCCTGGAGCTGGACCTCGACTCGGTGCTGCCGTCCATGGCCGGCCCGAAGCGTCCGCAGGACCGCGTGCTGCTCTCCGATTCCAAGGCCGGCTTCCTCTCCGCCCTTGAGGGTGAGTTCAAGAAGCCCGGCGAGGCCGATAAGCGCGTGCCGGTCGCCGGCACCGACTACGCGGTGGGCCACGGCGACGTGGTGATCGCCGCCATCACCTCCTGCACCAACACCTCGAACCCCTCGGTGCTCATCGCCGCCGGCCTGCTCGCCAAGGCGGCCGTGAAGAAGGGCCTGAAGACCAAGCCGTGGGTGAAGACCTCGCTCGCGCCCGGGTCCCAGGTGGTCGAGGGCTATCTGAAGGCCTCCGGCCTGCAGGATGATCTCGACAAGCTCGGCTTCAACCTGGTCGGCTTCGGCTGCACCACCTGCATCGGCAATTCCGGCCCGCTGCCGGAAGCCATCTCCGAGGCGATCAACAAGAACGACCTCGTGGCCGGCGCCGTGATCTCCGGCAACCGCAACTTCGAAGGCCGCGTGAACCCGGACGTGAAGGCGAACTACCTCGCCTCCCCGCCCCTCGTCGTGGCCTATGCCCTGGCCGGCTCGCTCCAGGTGGACCTCACCACCGAGCCGCTCGGCACGGACAAGGACGGCAAGCCCGTCTACCTGAAGGACATCTGGCCCTCCAACAAGGAGATCGCCGAGTACATCCGCGAGAACATCTCCAAGAAGATGTTCAAGGAGAAGTACTCCGACGTGTTCAAGGGTGACGAGCACTGGCAGAAGATCCAGGCTCCCGAAGGCCAGACCTATGCCTGGCAGGATGCCTCGACCTATGTGCAGAACCCGCCTTACTTCGTGGGCCTGCAGAAGACCCCCGAGCCGGTGAAGGACATCATCGACGCGCGGATCATGGGTCTGTTCCTCGACTCCATCACCACCGATCACATCTCGCCGGCCGGCTCCATCAAGGCCGCTTCTCCGGCGGGCAAGTATCTGGTCGATCACCAGGTGCGTCCGGTGGACTTCAACCAGTACGGCACCCGCCGCGGCAACCACGAAGTCATGATGCGTGGCACCTTCGCCAACATTCGCATCAAGAACCAGATGGTGCCCGGCGTGGAAGGTGGCGTGACCGTCCACTATCCGGATGGCGAGCAGCTGCCGATCTACGACGCGGCCATGAAGTACAAGGCCGAAGGCGTGCCGCTGGTGGTCTTCGCCGGCAAGGAGTATGGCACCGGCTCGTCCCGCGACTGGGCGGCCAAGGGCACCAAGCTGCTCGGCGTGCGCGCCGTGATCGCCCAGTCCTTCGAGCGCATTCACCGCTCGAACCTGGTCGGCATGGGCATCGTGCCGCTGGTGTTCAAGGACGGCGAGAGCTGGCAGACCCTCGGCATCAAGGGCGACGAGATCGTCACCCTCAAGGGCATCGAAGGCGACCTGAAGCCGCGCCAGACCCTGACCGCCGAAATCAAGTTCGCCGACGGCTCCGTGAAGAACGTCGACCTCATCTGCCGTATCGATACGCTGGATGAGCTCGACTATTTCCGCAACGGCGGCATCCTGCCTTACGTGCTGCGCTCGCTCGCGGCCTGAGGCTGACGTTACGCAAATGGCCGGCCCGGAGCGATCCGGGCCGGCTTTTTTGTGCCTTCAGCAGTGTTTAGGGGTGCATCGAGCGCGCCTGTGAACCGTCCGCACCGCCATTTGTGACAATGCCGGCGGGCGTGACACCCCATTGTGACTGGTCCCGCGGCACCGCGTCCGCTATTCCGGACTGGCCCCGTTTCAGCACCGATCCCTGCGAAGATGATGTTCACCCGCACAGCTCTCGCCTTCGCCCTTTCCCTTGCCGCCCTGCCTGCATGGGCGCAGAGCCAGCCGAAAGCGGTGGTCGAGCTGTTCACAAGCCAGGGGTGCGCCTCCTGTCCGCCGGCCGATGCGCTGGTGGCCGAGCTTGCGAAGGATCCGAACCTGATCGTCCTGACGATGCCCGTGGACTATTGGGACTATATCGGCTGGAAGGACACGCTGGCCCTGCACGGCCACTCCCTGCGCCAAAAGGCGTATGCGGAGAAGCGGGCGGATCACAAGGTCTTCACCCCCCAGGCCGTGGTTGACGGGGTGCACGCGGTGAAGGGAAGCGATCGCGCCGCCCTCCAGCGTGCCATTCTTGCCGGCCCGGGCACCGCTGGCAGCCTCAAAGTGCCCATCAAGGCGCACCGCAGGGGCGAGGTGATGGAAATCGAGATTCCCGAATCGGCGGCGCCGCCCGAAGGGGCGGAAGTTTGGGTCTGTCCGGTGGCCAGCGAGAAATCCGTCACCATCAGCCGGGGCGAGAACAGCGGCCGCAACGTCACCTATTCCAACGTGGTGCGCGGGTGGGTGCGGCTCGGCCAATGGAACGGCACCAAGCAGCGCCATGAGCTCAAGCTGAGTGACATCAAGGGCGAGGCAGTGGACCAGGTCGCCGTTCTGCTCCAGGCCGGCACCGCGGCGGCGCCCGGCCCCATTCTCGGCGCGACAATCGTTGCCGTGCAAGAGACGACGCCCGCCTCCCCACCCGCAGCGAAGTAAGCCCCCGCCAGGACCGTCACCGCACCGCTGCCCCACGCGCGCAGCGGTCTGCGCGCCCCGCTCCGGGCAAAAAAGAAGCCGCCCGAAGGCGGCTCAACTTGGGGGTCGAATATCGATGCGTAGCAGTGGCCGGTTCGGATTCACCCCGGGGGGCTGGGGGGGCTGGGATAGACCGGAGCGCCTCACGAACCGGCCCTGCTACGAGAAGAAGCTTCTCTCCGCCCAGCGGCACGCGATAGGCCGAAATCCGGCGAGACTGTGATTTTACTAACGTTGACGTGATCGCCCTCGGGCCGAAAACGCACTCCACACTGCAGTGCCGGCTATGGATCCCCTTGAAACGGCGAGCGGTGCCGGTGATCATGGCCAACCTGCATCGCCGCAGCGCAACAGCCCGTGCGAAAGGAGAGGCTATGGGAGATATCGAGCCCATAAGCTTGGCCCGCGTGACACCCCCTGCGGCTGCTGTGCGGGTGACTTTCGATCGGCGGGAGCTGGACCGAATCCTCGACCTCTACGGCCGCATGGTCGCCCTCGGTGAGTGGCGGGACTATGCGCTGGATTTCACCCGCGACAAGGCCATCTTCTCCATTTTTCGCCGTGCGATGGATGTGCCCCTTTATCGGATCGAGAAGGACCCCCGTCTCGCCCGCAAGCAAGGAGCCTATGCGGTGGTGTCCCAGACCGGGCTCATCCTGAAGCGCGGGCACGAATTACAGCGCGTGCTCGCGGTGCTCGAAAAACCGCTCCGGGCCGTGTGAGGCGCGGGTCCGCCCCCCCCCCGAACGCATCCGCGCGAAGACCGGACGGGTTCGCGCGAAAGAGGCGTGGAACTGCATAAGGAGGGCGCACGTCGGCGCTGCACTGAAGCGCTGAAACGATCGAGCGCCCAAGCCGTCGCCCGCAAACAAAAACGCGCGCCGTAGCGCCCCTGTCCCCGAGGGCGTTACGACACGCGTTTATTGGACTCAGCTTGGCAAGAGCCGCCGTGTATGAAGGCGAGGCTTCTCGCCACCCACCTGCGCGGCCGCAGCAAACACCCATGCGCGGAGCACCTGCTGCGCGCGCCGCCATGAACGATCGGAGAGATCAGGACGGGCGATTGCTCTTGCGGCGCAGGCGCACCACTACATCCACGCGCGCCACCTCGTAACCCTCCGGCGGCTCGGGCAGAAGATTCACCGCCACGTCGCTGGCGGGAATGTCCACCAGATCATTCTGGCCTTCGAGGTAGAAATGGTGGTGGTCGGACGAATTGGTGTCGAAATAGGTCTTGGAGCCGTCCACGGCCACTTCGCGGAGAAGCTGGGCTTCCGTGAACTGGTGCAGCGTGTTGTAGACGGTGGCGAGCGACACCGGGAAGCGGGCCTTGATGGCCTCCTCATGCAGAATTTCGGCGGTCACATGCCGATCGCCCTTGGCGAACAGCAGCCAGCCCAAGGCCAGACGCTGGCGGGTCGGCCGAAGGCCCACCTCCCGCAGCATCTCGCGCACATCATGGAAGGGGCAGCCGGTGCGGCGCGCCACCGTAATGTCGCGGAGCTGGGCGACAGGAAGCACAGGCTCGGCAAGGCTTTCGCTGCTCGGGGCAACGGAAATACCGAAGGCGGATCGGGATCGGGGCATCTCGTTCATTTCGGTCTGCAATCTTCGTAGCTACCACCAAAATATGCCGGCGGAGGGGAAACGCAATGCGAATGCCTCCGAAGACGACTAGCAACTTATACCTCATGTTGCGCTGCGGAGCCATAGCCGGCTGCTGAGTAGGAATAACTCTAAGGTGCGGCGCGGGCGCGCAATCACGCCCTCGGCATCGCCGCATCCACCCGTGGACAGAGGCGCGCCGCAGGTTTATCGCCTTGCGGCGCATCACACGGCGCGCGCGGTTCGCCGCGTTTTCGAGAGCAAAGAGATACCGCGTGGCAGCCCTCCCCCTTCTTTCCCTGCGTTCTCCGGCCCCCGCAGCGCTGCTGGTGGCGCTGGGGTCTGGCGCCGCCTTGGCGGCCGCTTGGTTTTTCCAGCTGGTGGTGGGCCTGGCGCCCTGCCCGCTGTGTCTCGACCAGCGGATTCCTTATTACATGGCGCTGCCGCTGGGACTGGTCACGCTGGCGGTGCTGGCAGCCGGAAAGCTGCGGACGGGGCGCGTGCTGCTGGCGCTGCTGGCGGTGATGATGCTCGGAAACTTCGCCCTCGCGGTCTTTCACGCGGGCGTGGAGTGGCGCTTCTGGGCGGGGCCCACCTCATGCACCGGCGCGCCGGTGATGGTCACGGGCGACATTCTCTCGGCGATCAAGGGCGCCAACGTCCCGCGCTGCGATGAAGCGGCGTGGCGCCTGTTCGGCCTGTCCATGGCGGGCTGGAACGCCATCGTCACGGCCGCCCTGGCCCTCATTGCGGGACGCGCAGCGGCAACCGGTCGCACACTGTGATGCACGGCCCCGCCGCGGGCGGGGCATCAGGGATCGAGCTCGGTATCCCAATAAAGATAATCGAGCCAGCTCTCGTGCAGATAATTGGGCGGGAAGTGGCGGCCGTTCTGGTGCAGGTCCTGGACGGAAGGCTGATACGGCATCTGTGCCGGCCACATGCCCAGGTCCCCCGGCATGTCACTGCCCTTGCGCAGATTGCAGGGGGAGCAGGCAGTGACGACATTTTCCCAGGTGGTCTGTCCGCCCCGGGAACGCGGAATAAGGTGATCGAAGGTCAAATCATCGCGCGATCCGCAATATTGGCAGGAAAAGCGGTCGCGGAGAAAAACGTTGAAGCGTGTAAAGGCCGGCTGCCGCGTGGGTTTTACAAAAGTTCTTAAGGAAACGACACTCGGCAACCGGATCTCGAAGCCGGGACTTCGGACCGCTTTATCGTAGTATTCTACGATATTCACGCGATCCAGAAAAACCGCCTTTATGGCATCTTGCCATGACCAGACCGAAAGCGGGTAGTAGCTCAACGGGCGGTAGTCCGCGTTGAGCACGAGCGCTGGCCAGGCACCTGGTGACAAAGCAGTGGTCAAGGACCGAACTCCTCGTCCTTACCCATCGAATCGAGCCGATCGATCCCGATGCGCGGCGATACTGTATATTCACCATGTCACTCTTGTGAAGGCGAGCCGGTGCCGCACCGGGCATAACCCCGAATCACCCCTTGAGGGATTGCGCCAGGAACGCACCGGCAATGGCGAGCTCCGCTTCGTCGATGCCATGGCCAAGCCCGGTGCTAAGGTGCCATTCCACCGGCACACCAGCCGCCGCCAGCGCTTTTGCGGAGCCGAACAGGGCCTGCGCCGGGATCACCTCGTCATCCTCCCCGTGCAGCAGCAGCACGGGCGGCGGCGCTTGAATGGGCGCGGCCGGGGCAGCGCCCGCGTCCACCCACATGCCGGAAAACGCCACCACGGCGGCCGGCCGCAGCCCTTCCCCAAGCCCCACCTTCAAGGCCATCATCGCCCCCTGGCTAAAGCCGACGAGGGCCAGGCGTTCCGGCGGCAAGGCCAGCTTTTCCAGCTCCGCCTCCAGGAACGCGCGCAGCAACGGGGCGGCGGCCTCCGCCCCACGGGGCAGCTCATGGGGATCGCGGAAGGTGAGCGGGAACCACTGGCGGCCCACCGGCGCCTGCTCGCATGGGTCCGGCGCGTGGGGTGAGACGAACGCAGTGCGCGGCAGCAACTCGGACCAGGCGTTGCCGAGGTCGATCAGATCGCGTCCATCGGCGCCATAGCCGTGCAGCAGCACCACCAGGGAATCCGGCTGCCCGCCCATCCTCGGGCGCAGGCGCGGACCATCGAGAAGAGGCGCATCCAGGGAAACGCCGTCGAGGGGAAAGGACATGCCGCGGGGCCCCCAAGCTTGTGTCATGTCAGGCCGGAACGCCCGCTCGGGCGCGCCGGGCACCATAATAGGCCCACAGGAGGTGCGCGGCCACGCCCCTGAGGGGGCGCCAGTCCTCCGCGATGGCGCGCAGCCCCAGCTCTGTGCACCGCCCGCCGAGGTCGAAGCCCTCGCCCAGCGCCACCTGTAGCGCCAGGTCGCCGGCGGGAAAGGCGTCGGCGCGGCCCAGGCAGAACAAGAGATAGAGCTCCGCCGTCCACCGGCCCACGCCCGGCAGCCGCACCAGCTCGTCCGCCGCCTCCTCCAGCGCCAGCGAGGACAGGTGGTCAAGACCCACGCGCCCCGTGCCCACCGCCTGCGCGAGTCCCGTGAGGGTGCGGATCTTCGGCGCGGAAAGCCCTGCCTGCCGCAACCGCTCCGGGCCAAGCGCGAGGAAGGTGGCTGGGGTCACCTCGCCGTTCAGCGCCGCCTCGAGGCGGGTCCAGATGGCGCGGGCGGCGGCCACGGAAAGCTGCTGCGCCACCACCATGGCGCAAAGGCCCGCGAAGCCCGCCGGGCGCCGTCGCAGCCGGGGCGTTCCCGTGAGCCGCGCCAATGGCTTCAGGCGCTCGTCGAGGGCGAGAAGATCCGCGAACGCGGCCTCGAACGCGGCCTGGTCGGGCAGCAGCGGGCCGGTCATGGGCGCCCCGGCGGGCGGCTAAGCGTGGTAAGCCAAGGCATTATGAGTCTCCTTCCCGGCCCCTTCGTCTGCCGCTTCGCGCCGAGCCCCAACGGGCGCCTGCATCTTGGCCACGCCTTTTCCGCCCTGCTGAACGAGTCCGCCGCCCGCAAGGCCCGCGGCACCTTCTTGTTGCGCATCGAGGACATCGACACCACCCGATGCCGCCCGCAATACGAAAGCGGTATTCTGGAGGACCTCGCCTGGCTCTCCATCGTTCCGGACGCGCCCTTCCGGCGGCAGTCGGAACACTTCGCGGACTATGCCGCCGCCCTCGGCCGTCTGGAGGACATGGGGCTGGTCTATCCCGCCTTCGAGAGTCGTGGCGACATTCTGCGGGCGGTGCGCGCACGGGAAGAGGAGAGCGGGCGAGCCCATCCGCGCGATCCCGATGGCGGCCCCCTTTTCCCCTTTGCGCGGGCGACGATCCCCGATGAGGAACGGGCGGCCCGGCGGGCGGCGGGCGAACCTTTCGTCCTGCGGCTCGACATGGCACGCGCGCTGAGCCGCCTGGATACGCCCCTCTCCTGGCTGGAGGCGCGCGGCGCGCCCGACGGCCCGCTGGAAGAAATGTTTGCCGACCCCTCCGCATGGGGCGACGTGATCCTGGCGCGGCGGGACGTGCCCACCTCATACCACCTGTCGGTGGTGGTGGATGACGCGGCCCAGGGCATCAGCCATGTGATCCGCGGCATGGACCTGTTCCACGCCACCTCGGTGCATCGGCTGCTGCAGCATCTGCTGCGGCTGCCGCCCCCGGTCTACCACCACCACCGGCTGATTCTGGACGAAAGCGGGCGCAAGCTCTCCAAGAGCAACGACGCCGTCAGCCTCGCCAGCCTGAGAGAGGCGGGCGTGACGCCCGACGAGATCCGCCGCCGCCTGGACCTGCCGCCCGGTTGAAACGCCTCAGCCCACCCCCAGAACCAGCAGCCAGAAGGCGACGCTGACCACCGCGCAGGCGGTGGAGAGGGAGACCGCGCTGGTGGTGGTGCTCACCGCCACGCCATAGCGCTGGGCCAAAAGATAGCCGTTGATGCCTGAGGGCATGGCCGCGAACAGCACCGCCACGCCGGCCCACACCCGCGGCATGGGCAGCACCATGGCGAGCAGGAACACCGCCGCCGGATGCACCATGAGCTTGAGGAACGTGATGAGCATGGGCGGGCGCACATCACCACTGATACCGTAATGCCGCAGCGACAGGCCGAGCGAGACCAGCGCGCACGGCGTTGCCGAGGCGCTCAGCAGGTCCACCATCTGGCGGGGAATGCCGGTGGCGTGCACCCCGGTGAGCTGGGCGAGCCCGCCGGCATAGATGCCCACCAGCACCGGATTGAGCGCCAGCAGCTTCAGCAGCCGCATAACGGTGGCCCGCGAGAATCCGGCGCTGCCCTCCAGCAGGACGGTGGCGGCGATCATCATCACCGGCAAATGGATGGCGATGAGCAGGAAGAGCGGCACCGCGCCTTCCTCGCCATAAGCCTTCAGGATCAGCGGAACGCCAACGAACACCGTATTGGCCTGCCCCGCCGCGAAGCCATGGATGACCGCTTCCTGGTGGTTGCGGTGGAACAGGCGGCGCGCCGCCAGCATGGCGAGGCCGAACACCAGGAACGCGCCGGAGAAATAGGCGATCCAATAGCCCCAGGGCTGGGCATCCGGCAGCCGGGCCTCGGACAGGGTGCGGAAGATGAGCACCGGCACGGCCAGGCTGAAGACATATTCGGCCAGCCCGTCGGAGGCCTTCTCGCTCACCAGTCCGATGCGCGCGGCGGCATAGCCGATGGCCACCATGCCGAACACCGGAAGGACGATGACGGCGATGTCGGCGATGGTGGTCAGCATGGCGTTCGGTTCGCTCGCGCGGGGTGGCGGTTCAGGCGGCGGCGCTCACGTCCATCCCCTCGCCCGGCTCCTCGTCGCGCAATTCCAGCACGGCGCTGCGGGTGATCGGCATCACCGCAAGCCGCATCTTCAGCCGCTCGGCCAGATCAGGCGCGGCACGGAAGGTGATGGCAAGGCGCAGGTCCTCGCCCTCCGCGCGGCTGTCCAGATGAAGCGGCAGCACGTCGTGGATGACGAAGGGCTCCAGCAGGCGGAGCAAGGCATTGGGGTTCGGCTCGGCCGCGACGACGAGACGGTGGAGGGGCACGCCGGCAGGCATGGGGGCGGCGGAAAGCATGATGGAATGTCCGAACGGAAGGGACGCCAGAGCGTCATTGACCATGGGTGGTCGCGCCATCGCGGATCGCCTGAGACAGGCGACCGCCGACGCGTCATTTTACCCGGCCGACCCAGTCGACCGGGCCACGAATTCGCCGCGCTGCGGGGGCGAACGCCGTGCCATGGTTTCCGATAACAAACATGCCGCAATTGTTACGGCTCCACTCCCCGGGCGTCAACAGCCCGACTGCCCCTGCGGGCTACCACCCATGCAGCTGGCGGTGGCCGCGCGAGTTGCCGCGCACCGCGGCCCGCATCTTGGCGCCAGACGGCCGCGCGTATAGTCTTGCCACTCCTGCAACGCGCCGCTTCGCGCTTCGGACATGAGCATGCACCCCACCGGCCAGAGCACCAGCACCGCTCTTCCTTCCCGCTCCGGGCCGGCCCGCGCCCCGGTGGCGGGCGCGCGCCCTTGGGTGGGGCGTGTCAGCGTGGTGGTGGCCGTGGTCCTGGCAGGCGCCCTGTTCGCGGCGGCGCTGCTGCTGTGGGCGCGATACGGCGCGACGGTGTTCTTCGATACCCTGTCCGCCGGCATCGCAGCGTGCATGTGATGCGCGGGGATTTCCGCGGCCCGTTGCGCCCGCTTATCCACGATGACCGGTAGAGCCATGTCCCCCCGCACCAAGCTTCTGACCCTTTTCGGCGCCTTTGCCGCCGGCGCCCTGCTCCTCGTGGTGGGCGTCACGGCGCTGATCCCCGGCGCACCGCCCACGCAGACGAGCGCCGCGGCGGTGGGCGGCCCCTTCAAGCTGGTCGACCAGAATGGCGCGCCAGTCACCGAGAGCATCCTCAAGGGCAAGCCGAGCCTCATCTTCTTCGGCTTCACCCATTGCCCCGACGTGTGCCCCACGGCGCTCTTCGAGATGTCGGAGATCTTCCGCGCCCTCGGGCCCGATGCGGACAAGGTGCAGGCCCTGTTCGTATCGGTGGATCCGGAGCGGGACACGCCGGAGGTTCTCAAATCCTATCTCTCCAGCTTCTCGCCCCAGCTTCGCGGTCTGACCGGTACGGCGGACAATATCGAGACCATCAAGAAGGAATATCGGGTCTATTCCCGCAAGGTGCCCCTGGCCGATGGGGACTACACCATGGACCACACGGCAGTGGTCTACCTGATGGACAAGAACGGCACCTTCGTCGCGCCCTTCAACTCCAAGCAGGCGCCCGAGGCCGCGGCAGCCGAGCTCAAGCGCTATTTCTGACCACCCGCGAGCGCGGGGCCTGACGGCGCGTGGAGATTCCATGCGCCGTCTTCTCCCAGTGGTGCGGGCGGCGGACAAGGTCCGTCACGGCACGCCAGGCGGCCAGAGACAGCAGCAGCCAATAGAAGGGAAAGCTCAGGAGCAGCCCCGCCCGCAGCGCCATGCCGCGCCGCCTGAGGCCGGTGTGCAGGGTGAGCGCGGCGCTGCCATAGCCCACCACGAGGGTGACATAGGTGAGCGCCGAAATGCCCACCTCCACCCAGTTTGAGCCCGGATCCCAGAAATCCCCCCGAGCGAGGTGCCAGAACAGCAGCCCCACGCAGATGGGGTGCAGCAAGGTCGAGGCGAACGGGCCTGCGGTAAGCACCAGCACCGCCGCCGTTCCGCCCCAGCCGAGATCCGCCAGCAAGGCCCCCGGGTGGCGGCCGTGCACCAGCAGCGTCTGGGCCCAGCCCTTCAGCCAGCGGGTGCGCTGCCCCAGCCAGGCCTTGAGCGTGACCGGCGCCTCTTCAAAGGTACTTGAGGCAATGACCTCCGTGCGCCAGCCCGCACGGGAAAGGCGGACGCCCAGGTCCGCATCCTCCGTGACGTTGAAGGGGTCCCAGCCCCCCAGCTCCTCGAGAATATCGCGGCGGAAGTGGTTGGAGGTGCCGCCCAGCAGGATCGGCATGTTCAGCGCGCTGAGCGCCGGCAGGAGAACATCAAACTGGCCGGCATATTCGGCGGCGAAATGGCCGCTGATCCAGCATTCCGCGCCATTGTCCACGCACAGCCGCGCCTGGACGCAGGCCACCCGTGGCCCGCCGGCGCGAAACGCCGCCACCGCCCGCCTCAGCTGGTCTTCCTCGGGCTGGTCCTCCGCATCGAACACCGCCACATAACTGCCCCGGGCGAAGGCGAGCGCCGCATTGAGCGCCTTGGGCTTGGTGCGCGGCCCCACATCGGCCACCACCACTTCTTCCATATGCGCGGGCAGGCCCACTGCGGCGATGGCCTCGCGGGTCTGCCGGTCATCGGCCTCCACCACCAGTTTGATGTCGAGCTTTTCCGGCGGATAGTCGAGCGCCCGCATGGCCGCCACCAGCCGGGGGACGCTGGCCGCCTCCTTATAGAGCGGGATCAGCAGGCTATAGACGGGCAGATGCCGGTCATCGAGATCCAGCTCCGGCTCATCGCCAGACGGATCATAAAGGCACCCCGCCAGGCGCAGGGTGGTCCAGGAGAGGAAGACCGCCGAAAGCAGGGCCTGGACGGCGAGCAGCGCCACTTCCCCCGACACCAGCCAGACCATCGCCGCCGCCATCGCACCCGTCGCAGCGAGCAGCAGCAAGACCCGCTTTGAATCCAGCGTGCCGGCCGAGGAGGCCGGTGCCTTATCCCGGAACGCGAACGCCGCATCGCGCGCGATCGCCTCTCCCGCCTGCTCCATCACCTGCCGCCGCAGAGCCCCGGGGGCGATGAGGCGCATGCGCGCCCGCAACGGCGGATCCACCCGCAGCGCCCGTGCCAGACGAGACATGGAGCGGCCCCGCGCGGCGAGCGTGAAGACCACGCGCCCACCCGCATCGAGCCCCGCATGGACACCGGTGCGCAGCAGCCCCCTGGCCCAGTCCGCCACCTCTCCCGGTGCCGGCGCCTTGGGCGCGGCGAGATCGGCGACGCCCTCCACCACGGGCAAGCCAAGCCGCCGTGCCATGGCCTGGGCCGCCTGCGCATCGCTCACATGCCCGCCACAGCACAACACCTCATCGGCACCCACGCCCAGGCGGTGCGCGCGGCGCCACGCCCGCTGAAGCAGCGCGGCGGAGAGAGAGCCCTCGAACGCCGCCAGCTCAAAAGGCAAGGGCGGCGGCTCGTCCGCCGGCTGCTGCGGCGCCAGCACCTTTTCGCCAACGGGCTGGGCAAGCCGCGCTTCCGAAACCGCGCGGAAGGGCTTATTGGAAGCCCCGCTGGGCACACCCTTGCGGGCATGCAACGCCCCCGTCACCATACGCACCCCAACCCCACCGCGATGCAGCCTGTAGGTACTATGCGCACCATGGCACAACGAAGTCACGACAACCTTCGGCTGTCGGCGGGCCGCTGGGCGGCGGCGGGACTGGCTCTGCTCCTGGCGGTCTTTCTGGGCGGCGCGGCCCGCGCGGAATCCCCGCGGCCGGACGCGCCGACACGGGGCCTTTCCGGCCCGGTCGTGGTTCCGAACTTCTGGAACGTCGAGCGCCGGCTGGAGCGGCCCGACGCGGCCGATCTGCCCAAGGAACTGCGGATCGTCACGTCAGACGACTACCCGCCCTTCAATTTCATGAGCGCCGAGGGCGTGCTCACCGGTTTCAACGTGGATCTCGCCCGCGCCATCTGCGCCGAGCTCCAGGTGGCCTGCGCCATCCAGGCGGTGGCGTTCGACGGCCTGCTGGAGGCCATGGAGCAAGGGCGGGCTGACGCAGCCATTGCGGGCCTTGCCGCGACGCCCGCCAACCGCGCGGCCCTGGACTTTTCCGAGCGCTATCTCGGCACGCCGGCACGCTTCGTCGCCCGCAAGGGGAACGCCCCCTCCACCGCCATTCCGGAAACCGTGGCCAGCAAGCGAATAGCCGTGGTGTCCCGCACCGCGCACGAGGCCTATCTGCGCTCCTTCTTCAACGAAGCCGCCATCCGCCCCTATCCGGACCTGAAGAGCGCGCAGGCGGCGCTGCGCAACGGTGACGTGGACCTGTTGTTCGCGGACGGCATCACCCTGTCGCTGTGGCTGAACGGCACGGATTCCGCCGGCTGCTGCGTGTTCGTGGGCGGCGCCTTCACGGACAGCCGCTTCTTCGGCGAGGGCTTCGCCGTGGCGGTGAAGGCCGGAAACGACAAGCTGCGCCACGCCATGGACTATGCCCTCCAGCGCATCTGGGAAAAGGGCGTCTATACGGATCTCTACCTGCGCTGGTTCCCCATCGGCTTCTATTGAGGTGATCCGGCCAGGGTGCGCGCCACCGTCTCGATGCCCTGCGGATCGTCCGCAATCGTATCGGTGAGAAGGCGCACCCAGTTGAAGCCGATATAAAGCGCAAGCAGATGCGGCACCGCCTCGCCCCGGATCTCCCCCCGCGCGGCGGCCTCATCAAACATGGCCCGAACATCCTTGAGCCGCTCGGGAAGGAACTTGTCGCGCAGGGCGGCCAGCGCCGCTTCACTGGTCTGCGCCTCGGCGATCAAGGCGCGGAAGGTGCGGCCCGAAGGCGTGGTGCGCCAGAACGTCCATAGCGCCCGCGTGTAGGCCAGAAGGTCGCTCCACAGCGCCCCGGTTTCCGGCGGCACAAGGGCGGCGCTCTTCTCGGCGCTGTACACGTCGATGAAAAGATCCGTCTTGGTGGGCCACCAGCGGTAGATGGTGGGCTTGCCCGCCCCCGCCCGCCGCGCCACCTCGTCGATGGAAAACCCGGAATAGCCCTTCTCCGCCAGAAGGCCGCGGGCCGCTTCCAGGATCGCCGCCTCCGCCTCGGGGTTGCGCCGGGCACCGATGGACGCCCGGCGGCGGCCCTCCCCGGCATGGTCTTGGTGCGGGCCCTCGACCCGTGATGCGTCGCGCGTCAAATCCTCGCTCCTCAGGCACCCCTTGATAAACGATACGGCTCGTTTATATAGAACTCAATCGAAACGGATCGTTTCGGAACTGCAAGGATGCCCACGATGCCCCGCTTGCGTACTCTCTTTCACCTGCCCACCCTCTTTCACCTGCCCACCCTTGCCCACCTGCGTTTTCTCGGCCTGATGATGGTTGGCGCCTATCTTCTCATCAACCTCATCCTGGCCCTGCTGTCTCCCCTCACCGTCGATTGGCCGGTGTGGGCCACCACTTTGTGCGCGGTGCCGCCCATGGTGGTGGGCATGGTGCATGTTGTTCTGCCCCTGTCGCGGGGCCGTGGCGCGTCTCGTGCGCGTTGACGCAACCCTCGCGCCTTCCTAAGTATCGCGCTCCATTTTTTGGAGTTTGTCATGACTGAAGCCTCGTCCGCCCTTGCTGCCCCGGCCGAACTCGCCGGTGAGCTGAAGCGCGTCGCCGAGACGGCCACCGCCTGGCCGTTCGAGGAGGCACGCAAGCTGGTGGAGCGGCTGAAGCGCAAACCCAAGGATGAGGTGCTGTTCGAGACCGGCTACGGCCCCTCGGGCCTGCCGCATATCGGCACCTTCGGCGAGGTGGCCCGCACCACCATGGTGCGCCACGCCTTCCGCATCCTCACCGAGGACAAGGTGAAGACGCGCCTGCTGTGCTTCTCCGATGACATGGACGGCATGCGCAAGATTCCGGAAAACGTGCCGGATCCGGCGGCCCTGAAGCCCTATCTTCAGATGCCGCTCACGCGCGTGCCCAATCCCTTTGGCGGCGACTATCCGAGCTTCGGCGACCACAACAACGCCATGCTCCGCCGCTTCCTCGACACCTTTGGCTTCGATTACGAGTTCGCCAGCGCCACGGACTATTACACCTCCGGCAAGCTTGATCCGATCCTGCTGAAGGCCACGGAAAAGTATGATGACATCATGGCCATCATGCTGCCCACCCTCGGCGAGGAGCGCCAGGCCACCTATTCCCCGTTCCTGCCCATCTCGCCCACTTCCGGGCGGGTGCTCTATGTGCCGCTGAAGGACGTGAATGCCAAGGCCGGCACCATCACGTTCACCGACGAGGACGGGCAGGACAAGACCCTCCCCGTCACCGGCGGCCATGTGAAGCTGCAGTGGAAGCCCGACTTCGGGGCGCGCTGGGCCACGCTCGGCGTCGACTTCGAGATGTTCGGCAAGGACCACCAGACCAACGCGCCGATCTATGACCGCATCTGCGAGGTTCTGGGAGGCACCGCGCCCGAGCACTTCGTGTATGAGCTGTTCCTTGATGAGAAGGGACAGAAGATCTCCAAGTCGAAGGGCAATGGCCTGACCATCGACGAGTGGCTGACCTATGCCAGCCCGGAGAGCCTCGCGCTCTACATGTTCCAGTCGCCGCGCTCGGCCAAGAAGCTGCATTTCGACGTCATTCCGAAGGCGGTGGACGAGTATTTCAACTTCCTCGCCCGCTATCCCCAGCAGGATTGGAAGCTGCGCTTCGGCAATCCCGTGTGGCACATCCATTCCGGCAACCCGCCCAAGGTGGACATGCCGGTGTCGTTCACCATGCTGCTGAACCTGGCCTCCGCCTCCAATACCGAGGACGAGGCGGTGCTGTGGGGCTTCCTCAACCGGCACGTCGCCGGGGTTTCCGCCGACACCCACCCCAAGCTCGCCGAGCTGGTGCGCTATGCGGTGAAGTACTTCCACGATTTCGTGAAGCCCAACAAGGTGTTCCGCGCGCCGGACGAGGTCGAGCGGGCGGCCCTCGCGAGCCTCGATGCGGCGCTCGCCGCCCTGCCCGCCACCGCCACCGCCGACGACATCCAGACCGCGCTTTACGACGTCGCGCGCCCCATCCCGCGCTATCAGGACCTGAAGGCCAAAGGTGCGACGCCGGAGCGCCCCGGCGTCTCGGTGGAGTGGTTCAATACCCTGTACCAGGTGCTGCTGGGCCTGGAGCGCGGCCCGCGCTTCGGCTCGTTCGTGGCGATCTATGGTGTTCCGGAGACCCGCGCCCTCATCGCCAAGGCGCTTACGGGCGACCTTGCCGGCGCGGCCTGAAGCCTTGCCCCACGCGTATTGAAAAAGGGCCCGTGAGCTTGCTCGCGGGCCCCTTTTTTATGTGTCTCGGGCGTTCGTAATGAAGCCGCCGGGTCACGTGGGAGGCCACGCGGGGAACGAAGCAAACGGCCCCGCTCCTTCCGTGGCAGCGACCTCAAGGCGGAGACAGCTGCACGCCTTTGTCGAGCCGTGCGGGATCCGCGCCGCGGTCCGCGGGCCCGGGGCTTCCCGCGATGACATAGCGGTTTCGCCCGCCTTCCTTCGCCAGATACAGGGCCCGGTCCCCCTCGCGCAGCAGCGCCCCGACGCTGCAGCCGGCCGCGACCAGCTCCGGGCTCGCCACGGCGATGCCAACGCTGAGCCCCACTTCCACAACGGTGCCCTGGCAGGGAATCGGCTGCCCGGTAAGCTCGATCAGCCGGGAGGAAAGGCGCTCCGCGCGCTCCTGCGGATCCGCTCCCGCCGCCAGCACCACCACGAACTCATCGCCCCCCAGCCGCGCCACGAGATCGTCCTTGCCACCAGCCTGCAGAAAGCGATCAGCCACCGTCCGCAGGACGACATCGCCCGCCTCATGGCCGCGCGTGTCATTGATTTGCTTGAAGCGGTCCAGGTCGAGGCAGAGCAGGGCGAAGCCCGAGGCCGTGCGCTGGGCGCGCGCCAGCTCCATGTCCAGGCGCTCCTGCAGCAGGCTGCGGTTGGCCAGGCCCGTCAGCGCATCGTGCGCGGCGAGATAAGCCAAGCGGGCCTCGGCGGCCTTGCGCCGGGAAATGTCGCGCACCGACACGACATAGCCGTCCGGCTGCCCGGTCCTGCGGTCATAGGTCAGGCGGATGAAGGCCTCGATCCACACCCAGCTGCCATCTTTGTGGCGCTGGCGCTGCTCGCTGCACCCCTGCTCCAAATGCCCTTCACGCACCTGCCGCATCAGCTCGCGGAATTCAGGAAGATCGTCGGGATGCACCAGCTCTATGGCGCGCCGCCCCACCAGTTCAGCTGGCTCGTAACCCAACAGTGTCCGAACCGCCGGCGACACATAGAGGCGCACGCCGTCCAGCGTCCCACGCACGATGGTGTCGGTCGAATGGTCGGCGAGCAGCCGGTAAAGGTCCGCCTGCTCGCGGGCCCGGCGCGCCGTCGCCTCCACGCGGTATTGAGCTGCGGCCAGGGTGCCAAATGCGCGAAGGCGCTGGCGCATGTCCGGTGGAAAGGGCCGCGCCTGCGTATCCACCAGCACCAGAGCAGCCGGGGCGGTCTGGGCTTGGGGCTCATCGCCACCCTCCACGAGGGCCACGGCAGCGCAGAACCCTGCGTCGGTACATTGCGAAGGAAAGGCACCCGTGAGGTCGGGCGCCATGGCCTCCACGTCCTCAATCACCTCCACGGCGCAGGTCTGCCCGGCGCGCCTGCGCATCTCCTCCAGTCCGTCAGCAAGCGGCGCGGCACCGCTTTCGTCACAAGCGCGGACCACAGTGGCACAGCTCACGCCAAAGACCTCGCGCGCGAGCTGGCACAGCGCGTCGTCAGCGCGCGCGAGCTGTGCTTCCAGCTCGTCCCTGGCCACACCGGGCGCTGCCACGGTCATCGGCACTTCACCCCCTCCCCAACGCAATGGCGCACTGCCGCTGCATCATAGGGTCACCGACCGGCCGACGCACCTCCCGCTCCGCCCTTGCTGCATCGCGACACATTATTTGCTAATATCCATCGACTTAGTTATATATTATCGCCAACGCCGATCGATGGCTGAATCATTGGAGAGAGACATGAGCCTGCGCCTTGGGGACGTCGTTCCCGACTTCACCGCCGAAACCACCGAGGGGCCCATCTCCTTCCATTCCTGGCTCGGAGACAGCTGGGGCATCCTCTTCTCCCACCCCAAGAATTTCACGCCGGTGTGCACCACCGAGCTGGGCCAGGTGGCTCATCTCAAGGGGGAGTTCGACAAAAGGGGCGTGAAGGTGATCGGCCTTTCGGTCGACGCGGTCGAGAACCACCCGGCATGGGTTCAGGACATCAAGGACGCCACCGGCGCCACTTTGAACTTTCCCCTCATCGCCGATGCGGACCGAAAAGTCTCGACCCTTTATGACCTGATCCACCCCAATGCCAGCGACACGGCAACGGTGCGCTCTGTCTTCATCATCGGGCCGGACAAGAAGCTCAAGCTGTCGATCACCTATCCCGCCTCCACCGGGCGGAACTTCCAGGAAATCCTGCGGGTGATCGATTCTCTCCAGCTCACCGCACACCATTCGGTGGCGACCCCGGTGGACTGGAAGCCAGGCGACGACGTCATCATCGTGCCGTCGCTGTCCGACGCTGCGGCGAAGGAGAAGTTTCCCGAGGGGTGGAAGGCCGTGAAGCCCTATCTGCGGCTGGTGCCGCAGCCTGGCAAGTGACGGGCCGGGCCCCGCGCCTCGCCGTCCGGTCGGCCCCAGGGCCGACCGGAACCAGTTTCAGGCCGACATGATGTAGTCGCGCAGGGCCGCGTGCTCGCGCTCCATCTCCTCCACGCGGTACTTCACCACGTCGCCGATGGAGATGATGCCCACGAGGCGGTCCCCATCCACCACGGGCACGTGACGGAAGCGGCCGCGCGTCATGCGCTCCATGATCATGGGAATGGTTTCGTCGGCGGTGCAGGTCACCACCGCCCGCGTCATCACCTGTTCGAGCGGCAGCGACAGCGCTTCGGTTCCCCGCTCTCCGAGCAGGCGCACAACGTCGCGCTCCGAGATGATGCCTTCCACACCCATGTGCCCGTCCACCACCACGATGGCGCCGATGTGATGGCGCGCCAGGCGCGCCACCGCCTCACTCACGGTCGCCTGTGGAGAGATGGTGACGATATCCCCGCCCTTATGCTGCAGAATTCTGCTCACGGTCATTGGCGTCCTCTCCCTTTCGGAATCCGGCCGGGGTCCGGTGTGGCCCGGTTGCTTTTGCCCGTGCCGGCCTGCTCCAAGGGAAAGGATCACTCGCAATGGCCGCCGACGCAAGTGCGCTTCGCACTCGCGCAACGTCAAGCTGTAGCGATATACCGGATGTTGGGATTCCGCCTCAGCGCCCCCGGGGACGCGCCACGGGATCGAACAGGCCGAATAGCAGCAGGCCGGCGGCAAAGCCGCCCACATGGGCCTGCCAGGCCACTTCCGCCCCCTCCGTTCCCGGCATGGAAACACCCAGGCCGAACAGCAGGTTGAGGCCAAACCAGATGGCGATGAAAATGAGCAGCTGCGGGTTCTTCAGGCTTTGCAGCAGGGATTCGGCCGGGTGGTGGTCGCCCGCCCCCATTCCGCCGGCCAGGATGCCCCCGGGCGACACGGCGAACCGCATCGCCGCCGCCATGGCCCCCGACACCGTCGCCGAAGCGCCGATCAGGGGCGCGATGCCGTCCGGATAAGCCAGATAGTGCGCCCCGGCGCCCGCGGCCGCGGTGACCACGCAAAACAGCAGAAAACGCAGGGTGCCGAACCGGCGCGCCACCGGTGTTCCGAACGCCAGGAACCAGATGAGGTTGACGCCAAGGTGCATCCAATTGGCGTGGAGCAGCGCATAGCTCACCACGGACCACACCTTCGGCCCCCAGCCGCCCGGCAGATAGAACATCGTATCTGGCAGGCTGTATCGCGCCGGGATGAAGGCGAAATAGGTCAGCACCTCCAGGTCCGCCGCCTGGCTGAGGATGAGCACACGCACTGCATGGATCATGATCAGCGTGAGCGCCACGCCGACGATGCTCGCAGGCAGATTAAAGACCGGCTCGCGAGCCGGCGCGGGGGGAAGAGGCGGACGGTACAGCACGCTTCCGACATAGGCAGGCGCACCGCCCTCGGCAAGGAAAATTCCCCGTCCCGCGCGCGCCGCGATAGCGGGCCCTCCACAGGGCTTCAGGCCGTTAAGGTTAATAGAAGGTTGACGAAGCAATTGCGGCCGAGGTGAGGCATTATCATTTTGTTAACTTCTGCGGATGCCCGCGATGTCGAAGCGTTTGCCCCGGACCCTGCTGCAGATTCTGCTCTCCATGGCGCTGCTGTGTGCCGGCCTCGCCACGGCTGGGGCCCAGGAACAGCGCTTCGCCAATCTCTCGGCGGCGTTCGCACCCCGCCACCTGGGCGAAGGGCGCAGCACCAGCGCGCCGGCGGGCTACACCCGCTTCTGTGCCGAGCACCCCCGTGACTGCGGCAACTCAGGCCCGGCGGTTGCCGTCATCCATCTCGATAACAACAAGGCGGCCGAGCTCGACCGCGTGAACCGCGGCGTTAACGCCCGCATTCAGCCGGAGACCGATCTCGACCACTATGGCGAGACCGAGCGCTGGGCCTATCCCGACGACGGCAAGGGCGACTGCGAGGACTATGTGCTGGAAAAGCGCCGCACGCTGCTCAACCTCGGTTGGCCGGGCTCCGCGCTTCTGATCACCGTTGTGCGCGACCGCGAGGGCGACGGCCATGCGGTGCTCACCGTCATCACTGATCGTGGTGATCTCATCCTCGACAACCAGGAAGACGACATCGTGTCCTGGAAGGACACCGGCTACCGCTTCGTGAAGCGCCAGTCCCAGGCACGGGCCACCGATTGGGTGTCCCTCGGCGACACACTGGTGCCGCCCCCACCGGTGGTGGGTGGCGGGCGCTGAGGCGCCCTGCCCTCCCCTTCGGCTGCCCTCCGCGTCAGTCGACCCGCACGAAACCCTCGGCATAGCGCCGGCCATTGCGCTGGTAATTGGCCGCGCTCTTGGCGAGCCCTTCCACCGCTGCGTCGTCCAGCGCGCGCACCGCCTTGGCCGGCGAGCCCACGATGAGGGAGCGCTCGGGAAAGGTCTTGCCCTCGGTCACCAGCGCGCCGGCGCCCACCAGGCTGTTGGCGGGGATAACGGCGCGGTTGAGCACGGTGGCGCCCATGCCCACCAGGCTGTTGTCACCGATGGAGCAGCCGTGAAGGATGACATTGTGGCCCACGGTCACGTTGGTGCCGATGGTCAGCGGGCAGCCGGGATCGGTGTGGAGGACGCTGTTTTCCTGAATGTTACTGCCCTCGCCCACCACGATGGGCTCATTGTCGCCACGCAGGACGGCGCCAAACCAGATGCTCGCCCCCTCCTTGACGATGACCCGGCCGATGAGCACCGCCGTGGGCGCGATCCAATAGTTTCCGGAAGTGGGAAGCTCGGGGGCGACACCGTCGAGCGCATAAAGCGGCATGGCTGATCCTCCTGTCGGGCCGGTTCTCGCCCTCCCCTACAGCCAAAGACCGGACGAGGCTAGGGACCGGGCCCCGCGATGAAGGCCAGGCGGCGTGCGCAGCCGCGCCGATGGCGGGCATGGAGGTGGAAGCGCATCATGCCGCGCGGCCGCACGGCACCACCAGTCAGTCTGGCGAAAGGGATTTCGACCTTGCTGCGTGGTCGACGGAATATGCAGCGATAGCGCTCATGCCGATAGCGGCATTCCGGTGATGAACACGCCACGCTCTTTCCTTTGCGCCGTCGATGGCAGCGCCAAGTAACGCATGGCCAACGCGCTCACCGGCCGATGGGGCGCGGCCGACATCGGCTGCAACGCGTAATGCCTACCCTCGGCCCCGGGGGCATTCCCCCCGGCGGTCGGTCCGTCACATAACGATATGCGCCCGTTTATCCCTCACCCGCGGCACGTCATTTCCAGTCCAAATGGACCATAGCGCACCCCAACACGCCCGGCATTACTATTGAGAAAGCTGTATATCCCCGTGGGACACGCATTGTCCCACCACTCGCTCAGCTGACACAGCTCACGCCTCGCGGCTCCATAGTCAATAACATCGCTCAACCTGATCGACACCAACGGTAGAGCCCATCACAACAACAATAGGCACACCACGGGAGACACCGCGGCCTGCCCCTCATTCCCACTCGATGATTAACCGAAGCGGTAAGTATTTGAATTTTCGATGAGTGTAAAACGGAGAAATCGACTACTACCGTCAGATATACCGTCATATTCATACGCAATTGTTTTTCCACAATAAATGTGGCGCGGTGCGCGGCGTCGATCTGTACGTTTGCATTATATACCAAGCGCGGGAGAAATAGCTAGGCCGATCACAAATGTTCGCGATTGACTGCGATAGACGGTGAAGCCGCGCGCGCGTTCCGAGCTGCTCTGCGGGCTACGCATTCGATGTCCTCCAGCCTTCGCCGGGCTTCCAACGCTCATCCCTTTCAGCGGGCGCGATCAAGGGAAGCAGAAATCCGGCAAGGTCGGAGACAACGACAGCCAGATCGGTCGGCGCCGAGGCCATTCGCTCTCGCCCCAGAAAGGCCCTCCACTGTCGCCCCCAAGCTTCGACGTAAGCACCGCTCAGACCGATCGGCTTCTCAGTTGGAAGCATGGTCACGCGCCGTGCAAAGGTCTGACGGACGGCCTCTGCAAGTGATGCCCGGTCAAATTCGAACGTCTGCGCGATCAGCCAGAGGTCGTAGAAATCCTTCAGCCGGCTATTCGCGATGCCGAGCAGCACGAGCGCCTGGAATTTCTCGGCCACCACGGTCGTCACCGGATAGGCGCGCAGGCGGGGCGCTGGCGCGTCGAGCAGCGGCGGATAGACGATTTCGACCGGTCCTGGCGTGACGGCATCACCAAAGCCGATGTCGACCTGTATCGGAACGCGGGCACCGGCGATTGTTGCGGAGGTGCGCACGCGAATGCCGCCGTATTCTACGTCTTCCCGGATCGGAACAGCCGTGATCGCTCCGATATCGAACTCCACGCCATCATCATCGACAGGCTGCCCGCAGATCTCGCGAAAGGTCCCGCCGATCGCCTCAGGGCTGCTTTCGCCATAGCCGAGAAAATCGAGATCGCGTGTCGGCCGGAATGGGTCTTCCACCCAGGTCACGAACAGCATCGCCCCTTTCAGAACGAAGCGGTCGCGATGGGGTGATTGGCTCAGCCGGTAGAGAAGCCGTTCCAGCGCGTAGCGCGTCAGCAGAATCTGAAAGTCCGTGCGTTCGACGCGAGACCGGTCGAGCAGGCGAGCCCGGACCGAGGCGCCGACATTTTTTCTCGGTTCACGCGCCATCGGCCACCATCGCCTCCACATAGGGCTTCATGGTCGACCAGACCTTGCCTTTGGTCCCATAGGTCCAGAGCTGGTCGCTTGTGACTTTCCGCTGTCGAAGTCCCTCACGCAGGCCTTCCAGGGCGATATCCAGTCCGATCTTCGCCCGATAGCGAAAGCAATCGACGATCGTCCGCGCCGGATTGGTGATCGCCACCTCGACGCCTTCGATGGAGCGCCGCTCCACACCTTCTGTCAGCGAGGGACCGGTGAAGCGCACGAAGCGAATGGGTGGATAGTCGATCTTGGGACGCCAGGCGGTGCGATCGATGGCCATCCAAACGGCCGACGGCATTTGCAGCGTCAGCTCGTGGAACTGCAGCGCCGAGGTCAGACAGATGACGCCTTTGGGAACGAGCAGCGATGCTTCGGCCAGGACGCGCGCCGCATCGCCCGAGCTATCCGCGAGCTGATAGAGACCGCGCGCGGGACGAATGACCTCGCCGTCCCGGACAAGACGCGCCAGGGTTTCGGGCGCGATGCCGCGGGCGGCAAAGTCCTTCAGCCGCATCATGGGACACGTCTTCAGCAGCTTGAGCGCTTGGGCGCGTTGCGAGTCCATGGCCGTAGCGATGTGATGTTTCCTCGGCAGATTCAAAATATAGCAGAGGTTTTATCACATTTACAGGAAAGGGCAAATCCGATGCGATCGCCCTTTCAAGGGGCCACCGCATCGGCGGCACCAAAAGACTAGCTTCAGCTCTGCTGGCGCCCCCCTTACCTCGATGACGGCACATATTCACGCCCGTTGGCGCAAGGCAAATGACTGGCAGCAGCCCTCGCGAACGATGCCGCCTTATGTGTGATCCATCAGGTCGTCGACGGTTCTCGCCTTGATGTAGCGAGCCGGGTTCGGCCCGGAGGCGAGCGCGCTGAAGTGCGCCTCCCCGCACGCGATCTTGCCGGCTTCGATGTCGCGCAAGTCATCGACGAAGAGACTGCCTTTGGTCTCCACAACGAAGTACAGGCGCTCCTCGCCGCTGACTTCGACCAGAACCGCCCAATCGGGATTGTAGGTACCGAGTGGAGTCGGCACTTTGAACCATGCGGGCAGCTTGGCGTAGATCTTCACAGCTTCGTTCTTTTCGAGCTGCTCGGCGAATGTCCGCTCGACACCTCCGGAATCATAGACGACGTGCTCGAAGACCGACTTCTGCGCGTCCTTGAGCATGTTGCGCAGATAGCCGGTCAGTTCCTCCTGCGCGAAAAGCTCCTGCGCGTAATAGTGCTCGTCGCCGATCCGCTGATATTTGATGCCATCCACAATGGCCAAGCGCTTCGTCCGGTTGATCACTTCACCAGCGATCTCGATGAACGCCTGCGGATTGCGCTTGAAGTCGGTCAAGCGGCCGCACTCGGTCAGAATGCGGACGAGGCTCTTGCGGGTGAGTTGGGTCCGGTCCTGAAGATCGGTCAGCACGTCGGGCAGGACGATATCGCCTTCCTCGATCGTGATGATGGTTCCGCTGTTCTTGTCGTGCTCCTTGGCCTCGACACCACCTTGCCCAATGGAAAGATCGGCCTTCCTGACCCGCACCCGAGCTTTCGACACCGGCGGGCCATTGGCGATGGCCTTGGCACAATCGGTGATCAGCTTCTCGTTGTCGAAGTGAACGCGATACGTCGTCTTATGTTTGATGCGATCCCAGAGCGCCTGGAACTCGGCGCTTTCGAGAATGGCCTGCCTTGTCTTGACGGTGACGCGCTCGTCGGCATTCTTGATGTCGAGCTTCCCGGCGACCTTCTTCAGCACGTCACGAACCGCGCCAAGATGGGCGGCGAGCGCCACCGGCAGCGCGAGCGTTCCGTCCTTCAGGGCGGTGCGCAGCGTGTCCTGCACCTTGCCCTTGGTGTCGACGAAGCCCTCGGCCTTCAGGTGATCGAAGATGGCGGCCGACTCCTCGAAACCCAGCATTCCGGTCGAGCCGTCCGGATTGACCACCGGAATGGTCGCGAACTGGTGCTTTTCGACGATGCCGAATTTGATGCCGGTGTCCTTCTCGATCTCCTTCTGCAGGTTCTCGGCGAAGTCCTCATAGCTCTCGGTGGCGATGACGGTCAGGGTATTGATGTCGAAGCCGCGCAAGCGTTCGCCATTCTGATTCACGCACAGTCTAAGACCACGGCCGATGGTCTGCCGCCGCTCGCGCTCGGTGCCGATCTCGCGGAGCGCGCAGATCTGGAAGACGTTGGGATTGTCCCACCCCTCCTTCAGGGCCGAGTGCGAGAAGATGAACTTCAGCTTCGTATCGAAGCTGAGCAGCTTCTCCTTGTCCTTCATAATCAGGTTATAGGCGCGCTCGGCATTGTCGCGCCCCGCCTGATTGTTGTCGGCCGTGTCGGTCCAGCGCCGCGCCTTGTCGATCGAGAAATAGCCGTCATGCACCTCTTCGGCTTCCGACGTAACGTCGACCTCTTTGAATAGGCTGACGAAGTCGGGAAGCTTCGCCGCGCGGCGATACTCTTCCTCGAAGATGCGGGCATATTTGCCCTTCACGGGATTTCCATCAGCGTCGTATGACCGGTAGTGCTCCACCGCATCGATGAAGAACAGGCTCAGCACCTTGATACCGAGCGGCGCCAAGCGCTTTTCCTTTTCCAGATGCTCGTGGATCGTGCGGCGGATCATCAGGCGCTTCAGAGCGTCGGCATCGACATCGCCGACGGCTTGGCCGGGCTGGAGAAACTCTTCACTCCCCGGCAGCTTCACCTCCAGGAGCTGATTGTCGCGTCCGGCGCGAATCTCGCCGATGCGGCAGTCGGCGTAGATCGCGCGCTTGGTCAGTTGCTCCAGGTCATCGCCATCCTGAACCGTCACCTCCTGGCGACGCACTTGCTTGCCGTCGAGCACGTCGATTTCGACGCGGGCGGTGATCGTTCCCTTGGCGTTGCTGGCGGAGACGAAGCGGACGTAGGCCTTGTTGTGGCCGCCCTCCACTTCGAGCGAAGCGACCTCGATCTGCTTGACCAGCTTGCGCTCGTAGGCGTCGACCGCGTCGAGGCGGAACACCATGTGATGCTTGTCGACGTGGGTCGCCGAATAGCGCAGCGTGCAAAGCGGATTCATCTCGCCGAGGGCGTTCTTGCCTGCGCCGGAAAGGCCACCGTCGACGCTCTGCGGTTCGTCCACAATCAGGATTGGCCGGGTCGCGCGGATGAGGTCGATCGGCCGTTCGCCGCCCGTCTTCTCGCTGTCTTTGTAGAGGTTGTTCACATCCTTCTTGTTGATGGCGCCGACCGTCACCACCATGATCTGGATGTTGGGACTGGTCGCGAAGTTGCGCACCTGTCCGAGCTTGGCGGAATCGTAGAGAAAATAGTCGAAGGGCTGGCCCGAATAGAGGCCCTTGAAGTGCTCTTCGGTGATCTGCAGCGTCTTGTAGACGCCCTCCTTGATCGCCACCGACGGCACGACGATGACGAATTTGGTGAAGCCGTAGAGCTTGTTCAGCTCGAAAATGGTGCGGAGATAGACATAGGTCTTGCCCGTGCCCGTCTCCATTTCCACCGTGAAGTCGCCGGAGGTCAGCGCAGACGATGGCGCCAAGCCATTGCGGAGCTGGATATCCTTCAGATTGGCGATGATCTCGTCATCCAGCAGCGTGAGCCGATTGCCGATGCCGAGTTCGCTTTCGACCAGCCCGAGCTCTGACTGCGCATCGAGAGCCGCATCTTCCTTCAATCGACCGATACCGCCAGCCTTGCCCGTGCCGAAGGCGGTGACGGTGAACTCGGTACGGTTGATCTCCTGGCCACGGAACAGGTCCGCGACGGCTTCGATCGCGCGTTTCTGGTAGTCGAGATCGGGCTCGAAATGCAGTTTCATCGACCCGTCCTCACAGGCTACGAATGTCGGCGATGCCGGCCTGATTCAGGATCGCGGCCATATTGGTCTTGGCAATGTCGTCGGCGAAGCCGGTGTCCTTGAACACGACGCGTGTGTTGCGCGCGTTTTTGTCTTCCGCCGTCGGCGCAAGAAATTGCCACCAGCCGACAATGCCTGCCGCCAGCTCCTCGACGACGTCTTTGGTCAGTCCGTCCTCCAAACAAACAATCAACGTTCCAGCTCCGATGGAATGAACCATCTTGCCGGCCATCGTCTTCGTCTCAATCGGCACACAGAGATCGAGGCCGAGTTTGAGCAAAAGCTCATAAAGCACGTCCTGCTCCTTACGCCCCTGAATGAGGTGCTCGGCATTCTTCAGAAGGCTGTCTTCGAGATCGGAGGCGTCAGGTTCCCACGCGCGGATGTTTGACGACGCGAGCTTAAAGACGCGAAACCCTGCGTCACCGTTGAACGACGGATTGGTCTGTTTGATATACACGGCCGCTCGACGAACTCGCTCCTTGGTCAATTCAGCAATGTTCGCCGCCCTACAATTTTCCTCGCAAAATTTCGCGGCAACCTCTTGCGTTTTACTCGAAGCATCAAGGGGCTCCGGCAGTTGGACGAGGACGAAGTTCCTTGAGCCGCCATCCGCTGCGTTCTGCGCCATTACAGCGTGAGCTGTCGTGCCTGAGCCAGCGAAGAAATCCATAACCGTATCGCGTTCAGAAGTGGCTCCTTCAACGATTTTCCGAATGAGGTATACCGGCTTTGGGAAGTCAAACGGGGAGCTTTCAAAAAGGGTGGCAACCTCGCTTTTTGCGTTCTGATAGTTTATCTCGCTCTCGTTCCAGATCGTCTTCCATTTTATTGAGCGAATAGCGCCATTCTCGTCATCGATAAATTCACGCTGATAAACATCCCATTCGTTGCGCCCAGAAATAAACACGCCCTCCAGCCGATCTAGGCGTTCGCGGGCGGTTTCCGGCCCCCACTCCCAACGCCCATCCTCTCCGGTTGATTTGCGCGGATACACTTGCTCCGAAAAGATTGAACTTCTCTCTAGGGACACCTTTCGGCTTTCCGGATCGACATATATTGGAAAATACATGTTCGGGCGGTCTATCCGACGAGAAGCATTTCCCCGATGCCGAAGTCCACGAATGCGGTAACGGCGACCGTTTGGAAGCGTGTATTCGTACTGCTCTTGCTGCTGCTCGCTCAGCGCCTGCCCAATCAAGCCAACATCATCCATGCTCCGCGAGTATCCTACAAGATACTCATGGCTTGTGGCGACTAGTTCGGATTGCTTTCCGCGCGGATTACTCTGAACTGCGATTTGGCAAAGGAAGTTCTCCTCGCCAAAAATCTCGTTCATAACAGAGCGTGTCGATAGTATTTCCGTATCATCAATAGAAATAAATATAAGCCCATCCTCTCTCAGAAGGCTTCGAGCGAGCCTAAGGCGCGGGTAAATCATATTTAGCCACGCGGTATGAAAACGGCCGGAACTTTCCGGATTCGATGTCGTCTTGCGCCCTGAAACAATTTGGTTCGTAAGCTCCAAATAATTCTTTATATTGTCTTGAAAATCGTCCGGATAAACGAAGTCCTTACCCGTATTGTAAGGCGGATCGATGTAAATCAGCTTGACTTCACCGGCGTAGCTCTTCTGCAAAAGCTTCAGAACCTCAAGGTTGTCGCCCTCGATCATCAGGTTGCGCGTCGTGTCCCAGTCGACACTTTCTTCCGGGCACGGCAGCAGCGTCCCCGTCGACGGGGTCAGAGCGATCTGCCGAGCGCGGCGCTTGCCATGCCAATTGAGCCCATACTTCTCCTCGCGCTCGTCCACAGAGCCGCCAAGCAACGCCTTCAGCACCTCGAAGTCGATCTTCCCTTCGGTGAAGGCGTCGGGGAACAGGGACTTCAGCACCTCGACGTTGCCGGAGATGATATCGGCGCTCTTTGTCTCGGGGCTCTCGGCATCAAGTTTCTTCATTTTTTCCAACTCAATCAGGTGCAAACGAGGCATGGCAGCGGTCACGCCGCTTCCAGGTGCAGAATTTCGGTTTCGACATAGGTCCGGAAATCAGCCAAGGACGTGAAGCAGCGGAAACCCGCCTTGCTCGCCAGGGCGAGAATTTCCGGGCCTTCATTGAGCAACACGGCGATCGGAGCGCTCAAACCAGGCTGCAGACCGTCCGGCCACGCCATATCGAACAACGCCTTCTGCGCGCCCGTGACCGGATCGGCGTAGTCGAAGCCGAGCAGGCCACGCGGCAAGCCTTGGCCGTCGACCCAATCGTTGAGAGCTTCGAGTTCGGCTTCCTCGACCTCGCTCGTGATGCCGCCCATGGCCTGCGCCTCGGCCTCCGCCACCGGCGCCGCCGTACCGAGCCAGCACGTATCGCCATGGAGCAAATCCTCGAAGCGCCGGTTCGCCTCTTCAGCCAGCAACGCCTTGCGGGCTTCGAGAAAATCGAGGTAGCGCTCGATCTTCCACAGGGCGGGATCGGCCGGTATCCACTGCGACGCCAGCGCGCCGGGATGCCGCGCCTCGACCTCCGGGAAATACTCCTCCGGCAAACGATCGCTGATGTTGAGGTTCGTGTCCTTGGTCAGGAAGCAGAAATTGCCAAGCGCGTTCACGTCGGCCCGGCGGTGTTTCAGCTTGTAGAGCTGCGCCTTGGGGAAGATATGATGGACCTCCAGGCGGCTCATTTTCCCGAGCAGGCTGGCGCGCAGAGGCAAGCCCGTCCCCCAATCCCGCGCCTCGCCCATGCGGGTCAGCATGTAGAGCACCGGATAGAAGCGCGCGCCGAGGCTCCAGCCGGTGAAGTGCCCGGCTTCGACCCGAAGCCCGCCATGCCAGAGCCGAAGCTGTTCCAGCAGCGTGTCCAGGCTGCCGTTCGGCCCTTCGAGGGCGGCCAGATCCTGATCGATGAAGGTCTCCGTCGATCCCGAAAAGCGCCCCCACATGCCGGCCTGCGCGAACCAGAACAGGAGTTTGTCACGCTCCTTGGCGTCCAGCGCTCCCTTCGTCTTGTCCATGTAGCGCACCATGACCGGCACGCCGAAGCGGCCGAAGAACACCTGGTCATGATCGAGCCCGAGGCGCCCGGCGATGAAATTCAAGCTCGCGTCGATGTGTTTGCTGGCGCGCTTCAAGCCATCCTGAATGTCGAGCGCGCCCTTGTCGTGGAGATAGCTGAACTTGGCCTCTCCGGTCAGGACCGTGTTGACGGAGCGTAGCAGCCAATCGAGGTTGAATTGGTAGCCGGCGGCCGTCCATTCCTTCAGCTTGGCCTTCATGGAGTCGCGCGCTTCCGGCCATTCGGCACAGATCTTCGCGAGCGCCAAATCACCCTTCGACAGCTTGGTGCCGCCGCTGTTCACCCGGTTGAAAATATCGACGACGACATCGAGGGTCTTGTCCTGGCCGGTGACCTCCTCGACATGCAGGTCGATCTCGGTGACGCCAAGCAGAGCGCCAAGGCGGCCGACATAAGCGCCGACATTCGCCACATGGGCGGGATCGGCGGAAAGCTGAGCGATCAATGCCCCCAGCCCGGCGTTCCCCGCCTTCATCAGGGCGGTCACATCGATCCATAGCGGATCGTCCTGCATCTTGACCGGCTGGTAGAAGGCGAAAGTCTCGGTCTGCAGATGGAAACGCAGGCCGCTGAAGGCCTGGGCGTTGCCGTCGAAAAACTTCGGAGGCTGTCCACGCACGACGCCATAGAGCGAGGTCATACGCTGCTGGCCATCCAGCAAGAGCTTGACGATGCCTGCCGCGATCGGGCCGTCGCCGCGATGCGCGGCCGTTTTAGCCTCCGTTGCCCACACAAGCAGGCCACCGACTGGATGCCGACGGTACAGCGAGTCGAACAGGCCGCGAACCTGATCGCGGTTCCAGACATAGCCACGCTGGAATTCAGGCAGCGCCATGTGCCCACTGTCAATATGGTCCAGGATCGTGGAAATCTTCATTCGCCATCCCCCAACATCGACCGCTTGGCCCGATCGATGGCGGCTTCGACCGCCTTGATTTTCTGATTTAAATCAACCCGTTGACTAATCTGTTTGGCGCGGCCCGCCTGCGCCCGCAACTGTGCTATCTCGCGCAAAAGCCGAGCGTGCTCTTCCAGCGCGGAGCGACGACGATCAATCCGATCGGCTTCATTGGCGAGGATGAATTGGCCCGAGACGCGCGCCGCGTTCAGCGCCTCGATCCGAACCAGCCACCCATTGTACACCGCCGATAGATCGCGTGCGGGTTGCTGTGCAAGTGCCAGGCTTTCCAGGAATGACTGTTCCATCGCGGTAGGGGCGTCCGGATCAATCTCGCCCGCTATCACGAGACGCTCCACCACCACCTTGTTTCCTTCGCTCTGCGCCGCTCGCTTGGGGGCGACCGACAAGGCCCCACGCGAGCCGGATAGTGTGATCAGCAGGACCGGATACGGAATGGCGCGATGAATGAGTTCGGTGAGACGGGCCGAACGGGCCTCGGGGCGAAGCGTCGCGGATAGGACCGCAATCTCCGAATAGTTCCGGCCTTCGTCCACGAAGGCGGGTATGGCGACGGTATTGGGCTTGAGCGCGGCGATCCACTGCATCTCTTCGATGCCGTCTTGGATGGCGCGCTTGTCGGCCGTCGTTGGCGCTCCTTGCTCAAGCAGCGCCTTTTTCGGCACGCGCATGTCAAGGCGCGCTCCCGGCGGCAAGTCCAAAGCCGAAATGATCGGGTCGGTCGCCACCACCTCCGTCATGGCGTCACGTCCGCCGCCGGAGCCAGAGCAACCAGGAATGCAACGACCTCGAAGTCATTGATGCCGGCGAACTCACCCTTCACCGCGTGGGTGCCACCCATTTGGAACAGGCTGGCAACCGCTCGCTCCTCACGTTTGCCGACAATGGTGCCGACAGCGCGGGCCAGCAGCTTGCGATAGGGTTCCATGTCTCGACCAGCACGTGTCGCCTTGTCGAACCGCCCACAAGCCGCTTGGTCCGCCTGGTCGCGACCGAGGCTGAGCTTCTTCAGACGATCGAGCACCTGCTTGGCCTGCGTGTAGGGAAGCAGGACTTCTCCGTCCTCTCCGACATGAACGACGTAATGCGGCGCCAGCGGATAACCCGGCTCGGCGACGGAGGAAGCCGCGTCGCCGACGGCCCGCAGGCAGAAGATGACACCCGGCGGCACCGGATTCTCCCCCTCGTCGGGAGCCTCAGTGACCGCGTAGGTGCCGAGCGGCAACGCGTCTAGTCGATCCCGATTGGCCCCGAGATAACTGGCCAGATCGATCCGAAAATCGTTGAGCGTGAGGTCCGCGATAGAGACGCCACTGGACAAGTCTTCGAGATCGATCACAGCGTCCTGCAGCTTCTGAAGCTGCGCGCGACGGTATTCCAGATCGTTCATCTCGTTGCCCGCTTGGAACTCGATGACGTTCTCCTCGCCGGTAGCCGACACATCCAGAAGCATCATGCGCCCGCTGACGCGGGATTCGAGGTCAAGATACTCGTCCAGCTCCATATTCGGCCAGAAATTGACCAACTGAATTCTGGAGTTTCGGGAACCAATCCGGTCGATGCGGCCAAATCGTTGGATGATCCGCACGGGATTCCAATGGATATCATAGTTGACGAGGTAGTCGCAGTCCTGAAGATTCTGACCTTCCGAAATACAGTCCGTGGCAATCAGAAGATCGATTTCTCCCTCAGCGACAAGCTCTGCTGGCCGTTCTTTGGACCTCGGAGAGAAGGCGCTCAGAATGCTGCTCATGTCCCCGCGAACGCCCGGCAATGTGGTCTTATTCGCCCCAGCGCCGGTAACGACCGCGCTATGTAGATCGAGCGCCGAGCGCGCCCAATCGGCCAACTCGCGGTAGAGATAGTCCGCCGTATCGGCGAATGCCGTGAACAGCAAAATCTTCCGGTTATCCGGGTTTATCGGATTGCGGACTTTTTCAACGATCAACCGCTTGAGCGCAGCCAACTTGGCATCGCGCTTGGGGATAACAAGACGCGCGGCCGATAGAAGCGCCGCCAAGCGTTCATGGTCCTCGACGAGATCCTGTCGCCAGCGAATGCGGTCAACGTCCTGGAGAAGCACCTTGACCTTTCGGCCGACCAGCAGCGGCTCGAATGCGGGATCGTCCACATCCACGTCGTCAATCGGGATTTCCTCGATCGAGTCGTCATGGGAGTCGATTTTGGTGAGCAGAGCATCAACGTCCGCGAGTTGGCGTTCGATGGTCAAGGAGAACGACGCGACTGAACTCTCCATGCGCTTCAGGATATTCACGCGTAGGAGATGGATGAGGCTTTCCTCGCGATCAAGCTGCCGGAAAAACTGATCGCCACCTCTAATCTTCGTACTGTACTTCTCGTCATACGCCGCCTGCTTATGTGGCAGCACGTATCGCAGTGGCGCGTAGGCGCCGAGAGTAAGGCGCCGGATCTCGTTGTTGACCTCGCGAATAGGCCGAAACTCACCCGTAAGGTCAACGTCCGCCTTGATGTTCACCGGCGGCAGCCGGTCAGGAAACTGCCCCGTTTCCTCGACCCCATAATAACGTTGCACATGCTTGCGCGATCTGGCGATCGTCAACATGTCGAGCAGCTTGAAGTAGTCAAAGCCGAGCATGTCCATAAGCTTTGCGGGCCGACGCTCACTTTCCGGCAGGTCGAGCCAACGATTGAACTGGCCTTGCGCCTTACGGATTGTCGCCTCGATGCTTGGAATGCCATTGGCCGCAAGAGCCACGTCATTCCCTTCTGTTACAAAAG
Organism: Xanthobacter variabilis; assembly: GCF_043831965.2. Taxonomy (NCBI): domain Bacteria; kingdom Pseudomonadati; phylum Pseudomonadota; class Alphaproteobacteria; order Hyphomicrobiales; family Xanthobacteraceae; genus Xanthobacter; species Xanthobacter variabilis. The sequence goes on from NZ_CM195533.1 coordinate 3,446,547, forward strand.
CGATTTGGTTCTTGAGGTCGGCAAGACGGTTGTTGACCGGCGTTGCAGACAGCATCAGTACCTTGGTCTTCACCCCCGACAGAATGATCCGCTTCATGAGGTGGTCGTAGCGGCTGTCGCGGTCCTTATGGGTCGGCTTATTCCTGAAGTTGTGCGACTCGTCGATGACCACGAGGTCGTAGTTGCCCCAGTTGACGTGGGCAAGATCGATGTCGCCGGATACACCACCATCGCGCGACAGATCCGTGTGGTTCAAAACGTCATAATTGAACCGATCTGAAGCCAGAATGTTACGGCGGTCATTTGCTTTATAGAGGGTCCAGTTATCACGGAGGCGCTTTGGGCAAAGCACGAGAACGCGATCATTGCGCAGCTCATAGTACTTTATGACTGCCAGCGCTTCGAATGTCTTTCCGAGGCCAACACTGTCAGCAATAATGCAGCCGCCGATCCTCTCCAATTTGTCGATCGCACCCACGACTCCATCGCGCTGGAAGCGAAACAGCTTCTTCCACACGACGGTGTTTCGAATGCCGGTCGCCGACTTGATGATCCGCTCTTCGTCAAGCTCATCACCCAAGTCCTTGAAGACCTGATAGAGGATCTGGAAATAGACGAGCGATGGCGCGCGCTGCGAGGCAATTTCCTCCAACGCGTTCAGAAAGTGGGCCTTTGCCGATGGGCTCGCCTCAATGTCCTCCCAGTTCGAGCGAAACCATTCGGAAAAATCAGCAGTCTCGGCATCGGACTCGGTTGCCTGAACCAATCCCAAGCGACCGCTCGGAGTGACACCCAGACCATCGGACGTGAATGAGCATGTCCCGACCATGGCCCGGCGGAAGTCGGGTTTGCCGTTGACGAGTACTAGCGACTGTGGCGGTGTTCGACGTGCGTGCCGAATCTCAACCCGCTTCCGCGCCCATTCGGCGACGAGGCGGGCGAGCCAACGCCCTTGAAGTTGTCCCCGGAAGACGATGTCAGCTTCACCGCCGAGAAGGCTGGGAAGAACGGAACTGGCGTCTCCCAGCAACAGCCGGCATCGCTCGATCCGATCGAGAACGCCTCGAAGCTCGGCAAATGCAAGCAGTGAAAAGGACGGGGAAACGATGTCTATGAGGGCGCCCTGATCCAGCCATTCGCGCAATCTGTCGATGGCACGGTCCGTCCCGCTGTTCCTAATAAGCCTCATGCCTCACCACCCTTCCGAGGGGGTCTAGACATAGACGATGGGCCACGGGCTTCGGACGAGCTTTCGATGAATTGTCGGATCGCTTGGCGGATGACCCACGAAACCGAAGCGTCCCTCGATAGCGCGATCTGGCACAGAGTCTGATAATCTTGTTCTTCCAGACTCACGGTCAGTCGCGTTGCCTTGCGCGGACGCTCGTTCATTTCCATCCCCACGGTTCCTCATATCAACCTACCGGCTCACGCATCAGACTTCAACAAAGTGATGCACTTTTCACCAGAAGGGTGCCCGAAGCCGTGCTGCATGGGCTGAACAAGATGACCCGAAGCGCGAATGGAAGTGTTCGGCACTCGTATGGGGAATGCTGCAACCGGACACGCTTTTCCGGTAAGGCACTTTATCTAAAGCTCTTTTCCGAAGCGGATGCTCCGAAATACCGAAAATGCGTGCACGCCGAAAGCGAGGGCTGCGATGGTTCGGCGGCCCACATTAATTTCTTAATGGGGGTCAGGCCTGCCCCGCCGCGCCTTTGCAAATCCCCGGTCCGTTGCCATGAACCGCTCCAGCATGGGTACGATCAGACGAACGGGATCGGCGGCGACTTGTCCTCCCTCCCGCCCGAGGATTTCTGCATAGGCGGTCAGGTCGCGATGGAGGCTCGCCGGCAATTCCAGCGTGACCTTCACCGGCTTGTCGTCGGCGATCGGACCGAGTTTCAGCTTTGCCATGTCAGCCTCCGTAGGGCTCAAGAACGAGATCGCGGGTGACGATCACGCGGACGGGGAAGCCCGGCCGGATGGTCAGAGTCGGCGCGATGTTGAGCTGGCGCTGCACGATCTGCTGACCGGTCTGATTGATGCTGTCGGATGCGCCGTTGCGCAGGGCGCGGATGATGTCGCTGTCATTGCTCGATGATCCAGATTGAGCACCAACGCTGAGCAGCGTCGACAGCGCTGCGGCCTTGAACAGCTCGCCCCAATGGTAATCGACGCCGTCTTCGAGCCCGGCATAGCCCTCGGCGTCTGCACCTGGCTGGCGCTCCAACACGATCGAGCGGCCATTGGGGAAGATCAGCCGGTTCCAGACCAGCAGCACGCGGCGCTGACCGAAGCCGACGCCATTGTCGTACTGGCCGATGATCCGCGTGCCCTGCGGCACGAGCAGGATGCGCCCGGTCGGGCTGTCATAGACGTTCTCTGTCACCTGCGCTGTGATCTGGCCAGGCAGATCGGAGCGGATGCCGGTGATGAGTGCCGCCGCGATCACCGCCCCGGCCTGAAGCACATTGGCCGACGCAGGTGCCGCGACGCGATCCGGTGAGACGGTGCGCTTGTCGGGTGCCTGGTTCAGAAACGCGAGCTGGCGCTCCTGCGCGGAAGGCGTCGCCGGCTGTGGTGCGAGCCCGAGGCTGGCGAGGTCCATCTGCGCCGAGACCGTCGCTTGCGGCTGCGCGACAGCGGCGTTGGTTGGCCGCGTCTCGGACGCAGCAAAGAGACGTGCCGTCCGCGCGGCCTCCAGCTCCTGAATGCGTCGCTGCTCCTCCTGACTGATCCCCGGATTGGGCGTCGCGATCCCCGGTGTCGGCACCGGCTGGCCGGCATTCTGGGCGCTGAGGATCGGCCGGCCGAGGTCGCCCGGCAGCGGCGGACCGAGCTTCGGGATACCGGCATAGTCCTTCGGCAGGGCGGCGAGTCCATCCGGCGTCGTTCGGTTGTCGGTCGAATAGAGCTCCTCGTTCGTCTTGCCGCCGTGCCGGGTTTGAAGCGCGTAGATCAGGGTGCCGCCGATACCAGTGCCGGCGAGCAGGCCGAGGGCGAGCAGCACCTTTCGAGACAGGCGCGTCACGCGCGGCGGTTCGGGCCGCAGCCGCATCGGCGCAACCGGCTCTCCGGTCAGCGGCCGGGCATCGTCGTCCGCGTCCGGCTTCTGACGATCGGGGTCAATCTCGCTCACGACGCCGGCCTCCCGTCGGTACGGGAGATGCGAACGCGCTTCTGGTTCTTGTCGGCGCCGAAGCGCAGCTCGGCGGCGGCGAACAGCCGGTCGACGATCATGTAGTTGTCGCGCACCCGGTAGTTCACCAGTTCGGACGTGTCACCCTCGGGACCGACGACGAAGAGCGGCGGCATCTCGCCCTGGCCGATGCCGCGTGGGAACTCGATGAACACCTGACGGCCATCGTCGAAGGCACGCAGCGGCCGCCATGGCGCACGATCGCCGGTCACCTCGTAGCGGAAGTTGACGCGCGAGAGATCGATGCCGGTCGCCACCGGCTGGATGGCTTGCGCTTCCGCGTTCTGCCGCCGTAGCGCGATGAGCTGATCCTGCGGATACTGCCAGGACACCGAGGCCATGTAGGTCTTCTCGGTCGAGCGCAGCTCCATGTGGTAGGTGCGCGCGTTGGTGTTGATGACGAGGTTGGTCATCAGCTCGGGCCGCGTCGGCTTGACGAGGATATGAACCTGCTTGGTGGTGCCGGCACCGCTCTCGGTGTCACCGATGATCCAGCGTACCGTATCGCCAGCGGCGACGGGCCCGGAGCCGACCAGCGTTTCGCCGGACTGCAAGGCGATGTCGGTGATCTGCCCCGGCGCGGTGTAGACTTGATAGAGCGCGCCATCGACGAAGGGATAGACTTGGATGGCGTTGATGAAGCCGTTCCGGACCGGCTGCATCCGCGCGGCGGCGTTGGCCTCATTCACCCGCGCGGCGGGGTCCGGCAGCTCGGGCGTCGCCTTGCCGTCCTTGCCGACTGGCTTCAGTTGACCGGGCAGCGGCAGCGGCTTCGGCAATTCCACCACCCGAACCGGCGCCGGGGGATCGGCGGTCTGAACCGCAGGCATCGCATCGTCATAGGAGATTTCCGGCGGCTTCTGCGCCGTGGCGCAGCCGGCGAGCACGGATGTGCAAGCCAAGAGAAGCGGCAAGGCGGATTTACGGAAAGCCTGAGAACTGCAGGTGAGGAAAGCCGGCCTCCCGGCTTCACGGAAGGTCGGCGTCATTGGGTCAGCTCCTTCGACCAGTTTATGGCGGTGACGTAGATTCCGAGTGGGTTGGCCCGGAGCTTTTCGGCGTCGCGCGGCACCTGCACGACGACGGTCAGAATGGCGGTCCAGCGCTCGGTGGAGGCGAGCGAGCCGTCCTGATAGGTCCGCTGGACCCAAGCGACGCGGAAACTGTCGGGCGACGCACGGATGACGCTCGAGACATCGACGGCGATCTGCGTCTTGCCAACCTTGGTGAAGGGGTCGTTGGCGCGGGCGTAGTCGTTGAGCGCCAGTGCTCCGGCCTGTGTGGTGAAATCGTAGGCCTTGAGCCAGTTCTGACGGACGATGATCGCGTCGGCCGGGATCGAGCGAACCTCTTCGATGAAGCGCGCAAGATGGAAGGCGATCTGCGGATCGGTTGGCCGATAATCGGCGGTTGCCGGCGCGACGGCCTGCGCTGCCCCGAGTTTGTCGACCTGCACCACCCACGGCACGACCGAGCCACTCAGCGATTGCCAGACCAAGGCGGCGGAGAGACCCGCCGACAAGGCCAGCGATCCGAAAGCCATCAGGCGCCAGTTCTTCGCCTGCACACGAGCCGAACCGATGCGGTCGTCCCAGACTTGGGCGGCGCGCTGATAGGGCGTCTCGGGTTCGGGAGATTTGCCGTAATGCGCGGCGGGTCGTTTGAACATGGTCAGTTGCCTTCGGAGAGATTGACGGAAGCGCCGCCGCCATGGCTGTCACCGGACTTGACCGCATGGGCGGCGGCCTGGACGCCGTGTGACATCGCCTGAGAGCGCTTCATGCGCTTGGCCCAAGCGGGCGGGCCGTCAGTGGTTGCGGACGAGGACGCGGGGGCATCGGAGGCACCGCTGTCGCCGACGGGCGATCGGCCGCCCGCCTCGAAGCTCTCCCTTATCGACGCGGCGGCGCGCCGGAACGGGCTGGCGATGGCCGAGCCGAGTTTGGAAGCACCGGTGCCGGCGACATTGCCGAGACCCGCTGCCACGCCTGTCGCGCCAGTATGTCCGGCCGCGCCGAGGCTGTAGGCAGACGATGCTCCACCTGCGAGCGCCGCCCCACCACGCGCTGCCGCGGCAGCGCCTCCTGCCAATGCCGCGCCACCAGAGGCGGCGATACCGACCGCCGCGGCACCCGCCATCGCCATGCCGCCGGCGGCGAGTCCGGTTCCGATCGCCGCACCGGCGCCGAGTTGCGGCCCTCCGGAGACGAGGCCGTTGGCGATGCCGGGACCGAAGATGCCGAGGCCGAGCAGCGACAGCGCCGCCAGCACGATCGCCATGGCGTCGTCGATGGTCGGCGTCGCACCGTTGAAGCCGGCGGTGAACTCGGAGAAGAGCGTCGAGCCGATGCCGATGATGACGGCGAGCACCATCACCTTGATGCCCGACGAGATCACGTTGCCGAGCACCCGCTCGGCCATGAAGGCGGACTTGCCGAAGAGGCCGAAGGGGATCAGCACGAAGCCGGCGAGCGTCGTCAGCTTGAACTCGATCAGGGTGACGAAGAGCTGGACGGCGAGGATGAAGAAGGCGAGCAGGATCAGCGCCCAGGCGAACAGCAGGCAGGCGATCTGGATGAAGTTCTCGAAGAACGACACCCAGCCCATCAGATCCGAGATGGAGTCGAGCAGCGGCCGTCCGGCATCGAGGCCGGTCTGCGCCACCTTGCCGGGACGCATGAGATCGCTGACCGAGAAGCCGGTGCCGGACGCCTTCAGGCCCAACCCTGCGAAGCTTTCGAAGACGATGCGCGCGAGGTTGTTCCAGTTGCCCATGATGTAGGCGAAGACCCCGACGAACAGGGTCTTCTTGATCAGCCGCGCGATGATGTCGTTGTCGGCGCCCCAAGACCAGAAGAGTGCGGCCAGCGTCACGTCGATGACGATCAACGTCGTGGCGATGAATGCCACCTCGCCCTGCAACAGGCCGAAGCCACTGTCGATGTAGCGGGTGAAGACCTCCAGGAAGTGGTCGATGACGCCGGAGCCGCCCATGGTCAATGCGCCTCCGGTGACGTGGTGCCGAGGAACCGGTCGCGGTTCTCCGCCCATGCCTTGAGGCAGGCCACGTCGCGGCCGGCGGCCTCGCCCATGTCGCGACACTGCCGGAGCGTGGCGCGCAGCGGCTCGGGATCGCTACCGTGAGGACGGTTGACGGTGCGGATCTCCGTTGCTTCTTCCTTACGGGTCAGCTCGATCACCGAGGCGGTGATCGCCACCGCTACGAAGGCGACGACGCCGATGCGTGCGAGGGTCTTGCCGTCCATCGCCGCGCCCTCAATTGCTACCGTAGAACATCTTGGCCGAGCCGGGCTGATAGCCCGTGCCCGGCGTCAGGAAGCGGCGACGCTGCTCGCGACCTTGCTCAGCTGCGGCCGTCCGCTCGGCATCGCTGAGCGCCTGCGCCCGGCCGTTTGCCGCGACCACCGCCGTGAGGTCGGCGAGCTGCTGTGCCTGGAGTGCGAGAAGCTGATTGCCGGCCTGCGTCGCCTGGAGCGCGCCGGTCGCCGACTGGCTGGCGCCGACCAGCGTCGACATCTGCGCGCGATTGGTGTCGATGTTGCCGACGACGCCGGCCTGCACGCGCATGGCGTCCTGCAGACCGCCCACGGTGTTCTGCCAGCGCGAGCGGGCATCGGCGACGAGCTGCCGGTCCGACGCCGACATCGAGGCGGTCGAATATTTCTGCTGGAAGGCCCGGTCGATCTGCTGGACGTCGAAGGCGATGTTCTGCGCCTGCCCCAGAAGCTGTTGCGTCCGTTGCACGGACTGCTGAAGCTGCTGGAGCGACGAATACGGCAGGCTCGCCAGATTGCGGGCCTGATTGATCAGCATCTGCGCTTCGTTCTGAAGCGAGGTGATCTGATTGGTGATCTGCTGGAGCGCGCGGGCGGCCTGAAGGACGTTCTGCGCGTAGTTCGACGGGTCGAAGACAATGATGGCGTGCGCCGGCATCGGCAGCATCGGTGCGACAGCGACGGAGGCGGACAGCAAGGCGGCGGCGAAGCGCGCCGCGCGCGAACGGCGCAGGGTCATGGGCGGATCTCCAGATTGGTGAGGTCGGGAATGAGGTCGGCGGCCCAGCCGGCACCGCGATGGCGCAGCCAGGCGTCGAGGAAGCCGTCGCGGCCGTGTTCGGCAACGATCTTCGCGATGGCCGCCTGATCGGTCTTCGAGGACGCGGCGCAGAGGGCCAGCGCCACGTCCGACAGGCCCAGCTCGAACAACCGATTGCCGCGTCGCGACTGGCAGTAGTAGTCGCGCTTGGGCATGGCCCGCGCGATGATCTCGATCTGGCGGTCGTTGAGACCGAAACGGCGATAGATTGCGGTGATCTGCGGCTCGATTGCCCGCTCGTTCGGCAGCAACAGCCGGGTCTGGCAACTCTCGATGATGGCGGGCGCGATGGCGCTGCCGTCGATGTCGCTGAGTGACTGCGTGGCGAAGATGACGCTGGCGTTCTTCTTGCGCAGCGTCTTCAGCCATTCGCGAAGTTGGCCGGCGAAGCCCTCGTCATCGAGCGCCAGCCAGCCCTCATCGACGATGATGAGCGACGGCGATCCGTCGAGCCGGTCTTCGATGCGGTGGAAGAGATAAGCGAGAACCGCCGGAGCGGCGTCCGTGCCGATCAACCCTTCGGTCTCGAAGGCTTGGCAACTGGCCGTGCCGAGATGCTCGCTCTCGGCGTCGAGCAACCGGCCCCATTCTCCGCCGATGCAGTACGGGCGGAGCGCCTGCTTCAGGTCGTTCGACTGCAACAAGACACAGAGGCCAGTGATCGTGCGTTCCTCGATCGGTGCCGAGGCGAGCGAGGTCAACGTGGTCCAGATGTGCTCCTTCACCTCCGGCGTGATGGCGACGCCCTCGCGGATGAGGATGGCGACGATCCAGTCCCCGGCCCAGGCGCGCTCGGCGGTCTCCTCGATGCGCGCGAGTGGCTGCAGGCTGACGGAGGTTTCCGATCCGTCCGTCAGACCGCCGCCGAGATCGTGCCAGTCACCAAGCATGGCGAGCGCGGCGGCGCGGATCGAACCGCCGAAATCGAAGGCGAAGACCTGAGCCCCGGCATAACGGCGGAACTGCAGGGCCATCAGCGCCAACAGCACCGACTTGCCGGCGCCGGTCGGGCCAACCACCAGTGTGTGGCCGACATCGCCGACGTGAAGGGAAAACCGGAACGGGGTCGAGCCTTCGGTCTTGCCGAAGAGCAAGGGGGCGGCACCGAAGTGCTCGTCCCGTTCCGGCCCCGCCCACACGGCACTGAGGGGGATCATGTGGGCGAGATTGAGTGTGGAAATCGGTGGCTGCCGGACGTTGGCATAGACATGCCCCGGCAGGCTGCCGAGCCAGGCGTCGACCGCGTTGATGGTTTCGACCATCGCGGTGAAGTCGCGGCCCTGGATGACCTTCTCGACTAGCCGCAGCTTCTCGTCGGCAACTCGAGGATCAGCGTCCCACACGGTCACCGTCGCGGTGACATAGGCGATGCCGGCATAGTCAGCGCCGAGTTCCTGAAGCGCGAGATCGGCGTCCGCCGCCTTGTTTGAGGCATCTGTATCGACCAGCACGGATTGCTCGTTGGTCATCACCTCCTTGAGGATCGCGGCGATCGACTTGCGCTTGGCGAACCATTGCCGCCTGATCTTCGTCAGCAACTTCGTCGCGTCGGTCTTGTCGAGCAGGATCGCGCGGGTGGACCAGCGATACGGGAAGGCGAGCCGATTCAACTCGTCGAGCAGGCCCGGCGTGGTCGCGGTCGGAAAGCCGATGACGGTCAGGACGCGCAGGTGCTGCGCTCCCAGCCGCGGTTCCAGCCCGCCGGTGAGCGGCTGATCGGCCAAGAGCCCATCGAGATACATCGGCGTCTCCGGCACGCGGACGCGATGGCGATGCGTGGACACGCAGCCGTGCAGATAAGTCAGTGTCTCGCCGTCATCGAGCCAGCGGCATTCCGGCATGAAGGCTTCGATGAGATGCAGCAGCCGGTCGGTGCGGTCGGCAAAGCTGGCCATCATTTCGTGCGCATTGATGCCGGCCTTCTCGCGCCCCTCGTAGAGCCACGTCTCAGCACGCGCGGCGTCCTCGGCCGGCGGCAGGTAGGCGAAGGTCAGGAAGTAGCTTGATTTGAAATGGCTCCCCGCTTCTTCGAAGTCGGCTTTCCGCTCGGCATCGACCAAGGCCGAAGCAGCATCGGGAAAACGGCTGGCGGGATAAACGCCCGCTGCATGGCGTTGTGCCTCGACGAAGATCGCCCAACCGCTCCCGAGACGGCGGAAGGCGTTGTTGAGGCGACCGGCTACGGCAACCAGTTCGGCGGGCACGGACGAATCCAGATCGGGACCACGGAAGCACGCCGTGCGTTGGAAACTGCCATCTTTGTTGAGCACGATGCCGGCGCCGACCAGTGCCGCCCAGGGGAGAAAATCGGCGAGCCGCCGGTTACGGTTGCGATATTCGGCGAGGTTCATCATGGCCGCGCTCCCCTTCAGACCGAAAGGTGCGTGGGGATGCGCAGATGCCGGCGACCGACCTCGACAAAGAGCGGGTCGCGCTTTGCCGCCCACACCGCCGCGAAGTGCCCGATCGCCCAGATGGCGATGCCGACCAGCCAGAGACGCAAACCAAGGCCCACCGCGCCGGCGAGTGTGCCGTTCATGATCGCGATGGCGCGCGGCGCGCCGCCGAGCAGGATCGGTTCGGTCAGCGCCCGGTGAACCGGCACGGTGAAACCCGGTACTTCGCCGCTCTGGTCGCCGACGCCCGCCATCAGACCAGCGCCCCGCCGCCGAACGAGAAGAAGCTGAGGAAGAACGAACTTGCGGCAAACGCGATCGAGAGGCCGAAGACGATCTGAATCAGGCGACGGAAACCACCCGAGGTGTCGCCGAACGCCAGCGCCAAGCCCGTCGTGATGATGATGATGACGGCGATGATCTTGGCAACCGGGCCTTCGATCGACTGCAGGATCTGCTGCAGCGGCTGTTCCCACGGCATCGAAGAGCCGGAGGCATAGGCGGGCACCGTCAGCGCCAGGCTGAGCGCGACGATGGATACGGTCATGGCGAGGCGTTGGCGCGCGAGGCGTGCGACTTGGATCACGGAGTTTCTCCTTCCGGGTTGGTGCTGATCGCGTTCGATGCGCCGTCGACGGCGGGCACGACGCGGTAATCGCCGTCCGGACCAAGGCCATCGACACGGGCGAGTTCGGTGAGCCGGCGGGCGGAGCCACGGCCGGAGAGCACGGCGACGAGGTCGATCGTCTCGGCGATCAGCGCGCGCGGGACGGTAACGACGGCTTCCTGGATGAGCTGTTCCATCCGCCGCAGCGCGCCAATGGCGCTGCCGGCGTGAATCGTGCCGACGCCGCCGGGATGGCCAGTGCCCCAGGCTTTTAGAAGGTCGAGGGCTTCCGCGCCGCGCACTTCGCCGATCGGGATGCGGTCGGGGCGCAGGCGCAGCGAGGAGCGGACGAGATCGGAGAGCGAGGCGACGCCATCCTTCGTCCGCATCGCGACGAGATTGGGCGCTGCGCATTGCAGTTCGCGCGTATCCTCGATGATGACGACGCGATCGGAAGTCTTCGCCACCTCGCCCAGCAGCGCATTGGTCAGCGTCGTCTTGCCGGTTGAGGTGCCACCGGCGACGAGGATGTTGGCGTGGGATGCGACGCCCTGGCGAAGGACTTCGGCCTGTGCAGCGGACATGGTCCCCGCGCGCACGTAATCGTCGAGCGAGAACACGGCGACGGCGGGCTTGCGGATGGCGAATGCAGGCGCTGCCACCACAGGCGGCAACAAGCCTTCGAAACGCTCCCCGGTCTCGGGCAGTTCGGCAGAGACGCGCGGAGCACCCGCATGAACCTCGGCGCCGACATGGTGCGCGACCAGGCGCACGATGCGCTCGCCATCGGCGGGTGACAGCACCTCGCCGGTATCGGAAAGCCCTTCGGAAAGACGGTCGATCCAGATGCGCCCGTCCGGGTTCAGCATCACTTCGACAACGGAAGCGTCTTCCAGGAACAGGGCAATCGCCGGCCCAAGCGCCGTGCGCAGCATCCGCGCGCCACGTGCATGCCCTTCAGAATTGTGATGCGAAGCCGCCATTCGATCCCCGATCTCGCCGGGGAGAAGTCAGATGGTCCCCAGACGGGGTCGATTAAAAGAGCCGGAAATTGGGCTGATTCAACAAGGATTTGATGACGAGCGGCCTTGGCGAAGAAAAGGCGGTGATTGGCGGGATTGGTTATTCGCTGTCGGCCGGTCGATATCGCTCAGCGCTGTGCGTTCTCGACGTAGGTCGCCACCGCCTTCTTGTTGTGCGCGTCGATCAATTGGGCTCCGTCGGCAACGAGATCGGCAAGGGTCTGCTGTTTCAGGACAGCCCGCCAAGCTTCCTCGGCGGCGATCATGCGGGTCTTGATGAAGCAGTCCGCCTTGTAGACGCACGGGTCCTTCGCCTTGCCGGGGCCGCGCCGGCGGATTTCGCGGCAGACGAAGGCGGGCTCCCGTCCGTCGATCGCTTCGACGATGTCGAGCAACGTGATGCGCGCCGGGTCGCGCGCCAGCCGATAGCCGCCGCGCGGCCCCGGCACGGCATCAATGACGGAAGCCGCAGCGAGCGCCCGCAGATGCTTCAGAAGATAGGTTTCCGAAACGCCGTGCAATTCGGCGAGACTCTTGCCCGGAAGCACTTTGCCCTCCCGCAATCCGGCCAGCACCAAGGCACAGTGCAGCGCCGCCTCCACCCCGTCGCTCATGCGCCGCATCGCCTTCTCCCGTTCCGTTCTTGGATTGCGCCCTAATCATGGATATATATTATCCACGATTCTCAGCCAACTCCATTCGATACAGGAGGCTCACATGCATTTCAGACTGAACATCGCCGCGCTGGCGCCGGAGCTCTATCAAGCCGTCCGCGCCCTCGATGGTGCCGTGACCAAGTCGGGTCTCGACAAGCGCACGCTTCACCTCGTCAAGCTGCGCGCCTCTCAGATCAACGGTTGCGCCTACTGCGTCGACCTGCATGTGAAGGACGCTCTGGCCGACGGGATGGACACCCAATTGCTGCATCTCGTCGCCGTCTGGCGCGAGTCCCCGTTCTTCGACGCGCGCGACCGGGCAATTCTCGAATGGACGGAGAGCGTGACGCTCGCCGCCGAGACGGGCATTCCCGACGCCGCCTTTGAAACCGTCCGCGCCGTCTTCTCGGAGGCCGACATCGCCAAGCTGACGATCGCCATCGGAACCATCAACATCTGGAATCGCATCGCGGTCAGTTCCCGCATGCAGCACCCGGTCGGCACGGAAAAGAACGCGGTTGCTCCTTGATCGATTGCCTCTTGACCCTGACATTGATGTCAGGGGTTACGAGATGCAGCAGGAGGGCGGATGAAGATCGGAGACGTTGCAAAAAGGACGGGGGCGAGCGTGCGCTCCATCCGTCATTACGAGAAGGTCGGCCTGATCCGCGCCACCCGCGAGGAGAACGGCTATCGCGATTTCGACGAAGCCGACGTGCTCCTGGTGCGCCGTATCGGCCGGATGATCCGGCTCGGCTTCACCACCGAGGAAATCGCAACCTTTCTCAACTGCATCGTCGACGATCCCGCCACGGTCACCGCCTGTCCGAAGGTGGCCGCTGCACATCGGTTGAAGCTCGAGGCGATCGAACGGCAGATGGCCGATCTCGAAACCCGTCGCCAGAAGCTTCTCATCACCCTGAAGGCGGCCTCCGGTCAGGACGACATCAGCGTACCGGAGACGCTTGCCCATGCCGAAAACAGCCCCATCGCCCTCGCTCATCCTCGCCACCCTGGCGCTCGCGGTCTATTTCGTCGGCGCGGTTGAGTTCATGCTCGCGCCGATGCTGACGCCATTGGCGTCGGCCTTCACGGCGAAACCCGCCGATATCGCCTGGCTCGTATCGGCCTATGCGGTGTCCTACGCCGTGCTCGCCCCGCTCATCGGCCTCCTCAGCGACCGGATCGGCCGGCGGCGCCTGCTTCTCCCAGCATTAGCGCTCTTTGCCGCCGACGCGCTGGCTGTCGCCTTCGCGCCGTCGCTCACCTTCGCGATCATCGCCCGCATTCTCGGTGGCGCAGCGGGGGCGGCCCTGACGCCGACCGCCTTCGCCTTGATCGCCGAGACCGTTCCCGAAGATCGCCAAGCCGGCGCCATGGGCCTCGTCCTCTTCGGCCTGACCCTCGGCATCGCCACCGGGCCGACCTTCGCGGGACTTCTGACCGATGCCTTCGATTGGCAGGCGCCGTTCATCGCCGTCGCCTGCGGCTGCCTCGCCGTTCTAGTGCTGGCCGCGCGCATCCTGCCGCCGTCTGTTGCGCGGCAAGGCCGACCGCTCAAAGCCTCGGCAGCCCGCCTGCTCGATGGCGCAATCCTCAGGCCCAACCTCTCCAAGGGCTTCTGGCTCGGCGCAACTATTGCCGGGTTTCTGATCTCCGGCGAGGTTCTGCGCAACCGCTACGGTCTTTCGACCAGCATGGTCGGGCTCTCGGTCACCGCCTTCGGCATCGGTCTCGCGGCCGGCAATCTCGCCATCGGGCGCCTCACTGCGTGGGCCGGACGTCCAGAGACCATCCTCATCTTCGCCATCGCCCTCATCTTCGTAACGCAGAGTGCCTTCCTGGCGATCGACTCGAGCCTTGCGTTGGCGATCGGCTTTCTGGCTTTCTGGGGCTTTGCCTCGGGCCTCGCCGCACCCGCCAACACCGTCATTCAGGCGAGCCGGGCCGGCTCGGACGCCGGCTTCGTGCTGGCGTCATCGGAATCGATGAACAACGGCGCGCTGCTCGTGCTGGCGCCGGTCGTCGCGAGTTGGATCGGCGGTGGGGACACCATCAATGCAGCCATTCTGCTCGGCGTCTGCACGCTCGCGGCGCTAGGGGTCAATCTCGTCGACCGACAGTCCCGAACGAAGGCCCTCCCATGTGAGGCGAGTTAAGTGCTCGCCTTCGTGGGCTCTTGGTTCGCGTCGACATCGCGGGACAGCTCCTTCAAAAAGCGGTCCCCAGTCGCCAGCCGCCTCCCAAGAGTTTGCAGAAAGCTCTCAAAGCGCTCTGCGCCTTTCGCCCTTGCAGATGCCTGCGCGCTGTCGGGCAATGGCGGCGTGATGGTCAGCCAGAAACGGATGAATAGCGAGAGCGTCTCTCCGACGATGGCGAGGTCTTCGTCGAGCCCATCGATCTGGCGGCCGATCCGGTCCATGCGGCGGGCGAACACGGCCTCCAATCGCTCCGAGGCGTCGGCCGAGAGGAAGGAGGCAACGGCGGCTTCAATGACGGCGGATTTCGAGATGTTGCGTCGAAGCGCCAGCGCTTCGACCTTCTTCAGGAGGCCAGGATCGAAATAGACGTTCATGCGGGTCTTGGTCTGCATGGCCATCCTCACAAGTCGAGGCCATCGGCCGGGTCCATCGTCGCCTGCCGGGCATTCGATGTGACCTGCTGGCGAAGACGGCTGGCCCGGGCGGCGTCCACATCGGGATCGTCATCGAGAACATCGAACTCGCTGAGGGGCGATCGTTCGGGCGGCGCGATCTCTTCATGCTCGGGCAATTCCGGCTCACGGCGAATACCGGCATTGGCCGGATCGGCGCTCACACCATTCCCGTTGTCGGATGCTTCTCCAGCCGATGCCGCCGGGATCGCCAGCGCCGACCAATCATCCGCGGACAGTACTGCCGGCGCGGTCGCTGTCGTCGCTTTCGGCGGCGGCAGGATGCGTTCCTTGAACCGCGCGTCCTCGTAGTAGCGTGCCTTCTTTGCTCGTACCGGCGGCACGCCCGCGACCAGCAGCAATTCGTCGGTCGGCGGGAGCTGCATCACCTCGCCGGGGGTCAGCAGCGGCCGGGCCGTCTCCTGCCGCGACACCATGAGATGGCCGAGCCAGGGCGACAGCCGATGGCCGGCATAATTGGTGGAATCGCGCATTTCGGTCGCGGTGCCCAGCGCGTCCGACACGCGCTTGGCCGTCCGTTCGTCGTTGGTGGCGAAGGCGACGCGCACATGGCAATTGTCGAGCACGCTGTTGTTCGCGCCATAGGCTTTTTCGATCTGATTGAGGCTCTGGGCGATCAGGAAGGATTTGATACCGTAACCCGCCATGAAGGCCAGCGCGCTCTCGAAGAAGTCGAGGCGGCCGAGTGCCGGAAACTCATCCAGCATCAGCAAGAGGCGGTACCGGTTGGCTGATGTTTTCAGGTCTTCGGTCAGACGCCGCCCGACCTGATTGAGCAGCAGCCGGATCAGCGGTTTGGTGCGGTTGATGTCGGAGGGTGGCACAACGAGATAGAGACTGACCGGCCGTTCGCCTGCCACAAGATCGGCGATGCGCCAATCGCACCGCGCCGTTACCTTCGCCACTACGGGATCGCGATAGAGGCCGAGGAACGACATGGCGGTGGAGAGCACGCCTGAGCGCTCGTTGTCGGACTTGTTCAGCAACTCGCGGGCCGAAGATGCGATGACGGGATGGACGCCAGCTTCGCCAAGATGCGGCGTGTTCATCATGGCGCGCAACGTCGCCTCGACGGGGCGTTTCGGATCGGAGAGGAAGTTGGCGACGCCGGCCAGCGTCTTGTCGGCTTCGGCATAGAGGACGTGGAGTATCGCTCCGACCAGCAGCGAATGGCTGGTCTTTTCCCAATGGTTGCGCTTGTCGAGTGCGCCTTCTGGATCGACGAGGATGTCGGCGATGTTCTGAACGTCGCGGACTTCCTTGTCGCCGCGCCGCACCTCCAGCAGCGGATTATAGGCCGACGACGCCGGATTGGTCGGATCGAACAGCAGCACGCGGCCATGCTTCGACCGGAAGCCGGCGGTCAGGCCCCAGTTCTCGCCCTTGATGTCGTGAATGATCGTGCTGCCCGGCCAGGTCAGCAGCGTCGGCACGACGAGGCCGACGCCTTTGCCCGATCGCGTCGGGGCGAAACACAGCACATGCTCGGGACCGTCATGGCGCAGATAGTCGCCGTCGAGCCGGCCGAGCAGCACGCCATCGGGACCGAGCAGACCGGCTGCACGGATTTCCTCCGGCTCCGCCCATCGCGCCGAGCCGTAGGTCGCGACGTTCTTCGCCTCCCGCGCTCGGATCACCGACAAGGTGATGGCGACTATGATCGAGATGAAGCCGCCCGACACAGCGATGCCAGCACCTTCGATGAAGATCGATGGCGCATAGGCGTCGTAGCAATACCACCACCAGAAGAAGAGCGGCGGATAGTAGATGGGCCAGCCCGCCGCCACGAACCACGGCCCGCCGAGCTGTCCCTGAAAGCCGAGCCGCCACGCCGTCCACTCCGTCGCGCACCAGATGGCGGTGAGCACGATCACTAGAACGACGGCGACTTGTCCCCAAAGGACACGGCTTCCCGACATAGAGGCTCCAATCGGCAGAAGAGACGGAGCCGATCAGAGAATAGCCGCATCAGCCACAAGCAACAGGAAATCCGAAACACCGGGGTTTCGGATACCACGGCGAAGAAAAAGGATGGTCAGTGCCGCGCCGAACGCGCCTCGGCCGCCGCCTGTTCCAATATCTTGCGATAGCCGGTCTTGGTCATCCACCGCGCACGGGCAAGGTGGCTTTGCCAGCAGGTCCGGGCTCGACCCGTTTCCGATGTCGGATCACGGTGCAAAACGATGCGAGCTACCTCGGTCCAATCGGCTCCATCCGTCTCGGCATCAAGCAGCCGCAGATAGGTCACGAAGTGCCGTTCGTCGTAGGCAGTGATTTCTCGCTCGCTGGGAGCGAGATCGTCGACGTCGGGGTCAAGCTCCGGTCGCACCCTCATCGCACTGCCCTCCCTCGGACCTCGGCAGAAAAAACCTGAAATGGGATAATCCCGTATCAGGATTACCGGAATGGCTCCTCTTTTTCAATGGAGAGCCATCCCGAATGCAGAAATCCTTGCGCACGCCTCGACAAATACTTCTTCAGTCCCTCCTCGTCGAAGCGCGTAAGGCCACTGGACTGACCCAGGCGGAGTTGGCCGATGCGCTGGGCAAACCGCAGTCCTTCGTTGCCAAGTATGAGAATGGAGAGCGACGGATTGATGTCATTGAATTCGTCGACATTGCTTCGGCCTTGGGCATACCTACCGCGGACCTTCTGGCCAGAATCGAGCCCGCTGTGGCAAAGCCTTCGCGACGCGGGAAGTAAGTTCGCGCCAAGGCAATGCTGGATTGATGGCCACGGTCCGGCCTGAGCACTCGCTATATCCGCGCGATCGAGGGCATCGACGTTTCCGCCAGCACCGCGGTTCTTGGGCAGACTTTGGAAGCGCTTGGAATTGAGACGGGCGAGCTTCTGAAGCAATCAGTCAAATCGGGCCGGGTTGGTTTCTTGCGTATCGGGCAAAAAGCAACCCTGCTTAACATCGGTATGCGGTCGCTATTTGTGCTGCGGCTGAATGGGGCCGTCTTGAGGCGGTCCGTTTTGGCGAAGGGCTCGGCGGGAAGCCAGCGTGGAGCGCAGTTCGGGTTCGACGACAGGTTCCCCCCCTTTCAGGACTCGACTCTATGGGGGGGGTATGCGCATATTTTACATGCTTAGGTTGGGGACCTAAGATGATAGACGACCTTTCCGTCGCAACCTCTGCCAATTTCTATTCAATACGGAAGAAACTGTCAGACAAGGTTATCGACGATGTATTTATAAAGCTGCGCGCCAGTCACAGCGTGACAGTACATAACGAGTTCAAGCACACGCGGGAGCAGCTCGACGGCGCTCGCTGGTCTGCGGTGTGCTTCAGATATGAGAGCCCGCCCTCATTTCTTAAGGACACGACCGCGATCCGGGAGAGCCTCTGCGGATTTCTGCTGCTGATCGAGTATCAGGGTTATGCAGCGGTCCTTTCATCCCGATTGAGCCTTCCGTCCTCATTCAAGACAGCGCATCTCTCGGCGGTTGCGACGGCGCGCGTCGAAGGCGCGATCGCCAAAGCAGATGCGATCTTTCAGCGCATGACGATGCGCAACATGTCCATCTCGCCTTACGCAATGCGCGCCAAGACCCTTGAGGCGTCGGATCTCGCCAATGTCGTTGGACCGGCAGGAAGCAGGCGATATGCACCCCGCACCTACAGCGTAGTCGCGAACGGCATGCACAGCACGGCCACGCCGAGCACCGGGCGCATTGGCATTCGCTCGACGCGTGCCGATCTTCCCGCCGTCGTGACCTTTGCCAAGAATGTTATCGATGCGCTCCGTGTGGAAAATGCGCACGTCTCACCGTTTATCAGGTCCTTTGCCCGACCGGTGTCACTGACCGAAGCCCTGGCCGCGTCAGCGCCCTTGGTCATGGCGATCGATACGAACAAGTTATCCGACGCCGTAGGCAGTGATGAGGCGGGCATCAGGCTCGTCCGCCTAGACGGCGATGCGGCAGTCGAACTCTCTGCGAGCGAACTGACGGCCGTGATAGCAAGCCTTGACCGCCCGATGAACATCGAAGGGGATGATCGTGTCAGAATGGCACGCGATCCGGCAACCGGCGATCAGGCGGCATCGATCAGCCTGAACAAGAATCGTATCGCTCTTCGGTCCCTGTCCTTGCCTCCGGCATCTGACGTCTATGTGGAAAGCTCCGGCAAGACGCTTGGTGAAGACGACGACCGCCAGACCCTGCGCGCGTATCTCGACGAAACTAATGCACTCATCGTTCTGTTTGATGATGTGCGATTGGCTTACATCGATGGCCAGGTGTTCCGGGACGAGACCCTTCTGGACGGGGGTGAAGCATTTCTGCGCTACTTCACTGCCAGCGCGCCGCTGGCGGCTGCCACAAGTGAGAAAGGGACATTCACCGCCTCACAGACCGCGTTCGACGGTACTTCCAGTTTCGGGGTGATTGTCGATCACATTACCGCTGCCGACCATATTCTGCTGTGCGACGATCTCGGCGACGAGTGGGCTGATTTCATAGGCGTCTCTAACGACGCAGGGCTCACGCAAATCTCGTTCTACCATGCAAAGCACGGCGCGCTATCTCTCGGTGCCAGCCCCTTCCATGTCTCGGTCAGCCAGGCGATCAAGAACCTCGGCAACATGATGTTTCCTGAAGAACGGCTCGCCGCGAAGCTGGGATTGTGGGGCTCAACCTATAGCGCACCCGGTCAGGAAACCCAGATTCAACGGACGATACGCTCGAATGCTGCTGATCTCGCGGTCGCACTGCGTAGCGCAAGAACGGCGCCCGATGCGCGCCGACGCGCCATTATTGTGACCTCGTCGCTCAGTCGTCAGGCGATCGCGAACGCATTTGCCACGATACAGAGCGGCCAAAAGCCAGCGCCGTCCTTCGTCCAACTCTACTGGCTGCTGCAATCCTTCTTCTCGGCCTGCGCGGAAGTCGGCGCGAGCGGCGCTGTCGTCTGCCAGCCATAAGCCCCCCTGGCCCGCGCAGTATGCCATCAGCTCGGAGAGCTATGAGTCACAGAAGAGCGTTTTATAGCACATAGCTTGGCATCGGCGGCAGCGGCTTTGGGACATCACGGGATGCGCGGCATCGGCTATCGATCGCCCTCGCTGACGACAGGAGCTGCTAGCTTTGCGTTCCCGCTCTTGCCTACTATTCAGACGTATCGGGGCCGCGATTCGCATGGCCTCCAAAATGTATTGAGAGTGCGCTTTATTTCATATTGGGGCTTTGACGGCGAGCCTTGGACTCTGGTGGCTAAATTGGCCATAAACTGTCCACAGCCGCATAGATGACAACAAGGATGTCTGAAAGGGAGGGCTTCGGGACTATGGATTTAGGGCAGCAACTCGAGCTGCTGCTTGGTAATTTCACGCATCTTGAAAGTCGACTTCGTCATCTGAGTTTTGACACCACTGTGTGTGGTGAGCGGATCGAAGTGCGATGCAGCTACGTGTCTTTCCAAGCCGGCGTGCAAACGATCGATGACTTTATCGACGTGCTGGCAAGCCATATCGTTCCGTTCTGTCTTCCGCGCTCCGCCATCAAAGCTGCTCAAGACGCGTTCATCCGCGGCGACCATGTTGCAGCCGGACGCATTGCCTCCGAGCTTGCCGACAAGGCCAAATCTCTATTCATCAAAGCCAAGAAAGGCAGTCACCGATCGGGTGAGGCAGCCGAGATTCTTTTGTATATCTTGAACGAGTGGATCCTGAAGGCCCCGCAAATTGTTTCAAAGATGTATTTAAAGACCAACAACAACATGCCTGTCCACGGTACGGATGGAATCCACGCGCGTTACGACGACGCCAGCAAAAAACTATATGTGTTCTGGGGTGAGTCAAAAGCGCATCAGACGCTCGACGGTGCTCTTGGTAGTGCACTTTCGTCTATCGACGAGTTCATCAAAGACGGGCAGGAAAAGCGTGAGCTCGACATTATTTCCAGCTACTCTGATTTAGCGCATATGACCGACGGGGCTAAGGAAGCTCTTCTTGAGTACCTGGACCCGTATTCACAGGCGTCGCTCAACCGAGTGCCCTGCTTTTCTTGCCTATTGGTCCACCAGTTTGACCACAAGGCCGATCCGCAACAGTCCGACGAAGATATTGAGGCCGCATACGTAAGCGCGGTAAGTGCTTCGGTCCAGTCGTTCACTAACGGCATAAAAACAAAGATCGAGGCGAAGGGATTATCCTTGCGCCGTTTTGAGTTCTTCCTAGTACCCGTTCCTTCTGCTCAGGAGTTCCGAGATAAATTCCAGACCAAGATTGGGTGGCCAAATGATTGAAGATCTGTCCAGCCGAATCTGGAGCCATGAGAAGTTTCACCAGGAGGTTGGTGAGCTGCGAGAGATGATTCTTCGTCATCGTTTCGTTGCGCCTGTTTCCACTGGAGGGATCTCCGAAGACGCGATGGTGCGCCTTCTGAAGTGCTCAATGACGCTTTCCGCGTCGTCGTCACTCGAACACAGGCAGGTCGCTTACCAGATCGCTACAGCGGCTGCCGAGATGCCAGCTCAATTCCCCGGCGCACGATATGCGCTACTACTCGTTCTGAGCCGCCTCAGCAATTTTCCAGCCCTTGCTTACGCACGACGCCGATTTGACGTTGCAGAGACAGGACTTCCTGTTCGCTCATACGTAGAGACCCGCGATCGCGCCGACATAAACACAATACGCCTCGCGGAACGCGACGTTGCTCTTACTGACTTTCAGTTTGAGCTTTGGGCACGTCTAACAAGTGGCGAGAATGTCGGGGTATCCGCGCCAACTTCGGCTGGGAAATCGTTTGTCCTTCAAACTTACGCCCAGAAAGTTCTACTTGAAGGCACCGCGAACAACGTGGCGTTTCTGGTGCCGACGCGAGCACTTATTAATCAGGTATCGGACGATGTGTCCGCCTGGCTCTCAGCGTCGAATTTAGACGTTGAGCTTCTGACGACACCTGTTCCAACAGGGAGCGATCTTCCGAAGCGGGCGGCGTATGTCGTTACTCAGGAGCGTATGCAGCTACTACAGACCGCACATCAGGGTTTAGCCTTCGAACTAATGGTGGTCGATGAAGCGCAAAGCATCGGTGACGGTCCGCGCGGGGTACTTCTGTCGTCTGTCATTGAGGAGGCCCTGGAACGTAACGGCCGTATGCAGTTGCTTTTCGCGGGCCCAAACCTGAGCAACCCCGCCCGTCTGGCGAGGCCACTCGGATCTGTACTTTCACCGGTGCGAACTGAAGAAGCATCGGTTACTCAGAATATCATCTTCGTTGACTGCGATGATATGCGTCCGAGCTACGCGAAGCTTGCTCTACTGGCCGACGGTAACAGGATCCCGTTCGGGCAAGTGGATTGCGGGCAACCGTTAACTGACCATCGAAGCAAGCTGGTGAACGTGGCTCTCAGGTTGGGCACTGGAGGGCAAAACCTTATCTACGCCCTCGGGCCTGCCGAATGCGAACAGGTTGCCTTTGGGTTAGCGGACCGCGAAACTGAATCTACGAGCCATTTGCAGGAGCTGTCGGCATTCATCAAGGAAGCTGTGCATGAGAAGTACCCACTTGCACAGAATGTTATGAGTCGCGTTGGCTATCACTATGGTCGCCAACCCTCACTAGTGCGCAAGGCAATCGAGGATGCTTTTAGTGAGGGTCATCTTCAGCATCTGGTGACGACAAGCACGCTTCTCTACGGCGTAAATCTACCCGCGCAAAACCTGTTTCTTCACAATCCGGAAAGGGGGCCGAACCAGCCCATATCTTCCAACGACTTTTGGAACCTTGCAGGGCGCGCCGGACGTATGGGCAAAGAGTTCTCTGGCAACATTTTTTTGATCGATTATGCAGGCTGGAGATCTGACCCGATAACCGGACCAAAGGATACAGAAATTACACCCTCGATCGAGGATCATGTCGTCTCGCGCGTGGAAGAACTCATCGCATATATTAATGATCCAGAGCGCATACCCGACCGTGATAAGCCGGATGAACTTGAAAATACATTTGTAAAACTTGTTTGCGACCATTTCGACGGCCGCCTGGAGAGCACGCTTTCCAAGCTTGGGCTGGATGTAACGTCGCAACCGGCAAAGCAGCTCACTCAAGCGGTCGCTCAATCAGTAGCCGGCAAGGATATTGGGAGGGAGACGCTTTTGGCATCCCCCACAGTCGCCATACACCGCCAGCAGTCGTTGTATAACAGGTTGGAAGCAAGCCTTGCCAAGAAGGGACCCTCTTATATCATTCCAAAGCACCCGCGCGATAGCGGTGCCTATCAATCATATCTCAGCGCTATCCGTCGATGCCATTCTGAAATTCTCAAGTATCCCTCGTCAGATAGATCGGAGCAATACTACGCACAGATCGCTCTCCGATGGATGAAGGGGGATCCTCTACCGCGTATTATCGATGCAAGCTACAATTACAAGGTCCAGAAAGGGCAGTCGCCCAGCTACCCAACGGTCATTCGTAATGCGCTGACAGAGATAGAAAGCGATCTTCGCTTCAAGTATGTGCGCCTGTTCTCATGTTACAACGCGGTTCTCGAACTTCTGCTCAGAAACAAGGGTATGGAAGAGCTGACTGCGTCCATACCGGCTGTGCCGATGTATCTGGAGGTGGGCGCCTGCTCCCCAACAATGATTAGCTTCATGGGCCTCGGGCTTTCACGGTTCACAGCAGGAAAGTTGAGTGGTCTTCCGCGTCAGCAGGACATGACACAGATGGCAGCAAAGGCCTGGATAAAGCGTCAGGACCTAGACACACTAGAATTGCCTCAGGCGTCCGTTAAGGAAATAAGGCGACTGGTGTTTTGACTATTCCGCCTGTCTCAACCGGGTGGGCGCAGTCTGTTCATCTCGGTAGCGAGATCAAGCAGATGTCTGAGGGCTGGACCACGATTGTGCGGCGACCAGACCGCGCTAAATCTGGCGCGGTCCGGCTCATCGGCAATAGGCCGAAACAGAACGCCCGGCAAAGGAACGCAAGCAGCGGCTTCGCTCGTCAGCGTGATCCCTTCGCCATCTGCAATCAGGTGCATCAGCGTGTCTCGGCCGACATCGCACCGACGAATGCGTGGCGACTTCTCTCGTTCGACGAGTCTGCGAACGATATGGTCCAGGACTTGGGGACCGGCTCCGCTTTGTCGGACGAGGAAGGTTTCCGCGGCAAGGTCGCGCCATACGAGGTGCTCCGCGCGCGCCAACGGATGACTCTGCGGCAACGCGACCATCAAGGCTTCCGACCATAGCTGACGTGAATGGCAGTCGGGTGCTTCTACGGCCCCAACCACGAAGGCGATATCGAGCTTGGCCTCGCGGACCTGACGAATGATCTCGTCGGAACGTCCCTCGAAGATATCGAGTTCGATCTCCGGATGCTCGTCTCGATACCGGCGGCGCAGATCGGCCAGAAAGCCCGAAGCGATCGAAGACAGGAGGCCGATCGACAGGTGACCAATCGCGCCGTTCAGAACCGCCCCTGCGGTCTTGACCGCAAGATCGAGATGGCTGATCCCCGCGGCAACTTCCGTGATGAAACTGCGGCCGGCGTCGGTCAGGCGGACGCCACGGTGGCGGCGCTCGAATAGAACAACGCCGAGATCCTCTTCCAACGTCTTGATCCTGGTGCTTACGCTCGACTGGCTGACGCCGAGAGCATTCGCTGCGTGGCGAAAATTCAGATACTCGGCAACGGACAGCGTCTGGATCAGCGCCACGAGCGGGATGCGGCCTCTCAACAGTGCATTCTGTTGATCAACAACCTCCTGGCCATTGTGCGCTCGTCGCCGCATAGCACCTCCGATCCCGCCTATGCGCCCATCGATCGAACGCGACGAGGTGCAAGGCTCAATAGACCGAATAGGGCAAGCGCGAAGCCGACCCACAGCGGCGCGGTGAGGCCATAGCCTTCATCGATCCCGACGCCCCCCGCCCATGCACCGAACGCGAGGCCGGCGGTGATGGCGGAGGTATGGACCGTGTTCACCAGAGCCCCCGGATGCGCGATCCGCATCACGCGCGCGACCATTGCGGGATTCATCGGCACCCCAACGATGCCAATAGCCAGAAAGGCCGAGACAGCTAGGTAACGGTCGGCGGCAAAAACGGCGAAGGTCATCAGTGCCAGCGCAAGGGCTGTCAGTCCGCCAAGCAGGATCTGAATCGTATAGCGGTCGGCGAAACGCCCGACGACGAGATTGCCGATGACGTTGGCTCCGCCATAGGCAGCAAGCAGCGTCGGCATGGTCGCCGGTGTCAGCCTCGTCGTGTCGATGAAGAGCGGCACCGCGTAACTGAAGGCGGCGAAGGTGGCACCGATGATGAGGCCGCTCGTTGCATAGGCCGCCCAAAGGCGACCCTTCCTCAACGCACCAAATTCCGCACCGAGACCATTCTCGATGTGGCTCTTCGAGACGGGCACGAAGACGGCAACCAGAGCAGCGGCCAGCATGGCGAGGATGGCAACGCTCCAAAAACTCGACCGCCATCCGAAGCCCTGCTCGATGGCCGTCGTCACCGGCAGACCGAAGACCGGCGCGAGCATGAGGCCGCCGAGCACAATGGATGCCGCACGGCCTCTCTCCTGTGGCGTCACCAAGTCCGCGGCAATCGCCAGTGCCACGCCGAAGCAGGCGGAACTGGCCGCGCCAGTCACGATCCGCGCGATCGCCATGACGCCGTAATCTGGTGCGAGAGCCGCAAGCACTCCGCCCATGACATAGAGGCCGAGCAAAACGAGAAGCGCGGGCTTGTTCGGCGCGTTGAGGCGGAGGAGCAACGCCGTCACTAGCGGGCCGCCGATCGTCATGCCGAGAGCATAGAGCGAGATCAGATAGCCGATCTCTGCCACTGAAACAGAGAAGGCCGCAGACAGGGCCGGCATCATTCCGGCGACCATGAACTCCGAGGTGGTGAGCGCGAAGATCGTCAACCCGAGGAGATAGACGACCGACGGCATCCCCTCACGCCCCTGCATGCGATCTTGGCTTGATGCTGGATTGGCGTCTCTCGCCCCACACATGGCCCTCGCTCCATTTCTATAGCCAAAATTATAGAAATGACTATCGCGCTTGCCCAGGCGGGTCAATTGAATTATATAAATCTGACTACAGAAAGGACTCCCATGGCACTCCGTGGCCGCCCCCGCAGCTTCGATCGCGATTTCGCCCTCGAAAAGGTGATGGAGGTGTTTTGGGCCAAGGGCTACGAAGGTGCGCAGCTCAACGACCTGACGGCTGCGATCGGCGTGACGCCGCCAAGCTTCTATGCGGCGTTCGGCACGAAGGAAGCGGCCTTCCGGGAAGCGGTTGACCTCTACGTCGCAACGGTCGGCTCGGTACCCATGCGAGTGCTTGAAGACGCGGGCACTGTCCGCGACGGTATTCGAGCTATGCTGTCGGGTAGCATCGACGTTGCACTGTCGACCAAGCCGGGCGGGTGTCTGCTGATCCTCGGCGTCGTCAACTGCTTGCCGGAGAACCTGTCGGCACGCGAGCATCTGTTCCAGGCACGCCGCAAGACGGTCGAGTTGATCGCGGCACGCCTTGAACGCGGTACGCACGAGGGGGACCTGCCGACGGACACGAAGGTCGCGCAGCTCGCGGCGTTCTATCACGGTGTTCTGCAGGCGATCTCCTTCCAGGCACGGGATGGCGCTTCGCGAGCGGAGCTGGAGGCGCTGATCGACCCAGCTCTCGCTGTGTTGAAGTAACCGGAACCAGCGTCCCGTGTCCTTCATCATTCCACGGGAGGAATCTCCGCCTCCCGTGCCAAAGCAGCTTGGACGGACGCCCGCGCGCCGATCCGTTGCATATGGCGAGCGGTCGCCGGCCAACGGTCGAGATCGATCGAAAACCCCTTCATCCAGCCGAGTACGGTGAAGAGATAGGCGTCGGCGACCGTGAAACCGTCGCCCACCAGATAATCCCGAGATGCGAGGTTCACCTCGATGAAGTCGAGGCGCCGGAACAGCCGGTCCCGGAAGATCGCCAGCGCCTCCTCCGGCAAGGCTCGATTGAACAGCGGGCTCGATCCGGAATGGATTTCGCTGGTGATGAAGTTGAGCCATTCCTGCAGCCGAACCCGTGCCAGCGTACCGGCGGCCGGAGCCAATCCCGCCTCCGGCTTCAGGTCGGCCAGATACTGAACGATGGCCGGTCCTTCGGTCAGAACTTCGCCGGTCTCGAGCTCGAGTGCCGCGACATAGCCCTTCGGGTTGATGGCGAGGAAGTCCTCTCCCGTGGATGTGCGTTTCGTCCGATTGTTCACGCGGACCAGCTCGTAGGGCAGTCCGAGTTCCTGAAGCACGATGTGCGGCGAGAGCGAACAGGTGTCGGGGGCGAAATAGAGCTTCATTGTCGGGGCCTCTCTGACGGGGGAGATCGCCACCCAAATTGGCAGGTCCCATGATATAATAAAAATTACTCCCATATTTTCTTGGTATAAGCTCACCTACTATGAACCTGACCCAACTCCAGAGCCTGATCGCCGTCGCCGAAGCCGGCAGCTTCACCGCAGCCGCGGACAAGCTCGGGGTCACCCAATCGGGGATGAGCCAAGCCCTGGCCGCGCTCGAAGAGAGCCTCGGTGTGAAGCTGCTCGTCCGGCAACCGCGGGGCGTCGAGTTGACCGCCTTCGGAGAGCGCGCGCTCGACCATGCGCGTACGGCGCTCTCGCATCTGGAGGCGATCGAAAGGGAGGCGATGGCGCTGATCGGCGAAGAGACCGGCGCCATCCGTCTGGCGGGGTTTCCAAGCGTCTTCGCCACTGTCCTTCCGCCCTTGCTTCGGCGTTTTCGTACGCTCCATCCGGGCATCGACCTCGTGCCACTCGAAACCGACGACATGGAAGTGGAGGCATGGCTCGCGGCGGGATCGATCGACCTCGGCGTCGTTCTCAACCCGTCTCCGGCCAGAAACGCCGTTCCGCTCGGGCGGGATGCCTGGGTTCCGATCCTGCCGGCGGCGCATCCCCTGTCACGGCGACCTTCGGTCTCGTTGGCCGAACTGGCAGCCGCGCCCTTCGTTCTCGCCACCGGCGGGTGCCATACGAACGCCCGCTCGCTTGCCGACGCGGCTGGATTGACGCTCCAGAACGTTGAGATCGAGGTGCGCGACTGGGCGAGCGCGATTGCCCTGGTTCGGGAGGGCGCGGGTGTCAGCCTCGTGCCGGAATCCACGTTGCCGGAACAGCACCGCGGCTTCCGGGTTTCGAAGCTCGCTTCGCCGTTGCATCGCGCGTTCGGACTCGTCGCTTCGCCAGTGCGACCGCTCTCCCGGGCCGGAAACCTGTTCGTCGAGGTGGCACGTCGCTCGACCGCGCCGACCTCGGCATAGCGCAAGACACTCGGACGGGCCGACCGCCTGGCTCCAACCTCATGACGCGCCATCGACATCTTTCCTCCTCCCGAAGGTGAAGACGCTGAGTGCGGCCAGCACCCAGACACCAATGGCGCCGTAGAGCATCACCTCACCGAAGCCGCCAGCCAGTGCGGCAGGACCGAGCACCTTCGACACTCCCGGAGCGGCTTGATCGAGAGCACCGACGTTTCCGGCGGCGATCTGTTCGGCGACGTGCCGAAGTTGCGTGGCATCGAACGATCCGGACACCGCACTCAAGCGCCTCAAAACACCGTCGACCAAGACAAAGCCCATGAGCGCGATGTTGATGGCGAGCGAGATCATCCGGGCACTCATGTCGATACCGGAGGCCATGCCGGCCCTGTCGCTCGACACAGATCCGGTCGTGGTGTTGGTGACCGGCGTGTTGGTCGCCCCGAGGCCGATCCCGGCCAGCAATGCGCCGACCAACGTCGTCGCCAAGGCAAGCGAACCACCGCCTGCTCCGATCTTCATGATGAAGAAGCCGAGACCGATCACGAACAGTCCCGCCGGAATGACGGTGCCGGCGCCAAGGCGTAGCGAGAGGCGTTCGGCAAAGGGCGGGACGACGAGCGTCGGCAGGGTGTAGGCGAGCAGTGCAAGGCCAGCGGTCAGACCATCGAGTCCGAGCCCAGCCTGAAACCAGATCGGCAGATAGATCATGAACGGCCAGAAGCTGAAGTTCATGCCGATCGAGCCGAACAGCGCCCCGGAGAAAGGTCTGATCCGGAACACCGAGAAATCGAACATCGGGTGCGGCGTGATCTGCTCGACAATGACGAAGGCGATGAGGCTGAGGGTGGCCGTGGCGATGATCGCCAGCGCGATCGGACTGGTGAAGCCGAGATCGCTCCCCTGAGTGATGATGTAGGCGACGCAAAAGACAGCCAGCGACAGCGTGGCAATACCGGCGAGATCCAGGCGCCGGGCCTCGGGGTCTTTCGATTCCCGGATAGCGCTCCAAGCCAGGGCGACGGTCAGCACGGCGATGAAACCGTGGATCAAAAACACCCAAGCCCAGCCCATCAGGGCGGCGATCCCACTGCCGATCACCGGACCGAAGCCGAGACCGAACCCGGTAACGATGCCCCACCAGCCGAAAGCCCGGGCACGATCGGCCGCCGTGCTGAACTGATGCGAGAGCACGGCGATCCCGCAAATCAGCATGGCGCCGCCGCTCGCGCCTTGCAGCGCGCGTCCGACGATGAGGATCATCATGTTGGGGGCAAGGCCGCACAGGATGGACGTGCCGCCGAATGCAACGATGGCGATGATGAGGAGTCGCTTGCGCCCGAAGCGATCGGCCAGCGTGCCCGCAGCCATGAGGACCGTCGCCACGGCGATGGTGTAGGCGTTCATCGTCCACTGGAGCTGTTGAAAATCGGCGTGAAGGACTGTCTCCAGCGTCGGCAGGATCGCCGGAACGCTGGATATTTCGAAGCCAAACATCAAAGCCGACAAGCAGATGGCGGCCAAGGCAAGGTTACCTTGCCGCGAGGAAGCAAAGGACATGATCAGGCCTTTCAGCGCCGAGATCACTCGGCGTCCCGCGCGCGGCCGTTCACCCCCAACGGCTGAAGCCGGGGTGGCACGGCAGTCTTGCGAGCGACTGTTGTTGATGGACCTGATCGTAGGCGAAACTTGACGATATAAGAATGATATGGCTGAGTATTTTAGAGACAACAAATTCGGATGATCGAAATGGCATCCCTCGATGTCGAGTCGGTCCAGGCTTTCGTGGCCATCGCCGACCTTCAGAGTTTCACGCGAGCGGCGGAGGCCCTTGGCACCACGCAAGGGGCGATCAGTGTCAAGCTGCGGCGCCTGGAAGAGAGGATCGGTCAACGGCTGATCGAACGCACGCCGCGCCACGTCCGGCTCTCCGCACACGGCGCCGTCTTTCTCGACCGGGCTCGCGACTTTCTTGCCGCGCACGAAGCCGCGCTGTCGGCGCTCGCTTCCACGACTCCACGACACTTCGGGCTCGGCATCGCCGCGCATGTGGCAGGTCCAGAGCTTCCAACCCTTCTCGCGCAACTCAACGCGCATGATCCGGGCCTGCGCATCGAGGTGCGTCTGGAAAACTCGCGCACGCTGCTCGACGCCTTCGATCGTGGAGAGCTGGACGCCTGTATCATTCGTCGCGAAGACGACCGACGCGATGGCGAGGTCCTCGGCCCCGAACATTTCGGATGGTTCGCCGCGCCGAATTTCGAGCATCGGCAGGGCGAGCCTCTGCGGCTGGCGGCCCTCTCGCCCTCCTGTGGCGTGCGCGATATCGCGACCCGCGCCCTCGACGAGGCTGGCATCGCCTGGACGGAAGTGTTCCTCGGCGGCGGCTCGTCGGCCGTGGCGGCGGCTGTTTCCGCCGGATTCGCCATGGCCATCTTTTCCTGTCGCCTTGCGCCGCCCGGCACCATCGAAATCGGCGAACGCTTCAGGCTGCCGCGCCTGCCTTCGTCCGAGATCGTGCTGCACTCGACGCTCACCGATCCCAAGTCGCGCGCTGCATTGCGCACATTGGCTGCGGCTTTTCGCGAGCACCGCGCGATGGCCGGATAGCGGGCGCGGGACAACCGCCCGCGGCCGGCTACGTTTGTCGGACAGCGTCGCCGGCGCCCTCATGACGTTGCCGAGGCCTGTTCCGGCGCGAGCTGATCGACGACGGTGAAGGTCAGGCCAGTCCAATATTCACCCGCCTCAACGACCGCGATGGATCGTTCCGCTTCCTCGATCGCGGCATGGCCGTCGGACAGCAGGAAGCTCTCGACATCCTTCATCGAGGCGAAGGCCATGAGCGTCACGCCATCGATCCGGCTGGCTACGGGATGGAAGAAAGGCGCGCCCGCTGTGACGGGGCCGATGTTGTGAAGCTGGACGTAACGCTTCACAAGACGCTGCGTATCGGCCTGGCCGACCACCAACTCGGCATGATCGTGCAGCCAGCGGCGCTGGAACCTCTCGCGGTCGAGATCATCGCGCCGGATGTGCGTCTTGATCAGGAGGATCGAGTCGTCACCAGCCGTGTTCGGCATGATGATGAACTGGCGGGCCAGTACCGGCCCGAGATCCCGGAAGATGGCCTGATCCTCGGGAAGGATCTTGCGACGAACACGCTCGGCACCGAGAACCGCGCCGAGATCGTCGAGCCCCGCGAAGTTGAGATACGCGACCCCGTCCCACTGCGGACGTCGGTGGGGCTCGACGTGACCGACGATGGTCTCGAACAGGCGACCGTCCGCATCGAGCGGTGG
Organism: Xanthobacter variabilis; assembly: GCF_043831965.2. Lineage (NCBI taxonomy): Bacteria > Pseudomonadati > Pseudomonadota > Alphaproteobacteria > Hyphomicrobiales > Xanthobacteraceae > Xanthobacter > Xanthobacter variabilis. The sequence continues at coordinate 3,477,807 of NZ_CM195533.1, forward strand.
CCGGTAAGGCGGCGGGTTCAAACTCGTCGGTCCCGACGCCACGCGGTGAATCTGATCGTAACGCAGCAGGCGACTGATCGTCGTGCGATCGTCCGCCTCGTCGGGATGGAGGAAGCGCGGGCCATGCACCTTGCGCCAGTAGTCACCCCATGTTTCGAAGCTGAGATTGGGGTCGGTTTCGGACGCGTTGGCGGCCGGATCGGCGCGCAACAAGAACGAGAACAGCACCGTCAGCGGAGCGGTTCGAGCGTCGGGCTCGGTTGATGTGGACGGTGCGATAGAGGTGGTCATCGGGCGAACTCCTTTGCAGCGAGGGGAACGGATGGCGGAAGAAGGGAGCGCAGCAGCGCGGCGAAACCGGCAATCACGCCTGTGAGGCACACGCCGGTCCAGCCGTAGCGGCTCCAGGCCCAGCCGCCGGCGAGCGCACCGATCGCCATGCCAATCATGGCAGCGGTCATCAGTAAGCCGTTCAGCCGGCTGCGCGCTGCGGGGTCGATCGTCGTGACGATGGTCTGGTGCGAAACCAGCGCGGCCATGACGCCGAGGTCGAACAGCACCGCTCCCGCGATCAGCGCTGCGATCGAATGCGGAAGTGCCAGCATCAGGGTGAAGGCAAGAGTAACCAGCAGACAGCCGAGGCGGATCGCGATGGCAGGCCCTCGGGCGTCGGCGAGGCGTCCGAACAGAGGGGCGCCGAAGGCCCCGGCGGCGCCGGCCAATCCGAAGGCGCCGGCCGCACCCGCACCGAGATAGAGCGGCGGCTCCGCCAGCATCAGCGCCAGGGTCGACCAGAAGGCACCAAGGGTTGCCGCCAGCAGGCCCTGGGTCAGGAGTGCCTTGCGCAGCACCGCATGTCGCTCGACCAAGGTGGCAAGGCTCAGGAGAAGAGCGCCATAGGAACCGTTGGCGGTCGCCGGCTGGAGCGGCAACCAGCGCCAGACCGCAACGCCGACCAGCGCCACCATGGTGGCGGCCAACGCGTAGATCGCTCGCCAACCGAAGAGATCGCCGACGCCCCCCCCCCAAGGTGCGAGACAACAGGATGCCGCAGAGCAGGCCCGTGGTCACAAGCCCGATGGTGCGCCCCCGCTCTTCGGCCGTCGTGAGTTGCGCCGCCATGGGCACGAAGTCCTGGCCGAGGCTGCCGAGCAGTCCGACGGCGAGGCTGACGGCGAGAAGCACGGAAAAATTCGGTGCGAGAGCCGTCGCCAACAGCGCAAGCACGAGCAGGATCGACTTGGCGAGGACGAGCCGCTTGCGGTCGATGAGATCGCCGAGCGGGGCCAGCAGCAGCATTCCGAGGGCATAGCCGGCTTGGCTCACCGCCGGGACGAGGCTCGCCGGTTCCGATCCGATGCCGAATGTCTCGCGTACCAGCGGAACCACCGGTTGGATGTAATAGACATTGGCGACGCCGACGCCGGCTCCGATCGCCAGAAGCCAGATCAGAGCCGGCGGGATCGACTGCCTTCCTTCGTCTTTATGGGTGGAATGTGATGGTCCTGGCATGGCGCCGCTCCGTGGGATACGGGCCGGACGCCCCTAACCGGAGCATTTTATTGGCGACTGTAGTGGCGATAAATTGCCTCTTATGGCAATATGAGTTGACTGATAGTCGTCAATAGGTCGCGATGATTTCCACCGAACACCTCAGTGGCATAACAGCCTTCGTCCAGGCCGCCGACGCGGGCGGATTCACGCTGGCGGCGGAGAGGCTCGGCCTGTCGAAATCCGGTATCGCCAAGAGCGTGGCGCGGCTCGAGGATCGGCTCGGGGTTCGATTGTTCAACCGAACAACGCGTCGCTTCGCGCTGACGACCGAAGGCCAATCTTTCTACGAGACCTGCGTGCGCGTCCTGGCCGATCTGGAAAACGCCGAGGCGGCACTGAACGCCCATCGCCTGCGGCCACGCGGGCGACTGCGGGTCGATCTGCCCGTGGTGTTCGGCCGACGCTGGGTGCTGCCCGTGCTCCTCGACATTGGCGCGCTGTATCCGGAACTGTCGCTGGAAGTCTCTTTGACTGATAGGCGCATTGATCCGATTGACGAAGGCATCGACCTGGTGATCCGCATCGGCGATCTCGATGACAGCACCACACTCGTCGCCAGAAGACTGGGTGTGCAGCAATCGGTGCTCTGCGCCAGCCCAGATTATCTCGACAGGCACGGGAGCCCCACCTCGCTCGATGATCTCAGCGCTCATGCCTGCATCGTCTTTGGCCGGGGCGGACAGTCCTTGCCGTGGTGGTTCCTGGATGGGAAGGGCGCGCCAGTGGCGAAGCCCGTCTCCGGACGGCTCTCATTCAACCACAGCGACGCCATCTGCGACGCCGCGGCCCTCGCCGGCCAAGGCATCGCACTTCTCTCGACTTGGCTGATTGCCGACCACTTGCGCAACGGACGTCTTGCACAGGTGCTGCCCGAGGTGACGACGCGAGGCTTTCCGATCCACGCTCTCTGGCCGCAGACTCGGCAGATGAGCCCGAAGGTGCGCGTCGTGGTCGACGAACTGGTGAACCGCTTTTTGCCCGAACCGCCATGGGATCGAAACGATTGACCTTCACTTTTCTCAGATCCGCGCCAGACGAGATCGAGAAAAATTCCTGGTCCCAGCTACCCTTGGCGGCGACCAACTCGCAGTGCACCGAGCACTTTCCACTTCATCGCCGCTGAATCGAAACAAAAATCCGGGAAAGGGAGTTTTCGAAGCACCCTCGGTGCGTCACTGCCTCACGGCCTCTCTCAAAGAGAGCTGCAATTGTTCCGATTGCCAAGTATCTGAATCAGGATCAGTGCAGCACCCCCCAGAACCGCGCCGCAGAACAGCACTGTGGCCGGCGAGGCATGTGCGAGAACAAGCCCGCCGAGCGCAGCGCCGAGGCCGATCCCGCCGTTGAAGGCCGCGACATAGACGGCCGACGCGGCGTCCGGCGCTTCGGGTACAACCGCCAACACCCAGCCCTGCAAGCCGACGATCAGCATGGAAACGGAGCCGCCCCACAAGACCATTCCGGCGGCGATAAGGATCGGGTGCCGGCCCGACAGCGCCAGGGACGCCTCGCTCACGGCGACCAGGGCAATCGCGACCAGTGCGAGCGTCGAAGGCTTGGCGGGAAACCAGCCGCTGACGACGGTGCCGCCAGCGCCGGCGAGGCCGAAGATGAACAGATACCAGGGAACTCCATCCGGCCTGATGCCGGCGACATCACCGAGCAGGGGAACAATGTAGGTATAGCCGCAGAAATGCGCCGTGATGCCGAGCACCGTAACCCCCGCGATGACGGCGAGTTTCTTCACAGGCCGGCCACCACCCGGCGGGGCGCCCGATTCGAGCGACGGCACGGCCGGCAGACCGACGAGGCTCGTGCCCAGAGAAACAAAGCCGAGCACCGCGAAGGTGGCGAAAGCCGCCCGCCAGCCGAGCAACTGACCGATGGCGTTGGCGGCGGGGACCCCGGCGACGATGGCGATCGAAATTCCCGTGAAGACAATCGCCAGAGCCCTGTTCTCCGGCACATCGGGCGCAAGACGTGTCGCCAGCGGCGCCAGGATCGACCAGAAGACGCCATGGGTCAGGGCCGTCAGCACGCGTGCGGCGGCAAGCGCGGCATAGGTGGGCGCGACGGCTCTGGCGAGGTTCGACACGGCGACGGTGCCAACCAGTCCGACGAACAGCATCCGCCGGTCGAGCCGCAGGGTGAGCGTGGTCAGCGGTACGGCGGTGATTGCCGCAATCCACGCGTAGCCGGTAACCAGCGCTCCCACGGCGGCTTCGGAAACCCCGAGATCCTGCCGGATCGCGGGCACGAGGCCGATCGGCAGATACTCGGCCGTCTGCGCCACGAAGACCGCGAACATCACGATCAGCAACCGGATCATGGACGCCGGTCATCCAGCAGGAACTCGCGAATGAGCGCCGTGAAGGCGTCCGGCCGTTCGAGCGCGGCGAGATGACCGGTCGGCATCTCGGTATAACGCGCGCCGGGGATTGCCGCCGCCACGGTCCGCGCCTCGGCCGGCGGTACCATGTGATCGTAGGTGCAGCCGATGACCAGCACCGGCTTCTCGATCCGCCGCGCCGCCACGGTGACATCGATCGCAAGATCGAGGTCGACCTGGCGCGCCATGCCCTCCCAGTCGTTGCCGGAGACGATCGCTTCAGTCGCCTCGGCGATCCCGTCATGGCCGAGACTCGCCAAGAAAGTTGGGCTGAAGCCGGTCAGCAGCACGAAACGCGCCATGGCCAGGCGATCGCTGCGGATCAGATCGTTCCAGAGGCCGAACTGCATCCGCTGCCCGGGGGCCGGCGCCATCGAGAAAAGCCCCGAGCAGTACCACCCGGTGGACGAGATGGGGGTAATCCGCGGCGATCTTCGTCGCCACCGCCGCGCCGAGCGAAAAGCCGACGAGGTCGAACGGTACCGCGCCCGCCGCTTCCGCCGCCGCCACGACTTCGGCCGCAAGCCGCTCGGCGCTGAGTTCGCCGCCCGTGTCGCGCGTCTCGCCGGAGCCTGAATAGTCGGGCCGCACCACCGGCCAATGCCGGGCGAGCTCCTGTACCAAGTGCCCCCAATTGGTTTCGGCATTGCCGCCGGTACCGTGGACGAGCACCAGCCCCGGACCTTCTCCTTCGACACGGTAAGCGACGCGCGTACCGCCAAGTTCGACGATCGCCATAACCTTCGACTCCCTTCTTCCATTCAGTCGAAGGCGACGCTACAGTCTGACAGTACTGTGAAGGTCAAGAGAGTCGGGCCATGCAGATCGGTGATTTGTCGAAACGTACCGGCATCAGCATCCGCATGCTGCGCTACTACGAGGAGGAGGGGCTGCTGACGCCGGCCCGGCGCGCTTCCGGATACCGCGACTATGGCGAGGCCGAGGAGCGGATCGCCCGGCGCATCCGGCTCCTCAGCGAGGCAGGCCTGAAGCTCGACACGATCCGCTTCCTCCTGCCCTGCGTGCTATCCGACCGGCCGGATTTCGAGCCCTGTCTCGAGGTGCTGGCGACGCTGCGCCGGGAGGTGACGGGCCTCGACGAGAAGATCGATTGTCTCCAGTCGAGCCGCGCCATCCTCGCCGGCTACCTCGATCGTCTCGGCTGAACCCGGTCAGCCCGAAACGCCGACCACCACTTTGCCGAAATGCGCGCCGGCACGAAGATACTCGTATGCCTCTGGCACGCCCCCGAAGGGAAAGACCCGGTCGATCACCGGGACCAGTTTCTTTTCCGAGATGAAGGCGTTCATCGCCGAGAAATGGGCGGTCGAGCCGACGGTGACGCCGATGATGTCGGCGTTGACGGTCTGCAGGCGTTCCAGGTCGGGCTTCGGGCCGGCACCAGTCAGCACGCCGATCTGCACGATCTTGCCGCCGGCCGCGACGGCCTTCAGAGTGCGTCGGTAAGTCTCCCGCCCGCCGAGTTCGAGAATGTGGCTGGCTCCCTTGCCGTCGGTCACGGCGACGACCGCCTCGTGCCAATCGGGCGTGGTCCGGTAATTGATCAAGCCGGCCGCGCCGAGCGCACGGGCCCGTTCGAGTTTTTCGTCCGACGACGACAGGACGATCGCGCGGGCCCCGAGCGCGACGGCAAATTGCAGCCCGAACAGGGCGACGCCGCCGGTGCCCTGGACGAGCAGCGTATCGCCGCTCCGGAGCCCCGCTCGCACGACCAGCCCATGCCAGGCGGTGACCGCGGCGCAGGGCAAGGTCGCGGCTTCTGCGAACGAGAGATGCTCGGGCACAGCCACCAGCGCCGCCGCCGGAACGGTGATGAAGTCCGCCAGCACGCCGTCGGTCGCCCGCCCGCCGAGGGAGGTCGGCAGACAGGCCGTATCGAATGGCCCAGAGATCCAATTCAGGAAAAATGACGCGGCCACCCGGTCTCCCTCCTTCCAGCCGGTCACGTCGACGCCAAGCATATCGACGATCCCGGCGGCATCGGAAAGCGGAATGCGCCCGTCGAGACTGCCGTCGGCGGCGGCCGCCAGGATCAGGATGTCTCGGTAGTTGAGGCTCGCGGCGACGACCCGGAGACGCACCTCGCCGGGGCCGGGTTCGGGGACCGGCGCTTCACCGGCGACGGGTCGGGCCCGCCCTCCTTCGGACAGCAGTCGATAGAGTTTCATGTCGGCATCTCCATGTTGGTTCGATGGAGATTTCAGCCTCAGGCCTGACAGCGCTGTAAGAGTCAAGACAGCGATGGAATCGCCTTCACGCAGCCGCCCCGCCCCTCAACGCCTCGCCATGGATTCGCATCCACATGGCCAGCGAGCCAAGTGTTTCCTCAAGACTGCGGCCAAGGTCGGTGATCTCGTATTCGACGCGCGGGGGCATCTCCACGAAGACCTCCCTGCGCACGAGTCCGCGCCGTTCGAACAATCGCAGCTGACGGGTCAATTCCTTCTGGGTGATCGGGGCGACCGCGCGCTGCAGTTCCAGGAACCGCACCGGCCGGCCGATGACGATGAGGCGGTAGAGGATTGGAATCGCCCATTTTCCCGAGACGAGATTGACGAAATCCACCATCGGGCAGCGTTCGTCCGCGTCCGTCGCCCCTGCCCGACCCGCCACCGCATCTTTCTCCTTAGTATCCAAACGGTGCCTACTATACAAATAATACCATAGGCGTGAAAGTCGCCCAGACGGTCTGGTCATGGAGACTGGTATGAGACGCCTCGAAGGAAAGCGTGCACTGATCACCGGCGGCACGAGTGGGATAGGACTGGAGACCGCGCGGCAGTGTCTCGCCGAGGGTGCGCGGCTGGCGATCACCGGGCGAGACGAAGGACGGCTGGCCGAGGCGGCACGCGACCTCGGCGGCGACGTGCTGGCGATCCGTGCCGACGCGGGTGACCTCGCCGATCAACAAAACCTCGCCAATCGGATCGGAGCGGCCTGGGGCGGTCTCGACGTGCTCTTCGTCAATGCCGGGGACGTCACCCATCGGCCGGTCGGGGATTGGGACGAAGCGGCCTGGGACCGGTTGATGGCGACCAATCTCAAGGGTCCCTTCTTCCTGATCCAGGCGTTGCTGCCGCTGTTCGGCAATCCGGCATCGGTGATTCTGTGCGGATCGGTCAGCGCGCACATCGGCCTGCCGCAGTCGAGTGCCTACGCCGCCAGCAAGGCCGGGCTGTTGTCGCTGGCCCGAACCCTCTCGGGCGAGTTCATCAAACGCGGCATTCGCGTCAATGGCCTCAGCCCCGGCCCGACCGAGACGCCGGCACTCGGCAAGCTGGGCCTTTCAGGCGACGACGAAGCCAAGCTGCGCCAGGAAATCCGTGCTCTGGTGCCGCTGGGCCGGCTGGGGCGCGACTGGGAACTGGCAAAGGCGGCGGTATTCCTTGCCTCGGAAGAATCCGGTTTCGTGGTAGGCACCGAGCTTCTGGTCGACGGCGGCGTCGGCAACCTCTAGCCGACGGACGCCCTCGGGACGCAGAGGGTGTCCTACCAGCATCACCAAGGAGTCGGCATATCTCCGGCAATGATCTGGTAGCTTTGACAGTTCCAGCATTCGTCGGCGACCGGCAAGATGGAGCAAAACATGGATGTGAAGCGCATCGCCGCCTTCTCGATTGGCGGCAAGGGGGGAAACCCGGCGGGCGTCTCGTTATCCGCCGTTTTGCCCGATGAACGGGAGATGCAGTCGATTGCCTACGCAGTCGGCTATTCGGAGACGGCGTTCGCTGCCCCGATCGGGGATGCATGGCGCGTGCGCTATTTCGCGCCGGAAATGGAAGTACCCTTCTGCGGCCACGCCACTATCGCGCTCGGCACGCTTCTGGCCCGCACTCACGGCGACGGCGTCTTCAGGCTCCATCTCAACGATGGCGAAATCACCGTCGAAGGCCATGCTTCCGGTTCGCTCAACGCCGCACTCCAGTCGCCACCGACCCTCAGCCGGGCAGCCCCAACCGATCTCTCCGCCGCCGCACTCGAGCTCTTCACGATGACACCGGACGATCTGGATCCCCGTCTGCCGCCGGCGACCGTCGAAGCCGGCGCGCGGCATCTGCTGCTGGCGCTCCGCAGCCGAGAACGCCTCGCCACCATGGATTACAACCTCGTTGCGGGCGCCGAATTGATGCGGGCACACGGCTTTGCCACCATCGCGCTCGTCCAAGCCGAGACGGCCTCGCTGTTCCACGCTCGCAATGCCTTCGCCGCCGGGGGCGTCTTCGAAGATCCCGCGACCGGCGCGGCGGCGGCGGCGCTCGGCGGCTACTTGCGCGATGTTGGTTGGCCGCATGGCGGGCGGATCGAGATCGTTCAGGGCGAGGACATGGGGCAACCCTGCCGCCTGATCGTTGAGATTCCACCGGTGATCGGCGCCAGCGTTCGCGTCTCCGGAGAAGCTCGGTTCCTTTGACGAGCGACGATCGCTGCTATCTCGGAGTAATGCGCCAATCGCTCCGGCGGCATCTTGCGGCGAGCGCCCGGCACGAAGCGGAGCCCGGAAATGTGCTTGTCCTCGCCTCAATTCAACAGCCCGCGCAAAGCAAGCTCCATCCCCAGCAACCCGAGAAAGATGAGGAACCAACGCCGGAAGGCGGGCGGGCTAATCCTTCGGCGCAACCATTGTCCGATCAGCATCCCGATAAGCGCAGGAATGACGGCGAAGATAGACAAGCCCGCGTCACCGGCCGACCACGCGCCCATCGCGGCGAGACCGACAGCCAGAGCTACGGTCGAAACCGTAAATGACAGCCCGAGAGCCTGGACCAGATCATCGCGATCGAAGCGCAATGACTGCAAATAGGGAACCGCCGGAATGACGAAAACACCGGTGCAACCGGTGACGAGCCCCGTCGCGAGACCAATGACCATTGACAGGTAACGTTCCCAGCGCGGCGCTACGACAAAGGGATGCGCGACGAGCGCATAGACCGCATAGACCACCAGGGCGACACCCAATCCGGCCGTTGTCAGGTGCGTATCGCCACCGGCCAGCATCGACACGCCCGCAATGGTGCCGCAAACGATGCCCAGCAGCATCGGCCAGAGCCGGGACACCAGCATGGTGATATTCGGACCACTCGCCAGTTGCACGGCATTGGTGACAAAGGATGGAATAACCATCAAGCCGGCTGCGGAGACTGGTGACAGGAAGGCTCCGAGGAGCCCCATGGCGACAGTCGGCAGACCCATGCCGGTGACGCCCTTGACCACGCCGGCGAGGACGAAAACGGCGGCCTCGATGATCGTCACCCATACGGATGTTTCAAAAGCAGATACGGTCATGGCTTATTTGCACCGGGACCGACCCGCCTGAAAATGCGGAAACCGAAGAGTTAGCCTTAGGTTGGGCCGAAGGCTCGTTCAATGCTATGGTTTCCATATGCGGTTCGACCTCACTGACCTTCGCCTGTTTCTCAGTATCGCGGATGCCGGCAGCATCACGCATGGCGCCGCTGCTGCGCATATGTCGTTGGCTGCCGCGAGCGAACGCCTCATCGGCATGGAAGCCGATGCCGGGGTGCGTCTGGTCGATCGTGGACGCAGAGGCGTCGCCCTGACGGCCGCCGGCGAGACGCTCGCTCATCATGCCCGCCTCGTGCTGAAGCAGATGGGCCATCTCGTCGGCGAGATCGGCGAGCACGCGGCGGGGCGACGCGGTGCGATCAGGGTCTTGGCCAATACCGCATCCATGACCGAAATATTGCCCGAGAGGCTGGCGCGTTTTCTCGAGTTGCATCCACACGTTGACCTCGACCTCAAGGAACGAACCAGCTCCGAGATCGTAAAGGCGGTGGCAGGCGGGCTGGCGGATGTGGGTGTCGTCTCGGATGCGGTCGACACACGGGACGTTGCCATTCGTCCATTCGCGACAGACCGACTGGTCGTCGCCGTGGCCGGCAATTCCAACTTGTCGACAAAGCGGAAGGTCGCCTTTTCCGATCTCCTCAAGGTCCCATTCGTCGGGCTGGCTGTCGGCAGCGGGCTTCAGGACCATATCGACGAACATGCCCTACGCGCCGGTCAACCGCTCTCCTACCGGCTTCGAGTAGTGTCGGTCGAGGCATCATGCCTACTGGCGGCACGTGGCATCGGAATAGCCATTGTTCCGGAGGCCGCTGCGCGACGATGCCGACGACACATGGGGTTTGGCTTGCTGCGTCTTTCCGATCTATGGGCAAGAAGACAACTTCTTCTCTGCACAGAGAAAGGCCGAACCCCTCCACCTCTTGTTCGAACATTTCTCGATGCGATGGTCCCTCCAGCGGTAGGCGATGATCCAGCGGATGGCACACTCGCCTCGACAAAGGCTTTCGGCTTCAAACAAACGAGCCACGGCCGATCAAATCCCTAACCCTTTTTCCCGCCCCAACTGCCACGACACCGATCCTCCCTGGACAATGCCGGAGACCTCCCTACCGAACTGGCGGTCAATGACCGGCCGCCACGGGACAAGGGTGAACTCGTGAGACTTCTCGACGATCGCGAACTTGCCGCTCGATAGCTGTACGGTCCCGGTAAACGCACCACTGACGGTCTCACCATCGGCGGCGGAACGGAACGGCAAGGCCTTCTTCACGGCCAGATCTTCGCCAACACGGGCGACCTCACGCTCTTGCAGGGCGACGATCAGGTTGCGCCGATAAGCGATGCGGCCATCGGCTTGACGGAGTGCGTCGCCCCGCTCGATCAACATTTCGCGCCGTCGATCCATCGCCTCGCGCACCTGTTCGCTGAACCCCGACGCTGACAGGTCCGACGCGTTCACGCCGAGCAGCCGCCGGTCGAGCCAGGTTGCACCGTCCGCTCCGATCTGGCGTTCGAGGTCGAAGGTCGAAAGGATGCGGACATTGGCGCGAGCGTTGCGGCCCGCATCATGGGCGGCAGCACGCGCCTCGAAATCTGCCGGGATGCGCCAATGATCGGCGTCGATCCGCTCGGTTATCCCGGCGCGGCGCAACGCCTCAAGCCGACGGACATGGGCATCGACGAACGCCTCATAATCGCCGTTCGGCACACGCCCCTCGAACCGAGCCTGCTCAAGATGGCGGCTCGGCCGATAGATGCCGTCCTCGGCCATGCCGACGATGGCGCGATCGGATGGGCGGCCGGTGCTGTCCGCCGGCCCGATCTCGATGATGCTGCCGATGCGAGCATCTTCGACGCGGGCCGGATCGATGCCGGAGACATGGTGCGTGCGTCCGTCGATGCCATCGACCAGCAGCGTCAGGTTTTCACCCAGTTCATCGCTGAGATGCTTGTCGATGACGCGGCCGACGACCGGCGTCGTGGGCGCGGCGTCGTGAATCTGAAAACTCATCGGGTCGCGCTCGGCGCCTTCGGCCCGGAGCGCCTTCTGCATGGTGCGGATGATGTCGCCGCGCTTGCCCATCTCGCGCAGGGTCGGCTCCAGCCGTTCGCTCAATTCCCAGACGCCCGGCGTATGCTCAGTGGCAAGGCCCATGTCGCCGAGCTTGCCAAGACGGCGCAGGCGCATCGTCCGATCGGACTGGCCGCGCAGGTCGCCCGGCTCATGACGCAGATCGATGAAGCGGTCCTGGCTTTCTGCGATCATCGCCCGGTCGATGCGGGTCAAGCGGTCCTGGTCGATCTCCGCCGTGAGCTTGCGGCGCTGCTCGATCTCGGTGACGGGGCCGAGTTCCAGCGTCGCCAGTTTGCTTGCCCGCTCACGAATGCCATTGGCGAGATAGTCGCCATTGATGACGAGATCCTCGCCGAGCGCATCGCGACCATTGACGATGACATGGACATGCGGATGGCCGGTGTTGTGGTGATTGACCGCCACCCAATCGAGCTTGGTCCCAAGATCGGCCTCGACTTGCGCCATCAGCTCGCGGGTATAGCCGTTCAGGTCGGCAAGATCGGCCGCGTCTTCCGGCGAGACGATGAACCGAAACTGATGGCGATCGTCCTGGCCGCGATCGAGAAAGGCATCGCCGTCGGCACGATCCTCCGTCGCGGAGTAGAGTTGCCCGCGCTCGCCATCGCGAGATGTGCCGTCACGCTGGATATAGCGCAGATGCGCGGCGGCCTTGCCGCTCTTGCCCGCGCCCCGGACAGAGCGGGATTTGACCATGACGCGGCGGTTGCCGGGCTGGCGATGGCTCCATCCGTTTGACAGATTGCGGGCGCGCACGAAGGCCGCACCGCGACCGCGCTGCACGCCCCGGCCGGAGGCGACGATGCTCTTTTCCTTGGTGACGCCACCGGAACCACCGCTCTTCGCCGATCGGCTTCGGCCAGAGGCTGCCAGTTGCTGGCGCGTGACCTTCCGCACCTTGCTGAGGAAGCTCTTGGCCTGTCCGGCTTTCCCGCCGTTGGATCGGACGCGACCGGGCTTTGGCCGGAAATGATCGTCGTCTTTCCTCATGTCCGCCGATCCGCCAGAAACCGCCGGCTTCGGCCAAGAGTGCCGCGAGAACCGCCGTATATTCTGGCTTTTCCACACCTCGCGGCACCATGGCGGTCCGGCGAAGGTGCCGCTCCAAACAGTGTGCAGACAAGGGCTTGCCCTGCGGATCGGACCCATGGGGTGCCGTCCGCTTTAATCTTGCCCTCCGCCCATTGCCCCCTTCGTGCCCCTCCTGCTGATGGATGAGACCGTTGCCAGCCCCATCCGCTGCACACTGAAGTCTTCTGCCGGGCGGACGCGATCACGAGCTTCATGGCTGTTGTCTCACATCCGCTCGCGCAACGAACAGACCGCCCGACTGCGGCACGATGGCGGAGAGATCGCGCACGGTGATCGCCTGCGGAGCGTCGTCCTTGTGCTCATCGGACTGCATGGGAGTGACCGCCGCTTTGCTCAAAGGCTGCGTGATGAAAAGCGGAGCACGGGTCCAGGAGAGCGGATCGGCGGACGCGACGGCGACCGCACCGGGGCTCTCGCTGTTGCTGATGATCGGCGCGAGAGTGGCGACATAGGCGCGGGTCTCTGGCGGAAGCGGTCGGCCCTTCAGCGCCTCCTCGTAGCGCCCGGGGCCGGCGTTGTAGGCCGCGATCCACTCCGGCGAACCGTAGCGGTCGAACAGTTCTCGGATGTAGGCCGCACCCGCCACGATGTTGTCGTGCGGGCCGTAGGGATCGTCACCTAACCGATAGCGCACGCGCAACTCAGTCCAGGTCTCCGGCATGATCTGCATCAGCCCGATCGCCCCTTTGGGCGAGAGCGCGCGCGGATCACCGTCGCTCTCGACGCGCATCACCGCGCGAATCCAGGCGGCGGGAAGCTCGAAGCGCTGTGCCGCCTCGGCGATGTGATCGCCATAGGGATCGCGCGATGACGGTTGGACGACAGGCCGAGGCTGCGCCAGCGCCATCGCCGGGATCGCAACGCCGCAAAGCATGCCCGAGAGAAGAATGACCGCCATTCCAACAGGCGTTCCTTCTCCACTGCGACACCAGCCTGCCAGCGTGCTCGCTGCCGTCAAGGGTACGCGCAATGCGCCGATCTTCGATCGCCCTTGACCTCCGCTGCGCGCGCCGGCCGACCGGTCGTCGAGCGGAACGAAGGGATGAGACGACTTTCTCGCGAACAAAGGGATGACCGATCGTAAGGAGATAGCAAGCGCGCGCAGGCTGACGGATCGCATGATGTCACTCCCGCTCGCCGCGCTTCGGGGCACGGTTCCAGTGCAGCGACCAGGACGCGCCGGCATCATCGTCGCGGAACAGGTTGGCGCGGATCGGCTGCGGCAAGGCCGGGTCATCGATGACGAGCGCGATGTAGTCCCCGGCCCGTTCGCCTGTACGCTTCCAGCCCGCGCCGATCTCCGGCCCTTCCTCGTTGCCGTTGTGGACGCGGTAGTCCGGCGCGTTGTCGGCATCGGACGGCTCTGCGGGAACGATGGTGATCTCGCGGAAGAGCGTGAAGGTGTGGACGCGCCCGACAAAGCCGGTGGTTTCGCGCGTGAACTCGCCAATCTGTGGCATGTAGAGCCTCCTTGAACTGGTGGTGGGATGAACGGTGGTGCGGCACTCACCGTGTCGGGGCACGCCAGACGAAATGACCGTCGCCCTCCTCGTCGGTGTAGATCGGCGTCGCCGTGCCGACGACGGCGCGCGCTGGGATCGGGCCGAAGTAGCGGCCGTCCAGACTGTCGGGCACGTTCGGGTTCATCAGGAAGAACTCGTCTTGCGCGACCGTCCGGCACCCCTGCCAGACCGGCAGGTCGCGGCCCGCGCGGTCGCGATCGAGCGCGTTACCGAGCGGCACATGATCGACCGTTATGGTGGGCCCCGAGCGACAGACTTCATGCCCCGGCAGGGCCATGACGCGCTTCAACAGCGGCACGCCGCGGCCGATGTAGCCGCGCTCCACCATGAAGTCGGCGAGCGGTTTGTCAGGAAGCACAGCAACGAGATCGCCGACCTCCAGGTCCGGTGCCGGAGCAAGAGTGTAGAGGCCGATCGGAACGCTCGCGGATGCGTTCCAGACGACGCGCAGCGGCGTGGGAATGAACGATGCGACGGCAACGCCCATCACGGAGAAGTACGTCGCCATGATGTAGCCGAACCGGGTCATGGTTCAGCCCTCTGGCGCAATAGAAACGCCTGATGCTGATCGACGGTGTAGGCACGCGGCTCGTATCCAACGGTCAAACGGTTGAGGACGTGCCGCCAGTGATCGGGCGACACCTCGATCGGATCAATGCCGATCACCTCGATGGCATCGATGTGCTGAAGGACGCGCTCGACCTTGGGCCAGCCCTCGATTCTGAGCAGGATGTCGCCGCCGGGACACACGAAAGGCAGCGTCTGGAAGGGCTCACCTGGCGCCACCGCGCGCACGATGTCGACGCGCGATGTGATCGTGCCGAAGTCGTTCGATGCCCACCGCACGAAGGCAAAGACGCTGCCGGGCCTGTAGAAAAAGACACGCCGACTTCGGTCGAGCACCTGTTCGCGCGCCTTGTGGCCGAACCTGATCCAGTTCTCGATCCGCTTCTCGATGTGCGTCAGTTCGACTTGTGTGAAAGCGTCGGCGGACTGGGTGCGCGGTGCAGCACCGCCATGAGAACGGGAAGCGGTGGCGCCGGTCATGGGCGATCTCCATCGGTGGTCGAAGGAAATTCACGCGCGAGCAGATCGCGCAGCATGTCGGCCACGGTGATGCCGCGCTGAAAGGCGACGATTTTGATGCGGCCACGCAGTTCGGGCGTGATGTCGATGGTCAGCCGCGCGGTGAAGCAGGCCGGCTCGTCGGTGCGCGGCGCATCGGCTGCCTTGATCCAGCTTTCGGGATCAGCGGGCCGGGCGGCAAAGCGGCGACGGATCGGGTGCGCGCTCATGGCAGTGCCCTTCCCGTGATCAACCGTCCGATCTCGGCAGCGAGTGCCGCGATTTCGCGCGCGGCCTGACTGTCGGGATCGATTTCAGAGGCGAGCCGACCGGACTGTGCGGCATCGGCGAAGACGACACGCTGGCCGATGGTGGTCGCCAGCACCGGCGGGTCATGATCGGCGAGCGTCTCGGCGGTCTCGCGGGCGATGATGGTGCGCGCGCCGCAGCGGTTGAGCACGAAGCGCGCCGCCAAGGCTGGCCGGTAGATGCGCGCTTCGGCGACTAGCGCCAGCATCTCGGCAGAGGCCCAGCCGTCGAACGGCGATGGCTGCACCGGGATCAGCACCAGGTCGGCGGCAAGCAATGCCGAGCGCATCAAACCGGCGATGCGTGGCGGGCCGTCGATGACGATGTGATCGGCATCGCGCGCCAGCTCCGGCGCTTCCCGGTGCAAGGTATCGCGCGCCAGGCCGACGACGCCGAACAGCGGGACGCCGTTCTCACGCGCCCGCTGCTGCGACCAGTCCAGCGCCGAACCCTGCGGGTCCGCATCGATCAGGGTGACACGCTTGCCCCTGCCGGCCCATTCACCGGCGAGATGCAGCGCCAGCGTCGTCTTGCCGACGCCGCCCTTCTGATTGAGGAGCGCGACGATCATGGCGTCCGCCTTCCGGCGGCACCGGCACCACGGCCGCGTTTCGCGCGCGCCAACAAAGAAGAGTTAGATTCTCTGTTAGAGTCTAAGTTAGCAGCCGAATTTGGTGTTTCAGACCAGAGCGATAACTGCGACCCGTGCGCCCGATCTGCCGATAGGCCTGCGCCTGATGTGCCGATACCCTTTGCGCCTGATCTGCCGATGCCGTTCACAGGCTTGTCCACAGGCACTGTGAATTGTTGGACGGGCCGTATGCGGAGCAGTTCACGCGACCCCTCGCGTTCGATCGACAGGCGATATCCAGGCAAGGGCTGACGGAGAGCGATCCGGCGCAGATCGAGCGCGAAATCGGAGATGCGCGCAAGGCTGCCGGATTTGGCGTGGAGATGGGCGATCTCGAACAGCCAGCCGTGTCGCTGATGGCCGGCGTGCTTGCGCGCGACGCGATAGAGCCAGCGCTCGATACCGCCGGTCAGCCGGAAATAGTCCGGGTCGATGGTCAGCACCAGTGAGCGGTCGACGACCCCGTTGTAGAACCACTCGGGCAGGACAAATTCCATGCCCTCGACGCGGCCCTCTCGCGTCGTCATCTCTTCCCATTCGTTGATCCAGGAGAATTGTCGGCGGCGCCATTGCACGCCGTTCCGAATCGTCGTGGCGATGACGGTCGATTGCAGCCGTGCCAGCGAGGCCTTCAGGAGAAGATACTGCTGGTTTCCGGTCGGACGGCCGACACCCCGCAGGAGCTGGTAGGGCGTGAAGCGAAAGAAGCGCGAGGTACGAAGACCATGGTTCTCGGCCGCGACGATCTGCGAGGCGGCCCAGATCAGCACATCGGCGTCCCATATCGTCGCCATGCCGTGTTCGGGCATCCCCAGCACCTGCACCTCGACATCGGCGGCCTTGTAGAGGATCGGCTTGGTTCGCGGCGTCTTCGACAGCGAGAAGAACGGCCGTTCCATGAGATCGCGCTGATCGCGCGGGCTGGCATCGCCGGTGGCGACCACGAAGGGATCGAGCCGCTGGCGTTCGCTGCCGTGCTTACCATCTTGTCGAGAAGCCCCGCTCATTCAGCGCGCTCCCCGTTCGGCGGGCGTCAGAGGACGCGCCGGAAAGACCCGGCCGGCATTCTGGTCCGTGGTGGATTTGCGCGCGCCGATGGCCGTCCAGGCCTGCAGGTCCTCAAGCGCGTAGATCACGCGGCCGCCGATCTTGCGATAGGTCGGACCGGTGCCATAGGTGCGGTGCTTTTCCAGCGTCCTGAGCGAGATGCCGAGGAAACGCGCCGCGTCGGGCGTGCGCAGGAAACGCGGCGGCAATCCCGTCTTCGGGTCGAGCATGATCGGGCCTCCGGGGCGGTTCGGATGGCTGCCGGTGACGGCAGCGGGTCATGGCGAACCGTGGCGGAGGAACGGCGGCTTGCAGCGTGCCGAAATTAGGGGGTAGCGTTTCCGGCCCCCCGGAGGCGCGAACGAAGACGATCGAACGGCAACGTTCAGCGGGGCGGCAGACGCGCGGGATAGCGCAGCAGATCGCGATATCCGCCATGCACATAGTGGGTGCCGTCAGCAACGAGGCGGCGCGTCTGGTTCTTGCGAGGATCGCTTTCCCAATCGGCTTTGTTGCCACGAAATCCAAGCAGGGCTTCCGCGATCTTTCGATAGCTGGCGCCGTCTGTGCGACCGTCGAGGGCGCGCAGGATCAGGATATGCCGGTCTCGGGTCTGCGCGGGTAAAGCGTGATGGCGCTCGCCGGTTGGCCGCCCGGTCAGCGCGCGCCAGAAGCGCAACACCGCTTCGGCGCGATGCTCCAGCAAGGCGTCGAGCGGCAGGATGACGAAATAAGCCGTCTTGGTGCCGGGCGGCGGATCTGCGAGCCAGAACTGATGGTCCACCTCTGCCGACCGCCAGAGGCCATGCCACGTCCCATCCTCGGTGGCACGAGCGTCGAGACCCGACAACGTCGGCAGGCTGATCGTCATGCTGGCGGGATCGTCCACGCTCCCTGGATGGGAACGAAGCTCAAAGGCGTCAGGCAGGAGAGACGGCATCCAGAACAGCGCGGCCCGGTCGGCGGAGAGAGCCGGGTCCGTCGGGAAATCGCAACCCCCAGCGTTCCGAGAACGCGGTCTGTGTATCTCCGTCGAGACGTGGCAATCGTCTCATGCGATGGAAGTCGCGACGATAGTCGTCATCGCGACGAAGGTACTCCCAGGCAAAGCCGGCGGCAGAAATGCTCTTGGCATGTGCATAAGCGGCCGGCGAGCGCCAATCTGTACTCGGCATGCCGTCACCTCTCGTCCAGCATTTATGCGTTGCTGGAAAGAGGAACTGTTCGCGATACGAGGCTCGTGTTGAAGCCACTGTTGCCCGATATGTTGATCGCGTTGGACGATCAATATTTGAAGATAATTCGGATCTTTTTTGAGGTTCCTTCGCGAGCCGGGCCATGCCCGGCGAGCCGCGTATTCACTGCTCTGCGGAAACCTGCCGATCCGTAAAGACGGATTGGCGCGAAATCTGATCCACGTTTCTACGCAAAGCCGTGAAGCCGGATTTCCGGCTCCACGGCTTTGCGGGTGTCAGGCAGTCTTGAGCCGGTGCATTCCCTCGGCCAGCGTCCACAGGGCGCGGTTCAGCCCGACATTCTGGTCGATGCCGTTGATGGGCCGTGTCGTACTGCGGCGGATGCGTCCGTCCGAAGTCTGCCGCCGTCCATTCAGCCCGCCCCGAATGAGGTTTTCCTGAATGACGTTGAACGTCTGCCACAGGCTTTGCCCGGCATCCTCTCGGCGGCGCGGGGCGATGATCTGATCCGGGCGAACCGGGCTTTCCTCCTCGCCATAGCGCGCGACGAGGCTCGCCTCGGCCAATACTTGCTGTTCATCCCGTGAGAGCCGGGTGTCCTTCATGGTTTCGGTCGCATCGATCAGGCGCGGAAAGTCCTGCGCGACGGTGTAGACGCCCTCGATGATCTGCTCCTGAATGCCGCCCTTGTGCGGCACGCGGACTTCCTCGAACCGCTCTCCCGCGATCATGCTGTTGGTGCAGACGAAGCGGAGCACCCCGGCAAACATCTGATAGGCGCTGGTCCCGTCGTGGCTGTTGACGATGATGACTTCCGCAGCCTCGGGTTTGCCTATGCCGTCATCCCGGCGCAGGCGCAGCATGTGCTTGGCATGGCCGTGGCGGTTGCCGTCGCGCGGAACCGCCTGCACGGCGAAGAACGGAAACCAACCTTCCCGGCGCAGCCCCTCCACGATCTCGATGGTGGGGACGTAGACGTAACGCTCCGACCGGCTGTCATGCGCTTCACGCGCGAACACCGAAGGGACGTGACGGTGAAGTGCCTCGTTGTCGAGCGCCTCGCGCCCGCTGATCTGGTGAGAATTGCGGCCGAACCGGGTTGCGAGATGATGATACATGGTCTGTCTCCCTTGGGGCTGGGTTGGAGCGCAGCGCTGCGCTGCAACCCTGGCCGTCGCCGAGACCGGGGTAGCAAGGTGCAAGGGCGGCCGGGCCGAAGGGGGATCGCCCGGCCTGCACGCAATGACATGGAGGAAGGCCGGGGACACCGGCCCGGACGAGCGCCAGCGATCCCTTGCAGCGCGCGGGGGCGGAGCCCTTAGCTTTTTGATATATTGCAGCTCAACTGGTGCAACTAGGACAGCGTGACGATGAGTGACCCGGAAGATCCATTGGAACCCATTGCTCGACAGATGCGTGAGCGGCGTGAAGGCTACGAAGAGGCTGTTTTGAACAGCCAGCCCTTCCAAGATGGGTTGCGTTACCTTCAGGGAATTGCATCCGATTTTCTTATGGCCACGACATACGTGCGTTTACAAGGGACGCGCTATGACGCGAGCAACGATTATCTTTTATTCCGCTTCGCGCCGCATATCGTGGAATCTACACTTGCGATCTCGATGAATGCTAAGGAGGGGCTGCAAAATGCTGCCCGCCGCGAACTGCGCTTCCTGCTTGAGGCGTCAGTAAAATTGTCATCTCGCGATTTTCATCCCGAAGCTCGGAGCTTTGAAGAACGACTTCGGGGACTTGATGACAGAGATCGACGATTTGAGGACTACGTTGCAGCGCTAGTATATTTTGATGAGTTCGAAGCGCATCCGGAAGCGAACAGCACGATTTTATCGCTCTACAGCGAGTTATCCCGCTATGTGCATGCCACAGTTCCACAGTTTCAGGAAGCGGAGAACCGTTCCCGGCGCGGAGAGGATGCAGGCATGGAGTCGGTCGCAACCCTCAATCGATTCAATAAACTAGCATTCCAAGTTTACGACTTGGTCCTCGTTCGATTGTTTCATGGACTGGGATTGAGCATGGCCGGAGACATATTTACTGGCATATTGGACGACGAACCGAAGTGGCGCTTCCACAAAGGGAAATTTATCTCGCGACTGTCGAAGTGCTTCGACTACAAGCATGAGCGCAGTATCCGACGCGGTGAAATCTGAACGAAGCCGATTACGGAAAAGCGTACCGAAGCCCCGCGTGAGAGCGGGGCTTCGGAGGCAAACACGGCCTCAGTCTCCGCTGCGGCGGGACCAGATGAGGTTGTGGGCCTCGCCGCCTTCGTCTTCGACCAGGCTGGCGTAGATCGGGGCCGGGAAGCTCGGATCGTCCAGCTTGACCGAGAGATATTCGCGGCCGGTTTCGCGGGCGGTCTTCTTCCAGGCCGCGCCAAACTCCGTGGCGCCGGCGAAGATCCGATAGTCGGGGCCGCGCTCGCTTTCGCCTTCGGCCGGGACGAACTTGGCCTTGACGTTGAGGGCCAGGGTCTTGACCGTGCCGGTGATGTCGCCGTTCGCAGTCTTGGTGAAGGTGCCGATGGTTGCCATTGTCGTGTCTCCGTTCCTCGGGCCGCGCCTATCGCGACCTCGATGGCGGTCGTGAGACCGGAGGCGATCAGCCCGCACCTGAAGGGCTGGAACGAAGTGGAAGACGGCCGATGCCGGCTTTTTTGTTTCGCGATGCAAAGCGCGCTTGCGCGCGGCGGAAAAAACCGGTGACGGACGTTGCGGGAGGATGATCGAGGCGAAGCCGGTCTTCGGTCAGACCCACGCAGGTCGAGGACGCCGTGGGTGCGGCCGGTACAGGACTGACGAGATATGATGATGCGATCCGGTCGCTGCTGTCAGATAAAGGCGAATGACGGCATCACCAGCGCGGCTTGCCCTGACGCCTGAAACGCTTCTGGCCTGTCCCGTCCGTATGGCGGACAAAGCTGCGCTCCCGCCCCATGGATCGAGCGTGCCATCGGATTGCACGGCTTTGAACACCATAGTCACCCGGCTTGCGGATGCTGCGACAAGGTGGGGTGATTTGCTCCGGCCTGATCCGCTTGCCCGTCAAAGATGAAGATGGGGCAAAGCGCACAGCCTGACCACGCGGTAGCGGAGATTGATGCCTGACACGTCCAGACACCCGACTATGGCAGGGGGCTTTTGGCGAACCGCCGCTGATCTTCGCGTTAGCGATCGACGCGTATGGCGGAAACGCGCAATGGGCGCGGTTCCGGCGCAGCCGAGAGCGCGGCCAGAAGGGCAACGTCCCTTGGCAATTTCAGTCGAGCATTTAGGCGAACGTTGATACATGTCGGGTGCATATTCAGAGCTGAACATTTATGATGCCGCGATGGCTACAAGAGATGATGTTATTTCCTTTTATGAAACTCACTACGACGTGCTTGGGTCTTGGCTACTGAAGCCGGGCGATAAGGTCATGCTCGGAGACAAGAACAATCGGATTTGCAGATTCTGCGGCAAACGTCCGCCGGATGTGACATTTCGCAAGGTGGCACATGCCATACCTGAGTCTCTCGGCAACAAGAGCATCGAGAGCGCCTACGAATGCGATACCTGCAACGACAAGTTTGGCCGGGGCATCGAGAACGATCTAGGCAACTGGTCAAAGCCTATGCGTACCTTCGCTCGCATCCGGGGAAAGAGCGGTGTGCCGACCCTGAAGAAGGGAGGCGATGCGCCAGGTTGGCGGATCGAGTACGGCGAGAAGGGTTTTAACATCTCCTCCTACGAAGACGATCCATTGTATGAGATCGATGAGCCCAACAAAAGAATCACGTTCAAGCTTAAGCGAGATGCTTACACGCCTGTTGCCGTGCTTAAGGCTTTCATGAAGATCGGCCTGACATTGCTTCCGGACGTAGAGATCGTAAATTTCCCGCACCTCATGGCATGGGTGCAAGACAAGGATCACAGCCGTCCTTTTGCCGATCAATGCCCGATCATATATTCGTTCCAGCCGGGACCGATGCCTAACGATCTTATCGCTGCATTCATTCTACAGCGAAAACCATCCGTGACTGGATATGCATATGCTTACTTGATTTTGGGATATGGAAACGAAGTCTTTCAGGTGCAGTTGCCATCGGAAAAGCACGATGGCGCTATGAACGGCCAGTCTGTTTCGATCCACCCATTTCCGACGCCGGGGTCGCCCGATCCAACACGATTTGGCGCACCAGGTCGTGCTCTCCTCGACTTCACGGGTCGCGAAGTTGTAAAAGGCGAGATTGTTCCTATAACAGTTGGTTACGAACAGGCAGTTGAAAAGAATGCTGGCTCAGCAGCCTCCTGATTGCTGCTGATAACCGTTACTCTTTAACTACGCGGAGTGGCCGTTCGTCGGTGCGGATAACCGCATCACCCCCGACAGGCCGGTGATGCCGCCTCCGATAAGGCAAAAGATCATGCGCCATACCTCTGACGGTACAACCTCCCGCGTGATGCCGTGGACCAGCGCATAGCCGGCGATCGCAGCCGGAGCGGCGAAGGCGAGCGCCACCGCAAGACGAAGGATCGGGAGACGGACCGCCGTAAACAGGATCAGCAACAGACCATAGGCGGCGACACCTGCCATCAGCCCTACCAGTCCCGCGCCGATCAGGCCGGAGCCAGAGGCGTAAGTCCAACGCGCCGCCTCCACGCCGAGCATGAAGGGCAGCGCATAGACGGCGAGTGTATAGACCAGGATACAAAGACCGGCGACCAAGGCGGCGGCCATACCCAAGAGCGCGATCATCGCAATTTCCTCCCAACCCGATGACGATCACGGTCATCGGTCGGTCGCGCGAAGCTCGCCCTCGCGCGACCGCAATTTTTCCAAGCAAAAGCGGGGGAAAAAACCGGGACCGCTCGCGCGGTCCCGGCTCGTCCTCACTCGGCAGCTTGCGCGAAGGGTTCCGCTTCCGACACCGCATCGCGCGATGCGGGCCGTGCGGTGCGCAGCACGGACGGCAGCCAGCCGGCTCCGGCGAGAAGCCGTTCGGCAGCCTGCGCCATCTCTGCCTTCTTCAAACCCGCGATCCGCTCGGCGGCTTCATCACCGACCGCTTCCCGCACGGCGGCGTGGATATGCGCCTTGGTGACGCGACCGAGATAGGTCTGCACGGACGGGGTCCAGTGCGCCGCCATGTCCAGCGCCACCGCGCTCGCAAACTTCTCCATCGTCGCGCGGGCATTCGGCTTTTGCTCCCACGGTATCCTGACCACATTGACCGTCAGCGAAGCGCAATGGGCGAGCAAAGCCATGAGGCTTGCATAGTCCAGACCGGCGACGAAGGCCCACAGGTCCGCAACGTCGCGCGGCATGTCCGACGCCCATCCGGCATGACGATCCGCCAGCGCCTTCGCGGCGGGCGTATTCTCGATCCCGTCAGCGTGGGAGGCGAGATAGGCGCTGGTCAACCGGATTTCGAGGCACGACGCTTCCCCGCCGCGATAGAAGGTCTGCGCCGCCATCGCATGGACCACGGCGACAAGCGCCATCTCCGGCTGCTCGCCAAGGGCGAGACGCAGGCTGAGGGTACGATGGGCGGTCAGGTCGCGGATGAGAAGGTCCGACAGCGGCTTACCCGCATCCCCGGCGTCCTCGTCGTCCGGCTGGGGTTCGGCGTCCTCGCCGTCTCCCTCGCCGACGATTTCGCCATCCTCCGTGATAGTGGCCCCCTCCACGTCCTCCGGTCTCGGGGCCTCGTCTTCGGCGCGAATGAAGCCGCGTTCGATGCGGGCCGTGCCGTCATGGTTCAGGATAACGAACACGCCACCGCGCGCGATCTCGTCGGCGTCATAGGCGTGGTGCTTGGCGTCGATCCGTTCGATCTCCGCTTCAAGCTCGCCGAACCGCCGATCCGCCTCATCCGGCAGTTCCTCGTAGCCTTCGTACTCCGACGACATGCGGTCGTAGTCCTGCTGTGCCGCGTCATAGGCTGCAGCGTCTTCCTCCGACAGGTCCACCGGATGCGGATAGCTGCGGCGCATCCCATGCGCGTGAGGGAAGTCGATGTGAACGGAAGCCCACTTCCATCCCTCCGCTGCCTGCACCTCAGCGGCGATGCCTTCCAGCTTGGCGATGACGAGTTGGCCCAGCAACGTGGCGTCCTCGAAATAGCCGCCTCGATCCTCGGTGAAGAGGTCGCGGATGATGGTGCCGCCCGCTTCGGCATAAGCGTCCGCGCCGACGAAGATCGCGCGCCGGTCGGTCGCCGCGACATTCATCTTGGTCAGGTCGCGCCGGATGGTGGATGGGTCGCGGTTCCACGACAGGTTCTCGTAGACCTGCTCTTGCCGGTCATGATCCTCGGTGATCGCGAAGGCCATCAACTGGTCCAACGACAAGCCGCCGTCCCGATAGACCTGCATCAGCTTCGGGCTGACGGCACCAAGGCGAAGCCGCTGTCTGACGACATGGGCGGTCACGCCAAACCGGGCGGCGATTTCCTCCGCACCCCACCCGCGATTTTCAGCCAGCTCGCGGAAGCGTTCGAACTGGTCGGCGGGGTGCATGGCCTCACGGGTGACGTTTTCGTCGAGGCTGATCTCTGTCGCATCGTTCTCGATATCCAGAACGCAGCGGATGGCTTCCGTCTTCTTGATCTGCTTGCGCTTTACCCTCAGCATCTGCGCCAGCCTGCGGCCTTCGCCGATGGTGACGAAATAGAAGCCGGTCGGTTCGCCGCCCGCGTTCGTCTCCGGCTCCACCACCAGATTTTGCAGCATTCCCTTGGCGGCGATGCTCGCCGCCAGCGCCTCGATATGGGCTTCGCTGTGCGGGGTCTTGCGGGCGTTGCGAGGCGACTTCTTCAACTTGTTCAACGGCACGAATAGCACCGCCCCGTTCTCGGCGGGGGCTTCGGAAACCGTGGCGGTCGTTTCGATGGTGTCGGTCATGGTCTTGATCCTTTGGCTTGGGTTGGAGCGCAGCGCTGCGCTGCAACCCTGGCCGTCGCCGAGACCGGGGGGTGCAAGGTGCAAGGGCGGCCGGGACGGAGGGGGATCACCCGGCCTGCACAAGCGGATCGAACCTATGGGCGAGAGTCTGAAACAGCCATCCGCGCGGAAGGCCGGGGAAACCGTCCCGGCCGAGCGTCAGCGATCCCTTGCACCGCGCCAGGGGGCAGCGCCCCCAAGCACCCGCCCGGCACGAGTGAAAGCGAGCGCCGGGAATGATGACCGGATCAGGATGTACAAAGCCGTAGAACCTGAAAGCCGTGCATCCTGATCGCCGGCTTTCCTCATGAGCACGACGAAGCGCCCCGCCCGAAGGCGGGGCGCGATTACGATCGTCAGTCGGTGACGATCCTACCGGATTGGCGGGCGCGCCCGGCATACCAACTCAGCGGATGCTCGGCCTTGAAGTGGAGGTCGCGTTCGACCGGAAGCCGGAGACGTCCACGCAACGTTCGGATTTCGGCAAGACTGACGTAACCGAGCTCGGGTTCGCCAAGGCCGAGATCGCAGAGGCCGAATAGGCGGTCGGGGTCATCGGGATCGGCTTCGGTGAGAAGCCAGGTGGCGCCGGCGTCCGGTGTGAAGAGCTTGACGACGGGACGCGGATCGATGTCCTCGCCGGCGGCGCTGCGAGCGCCATTGGCGAGAAGCCGGGCATAGAGTTCGTCGGTGATGAGCGCTGCGGCCATGTCGACCTCCATTCGATGTCACCCTCCGATCGAGGGCGAGGAGGCGTTCGGCCGGCGCCATCGAGCGGCGCGGTCAGGCCCTACACGGTCGGGTGCGGGCCGGGCTTGAGCGCGCCGCGGCGGCGGCCAGCGTTACCGGAGCTCGTTGAGAGGGGAAGATCGAAGGCCACAGGCACAGTGCGCTCAGGAAAGGACGTGCCGGGCTTTGGGGAATGCGGGGTGATGTGTCGCTCGCGATTGCCTTCCGATTCCCGCGCGATGGCCGCCGTTTCCCGCACGTCGACGCCCGATGTCTTCAATGAACGAGCGACATGCATCACCTTGGTCGCAGTCATTCCACAGCGATCGAAGGCGATCGACATGAAACGCGAACAGACGATTTCAAGAGAAGATCCGGCCTTGGCCTCCGACTCTGTGCAGCCACCCGCCAACGAGCCTGCCGAGAGCAGCTTCAAGCGGTTTCAGCCGCTCGCCGATCTGCTCAAGCGCGTGATCCGCCGCCCGGAGCTTCGCAAGATCGTGCCACTCGCCGACACGACGATCTACGAGATGGAACAGCGCGGCGAGTTTCCCAAGCGCTTCTTCCTGACGCCACGCTGCGTTGTGTGGGATCTGGCCGAGGTCGAGACCTGGCTCGACGGACGGCGCCACGCATCGGAGACAGACGCCTTGCGCAAAGCACCGGCGCCGGATGTTCGTCAACGCCGCACCCGACCGGTCAAGCCCCCAATTCAGCTTGGATGAACGGAACTACATTTTCCTGCCGGTCGTTCGAAAGGAGTGGCCAGCCAGATCGACGTTCAGCTGGCGCCAGAGTGGGCCTTGGTCGGCGCTTTGATAGCGGACGCTCGGCTTTGCGCCTCCATTTTGGTCATTCAAACTACGACTTGGTGCTCCAGAAACTTGCCGTTCGCTGAGCAGAGATAACAACAACGCTAATGTTGGTCAGGGAGGGTATCGTACCGTTCCCATCCATCGTGACGATGCGGCCGACGAGAACCTGTCGAACGTCGTGAGCTGCTGCAATGAAATTTCCCAACTAAACTCCCCCCAGAGACTGAATTTGAGATTTTTAGGCGTTCTCATCCTGCTTCGACGGCTGGTCCGCGCGGTGCTGCTCACTCGCCAAGGCCCGGTAGCGTCGAAGTAACGTCTGAAATTCGTCCCAAACGTCCGTTTTTGCCTTGATCTTCATGATGAGCAGAGTGGCAATTGTCATTGAAATACCGAGCTCTGTCATCGTGCGCTGAAAATCGTCGTCATCGAGCGCAGGATGAAGGGTCAGTGTTGCCGAGCCGGTTTCGGGATGCTCGATATAGTGCCGGTTGAGAGCGGTGACACTCACGTGAGCCGCGTCCCCGGAAATATCACGATAGCTGCGATAAAGCCGATCGAAGTCGCTGCCCTCCAGGAGCGTACCGAGTTGGATTGCCTTCGCGCCCTGGAGCCCTTGATCTACAAATTCCTGCAGCTGTTGCCTGACGTCGTCGGTGCCGCTGAACGTCTTCGCATCAAGATGAAGAGCAGCCCGCGAATGCCGGCTCTTGAAATCGTCGTCCTTCATTTTTGCGACGAAAGCGGGATTTCGGTCCAGCGCGATGAGGTACATCGTGGCCTCAAGGACGCAGCGGGAATGGATGCGAAAATCAAGCTGTCGGTCGTTTTCGAGCAGGAGCAAGGCGCCCTCGAACAGTGTCAGCGCTCGGGCGTACAGCGCCATTTTGAGCGCTATCAGCTCCCTTTCCTCGTCTGAGACAACGTCGACCGGGTATTCTGAACTGAAGCGCCTAGCAGCATCGACATAATCATTCATCCAGGCAAGCCATTGCGATGAGCGCGATTTCTGTTCGGTCACGGAAAATAGCTCCGAAAAAGTTGGCATGGCTGGGGTTTCCTGACAGAATTTCGAGGGAGCCCGATGCCATCGGCAGGCATATGGGAAAGGCAAAGAGTGTTGGGTTTCGTCTTCTTGCGGGCGAACTCGGTTATCACGTCGCGGTCCCGATTTTCGTTGAGGTGCTTCATGGTAGATGAATGTCATGAGGGATGATTTACAAGAAGTACTTTCGGTATTCGCGGCGGCGGTGCGTGCACTTCTGCAGGATAAGGATATTGCCTATGCGGATCCCGCCGAGCGGGCGCTTGTCGCTCGGGTTCGCGATCTCCTGCATGGGGAATATGCCGGCTGGTCGATCGATCTGGAATGGAATCGGCGCGAGGATGTGATCAAGCGCCTTCGCTATGACCTGAGCGATGATGAGTTGATTGGGAAGGACGCGATCGTCCCTGACCTGATCGTACATCGGGTCGGGAAGCGTGACAATTTGCTCGTCGTCGAGGTCAAGAAGTCGACCAACAAGGACTTCGATGGGGACATCTGGAAACTCAAGGGGATGACCGAACAGGCAGGAGCCTACGGGTATTTGGTTGGGCTTCATCTGGTAATCGACGTGAAGGCGGGGATCGCGCCGCGTTGCGACGTCTATGTCGACGCCGCTCTGGACGAAGAGTTGACGGAGTGGATGCGCGCTGAGCTGGGGGGAGAAGGTTGACTGCCGATCCTGTTGAGATCGTTAAACTGCTCGGCCGCTTTACTGGCCCGGATTTGACGCAGACCTTATCGCGCATCGAAGGCGCGGTGCGAGGCGTTTCGGCAGTTGATTGTACGGGCTTCCTCGCTAATGCTGGGGCAGGACGTGAGGTGCTTGCGGCCGCGGCCGGCATGAAGCGGCTTGCCGGACAGATCAATGTCACAATCCATGCACTCGGCATCCTTATGTGTCTGCCACATATTCTCGAGCCGGACGAGCGCGTCGAATCTGTGTCTCTCGGTGCGGGAAATACGGGCCGCGATTTCGATCTGGAAACGAATGTTCGGGTTGCCGAGTTCAAATTCATTCAGTGGAGAGGCGGGCCCGAGACGATCCGCCAGAATTCGGTTTTCAAGGATTACCTGCGGCTTGCGGAGCATCCGACGGCGAAGCGTAAGCACCTCTATTTGCTCGGAACGGAGCATGCGATCAGGTTCTTGACAGGTGGTCGCGCCATGTCGAGCGTCTTGAGCAGAAACGCCAAGCTGCAGAGGATGTTTACGGAGCGGTTCGGGGAGCGCTTCCGGACGGTTGGCGATTATTACAGGGCTCACGCCAGCGCGGTTCAGATCGATGATGTTTCGCCGTGGCTTTCGGAGTTGGCGGAGGAGTTGATCGCGGAGCCGGATATAGACGTGAGCGATTGAAGAGCAATGCAAATGAGCAAATGCGCTAGCAAACGGGAAAACACCGAAGGGCTTAGATGGGGAAAACGCTTTATATCATTGGAAACGGCTTCGATCTCCACCACGGAATTCCGTCATCTTATAAAGCGTTCGGAGAATATCTCCGGCGGTCCGATGACAAGACCTACGAGTTAGTCGAAAAATACTTGAAGATAGATGCTCAGTTCTGGGCCGAACTCGAGGATCGGTTGGCCGCGTTGGACAGCGATTCGCTGATTGAGGACGCGTCCAACTTTCTGGTCGGATATGGCGCCGACGATTGGAGCGACGCATACCACCACGATTACCAGTACGAGATTCAGCAGGCGGTCGAGGCGATCTCGACGACGTTGCGGTTGCGCTTCGCCGAATGGATACGCCAGCTTCCTGTCCCATCGGCTGCTGAGTTCAGCGGGCAGCACGTTCCAGTGGATCCCTCGGCTGTCTTCTTGAACTTCAATTACACGCCGTCGCTACAACGTCTGTATGGGGTTCCCGACATCAACGTGTTGCATATCCATGGAGCGGCGGCGAACCCAACGGAGACGTTGGTGCTGGGCCATGGATGGGAGCCCGATCCAAACCCGGATCCCTATCGTTTCGAGCAAGATCCGGAGGGTGCGGATATGCGTGTCGTCGAAGGGCAGGAGATTGTCGACGATTACTTCCGAGACACGTTCAAACCCACCGCCAAAGTCATCGAGAAAAACGCAGCCTTCTTTGCCGGGCTGTCGGATGTCGATCGGATTGTTGTGATGGGACATTCGGTGTCGGAGGTTGATCACCCGTATTTTGAGGAGGTCATCGCGAATATTGACGTCAACCGGGTGAGCTGGAAGGTCAGCTACTACGGGGATCTTGATGGGCTGCGTAAGCGGATGGAGTCGTTGGGTGTGCCGGCCCATCTGACCGATTATGCCTTGCTGAATGCGTTTTGAACGATTGATGAGTTTTGAAATCGGAGGGTATAAATTTGGCGACGACCGCCCCGAATAGAATTTCCAATGAAGAATATAGTCGCATCATGGCCGATATTGCTCGGCTTGAAATCGACCAATCGCCGTCTGTGATGGAAGCCGAGCGCATCTTGGTCGGCATCTTGGTACCTATCCTTCGGGTCGAGGGTTTCGACATAGCGGTGACATCTGGGGCTCGCGACGAAGGTCTCGACTTTGTGGGTGTGCGCGGTGATCCGGCGCTGGGCTTGTCCGAAAGGCTGGGCGTCGAAACCAAATTTTATAGACGAGGCTCAAAGGTTTCGATTGAGCAGGTTCGCGCATTAATCGGAGCCGGTCTTCTGAAAGGTATGGGGCGGGTAATCCTCGTTAGCAATTGTGCCTTCACGAATTCGGCGAGGGCGACGGTCGAGCGCGACCTTCCCCTGACAGTCGAACTCAAAGCGCTGGACGATCTGCGCAGCTGGCTTGAGCTCGTGCGGGAAGCTGGGCCCGATGCGGAGACAGAGGTGCGGGTCATGCTGCGCGAGTTGAGTGAGCGTTTCGCGCGGCTCATTGCACGCGAACCGGGTGCCTTGGCTCATTTGGAATGGCGGGACGTTGAGCGGATCGTTGCCGAGGTCTTCGATGGGCTCGGCTTCCGGGTAACGCTGACGCCTGGATCGAAGGATGGCGGGAAGGACGTCATTCTGGAATGCGAGGTCGCGGGCAAACGAGCGATCTATTACGTCGAGATAAAGCACTGGCGGTCATCGACGAGGGTCGGTGCTGACGCTGTGATGAAGCTCCTGAAGGTGATCGTGAAGGAGAAGAAGGACGGAGGCCTGTTTTTGTCGACCTATGGGTTCACCGAGAATGCTTTTGAACAGCTGACGACAATCGAGCGGGAAAAGCTGAGGTTTGGCGATCAGGACAAGATCGTTACTCTATGCCGAACATATGTGAAGGCGAAGTCGGGGATTTGGTCACCGCCAGAAAACCTGACCGAAGTTCTCTTCAATGGAGATGCGGGTGGCTGATGGGAGAGAAAATGAGAAGGAGGCGTCGCTGGACGTTCTGCTTCAAGGTGCGGAGAAAACCTTCGCCAATGCCGAGCAGCTATTTTTTGAGGCCGAGCTGCTGGCGAAAGCCGGTGGTGTCGCCCGGGCTCTTTGCCTTCACCAGATTTCGCTCGAGGAGTGTTCGAAAGTCAGCAATCTCGGAGTGTGGGCCGTCAGCCTGGTTCTAGGTTTCGAAGTGAATCAGAAGAAGGTGCTGGCTGCATTTGCCCGCCATTCCTCGAAGAACAAGTCGAATGCCTACATGCTGGAACCTTCAGAGGATGAGTTGGCGGCGCGGGCGCGCGGTGATTGGGATGCTGCGAGAGAGGCGTTCAAGAAGACGCAAGATGCGTTTCACGATGACTCGAACCGAAACAAAAACGCATCGTTCTATGTGGATTGGTTGGACGGGGAATTCGTCGCGCCAAGCGAGCGCATTACCAAGGAAATGCTCGAAAAAATCACTGAGAGAAACGCGGAGTTTCTTGGCTATGCGCAGAATTCATTGAGGATGTTAGGGACTTTGACCGCGTCGCCCGAGGTCATTCGGGATCTGCTATCCGGCTTCGTCGTGGAGGCGGAGCGGCTGCGGGCGGAAGAACCGGATAGCCTTGAGGAGGCGATGGAGACGATGTTGTCCTCGATCCTGGAGGCAGGAAAAGCGAAGTTGGCCGGTAGAGCGCACTAATTTCGAGTGGATCGTTTTATCTTGAGGAGGCGGAGTGGAGGCGCATGCCAGCGTTGGATTCGACAAGCAGCACTTTGATGGCGGCTCTGGAGCAGTTCGAGGCGACGGAAGCCAATCTCATCAAGCTGGAACGATTGTGGGATGAGATCGCTTCGATGATCCCGACCGGGATCAATTTTGGCGCGAATGTCGAATATGAAGATCGGGTTCGTTCATTCGATCTTCTCGTCGCTAGCCTTCCGAAAATCGGGGGATGGAAGCCGACCGCAACGCCGCCGGATCTCGACGGAGTAGCCCAAAGCCGACTGGACGCGATGGAGATTGATGAGCCGAGCGCGCACGTGTCCGTCGAACGCTGGATTGAGGAGCCCGGACGTGAACTCCAAGAGTATCGTTTCCGGTTCAACAATATGCGAAGAGCGCTCATCCGAGACGCGCTCATCAGCCTGATCGATCAGATTGACGCGGACATTCGCGGCGTTCGCGCGGTCGTCGGGCCGGATGCGGAGCGTCCGCACCAGATCGAAAAAGAAGTCTGGAATGAGATGCGCGAGCATATGAGGCAGATCGAGGTTCTGCTCGGCTCGAGCGTGAAGAAACCAGCGCGGTGG
Organism: Xanthobacter variabilis; assembly: GCF_043831965.2. NCBI lineage: Bacteria > Pseudomonadati > Pseudomonadota > Alphaproteobacteria > Hyphomicrobiales > Xanthobacteraceae > Xanthobacter > Xanthobacter variabilis. Next base: position 3,510,235 of record NZ_CM195533.1, read on the forward strand.
TCCGACATGATGCGTCACATGCATTTTGGATGTGTCGGCGATCTCCATGATATCGAAGCGATGGACTGGCCGGACGTCAAAGGCACGCTCCGCAAGGGTTTGTATGGCGCCAACGAGGCCGTGCCGGTTCAGGTCGAGGACTTGTCGGCCCTGGTCGCAGCGCGGCCGACGGGCCCTATCACCACAGCGTTGGCTTGGTCGAAGATCGACGATCAGACTTTCGAGCGTCTGATTTTCACGCTCATCAGCGACACGCCAGGCTATGAAAATCCAGAGTGGCTCATGCAGACGAGAGCGCCGGACAGGGGACGTGACCTCTCTGTGATGCGCGTGATCCAGGACGAACTGTCAGGCACCATCCGCCTTCGTGTCGTCATTCAATGCAAGCACTGGAAGACCCGTAGCGTGAGCGTTGCGGAGGTCTCGTCGACCAAGGATCAAATGGCACTTTGGCCGAATCCTCGGGTCGATGTTCTCATCTTGGCGACGAGCGGGCGGTTCACCGCTGATGCGGTTACCTGGATCGAGCAGCACAATGCGAGCGGTGCATCCCCGCGCGTTGAGATGTGGGCGGAAAGCCACCTCGAACGCCTTCTGGCCGCCCGACCTGCAGTCATCGCAGAGTTTGGTCTGCGGGGTCACTGACGGACGGATAGAGCAGGAACGATTAGTGAAAATTGCGCGACTTCACCTTGATGGTGCCGATGTGCTGATCTGGAATGTAGATATCGCGCGTTCGCAGCCCTATTGGCGGCATATCGCGCGGGTGGGCTACGGTAGCAAACGGCCGCTATCTATGGAGTGCTACTGAAACCCGACAGTCGGCAATCGGCCCCATCCCGGACGTAACAGTCTAGCTGAGGAAATGCCAAAAGGTCCGGCGCTTCGTGCTTTGCCCGATTCTCAATTGCCTCCCATAAACGCCATCGACGGCGGCAAGAGCGTCGGCGCCCGCTTCTGACCGTTCACCCAGGCATCGACCATGTCGGCCCACTCCTGGAGCATGTGCCGACGCTGCGGTTCGTATTCTGCTTTGTTGTAGACGCCGCGTGAAGAGCGCCCGTCCTCGTGGGCGAGGCATTTCTCGATCCAGTCGCTGTTGAAGCCCATCTCGTTCAGGAGCGTCGAGCCGGTCCGGCGCAAGTCGTGGACCGTGAACGGCTCCAACGGCAGCCCCTCCTTCTTTGCCCGCGCCACGACAGCCGCGGTGACGCGATTGAAGGTTGCGCGCGACATGGGGGCGTCGGCGTCATAGCGGGACGGCAGCAGATAGCGCGAGTTGCCGGCGCAGGTCTTGAGCGCAATAAGGATGTCGAGCGACTGTTGCGCGAGATAGACGTTGTGCGCCTTCGATCGCTTCATGCGCTCCTTCGGGATCGTCCAGACGGCGTTCTCGAAGTCGACCTCGTCCCAGGTGGCATCCTGCAGTTCGCTCTTGCGCACCATGGTGAGCAGGATCAGGCGCAGGCCGAGGCGGATGGTTGGCAGGGTCGGCACGTGCTCGATCTGCTGCAGCATGATCTTGATCTCGGCCGGCGACAGCGCCCGGTCCTTCGGCTGGAAGGTCGCGATCGAGGCCGGTCCGACCTCGTCAGCCGGGTTCGGCACCTTCTCCCCATGCAGGATGGCGAAGGCGAAGATCTGTTTGACGATATCGCGGGCGTGGATGGCGGTCGCCGGCGCGCCGCGCTCTTTCACCTTGGCGCAGAGCTGCCGTAGATCGTCCGGCGTCACCTCGGTCAGAAGGCGGTTCTTCCAGGCAGGGAGAATGTCGCGATCGAGGATGGCCTTGCGCATCGAGCGGGTGCTTTCCGCCATGCGCGCCTCCTTGATCCATAAGGCGCTCACCGCACCGAAGCTGCGCTCCATGGCCTTGCGCCGCTTGTCACGCTGCTTCTCGTGGGCAGGGGAAAGCCCCTCCGCCACCAGCTTGCGAGCGGCGATGCAGCGTTCGCGCGCTTCGGCGAGCGTGAGGCCATCGGAGCCGTAGGGGCCGATCGTCAGCGTCTCCCGGCGGCCGTTCAGACGGTAGTCGTACCGGAAGGTGATTTGGCCTGTCGTGGCGACGGAAACGTACATACCGTCACGGTCAGCCACCTTGTACAATTTATCCTTTGGTTTCAGCCTCTTGATGGCCATATCAGTGAGCATGGGAACGGCCTCGTTGACGATCGAAAACGCCTTTTCGAGCTCCAATTTTACCGTCAAATTCGATACCGTCAATCAACGCGAATAATCGTTATAAAACAGCATACTAGCGTTGTTTTCCGTGGGCTGCTTCCGTTTTCGGCCTGACGGTAGGGCAAAAATCCGACGGACGGCGGAAAACGCATACCGTCGCGCGCACCGTCAGAGCCCGTCGCTTCAAGGCGATAGGCTCCGATAGTGATTGATTGACTTTTTGTTTGATTTCAGCTAGTTAAGACGATGTGGTGATAGTTCGCGAAACGCCGCGAACCACATCATTTCATTCCCACTCAATCGTGCCCGGCGGCTTGCTGGTGACGTCGTAGACGACGCGGTTTACGCCCTTTACCTCGTTGATGATGCGGGTGGCGACGCGGCCCAGGAAGGACATGTCGAAGGGGTAGAAATCGGCGGTCATGCCGTCGACGGAGGTCACCGCCCGCAGCGCCAGAACATGGTCGTAAGTGCGCCCGTCGCCCATCACGCCCACGGTGCGCACGGGCAGGATGACCGCGAAGGCCTGCCAGATCACGTCATAGAGGCCGGCATAGCGGATCTCTTCAAGATAGATGGCGTCGGCCTTGCGCAGAATCTCGAGCTTCTCGCGGGTGATGCCGCCCGGGCAGCGGATGGCGAGGCCGGGGCCCGGGAAGGGGTGGCGACCCACGAAGCTGTCCGGCAGGCCCAGCTCGCGGCCGAGCGCACGCACCTCGTCCTTGAACAGGTCGCGCAGGGGCTCCACCAGCTTCATGTTCATGCGCGCCGGCAAGCCACCCACATTGTGGTGGCTCTTGATGGTGACCGAAGGACCACCGGCGAAGGACACGCTCTCGATCACGTCCGGATAAAGGGTGCCCTGGGCGAGGAAATCGGCGCCGCCCACCTTCTTGGCCTCGGCCTCGAACACATCGATGAAGAGCTTGCCGATGATCTTGCGCTTCTGCTCGGGGTCGTCGACGCCATCCAGTTCCCTCAGGAACAGGTCGGACGCATCCGTGTGCACGAGCGGAATGTTGTAGTGGCCGCGGAACAGGGACACCACCTCGTCCGCCTCGCCCTGGCGCATCAGGCCGTGGTCCACGAACACGCAGGTGAGCTGGTCGCCAATGGCCTCGTGGATCAGCACGGCCGCGACGGAGGAATCGACACCGCCGGAAAGGCCGCAGATGACGCGCCCCTTGCCCACCTGCTCGCGAATGCGGGCAATGGCGCGCTCGCGGAACGCACCCATGGTCCAGGTGCCTTCGAGCTTGGCCACCTTGCGCACGAAGTTGGCGAGCAGCCGCGCGCCATCCGGCGTGTGAACCACTTCCGGATGGAACTGAACGCCGTAATAGCCGCGCGCCACGTCCGCGATCGCCGCGAAGGGCGCATTCTGCGAGGTCGCGACCACCTCGAAGCCTTCCGGCAGGGCGGTCACGCGGTCGCCGTGGCTCATCCACACGGTGTGGCTCTCACCCTCGCGCCACACGCCCTCGAACAGCGGCACCACCTTTTCCACCTTGAGCTCGGCGCGGCCGAATTCGCGGTGATGTCCGGCTTCCACCGTGCCACCGAGCTGGGCGGCCATGCACTGCTCGCCATAGCAGATGCCCAGGACCGGAACGCCGGCGGCAAAGGCCTCCTGAGGGGCCTTCGGGCTCTCGCCCTCGATCACCGAGGCCGGGCCGCCGGAGAGGATGATCGCCTTGGGCTTCAGGCGGGCGATGGCCTCGGCGCCCTTCTGAAACGGCACCACCTCCGAATAAACGCCTTCCTCGCGCACGCGGCGAGCGATGAGCTGCGTCACCTGGCTGCCGAAATCGATGATGAGGACGGTGTCTTGCGAGGGGGAGGTCATGGGGGCGTGAGCTTTCCGGCTGGGACGCCGCAAGGGCGCTTTAGCCGCATCCTTTAGCGGGAAAGTCGCGTTTGAAAAAGGCCACCACGCCGCGCGCAGCCGAAGCGGCAGCGCGCGGCGGTTATGCGTGGATGGCAATGCACCGCGGCGAGCGGGTCAAACCGCCCGTTTCAGCACGCTCACAAAGAAGCCGTCGGTGCCCGTGCGCCGGGGGGTCAGCAGCACGCCCTCGCGGCTGGCGAGGGCCACTTCCTTCAGCGCCAGCCCGCGCGCGCCCAGGGCGAGAGTGGTTTCAGCCGGGGGAATCGCTGTGAAGTCCGGCCGCTTGGCCAGCAGGGCGCGGATCTGCGCGCCATTCTCCTCGTCCAGCAGCGAGCAGGTGACATAGGCCAATCGCCCACCCGGCTTCACGAAGCGGGTCGCATCCTCCAGAATCCGGGCCTGCTCCGCCGTGCGCTGAGCCAGCGCGCCGGGCCGCACCCGCCATTTGGCATCGGGGTTGCGGCGCCAGGTGCCGGTCCCGGTGCAGGGGGCGTCCACCAGCACCAGATCCATGTGGCCTTCCAGATCCGCCAGCACGTCCTCGCTGCCGCGCGGCGCGCGCACCTGCACATTGCGCACGCCCGCCCGCGCAAGGCGCTCATGCATGGGCTTCAGGCGGCGGATGTCCGCATCATGGGCATAGATCTGGCCCTTATTGTCCATCAGGGCCGCGAATTCGAGGGTCTTGCCGCCCGCGCCGGCGCACAGGTCCAGCACCTGGGTGCCGGGCAGAGGCTGGGCGAGAATGGCGGCGATCTGCGAGCCCTCGTCCTGTACCTCCACCTCGCCTTTCAGGAAGGCAGGTTCGGCGGAGACCGGCGGGGCCTTGCCCTGGGCGTCCAGCACGATGCGCAGGGCCAGCGGGGAGTAGCCGCCGGAATCGGGATTGAGATGAGCGAGGGCGGCGCGGGCGTCCTCCGGCGTCGCCTTCAGGGTGTTCACGCGCAGATCGAGCGGCGCGCGGGTGGCCAGCGCCTGCCCTTCCGCAACGACATCTTCGCCGAACACGTGGCGCAGCGAGGCGTGCAGCCACTGGGGATAATCGCCACGCACGAATGGCGGGGCGCCCTCAAGGCTCGGATCCGCAAGGCGGGCCTGTTCCTCCGCGCTCAGGGCGGCGGGGGCGTAGCGCGAGCCGTCGGCGAGCTGGGTGATGGCGGCCAGATCGAGGCCTCGCATCACGTTGAGCATGCCCAGCACCAGGGCGCGCGGCTCCTCCGAGCCCATGACGGCGGCGGCCGACGCGCGGCGGCGCAGGGTGTCGTAGACGATGCCGGCAATGGCGGCACGGTCGCCAGACCCGGCGAAACGATGGGACAGGCCCCAGTCCTTCAGCGCCTCGGGCGCGGGACGGCGGCGGGTAGCGATGTCCGCGAGCACCTCGATGGCGGCGGCAATACGGGCGGCGGGCGTCATTCCTTGCGTTCCGTCACAGACTTGAGGCCGGATGCAGTGGTCTGCGATCCAAACAGGTCGAGCGCCTGGGCCAGCCGCTCGTCGATGATGTGGAGATACTCGGTCCAGTCTTCATAGCGGGAGAGCTCGCTCTTGCCGTCGCTGATGCCGCGCAGGCCCATGATGGGCAGATGGAAGCGCCGGGCCGCCCGCAGCACAGCGAAGCTCTCCATGTCCACCATGTCCTCGGCGATGGCATCGTAGGCCGGGCCGGAAATGATGGCGCCGCCGGTGGAAAGGGAAGCGGCGGGCACGCCATCGATATAATGCGGCAGCTCCACCACCGCGGGCTCGTCCAGGAAGGGGGTACGCCCCTTCTCGAAGCCGAGCGCGGAGGCGTCCATGTCCCGATAGGCGACATGGGAAACCTGGTACACCTCCGCATGGTCCAGCTTCCGCGAGCCGGCGGAGCCGAGGGAAAAGACGAGGTCCGGCAGCTCTCCGCGATGGTCGAGCCGGGCAAGCGCCCGCGCTGTCTCGATCGCCGCCTCCACCGGGCCGACGCCGGTGATGAGCGGATTGATGCGGGCCTTGAGATGGGGGCCAATCTCCTCACTGGTCGCCATCACGAACAGCACGTTGAGGCCGCCGACAGAAAGGAGGTGGCGGGCGGGATCATCCATCGGGTCACCTGAAACGCAACAAAGGCAGACTCCTCCGCCGCCGCGCTCCATCTGTCAATCGCCACGCGCCGGGGGCAATGGCGCGCGCGCACGCCGCGCCGCTGTATTCATTTTTCCGGCAAAGTATTCGCCGAAGCTTTCCTTAAGAAAATAAAGCGGAGTATCCCCGCTTGTGCATTTTGGAATTGAAGTGAGCGCAGCAGGGAGGTAGTGTGCTCCGCGCATCTGGACTCAATGTTCAAGCGTCAGAATGTCGTAAAAGCGCAATATATAATTGCCACGTGACGCCATCTGAGATCCACACCAGGGCGAATGCTGCTCATCTGCTTTTGAGCCGGGGCGGTCTTTAGGGGTTTCCTATGCGGTTCAGGAATTGGCCTCTCACATGGAAGGTCACAAGCCTTCTTTTTGTTCTCGGCGCCGTGAGCCTTGGCGGGGCCTACCACGCCACGTCCAACATGATGTGGATCGACGGCGTTTATTCCCAGCTTTTGGGCCACGAGGCGCTGGCGGGCATGAACCTCGCCCATGCCGGCCGCTACATCGCGCGATATAGCGGCGCCGTGCACCAGCGGGCCGATGCCAGCGACACCCTGGCCATGATCAGCACCTCCACCCTGGTGGACGTGGCCATGGATGGCTTCAAGAGCAACATGAAGGATGCGGTGGAACTGCTGCCGGACCAGGCCGACAAGTTGAATGGGCTGGTTACCGATTTTCAGCGCGCCGTGGACGGCCCCTGCGCGGATGCCCTGCGCATTGCCGAGAGTGGCGTGGAGGGGAGGAAGGACAAGGTTTCCGAGGCCATGAAGACCGGCTGTGACCCGGCGCTGGATGCGGTCATCGACCGCCTGGCGCAGGTCAACCGCGAGCTGGGCAAGCGCATTGACGAGGAGCGCGCCGACCTTACGGCGGCGGCACGGGGCACGGCCTGGCAAACGCTGATCGCCATGTCCGGCGCGACGCTGCTCATTCTCGTTCTTGCGGTGTTTATCGTCCGCTTCGAGGTGGTGCGGCCGATTCAGAAGGCCATCGGCGTCATGGCCTCCCTCGGCCGGGGCGACCTCGATGTGGCAGTGCCCGGCACGGAGCGCAAGGAAGAGATCGGCGCCATCGCCCGGGCCCTGGAAACCCTGCGCGGGCATCTGGGCGTCGCAGAAAGCCTGCGTCAGGAGGCCGCCCAGCGCGAGCAGGAGGAGCGGGAGACTCTCGCCCGGCGCGAGCAGCTGGCCCATGATTTCGTCGGCCGCATGCAGACCCTGGCCGCCGGCTTTGTCCATTCCTCCGGGGAAGTGGCCGATGCCGCCCGCAACCTTTCGGCCACCGCCGAAGAGACATCCCGCCAGGCCCAGGCGGTCGCGGCCGCGGCCGAGCAGGCATCCGCCAACGTGCAGACGGTGGCCTCCTCCTCCGAGCAGATGGCGGCCTCGGTGCACGAAATCACCGGGCAGGTGAGCCGCTCCGCCACCGTGGCCGATGGCGCCTTCGTCGAGGCGGAGGCCTCGAACCGGCGCATCGGCGGCCTTGCGGTGGCGGCCGGCGCCATCGGCGAGGTCATCGACATCATCAAGACCATCGCGGCGCAGACCAATCTCCTGGCCCTCAACGCCACCATCGAGGCCGCACGCGCCGGCGAAGCGGGCAAGGGCTTCGCCGTGGTGGCCTCGGAAGTGAAGGAGCTGGCCAGCCAGACCGCCAAGGCCACCGACGAGATTTCCACCAAGGTCGGCGAGATCCAGCAGGCCACCGACGGAACGGTCATTTCCATGGCCGAGATCGTCCGTGTCATCTCCGCCATCAAGGAGGGGGCGTCCACCATCGCCACCGCCGTGGACCAACAGGGCATGGCAACCGCGCAGATCGCCCGCAACTGCCAGCAGGCCGCGACTGGAACCCAGCAGGTGACGCAGAACATCTCGGGCGTCAGCGAGGCCGCGGAAACGACGGGCAGCGCCGCCACCCAGCTCCTCTCCCTGTCCAGCGGCCTCTCGAGGCAGGCATCTGATCTGAGCCGGCTGGTCGAGGGCTTCGTGACCGAATTCGCCGCGGCCTGACGGCCGGGAGCGACCCGCGCGACATCGTCACCGCTAGCGCGCCTGCCATCAGGCGCGCGGCAATGCGCCGCGCAATACCACCCCCACTTCGGCAGCATGCAACAAAACAAACATGCAATCAGTGGTAGAATACAGCCGTATTCGAGCTCGGAAGAAGGATGCGGTTTATGGCAACGCTCAATGGAACCAGCGGCAACGATACGCTCGTCGCCTCGACGTGGGCCGCAAGCTACACGATCAATGGCTATGGCGGCGACGATACGATTACCGTTTCTATCTCAACCATCTCAAGCATCGTGATCAATGCCGGGATCGGGAACGACACGATCTTCGTGCAGCAGGCCAAGAATGCGACCATCCATGGGGATGACGGCAACGACGTGATCACCGTCGTCGGCGGTCTTTCGGGCGGCTCCCGCGTCATCTATGGCGATGGCGGTGACGACACGATCACCGGCAGCAATGGCGTGGATTACATCTATGGCGGAACCGGAAACGACACGATATCCGGGTTCCAGGGGGCGGACTATCTCTATGGTGACGCCGGCAACGACACCTTTTACGCGACGCTGAGCTATCACGCGGTCTCCTATGACGGAGGAACCGGCACAGATACAATCCTCATTCTCGCGGATTCCGGTTACACCAGCTACAATATAAATATTGCCTATCTGTCCGGCATCGAAAAAATACAGAATATGGATACGAGTAAGGCCGCGTACATCAGCGGCAACGGCCTGAACCTGGATGGCATTGATCTGGTCGATATTGCCGGCATCAAAGGCAGCAGCGGCAATGATCTTTTGATGGCCGGCGAATCGCGCAAAGCCTCTGACAATTCCACGATCGAAATGACGGTGGAGGGTCTCGGTGGAGATGACGCGCTGCGCGGCGGCGCCAATGTGGATTGGCTTTATGGCGGGAATGGAAACGACCGCCTGGACGGCTTTGAGGGAAACGACCATCTTTTCGGCGGTGCGGGAAGTGATGAATTTCATTTCTACCAGGGATGGGATGTGGACACCGTCGAGGACTTCACCCAGGGTGAGGACTTTCTCTATATCCACGCGAGCGGCCTCTACGATATTTCGACCATGACGACCGGCATTGACCCGACGTCTCCCTCAACGCTGATCGTCAATATCGGCTCCATAGAGTTCCACATCGCCAATGGAGCTTCGCTCAACCTCACAAATTCAGATTTTGTCTTTACAGACAGCATTCCCTATTCGTGAATGCGCAGATGCGCGCCCGGCATCCACGGGCGCGCATATCGCCAGATGCTGAAGACTGAAAGCCCACCGCCACAATCGGCCCGATGAGTGACACGGGGACAGGACAGTCAAAACCTCACGTCGACCGACACTCCCCTGCCCTCCGCGAGCGAGACGGTGCAGGACAGTTTCGCGGGGCGCCGAGCCAGAGCGGCGCCCCGCTCGAGACCGCGTCCCCCTCGCCCGACAGCCCCTCGACTGCGTCCGGCGTGGCTCGTCGGTCCCCCCAACTCCGCGTCCTGACGGCACTATAGGCGGGCTTGCTCGCACGCGGATCTGCAACTAGTGATGCCTGTAACCGGGAATTCCCTTTGCGGAAGTCGCGCGCTCGACAGGGTTAGTGTCGTGACCGCCGGCGCCTAATGATGCGTGGTGGCGTCTCTGCCTGGGCAGGGCGAGAACATGAACAGGGCGGGTGATGCGCGTAGCCGGGAACATCGGGGGCGGTGCCGACGTGGAACCTAAGGGCGGATGAACACTCAGACTTCCCCAGCGTCAAACTCTGCCGCGGAGCCTGCGGACGGTGGACTGATCGCGCTATGCGGGATCGCGGCCTTCTTCCGCATTCCGGCCGAGGCGCCGGGGTTGCGGCGGGACCTGGCGCTGGGAACCGGCCAGGTCGCGAATGCCGAGGACGTGGTGCGGGCGGCGCGCCTCCTGGGCCTGAAGGCAGCCATCGGGACATTAAGATTGCCGGAGGGGCTCGACGGGCTGCCGGCGCCGGCCATCCTGCGGACGCGGGATGGAGCATTCCGGGTGTTCGGTGGGCGCCTGGCCGACGGGCGCTATCGGATCATCGATCCGGTGAGCCGGGTCGAGGCCCCAATGGCCGGTGCCGATCTCGCCCAGACGCTGGAGCCCATGGCGCTGCGCATCACCCGGCGCTTTCGCGGGGCCGGGACGAACCCCGAGAATTTCGGCTTTTCCTGGTTTCTGCCCTCCATCTGGCGTTACCGCACAGCGCTGGGCCATGTTTTGCTGGCCTCGCTGTTCATCCAGTTGTTTGCCCTGGTCACGCCACTCTTCTTCCAGGTGGTGGTGGACAAGGTGCTGGCACACCAGAGCCTGTCCACCCTCACGGTGCTGGTGGCGGGGCTCGTCATCATCGGCGCGTTTGATGTGGTGCTGCAATATCTGCGTACCTATGCGCTTTCCCACACCACCAACCGCATTGACGTGGAGCTGGGCCAGCGCCTGTTCCAGCACCTGCTCAGGCTCCCCATCGGCTATTTCGAGACCCGCTCGGCCGGACAGACGGTGGCCCGGGTGCGGGAGCTGGAGACCATCCGCTCCTTCCTCACGGGGCAGGGCCTGTTCGCGGTGCTGGACTGCCTGTTTGCCCTGGTCTTCATCGCGGTGCTGTTCTTCTACAGCACGTTCCTGACGGTGATCGTGCTCGCGACCATTCCGCTCTATCTCCTCATCAGCTTCGCGGTGCGCCCGCTGCTGCTGACGAAGATCAAGGAGAAGTTCGATCGCGGCGCGCTGTCCCAGCAGTTCCTGGTGGAAACCGTGGTGGGCATGCAGACGGTGAAGGCCGCCGCGGTTGAGCCCATCGTGCAGAAGGAGTGGGAAGAGCGCCTCGCGGCCTATGTGACCACCTCGTTCAGCGCCACGCAGCTCGGTTCCCTGGGGCAGAACGCCATCCAATACGTGTCGAAGCTGTCCACGGCCTTCATCCTGTTTTTCGGGGCGAAGGCGGTGATCGAGGGTGACCTCACCATCGGCCAGCTCATCGCCTTCAACATGATTGCCTCGCAGGTGGCCCAGCCGGTGCTGCGGCTGTCGCAGATCTTTCAGGATTTCCAACAGGTTCAGGTCTCCGTGGAGCGGCTGGGCGACATCCTGAATGCGCCGACGGAACGCCTGCCGGCGGCCCGTGCCGCGCTGCCGCCGCCGCGCGGCGCCATCGAGATGCGCAACGTGACCTTCCGCTACAGGCCCGGCCTGCCGGAAGTGCTCAAGCACGTCTCGCTCGCCATCCGGCCGGGGGAAGTGATCGGCATCGTGGGGCCGTCGGGCTCCGGCAAGTCCACCCTGACCAAGCTGGTGCAGCGCTTCTATCTGCCGAGCGAAGGGCAGGTTCTGCTCGATGGGGCCGACCTCTCCCAGGTCGACCCCACCTGGCTCCGGCGCCACATCGGCGTGGTGCTGCAGGAGAACCTCCTGTTCAACCGCACCATCCATGAAAACATCGCGCTGGCGGACCCCGCCATGCCGCGGGCGCGGGTGATGGCCGTGGCGCGCCTGGCGGGGGTGGACGAGTTTGTTGCCCGCATGCCGGAGGGCTACGACACCCAGATTGAGGAACGCGGGGCCAATCTTTCGGGCGGACAACGCCAGCGCATCGCGATCGCCCGCGCGCTGGTCACCAATCCGCCCATCCTCATCCTGGACGAGGCGACGAGCGCCCTCGACTATGAGAGCGAGCGGATCATTCAGGCCAACATGCGCCACATCGCGCACGGCCGCACGGTCATCATCATCGCCCATCGCCTCGCGGCGGTACGAGACTGCTCGCGCATCGTGGGCATGGTCGATGGACGCATCGTGGAGGTGGGCAGCCACGACGAACTGCTGGCACGGCCAGAGGGACTTTATGCGCGGCTATGGGCCATGCAGACGGCGCGGAGCGCGTCATGACGGATTCCCCCGCAGCGGCCGCCGGCCGCACCGGCGCAGGATCGGCGACGGACGCCGCCCCCCGGACCACAGCCGCCCAGGCCCCGCATTCTGCAGAATCCACCAGCGCCGCCGCCGACGTACCCCCGCAGCAGCGGCCCGTGGAGCCGAAAAAGGCCGCGGCAGAAAAGCCGCGAGATGCTGACGCGAGCCGTCGCCCGGTGGACCGCGAGTTTCTCCCAGCGGCGTTGGAGATCCTGGACACGCCCCCCTCACCCGTGGGCCTGGGCCTGCTGGTCGCCATCTGTGCGCTCGCAGTCATTGCCCTGGGCTGGAGCTGGATCGGCACCGTGGACGTGGTGGCGGTGGCCAGTGGCAAGATCCAGCCGACCGGACGGGTGAAGGTGGTGCAGCCGCTGGAAGGCGGCCGCGTAGAGACGATTGCCGTGCGGGATGGCCAGGAGGTTGCGGCCGGGGCCCTGCTGATGCGGCTCGACCCGCGTGAGGCGGATGCAGACGTTGCAGGCCTTTCGGCCGCGCTTGAATCCGCGAAGGCGGAGGCGCTGCGGCGCCGGGCGGCGCTTGCGGCGGTGGAGCGCGGTGCTCCCGCCGAGGTCACGGCGTGGGGGGCGGACATTCCGCAGGACGTGCGCGAGCGCGAGGCCCGCGTGCTGAAGGGAGACGTGGACCGGCTTGCCGCCCAGCTGGCGACGCTCGACGCCCAGCGGGTGCAGAAATTGGCTGAGGAAGCGCGCCTCAAGGCGACCATCAGCGCCCAGCGCGAGCTATTGGCCACCCAGGACACGCGCATCGGCATGCGTGCCGAGCTGCTGGAACGCGAGGTCGGCTCCAAGGCCCAGCTTCTGGACGCCCAGGAAATGCGCCAGACCCAGGGCGTCAACCTGCGTGTGCAGGAGGGCCAGCTTGCGGAGGTCACTGCCGCCCTCGACGTGATCGAGCGCAACCGCGAGAACACAAAAAGCGCCTTCATCGCCGACAACGCCCAGCGTCTCGCCGACGTGGAGCGCCAGATCGAGGACACCCGCCAGCGCCTCGTCAAGGCGCGTGCGCGGCTGGACCAGATGACCATCACCGCCCCCATCGCCGGCACGGTCACCGCCCTTGCGGTCATCGGACCGGGCCAGGTCGTGACCACCGGCGAGGAGGTGATGCGCATTGTGCCTGAGGGCTCGAAGCTGGAGCTTGAGGTCTATATGCCCAACCGCGACATCGGGTTCGTGCATGTCGGCGCACGGGCGGTGGTGAAGATCGATTCCTTTCCCTTCACGCGGTTCGGAACAATCGACGGGCATGTGCTGCGGATCGCCCATGACGCGGTGTCCGCCCCCGACGTGGAGCAGAGCCTCGCCTCGCCTGCCGCCACACCACGCACCAAGGGCGCCGCGGGCACCCAGCCCATGCAAAACCTGATGTTCCCCGTCACCATCGCCCTCGACGCCCAGTCCATGACCGTCGACGGCTCCACCGTCCCGCTCTCCCCCGGCATGACCGCCCAGGCCGAGGTCAAGACGGGACAGCGCCGCATCCTTGAATACCTCTTCTCACCCCTCATCGAGGTCGGAACCAGGGCTTTGCGCGAAAGGTGATCCGCAGGGAGCGCTCCCCTGCCCTCCGGCGCCCAGTGCAAAGCCGGCGGACGGCTTCGAATATTCGCGCGCTTCAGCCCGCGCCGGGGCAGCGGCGAGCTGTTCTCCGCCCTGAGCCCGCCGGGGGTGATGCAAGCAGTGTGGCCGACGGACGCCGGGGGCGCGAGCGCGCGCCGCTCGTCACAATCGGCCGATGTGAGGCGGCGTCTGGAGCGAGCTGAATGGTGACCGCCACCGAGAGCCAGCGATGCCGCACGGCAATCCAGACGCCGTGTCATGCCGCTTTGCGCCGCGCCTGACCGCCAGCCAAGCCCGTTGACCGCAAAATCCGCCCAGTGAGCCGCATTCGCGCATCAACTGCCCGGCGGCGCCCCGGCAGCGGCCGGGAAACGACCTCGCGTTTCGCCGATCGCCCTCGCCTTTTCAGCACCTGGAGCATTCGGAAAAACCGAGGGTGGATCGGTGGTCCGCGTGCCGGCGTCCACCCTCAGGCAAGAGCGTCATCCACAGGTGTCTGCGATTGAGGCATTATTTCTCGTCGAGGCCATTGCATTCGCCGCCGCCTCCTGGCATACGAACGCACCTGCCGCGACGCACTGAGGCGCGGCGAGATGGATGCGGGTGTAGCTCAGGGGTAGAGCACAACCTTGCCAAGGTTGGGGTCGAGGGTTCGAATCCCTTCGCCCGCTCCAGTTTCTTCAAGACATCAGGCACTGACGCAGGGTAACCAAGCGCGCTTGCGCTTGCAGGCCGCGCATTCCGACATCGGGCACCGCTCAAAGAGCTCCTATGTTCAAAGAGCCCCTGTGTCGCCCTCAGATTTGCGACATGCTCTCGCGATCAAGCGCGTTTCGGCCCCGCAAGGGCCACGAGAGTCGCCGTCTTCAACAGATCTGAGCGCCCAGGTCGCTCGCTCGGGGGGCACCCGAGAGCAGGATCCGCATCCGCGTGAGACGCAAGGGATCCACCGCGCCGCGGCGCCTTGAAGGGCCGCATATGTGCGCACGGCTCACAAAGGCGCAGCAGAAGGCTACCCCTCGTCGCTAGGCACGATGCGCGCGACGCCGAGATCGTCACCTCCCCACATCCACGCCGCCCCTGCCCCTGCCCCTGCCCCTGCCCCTGCCCCTGCCCGCAAAGCCGGGTGGACAAATGGGGTCATAAGATCGAGAGCTTTTTCCGCCTGCTCAGGGAGTTGAAGTGGCGCGGGCGCGCGATGTCCCCGCGTCCGCGCATAACAAGTCCCGGGGTGTTTTCGAGGACGAGGGCACCGGTTCGCGTGACAGAAACGCCAGCCCGATACACTAGGGGGCCACGACCTTCTGATAGGTATTCTTCAGGTTATCCTGAATAACGGTGGCCTTTCCCTTGGCGCCGAGCAGCAAGTCCTCCGTCGGCACGCGGGAAGCATAGCTCCAGCCTTCCGGGAGCTTGAGGCGTGTGGCGAGGCCGGGAAGCGCTTCATAGCTGAGCGTCGGGTCCACGATCTGCGCGTAGGATTGCATCACATACACCGCGCCATCCGGCCCCTTCAGCTCGAACACCGGCAAGCCGGCCTTGAAACGATAGGTGGTTTCGCGGTCGATGGTCTGCTCGGTGAAAGGCGGCTGCATCGCCTGGCGCAGGCTGGGGCGCACCTCAGCGCGCTTCTGAAGCACGATCCCGCCCAGCGTAATCACTTCCCCGGACGCGGTGGCTCCCCCAGCAAGGATCTGGTCCATAAGGAAATAGCGTGGCCCGTTCTTAATGACATCAAGAACATCAAAGTGCCTGCGCAGCTCAGATTCCGTCAGGGCGCGCCATTTTTCTTCCGGACAGGTGTCGTGCCCCAGCGTGTTGTAGACGCTTGCCTTCAGCCCCTCCAGGGTGACCTTCAACGGGATGATCTCGCAGTAACGCGCATTGCGAATTTCCGGCGGGACCTTGGCGGGAGGCGGCTCCTGCTGCGCGAATGCGGCAGAGCCGGCGGCAAGGGCCACGCCACCCGAAAACGCGAGGATCAACACCGACCGGAGCATGCGCACGGCTGAAATCCCTCCTTGAAATGACAGGAGAAATTGTTATCCGCCGCGCCCATCCCCCGGAAGGGCAAAACCATACCGGGCCAAAAAGAGGCAGCTCCGGCACCGCAAGACGGGTCGCGAGACAGATGCCGCGAGACATCGGCTCAGCGCGCGGCCCAAGCCAGCAGTTCGGCGGTGTCGGGCTCGTCCTCCACCAGCTCGGCCGGCCAGGCGCCGTCGCGCACCAGCTTCACCAGGGTCGCGTGGGCCAGCTCCTCGATGGCCTTGACTGCGTTGGACAAAGGCCGGTCCGAAGGGCGCACGAGATAGAGATTGCGCGACAGGACCGGCGTGCCCATGGGCCAGGTGCGCAGCACGCCATTGGCCACCTCCGCCCGCAGCGCCGTGCGCGGCAGGATGGAATAGCCGAGCCCGCCCGCCACCAGCAGCTTGATCTGGCCGTAGGTGTCGATGTCGATCACGGTGCTCAGATGCACCTTTTCCGCCAGTGCGCGTTCCTCCACCAGCTCCCGCAGGCCATGGCCGGGGCTGGGAAGGATCAGCGGAAAATCGCCGATCGCGGAAAAGGAAACCGGTCCCTCCGGTGGATGGGGCAGCTCGGAGGATTGCGCCGGCCCCAGCAGGCTCAGCTCCTCTGAGAGCACGCGGCGGGCCTGAAGCGTGCGCTCCGACACCGAGCGGTAGAGCACGCCCAGGTCGATCTTGCCCTCGCGCAGCCAGTCGAGCACGAAGCCACTCATGGCCTCGGCAACCCGCAGCTTGATCTTGGGATAGCGCCGCCGTGCTTCGCTGAGCAGCGGCACGCACAGCATCTCGCTCACCGTTCCCGGCAGGCCGAAGCGCACCTCGCCTTCCGGCTCACTCTGGCCGCGGCGCACCGCCTCCTGCGCCACCTCCACCTGATTGAGAATGATCCGTGCATGGCGCACCAGGGTCTCGCCCGCTTCCGTGGGGCGCACGCCCTGCGGGCTGCGGAACAGAAGCTCCACGCCCAGCTCCAGCTCCATGTTGCGCACGTGCTGGCTCAATGCCGGCTGCGCGACGCACAGGCGGTGGGCCGCCTTGGAGAAGGAACCCACCTCCGCGATGGTCACGAAATAGCGCAGCTGGCGCAGATCCATGGCGTCTCCCCGTCCTTGTTAGACGTAGAGCTTATAGGACCTGATCGCCAGGACGGCAAAAATTATAGGTGGTCGGCTTTTTGCAGGAGCAGCGCGCGATGCGGCTGATCGAGCCGCAGACCCTCGCCCTCGGGCGTGCCCCATTGGCGCATCAGCGCTTCCACCTCGCCACGCAGGCGCGCCGCCGTCTCCGCCCGCGCGGGGTCCGCCGCGATCACCTTGGCGAGGAACGCGTCCACATCGGCGAAGCTGCGAACATCATCGAAGTCGTGCGCGCGCAGCAGCCTTGCCACCCCCGCCTCAACCGTGCGGGTGATGGCCGCCTGCGCCGCAAGGCGCTGCTCCGTCTCATCCTCCACCGGCCGCATCACCTCGAAGAAGGGCCCCTCCGCCAGAGGCTCGATGACCAGTACCGGGCCGGCGCACACCCGCAGCACCTCTCCAAGGGCAGCATCCATCAAGGACAGGGGGACGTGGTGGAAGCTGTTGAGCAGCACGGCGGCGTCGAACGCGGAATCGGCGAAGGGCAGCGCCTGCGCCCCCGTCTCCCGGAACTCGGCCTCCGGCACCAGCTCACGCGCCGCGGCGATGGTCTGCGGCTGCGGATCCACCCCCACAACCTGAGCCTTGCGGGCCACCAGGCGCCGCGCCAGGGCCCCGCGCCCGCAGCCCACATCCAAAAGGCGGCGGCCGGCCAGCGGCGCCAGCCACTCCTCGATCACCGCCAGCGGAGCCCCCTGGGGCCGCGCCTGCTTGGATCCGGCTGTGTTCCGCTCAGCCTGCGTCATGGGCTTCCTCCCTTTTTTGTTTTACTCGGCGGGGCCGAACTCGCGGCGCAGCGTGGCGCTGTGCTCGCCCAGGCCGGGCACCGGACCGAAATGCGGCACCGTGCGGTCGAACAAAGCGCCGGGCGCCAGATAGCGGACCGGACCCGTAGGCGTTTCCACCTCAACATAACGGTTCTGCGGGTGCACGGTGAGGTCTTCCATGGTGCTCACGCGGCCATAGGCGATTCGCGCCCGCTCCAGCCGCTCCACCATTTCGTCGCGCGAATGGGCGGCGAACACGGCGCACACCAGCTCCTCGAGCGCGGGACGGTTCGCAACCCGCAGACTGTTGCTGGTGAAGCGCGGATCGGTGGCGAGATCGGGCTGCTCCAGCACGCCGGCGCAGAAATTCACCCACTCGCGCTCGTTCTGGATCGAGAACAGCACCGACTTGCCATCCTGGCAGCCATAGGCGCCGTAAGGCGCGATGGTGGGATGGCTGAGCCCCGCGCGCTCCGGCACCTTGCCGCCATAGGCGAACTGCAGGAACGGCACGTTCATCCAATCCGCGAGCGCATGGTAGAGCGACACGGAAATGTGCCGCCCCACCCCCGTGCGCTCGCGACCAATGAGCGCCTGGAGCACCGCCTGAAAGGCGGTCATACCGGCGGCGATGTCGCACACCGAGACGCCCACCCGCGAGAGCCCGGCGGCATTGCCGGTGATGGACGAAAGGCCGCTTTCCGCCTGCACCAGCAGGTCGTAGGCCTTCAGGTCGCGATAGGGGCCGTCCTCGCCATAGCCGGAAATGGAACAGGTGATGAGGCGCGGATTCTTCTCCCGCAGCGCATCGGGCGCGAAGCCCAGGCGATCGATAACGCCGGGCGCGAGGTTCTGAATGAACACGTCGGCCTTGTCGAGCATACCGGCGAGCACCTGAGCGTCGGCGGGCGACTTCAGATCGAGGCAGATGGATTCCTTGCCCCGGTTGAGCCACACGAAATAGGCGCTCTCGCCATGGACGAGCGCATCATAATTGCGGGCGAAGTCGCCTTCCGGCCGCTCCACCTTGATGACGCGCGCGCCCGCATCGGCCAGACGGCCGGAGACATAGGGCGCCGCCACGGCCTGCTCGACCGAGACGACAAGTATTCCTTCGAGGTCACGAGGCATCGAAACACCGGCAGGCTGCATTCTGAGGAAGTGAGGGCCATTTCACGCGCGCCGGCCGCCGGCGGGCGGGATGGCCCCAGCTGAGTGCACGGTTGCCGTCTCTGGCAGCAAAAGCAAATATAACTGAAGCCTAGGCGGCATAGCACAATGTTATGCCCCACCCTCTCACCACCGGGGCAGCTATAGGCTGTGCATCTAAAGGCCAGCGCAAATCCATATTTCGTTGTTGGCACCGTTTGCGGCAAGTCTTGCGCCGCTTTCCACGCGAGCCGCCCCGTTCTGCGCGCCGGCGGCCGCCATTCTTCGCTTCACCGGAGGGAGCCTCATCATGACCCCCGCCCCGCGCCCTTCCGCACTGCGAAACGGACGGCTTGTCGCGCTGTTCGTACCCGCCACGCGCCCCGAGCGCTTCGCGAAAGCGGCCGCCGCCGGCGCCGACGCCATCATCATCGACCTTGAGGATGCGGTGGCCCATGCGGACAAGGCCACGGCCCGCGCCGCCGTCGCCTCTGCCCTGCCCGCGACGGGGCCGGTGTTGCTGCGCATCAACAGCGCCGCAACGTCCTGGCATGAGGATGACCTCGACCTCGCCCGCTCCCTTCCCCTCGCCGGCGTGGTCCTGGCCAAGGCGGAAAGCGCCGCCGAGGTGGCCCGGGTGGCCGGGCGGCTGGGGTCCATGCCGGTGGTGCCGCTGATCGAAAGCGCGCTGGGGCTCGCCCAGGCCCGCGCCATCGCCTGCGTGCCGCAGGTGGCGCGGCTGGCCTTCGGCTCCATCGATTTCGCGGCCGACCTCGGCTGCGCCCACTCCCGGAACGCCCTGCTGGCGGCGCGTTCCGAGCTCGTGCTGGCCTCCCGTCTCGCCGGGCTCGACGGTCCGGTGGACGGGGTCACCACCGCCCTTTCGGACGGTGCCCTTGCCACCGACGATGCCGCTTATGCGGCGGAAATCGGGTTCGCCGGCAAGCTGCTGATCCACCCCAGCCAGATTGCCCCGGTCATGGCGGGCTTCGCCCCCTCGGCTGAGGAGATCGCCTGGGCCCGGCGCATCGTGGCGGCGCTGGCGGAAGGCGGTGCAGTCGTCACCGTGGACGGCGCCATGGTGGATGCGCCGGTGCGCCTGCGGGCGGAACGCATCCTCTCCCGGGCCTGAGCGCAAACGCGCTCGCCCCAAGCAGAACGAAACCCAGGGACGCTCAAGGACCCAACCCCATGAAGACCATCGGCAGCGACCAGTTCGAGGACATCCGCGACGCGGTGCGCGCCCTGTGCGCGGACTTTCCGGCCGAGTACCACCGCAAGGTGGACGAGGCGCGCGCCTATCCCGAAGAATTCGTGGATGCCCTGACCAAGGCCGGCTGGATGGCGGCGCTCATTCCGGAAGCCTATGGCGGCTCGGGCCTCGGCCTTACGGAAGCGTCCGTCATCATGGAGGAAATCAACCGCGCGGGCGGCAATTCGGGCGCCTGCCACGGCCAGATGTACAACATGAACACGCTGGTGCGGCATGGCTCCGAGGAGCAGCGCCGCAAGTACCTGCCGCGCATCGCGAGCGGTGAGCTGCGGCTGCAGTCCATGGGCGTGACCGAGCCCACCACCGGCACCGACACCACCAAGATCAAGACCACGGCGGTGAAGCAGGGCGACCGCTATGTCATCAACGGCCAGAAGGTCTGGATCTCGCGGGTTCAGCATTCCGACCTCATGATCCTGCTGGCGCGCACCACGCCGCTCGACCAGGTGAAGAAGAAGTCCGAGGGCCTGTCCATCTTCATTGTGGACATCAAGGAAGCCATGAAGAGCGGGATGACGGTTCGCCCCATCCTCAACATGGTGAACCACGAGACCAACGAGCTGTTCTTCGACAATCTGGAGATCCCGGCGGAGAACCTGATCGGCGAAGAGGGCCAGGGCTTCAAGTACATCCTCACCGGCCTCAATGCGGAACGCACGCTGATCGCGGCGGAGTGTATCGGCGACGGCTACTGGTTCATCGACAAGGTCACCGCCTATGCCGGCGAGCGCACGGTGTTCGGCCGCCCCATCGGCCAGAACCAGGGCGTGCAATTCCCCATCGCGGAAGCTTTCATCGAGGTCGAGGCCGCCAACCTCATGCGGTTCGAGGCGTGCCGGCTCTATGATGCCCACGAGGCGTGCGGCACCCAGGCCAACATGGCCAAGTACCTGGCGGCGAAGGCCTCTTGGGAAGCGGCCAATGCCTGCCTCCAGTTCCACGGCGGCTTCGGCTTCGCCTGCGAATATGACGTGGAGCGCAAGTTCCGCGAAACCCGCCTCTACCAGGTGGCCCCCATTTCCACCAATCTCATCCTGAGCTTCGTGGCGGAGCACGTGCTCGGCCTGCCGCGCTCGTTCTGAGGAGGCACTGGCATGGGCGACAATCCCGCACTCGACCTCGACCACCTGCGCACCTGGATCGGCCGCGAGGAGACCGCGACCGAGCTGGTGACGGCCGCCTTGGTGCAGCGCTATCGCGCCACCTTTGACGAAGAGCCCGGCGCGCCCGCCGACGGGGAGGTGGCGCCGCGCTTCATCCATCTGTGCCTTGCCCAGCCCGCCGCCATGACGCGGGCGCTGGGGCCCGACGGTCATCCCGCCCGGGGCGGCTTCCTGCCGCCAGTGCCCCTGCCGCGACGCATGTGGGCGGGCGGTGAGCTCACCTTCCGCGAGGAATTGCGCGTGGGCGACACCATGCGGCGCACCTCCCGGGTCGAGGACCTCTCGGTGAAAGAGGGGCGCACAGGCACCCTCTGCTTCGTCACCGTGCTGCACACCATTACCGCTGGCGAGCGCACCGTGCTCACCGAGCGCCAGGACATCGTCTATCGCGGCCTCGACGCGCCAGGGGCATCGCCCCGCGCGCTGCCGGCGGCGGCCGACGGGCGTTTCCGGCGCGAGGTGGACCCCTCCGCAGCCTTGCTGTTCCGCTATTCCGCCCTCACCTTCAACGGCCACCGCATCCATTACGACAACCCGTATGTGACGCGCGTGGAAGGCTATCCGGGCCTGGTGGTGCACGGCCCGCTGCAGGCCACCCTCCTTTACCGATTCGCCGCCGAGCTGCTGGGGGCTCCGCCCGCGCGCTTCAGCTTCCGCGGATTGTCGCCCCTGTTCGATACCGCGCCATTTTTCCTGCATGCCGAGGAAACAGGCGCCGGCACGATCAAGCTGTGGAGCGCGGCGGGCGGGGGACCGGAAGCGATGGTCGCGCAAGCCGATCGGTAGCGCGGCTTCAAGCGGGCAACGCCGCTTCGCGCGCCAAGGGCAGGTGAATGCAAAGCCTTGCGGCGCCTGCCGCCCGCCCGGCGCGGTGACACCCGCGCGAAACAAGAAAAAAGGCCCGAGTTTAAGGGCCTATGACGGCAGCCACACGGCTGCTGCACTGCAAAATGACCGCACGGTGGGTGCACTGCACCGACGGATATAAGCTTATTCTATCTCTGTTAGGTTCATTCTCTATTGGCGCGCGGGACGTGCTTCCGGATAATGCGCCAAAGGAACGCACCAGCGGTTCAAGAAGTGCGGAACAGGAGGGTGAGGGCGCGGCACGCGTCAATGCCCTTTTTTCAGAACGGATTGGGAGGAAAATGTGATGAATATCAGGATTCTCGGTGCGGCCGTGTTTGGCGCCGCGCTGCTCAGCGCCCCGCTCGCCATGGCGCAGCAGACGGTCATCAAGTTCAGCCACGTCACGACGCCCGACACGCCAAAGGGCAAGGGCGCGGAAAAGTTCAAAGAACTTGCTGAAAAGTATACCGACGGCAAGGTCAAGGTCGAAATCTACCCCAACTCCCAGCTCTACAAGGACAAGGAGGAGATGGAGGCGCTCCAGCTTGGCGCCGTGCAGATGCTCGCCCCCTCCCTCGCCAAGTTCGGCCCGCTCGGGGTGCGCGCGTTCGAGGTGTTCGACCTGCCCTACATCTTCCCGGACAAGGAAGCCCTGCGCCGCGTGACCGACGGCGAGGTGGGCAAGAACCTGCTCACCAAGCTTGAGCCGAAGGGCATCAAGGGCCTCGCTTATTGGGACAACGGCTTCAAGATCATGACGGCCAACAGCCCGATCGAGATGCCGAAGGACTTCCACGGCCTGAAGATGCGCATCCAGTCCTCGAAGGTGCTGGAAGCCCAGTTCCGCGCCATCGGCGCCCTGCCGCAGGTGATGGCGTTCTCCGAGGTCTACCAGGCCATGCAGACCGGCGTGGTGGACGGCTCCGAGAACACGCCCTCCAACATCTACACCCAGAAGCACTACGAAGTGCAGAAGCACGGCCTGGAGACCAATCACGGCTACATCGGCTATGCGGTGATCGTGAACAAGGCCTTCTGGGAAGGACTGCCGCCCGACACCCGCGCCCAGCTCGAAAAGGCCATGGCTGAAGCCACCGTCTACGCCAATTCCATCGCCCAGACCGAGAATGACGAAGCGCTCGAGGCGATGCGCAAATCCGGCAAGATCCAGCTCTCCAAGCCCACGCCCGAAGCCACGGCCGCGTTCCGCAAGGCCATGGAGCCCGTGTACTCGGAAATGTCGTCTCGTATTGGCCAGGACACCATCGATCAGGTGCTCAAGGCCACCCGGTCCGTCGGCCAATAACCTCCCGGCCGCGTGCGGCGCGCTCTGGATTTTCCGGAGCGCGCCCTTTTTTCCCCATGCCCGGCCGCTCGGTCGGCCCTGGGATTGGGAGGACCCATGGAAGACCCGCTGCACAAACTCTATGTCATGCTCGGCGTGCTCGCCGTCACGTTCGCCCTCTACCTGGGCTATCGCGTGCGCAACGAGGGCCTCGGCGCGGCCCTAAGGCACACGCTCAACTACCTGGAAGAAACCATCATCGCGGTGCTGATGGCGGCGGCGACGCTGCTCATCTTCGTGGCCGTGGCCCAGCGCTACGCCGCCGGCGTGCCGCTGCTCTTCCCCTATGTGCGCGGCATCAACCTGGGCTGGGCCCAGGAGGCCTGCATCATCATGTTCGTCTGGATGGCGAAGATCGGCGCCGCCTATGGCGTGCGCACCGGCATCCATGTGGGCGTGGATGTGCTGGTGAACGCGCTTTCGCCGTCGCGGCGCTATGCGCTCATCCTCTTCGGGCTCCTGTGCGGCGCCCTGTTCACGGCGGTGGTGGGCTCGTTCGGGATGAAGTTCGTGATCGCCCGCTACGGCTTTGGCGACATGACGGCGGAGATGGAGCTGCCCTCCTGGATCGTCTATCTCGCGATCCCCATCGGCTCCTACCTCATGTGCTTCCGCTTCCTGCAGGTGGCGTGGTCGTTCCTGCGCACGGGCGAATTGCCGGTGCATGACCACGGGCATGTGGCCGGCCTTCCAGAGCTACCCGGCACCGATAAATCCGACCTCTTTCCGAAGGATGCTCCGCGATGAGCGCCGCCATCATCTTCGGGCTGTTCCTGGCCCTCATGCTCACGGGCATGCCGATTTCCATCGCGCTCGGCATGACGGTGCTCACCTTCGTCTACACGCTGACACAGATCCCGGTCGACATCGTCGCCCAGAAGCTGTTCACCGGCATCGAGAAGTTCGAGATCATGGCGATCCCGTTCTTCATCCTGGCGGGTAACTTCCTCACCCATGGCGGCGTGGCGCGGCGGCTCATCAACTTCGCCACCAGCATGGTCGGCCACTGGCATGGCGGCCTGGGCCTGGCGGGCGTGCTGGCCTGTGCCCTGTTCGCGGCGGTCTCGGGCTCTTCTCCGGCCACCGTGGTGGCCATCGGCTCCATCCTGCTGCCGGCCATGCAGGCGCAGGGCTTTCCGCAGCGCTTCGGCGCCGGCGTCATCACCACCTCGGGCGCGCTGGGCATCCTCATCCCGCCGTCCATCGTGATGGTGATGTACTCGGTGGCCACCACCGGGTTGCAGATGACCGGACCCAATGGGGAGCGCGTCACCTCCGCGTCCATCGGCGACCTGTTCATCGCCGGCATCGTGCCCGGCCTGCTGCTGGCCCTGCTGCTGAGCGCCACCACCTGGTATCGCGCCTGGAAGAACGACTATCCCCGCATGCCGAAGGCGACCTTCGGCGAGCGCTGGAAGGCCTTCCGGGAGAGCATGTGGGGCCTTTTGCTCATCATCATCGTGATCGGCGGCATCTATACGGGCGCCTTCACGCCCACCGAGGCGGCGGCGGTGAGCGCGGTCTACGCCTTCATCATCGCGGTCTTCGTCTACAAGGACATGGGCCTTGCGGACGTGCCGAAGGTGCTCCTTTCGAGCGCCAACATGTCGGCGATGCTGCTCTACATCATCTCCAACGCGGCCCTGTTCTCCTTCCTCATGACCAATGAGAACATCCCGCAGGCGATGACTGAGTGGATGGTGGGCCTGGGCCTGGGCATGGTGGGCTTCCTGCTCATGGTGAACGTGCTGCTGCTGCTCGCCGGCAACGTCATGGAGCCCACGTCCATCGTGCTCATCATGGCGCCCATCCTGACCCCGGTGGCGGTCCGGCTCGGCATTGATCCGGTGCACTTCGGCATCATGATCGTGGTGAACATGGAAGTGGGCATGTGCCACCCGCCGGTGGGCCTCAACCTCTATGTGGCCTCCGGCATCACCAAGCTCGGCATCAGCGAGCTGACGGTGGCGGTGATGCCCTGGCTGCTGGCCATGATCGGCTTCCTGGCGCTCATCACCTACGTGCCGGCCGTCACCATGTTCGTGCCACGCCTGCTCGGTATGTGACGCGCGCGCGGGCGGCCATCTCCCCCCGGGGTGGCCGCCCGCTCACCTTCTACGCTAAAGCTCCGCTTCCCCCGCCGGCGCGCCGCGGTTCGCGCACCCGGCCGCTTTCCTCAAGGATGAAGTCATGACCGGTCCGTCCGCTTTGCCCCGGTTCAATCTGGCCGAGCACTGCCTGGCCCGACAGGCCCAGCGCTTCGGCGATCGGCGCGCGCTGGTGCTGGTGGGTGATGGCGGCGCCACCGAGGAATGGACCTATGGCGCGCTCGACGCCGCCGTGCGCCGCCTCGCCGCCGGCTTCCAGAGCCTGGGCCTGCCGCCCCAGGCCCGGGTGCTCATCCGCGCCGGCAACGATTCCAGCTTCGTCATGGCCTATCTCGGCGTCATCGCCGCCGGCTATGTGGCCCAGCCCACATCGGCCCAGCTCACGCTGGAGGAAGTGGTTGCCCTGTCACAGGATTCCGGGGCTTCCGCGGTGGTTCTGGGGCGCGATTACCTGGTCGAGCGCGACGGCTTCCCCCATTGCCTCGTGCTCGATCCGCAGGAGATGGAGCGCCTGGCCGCCCACGCCCCGCTCACGGAATATGCCGCGACCGCGGCGGACGACCCGGCCTATCTGGTGCACACCTCCGGCACCACCAGCCGGCCCAAGGGGGTGGTGCATGCCCACCGCGCCATTCTCGGCCGCAAGCCCATGCATAAGGACTGGCTCGGCCTTGGGGAAACCGACGTGCTGCTCCATGCGGGCGCGGTGAACTGGACCTACACCCTGGGCGTCGGCCTCCTCGACCCGTGGGCCTGCGGCGCCACCTCGGTGATCTATAACGGCCCGCGCGATCCGGCCGTGTGGCCAAGGCTGATCCAGCAGTGGGGGGCCACCATCTTCGCGGCCGTGCCCACGGTGTTTCGGCAGATCATGAAGAATTGCGAGATCAAGGACTTCGACCTGTCCACCCTGCGTCACGCGGTGGCGGCGGGCGAGGCGCTCTCGCCCCAGGTTCTCGCCGACTGGCACGCGACCACCGGCACCTGGATCTATGAGTCCCTCGGCATGAGCGAGGTTTCGACCTTTATCTCCAGCCGCCCCGGGGAGCCCATCCGTCCCGGTTCGCCCGGGCGTCCGCAGACCGGCCGGCGCGTCGCCATCCTGCCCATCGAGGGCGGCACCGAGCCCCTGCCGACGGGGGAAACCGGCCTTCTCGCCGTGCACCGCTCCGATCCAGGCCTGATGCTCGGCTATTGGCAGCGGCCGGAAGAGGAGGCCGCCGTCTATCGGGGCGAGTGGTTCGTGGGCGGGGACCTTGCCGCCTTCGACGAAGACGGGTGGCTCTGGTTCCACGGCCGCAACGACGACCTGATGAACGCGCTGGGCTACCGCGTGTCGCCCATGGAGGTGGAAAAGGTGCTGGCGCGCTGCCCCGGCATCGTCGAGGCGGCAGCCGCTGAAACCAAGGTGCGCGAAGATGTCAGCATCATCACCGCCTTCGTGGTGACGCAGCCGGAGGCCAAGCCCGCGGAAGCCGAGGTCCTGTCCTTCTGCGCCGAGCATCTGGCCGCCTACAAGTGCCCCCGCAAGGTGGTGTTCGTGGATCACCTGGAGCGCACCCCCAACGGCAAGGTGAGCCGCAAGGCCATGGCGCGCAGCGTGGCGACCGCCTAGCGCGTTTCCGAGCGAAGCGCGGGCCGGTTCACCGGGCCGCGCCGCTCCGGTGACCGCAAAGGGGCCGACCTGGCTCCTCGACCTGGCTCCTCGACATGGCTCCTCGACATGGCTCCTCGACATGGCTCCTCGACATGGCTCCTCCTGCCGGGGTCAGGTCCAGATCACCTCCGCCCGCAGGCCCGCGCGATCGGTCCGGTTTTCCAGCGACAAGCGCGCGCCGGCGCGTTCCGCGGCGAGGCAGGCGATGGTCAGGCCCAGCCCGCTGCCGGAGGAGCTGCGGTGCCGGCCGCGATAGAAGCGCTCCATCACACGGGGCAGGTCCTCCGGCGGAATTCCCGGCCCCTCGTCCTCCACGCAGACACCTCGCTCGGTGCGCCGCCAGGCGATATGGCCGGGCCCGCCCATGTGCTCCACCGCATTCTCGTGGAGATTGCGCAGCACCAGATGCAGCGCCTCGCGCCCACCGCGCAAAGCAAGGCCATCAAGAGCCCCATCCACCGACACGTCCACCCCTGACGGCGTCGGAGCCTGCTGCGCGATCTCGCGCAGCAGCGCACCGGCATCCACGCTGTCGCCCGCGCTATGGGGCGGATTGGCCTCCAGCTTCGCCAGCGCGAGGAGCTGGCGCACCAGCCGCGCGGCGCGATCCACGGACACCAGAATCTGCCGCAACGCCCCCTCGCGGGTGGCGCCCTCGCCAGCGGAGAGGGCAATCTGCGCCTGGGTCTTCAACCCCGCCAGCGGCGTGCGCAGCTCATGGGCGGCGAAGGCGGTCACCTCCCGCTCGTGGAGACGCGCCGCCTCCACCTTACCGAACAGGCCGTTGAGCGCCTCCAGCAGCGGGCGGACCTCGGCCGGCGCGTCGGCGGGGGAAACGGGGCTCATGTCCTCGCCATCGCGGGCGGCGATCTCCCGCGCCACCGCCTCCAGCGGCCGCAGGCCACGCCCCAGGCTCACCCAGATGAGCAGCCCTAGCAGCGGCACGATCAGCACCACCGGCCCCAGCAGGCCCGCCATGAGGTCCCACACCAGACGGTCGCGCAGGCCCACGCGATCGCCCACCATCACCCGCACGCCCTTGTCGGAATCGAGAATGGTGTAGACGCGCCAATCCTCCCCATTCACCTCGCGCTGGGAAAAGCCCTCGGCCGGCCCCGCCAGCGCCTCTTCCGGCGCGCCGCTGGAGCGGGCGACGAGCTGCCCGCCCAGGGACCAGATCTGGCACGAGAGCTGGCGCTCATAACCGGTTTCGGAAAATGCGGGCGCCCTGGCGGCGGTGGCGATGTTGCCGTCCGCCACCAGCGAATGCACCATGCGGGCGGCTTCCTGCAGGCGGGCATCCAGCACCCGCTCCAGCTCGCTGCGGCTTGAGGAATAGATCCAGCCCACCGCGCACAGCCAGATGGCCCCGGTGGCCGCCAGCAGGATGAGGAACAGGCGGCGCCGCAGCGAGCTCATGGCTCCCCCCGCAGGCGATAGCCGAGGCCGCGCACCGTCTCAATGAGGCTGCGGCCTACCTTGGCGCGCAGATTGTGGATGTGGACTTCCACCGTGTTGCTCTCCACTTCCTCCTGCCAGCCATAGAGGCGCTCCTCGATCTCGCTCTTGGAGCGGATCACGCCCGGGCGTTCCATCAGCGCGGCCAGCACGGCGAACTCCCGCCGCGAGAGCGCCACCGGCTGGCCATCCAGCCGGGCCGCGAAGGTGGCGGGATCAAGCTCCAGGGCGCCGGCCTTCAGGGTGGGCCCCGCCCGCCCCTGCCCCCGCCGGGCGATGGCGCGCACACGGGCGGCGAGCTCGTCGAGATCGAACGGCTTGCCAAGATAGTCGTCCGCGCCGGCATCGAGGCCCCGCACACGGTCGCCCGTATCGTCGAGGGCGGTGAGCAGCAGCACCGGGGTCGCATCCTCCCGCGCGCGCATGGCGGTGAGAATGTCGAGGCCGGAGCCATCGGGCAGCATCAGATCCAGCACCACCGCGTCGAAGCGGGTGGCGGCGAGGGCGGCGCGCGCATCGGCGCAGGTGGAAACCTCATCCACCGTCGCGCCTGAAAGCCCCAGCCCCACCTTCAACCCGTCCATCAGGACCGGATCGTCCTCGACGACGAGTATCCGCATCTGCCTCTTCTCCTGCCACCCCACCACCTTCTACCCCGAGCTTAAGGCTGGCTTAAGGTGGGCGGCCGAGAGAGCGGCCATGATGATGAGATCGCTTCTGCGCGGGGCCTTCCCGCTCCGGGTCGCTTCGCTCCTGGCCGCGCCATTCCTGCTCGCGCTGATGGCCGT
Source organism: Xanthobacter variabilis (assembly GCF_043831965.2). Taxonomy (NCBI): domain Bacteria; kingdom Pseudomonadati; phylum Pseudomonadota; class Alphaproteobacteria; order Hyphomicrobiales; family Xanthobacteraceae; genus Xanthobacter; species Xanthobacter variabilis. The sequence goes on from NZ_CM195533.1 coordinate 3,539,683, forward strand.
GGCGGGCGACGCATCGGCCGCCGGCGCTAAGCCGCTGAAGGCGGACGAAGCCTTCCGCCTCTCCGCCGAGCGCACCGCCGACGGCACGCTGTCCCTGGGCTGGCAGATCGCGCCCGGCACCTACCTCTATCGCGACAGCCTGAAGGCGGACCGCGCGGGTGCGCCCATCCAGCTCGCCACCTCTCCCGGCGAGGAGAAGGACGACCCGAACTTCGGCCCCGTGGAGGTCTATCACCGACAGGCCCAGGCGACGGCCGCCGGCCTGCCGGCCACCGGCGAGCTGAAAGTGTCGTACCAAGGCTGCGCGGAAGCCGGCATCTGCTATCCGGTGGTGACACGCACCATCGACCTCGCGACGCTGGACATCAAGGCGACCGGCGCCAGCTCGCCGCTCGCCGCGCCCTCCAGCGCCTGGACCTCATCCGCGACCTCCCCCGCGCGAAGCGAACCGCCCGCCGCCGCGGCGAAGGCGGGCGCATCCGACCCTGCCACCGCATCCCCGGCGTCGCCTTTTGCCGAGGCGGAGCCGCCGGCTGCCGGCGAGGGTACTGCCTCCGCGCTGTTCGGCGGCAGCCTGGGCGTATTGCTGCTGGCCTTCCTTGGGTTCGGCCTGCTTTTGGCCTTCACCCCTTGCGTGTTTCCCATGCTGCCCATCCTGTCCGGCATACTGGCCGGTGGGGAAAGCCGGCCAGGCCCGGCGCGCGGGTTCGCCCTTTCGGCGGCCTACGGGCTCGCCATCGCCGCCGCCTATGGCGTGCTGGGGGTGGCGGCCGGCTGGTCCGGCGCCAACCTGCAGGCAGCCTTGCAGACCGAATGGGCGCTGGGCGCCATGGCGGTGGTGTTCCTGCTGCTCGCCCTCTCCATGTTCGGCCTGTTCGATCTGGCCTTGCCGTCCGCCCTCGCGGCCCGGCTGCCGCGCGGCGGCGGCGGTTCGCTCTCGGGCGCGGCGGCCCTGGGGTTCGCTTCGGCCCTGGTGGTGGGGCCCTGCGTCACGCCGCCCCTGGCCGCGGCCATGCTCTATGCCGCGCAGACGGGGGATGCCGCGCGCGGTGGCGCGGCCCTGTTCATGCTGGGCCTGGGCATGGGGCTGCCCTTGATCCTGGTGGGCACCTTCGGCGCGCGCGTGCTGCCGCGCTCGGGCCCCTGGCTGGTGCGCATCAAGCAGGTGTGCGGCGTGCTCTTCCTGGGCGTCGCTGCGGTGCTGGCCACCCGCCTCATGGCGCCGCCTGCAGCCCTGGCGCTATGGGGCGTCCTGGCAGTGGGCGTCGGCGTGTTCCTGGGCGGGCTCGACCGCAGCTGGCCGGGCCGCCCGCCCGCCGCCCGGCTCGCCAAGGCGGCGGGGGTGGTCGCGCTGATCTACGGCGCCGCCATGCTGGTGGGCGCCGCCGGCGGCGCGGGCGATCCGCTGCGCCCCCTCGCCTTCCTTAACGGCGGACCGCGCGCGGCGACGCCGCAGGCCGTGCAGGAAGCGCGCGTCGCCTCCCCCAAGGCGCTGGATGCGGCTTTCGCCCAGGCCAAGGCGGAGGGCCGGCCCGTGCTGGTCTCATTCACGGCGGGCTGGTGCACGGTGTGCAAGTCCAATGAAGCGGTGATGGAGGAGCCCACGCTGCGCGACCGGCTGGCGCGCATGCCGCGCATCGCCGCCGACGTAACCGAATATGGCGAGGGGGAGCGCGCGCTCATGTCCCGCTTCGCAGTGATCGGGCCGCCCACTTTGTTTCTGCTGGACCCCTCCGGCCAGGAGCTGCCCGGCTCCCGCATCGTCGGCGCGGTCACCCCTCAGGACATTGAAGGCCTGATGGCCAAGGCCGGGCTTTGAGCACGGCCTTCCGAAAAACCGACAGCGCAATTTTCCAGAACACTCAACGGAGACCCCACATGCATCGCCGGGACTTCATCCGCCTTGCCGCCGTGTCGCTTCTTCCTCCGGCCCTCATGGCCGGCACCGGTCGCGCGCTGGCGCAAAGCGTGGATGTGGAAGGCATCTTGCGCGATCCCGAGGCGCCCACCGCCGGAAACCCCAATGGCGACGTCACCATCGTCGCGTTCTTCGACTACAACTGCCCGTTCTGCAAGAAATCCGAGCCCGACCTCGCCCGCGTGGTGAAGGAGGATGGCAATATCCGCGTCGTCTACAAGGATTGGCCGATCCTCACCAAGGCTTCCGTCTATGGCGCGCAGCTCGCGCTCGCTGCCAAGTACCAGGACAAGTACCACGAGGTGCATGGTGCTCTCATGGCGATCCCCGGGCGCAAGATCCCCGAGGAGCAGATGCTGGAGGCGGTGAAGGCTTCCGGCGTGGACATGAACCGGCTCAACCTGGACCTTACCCTGCACGGGCCGCAGATCGCCGCGCAGCTGAAGCGCAACAATTCGCAGGCGGAATCCATCGGCCTGCAGGGCACCCCCACCTATCTGGTGGGGCCGCTGCTGGCCTCCACCCTCGACTATGCGAGCTTCAAGCGCGCCATCGCCGAGGCCCGCCGCCGCCAGGCCGGTGGCCAGTGAGGGGAACCATGGACCAGCGCTGCCCCACAATGCCCATGACGCCCCGTCTCCTGCTCACCCTGTTGCTGCCCCTGGCCTTGGGCGCCTGCGTGACCGCCGCCCCCGATGGCGCCTCCAGCGGTGCCCGCCCGCGCCTTTCGCCCGCCGATGCACAGCGCTACGGCGAGGTGCGCGACGGCGGCTACATCATTCCCGCCGCCGATCCGGAGGAGATGAAGACCCGCAACGTGCGCCAGCTCGTGAACGACCCCACCGGCCAGACGCCTGGCACCCTGGTGGTGGATCCAAAGAATCGCTTCCTCTATCTGGTGCAGGAGAACGGCAAGGCGCTGCGCTATGGCGTCGGCGTGGGCAAGGCGGGCATGGAGTTTTCCGGCACCGCCAGCGTGGGCTACAAGCGCGAATGGCCGAGCTGGCGGCCCACCAATGCCATGATCGCCCGCGAGCCCAAGAAATACGAGCCCTGGTCCGGCGGCATGGCGGGCGGCACGGACAACCCGCTGGGGGCCCGCGCGCTCTACCTGTACAAAGGCGGGCAGGACACGCTCTACCGCATCCACGGCACCAACGAGCCCTGGTCCATCGGCGAGGCAGTCTCCTCCGGCTGCATCCGCATGATGAACCAGGACATCATCGACCTTTATGGGCGCGTACCCAACGGCGCGAAGGTGGTGGTGCTGCCCATGTAGCACCACCCGCCCGCCCGGCGGCCTCACACAGGCACCGGCTCCCCCTTGACGCGGCGCAGCGAAGCAGCCTTGGCTGTGCCGTGGGGCAGGCGCGCGAGGCGCCTCGCGCAGCAGGGAATGGGCCGCACCGTGCCTCGTGAGACATCCAGTATTCCGGACCTGATCGCCACCACCACCGAGCTGCTCTTCCTGAACGGGCAAGCCTCTGAAAGCACCGGCGATTCCATCCGCCGGCTTGGCAAGGCGCTGGGCGTGAAGGTGGACCTGCTGTTGCGCTGGGGCGAGGTGGTGCTGTTTGTGGAGGGCCACCCCGCGCCCATCATCCTGGCGGTGAAGCCCACCAGCGTGGACATGGGCCGGGTGGCGGCGGTGCTGCACCTCATCGATGAGGTGGCCGCCGGCCGGATGACCCCGGACACCTACGCCGCCGAGCTGGAAAACGTGACGCGCATGCCGCCGGTGAACGTGTTCCGCTTTGCAGCGCTGGCGGCGGCGGGCGCGGCCGCCCTGGGGGTGATCTTCGGCGCGGTCACCTTCGCCACCATCGCGGTGATCGCCTTCAGTGCCGGTTGCGGCGCCCTGCTGCGGCGCGCGGTGTCCCACCTGTCCCGCAACCCGCTCATGCAGCCATTCACGGCCGCCTTGTTCGCGGGCGTCACCGGGGTGCTGGCCATTCATGCGGGCATCGGGGTCGACCCCCGGCTGGTCCTGGTCTGTCCCTGCATGGTGCTGGTGCCGGGCCCCCACGTGCTCAACGGCACCATCGATCTGGCACGGGCGCGCATCACCATCGGCTCGGCGCGGCTGGTGTTCGCCGGCCTCGTGGTGCTGATGATCTGCGCCGGCCTGCTGCTGGGCCTCACCGTGGGCAACATTGACCTGCCGAATGCCGGCCCGGCCACCGTGGTGCCGTGGTATCGCGACGTTCTCGCCGCCGGCATCGCCGTCGCGGCCTATGGCACTTTCTTCAACATGCCCTGGCGCATGCTTCCGGCGCCCGTCCTGGTGGGCATGCTGGCCCATGGCGGGCGATGGGTGTTGCTGGGCGCCGGGGTGAACCTTGCCGCCGCCAGCCTCGCCGCCTGCTTCATCGTGGGGCTCATCGCCGCCCCGCTCGCGAGCCGCCTGCGCTATCCGTTCGCCGGCTTCTCGTTCGCGGCGGTGGTGTCCATGGTGCCCGGCGTGTTCCTGTTCGAATCCGCGGCCTCTCTGGTGGAGCTCACCACCCACGGGACGGATGCCTCGGCCCAGCTCCTGGTGAGCGCCACCGTGAACGGCATCACCGCGCTCCTCATCGTCCTCGCCATGACCGTGGGGCTGATCGTGCCCAAGATGATGTTCGAGCGCCACCGGAGCGGCCCGCGCAAGATCGGCTGACCTCGGCCCGATGACGCTGGGAAACCGATGGGGAACCGACGCGGCGTCATCGGCGTTGCAGGAGGTGCCGCCGGCCCAAAGGCGGCCCACCGCGCGAGGCAGGCCATGGCAGATGCTCAAATCGGCTGGATCGCCGCCATCATCATCGGCGGCATAGCGGGCTGGATCGCCTCCGCTCTCATGAAGAGCGAGAACGGGCTGCTTCTCAACGTCATCCTGGGGGTACTGGGGGCGGCGGTGGCGAGCGTCCTGTTCGGCGTCCTGGGCATCAGCTTCGGCGGCTGGATCGGCTACCTTGTGGCCGGCATCATCGGAGCCTGCATCCTCATCGTTGGATCGCGGGCCGTCCGCCGATAGGCGCGCGGGGTGGCGCAAAGTCACCCATAAGGTCATCCATTAGGTCAGCCACAAGCAATCAAGAGCGCGTAAAGAGCCTCGTTCAGATCATAGGGCGGGCTGGAGACAGGTCGTGGCCTGCTCCAGGGGACGGACGGGCATGAAGGTCGTGATTTTGGCCGGTGGGCGGGGCACGCGCCTGGCGGAGGAAACCAGCGTGCGGCCAAAGCCGCTGGTCGAGATCGGCGACAAGCCGATCCTCTGGCACATCATGAGCATCTATGCCCATTACGGCTTCATCGATTTCATCGTATGCGCCGGCTACAAGGGCTACCAGATCAAAGAATACTTCGCGAACATGGTGCTCCACCACTCCGACGTGACCGTGGATCTGGGGCGCAATGTCGTCCACTACCATCAGCGCGATACGCCGGACTGGCGGGTGAGCATCGTCGACACCGGCCTCGACACCCAGACCGGCGGGCGCCTGAAGCGCATCGGGCGTTACCTCACCCCCGGCGAGCCCTTCTGCATGACCTATGGCGACGGCGTCGCCAACGTGGATGTGGCGAAGGAGATGGCCTTCCACCGCGCCCACGGCCTCAAGGCCACCATGTGCGCCGTCGCGCCGCCAGCCCGCTTCGGCGCCGTGGCGATCGAGGACGACCGCGTCAGCACCTTCGTGGAGAAGCCCACCAACGGCAACCAGCGCATCAATGGCGGCTTCTTCATCCTGGAACCCGAGGTTCTCGACCTCGTGGACGGCGACGACACCATCTGGGAGCGCCAGCCGCTGGAGCGCCTGGCGGCGGAAGGCCAGCTCGCCGCCTATTCCCATGACGGCTTCTGGCAACCCATGGACACGCTGCGCGAGCGCATGCAGCTCGAAGACATGTGGAACAGCGGCCGCGCGCCCTGGAAGGTCTGGGCGTGACCCCATCCCGCCCCCGCCGAGGACCCGCGTCCCGGCCCCGCTCCACCGCGCCGGTGCACTCCGGAGCGGAGCGCGGCGCCCTATGAAATTCGTTCCCACCACCGTGGACGGTGTCATGCTCGTGGAGGTGACGCCGTTCGAGGACGAGCGCGGCCTTTTCGCGCGGACCTTCTGCGCCGACACGTTCCGCGCACACGGGCTGATGGACCGCTTCGTCCACGCCAACACCTCCTGGAATCCGCGCAAGGGCACCCTGCGGGGCCTGCATCTCCAGGCCCCGCCCCGCGCCGACGCGAAGCTGGTGCGCGCGGTGCGCGGGCGCATCTTCGATGTGGCCGTGGACCTGCGCCCCACCTCCACCACCTACCTCAACTGGACGGCGGCCGAGCTCAGCGCCAAGCGGCGCAACGCCCTTTATATTCCAGAGGGTTGCGCCCACGGTTTTCTCACCCTTGAGGATGAGACCGAGGTGTTCTACCTCCACTCCGAGGTTTACGTTCCCGACCTCGCCCGCACTTACCGCTGGAACGACCCCGCCTTCGGCGTGGACTGGCCGGCGGCACCCACGACCATCTCGGCCCGCGATGCCGCAGCGGAGGATTACCAGCCATGATCGGCACTTTCATTCCGGAAATTCTGCCCTCCGCCAAGCAGGAGAGCGCCCAGGACGTCACGCTCAGCATCTGCGTGCCGACCTATAACCGCGCGCCGTTCCTGGAATACCTCCTGCCGCAGATCAAGACCTGGGGCGAGAGCTGGGACTTCGCGTTTGAAGTCGTGGTGTCGGACAATCATTCGACGGACAACACCGCCGAGGTGGTGGAGCGCTTTCGGGCCGAAGGGCTGCCGATCCGCTACTTCCTGCAGGAAGAGAACAAGCTTCTCTCCAATCTGATCAGCGCATTTCACCGTGCCTGCGGCAAGTATGTGATCTACCTGGCCGACGATGACCTCATCCTGCCCGAGGCGCTGGCGGACACCATTCACTTCCTGCAGAACAACCCCGAGGTCTGCGCCTGCTACACGCCCTGGGAACTCTTCGACGACCTCAACAAGGTGCCGAAGGGAACCTTCTATACGCAGCCGGACGACCTCAAGGTGTTCAAGCCGGGCGATGAGGCCGATCTGATCGGCTATGTCATCGAGCACCACATCTTCCCCGAAATCGCGGTCTATCGGGCTGATGCCATTCGGCGGATCGTCACGGTGCCGCGCTTCTGCTACTGGGCCTTCAGCTATCTCACCACCCTTTCGGCGCTGGGTCCGGTCGCCTTCCGGCGGTCCGTATACTACCGCTCTGTCACGCTGACCCCGGTCATGCCCGAGCGCACCCAATGGGGTCTCGATGATGCCATGACCATCTGGGACAATTACCGTGGTGGCATCGAGTACATGATGTTCAACCTGATGCGTCGCCACAAGGTCGCCGCGACGGATGATATGCGGAAATCCCTCCGCGGGCTGATCGATTACTTCGTCGAGCAGCGCATGCGGGTGGCCATTCGCCTGTGGCTGCTGCGCAAGGACTATATCCGGGCCTATGAGCTCATCTGCCGGCTCTCTTATCTTGACCCCAGCATCATCAGCAGCTTCGAAAACCTGGAGAGGCTGCCTCTGCTCGTGATGGCGCAGACCCTCGCCCGCTTCGCCAATGGCATTGCGGAAGTGGAACGGCTGGTGGTGGCCGGGGTGGAGGATGGCCAGGCCCTCGGCAAGCTGCTGCGGGACGCCGGCCTTGAGCGGCGCATTTTGGTGATCCCGCCGCCCGCCACCCCTTCCGAGAAGAACCTGCGCACGAGCGTGGTGTTCCTCGCCAACGACAGCCTGCGCCAGGGCTTCCTGGACCAGGGCTACGCGCCGGGCCTGATCGTCAGCGAGCGGGACATCCGCGGCTCCGTCCTGCTGTAAGCGCCTTCCGGGCCGGCGTCTCAGGACGGTTCTGGCCAGAGGTTGCACACACCGACCACGACCGGCGGATCCCCCGGCCGTGGCGGCGCGCTCCCGAACTCCAGAAGATCGGGGCGGCCGAGGGCTCTCGCCGTGCGCTCCGCCAGCTCACGAACGGTCACGGGCACGCCCGAGCAGATGTTGATGGCTCCCGGCTGGCCCGTCTCGACGATGCGGGCCACCATGGCGCCCGCCTCCGCCACATCGAGGAAATCGCGCACCTGGGTGCCCGCGGAAAGGCGCGCCACCTCGCCCGCCGCGAGACGGGCGCGGATATAGGCGACAAGGCGCCGCTCGTCCTCCCCCTCGCCGTAAAGATAGAACAGGCGCGCCCAGGAAAAGATGGTGCCGCCAGCGGCCTCGCCGGCAAAGAAGGCGGACAGGGTCTGGTAGAGCGCCAGCTTCGCGGTGGCGTAGAGGCTGGCGGGCCCGAGTGGCGCATCCACGCTCAGATGGTCGGACGGCAGGGCATATTCAAAGCAGGTGCCGACGCCAATCACATGCCCCACCCCCGCCTCGGCGGCGCCGCGCGCCAGGGCGAGACCGCCGCGAAGGCAGTCCAGGTTGAGCGGCGAGGCGAGATAGAGGCCGGGCGTGGCGACCCATGCCGCATGGATGACGGCATCCATTCCGGCCGTGGTCGACGCCCAGAACGACGCATCGTGCGCAAACAGGTCCGCCGTCTCCACCACGTCGGCCGGAGCCGAGAGGCGGTGCGCCGTGCCAGTCCTCACCACGGCTTTCACGCGATGGCCCCGAGCCACCAGCGCCCGGTGAATCTGCCGGCCAACAAAGCCCGTGGCCCCGGTGAGGAGAACGCGGCGGGCGCCATCACGCTGCGAGAAAGCGGTTTCGGGCCGGTCGGAAGGCATGCGGGGGACATCCTCTCGGGTCGGAGTCGGGGCACCTGCTTATGGCGGAAGCGGATGGCGCGAAGCTGGCGCCCGTGGGGAAGGGGCCGCAGGGGGAGCGAACGCACAAGGCCGGCGACAGCCTCCCCGTTCATGGTCCCGCAGCGGGGCCACAACCCATGCCCGCCATGATGAGGAAACGAGAGCAGAAGCCATGACCGCGCCCGATCCGGCTGCCCTCGTTTCAGGGCCCCTGGCGTCTACGGGGCCCACCCCCCATCGGGGACGCGCCTGATGCCGCGCGCCGCCGCGACCCATCTGCGCCTCGTCTCCGACGCCCATGTCAGTCGCCATCTTACCCAGGCCCCAGACCTGGACACCGCATTCCACCTGCTCGGCGAAGCCAATGCGCGCGCGCCGGCCGGCGCGCCGATGGTGCCCGGCCGTCGGAAATTGTGGCTTTACGGCCCCGATGAGATCACCCGGCCCGCCCTCGCTTTTCTCGAGGCGGTGGGCCAGCCGGTCGCCGGAATCCTGGTCGACAGGGCCGCCGACGGCGTGGCGCATCCGCGCCATGGGGACATTCCCGTGCTGGGAGCCGAGGACGCCCCGCCGGAGACGAAGGCTGCGGCGCTGGTGGCCATCTGCACCCTCACGATGCCGTTCGCGCCGATCGAGGCGGAGCTGAACCGCGTTGGCTGGTCCCATTGCGTGCCGCTGCATGACGTCACCGCGTTCTTTCGCGAGCAGCAGCCCTTCGGCGACGGCTGGTTCGCGCCCCGGCTGGACCCGGCGGAGATGGAGGCGGCCGGCGCCGTTCTGGCGGGCTTCGGCGACGCGGCGTCGCGCGCCCACTATCTGCGCTTCGCCGCCTGGCGGCTGGCCCGGCAGGAGTGGGACTTCAGCGACGCTCCGGTGGAGCCGGACACCTGCTTTTTCATTCCCGAAGTGACACGCGCGTTCAAGCCGACGGAACGGGTGCTCGACGCGGGCGCCCACGACGGCCGCGTGATCGCCCAATTCCTGAAGCGGACGGGAACGTCCGTGTCCACCATCTGGGCGGTGGAGCCGGACGCCGCGAACCGGGCCCACCTCCAGGCCCGGGTGGATCGATTCGACATCGACCTTCGCGCCCGCACGCAGATTCTGGACGCCGTGCTGGGTGCCGGCGCCGAGGCGGTGCGCTTCCATGGCGGGCTTGGTCCGTGTTCGCGCATCGCGGCTTCCGGAAGCCGCCTGCGGGCCGCCGTGCCCCTCGACGCGCTGGCCCTTGACCCGACATTCGTGAATCTCGATTTGGAAGGGGCGGAGCTCAATGCTCTGGCGGGCGCCCGCCAGACCCTGTTGAAGCACCGGCCGATCATCGCCGTCACCGCGCACCACAGCGCTGATGGCCTCATCGCGACGCCATCGTGGCTGATGCGCGAGCTTCCCGATTACACCGTGCTGATGCGCACCCACGGATGGTGCGGCACAGGCGCGGTTCTCTACGCCATCCCCAAGGAGCGCTCAGCCCCATGACCGTCTTTGCCGATTCCAGCGGGTTCATCATGGACCTCGGCATGCATAATGGCGACGACACCGCATATTATCTGGCGCGCGGCTACAATGTCGTCGCGCTGGAGCCAAACCCCGTGCACGCCAATGCCGGGCGCATCCGCTTCGCCGATGCCATCGGGGCCGGGCGCCTGAAGCTGGTGGAGGCGGCCCTTTGGTCGCGCCGTGGCCTCCTGCCCTTTCATGTGAACGAAATCGACGATCGCTGGAGCAGCCTTGATCCCGAGCATGCCGCCCATGGCGGCGCGCCCACCCATGCCGTCGAGATCACGGCCCTCACGCTGGGCGACCTTTTCGACCGCTTCGGCACGCCGCTCTACATCAAGATCGATGTGGAAGGAGCAGAGAAGACCGTGCTGGATCAGCTTTCGCGCCAGCTCGTGAAACCGCTCTACACCAGCATCGCGGAAGGCCCCGTGGGCTTCGACTTCATCACGACTCTGGCCGAATGCGGCTATGACGGGTTCCAGCTGGTGGACCAGTCGGACTTCAGCTCGATGGACGATCCGGACCTTCCCTATACCTTCCCGGAAGGCTCCTCCGGCCCCTTTGGAGACGCCCTGCCGGGTCCGTGGCTGGATCTCGCCGCCGTGGAGGAGCTCTATTCCACCACCGTGCGCAGGCGCGACGGCGAGCGCATCGCGTCCGAAACGAGCACGTTCGACATCCACGCCACCAAGGTCTAGGCAACGCGAATTCCGCGGGGCCGCGGCGCCGCCGCACGCTCACAACACAAGCCACGGGCAAGTCAGGGCGGCAAAGGTGCGGCCACAGGCTCATCCGCGACACCGCAGCAGGCGTCGCGGACGCAAGAGGACGAGAACATGGCCAAGGTGCAGAAGGCCGCATCCCGCTCGGGGACGGGCGCCATTCTGAAATCCATTCAGGATGCCAAGCAGGCAGCCACCCTGCACCAGTCCGGCGCCTATGCCGAGGCGGCTGAGCTTTACGCACGCATTCTGAAGCGCGACCCGCGCAACGCGCAGACCCGGCACATGCAGGCGCTCTGCTTCATCCGCCTGGGCCGGCTGCCCGAGGCGGTCTCCGCGCTGCGGACCGCGGCCAGCCAGAGCCCCAAGGACGCCAACATCCTGGCCAGCCTGGGCGAAGCGCTGATGAAGACCGGCGAGATCGCGGAGGCAACGGCCGCCTTCGAGCGCGCCTGCGCCATCGAGCCGGAGCATCGGGCGGCGCGCCGGGCCCTGGCCCGCATCGTCGGCTCTGCTCCGGACGGGGTCGCGACCCTGCGCCAGTGGGTGGAGGCGCATCCCGGCGACGGCAACGCCATCCTGGCCCTCGGCCGGGCGATGATCGTGGCCGGCGAGAAGCCGAGCCTGGCCATCGAAGAATGGCTGGCGGCGGAAAAGCGCGGCGCCCTCAAGGTTCAAAACATCATCGAGGAAGCCGACCACGCCTACAACAATGATCGCCCAGAGGAAGCACTGGCCCTGTTCCGAGCAGCCGCGGTCCTCAGTCCGGGCTATGCCGCAGTTCACTGCAACATCGGCGCGCTGCTGATGGAGAACGACCTGCAGGGCTCCCTGCGGGCTCTGCAGACCGCGCTCACCCTCAAGCCCGACAATGTCAGTGCGCTTCTCAACATGGCCAGCCTGTATTCGCGGCTGGGACGGCACTCCGAAGCCCTGGACTGCTATCTGCGCACGCTGACGCTCACGCCCGACAGCATTCCGGCCCATGTTGGCGCCATCGACATGAGCCACCACATCTGCGAGTGGGGCAATCTCGCCAAATGGGAGAAGGAGATTACCCGGCTTCTCGCGGGCGACGAGCTGATCAACGTCGATCCCTTCGTGCTCCTCAGCTGCGAGGTCACCCGCCACGATTTGCTGCGCGCCGCGCGTGGCTGCAGCACCACCCGTGTTGCACGCGGCACGCCGCTGCCGCCGCCGCCCGCGGGCGATCCGAACCGCCGCATCCGCATCGGCTACCTGTCCAGCGACCTGCATGCCCACGCCACGGCCTACCTGACCGCGGGCATGTTCGAACGCCATGATCGCGAGAAGTTCGAAACCTTTGCCTATTCCCACGGCATCGATGACGGATCCGAGACCCGCAAGCGGATGGAGAAGGCGTTCGACCACTTCATCGACATCCGCACCCTTACGGATCGCGAGGCCGCCGTGCGCATGCGCGAAGACGGCATCGATATTCTGGTGGATCTGAAGGGCTTTACGGGCGGCTGCCGCACCGCCATCCTGGCCCTGCGTCCGGCTCCCGTCCAGGTGAACTTCGTGGGCTTTCCCGGCTCCATGGGTGCCGATTTCATCGACTATCTCGTGGCCGACCGCATCATCATCCCGCCAGAGGCCGAGAGCGATTACGACGAAAAGATCGTGCTTTTGCCGGACTGCTACCAGCCCAATGACAGCACCCGCGCCGTGCCCTCGGCGGTGCCGAGCCGGGCCGAGTGCGGGCTGCCGCAGGATGGCTTCGTGTTCTGCTGTTTCAACAACACCTACAAGATCACGCCGGAGATTTTCGACGTCTGGATGCGCCTGCTGGACCAGGTGCCCGGCTCCGTGCTCTGGCTGTTCGAGGCCAACCGCACGGTCCGCGACAACCTGGCCTATGAGACCGCCGCGCGGGGCGTCGATCCGGAGCGGCTCGTCTTCGCCCCCTTCATCAAGGGCCAGGACAAGCACATCGCCCGGTACATGCAGGCCGACCTGTTCCTGGACACGCGCCCCGTCAACGCCCACACAACCGCGAGCGATGCCCTGTGGGCCGGCGTGCCGGTGGTGACCTATCCGGGTGAAACCTTCGCGTCCCGCGTGGCGGCGAGCCTGGTCAGCGCCGTTGGGCTCCCGGAACTCGCCGTCTCCTCCTTTGAGGCCTATGAGGCTCTCGCACTTTCCATCGCGCGCGACCCGGCACGCCTTGCCGCGCTGAAAGCCCATCTGGCAGCCGCGCGCACCAGCTCTCCCCTGTTCGACACCGCAACCTTCACGCGCAATATTGAGGCCGCCTTCACGCGCATGCACGCCTTGCGCTGCGCCGGGAAAAAGCCGGAGCGCATCGTGATCTGATCGTCCGCGCGCTGCCGGCGAAGCATGCCGATACGGTGCATTTGATCGTGGTCAACGCCATTTCACCGTTTACACTGCAAGGCTTCAGCCCGGACTTCGACCCGCGTCGTTTCCGCCTTCTCCTCCCTGGCATCCGCCGGGCCGGGGACCGCCGTCGCGGGTGAGGGAGCCGGCGATCCGGCGTGGACGGCCGCGTCCCGCGCCGATCGAAGGCCCGATGCAGAGAAAGATGTGAGACATGACTGAGGATGGCACCCCCGTGGAAATCGTCACCGGCAGCGACGCACCGGAGGCGCCCTTTCTCCAGGCTGCCGCGGACAGTCTTGCCGATGAGCGCGTGAAGGCGGCCCAGGAGGCGAATGCCTCCGCCGTAGCCGATATCGCCGCGGATGAGACGGTGACGGAGGGGCTTGAAGCCATCATCGCCGGCTCGTCTCCGGACGATGCCGCCCGTCTTCGCGCCTCCCTCGGCCTGCCCAAGCCCCCGGGCCAGTCCCATGCCCGCAACGACGCCCTCTCCGACGACTGGCGCACGGGCGGCTACCCCTACAAATACCGGATTTTGCGCCGGGACTACGAGCAGCAGAAGTTCCTGCTGCAGAGCGAACTTCTGAAGCTCCAATCCTGGGTGAAAGAAGCCCGGCAGCGGCTCATCATTCTGTTCGAGGGCCGTGATGCCGCCGGCAAGGGCGGCACCATCAAGCGCTTCATGGAGCACCTCAACCCGCGTGGTGCCCGCGTCGTGGCTCTTGAGAAGCCGAGCGAGGTCGAGCGCGGCCAGTGGTATTTCCAGCGCTATGTGGAGCACTTGCCCACGACTGGCGAGATCGTCCTGTTTGATCGCAGCTGGTATAATCGGGCCGGCGTCGAGCGCGTGATGGGCTTCTGCAGCAACGATGAGTATCGCGAGTTTCTGCGTCAGGCGCCGGAATTCGAGCGCAACCTGGTGCGCAGCGGAACCCACCTCATCAAGTTCTGGTTCTCGGTGAGCCGCGAGGAGCAGCGCCGGCGCTTCAAGGAACGCAAGGTGCATCCCCTGAAGCAGTGGAAGCTCTCGCCCATCGACCTGGCGTCCCTCGACAAGTGGGAAGATTACACTCGCGCCAAGGAAGCCATGTTCTTCCACACCGATACGGCCGACTCCCCCTGGACCGTCATCAAGTCCGACGACAAGAAGCGCGCGCGCCTGAATGCCATGCGCTATGTGCTTCACTCCCTGCCCTACACCGGCAAGGATCCCGAGCGCATTGGTCCGGTGGACCTGCTGCTGGTGGGCCGAGCCAATGCCGTGCACGAGCGCGACGAATACAACTTCGGTGCACCGACCGGCCTTTAGAGCGCCCTGCCCGCCGCTGTCGCCGCTTCGCGCGCCGAAAACGCGGCACATCACCGGCTAAAGCCCTCCCCGTTTCCGTGAAATGGGAAGGGTACCGGTGCGCCTGACCGCGGGATGCTCACTCAGGGTGCCCAACCGGCGCTCTGCCCGCGGCCAACAGGCCACCTCAAGCCAGCCAACAGACCCAGGAACGGTCATTCCGGAATCGGCAATCGCCGGCCACCAATGTATTCTCTGAATGCGCCCTGTGGGCTTCGCTCGACCGCCGTGGCCATGCACCAAGCGAGCAAATGCACGGAGCGAGCATAGGCACTCAGCGCCCACCCTCCGTGCCGGTCGGGATCGCCGGGCGGTCTGGGCCGAAGTCCGGACAGGCTGGCGTTCGGACGCACGACCTCCCGCCCATCGCGGCCCGAGGGTCAGCATCGGGCCGCTCTCCGGGCCCTAAGGAGGTGCCCATCCCAGCCCACACGGAAAGCTGGGGCGCTTAGTCAACTCCGACGTGTCGACCTTAGACGCTGTGGTCCCGAATGGACGCGAGCACCAAGCGCGCAATCAGCCATGCAACGAAGGTCACGGCAACGACGCCCAGCAGGATCAGGAAACGCCGAGGAATCGTCGACTCTTGCGGAGGCGAGGGCGGAACGATATTCACAACGTAAAGTTTCTGGTGCTCAGACTGCAAGACCGCGCTCTGCAGCATCGCAGCAGCGGAATTGTATTTCTGCTGCGCAAGCTGAACGTCAATTTCCAGAAGCTTGAACCGGCTGATCAGGGGCGCCAGCGCATCGGTCCGCCCGGTCAGCCTGCTCTGCTCGGTCCGGATCTGCGATTCCAGTGACGCCAGCATGTTGCGGATCTCGACAGCGCGCGGAGAGTCGGGCGATGCCGTGCTCGTCAAAGCGCCCAGCTCCGCCCGCTTCACCGCAACCTGCTCGCGCAGGGACGCAATGATCTTGCTGAAGCTCGAGGCCTCGTCCAGCGGATCCAACATGCCGTTCTTCACTTGAAGATCGGTCATGGCAAGCATCGCCGCGCGCAAGCCGTCCTCGGCCTCCGTCAGCTGCACCTGCGCGAGGCGGATCATGTCAGTCCGGGCGCGCTCGTTGAAGGTGTTGACCAGCCGCTCACTGATGCGCGAGAGAACCTGCGCCATCTGGTAGGCGGTCTCCGGATCATAGGCATCCGTCGACAGGGTGATCTGCCCTTCGATGTCGGAATAGGAAACCGACGTGTGCGCCAGGTAATTTGCATACCGCGCTTCGTAGTCGGCATTTTTGGGCAGGCGATTGAACCAGTCGATGCTGCCGGACTTGAAACGATCACTCAGCTTCAAGGCCTTCTCAAGCTCATTGAAAGCCTCGCGCGACCGGATGAAGTTCACGACAGCAAACGATTCGTCGATCGCACGCTCCGCATATCCCTGCCCCGTCGACGCGAGAGCGCCGGACAAGGTGCCCATGGACCCGCTATACGCGGCCGAATTGGTGGGATTGCGAATGGCGAGGACCGTATCGACGCGATATCCGTCCGGCGCGATCAAGTAGAGGTAGCCCGCCGCCACGATGATCGGCAAGGCGAAGAACAGCCGATTGAAAGTCTTGATGTTCGACTGCCAGAACTCGCGCACCGCCATCCGCTGCAAGAGCGGGGCGTTGGCCTCCTCAGCCACAACATCGTCGCCGGGCACCTTCAGCCAGTTGAAGATGGACCGGACATTGGCCGTGCGCTGCCGCAACCCGCGCAGAACAGGCACCAGCCGCGGCGCCACCAGCGCCCGGCTCGCGCGCGGGGCCTCAGATCCCTCGTCCTGGCCGTCTTGCTCCTCGCCCCGGCCAGCTGGCTTCAGGGCCGCCGCGCGCAGGCGCCGAAGGACGGCGGGAGCCTCGTTTGCCTCAACACTCGGCAGCTGAACCACCGCGGCCGGCCGGCGCCGACGCGGATTCGCCGCGCTCTCGCCATTGGCGCCAGGCACCTCGACGTCGTCAATCGGCGCAGCCGGACGTTGACGCAGATTCACGGGACTGTTCAAGCCGAACCCCTTCGCACTTTAGAGCGCATCATCACTCGCTTCGCCCCGCGGATCAACCCGCGCAGTCAAAGAGACGCCGGTAAAGACCTTGTAAGCCTCGCGCCTATTTTGGTATGTCTTTATGATTCCATTTTCCAAAATATAGAAGTCATCACAAAGATCCCTTATCGCCGCAGCGTTCTTTGAGACGATAATTAAACTGTGCGTTTTCTGCCTCTCAAGGATCAGCGTCTTGATATGATCGCGAAATTGGCGCGACCCGGCACACAATTGATCGTCCGCAACGTAGCAATCGAAATCAAGAGCATAGCACAAGCTCGTCGATGCTCTTACGGTAAAATCAGGGACCAGTTCCGCCAGAGGCCGATCCATATCCTGCGTGCGGATCTTTCCTATTTCCTTAACGGCCTCCAGCATGTCAGGGGCCCACGCCCCATACATGAGGCTGAGAAGGCGCACATTCGCGCGAATAGTCATGTCCTTACGGAAGATATCACGCGCACCCAGGGGCCACGACACGCGCATTCCGTGGATCACCCGCCCGGCGTCCGGCGCCATGTTTCCCGTCAGGATCTGCACCAGGGTTGACTTGCCGCCCCCCGCCTCGCCCAGGACACCAATGGCTCTTCCCCGCGGAAAGATCGCATCGACCCCCTTCAACACTTCCGTTTGGCGTGGCCGGAGCCCAATGGTTTTCGTCACCCCTTCTAGAACCACCGCCCCCCTGCCGCGCACCCGATCCACCCCGGACGGCACGACGCGTGCCCCCGGCGTGGCGTCCTCCACCGGGGGCGCGAGCGCCGAAGGGGACTTCGCCCGCCGGCGCGGAAGAACGTGCCACAGCGATTTCAGCATTCGCACACACCATCCCCCGCCGGCCCTCGCACGGCGCTCACCTCAAGGCCGCGATGCCGCATGGCATCCCGAAGCTCAAACGCCAGCAGCCACATCGAAGGCATCTTCATCCGCCCCCTGACGCTGAGTGCTCGCCTGGGCGCGCTTGCGCGTCACGCGCTCAAGCATGAGGCCCAAGGCAATCGTCACCCCCACCGTGGAGAGAACATAAACCCAGCTCCCCATCTGAGTGATGTAGGTCTTGAAGTAGGCCGTGCGCATCAACTCCATGAAATGGAAAATCGGATTATAAATTAGAATTCCGCGAAGCATATAAGGCGCTTCTGGCCAGATGAACATGACGCCACTGGCCCACATGGCGATCATCATGAGACCGGCAACGACCATTTTCGCGAAGGGCACATAGACGAATAGTGCACCAAAGCATAAGCCGAGCGCGAAACCCCAGATACCCATCAGCAGCATCAGCAAAAAGACCTGCACGGGATTTGCCATGAACGGCGAGATCCCAAGCCAATAGAAGGTGATGAAAACCGGAAATCCGATCATCATGTAAAATACGATGTTCAGGATCGCGCGGGCGGCCAAGACATCAAGAGAGGTGACGCGTGGATTGGCGCGAAAAGCGCCTTTCGCGGTCTTGAAGGAAGCCACCCGAAACAACGTCGTGCGCAGCATCCAGAACAGGATCATCCCGGAGATCACGAATGGTATTACGGGCATACCGTGGTGGGTCGGCGCGCGCGTGACAAGGCGCAGGATCAACATACTGCCGGTAATCACGGAAAGGCTGAGCAACTCTTCGAGAAGCCCCAGAGAACGCTTGGAGATGCGGATGGCGTACTCCGCCATCACCATGCCGATAAGGCTTCGCCATTGGTTTTTCACCGCTGTCGAGAACACGTCATCCATTCCGAGCCTGCTCCCGCTCCATCCCATCCGCTCGTGACCCACCTCGACCCGCGCCTGTCGCGCAGCGGCGCACACCCATCGATAAATAACCAAGCATCGTTAACAAGCCTGCGCGCCGCACAATGGGCTGCCGATTGTGGCCGGAACATGCCGCCGACGCGGCCACGACCGCATTCCGCAGCGGAAGATGCCACGACTTCGTCGCCCGCGCGTCGGACCTAAGTATGAGTCGCCTAGGGCGCCGTCGTCGCTTAGGGTTGCATCACGAAGCTTCGGTGTATTGAGAATCGCCCTTCTGGCTCGGCCCTTCGCGGCCCCTGCCAAGCCAAAGCGACCGAAACGCCGGCAGCTTCAAACCGTACCGCTTTCCGGCATGGGAGGATGCCGAGGCACGGAACGCCAAATCATGTGAATCGAGAACCGCCTGGAATTCAGCTTGGCGCCGGGTGTGCCAACTGAGGCTTCATACGCGGATCTGTTGACGAAAGGCCGGATCCTGGGTCCTGCCGCACCGGTTTTCCGAGGCGGCATGGGAACCAGTGGGTTTCGTGCATGCACGCGCCTGGTGGCTGAAGGCCGCCTGGGGCTTCGCATCCGCATGGCACCCGCGGCAATGGCGCATCAAGCGCTCAATCAGAAGAAAATGGCCCGCGGAATAGCCCGCGGGTTGGAGAGGAGAATCCCATGGACAATTCCCTGGCCGCGCGGATCGCGGTCAATCCCGATTATCAGCGGTTGAAGTCCACCCGCTCGCGGTTCGGCTGGCTGCTGACCCTCGCGATGCTGGTCGTCTATTATGGCTTCATCGTGCTCATCGCCTTCGACAAGCAGGTTCTGGCCGCGCGCATCGGCCCGGGCGTCATGACTTGGGGTATCCCGATCGGCTTCGGCGTCATCGTCTTCACCATTCTCATCACCGGCATCTATGTGCGTCGCGCCAACAGCGAGTTCGACGCCCTGTCCGAGAAGATCAAGGCGGAGGTGCTGAAGTGAAGACCGCTCGCAACTTTCTCACCCGCGCGGCGCTGACCGCCAGCGTGGCGCTGATGTCCGCGCCCGTGCTCGCGGCCGGCGGCGATCTCGGCGCGACCGAGAAGCAGGCCACCAACTGGACCGCGATCATCATGTTCGCGTTGTTCGTGGTGATGACCCTGTTCATCACCAAGTGGGCGGCGGCCCGCACCAAGTCGGCCGCGGACTTCTACACCGCGGGCGGCGGCATCACCGGCTTCCAGAATGGCCTTGCCATCGCCGGCGACTACATGTCGGCCGCCTCGTTCCTCGGCATTTCCGCCGCGGTGATGACCAACGGCTATGACGGCCTGATCTATTCGATCGGCTTCCTGGTCGGCTGGCCCATCCTCACCTTCCTGATGGCGGAGCGCCTGCGCAACCTCGGCAAGTTCACCTTCGCCGACGTGGCGGCCTTCCGCTTCGCCCAGACCCCGGTGCGCGTGTTCGCCGCTTCCGGCACGCTGGTCGTGGTGGCGTTCTACCTCATCGCCCAGATGGTGGGCGCCGGCCAGCTCATCAAGCTGCTGTTCGGCCTCGACTACTGGATCGCGGTGGTCATCGTCGGCGTGCTGATGATGGTCTACGTGCTGTTCGGCGGCATGACCGCCACCACCTGGGTGCAGATCATCAAGGCGTGCCTGCTGCTCGGCGGCGCCACCTTCATGGCCGTGATGGTGATGCTCACCTATGGCTTCAGCCCGGAGAATCTGTTCGCCGCCGCGGTTCACGTGAAGGAGGGCATCGCTGCTTCCAAGGGCGCGAGCCCCGAGGCGGCGGCCGCCGCCGGCCAGTCCATCATGGGCCCCGGCAACTTCATCAAGGACCCGATCTCGGCCATCTCGTTCGGCATGGCGCTCATGTTCGGCACCGCCGGCCTGCCGCACATCCTGATGCGCTTCTTCACGGTGCCGAGCGCGAAGGAAGCCCGCAAGTCCGTGATGTGGGCGACCGCCTGGATCGGCTACTTCTACCTGCTGACCTTCATCATCGGCTTCGGTGCCATCACCTTCGTGCTGACCAATCCGGAGTTCCTGGACTCCCACGGCTCCCTCATCGGCGGCGCCAACATGGCGGCCGTGCACCTCGCCCATGCGGTGGGTGGCAACGTGTTCCTGGGCTTCATCTCGGCGGTGGCGTTCGCGACCATCCTCGCGGTGGTGGCCGGCCTCACGCTGTCGGGTGCCTCGGCGGTGTCGCACGACCTCTATTCGACGGTCATCAAGGGCGGCAAGGCCGACAGCGCCTCGGAGCTGAAGGTCTCGCGCATCACCACCCTGTGCCTGGGCGTGATCGCGGTGCTGCTGGGTATTGCCTTCGAGAAGCAGAACATCGCCTTCATGGTGTCCCTGGCCTTCGCGGTGGCGGCCTCGGCCAACTTCCCGGTGCTGTTCATGTCGGTGCTGTGGAAGGACTGCACCACCAAGGGCGCGGTGATCGGCGGCTTCCTGGGCCTTGCGGCCTCGGTGATCCTCACCATCCTGTCGCCGTCGGTGTGGGAAGCCACGCTCGGTTATGCTAAGGGCTCGGCGCCGTTCCCCTACACGTCGCCGGCTTTGTTCTCCATGACGCTGGGCTTCGTCGGCATCTGGCTCTTCTCCATCCTGGACAAGAGCCAGCGGGCGAGCATCGACCGCGCCGGCTTCCCGGCTCAGGAGGTGCGCTCGGAGACCGGCATCGGCGCGGCGGAAGCCTCGTCCCACTAGGTCGAGCGCGATGTCGCGGCCGGGCCCCACCTCGGCAGGGGGATCGGTGCCCCAAGACCCCTCACCAGGGTCCCTCCCCGTCGGGACACCGAACCCCCTTGATCCGCCCGGAAACGGGCGGGTCCACTCCCGGCGCCGCGAGCGCCGGGAGTTCGTTTCCGTCATGGCCTCGCGCGTGCGCGACGCCTATGTGCGCAAGCCCTTCTTCGTCGATGGCGGCACTGACCTTGTCAGCGTCTGCCGCGCTTTGTCCGAAAAAGGGCTGACCGACGCCCTGGTGCGTGATGGCGAACGCGTCGGCGTCTTCACCACCACCAATCTGCGCGATGCGCTGCTACGTGAGACGCCGCCCCAGCTACTGCCCGTGCGGGAGGTGGCGACCTTCAAGCCCTTCTCTGTCTCCATCGACGACGAGCTCTATGGCGCCATGCTGCTGATGCTGCGCCACCGCATCCACCGGGTGGTGGTGCGCGAGGGGGAGGCCATCGTCGGGCTGCTCAGCCAGATCGACCTGATGGCCTTCGTGGCCAGCCACTCCCACCTCATCGCCCTGGAAATCACGGAAGCCGCCGACACCGACGAGCTGAAGACCGCCGCCCGCCAGATCGACGAGCTCATCGGTGATCTTCAGGACGACGGCGTGCGTGTGGAGGTGATCGGCGAGCTGGTGGGCGAACTGAACCGCCTGCTGTTCCTGCGCCTGTGGGAGCTGCTGGCCCCGCCGGCGCTGCGGGAGAATTCCTGCCTGTTGGTGATGGGCTCGGAAGGCCGTTCCGAACAGCTCATCAAGACCGACCAGGACAATGCGCTCATCCTGCGCGACGGTTTTCATTTCGAGGGGCTGGAGGCGATCACCGCCGCTTTCACCGCCGGGCTGATCGAATTCGGCTACCCCCCCTGCCCCGGCGGCATCATGCTCAGCCGGCCCCTGTGGTGCCAGCCCCTCGCGGGGTTCAAGGACACCCTCAAGCAGTGGCTGTTCGCGGGCCATGCCGAGGGGCCCATGCACCTCGCCATTTTCCTCGACGCGGCCGTGGTCGCCGGCGATGCGCGGCTGCTGGAGGAGGCGCGCGCCCACCTGGACCATCTGCTGCAGGACGACGCCGCCTATTTCTCCCGCTTCGCCCGCGCGGTGGAGCAGTTTGGGGACGGCGGCTCCTGGTGGTCGCGCCTGCCCGGCCTGCGCGGGCGGGGGGCGGCCGAGATCGATCTGAAGAAGCTGGGTATTTTCCCCATCGTCCATGGCATCCGGGCGCTGGCGCTGCAATATCGGGTGAAGCCCCTTCCGACGGTGGCGCGCATCGCGGCACTGGTTCAAGAAGGCCATCTGGACGCCGCCCTCGGCCGCGACCTGGCGGATGCGCTGCATTGCCTGATGGGGCTGAAGCTCTCCAACAATCTGCGCCAGCTGGCGGCTGGCCGGGCGCCCAGCAATGCGGTGCCTCTCGGCGAATTGGGCACGCTGGACCGGCAGGCGCTGAAGGACTCCCTCGCCATCGTGCGCGGCTTCAAGCAGTGGCTCGCCCGCCATTACCGGTTCGACCTGCTATGACCGGGGATGGCGACAGGCGCGGCAATGCCGGCGGTCCGCGCGCGGGTGTACTCGTGGCCCTGTTCGGGGCGGCCCTGCTGCTGTTCAACTTCCCCCTGCTCGCGATCTGGAACGTGCCCGCCACCGTGCTGGGCCTGCCGCTGCTGCCGGTGGCGCTGTTCACCATCTGGGCGGGGCTGGTGGCGCTTATCGCCCTGGCGAGCGAGGGGCGACACCCCGGCAATGGCGGCGGTGCGCCATGATCTCCGCTCCCCTCGTCATCGCCGTCTCGCTGGGCTACCTGGCTTTGCTGTTCACCATTGCCGCGGCGGCGGACAGCTCCGCGGCCCGCGGCCGCTCCGTGGTCGCGAATGCATGGGTCTATGCCATGTCCCTGGCGGTCTACTGCACCGCCTGGACCTATTTCGGCAGTGTGGGGCGGGCGGCGGCCGTGGGCATCTGGTTCCTGCCCATCTATCTCGGGCCCATGCTGGCGATGCTTCTGGCCTGGATCGTCATCCGCAAGATGATCCGCATCGCCCACACATATCGAATCACCTCCATCGCTGATTTCATCGCCAGCCGCTATGGCAAGAGCCCGCTGCTGGCGGCGCTGGTCACGCTCATCACCGTGGTCGGCATCGTTCCCTATATCGCCTTGCAATTAAAGGCGGTTTCGGCTGGCTACCAGATCCTGACCGATCCCGTCGGCGCCGGCCCGGCCGCGGCCCCGCCCTGGTGGCAGGACGGCACCTTGCTGGTGACGCTGGCGCTGGCGCTGTTCACCATCCTGTTCGGCACCCGCCACCTGGACAGCGCGGAGCGGCACGAGGGCATGGTGGCCGCCATCGCCTTCGAATCCGTGGTGAAGCTGGTGGCCTTCCTCGCCGTGGGGCTGTTCGTCACCTACGGCCTGTTCGACGGCATGGGGGATATCTGGGCAAAGGCCCAGGCCTTTCCGGAGCTGGCGGCCCTGTTCGGCTCTGATGCCGCCGCGCGCTTCGACTACACGCAGTGGTTTGCGCTCACGCTTTTGTCCATGCTCTCGGTGCTGCTGCTGCCGCGCCAGTTCCAGGTCATGGTGGTGGAGTGCACAGACGAGCATCATGTGAAGCGCGCCGCCTGGGTCTTTCCCGCCTACCTGCTGGCCATCAACATCTTCGTTCTGCCGGTGGCCATCGGTGGCCTGGTGCTGATGGGCCCCGGCCGCGTGGATGCCGATTCCTTCGTGCTCTCGCTGCCGCTCACCCAGGGCGCGCCCACCCTGGCCCTGTTCGCCTATGTGGGCGGGCTCTCGGCGGCCACGGGCATGCTGATCGTCGAGACGATCGCGGTTTCCACCATGGTCTGCAACGATCTCGTGATGCCCGCCTTGCTCCGCCGGCCCGGCTTCGCGGCCCGCGCCGGGGGCGACATCACCGTGCTGCTGCTGAACATTCGCCGGGCGGCCATCATGGCCGTTCTGCTGCTGGGCTATCTCTATTTTCAGGTGGCGGGGGAGGCTTATGCCCTCGTCTCCATCGGCCTCATCAGCTTCGCTGCGGTGGCACAGTTCGCGCCCGCTCTGCTGGGCGGCATGTATTGGCGGGGCGCCACCCGCGCCGGGGCGCTGGGCGGGCTCATCGGCGGCTTTCTTGTCTGGGCCTACACGCTCATGCTGCCTTCGGTGGCGAAATCCGGCTGGCTGCCCGACGGCTTCGTTCGTGAAGGGCCGTTCGGCATCACCCTGCTGGCGCCGGAACGGCTGCTGGGCCTTGGCGGCCTCGATCCGCTGACCCATGCCCTGTTCTGGAGCCTGCTCGTCAACGGCGCGCTGTTCGTGGGCCTCTCCCTGCGGCGGGCGCCGTCCGGGCGGGAGGCGAGTCAGGCGTTGCTGTTCGTGGACGCCTTCGAGCGCCACCCGGAAGCTGGAGGCCCCGTGTTCTGGCGCGGCGTGGCGCGTCTCGATGACCTGATGGCCCTTGCCCGGCGCCTTCTGGGCCCCGAGCGCGCCCGTGCCCTGTTCGAGGCCCACGCCCACGAGATCGGCGCCGCCGACTTAAACGCTCTGGTGCCCGATGCGCGGCTGGTGGACCGGGTGGAGCGCGCCCTGGCCGGCGCGGTGGGCAGCGCCTCGGCCCGCGTGCTGGTCGCCTCCGTGGTGGAGGAAGAGCCCCTGGGTCTGAAGGACGTGGCCCAGATTCTCGACGAAGCCTCGCAATTGCGCGTCTACGCCCAGAAGCTGGAAGCCACCAGCGCCGAGCTGAAGGCGGCCAACGCACAGCTCAAGACCCTGGACCAGCTCAAGGACGACTTCGTTTCCTCCGTCACCCATGAATTGCGCACGCCGCTCACCTCCATCCGCGCCTTTTCGGAACTGATGCTGGATTCACCCGACATGGATGAAGCCCAGCGGGCGGAATTCCTCTGCATCATCGTGGCCGAGAGCGAACGGCTGGGGCGGCTGGTGAACCAGGTGCTGGACCTCGCCAAGATCGAGGCCGGCCTTGCCGACTGGCAGACGGAGGATGTCGACCTGGCCCGGCTGGTGAGGGATGCGGTGAAGGCCACGTCCGAGCTGTTCCGCGCCCATGGCGCGCGCGTCGAGGCCCATGTTCCACCTAAGGTTCCCACCGTGCGGGCGGATGCAGATCGGCTGATGCAGGTGCTGATGAACCTCATCTCCAATGCCGCCAAGTTCGTCCCCGCCGGTACCGGCCGTGCGGATGTGACGTTGCGGCAGGATGGCGATTCCCTGGTCGTGGAGGTGAAAGACAACGGCCCGGGGGTGCCGGCAGGCGAGCAACACACCATATTCGAGAAGTTTCGCCAGGGCGGTGATGCTCTTTCCCGGCCACAAGGGACCGGTCTTGGGCTTCCGATCAGCCGCCAGATCGTAGATCATTTCGGCGGAAGCATGTGGCTGGTGTCAGAACCGGGCGGCGGCGCGACCTTCGCGTTCAGACTGCCCCTCCAGCCGGGAGGAGGAAAAACGCCATGACCGAAACGCAGAACGGGACCTTCAACGACACCGTCCTCGCCAACAAGATCATTGGTAACGGCAAGCCCGCCGAAAAGGTGCTGATCGCGGACGACGAGCCCAACATCGTCGTCTCGCTGGAATTCATGATGAAGCGCGAGGGCTTCCAGGTACTGGTGGCGCGGGATGGTCTCGGCGCGCTGGAGGCCATTCGCCGCGAGCATCCGCGCCTTGTCCTGCTCGATGCCACCATGCCCGGCATGACCGGCTTCGACGTGTGCGAGGCCGTGCGTTCGGATGAGGATACCCGCGATACCCGCATTGTGATGCTCACCGCCAAGGGACGGGAGACGGACAAGGCCCGCGGCGTCGGCGCCGGGGCGGACGCCTATGTCACCAAGCCCTTCTCCACCCGCGAGCTGGTGCAGAAGGTGCGGGACATGATGGCGCCGGACGCCGCCGAATGAGGCTCCCCTGGCCGCTGATCGCCGCCATGGTGGCGCCGGGCCTCGCCCTGGCGCTGTGGCTGGCGCTTGGCGCCGTGGGCTTCTATGCCACCCTCGACGCGCCGGCGGCGGCCGCCCTGGCCGCCGCGCTCGGCCCGCTGTTGGAAACCCACGGCATGCTGGTGCTGTTCTGGTGGCTCGTGGCCGCCAGCGTCGGCGCCTGGGCGGTGCAGGTCCTCCATGGGCGATATATGGCGGCCCCCGCCCGCCTTGCGGAAGGCGCGCGCGTGCTGGTGAGCGATGCCTCGGCGCCGCCTGTGGCCGCCAGCGGCGATGCCGCGGCCCGAACCATTGCCGATGCGCTCAATGCCCTTTCCCAGGAACGGCGCACACTGAAGCAGGAGATGGCGCGGCTGGTGGAGGATGCGAGCCACGCGGTGGCGCATCAGCGCGACCAGCTGGGGGCCCTGGTGGCGGAGCTTCAGCAGAGCGTGGTGGTGTGCAATCTGGAAGGCCGCATCCTGCTTTACAATGCCCGCGCCCGTGCCTTGTGCCGCCGCATTTCCCGCGCGCCGGGCGGAGCCGGTGGCGCGGAGCTGATCGGCCTCGGGCGTTCCATCCATGGCGTGGTGGACAAGGCGCTGATCGACCATGCCCGCGAAAGCGTGGACCGGCGCATTGTGCGCGGGGAGCCGGCGCCCTCCGCCCGGTTCGTCACCCACACCCCGTCGGGGCACCTGCTGCGCGTCAGCCTCGCGCCCGTGCGGGAAGCCGCCGAGGGGGCGCCGGCCACCGGCTACGTGCTGCTGCTGGACGACATCACCGAGGAATACGAGGCCGAGGCTCATGCCGACCGGCAATGGCTGACCCTGACCGAGACCAGTCGCGCGGGCCTCGCCAGCATCCAGGCCGCGCTCGACATGCTGGACTATCCCGATCTCGAAACCGAGGAGCGCGAGCGCTTCCAGGCAGTGGTGCGGGAGGAGGTGGCGGCCATGGGCGAGCGCATCACCGCCCTGGCGGCGGAGGCCTCCAGCGCCAGCAAGGCCCGCTGGCCGCTCCAGGACATGCTGGGTGCCGACCTCATCGCCGCAGCCTCCCACCACATCGCCGAGGCCACCGGGCTGGCGGTCACGGCCGATACGGTGGAGGGCGAGCTGTGGCTGAGCGTGGACAGCTTCTCGCTCATCGCCGCCCTCACTTTCCTGGCCCGCTGCGCGGTGGAGGGGCGTGAGGCCCCGGACCTGGAATTGCGCCTGTCGCGCGCGGACGGGCGCGCCCATCTCGACCTGTGCTTTGCGGGCGGCGCCGCCATCGCGGCCGGCTGGCAATCCTCGCCCATGGATGGCACCGCCGGCGGCTCGCCCCTGAGCGTGCGCGATGTGGCCGAGCGCCATGGCGGAGAGGTGTGGCTGGAACATGCGCGCACGGGTGGAACCCCGCGCGCCGTCTTCCGCTTCCTTCTGCCGCTGGCCTCCGCTGCCGCCGACACCGCGGCGCATGCGGGCGAGAGCCGGCCCGAATTCTACGACTTCGACCTGTTCGCCGCGAGCGAAGGCCACCACGAGCGCGACGACCGCCCGCTGGGGGAGCTGAGCTTCACCGTCTTCGACACCGAGACCACCGGCCTTGACCCGGCGGGGGGTGACGAGATCATCCAGATCGGCGCCACCCGCATCGTCAATGGCAAGCTGCTCAAGGCGGAGTGCTTCGACCAGCTGGTGAATCCCGGCCGCTCCATTCCCGAGGCGGGCATTGCCATCCACGGCATCCGGCCGGCAATGGTGCGCGGCCAGCCCGCCATCGGCGAGGTGCTGCCCGCCTTCCATGCCTTCGTCTCCGACACCGTGCTGGTGGGCCACAACGTGGCATTCGACCTGCGTTTCCTGAAGCTGAAGGAGGCCGCCACCGGCGTCGTCTTCGATCAGCCCGTGCTGGACACGCTGCTGCTCGCCTCCATCGTGCACCCCAATGCGGAGGCCCAGAGCCTGGAGGCCATCGCCGCGCGGCTGGGCATTACCGTATCCGGCCGCCACACCGCGCTGGGGGATGCCCTCGCCTGCGCCGAGGTGTTCATGAAGCTGCTGCCCCTGCTGCAGCAGCAGGGCATCCGCACCCTGGGCGAGGCCCGCGCCGCCTCCGAAGACTCCTATTACGCGCGCCTGCGCTATTGAGAGCCGACGCGCCCCAGCGGGCGCCGCCCCTGCCCGCCAGGCTGCCAGTCGCCGGGAGGGATTCGCTGGCGCACCATGCCCGTGCGCGACATCGGCACCACTGCCACGTCGTCACCGGCCTCGCGCACGAGCATGAGCGGGACTCGCCGGCGGCAGGAATTGCCTCGGATCAGGTCAGCGTGCCCGCCTTTTAGCCACCCGGCCGCCGCCGGATGGGGCGCTGCGCCACATGCGCGCCCGTCGCGGGCTCCGGAATATTACGTATCATCAAGGCATTGCCGCGCCTCACCCAGACCCCCGCACCGCTGAAATTTTTCTGAAATCCGCCTGAAATTTCAGCTTGAAGCCGGCGCACATTTAGCTTTGTCTATTACCTAATTCCGGTGGCGATCCTGGCATGTTCAGGGGGCTCCGGTCCTTCACCGCGCGGTGGCTGGCCCGTTGCCATCCCTTGCGTTCCTGTCCGTCTCCTGCGGGGTTCCATGCTCGCTCAGCAGATCGTCAACGGCCTGATGCTCGGGGCCATCTACATGCTGATGGCGGTGGCCTTCACCCTTGCCATCGGTGTGTTGAACTTCCTCAATTTCTCTTTGCCCGGCCTGTTCATGCTGGGCGGCATGGTGGCCTACGGCTTCATCAAGCTTGGCTGGCCCACTGTGTTCGCCTTCTCCGCCGCCTTGGCCGCGGCCGCCCTGGTGTCGCTGCTGGTGGAGCGCTTCGCCTACCGGCCCATGCAGGGGGGCGATCCGGAAGTGCCGCTGGTCTCCTCCCTCGGCTTCCTGGTACTGCTGGAAAACCTGATGCTGATCTATTTCGGCTCGGACCAGCAGGCCTTCCCCGCTCTGGTGCCGGACCTCAACTTCCGCTTCGGTGGACTGGTGATCGGCATCGCGCAGCTCGGCTCGCTGGTGCTCTCCGTGCTGCTGGTGCTGTGGCTGTCCTGGTTCCTGAACTCCACCGCCACCGGCCGCTGCATCCGCACCGTGGCGGAAAACCGCGACACCGCCGTGCTCATGGGCGTGGATACGGGCCGGCTCGTGCCCATGCTGTTCATCGCTTCCGCCTTGCTGGCGGCAGTGGCGGGGCTGCTGTTCGCGGTGAACTACCAGCAGGTTTCTCCCTTCATGGGCGAGGGCGTCGGCTTCAAGGGCGTCGCGGCCATGATCGTGGGCGGCATGGGCTCCATCTGGGGCGCGGTGCTGGGCGGGCTTTTGATCGGCCTCGCGGAGGTGCTCTCCATCAGCTTCATCGGCGCCGACGTGGTCAACATCACCGTCTACGGGCTTCTGCTCTTGATCCTCATCGTTCGTCCGCAGGGCCTCATTGGGCGCCCCGCCACCCGGGAGAAGCTGTGATGAGCGGTTATCTCACCGGCGTTCTCGTCGTCCTCGCCTTCAATGTCATGGCGGCCTACGCGGTTTACCTGCCGCTCGCCGCCGGGCAGCTCAATCTCGGCATTGCCGGGTTCATGGCCATCGGCGCCTATGCCTCGGCATTCCTGACCAACGAATATCAGTGGTCCATGTGGGCCGCGATTCCGGTGGGCTCGGCGCTGGCGGGCATCACGGGGCTGCTGATCGGCATCCCGGTGCTGCGCACCCACGGCATCTATCTGGCCATGGCCACCTTCGCGCTTGGCCAGGTCATCTCCGCCGTGTTCCTGAACCTCGAGGTGGTCGGCGGCGCCGCCGGCTATCCGGTCACCGATTATGTGGGGCCCTACGGTGTGTTCGCGGCCGCCATCGGCGTCGTGCTGCTGATGCTCTACCTCTCCCGCACCCGCTTCGCGCTCTATCTCACGGCAGTGAAGAGCGATGCCACGGTGGCGGACCTGATGGGCATCTCCGTGCGCGGCATCCAGGTGGCGGCGTTCGCGCTCGGCGCGGCGGTGGCGGGCTTCGGCGGCGCCTTCTATGCCCACCATTACAATTTCGTGGAAGCTCAGCATTTCAACGTGCTGCTCTCGGTGTTCACGGTGCTCTACGTGCTGTTCGGCGGCACGCAGACGGTGTGGGGCCCGCTGGTGGGCGCGGCCTTCTTCACCCTGGCGCCGGAGCTGCTGCGCGCCTCCGACCAGTGGCGCTATGCCCTGTTCGCCATCTTCATCATCGTCTTCATGGCCATGCGGCCCGAGGGCCTGGTGACCACCTCTCTGCTGCGCTTCACCCGGCGCCGCGCCACCACCGAGAGCGAGGAGGCCGCCTGATGACCGCCGCACTCTCCCTTAAGGGCATCACCAAGTCCTTCGCCGGGGTGCACGCCATCCAGAACCTCTCCTTTGAGGTTCCCAAGGGCGTCACCACCGCCCTCATCGGCCCCAACGGGGCGGGCAAGACCACCGTGTTCAACCTGGTGAGCGGCGTCTATGGCGTGGATGCCGGCACCGTCACGGTGAATGGCGTGGACGTGACGCACATGCCCTCGCGCAAGCGCATCACCACCGGCATCGCCCGCTCGTTCCAGAACATCCGGCTCATGTCCCACCTGACGGTGCTGGAAAACATGCTGGTGGGCCAGCATGTGCGCAACTCCTCCCTCGGCGCGCTGCTGACCCCCTACCGGCTGTTCCCCAATCACCGCTGGAAGGTGCAGGCCCGAGAGGCCCTGGCCGAAAGCGGCCTGGAGGAGTGGGCGGACGAAACCGTGGGCGCCCTGCCCTATGGGGTGAGAAAGCGCATCGACCTTGTCCGCGCGACGCTGGCCGGCGCCAGCCTGCTGATGCTGGACGAGCCCGCCGCCGGCCTCAACCCGTCCGAGACCAACGCCTTGCGCGACCATCTCAGGACGCTGATGGCCAAGGGCATCACCCTCCTCGTGGTGGAGCACGACATGCACTTCGTGGACAGCATCTGCCAGAACGTGGTGGTGCTGAATTTCGGCGAGAAGATCGCCGAGGGCCCGCTCTCCCAGGTGCGCCAGGATCCCAAGGTGCGCGAGGCCTATATCGGCTCGGAGGAGGCGTGACATGGCGCT
Organism: Xanthobacter variabilis; assembly: GCF_043831965.2. Lineage (NCBI taxonomy): Bacteria > Pseudomonadati > Pseudomonadota > Alphaproteobacteria > Hyphomicrobiales > Xanthobacteraceae > Xanthobacter > Xanthobacter variabilis. Next base: position 3,570,864 of record NZ_CM195533.1, read on the forward strand.
TCTCGACGTTTCCGGAATCTCCGTCTCCTACGGCCGCGTGAACGCCCTGAAGGACGTTTCACTGCAGGTGAAAGAAGGCGAGATCGTCACCGTGCTGGGCGCCAATGGCGCCGGCAAGAGCACGCTGCTCAAGGCCATCCTGGGCGCCGTGCCGCTGAAGTCCGGCGGCATCACCTTCGCCGACCGGGACATGAGCCGCGCCGCGCCTCACAAGCGCATCGGCGAAGGGCTGGTGCTGGTGCCCGAGGGCCGGCGCATCCTCATCTCGCTGACGGTGGAGGAAAACCTGCTGCTGGGCGCCCATATGCGCCGCGACAGCGCCGCCATCGGCCGCGAGCTGGAAGCCATCTATGCCCGCTTCTCCAATCTGGCGGCGCGGCGGAACATGCTGGCCTCCTGCCTCTCGGGCGGCGAGCAGCAGATGCTCGCCATCGGCCGCGCCATGATGGCCAAGCCGAGGTTGATGATGCTGGACGAGCCCTCCCTCGGCCTGTCTCCCCTGTTCGTGCAGAAGCTGTTCGAGCTGATCCGTGAACTGAACCATGAGGGCCTCGCCGTGCTGCTGGTGGAGCAGAACACGGGCAAGGCCCTTTCCGTGGCGCACCACGCGACCGTGCTGGAGCTCGGCCGCGTGACCATGGCGGGCGATCCCAAAACGCTCGCGGACGATCCCCGCCTGCAGGCGGCCTATCTCGGCGCGGGGGAAGACGCCCCCGCCTGATCCGCCGGCAGCCTTTGCGCGGCGTGTGCGTGGAATCCATGGGCGCCGGTCGATGACCGGAGCCGTTGGCAAAAGAACCTTCAGAGGAGTTGGGACATGAAGAAGCAGGTCCTGTTGGGCGCCACCATGCTGGCGGCGCTGGTTGCGGGCGGCGCCGCCCGCGCCGAGGATGATCTGATCCTCGGTTACATGATGGCCAAGAGCGGCCCTTATGTGAGCCTTGCCAACACCAATGAAATCGCCGTCGACATGGCGGTCGAGGAGATCAACGCCAAGGGCGGCATCAACGGCAAGAAGATCAAGGTGGTGAAGTTCGACACCGCCGGCGATCCCAAGCAGGCCACCACCGCCGTGCGCTCCTTCGCGCAGGATGCCGGCGCCCTCGCCGTGATCGGCCCGTTCTCCTCCTCCGAGGTGCGCACCACCTTCCCGGTGGGCGAGCGCGAGGGCATCTCGCAGATGTCCATGGCCTCTTCCGCCCCCGGCCTCACCAAGGGCTTCACCTACGGCTTCCGCAACACCACCGACGAAGGCAAGGTGATCGATTCCGTGCTCGGCGCGGTGAAGGACAAGAAGCTGCCCATGGCCTCCGGCGCGGCGGCCTATGCCACCGACGACGTGGTGTCCAAGTCCATCGGCACCAAGGTCGTGCCGGCGGAGTTCGAGAAGTTCTCCATTCCGCTCAAGGGCTCGGTGGACTTCCAGCTGGGCGCCTTCGACCTGTCGCCCCAGGTGGCGCAGCTCAAGCAGATCAACCCGGACATCGTCGGCCTCGGCTCCCCGCCCGAGGGCGCCATCAACCTCGCCAAGGAGCTGAAGCGCCAGGGCGTTTCCACCCGCATCATCGGCGGCACCAACATGGCTGACCCCGAGCTGCCCAAGCGCATGGACGGCGCCGGCGAGACCATGACCATCGGCACCACCTTCTTCGCCGATGCCAACGACAAGACCAAGGCCTTCACGGAAGAGTTCGCCAAGCGCACCAAGGCCGCCGGCCTGCGCACCGATCCCAACCAGATGGACGCCTCGGTCTATGACATCGTCTACCTCTACGCGGAGGCCATGAAGAAGGCCGGCGTCACCGGCGACAAGGCCAAGGTGGCCGCCGAGCGCGCCGCCATCCGCGACCAGATCTCCAAGCTGAAGGACTATCCCGCGATGGAGGGCTCCATCTCCTTCACCGACGGCGACGCCGTGAAGCCGGTCTATGTGATCGAGGTGAAGGACGGAAAGTGGACGCTTCTGGACACGCGCCTGCCGAACTGACCTCGGCGAACGCGTAAGGCCGGCGCCCCATTTCTGCCCTGACCTGGGGCGCCGGCACCCTTTTTCTTGAAAAACGACTGACTAGTTCGAGGACCATGATGCCGGGCACCGCCCTCACCTTCACCATCCATGCCGACGGCCGCAGCTATGAAGAAACGCTGCTGATCCGCACCGCGGTCATCGCCGGCTGGACCGGTCGCGACAAGGTCGCGCTGGAGAAGCACATCGTCGAGCTCGAGGCCCTCGGGGTGCCGCGCCCGGCCTCCACCCCCATCTATTACCGGGTCGGAGCCTCGCGCCTCACCACGGCCGGCGCCATCGAGTGCGTGGGCGGCGATTCCTCGGGCGAGGTCGAGTTCGTGATCGTGGCGGCGGAGGGGCGCTATTTCCTCGGCGTCGGCTCCGACCACACGGACCGCAAGGTGGAGACCTACAACATCACGGTTTCCAAGCAGGTGTGCGACAAGCCCGTGGCCGCCGAGCTGTGGGCCCTGGACGAGGTTGCCGGCCACTGGGATGACCTGATCCTGCGCTCCTACGCCGTCATCGATGGCAAGAAGGAGCTTTATCAGGAGGGCACGGTCGCCGCGATGCTGCCGCCCGCCGACATTCTCGCCGGCTATGGCGCGCCCTTCGGCAACGGCGCCGTGATGTATTGCGGCACCCTGGCGGCGCATGGCGGCATCCGCCCGGCGGAGCGGTTCGAGTTCGAGCTGGTGGATCCGGTACTGGGCCGCACCCTGCGCCACGGCTACGACGTAACCACCCTTCCCATAGCCGGATAAGCAACAGCAACACCCCGCCGGTCGCCACCATGCGGCCGGCGCGCGTTCAGGGACAAGACGAACATGCGGACGGAAGCGGCAAACACCCTGCTGGACGTTTCGGCGGAGCCGGTCGAGACGGCAGCCCCCGCCCGTTCGCTGCGCGACGAGGCCTATGAGCTCATCAAGGCGCGCATCATCATGTGCGTGTTCCGCCCGGGGGAAGTGCTGAGCGAGGCGGCGGTGTCCTCCGCCATCAATATCGGCCGCACCCCTGTGCGCCAGGCGTTCGACCGGCTTATGCGCGACGGCCTGGTGGAGGTGCTGCCCCGCAAGGGCATCGTGGTGCGCCCCATTTCCCATGACGAAGTGCACGACATGGTGGAAGTGCGCCTGCTGAACGAGTGCTTCTGCGCGCGCCTTGCCGCCGAGCGCGCGGAGCCCGCGCACCTCTCGGCGCTGGCCATCAACGTGGCCCTGGGCGTGGAGGCCGCCGCCAATCGCGACGTGGCGGAGCTGATGGCGCTCGACCGGGAATTTCACGCGACCATTTCCGCCGCGGCCGGCAATCCGGTGCTGGCCGAGATTCTGAAGAGCCTGCACGAAAAGGCGCAGCGGGTGTGGTTCGTCTCCCTGCGCGCGCCGGAGCACCACCAGCGGGTGGTGGAGGAGCACGCGGCTATCGTCGAAGCCCTGCGCTCCCGCGATCCCGATGCCGCCGAGGCGGCCGTGCGGGCCCACATCCGCTCCTTCGTCGACAACCTCAACCGCCAGCTCTGAGCGCTCCTTCATGCACGGGCGGCACCGCGCCCGACTTGAGCAGACATCCAGATGCATCATACCCTGTGGCCAGAGCCGCGCAGCCTCACGCCCAAGGCGGCGCAGCTTCGCGCCCAGGGCGCTCGCGCCGCACCGGTCTGCAGGCATCGCCGCAGGGCCGCCGCGCGACACACCGCCGCCCGCATCGCATTCGCCCAGCAACATTCGGAAACACTTAAGACTTATTCAGAAACACAGCCTTGGACCAGCCCCTGACGGCAGAATAAGAGCCGGGTTTTCATATTGGGGGTAGACATGGTTTCCGTTTCTTCCGTCTCGACATCTGTCACAACCGCCAGCTCCGGCAGCGGTTCGTCTGACATCTCTGCGCAGATCACCAAGCTGCGGGCAAGCCAGGTCGCCCTGCAGAAGCAGATCGACGAAGCGAATGCTTCCGAGGACATGACCGACGACGAAAAGGCCGAAGCCATCCAGACGGCGCAGAAGAGCCTCAATCAGGTCACGGCCCAGATCGCCGAATTGACCGCGCGGCTCAGCGCCCAACAGTCCCAGGAGACGGCCCAGACCACTCAGGCGAGCGCCTCCACAAAGGATGACGAGAACGCGAGCAATCCCTATGCCGTGATCGCCACCACGGACTTCTCCGTCTTTAATGAGAGCAACAGCTGACGCTCCGGCGGCAAGAGATCAAGAAAGAGGCCCGTGAGCCAAGCTCACGGGCCTCTTTCTTCTTCCGGCCAGCGCAAAGGCCTCCCGGAGATACAGACGGGATGCGCCGCCTCACCCCTGCAGCAGGGCTTCCACGCCGGCCGCGATGGAAAGAAGCGCGCCATCCTGCCCACCGGCCGCGGCCAGCATCAGCCCCACCGGGGCGCCGGCATTCCCCGACAGCGGCAGGGAGATGGCACAGCCATCCATCATGTTGATGAGGGTGGGGTTGCGCAGCGCCGCGAGGTTCGCCTTGCCATAGGCGGCATCATCGCTGGCCAGGTCCGCGATGCGCGGCGGCAGCATGGGCGCGGTCGGCATCACCAGCGCATCATAGGGCGCAAGGCGGGCCGTGGCCTGCTGCACCAGCGCATTGCGGGCCTCGACCAGATCCAGGTAATCCGCCGCGGACTGCTCGGTCCCGCGCCGGATGCGCACGGACACGCGCGGGTCGTAAACGTCGCCCTTTTCCTCCAGCAGCTTGCGGTGCACCGCATAGCTCTCCGCGGCCGTGAAGCCGCCCTTCGCGTTCATGGGCGCGATGTCCGCGAATTCGGGGAAAGCCTCCTGGCTCACCACCGCCCCCGCCTGCGAAAGACGCGACAGGGCCGCCTCGAAGACCATAGCCACTTCCGGCTCGAGCCCGTCGAGGGCCACCGTGGTCGGCACGAGAAGGCGCAGGCCCTTCAGCGGGCGTGCCGCCAGCGCAGCTTCGCCGACGCCCGAGAGGATGGCATCGAGCGCCGCGCAGCACGCGACGGAACGCGCCAGCGGGCCCACGCTGTCCAGGGTTCCCGACAGGGGAAAGGCACCCGCGCGCGGCACACGGCGGGCCGTGGGCTTGAAGCCGGTGATGCCGCAGAAAGCCGCCGGGATGCGGCAGGAGCCGCCGGTATCGGTGCCCAGCGCGGCATGGGCCATGCCATCGGCCACCGCCACCGCGCCACCGGAGGAGGAGCCACCGGACACGCGGCCCACGGCACGCTCGAACGGCGCGCGCGGATCACCATAATGGGGGTTCATGCCGAGGCCGGAATAGGCGAACTCGGTCATGGTGTTCCGGCCGATGATGACGAAACCGGCCTGGCGCAGCCGCGCCACGGCAGGGGCATCACGGGTCGCGGCGGGGGCATCCGCCAGCACGCGCGAGCCGGCGGCGGTCACCTGCCCTGCCACGTCGAACAGGTCCTTCACCGAGATGGGGATGCCCGCGAAGGGCGAGGTCGCCGCGCCCGCCTGGCGCAGGGCGTCCTGGGCCTCGGCCGCCGCCAGCGCCGCTTCGGCATCAACGGAAACGAAGGCGCGCGCGCCCTCCCCGCCGGGGTCGCGGATCTGCTCGAGGCAAGCCTCGGTCAGCGCGCGGGATGTGGTGCGGCCCGCGGCGAGATCGGCTGCGAGCTCGGAAAGGGTGGGGTGAGGGGAGGCGATGAGGGGCAGAGCGGACGACATGGAGCTACCAGAATTGCACGTGCCAGAAATGACGCTGCCAAAAGCAGAAAACCCGCCCCGTCAGGGACACGGGGCGGGCGCATCGGGCGAAACGGTTCAGACCGGATCGTAATAATGGATTTCGAGCAGCATGCAGCCCTTTTCGGACTTGAAGGGCCCGTGGAAGGCTCCCGGAGGCCTCACCGCATAGGTGAAGGGCTGGAAGGATTCCCCACCCTCCCCCTTGTCGTCATTGCCCACGGTCAGGTCGCCGGAGAAGAGGAACACCTCTTCCCAATAGTCATGCACGAAGGGCTTGGTGGTGAAGATGCCGGGAGAGAAGCGCAGGATGCGCGTGCGCGAGCCCTGCTTGTTCTTCTCGTCCAGCACACCGGAAAGGATCTTCTGCTGGATACCGGGAGGATAGCCGGGAGGCACCTCCCAGCCGGTGGAAAGATCGACGGTCTTGAACTCGTCGTGGATCTTGTTGATGGCCATTCGGGGCAGTCCTTGATGTGAAATCCTTGGGCGCGCTCACTCGGCCGCTTGGGCCGTCGCGGCGGGCACTTCGTCAGCGAGGTCGTAGCTGGAGAGCATGCGGTTCACGAGATCGCCGGCCTTGTTCCAGTCATAGGTGCGGAAGGAGTGGTTCTTCACCACGAAGCTCGCGCCGGCATAGAACATCTCATACTGCGCATGGCGCGAGGCGAACTCGGAGCCCACCGCGTCCCACGCCAGCTTGAAGAACTTCACGCGCTCGTCGGCGCTGGCGGCGGGCGACTGCTGGGTCTTGCGGATGAGGGCCGCCAGCTCCGGATTTTCGTAATCGTGCACCGAGGACGGCAGCATGATGAGGCCGCCGCCGGCCAGCTCCCGCAGGGTGGCGATGAGCTTGCCATAAAGCTGCTGCGCCATGGTCTGCGCGGCATAAAGGGTGTGCCGGTCGGGGATGAAATAGGGGCCATAGGTGGTGCCCTTGGCCTCCATGGCTGCCACGAAGGCGTCCACCATGCCCACCTCGGCGGCGAGCTGGCCCAGGGTCTCGCGCACCTGGGGGAAGTTGATGATGCCATTCACCTCGGCGATGCGCCGGGCAAGGCCCGCCAGGAAGCGCACCTTCACCGAAAGGCGGATCTGCGCCTGGTAGTTCTGGTAAACGTGCGCCGGGGTGGCGTGGAACTGCTTGCCCACCATGGCGATGTCATCGACGATGAACACCCGGTCCCACGGCACCTTCACGTCGTCGAAGTACAGCACCGCGTCATTCTCGTCGAAGCGGCTGGCCAGGGGATTGTCGAAGACCGACGGCGCGGCCGCCTCATAGGACTTGCGCGAGAGCACCTTCAGGCCCTTCGCATTCATGGGAATGGCGAAGGAGAGGGCATATTTCTCGTCGCCCGGCTGCAGCGGCTGGATGCAGGTGACGAACACCTCGTTCGCCATGATGCCGCCGGTGGCCAGCATCTTGGCCCCGCGCACGGTGATGCCTTCCGCGTCGCGGTCCACGATGGCCGCGGACAGGAACGGATCGGCCTGCTCGGCCGCGCCCTTGGAGCGGTCGGCCTGGGGATTGATGATGACGTAGGTGAGGTAGAGGTCATTGTCGCGGGCGTAGCGGTAATAGTCCGCCAGCGCATTGGCGCGGGCCTTGTCATAGGCCTCGAACTGGTCGAGCCCCATATACATGCCGGCAATGCAGGAGGCCACGTGGTCCGGCGCGCGGCCGAGGAAGCCGCCATGCAGCTCGGTCCAGGCTTCCAGGCCCTTGCGGCGGGTCACCAGGTCCTCATAGCTGTGGGGCAGCTGCCAGATGCGGTTGGCGCGGGTGCCGGTCTCGGTGGCGAAGGTCATCAGCTCCGCGTTTTCCGGGGCGCTGTGAAAGTCGAACATCTTGGCGACCGAGGCCACCGCCCGCTCATAGCCGGGGTGGGTGGTCACGTCCTTCACCAGCTTGCCGTCGAGGAAGACCTCGCGGCCGTCCTGAAGGCTGGCGGTGTGCTGGGCTCCGTTCTTGATCATCTGGAAGGTCCTTCGATGTTGGCCGCAGTCGCTTCAGCGCTGCGGCATGTCGGTGGACGCAAGCGCATGATAGCGCCCGCGAAAGAAGATGAGAGGGGCCTCGGTGCTGGGGGCTGACACGCGCAGCACGCGGGCAATGAAAATCTCGTGGTCGCCACCCTCATGGACGGCGTAGGGCGCGCATTCCAGGTGTGCGAGCGCACCCTTCAGCAGGGGCACGTCATGGGCGCCGAGATGGTGGTCCACCGCGCTCCACTTGTCCTCCAGGGCACGGGCGAAGCGGTCGGACAGCTCGCGCTGGTCCTCACCCAGGATGTTGATGCCGAACCCGCGCGCCTCGCGCATGGCCGGCAGCGACAAGGCGCGCCGGTCCACGGAAAACAGGACGAGGGGCGGATCGAGGGAGACCGAGTTGAACGAACTCATGGTCATGCCGATGCGCGTGCCGTCGGCGGCGCTGGCGGTCACCACCGCGACACCGGTGGCGAACTGGCCCAGCACCTGGCGAAAGGTGCGCGAATCCAGAGGAGGAAAGTCGGTTTGCGACATCTCAGGCTCGCTGGAAGGATTGGTTATTAGCTTTGTAACAAAGCTATCTCCGCAATGCTGATGACGTCAAGTGCATTCATGCCGATCCAGCCTTGCGGCTGGCGTGGAGCCGGCCGGCGAGCCGCTTCGCGCCGCGGTGCCCTCACCCGCATGCAGTCATGTTACATTCGTCCGCGACGGGCGCGAGGCCCCACCATTACCGGCGAACGGGTGCGCTCTTGAATCCTCCAGCCCTTCCCCCCGGTCCCCTCGTGGTCAAGCTGGGCGGCAGCCTCATGCGGGAGGCACCACCGCGCGCGCTGCTGGCCCGCCTCGCGCCCCTGCCCGGCGTGGTGCTTGTGCCGGGAGGCGGCGTGTTCGCCGATGCGGTGCGCGAGGCCCAGGCGCATCTCGGCTTCAGCGAAAGCGCGGCCCATCGCATGGCCATCCTCGCCATGGAGCAGACGGCCTGCCTGCTCCAGGATCTGGCCCCCACCTTGCGCCCGGCCCGCACCCTCGCCGGGCTCGCCGCCGCCGGCACGGGCGCGGCCCTGTGGTTTCCGGCGGCGCTGCTGATCGGCCACGCCGAGATTCCCGAGAGCTGGGACGTGACATCCGACAGCCTTGCCTTATGGCTGGCGCGCCAGCTTCAGGCCCCGCGCCTGCTGCTCATAAAAGCCGAGGGCGCCTCCGTTCCGCCACCCTCGGGCACGCGTGCGGAGGATGTTTCCACCTGGAGCCGGCTTGGTCTGGTGGATCAGGCGCTTGAAGGCATGGCGCTCGGCTACGAAGGCGATATTGTGCTTGCCGCCGCGGACGATGCGTCCACCCTCGACACCGTCCTTGCCCCATTCGAAGCGGCGGGCAGGACCCACGAACCTTGAAGGGCGAAGGCCCCGATGAAAAAAGTGACCAATCCCCGCTGGGCGTGGGCCCTGACGGGCTCCGGCCATTTCTTCACGGAGAGCATGGAGATCATCCGCGAATTGGGAGACGTGGATCTCTTCATTTCCGCGGCCGCCGCCGAGGTCCTGCGCATGTACCGGCAGGACAAGGAGCCGCTGCCGGACACCGTGCACATCTATCGCGACGACAGCGCCTCTTCCGCCTCGGTGGGGCGCTTCTATCATGGGGAATACCACACGCTGGTGGTCTCCCCCGCCACCTCCAACACGGTGGCGAAGGCGGTTTACGGCATCTCTGATTCCCTGGTCACCAACTGCTTCGCCCAGGCCGGCAAGTGCCGGGTCCACTGCATCGTGTTCGCCTGCGACAGCGCGCCGGAGCTCATCACCATGGCGCCGGAAGGCCCGGTGCCGGTCTATCCGCGCCGCATCGACCTTGAGAACACGCAGAAGCTCAAGGAATTCGACGCAACCGACGTGGCCGAGAGCCTGTCCGAGCTGAGGGTGGCCATCGCCCGCCGTCGGTCGGAGCTCGCCGCCGCGGGCCTCATTTCCCCGGCGAGCTGACCCATGGCGGAGCGGGTCGCGCTCATTACCGGATCCCTGGCGGAACCGCGCATTGCTCGCATCGCGGAGGCGATTGCGGACGAGGCTTTGCACCCGGTGGTCATCAATATCGGCGTGAAGGTGGCGGCGCTGATGACCGCCGAAATCGTGGAACGCCGCCTGAAGCTGCCCGATGGCATCGACCGGGTGGTGATGCCCGGCCGTTTCCGGGGCGATCTCGACCGGCTGGCCGCCCATTTCGGCATCCCCTTCGCGCGCGGGCCGGAAGAGGCGGCGGACATTCCTGATTATTTCGGCAAAGGCGGCGGCACCGCCGATCTCTCCCGGCAGGAGGTGATGCTGTTCGCGGAGATCGTGGACGCCACCCGCCTCTCGGTGGACGGCCTTTTGGAGCGCGCCCGGCGCCTGAAGGCCGACGGCGCCGACGTGATCGACCTCGGCGCCTTGCCGGATGAGCCCTTTCCCCACCTAGAAGAGAGCATCGCCGCGCTGAAGGCTGAGGGCTTCCGGGTGAGCGTCGATTCGTTCGACCTCTCCGAGCTGGCGCGGGCGACGCGGGCGGGGACCGACTTCCTGTTGAGCCTCAACGAGACCAATCTCGACATCGCCAAGGAAGGCCCCGCCGTGCCGGTTCTGGTGCCGGCCAAGCAGGGCGACCTTTCCTCCCTCATCCGGGCGGTGGAGGCGTGCGAGGCCATGGGCCAGCCGTTCCTGGCCGACCCCATTCTCGACCCCATCCATTTCGGCTTCACCGGCTCCATCCTGCGCTATGCGGAGCTGCGTCGGCTGAAGCCGGAAATCCCCATCCTCATGGGCATCGGCAACGTCACGGAGCTGACGGATGCCGACACCACCGGCATCAACGCCATCCTCATGGGGGTGATCTCGGAACTGCATCTCAATGCGGTGCTGGCGGTGCAGGTGAGCCCCCATTGCCGCACCGCCGTGCGCGAGTTCGACCGGGCGCGGCGGGAATTCTTCGCCGCGCGCGAGGCCCGCTCTCTGCCCCAGGGCTTCGGCGGCGGACTGATGGCGCTGCGCGATCGCAAGCCCCTCACCACCACCGCGCGGGACGTGGAGCAGCTTGCCGCGGAGGTGACAGACCGCGCCTATCGCATCGAGGTGAGCGAAAAGGGCATTCACGCCTATAATCGCGAGAGCCACCACGTGGCCGCCGAGCCGTTTGCTTTGTTCCCCCATCTGAAGGTGGAACATGACGGCGCCCATGCCTTTTATCTGGGTGTGGAGACGGCGCGGGCCGAGATCGCCTTCCAGCTGGGCAAGCGCTACGCCCAGGATGAGCCCCTGCGCTGGGGCGTGGCGGGCGAGACCGGAGGCCAGGTGGACGAGGCCCACAAATTGACGTTCAAGGAAGCGGGCTCAACCCTCTCCGCCAAAAAGAATGCCGATCAGAAAGGCGAAAAAAGTGATTAGGGAGACCATCGTCACCACGGCTTCGCCCACCGGCGAGCCGCATGTGGCGCCCATGGGGGCGAGCGTGGTGGAAGGCGGCTATCTGCTGATGCCGTTCCGCCCCTCGCGCACCCTCGACAATCTCATGGCCAGCCGCGCCGGCGTCATCAATTTCACGGACGACGCGCGCATCTTCGCCGGCTGCGTCACCGGCCGCCGCCGCGATTGGCCCACCGTGCCCGCCGGCGCCAGCGTGCGCCTTGCCGAGACTTTGGCCCACGGGGAATTCGTGGTGGAGCGGGTGGAGGAGGATGCCCAGCGCCCGCGCTTCTTCTGCCGCGTGGTGCGGGAGGAAAGTCACGGTGTGTTCCACGGCCTCAACCGCGCCGTGGCCGCCTGCGTGGAAGGGGCGGTGCTGGTCTCGCGCCTCCATATGCTGCCGCTCGATCAGGTGGAACGCGAGATGGCGCACCTCGCCATCGCCGTCGAGAAAACCGCCGGCCCGGCCGAGCGCGAGGCCTGGGGCTGGCTGATGGACGCTCTCGCCGCCCACCGCGCCAAGGAGGCCTCATGAGCACCCCCGGCTTCCTCGCCTCCGTGGCCAATCTCGACGAAATGGAAACGGCCCTCGCCTGCGGCGTGGACATCGTCGATCTCAAGAACCCGTCCGAAGGGGCGCTCGGCGCTTGGCCGGAGGATCGGCTGAAAGAGGCGGTTACGCGCTGGCGCGCCCATCAGGCAGGCCCGAACCTGAGCGCCACCGTGGGCGATCACCCGCTCGATGCGGCCCGCCTCGCGGCCGCCGCCGCGCGCACCGCCGCCACCGGCGTGCCCCTGGTGAAAATCGGCTTCGCGCTGCCCCGGGATGGCGCGGAAGCGGCCCTGACGCCGTGCCTTGCCGCGCTTGCGCCCATTGCGCGGGACACGCGGCTCATCGCCGTGCTGTTCGCCGATCAGGCGCCGGATATCGAGCTCGTGCCGGCTTTCGCGGCGGCGGGGTTTGCCGGAATCATGCTCGATACGGCGGATAAAGCGGCCGGCAGCCTGCGCGCACACCTGGCTGAGGCCTCCCTGGCCCGCTTCGTGGAGCTGGCCCGGCGGCACAAGCTGATGACGGGCCTCGCCGGCTCCCTGAAGCTCCCGGATGTGGCCCCTCTGGCCGCGCTCCATCCCGATTATCTCGGCTTCCGGGGCGCCCTATGCGCCGAAGGCCGCACCGGCGCCCTCGATCCGGACCGCCTCGCCGCCGTGGCCCGGGCCCTCAGCGCCTCCTGCGGGATCGCGGCATAGACCGAGCGCCTTTTGGACACAGGGGGCGGGCGGCGCCCCCTTCTCCGGCTTGCAAGTGGCGGCCCGGGCGCGTTCCATCCTTGTCAGAAGACAAGCTGTGAAGGCGCGATCGCCCGTTAGGGCCTCGCCTCTTCGCGTGGCACAGTTTCCCTTGCCCCTGGTTGGCTTGCCCCCGGTTCCCTTGGCGCGGGGTCACTTGGCGCAAGTTCCCTTGGCGCAAGTTCCCTTGGCGCAAGTTCCCTTGGCGCAAGTTCCCTTGGCGCATGCACTTCCTGCCCGCGCTCCTGACCTGCCGCCACGGTCCCCGTGGGGGCGCTGCAGCGTGCGAAGCATCCCGGTGGCGGCTCGCCCTTTCGCTGGAGGCTCGTCGCCCGAGGGCTGCCGCGAAGACCAAGATCACTAGGCCAGCCATCGCCTTTCACCACACGAAACATGGCGACATGAGCTGGAGCGCCCCTCGGCCGCATCTTGCGCCGCAGATGAAACGCACGTAGCGGCGGCGACAGGCTTAAGCCGCCGCGGTCCTACTTCCGCTTCCGCCAGGGTCCGCAGCCTCCGCGCAACGGAGGGACGCCACAAGACCGGGTCTCTGGCCGGGCTGCCCCGTCGCGGAATCACTCTGAATTCAACGAGCGAGCCAAGCGGGCAATGAAGCGGCACCCGCCGCCTCCTCCGGGGAAGCGAGCACCTTCCTGCCTCTTCCCCAGGTGGGTGCGGGCGCATTTGCCGCTTCTGCCGCGTCTTGCGCCGCAGATGAAACGTGCGCAGCGGTTGCGACAGGCTTGAGCCGCTGCTGTCCTCCTTCCCCTTCCGGCGGAGTCCACAGGCTCCGCGCGATGGAGGGGACGCCGCAAGACCAGGTCGCGGGCCGCGCCTGCTCCTGTCGCGGAAGCACGCTGAACCCAAGGAACGCGCCAAACGGACAGAGAAGCGGAACGCGCCACTCCCTCTGGCCAAGCGACCACCTTACCGCCTCTTCCCCAGGCGGGCGCGGGCGTACTTGCTGCCTCGGCGGCGCGCCATCAGATGGAGGGAAACGACCGGCCGGCCGCCTGACGCGCCAATGCCGTGGGTGCCCGAGCCACGTCTGCCAGGAGCATTCGTGCCGAAGACAGACACGACCATGGGAACGCCAGCCCGTATATGGAAAGGAGGCCGGTTCGAAAAGTGCGATACGGCCTCAGCGCACGGCCAGCGCGGCGCGAACCGAGGCGTATTCGCGCATCAGCAGGTCGCACAATTCCGCCGCCGGAAGAGCGCGGGCGAGCGGTGCGCCCTGCCCTGCCCACTGGGCGCCGAAGCTGGAATCACCGGCCGCCTTGGCCGCCGCATTCAGCGCCTTGCCCGCGTCATAGGCCACCGGATAGGCGGCGCGGGGCGCATCAAGATCAGCGGCGAATGCGGTGAAGCCGTTGGCGAGGCAGCGTGCCGGGCGACCGGAAATGGCGTCGGTCATCACCGTGTGAAGGGCAGCCTCGCTGGACAAGGCGGCCCGGTGGCCGGCATCGGCCGCGCTCTCCGGGCAGCCGATGAAGGCGGTGCCGAGCTGGGCGGCCAGGGCACCGGACGCAAGGGCCGCCGCAATGCCCCCGCCATTCATGATGCCGCCCGCCGCGATCACGGGAATGGACAGCTCCCGCGCCAGCAGCTGCACCAGCGCCAGGGTGGAGAGGCGGTCATCGGGCGCCTCGGGATCGAACATGCCGCGATGGCCGCCGGCCTCGTAGCCCTGCGCCACCACCGCATCAATGCCCGCCGCTTCCACGAGCCGCCCCTCGGCCAGGCTGGTGGCGGTGGCGAACAGCACCGCGCCAGCCGACTTCAGTCGTCCGATGACCTCATCCGAAGGCAAGCCGAAATGGAAGCTGACCACCGCCGGCCGCTCCGCCACCAGCATCTCGACCATGTCCGGATCCGCGCGGAAGCTGCGATAGATCTCGTGAATCACCGTGGGCGGTGCCGCCCCGAAGCGAGCGAAGGCGGGCGCCAGGGCCAAAAGCCAATCGGCCTCGCGCACCGCGTCGCGCTGTGCCGACTCGTGGCAGAACACATTGACGTTGAAGGGCTTGTCCGTCAGCGCGCGGGTGGAGGCGATCAGCTGCCGCCCCGCCTCCGCATTGCCCGCGCCGAGGGCGATGGAGCCCAGCCCCCCGGCGGAGGCCACCGCCGCCGCCAGATTCGGCGTGGACGTGCCCGCCATGGGCGCCTGAATGAGGGGGATGGACATGCCGAGGCGGTGGAGAAGCGAGGTCATGGCGGAGCTCCCAAACGCTTTTCCGCCTTCTTACGGCCGCGCGCCCGGTCCGGTCCAGCCAACTCTAAACGCGCGAAGCGGCGGCCAGGGTGGACCGCCGCTTCGTTCAGGCGTTCTCGAGCGAAAACGCGTCAATCATACTTCACGTAGGCGAAGCGCAGATCGTGGGCGGGCGTGCCTTCCAGCGGCGTGTCCTCGCCCAAGCCGGGCTGCCACTGGACCACCTCTTCGATCTTCTGCGCCAGAGCGAAGTCGCGCACCGTGATGCCCTTGGCGTCGTGGGACATCAGGCGCACCTCGACCCACGCGTAAGAGGCGGTGAGGTCCGGGTGGTGCCATGCTGCTTCCGCAAGGTGACCCACCGCGTTGATCACCATCAAAGTGCCCTTCCAGCTGTTGGTGCGGTAGGTGCGGCGGATCCAGCCGTCCTCATAGCGCCAGTGGGGGAGGTCCCCCCTCAGCCGCTCCTCGATCTCGAGCGGCGTGAAGGTCTTCTTGCGATCGATGCTCATGACCCGGCTCCCTTCAACGGCCCGAGCGGCTCACAGGCCGTTCTGGCGGCGGGTGGCGGTGAGCGTGTTCTGGAGCAGGCAGGCGATGGTCATAGGGCCCACACCGCCCGGCACCGGGGTGATGAGGCCGGCAATGCCCTGGGCTTCCGCATAGGCCACGTCACCCACCAGCTTCGTCTTGCCGTCTTCCTTCGGAATGCGGTTGATGCCCACGTCGATCACCGTGGCGCCGGGCTTGATCCAGTCGCCACGGATCATTTCGGGGCGGCCCACCGCCGCCACCAGAATGTCCGCCTGCCGGCACTCGCCCGGCAAGTCACGGGTGCGCGAATGGGCGATGGTGACGGTGCAGTCTTCCTTCAGCAGCAGCTGGGCCGCCGGCTTGCCGACGATGTTGGAGCGCCCCACCACCACCGCCTTCATGCCCGAGAGGTTGCCCAGATGATGCTTCAGCAGCATCACGCAGCCGAGCGGCGTGCACGGCACCAGCGCGTCGAGGCCCACCGCCAGGCGGCCCGCATTCACCACATGGAAGCCGTCCACGTCCTTGGCCGGATCGATGGCCGCCAGCACCTTGGTGGAATCGATATGGCCCGGCAAAGGCAGCTGAACCAGGATGCCGTTGACCGCCGGATCGGCGTTCAGCTTGGCCACCAGGGCCAGAAGATCGGCCTCGGCGGTCTCGGCCGGCAGCTTGTGCTCGAAGGAGGTCATGCCGACTTCAAGGGTCTGCGCGGCCTTGTTGCGCACATAGACCTGGCTCGCCGGGTCCTCGCCCACCAGCACCACCGCGAGGCCGGGCTTGATGCCGCGCGCGCGGCCGAGCTCCGCCACCTCTTCGGCGATGCGGGTGCGCAGGTTGGCGGCGAAGGCTTTTCCATCAATGGGCTTGGTTTCGATCACGGAAGAAGATCCCGTCATTTGGCGCCGGCAAGGGCGGATGCAAGGCTGCGGACAGAAGCTATGGACTTGGGCTGCAAACACAGGCGTGGCACAGTCCACCGCGCCGCTCCGGCTCGCCGGCAGGGCACGCGATTGCCCGCCTGAAGCCCTCGCGGCGCGCCGAACCTGCGTGCGGCTCACCCGCGTTCGCGTCGCCCGCGTTCTTGGCCGGCCGCCGGACACATGCAAGACAAAACCGCCGGCAGCCGCCGCGAAAGCGAGACAGTCGACCTTATACAGAAAATATTTTTCTTTAAAAGAAATTCGTGCGCCGGCGAGGGCAATCCCGATCGCTCAATCCACGGCGTTGAGCGGGGGCGGCAGCTGCTGCGGAAAATCCCCCAGCTCGGCAACGTCATCGTCGGTGGCGGCAACGGCGCCGGTGCGCTGGCGTTCCACCATTTTCACCGCCGCCTCGAGCGACAGCGGCGGACCGAACAGATAGCCCTGCGCATGGTGCGCCCCGAACGCCCGCAGGAAGCGCAGCTGCTCGCGCGTCTCCACCCCTTCCGCGGTCACCGTCACGCCCAGCGAACGGCCGAGCCGCACCACATATTCCACGATGGAGGCCGCATCCCGCTGCTGGCCCAGATTCATGATGAAGGAGCGATCCACCTTGATCTTGGTGATGGGATAGCGCCGCACATGGACCAGGGAGGCATGGCCGGTGCCGAAATCATCGAGCGCCAGGCGGATGCCCCGCTCCCGCAGCCGCGTCAGGGCCAGGGCGGCGCCGGCGCCGGGGTCGATGATCGCGCTCTCGGTGATCTCCAGCTCCAGGCGGTTCGGATCAAAGCCCGTCTCCCGCAGGGTCGCCTGGATGTCGTCGGCGATGCCGGCAGTGCGCAGGTTGAGGGGGGAGAGATTGACCGAAAGCGTCACCCCCGGCAGTCGCCGCGCATCGGTGCAGGCGCGCCGAAGCACGAAGGCATCGATGCGGGTGATGAGTCGCGACCGTTCCGCAATCGGCACGAAGGCCCCGGGCAGCAGGCGGCCGCGCGTGGGATGGTCCCACCGCACCAGCGCCTCGAAGCCCACCACCCGCTCGGTCTCCACATCCACCTGCGGCTGATAGAGCACGGTGAGCTCGCCATGCTCCAGCGCCCGCACCACCTCCTGCTCGGTCCGGCGCAGGCGAATCTGCTCCTGCTCGAAGGCCACCTCGAAGTCGCGGAAGATGCCGCCCCCGTCAGCCTTGGCGCGATAAAGGGCGATGTCGGCCAGGCGCATCAGCTCCGCCGAGTCGTTCGCATCCTTCGGCGCCCGGGCCGCGCCCATGGACGTCGCGATCCGCAGGTCGAGCGAATCCAGCAGCACGGGAATGCTCAGCAGGCCGTAAAGGCTGGCCACCAGGCTTCCGAACTCCGCCTCGGTCTCGTAATGCGCGAACAGCACGAACTCATCGCCGCCGACACGCGCCACCGCGCCCCGCTCGCCGAGCCCTCCGCGCAGGCGCCGGGCCACCACTTGCAGCAGCTGATCACCCACCGCGTGGCCGTGGCTGTCGTTGATGGCCTTGAAGTCATCAAGGTCCACGAACACCACCGCCAGCTGGTCCGTGCGCCTGGGCGGCTTCAGGGCGGCATCAAGCAGGGTCACGAAGTGGCCCCGGCTGCACAGGCCGGTGAGCTGGTCCTGATTGATGATCTCCCGGGCCCGCGCCTCGCTCTCGCCCAGGGCCGCCGCCAGCCGCCGGGCCCGCAGCATGAGCACGAAGAAGACGAGGCAAAGGGCCACCGCCACCACCAGCAGCAGCGGCACGGCGGCCAGCAGCAGGAAGGCCGCCGGCTGATCGCTGCGCCAGGTCAGGCGCACCGATGAGCCGTCGAGCAGGTTCGGTTCCACAAGCTCGCTCTTGCCGAGATTTGCCGGCCTGTCGGAAAGAGTGAGCGCGCCGCCTTCAAGCGCGGCGGAGCGGGCCAGCGAGGAGAGCAGCTCGGAATCGAGCACATCGGCGCCGATGATGGCCAATGGCTGTGGGCTGG
Organism: Xanthobacter variabilis; assembly: GCF_043831965.2. Taxonomy (NCBI): domain Bacteria; kingdom Pseudomonadati; phylum Pseudomonadota; class Alphaproteobacteria; order Hyphomicrobiales; family Xanthobacteraceae; genus Xanthobacter; species Xanthobacter variabilis. Next base: position 3,588,946 of record NZ_CM195533.1, read on the forward strand.
CAACAGCCTCGCTCTGCAGCCGGAACACGGTGGCGGTGAGAACAACCGCCTCGCCGTCCCCGACCGAGAGCCCGGCGGGGTCCTCGCCCTTCGGGGCCTCGTGCAGCTCGGTCAGCAGGCGCGTGATGGCGGGCTCAAGGGCGTGGTGGGCCGCGCCCACACCCTGGCGCCCATTTTCCGAGGCGTAGATGGTCTTGCCGTGCGCGTCCACGATGTAGACGTATTCAAGACCCGCCGCCTCCTGCAGATGCCGGCCGAATTTCTGGTGAAGATCATCAAGGTCCCCACGCGCGATATGGGCGAGCAGATCCCGCTCCGTCATGACTCCGGAAAGGGCATCACGGATCCGGATCTCGCGCTCACGCAGGGAAGTCTTCACAGCCTCGCTCTCGCGCGTGGCGACGACACGGTCATGGCGCGAGATCGCGTAGCCGAGCGCCATCGCCGACGCCAGGAACAGCAGGAAGAGCGTCACCACCCCAAAAGCTAGGAATCTGTGCGCAACGGCGCCCTTGCGCGATGGAATGATAAGTCTCCCTCAACCGATCCCTGACGCCATCCGTTCTGCACCGCGGATGGCGCCCCCCCGGATGCATGTTCGACACTTCTACCCGCCGCGCAAGCGCTGTTGAGGTATCCGGGGAGAAATTCCTAAGCCCCCGAGAACCACCAGGTGGCCAGGCCGAGAAAGGCCAGGAACCCCACGCAATCGGTCACCATCGTCACAAAGACGCCGGAGGCCACCGCCGGATCCAGCCGCAGCCGCGAGATGGCAAGCGGAATGAGGATGCCGAACAGCCCGGCCGCCGCCATGTTCAACACCAGCGCGGCCGAGATGACGAAGCCCAGATGCACGTTGGCGAACCAGAGCGCGGCGATGCCGCCCAGCAGGCAGGCGAGCGTTGCGCCATTGAACAGGCCCACCAGCAGCTCGCGAGACACGATTCGCCGGGCATTGTGGGTGGACAGGTCCTTGGTGGCCAGCGCACGAACGGCCACCGTCATGGTCTGGGTGCCCGCATTGCCGCCCATGGAAGCGACGATGGGCATCAGCACCGCCAGCGCCACCATCTTCTCGATGGTGCCCTCGAACATGGAGATGATGGAGGCGGAGACGAAGGCCGTGCCCAGGTTCACCACCAGCCACGGCAGGCGGCTGCGCGCCGTGTAGACCACCGTGTCGGACAACTCCTCATCGGAACCCACGCCGGCCAGGGCGCGCAGATCCTCGTCCGCCTCTTCCTGGATCACGTCCACCACATCGTCGATGGTCATCACGCCCACGAGCCGGCCCGCATCGTCCACCACCGGGGCGGAAACGAGATTGTAATGCTCGAACTTGCGGGCGACCTCCTCCTGGTCCTCGCTGGCGGTGACGACCTGGGCGTGCTCGCTCTTCAGCGCCGTGAGCAGCACCTGGCGGCGGCTGCGCAACAGCCTGTCGAGCCGCACCGCCCCCACCAGCCGATAGGCCGGATCCACTACGAACACCTCATAGAAGGTGTCCGGCAGGTTGGCGGTCTCGCGCATGTAGTCGATGGTTCGTCCCACTGTCCAGAACGGGGGGACGGCGATGAACTCGGTCTGCATGCGCCGGCCGGCGCTTTCCTCGGGATAGTCCAGGGAGCGCAGCAGCGCGACGCGCTCGGGCGCCGGCATCAGCTCCAGGATCGCCGCCACATCCTCCTCGGAAAGGTCTTCCAGGATGTAGACGGCATCGTCCGAATCGAGCCCGCGCATGCCGCGCGCCACGGTCTTGGGCGAGAGGCCGTGCAGGATCTGCACACGCATCGTCTCGTCCAGCTCGGTGAGGGCCGTGAAGTCGAAATCGTCGCCCAGAAGCTCGATGAGGCGGCGCCGGTCCTCGCCGTCGAGGGCCTCCAGCAGGTCGCCCATATCGGCTTCGTGGACGCTGCGGGTGAGCGCATGGAGCCGGTCCACGTCCCGCTCGCCGATGGAGGCGATGACCGAGTCGCGGAACGCCTCCGCGATATTGCCGGCCTCGTCGCGCACGGGCGGGAGGTGATCGCCGCGCTCGGCGTCGGCAGGATTGAGATCCTCGCGCATGGCTGCTCCCGATATCGACGAATTGGGGATTGGGCTTGCCCCGACGATCGGACCGGTCGTGCCGGATGCGTCGTCGGTGCGGAGCGCTGATCTGCCTCTAGTGCGCCTCCCGCTTTTAGGGAAGCGGCAAACGGTGCGCCAATGCGACGGTTCTGCAACAATTGTGGACCGAGACGCGTTTGCAACACCTTCATTTCGCCGCGAGCCGCGCCTAAAGCGCCTCCCGATCCTGTGAACGCAAGGGGGAGCGGGCGTCATGGCACATGGGCACCGGTGGATGACGGGCACGCGCGACATTGCCTTCGCGCTCGCTCTGGGCCTTCCCCTCGCCGCGCAGCCGGCGACTGCCGCTGAAAGCTGCGGGCCCGATGCGCTGGGCACGGCGCGGGTGCTGGAGGTCAACCCCAAGGGCGTGCAGGTGGGCACCAAGTCGTTCCCCGGCACCCTGCCCCTCGCCCCGCGCGAGGTGGTTCTGACCTTCGACGACGGCCCGTGGCCCAAGACCACCGAGGCCATTCTCGACGCATTGAAGGCGGAATGCGCGCGCGCCACCTTCTTCATCATCGGCGACAATGCGAAGGCCCGTCCCGCGTTGGTGCGGCGGGAGCTGGCGGAGGGCCACACCGTGGCCCACCATTCCATGACCCACCCGGCCGCGACCCTGGCGAAGCTGCCGTTCGACGCCGCGGTGGCCGACATCCGCAAGGGCATCGCCGCCGACGAAACGGCCGCCTACGGCGCCAGCGGCACGGTGCCCCGCGTGCCCTTCTTCCGCTTTCCCGGCTTTGCCTCCACGCCGGAGCTTCTCGCCTATCTCGACCGCTCGGGAATCGCGGTCTTCGGCGCCGATTTCTGGGCCAGCGACTGGAACAAGATGACCCCCGAGCAGGAGCTGGACCTGGTTCTGAAGCGTCTCGACGCCGCCGGCGGCGGCATCGTGCTGTTCCACGACACCAAGGCGCAGACGGCGGCGATGATTCCCGCTTTCCTGCGCGCCCTGAAGGAGAAGGGCTACAAGGTGGTGCACATCGTGCCCGCCCAGCAGCACGCCGCGCGCTGAGGCGCGCGGGCCGGCGCGCCCCAGGGCCGGGCGCGCGTTTTGCGAAATGGGATGCTGAAATGAAAAAAGGCGGCCAAGGCCGCCCTTATTTCACACACCGGAGCACCGGGCGTTCCATTCCTGGTGCGGACGAGAGGACTCGAACCTCCACGGGTCTCCCCACTAGCACCTCAAGCTAGCGCGTCTACCAATTCCGCCACGACCGCAGTCAGGATGGCACCACCGGGGTTCTCGAAGAGGACCGTGTCCGGCGGGGAGCCATCGTCTAACAGATCACCCAGAGCGCCACAAGAACTTCCTTCCGCGCGCACCGCCCGCCGCCGCGGCCTGTGGATGACATTTTGACAAATCCTTTTCCGATGCCGCTTTGCCGGGAAAGCACCCGCAGGGTGTCGGCGCGGAGAGCCGCCCCATGGCCCGGCGCGCGCGCCGGCCGGCATCGAGATTCGTCAGAGAATCTCCGACACGTCCGCCTTGTTTGAAATCGCTCTGGACGCGGGCCACCGATGGTTTATGCCGTTGCCCCATGTCCGCATCCATGTCCGCATCCCGATCAGCCCCCACATCGACGCACGCCCCGGTGCCTCGAGAAACCCTGGACGCCACCTTCCGGCCGCAGGACCCCGCGAGCCCACCGGTCCAATGGATGATCAGCGACGGTCTCGTGCCCTATGACGTGGCCCTGGCCACCATGGAAGCGCGCGTGGCCGCCATTGCCGACGGCACGGCGCGCGAGGCGGTGTGGCTGCTGGAGCATCCCCCACTCTACACGGCCGGAACCAGCGCCCGGCAGGAAGATCTGGTGGAGGCCCGCTTTCCCGTGTTCGATGCCGGGCGCGGCGGGCAGTTCACCTATCACGGCCCCGGCCAGCGGGTGGCCTATGTGATGCTGGACCTGCATCGGCGGGCACCGGACGTGCGGCGCTATGTGAGTGCGCTGGAAGCCTGGCTGATCGGCACACTCTCCGCCTTCAACGTCACCGGTGAGCGGCGGGAAGACCGGGTGGGCGTGTGGGTGCGCCGCCATGGGGATGAGGACAAGATCGCCGCCATCGGCATCCGCGTGCGCCGCTGGGTGACCTTCCACGGCATTTCGCTGAACGTGGAGCCGGACCTGTCGCACTTTGGCGGCATCGTGCCCTGTGGCGTGCGTGAGCACGGCGTGACGAGCCTTGCCGACCTCGGCATTCTGGTCAGCATGCCGGAAGTGGATTCCGTGCTGCGCGTGGCGTTCGAGGAGGTGTTCGGCCCGACCGAGCTGGCCGAAGCGCCACTGTGAGCACCCCGCCGGGTGGACGTGAGGGGGCGCCGCCTGGAAGCGGCGCCCGAACGAGCCTCAGATGCCCAGCTTGGCCTTCAGGATCTCGTTGAGAGCCTGCGGGTTGGCCTTGCCGCCGGACGCCTTCATGGCCTGGCCGACGAACCAGCCGAGCATGGTGGGCTTGGCCTGGACCTGGGCCACCTTGTCCGGGTTCTTGGCGATGATCTCGTCGACCACCTTCTCGATGGCGCCGGTGTCGGTCACCTGCTTCATGCCGCGCTCTTCGACCACCACCTTGGGGTCGCCGCCCTCGGTGTAGATGATCTCGAACAGGTCCTTGGCGATCTTGGAGGAGATGGTCTTCTCCGCGATCAGGTCCAGGATGGCGCCGAGCTGCTCGGGCGAGACCGGGGACGTGGTGACGTCCTTGCCATCCTTGTTCAGGCGGCCAAACAGCTCGTTGATGATGAAGTTGGCGGCGGCCTTGCCGTCACGCCCCGTCGCCACCTTCTCGAAGAAGTCGGCGGTGTCGCGCTCGGCCACCAGCACGCCCGCATCATAAGGCGAGAGACCGTATTCGGAGATGAAGCGGGCCTTCTTCTCGTCCGGCAGCTCGGGCAGATGCTCCTTCAGGCCCTCGACGAAATCAGCCTTGATGTCGAGCGGCAGCAGGTCCGGATCGGGGAAGTAGCGATAATCGTGCGCCTCTTCCTTGGACCGCATGGAGCGCGTCTCGCCCTTATTGGGGTCGAACAGGCGCGTTTCCTGGTCGATGGAGCCGCCATCCTCCAGGATCTCGATCTGCCGGCGGGCCTCCACCTCGATGGCCTGGCCGATGAAGCGGATGGAGTTGACGTTCTTGATCTCGCAGCGCGTGCCCAGCCCCTCGCCGGGCCGGCGCACGGAGACGTTCACGTCGGCGCGCAGGTTGCCCTTCTCCATGTCGCCGTCGCAGGTGCCGAGATAGCGCAGGATGGTGCGCAGCTTGGTCACATAGGCCTTCGCCTCTTCCGAGCAGCGCAGGTCCGGACGCGAGACGATCTCCATCAGCGCCACGCCGGACCGGTTGAGGTCCACGAAGCTCTGGGTGGGGGACAGGTCATGGATGGACTTGCCGGCGTCCTGCTCCAGGTGCAGCCGCTCGATGCCCACGGTGATGCTCTCGCCGTCGGGCAGGTCCACGATCACCGCGCCCTCACCCACGATGGGATATTTGAACTGGCTGATCTGGTAGCCCTGCGGCAGGTCCGGATAAAAATAGTTCTTCCGGTCGAACACGGAGTGCAGGTTGATCTGCGCCTTCAGGCCAAGGCCGGTGCGCACCGCCTGCGCCACGCATTCCTTGTTGATGACCGGCAGCATGCCGGGCATGGCCGCGTCCACCAGCGAGACGTGGTCGTTCGGCTCGCCGCCAAAAGCGGTGGCGGCGCCGGAGAAAAGCTTGGCGTTGGAGGCGACCTGAGCATGAACCTCCATGCCGATCACCACCTCCCAGTCGCCGGTGGCGCCGTGGATGAGTTTCTTGGCGTCGGCGGGGCGCGTGTGAACCGTCATCGTCGTCCTAGTCCATATCGCGGCGGTGCCGCATTCGTCTTGTGTTCACCTACTCCGCGAGAGCGCGTCGTGGCAACCATCGCGACGCCGCGGCGCACGGGCGGGCCTCACGAAAAGATGGGGGACAAGGGCGCGTTTCGCGAGCCATGGCCTGCCTTATTTTCTCTGTATCAGGGCCTTGCGCGGGCGCCCGTGCCACGCGGAACGACACGGCCCTGACGCGCGCGGCAGCCATTCAAAATGAGGAAACGGCCATCACATGACGAGGGCGGAGGCGACGAAATGAATGTCCAGCCCGGCGGCGCGATCAGCGCGGGTGGCCGCGCGGCTGCTGTCTCCACATTTTCCAAGCGCACGCGCCACGTCCAGATGAACGCCCATTTCACGCCAGGCGAGACGCTGGTGCTGACCTTCGCGCCGCGCGCGACCTTGCCCGGGGCGATCTGGGGCCTGGCCCCCATCCGCAGGCTCGGTCACTCCATCGTCTGTTTCGTCGACCTGGCCGACGCATGGTATCCCCAAACCGACATCATGGAGTTGAAGGCGGCCATTGCGGACCGGCTTCGCAACTTTCGGCGCATCATCACCTATGGGCACAGCATGGGCGGGTATGCGGCGCTGAAGTACGGCGCGCTATTCTCGGCCAAGCGCTCCGTGGCTCTGGGGCCCGCCTGGTCGGTCGCGCCGCAGGATGTGCAGGCCTTCGACGAGCGCCGGCCACGCCTTTATTACCGTCCCGATCTGCATGACGGCATGGCGATCCAGGCCGGAGACGCCCCGCCTGATGCCATCGTCGTCTTCGATCCCCGCCACCGGGAAGACCGGCTGCACTTCCAGGCGATTGCCGCCGCCGTTCCGCAGGTGAGGGCAGTCCCCAACCGGTTTGTCGACCACAGCCTTCTGTCGCCCTGCATCGATTGTGGCGCCGGCACCGCCTTCGCACGGGAAGTGATCGAGGGCACCGGGCCGAGCGGCCTGCGCAACCTCATCCGGCAGTCGCGCGGCGCCTCGCCCCATTATGTGGCGCGTGCCCTCGCCCAGCTCGACCGCGCCGGGCGACAAAAGGCCGTCGGCATGCTGGCGCGGACCTATGGGATGCCCCTCGCGGGATTCGCGCCCGTCCAATCCGAATTGCGACGCCTCGGCTATGGCATTCCGGACCTGCCGGAACGGCCCTGGCTCCAGGTATTTCGCAACGGAACCATGCAGGAGGCCCGCGCTGCGGCGAGGGGCCAGCCGCTGGATGCTTTCCGCAAGCCCGCCGATATGCGCCGCTGGCTCGCGATCCACGCAGCGGTGCATGATTATGTCCGCATCGGCGCGTTTGTGGACCATGTCCTGGCCAGGGAAGAGAGCACGGACCGCGAGTATTTTCGCTATGCGTCCATCATCATGTCCGGACCGGCCAGTGGTGATCGGCACCAATGTCGCGCGGCCAGGCGGCTGCTGGCCAGGATCCGCAACAAAAGATCCTATACCTATGTCGCTTTGAAGATAAAAATCGACATCGCCATCCACAAACAGACGACCATTCCAGCGGAACTCTTTGTTTCGCGATACTCGAGGTCCGGCCGCCGGCTCACCTTGCCCGCGTTCAAGGGCGAGTTCATTCGCGGCATGGCCCTCGGCCTGCCCCCGGGCACCTATGGCCTGAGCTACGACCTCGCCGCGGATGCGGACGTCGCGATCCATCTGGAAGGCGATGTCCTCGACAAGGGCGGCCACTCCCTCCGCAGCTCGCTCATCGGCAGGCTCATGGCCTTCGCCCGCGCCCCGAAGCGGGTGCGCCGGCTGACCTCGGGGCAGCGCCCGCTGGTGATGCGGGTGCCAAAGAACGCGAAGAATATGGAAACCTTCATCAACATAATCATGAAGAGCGATGGACAGGCGGCAGGCCACACCATCCTGTTTCGCGAGGTGCACCTGGTGCGCCTGTAGCGGACGGCTCCAAACACCTTGGCTCTCGGCGACGAACACGACGATGCGACCACCCGATTCGCACGCCCGGGTCCTGATGCCCCGCCTCTCGCGGTACCGCATGGCGGCGGCATTTGTGGCAGCGGACGCGATCTCTTTGGGCAGACCTTGACGTTGCGCAACGGCAAAACAGGTTTAAGAGAAGGCGGCCGCGACCCGCGCGAGGGCGTTTTCGTGCGTGCGGGACTGACGGTGCCGGGGAACGAAAGTGCGCTGCGCGAGGCGCTGCGGCCCGGGGCCGGAGGGGGCGCCATGAGGGAGGATGGAGAGATCGCATGCGGGGTCTAGAGCCGGCGTCTCAGCCGGCGACGTCGGACGACCGCCTCGCGCCCGGTCAGGATGCGCATGGCCGTGTGGTCCTGATGCTTCAGGGGGCCGCCTCGCAATTCCATTGGGGCCTTGCCTGCGCGCTGGAAAGCCGCGGCGCGCGCATCCTCAAGGTGCATCTTTGCGCTGCGGAGTGGGTGTTCTGGCCCGGCAAGGCTGTGTCTTATCGCGGGCGCCCGCGGAATTGGCGCCAGTTCGTCTCCCGCCTGATGCGCGAAAACGGTGTCACGGACCTGGTGCTGTTCGGCGATTGCCGCTTCTACCACGCCGAGGCGATTGCCGTGGCGCGCGCCCTTGGGATTCGCCGGCACTTGTTCGAGGATGGGTATCTGCGCCCCCACTGGATTACGCTTGAGCACGAGGGGGTGAACGCATTCTCCGATTTCCCCCGTGACCCGCAGGTGCTGCTGGCCGAAGCCGCGCTGCTCGGCCCGGCTCCGAAGGCGCGCATCTTCCATGACCGATTCGCGCTGCGGGCGGTCTGGGACGTGGCCTGGAATTCAAACCTCCTGCTGGGTGCCCTCGCCTATCCCCACTACCGTCGGCACACCATGCCCCATCCGGTGCTGGAATATGCCGGCTGGCTGCGCCAATTCGCGCGCGAGCGCGCCATCACCAAACGCGACAGCGCCACGCGCAAGGCGCTGAAGGACTCGCACGCACCGTATTACATCCTGCCCCTCCAATTGGATGGCGACTTCCAGATTCGCGTCCATTCCGACTTCCGCGACATGACGGAAGCCACGGAACTCGTCTTCGCCTCGTTCGCGCGGGCGGCGCCGGCCCATGCGCGCCTGCTGGTGAAGCGCCATCCCTTCGACGTGCCCTTGCGCGACCGGGGCCGCCAGATCGAGAAGCTGGCGGCGCGCCACGGCTTCGCCGACCGCCTCGTCTTCGTGGAGAGCGGGGATATCGTGCCCCTGATCGCAACCTCCTCCGGCACGCTGGTGATCAACTCCACCTCGGCCACCTTCGCGTTGAACCAGGGGGTGCCGCTGAAGGTGCTGGGCCGCGCGACCTACGACATTCCCGGCCTCGCCTTCCAGGGCTCCCTGGACGATTTCTGGACCAAGGCGGAACCGCCGGACCCGGAGCTGTGGGCGGCGTACAAGCGCGTGCTGCTGGAGCGCACCCAGATCAACGGCCGCTTCTTCTGCGACGACGGCATCGCCGCCGCCATCGCCGGCGCGACGCGGCGCATCCTCTCCACACCCGCCCCGGCACCGGCCGACAGCCCCCGATGAGTGCCCCCCCGGCCCCCCGCCATATCGTCATCACTGGCGCCTCGGGCGGGTTGGGTGCGGCCTTCGCCCGGCATTATGCGGCCCCCGGCGTGCACCTGCTGCTGATCGCCCGCGGCGCCGAGCGGCTGGAGCCGACCACCGCCGCCTGCATCGCCGCCGGGGCCCAGGTCACGGCCCTTGCCTGCGACGTGCGCGACGGTGAGCGCCTCGCGGCCGCGCTGGCCGCGCACGATGCCGCCCACCCCGTGGACCTGGTGGTGGCCAATGCGGGCGTGGAAGCCAGCGTCGGCCCCGATGGCGCGCCCGAACCCCTCGACGCGGTCCTGGCCCAGATCGAAACTAATCTCTCCGGGGCACTCGCCACCGTCGTGCCCCTGCTGCCGGCCATGCAGGCCCGGCGGCGCGGCGGCATCATCCTGGTGTCCTCCCTGGCCGCCTTGGAACCCTTGGCCGACCAGCCCGCTTATTGCGCCAGCAAGGCCGGACTTCTCGCCTGGGGTGAGGCGGCGCGGCCGTGGCTGCGGCGCTTCGGCATCTGCGTCACGGTGGCCTGCCCCGGCTTCCTCGCCACCGGCATGAGCGACCACTATGAAGGCTGGCGCCCGCTGGAATGGAGCGCCGACAAGGCCGCCCGCCACATCGCCCGGGCCGCCGCCCGCGGACGCGGACGGGTGGACTTCCCATGGCCACTGGTAGCCCTGATCGGCCTCGGCAAGCTGGCCCCACGGCCCTTGCGCGAAGCCGTGCGCGACCTGCTGTTCCGGCTGAGCGTGCATTAGGGCGTTTCCACGCGACGGGGGCACCGGCGCGCGTGAAGGAAACGCCCGGAAACACGCGAATAGCTGGCTTCTGCATTTCCATGAAAAACTGAAGCAGCCTCGTGCCCCTGCGCGCGAAGGCGAATCGAGCTTTGCGTGAAGGGGGCGCGTCGACGGGCTCAGCCATGGCCCTGCCTGTGAAGCCTTTGAGCGGTCATCCGGAGCCGGGAGCTTGCGCACGCCCTGGCAGGCCATCCGCCCCGCACCGAGAGAATCAGCCGCCCGCCATGAAGGGAGCTATGAAGGGGGCTGTGCGTAGCGGAAGCCGGGCGCGCCCACGCCCTATGGAAATGCCGCCAATTACGCTACCTCTGGGGCGGCTGGGGGGGAGAGCTCATGGTGTCGGACCGGGACGTGGCGCGGATGGCCGCCATCGCGGTGCTCGTGGTGGCGGGCTTCTACTTTGCATGGCAGCTCGCCAGCGTGTTTCTCACCGTTTTCGCGGCGCTGCTGGTGGCCCTGGCGCTGCACACCCTCGCGGTGCCCTTCGCCCGGCTGACGCGCATTCGCGAGCAATATGCCGTCTTTCCCGTGGCGCTGCTCGTTTTGGGGGCCCTGGGGCTGGTGGGCTACCAGTTCGGCTCCACCATCCAGACCCAGGTGAGCGCCCTGATCGAGGACCTGCCGACGGCCTGGGCGGTGTTCGAGGCGCGCTTCCACCTCAGCCAGATGATGCCCGAGCTGCTGCAGCGGGCGGAGGCGGCGGCGCCGTCCAGCTCGGTCATCCTCACCGCCGTGCAGAATTTCACCAGCAATCTGGCACAGGTGCTGGTGGGCCTGTTCCTGGTCGTGGTCGGCGGGCTCTATTTCGCGGTGGAACCAAAGCTTTACCGCAAGCTGTTCCTGGCCTTCTGGCGAGAGGCGGAACGCCCGCGCGTGCTGCAACGGCTGACGCTGATCACCGATGATCTGCGTAGCTTCCTGAAGGCGCAGGTCATCGCCATGCTGGTGGTGGGCGTGCTCACCTTCATCGGGCTGACGGTGCTGGGCATTCCCTCCGCTCTGGCCCTTGCCCTGTTCGCCTCCCTGGCCGAATTCGTGCCCATGGTGGGGCCCGTGGTGTCGGCCATCCCGGCCCTGCTCATCGCGCTGACGCTCGGCCTGGATTCGGCCCTGTGGACGCTCGCCATGTTCGTTGCGGTTCAGCAGACCGAGAGCAACATCATCACGCCGCTGCTCCAGCAGCGCATGGTGTCGCTGCCGCCGGCGGTCACCCTGTTCGCGGTGGTGGTTTTTGGCAGCCTGTTCGGCGCCTTCGGGGTGCTGCTGGCCACCCCGCTCACCGTGCTGGTGTTCGCCGCCTTCCGCGAGCCGGGCCCGCAACGCGCAGATTGAGGCGCGGCGCGCGCCCACGGGGGTTGCGCACATTGGCAAAACAAGCGCGAGCGTGAGCGGCGGGGGCCTGCGGCGCAGCGCCCGGCATCGCACCCGTTTGCCTCCACGAGACAGCCGTGTATGGTCGCGCGCCCCAAAGCGCGCCCAGGGCGCGCCCCGATGTGCTGAAGAGATGCCCATATGGCCCGCGATACGCTCGACGCGACTCCCATAACCTCCCGCGACGAACTGATCGCCTGGATGGAACAGGGCAACAAACCGGAAAGCGCTTTCCGCATCGGCACCGAGCACGAGAAGATCCCCTTCACCCTCGCCCGCCACGAGCCGGTGCCCTATGAGGGGCCCAAGGGCATCCGCAAGCTCCTGGAGGGCATGCGCCTCCTGCTCGGCTGGGAGCCGATCATGGAGGGCGAGCACATCATCGGCCTTGCGGACGTGACCGGCGGCGGCGCCATCTCGCTGGAGCCGGGCGGGCAGTTCGAGCTCTCCGGCGCTCCGCTCACCACCATTCACGAGACCTGCGCCGAGCTGAACGCCCACCTGGCCCAGGTGCGGGAAGTGGCGCAGCCCCTCGGCATCGGCTTCCTCGGCATCGGCATGAGCCCCAAATGGACCCGCGCGGAGACGCCGGTCATGCCCAAGGGCCGTTACAAGATCATGGCCAATTACATGCCCAAGGTGGGCACGCTCGGCCTCGACATGATGTTCCGCACCTGCACCGTGCAGGTGAATCTCGACTTCTCCAGCGAAGCCGACATGGTGAAGAAGATGCGCGTGGGCCTGGCCTTGCAGCCGGTGGCCACCGCCTTGTTCGCCAACTCCCCCTTCACCGAGGGCAAGCCCAACGGCCTGTTGTCCTTCCGCTCGGAGATCTGGCGCGACACGGACAATGCCCGCTCGGGCATGCTGCCCTTCGCCTTCGAGGACGGGTTCGGCTTCGAGCGCTATGTGGACTATGCCCTCGACGTGCCCATGTATTTCGTGAAGCGCGGCGACAGCTATATCGACGTGGCCGGCAGCTCCTTCCGCGATCTCCTGGCCGGCCGGCACCCCGCTTTGCCGGGCCAGACCGCGACCCTTTCGGATTGGGTGAATCACCTCTCCACCATCTTCCCCGAGGTGCGGCTGAAGCGCTTCCTGGAGATGCGCGGCGCCGATGCGGGCCCCTGGGCCACGTTGTGCGCGCTGCCCGCCTTCTGGGCCGGCCTGCTCTACGATCACAAGAGCCTCGACGCCGCCTGGGAGCTGGTGAAGGACTGGACCGCCGAGGAACGCCAGCAGTTGCGGGACGACGTGCCCCGTCTCGCGCTCCATGCGGAAATCCGCGGGCGCAAGCTGCGGGAAGTGGCTCGCGAGGTCCTGGCCCTCTCCAGCGCCGGCCTCGCGCGGCGCGGGCACCTGGACCGCCAGGGCCGGGATGAAACCCGCTTCCTGGCCCCCCTCGAGGAAGCCGCTTTCTCCGGCCGCTCACCGGCAGAGGCGCTGCTGGATCACTTCCATGGCGACTGGGCCGGCTCGGTCGAGCCCGCATTCTCAGCCCTCGCCTACTGACCCCGTCCCTTACGCTGAACAGCCATGCACTCATCGCATGGCGAAGACGGCAGACGGCGCGAGCTTCGCCTTTAGGATAGGGATGACTCGCGTCGGCGGTGCGCGCCCTCTCAATGGGCAGGGCCGGACGAGGCCCCTCCCACCAAACGCCGAAGCCTCCCAGCTCCGGAAGGCTTCCTGGAGCAGCCCATGCCGTCGGCCCGCGCGCACCAGCCCACCGCCTTCGGGCCCGTGGACCTGCTGCTTTATGCGATTACCGTGCTCATTTTCGGCAGTGGCTGGCTGCCTTTGCGCATGCAGCTGGGCGTGGTCGCGCCGGAAGTCTCCCTGGTCTGGCGCTTCCTCATCGCCACGGTGGTGATGTTCGTCCTGCTCGCCGTGCGGCGGGAGCGGGTGCTGTTCCATTGGCGCGATCACCTGGTGTTCGCGCTGTTGGGCGCAAGCCTCTTCTCCTTTAATTTCATCACCTTCTATTATGCCGGCTACCATCTCCCCTCGGGTCTGCTGTCGGTGGTGTTCGCGCTGGCGGCGGTGATGATTCCCCTCATCGGCGCCGCCGTCCTGCGCCAGCCGCTGCACCCGAAGGTGATTGCCGGCGCCGTGGTCGGGGTCGTGGGGCTGGCGCTGGTGTTCGGCCCATCCCTGGCCTCGGGCGAAGGGATTCACGGGGCGGGCGAAGGCCTGGCCCTCTCATTGGCCGGCACCTTCTGCTTTTCCGTCGGCAGCCTGGTTTCCGGCGTTGCCGGGCGGCGCGGCTATCCGCTGGTATCCATGACCGCCTGGGGCTTCTTCTATGGCCTCGTCATCATGGTGCTGATGGCATTGGCGCGCGGCGCGCCCTTCATGGTGGAGTGGACCACGCGCTATGTGGGCGCCCTGCTCTATCTGGTGGCGGCGCAGACCCTGTCGGGCTTCGCGGTCTATTTCCTCCTTATCCGCCGCATCGGCGCGAGCCGCGCGGGCTATGCCACCGTGCTCTTCCCGCTGGTGGCGCTGGCCCTGTCCACCTGGTTCGAGGCCTTCCACTGGACCCTGGCGGCCGCCATCGGCATCGCGCTGATCCTCACCGGCGCGCTGCTCGTGCTTTTGCCCCATCGCCGTCCGCCGCAGGAAAGCTGACAGGCGAACGGCGCGGCCGGCGCTCGGGCTGAGCCCGCCACGGGGCCGCGGCCGCAGCAACGGAGGCTGCGCCGTTCTGCCGCACCGCGCAACGGCCGGCGCGGCGGCGCCCTGCCCCCTGCGACACCTCGTCAAAAGCCTTTGCCACGAGCCATTTAGGCGATATTTGATAGACGCAGACTATCAAAAATGACGAATTTATCTATTTTCCTTATCCGGACCATCCCCATATGTTGCGTCGCGAAGGCTTTCGGCCCTTCTGCATCGCAACCTGACCCAAGGAAATGTCATGTCTCTCGTGAATACCAAGATCAAGCCCTTCAAGGCCCAGGCTTTCAAGGATGGCAAGTTCATCGAGGTGAGCGACGCTGACCTGGCCGGCAAGTGGTCCGTGTTCTTCTTCTATCCGGCCGATTTCACCTTCGTGTGCCCGACCGAACTCGGCGACGTGGCCGATCACTATGCTGAGTTCCAGAAGCTCGGCGTGGAGATCTACTCGGTGTCCACCGACACGCACTTCACCCACAAGGCGTGGCACGACACCTCCGACACCATCGCCAAGATCAAGTACACCATGCTCGGCGACCCCACCCACGAGCTGTCCACCGCCTTCGAAGTGCTCCGTCCCGGCCAGGGCCTGGCCGACCGCGGCACCTTCATCGTGGACCCGAACGGCGTGATCCAGGCCATGGAAGTCACCGCCGAGGGCATCGGCCGTGACGCCGCTGACCTGCTGCGTAAGGTGAAGGCCGCCCAGTACGTGGCTTCTCATCCCGGCGAGGTGTGCCCGGCCAAGTGGCAGGAAGGCGAGAAGACCCTCGCTCCGTCCCTCGACCTCGTCGGCAAGATCTGATCACGCCGACATCCGGTCGCGCCGCGATTTGATCGCGCGCAAGGCAGCCCTCCCCTCCCATGGGGAAGGCTGCCGCCACCGGCCACCAGCCGGAATTTTCTCCCTGATGTTCATCGGAGGATTGCCATGCTCGACGACACGATGAAGGCTCAACTCAAGACCTATCTGGAGCGGGTGGTCCGTCCTATCGAGATCACCGCTTTCGTGGACGACGGCGCCAAGTCCAAGGAAACCCTGGACCTGCTGAATGACATCGTCCCGCTCTCCGACAAGATCACCCTCACCGAGAGCCGTGGCGCCGAGGGCGCGCGCGTCCCCTCCTTCGCGCTCAACAGCCCGGGTGAGAATATCCATCTCGTCTTCGCCGGCCTGCCCATGGGCCACGAATTCACGTCCCTGATCCTGGCGCTGCTCCAGACCGGCGGCTATCCGCCCAAGGTGGAGCAGGCAGTGATCGACCAGATCAAGGGCCTCGACGGCGACTTCAAGTTCGAGACCTATTTCTCCCAGTCCTGCCAGAACTGCCCGGACGTGGTGCAGGCCCTGAACCTCATGGCCGTGCTGAACCCGAAGATCCAGCACGCGGCCATCGACGGCGCCCTCTTCCAGAAGGAAGTGGAAGAGCGCCAGGTGATGTCGGTGCCCACCATCTATCTGAATGGCGAAGTGTTCGGCCAGGGCCGCATGGGCGTCGAGGAGATCGTCGCCAAGCTCGACACGGGCGCGGTGGAGCGCGAGGCCAAGCGCCTGGCCGCCCTCGACCCGTTCGAGGTACTGGTGGTGGGCGGCGGCCCGGCCGGTGCCGCGGCGGCCATCTATGCGGCGCGCAAGGGCATCCGCACCGGCGTCGCGGCCGAGCGCTTCGGCGGGCAGGTGCTGGACACCATGGCCATCGAGAACTTCATCTCCGTGCCCTACACGGAGGGCCCCAAGCTCGCCACCGCGCTGGAACAGCACGTGCGCGAGTATGACGTGGACATCATGAACCTCCAGAAGGCCGAGAAGCTCGTGCCCGGTGATGATGGCATCACCATCGAGCTGGCCAATGGCGCGGCGCTGAAGTCCAAGACCGTCATTCTCGCCACCGGCGCCCGCTGGCGGCAGATGGGCGTGCCGGGCGAGGACAAGTATCGCTCCAAGGGCGTGGCCTATTGCCCCCATTGCGACGGGCCGCTGTTCAAGGGCAAGCGCGTGGCGGTGATCGGCGGCGGCAATTCGGGCGTCGAGGCGGCCATCGACCTCGCCGGCGTGGTCGCCCATGTGACCTTGTTCGAGTTCGACTCGAAGCTGCGTGCCGACGAGGTTCTCCAGCGCAAGCTGCACAGCCTGCCCAATGTGGATGTGAAGCTTTCCGCCCGCACCACCGAGGTGCTCGGCGATGGCCAGAAGGTGACCGGCCTCACCTATGAGAACCGCGTTTCCGGTCAGATCCAGACGCTGGAGCTGGAGGGCATCTTCGTCCAGATCGGCCTTTTGCCGAACACCGAATGGCTGAAGGGTACCCTCGAGCTCAGCCCACGCGGCGAGATCGTGGTGGACGAGCGCGGCCAGACCTCGGTGCCCGGCGTGTTCGCGGCGGGGGACTGCACCACCGTGCCCTACAAGCAGATCATCATCGCCATGGGCGAGGGTGCGAAGGCTTCGCTCGGCGCGTTTGACTACCTGATCCGCACCTCCGCTCCCGGCGAGCCGGAGAGCAAGGCCGCCTGATCGCACCCGCGATCAGCCTCACCCAACCCCGCCACCCGCCGGCCTCTCCGGCGGGTGGCTTTTTCAGATGCGAGATGACCCTTCGCGAGCTGCAATATCTCGTCGCCCTGGCCGATCACCGCAACTTCCGCCGCGCCGCGGAAGCCTGCCTGGTGAGCCAGCCGACATTGTCCATGCAGATTCGCAAGCTGGAGGAAGAGCTGGGCGTGCCCCTGGTGGAGCGCGCGCCCCGCAAGGTGATGCTCACCGCCGCCGGCCGCGATGCCGTCGAGCGGGCGCGCCGCATTCTCAATGAAGTGGAGCAGATGAAGGAGGCGGCCCGCCGCAGCCAGGCGGCCGAAGGCGGCACCCTGCGGCTGGGCGTGTTCCCCACGCTGGGCCCCTACCTGCTGCCCCATGTGGTTCCCATGATCCGCGCGCGCTTCCCCCAGCTGGAACTGCTGCTGTTCGAGGAGAAGAGCGCCGACCTTATTGCGCGGCTGAATGCCGGCACCCTGGACGCCGCCTTCCTGGCCCTTCCCGTCCACGACCACCACCTGCACAGCGAATTCCTGTTCGAGGAACCCTTCCTGCTGGCGGTTCCCGGCGACCACCCCCTGGCCAAGCGGCAGAGCCTCCATCTGGAGGAGCTGGGCCAGCACAATCTGATGCTGCTGGAGGACGGCCATTGCCTGCGCGACCAGGCGCTTGAAGTGTGCCAGCTTTCCGGCGCGCGGGAGACCAGTGAGTTCCGCGCCACCAGCCTGGAAACCCTGCGCCAGATGGTGGTGGCCGGCGCGGGAATCACGCTGCTGCCCATGCTCGCCATCAAGGGCCAGCCGCAGCAGGGGGAGAGCATCCACCTGCTGGACTTCGTCGATTCCCACCCCAGCCGCCGCATCGGCCTGCTGTGGCGTAAGACATCGGCCATGGCGCCGCTGCTGACGCAGATCGCCGAGGTGTGCCGCAAGCTGCCCGCCGACCTGCTGCGCCGCACCCATTAAGGGAAACGTCGTGCCCCACGCGGCGCGAAAGCGCGGTGTGCCGTGCAGGCCCGCCTGCAATCCAGGGCGGCAGCGTCGCCCAGCTGGAACGCGTTAAATCATTGGCGCGGCAAAACACTTTCCACAACCTGTGGCCTTCGAATTTTTCTAACTCGTCACAGACTGTGAAATATTTTACGGTTGCGACACGTCAATGCGGCGCAAAATTCCCTCGCTAGTTTTTCGGCATAGGTACGCCACGGCAGGATTGATCGGAACATAGAGAGGCGCGCGGGACCGGCACCTTGGGGGGGCCGGAACCATTTCCCCAGGCGCCAGCCTCTTCCGGCCCATCGCTGCCGTTCGCACCCGGAGGCGATGTCATGGATAACGACGTATCAGGAAAACGCAGATCGAAATGGAGGATCGCGGGCGCGGTGGTGGCTGCGGCAGCGGTGGTTGGGGCCGGCGTCTTCTGGTGGATCGTCACTCCCCCGCCTGTCGAGAACACGGGTCGCACGCTGCCCAAGACCGCTGATGCGGACCTGATCGCACGTGGCAAGTATGTCGCCGAAATGGGCGATTGCGTGGCCTGCCACACCGCCCCGGGCGGGCACCCCATGGCCGGCGGCCTGCCGCTGGAAACGCCCTTCGGCGTCCTCTATTCCACGAACATCACGCCGGATCCGAAAAACGGCATCGGCAAGTACACGTTCGGCGAATTCGACCGCGTGATGCGCAAGGGCGTGACGGCGGACGGGGTGCACCTGTACCCGGCCATGCCATATCCGTCCTACGCGAAGGTTTCGCCCGACGACATGTACGCCCTTTACGCGTACCTGATGCAGGGCGTTCAGCCTGTTTCCGAGCCCAACAAGGCGACCGGCATCGGCTTCCCCTTCAACCAGCGCTGGGGCCTCGCCTTCTGGAACTTCGCCTTCCTGAACAGCAAGCCCTTCGAACCGGATCCGAGCAAGGACGCGGTGTGGAATCGTGGCGCCTATCTGGTCGAGAGCCTCGGCCACTGCGGCGCCTGCCACACGCCGCGCGGCATCGGCTTCCAGGAAGTGGCCATGTCCAACCGCGGCGCGAACGGCGACAAGTTCGTCTCCGGCGCCAAGGTCGAGGAATGGAACGCCATCAACCTTCGTGACCTGTGGACCGTGCCCGACACGGTGGAGCTGCTGAAGACCGGCCAGAACCGCTTCGCGACCGTCTCCGGCTCCATGACGGAGGTCATCCACAACTCCACCCAGCACTTCACCGACGATGACCTCGTGGCCATCGCCACCTATCTGAAGTCGCTGCCGACCCCCAATCCCCATGAAGTCACTCCGCTGCCGAAGAACGACACGGTGCCGGAAGCGATGTTCACCACCCGGGGCGGGCTTGCCTACGCGCAGTTCTGCACGGACTGCCACCGCCTGAACGGCGCGGGCGTGCCCAAGGTGTTCCCGCCGCTCGCGGGCAACCCCACCGTCAATTCCGATGACCCGGCGACGCTGATCCACATCACCCTTACCGGGTGGAAGACGGCGGAGACCAACGCCTATCCCCGTGTCTTCACCATGCCGGGCTTTGCCCGCCTGGATGACCAGGAAGTGGCCGAGATCCTCACCTTCATCCGCAGCAACTGGGGCAACAAGGCCTCTGCGGTGAGCGCGGATCAGGTGAAGAAGGCGCGCGCCCTGCTCGACCCCAAGGTCGACATGTCCAAGTTCGAGACGCCGCGCCTCGCCAACATGCTGAATGAGTCCAATGCAAAGCAGCTCGTGTGGGGCATGCGCCTCAACACCGAGACCCACACCCTGCTGCCGAACAATGTGGGCGACGTGCTGAACTGCACCAGCTGCCACCTGAATGCCGGCACGGTGGCGGATGGCTCGCCTTATGTGGGCGTGTCGGCCTTCTTCCCGAGCTACCAGCCTCGGGCGGGCCGCGTCATCACCCTGGAGGACCGCATCAACGGCTGCTTCCAGCGCTCCATGAACGGCAAGCCGCTCGCCAATGACGGCGACGACATGAAGGCCATGGTCGCCTACTTCAACTGGATGAAGGGCGCCACGAAGCCTGAGGACAAGGTTGAAGGTCGCGGCGTCGGCAAGATCGACCGCAACATCAAGCCCAATGTGGAGAACGGCAAGCAGGTCTACACGACCCAGTGCGCCGTGTGCCATGGCGCCGACGGCGAAGGCCTGCAGGATGCCAACGGCAACTTCATCTACCCGCCGCTGTGGGGCGACAAGTCCTTCAACATCGGCGCCGGCATGGCCCGCACCTACACCGCTGCCGCGTTCGTGAAGCGCAACATGCCCATCGGCTTCCACGAGAAGTTCCCGCTGGGACAGGGCGGCCTCTCGGACCAGGATGCGGTGGACGTGGCCGAATACTTCAGCCACATGCCGCGCCCCGACTTCCCCGGCAAGGTGAAGGACTGGCCGAACGGCAAGAGGCCTCCGGACGCCCGTTACTGATCCGGCTTCCCCGCGCTCCACAGGGGCGCGGGGAAGGCACTGTCACTGCGCTGAAACCGCCCGGGCCCATCGGCCTGGGCGGTTTCGTTTTTCGCGCCGGATCATGGGCCGCAACCGGCCCCCTTTGGGCGTGCTTCTGAGGCGCGTTGCGAGGGCGTCTTCATGAGCGTGCGCCCTGGGGCATTTTGGAGCGAAGGGGATCGCCGATCGCGCGCAGGAAACGCGCCACGCCTCGCCCTGAAGGCTGCGGACAAGGGAGCAGGCCTCAGCCCCGGAGCCGACGACAGAGAACCGGCAGCAGGGCGCAAGGCCCTTGCGGAATCAACCGCATGAACCT
Organism: Xanthobacter variabilis; assembly: GCF_043831965.2. NCBI lineage: Bacteria > Pseudomonadati > Pseudomonadota > Alphaproteobacteria > Hyphomicrobiales > Xanthobacteraceae > Xanthobacter > Xanthobacter variabilis. The sequence continues at coordinate 3,609,595 of NZ_CM195533.1, forward strand.
GCGCCGCAGCGATCGTTCCAGCAGACCGGAAGGCCGGGCGAAACCGCTCCGCTGCGCCAATGGGGGAGGCTGGCCCCTGAACAGGCCCGAGCCGCGCGGCAAGGCTGCGAGGAGCGACGGGGGAGACAAATCCGCCGCCGCTCGCCCCTCCCCGCCCGCAGCCGGCTTCAGCGCCGCAGAAGCTGCACGCGCACCTGCAGCGCCGTGGCGAACGCCCCAAAGGCGACGCCCAGCAGACACACCAGGCCCCATCCGCCCTGGTGCCAGGCCAGAAGGGAAAGGGCCGAACCCAGCGCCCCACCCATGAACATGGTGCCCATGAAGACGGTGTTGATGCGCGCCCTCGCCTGCGGGCGCAGGGCATAGACAATGTGCTGGTGGGACACCAGCGCGCTCTGGATTCCGAAATCCAGCAGGATGCAGCCCACCACCAGGCCCGCGATGGCCCCCCAGGCACCAAACAGAACCCAGGACGCCAGCGTGACGGTGACCCCCACCATGACTGCCAGCGCCGGCCCGCGCCGATCCGCGAAATGCCCCGTGAGCGGCGCGGCAAAAATGCCCACCGCCCCCACGAGGCCGAACAGGCCCGCCACATCCGCGCCGAGATCGAACCGCGGCGAGGCAAGGCGGAACGGCAGGATGGTCCAGAAGATGGTGAAGGCTCCGAACAGCGCCGCCTGCGTGAGCGCCGCGACGCGCAGAGCAGGGAACTCCTTCCAAAGATCGAAGATGGAACGCAGCAGCCGTCCATAACCCAGGTCCGAATCCGGCCGGCTGTGGGGTAGCACCGCCGCCATGAGACCGGCGGCGCCGAGCGACAGCGGCACGGCCAGCCAGAACATCTCCCGCCACCCGCCATGGGTGGCGACGAAGCCGGCCAGGGTACGGCTGAAGAGGATGCCGCTCAGCAGCCCCGACATCACCATGCCCACCGTCGCCCCGCGCCGCTCCGGCGGTGCCAGCTCAGCGGCCAGGGGCACGATCTGCTGGGCCACTGTGGAGGCGAGGCCCACCGCGAATGAGGCGACGGCCAGCGCCAGCGCGCTCGGCGCCAGGGCCGCCAGCACCAGCGCTATGGCGAGCACCAAGAACTGCGTGACGATGAGCCGACGCCGCTCCACGAGATCACCCAGAGGCACCAGCAGGAACAGGCCCACGGCGTAGCCGAGCTGGGTCGCCGTCGGAATGCTGCCGATGAGAGGCCCCGGCATATCGCGCCCGATCACCTCCAGCATCGGCTGGTTGTAATAGATATTGCCCACCGCGATGCCGCAGGCGGCCGCCATTGCCAATGTCGCTCCAGCACCCGCAACGGGGGTCTTGGCCTCATGCGGTGTCATCTCGCCCGTCTCCTTGCGGCAGCCGGCCCCCGGGGGAGCTCAGCGCCAAAGTGCCCTCGCCTCGACCATGCCACGGCAAAGAGGAGGCGGGCAGCGCGCCACCTCTTACCTCCACCAACGCGCGACCGCACCCCGAAAGCGACAGGACGGCGGGCGGCGACACCAGATCCCCCAAGGGCACTCCCAGCCCTGCGGCAGGCTGCCCGCTGACGCGCGAGGAGGAGAGATGGAGGCGGGAGGGGCCGGCGCGCACCGTTCCCCCAAGGTATCGTTCCACCCGCGATCGATAATACCCCACCAAGGTACCTACATATAAACAGCGCGATACAGCAACGCATTAGCCTTCCGTCTACATAGACTGAACAGTTTTGTAGCAGAATTGGCTGAAATCGCACATTCACTTGCAAACTGGAGCGAGTTTTCATTTTTCGGCTATACATCGCCGTTCATCACGCCACTAATTGCAGTGACCTCGCGTATCGCAATAAGGGGTAATCTACGATGCGCTCGATTTCGCTGAAAGCTCGCCTCATCATTCTGATTGCAACTTTTATGATAGGGCTTGTCGGTATCACCACTGTATTTCTGGTGGACTTGTACAAAAGCATGATGAATGAGCGCAAAGCTGCGATTCACAACATCGTCGAGATGGCTGTGACGCAGCTCAAGGGGCTCGATCAGGCGGTCCGCGACGGCAAGATCAGCCTGGATGTGGCGCACCAGCGGGCGGCGGACATGATCCACTCGACCCGCTTCGACGGTACCAACTATCTGTTCGTGCTGAATCAAGAGGGCGTGACCGTGCTGCACGGCGCGCGGCCGGAGCGCGAAGGCGTGAATGCGATGAATGAGAAGGATGCCTTCGGCAACCTCTTCGTTCAGAATCAGCTTGCGAACGGAAGAGGTAATGGCGGCTATACCACCTATTACTTCCCGAAGCCGGGTGCAGACCCCACTCCGCGGCAGAAGATCTCCTTCGAACTGGGGTTCGCCCCGTGGGAATGGGTGGTGTCCGGCGGTGTCTACGTGGACGACATCGACGCGGCCTTCTATTCGCAGATGCGGGTGCTGATCGGCATCATCGTCGTTGTCATGGCTGTCCTCAGCGTGGCGTCCTATTTCTTCGCCCGGTCCATTCTTCGCCCGCTCGACCGCCTCTCCACCGAGCTGCGCGCCATCGGCGACGGCAATCTGGACGTGGAGATTCAGACCGCGGAACGCAGCGACGAAATTGGTGTCATCGGCACCAGCGTGGTCTACATGCGCGACCGCATGGTGGAAGGCGAGCGGCTGAAGGAGCAGCAGGCCGCGCGCGACAATGCGGAACGTGACATCCTGGCCCGCCGCGAGCATTTGGCGAAGGACTTCGTCGACCACATGCAGCGCCTGGCGACGGGCTTTGCCGGCTCCTCCCGCGAGGTGGCGGACGCGGCCAAGAACCTCTCGGCCACGGCCGAGGAAACCTCGCGCCAGGCACAGGCGGTGTCCGGCGCGGCGGAGGAGGCCTCCTCCAATGTGCAGACGGTCGCCGCCTCCTCCGAGGAGATGGCCGCCTCCATCCGCGAGATCAACGGGCAGGTGGCGACCTCCGTTCAGATCGCCGACACCGCTTTCACCGAAGCGGAAACCTCCAATGCCCGGATCTCCGATCTCGCATCGGCGGCATCCGACATCGGGGACGTCATCAACCTCATCAAGACCATCGCCGACCAGACCAATCTTCTCGCCCTCAACGCCACCATCGAGGCAGCGCGGGCGGGCGAGGCCGGCAAGGGCTTTGCCGTGGTGGCCGAGGAGGTCAAGCAGCTGGCGCTGCAGACCGCCAAGGCGACGGAAGACATCCGCAGCAAGGTCGGCGAGATCCAGCAGGCCACCAACACCTCGGTGCAGTCCATGACCGGAATCGCCCGCGTCATCGGCACCGTCAAGGATATCGCGGAGGCGATTTCGGGCGCCATGGAGCAGCAGAGCGCCGCAACCTCCGAGATCGCGCACAACTGCCAGCAGGCGGCCAGCGGCACCCATCAGGTGATGCAGAACATTTCCGGTGTCGGCCAGGCGGCGGGCATGACGGGCGCGGCTTCGACCCAGCTGATGACGCTCTCGAGCGGGCTCTCCGAGCAGGCCCATGAGCTGCGTAAGGCAGTGGACGACTTCGTGACGAACTTCGCGGCGGCCGCCTGACGGCACCGCCCGACCTGACATGCCGATCGGGGCGCCGCTGACACGGGGGCCCCGATCGGCGCACAGATGATGGGGCTGCCGGCCCCTCTCGCCTCAGGGCGCAGGAAACACTGTCTTCCAGTCCTTCGCCATGTCCACCACGGTCCAGCCGTTGGTGGCCGCGGCGTCGAGGCCCTTGTCGAGCCGGCCGACCTTGGAGTCCCGATCATAGGCCCATTCGCGCTTCGCATCCGTGTGGTGCACATAGCCGCAGAAATTCGGCCCCGACTTCAGACAGGTATATTGCAGCATCTGAAGGTCACCATCAGAATTGCCGAAGGCGAAGATCGGCTGGCGACCGATATTCATCTGGATGCCTACCGGCTTGCCGGGACCATCATCGATAAAATCGATATCGGCCAGCTTCAGCACCTCGGGATGCCCATCCTTCAGCTCGAACTTCAGCTTGCCGGTGCTGCCCACGACCTTTTCCGGAGGAATGCCATACAGGGACTGGCTGAAGACCCGCATGAAATCGACGCCGCCGCCGGAGACGATGAAGGTTTCGAAGCCGTTGTCGCGCAGATAGGATAGAAGCTCCAGCATGGGCTGGTAGTCCATGCGCGAGAAGAGCCGATCCTTCTCCGGATTCTTGGCTGCAGCGATCCACTGCTGCACGATTTCGGCGAATTCGTCCGTGGTCATTCCAGCGTGGGTGGCGGCGACGACTTCGGCGATGGCGTGGTCGCCTCCGCTCAACGCCTTCTCCATGTCCCCTTTCAGGATCGAGGCGAACGGCTCCTTCGTCTGCCATTCGGGGTGCTGGGGCGCCAGCGCCTTCACGCGGTCAAAGGCGAAGAAGAGCTGCACGTAGACCGGCTTTTCGGCCCACAGCGTTCCGTCATTGTCGAAGACGGCAAGACGCTTTTCGACCGGCACGAAGTCCGGACCGCCCTCTTTCGTGACGCGGTTCACGAAGTCGACGATGGCCGTCTTGCTGCCGCCATCGTTCCAGGAGGGCAGCGGGTCTTCGGCGGCCATGGCGGGCAAGCCGACAAGGGCCACCGTCGCGGCCGCAGCAAGGCACCGCAGGGTCAGGCGCATGATGTTCATCGCAAGCGGTCTCCGATAAGGCAAAACCCCGCCGGTGCCTGACGGCACCGGCGGGGTTGATATCGTGGAAGGCCCGGCCCCAAATGGGAGCCGGGCTACGCGGGGGCCTCAGTTGCCGGTGGGCAGGCCGATGGAGAAGCCCTGTTCCTTGAGCTGACCGCGCACGTTCTCGAACATCTGGTAGCGCGAGATCGTGATGGGGCCGGTATAAACCTCGCTCTGCAGCTTGCGGGGCGGATACTGGATATAGGTCTTCATCAGATCGGCGACCGCCTTGTTGATGCTGACCAGAGCCCAGGTACGCTCCGTATAGTTGTTCATAAAGAGATCGTAGCGCTCCTGCGGGTCCTGACGCAAATCGAAGACCTGCGGCACGGTGGCCACATACTTCTCCGGCCCCTTCCAGCCCAGATTGCTGTCCACCGCCAAGCCGCCGGTGGGCTGGCCGTCGTCACCGCGCAGGTTGAACACGGCCTTCAGGTGGCCCAGACGGGCCGCACCGGGGGTCAGCTCGTTCTCGGTGAAGTAGAACCAAGCCTTGCGGGTGGGTTCACCCTTGCCGGTCCACACGGGCATCATGTCATAGCTGTCGAACATGATCGGCTTGCCGTCACGATCCTCCTTGGGCAGCTCCTTGATGCCGGCGGCGGAGGCGAAGGTCTTCATGAGATCGAGGCCGCCGACGATGGCCGCGCTCTTGCTGTAGGGCTTCACATGGCCGGGCCAGCGCACGATGGCCGGCACGCGGCTGCCACCCTCGCGGTCGGTGCCCTTGGTGCCGCGAAACGGCGTGTAGCCGGCGTCGGGATAGACATCCTGCCAAGCGCCGTTATCCACCGTATAGAAGACGATGGTGTTGTCCCGCAGGCCCAGCTCATCCAGCTTCTTCAAGAGGTTGCCGATGCGCGTGTCGAGCTCGACCACGGAGTCGGCATACTTGCTCTTCGACGGAGACTTGTGGATGAACTCGGGTGCCGGCAGGTTCGGCTGGTGGTTCTTCATGAAGTTGACGTTGATGAAGAACGGCTTCTTCGACTTGGCGGCATCATCAAGGAAGCCGAGGGCGGCCTTCTCCACATATTCGTCGAGGAAGGGAATGCCCACCACGCCCTTCTCAGGCGTGTTCACATATTCGCCGTTGACCTGGAAATCCTGCTTCGGCGCCTCGCCGGCCTTGCCCGACAGCGCGCCCTTGGTGACGCGCTGGAACATGGCCCGGTCCTCGGGGCTCATGTCGGGGAACCAATTGGGGTCGCCATAGGTGTAGGCGTTGAGATGGTACAGGAAGGCGTACTTCATCTCGTCATAGCCCTGGGCGTTCGGCAGCGCATAATCCGCCTCGCCCAGATGCCACTTGCCGGTGAAATAGGTGCTGTAGCCCGCCTGCTTGAGCACGGAGGCCAGCGTCCATTCCGCGTGCGGCAGGCCGCCGCCCTGGCCCTGGAAGGCCACGGTGGTCATGCCGGAGCGGTTCGGGATGCGCCCGGTCTGCATGGCGGCGCGGCCGGGCGTGCAGCTCGGCTGGCCATAGAAGGAGGTGAACAGCATGCCGTCATCGGCGAGCTGGTCAAGGTTCGGCGTGGGCATGCCGCGCTCTTCGCCGCCCAGATAGGCACCCAGATCACCGTAGCCCGTGTCATCGGAGACGATGAACAGGATGTTCGGCTTGGCCGCCTCCTGCGCGAAGGCCGGCGTCCCCATGGCCACCGCGACCGCGGTTGCAAGAAATAATTGTTTCATCGCATCGCCTTACTTGTTCCGCCAGCCTTGTGCCCCGCATCGAGCATGCAGGCGCAGGCGGACATCAGGATGGATAGCAGCCCCCGCGAGTTGCAATCCGCCCTTCTGCCCGCCCCACTGACCCGGCCCTGACCGGACGAACTGACCGTTCTCAACGATCCACATCAAGCGCCTGTTCCCGTGCCCCCGCAGGAGGAACAGCCACGCTTTCGGTTGCTCGCGGGGCAGACAATGGGCAATGTTCGCCTTGGGCGCTTGTCATTTCGCGTCAGCAGCGAGGACAGATATGCCCTCATCCAGAACAATCGCCCTTGTGCGGGCACGCGGCTTCGGATCCCTGCCGGACATGCTCGAGGCGCAGGCCGGCGAAATGGCCGTGCTGCGCACCTTCGAGAGCGAGAGCGTGCCGCTGCTCGTGCGCAGCCAGCCTGACACGCCCATTCCTCTCGCCGCGATGATGGGCCTGTTCTCGCGCGCGGCGCACCTGCTGGCTGATCGCCTGTTCGGCCTCGAGGTGGGTGTGCAGATGAGCTATCGCGCCTATGGGCTTTGGGCGGAATATGGCGCACAGGGGGAGACCCTCGCGGATGGCGTTCGCCGCATCATTCTCACCAGCGCCGCCCACCTCACGGGCGCACGCCTGGAACTGGCTCCCGATCGCGGGCGCCGCATCTGGCGCTTCGTCATTCCGCGCTATGATGTCAGCGGCGTGCAGCATGCCGACCACCTGCTTCCACCAATGCTCAGCTTCGCGAGGCAATATCTGGGGCCAAAGTGGCAGCCGGAACGCATCGAGGTGAGCTATGCGCGCGATGCCGATGCCCGCCTTCTGGAAGACAGGCTGCAGGCGCCCATCCACTATGGATGCCCTGGCACCGGCATCGTTCTGCGGCCGGAAGAACTTGCGCGCCGACGGGCGGCCCCCGCGCGGCCGCCCGGCAGAATGCTCAGCCTGCGTGATGTCGACGCCGACATTGCACTGCGGGACGCCCCGGAACCCGCCCGCGCCCTGTCCGCCATCGTCGCACTGCGCCTGCTGGAGGGATCCTCCGACATTGAAGGCGCCGCGCGCCTTGCGGGCATAAGTGTGCAAAGCCTGCAACGCCGCCTGCGGCAGAAGGGCTACACCTATCGGGAGGTCGTCGACGCGGCGCGGCGCGCGCGCGCCATTGGCCTCTTGATGGAAAGCCGGCGGCCATTGGTGGAGATCGCGCTGGCGCTGGGCTACGAGGACCAGGCCAATTTCACCCGCGCCTTCATCCGCTGGTTCGGCCAGCCGCCTTCGGCCTTCCGTCGCGCCCAATATCCGCTCGCGGAGCAGCTCGAGGGCACACAGACCTAGCGCGCGTTCGCGCAAAGCGCTGAAGCGCCGCGAGATTCGCAGCCGCCTTCTTCCCTAAGTCTTGAGGCAAGGAGGCCCCCGGTGGCAAGGCGAACGCACCAAAGACTTCACGCGCGCCACGGCCCTTCAGCTCACCGAGCATCCGGTCGCGGAGGAGGCTGCGCGGCTGCGGCACGGAGCAGGCTCGCTCAACGAGTGAAGGAAGCCGCGCGCGAAGCTTGCCGCCGTAGCCCGCGATGATGAAGAGGCCGCACATGTCCGCCGTCTGGCGAGGCAAGCCAAAGGGTCGCGGCCGGCGCATTCGGATCAGGCGAGCCAGGTTGCGGGCAGGGAGTGAGCTTCACTCCCGAAACGCCTTGATCTGCAGCCCTCGATGAGCCATCGCGGCAACGGTCACGACAACGCCGTGGCCGAGAGCGTCTTCGCCCTGCTCAAGCGCGAACGCATCCGCCGCAAGCACGCGCGGCGGGATGCTGCCGCCCGTCACGTTCGAACGGCAGAACAAGGCGAAGGCCGAGGGCATCTCGAAAAATCGGGGCGGTTCACCGCGCCGTACCGCATCTGAACATCTACGCTCCGATCCTGACGACCTTTCATCCGCCCCTGCGGTCCTACCGACAGTCCATGGCCGCGAGCACATTCACACGACGGTGACGGAAGCCCACGCCCTGTTGGAACCGCGAGCCGGCCGGGAGTAGCGCAGCCATTGGGTCATTTTCGCCAATGATCCCGATCGAATTCGGCACCTGCGATATACGGCGGCGGCGAATGTGGGGTGCGCGCAGCTCGGGTCTGTTCCTGCAACGTCCTGCCCTCGCCCTTCGACCGTTCCGCAAGGCGGTGAACAGGCCAGCGAAGCCGTGCAGGAGCGGCCCTGCCAGGAAAACCACGCCGTGGTTAGCCGAGAGCGGGGAGCTATGAGCCCCAGCGTTCTGCTGTGATTTCAAAGTGAAGTGGTGCCGCGGAAGGGATTCGAACCCCCGACCCACGCATTACGAATGCGTTGCTCTACCAGCTGAGCTACCGCGGCACGCCCTCCTCATACGAACTGCGCGGGGCCTTTTCAAGGGTGGCGGAGGCGAAATGGATCCTGCGGACCGCCCGTCCACATCCTGCTGACCCTTTTTCCGCGACTGCGGGAGGCCACGTGTCTCGTTTTCATCCCGCGTTTTGGTGCCTTCAAACCACCTGGCGCAGCCCTGGAATGGCGCGCACAAGGTGGTTGATCGCGTCATCCCCCACCGTCTCACGGGCATAGGCGACGGTTTCGCGAACGGCCGTCTGCACCTGCGGCATGGTCAGGCCGAGGGCCATCATGCGATCGGCCACCTGCATCAGCCGCGCCATGCCGCCGAAATGACGCTCGCAGGCGGGTGGCGCAGGCTCATCGGGAATCTCTTCCAGCAGCGCCGGAATCCATGGATGGGCTGCCAGAAGGGGGGCCATGTCCTCCCGCGGAGCCTCGCGATCGAGGAATTTCAGCACCAGGCCCACGACCCCGCGTGCGGTTGCCGGGTCCAGATCCAGCCGCTGCGACAGCCGGGTGATGAGTTCATCCATGTGCGCTCCTGGAACCGGGTTGGGGCCCTCAGCCCGCCTGATGGCGCGCGCAGCTTGCCCACCCCGGCGGGCGGGCGCAAGACGCGGCGCGTCACGAGCGCCGGGGTGGGCCGGCCACCGGCTTGCCGCCACGGGTGAACTTGCCCCCACGGGTGAACTTGCCCCCACGGGTGAAACCGCGCGACAACATCCCATCCGACTCGCCCTCCGGGCCTCCCGCCAGCGGGAGTTTCCGGAAGGAATGGTTCCAAGAGGACAGCTCCATGACGCCGCAAGCCCCCTCATCGAGCCCTGACGTGGACGGCAAGATCTTCCTCGGAAAGGTGCTTGCTCCGGAACCGGCGGCGGGCGGGAAGGCGCGCAAGGGCGCGGCGCCAACCGTCGTGGATGCGGACGAATACCTCACCTTGCGGCTCGCCAACCGTCATGGACTGGTCACCGGAGCCACCGGCACGGGCAAGACGGTGACTTTGCAGGTGTTGGCGGAAGGCTTCTCGCGGGCCGGGGTGCCGGTGTTCGCGGCCGATATCAAGGGCGACCTCTCGGGCATCGCCATGCCGGGCGAGTCCAAGGATTTCCTGATCTCCCGCGCCACCGAGGTGGGCATCACCTACACGCCCGACAGCTTCCCGGTGATCTTCTGGGACCTGTTCGGCGAGCAGGGCCATCCGGTGCGCGCCACCGTCTCGGAAATGGGGCCGCTGCTGCTGGCGCGCCTCATGAACCTCAACGACACGCAGGAAGGTGTGCTCAACATTGTCTTCCGCATCGCCGACGAGCAGGGCCTGCTGCTGCTGGACCTGAAGGACCTGCGGGCGATGCTGGCCTATGTGTCCGAGAACGCCTCCCAGATCAGCGCCCAATATGGCAATGTGAGCCCGCAGAGCGTGGGCGCCATCCAGCGGCAGCTGCTGATGCTGGAGAACCAGGGCGCCGACAAGTTCTTCGGCGAGCCGGCCCTGGAGATCCGCGACATCATGCGGGTGGACCGTTCGGGCTACGGCACCATTTCGGTGCTGGCGGCGGACAAGCTGATGGGCGCGCCGCGCCTTTATGCATGCTTCCTCCTGTGGTTGCTCGCCGAACTCTTCGAGCAGCTGCCCGAAGTGGGGGATCCGGACAAGCCCAAGCTTGTCTTCTTCTTCGATGAAGCTCATCTGCTGTTCGACGAGGCGCCGAAAATCCTGTTGGAGAAGGTGGAACAAGTGGTCCGCCTCATCCGCTCCAAGGGGGTTGGCGTCTATTTCGTCACCCAGAACCCGCTGGATGTGCCCGACAGCGTGCTGGCTCAGCTCGGCAACCGGGTGCAGCACGCTTTGCGCGCCTTCACCCCGCGCGACCAGAAGGCCGTAAAGGCTGCGGCGGAGACCTTCCGCCCCAACCCGGCCCTGAACACGGCCCAGGTCATCATGGAGCTGGGCAAGGGCGAGGCCCTCATCTCCACCTTGGAGGGCAACGGAATTCCCTCCATCGTCGAGCGCACCTTGATCCGCCCGCCGTCCGCCCGCGTGGGGCCGCTCAGCGCGCCGGAACGGGCTGCCATCATGGCGAAAAGCCCGGTCGGCCACGCTTATGATACCGCCATCGACCGTGAATCCGCCTTCGAGCGCCTGCAGCAGCGGGCCGAGGAGCAGACAGCGGGCCATGGGCGCGAAAGCTCGGCCCCGGCGAGCCCTCCCGCCTCGTCCGGCGGCGGTGGCGGGATTCTGGATTCGGTGCTGGGCACCGTGCTCGGCCTGCCCGAGGTGAAGGCCGAGCGTACCGGCCAGACCAAGCCCTCCTCGCAGAAGACGACCGGCGGCACCAAGGGCCGCACCGGCACCAGTGTGCCGAAGAGCGGAACGTCGAGCCGCATGTCTACAACCGAGCTGGTTGTACGGCAGGTTGCGCGATCGGTCGCAACCCAGGTTGGAACACAGCTTGGCCGTGCGATCCTGAGGGGTATTCTGGGAAGTATCAGCCGTTGATTTTCCTGATATTCCGCACCGAATAGAGCAAAAGTTCCATTAGGGCCAAAAACTAACACCTGACCCTGGTAAGGGAGCCTGTTGCCTGATGCACGCATAACAGGTATCTTCTGTTGTGACAGCGAGATTGCGGGGTCTCGCATGTCCCTTTTCTGAATGGTGCGTCTCATCCTGGTTCAGCCGGATGGGCGCCACAGCAGATGGAGCGCCTCATGAAGGTGTTACCGACAGCCCGCATTCTCATCGTTGACTCGCAGGTGGAGCGTCGTGAGGCGCTTCGCAATTCTCTCATCGCCTTCGGCGTTGGTGGCGTTCAGGAAGCCGGCAGCCTTGAAGCGGTGGCCGGCAGCATGGCCACCGGGCAGCCGGATGTGCTGATCGTGCACGCGGACAATCCGGATCAGATTCCGGAGAACCCCTATCGCGATGGCAATGGCGCCCCCGCGGTCCTGGTCGCCGAAGCCCCCACCCAGGCGCTGATGCGCGCGGCCGCCCGTGGCGGCTATGATGCCGCGGTCGGCGCGCCTGCCGCGCCGCGCCTCCTCTATCGCCGCATCGGCTCTGTCATGCAGCGTGCCCGTCGGGTGGTGCGTGGCGGCGCGGTGTCCGCTCCGGCTTCCGCCGATCAGATTTCAGGCGATGCCGGCCATGTGGCCGCGGCGCCCTTGAGCTGACATGAAGCACGGCGCCAATGCGGCGCCGTGCCTGTGCGTTGCCGGGCGTTACTGCCCCCGCCCTACGACGGCTCTGACCTTTGCGCTGGCCCGCTCCCGCTGGATGCGTCGTGCCGCGCAAGGCGCAGGCGCGAGCCCTCCAGGCGCCCCCTTTCGATATGATGGCGTCGTGCGTCACGATCGTGTCGTGGGTCCCTGGGGGAAAACGCAAAGCGTCCGCCCTTTACCGTCGCGCGCCCCTGGCGCATCCTTCCACCGGCATGCAACCATCCCTCGCGAACGGCCGCCGTTAATGGCGGCGCCCTGCCCCGGACGGCACAATTCTGCCGAAAGGCCGGGGCCTTATGGCCGCCGGCAGGCGAGCACGCGACTCGTCGGCGGAACCGGGGCTGGCCCAGGCCCTGCGGAATGGAGGACATGATGACGGCGGTGGATCAGGCATTGGAGAAGGTCGATGCGGGACTCGACGCGTCCCTGGCGCGGCTGTTCGAATTCCTGAAAATCCCGTCCATCTCCACCGATCCCGCCCACAAGTCCGCCTGCGTTGCGGCGGCCGAATGGGCGGCGGCCCAGCTCGCCGATCTCGGCCTTGCGGCACAGGTGCACCAGACGGCGGGCCATCCGGTGGTGCTGGCCCGCACCGACACGGGCGCGGCGCGCCGGGTGCTGTTTTACGGCCACTACGACGTGCAGCCCGTGGACCCCCTGAACCTGTGGCAGACCCCGCCGTTCGAGCCCCGCCTGGGCGAAACGCCGGATGGGCGGCGCACCATCGTGGCGCGGGGCGCGGCCGACGATAAAGGCCAGGTGCTCACTTTCCTCGGCGCCCTGCGCGCCATCAGGGACACATCCGGCCGCCTGCCGGTGGACGTGACCGTGATGCTGGAAGGCGAGGAGGAGTGCGGCTCTCCCAGCCTGCCCGCCTTCCTTGCGGCCCACGCGGACGACCTGAAGGCGGACATCGCTTTGGTCTGCGACACCGGCATGTGGGATGCGAAGACCCCCTCCATCACCACGTCCCTGCGCGGCATCCTGCACACCGAGCTCACCATCACGGGCGCCAATCGAGACCTGCATTCGGGCCTGTTCGGGGGAGCGGCGGCCAACCCCATCCACATTCTCTCCAAGATCATCGCCGACGTGCACGACGCGAACGGCCGCGTCACCATTCCCGGCTTCTATGACGATGTGCGCGAGCCGCCGGCGGAGGTGCGCGCGCGCTGGGAAAAGCTCGGCCTTACCGCCGCAGGCTTCCTGGGGCCGGTGGGGCTGTCCCGCGCGGTGGGCGAGCACGACCGCATGCTGATCGAGCAGATCCAGTCGCGCCCGACCTTCGAAATCAATGGCATCTATGGCGGCTATACGGGGGAAGGCTCGAAGACCATCATCCCGTCCAAGGCCACGGCCAAGATCTCGTTCCGCCTGGTGGCGGACCAGGACCCGGCGAAGATCCGCGACGCCTTCGCGGCCTTCGTGGCGGCGCGCGTGCCGGCGGACTGCAAGGCGGAGCTGGCCAAGGCCGAGGGCTCGCGCGCTTTCATGGTGCCGCCCGAGAGCGCAGACCTCATCAAGGCGTCTGCCGCGCTGGAGGCCGAATGGGGCGTGAAGCCGGTGACCATTGGCACGGGCGGGTCCATTCCCATCGTCGGCCAGTTCAAGGCCCTGCTGGGGGTGGATACCCTGCTGATCGGCTTCGGCCTCGACGACGACCGTGTGCATTCGCCCAACGAGAAGTATGATCTCACCTCGTTCCACAAGGGCACGCGCAGCTGGGTGCGAATCCTTGAGGCCATCGCCTGAAAGGTCCAGGGAGAGCGATGTCGCCGCTATCCCCGAAGTTCACCCCTGTGGAAGATTTCCCTTGCCGCGGAGTCATCGTGGCAAGGGACTCGTAAGGGCTAACCCTGTTAAACGAGATCCCCAAGCCGTGGACTCGTGACCATGCTCGATCTTCCGAACAAGGGGGAAATCGTCCCCACCTACCGCCAGGCGCCCCACAATCTGGAGGCGGAGCAGGCTCTGCTCGGCGCCATTCTGGTGAACAACGAGGCGTTCTACCGCGTCTCCGACTTCCTGGAGCCGCGCCACTTCTACGAACCGCTGCACGGCAAGCTGTACGAGGTGGTGAGCGCGCTCATCCGCGCCGGCAAGATTGCGACGCCCGTCACGCTCAAGACCTTCCTGCCCGCCGAGCTGGACGTGGCCGGGCTCACCGGCCCGCAATATCTGGCGCGGCTGGCGGCCGAAGCCACCACCATCATCAATTCCGAGGATTACGGCCGCGCCATCTATGACCTCGCGGTGCGCCGCGATCTCATCCAGATCGGCGAGGAAATCGTCAACGACGCCTTCGACGCGGCCGTGGACGCCTCCCCCCAGGAGCAGATCGAGCAGGCGGAAAAGCGGCTCTACGAGATCGCCGAGAGCGGGCGCTATGACGGCGGCTTCCTGAAGTTCGGCGATGCCCTGCGCGAATCGGTGGACATGGCCTCCAAGGCCTTCCAGCGCGACGGGCACCTTTCCGGCATCGCCACCGCGCTCGACGACCTCGACCAGCAGATGGGCGGGCTCCAGCCATCGGACCTCATCATCCTGGCCGGGCGACCGGCCATGGGCAAAACCTCGCTCGCCACCAACATCGCCTTCAATATCGCCGCCGCCTATCGCGGCGAGCAGAAGGCTGACGGCTCCATTGAGGCGGTGTCGGGCGGCGTGGTGGGCTTCTTCTCCCTGGAAATGTCGTCCGAGCAGCTTGCCACCCGTATTCTCGCGGAGCAGGCGGAAATCGCCTCCTACAAGATCCGGCGCGGCGACATCTCGGAATCCGAATTCTCCAAGCTCGCGGCCGCCGCCCAGACCATGCAGGCGATCCCGCTCTATATCGACGACACCGGCGGCATCTCCATCGCCCAGCTGGTGGCGCGCGCCCGACGGCTGAAGCGTCAGCGCGGGCTCGATTTTATGGTTGTGGACTACCTGCAGCTCCTGTCCGGCTCTTCCAAGTCCTCGTCGCAGGGGCGCGTGCAGGAGATCACCGAGATCACCACCGGCCTGAAGGCCTTGGCGAAGGAACTGCAAGTGCCCATTATGGCGCTGTCGCAGCTTTCGCGTCAGGTGGAAGCGCGAGACGACAAGAGGCCCCAGCTTTCGGACCTTCGCGAATCCGGCTCCATCGAGCAGGACGCCGACGTGGTCATGTTCGTGTTTCGTGAGGAGTATTACCTCAAGAGCAAGGAACCCAAGCCGGGCACAGAGGAGTGGTTCAAGTGGGAGATCGAGATGAAGGCGGCCGAGAACACGGCCGAAATCATCATCGGCAAGCAGCGTCACGGCCCGACGGGGACGGTGAAGGTGCATTTCGAGCCCCAATTCACCCGCTTCTCCAACCTGGCGCGGGAGGACCACCTGCCGCCCCGGAGCTGACGGACGGGCAAGCCACGGGCGCCCCCGACGACGACGCCGAGGCGTTCGCGGCCGCCGAGCCCGATGCGGGGGCGGTTCTCACGGTGGACCTGTCCGCCATCGCCGACAATTGGCGCACCCTTTCCGCCCTCGCCGCCCCCGCCGAATGCGCGGCGGTGGTGAAGGCCAATGCCTATGGCCTCGGCATCGACCGCGTCGCCCCGGCCCTCTGGCGGGCGGGCGCGCGCACCTTTTTCGTGGCGCACCTGAAGGAGGCGCAGCATCTGCGCACCCTGCTGCCCGAGGCCACCATCTATGCGCTGAACGGCCTTCTGCCCGGCACCGCTCCGGCCTTCGCCGCGGCGAATCTCCGCCCAGTCCTCGGCTCGGCACCGGAAATCGGCGAGTGGAGCGACTATTGCCGTGACCAGGGGGTGAACCTGCCCGCGGCCATCCATGTGGATACGGGCATGCACCGGCTCGGAATTTCGCTGGAAGAGGCGGTGCGGCTGTCCGAGAGCTATCGGATGCTGGGTTTCACGCCCAGCCTCATCATGAGCCACCTCGCCTGCGCCGACACCCCCGGCCATGTGCTCACCGCGCGCCAGCATTTGGTGTTCGCGGACGTGGCGCGACGCTTTCCACAGGTGAAAGCCTCCCTCGCCAATTCAGCCGGCACGCTGATGGGGCGGGAATTCCGCTTCGATCTCGTTCGGCCGGGCATCTTCCTCTATGGGGGCGTCGCCATTTCTGGTGTGCCGCCGCTGCGCCCGGTGGTGCGGCTCGAAGCGCGGGTGATCCAGGTGAGCACCGCCCCTGCCGGCGAAACGGTGGGCTATGGCGCCACCCAGCGCCTCACCCGCGACAGCCGCCTGGCCACCGTGCATGTCGGTTATGCGGACGGCTTCTTCCGCGCCGCCGGCTCCACCGATGCCCGGCGTGGAGCCGAAGCCGTGCTGGCGGGCCAACGCTGCCCGCTGGTCGGCCGCATCTCCATGGACCTCGCCACCCTCGACATCACCGACCTGCCGCCGGACACCGTGGCGCGCGGCGACCAGGCGGTGTTCCTGGGCGAGGGCATCAGCGTGGACGAGCTGGCCGAAAAGGCGGGCACCATCGGCTATGAGGTGCTCACCGCCTTGGGCGGGCGCTATCTGCGCCACTATATCGGCGGATGAAAGCGGCGCCCACCGCCCCGAATGCGGTGGGCATGCTCCGGCTCATCGCGTTGATGCGCATTGCTCAAGGGCACCGGTATCCACTTCGGTCAAAAAACGCCCGAAGTGGTATCCTGAAGCGTCACTCGCGTGTCACGCCCTCCTGTCAACCAACGGGCGGCCGTCCAGCAGGACGGATCTCCGATGGTTGAATGGAGACGTTCATGTCGCAAGCCGCGACGCCGCATCACGCCCCGGCGGCAGGCCACCACGCCTCCGCCAGGCGCGCGTCCATGGATCGAGACCATGGGCTCCTGGAAATCTTCCTGTTCTTCGCCCTGCTGATCGGGGGCCTTGGTTTTACCGGCTTCTCCATCTGGCGGGATGTGGTGGACTCGGGCACGAGCACGCTGGCCATCCTGCCCTTCCTCCTCCTGGTGGTGGCGCTGCTCATCGCACTCGGCTTCGAGTTCGTGAATGGCTTCCACGACACCGCCAATGCGGTGGCGACGGTGATCTACACCAATTCGCTGCCGGCCCATTTCGCGGTCATCTGGTCTGGCGCCTGGAACTTCCTGGGCGTGCTGGTTTCCTCCGGCGCGGTGGCGTTCGGCATCGTGTCGCTGCTGCCGGTGGAGCTGATCCTCAATGTGGGGTCCGGCGCCGGCATGGCCATGGTGTTCGCGCTGCTCATCGCCGCCATCCTGTGGAATCTCGGCACCTGGTCGCTCGGCCTGCCGGCTTCCTCCTCCCACACCCTCATCGGCTCCATCATCGGCGTCGGCGTCGCCAACCAGCTGGTGCAGGGGCGCGATGGCACCTCGGGCGTGGACTGGGGGCAGGCCGCCAATGTGGGCTACTCACTGCTGTTCTCGCCCATCATCGGCTTCATCGCCGCCGGCCTGCTGCTGCTGACGCTGAAGGTGACCGTGCGCAACCCCTCGCTCTATCGCGCGCCGGACGGCCACAAGCCGCCGCCGTGGTGGATTCGCGGCCTGCTCGTGCTCACCTGCACCGGCGTTTCCTTCGCCCACGGTTCCAATGACGGGCAGAAGGGCATGGGCCTCATCATGCTGATCCTCATCGGCATCGTGCCCACGGCCTATGCGCTCAACCGCGCGGTGAACGTGGAGGAAGTGGCCCAGTTCCGCGCCATCGCCCAGGCCACGGAAGCCTCGCTCCAGCAGGCCGCCGGCAATGCCCCGGCACCGGCGGATCCACGGGCGGTGCTCACCGCTTATGTGCGCGACCACGAGGCCGGCGCAGACGTGCTGCCGGCGCTCGCCCAGGTGACCCGCGAGATCTCGGACATGGTGGGCACCCATGAGACGCTGGCCCAGGTGCCGGCGGCCTCGGTCTCCAACATGCGCAACGACATGTACCTCGCCTCGGAGACCATCCGGGTGATGGGCAAGACCGGGGCGCCGAAGCTGGATGCCACGGCGCGCGACAATCTCGGCGCGTTCAAGAAGCAGCTCGACCAGGCCACCAAGTTCATTCCGCTGTGGGTGAAGGTGGCGGTGGCCATCGCGCTGGGCCTGGGCACCATGGTGGGCTGGAAGCGCATCGTGGTCACCGTGGGCGAGAAGATCGGCAAGACCCACCTGACCTACGCCCAGGGCGGCGCGGCCGAGCTGGTGGCCATGGCGACCATCGGCGCGGCCGACATGTATGGCCTGCCGGTGTCCACCACCCACGTGCTGTCCTCGGGCGTGGCCGGCACCATGGCGGCCAATCACTCGGGGCTGCAGATGTCCACGGTGCGCAATCTGCTGATGGCGTGGGTGCTCACCCTGCCGGCCGCCATCGTGCTGTCGGGCGGCCTCTATCTGGTCCTGCGCCAAGTCATGTGAACAGCAAGACCACTCACGCGCCACGGCCGGGACGGACCTTCCGCCCCGGCCGTTCTGCATCCTGCAGGCGACGGAGGGCCTCCACAAGCGAGTCGCCGCGCGACCTCAGCCGCCCCACCCGGCAGCGATCCGAAACCGGCGCCGGTGGTATTAATCTGATGTTAACCATGTTTGGCAAAGCTGGGCACGTGCCTGAAGCGGCCAGGGACATGGGCTTGGAGCATCGCGGAACACCCCGCGCCTCAAACCTCCCCACAGCGTTTCCGGCAGCCAGATCTCGCGCCTGCGCACCCGTTGGGAGGCCCTCATGTCTGAACACCTCGATCTTTCAGCGGAACATTCCGGTCTCATCGACCGTTTCGTGGCCTCGGGCCGGTTCGAGGGCCCCCAGGCCGTTATCGGCGCCGCGCTGGCGCTCCTGGAGGGCCGCGAGCGCGAGCGCGCCGAGAAGCTCAGCGTGCTGCACGACGCCATCTCCGGTGAGATGGAGGCCACCTTCCGCGAGATCGAGCAGCTCATTTCCTCGGGCCTTGCCACCTTCCAGGCCCCGCTTCTGCGCGAGGCCTGCTGAAAGGCGGGCATCCCCGCCAGCGCCGCCGGCCAATGATATAAGCTCCCCCGGACATGGCGGATTCGGCCGGCATGTCCGATCGGGATGCTCATGGCCAAGCGCGACCACACATTCGTCTGCCAGTCCTGCGGCACGGTTTATTCGCGCTGGCAGGGCAAGTGCGATGCCTGCGGCGCCTGGAACACCATTTCCGAAGAAGTCGCCGTCGCCGCATCGGTGCCCGCCGCCCAGCGGGCCAGCCGCAAGGGCCGGGCCTTCGCCCTGGAGAGCCTGGAGGGCGCGGGCAACCCGACGCCCCGCCTCGTCTGCGGCATTGGCGAACTGGACCGGGTGGCGGGTGGCGGCTTCGTGCCCGGCTCCATCCTTCTCATCGGCGGCGACCCGGGCATCGGCAAATCCACGCTCCTGGTCCAGGCCTCGGCGGCGCTCGCCGCGCGCGGGCTCAACGTGGTCTATGTCTCCGGCGAAGAGGCGGTGGACCAGGTGCGCATGCGCGCCCAGCGCCTCGGCCTCGCCGGCGCCAAAGTGGGCCTTGCGGCCGAAACCAATGCCGAAAACATTCTCGCCACCCTCGCGGGCGGGCCGCCCGTGCATGTGGTGGTCATCGATTCCATCCAGACCATGTGGTCCGACAGCGTCGAATCGGCGCCCGGCACGGTGACCCAGGTGCGCACCTCCGCCCAGCTCCTGGTGCGCTACGCCAAGCAGACCGGGGCCTGCGTGATCCTCGTCGGCCATGTGACCAAGGATGGGCAGATCGCCGGTCCGCGGGTGGTGGAACACATGGTGGATGCGGTGTTCTCGTTCGAAGGCGACGGCGGCCACCAGTTCCGCGTGCTGCGCGCGCAGAAGAACCGCTTCGGCCCCACCGACGAAATCGGCGTGTTCGAGATGACCGGCGGCGGGCTGAAGGAGGTGGCCAACCCCTCCGAGCTGTTCCTGTCCAACCGCGATCTGGGCGCGCCCGGCACCGCCGTGTTCGCCGGCATGGAAGGCACCCGGCCGGTGCTGGTGGAAATCCAGGCGCTGGTCGCCCCCTCCTCCCTGGGCACGCCGCGCCGGGCCGTGGTGGGCTGGGACCCCAATCGCCTGTCCATGGTGCTGGCGGTGCTGGACGCGCGGTGCGGCGTGCGGCTCGGCGGACATGACGTTTATTTGAACGTGGCCGGCGGCTTCCGCATCAACGAGCCGGCGGCGGACCTGGCGGTGGCTGCAGCCCTGGTTTCCTCCCTCACGGGGGCCCCGCTGCCGGCGGATGCTGTGTATTTCGGGGAAGCCAGCCTCACCGGCGCCGTGCGGCAGGTGTCGCAGGCTCCGGCCCGCCTCAAGGAGGCCGCCAAGCTCGGCTTCGCCCGCGCCATCATTCCGGCCGGCGGCCTTGATGGTACAACGCCTCCGGTGGAGGTGGACGCCATCTCCTCCCTGGCCCAGCTGGTGGCCTCCATCGCCTCCCGCGCGCCCCGAAAGGCAGCCATGCGCCCCGCTCAAGGCACGGCAGGCGCCCGTTCCCGCGCGGCGGTAGCCGCCGCCGGCGACCCTGAGGACGAAGACTGACCCAACAGGGAGGATGACGAGCCGGGAAGCGCGGGCTATATGACCCGCGCGGCGCGCTCCGCATGGCGTGGAGCGGCAGGGCGCGCTTGTCCCGCGCGCCACCGACCACGGACCGATGCACCAATGCCTGTCACCCTACTGGACATCATTGTCATTTCCGTGATGCTGATTTCGGGCATCCTCGCCATGGTGCGAGGGCTGTTGCGGGAAGTCTTCAGCATCCTGTCGTGGGCTGTCGCCGCGGGCGTCACCCTCTTTTTCTACAAGCCTGCATTGCCTTATGTGAAGCAGTACATCTCCCAGGATACAGCGGCCACGGCCGCCACGGTGGGAATACTGTTCCTGGGCACGCTGCTCATCGCTTCCATCCTCACCGCGCGCATCTCCGACGTGGTGCTCGACAGCCGAATCGGCGCGCTCGACCGCAGCCTGGGCTTCCTGTTCGGCCTGGCGCGCGGCCTGCTCGTGATGGTCGTTGCCTTCCTTTTCTTCAACTGGCTGGTTCCGACGAAGAGCCAGCCGCCGTGGGTCGTGGACGCAAAATCGCGTCCCGCCTTGCAAAGTGCGGGCGATTGGCTGATGGCCCAGTTGCCGGATGACCCTGAAAACACCATCTTGAACAAATTAAAGAAGCAGCCCGCCCCGGAAGAGGGTGATAATCCCGCAGCCCCGGCGGGGGGCCAGCGTTCCGACAACACGGGTCTCGGGGCTCAAGGCAGGGTGGCATTCGCCGCCCAGGGAACCCAAGGAAGCCAACGGTCCCTTTCGGGCAATAACCCGCAGGTGGATCAGCAGGGTTTCAACCAGTTGCTGGAGAGCACGCGCGGTACCGGCCACTAGGGCCGCCGAGCGGAGGTGCAAAATGGACAAGATGGACGCGGGCGGCATGAACGGCGCGGGCGACAGCACCCATTATTCCTCCGGGATCGATCTCGATCTCGACGGTGACAGCCTGCGCGAGGAATGCGGCGTGTTCGGGATCTACAATCATCCCCACGCCGGAGCGGTGACGGCCATCGGCCTGCACGCCTTGCAGCACCGCGGACAGGAAGCCGCCGGCATCGTCTCCTTCGATGGCCGGCGCTTTCATTCGGAGCGGCGGCTCGGCCTCGTGGGCGACGCCTTCTCCGACGCCGCCGTCATCGATCGCCTGCCGGGCGATTCCGCGGTGGGGCATGTGCGCTATTCCACGACCGGCGAAACCCTGCTGCGCAATGTGCAGCCGCTGTTCGCCGAGCTCGATTCCGGCGGCTTCGCCGTGGGCCACAACGGCAACCTCACCAATGGCCTCACCCTGCGCAAGCAGCTGGTGCGCGAGGGGGCCATCACCCAGTCCACCACTGATACCGAGGTGATCCTTCACCTGGTCGCGCGCTCCAGCAAGCCGCGTTTCATCGACCGCTTCGTCGATGCGCTCCAGCGGCTGGAGGGGGCCTACTCGCTGGTGGCGCTCACCAACAAGAAGCTCATCGGCGCCCGCGACCCGCTGGGCATCCGCCCGCTGGTGCTCGGCACCCTGGAAGGCTCGCCCATCCTGGCTTCCGAAACCTGCGCCCTCGACATCATCGGCGCGCGCTATGTGCGCGACGTGGAGAACGGCGAGGTCATCGTCATCGACGAGGACGGCCTGCAATCCTACAAGCCCTTCCCCGAGGTGCCGGCGCGCCCGTGCATCTTCGAGTACATCTATTTCGCCCGGCCGGATTCGGTGGTGGGCGGGCGCTCCGTCTACCAGGTGCGCAAGAAGTTCGGGCAGGTGCTGGCCGAAGAGGCCCCCGCCAATGCCGACGTGATCGTGCCCGTGCCGGATTCCGGCGTGCCGGCGGCGATCGGCTTCTCCCAGCATTCGGGCATTCCCTACGAGCTGGGCATCATCCGCAACCACTATGTGGGGCGCACCTTCATCCAGCCCACCCAGACCATCCGCGATCAGGGCGTGCGCATGAAGCACTCGGCCAACCGCTCGGTGGTCGAGGGCCGCTCCATCGTGCTGGTGGACGACAGTCTGGTGCGCGGCACAACCTCTGTGAAGATCGTGCAGATGATGCGTGATGCCGGTGCCAAGGAGGTGCATTTCCGCATCGCCTCTCCGCCCATCACCCATCCCGATTATTACGGCATCGACACGCCGGACCGGAACAAGCTGCTGGCCGCCACCCATGATCTGGAGGGCATGCGCCGCTATATCGGCGCCGATTCCCTCGCCTTCCTGACGGTGGACGGCGTGTATCGGGCCATGGGCTATGAGGGCCGTGACCCGGTGCGGCCGCAATTCACCGACCATTGCTTCACCGGCGATTATCCCACGCCCCTCACGGACCGTTCCGGCGCCGTGGGCGCGCAGCAGCTCTCGCTGCTCGCGGAAGCGAGCTGAGCCTTTCCGGCGCGGAGCCCTCCCTCCGCGCCGGGCCATGGCGCCTGTTCGAGACACCCAGCGCCGGATCGGCGTGCCGCCCCTCATTCCATTCAAGCCCATCTCACGGATCGAAAGCGCCATCATCGCGCCCGCGAGCCCCTGCGGCGTCGCAACCGGGGGAGAGCGCCGCGGAAGGCTGGACTTTGGCGGCGAACGCGGCTCATCTCGCCTGCAACGATAACGCCCGCGGAGCATCCATGACCGATATCAGCCCGACCGGCGGCAAGCCCCTCGCCGACAAGATCGCCCTCGTCACCGGCGCAACCCGCGGCATCGGCGCCGCCACGGCCCTGGCCCTGGCCGCCGCCGGCGCTCACGTGGTGGCCGTGGGCCGCAGCGAAGGCGGGCTCGAGGAGCTGGACGACGCCATCACCGCCATCGGTGGCAATGCGACGCTGGTGCCGC
Organism: Xanthobacter variabilis; assembly: GCF_043831965.2. NCBI lineage: Bacteria > Pseudomonadati > Pseudomonadota > Alphaproteobacteria > Hyphomicrobiales > Xanthobacteraceae > Xanthobacter > Xanthobacter variabilis. The sequence goes on from NZ_CM195533.1 coordinate 3,632,855, forward strand.
TGGATCTGAAGGACAGCGAGGGCATCGACCGCCTGGGCGGTGCGCTCTATGAGCGCTATGGCCGGCTCGACGTCTATGTGGCCAATGCGGGCGTGCTCGGCCCGCTCTCGCCCCTGGGCCACGTGCTGCCCAAGGACTGGGACGCGACGGTGGCCGTCAACATCACTGCCAACTGGCGCTGCATCCGCTCGTTTGACCCGCTGCTGCGCCTCTCCACCACTGCGCGGGCCGTGGTCATCTCCTCCGGCGCCGCCCACAAGGCGCGGGCCTATTGGGGCCCCTATGCCATTACCAAGGCCGCGCTCGAGGTGATGGCCCGCACCTGGGCCGCCGAAGCCATCAATGGCAACCTCAAGGTGAACCTCTTCAATCCCGGCCCGATCCGCACGCAGATGCGCGCCAAGGCCTTCCCCGGAGAGGACCCCATGACCCTGCCGACGCCGGAAGAGGCCGCCGCCGCCATCCTGCCCTTGTGCCTTCCCGACTTCGCGGAAACCGGCAAGCTCTACGACTTCCCACAGCGCAAGCTGCTGAGCTTCCAGATGCCGGCCTGAAGCCTCTGGCGCCGCCCCTGAAGCGTCATTGACTCTCGCTCACTGAGCCGCCCCTGGATTCCAGGGGGCCTTCTTCCCTAAATTTTGAGGCAAGGAGGCCCCGATGGGAAAAGCGAACTTCACCGAGGACCTTAAGCGCGACGCGGTCCTTCAGATCACCGAGCGGGGTGACCTGAGGCCCTTTTCTCCCCCGACTTAAAGGAGAGTCCGAGGGTTGATGAAGCGCTCCCCGTTTCTAGGCCACCCGGAGCTGGAAATTTCCGGGGTTAGGGCTCATCCCGGCGGGTATGCTGGAGAGCCATTCATGAGCGTGATCGGCGGCTTGTTGCCGATCACGCTGTGCGGCCGAACCTCATTATAGTCTCTACGCCAAGCCTCCATTTTCGCCTGGGCGTCGTCAAGGCTCATGGACCAGTGCGTATTCAGGCATTCCGCCCGGAACTTGCCGTTGAACGACTCGATGAAGCCGTTGTCCGTCGGCTTGCCGTGCCGCGAGAAGTCCAGCACCACGCCTTTCTGATATGCCCACAGGTCCAGATCCCGACTGACGAACTCCAATCCCTGATCCACCGGGATGCTCTGCGGATAGCCCATACTCCGGCAGACCCGTTCAAGCGTCAGCACCACGTCCTCGCCTCGATAGCTGAACCGCGGATCCACCGCCGGCGAGAACGGCGTGAAGGTCTCGACGATGGTCAGAACCCAGATCTTCCGGCCCGTGGCGAGCTGGTCGTGGACGAAGTCCATGGCCCAGGTCTCGTTGCTGCGCGTCGCTGGACGACGGTCGTCCTGCAGCTTCGCGACGGTTGACTTGCCCGACCCCGACGGACCGACAATGCCCACGACCTGCCCAGCACCGACCTCGAAACTGAGATCGGGGAGCACCGTGGGGCCGCCTGCGCGATAGCAGAAGGCCCCGTGATCGAAGCGGATGGCGCCACGGAGCGCCGGCAATGCGGAGCGCCCCGGCTGGTGGGAGGGCTCGGGCGCCGTATTCAGAATGTCGCCGAGGCGCTCGATGGAAATGCGTGTCTGGTGGAAGTCCTGCCACACCTGCGCCAAGCGCAACGCCGGCTGCGACACCCGCGAGGCCAGCATGTTGAAGGCGATCAGCTCGCCCACCGTGAGCGAACCCTCCATCACCAGCCGGGCGCCGAATTAGAGGGTTCCGGCGGTCACCAGCTTGGCGGTCAGCTGCACCGCCTGGCTCGCCCAATTGCCCAGATTCTGCACCTTGAAGCTAGCGCTCACAGAGGCCGCCAGCTGTTCCTCCCAGCGACGCTGCATCTGCGGCTCAACCGCCATCGCCTTCAGAGTCTCGACACCCGTGACGCTCTCCACCAGCAGAGCCTGGTTCTCCGCGCCTTTATTGAACTTGTCCTCCAGCCTCCGGCGAAACGGGGGAGTCACGCCAGCCGAAATGCCGATAGAGATCGGGAACGATGCCAGAACGATGAAAGTCAATGTCGCCGAATATATGAACATCACGGCCACGAATACGAATTAGAACAGACACTCCACCACAAGTGTGAGGGATGATCCGGTCAGAAAATTGCGGATGCTTTCCAATTTTCGCACGCCTGCGACAGAATCCCCCGCCCGACGGGACTCGAAGTATGCGAGGGGTAAACCCATGAGGTGCGTGTACAGCCGCGTCCCTAACTCGACGTCGATTCGATTTGTGGTGTGCGCGAAGACATCCGTGCGCAAAGCACCAAGCACCGCTTCGAACACCGAGACCATCACGAGCCCAAGCCCGAGGATGTCGAGTGTTGTCAGACCGCGATGCACCAGAACCTTGTCAATGATCACCTGAAAAAACAATGCTGAGATCAGCGCCAACACCTGTAGAAAAATAGAGTCCGACAGCACTTCTCCGAATAGGGCACGATACTTTTGCATCGCCCTCATGAACCATGATATGTCCAACCGCCGCGCGAGGTCGGAAAAACGAGCGCGCCGCGCGACCAGAACCAGCCGGCCGCCCCACTGCGCCTCGAACGCCTCTCTCTCAACTTGCAGCGGCTGGCCTGACACCGGGTCGCGCACCAGCGCCAAATCCCCCGCCGCCTTCGCGAGAATAACGAATGTGCCATCTCGGCGCGCCGCGATCGCCGGCAGCGGTGTGCCGCTGAGCTTGCGCCATGAAGACAAAACCGCCCGCGCCTTGAGCCCGAATGCTCGTGCGCAACTCAGCATCTCCACGGGGCCGACTGTCGCGCCACCGCATTAATGACGCAACTGCCGAGCTTCGGCCGCTACACCGTGAAAACGCAAAATAAGCACCAGGGCGCCGAGACCCGGATCCGGCCCGGAGCCCGCATTTCGCTCGCTTTTCATGTGTGATCGGCCTGACACAACCGAAGCGAGAGGCAACAAGGCCCACCTCCGCCCGCAAGGTTGTTTTCCGAAAGCTCCATCTACCGTGGGGATATGTTTGGCTCTGCCGCATCACCGGTATGGGGAGCGGAGGGAGATCAGGCTGTCACGTTGGTTGCTGCGTCGGGCCGGGACCGAAGAAGCAGGTCTGACATAGAAGAAGAGGCCTCCGATATTCAGTCAGATGCGAGAAGAGATCTTTGATCTTGAGCTCAAGCCTTGCATCCTCGTCGCCGTGGACGCGCCAGATAGCCACGTTATTTGCGAGAGCGGTCAATGCGGCGGTTATCAGGCGGCGCGCGCCGTAATTAGGGCAATGCGCCAATGACGCAGGCGAGCGAGATTCAGTGACGCCTCAAGCCAACCTTCGATCGGCCGGCCCGGGTAAAGAAGACAAAGGCCGCGCTCCGGGCGCGGCCTTTTTGTGCTCCACCTCAGTTTGGCCGCGCCACCACCGTCGGCGGGCACGGGCGCCATCGCGGGGCTGCGAACGCGAGCTGCAGGCGTAGGCAAATGCCGCCGGTAATGGCGCCCCTGCCCCCCTCGACTGGGAGCGCCAGAGTGAAGGGTGGCGTGCACATGGCGCCCACGGCCCTCAAGCCGTGGCCCGCCGCGCCTCAGCCACGTCGGCAGTGTTCCATGCCTTGGCTTCCGAAAGCGCGTGGCCATACAGCACGATGCACGGCCCGCTCGCCCCCTCGGCCACCGCGCTTTCCACCGCCTCGGCCAGGGTGGCGATGGAGGCGTTGACCATGCGCTCCTCGGGTCGTGTGGCGGCAAACACCGCCACCGCCGGCGTGGCGGGGTCGAGCCCCGCAGGCACCAGGCGCCCCACCAGCTCCCGCAGCGTGTGACGCGGCATGTAGATGACGGTGGTGGCCACCGGATCGCTGAGGGCCTTAAGGTCGAGATCCTCCGGCAGGCGCCCATTGCGCGCATGGGCCGTGACGAACTGAAGCCGCCGCGCATGATCGCGATGGGTGAGCGAGGCGGCCAGCCGGCTCGCCGCGCCCTGGGCGGACGAGATGCCCGGAACCACCTCCACCGGAATGCCCGCGGCGCGGCAGGCCGCGATCTCCTCTCCGGCGCGGCCGAAGATCATGGGCTCGCCGCCCTTGAGGCGCACCACCCGACGGCCCTCGCGCGCCAGGCTCACCATCAGCGCGTTAATGTCGTCCTGCTTGCAGGAGGGACCATAGCCGGTCTTGCCCACCAGCATCTTCCGGGCCTCGCGCCGGGCGAAATCGAGCACCGCGCCGGAGACAAGGTCATCATAGAGCACCACGTCGGCGGATTGCAGCGCGCGCACCGCCTTCAGCGTGAGCAGCTCCGGATCACCCGGCCCCGCCCCCACCAGCACCACCGATCCGCCGGACGTCGGCGCAGCCGCGTGTAGCAACGCTTCGCGGTCGGCCTCATCGGGGGCCCGGTTGGGCTCCATCAGTGCAAGGGCGCTGAAACGCTCCCAGAAGCTGCGGCGCGCGGGTGCCGCAAGCCCCTTCCCCGCGATGAAGCCGCGCCAGGAGCGCGCCGCTTCCGCCCAGACACGGAACCCCAGCGGCAGCAGCGCCTCGATCTTCGCCCGCACAGCCTGAGCAAACACGGGCGCGGCGCCATCGGTGGAGATGCCGACCACCAGCGGCGAGCGATTGACCACCGCCCCAAAGGTGAAATCGCTCACCTTCGGCTTGTCCACCACATTCACCGGTGCGCCCGCCGCGCGTGCAGCCTGGGCAAAATGCCCGGCTTGCGCCTGATCCTGAAAAGCGCCCACCGCGAGGGCCGCGCCCGCCAGATCCTCCGCCGTCCAGGCGCGCGGGTGGAGGATGATCGGACCACGGGGAGGCTCCTCCACAAGGGCCTGAAGCGAGTCTTCCGGCGCCGGCGCATACACCTCCACGCGGGCGCCGGCGGCCGAGAGCAGCTCCACCTTCCAGGTCATGCCGGGCCCTTCGCCCGCCACCACCACGCGCCGGTCCTGAAGACCAAAGAAGAGCGGCAACCGCGCCAACGGCGCCATGCGGGCCGCGGCGGTGACGCGAGGGCTGCGGATGAGGCCGGACACGGCCATGGGCTCTCAACTCCATGAAACGCGCCGGCCCATGCCGGCACATTTCACAGCATATGTGAGCACCAGATGTTATTCAACACATAACAAAGTGAATTTTATAATTCACAACATTATGTAGTTTAATGAGCCTCATCCCAGTTGGCGGCGGCGCGCGCATCCACCTTCAGCGGCACGGCCAGCTGCACGGCTGGGGCGGCGGCGGTCTCCATCACCTCACGCACCAGAGGCAGGGTTTTCTCCACCTCGCCCTCGGGCACCTCGAACACCAGTTCGTCGTGCACCTGCAGCAGCATACGGGCGGAGAGCTTCGCCTCGTCCAAGGCCGGTTCCATGCGGATCATGGCGCGGCGGATGATGTCCGCGGCCGTGCCTTGCAGGCGGGCATTGATGGCCGCGCGCTCGTTGAAGGCGCGGATGGAGGGATTCTTCGCGGCGATGTCCGGATAGTGGCATTGCCGGCCGAACAGGGTTTCCACATACCCGTGCTCGCGGCAGAAGGCCTTGGTCACCTCCATATAGTCGCGAATACCCGGGAAGCGCTCGAAATAGCGCTTGATATACTGGCTCGCCTCCTCGCGCGGGATGCCCAGCTGGTTGGCGAGGCCGAAAGCGGAAATGCCGTAGATAATGCCGAAATTGATGGCCTTGGCCCGGCGGCGCACCTCGCTCGGCATGTCCTTCACCGGCACGCCGAACATTTCGGAGGCGGTCATGGCATGGATGTCGAGCCCGTCCTGAAACGCCTGCCGGAGCGCGGGAATTTCCGCGATCTCCGCCAATAGGCGCAGCTCGATCTGCGAATAGTCGGCGGAAACCAGCTTGTTGCCCGCCTCCGCCACGAACGCACGGCGAATGCGCCGGCCCTCCTCCGTGCGCACCGGAATGTTCTGCAGGTTCGGATCAGAGGAAGACAGCCGCCCCGTGGTGGTCGCCGCCAGGGCGTAGGAAGTGTGAACGCGATGCGTGTCACGGTTCACGAAATTGGGCAGCGCGTCCGTATAAGTGGAGCGCAGCTTGGAGAGCTGGCGCCATTGCAGGATCTTCTGCGGCAGCGGGTGGCCCGATTCCGCCAGCTCCTCCAGCACATTGGCCTTGGTGGACCAGGCCCCAGTCGGGGTCTTGGAGCCGCCCGGCAGGCCCATCTTGCCAAACAGGATGTCCCCAATCTGCTTGGGGCTGCCCACATTGATCTTCTCGCCCGCGATCTCGCCGATCTCATCCTCAACCCGCGCCGCGCCCTGGGCGAACTCGGATGAAAGGCGCGCCAAAAGGGCCTTGTCGATGGAGATGCCCCGCGCCTCCATGCGCGTGAGCACGGGGATCAACGGCCGCTCCAGGGTCTCATAGACCGTGGTTTTGGCCTCCGAGACGAGGCGCGGCTTCAGCGCCAGCCACAGGCGCAGGGTCACGTCCGCATCCTCGGCGGCGTATTGGGTGGCGGGCTCCAGGGCGATCTTGTCGAAGGTCACCTGCGCCTTGCCCTTGCCCACCACCTCGGTGAAGGCGATGGGCGTGTGACCCAGGTGGCGCACGGAAAGCTCGTCCATGCCATGGCCGTTGAGGCCGGCATCCAGCGCATAGGAAATGCACATGGTGCAGTCGATGGGCGCCACTGTGATGCCGTAGCGCGACAGCATCAGCACGTCATATTTGGCGTTGTGGCCAATCTTGAGGGTGCCCTTGTCCTCCAGCATGGGCTTGAGGATGGCGATGGCGGCCTGAAGAGGGATCTGCCCGGCCAGCGGCTCGCTGAACAGCCCCTCCCCCGCGCCCACATGGGCGAGAGGAATATAGCAGGCCTCGTTGGGCGAAAGCGCCAGGGACACGCCCACCAGATCCGCCGACATGGGATCGAGCGAGGTGGTTTCCGTATCGAAGGCGACGAAGCCCTGATCCATGGCCTTGGCGCACCACGCCTCAAGCTCGGCCGCATCGGTCACGCACTTGTAGGCGCTGCGGTCCACCGGCGTGGCGCGGGCGGCCTCGGCCCGGGCGCGGGCGAGATCGGCGGGCTTCAAGATGGAATCGCCGCCGGCATCCTTGGGCTGCGCGCTGGCGGCCTTCGATCGGGCGGCCTTGCCCGTCTCCGGCTCGGCCGCCTCTTGCACCTCGCCGGGGGTGAACAGGCCCTGGGGAGCGAGCTTGGGGTCCGGGTCGATGAGGCTCGCGTCAATGCCATAGGCCTCGGCCACACGGCGGGTAATGGTGGTGAATTCCATGGCCTTCAGGAAGGCCACCAGGGGCTTGGCCTCCGGCTGCTCCAGCACCAGGTCCTCAAGCGGCACTTCCACCGCCACGTCCCGCACCAGCTCCACCAGCTGCTTGGAGACGCGGGCGGATTCCTCGTTCTCCATCAGCGATTGGCGGCGCTTGGGCTGCTTGATCTCACCGGCGCGGGCGAGCAGCGTGTCAAGGTCGCCATATTCATTGATGAGCTGGGCGGCGGTCTTGATGCCGATGCCGGGCACGCCCGGTACATTGTCGGTGGAATCGCCGGCCAGGGCCTGCACGTCCACCACCTTTTCCGGTGGCACGCCGAAATATTCCAGCACCTCCGCCTCGCCGATGCGCCGTTCCGGCCGCGCGCCGCGCCCACCGCTCTCGCCGGATGCGGGGTCATACATGGCCACATGGGGGCCGATGAGCTGCATCAAATCCTTGTCGGCGGAGACGATGAGCACTTCCGCCCCCGCCTTCACGGCCTGGTCGGCATAGGTGGCGATGAGGTCGTCGGCCTCGTAGCGCGCCTGCTCCACCGGCACCAGGCCGAAGGCGCGCACCGCCTCGCGCATCAGCGGGAATTGGGGAATGAGCTCGTCCGGCGGATCGGAACGGTTGGCCTTATAAGCGGGGTAGAGCGCCTTGCGGAAGGAGTCTTCCGACTTGTCGAAGATGATAGCGAGATGAGTGGGCTTGATGCCCACCGCACCGTCGCGCACAAACTGGAACAGCTTGGTGCAGAACAGGCGCACCGCCCCCGTGGGCAGCCGGTCGGAGCGGAAATTATACTTCCGGTCCTGGTTGATGGACTGGAAATAGGCCCGGAACACGAAGGAAGAGCCATCCACCAGGAACACATGGTCTCCGGGCTGAATGGGGCGGGGCGAAGGGGACATGGCAGGAATCCGTCGTGGCGCCGGGCGGCGCGGGGCAAAGCGCCGCGCACGATGCCCCACGCCAGACTTCCGAACAACCCTGCAGGTCGCGCAGCCGCCCCGCGCCCGTCATCCCGGCCCCTCGCATCTGAGGCGAGGCCTTGAGCCCCGGACACAGCGACATTTGTGGACGGACATTCAAGGAACGGGGATCCGTCGAACGCACGTTCCCTTCCCGCATGCGGGAGAGGATCAGGGAGGGGCAGCAAGACCGCCCCTTCCGCGAAACACAACCTTCAAGCGCAGTGGTGCTTCGAGACCCCGCCCTTTCGCGTCCTTGCGTCCCGCGTTCGTCGCGGGCATCCGCTCCCCCCGCAACCGGGAGAGGGGCGGCGTCAGTGCCCGAGCACGGCGAGCAGCAGCAGGGCCACGATGTTGGTGATCTTGATCATGGGATTCACCGCCGGGCCCGCCGTGTCCTTATAGGGATCACCCACGGTGTCGCCGGTGACGGCCGCCTTGTGCGCTTCGGACCCCTTTTCGTGGCGCACGCCGTCCTTGTCCACAAAGCCGTCCTCGAACGACTTCTTGGCATTGTCCCAGGCACCGCCGCCGGAGGTCATGGAGATGGCCACGAACAAGCCGGTGACGATGACGCCCAGCAGCATGGCCCCCACCGCCGAGAAGGCCGCCGACTTGCCGGCCACCCCGCCGCCCGCCACGACATAAATGGCGAAGAAACACACCACCGGCGAGAGCACCGGCAGCAGCGAAGGTACGATCATCTCCTTGATGGCGGCGCGGGTGAGCATATCCACGGCGCGGGAATAATCGGGCTTTTCGCGGCCGGCCATGATGCCCGGCTTTTCGCGGAACTGCCGGCGCACCTCTTCCACGATGGCGGAGGCGGCGCGGCCCACCGCAGTCATGCCCATGGCCGCGAACAGGAAGGGCAGCAGCCCGCCGAACAGCAGGCCCACCACCACATAGGGGTTGTCGAGGGAGAAATTGGGCGTGACGCCCGCGAAATAGGTACCCTCCCCCGCCTGGGAGATGAAATATTTCAGGTCCTGGTTATAAGCCGCGAACAGCACCAGGGCACCGAGGCCCGCCGAGCCGATGGCATAGCCCTTGGTGACCGCCTTGGTGGTGTTGCCCACCGCGTCGAGGGCATCGGTGGACTGGCGCACCTCCTTCGGCAGGCCGCTCATCTCGGCGATGCCGCCCGCATTGTCGGTGACCGGGCCGAAGGCGTCGAGCGCCACGATCATGCCGGCCAGCGCCAGCATGGTGGTGGCCGCGATGGCGATGCCGAACAGGCCGGCAAAGCCATAAGCCGCCAGAATGCCGGCGATGATGACGAGGGTCGGCAGCGCCGTCGCCTCCAACGAGACCGCGAGACCCTGGATGATGTTGGTGCCATGCCCCGTCACCGAGGCCTGGGCGATGGACACCACCGGGCGATGGCCCGTGCCCGTATAATATTCGGTGATGACGACGATGGCCGCCGTGACCAGCAGCCCGACGACGCCGCACAGGAGCAATGCGGTGCCGGAAAACGCCGCCCCCTCGATGGGGCCGAAGCCGGGAATGAGCCAGGTGACCACCGCCAGGGCGATCACCGAGAGGCCCGCCGTGCCCAGCAGCCCGCGATAGAGCGCGCCCATGATGGTGGAGTTGGGCCGCAGCTTCACGAAGAAGGTGCCGGCGATGGAGGTGAGGATGCAGGCCGCGCCGATGGCCAGCGGATAGAGCTGCATCGCATGCAGCGTCGCCGGAGTGGCGGCGAAGAAGATGGCGGCGAGCACCATGGTGGCCACCACCGTCACCGCATAGGTCTCGAACAGGTCCGCCGCCATGCCGGCACAGTCGCCGACATTATCGCCCACATTGTCGGCAATGGTGGCCGGGTTGCGCGGGTCATCCTCGGGAATGCCCACTTCCACCTTGCCCACCAGGTCGCCGCCCACATCCGCGCCCTTGGTGAAGATGCCGCCGCCGAGCCGCGCGAAGATGGAGATGAGAGAGGCGCCGAAGCCCAGCGCCACCAGCGCGTCCACCACCGTGCGGCTGTTCGGCGCAAAGCCCAGGCCGGCCGTGAGCACCAGGAAATAGACGCTCACCCCCAGGAGGGCGAGGCCCGCCACCAGCAGGCCCGTCACCGCGCCGGCCTTGAAGGCGAGATCCAGCCCACCGCCAAGGGAGCGCATGGCCGCCTGGGCGGTGCGCACATTGGCCCGCACCGACACATTCATGCCGATGAAGCCGGCCGCCGCCGAGAGCACCGCGCCGATGGCGAAGCCCGCCGCCACCAGCCAGCCCAGGAACAGGCCGACCAGCACAAAGATGACGACGCCCACCGCGCCGATGGTGAGATATTGCCGCCGGAGATAAGCCGCCGCCCCCTCCGCGATGGCGGCGGCGATCTCCTGCATGCGGGCCGATCCGGGATCGGCCTCCATGAGGCTACGGACCGCCCAGGCCCCATAAGCAATGGCCAGAAGGCCACAGGCGATGATCGGCAGCAGAGCCAGCATGGGGCCTCTCCTCAAGGGTTTCCGAGTCTTCGTTATTATACCAGCGAGTGTGTGTGGGAAGACGACAGCCGGCAAGGCCCCAGCCTCGCGCTGCGGTAGAGTTGCCGCTCACATGCCGCAGCGCGCCATCCGCCGCCCGATGACGGACCGGAGCCATCGGCCCACCGCGTGGCGCAGTCAGCGCGGAAACGTTCGCCAGAAGCGGCAGGGTGCCCTCAGCCATCCGCCGGCTCGCGGGATGGGTGGCTCAGGGCTCCCGCGGAAGCACTCCCGCACCAGCCTTTGCCTCGCCCCGCCGCGCGCGCCGCATCGCCGGGATTGACGGCGAGCCCCGCGTCCCCTAACCCCTGCGCCTTCATTCCCGGACATCGCCCCAACTTTCGAGAAGCCGCCGCGCATCATGGCCGAGACCGCGCAGAAGTCGCCCCGCATTTCCTTTGTTTCCCTCGGCTGCCCGAAGGCGCTGGTGGATTCCGAGCGCATCATCACCAGCCTGCGCGCGGAGGGCTATGAGCTCACCAAGAGCCATGCGGGGGCTGATCTCGTCATCGTGAACACCTGCGGCTTCCTGGACAGCGCCAAGGCGGAGAGCCTCTCGGCTATCGGTGAGGCGCTGGCGGAAAACGGCAAGGTGGTGGTCACCGGCTGCATGGGCGCGGAGCCCGACCAGATCACCGCCGCCCATCCCGGCGTGCTGGCGGTGACCGGCCCCCAGCAATATGAAAGCGTGCTCGCCGCCGTGCACCAGGCCGTGCCGCCCCAGCACGACCCGTTCCTGGACCTGGTGCCCGACCAGGGGGTGAAGCTCACCCCGCGCCATTATGCTTATCTGAAGATCTCGGAGGGCTGCTCTAACCGCTGCACCTTCTGCATCATCCCCAAGCTGCGCGGCGACCTCGTCTCGCGCCCGGCCGGCGAGGTGCTGCGCGAGGCGGAAAAGCTGGTGAAGGCGGGCGTGAAGGAACTGCTCGTCATCTCCCAGGACACCTCGGCCTATGGCCAGGACCTGCGCTATGCGCCGAGCCTGTGGAAGAGCGCCGATGGCGACAAGGAGGTGGCCACTCGCTTCCTCGACCTTGCCGCCGCTTTGGGCGATCTCGGCGCCTGGGTGCGCCTGCATTATGTCTATCCCTATCCCCACGTGGACGCGGTGATGGACCTGATGGCCGCCGGCAAGGTGCTGCCCTATCTGGACATTCCCTTCCAGCACGCCAGCCCCTCGGTGCTCAGGCGCATGAAGCGCCCCGCCTCCCAGGAAAAGACCCTGGCCCGCATCCAGTCCTGGCGCGAAAAGGTGCCGGACCTCACCTTGCGGTCCACCTTCATCGTCGGCTTCCCCGGCGAGACGGAAGACGAGTTCCAGGAGCTGCTGGACTTCCTGCAGGAAGCCGAGATTGACCGCGCCGGCGCCTTCAAGTTCGAGCCGGTGGCGGGGGCGGTGGCCAATGGGCTCGAAAACCCCGTGCCGGAAGAGGTGAAGGCGGAGCGCTACGATCGCTTCATGCGCGCCCAGCAGGCGGTTTCCGCCCGCCGGCTGAAGCGCAAGGTGGGCACGCGCCAGCAGGTCATCATCGATCAGGTGACCCCCTTCGGCGGCATCGGCCGCACCAAGGGTGACGCGCCCGAGATCGACGGCACGGTGAAGGTGACCGCCCGCCGTCCGCTGCGGGTCGGCGAGATTACCTCAGTGAAGATCGAGAGCTCCGACGCCTACGACCTTTCGGGCACCGCCACCGGCTTCTGACGCCTCGCAGGCCGGCACCGGAAGAGCCGCGCCGGCATCGCGCCGTAGCTCTCCCGCGACAGGCGGGTGAAATCGGCCTGTCGCTTCAGCCCTCGATCATTGTTGCATTGCACAAGCTGGGCCATTCGATTTAGGGTCTGCAGCCTTTCTCGAAGCGGCATCTGCTCAGGTCATCCGTTCCCAAACCCAGGGGCGGGTTGGGGCGCGGTCAGGCAGGTCCGCGTCGCGACACCTGTGAGTTTCCGCCGCGGAGCATTTGCATGTCTGTCCTTATCGGGCTGCTCGCCGGTCTCGGCTTCATTTTCATCGGCACGCAATTTCTCACCGCCAACATGAAGCAGGTGGTGGGTCCGGGCTTCCAGCGCCTCGTCGCGCGGGCAACGGGCCATCCGCTCCGTGCCTCGCTGGTGGGCGTGCTCGCGGGGGCAACCATCCAGAGCACCAATGCGGTGACGTTCATCGTCATCGGCCTGGTCTCGGCCGGGGCGGCCACGGTGCGCAATGCCATGCCCATCGTCACCTGGTCCTATGCGGGCTCGACCCTGCGGCTGCTGCTGGCGTCGTTCGACATCGACCTCGTCATCATGAGCGGCATCGCGCTCATCGGCTTTGCCTATCTGCTGGGCTATGACCGTGATGCGCGCTACCGCAACTTCGTCGCGGCCATGCTGGGCCTGTTCCTGCTGCTCTATGGCGTGCAGCTGACCACTGACGCTTCCAGCTCGCTGCGCGACTCCGAAACGCTCAAGGCGGTCCTGTCCTTCGCCGACCAGTTCTATTTCTGGGGCTTCATCGCCGGCACCGCGCTCGCGGCCGTGGTGCAGGGGCAGACGGTTTCGGTGATTGTGGTGGCGCTGGCGGCGGCCGGCGTGCTCGCCATCGACCAAACCTTCCTCATCGTGGTGGGCGCCAATCTTGGTTCCGGCATCATGACCCTGGCGCAGGGGTCGAGCCTGAAGGGCACGGCGCGCCAGCTCAATCTTTACCAGCTCGTGCTCAAGCTGGTGGGCACGGCCATCCTGCTGCCGCTGCTCACCATCGAGCACTATACGGGTATCCCCCTCATCCGCGCCTTCGTCACCGATCTGACGGCGGATGCCGCGCTGCAGGTGACGGCGGTGCACTGGCTGTTCCAGATCGTCTCGGCGGTGGCGGCCTCCGCCTTCAACGGCCCGCTGTTTGCCCTCATCGAGCGCTGGAGCCCGCCGACCGCCACGGAGAACCTGAGCAAGCCCATGTTCATCACCGGCTATGCGGAAAGCCAGTCGGTGACGGCGGTGACCCTGGCCGAGCAGGAGCAGCGCCGCCTGGTGCGCCGCCTGCCCCACTTCCTCGACCAGGTGCGGAACAATCCCGGCGCCACCGCGGACGACGACGAAACCACCGCCAACGCCGCCAACGCCTCCCCCAAGGATCTGCGGCAGGCCGGCGACGAGCTGGCCCGGGACATCGACACGTTCCTGAAGCGGGCCCTGCAGAATCCCGGCGCGCCCACCGAGCAGGACGCGCTCATGGGCCTTTGGAACTGCAACCAATATGTCCATGGCCTGCATGCCGCCCTTGGCTCCATGGCCAAGACCCTGGCGGATCTCGCCAAGATCCCCGAGGTGGCGCCGACCGCCGCAAACCTCGCGGAGGCGACCCACGCCATGCTCACCTCGGTCATCGCGGAACTGGAGAGTTTCGACGAGAATTCGGTCGACATGATCCGCGCCCTCACCGCCGAGCGGTCCGATGTCCTGCGCAAGATGCGTGAGGAGCTGATGGCCCGCGCGCCCAATGTCGCGCCCGAGCAATGGCAGATGCTGTGGCAGGCCATGGACCATCTCGAGCAGACGGCATGGCTGCTGCGCCGCCTCACCGCCAACCTGGCCGCAGGCCCCATGGGCGACGCGGTCCGCCGTCGCGCAGCCTGAGAAGCGCCGCAGGCAAGCCTCGGCACGAGAGACGCCGCAAACCACGCCCCCCGCGGGCACGCGGCGGCTCCGGATTCCAGCGGGCTTGGGCGATGGGGTCGCCATCACGTATGCCCCTCAGATTCGAGAGCATCGAAAGAGGCCCTACAAATTCACCCCGGCTGACGCCCGCCTCCGTTCGCCCAAGCCCGCTGGAAGCCGGAGTCACAGCAGGGGCACACCGCTCTTCAAGGGAGCGGAAAGTCCTTAAAGGTCAATTGTATAAGGCAGATAGAATGGCGGAGACGGAGTCTGCCATCCGCCATTCCGGAGTGTTCCGCGCCATTCCTAAATCGTGTTGATTTCTTTGATTATTTGGCGTTATGTGTTCCTCATGGTTCCGCCTTTGTTCGGCATGTTCCCGAATATAATGGGGGATGAACTGGGGGACGCATGACGGGACATTTGACCCGCAGGCCCGAAAAGGCGCTCACGGCACAGGCGGTGAAGAACGCCACCGCTCCGGGCAAATATTTCGATGGTCACGGGCTCTACCTGCGCGTTGATGCCGGAGGCGCTCGGCAGTGGGTTCAACGCATCGTCATTCGTGGGAAAAGGTGCGAGATCGGGCTCGGCAGCGCATCCCTGGTGCCGTTGGCTGAAGCGCGGGCCGTTGCTCTGGATAACCGGAGGTTGGCGCGAAGCGGTGGTGATCCGTTGCAGGCCAAGCGGGAGGCTCTTGCGGTTCTCACTTTCGCGGAATCCACGCGCAAAGTGCATGAGCTGCACAAGCCGACGTGGAAGAACCCCAAGCACGCGGCCCAGTTCCTCACCACGCTGGAAACCTATGCTTTCCCTCGGCTTGGAAAGTTGAAAGTGCAGGACGTGACCACCGCCGACGTGCTGGCTGCCCTTTCACCCATTTGGACCGAGAAGCCTGAAACGGCGCGGCGGGTGCGCCAGCGCATCGGTACGGTGATGAAATGGGCGATTGCACAGGGCTGGCGGCAGGATAACCCGGCGGAGAACATAGGGCAGGCGCTGCCGAAGGTCGCCGCCGAGAAAGAACACCGAAAGGCGCTGAGCCATGGGGAGGTTGCGGCCTGCCTCGATACCGTTCGGGCCTCCCGTGCAGGGCTAGCCACGAAACTGGCTATTGAATTTCTCGTGCTCACAGCCGCCCGATCTGGCGAAGTGCGTGAAGCCCGCTGGGATGAAATCGACTTGGCCGCGAAGGTGTGGGCGGTTCCTGCCGAGCGCATGAAGATGAAGCGCCCGCATCGTGTGCCTTTGTCTCCCCGTGCCCTGGCCATTCTCGACGCCGCGAAGGCGCTGGATGATGCTTCCGGCCTGATCTTCCCCGGCACAAAACAGGGGCGCCCGCTGTCCGATATGACCCTGTCGAAGCTGATTAAGGAACTGGGCTTTGCTGCCGATGTTCACGGCTTCCGTACGTCATTCCGCACATGGGCGCAGGAACGCACGAACTTTCCCCGTGAGATTGCTGAGGCCGCGCTGGCGCATCTGTCCGGCGATGCGGTGGAGCGAGCCTATGCGCGCTCCGACGTGTTCGAGAAGCGCCGGAAGATGATGGAAGCATGGGCGGCCTATCTGGCCGATGCGAGCGCGAAGGTCGTGAGGATTGGTTGATGAATGATCAGGCTGAGGGATGGGGGGATGAGTTCGTTGCGATGGTGCGCACCTTTGAACACTTCGGCGCGAAATTTCCTCATGTCACGGAGGAAGCAGTCGAAAAGGCCCTTGAGGGATTTCCGGCGCCGCTGGCCGAGGGGCGCGACATGGGGACGCTCGCGACAGCGATCCGGAGCTTTTTGGGCCTTCTCGTAAGACGGCCTGAGGACGACCCTTATGCGTGCCAAGGCAACGCCCAAACCCGAGATAACCTCTACGCATTAGCGGAGCGCGCGGAAGAGCTATGGGAAGATTTAGCAGAAATACCATGGGCGGAATGGTCTGCAATTCATACCCATGGGCTCGAAAGACATAGACTTGGGATAAGCGGTGGGAGAGACGATGAGTTGAACTACATGTTGGCCATAAAGCATATTTTTTGGCTCTCCGGCTTCCTGGCGGGTGCAGCGCTGCGCATGGACAGCGGTGATAATGTGCAGCCGCCTCGTTGGCGCGAACGAGCCCAACGTGAGAGGCGCATCGAACGTGGCACGGTCATGGCCCATGTCTTCAAGGAAGCCTTTGCTCAGCCTGTAACGGTCAATAACTGGCCAAGTGGTAAGGATACGGGTCCGACACTATTTATGGATTTCTACAGGCGAATCGTAACACTGGCGTTAAATGGTCAAGAGGCCGATACGGACATTTCGGGGGTTCTACGTGCGGCTCGTGATAGGGATGCTGAGCGTGAGCAAAAATATTGGGCATCTCGGCATCGTCGACCAGAGGGAGTTGCACCGCTAAGCTCTTACAGTCCAGAGTTCCGTGCTCCTCGTGATGACTGACGCCGTTGGGTTATTCGTTACATTTCGAGTTTCCAAGTATCCTCACCACCCTTCGGCTTAACTCCATCATGTTCCCTGTACGTTCCATCACGGACAGGGAGTTGCCGACATGACAGGGGTTGCACAGTTCGCGACGAAACACCTTCGTCGCAAAGCGGTCGAGGACATCACCGGACTGAGCCGTTCGACCATTTACGACATGATGGGCAAGGGGCTGTTTCCCCGCCCGGTGAAGTTGACGGGCAAGGCTGTGGGGTGGCCTGAAACCGCCATTGCCGAATGGCTGGCGTCCCGTGCGAAGGCCGCGCGATGAGTGAGGCCCACCGCGTCACCGCCGCATTGAGCGGCAAATGGTATGCGCGCTATGGCGTTGCGCGCTGCCCCGCCCATGCCGACGCCCGTCCCAGCCTCACGATTGCCGATGGCCCCACGGGCCTTTTGCTCTTGCATTGCAAGGCGGGTTGCAACTTCGCGGATGTTTTGGCCGCCCTGCGGTGGAAGGGCATCGTGGAGGGCGAACGCCGGAGGCCGGAGCCGGACCTTGCCGAACTTGCGCGCGCTCATGCCAAGGCTGAGCGAGATGCCGTGAAGAAGGAACGGCAGGCGCTCGCTCTCTGGAATGAGGCCCAGGCCATCACTGGCACTCCTGCTGAAACCTATCTACGCGGGCGTGCTATCACCTGCTATCTTCCCGATAGCCTGCGCTTTCATCCCTCCTGTCGTCATCCTGAGGCCGGGCATTTGCCGGCCCTGGTGGCACGGGTTGATGGTTCGGCGCGCTTCGCCATTCATCGCACCTATCTTCGGCCGGATGGCCGCGCAAAAGCCGATGTGCAGCCGAGCAAGGCCATGCTGGGCACCACCGCAGGCGGGGCCGTGCCTGTCGCCTTTGCGGAGAACGCTCCGCTGGTGGTGGCGGAAGGCATCGAAACCGCTCTGTCGCTCGCTTGCGGCCTCGTGGATGGTCCGACAACGGTGTGGGCGGCGCTTTCCACCTCGGGCATGGGTGGGCTTGGCCTGCCGTCTGGAAAGCCCCACCGCTTGATTGTGGCGACCGATGGGGATGCGCCGGGGCGGGCCGCCGGCTTCAAGCTGGCCGAACGCGCTCGGGCGGTGGGCTGGGATGTCGGCCTGCTTCCCGCCCCGGACGGCCGGGACTGGAACGATGTGCTGATGCTGGCTGCCGTGAAGAAAGGGGGCGAGGCATGTTGAGCGCACCCGCACCGATCCCTTTCAAGGCCGAAGGTCCGCAGCCGCTCGTGCGGGACATCCCCTCCGGCCAGCCCTATCCCACCGAGGCGCTCGGTCCGCTGCAAGACGCCGCCGTTGCCGCGCATGACATGTCGCAGGCTCCCATTGCCATTGCTGCGCAATCAGCCTTGGCGGTGGCGAGTCTGGCCGTGCAGGGCTTCGCGGATGTCGAAACGCTGGGCGGCGATGCACCCTGTTCGCTGTTTTGCCTGACCATTGCCGAAAGCGGCGAGCGCAAATCAACTTGTGATCGCCTCTTGATGCGCGGCGCTCATGATTACGAGCGCGACCTCGAAAGGGCGCACAAGCCCGCTCATGCCGAATGGCTCACAACGAAGGAACTTTGGGAGGCCAAGCGCAAGCGGCTGATGGGCGATATCGCCGGCAAGGACTTGGATCGGGCGAGGGCAGCGGAAGCCGATCTGCACGCGATGGGGCCGGAGCCTACCGCGCCGCTTCTGCCCACGGTAATGATTCAAGAACCGACCTTTGAAGGCACAATCAAGCTGTTTCAGGCCGGGCGGCCCTCGCTTGGCCTGTTCAACGATGAGGGCGGGGGCTTCACCGGTGGGCACGCCATGAATGCCGACAACCGTCTTAAGACGATGGCGGGGCTGTCCAAGCTCTGGGATGGCGCCTCGATCAACCGGACCCGCGCCGGAGATGGCGTTGCGACCCTTCGCGGGCGCCGGCTGGCCACCCATCTCATGGCCCAGCCCATTGCCGCCCGCCCACTGATGGCTGACCCGCAGGCGAGCGGGCAAGGCTTCCTCGCGCGGTTCCTGGTCACCGAGCCGCCGTCCGCCATTGGCACGCGGCTGCGACGCGGGCACATGCCTTCGAGTGAAGGAGCCCTTTCCGCGTTCGCCGATCATCTTCGCGCTATTCTGGAAACCCCGCTGCCAACCGGTGACGATCCGCAGGAACTTGCCCCCGCGCGCCTCCCTTTGTCGAAGGGCGCGAAGGAATTGCTTTGGCGCTTTTACGAGGTGGTCGAGAAGGCCCAACAAGGCGGCGGGGCATTGGAGCACGTGCGCTCCTATGCGTCGAAATCAGCCGAACAGGCCGCTCGAATTGCCGGAGTGCTGACCTTATGGGCGGATTTGAACGCGCGGGAGGTTTCGGCCGAGACGATGGCCCAGGGTGTGACGCTCGCCCAATTCTATTTGGAGGAAGCCAGCCGACTGGCGGAAATCGGCGCTGTGTCGGAGGAAACGGCAAGGGCTGAGCGGCTTTTGGCTTGGCTGCGCGAGAGCTGGCCCCATGACGATGTCACCCCGACCGAAATTCTGAACAAGGGGCCGAACGCTTTGCGGGAGCGGGCAAGGCTGAACATGCCCTTAGCTGCATTGGTGAAAGCGGGATGGCTGGTGCCGTTGGAGGCGGGCACGGTTGTTCGGGGCACCGCGCGAAAGGAAGCCTATCGGGTTGTGAGGGCACCCCATGTTGTTTGATGCGCAGGCCGCGCTTGCGGACATTCTCAAGGATGAAGCCCCCGCGATTCCTGCGATTCCTGCGATTGTCGCCCCGCCATCCCCCCTGGAATCGCAGAAATCGCGAGAATCGCGGTCGCAGCCAGCCGCAAACACGCCCACCGGTGCGGTGGTGATCCACCTTGCGCGGGGCTTGGGGCTGCCGACCCATCCCGCGACTTGCGCTGTGTGCGGCGCCACCGACTGGCGTGTGTGTGTGCGCGATGCACGCGGGCGCCCCCTGCACGCCCGGTGCTGGAAAGCGGAACGGATCACGCGTGAGAGCAAACGATAGCCGGAGGTCGCACAATGAAGTTGATACAGGCCAATGCGCGCGTGCCGCAAGACAGCCGCCCGGTGCTCCTGAAGGCCGCTGCGTTAATGCGGGCCGATCCGTCCTTCACGGCGAGATTGCAAGCCTTCCTTGCCGATGATGAGCCGGGGGCCACATGGCGAGATGAAATGGCCGCGATGAGCGCCCGCATTGCGGCGGTCGAAGCGCAGGTGCTCCGGAAAACTCCGGTTTCTCCCGTCCTGAAGGCGCAGACATCCGGCGATGAGGCCGTGTGGCATCTGGCAGCGAATGGCGGCCATGCCCATCTGGGGACTTTGCCCCAGCCTCTGGCAGCCGATGCGGTGGTGCCGCCGGTGGATTGGCAGGCCCGCGCGGCGGCCATCACGCTGTCGACGGGCACCGGCAAGGGCCGGCAGCTGACACCCGCAGGCGAAGCCCTTTTTTGCGACATGATGGATGCGGGAGCCCGGGCACCGGAAATGGCCCGCACACTGGGCATGGCGCCGCAATCAGTTCACTACCGAATGAAGAAAAGGCGGGGCTGATTGCCGGCCGGGCTTTGATTCGCCGCTGAATTTCAGGAAGCCGTTATGCGAGGCAGTGGTGGAGTGAAAGCGAGGGGGGCTTTCCCGGTCAATGGAGCGCTCAAAAAGCCCCGAATTTGCCGACCCGGGCGGGCATTTTCAAAGCCTTCAACCGCCCCAACGTGGGTATCGGACTGGAGTTTCGGGTTCGCACCCTGCTTCCGCGCGTTGGGGGTGCGTACTTGGTGCGAACCTTTCGGCCCTCCGCCAGGGCGATCCAACCTGGAATTCGGCAACGACCAATGGTGATACGAAGCAGCCGGTGCCGTTGTAGGAGAGAATGACATGGTGGTATGCGTGCGACGAGGCGTCAATTCGTGAGGTGGGCCTTCATGGTGAAGAAGCGGGGCGAACAGGTGTCTGGCTTGCAATAGTCCACGATGAGATAATGGGCCAAGGTGTCGTGCAGATAGACCTGCTTTCCGGGGAGGTCCTCAATGCACCCGTATTCCTTCAGCTTTGCCTCTCGGGTAAAGATCGATGTGAAAATGCCCATAATTTTATCCGGGTATACCGTGGTGAGAAGGGCCTTGGGGCACAGCGCCGCGTACTTGGCCGTGAACAGAGGCTTCGTGAGATCCAGCTCGGCTTTTGGCTGCTCCTTGGGCGCGGGCGGTTCGGATGATTTCGCATCATCGCCAGAATGCCGGAGCCCATAGATGACCGCCGCCGCGATCACGAAGGGCAGAATCTTCATGACGGTCAGCGAGGCGCGTGATTTGGCTGGGTCGGAGACTCCGCACTTTGGGCAGGTCTTCGCGCTGGTGCTGACCTCGTTGCCGCACTCGCGACATTTGCGGAGGATCATGGCTGCTCAGCTCAGTTGGTCGTTTGCAGTGGTTATGGCCTGAAAGTTTTAATTTGCGTTTGGTCAATAATTTGACGTTCATGAAATATTCTTACATCGACACAGTCGGACCATAGGTCATATCCATGCGTATTTTCATTTTTTGATACAATTATAAGGCACTCATTATATATTTTATCTGACACATTGGGCCAAATATATTTCAGCCTATCATGTCCGACCTGGTTTCTTTCAATACATCCGTTTACAGCGATTACCCCACCAGGTCCGGGGCCGGAATAGCGGCGGCATAGTTTGTCGACATCGATTTGCGGGAAGAGAGCTTGATCCGCGCCAAATGCTGAAGCGCACGGCATGGCGAGGAACCCGGTGAGCAATAGAAACGAGTGGCGACGCATCATTTGATCCCCCACAGGTTGAGCAGGGGACGGTATCAGCAGTCAGGGATCAAAGGGAGTCCAGAGCCCAAAAAGCGGAAGACGACATGGACTTGCGTGGATTCAAGCTCGCGTGTCGGCAGCTGACGGTGAAGATGGACGGCAGGCGAGAAAATATCGTCCAGCGCCCCGTCGCCTATTACGCCTTCATCGCTTCGTAGGGCGAGGTCCTGGCAGCTTACCACCTGAAGGCACGGATGGTCAGAATGTCACTTCTCCTCGGAAGCTGACTGCGCATACCTGTTCCTCGCATCCCTCAATAGGGAGGTTGGGGATTTCTGAAAGCCTGTAGCGCGTATTATTGATCCTCCGGCATCCGCCGCACGTTTCCGCGAAAATGCCATCTGCCGTCGCAAATTCACATCCAGCGCGCTTCATATTCTCGATATCTCTGGCGCGACAACGCAGGAAGAACGCCAGCCTCAATGTAAATTCAAGCGCATTAAGCGGGTCTGTTTTCCCCTTATCACTCAAGTGAGCATAGTAAGCTCGCGACATGAAGGCATTCGACCGCACCCCAATGGCCGCCTTTTCGGCCGGGGTCATTTGATCTAGAGCTTTCCTGGCGGCCAACGCAACGCCCTCAGAGCGGGAAAACTGGTGGCGGTGAAATAGCTCCAACACCCATTCTGTGTACTGCGGGTCTATAAGGCCCATAGTCGCAATGGCGCGTTCAACATGTGGGCGTAGAGACTCCTTTGACTCCGTCTCTACCGGGATTCCAATATTTGGCTCTGCCTGCGGCTTGGCTTTCCTCCGTTGAAACAGGGATACGAGCAATCGCAACATGTTCATTCTCGCTCCGACGAAGGAGCAGGCACCATAGCCGAAGCTCAATCGGAGGTAGAGTCGGGCTCACGGGCAAATCTAGCGGGACGATAGTACCGATGTGCAAAATGGTGCCTTTGTCAGGCCGCCTTTTGCCGCCGAAGCCATAACTCCGACCCTCCTTCTGCGCGTTGTCGCATGCCCTGAATTGAGCTGCGATGAGATTCTTGCGAGCCAATAGTGGATAGCATCTCAATACCGGCGTGCGCGCCAAGCTCCATCAGGAGCCTCCCCGGCGCGCGATCTTGCCAGATACAGTGCGCGTCCCGTGCTTTTCATGTGATGCTATGGGCTGCCGCCATGAGTCGCATTTTTGGTGTTCCGCCTCGGCGGGGCGGCGACGTTCCTCGGCCCATCCCTTAGGTATCTGGCCGCTCCCCACACTATCGAGTGCCCGAATCGTTCCGACTTATGCCGGAGCCTTCCGCAAACTATTGGGGGATATTTTGGGGGACCGCACCAATTGAGAGATGGATTCTTTCAACGATATCAAAACTTTAACAGAGTTAGGTGGCGGAGACGGAGGGATTCGAACCCTCGAGACCCTTTTGGGGGTCTGCTCATTTAGCAAACGAGTGCCTTCAGCCTCTCGGCCACGTCTCCCGCTCGCTCTCCTATGCCGAACCGAAGACGGCTTTGCAAGGCACTGAAGTGGGTTTTCCAGCGAAACCCACAAAGTCGGCGTCAGCCGGCGACCCCCGCCGAGGCCGCGCCATAGGACTTTTCCTCCACCAGCCAGGAGCCGGAATGCAGGTTGATCTGCCGCTTCAGGGCCGCCCTCTCGTCGTTCAGCACATAGACAGAGCGCGCCAAAGCGACGAAGGGCGCGCCAAAATCCTGCCTGGCCTCCAGGTGCCGCAGTTCATCCTCCACGTGCCAGAGGCGGCGATTCACGTCCAGGAGAGCGCCAAAGAGGTCTTCAAAACTGTCCGCCAAGCGCGATGACGTGCGCAGCTCCCGCAGCGCGTCCAACTCGCGAGAGACGTTGGCGCGCTGGGCCTCGTCGGTCAGGTGCTCCATCTTCAGCATGAGGATGGTGATCTTGTCGTAGAGCTCGCCAACCGAGATCGGCGCGAGAATCATCACGCCTGCGGTGCTCATGGGGCCTCCTTCGCCTGCAGGAGCGCCTCGACGGCGGCCGCGATGCGGGTGAACACGTCGTCCCACTCCCCCGCCCGGCTTTGGCGGAAAAGGCGCACACTTGGATAGAGGTGCGTGCGCTCTCCCTCCCGTCCCCAGCGCCAGTCTGGCACCGCGCGCAGCGCCAGGAAGGCAGGGCGGCCGCGCGCGCCTGCCAGATGGACCAGCGCGCTATCAATGGTCACCACCACATCCAGATGCTGAAGAATGCCGGCGGTATCCATGAAGGTGCCCTCGGCATCGCGATCAGCCGCCAGCCGCACGATGCGGTCCGCGAAGGGCACGTCGTCAATCTGCTCCTCGCCATACCCCCATTGGAGGCTCACCAGCTCAACCCCTTCGAGCTCCGCCAGCGGCGCGAAGGCCGAAAGCGGCGCCGAACGGCCCACATCCACCGCCGAGCTCGGATTGCCCTGCCAGTTGATACCCACGCGCAGGCGCGGCGGCGGCCGCACCACGACCGGCGCAGGTTCCTCCGGCGCATTCTCTGCGCCCGCGCCATCGGCGGAAGGTTCGGCGGAGCCGGGCGGCGCGTCGAGATCCGGCGGCGCCTCGGCCGCGGCGTCGTCCTCCCCCGGCTCCGGGAGCGTTTCCGCCAGACGCCATGTCCGCCAGCGGGCCACACGCTCGGGATCCACGGTGAGATAGGGAGCGGACGGCCAGTCGGCCGGATTGGGGGCGATCAGCCCCGGCAAGCTGCCCACCGGCACCCAGCGCAATCCGGGCCGCGAGGTGTCCACGCTGGCGAGATCGCTGATCACGGGCACGCGCGCATCGATTCGCGACAGCAGCGGCGCATTCCGCCGCGCGGTGAGGAAACGGGCGTGGATGCCGCGATCGGCCAGAAGCCTCACCAGCCGGCCGAACTGGATGAGGTCGCCGAGCCCTTGCTCGCCGAGCACGATCAGTTCTTCCACCGGCTCGCGCCCGTCCCACCGCTCGAAGGACAGCGGCACGTAGGCCGGCGGCATCAAGCCGCCACGCGCCTCATAGCCGGTCCATCCCTCCGGCCACCGCCCGTGGGCAAGATTCTCCGCGCCGCAGACGAAGCGCACCACGGGCAGGCCGGGATCTGCCGCCAGCGCTGCGGCGGCGGCCCGCTCTCCACCGGCGACATCGCCCATGTCGAACCTCAAGGTGGCGAGCGAGATGTGGGCCAGCGCCAGCGTGGGGTCGAGGGTCAGCGCGGCCTCGGCATCGGCAAGGGCACCGGCCGTGTCGCCCATGAAGCGCTTCACCTCCGACCGCTCCTGGAGCACCGGGGCGCAGGCGGGGTCGCGCGCCAGCGCGTCGTCGCACACGGCAAGGGCCTCGTCCGGCTTCTGCTCCCGGCACAGCACGCGCGCCAGCGGCGCCGCCCAGGCGACGCGATCCGGCGCCACCGCCAGGGCGGTGCTGAAGGCCGCCCGCGCGCCAGCCAGGTCACAATTGCCGAGACACCCCTGGCCGCGCAGGAAATGGGCGTCTGCCATCCGGGGATCGATGCGCAAGGCGCGGTCGGCAGCCGCGGCGACCTCCTCGAAGCGGCCGAGCTCCAGCAGCGTGCCCGCGGTGGAGATCCAATGGCGCGGCTCCCACGGCTGCATGGTGGTGAGCGTCTCGCAGTCGCGCAGGGCATCCTGCGACCTGCCGACACGCGAGAGGGCCGTGGCGCGATTGGCCAACGCCTCCGCGGCGCGGGGATCGAGCGCGAGAACGCGGTCGAAACGGGTCACCGCCTCTTCGTGGCGCCCCTGCGCCGCCAGCATGTTGCCGGCCAGATAATGCGCCTCGCCCAGGGTGGGGTCGAGGGTCGCGGCCGCCTCGTAGGCGGCCAGTGCCTTGTCCCAGGTCCGGCTCGCCTGATAGGCGGCCCCCAGCAGCACATGGGCCCCGGCAAGAGAGGGGAAGGCCTCGCAGGTGCGGCGGGCGGCCTGCAGCGCCTCCTTGAAGCGGCGGGTCTGCAGCAGGGCGAACACCAGCAGGCGCTGCACCTCGAACACCGGCTTGGGCTTTACCAACCGGCGGTAGATCTCGATCGCCTCATCCAACTTGCCCTGACGATGCAGCTCAGTCGCCCGGCTGAAGGCAGCACGTGCATCGGTTGACATGGGACGGCGGCTCCTGGAGATGCGCTTTCGGCGTCTCTCTTAGAGCACCTATGGTTGGAGGGAAACCCAATCCGCACGCGACGTCGCGCGGCATTGCCCCCGAGCGCAGGCCCGAACGGGCGCCGATGTCACCCGCGGGCGCGCTGGCCGAACAGGACCGCCTGGGCATCCTTGTCCTTGGCGATATCGAGGTTGCTGCGCTCCTCGGCGCTCAAGGCCAAGCCGCGCTGCACGGCGGGCCGCTCCATCACGCGCGCCAGCCAAGCCTTAACATGCGGGAACTCTTCGATATTCTGGCCCTGTCGTTCCCAAAGCTTGGCCCAGCCCACGCAGGCAATGTCGGCAATGGAATACGCGCCCGCCAGATAATCCCGGTCCCTCAGACGCGCGTTCATCACGCCATAGAGGCGGTGCACCTCATGGGTGTAGCGCTCGATGGCATAGGGAATTTTTTCCGGCGCATAGATGCGGAAATGATGGGCCTGGCCGGCCATGGGTCCGAGCCCGCCCATCTGCCAGAACAGCCATTGGTCCACTTCCACCCGCCCGCGCTCGTCGGCCGGGTAGAAAAGCCCGGTTTTGCGGCCGAGATACTGGAGAATCGCCCCTGATTCGAACACCGAGATGGGCTGCCCGCCCGGGCCCTCGGGGTCGAGGATGGCCGGCATCTTGTTGTTGGGCGAGATGGCCAGGAATTCCGGCTTGAACTGGTCACCCTTGCCGATGTTCACGAGCTTCACCTCATAGGGAAGCCCGCACTCCTCGAGCATGATGGAGATTTTCCAGCCGTTGGGCGTGGGCCAGTAATAAAACTCTATGGGCTGGGTCTGCACCTGTGCCACGATTCGCTCCCCGAAACTCTGTCGTTCCGGCCGATCCTCGCGGCCGTGGGACGTCAACCAATGGCGACCAGGGGCATCGCGCCCCGCCACCACTTCCGTCTCGACCCCTCGGATCGGGACGCACGCCGTAATGCCGGGCTCACGTTCCCGTCCGGCGGCGCATGGTTAAGACCTAACCATAGCACACAGGATCGGCAAGAGAGGTCCAGTTGAGAGGTCCAGTTGAGAGGTCCGTGGCGGGTAGAGGTATAGCCCTACGTCAGCTCGATCTTGAAACCGAAATGGGAGGACGCGAAGCCCAGCCGCTCATAGAAGCGGTGGCTGGCCTCGCGACGCCGGTTGGAAGTCAGGGCCAGGGTAACGGCTCCCGCAGCACGCGCTTCCGCCATGGCGTGGCGGACCATGCGCTCCCCGATTCGCCGGCCACGCAGGTCGGACACCACCTGCACCCCTTCGAGAATCGCCCTCAATACGCCACGGCCGGGCAGGCTGTGGGCGAAGATGAGTTCGAAGGTGCCCACCACCCGGCCGTCGATCTCCGCCACATAGAGCCAAGTGGAAGGGTTGGCGCAGATGGCCTGGTACGCGGCCCGATAGTCCGCGAAGGCCTCGGCATCGGTGGTGTCTCCATGCCCGCCCACCTCGTCGTCCGCAAACAGGGCGACCACAGCGGGCAGGTCCTGCTCGCGCGCGAGGCGGAAAATCAGTCCATCGGGATGCAGTCTTACCGGCACAGGGGATCATCCGCAGGAAGAGGAGTGAGCTGCCAGTCGGTCCACCGGTGGGGGTTCATCAGCGGAGACGACCACTTCACCGGCATTTCGACAGTGTTGCGCCCCGGGGGCGGCAACAGGCGGAACGGCAGGCCGTTGGCGATGCCGGTGATGCGCGCGCAACCGGTGCTCTCCCGCGCGGGCGGGCGATATTGCAGCTCGGTCACGATCACCACGCGGGCGCCAGGCACGGCGGCCCGCAGGCGACCGGCGGAAGTGCGGTCGTCGGCCACCAGCGTCGGCGCCGGGCCCAGCTGGTGCTTCACTGTGGGAGCCAGCCGATGGAGCGGCTCCGCCGCCACGCAGCGCCCACACAGCCGCGGATCGGGCCACAGGGGAATCGCCACCCGAACAGCGAGCACGCCCACCGCGATCGCCAGCAGCACGCCGAGATAGGCCGGCATCCGCGCCCGCCAGCCGCCGACCCGCTCCAGCTCGGCGAACATGTAGACCGGCAGCATCAGCAGAAACACGTGGAAGTAGCGATCCCGCAGGCTCGTGGAGCCCACCGCGAGCACCCCCACCAGCGCCGCCACGAGGCCGAGGATGATGACATTGCGCAGCACGCGGCGGGCGCCGGCGTGCTGCACATCATCCGCCGCCCGCGCGCCTTCGCCACGGTTCCAGGGCAGGAAGATCAGGGCCGCGAGCGCCGCGAACGGCAGCGCATAGCCCACCAGCGCCACCACATAGCTCTGCACCACCTCGTCCCAGCCCGATTGGGCGGCGCCGATGGTCTGGGCGGTGGCCGCCACCACGTCCTGCTTCAGGAAATGCAGGGCGAGCCCATAGACGGCCAGCGGCGCGGCCGCCACCAGGGCCGTGATCAGGATGCGCCGGTCGAACAGGGCGCGGCGGTAGGTGGGCTCGAAGAGGCAGGCCACCACCAACGCGCCCAGGAATGCCACGAACCCGAACTTGCCCAGCAGGCCGACCGCGATCCAGGCACCCAAACCCGCATAGAGGGCCGCGCTGGGCTTTCGCACGATGGCGATGAGCGTCAGCATGGCCCCCGCGATGGCCACGATCATCACGTTGGAATGGGTGAGGATGCGGTGGCTGTGATAGCCGATCACCCACAGGGCCGAGAGCGAATAGACCGCCGCCGCCTGCAGGCGGGGATCGTGAATCACCCGCCGCGCGACCCGGTAGATCAGCATGGCGCAGGCGAACAGCAGCGCGTAGCGCAGGATCGCGAAGCTCAGCCGCCCGGTGCCAACGATCTGCTGGAGCCCATAGAGCAGCCAGTCGAAGAAGGGCGGGTTGCGCGGAACGTAGCTCAGCTCCAGCGACTGGACGAGATAGCTCTCGACCGCGTCGTCGACATTGATGGCCGATTCCAGGAAGGCGCCGATGGCTGCATGCAGCAGGCACCAGATGCCGACGATGACGGCCACACCCCTTGGCGTGGCCCAGAACGGGAGGGCCTCGCCCATCCCCGCCGGGCTCTCCTTCGGTGAACCCGGGTGCGGGGCGCGCGCTTGAATTTCGATCACGGGACTGACGCACTCCAACGGCCTGCGACCCCGTTTCTATAACCAGCATCGGGCCGCCGGCGCCACACGGCGAAGGCACCGGGGAACGCAAGGCGGCCGAGGTGGTGCAAACGGGTCACAGGGTCTCCAGGATGACGAACACCTCCTCGCCCCCCGCAGCGAGGGCGCTGTCGGCGGCATCGTGGAGCAGCAGGTCATCCACCCGTGCGCCGGGCGGGCCGGCGCGGCAGGCATCCACCATGGCTGCCACCAGCGCCTCGTCGCCAGCAACCACCGCCTCCACCGCTCCGTTGGAGCGGTTGCGCACCCAGCCCTTCAGCCCGCGCACCTGCGCCTCATACGCGCACCAGGCCCGGTAGCCCACGCCCTGCACCCGGCCACGCAACGTTATATGCACCACGCGCATGCGCACCTCCCCTGTCGCGGAGCGTCACGGCTGGCAGTTGCCGCCCGCCGGCAGCGCCTCGAAGGAGGTCATGCTGCCGATGAGCGCGAACCGGCCGTAATCGATCTTCAGGTCGCCCACCACGCCATTGTCATAGAGGGTGAAGCTCATCACATAAGCGGGCCCCTCGTCGATGGCACCGGGCTCGAAATAGCTGACCGCCACCGGATAGGAGAGATGCCCGGCCAGGGCTTCGCGGGCCGCGGGCGCCAGGCGCCCCCCGCCGCTGCCGGCCCGCCCGATCACGGCCAGCGTGTCATAGACCTTGTCGGGGTCGCTGGCGCCGTCATAGACCTTGGCCGAAAGCGTGCCCTCCCCGGCCGCAGCAGCCGCCAGCACTTTCAGCACGTGCTGCGTCGGCATCAGGATGGCGCCGTGGAGGACCTTGACCGCGTCATCGGGCCTGGTCACCACCACCTTCAGCGTATCCGCCCCCTCGCGCGTCACGCTGGCGGCGACCTCCTCGACCTCGTCATCGCTGTCGGTCTTGCTTTCGAAGCGATAGGCCGCGCCGTCCCCCGCCTCCCACGACTTGGAGGTGACGGTCTGCCGCGCGCCGCCCTTTTCCCCGCCCCGGCTCTCGCTGGTCTGTCGGGTCAGGGTGTCGTAGCCCGCGCAGGCGTCGCCGGTGAGCTGGTAATTGATGCTCCCGCTCATGTCCTCGAGCTGGCCCGTGGGCCGCGAGCCGTCCAGGGTGAGCGCATAGGTGGCCCGGTGGGGCAGCAGCGCCATGGCCGCCGCCGGCCCGCACAGGACGAGGGAGAAGGCGAGTTGCCCGCCCATGCACAGGAGCGCCAACGCGCCCGATCGAAGCCTCATCCGCGCCTCTCCTCCACATTTCCCGGCCGGCATTCCCAAAGGGATGCGCTTGCGTCCCACCCCGCCTTCAGCGAAGAGGAGGGCCCAATTGCGCACACCGTGTGGCAGGAACCCGCAAGGAGTCCTCATGACCTCGTCCGTTGAACAGAAGCTCGCCGCACTCGGAATCACCCTGCCCACGCCCAATCCGCCGCTGGCCAATTATGTTCCGGTGGTGCGCACGGGCAATCTGCTGTTCATCTCCGGCCAGGTTTCCATCGACGCGGCGGGCAAGATCATCACCGGCAAGCTCGGCGGCAGCGTGGACATCGCCACCGGCGCCGCTGCGGCCAGGCTGTGCGCCATCAACCTGCTGGCCCATACCAAGGCCACCATCGGCGATCTCGACAAGCTGGTGCGCGTGGTGAAGGTGGTGGCGTTCGTGAACTCCACCCCGGACTTCGTGGACCAGCCCAAGGTGGTGAACGGCTGCTCCGACCTGCTGGTGGAAGTGCTCGGAGACAAGGGCCGCCATGCCCGCTCCGCGGTCGGCATCGCCGCCCTGCCCTTCGACGCGGCGGTGGAAGTCGAAGCCGTCATCGAAGTGGCCTGAACCTGACGCGTCTTTAAACAGGAGCGCCCCGAAGTCTTCCCCGCTCCACGGGACGCGGAAAGACTTCGGGGTTTTGAGTTCACGCGTTCTCCAGGTGAAGCGAAGGCCCCTTCGCGCGAGAACGCTCAAGGATGGGTGAGCTCTGGTGGGCGATTTTTCTTGGCTCACGGCGCGGCCCATCGCCCATCGCGGGCTCCACGATGCCGCAAAGGGCATCGTGGAGAACACGCCTTCGGCGGTGGATGCGGCCATTGCGGGCGGTTTTTCCATCGAGGTGGACCTTCAGCTCTCCGCCGATGGTGTGCCCATGGTGTTCCATGATGCCACCCTGGAACGCCTCACCGCCGGCCAGGGGCCTTTGGTCGCCCTCACCGCGCGCGAACTCCAGGCCCTGCCCTTCAAGGGCTCCACCGACCACATGATGCGCCTGGACGATCTGCTGGAACGCGTGAACGGCCGCGTGCCCCTGGTGATCGAGCTGAAGAGCGAGCGCCAGGCCAATACCGACCTTGCGGTTCGCGCCAGCCGCCGCATCGCCGCCTATGACGGCCCAGCCGCGCTCATGTCGTTTGATCCCCGCCTGCTACCCACTGTGCGCACGCACGCGCCGGCCGTCGCGCGGGGCATCGTCGCCGAATTTGACTTCAGCGGGCCCGACTGGCCGGGCCTCAATGTGTTTCAACGGATGCTGCTCGGCCATCTGCTGCACTGGCCGGCCTCGCATTTCCAGTTCGTCGCCTACCGCGTGGCCGATCTCGATTCGCTGGCGCCGCAGATGGCCCGCCAGTTCGGACTGCCGCTGCTCACCTGGACCGTCCGCACCCCAGAGGATCGCGCCCGCGCCGCGCGCTATGCCGACCAGATGATCTTCGAGGGCTTCCTGCCCTGAGGGGCGGCCCTGCGACCGTCCGTCGCGCTTTCAGGGCGGCGCTGCGGTGCACACTGTATCCTTATGCCCGACGCCCGCATTCGTATTCTCCCGTCCTTGTCCGAAATCCCGGCGGCCCAGTGGGATGCCTGCGCCGCGGGCGGCGCGGCGCGGCCCGAGCCTTTGGTCAGCCACGCCTTTCTCTCCGCTTTGGAGGAGACCGGCTGCGTCAGCGCCAAGACCGGCTGGCTGCCCCAGCACCTGGTGCTTGAGGGGGCCGATGGAACAGTGACGGCCGTGGCGCCGGCCTATCTGAAGGGCCATTCGCGCGGCGAATATGTCTTCGACCAGGGCTGGGCGGATGCCTACCATCGCGCCGGCGGCAGCTATTATCCCAAGATCCAGGTGGCTGTGCCCTTCACCCCGGTCACCGGCCGGCGCCTGCTGCTGCGCGATCCGGCCGACCCCGCCGCCCGCCCGGCGCTGGCCGCCGGGCTGAAGCAGCTGGTTCAGCTGCGCGAGGCCTCGTCCGCCCATGTTACCTTCGCCACGGAAGAGGAATGGCAAAGCCTTGCCGCGCAAGGCTTTCTGCAGCGCACGGACCGGCAGTTCCACTGGACCAATGCCGGCTATGGCAGCTATGACGACTTCCTGGGCGCCCTCGCCTCCCGCAAGCGCAAGGCGCTGAAAAAGGAGCGGCGCGAGGCGCTGGCGGATAACATCACCATCGAATGGCTCACGGGCGCGCAGATCACCGAAGCCGCCTGGGATGCCTTCTTCGCCTTCTATACGGATACCGGCGCGCGCAAATGGGGCTCGCCTTATCTCAACCGCGCCTTCTTCTCCCTGGCGGGCGAGCGGCTGGGCGATCAGATCCTGTTGGTGATGGCCAGGCGCCAGGGCCGCTACATCGCCGGCGCGCTCAACTTTATCGGGGCGGAAGCCCTGTATGGGCGCTATTGGGGCGCCATCGAGGAGCATCCCTACCTGCATTTCGAAGTCTGCTACCATCAGGCCATCGACTTCGCCATCGCGCGCGGGCTCAAGGTGGTGGAAGCCGGGGCCCAGGGCGAGCACAAGCTTGCCCGCGGCTACCTGCCGACCACCACCTATTCGGCCCACTACATCGCCCATCCGGGGCTGCGGGCTGCGGTGGCGCAATATCTGGAGCACGAGCGCACCTATGTGGCCGAGGACGCGGCCGTGCTGACCGATCTTGGCCCCTTCCGCCGCGGCGGCGAGCCGGAACAGGACTGACCGGGGCCCGGATTCCGCGCGGATCGAAGGTACCGTTGGCAGGAACGCCACACCCCTGAACCGAATGCCATTTCTCCCTCTGCCCCACGTTGCGGGACGGGAGGCGCCGTCGCTATAGTCGCCGCTCCCGCAATGAGGGGGTGCAAATGACGTATTGTTGTGGAGTTCTCGTGCGCGACGGTCTGGTGCTGATCGCCGACACCCGGACCAATGCGGGACTCGACAACATCTCCACCTTCCGCAAGCTCCAGATCTTCGAGGAGCCGGGACGCCACGTCATCGGCATCGCCTCCGCCGGCAACCTCTCGGTCACCCAGTCGGTCATCAGCCTGCTGAACGAGGGTGTGGAGGACGCGGAAACCGGCGAGCGCCACCAGCTGCGCGAGGCGCGCACCATGTTCCAGGCGGCGCAGCTCGTGGGCCGCGCCATCCGCCAGGTGCACCACATGAACGGCCTCGTGATGGAGCAGTCGAGCACCATCAATTTCGAGGTGTCGTTCCTGCTGGGCGGCCAGATCGCCGGCGGGCCCATGCGCCTCTATATGATCTATTCCGCCGGCAACTTCATCGAGTGCACGCAGGACACGCCCTTCCTCCAGATCGGCGAGCATAAATACGGCAAGCCCGTGCTCGATCGCGCCGTGACCTACGAGATGGAGATTGCGGACGCGCTCAAGACCAGCCTCATTTCCATGGATTCGACCATGCGCTCGAATCTCGGCGTGGGGCTGCCCATCGACGTTCTGGTGGTATGCCCCGACAAGCTCCAGGCCGAGCTGAAATATCGCATCGAGCCCGGCGAGCCCTACTTCCATGATCTGCGCGAACGCTGGTCGGCCGCCCTGCGCGCCGCCCACAGCTCCATTCCGCGCCCGCCCTACCTGAAGGCCGTGCAGACCTACGTGCCGCCCAAGCCCGACGACGAGGCCTGAGCGACCAACAAAAAAGGGCGCCCCTGCGGGCGCCCTTTTCGTTTCGGCCACGAAAGCCGATCAGGCCTTGGCCTCGAGCTTGGCGGAAACGATCTTGTCGGGATCCTTCACCGGCTCGCCGCGCTTGATCTTATCCACATTCTCCATGCCCGAGATCACCTCGCCCCACACGGTGTACTGGCCGTCCAGGAAGCGGGCGTCGGCGAAGCAGATGAAGAACTGGCTGTCGCCGGAATCGGGGTTCTGGGCGCGGGCCATGGAAACGGTGCCGCGCTTGTGCGGCAGGGCATTGAACTCAGCCTTCAGCTTCTTGCCCGAGCCGCCCATGCCGGTGCCGGTGGGATCGCCGGTCTGGGCCATGAAGCCCTCGATGACGCGATGGAACGGCACGCCGTTGTAGAAGCCCTCGGACACCAGCTCCTTGATGCGGGCCACGTGGCCGGGGGCGGCATCGGGACGGAGGGCGATGGTCACAGGCCCCTGGGTGGTCTCGAGGACCAGGATCTCTTCACTCATGGGATTGTCCTTTCGGAGCGTGGCGGGGGCGCGAGGCCGCCGCGCGGGGATTTCACTACAGGTGGGCGCGTTTTCAGAGCATGAAACGGCGCGCCGCGAGCGATTCTCCGCCACCCGTGCCCAAGCGGGCCGTGGCGGAGAAGAGGCGCTCATGCTCTCACTTGGCGTCCTTGACGTCGGCGGCCACCTGCATCTTCACGATGCGATCGGGATTGGTCACCGTGCCATTCGCGGCGGCGGAGCCCTTCTTGATCTTGTCGATATACTGCATGCCCGACACCACCTCGCCGACGACCGTGTACTGGCCGTTCAGGCTCGGGGTTTCGTCCAGCATGATGAAGAACTGCGAGTTCGCGCTGTTGGGGCTGGAGGCGCGCGCCATGCCCACAACGCCGCGCTTGAACGGCACGTTGGAAAACTCCGCCGGAAGGTTCGGATATTTGGAACCGCCGGTGCCGTTGCCATACTGGCCGTCGCCGGTCTGGGCCATGAAGCCGTCAATGACGCGGTGGAACGGAACGTTGTTGTAGAAGCCCTCGCGGCTGAGCTGCTTCAGGCGCTCCACATGCTTGGGGGCGAGATCGGGCCGCAGCGCGATCACCACCCGGCCGTAGGGGGTGTCGAGATAAAGCGTGTTCTGCGGGTCGCTCTTCGGCTGGGCCGCCGCCGGCAGGGCGAAGGCGAGCGCGATGAGAAGTCCGGCGCAGACACGGCCGATTGCTCGCAGCATGAGGTTCTCCTCGGAAATGCCCCCCACGGGGGGCGAAACGAAAGCGGGATCCGCGATGGCAGCTCAGCGCCGGAAGCGCGTCTTCAGGCGCTCCAGCACCGGCGCCGGAACGAAAGCGGAGACATCCCCGCCCATGGCCGCGATTTGCCGCACGAGCGTGGCGGTGATGGGGCGGACCGAGGGGGAAGCCGGCAGGAAAACGGTTTGGATGGCCGGCGCCATGGCGGCATTCATGCCGGCCATCTGCATCTCATAGTCGAGATCCGTGCCATCACGCAGCCCGCGGATAAGCAAGCTCGCCCCCACATCCCGCGCGGTATTGACGATGAGCCCGTCGAAGGTGATCGCCTCGATGGTGGCATTCTCCTCGGCCGCCACCGGCGCGCACACCTCGGTGAGCATGGCCAGGCGCTCTTCCGCCGAAAAAAGAGGTGCCTTGCCGGGATGCACGCCAACGGCGAGCACCAGCCGATCGGACAGGCGGCATGCCGCGCGCACCACGTCCAGATGGCCGTTGGTGAGCGGATCGAACGAGCCGCCATAAATGGCCGTACGGGGCTTCATGCGCCCTCCCCTGTTCCTGCCCTGCGGATGAGGCCACGATCTGCGTCGACCGCGCGTGACCTTCGCTGCGGAAGGGTTAGCCGCCCCCGCCGGCCAGCGCAACCGGGGCCGTTGGCCGCGCCGCGCTCGCACCCCGTTTCAAGACCCATCCCGGAGCAGACCTGCCTCCGCCGCCTACGCCGCCCTGCGGCGATTCATCAGCCGAACGCCGCCACGCAACGGCCTGGATTGTCACGGACGGTCAAACCCCGCCAGCCGCTCATTGTTGAGCCCGATCATGACCCATCCGCTGCAAAGGACCTCGGCCGCACATCGGCCGCCTGCAACGGGTTGTGCCCCTCTCGACCACACGGCCCCTCATCCCGCAAAAGCTCGCCCCGGACCGAGCCGCGCCCTCAAGCCCGTCAATCCCCCTCCGCGCAGGTCCCGCGGCGCCACGCACGCTCCCCATCACCACACCGACGTGTTGGGCCGCCCGCCGAGCCGCGCAATGCTCCTCGCGACCGGCAGTCGCCCGACCATGCGCAGGGCGCGCGACACGCCTCACCGGCTGTATTGGGGGCGCGATGAGGTCTCGCTCTGGTCAACACAGGCGGAAGACTCTCCGGAGACAACTGGGGTGGCAACCGTTCTCCACCCCGGTCTCACCCTCTGACGTTGCCCATCCTGGCCGCTCTATGTCCGATCGACATTTAAGACGCACGGTTTGCGGGGGCTCGTTCCCTCTCCCGCCTGCGGAGCAGAGTGAAAGAGGGGGCAGGACCGCCTGTGCCGGAACGGCCTGGGCCGGAACCGCCGCAGTGTGCAGCGACAGGAGCGTCAAGACTTTTGAGATGTTCGGGGCGTTGCCCTTCGCCTCGCCGACGGGGCCACCTTCCCAGCGTTTTGCCCTCGACCTCTCCCCAGCAAACGGGAGAGGACGCCGCCCCATGAGGAATACGGCGGCGGTGGCATATCGGCTGCGCCACACGCGCTGAAGTCGATCGGGCCTGAACCAAAGCGGCCACCCTGCCTCATCACGCGCCACGGCGCGGCAACGCCTTCCGCGCTAAAAACGACGGTGCTTCAAAGCAACGCAAAGCTAGATCGCGGAGAGGAGCCGGCCAATCGTTGTCCAGGAACATGCCCCGCTAACCTGGAGCCGCACGATGTTCTCAGGCCCATCACGCGCGACTTCGACCGGCATCCAGCGTGTGCAGGCGTCGGCAATCCGGATCATTCCCCCCTCATCCGCGAACGGGAAAATCCTTCATTTTATTGATTAACGCACCTTCCTCGCGCGAAGCCGCGTCCACTTCGCTCGAAGAGCTCTAACGGCGCCCGGCCGCCAGCAGCACAGCTGCGCCGCCCACCAGAATGCCGGCCGACACCCGATCCGCGATCTGCGCGAAGCGG
Organism: Xanthobacter variabilis; assembly: GCF_043831965.2. NCBI lineage: Bacteria > Pseudomonadati > Pseudomonadota > Alphaproteobacteria > Hyphomicrobiales > Xanthobacteraceae > Xanthobacter > Xanthobacter variabilis. The sequence goes on from NZ_CM195533.1 coordinate 3,669,741, forward strand.
CCAGAAAGGGCAGCACGAGCGCGATCCGCAGCCAGCGCCCACAGCACGTCGCCGACCAGGGCCACCGCCGCAAAAACGAAAGCCAGCACCGCGATCTGCGCCAGCGGCTGCTCTGTATCCGTCACAAACTGCGGCAGGAACGCCGCATGGAACAAAAGCGTCTTGGGATTGGCAAACGCCACCGCCAGTCCACGCCCGAACGCGGCATGGGCGGATGGGGCCGACGTCGCCGGCCCGGCCCCCGCGCTGCGCCACTGACGGATGGCCAGCCACACCAGATAACCCGCCCCCACATAGCGAACCAAGTCGAAATGATGGGAGAAGGCTTCAACCAGGTACGCGAGCCCCGCCGCCACCACCGCCAGTTGGGCCACCAGCCCGACATTGACGCCAGCGGCGGTCAGGATGCCCGCCCGACTGCCGTATCTCAGGCTGGTTCCGACGATGAGAGCCACATTCGGCCCGGGCGTCGCCGCAAGGGCAACGCACGCGAGCACGAACAAGGCCAAGCTCTCCAGCGGAATCATTCCTCCTGCGCCCCGCTCTCGTCGTCGCCAGCATCGTCCGCGACATCGTCGCCGGCGGTATCCTCGCTGATGTGCTCCACCGAAACCACGCGCTCGCCATCCGCCGTGTTGAAGACGATGACGCCCTGGCTGGCGCGCCCAACGATGCGGATGCCATCCACCGGGCACCGGATCAACTGGCCGCCATCGGTGACCAGCATGATCTGGTCCGGATCCTCGACCGGGAAGGATGCCACCAACCGGCCGTTGCGCTCGTTCACCGCCATGGCGACGATGCCCTTGCCACCGCGGCCGGTCACCCGATACTCGAAGGAAGACGTGCGCTTGCCGTAGCCGTTCTCCGACACCGTCAGGATGAACTGCTCCGCCTCGCTCATCTCCACATACCGGTCCTGGCCCAGCTGCCCGACGCTGCTTCCGTCCTCGTCCATGTCAGTCTCGGCCGCATCGCCGGCCTCGCCGCGCAGAGCCCGGCGCATCTTGATATAGGCCAAGCGCTCCTCGGCACTCGCCTCCACATGGCGGATGATGGCCATGGAAATGATGGTGTCGTCATCCTCCAGGCGAATGCCGCGCACGCCGACGCTGTCGCGCCCCTTGAACACGCGCACGTCCGTCACAGGGAAGCGAATGCAGGCTCCGCCCGCCGTGGTCAGCAGCACGTCATCGTCTTCCGTGCACAGCCCCACATCGGCTATGGCCTCGCCCTCGCCCAGCTTCATGGCGATCTTGCCGTTGCGGTTGACCTGCGCGAAATCCGAAAGCGCGTTCCGGCGCACCGTCCCGGAGGTGGTGGCGAACATGATCTGCAGGCGCGCATTCTCCGCCTCGTCCTCAGGCAGCAGCACCACCGAGGTGATCCGCTCATCGGATTCGAGCGGGAGGATGTTGACTAGTGCCTTGCCGCGCCCCTGCGGCGCCGCCGCCGGCAGGCGCCACACCTTCAGCTTGTACACCTGCCCCTTGGACGAGAAGAACAGAACCGGCGCATGGGTGGATGCGACGAACAGGCGGGTAACGAAATCCTCGTCCCGCGTCTGCATGGCCGAACGGCCCTTGCCGCCACGCCGCTGCGCCCGGTAGGTGCTGAGCGGCACCCGCTTGATGTAGCCGGCGTGGGAGACGGTGACCACCATCTCCTCGCGCTGAATCAGGTCTTCATCATCAAGATCGCCGAAGCCTTCCACGATCTCGGTGCGCCGGGGCGTGCCAAACTCAGCCTTGATGGCCAGCAGCTCGTCACGAATGATGCCGCGCATGCGCGAACGGCTCGCCAGAATGTCGAGATAATCGGCGATCTCTGCCGCCAGCTTGTCCAGCTCCTCCGCGATCTCATCCCGCCCCAGCGCGGTGAGCCGCTGCAGGCGCAGATCCAGGATAGCCCGTGCCTGCTCCAAAGAGAGCCGGTACGTCCCATCCTCATTCAGCTTGTGGCGCGGATCGGCGATCAGCGCGATCAGCGGCGCCATGTCCTTGGCGGGCCAGTCGCGCACCATCAGGGCTTCGCGCGCACTCGCCGGATCGGGCGCCGTACGGATGAGGCGGATGACCTCGTCGATGTTCGCAACGGCGATCGCCAGGCCCACGAGCACATGGGCGCGATCACGCGCCTTGCGCAGCAGGAACTTGGTCCGCCGCCGCACCACCTCCTCGCGGAAGGCGACAAAGGCGGTCAGCGTGTCATGGAGTGTCAGCACCCCCGGCTTGCCACCGGAAAGCGCAACCATGTTCACGCCAAACGACGTCTGCAGCAGGGTCTGACGGTACAGGTTGTTGAGCACCACGTCCGCCTGGGCGTCGCGCTTGATCTCGATGACCACACGCAGGCCGTCGCGGTCGCTCTCGTCGCGGATCTCGGAGATGCCCTCCACCCGCTTGTCCCGCACCAGCTCCGCGATCTTCTCGATCATCGTCGCCTTATTCACCTGGTACGGAATCTCAGTGACGATCAACGCCTCGCGGTCCTTGCGCAGGCTCTCAATCGCCACCTTCGCCCGCATCAGGATCGAGCCGCGGCCGGTGAGATAGGCTTGGCGAATACCCGTACGACCCAGGATAAGTCCGCCCGTGGGGAAGTCCGGCCCCGGCAGCAGCTCCAGCAGCGCCTCGGGCTCCAGGGACGGATCATCGATAAGCGCAACCGTCGCGTCGATGACTTCGCCGAGATTGTGAGGCGGGATATTGGTGGCCATGCCCACCGCGATGCCGCCGGCGCCGTTCACCAGAAGGTTCGGGAACTTGGCAGGAAGAACACACGGCTCGTGCTCCGTATTGTCGTAGTTCCCCTGGAAATCGACGGTGTCTTTGTCGAGATCGTCCAGCAGAGTGTTCGTAATCTTCTCGAGCCGCACCTCGGTATAGCGCATCGCCGCCGGTGCATCGCCGTCGACCGAGCCGAAATTACCCTGACCATCCACCAGCGGCACCCGCATGGCGAAATCCTGAGCCATGCGCACCAACGCATCATAGACCGACTGATCACCGTGCGGGTGATACTTACCGATCACATCACCCACCACGCGGGCAGACTTACGGTATTGCTTGTTCCACTCGTAGCCATTCTCGTGCATCGAGAACAGGATGCGGCGATGCACCGGCTTCAGACCATCGCGCACGTCGGGCAAAGCACGGGCGACGATCACGCTCATCGCGTAATCGAGATAGGAGCGCGAGAGTTCCTCGGTAATGGAAACCGGCGTGATATCCGAAGGCGGCTCGCTGCCGGGCTTCGGCGTCTCGGGATCGGCCAAAAGTCGACACTCTCATCGTGATTGGAACGATCGACTTTTAGCCGATTCATCGCCCCAACGCCAGCAAAACCCCCCAGAGACAATGATTTTTATATATTGAAAATCAACGCCTTAGATGGGAAGTGCCGCGCCACGACCAAACATTCCGGCGGTTTTGCGTCGAAACCGGCCTGACGCCGTGGACACAGAGTCCGGATCGACCCCTCCGGCGACATCCATCCTCATGGGGCAAGTGACAAGCACCGACCCGTTCCGACGCCACGTCCCGCCAATGCTTCCGCCGCAACGCGAAGTCCAAGGCGCACCCGCCTCCCCAGCCGCACGGCCTCGCGCCTCCGCACCGATCCTCAGAAGGGAATCTCATCATCCAGGTCGTTGGACGGACGCCCGCCGCCACTCGCCCCGCCCGCGGAGCCACCCGACCTACGGCCACCACTGGAACCGCCACCATAGCCACCGCCGCTATAGCCGCCTCCCATCGGGCTCTGCGATCCGAAATCGGAGCCGCCGCCGAAATCCTCGCTTGCCTCCCCGCCAGACCGACCGTCGAGCAAAGTCAGCTCCCCGCGGAACGGACGCAAGGTGACCTCAGTCACATAGACTTCGCGTCCGTCCTTCTCATATTTCCGGGTCTCGAGCTGCCCTTCGAGATAGACCTTCGAGCCCTTCTTCAAAAAACGTTCGGCCACGTTGATGAGATTTTCGTTGTAAATCGCGACCGTGTGCCATTCCGTCCGGTCCCGACGCTCGCCGCTTGCCTTGTCGCGCCAGCTCTCCGACGTCGCAATGCGCAGATTGCAGACACGCCCGCCGCTCTGGAATGAGCGGATCTCGGGATCGCGTCCCAGATTGCCGATCAGGATCACCTTATTGACGCTGCCGGCCATCACCCGCCTCCCCATTTCGCGCACCGCCCCTCGGGGCGTTCAATGCCGCGCACCCTATCCGCAGCGCGGACACATGCGAACCCCTCGCGGCGTTGTCCACCGCAAAGTCCGCCAGGGACGGCGAGACCGCACACCCAGCGGCCCAGGTGTTCCACTTATGTTCTAGCCTCCGCCATGCGCAGGAGCAAGGCGTTTTTTTTCGAAAGCCTCCCGGATTTTGACTCGCGCCGCCGCAAGGTTCTCGGTATGTTCTATTCATGGTGATATTCGGGATTTAGGGCGCGCGACGATGACGCGGAAGCGACGGGACCGTACTCCGGACTTAGATGCAACGAAGCCGGATGCCTCCAAGTGCGGCCTTGGCGCATCCTAAGCGCTATGCATGGCGGGGACTGGAAAGCATGGGCATCTTTCGCCATCATGCCGCCTTCCCGCGCTTGCACTTCCCTGCTGCAAGAGGCGGCAGCCTCCCTACCCCAAATGTGTCGCGCCGGCGTCAAAGCCGCGCGGGTTGGATTTCATGTCGGATCGCGCCTTTCCCCCCAGGGGCTCCGCCCCGCTTGCCACGCCTGCTTCGAAAACCAGTGGGCAGCCGGCCCAGCGGCGCGACGCCCGCGCCTTGTCCGTCCGGGGTGCGCGCGAGCACAATCTGAAAAACGTGGACTTGGAAGTTCCACGCGATGCGCTGGTGGTTTTCACCGGCCTGTCCGGTTCCGGCAAGAGCTCTCTCGCCTTTGATACCATCTATGCGGAAGGGCAGCGGCGGTATGTGGAGAGCCTCTCCGCTTATGCGCGCCAGTTTCTGGAGATGATGCAAAAGCCGGACGTGGACCAGATTGATGGCCTGTCGCCGGCGATCTCCATCGAGCAGAAGACCACCTCCAAGAATCCGCGCTCCACTGTGGGTACGGTGACTGAAATCTACGATTACATGCGTTTGCTGTGGGCGCGCACGGGCGTTCCCTACTCGCCGGCGACCGGACTGCCCATTGAGAGTCAGACGGTTTCGCAGATGGTGGACCGCGTGCTCGCCTTGCCCGAGGGCGCACGACTGTTCCTGCTCGCGCCGGTCGTCCGCGGACGCAAGGGCGAGTACCGCAAGGAACTTGCCGATTGGATGAAAAAGGGCTTCCAGCGCGTCAAGATCGACGGCACCTTCCATGAAATCGCGGACGCGCCCGCGCTAGACAAGAAGTTCAAGCACGACATCGACGTCGTGGTCGATCGGATCGTCGTCCGCCCGGATCTCGCACAGCGGCTTGCAGACAGTTTCGAGACCGCTCTCGGGCTGGCCGATGGAATTGCAGTGGCGGAATTCGCGGATGAAAAGGATGAGGCGGGTGCGCCGCGGCGCATTCTGTTCTCCGAGAAATTCGCCTGCCCCGTCTCGGGCTTCACCATTCCGGAAATCGAGCCTCGGCTTTTCTCCTTCAACAATCCGTTCGGCGCGTGCCCGGCCTGCGATGGGCTGGGCGTTGAGCAGACCATCGACGCCGATCTCGTGGTGCCGGACAGGATGCGCTCTCTGAAACAGGGAGCTATCGCGCCGTGGGCGAAGTCGACGTCCCCCTATTACGGGCAGACGCTGGACGCCCTCGCCAAGCATTACCATTTCAATCTTTCGGTTCCGTGGTGCGATCTCCCCGAGAAAGCGCGTGACGTCCTGCTCTACGGCTCGGACGGAGAGAAGATCGTCTTTTCTTATAATGACGGAATGCGGGCCTACGACACCGAGAAGGCCTTCGAAGGCGTGGTGCGCAACCTGGAGCGGCGCTGGAAGGAGACGGACAGCGACTGGGCCCGCGAGGAAATTTCCAAGTATTTCTCTACGGTTCCCTGCTCGGCCTGTGGCGGTTACCGGCTGAAACCCGAGGCGCTCGCGGTGAAGGTTGCCGGCAAGCATATCGGCGAGGTGGGCGAGCTCTCCGTGAAGGCTGCGGCCCGGTGGTTCGAGGCACTGCCGGCACAACTCACGCACAAGCAGAACGAGATTGCCGGACGCATTTTGAAGGAGATCCGCGAGCGGCTCAGCTTTCTGCTGGATGTCGGACTGGAATACCTCACGCTTGCGCGCTCATCGGGGACCCTGTCGGGCGGAGAAAGCCAGCGCATCCGCCTCGCCTCGCAGATCGGATCCGGCCTCACGGGCGTGCTCTACGTGCTCGACGAACCCTCCATCGGCCTGCACCAGCGCGACAACGCGCGCCTGCTCGACACGCTGAAGCACCTGCGCGATCTCGGCAACACGGTGATCGTGGTGGAGCATGACGAGGATGCAATTCTTGCAGCCGATTATGTGGTCGATGTCGGCCCCGGAGCAGGCATTCATGGCGGGCGGATCGTGGCGCAGGGAACGCCCGCGGAAATCCTTGCCGATCCGGCTTCGCTCACGGGGCGCTATCTCTCCGGCGCGCTGAGCGTGGGGGTGCCCGCGCGGCGCGCACCCAATCCTAAGCGCATGCTGCGCCTGGTGGGCGCGCGGGGTAACAACCTGAAGAATGTCACGGCGGAAATTCCGCTGGGCCTGTTCACGGCCATCACCGGGGTATCGGGTGGCGGTAAGTCCACTTTGCTGCTGGAAACGCTCTACAAGGCCGTGGCCCGCCGGCTCAACGGCGCCAGCGAGGCGCCGGCCCCGTTCGACCGACTGGAAGGGCTGGAGCACCTCGATAAGGTCATCGACATTGATCAGTCGCCCATCGGGCGGACGCCGCGCTCGAACCCGGCGACCTATACCGGTGCCTTCACGCCCATCCGCGAGTGGTTCGCCGGCCTGCCGGAGGCCAAGGCACGAGGCTATGGGGCGGGGCGCTTCTCGTTCAACGTGAAGGGGGGGCGCTGCGAGGCCTGCCAGGGCGACGGTGTTATCAAGATCGAGATGCACTTCCTGCCGGATGTTTATGTCACCTGCGATGTTTGCAAGGGCAAACGCTATAATCGCGAAACGCTTGAGGTGACATTCAGGAACAAGTCCATCGCCGATGTTCTCGACATGACGGTGGAAGAGGGGGCGCAGTTTTTCAAGGCAGTACCGTCGGTCCGCGAAAAACTGGAGACGCTGGAACGCGTCGGGCTTGATTATGTCAAGGTTGGCCAGCAGGCGACCACCCTTTCCGGTGGCGAGGCGCAGCGGGTGAAGCTCTCCAAGGAGCTGTCGCGCCGGGCGACGGGGCGCACGCTCTATATTCTGGACGAGCCCACCACCGGCCTGCATTTTCACGATGTGAAGAAGCTGCTGGAGGTGCTGCACGAGCTGGTCGAGCAGGGCAACACCGTAGTGGTGATCGAGCACAACCTCGAAGTCATCAAGACCGCCGACTGGGTCATCGATCTGGGGCCTGAGGGTGGCGATGGCGGCGGGGAGATCGTGGCGGCGGGCACGCCCGAAGCGGTGGCCGCCAACCCGCGCTCCCATACCGGGCATTTCCTGGCTGAAGTGCTGGCCCGCCGCCCCAATCCGGATACCGGAAAGGCGACCGGAAAGGCCAAGGGTGATAAGGCCTTAAAGGAAAAGGGCACAGCTCCAAGAGCGGATGAGGCCATCGAGGAGGACGCGCCGGCGCCCCTCGAAGACGTGGAGGCCAGCCCGCCCAAGGCGCGCGGACCTCGGCGGCGCGTGCGTCGTACGCCTTGAGGTGGGCCCTGCGGCGAGAGATGTTCATCCTCGACGGCGTGATAGGCGTTGATCGGGATTACGCGCAGCGCGCCAATCTGGCCCAGGGGTGATGCGCGTCACCCGGGCGCAGAAAGAGCAGACCGCCCAGAAATGTGAGCGGCCGGAGGCAAAAGTACAGCGGGCAGCTGGAGCATTTTCCGGCCCACGGAATCAGCGCCCCCCGGGACTGGCGGAATTGCCTCGCGCGAGCGCTATGCCAGTTCGCTCGCGGGCGCGGTCGGTCCGATGGGCATGCCCGAACCGGAGGGAGGATCGGGTTTGCCCAAAGGCACGGCGGGCGGCCAGCAGGGCAAAGGCTTCGACCAACGATTTCGGAGACTGTCGCCTCTCGGCCCGCGCGCCAGTGCTTGAGTCTTCAGAGGGTGGACGTCGGGATTAGGCTCCTCGACGTCACTCCTGAGGCATCCGCGTGAGTGACCTTTTGACCGGCGCCCCAGCCGATGTCAGTCAATCTGGCCGCAAACCGCGGGTTCATCGAAGGTGCTGCCCAGCACAACGGCCGCCCTGCGCGCCTCCGGACAGCCGGGACGATTTCAGGGCCGTCGCAGATCCGTTGCCACTGTACCGGGGCAACTATTCGCCCCACTGGCAGACAGTATCAGCGCTCAGCCATCTCAGGAGATGATGACCACGCCAGTGCCCCGCCTGCCGCGGGCCATCCGGATTCGAATGCGCTCCCCGAGGCGGCGGCCGCCCGCCCTTATGCCCCGTCGGAGCCCCCGTCGCACCCGTAATAGCGCCTCCCTGACCTCACGCCCGCAACCAGCAGAAGCCCTGAGCGCAACACACCATAGCCGCGGCGCCCCATGCCGGGCGTCATGCGCCGGTCACGGCGGAGGCGGCCATAGCAGCCACCCGCACACTGCCTACACGACAGGCACTACGCACATTTTTCAGCCGCATGTATCTGCAACTCATTGAAAAAACGAGGCTCACCCTCTGCGAGAACGGGCGGAGACTGCATGTGAGTTACGCAATGCTGCAATGCACATACCCCCATTTTACCCGGCGGCGGCTCCACCTATCTTGGCGTCAACAACGGGCGCGCTCCGCAGCGCCCCCTTCAAAAGCGTCAAGGAGTTGAATCATGTTTCTCTGGGGCCTTCTCGCGCGCCAGATCCGCCGTTGGCAGGTGTACAACCGCACCGTGAGCGAGCTGTCCGAGCTCGATGATCGCAGCTTGGCGGACATCAATGTGTCGCGCAGCGAAATTCGCTCGCTTGCTCGCGAAGCGGCCCTGCGCGCGGCCTGATCCGGCGCAACGTCCTTGCGAACTGTCCAAAATGGCCCCCTCCGGGGCCATTTTCGTTTCCGGCGACCTGCCGTGCGCGGAACGAACACGGGGTAAAGCGGCCCCGTGCGCCACCATCGGGCTTGAACGCTCGTTGATGCCTGTGGCACACACGCCGGTCTGCGCGCCTCCGCTACGACGGTTATTCCGCAACGGAATGGCATGCGCTCCCGTCCAGCCACGCAGAAGGAGAAGACGCGCATGGAAGCCGTTCACGTGATCGGCGCCGGGCTCGCCGGGTCCGAAGCCGCCTGGCAGCTGGCCCAGCGGGGCGTTCCCGTGGTGGTGCACGAGATGCGCCCCGTGCGCTCCACCGAGGCACACCAGACCGATGGGTGCGCCGAGCTGGTCTGCTCCAACTCCTTCCGTTCCGATGACGCGCAGGGCAACGCCGTGGGCGTTCTCCATGCGGAAATGCGGCGCGCCGGCTCACTCATTCTTTCGGCGGCGGACGCCCACCAGGTTCCGGCCGGCGGCGCGCTGGCGGTGGACCGCGACGGCTTCTCCCAGGCCGTCACCCGCGCACTCGCCGAGCACCCGCTCATCGAGATTCGGCGGGAAGAGATCGCCACCCTGCCGCCGGCGGAGTGGGACAAGGTCATCATCGCCACCGGCCCCCTGACCTCCGCGGATCTCGCGGCAGCGGTGCTGGAGAAGACCGGCGAGAATGCCCTCGCCTTCTTCGACGCCATCGCCCCCATTATCCATTTCGACAGCATCGACATGGACAAAGCCTGGTTCCAGTCGCGCTACGACAAGGAGGGCCCAGGCGGCACCGGCGCCGACTACATCAACTGCCCCCTCAGCGAGGAGCAGTACAACGCCTTCATCGATGCGCTGCTGGCCGGCGAAAAGGCGCCGCTGCGGGATTTCGAGCTGAAGACCCCCTATTTCGACGGCTGCCTGCCCATCGAGGTGATGGCGGAGCGCGGCCGGGAGACCCTGCGCTTCGGCCCCATGAAGCCCGTGGGCCTGACGAACCCCCACACGCCAGGGGTGAAGCCCTATGCGGTGGTGCAGCTGCGCCAGGATAACAAGCTCGGCACGCTTTATAATATGGTGGGCTTCCAGACGAAGCTGAAGCATGGCGAGCAGGTGCGCATCTTCCGCACCATTCCGGGGCTGGAGGGCGCCGAGTTCGCCCGCCTGGGCGGGCTGCATCGCAACACCTATCTCAATTCCCCCCGCCTGCTGGATAAGACCCTGTGCCTGAAGGCGGAGCCGCGCCTGCGCTTCGCCGGGCAGATCACCGGCTGCGAGGGCTATGTGGAAAGCGCCGCCGTCGGCCTCATCGCCGGCCGGTTCGCCGCCGCCGAGCGACACGGCGAAGCCCTGGTGCCGCCGCCCCCCACCACGGCGCTGGGAGCGCTGCTCGGCCACATCACCGGCGGCCATCTGGAAGCGGAAGGCGAGGGTCCGCGCTCGTTCCAGCCCATGAATGTCAATTTCGGCCTGTTCCCGCCGCTCACGGAGGCGCCGAAGGGCGAGGGGGGCAAGCGCCTGCGGGGCGCGGAAAAGACCCTTGCGAAGAAGAAGGCCCTGGCCGCCCGTGCCCTGGCCGATCTGGCCGTGTGGCTCGACACCACGGCCTCGGCGGCTTAAGAGGCGGACATGGCGCGCACCTCTCGTCCCGTTCCTCCCGTCGAATATGACGCCGACCCGTCCCGCTTCGCCGTGGACACGGTGCTGAAGCGCGACGTGTTCTCCACCGTGGAACGCGGCACCTGGACCGACGCCTCGGGCCAGGCCTGGCCCGCCGTGCGCCGGCGCTGGAACGAGGTTTCCCCCTGGCTCGCGCTGCTGGCCCGCCAGCTCGCGACCCACGAGGTGAAGGCCCTGGAGAAGGTGACGCGCACCGGTGTGACCACTCCGCTCCTGGCGGTTGGCCACCGCTTCCTGGTGCGTGGCTGGGTGGAGGGCGTGCCCCTGCAGATCGCACGCCCCACGGGCGACAGCCACTTCTTCCACTCCGCCCGCAAGGCGCTACACATTCTCCACTCCGCGGGCTATGTGCACAACGACCTTGCCAAGCAGCAGAATTGGCTGCGCGGAGCCGATGGCGAAGCCTGGCTCATGGATTTTCAGCTGGCCCTGCCCATCAGCCGTCGCTGGAAGATCGGCCGGGTGCTCGCTTACGAGGACCTGCGGCACCTGCTGAAGCACAAGCGCACCTATTGCCCGGACGAGCTCACGCCCCGCGAAAAGGCCATGCTCGCCAAGAAGAGCGTGCTCACCCGCGTATGGATGGCCACCGGCAAGAAGGTCTACCGCTTCGTGACGCGGCGGCTGCTGTCTTATTCAGATACCGAAGGTCGCGGTCCGCGCGTGACCCAGGTGGGCCCGCGCATTATCGCCACGCTGAAGACTCATCCCGCCGTGGCTGATGCCCACATGTCTGATTTCCAGACCCTCGGTGGAAAGGTCGGCCTCTACGCCTTTGTTGAGCCGCGCACCCCGGTAACTGTGGAGGACCTGCGCGCGCACCTCACCCGCGAGCTGCCGGACCGCCCCCATCTCGACCATCTCCAGATCGTCCCGGCTCTGCCGCGCGCCGAGGATGGGAGTGTGCGGGACGACCTGTTGCTGTTGATCGCACGCAATCAGATCGAGATGCTCGATGCGCTGGCCAGTTCCGCAGCGCAGCGCGACCAGGTGGCGGAGATCGCGCGCTCACGCCTGAACCTCACCGACCGCATCACCCGCCCCGCCGCCTGATCGTGGCCGCCGGGGCCAAAGTGCCCAGGATGCCACCGGCGAGGATCCACGTGATCAACTGGGCCCTGCAGCTGCAAGGCGATGCCTAGGCTTGGACTCGCTCGGCCTTAGGATCGCTCGACCTTCGAGAAATGCCCGCAGACACGAGACCCGTTCGCGCTCCCGCCTCTCCGGCCAACGCCAGGGCGCAGGCCAAGACCGCCTTTTTGTAGCAGAACTCGGCATTTAGGGCCGACTGGCTTGGGTCACCTTGAGCGTTGCCGTGGCCTCCCTCATCAGCGCCCTCCACCTCCGCCTTTTCAACGCTGCCCCCTGCAACCGGGAGCGGAGACCATGGCGGCCACAGCGGACCAGCGTCGCGGCGCGGCATAGGCGCTGCCAGGTGCGCGGAGACTCCGGCCCTGTCCTAGTCCACCTTCACCCACACCTTGCCGGCGGCCGCCTTCCGCGCCGCCCGCCAAAGGGCAAAGGTGCGCCACACCGGCGCCAGCCCCGGCACCTCGCGGAAGGGATGGCGCACCTGCGCAAGGGCCTTCAGGTCGCCCGACACCAGTGCCAGCGTAAGGTAGGGGGCCGCCAGTGCCTTGCGTGTCGCGGGATGCAGCGCGGACAAAGCCTGCCCCGCCTGCTTCAGATGATGGCGCGCCTCGGCGCGCAGATCTGCGAACACCGCACGCAGCTCTCGAGTATCTTTCCCACCCGCCGCCGCCTCGCGGTCGAGCCCATGTGCCGCAAGCATGTCCAGGGGCAGGAAGCACTGCCCACGGCTGGCATGGATGGGGAACGCGCGCATCAGGCCCGTGAGCGCGATGGCTACCCCGCCATGGCCCGACGCTTCCGCAGCGCCCGCCGCCGCGTCGCGGGCCAGAATCAAAGCGGACAGCTGCAGCAAAGCACCCGCCGTCTCCCCTGCGTACCCCTGCAGGTCCGCAAGGCTCGGCATGGCATCGTCGTAAAGATCAAAGATGCGCGCATCGATGAGGTTGATCAGGGACGCCCTGGGCAGGCCGAAGCGCTCGACCGTGTCGAGCAGCGCGAATGCGATGGGATGGCCCTCCACCGCCCCGCGCCCCTCTCCCTCGATCACCTCACGCCACCACGCGAGGCGCACCTCCCCCGGCAGCGCCTCCCGCACCAGCTCGCGCACCCGGGCCACGTCCAGGTTGAAGGCGTAGAGCGCCAGGAGGTGGCGGCGCACCGGCTCTGGCGCGAACAGGGCCGCAAGGAAGCGGTCGCGATCCTGCGCGCGCACGAGATCGGCGCAATGGGCATAGGCCGCTTCCAGGCGGTCAGTGGATGGAGCTTCGGCAGACATTGGCGTTGGATACGCCGAGAGCCCCTCGCCCGCCAAGGGACAAAGAAGGCGCACCGCCATCCTCTTCGCCGAAAGAGCTCAGAGCGCGACCAGCGCTGCCCCCACCGGGCGCCCCTCTTCCAGGAGCACATTATAGGTGGACGCCGCAGCCCCCGTGGGCATCAGCTCGAATCGCAGGCCCGCATCCCGCAACAGCTGCTTCAGCGGCTCTTTCAAATGGGCGGGGTCCCGCCCCGTGCCGATGAACAGAAGCTCGAATGCCCCCGCCTCCGCCAGGATGGGCGCGAGCGCTGCGGCATCGACATCCGACCAAGCAGCCGGCGCCCAGGGGCGCAGGCCGGAGGGCAAGGCCAGAAGCGAGCCGGCATGGGACATGCCGGCGAAATGGAAGAACTTCGGCCCGTAGCCGTCGATAGGCACCTGCCGCGGCAGGAAGGAGTCGTCCGGCCGCGCGGTCATGGCCTCACCTCTTCTTCTTGCCGCCTTTCGGCCCCTTGCCCGAGGCCTTCGCCACGCTCTTGGCGGGCACCGTGGCAGCGGAGGCCGGAGCGGACTTGCCCTCCACCACTTCCTCGGCCTCGATAAACTCGGCGGCCTCCTCCACGCTCAGCACGTCCTCAGGCCCAGCCTTGGCGGGCTCTTCGGCCTTCGGCTCAACCGTTCTGGAGCGCAACCCGAGATGGATGAGGATCGGCGCCGCCACAAAGATGGTGGAATAAGTGCCGATCACCACGCCCACCGTCATGGCCAGTGAGAAGCCCCGCAGCACCTCGCCTCCGAAGAAGTAGAGGGCGAGCGTTGCGAAGAAGGTGGTGACGGAAACGATGATGGTACGCGAGAAGGTTGCGTTCACCGCCGTATCGAGCAGCTCCGGCAACGGCATCTTCTTGTAGCGCCGCAGCATCTCACGAATACGATCATACACCACCACCGTATCATTGAGCGAATAGCCCATGATGGTGAGGATGGCCGCGATGGAGGTGAGATCGAAATCGATGCCCAGCAGCGAATAGATCATCAGCGTGACGAAGATGTCGTGCACCGTCGTCACGATGGCGCCCACCGCGAACTGCCACTCAAAGCGGAACCACAGATAGGCCAACACCGCCACCGCGCCGAGAATCATGGCGAGGATGGATTGGCGCACCAGCTCGGCCGAGACGCTCGGGCCCACCGATTCCACCCGGCGGATGGTGTAATCGGGACCGAGGGCGTTCTTCACCTCGTTCACGATGTTCTGCTGCGCCTGCTCGTTCTCGCCCACCTGGCCGAGACGGATCAGCACGTCCCGCGGCGAACCGAACTCCTGGATCTGAACATCACCGATTTCAATGTCGATGAGGTGTTCGCGCAGCGCGCCCACGTCGGCCGATCCCTGCGAGGTCTGCGCCTCGATGAGCGTGCCACCGCGGAAATCGATGCCGAGGTTGAAGCCCACCGTCGCGAACAGCACCACCGCGAACACGGAAATGGCTGCCGAGAAGGGGAAGCTGAAACGGCGCAGCTTCATGAACCCGATATGGGTGTGCGCCGGAATGTAGTCGATCAAAGGCATGAGCGGCGCACCTTCAGATGGGCAGCTTGGCCGGACGCTGCCACTTCACCCACCAGGCAATCATCAGGCGGGTGAGGGTGTAGGCCGTGAACATGGTGGTGAGCAGACCGAGGATATAGGTGACGGCAAAGCCGCGCACCGGTCCCGACCCACCCATGAGGAAGAGGATGACCGCCGTCGCAAGGGACGTGACGTTGGCATCCAGGATGGTGCCGAGCGCGTTCACGAAGCCCTTGTCGATGGCGGAAATCGCAGCCCGCCCTTCGCGGGCCTCGTCGCGGATGCGCTCGAAGATCACGACGTTGGAGTCCACCGCCATGCCGATGGTGAGCACCACGCCGGCGATGCCGGGCAGGGTCAGCGTCGCGCCCAGCAGCGACTGAAGCGCGAACATCAAGGTCACGTGCACGGCGAGCGCCACCAGGGCGAACCCGCCGAACAGGCCGTAGACCGCGATCATAAACACCGCCACGAGGCCCGTCGCCACATAAGCAGCGACCTTGCCGGCCTCGATGGAATCGGCACCGAGGCTCGGGCCCACCGTGCGCTCTTCCACCACCTTCAGCGGCGCGGGCAGAGCACCCGCGCGCAGCAGAATGGCGAGGTCATTGGCCTGCTGCACCGTGAACGAGCCGGAAATCTGGCCGGATCCACCCAAAATGGGCTCACGGATCACCGGCGCCGAGATCACCTGATTATCGAGCACGATGGCAAACGGACGGCCCACCGCATCCTGGGTGGTCGCGGCGAAGCGCCGGGCGCCGTTGGAATTGAAGCGGAAGGAGACGATGGGTTCGCGGTTCTGCGGGTCGAAGCCCGGCTGGGCATCCACCAGATCCTCACCGGAAACACGGACCTGCTTTTCCACAAGATACGGCCGGCCATCCTGGCCATAGAGCAGGTCCGACTCGGGCGGCGCGCGCCCTTCCAGCGCCTGCTCCGGCGACATGGACTGGTCGACCATGCGGAAGGAGAGCTTGGCCGTCTGGCCGAGCAGCGCCTTTAGCCGCTGCGGATCCTGCAGACCCGGGACCTGCACCAGGATGCGATTGAGACCCTGGCGCTGAATGTTGGGCTCCACCGTGCCGAGCTGGTCGATACGGCGGCGAATGATCTCAATGGACTGATCGACGGCCGAGCGCATGCGCGCATCCAGGCCCGCCTGGGTCAGCTGCAGCGTGATGGCGCCCTCGCTGCCGGAGGACACGGTCAGGTCCATCTCGCCGCTGCTGCCGCCGAACACCGCATTGGTGACCGGCGCCGCAAGCTTGCGCAGCTCCGCCAGCGCCTTCTCCATGTCGGCGGGGTCGCGCAGACGCAGGGAAATGGTGGTGTCGCGGACGGCGAGGTTGCTGTAGCCGATCTTTTGATCGCGCAGCACACGCCGCACTTCGTCGCGCACCTGCTCGGCGCGCTCCTTGCGCAGCGCGTCGCCGTCCACTTCCAGCAGGATGTGGGAGCCGCCCTGGAGGTCGAGGCCGAGGGTCACCCGGCTCGACGCCAGCCATGTGGGCAGATGCGAAAGCACGCTCTGCGGCAGCACATTGGGCAGCGCGAACAGGATGCCGAGGGCGACCGTGATGAGGATCGCCGCCGTTTTGAGTCGAGAGAAGTGCAGCATGTCGCGCGATCTAATGGAATCAGGAAGCCGCCGCTTCGTCCTTCGCCGGCTCGCCCTTCGAGCGGACGGTGGCGATCTGCGAGCGCATCTGGCGAACGCGCACGTTGTCGGCAATCTGCAGCTCGACCTCGTTCTCGTCCACCACGCGGGACACCTTGCCCACCAGGCCGCCAGCCGTCACGACCACATCGCCGCGGCGCAGGGCGGTCACCATTTCCTGGTGCGCCTTGGCCCGCTTCTGCTGCGGCCGCAGGATCAGGAAATACATGACCACGAAAATCAGCAGGAACGGGGCAAGCTGAATGAGCATGTCGGCCCCGCCGCCAGCAGCCGGAGCGCCCTGGGCGAAAGCAGGCGTGATGAACATTTGCGTCCTCGTTCGTCTGTTGGGGTCAAGAGGTCGGGACCATGCCGTAAGGATGCGTCCCATGCACTGCCGGAGGCGGCGAAGCGGGCGGACTATAACCACCGCCCCGGCGATTGCAAACGCGACCTGAAGGACGGCGCCCGCATCATTCCCTTAGGGAATACAAAAAGGGAGGCGCGAAGCACGCGCCTCACCGTCGCGGCCACCGCGCGATGCGCGGGCAAGAGACCGCAACACCTTGTTGGGACAAGCCCAGCGCCGCGCTTTCGGCGCGCCCGCCGGAGTGTTGCCCCGCCGCGACGCCTATTGCGCCGCGGGAGCCGCCACGGTCTCCGCACCAGAATTTGCGGTATCGGAGATGCTGCTGCCCAGCTGGTTCACGTGAGTCGAATAATGCTCACGGGTATTGGGATCCACCACCGCCACCGGTGCGGCGATGACGAGGCCCGCGGCCGTGCCCACCGTGGAGGCGGCATCGGTGGAGAACTGCACGATGCGTTCACCCAGGCCAACTCGAGAATCGGTCATGGTCTGGCCCTGGGCGAGTCGCGCCCCGATGGACTGCACCACCTCCGGGCTCGCGGCGAACTTGCCGTGGTTCAGCGGGTCGTCGGTTTTCAGCTTGGTGAGGTCGAGAACGGTGATGTGGTATTTCTCGAACTCGCTGCGATAGGGCTCCTGGGTGGGATCCACCTGCCCGATGCGCGGCACATCGCCCCACACCCGCTTCGACACCGCCAGCGCCTTGTCGTCCTGCGAGACGAACAGAGTGAAGTTGGGCCGCGGCTCGCCGAACTCGCGGAAGATGGTGCGGAACACATCCGAATCCACGTCCGGCGCGGCCAGCATCACATTCTTGATCTTGGGCAGGATGTGGCCGTTGCGAATGGCCATCTGCCGCAGCGCCTCGAGGGTCACCACATTGCCCATGGAATGGGCAAGAACGGAGATCTCTCCCACGTTCGGGTCCTTGGCCATGAAGGTCAAAAGGCGTTCCAGGGCATCGCGCGAATAAGAGGTGCTCTCGCGATCATAACCATAGGCGAGCAGGCTGCCGCGCGACGGCCAGGTGAACAGCACCGGCGTCACGTCCGCCCCGGAATCGTGGATGATCTGGGCGAAGCGGAACACGGCATCGTCGAAGCGCTGATTATAGCCATGCACGAACACCAGAGCCTGCCGGCCGGGCGTGCGCTTGATGCGCGTGTTGAACCACTTGACGGCCTGCTCCTGGGTCATGTCCTCCAGACGGGTGGTCACGAAGTCCGTGGCCGGATTGCCGGGCACCGTCTTCGGCCACTGCACGTCGCCGGCCGCGCGGGCGCTGTCCGGCGGAATGGAAACGTCGATTTCCATGAAGCTTGGGGCGCCGCCGCGCTCGCCGGTATAAACGTCCGGCCCATCGGTGCGGGCGCGCACCGTGGCCACCGCCATATTCACATGGGACGTGCCGGGCACATCGTCGGGAACGGGAATCAGAACCCCGCTCGGCCGCCCGCCACAGCCCGCGACCACGGCGGACACCACCAGCAACGCAAGAAGGTTACGCCACCCAAGTGCAGAAAAGGTCCGCAACGGCTCGACCCCATTTCACGAATTCTCAACCTGGATAGGGCAGCCGCCCATGCTCCGCAATCAGACCGAAGGCCAGAGGCCGCTGGCGAAACGCGATTCTTTCACAGTGTGGCCGCCGTGCCCGGAATGAGCGGCAGGAAGCGCACCGGCATCAGCTCGCGCACCTGATTGCCCGAGTGCTCCTTCACCACGCGCACCAGCATCTGCACCTCGTCGCCCTTGCCCAGGGGGATCAGCAGCACGCCGCCGAACTTCAGCTGCTCCAGCAAGGCGGGGGGAATTTCCCGCGCCGCGGCGGTGACCATGATGCGGTCGAACGGCGCCCGCGAGGACATGCCCTGCATGCCGTCGCCCACATAGGCGGTCAGATTGCGCAGGCCCAGCACCTCATAGCGGGCCACCGCCTCGGACACGAGGGTGCGGTAGCGATCAACCGTCACCACTCGCGCCGCCAGATGCGACAGGACCGCCGCCTGATAGCCCGAGCCAGTCCCCACCTCGAGCACGGCATGCTCGGCCGTAGCGCCCAGCGCCTCGGTCATGGTGGCGACGAGGCTCGGCTGCGACATGGTCTGCCCGCAGGGAATCGGCAGCGAGACATCGTCATAGGCGTGAGCGCGCAACTGCGGATCCACGAACAGCGGACGCGGCACGAGCTCCATGGCGCGCAGTACCGCGACGTCGCGAATGCCGTGCTGGCGGAGCGCCAGGATGAACGCCATCCGCTCCGCCTTTTCGCCCTCACTGCCCCCGCCGCTCATGCCCCACATCCACAGCCTGAGATGACACATTGAAATAATAGGAAAATTTGCCATATCTCAAGTTGAACTTTAACTTTAAGTTCGCAGGCTGCTTTAAGAGATCATCCCCTCCCCTGCCCCATGCGCCCGGCTTCGCTCGATCCGCTGTTCGCGCCTCTCGACAGTCTTCCCGGCATTGGCCCGAAGCTGTTGCGCCCGTTTGCGCGCCTTCTCGGGCGTGATCCGCCGCGGGTGCTGGACCTGCTGTTCCACATGCCGTCGCAGTTCGTGGATCGGCGCGCGCGCCCTTCCATTGCCGAGGCGATTCCCGAGTCGGATGTGACGCTTGAGGTGCATGTGGAGGGCCACCAGCACCCGCCGGAAGGCAGCCGGGCGCCCCACCGCACCTATGTTTCAGATGCCAGCGGCAGCCTGGTGGTCGCGCATTTCAAGATGGATCGCGCCCGGCTGGAACACATGCTGCCGGTGGGCTCGACGCGCTGGCTGTGCGGCCGCATCGCGCTCTATGACGGCATGCGGCAGATGACCCATCCGGATCGCATCCTCGACGCTGCGGGGCTTGCCCGGCTGCCGCCGGTGGAACAGGTCTATCCGCTGGTGGAGGGCCTCGCGCCCGGCTATCTGCGCCGCGCCATCGAGGCCGCCCTCGGTCGGGTGCCCGAACTTGCGGAGTGGATCCCTCCGGCGCTGGGGGCCGCCCAGGGCTGGCCCGCCTTTCGCGAGGCGCTCACCCGGATCCACCGCCCGCAATCGCCCGAGGAGGCGGTGCCCACCGGCGCGCCCTGGCGCCGGCTGGCGTTTGACGAGCTGCTCGCCCACCAGCTCACCCTTGCTTTCGTCCGCTCCCGGGAAGAGCGCACGGGCGGACGCTCCACGGTCGGCGACGGCAGCCTTTCGCGGCGCATCCTCGCCGCCCTGCCCTTCGCCCTCACCGGCGCGCAGCAGCAGGCGCTGGAAGCGATCCGCGCCGACCTTGCGGCCGAGCGGCGAATGCTGCGCCTGCTCCAGGGGGATGTGGGGTCCGGCAAGACCGTGGTGGCGCTGCTGGCCGCCGCCACCGCCATGGAAGCGGGCCGGCAGGCGGCGCTGATGGCGCCCACCGAGATCCTCGCCCGCCAGCACCTGGAAACCATCGCCCCCCTCGCGGAGGCGGCCGGCATCCGGGTGGCGGTGCTGACCGGGCGCGAAAAGGGCAAGGCGCGGGCGGCGCTGCTGGCCGACCTGGCGGCGGGGCGCACCCAGCTCCTCATCGGCACCCACGCCCTCATCCAGGACGATGTTGCGTTTCAAGACCTCGCCTTCGTCGTCGTGGACGAGCAGCACCGCTTCGGCGTGGAACAGCGCCTGGCCCTGGCGCGCAAGGGCCAGGGCGTCGATATGCTGGTGATGACCGCCACCCCCATTCCCCGCACCCTGGTGCTGACTTTGTTCGGCGACATGGATTCCTCCGAGCTGCGGGAAAAGCCCCCGGGGCGGCAGGAGGTGGACACCCGCGCCCTCCCCATGGAGCGGCTCGACGAGGTGGTGGCGGGGGTCGGCCGCGCCCTGGCGAAGGGCGCCCAGGCCTATTGGATCTGCCCGCTGGTGGAGGAGAGCGAAGCCTCGGACCTGACCTCGGTCACTGAACGATTCGAGGATCTCAAGGCCCATTTCGGCGCCAAGGTGGATGTGGTGCACGGGCGCATGTCCGGCGCAGCGAAGGATGCGGCCATGGCCCGCTTCGCCTCGGGCGAGACCCGCCTGCTCGTGTCCACCACGGTGATCGAGGTGGGGGTGAACGTGCCCAACGCCACCCTGATGGTCATCGAGCACGCCGAACGCTTTGGCCTGGCCCAGTTGCACCAGCTGCGCGGGCGCGTGGGGCGCGGGGAAGAGGCTTCCACCTGCCTGCTGCTCTATCGCGGCCCGCTGAGCGAAACCGCCAAGGCTCGCCTTTCCGTCCTTCGCGAGAGCCAGGACGGCTTCCGGCTGGCCGAGGAAGACCTGCGTCTGCGCGGCGAAGGCGATGTGCTCGGCACCCGGCAGAGCGGCATGCCCGGCTTTCGAATCGCCCGGCAGGAGTTTCATGGCGCAGAGATGGAAGCCGCCCGCGCCGCCGCCGCGGCCATCATCCGCGAGGATCCCGAGCTGAGCGCCCCGGAATCGGAGCCGCTTCACACCCTGCTCTATCTCCATGAGCGCGACGCCGCCGTGCGGCTGCTCTCAGCGGGCTGACATCGCCCGACGCGCGCCGCACGCGATCAAACCCCGGGGCCGGAGCCGGCGCATCCCGCCCCTTGCCCTGGCCAAACGGAGCCGGCATGGTCGACCCCATGACTTCCCCATCGCGCCAGCCACTGCCCCCTGGCGGCCCAGACCCGGTCAGCGACGGCCCTGTCAGTGACGGCGGCGCGGCCCCTTCCGGCACGCGCCAGGGCCAGCGGCGCGTGGATGCGCGCGCCATGCGCTCCGCCCTTTACAGGCAGATCCTGTTCGCCGCCGGAGTGGTGTTCCTCATCATCGGCATCATCGGCATGGTCGTGCCCATGATGCCGGGCACGGTCTTCCTCATCCTGGCCGCCTGGTGCTTCACGCGCTCCTCGCCGCGGGTGGAGGCATGGCTGCTGAACCACCGCTATCTCGGCCCCAGCGTCGTCCGCTGGCGCGAGACCGGGGCGATTCCGCCCGTGGCCAAGCTGTTCGCCCTCTCCAGCTTCGTCGGCTCATTTGCCGGCTCATGGTATTTCGGAGCGCCGCAGGGCG
This sequence comes from Xanthobacter variabilis, assembly GCF_043831965.2. Taxonomy (NCBI): domain Bacteria; kingdom Pseudomonadati; phylum Pseudomonadota; class Alphaproteobacteria; order Hyphomicrobiales; family Xanthobacteraceae; genus Xanthobacter; species Xanthobacter variabilis. The sequence continues at coordinate 3,691,523 of NZ_CM195533.1, forward strand.
TGCTGATCTTCCTCGCCGCGCTGTTCGCAATCCTCGCCGTCTTCATCGTCACACGGCCCAACCGCTAGGCGGACACAAGTCGATGAAACGCTTGAGCAGACAGCATTAACGCTCTGTTTTTAAAACATAATTTACCATAACTTAAAGTGGCGCGAGAGTGGCCCCTGCCCGCTTTTGCGCGGCGCGGCAAACCTGGTTGCGCCCCCCATCCTTCGCCGCATAAAGGGCTGCGTCCGCGTGGCGGAAGGTGCTGCGCAGGTCATAGCCCGGGCCCACTTCGGCCACGCCGATGCTCACCGTCAGCGCGGGAATCCCCTCCTCCGCGCAGGTGGCGGTGGCCACCCGCAGCGCCTCGGCCTGAAGGCAGGCGCCCTCCAATCCGGTGCGATCCAGCAGCACCACGAATTCCTCACCGCCGATCCGCGCCACCACGGCCGATTGTGGCGCGCTGCGCTTCAGCGTCGCACCAAAGGCGCGAATGGCGGCATCCCCCACCGCATGGCCGTGGACGTCGTTGACGGCCTTGAAATGGTCGAGGTCCAGCAGCAGCAGCGAAACCGGCCAAGCCGAGGCGGCGGCCCTTTCCAGGAGCCGCTCCGCATGCTGGTCAAAGCCGCGCCGGTTGATGAGGCCGGACAGAGGATCGGTTTCCGCATCGGCCTGCTTTTCCAAAATCACCGCTTGCAGGGCCTTGATGAGCAGCAGGAGTCCGGTCGCCACCAGCAGGATGCCGGAGCTCACTTGGGAGATGAGGGCGTAGGTGGTGCCGATATAGTCGGTGGGCCTGGCCCCCGTGCCGATCTGGGCCGCGATCATCGCCTTTATGGGAAAGTGCAGGGCCAGCAGGGCAAAACTGCCGGCCAGCACCAGATCGCCGGCGCGACGCGGGCTGTCACGCAGGATCACCCATACGCATGCCGCCATCGCCATGAAGAACGGCGATTGGTAGGCCAGTTCGCGGGCAAACGAAGGATGCGGCAACATGGCCTGCAGCGGCAACAGGAGCAACGCGTAGACCACGAGCCCCGCCACCAGCCGCCAGGGCGGTCGCCGACGGTAAAAGAAGGCCAGCGCGGGCACCATCAGCACCAGAGCGATCGCAAAGGTGAGGAAGACGAGGATCACGAACGGCGTGGTCCACCCGCTATAGGCCAGCCCCAGCTGCGCCACCGGCGTCAGCACGCCCACGCCATAACTGGCGGCGAACCACACCGGTGCGCGATAGCCCGGATTCAGCAGCGCAATCGTGACATAGCTCGCCGCGAACAGCAGCGCGACGGCCAGGTTCATGACGAGAGTGAATCCAGCAGGCTGCATCCGGCTCGGTCTTCTCAGTTCCACCCACCAAGGACGTCCGGTGCACTGAACCACCGTGCCCAGCTATGGCGCACGCCAAAAGAGGCGCACCGCCATAGACGGCAAGCCCCCCTTCAAGCTGCTCCAGAGTAGCAACCTTTACCGCAATATGCACGCATTGTAGGCAATCGCCCGGCTACTCGACCGTGACGGACTTGGCGAGATTTCGGGGCTGGTCCACGTCGGTGCCCATTATGACAGCAGTGTGATAGGCGATGAGCTGCACGGGCAGCACATAGACCATGGGGCACACCACGGCCGGCATCTCCGGCAGGATCAGCTTCTGCACGGCATCGCCATGGGCCATCTCCGCGCCCCTGGCATCGGTGATGAGGATGATCCTGCCGCCGCGGGCCGCCACCTCCTCCATGTTGGAGACGGTCTTCTCGAAGATGCGGTCATGGGGCGCGATCACCACCACCGGCATCTTCTCGTCGATGAGGGCGATGGGGCCGTGCTTCAGCTCGCCGGCGGCGTAGCCCTCGGCGTGGATGTAGGAAATCTCCTTCAGCTTCAGCGCCCCTTCCAGCGCCAGCGGATAGTTCGGGCCGCGGCCGAGATAGAGCACGTCCTGCGCATGCGCGAGGGTGCGGGTCAGCACCTCGATGTCGGGGGCGAGCTTCAGCGCCTCGGTCATCAGGCGCGGCACCTCCATGAAGGCGCGCACCAGCCGGCGTTCGTCATCCTCCGCCACATGCCCCGAGGCCCGCCCCAGCGCCACCGCGAGGCAGGCGAGCGTGGCGAGCTGGCAGGTGAAGGCCTTGGTGGAGGCCACGCCGATTTCCGGACCCGCCAGGGTGGGCAGCACCATGTCCGCCTCGCGGGCGATGGTGGAGGTGGCCACGTTCACCACCGCAACCACCTTCTGCCCGCACGCCTTGGCATAGCGCAGGGACGCCAGGGTGTCGGCCGTCTCGCCCGACTGGGAAATGACGATGGTCACCCCGCCCGGCTCCAGCGGCGTTTCCCGGTAGCGGAATTCCGATGCGATATCGATGGAGACGGGAATGCGGGCGAACTGCTCGATCCAGTATTCCGCCACCGCGCCGGCATAGAGGGCGGTGCCGCAGGCGGTGATGGAGATGTGCCGCACATCCTTCAGGTCGAACGGCAGCTCCGGCAGCGCGACCTTTTCGGCGGCAAGGTCGAGATAATGGCCGAAGGCATGGGACATCACCTCCGGCTGCTCATAGATCTCCTTCGCCATGAAGTGGCGATGGTTGCCCTTGTCCACCAGCAGCGCGCCGGCCGGCACCTTCTGCACGGGGCGGGCCGCCACCGCGCCGCTCTCGTCCCGGATGGTGGCGCCCTCGCGGGTCAGCACCGCCCAGTCGCCCTCTTCCAGATAGGTGATGCGATCGGTGAAGCTGCCGAGCGCGATGGCATCGGAGCCCAGGAACATTTCCCCGCTGCCATAGCCGATGGCGAGGGGCGAGCCGCGCCGGGCGGCGATCAGCAGGTCGTTTTCACCGTCGAACAGGAAGGCGAGGGCGAACGCGCCCTTGAGGCGCGGCAGCACGGCTTCCACCGCCGCTGCCGGCGTGCGGCCGGCGAGCAGCTCGCGGTCCACCAGCTGGGCCACCACCTCGGTGTCGGTGTCACTCTTGAAGCTCACCCCCAGATCGGTCAGATCCTGCTTGAGCTCGCGGAAGTTCTCGATGATCCCGTTGTGCACCACCGCCACCCGCTTGGTGGCATGGGGGTGGGCGTTGCGCTCGGAGGGCTTGCCATGGGTGGCCCAGCGCGTGTGCCCGATGCCGATATGGCCGTGCAGCGGATGCTTCATCAGCTTCTGCTCGAGGTGGCGCAGCTTGCCCTCGGCGCGGCAGACCTCGAGATGGCCATTCTCCAGCGTCGCGACACCGGCCGAATCGTAGCCCCGGTACTCCAGGCGGCGCAGGGACTCCACCAGGTGATCCGCGACCGCGCTCTTACCCAGGATGCCGACGATGCCACACATGCACTGAAGCTCCACATTGCGTTGCGCGCGCCCCGCTTCCGCCAGGGAATCGGTGTGCGCCGCGGGACTGGTTCATTCCTACCCCGCTGCACCGCAAGGCCAGAATCACTTCCGCTTTCGGTTCCTGTCTGCGGGCGCCGGCCGCGGCGCGGCCGCCCTCAGCGGGGGACGTGGCCTGCAAGTCTCGCTGACTTGCAGGAGGGCTGACTTGCAGGGAGCTGACTTGCGCGGATCCCTGACTTGGGGGCGCGGCTCATTCCCTGGCCTTGCGGGCGCGGAACTCGCGGGCCCAGCCTTCCTTCACCGTCTGCCGGCTGCGGGCCAGCACCAGGGCATCCTCGGGCACGCTGTCGGTCACCACCGCGCCGGTGCCCACAAAGGCGCCCCTGCCGATGGTCACCGGAGCCACCAGCGCCGAATTGACGCCGATGAAGGCGCCCTCGCCGATCTCGGTGCGGTGCTTGCCGAAGCCGTCATAATTGCAGGTGATGGTGCCGGCGCCGAGATTGGAGCGCGCGCCCACATGGGCATCGCCCACATAAGAGAGATGGTTGATCTTGGCGCCCTGTTCCACGTGGGAGGCCTTGATTTCCACGAAATTGCCGATGCGTACGCCGCTTTCCAGGCGCGCCCCGGGACGCAGGCGGGCGAACGGGCCGATGCTGGCCCCCTCCGCCACAGAGGCCCCCTCCAGATGGCTGAAGGAATGGATGACCACGTCATCCCCCACCGTCACGTCGGGGCCGAACACCACATGGGGTTCCACCACCACGTCCCGGCCCAGCCGCGTGTCGGCGGAAAGAAAGACCGTCTCCGGCGCCACCAGGGTCGCGCCCGCCGCCATGGCGGCCCGGCGCAGGCGCCCTTGCAGGATCGCCTCGGCCTCGGCGAGCTGGAGGCGGCTGTTGACGCCGGCCACCTCCTCCACGTCCGCCTCGGCGGCGACCGCCTTCAGGCCATCCGCGCGGGCCAGCTCCACCATGTCGGTCAGGTAGTACTCGCCCTTCGCATTGGCGTTGCCGATGCGCTCCAGCAGACCCAGCGCCACATCCCCCGAAAGGGCCATGAGGCCGGCATTGCAGAAGCCCACCGCCTTTTCGGCGGCGCTGGCGTCCTTCTCCTCGCGGATGGCGCGCAGCGTGTCGCCCTCGGTCAAAAGCCGGCCGTAGCCGGTGGGATCGGCGGGGCGGAAGCCCAGCACCGCCACCGCCGCCCCTTCGGCCAGGGGGGCGCGCAGGCGGGCCAGCGTCTCGGGCCGGATCAGCGGGGTGTCGGCATAAAGCACGAGAATGTCGTCGGCGCCCTGCTCCAGCGCCGCGCGGGCGGCGAGAACCGCATGGGCGGTGCCGAGCCGCTCGCGCTGGACGAACACGCGCGCATCGGGGCTCACCCGCAGCGCCTCGGCCGCCACATCCTCCCGGTCAGGGCCCACCACCACCGCCGTGCCCGTGGCGCCCGCGGCCCGCGTCGTCTCCAGCACATGGTGAAGCATGGTGCGGCCCGCCACCTTGTGCAGCACCTTCGGCAGACGCGAGGCCATGCGCGTGCCCTCACCTGCAGCCAGCACAACCACCAGCAGCGTCCGTTCCCTCATCATGCTTACTCCCTCTGCGCTGTCCGCTATCGCGCCTTCCGCCGCGCGGAAACCGGCCGCTCCCGCAGTGCCCTCGCACCGGCCCCTGCCGCGCGGCGACGTCCCTGCGTCATGCCCGCCCCTACGCCTTGGGAACCGACAGAGCGCCTCGCTCTTGCCACTGGACGGCGGCAATGCCACCTCCTAAGCCAGCCGCGGAACGAAAGAGACGGATCATCGCCATGCCCGATTTGCCCTATGCCGAACGGCCCCTGTTCCGCCCCGGCCCGAAGAGCCTGAACTGGCTCATTCCCCTTGGCATGGGCGCGGTGGGCTGGGCCCTCTACATGCGCTACATGGTAGTGGAACCCGCGCTGGTGGGTCTGGCCTGCGAAGCGGGGCTGGAAAGCATGGGCTGCTATGGGCGCGCGGCAGTGCTCACCTTCTCGCTGTGGAATGTGTTCGGCGGGTTGGCCCTCATCGGCGCGCTGATGCAGCTGGTCGCGCCCTCGCTCGCGGCGTTCGCCATGACCATGGTGTTCACGGCGTTCGCGCTGGTGTTCCACAACGAGGTCGCCGGCGCCCTGGCGGCGATGGGGCTCATCCTTTCCTTTGCACGGCCTGGACCCGCCACAGCGTGAAGGCCATGACCAGGCAGAGCGCGCCGAACCAGGCCGCCTGCCAGTTCGAAAGTCCCTCATTGAGCGGCACATAGATGCCGCCGATGAGCATTACCCAGGCAGCCACCGTCTCCCCCAGCCCCGCGCCTTCGCGCTCCGCGCGCCGCACCAGCAGCGGAGCGAACAGCGCCGCGACGAGGCCCGTCAGCGGGAACACGGGGAAATCCTTGTAGCGCGGATCGAACACCAGCTCGAACGCCACCGAGCCAACCGCCACCACGCCCAGCACCAGCATCAGGGCCGAGGCCACCGTCAGCCCCTCCCAGCGCGCCCGCATGCGGCCGTCGAGGGCGATGGAGAAGGGGGCGAGCCCCCGCCCGCCACCGATGACGGCCGGCATCACCACCATGGCTGCTGCCGACGCTGCCAGCAACAGCCCGTTGCGCAGCCAGCCGACGAAGCCCAGGCTCTCCAGCGGCAAGGCCGAGAGCGCGGCCCCGAGGGTGGCGCCGCCGAACAGCGCCACCAGTGCCACCGCGCCCCATTCCGCCGGCGTCACGCCCCCGTCGCGATCACGGCCGGCCCGCCAGGCGGCGCCGAAGGCGGCAGCCACCACAACGAGCCCCACGGCGATGTGCATCTTCCAGCCGGGAAAATCCTCCACTGGCTGGCCCCATTCGAACTTCGGGGTGCGGGTGGAAGCGTCGATCAGGCCCCAATGGCCGCCCACCGTGCCCTCGCTGCGGCGCTTCCAGGGCTGGTCGAACGCCTCGATGACGTTCACCCGATAGCCGCGCTTCTTCGCCAGGGCGACCACATCGTGCATCACCTGCGCCTGGTTGGAGGGCGAAGGCAGCGCCTCCTCGCGCATGCGCCCGGAACTGGGCCAGCCGGTCTCGCCGATCAGGATCTCCTTGCCGGGAAACTCCTCCGCCATCTTCTGGCGGATCTGGTCCACATGGGGGCCCGCCTCGGCGGCGGACACGGGCAGGTCCTCCCAATAGGGCAGGATGTGGATGGTGACGAAATCCACGTTCTCGGTGAGGCCTTTGTTGCGCTCCCAGAACTCCCACACATCGGCATAGGTCACCGGCACGTCGCCCACCTGCGACTTCACCCAGCGCAGGGTGGAACCGAGGTCGGTGGCGGACATTTCGCCGCGCAGCAGCACCTCGTTGCCAACCACCACGCCCTTAACCACGTCCGGATTTTTTTGTGCAAGGCGCACGCCGGTATCGAGCTCCACCCGGTTGCGATCCGGATCGGGGCCAAGCCAGATGCCCAGCAGCATGGTGAGCCCATGCTTGCGGGCGATGGCCGGCGCCTTGTCGAGCCCCATCTCGATGGAATAGGTGCGCACACAGCCGGTAATCTTGGCGAGCTGTGCGAAATCCTCGTCGATCTGCGCCTCGGGGATCACCAGGCCCTTCTGGAAGGGCGACTGCCCGTCGCGGAACGGCGCATAGGACACGCAGGGCAGCTTTTCACCAGCCGCCAGCGGCGAGGGCGGCATGGCTACCGGCCGGCCCAGCCAGACCCAAAGGCCGCAGACCAGCACGGCGACGGTGAGCGCGAGAGCAAGCGGCAGCCGCATGGATCGGGACATAAGAACTCCCAGTGGCGTCAACACGGGACGCGCCATTCGCCCTTCGGCCGCGGCCCCGTTCGCCAGAAACTGGGCAAATAGAGCTTCACGGTGGCGGTGTGAAGCCTGCACCGCCACCCGGCGCAGCGATCCGTGGAGACGATCCACCTAAACGGTGGTTGCCAGCTGCTGCGCCGTCATGCTGACAAAATCACCGCCTTCACCTAACTTGTCGCCGCGGATCGCTCCGCGCCTTCCTTCTGAAGATCATGGCCCTCATGCAACGCTCTAAGTTTTCTGCCCTGGCGGGCGCCCTCGCCCTCGCGTTCAGCCTCGGCGCGGGGCTCGCCCCGGCGGCGGCCCAGTCCCAGCCCCCCGAGCAGAAGCCGGCTCAGGAACCGCAGCTCACCCCCGAGCAGAAGGCCGCCCAGGAGGCCCAACGCCGCTCGGTGGAGGAGTTCAACGAGGCCTCCAAGCTGCCCGGCACCGCCGGCCTGCCCGAATGCGTTTGGACGGGGCGGCGCATTGCCGCACTGCTGTGGAACGATGACATCGACACGGCCCGCCGCCACCTCGAGATCTACGAGCGCTTCGGCTGCCCCACCGAGCACCTGAAGCTCGCCTTCCGCTGCCTGGTGCGCCAGGGCAAGATCGACCCCAAGGCCCGCGAGCGGGTGGATGCCCGCACGCACCAGTGCTGGATCAATCCCGACTACATCGCGGCTCCGCCGGCGGCCGCAGCCCCTGCTCCAGCCCAACAATAAGGTCACGGCAGGGTCATGGGGCTGACGCAACGGCGTCCCAGACCCGCCACGATCAGGATTTATCTCCAAAGCTGAGCATGTTAGTGTCTCGACGCATTGCAGCGTGGGGGTTTCCCCCCACTGCGGTGCCGACCTGGGGGCAGGTCGAAAGGGTGCCCCAAGCCTTTGGTTTTCCAGAACCCTTCGCGGCTTAGGCAGCGTTCGCGGTTCGAGATCTCCCAGATTTGGGTGGGCATCGCCATGCGTCCCGGTCTTGCTGCTGCGGCGGCGGTCATTGCGGTTGTGACATCGATCCACGCCGCGATGTGGATTTCCCTGCGTCCCGAGGTTAGCGCTCCGAACATCACGGATCGCTTCCAGAGCCTGTCGTTCGCGCCCTTCAGCCGCGACATGAGCCCTGAGGGCGAGGCGCCGACCAATGCGGCCCAGGTCCGCTCGGACATGAAGGTCGTGTCGCCCTACACGCGCGGCGTGCGCACCTATTCCTCGACCAATGGCAAGGAGCTGATCGCTCCCATCGCCGGCGAGCAGGGAATCAAGGTGATGGCCGGCGCCTGGCTGAACCGCGACAAGGACAAGGACACCGGCGCCGTCATCGAGAAGGCTAAGGAGGCCAACGACCGCGAGATCGCGGGCGTGATCGAGGTGGCGAAAAAGAATCGCAACGTCCAGTCCGTCGTGGTGGGCAACGAAACCCTGCTGCGCGGCGACATGGACGACACCGAGCTCGCCGAGCTCATCCGCCAGGTGAAGCGGCAGGTGAACGTGCCGGTGACCACCGGCGAAATCTGGAACACCTGGCTCGACCATCCGGAAGTGGCCGCCTCGGCCGACTTCATCCTCGCCCACATCCTGCCCTATTGGGAGGACGTGCCGGCGGACAAGGTGGTGGACTACACCATCAATGCCTACAATCGCCTGCGCGCGGCCTATCCCGGCAAGCGCATCGTCATCGGCGAGTTCGGCTGGCCCTCCCACGGCTTCAACCGCGGCGCCAGCGTGCCCGACCCCATCGAGCAGGCCAAGATCATCCGCGAATTCGTGGCCCGCGCCGACGCACTCGGCATCGAGTACAACATCATTGAGGCGTTCGACCTGCCCAAGAAGCAGAACGAAGGCTCCGTGGGCCAGTACTGGGGCGTGTTCGACGCCGACCGGAACCTGAAGTTCCCCCTCACCGGCCCCATCGTCGAGCACACCTACACCCAGACCGCCGTGCTGGCGCTGCTGCTGGGCGTGCTGTTTACCCTGCCGCTGCTGCGCATGCGCGACCTCACCATGTCCCAGGGCCTGGTGCTGGCCGGCGCCGCCAATGGCGTGGCCGCGTGGCTGGCGACCGTAGTCGACTACTGGATGAACCACTACGTCACCGGCGGCGACTACATCACCCTGGCGCTCAGCGTGGTCATGCTGGTGCCCCTGGTGTTCGTGCTGCTCTACCGGGTGGAGGAGATGGCCGCCATCGCCTTCGGCAACGGCCCCCACCGGCTGGTGGAATCGCTGAAGCCCGGCACCCCCTCGCGCTTCCCGAAGGTCTCCATCCACGTGCCCGCCTATCGCGAGCCGCCGGAGATGCTGAAGGAGACCATCGACGCTCTGGCGAAGCTGGAATATCCGAACTTCGAAGCCATCATCATCATCAACAACACGCCCGATCCGGCGATGGTGGAGCCGGTGCGCGAGCACTGCGCCAAGCTGGGTGACCGCTTCAAGTTCATCAATGCGGAGAAGGTGGCGGGCTTCAAGGCCGGCGCCCTGCGCATCGCGCTGGAGCACACCGCGCCCGACGCCGAGATCATCGGCATCATCGACGCCGACTATGTGGTGACGCCCGACTGGCTGAAGGACCTGGTGCCCGTGTTCGAGGACCCCACCGTGGGTCTCGTGCAGGCGCCGCAGGACCATCGCGACGCCGGCCTCAGCCCCCTGCACGAAGCGATGAATGCCGAATATGCCGGCTTCTTCGACATCGGCATGGTCCAGCGCAATGAGGATGACGCCATCGTGGTGCACGGCACCATGTGCCTCATCCGCCGCGCGGCCATGGTGGAGGCGGGCAACTGGTCCTCGGACACCATCTGCGAGGATACCGATCTCGGCCTCACCATCGCCGAGAACGGCTGGAAGACCCATTACACCCGCAAGCGTTACGGTTACGGCCTGCTGCCCGACAATTTCGAAGCCTTCAAGAAGCAGCGTCACCGCTGGGCCTATGGCGGCTTCCAGATCATCAAGAAGCATTGGCGGCGCTTCCTGCCCGGCCGCTCGCGCCTGACCACTGCCCAGAAGCGCCACTTCGTGCTGGGCTGGATCTCCTGGCTCGGCTCGGAATCGGTCGGCGCGGCCATGGCGCTGGCGTCCCTCGCCTTCGTGCCCTTCGTGCTGCTGTTCGGCGTGTCGGTGCCGGCCTATGTGCTCACCCTGCCCATCCTGATGACCTTCCTGGTCTATCTGATGCACTTCGTCAGCCTGTACCGGCTGCGGGTGGAAACCACGCCCCTGCGCATGCTGGGCGCGGCGGTGGCGGCGAGCGCGGTGCAGTACACGGTGGCCAAGGCGGTGCTGGACGGCTTCCGCTACAAGGATCTCGCCTTCGCCCGCACGGCCAAGGGCAAGAACTGGCTGGCGGGCGCGGCGCGCCACTTCCCGGCCCTGCCGGAGGCGACTCTCGGCGGGCTGCTGCTGGCGGCTGGCATCGTGCTCATCATCCTGAACAACCTGCCCGGCGTGGCGCTGACCAAGAACGACTGGCGGCATATCCGCGAGATCAATCTCTATGGAATCGCCTTGATGGTGCAGAGCCTGCCCTTCATGGCGGCCGCACTGATCGGCTGGTTCGAAACCTCGCGCCTGAACGACTTCGCCCCCTGGCGGGCGCTGGCGGCGAAGATTTCGGCGGTGCTGCCCCGCCGCGTGAGCTCCAACCACCCGACGGCGCTGGTGGACTGAGCCTCCGGTTTCCGCGGCGGGCCATCTCAAGGGCTGTCCCGCCCCCCGTCTCATGCGAAGCGCCCGGCCTCACCGCCGGGCGTTTGCGCATTCGGCAGGCTCAAACGGACGCGATCGCACGGGAGCGACATGGTGGCTCAAGATCCCCTCCCCTTCGGACTGATCCTCGCTGGCGGCTTTGGGCGCCGCATGGCGGCGGGCGCAGCACCCGCGGCGGCGTTGCCGAAGCCCCTCGTGCCCCTGGCCGGCCAGCCGCTGATTGCCCACGTCATCGCGCGCGTGGCGCCTCAGGTCTCGCGCCTCGCCATCAATGCCAACGACCCGCCGGAGCTGTTCGCCGCCTTCGGCCTGCCCATCATTGCCGACACGGTGGCCGATCGGCCGGGCCCCCTGGCGGGGGTGCTGGCGGGGCTCGACTGGGTGGCGCGGGAATCGCCCGGCACGAGTCTGCTGACCGTGGCCGCCGATACCCCCTTCCTTCCGCATGACCTCGTCTCCCGACTCATACATCGGTATGCACAGACTGCAGGGGTGGTCTGCGCCGGTTCAGGCGGGCAGGTGCATCATGTCATCGCCTTGTGGCCGCAGGCCGCGCGCGCGCCGCTTGCGGCAGCTCTCGCTGCGGGACAGCGGAAAGTCGGGCTTCTCCTGTCCAGCCTTGGCGCCGTAACAGAAAGCTGGGATGCGGTGGACGGCGACCCGTTCTTCAACGTGAACACCCCGGAAGACCTTGCCGCCGCTTTGTCCCGCTCCCCTGCCTCGCGATGAAGCATGGTCATGCTTGCGGCAGGATTGGGGAGGGTTTAGGACTGCGCTGCGGCGGGTTCGCATTCGCGAAGCCGCCCAGTCCGCCCAAAGGATGAGGGATCCATGGACGCCACCAACAACTCCGGGGCCAAAGCCGCCAAGTTCAGCTTGGGCGAAAAGAGCTGGGATCTGCCGATCCGCGGGGGAACTATCGGGCCTGACGTAGTCGACATCTCGAAGCTCTACGGCCAGACCGGGATGTTCACCTACGACCCCGGCTTTACCTCGACGGCCTCGTGCGAAAGCAAGATTACCTATATCGACGGCGATGAAGGTGTGCTGCTCTATCGCGGCTACCCCATCGAGCAGGTCGCCGAAGGCGGCGACTTCCTTGAAACCTGCTATCTGCTGCTTTACGGCGAACTGCCGACCGCTGCCCAGAAGGCGGAGTTCGACCGTTCCGTGACCCATCACACGATGGTTCACGACCAGATGACCCGTTTCTTCAACGGTTTCCGCCGCGACGCCCACCCCATGGCCATCATGGTGGCCTGTGTCGGCGCCCTGTCGGCCTTCTATCACGACTCGACCGACATTTCTGACCCGAACCAGCGCCTCATCGCGTCGATCCGCATGATCGCGAAGATCCCGACGCTGGCGGCTATGGCCTACAAGTATTCTATTGGCCAGCCCTTCGTTTATCCCAAGAATGAATTGGATTATACGTCCAACTTCCTGCACATGTGCTTCGCGGTTCCCTGCGAAGACTACAAGGTGAACCCCATTCTCGCTCGCGCCATGGACCGGATTTTCATCCTCCATGCAGATCATGAGCAGAACGCTTCCACCTCCACCGTGCGTCTTGCCGGCTCCTCCGGCGCCAATCCCTTCGCCTGCATCGCCGCCGGCATCGCCTGCCTGTGGGGACCCGCCCACGGTGGCGCCAACGAAGCGGCCCTCAAGATGCTCGCCGAGATCGGCTCCGTCGATCGTATCCCCGAGTATGTCGCCCGCGCGAAGGACAAGAACGACCCCTTCCGCCTCATGGGCTTCGGCCACCGGGTCTACAAGAACTACGATCCGCGCGCCAAGATCATGCAGAAGACCTGTCACGAAGTGCTGAGCGAGCTCGGCATCAAGGACGATCCGCTGCTGGACGTGGCCGTGGAACTGGAGCGCATTGCGCTGCACGACGAGTACTTCATCGAGAAGAAGCTCTATCCGAACATCGACTTCTATTCGGGCATCACCCTGAAGGCGATGGGCTTCCCCACCACCATGTTCACCGTGCTGTTCGCTCTCGCCCGCACCGTGGGCTGGATCGGCCAGTGGAAGGAAATGATCGAGGATCCGAGCCAGCGCATCGGCCGTCCCCGTCAGCTCTACACCGGCGCCGCCCGCCGCGACTACGTCGCCATGTCCCAGCGCAAGTGAGCGCGGGAGGCCCGGTACGTTCCCTCGGAGCGTGCTTGCGGTGAAACATCAGAACGGGGCGAAGCCAGACCGGCTTCGCCCCGTTTTTTTTCGCCCGCCCGGCGCGACAACCCAGGCACCCCGGCCGCCCTCCCCCCGCCCCCACGCAAGCGAGGGCCCGCACCACTCTGTGGATCTGGCCCCCTTTTCGCGCCCCGCAGCCCGGCCGCCAGCCATGCGCGTCGCCGGTCCTCCCGTGCCTCACGGACAGCCGACTTCGGCCCAGCGCCAGGACTGACAGGCGTCGAGAGGCACTTCCCATCGAAAGCATCGCAGGAGCGCCCGGACGCTGCGGCGGCGCGCCGGCGCGCCGGCACTGCGGGCGCTGCGATACAGGCCGGCGCTCGGCACGAGAGCGCCGGCAGCCGTCCCTGAGGGCGCGAACCAGCGCTGGAGGCTCGACCTCGCATCCGATGACCTGAACGATGGGGGGTGGCTTCCGGGTGCTGCGCATCGGCGACGCTTTCACCCGCGTGGTGCGCCGGCGTGCAGACGGATGGCCCGACACGAACGCGCTTGCACGATCGCGCCCGAGAGCGGCACTCAGCTGGTCAGCCGGGCCATGCAGAGCTTCTGCGCGGAGACTGCCAGAGATTGGCACGACATCACGTCAGGCAAAGCTGATCCAGAATGCCGTCGTGGAAGACCTCAACGGCCGCCCGCACGACGAGAGCCTCAATCAACCCGCCTTCTCCTCGCTGGCCGAGGCGCGGAGGATCAACAAGGCTTGGCCGATCGACGACAACCCTCACGCCCCTACGCGCGTCCGCGGCCGATCACGGTCGGTGCTCGCCAGCCTGTCCCGTGAGAGCCCGCGCCCAGCCTTGCCGGGCTAATGACCAGCAAAAAATGGGGAGCACGTCAGGGCGTGAAGGCGGGGGCTCGGGCGACCGTTGGTGGCTCCGCAAAGGCCTCTTTCTGAGAGAGACGGCGGGATTTGGCCGCGCCCGCTCACCCTTGCGTTACGGAGTGGAGCGCCCGTGTCTCAGACAGGGCCACGAAGGGCGTGCGCCAGACGGCGCGCGGACCTTCGCCTCAGCGCGCCATCACGCGGCAGGCAAGGCTGCCGTACGGCCGCTGCGCGCCAGGCGCAACACCACGTCTGCGGCGCGGGCGCTGGGGCTCGGCCCGGTGATTCCGAAAATATCGTCCAGGCGAGCGAAGGCCTCTTCCTGGCGCCGCCGCGCCGGCCCGTCGTCAATGGCCTCGCTCAGGGCCTTGGTCAAAGCCGGAACGGTGCAAAACTCCTGCAGGAATTCCGGCACGACATTCTGGCCCAGCACCAGATTGGGAAGGATGACGGTGGTGCCCTTCAGCACCCGCCGGGCAATCTGCGCCTCCAGCCACCCCATGCGATAGGCCGCAACCTCCGGGATACCGGCAAGGGCCAGTTCCAGCGTCACGGTGCCCGATGCCGCAAGCGCGGCACGCGCGGTGCGAAAGGCGGCGTATTTCTCCGCCTCGTCGAGAATGATGCGGGGCTGGACGGGCCAACCGGAAATCGTTTCCGCCACAAGATCCTTCAGATGCGGCAGCGTCGGCAGCAGCAGCTCAAGCTCCCGTTCGGCAGCTACCCGGCCGAGGGCCGCGCCGAAGTCGCGGCCCAGGCGCACGATTTCGCGCCGGCGGCTGCCCGGAAGCACCAGCACGCGCGCCGGCGAGGCACTCCGCCGTGCAGCCTCCTGCGGATCCGGGCGCAGTTCGTGCAGCCGCTCCAGCAGCGGATGGCCCACATAGAAAGTGGGCGGACCGCCGAGCCTGCGATGCACATCCGGCTCAAACGGCAGCAGCGCCAGCAGCGCGTCCACATAGGGGCGCATGGCCCGGGCGCGCCCCTCGCGCCACACCCAGACTGTGGGCGACACATATTTGACGATGGGAATGCGCGGGTTCGCTGCCCGCACCCGCGCCGCCACCCGATGGGTGAAATCCGGCGCGTCGATCAGCACCAGCACGTCCGGCGGATCGGCAAGGACGGCATCCACCGTTTCCTTCAGCCGCCGCAGGATGGTGGGCAGCTTGGCCAGAACCGCGCTGATGCCGATTGCGGTGAGATCCTCCATCGGGAACAGGCTTGCGAGCCCCGCCCGCGCCATGCGCGAGCCCCCGACGCCGCGAAAGGCGATGCCTTCCGGCGCGGCCGCACTCAGCGTCTGCATGAGAGCGCCGCCGAGCTGATCTCCCGATTCCTCGCCGGCCACCATGAACGCGCGCAGGCTCACGACAGCGGATCCTTCACGCCCACCACGAACAGGCCCGCGCTTTCCGCCGCGGCCACCAGCGCCTGCGTATCCGGCACCATGGCGCCCCCCGCCTCAAAGGCAATTCCGGCGAGCCCGGCTTCGGCCGCGCGCGCCACGGTCGCCGGCCCGAGCGACGGCAGATCCACGCGCCGATCCTGCCCGGGCTTTGGTGCCTTCACCAGGACACCCCGCCCCGCAGGGAAGCGCAGGCGCCCGCTGCGCCGCAGCTCGCCATAGCGCGCCAGCATCTGGTCCGTGCCTTCGGCGGCCTCCACTGTCGCGACCAGTCCGTCGACCACAATCACCCCCTGCCCCACATCGAACGGCCCCAGGGCATGAATCAGCTTCAGACCGCGCGTGATGTCCTGCCGCGCCTGGTCGGAGGGCACATGGGCGCCCAGAACACCTTCCGGAAGCAGCAGATTGGGCGCCACCTCATGGGCGCCGCGCAGGGTGAAGCCCTGTTCCGCCACCAAGCCCAGCACACCGGAGAGCAGGTGATTGTCTCCCCCGCGAAAGAGGCGCGCGATGCGTGGCAGAAGGCGAACCATGGTCCAGTCCAGACCAAGATCCCGCACCCGCGGACGCGTCAGCCCGCCCACCATCACCACCTCGCGGATGCCGCGCGCGCGGGCCAGCGCAGACACGCTCCCCAGCGAGCCGAGGCGGAACCAGCGATGTTCAAAACGCTCCAGCGCCGGATCGGCGAAACCCCGGATGAGGAACAGCACCACGTCCCGTCCCTGCGCCTTTACGGCCTCAGCCACCGCTGCCGGAAACGCGCCGCTGCCGGCGACGATCCCAATCGGCGCAGCGCCACGCCCAATGGCGCCGCCCGTGCCGCCTTCACCCGTCTGCAACGGCGACGTTGCCAAGGCTCACGCCTCCCCGCTCACACCCCGCGAGGGATGGCACAGGGCGCGCTTGCGATCCGCGTCGATGAACGCGACGACCTGAGCCGCGAAGATGGAGCCTTCCACCTTTTCCCGCAGGCGCTCCAGGCGCTCGTCAAAAGTGCCAGCGCCAAAGAACAGCTCACGATAGACGGCACGTGCCTCGTGCAGCTGCGTCTTGGAGAAACCGCGGCGCCGCATGCCGACAACGTTCAACCCCACAAGCTTGCCAGCCTGACCCAGAACATTGGCAAAGGGGATCACATCCTCGCGCACGCCCGTCAGGCCCGAAATCATGCACTGGGCGCCAATGCGCGTGAACTGGTGCACCGCGCATTGCCCGCCCAGGAACGTGAACTCGCCGACGCTGACATGCCCACCAAGCACCGCATTATTCGCGAAGATCACGTTGTTGCCCACCGTGCAGTCGTGGCCAACGTGCGAACCTGTCATCATCATGACCTGGTCGCCGATCCGCGTAACGCCGGCGCCGCCGGCCGTACCGATGTTCGCAGTCGCATGCTCCCGCAGCAGACAATCAGCACCGATGACGAGCTTCGTGCGCTCCCCCTTGTAATGCACCGACTGCGGCGCGGTGCCGAGCGATGCGAAGGGGTAGACTTCCGTGCGCGCACCAATGGTGGTGTCACCCTGAATGTTCACATGCGAGTGGAGGCGAACCCCCTCTGCGAGCACCACATGCGGACCCACGATGCAATACGGACCGATGACCACATCATCTGCAAGCCCAGCCGTATTTTCGACGCGGGCTGTGGGGTCGATCTTGGGCACGCTCAATTCTCCATGATCATGGCGCCGACCTTGGCTTCGGCAACCAGCTCGCCCCCCACCTTCGCCTCACCCTTATACCACCACATGTTGCGTCGCCGGGTGATGCGGGTCATGTGATATTCGAGCACGTCACCCGGCACCACCGGGCGGCGGAACTTGGCCTCATCGATGGTCATGAAATAAACCAGGGAAGGCTTCGCGCCCTTCTCCTTGCCCATCACACAGATCACGCCCGCGGTCTGCGCCATGCCCTCTATGATGAGCACACCCGGCATCACTGGATTGCCCGGAAAATGCCCCTGGAAATGCGGCTCGTTCGCGGACACGTTCTTGACGCCGACGCAGGAGCGATCAGCATCGATACGCTCCACGCGGTCCACCATCAGAAACGGGTAGCGGTGAGGAAGACAGGCCAGAATGCGCTGAATATCGGCGCTTTCCAGCGCCTTCTCCGCCGTCTCAGCATCCTGCGGCAGCATCTCGCTCATGCGTTCGATCCTTCCCCGTCCTCGTCTGTCGTGCGGCGGGCGGCCAGCCGCTTAAGGGTCGTGACCTCACGGAACCATTCCCGAACCGGCTTAGCAGGCGACCCGCCCCACCGGACTCCGGGCGGCACGTCCCCCTTCACATTGCTGGAAGCCGCGATCTGCGCGCCATCACCAATGGTGACGTGGCCCACCACGCCCACTTGCCCACCAAGCATCACAAAGTCACCCAGCCGTGTGGAGCCGGAGATGCCGGTCTGTGAAACCACAATGCAGTGCCGCCCAATCACCACGTTATGGGCGATCTGAACCAGATTATCGATCTTGGTCCCCTCGCCGATCACCGTGTCCGACAGCGCGCCGCGATCTACAGTCGAGTTGGCACCGATTTCAACGTTGTCCTGGATCACAACGCGGCCCAACTGCGGCACCTTTTGATGGCCCTTCGGGCTCGGCTGGTAACCAAAGCCATCAGAACCGATCCGCGCACCGCCATGGATGATGACGTTGTTGCCAACCAGCGCGTGGATGACACTTGCATTCGGACCGATCGCACTGTCCCGCCCGATACGCACACCCGGACCGATCACGGCACCGGCGCAAATCAGGCTTCCGGCGCCAATCTCCACATCCGGCCCCAGCACAGCACCGGGATCCACCGTTACCCCCTCCTCGAGGCGCGCGGATGGGTGGACCAGCGCCCCAGGGGCGATGCCCCGTTGGCCGAAAATCGGCAGAGGACGCAGGGCCGCAGGAAACAGAGTGCGGCTGATGATTAGGAATGCCGCCGCCGGGCGCGGAGCCAACAGCAACGGCAGATCCGGCCGCGCCTTTTCGGCGAAGCGCTCCGATGTGATGCACGCGGCAGCTCGTGTCGTCGCCATCTGGCCTGCGAACTGAAGAGCATCGCAGAACACGAGATCATCCGGGCCAGCGGTTTCGAGCGTCGCGAGCCCACGGATAAGACGACTGCCACATTCGGTAGCGTCCACACCCTCGGGCACGACCAGCCGTGCCCCGCACAGCTCAGCCACGGCCGCCAACCCAAGAGCATCCGGCAGCGGGAAGAAAGTGGTCTCTGTCATGAAACACGTTCAGGCGCCGGAGAGCCTCGGCCTTAGCCTCGACCCTCCGGCGCCTGCCTTCAGGATGGATATCAGAAGCGCGTGCCGCCGGAGAAGCGGAACTCCTGGATCTGGTCGTAGTCCGCCTTCGACAAAGCCCACGCATAGTCGAAGCGGAGCGGACCGAAGGGCGACTGCCAGATCAAAGAAGCGCCAATGGAAGAGCGAACCACATTTTCGTCGGCGACGCAGACATTACCGGTCGCGTTCTTGGTCGTGTAACCCGTGGTCCCGCAATTCACGATATTCGGATTACCGTAATAGTTGTTTCCATTGTAGTTCAGCACGTTATCGAACGTGGTCGGACCATTATAGTCGTAAACAGAGCCGGCATCCGCAAAGACCGCCATCTTCAGACCGATGTCCTTCGGCAGAAAGGCCAGCGGGAACTGAACTTCTGCCGACACGCCCCAGTACAGAGTCCCGCCCAGCGCCGTCGTGGTGTTGTCGAGGCAGTTGAAATAAGCGGGCGTACCGAAGTTCGACTTCGCACACGGCGCCACGTCACGCGGGCCGATACCAGAGGGAGCAAAGCCGCGCACCAAGTTGGGGCCCATGAAGAAGTTGTTCATCATGGACGAGCTGTCGCCCCAGGAGTCCACGTAACCAGCCTGACCACGCAGGATCAGAACCGCGTCTCCGTAAACCAGCGGGGTGTAGTGACGCACATCGGCCGTGGTGCGGAAGAAGTTCACATCGCCGCCGAGACCCGCCAAGTCCTGCTTGAGCTCGGCATACAGACCCTGGGTCGGGTTCTGGTTATTGTCGAGCCCGTTGAAGGAAAGGGTGTAGCCCAGAACCGAGGTGATCGTGCTCCCTTCCTGAGCCGCCTGACGCACAGCCCACGACGTGCTCTCGTAGCAAAGCGCCTGCTGATAAGCCAAGGGATAGGTGCTCTGATCGCAGATCGAGATCTCGCGCTGATACAGATTGTACCGCAGAGCCAGGGTCACCTCGTCCGTGATCGGCAGACCGAAGCGGAAACCACCACCGAGCATATTGGTCGCGTAGCTCGTGTAGCTGGTCGGCTGAGTTTCCTTCCAGTACAGGTCAACACCCGCCGCCAAACGATAGCCAAGGAAGTACGGCTCGGTGAAGGAGAACTCCGCGCCCTGGGAATTCTGACCCCAGGAGCCCGACACCTTCACATACTGACCACGCCCCAGGAAGTTTTTCTCACCCAGAGACACTTCCGCAATCAGACCGTCGGAGGTGGAATAACCACCGGAGACAGCAAACTCACCCGTGGGCTGATCTTCCACATCGACCACCAGGATCACACGATCGGGCGCGGAACCGGGCTCGGTGGAGATCTTGACGGTCTTGAAGTAGCCGAGATTACGCAGGCGACGTTCGGCGCGGTCCACCAGCACGCGATTGTAGGCGTCACCCTCGCCGAGATCGAACTCGCGCCGAATGACCCAGTCACGGGTGCGAGTGTTCCCGCGGATATCGATGCGCTCGATATAGACGCGCGGCCCCTCCTCCACCACGAAGAGCACATTGATCTTCTTGGCTTCGAAGTCGCGATCGCCACGCGGACGGACCTGGGCGAAGGCGTAACCGTTCTTGGACACCTCGATGGTGAGGTTCTCCACGGACTTCTCGACCATATCCGCGTTGTAGACCTGCCCCTCCTGGGCACGAACCACACCCCGCAGCGAGTCGGCCGGAACGTCGCGGATGTTGGAGACCACGTCCACCTTGCCGAACTTGTACTGATCACCCTCATCCAGCGTGAAGGTGATGATGTAGCCCTTGCCCGCAGGATCGAGCTCAGCCGTCGCCGCCAGGATGCGGAAGTCGGCATAGCCGTTCTTGAGGTAGAAGCGACGCAGAAGCTCCTGGTCGGAATTCACCCGATCAGGGTCATAGACGTCCGTGGACTTCAGGAACGAAAGCCAGTTGGTCGTCGTCGTGGAGATGACGTCCTTCAGCTTCCAATCGGAAAAGGCCTTGTTGCCGACGAACTTGATGTCCGCCACGCCGAGCTTGTCACCCTCGTTGATCTCGAACACCAGATCGACACGGCCATTGCCGCGATCAATGGTGACGGGATTGACGCGCACATTCATGCGGCCGGAACGACGATACACCTCGATGATGCGCTGGGTATCAGCCTGCACCGTCGCCTTGGAGAGAGTGCCGCGCGGCTTGGACTGCACCTCGCCGGCCAGAACCTCATCCTTGATCTTCTTGTTGCCCTCGAAGGCAACCTTGTTGATCACCTCGTTCTCGGACACGCGAACGATGATGCGTCCGCCGGACTGCGTCACCTGAACGTCCGAGAAAAGGCCGGTGGCGTAGAGCGCCTTCCAGGCCTCGTCGATCTTGGCGGCCGTGTAGGGGCCGGAACCGAAATAGGAGCGGATGGTCTCGGCATCCACCCGGCGGTTTCCTTCCACCACGATGGAGCTCGATTGGGCCGCGGCCGGCCCTGCCACCACAAGGGAACCAGCCCCCGCGGACACTGCCACACACGCGGCGATGCCAACTGCGGCGGCCAGCCTTCTCAACACCCGGAGCGGAGCAGTCATATGGCGCGCAACCCTGAAATATTAGACGAACGCGAACCCGCAACGCTTCCGCTGCGGATTCTCACCCTGTGTAGCCGCTTGTACAAGCTTTTCACCGCGCTGCAAACCGAGCCCGGCCTTTCGCCTGTCCTTTTTGCCGGAACCGTTGCGTTCCCGCCACGACCCCGGCCGACCCCACAAACCCCTTACATTGCAGCGATATGCAAGACATCGTTCCAGGTCGCGAAGACCATCAGCATGAGGACCAACGCGAGCCCGATCCGAAACCCGATATCCTGCGTGCGCGCGCTCAAAGGCCGACCACGCACCGCTTCGAAAGCGTAGAACAGAAGATGCCCGCCATCCAACATGGGAATGGGAAAGAGGTTAAGAAGACCAATCGACACCGACAGAACCGCCGCAAGGGAAAGCAGCGCGCCGATCCCGAAAGTGGCCACTTGGCCGGACACCTGGGCAATGCGGATGGGGCCGCCGAGCTGATCCGCCGATTCCCGCCCGACAATGAGCCCGCCGAGATAGTCGAAGGTGCGCGCCACCACGAACCACGTCTCCTGAACACCCATCCCGACCGCTTCCACAGGGCCATAGCGATGGATGGTCACATCCCCTTCCGCAAGGGAGCGAGAGATGCCGAGCAGGCCGGTGCGATGGACATTGCCGAATCCGTCCTTCACTTCCTTGAGCTCGGGCGTGGCCGTGAGACTCACCTCCGCACCCCCGCGCTCGACGCGGAAGGCCAGCGGCTGGCCGGCATGGATACCGACGATGCGCTGCATGTCGGCAAAGCTCTCCACCTTGGCGCCATCGATCTCCAGCACCAGGTCACCGGGCTTGAAACCCGCCGCAGCCGCGGCGCTGCCAGGATTCACCTGATCCACGCGAGGCGCCGAAACCGGGCGGCCGAACACCATGAAGACCAGGGAGAAAATGACGATGGCCAGGATGAAATTGGCAACCGGCCCCGCCGCGACAATGGCGGCCCGCCACTTCACCGGCTGGAAAAAGAAGCTCTGGCGCCGCTCCGCCGGACTCATGCGCTCAAGCGCCGCCTGGTCCGGCACCGAGGCGGCATCCTCGTCGCCGTAAAATTTCACATAGCCGCCCAGCGGAATTGCGGAAATCTTCCAGCGCGTGCCGTGCCGGTCGTTGAAGCCGGCGATCTCCGGGCCAAAGCCCAGGGAAAAGGTGAGGATGCGCACACCGGCGCGCCGCGCCACCCAGAAATGCCCGAGCTCGTGGAAGAACACCACCAGGGTCAGCACGAACAGGAATGGAATGACGTAGCCCAGCAGGGAGGTGCCGAAACCGGTGAGTGTGGTCCCCAAAGCTGAAACTGCGTCCATCGTCCCTTGTCCTCGTCCGTCACGGAGGGGCGCGGCCGCTCCGCCTCCATTATGCCTAGGATGCCTTTGCGGCAAACTTAGGTAACAGCCCGGTGCTCAGCCGCCGCGCCTCGGCATCGAGCGCCAAGGCCTCCTCTGCGGAAGCCGGCGCCAGCCCCTCGCCCAGCCGCGCCAGCGTCTCGGCCACCAGATCGGTCACGCCATAGAAGCCGATGCGCCCTTCAAGGAAGGCGGCCACAGCCACCTCATTGGCGGCATTGAGTCGGGTCGGCGCGGCGCCCCCCGCGGCCATCGCCTCGCGCGCCAGACGCAAGGCGGGGAAACGCGCCTCATCCGGCGCCTCGAATGTCAGGCGCCCGGCTTTCACCAGATCGAGCCGGCGGCTCGTGGTCGTGAAGCGCTCCGGATAGCTCAGGCAATGGGCGATGGGCACACACATGTCCGGCACCGCCAGCCCCGCCACCACGGACCCGTCCACGAAGGAAACCAGCCCATGCACCACGGATTCGGGGTGCACCACCGCGTCGAGTCGCTCCGGCGGCAGCGCAAACAGGTGGTGCGCCTCGATCAGCTCCAGGCCCTTGTTCATCAGGGTGGCCGAATCAATGGTGATCTTGGAGCCCATGGACCAGTTGGGGTGCTTCAGCGCATCCGCCGGAGTCGCCCGCTCCATCTCCACCCGGCTCTTCTGCCGGAAGGGGCCGCCCGAGGCTGTCAGCGTTACCTTCTCCACCGCCGCAGCGGGCGCGGCCGAAAGGGCCTGGAAAATCGCGTTATGCTCGCTGTCCATGGGCAGCAGCTCGGTACCCCGGCGCGCTGCCTCGGCCATGAAGAAATGGCCTGCGGCCACCAGGCATTCCTTGTTGGCAAGGGCCATCCGCCGGCCGGGCCCCAGCGCCGCCACCGAGGGCGCCAGGCCCGCAACGCCGACGATGGCACTCACCACCAGATCCGCCTCGCGCGCGGCCGCGTCGAGAATCGCAGATGGACCGGCGCCGCAGGCGATGCCACTGCCAGCGAGGGCATCCGCCAGGGCGCGCCCGGCGGAAGGATCCGCCACTGCGGCGAAGCGCGCGCTCAGGGCCCGGGCCGTGTCGGCCAGGGCCTTCACGTCGCGCCCGCCGGCCACGGCCTCCACCTCGAACCGCCCCGGCGCATCCGCCAGCACCTTGGCCACGCTGCGGCCGATGGAGCCGGTGGCGCCCAGAAGGGTGAGACGTTGGCGAGGGCGGTCCGAAACGCGTTCCATGGATCTCTTCCTACCACATCAGCAGGGCGGTGGCCGGGTCCGTCCCGCCATGCAGCACCGCCAGCAGCAGCGCAGCGAGCGAAGCGGCGGCAAAGCCGTCCAGCCGGTCCAGAATACCTCCGTGGCCGGGAATAAGACGGCTCGCATCCTTCACGCCGCAGCGCCGCTTCACCGCCGATTCGGCCAGGTCGCCCCCCTGGCTCACCACGCTGAGCACCAGGGCAACGCCGCCCACCGGCCAAAGATGGACTACGCCGCCCGCGGCGGCGACCGCCGCCCCCGCCACCACGCCAGCGGCCGCCCCGCCCAGCGCGCCGGACCAGGTCTTGTTCGGCGATACACGGGGCCACAGCTTGGGCCCACCCACGGCGCGACCCACGAAATAGGCAAAGATGTCGGTGGCCCAGACCACAGCATAGATGAAGAGCACCGCCAGCAGACCGAGATGCCCCTCCCCGCGCAGCGCGATGATGGGCAGCGCCGCCGCAGCAGCCACCAGCACTCCCGAAAGGCTCCACACACTTTTGCTGGGAACCACGAGCGCAGCCGCCGCCGCGCCGAGGAGAATCACGCTGAGAGCGTAAGCGGGGCTGGAGACCTGCAGCAGGCCCGCCGCGCCCGCCACGCACAGCGTGCCGAGCGCCAGCCACACGCGCCGATTGCCCAGCCGCGCCATGGCCGCCCATTCATAGAGAATCGCAAGCCCCGCCAGCACCCAGAGCACGGCGAACGGCCAGCTGCCGAAGAAGGTGAGGCCGAGCACCAGCGGCACCAGCACCAGCGCCGACAGCGTGCGGCGCTTGAGATCGCTGTTCCGGCCTGTGGGCCCGGGGGGTGTTTGCGCCGGATGGTGAAGCGGCATCAGCGCGCCGGGGCCGGCGCCACGCCGCCGAAGCGGCGCTCACGCCGCGCGAACTCGTTGACCGCGGACAACAGCGCCGCCTTGTCGAAATCCGGCCAATAGATGGGCAGGAAGACGAACTCCGCATAGGCTGCCTGCCACAGCAGGAAATTCGACAGGCGCTGCTCGCCGGAGGTGCGCACGATGAGGTCCGGGTCTGGAATGCCCGCCGTCTCGAGCCGCTGAGAGATCATCTCAACGGTCACGTCCTCGGGCCGGATGCGCCCGGCAGCCGCATCGGCAGCGATGGAAGCGGCGGCGGCGGCGATCTCCTGCCGCGAACCGTAATTGAAGGCGACAACCAGGGTCAGGCCCTGATTGCCACTGGTCAGCGCCTCGGCCTCGTCGAGCAGCGCGCGGATTTCCTTGGCCAGCCCCGCCCGCTCGCCGATCACACGCACCCGCACGTCCTGCGCATGCAGGTCCGCCAGATCGTGCCGGATGAAGAATTTGAGCAGGCGCATCAGCTCACCCACCTCGGCCATCGGCCGCGACCAGTTCTCGTGCGAGAAACTGTAAATGGTGAGATAGCGGATGCCGATGTCCTGGGCCGCGCGCACGCAGCGGCGCAGCGCCTCCACCCCGCGGCGGTGCCCTTCCACCCGCGGCAGCTTGCGCGAGGTCGCCCAGCGCCCGTTGCCGTCCATGATGATGCCCACGTGCACGGGCACCGCCGCCGGCAGCTCTTCGGCACCGGTGGCGTCGCGCAGGGACATGGCTTGCTCAGGGCTCAAAAGCGTGCGCTCCTTCCCGCGCGGCTCAGACCGAGAGGATTTCCTTTTCCTTGTGGGCCACCACCTGATCCACCTCGACGATGGCCTCATCCGTGGCCTTCTGGACGTCCTTGGACAGGCGCTCCATGTCATCGGAGCTCATCTCGCCATCCTTTTCCAGCTTCTTGAGCTGGTCCATGCCATCGCGCCGCACATGGCGCACCGACACGCGGGCGGCCTCGGCATATTTATGAGCCACCTTCACCAGCTCCTGCCGGCGCTCCTGGTTGAGCTCGGGAATGCGCAGGCGCAGCGTCTGGCCTTCAGTGGCCGGGTTGAGGCCGAGATTGCTATTCAAGATCGCCTTTTCCACGGCGCCCACCATGCCGCGATCCCAGACCTGCACCTGGAGCAGGCGCGCCTCGGGCACGGACACGGTGGCCACCTGCACCAGCGGCATGCGCGAGCCGTAGGCCTCCACCGTGATGGGCTCCAGCAGGCTGGCGGACGCGCGCCCGGTGCGCAGGCCGCCGAGCTCGTCCTTGAGCACGCCGATGGCGCCCTGCATGCGGCGCTTGATGTCGGCCAGATCGAAGGAAGCGGTGGTCATGGCAATCCTCTGTGCTGTCTCGTCTCGGCTCTTGCGGCCGAACCTTTTAGCCTGTCGCCTCGCGAAGGGCGACGTCGAAGTGAACAAATCTGTGTGCCGTCCCCGCTACCGACGCGCAGCGCCATGCGGAAGGCCCAGTCAACCCGGACCGCGGCCGGCTCGACACCTGTGGCCGCGCACCTAGCAAACCCTTGGCGCAATGGGGTAATCGGGTGCCAACGCGAAGACTAGGGGCACCCTTCCGCGGCAACCTTGCCGGCCGGCGAATATGCGTAACGCCGCACCGGAGCGAGGCTCCCGCGCGGCGTTACGGAACAATGGACGAATCGCGCCCGTCACCGAAGACGCCAAAACGCCGCGTCTTCCGCCTCAGGGCGCCACCACCGTCACCCGGCCGGCCCCCGTCGCGGCCTGGACGATGGCCCCCGGCTCGCGGATCGAAAACACGATGATCGGCAGCGCCGCCTCGCGTGCCAGCGCGAATGCCGCGGCATCCATCACCTTGAGGTCGGCCGCCAGGGCCTCGTCATGGGTGAGCCGCTCATAGCGCGTGGCGGTAGGGTCGGTCTTGGGATCGGCGGTGTAGACGCCATCCACATTGGTGGCCTTCAGCACCGCGTCGCAATCCAGCTCGGCCGCGCGCAGCACCGCGCCCGTATCGGTGGTGAAATAGGGATTTCCCGTGCCACCGGTGAGCAGGACAATGCGCCCGCGCCGGAGATGCCGCAGCGCCGGCTGGCGGGCGTAAGGCTCGCAGACGGTCGGCATGGGCACCGCCGAGAGGGTACGGGCCGGAGCCCCTGCCTTCTCGATGGCCTGCTCCAGGGCCAGCCCGTTCATGACGGTGGCGAGCATGCCCATGTGGTCGGCGGTGGCGCGGTCGAGATCCTCGCCCGCCACCCGCGCACCCCGCAGGATGTTGCCGCCCCCGACCACCACCGCCACCTCGCAGCCGAGCGCACGCGCGGCGACGAGATCACGGGCGATGGCCGCAACCGTCGGCGGATGCAGGCCGAACGGCTCCGGCCCCATCAGGGCCTCCCCCGAAACCTTCACCAGGATGCGGGGATAGGGAAGCCCCGGCGCCGCAAACGGGCGCCGGGGTTCGGGAACATCCGAATCGTCGAACGACATGGGGAGCCCCCTTCCCCGTTCGCTCAGGACTGACCGGCGGCGGCA
This sequence comes from Xanthobacter variabilis, assembly GCF_043831965.2. Lineage (NCBI taxonomy): Bacteria > Pseudomonadati > Pseudomonadota > Alphaproteobacteria > Hyphomicrobiales > Xanthobacteraceae > Xanthobacter > Xanthobacter variabilis. The sequence goes on from NZ_CM195533.1 coordinate 3,718,619, forward strand.
GCCACCTCGGCCGCGAAGTCGCTCTCTTCCTTCTCGATGCCCTCGCCCAGGGCGAAGCGCACGAAGGCCATCAGGTTGATCGGCGCGCCGACCTGGCCTTCGGCCTCCTTCAGCACCTGCGCGACGGACTTGGAGCCGTCATGCACGAAAGCCTGATCGAGGAGGGTATTCTCCTTGAAGAAGCTCTTCATGCCGCTCTCGGCAATCTTGTCCTGCACGTTGGCGGGCTTGCCCTGGTGCTTCTCGAGCAGGATCGCCTTCTCACGAGCGACCGTCTCGGCCGGAATGCCCGAGGCGTCGAGCGCCAGCGGGTTCAGCGCGGCGATGTGCATGGCGATCTGACGGCCGAGCACGGAGAGCTTCTCCACATCACCCTCGGACTGCAGCGCCACCAGCACGCCGATACGGCCCTGGCCATCGGCCACCTGGCCGTGGACATAGGTGGCCACCACGCCGGCGGAAACCTCGAGCTTCGCGGTGCGACGCAGGGTCATGTTCTCGCCGATGGTGGCGACGAGGGCGGTGAGCTTGTCGGCCACCGTCACGTCCGCACCCGGGAACTTGGCAGTCGCCACGGCCTCGAGGGTGCCATCGGTGTTGAGGGCGACCTTGGCGGCCTCGCGGACGAACGCCTGGAAGTCGGGGTTGCGGGCGACGAAATCCGTCTCCGCATTCACCTCGATGGCGGCGGCGAAGCGGCCCGAGGATTCCACGGCCACCACACCCTCGGCGGCCACACGGCCGGCCTTCTTGGCGGCCTTGGCAAGGCCCTTCTTGCGCAGCCAGTCGATGGCGGCCTCGACGTCGCCGCTCGTCTCGGTGAGCGCGGACTTGCAGTCCATCATGCCTGCGCCGGTCTTTTCGCGCAGTTCCTTGACGAGCCCGGCGGTGATCGCAGCCATGTTCAATCCCTTCTTCTCGCACCACGGCCGGCCTGGGTGATCCCGAGCCGGCCGCCGGGGACGCCCCGCGCCCCCAATTACCCTTGATTCGTTTTCAACCTCGCGACGAGATCACTCGGCCTCGGCGGAGAGCTCCTTGGCCTGGGCGATCCAGCCATCCACGCGGCCAGGCAGACCCACCTCGTCGCCGATGCGGTCGGCGTCGATCTGGTCGAGGCCGGCGATCTGCGCGAAGTGGAACACGCCGAGCTCGTTCAGCTTCTGCTCGATCTCCGGGGAGACACCAGCCAGCTTCTTCAGGTCGTCGGCGACGCCGCGCGGGCCGGACAGGGGCTCGAACGTCATCCACACGCCTTCGGCGGGCAGCTCTTCGCCCAGCGGAATCTCCTCGGAGCCGAGGTCGATGCCGAGGTCGCTCTGGCTGCGGCCGATGCCGTCAATGGCGGCGCGGGCGATGAGATCGCAATAGAGCTGGATGGCGCGGCCGGCGTCGTCATTGCCCGGCACCGGGAAGGCGATGCCGTCGGGATCGCAATTGGTGTCGAGGATGGCCGCCACCGGGATGCCGAGGCGCTGGGCCTCCTTCACCGCGATGTCTTCCTTGTTCGTGTCGATCACGAACAGCAGGTCCGGCAGGCCGCCCATGTCGCGGATACCGCCGAGGGCCTTCTCCAGCTTCTCCTTCTCACGGGACAGCGTGAGACGCTCCTTCTTGGTGTAGCCGGAGGAAGCCTCCGGGGCCGCGAGGGTCTCTTCCAGCTTCTTCAGCCGGGCGATGGAGTTGGAGATGGTCTTCCAGTTGGTGAGCATGCCGCCGAGCCAGCGGTGGTTCACGAAATACTGGGCGGAGCGACGGGCGGCGTCAGCCACCTGATCCTGGGCCTGGCGCTTGGTGCCGACGAACAGCACGCGACCACCCTGGGCCACCGTGTCGGACACGGCCTGAAGCGCGCGATGCAGCGCGGGCACGGTCTGCGACAGGTCGAGAATGTGGATGTTGTTGCGAACGCCGAAGATGTACGGAGCCATCTTGGGGTTCCAACGGTGGGCCTGATGGCCGAAGTGCACGCCAGCCTCGAGCAGCTGACGCATCGAATAGTCGGGAAGAGCCATTTTCGTCTCCGGTTGAACCTCCGCGGACGTACCCTCTTGCCCGGCAGGGAAAGGGGGCACCGGATGGCCACTGGGCCGTTAGTCCGCGTGCGGGATGGCGGGGCTTATAGGGGAAGGCGCGAAAAAGGGCAAGGGCACGCAACAGCGCGAAAACAAAGGCGCCGCCCGGTTTTCCACGGGCGCGGCCCTGTGCCGCTGGCGCGCCTGTCCGTCAGATCAGGCGGAACCAGGCGTCGGCGAAGGAGAGGGAGAGGATCTCCGGCAAATCCCCGGCGCCCGGGTGAGCCGCCGCATCGCGATGACAGAAAGCGCGGCCCGTCCCGCGGGACCGGGGTGCGGCCCATCAGGCCGCCTCCACCGCCACCACTCCGGGAATGGCCTTGAGCGCGCCGGCGATCTGGGGAGAGACGGCATATTTGCCGTCCAGGCGTACCTCCACCTCGGCCTTCCCGTCATCCATCAGCAAAACGAGGCTCACCTCGCCATCGCGCTTGGCCGCGCCCAGGCCGGCTTCCAGCCGCTTGGCGATGCCGTCGAGAGGGTCGGGAGAGCGCACGAAGATGCGCAGCGCCTTGTGGGCGCGGGCTGCCACCTCGTCCAGCCGCTCACACGAATTGATGCGCACCCGCACATCCTCGCCGTTCAGCTCCGCCCCCACCATCATGAGCAGCGGCGTGCCGGGCTCCAACAGGTCGCGGTAATGGGCCAAAGCCTCGGAGAAGAGCACGGCCTCATAGGTGCCCGAGGGGTCCGACAGGCCGATAATGCCCATGCGGGTGCCAGACTTGGTCTTGCGCTCCTGCCGCGACACCACGGTGGCCGCCAGCCGCCCGGCGGAAGCCCCTGCCCGCACCGAGCGGGAAAATTCGCTGAAGCTCTGCACCCGCAGCTTCTTCAGCGCCTCGTCGTAATCGTCCAGCGGATGGCCGGTGAGGAAGAAGCCCACCGCGTCATATTCCCGCTGCAGCCGCTCCGCCGGCAGCCAGGGCGCGGCATCGGGAATCGGCAGCTTCGCCGCGACGGGACCGGAGCCGAACATGTCGTTCTGGCCCGATTGGGCATTGGCCTCCACCCTTTGGGCCTCGGCCACGATGGCGTCGAGCGCGGCGATGGCGCGGGCGCGGTTCTTTTCCAGCTCGTCGAAGCAGCCGGCGGCCATCAGGCTTTCCAGCGTGCGCTTGTTCACCATCTTCACCGGCAGGCGGGTGGCGAAATCCGCCAAGCTCTTGAAGGGTTTGCCGGCGCGCGCCTCCACCAGCGCGTCCACCGCCGCCCCACCCACGCCCTTGATGGCGGCCATGGCATAGATGATCTCGCCATTCTCCACAGCGAACTCGCGGAATGAGCGGTTCACGGAGGGCGGCACCACCTTGATGCCCAGGCGCTGCGCCTCCTGGCGGAATTCGGCCAGCTTGTCGGTGTTGCCCATGTCCATGGTCATGGAGGCGGCCAGGAACTCGGTGGGATAGTTGGCCTTCAGCCAGGCGGTCTGGTAGGCGACGAGCGCATAGGCCGCCGCGTGGGACTTGTTGAAGCCGTAGTCCGCGAACTTGGCCAGAACGTCGAAGATCTGGTCGGCCATCGCCTTTTCGACGCCGCCGGCCATGGCGCCGTCAACGAAGCGTGCGCGCTGCTTGTCCATCTCCGCGCGGATCTTCTTACCCATGGCGCGGCGCAGAAGGTCGGCTTCACCCAGGGAGTAGCCCGAAAGGGCCTGGGCGATCTGCATCACCTGCTCCTGGTAGATGATGACGCCGAACGTCTCCTTCAGATAGGGCTCGAGCTTGGGGTGGATATAGTCCGGCTTCGCACGGCCGTGCTTGCAATCGCAATAGACGGGGATGTTGGCCATGGGGCCCGGGCGATAGAGCGCCACCAGGGCCACGATGTCCTCGATGCGGTCGGCCTTCATGTCCACGAGGGCGCGGCGCATGCCCGCGCTTTCAACCTGGAACACGCCCACCGTCTCGCCCTTGCCCAGCATGGCGTAGGTCTTGGGATCGTCGAGCGGGATTTTCGAAATATCGAGCTCGATGCCACGCTGGTGGATCAGCTTCACCGCCTTGTCGATGGTGGTCAGGGTCTTGAGGCCCAGGAAGTCGAACTTCACCAGGCCCGCCTGCTCCACCCACTTCATATTGTATTGGGTGACCGGCATGTCGGACTTGGGGTCTCGATAGAGCGGCACCAGCTCGTGCAGCTTGCGATCCCCAATCACGATGCCCGCCGCGTGGGTGGAGGCGTGGCGGTTCAGGCCCTCCAGCTTCACGGCGATGTCGAAGGCGCGCTTCACCACCTCCTCGCTGTCGCGGGCCGCCTGCAGGCGCGGCTCCTCGTCAATGGCCTGCTTCAGGGTCACCGGATGGGCGGGGTTCTGCGGCACCAGCTTGCACAGCTTGTCCACCTGCCCATAGGGCATCTCCAGCACGCGCCCCACATCGCGCAGCACACCGCGCGCCTGGAGGGTACCGAAGGTGATGATCTGCGCCACCTGGGCCCGCCCATAGCGCTCCTGCACATAATGAATTACCTCGTCGCGGCGCTCCTGGCAGAAGTCCACGTCGAAGTCGGGCATGGAGACGCGTTCGGGGTTCAGGAACCGTTCGAACAGCAGGTGGAAGCGCAGCGGATCAAGGTCCGTGATCTGCAGCGAATAGGCCACCAGCGAGCCCGCGCCCGAGCCACGCCCCGGCCCCACCGGGATGCCATGGGCCTTGGCCCACTTGATGAAGTCCGACACGATGAGGAAGTAGCCGGGGAACTTCATGCGCTGGATGATGGAGAGCTCGTAGGCCAGCCGCTCCTCATAGGCGGCCACGTCCAGCCCCGGCGTCGGCCCGTGCTTGGCGAGGCGCTGGGCAAGGCCTTCCTTGGCCTGGCGCTCCAGCTCGGCGGCCTCGGCGGCCTCGGCGTCCATGCCCTCTTCGCTCTCATCGGCGGTGGTGAAGCGGGGCAGAATCGGCTTCACCGTGCGCACGCGATAGGCGCAGCGCTGGGCGATCTCGATGGTGTTGGCGGTGGCCTCGGGCAGGTCCTTGAACAGCTCCAGCATCTCCGCCCGGGTCTTGAAGCGGTGCTCGGGCGTCAGGCGGCGGCGGTCGCCGTCCGCCACGATCTTGCTTTCGGCGATGGCGATGAGCGCGTCGTGGGCCTCATAGTCCGACTGGGCGGCGAAGAAGGGCTCGTTGGCCGCCACCAGCGGAATGCCCTTCTCATAGGCGAGGTCCAGCAGCATCGGCTCGGCCAGGCGCTCGGCATCGGTGCCGTGCCGCTGAAGCTCCAGATAGAGCCGGTCGCCGAAGATGGCGGCGAGCTTGTCCAGCCGGTCGGCGGCGAATTCCGGGTGTCCGGACGCCAGCGCGAGATCCAGCGGCCCGGCCGGCCCGCCGGTCAGCGCGATCAGCCCGCCCGACGATTCGGCCAGCCAGTCGAGCTGAATGCGCGGTTCCTCGTCGCTGGGCGTTTCCAGATAGGAGCGGGAGACGAGGCGCATCAGGTTGCGCCAGCCCTCGTCCTTCTGCGCCAGCAGGACGATTCGCGGCTTCTTGGGGCGGATGACGCCGCGTGGCCCGGGCGGCTCCGGCACATCCAGCGCCAGGGAGACGCCGGGAATGGGCTGGATGCCCGCGCCCGCCATTTTTTCCGAAAACTCCAGGGCGCCGAAGAGGTTGCCGGTGTCGGTCAACGCCATGGCCGGCTGCTGGTCGCCCTTCAGGAACTCCGCCAGCTTGCCCACGGTGAGGGCGCCTTCCAGCAGCGAATAGGCCGAATGGACGTGCAGATGGACGAAGCCGGGGTCGGACATGGCAGATGAATTCTCTTCATAAACCCGGGGAAAGCGGGCCCGGGAGGGTCGGACGGCGTTCCGGGCCGGGAAGGATTCACCCGGCGCAGGCCGCGGTCAACGCCCACTGGAGCCACTGCGGAGGAGCCGCGACCGGAGCACGAGCATAAGCCCTGCGCGTGCATGCACATGCCCGGCGAGCGGGCCTGCGATGGTCATGCCGCAATCTCGCCCTTTGGACTTGGCGCCGCCGGTGTGATAAGCGCTGTGACCCGCTTGGATGGGGCTCTTCTCGTCAGACACCTCCCCGCCCACCGGACTTTCCGTAGCCGACATCACCGGAGACCTGCCATGGCCTCGCAGGACGCGAACGCCGCCTCCATTTCCGAGGAAAAGAACCGCTTCTTCACCGCCTCGATCGCGGAGACCGATCCCGAGATCGCGAGCGCGATGGAGGCGGAGCTGGGTCGCCAGCGCGACGAGATCGAGCTGATCGCCTCTGAGAACATTGTTTCGCGCGCGGTGCTGGAGGCTCAGGGCTCCGTTCTCACCAACAAGTACGCGGAAGGTTATCCGGGCAAGCGCTATTACGGCGGCTGCCAGTTCGTGGACGTGGCCGAGAACCTCGCCATCGAGCGCGCCAAGAAGCTGTTCGGCTGCGCCTTCGCCAACGTGCAGCCCAATTCGGGCAGCCAGGCGAACCAGGGCGTGTTCTTCGCCACCATGCAGCCGGGCGACACCTTCCTGGGCCTGAACCTGGCCGCCGGTGGACACCTGACCCACGGCTCGCCGGTCAACATGTCCGGCAAGTGGTTCAAGGCTGTGCCCTACACGGTGCGCCAGGACGATCAGTATATTGATTACGAGGAAGTCGCCCGCCTCGCGGACCAGCACAAGCCGAAGGTCATCGTGGCCGGCGGCTCGGCCTATCCGCGCATCATCGACTTCCCCAAGATGCGCCAGATCGCCGACAGCGTCGGCGCGCTCTTGATGGTGGACATGGCCCATTTCGCGGGCCTGGTGGCCGGTGGCGCTCATCCGAGCCCCTTCCCCCACGCCCATGTGGTGACCACCACCACCCATAAGACCCTGCGCGGCCCGCGCGGCGGCATGATCCTGACCAATGACGAGGACCTGGCCAAGAAGATCAACTCGGCCATCTTCCCCGGCATCCAGGGTGGCCCGCTGATGCATGTCATCGCCGCCAAGGCGGTGGCTTTCGGCGAGGCGCTGCGCCCCGAGTTCAAGCTCTACGCCAAGAACGTGGTGGAGAACGCCAAGGCCCTGGCCGAGACCCTGAAGGGCCACGGCTTCGCCATCGTCTCCGACGGCACCGACACCCATCTGATGCTGGTGGACCTGCGCCCCAAGAAGCTGACGGGCAAGGTGTCCGAAGCGGCTCTGGGCCGCGCTCACATCACCTGCAACAAGAACGGCATCCCCTTCGATCCGGAGAAGCCGTTCGTGACCTCGGGCGTGCGTCTCGGCACCCCGGCGGGCACCACCCGCGGGTTTGGCGTGGCGGAGTTCCAGCAGATCGGCGACTTCATCGCCGAGGTGCTGGGCGTGCTCTCCCAGAAGGGCGTGGACGAGGATTCGCTGGTGGAAGCCGCGGTGCGCGACAAGGTCTCGACCTTGCTGAAGCGCTTCCCCATCTACGCCTGAGCCAGGCGCGCCGGAGGCGAGCGATAGATGCGGTGCCCTTATTGCGGGAGCCTCGACACCCAGGTGAAGGACTCCCGTCCCACCGAGGACAACACCGCCATTCGCCGCCGGCGCATCTGCCCTGACTGCGGCGGGCGCTTCACCACTTTCGAGCGCGTGCAATTGCGCGAGCTCATGATTCTGAAGCGCTCCGGCCGCCGCGTTCCGTTCGATCGCGACAAGCTCGCCCGCTCCGTCCAGGTGGCCCTGCGCAAGCGCCCCGTGGATGCCGAGCGGGTGGAGCGCATGATTACCGGCGTGGTCCGCCAGCTCGAGGGCATGGGCGACACCGACATCCCCTCCGAGACCATCGGCGAGCTGGTGATGGCGGGCCTGAAGCAGCTCGACGACGTGGCCTATGTGCGTTTCGCCTCCGTCTATCGCGATTTCCGCGAGGCGAAGGATTTCGAGTCCGCCCTGGCGGAGCTCAACAGCGACGGGGAGCCCGAGGCGCCAGAGCCGGAAGCCGGCCTTCGCCCGCCGCGCAGCGTGGATTGATCGGCAAGATGGCGCCTGCGTCCCCGGTTCCCGTTCATGTGACCTCCCCGGAGGAGGATGAGCGCTTCATGGCGGAGGCGCTCACCATCGGCCAGACCGGGCTCGGCCGCACCTGGCCCAACCCTTCAGTGGGCGCGGTGGTGGTGCAGCACGGGCCGGACGGGCCCTGCGTCGTCGGCGCCGCCGCGACCGCCGCAACCGGGCGCCCCCATGCCGAGCCCCAGGCCCTCGCCCAGGCGGGCGAAGCGGCCCGCGGCTCCACCCTTTATGTCACCCTGGAGCCCTGCTCCCACCACGGCCGCACGCCCCCCTGCGCCGACGCGGTGATCGCCGCCGGCGTTCGCCGGGTGGTGGCGGCCCTCGAGGATCCGGACCATCGCGTGAAGGGCCGCGGCGTCGCGCGGCTCCGGGCGGCGGGCATCTGGGTCACGGTGGGCGTGGGCGCGGAACAGGCGCTGGAAGACCATGCCGGCCACATCCGCCGCGTCACCGAGGGGCGGCCCCACGTGCTGCTCAAGATGGCCGTGTCGGCGGACGGCAAGGCCGCTTTGCCCGGCCCCCGGCCGGCCGTCATCACCGGCCCTGAGGCGCGGGCGCGGGCGCACCTGATGCGGGCCCATGCGGATGCCATCCTGGTGGGCGTGGGCACCGCGCTGGCGGACGACCCCATGCTGACCACCCGGCTGGAGGGCTTCGAGAGCCGCTCGCCGGTGCGCATCGTGCTCGACAGCGCCCTGGCTTTGCCCCTCGAATCGAGCCTTGTCCGCACCGCCTGCGAGGTTCCGGTGTGGGTCGTCACGGCGGAGGATGCCCCGGCCGATCGCGCCGCCGCCCTGGCCGAGCGGGGCGTTGAGGTGCTGCGCGTGCCGCGCGGCGGGCCGGAGGACCGGCCCTATCTTCCTGCGGTCCTGAAGCTGCTGGGCATGCTGGGCGTGACCCGGCTAATGGTGGAGGGCGGCCCCACCACGGCCGCGGCCTTCCTGGACGCGGGACTGGTGGACGAAGTGGCCGTGTTCTCGAGCCCCGTGGTGCTGGGGCCCGATGCGGTGCCGGCGCTGCCCGGGCGGCCGCTCTCCCGCCTGTTCGCCCCCGTGGGTTTCGCCGAGGTGGAACATGCCAGCCTCGGTCCCGATCACCTTTTGCGCTTGTGGAGACGCTAGAATGTTCACCGGCATCGTCACCGATGTGGGCGACGTCATCGCGGCGGAAGCCCGCGGCGAGGTCAAGACCCTTACCATTGCGACCGACTTCGACGCGGCCACCATCGCGCTCGGCGCCTCCATCGCCTGTTCGGGCGTGTGCATGACGGTGACCTCCGTTTCCACCGAGGGGCCGCGCAAGACCCGCTTCACCGTGGATGCCGGACCGGAGACCCTCGCCATCACCACCGTGGCGTCCTGGCAGCCGCGCCGGCGCATCAATCTGGAACGCTCCTTGAAGCTCGGCGACGAGCTCGGCGGCCACATGGTTTCCGGCCACGTGGATTCCACCGCCAAGGTGCTGAAGCGCGAAGATCTCGGCGCCACCACCCGATTCGAGTTCAAGGTGCCCGATGCGCTCGCCCGCTTCGTCGCGGTGAAGGGCTCGGTGGCGCTCGACGGCACCTCGCTCACCGTCAACACGGTGGTGGACAACACCTTTTCCTGCCTGCTCATTCCCCACACCCTGGCGGTCACCACCTGGGGCGGCGTGATGCCCGGCGACCTCGTGAATTTCGAGGTGGACCTGATGGCGCGCTATGCGGCGCGGCTGGCCGAGTTTCCCCGCGCCTGAACACGCGTGCGCGGCGTATATTCAAGACGCTGGCAAGAAGCTGAGACCAGCTCTGCGCTTAAGGCACATGCGGCACGCTTGCGCGGCGCGGCGCGCTCTTGTACGCCTCGCGCCTCTATTTGGAGACGATGCCCATGGTCACGACGCGCAGGGAAGGCTCTCACGAAAAGGATGACCTGCTCGAAGGCGCCCGCGTGCTCATCGTCGAGGCGCGCTATTATGAGGCGCTGGCGGACGAACTGCTGGCCGGCGCCCGCGCGGTGCTGGAAGCCGCGGGCGTCGAGGTCATCGTGGTGACGGTGCCCGGTTCCCTTGAGATTCCGATCGCGGCGGAAATCGCCCTCGATGCCGCCGAGATGTCCGGGGAAACGCTGGACGCCGTGGTGGGCCTCGGCGTGGTGATCCGTGGAGAAACCTACCATTTCGAGATCGTGTCCGGAGAATCGGCCCGCGGCCTGATGGAGCTCGGCCTTGGCCGCGCGCTGCCCGTGGGCAACGGCATCCTCACGGTGGACACCGAGGCGCAGGCCTGGGAGCGCGCCCGCGTCACCGAGGGTGACAAGGGCGGCGGCGCGGCGGCCGCGGCGCTGTCGCTGCTGCGCCTGCGCAGGAGGCTGGAACAATGAGCGAGCCCGCGACAAGCTGGCCCATGAAGAAGAGCGCCGCGCGGCTCGGAGCCGTGCAGGCGCTTTACCAGATGGATCTGGCGCAGACGCCCATTCACGACATTCTGGCCCAGTTCGAAAGCCACTGGCTTGGCCAGGAGGTGGAGGGCACCCAGCTGCCCGACGCGGATGTGAAGCTGTTCCGCGCGGTGGTGGAAGGCGTGCTGTCCGAACAGCGCCGCATCGACCCGCTGGTGGACAAGGCGCTTTCCAATGGCTGGCCGCTGCGCCGGGTGGAAGCTGTGCTGCGCGCGGTGCTGCGCGCCGGAGCCTTCGAGCTGCTGGCCCGCCCGGAGGTTCCCGCCCGCGTTGTCATCGCCGAATATGTGAACGTGGCCGGCGCCTTCCTCGACCGTGACGAGACCGGCATGGTCAATGCCGTGCTCGACACCCTCGCCCGCGAGCTGCGCACCCGCGAATTCGCCGGGCCGGGAGCCGCCTGACATGACGGGCGCCGGCGAACGGGGATCCGGCGAGGATCGCTTCATCGCCCGCTTCTTCCGCCCCGTGGCTGGTGCGCCGGAGGCCCTCGGCCTGCTCGACGATGCCGCACGGCTGGCGCCGCCTGCCGGTGAGGAGCTGGTGCTCACCACAGACGCGCTCGTGGCGGGCGTCCACTTCTTTCCCGATGATTCTCCCGCCAGTGTCGCGCGCAAGGCCCTGCGGGTGAACCTGTCCGATCTCGCAGCCAAGGGCGCCCGGCCCCTCGGCGCGCTGCTGACGCTGGCGGTTCCCAAGGATATTCCCGATGCCTGGATGGAGGCCTTCGCCTCCGCCCTCGGCGCGGATGCGGCGCTTTATTCCTGTCCCCTGCTCGGCGGCGATACGGTGGTGACGCCTGGGCCCATCACCCTTGGCATCACCGCCCTCGGCAGTGTGCCCACGGGCCATTTTGTGCCACGCACGGGCGCCGGGCCAGGCCAGGCCATCATCGTTTCCGGCACCATCGGGGATGCCGCGCTCGGCCTGAAGTTGCGCCTTGAGCCTCGGCAGACCGCCTTCGCGGCCCTTTCGGACGCGCAGCGCAGTCACCTGCTGGACCGCTACCTCCACCCCCAGCCCCGCCTGGCGCTGGCCCCGGCCCTGCGCGCCTACGGGGCGGCAGCCATGGACGTCTCCGACGGGCTGGTGGGTGATCTGGCCAAGATGCTTGCCGCCTCGGGCTGCGGCGGGCGCATCGAGGCCCATCGCGTCCCCCTTTCGGCAGCGGCGGACGCGGCGGTGCGCCACGACAAGACGTTACGTGCCACGGCCCTCACCGGCGGCGACGATTACGAGCTTCTCGCCTGCGTGCCCCACAAAGAGGTGCACGCTTTCGTGGTCGCGGCGGCGCAGGCGGGCGTGCCCGTCGCCCTCATTGGCGAGACGCGGGCGGAGCCGGGCCTTGACGTGCTGGATGCCGGCGGGCGGGTCATGGAACTCGGCAGCGGCAGCTACAGCCACTTCTGAGCGGGATCAGCCCAGCGCCACCAGGACCGAGCCGGCGGCGATGAGCAGCACGCCAAGGCTGCTCATCATGCTGAGCCGCTCGCCCAGGAACAGCACGCCGAACACCGCCACCAGCACCACGCTGAGCTTGTCCACCGGCGCGACGCGGGCGGCCTGCCCCAGCTTCAGGGCCCGGAAGTAGCAGAGCCATGAGGCGCCGGTCGCGAGCCCGGACAGCACCAGGAACAGCCAGGTGCGCGCCGCGATTTCACCGGGCGGGCTCCAGGCGCCGCCAGCCGTCACCATGGCGGCGATCAAAAGCAGGATCACCACGGTGCGAATCAAGGTCGCGAGATCCGGATGGATGCCCGCGACACCCACTTTGCCGAATATGGCCGTCAGCGCGGCAAAGGCGGCGGACAACAACGCCCAGAACAGCCATGAACCCTGAAGGGAAGACATTGCGCGCCTCTCGCGGCGGCCCGATGCCGATCCGCGGCGAAAGCATAGCTCAAGTCGGGCCCCGGCGCGCGTCCTCCTCTACCGGATGAGGCCGCCGGCGCGCCTTGGGGCCAATGGCCCTTCGGCCCCGCGACGGGCCTTCCGCTCGCCGTCGTCGCGGCCGACACGGAGGGCATCCCGCATGTTGCCCCCCGCGCGCCTCCCTCCGGCGAGCTGTGGGAAGGCCGTAGACCAAGCCCCACTCGCGAGACACGGAGCCGACGCATCGGCACGCCCCCTGGCCCGGCCTGCTCAGCATTCCGCGCCGCCCATGCCTCGCACCGCAGGCCGGCACCTAAACGTCAGCGTGCAGCACGTCGGTCTCCGCCCTTCGCGCGCGCGGCGAGAAGCCAGCCCCCATGCGGGCGCGGCCGAGGCCCCGGGCGGCCCTTCGCGCGCGAGGCGGGAACCGGTTCGCGTAAGGGACTGGCGTAAGAGCACAGGGATAGGCCGCCTTCGTGTTTCCGTGAAGGAGCAGAGGTAGCTGGCGCCCTTAGGCGGAACACAGCTGTCGCTGGAGGGGACCGCTCCGCACGACTGGCCTCGATACTGGTCGGCTCGCGGCCCTGGACGGCTTCGCACTCTGTCGTCACGCCGGCAAGGCCTCCCCTCATGAAGCCAGCCCAGGCGTGGTCCCCTTCCCGCCGAACGACGGAAATGTGGCGGACCAGACCCAACCCTTCGCACAGTCTGGATCCGGCCAGGAGGCGCACGCGCCCGCCCCCGTCATGGAGCCCCTGTCATGGAGCCCCCGTCATGGAGCCCCCCTGGAGGACCCTCCGGGAGCTCCCTCCTTGAGGCCCCCCATTCCGCTCACCGCGCGAGACCTGAGGGCGGCCCGTTTCAGGCCAACCTGCATGATGGACATTTCGCGGCAGCGCCCCAGCTTCGCCATCGCGGCTTCGAGCAACGTGGGCACCGGATCGCCGAGAGCGTCTCAGCCAACCAGCCGCCGCCGCCTCCCCGCGTCCACGAAAAGGAGACGGCCCGCGGCAGGCCAGTGCTGTTCGTGCGCCCGCCTAGCCCCTTTTTGAGGGACGCCACTTTAAGTGCGCGACTGGCGACGCGAGGCTGAGATGCGGAGTTGCGCTCTGGACCCGGGCCCTCAAGCTCCCCAGCCGCGCGAGGGCCAGAGCGATGGTGGTGCGGTCTGAGGTCTGGGCGCCCCCCGTGATCAGGCGCCATCCCACGCGCGACATCGGATGCAGATCGCTCCATGCTGTTCCATCGAGAACGGCCCATCGAGGCCCGCTCCCTGCCCGCGCGACGCGCCTTCAGCGCCGGGGCCGGACAAGATCAAACTGAGTCCTGATCACTCCCGACTGCCTATGCGCGAGACAAATTCAGGGGGGTCGCTCGTCCCATGCCAAGCTGCTGGACGCCGATGGACGGCAGGCCAGCAGCCTCGCCGCACCTCGCATGCGGGGCGGCCCCGGCCGAGGCGCAACATGCCGCTCCTCCGACCGACGTGAGGTCCTGCAGCCCCTCACTCCACCCGGCGCGGGCCCCACGCAACGGCTCGGCTCGGTGGAAGACGGCACGCGGCGGCCCCTTTTCGCGGGACGGAGAGCCGCCGGCATGCCTTGTCGCGTCAGCGGCGCGTGAAATTCACCGGCACACTGAAGCTCGCCCCGCGCCCATCCGGCGGGGCCGGGAACGGAGACGCGCGCCGCACCGTCGCCACAGCCTCGTCATCCAGCACCGAGGAGCCGGAGGAGCGGACCAGGCTCACCGACGTCACGCGCCCGGAGCCGTCGAGGGAGAAACGCACGGAGGGCCGCCCCGTGACGCCCTCGGCGCCGCGCGGATAGCGCTTGAAGCGGTTGAGGTGGGCGGAGATCATCGCCGCCCAGCTGGCCCGCGCCTGCGAGTTGCTGGCGGAAATGCCGGGAGACGGCGCGGCCGTGCGCTGCGAAGGCGCCGCCTCCGAGCGGGGCGCGGCGGAGGTCACCGGAGCCTGGCGACGCCGGGTCGGCTTGGCCTCCTTCTTGGGCTTCTCCTCCGGAGGCTTCTCCTCGGGCTTGCGCATCTCCACGGGCTTGGGCTGCGGCTCGGGATGGGCTGCGGGCAAGACCACTTCGGAGGCCACGGGCGTCGGCGGCAACTCGGGCGCGTCTTCCGCCACCTCCTGCTTCACCGGCTCGGTGGGAGCGGGCTCCTCCTCCGGCTCATCAGGTGCATCGGGCGTGGTCTGCGGCGCCTGCATCATCTCCGGACCGGGCGCCACGTCCTGGGTCTGGGAGGGCGCGCTCACCGGCATGGGGGCGAGCTCGATCATCACCGCTGCGGGCGGCGCCGCGGCGCTTTCCTCCCGGTGCCAGAACAGAGCCGCATAGACGAAGCCGGTGTGGGCGAGCACGATCACAAGCCCGGCGGCCAGCCAGCGAAAAGCGGAAGCACGAAAGCGACCCCGCTCCATGTCGTGCCAGTGCATGGCACTCACTGTGCCGCCCCCGGTGCCGGCAAGGTCGCGGGCGCGGCGGCGGCAGGAGCGCCACCGCCCCCGGTCGGCGGCCCTTCAAGGCCCACGAGCGCCACCTTCAGATAGCCTGCGGTGCGCAGAAGGTTCATCACCTCCATGACCGAACCATAGTCCACCGACTTGTCCGCCCGCACGAACACCCGCTGCTCGCGATCGGACTGGCTGGCCTGGTCCAGCGCCGCGCCAAGGGCGCCGCGATCCACCGGCTCGTCGCCGATGGCCAGCGAGCGGTCGGCCTTCAGCGACAAATAGATGGGCTTGTCAGGACGGGGCTGCGGCTGGGCGTTGGAGGTGGGCAGGTCCACCTTCACGTCCACGGTGGCGAGCGGGGCCGCCACCATGAAGATGATGAGGAGCACCAGCATCACGTCGATGAACGGCGTGACGTTGATTTCGTGATTCTCGGCGAGATCGTCGCCGCCGTGGTCGAGCTTCGCGGCCATGGCGCGCGCCCGTCACTCGGCCGCGGCGCGCAGATTGCGCGCGCTGCCCGCCTCGCTCGCGCGATCGAGATCACGGGAGAGATGGCGCATGACCTCCGCCGATGTATCGGCGAGGCGCGCCTTGTAGGCGGAGATGGCGCGGGCGAACAGATTGTAGATGACGACCGCCGGAATGGCGGCGACGAGACCGATGGCTGTAGCCAGCAGCGCCTCGGCGATGCCCGGCGCCACCACGGCGAGATTGGTCGTCTGCGCCTTCGAGATGCCGATGAAGGCATTCATGATGCCCCACACCGTGCCGAACAGGCCCACGAAGGGCGCCACGGCGCCAATGGTGGCGAGCACCCCGGTGCCGCCGGACATGCGCCGGCCGGCGCCAGCCTCGATCCGGCCCAGGGCGATGGCCACGCGCTCCTTGATGCCCTCGGCGGACAGGCCTTCCGAGACCTCGCACTCCTCCAGCGCGGCGTGGACTGTGGCGGGGGCCGGTCCCCGGCCCTTCGGAACCAGGCGCGAGGCGGCAACCAGGGTGGGCGCCGAGCGCAGGGCCTTCAGGGTGCGACTCACCTGCCGGCGGGCGAACATCAGCTCCAGCGACTTCACGAACCACACGGTCCAGGTGATCACGGACGCCAGGGCCAGGCCGAGCATCACCGCCTTCACCACCCTGTCGGCGGCCATGAACATGCCCCAGGGGGACAGGTCGTGCGGCAGCGTGGAGGCGGCCGGCGCCGGCGCCTCCTGCGTTCCGGCGGGCGCGGGGGTGGCGACGGGAAGAGGCTCCGGAGGGGTCACCTCATGCGACGCCGTTCCGTGCGCGGCCGGCGGGGCCACAGGAACGGACGGCGCCACGGCGGGCGCCGAGATGGGCGGGGCGGGAATGGCTGGCGCGACAGCGGCGGCCGGCGCGCTGGCGGAGGCCGCAGGAGCCGGCTCAGCCGGCGGCACCTGCGCGGAGGCGGGCACCACGGAAACGGTGCCGCAAGCGAGCACCATCAGCGCCGCGCTCAAACCAGACCGAAGAAAATGCGCCGCCTTCGGCAGCGAGGCGGAAATGCAAAGGGGCATCGCGCGTCACCGGAATTGCTTCAACTATCGGGGTTCGCTGGCGATCCCGCAAACGGGAAATGGCTCGCAAGAGCACCTATACCCCCATTTCCCCCCTACGCTAACCCCTGTCGCGCCCGCGCGCACGCCCTTCCGCTAGGATAGAATTGCAATAAGCTACTCAGACCAGCTCCACGAGCTTACCTTCCCGCAGGGTCACCCGCCGGTCCATGCGGGCGGCGAGGTCCAGATTGTGGGTGGCGATCAGGGCCGCGACGCCGGTGGCCTGCACCAGCTCCGTCAGCGCGCCAAAGACATGATCCGAGGTCTTGGGGTCGAGATTGCCTGTCGGCTCGTCGGCCAGCAGCAGGCGCGGCGCATTGGCCAGCGCGCGGGCGATGGCCACGCGCTGCTGTTCGCCGCCCGAAAGCTCCGAGGGCCGGTGCGTCAGGCGCGCGCCGAGGCCCAGATAGCTGAGCAGATCCTTCGCGCGGGCATTGGCCTCCTTGTGGGAGAGGCCGCGGATCATCTGCGGCATGGCCACATTCTCCAGCGCGGAGAACTCACCCAGCAGATGATGGAACTGGTAGACGAAGCCGATATGCATGCGCCGGATGCGCGTGCGCTCCGCATCGGCCAGGCGCGCCGTGGGCCGTCCGTCGATGAAGACCTCGCCTTCGTCCGAGTGCTCCAGCAGCCCGGCGATGTGCAGCAGCGTGGACTTGCCCGACCCCGAAGGCGCCACCAGCGCCACCGACTGCCCCGGGGAGATGGTCAGATCCACCCCGCGCAGGATTTCGAGCGCCCCCACCCCTTCCGTGTAGCGGCGGACGACGCCGGTGAGGGCGAGGGCATAGTTGGAGCGAGGCGGCATGGCAGGCGAGCCTGGGCGACGGCGGGTGGGTTGATCCATCACTCGTATCTCAGGGCTTCGACGGGATCGAGCCGGGCGGCGCGCCAGGACGGGTAGAGCGTGGCGAGCAGCGAGAGCACCAGCGCCATCACCACCACCGTGGCGGTTTCACCGAAGTTCATCTCCGCCGGCAGCTTGGAAAGATAATAGAGCTCGGGCGAGAACAGCTCCGTGGAGGTGAGCCACGAGATGAACTGGCGGATACTCTCGATATTGAGACACACGATCACGCCCAGCAGCAGCCCCACCAGCGTGCCGACCACGCCGATGGACGCGCCGGTGATGAGGAACACGCGCATCACCGCCCCCCGTGTCGCCCCCATGGTGCGCAGGATGGCGATGTCGTGGCCCTTGTCCTTCACCAGCATGATCAGGCCGGAGACGATGTTGAGCGCCGCCACGAGAACGATGAGCGTGAGGATGAGGAACATCACGTTCCGCTCCACCTGCAGCGCGTTGAAGAAGGTGGCGTTGCGGCGGCGCCAGTCCACCAGATAGACCGGCCGCTCGGCGGCGGCCTCGATGGCGCCGCGCAATTCCTGAACGTCGTCCGGATGGTCGATATAGACCTCGACGGCGTTCACATCGCCATTGCGATTGAAATAGGCCTGGGCCTCGGGCAGCGGCATGAACACGAAGGCGCTGTCATATTCCGACATGCCCACTTCGAAGATGGCCGCCACCTTGTAGACCTTGATGCGCGGCGAGGTGCCCATGGGCGTCACCGCGCCGCGGGGCGCCACCAGGGTGATGTTGTCACCCGCGCGCAAGGAGAGCTGGTCGGCGAGGCGCTTGCCGATGGCGAGCCCCTGCCCCGTGTCGAACCCCTCCAGGGTACCGGAGCGGATGTTCTGCGCCACCGAGGGCAGGCCCCGCAGGTCCTTCTCGGTGAGGCCCCGCACCAGAACGCCCGAGGCACCGAACTGGGAAGAGGCCAGGGCCTGGCCCTCCACCAGCGGCACGGCGAGGCGCACGCCATTGAGCTTCGAGATGCGCTCGGCAACGGCCTTGTAATCGGTCAGCGGGCTTTCCAGGGGCTGCACCAGCACGTGGCCGTTGAGCCCCAGGATCTTGCCGAGCAGCTCCTGGCGGAAACCGTTCATCACCGCCATGACGATGATGAGGGTCGCCACCCCCAGCATGATGCCGAGAAAGGAAAAGCCCGCGATGACCGAGATGAAGCCTTCCTTGCGCCGGGCCCGCAGGTAGCGCAGCGAGAGCATCCATTCGAACGGGGCGAACGGCCGCGTTCCGGTGGGTTCGTCGCTTCTGGCCCCCGCGGACGCCCTCGCCGTCATGCCTTCAGCCTCTCCAGAATGTCGCTCGGCGCGATCAGCTCACGCTCACCGCCACGACGGCGCTTCAGCTCCACCTTGCCATCGGCAAGTCCCTTCGGCCCTACCAGGATCTGCCATGGCAGGCCGATGAGATCCGCCGTGGCGAACTTGGCGCCGGCGCGCTCCTCGGTATCGTCATAGAGCACATCATAGCCGGCGGCGGTCAATTCCGCGTAAAGCGCCTCGCACGCCGCGTCCGTGGTGCTGTCGCCGCTCTTCAGGTTCAAGATGCCCACCTGGAAGGGGGCAACCGCATCCGGCCAGATGATTCCCGCGTCATCATGGGAGGCCTCGATCATGGCGGCCACGAGGCGCGAGGGACCGATGCCGTAGGAACCCATGTGCACGGTGTGGGCATTGCCGTCCGGCCCCTGCACGCTCACGCCGAAGGGCTCGGAATACTTGGTGCCGAAATAGAAGATGTGGCCCACCTCGATGCCCCGGGCCGCCAGCCGCTTGCCCTCGGGGATGGCATTGTAGGCCGCCTCGTCGTGCTTTTCGGAGGTTGCCGCGTAAAGCGAGGTGAAATCGTCGAACACCTGCTGCAGGCCGGCGACATCGTCGAAATTCACATTGGCCGGCGGCGGCGCCATCTCCAGATAGTCGCCGTGGCAGAACACCTCGCTCTCGCCGGTGGAGGCCAGGATGATGAATTCGTGTGAAAGATTGCCGCCGATGGGGCCGGTGTCGGCCACCATGGGAATGGCCTTCAGCCCCATGCGCGCGAACGTGCGCAGGTAGGCCACGAACATCTTGTTGTAGGAGTGCCGCGCGCCGGCCGCGTCGAGGTCGAACGAATAGGCGTCCTTCATCAGGAACTCGCGCGAGCGATAGACACCGAAGCGCGGGCGCACCTCGTCCCGGAACTTCCACTGGATATGGTAGAGGTTCAGCGGCAGCGACTTGTAGGACTTCACATAGGCGCGGACGATGTCGGTGATCATCTCCTCGTTGGTGGGGCCGAACAGCATCTCGCGATCGTGCCGGTCCCTGATTCGTAGCATCTCCTTGCCATAATCGTCGTAGCGCCCGCTCTCGCGCCACAGATCCGCGCTTTGGATGGTGGGCATCAGGAGCTCGATGGCGCCTGCACGGTTCTGCTCCTCGCGGATGATGCCGCAGATCTTGTTCAGCACCCGGTGGCCCAGCGGCAGCCACGCGAAAATCCCCGCGGCCTCTTGGCGGATCATGCCCGCGCGCAGCATCAGGCGGTGAGAGACGATATCCGCCTCCCGGGGCACTTCACGCAGGATCGGCAGAAAATAACGGGAAAGGCGCATCGCAAGGCTCGACGGCTATGAGGATCGAAAACGGTCGGGCGGAGTGAAAGCGGAAGCGCCGCCAAAACACAAGAGCGCCGGCCAAATGGCCTCGAACCCGCCGCAATGTTGCGACGCAGCGTGCGACTTATTGCGGCGCAAGGATGACAAACGACAGAATCTTGTTCTAGTTTGGGCCCGCACAAGAAAGGGGATCGTCACCAGCCTGGCTTGCCGGGTGGGACATACGGTCCGGGTCTCGGGAGGAATCGAAGAATAAAGCCGACCGACAATCGCTCGCCAGACGGGCGTCCACGGAATCGGCAATCACGGATTGGCCATGCCACACGATAGCGGGCATTAGACCTGCAGGTGGCACAGGAGCCGTGGGAATGACAAAGGCGGGGCCACCGGGCCTCGCCTTTTCTTTTTCGAGCAATAGCTTACCGATCTTCCACCAGCATTCTCCGCTGGCCCAGCCGGGCGGACCAGCAGTGCGCTTCTTCCGTGTGATCGTCCTGGTGGCGGCGCCGCATTTCCCGAAACAGCAGCCGCAAACCCAGCGCGCGCGATTCTCGAAAGCCGCGCAGGTGGTCACCTGCCGTAGCCCTGCTTGTGGTTCAGCGCGGCCCATTTATAGCAAGTAATTGCTATAATATCAACGCCCCGAGTCGCAGGGCGTCCGGAGGGCGGGCGGAAAAAATCAGGACATTTATTTGCTGCAATGCAGCATATTGGTATCTGCACACCGCACCGTGATGGCCGGCCAAAAATAATTTTCGGACCGGATGCCGCCCCTTCCTCCCCTCAAGACTCGGCCGCACGGGCGCCATCGCGCGTGGGCGCGGCGGGAGAGCCGGGCCCGAGGGCCTTCAGTCCTTCCCGACGTCGAAGGGCATGGGGAAATCTTCCAGCGCGACGATGCCGCCAGCGAGCAGATAGACGATGCCGGCGGTGATCAGCGCCGCCAGCACGCTCGTGGCGAGGGCCTTGCGCAACAAGGCCGGCCGCACGGGCGCTCCGGGATCCGTACCCGGAGCGATATCGCGGGTTTCCGCCTGGGAGCGCACGCCCCACGGCAACACCGCGAACAGCGTGATCCACCAGACCACGAAATAGATGGCGACGACGGCTCCGACCGACATCGCCGCGCCCTCACGCCTGCTCGAGTTCGACGAGGGTGCCGTTGAAGTCCTTGGGATGCAGGAACAGCACGGGCTTGCCATGGGCACCGGTCTTCGGCTCGCCGGAGCCAAGCACCCGGGCGCCCTTCGCCTTCAGCTGGTCGCGGGCGGCAAGGATGTCGTCCACCTCATAGCAGATGTGGTGGATGCCGCCGTCGGGATTACGCTCCAGGAATTTCGCGATGGGGGAATTCTCGCCCAGCGGCTCCAGGAACTCGATCTTGGTGTTGGGCAGGGTGACGAACACGGTGGTCACGCCGTGCTCTTCCTGCGGCACCGCGGCGGAAACCTCCGCGCCCAGCGTGTCGCGATAGAGCTTGGAGGCGGCAGCGATGTCGCGCACCGCGATGGCCACGTGGTTCAGCCGTCCGATCATGATGTCCTCGTCCTTTCGCGCCAGCCCGTGCAGCCGGCCTCGCTTCCACCCATCACACTTCGAGAACGTGGACGTGGCAAACGGGTTTTTTGCCCCACACCGCGTTCACCGCCCCGCGGACGGCGCGCTCCAGCGTATCCGCCAGCGCGTCGGGGTCGCGGCGGCGCGCCTTCGGCAAGCCCTCCAGGGTCGCCACCACGGCGTCCAGCACATGGTCCAGCATGTCCACATTGCCGTCGCCCCGCTCCGGCACGCCGGAAAGCTCAACGGAGGGATCACCGGCGATGGTGCCATGCTTGTCCACGGCGACAGCCACCGAAACCGCCCCCACATAGCTCAGCTTGCGCCGCTCCGGCAGGGTGCGCCCGCCTTCAGGCAGCATCAGGCGCCCATCCTTGTAAACGCGCCCGAAGGGCACTTCCCCCACCCGCTCCGCCGGCCCTGGCGCCAGGCGAAGCATCTGCCCGTCATAGCAATTGACCACCTCTGGCACGCCGAGGCTGCGCGCGAGCTTGGCATGCTCATGAAGATGCAGCGCCTCACCGTGGACCGGCACCGCCAGCTGCGGCCGCACCAGCGCGTACATCTTCTCCATCTCGCCGCGGCGCGGATGACCGGAAACGTGCACCAGCCCGTCGCGATCCGTCATCACCTCCACCCCACGCTTGATGAGCGCGTTGATGATGTGATTGACCACCTTCTCATTGCCGGGAATGGTGCGCGAGGAAAACACCACCAGATCGCCCGGGGAGAAGGCAATCTCCGGATGGTCGTCATCGGCGATGCGCTTGAGCGCCGCGCGCGGCTCACCCTGGCTGCCGGTGAGGATGGCCACCACCCGTTCGCGCGGCAGGTAGCCGTAGGCGTCGGCACTGCGGAATGCGGGGATGCCCTCCAGCAGCCCCTGCTCGCGCGCAACCGCAATCACACGCTCGAGCGCCCGGCCGACCACCACCACATCGCGCCCCGCAGCCAGTGCCGCTTCCGCGATGCCGCGGATACGGGCCACGTTCGACGAGAACGTCGTGAAGGCGATGCGGTGCTTGGCTTTCGCCACGATCTCCTTCAGCGAATTCGCGACATCGCGCTCGGAAGGCGAGACCCCGTCGCGAATGGCGTTCGTGGAATCGCAGATCAGCGCGCGAACACCCTCATCCCCCAGGGCACGGAGCCGGTCGGTATCCGTCGGCAGGCCCACCATGGGTGTGGGATCCAGCTTCCAGTCTCCGGTGTGCACCACCAGTCCTGCACCGGTGCGGATTGCGACCGCATGGCTGTCCGGAATCGAATGCGCTACCGGCACGAACTCGACCTCAAACGGCCCGAGCTGAATGCGCTCCTTCGCCCGCACCACAGTCACCGGGAGGGACGCGGGCGCTCCCGGCTCGCCTGCCCGCTTGGCCTCCAGCAGGCCGGCGGTGAACGCCGTTGTGTAGATGGGGCACTGCAGGCGGGGCCACAGATCCAGCACCGCGCCAATATGGTCCTCATGACCGTGGGTGATGAGGAGGCCGGCGATATTCTTCTTCTCCCCTTCGAGGAAGCGAATATCCGGCAGCATCAGGTCAACGCCGGGCGCCTCGTCTCCGGCGAAGCTCATGCCGAGATCGACCATGAGCCAGGTCCGCGACTTCTTCGGCCCCGCGCCATAGATCGCGAGGTTCATGCCGATTTCGCCAACCCCGCCGAGGGGCGCGAATACGAGTTCGTCCGAGACTGCCATTGAGCCGATCACTTCCCCCCAGGACTCACCGCCTCTAGGAGGGATGCGGACGGTGCGTGCCCCAAGCTTGAAACATCCGCCGCTGCCTGGGCCGCCCTGCGGACCTCCGCACAGCCACAAGACGCGCCGGCACGTGTACCTCGCGTCCCCTACTCTGGCACGCGCAGCGAGACATCCCCTGCGGTGATGATTTCCGCGATGCCATCGCGACGGCGCAGCATCATCGCCCCGCGCGCGTCGATATTCTCGAACCGCCCCACCACTTCGCGCTCGCCGATCTTCACGCTCACCTGATCACCCATGCCAAGCGCATGGCGCATCCAGTCCGAACGAATTCCGGCGAAACCGCTGCCGGCGTGCCACTGATTGAGGCGCACCGCCATGGCGAGGTCCAGCGCTTCCAACAGCCGATCCGGAGCGGTCGGAGCTCCGGCCTCCTCAAGGCTCGTCGCCTTGTAGGGCAGGTCATCGGGGTGATGCAGGCAGTTCACCCCAAAGCCGATCACGGCCGCCGGCCGGCCATTGGCGTCCGTGCCGCCCTCCACCAAAATACCGGCCAGCTTACCGCCATTCAGCAGAAGATCGTTGGGCCATTTCAGCTTGAGGCTGTCGGCCTGCAATTGCGGCGCCGCCGACAGAACGGCATCGCGAACCGCGAGACCCGCGACAAAGCACAGCTGCGCCAGATTGGCGAGCGGGGCGGGGTTCGGCAGCACCAAAGTCGCAAAAAGATTGCCGAGCTCTGAGGTCCACAACCGGCCGCGGCGCCCGCGTCCTGCCGTTTGAATATCGGCCACGAGCCAAACCGGCATGATCTCGCCCCGCGCAAGCCGGGCGAGACCTTCCGCATTGGTCGAACCAATCTCGGTGAAGCGGATGATGGGAACCGTGGAACCCTGGAATTCGTATTGTGCCATCGATCAGAAGAGCGAGCGGGCAGCGACCCCCGCCGCCTCAATGAGAGGAGCGGGATAGACGAAATAGAAGATCGTGAAAAGCCCGCTCACCGCGAGCACGGCCTTCAACTCCGTCGGCATGGGGTCGAACGCATCCGCCGGCTCATCAAAGTACATCACCTTGACGACGCGCAGATAGTAGTAGGCCCCCACCACCGACGCGAGCACACCGATAACGGCCAACCCATAAAGCCCCGCCTGGATCGCGGCGATGAACACGTAGTACTTCGCCAGGAACCCCGCGAGCGGCGGGATGCCCGCCAGCGAGAACATCAGCGCGCCGAACATCAGCGCCATCAGCGGGTTGTTGCGGGCCAGTCCGGCCAGATCGTCAATGTTTTCCACCGCACGCCCCTGGCGCCGCATGGTGAGCACGCAGGCAAACGAGCCCAGGGTCATCGCCACGTAAATCGCCACATAGACCAGGACGCCCCGCACGCCCTCAGCCGTGCCCGCCGCCAGACCCACGAGGGCAAAGCCCATATGGCCGATGGAGGAATAGGCAAGGAGGCGCTTGATATTGCGCTGGCCGATAGCCGCGAACGCACCCAGCAGCATGGACGCCACCGACACGAACGCCACGATCTGCTGCCACTGGTGAGCGATGTGCGGGAACGCCTCCATCACCACGCGGATGAGAATCGCCATTCCGGCGACCTTCGGTGCTGTCGCGAAGAAGGTCGTCACCGGGGTCGGCGCACCCTCATAGACGTCCGGGGTCCACATATGGAACGGCACCGCCGAGATCTTGAAGCTGAGGCCCGCCAGAACAAACACCAAGCCGAAGATGAGACCGATCGACGGCTCCTTCACCTCGGTGGCGATCACCTCGAAATTCACCGAACCGGTGAAGCCATAAACCAGCGACGCACCATAAAGGAGCATGCCGGACGAAAGAG
The DNA here is from genome assembly GCF_043831965.2 of Xanthobacter variabilis. NCBI lineage: Bacteria > Pseudomonadati > Pseudomonadota > Alphaproteobacteria > Hyphomicrobiales > Xanthobacteraceae > Xanthobacter > Xanthobacter variabilis. The sequence goes on from NZ_CM195533.1 coordinate 3,743,606, forward strand.
AGCCGAGCACAAAGTACTTCAGGCCCGCCTCGGTCGAGCGGATGGAATCCCTGTTGATCGCCGCGAGCACGTACAGCGAGAAGCTCATCAGCTCCAGGCCAAGATAGAGCGCGATGAGGTCACCCGCCGACACCAGCATGCACATGCCGAGCGTCGCGATGACGAAGAGCACAGCATACTCAAAGCGCGCAAGCTTCTCCCGGTTCTGCCAGTCCACAGCCATGATCAGCGACACCGTCGCGCCGAAGATGGCAAGACCCTTCATGAACCGACCAAACGGGTCGATCACCAGCGAGCCGTTGAATGCGACCGTTTCTACGCTCGGCCCGAGCAGGACCAGAACGCCCGCCGCCGCGAGAACCGCGATGGCGAGACCCGTGATCAAATTGGCCGCCCCCTCACCGCGCACCGCGCCGATCAGGATCAGCACGAGCGCGGAGATGGCCAGCACCAGTTCGGGCAGGACAGCACCGAGCGGAGGCAGGAGCTGCGTCATAGCAACCTCAAAATCAGAAGGTGAGGAGGAGCGCGGACTTCACCGCACCCGCCACCTGATCGGTGCGCGCGACCACCGCGTTCACCGCATGGGAGGTCATGTCGAGGATCGGCGCGGGCCACACCCCGAACAGGATCGTGATGAACACCAGCGGAACCAGGATCGCCAGCTCGCGCGGCGACAGGTCGAGAATGTTCTTCAGGCTGTCCTTCTCAAGCTTCCCGAAGATCACCCGCCAGTAGAGATAGAGCGCATAAGCCGCCGAGAGAATCACGCCCGTTGCGGCGAAGAACGCCACCCAGGTGTTCGCCTCGAACGCGGCGAGCATCGTGAGGAACTCACCGACAAAGCCCGAAGTGCCCGGCAGGCCGATGTTCGCCATGGTGAAGATCATCATCACCGTCGCGTACTGCGGCATCCGGTTTACCAGGCCACCATAGGCCGCGATCTCGCGGGTGTGCATCCGATCATAGATCACGCCAACGCACAGGAAGAGCGCCCCCGAGACGAAGCCGTGGGAGATCATCAGGAACATGGCACCCTGAAGGCCCTGCTCGTTCATCGTGAAGATGCCCATCGTGACGAAGCCCATGTGAGCAACCGACGAGTAGGCAATCAGCTTCTTGATGTCTTCCTGAACCAGCGCCACCAGCGACGTATAAATGACCGCAACCACTGACAGCGTGAACACCAGCGGCGCGAAATAGTGGCTGGCTTCAGGGAACATCGGCAGAGAATACCGGATGAAACCATAGCCGCCCATTTTCAGCAGAACGCCCGCCAGGATCACCGAACCGGCCGTCGGCGCTTCCACGTGCGCATCCGGCAGCCAGGTATGCACCGGCCACATGGGCATCTTCACCGCGAACGACGCGAAGAAAGCAAGCCACAACCACGTCTGCATGCCCGACGGGAAGCCGAACTCCAGCAGCTTAGGCACGTCCGTCGTGCCCGCCTGCCAATACATGGCCATGATGGCCAGCATCATGAGCACCGAGCCCGTCAGCGTGTACAGGAAGAACTTGAACGCCGCGTAGATGCGCCGCGGACCGCCCCAGATACCGATGATGAGGAACATCGGAATGAGGCCCGCCTCGAAGAAGAAATAGAACAGAACGAGGTCAAGGGCGCAGAAGGTGCCGATCATAAACGTTTCGAGCACCATGAACGCGATCATGTACTCCTTCACCCGCTTATGCACGCTCTGCCAGGAGGCAAGGATCGCGAACGGCATCAGAAAGGTGGTGAGGATCACGAACGGCAGCGAGATCCCGTCAACGCCCATGTGATAGGCGGCGACATCGCCAAGCCACGCCTTCTTCTCGACGAACTGAAAGCCCGGAGCCGTCGGATCGAAATTCGGCAGCAGAAGCAGGGAGACAAAGAAGGTCACCAAGGTGGTCCACAACGCCACCCAGCGGGCGTTGCGGGCCGCCACCTCATCGTCGCCCCGCACCACGAAGATGAACAGGGCGCCGACAAGCGGCAAGAAGGTGACGACGGATAGGATGGGCCAGTCGGTCATCGGCGTCACACTCCGGAGAACATGAACCAGGTGAGAAGGGCCGCGACGCCGATGAGCATCACGAAGGCGTAATGGTAGAGGTACCCAGTCTGCAGCCGCACGACGCGGCCGGTGACATCAAGCACGCGGGCGGAAACACCATCCGGGCCAAGGCCGTCAATGATGGATCCGTCACCCCGCTTCCAGAGCACGCGGCCAAGCCACATGGCCGGACGCACGAACAGGAAGTCGTAGAGCTCGTCGAAGTACCACTTGTTGAGCAGGAACTTGTAGAGCCCGGGCTGAGCCTGCGCGAGCGCAACCGGTATCTTGGGGTTCACCACGTAGAACCAATAGGCCACGAGGAAACCCAGAACCATCATCGCAGTCGGTGCCAGCACCAGCAGCTCCGGCATCTCGTGCATCGCGTGCAGCACATGGTTCTCGGCGCCCATGAAAATGGACGCACGGAAGAACTCATGGACGTCCTCGCCCACGAACACCTGGTAAAGCGCGAAGCCCGCGACGAGCGACCCGGCGCCCAGCACACCAAGCGGAATGGTCATCACCAGCGGCGACTCGTGCGCATGATCATAATGATGCTGATCATGCGGCTTGCCATGGAAGGTCATGAACACGAGGCGCCAGGAGTAGAAAGACGTCAGCGCAGCGGCGATCACAGTCATCGCCCAGCCATAAAGCGCAAAGGCGTTATGGCTCGAGTACGCCGCCTCGATGATCGCATCCTTGGAGTAATAACCCGCGGTGAAGGGGAAGCCGGTGATGGCCAGAGTTCCAATCAGCATCATCGCATAGGTGAACGGCACCTTCTTATAGAGGCCGCCCATGTGCCGCATGTCCTGCTCGTGATGCATCGCGTTGATCACGGAACCGGCGCAAAGGAACAGCAGGGCCTTAAAGCAGGCGTGCGTCAGGAGGTGGAACATGCCGATCGAATAGGCGCCCGCGCCCATCGCAGCGAACATGTAGCCCAGCTGAGAGCAGGTGGAATACGCGATCACCTTCTTGATGTCGTTCTGCACCAGCGCGATCGTGGCCGCGAAGAAAGCGGTGGTCGCACCAATCAGCATCACCACGTCGAGCGCAGTCTGCGAAAGCTCGAAGATGGGCGACATGCGCGCCACCATGAACACACCCGCCGTCACCATCGTCGCGGCATGGATCAGGGCCGACACCGGGGTGGGGCCTTCCATCGCGTCCGGCAGCCAGGTGTGCAGCAGCAGCTGCGCCGATTTACCCATGGCACCGACGAACAGGAGCAGCGCGATCACGGTCGGCGCGTCCCAGTTCTGACCCAGGAAGTTGATGCTCTTGCCGGCGAGCGAAGGGGCCGCCGCGAACACCTGATCGAACGCAACCGACCCAGTCATCACGAACGTGGCGAAGATGCCAAGCATGAACCCGAAGTCACCGACGCGGTTGACCACGAAGGCCTTCATCGCAGCCGCGTTCGCGGACGGCTTCTCATACCAGAAACCGATCAGCAGGTAGGAAGCAAGACCCACGCCTTCCCAGCCGAAGAACAGCTGCACCAGATTGTCAGCGGTCACCAGCATCAGCATCGCGAAGGTGAACAGCGACAGGTAGGAGAAGAAACGAGGCCGGCACGGGTCATCGTGCATGTACCCCATGGAGTACAGGTGCACGAGGCTCGACACCGTGGTCACGACAATGAGCATCACCGCGGTGAGGCTGTCGATGCGCAGCGCCCAATCGATCTTGAGGCCGCCAACGTCGATCCAGTTCAACAGGTGAATGCGCACCTCATGGTCGTCGAACCCGACGCTCACGAACGTAATCCATGCGAACAGACACGCGATGAAGAGGAACGTGGTCGTCACCACTTCGCTCGCCCGCGCCCCAATGGACCGACCGAACAAAGCCGCAATGAGGAAGCCCGCAAGCGGCAGAAAGACAATCGCCTGATACATGGCCTCAGCCCTTCATGGCGTTGATGTCCTCAACGGCGATCGACCCGCGATTGCGGTAGAACACCACGAGGATGGCGAGACCGATGGCAGCCTCAGCCGCCGCGACGGTAAGCACCAGCAAAGCAAACACCTGACCGGTGAGGTTCCCCAGGAAGGCCGAGAACGACACGAGGTTGATGTTCACCGAGAGCAGGATGAGCTCGATCGACATCAGAATGACGATCACGTTCTTCCGGTTGAGAAAGATGCCCAGCGTTCCCAGAGTAAAAAGGATCGCCGCCACCGTCAGGTAATGGGAAAGTCCGATTTCCATGGCGACCCCCTCAGAGCCCCTGCCCCGGCCGCACCTTGACCACCTTCATGGCGGCCTCCGGCGTGCGCGCCACCTGGGCAGAGATGTTCTGCCGCTTCACATTCACCTTATGGCGGAGCGTGAGCACGATGGCGCCAATCATCGCCACCAGCAGCACGAAGCCCGCCGCCTGGAAGAAATAGATGTAGTCCGTGTACAGTACGCGGGCGATGGCCTGCACATTGCCAACCTCGGCCACCTGCCCCTGCGCAGCACTTGCGGAGACCGCGGCAGAGATCCCGGGCCCGGTGGCCCATGCACCCACCACCAGCACCAGCTCAGCCAGAAAAATCAGGCCGACCAGGACGCCGACGGGCAGGTACTGCAGGAAGCCCTGTCGCAGCTCGACGAAATCCACGTCGAGCATCATCACCACAAACAGGAACAGAACCGCCACCGCACCCACATAGACCACCACCAGGATCAGGCCGAGGAACTCAGCACCGATCAGCAAGAAGAGGCCCGCCGCGTTCACGAACGCGAGGATGAGGAACAAAACCGATTGCACCGGGTTCCGCGAGGAGATGACCATGAAGGCCGACCCCACAAGCACGAACGCGAAGAGATAGAAAAACACCGCCGCGACACTCATGCGGAGAGCCCCCCTCTGCGCGCCAGTTTCGCGCTCATTGGCGCCGCCAAGCATCCTGCGCTGCCCTTAACGGACACCGCAGACCCGCGGCCGATGCGTCGATAGCTCTGACCCATCCCACAAATCCACCGTTTCGAGCGAGCTGCGCAACGCCGGACTTCGGCGCGCATATCCCACTCACGACCACCGACGGGGCGTTTCGCCGAACTCTCGGCCACCACCCACCTGTTCCCCGACCGTGCTATTCACGGCCTCGATTACCTAGCGCGCGACACGCACTCAGCGATAAGGCGCGTCAAGCGCAATCGAACGCGCGATCTCGCGCTCCCAGCGGTCACCATTCGAAAGGAGCTTATCCTTGTCGTAATAGAGTTCCTCGCGCGTCTCGGTCGCAAACTCGAAGTTCGGCCCCTCGACGATCGCCTCGACCGGACAAGCCTCCTGGCAGAAGCCGCAATAGATGCACTTCACCATGTCGATGTCGTAACGCGTCGTGCGACGTGTTCCGTCATTACGCCGCGGGCCAGCCTCAATCGTGATCGCCTGAGCCGGGCAAATGGCCTCGCAGAGCTTGCACGCGATGCAGCGCTCCTCCCCATTCGGATAGCGGCGCAGCGCGTGCTCACCCCGAAATCGCGGCGACAGCGGCCCCTTTTCGAACGGATAGTTCAAGGTCGACTTCGGCGCGAAGAAGTACCGCATCGTGAGGAAGAAGGCGGAGACCAGCTCCGTCAGGAGCAGGGCCCGCGCGGCCTGATCGAGCTTCATGGGCGCTCTCCCGCCGCCTGGGAGCGGCCAATCTGGAAGTTCAGGGAAGCGATCATTGCGGCGCCGTCCCCGTGAAGTGCAGCACACTCGCAACCACCACGACCGCAATCAGCGAGATCGGCAGGAACACCTTCCAACCGAGCCGCATCAGCTGGTCGTACCGGTAGCGCGGCACAATGGCCTTCGCCATCGCGAAGAGGAAGAACATGAAGCAGAGCTTCAGAACGAACCACACCACGCCCGGCACCCAGGTGAACGGGGCAAAGGGCAGCGGAGAGAGCCAGCCGCCAAGGAACAGGATGGTTCCCATGGCGCACATGGTCATGATCGCCACATACTCGCCGAGCATGAACAGCAGATAGGGCGTCGAGCCGTATTCGGTCATGAAGCCGGCCACCAGCTCCGATTCCGCTTCCACCAAATCGAACGGAGGACGGTTGGTTTCCGCCAGCGCCGAAATGAAGAAGATCACGAACATCGGCAGCAGCGGCAGGAAGTACCAGTTCAGAAGGCCGAACCGGCCATTCTGCGCTTCGACGATGCCGCTGAGATTGAGCGAGCCCGCGCACATCAGGACCGTGATGATTACGAAGCCGATGGAAACCTCATAGGAGACCATCTGTGCCGCCGAACGAAGCGCCGCCAGGAACGGATACTTCGAGTTCGACGCCCAGCCGCCCATGATGATGCCGTACACGCCCAGCGACGAAATCGCGAAAATGTACAGAACACCCACATTGATGTCCGCGATCACCCAGCCATCGGCAATCGGCACCACGGCCCAAGCCGCGAGCGCCAGCACGCAAGTCACCAGCGGCGCCAGCAAAAAAAGCACCTTGTTGGAACCCGCCGGGATGGTGGGCTCCTTCAGGACAAATTTGAGAAGATCGGCGAACGACTGGAACAGGCCGAACGGCCCGACAACGTTCGGCCCGCGCCGCATCTGCACCGCTGCCCAGACTTTTCGATCTGCCAGCAGGATGTAGGCGATGAAGATCAGGAGCGCCACCAGCAGAGCCAAGCTCTGGCCGATGATGATCAGCACCTGGAGAAGGGTGTCTTGCCAGCTCATTGGTTCTTACGCCCCCTCAGGCTTCCTGGTGGTGGACAAAGGCCCACCCCGGGTGCGCCGCGCGCGGCGCCAACTGTTGCATCCCAAGACGTGCCATAACGCTCACTCTGCCGCCTCGGCCACGGACGCAGCGCGAAGCGCCGAGCACTCGGCCATCACCGCAGAAGCGCGTGCGATTGCATTCGTCATGTAAAAATCATCGACCGCTGCGGCGAACGGCGTCTTGTCCACCGCCCCGCCCTTCTTGGCCAGCGTAGCGACGGCCGAGGCATCCGCCGCAACGATCTGATCCACGCGACCAAGGTGCGGATAGGCGGCCATTAGCTTGCCACGCAGAGCAGTCAGGCTGTCGAATGGCAGCGTCTGGCCGATCACTTCGGAAAGAGCGCGCAGGATGGCCCACTCTTCGCGTGCTTCGCCAGGCGGGAATGCAGCGCGATTGGCGAGCTGAACCCGCCCCTCGGTATTCACGTACAGACCCGATTTTTCGGTGTAGGCGGCTCCGGGGAGAATGACATCCGCGCGATGCGCGCCGCGATCACCGTGGCTGCCGATATAAACTGCGAATGCGCCCGGAGCGACCTCGAGCTCGTCCACGCCCAGCAGGAACACCACATCCAGCGCCCCTGCCTTCGCCATCGCTGCGGCATTGAGACCCTTCGGCCCAGGAACAGCACCAACGTCCAGAGCACCGACACGCGATGCTGCGGTGTGCAGAACAGCAAAGCCATTCCACCCGTCCTTCACCGCACCACATTCAGTTGCGAGCTTTGCCGCCTGCGAAAGGATCGCACCGCCGTCCATGCGCGCAAGGGCGCCCTGCCCGACGATGACAAGCGGCCGTTCCGCCTGGCGGAGTGCCGCAGCGAAGTCCGCTGGCAAATTGGTCAGGCTTTCCGGACCAGTGCCGAGATATTCGTAGCTATAAGTGAGGTCAACCTGCTGCCCGATCAGACCGATCCTGACGCCGCCCTGTCTCCAACGCTTGCGAATACGCGCATTGAGTACAGAGGCCTCTTTCCGCGGATCGGTACCGATCAGCAGAATGGCATCGGCCTCGTCAATCCCCGCGATGGACGGATTGAACACGTAAGTCGCGCGCCCCAATGCGGGATCCAGGCAAGCGCCATCCTGCCGCGCATCGATGTTTGCGCTGCCGAGCTTGTCCATCAGGCTCTTCAGCGCGAACACCTCTTCGACGCTCGCCAGATCGCCGACCAGCGCACCGATCTTTTCCGGCTTCGCAGCCTTCACCTTGGCGCCGATGGCTTCGAACGCCTCGCTCCAGGACGCAGCAACGAGCTGGCCATTCTTTCGCACATAGGGGCGATCAAGCCGCTGGACCTTCAGCCCATCCCATACATAGCGCGACTTATCGGAAATCCATTCCTCGTTCACGAGGTCATTCGTGCGCGGCAGAATGCGCATGACCTCGCGACCGCGAGTGTCAACGCGGATATTCGCGCCGACCGCGTCCATCACGTCAACGGACTCAGTCTTGATGAGCTCCCACGGCCGCGCATGGAACGCATAGGGCTTATGCGTGAGCGCGCCCACCGGGCAGAGATCGGCCACATTGCCCTGCATCTCCGAGCGCATCGCCCGCTCGAGATACGTCGTGATCTCTGTATCCTCACCGCGCCCGATGGCGCCAAGGTCCGGCACACCCGCAACTTCGGTCGTGAAACGAACGCACCGCGTGCACTGGATGCAGCGCGTCATAGACGTGCGCACCAGCGGGCCGATATATTTATCCTCAACCGCGCGCTTGTTCTCAGCGAACCGCGAGGTATCCGAACCGTAGGCCATCGCCTGGTCCTGCAAGTCACACTCGCCGCCCTGATCGCAGATCGGGCAATCCAGCGGGTGATTGATGAGCAGGAACTCCATCACGCCTTCGCGCGCCTTCTTCACCATGGGGCTCTTGGTGAGCACCACCGGGGGCTCGCCATTGGGGCCCGGGCGCAAATCCTTCACCGCCATCGCGCACGAGGCGGTGGGCTTGGGCGGTCCACCCTTCACCTCAACGAGGCACATGCGACAGTTGCCGGCGATGGAGAGGCGCTCATGGAAGCAGAAGCGCGGAATCTCCACCCCCGCCGCCTCGCACGCCTGAAGCAGCGTGAACTCGGCGGGGACTTCGATCTCAGAGCCGTCGACGACGATCTTCGCCATCCCTTCCACCTCGTCTCTTGCCGCGCCAGGCGCGGACTTCATCTCACATCGCGCGATACGCGACCGCCCAAAACTGACTCCGCGCTTGTGCGCAGCATCGAGCCCGGACACCTAACCCTTCACCCCGCATAGCCACTGAGGGCCATTGGGATGCATTTCACTTCCCCGGCGGCCGACGCCGAAACCGGCGAATAGCCCGATAGGATAGAACTCCGACACCGCGCAACGGTGCACGCACTACCCGAACCTAGCCTCATCCACGCCCACGCACCCGCGGGTCCCGATCCCTCATCCCTTCAGGCAGTCTACGTGGACATTCAGCCCAAAAGCGCTGCCTTCAGGTGCGCAACGCGCCCTATTCCGCAGCCACCGGCTGCGGATGTGGGTTCGCCGCATAGCGGTCGATCCGCTCTTCGATCACATGCCGGAAATGACGGATGAGGCCTTGAACCGGCCACGCCGCGGCATCCCCCAGCGCACAAATGGTGTGACCTTCGATCTGAGTGGTCACCTCCAGCAGCATATCGATTTCGTGCTTGTGGGCACGACCCTCGGCCATCCGGTGAACCACACGCCACATCCACCCCGTGCCTTCCCGGCACGGCGTGCATTGTCCGCAGCTCTCGTGCTTGAAGAAGTAGGAGATGCGCGCGATGGCCTTCACGATGTCCGTGGACTTGTCCATAACCAGCACACCGGCAGTGCCGAACGACGACTTCACGGCACGCAAGCCGTCGAAGTCCATAATCAGGTCTTCGCACTGCTCTGCCGGAACGACCGGACAAGACGCCCCGCCGGGAATGATGGCCAGCAGGTTATCCCAACCGCCGCGGACGCCACCGCCATGCTTTTCGATCAATTCCTTGAACGGAATACCCATGGCGTCTTCGACGACGCAGGGTTTGTTCACGTGGCCGGAAATACCGTAGAGCTTGGTTCCAACATTGTTCGGCCGACCAATGGACGAGAACCAAGAGGCACCGCGCCGCAGGATCGTCGGTGCAACGGCAATGCTCTCGACATTATTGACCGTGGTCGGGCAGCCGTAGAGGCCCATGTTCGCCGGGAACGGCGGCTTCAGCCGCGGCATCCCCTTCTTGCCCTCGAGGCTCTCCAGCAGCGCGGTTTCCTCGCCACAGATGTAGGCGCCGGCACCATGATGCACGTAGAGGTCGAACGGATAGTCGTGAACGTTGTTCTTGCCGAGCAGCCCGGCAGCGTAGCACTCGTCAATCGCCTGCTGCAGCCGCTTGCGCTCGTAGATGAACTCGCCGCGGACATAAATGTAAGCCGCGTGCGCACCCATGGCGAAGGACGCGATCAGGCAGCCCTCGATCAGCGTGTGGGGGTCATTACGCAGGATCTCGCGATCCTTGCAGGTGCCGGGCTCGGACTCATCGGCGTTCACCACCAGATAATGGGGACGCCCGTCCGACTGCTTCGGCATGAACGACCATTTGAGGCCAGTCGAGAAGCCTGCGCCGCCGCGGCCGCGCAAGCCTGATGCCTTCATCTCATTGATGATCCAGTCGCGACCCTTCTCAAGGATGCCCTTGGTTCCGTCCCAATGGCCGCGCGCCATCGCGCCCTTCAGGCTGAAATCCTGCAGGCCGTAGAGGTTCGTAAAGATGCGGTCCTTGTCGGCGAGCATCGTCATCACTCCCCGGAGGTCGGTGCGGAGGTGGAGGACGCGTCCTCCTGCTTCGTGCGCGGCGCGTAAAGGCCGGGATCGGTCAACGCCACAGGGCCCCCGACCGGCTCGCAGCCATGACGGCCGTTCTGCGGACCGACTTTCACCGGCCGCCCGGCCGCCAGATCGTCAAGCAGCTTTTCAAGGCTCTCAGGGGTGAGATCCTCGAAAAAGTCGTCATTGATCTGAACCATCGGCGCGTTCGTGCAAGCACCAAGACACTCGACTTCCAGCCAGGAGAAATTGCCATCCGCCGAGACGTGGCTCTGTTCGCCGATCCTGCGCTGGCAAACGGACTTCAGCTCATCCGAACCCCGCAGCATGCAGGGCGTGGTGCCACAAAGCTGCACGAAGAACTTACCGACCGGCGCCAAATTAAACATCGTGTAAAAGGTGGCGACCTCGAGAACCCGGATATGCGCCATTCCGAGCCGGTCCGCGACGGCACGCAAAGCCGGCTCAGGGAGCCAGCCGCCGGCCACTTTTTGCGTTTCCCAAAGCAGCGGCACGACCGCAGAGGCCTGCCGGCCCTCCGGATACTTCGCGATCAACGCCTTCGCAATCTCCTCCAACTCGGGAGTGAAGGCGAAGCTTTCCGGCTGCTCGGCAGCGAGACGACGAACGGTCATTTCAGACCCCCTGTCCGACGGCGGAGCGTGCCGCATTGCGGCGCTCACGCATGGGGATGATGGCGAGGAGGCGGAGCATCAGCGATCCACCTCGCCGAACACGATATCAAGCGAGCCGAGGATGGCGGACACGTCAGCCAGCATGTAGCCGCGCGAGAGGAAATCCATCGCCTGCAGATGGGCAAAGCCCGGAGCGCGGATCTTGCAGCGATACGGCTTGTTGGTGCCATCGGACACCACATAAACGCCGAACTCACCCTTCGGCGCTTCCACTGCCGCGTAAGCCTCACCTGCCGGAACGTGGAAGCCCTCGGTGTAAAGCTTAAAGTGATGGATGAGCGCCTCCATGGAGCGCTTCATCTCCCCGCGCTTCGGCGGAGCGACCTTGTGGTCCGACGTATGGACCGGGCCAGATTCCTTGAGCAGCCGCTCGACACACTGCTTCATGATCTTCGTGGCCTGCCGCATCTCTTCCATGCGCACCACGTAACGATCATAACAGTCGCCATGAACGCCGATCGGGATATCGAAATCGAGTTCCGAATAGCACTCGTAGGGCTGAGCGCGTCGCAGGTCCCATGCCGCGCCGGAGCCGCGCACCATGACACCGGAGAAGCCCCAGGCCAGTGCGTCCTCTAGCGACACGACGCCGATATCAACCGTGCGCTGCTTGAAGATGCGGTTGCCAGTGACCAGCCGATCCAGATCATCCAGCACCTTCGGGAAGGTCTCGCAAAAGGCGCCGATATCCTCGACCAGAACGCGCGGCAGATCCTGATGCACGCCGCCCGGCCGGAAATAGGCCGCATGCATGCGGCTGCCGGACGCGCGCTCATAGAACACCATGAGCTTTTCGCGCTCCTCGAAACCCCACAGCGGAGGAGTTAGGGCGCCCACGTCCATGGCGAAGGTGGTGACGTTCAGAATATGCGAGAGCAGCCGGCCGATCTCGGAGTACAACACGCGAATGAGCTGCGCGCGCTTGGGCACCTCAATTCCGAGCAGCTTCTCCACCGCGAGGCAGTAAGCGTGCTCCTGGTTCATCGGCGCGCAATAATCGAGGCGATCGAAATATGGCACCGCCTGGACGTAGGTCTTGGATTCGATGAGCTTCTCGGTGCCGCGGTGCAGCAGGCCGATATGCGGATCGACACGCTCGACGACTTCGCCGTTCAGCTCAAGCACCATGCGCAGCACGCCATGGGCGGCGGGATGCTGCGGGCCGAAATTGATCTTGAAGTTACGGACCTGATCGGCCGGCTTCAGCTCTTCGACGTCGGTTGCGAGTTCCTGTCCCATGTTCGCTCCCTCAGCCGGCCTTCGATGCCTTCTCGTCACCCGGCAGGACGTATTCCACGCCCTCCCACGGAGACAGGAAGTCGAAGTTGCGGAATTCCTGGGCGAGACGAACCGGCTCGTAAACCACGCGCTTCAGCTCGTCGTCGTAATGTACCTCGACAAAACCCGAGGTGGGGAAGTCCTTCCGGAGCGGATGGCCATCGAAGCCGTAGTCCGTCAAGAGGCGGCGCAGCTCCGGATGCCCCGTGAAAAGGATACCGTAAAGGTCGTAGGCCTCGCGCTCGAACCAGTTCGCGCCCGGGAACACTCCACAGATGGAGGGCACCGGCGTCTCTTCGTCGGTCTCGAGCTTGAGGCGGATACGCACATTCTGCTTCAGCGAAAGCAGGTGATAGACCACATCGAAGCGCTTCTCACGCTCCGGATAATCCACCCCACACACATCCACGATGCACTGAAAGAGGCACGCCGGGTCGTCCCGCAGGAAGGTGGTCACCTTCACGATCTGCCCCGGCTCCACCTCGAGGGTGAGCTCACCGAACGCCACCTTCCAGCTCTTCACCGCGCCCGCGAGGACACCGGTGATGTGAGCGGCCAGATCTTTCAGCGTCTCGTCCATCTCAACAATCCCGTCCTGGGCCCGAAGGCCTCAGCGCTCGATGGTGCCGATTCGGCGAATCTTCTTCTGCAGCAGCAGCACGCCATAGAGCAGCGCTTCAGCAGTAGGCGGACAGCCGGGCACGTAGATATCCACCGGCACCACGCGATCACAGCCACGCACGACCGCGTAGGAGTAGTGGTAATAGCCACCGCCGTTCGCGCAGGAACCCATGGAGATCACGTAGCGCGGCTCCGGCATCTGGTCGTAGACCTTGCGGAGCGCGGGCGCCATCTTGTTGGTCAGCGTGCCAGCCACGATCATCACGTCCGACTGGCGCGGCGAGGCACGCGGCGCGAAGCCGAAGCGCTCCACATCGTAGCGCGGCATCGAGACCTGCATCATCTCCACGGCGCAGCAAGCCAGACCGAAAGTCATCCACATGAGCGAGCCCGTGCGCGCCCAGGTGATGAGATCGTCGGCGGTGGTCAGCAGGAAGCCCTTGTCGGCGAGCTCCGCGTTGACTTCCTTGAAGAAGGGATCAGTCGCGCCCACCGGCTTGCCGGTCGAGGGGTCAATGATGCCCTTGGGGGCCGGAGCGATCTCCGGCCGCGCCGCAGAAGGGGTCAGTCCCATTCCAGAGCTCCCTTGCGCCACTCGTAGATGAAGCCGACCGTCAGCACGCCCAGGAAAATCATCATGGACCAGAAGCCGAGATCGCCGAGCCCCCCGAAGCTGACCGCCCAGGGGAAGAGGAACGCCACTTCAAGGTCGAAAATGATGAACAGAATCGACACCAGATAGAAGCGCACGTCGAAGGTCATGCGGGCATCGTCGAATGCATTGAAACCGCATTCGTAGGCCGACAGCTTCTCCGGATCGGGATTGCGGTAGGCCACGATGAAGGGAGACACGAGCAGCGCGAGCCCGATCACCAACGACACGCCGATGAAGATCACCACCGGCAGATAATCCATGAGCAAGGCGTTCATGTTGCCCGCACCTCGGGACGCATGGGCGATACGCTCGAAAGCGCTATCGCACCGGCCTCGGTTGGAGAAGTTCGAAACGACGCCGCAGCCTTATCTCAGCCCCTGGTGGGTGGCAAGTGCGCGGTTAGGTCAAGATCAGGCTCGGCGGCCGCCCGTGACGGCAGGAGAGTCGTTGGAAATGAAGGGGCGGACTGGCCTTTGGGGCGAGCGGTACAGTGTTGCGCATAGGCAACAAAAAACGGGTTCCACAACCGGAAACCGGGCTCTGAAAAAGACCAGCCGGCACCATAGGGGCCGGCCGGTCACACTTTAGACAGAGACTCGATTCTCAGCAGCGCCGCACCGCCCTAACGGAAGCGGTGGCGCGGCGGAGCCGTACTGGCGCCCTCACAGAAGACGCCTCCAGCCCGCCGCTCCCATCATCGGCGCCGGACGGGGGCGTGCCGGCCCCCGCCGCCGCGCGGCGTCACCTTGGCGCCGCCCCGCGACGGCGCCCGCATCTGCGCCGGGCGCGGCCGCGATGGCGCGTGCATGGCGGGAGATCTGCCCTTTGGCGCCCGCATCTGCTGCGGCTTGCCCACATTCGGCGGCCGCACATTCGGCTTCTTCATGCCTTGCGGGTGGCTCTGGGGCTTTTTGACCTGCGGCTTCTTCACAAAGCCGGGGCCCTGCCCCGCTCCCCCGGTCATGCCGGGACGTCCAGGAGTACCAGGCTTACCGGGGCCAACCGGATGCACAGGCCCGCCCGCGCCACCAGGGCGACCGGGACCACCGGGCCCGGGCTTGCCGGGGCCGATGGGGGCCACGGGTCCTCCCGGGCGGCCGGCGCCACCCGCACCTCCCGGTCCGATCGGCTGCACCGGACCACCGGGGCGACCGGGGCCTCCCGGTCCGATGGGATGCACCGGACCGCCTGGACCGCCAGGGCCCACCGGACGGCCAGGGCCGCCCGGCCCAATGGGATGCACCGGACCGCCAGGGCCGCCGGGACCACCCGGACGGCCGGGACCACCGGGCCCGATGGGATGTACGGGACCACCGGGCCCCCCGGGGCCACCGGGACGGCCGGGACCGCCCGGATAGCCGGGACGACCTGGGCCCGGATGCGGACGCCAGGGCTTCAGCCCACCCCCGGGACCGGGGATCGGCGCCGGACCTGGAACCGGAGGACGCGGGCCGGGGCCCGGCCAGGGGCCAGGGCCTGGCGGACGCGGACCGGGGCCGGGCCAGGGGCCAGGGCGCGGCGGCGGCGGGCGCCAGCCCGGATAGCCGGGCCATACCGGCGGATAGACCCATCCGCCCCCCCAGTTCCACGAATTGTTCCAGGCGCTGCCCACCAGCACGCCCGCGCCGAAGCCCAGGAGGCCCACGCCGGCCGCAGTGTAGATGGACGAGTAGTCGTACTGCGGCACGTACACCACATCCGGCTGGGCCGGGGTGATGTAGATGGTGCTCGCCCCGCCGCTGGAACCGCGCTGGGTTGTCACCACCTGCTGCGGCGTGGTCTTCAGGTTGCCGGCCGCTTCCGCCTTTGCGCGCAGGGCCTGGATGGCCACGGCGACGTCCTCAGGCTGGTTGGCGAAGGCATAGCCGATGGCGGTGGTCGATTCGAGGTTCTGGTCCAGCTGGCGGACCACATCGGGAAAGCGCGCGAGCGCCTTCACCGTGGGGTCCCACTTCTTGCTGTCGATCCCGGAGAAGTCGCCCTTCGCCACGGCCTTCTTGTGCGCGTCCAGCCAGCGGGCGGCCTCCACGATCTGCAGCGGGAAGGTGGTCGCCGGAAGCATCTGCGAGAGCAGCGTATCCGGGTAGAGCGCGTAGGGGGCGAGGAACTGTTCCAGCTCGCTCACGGTATACAGATTCGCGGCTGGAACCGCGGCGGTTCCGTTTGCCGGCGGGATGTCGGCGGCGGCCGGAGGCGGAGCCTGCTCGCCGGCAGGAACCGGGCCAGGCTGTGCAACCGGAGGTGCCACGGCGGAGGCAGCCGGTTCAGGCGGAGGTGAAGCGCTGGCCGCCGGAGCAACCGCCCCCGCTTCCGCAGGCGCGACAGCCGGCGCGCCGCCGTCGGCAGGCGGAGCGGCGGCCGCGGGCGGCGCAACCTCGGGCGAGGCGGTGGAGACCCCAGCCGCAGGGGTTTCGGAGGTCGTTGTTCCCGTCGTCGGCGCGCCTTGCGCGAAAACCGGTCCGACGGTGGATGACCAGCCGAACACCAGGGCCACGGCAAGCCGTGACCAGCCAGCCGGCCCGTCACTTTTGAGCGGCGGCCCCGCCGCCCCGCCTTTGTGCTTGCGCTGCCTCATCTGCCGCCTCCCAATTTCCCCAACCGCATGGAGATTAGAAGAAGTTGCAGCGGATTTGGACAGCAAATTGCTGGCTGCGTGGCAGTTTTCAGGCACCTCCGCCAGCCGGACGCAAGAGCGCCCCGCCGGCGGCACCGGAACGCGCCGCGCGCGCCCTCACTCCCCTCCGCGCAGGGCGGTGTTGACGGCCGCCACCAGCTGCTTCAGCGAGAACGGCTTCGGCAGGAAGGCGAAGTGCTCGGAGGGCGGAAGGTTGCGCGCGAAGGCCTCCTCCGCATAGCCCGAGATGAAGATCACCTTCATACCCGGATCGCGGGCCCGCAGCTCCTTCAGCAGGCTCGGGCCGTCCATCTCCGGCATCACCACGTCGGAGATCACCAGATCGACAGGACGCGCGCCGGACTGCTCGCCCTTTTCCAGCAGCTCGAGGGCCTCGACGCCGCTGGCGGCGGTGAGCACCTCATATCCCCGGGCGGAGAGGGCGCGGCTGGCGAAGGCGCGCACCGCATCCTCGTCCTCCACCAGCAGGATGCGGCCCTGCCCGGTGGAATCACCCATCTTCACCTCGGGCTCGGCGGGCCGCTGGGGCTCCGGCTCGGCGGAGGGCACATAGCGCGGCAGGAACACGCGGAACACGGTGCCCTTGCCCATCTCGCTGGCGGCGAGAATGGTGCCGCCGGTCTGCTGGACGATGCCATAGACGGTGGACAGGCCGAGCCCGGTACCCTTGCCCACTTCCTTGGTGGAGAAGAAGGGCTCGAAGATCTTGTCGATGATTTCGGGCGGGATCCCGGTGCCGGTATCCTCCACCTCCACCACCACATAATCGGCCGGGGTGAGGTTGCCGGCGCCATAGGCCGCGCAGGCGCTTTCCGGAACATTGGCGGTGCGCAGGGTCAGCGTGCCCCCGTCCGGCATGGCGTCGCGGGCGTTCACCACCAGGTTCACGATCACCTGCTCGAACTGGTTCACGTCGACCTTCACCGGCCACAGGTCACGGGCGTGCTGCACATCGAGGGTGATGCGCTCGCCGATGAGACGGCGCAGCAGCTCCGACACGTCGGAGATCACGTCGGTGAGCTCCACCGCCTGGGGCCGCAGCGTCTGGCGCCGGGAGAAGGCGAGCAGCTGGCGCACCAGGGCCGCCGCCCGGTTTGCGTTCTGCTTGATCTGCATGATGTCCGGGAAGGACGGATCGCTCGGCCGGTGCTTGGCCAGCAGCAGGTCGCAATAGCCGATGATGGCGGTGAGCACGTTGTTGAAATCGTGCGCCACGCCGCCGGCGAGGTGCCCCACCGCCTGCAGCCGCTGGGATTGGGCGAATTGCGCCTCCAGCGCCTTCTGCTCAGAGGTATCGATGGCGCACAGCGCGATATCGCCACCACTCCCGTCAGCGCCGCCGAGCGGTGCCGCGTAGAGGCGGGCAGAGCGGCCGCCCGCGCCGGTCGCCGTGACGTCACAGGGGCCCGAGGGCTGGGTGCCCGAGCGCGCCGCGCCCAGGAAGCCGTCCACAGCCGCCGCGTCGCGTTCGGAAATCACCGCGCGCAACGGCTGGCCGGCGGTGGCCGCCTCGGCACCGAACAGCCGGGCGAAAGCCGCGTTGGCAGCCCGGATGCGGCCCTGGGCATCCAGCAACGCCAGAGCCACCGGAGCGCGCAGAAAGAAACGATCCACATCGGCGCGGGCCGGCGCCTGGCCCGGCGCGGCGGCGGCCGGCTGCGGCGACGCCTCCCCAACTTCCGCGGACCGCACGACCGGCGCCGGCGCGACGCGCGCGGCAGCAGCCGGCGCGGCGGCTCCCGCCGAAGGAGCGGCAACACCGGCGGTGGGCAGTACCGTACGGGGAAGAATGACCGCCGTCGCCTCGCCGGCGGCGTCGCTGACGCCCAGGCGCAGGAAGACCGCCAGCGGGCGCCCGTCCTTGCGGGTGAGGTCCAGCTCAAGGCTCGCCGCCCCCCGTCCGGGGCCGAGCGCGCCGCGCAGATCAGGCACATAGGCCGGAGCGATGACCTCCTGCAGCGCCATGCCCTCGGCCGGCCATTCCGCTAGGCCGTAGCCGAGCAGGCGGCAGAGGCTGGCATTGGCCAGCACCACCCGATCACGTCCGAAGCGGGCGACACCGGCCGGCGCGCGCTCCCAGGCCTCCAGCAGCGCGGAAGCCGTCTTGTCGTCCAGGGCCGCAAGCGGGGCGAGCTCGGCGACCGCCTCCACCGTCGGCAGCACCGGCGCCACCGGCGCGGGGGCGGGCGGTGCCTCGATCACGCGCAGGGCCCACAGGACGCGTCGGCGGCTCTTGAGCGGCTGAACGGAGATTTCAAGCTGACGGCCGCCGCTTCCCGAATCGAAGCTGATGCGCCGCGTGAAGGCCTTGCCGTCCGCGACCGCGCCGAGCAGCTCGGACATGGCGGCCTGGGTGCCGGGCACCCGCGACAGGAACCGTTCGGGGCTGGGCGGCTCGCGCCCCTCGCTGCGGCACAGGGACAAATAAGCGGGGTTGGACTCAACCACCCGCTCCCCATCCTCGACCACCGCCATGGCATCGGGCGAGGCCTCCAGCACCACCGGCCCGCTGGCTTCCACCGGCGCGGGCTCGCCACGGAACGAGCGCCAGACCATGGAGGCGGCCCAGAAGGCGCCGAACGCCGCGAACCCCCCGATGATGCCGGACAGGAACGAGCCGGACGCCCCCGCGAACAGCAGGGTGGCCACGATACCGCCGACCAAGGCCATCGCGGCCACGGCCACCATGCGCAAGGGGTCGCCCCCAAGCCCCCGGGACATGGACCGCGGCGCGCGCGCTGCCGCATTCGTCTTGCTCATCGCAAACCCTTCCCGCTTCCGCGTCGCAACGACCGGTCACCGTCCCGGCGACGGCTCATGCATACGCGCAGATTCGTCACCGACTGAAATCCTGCCATGATTATCAACAAAAGCTTAAGGGGTGACCCCTAACATGCAGACGCAGAGTCATCCGCCCGCTATGACTCGATACCCGTAGGCTGCGCGACGGAGGCGTGATGTTACAGCAGTTGTTTGGCGCGGAGCTCGATCTTCCGGTTCGGTTGGCGATCTCCCTGATCGTCATCGCCGCCTTGCTCGGCGTCACCATCCTGGTGATGCGCAAGCTGAGCGGGGGCATGCCGGGACGAGCTTCCGGGCGAGGCCGCGCCGGACCTCGCCTCGCGATCGTCGACGCCATCAGCATCGACCCGCGCCGCCGCCTCGTGCTGGTGCGGCGCGACGATGTGGAGCACCTTGTGCTCACCGGCGGCAACAACGACGTGGTGGTCGAGCAGAACATCACCGGCAGCTACGTCGCTGCCACCGGCCTGCGTCCCGCCATGCCCATGGAACGCGAAGCGCAGCACGGCGGGCAGGCCCCCGCCGCCCGGCAGCCGATCGCCGCGCCGCGCGCGGAGAGCCCGCAGCTTCCCCCCACGCCACCTCGCCCGGAGGCACTCGCCGCCAGCGCAGTCGCGGCGGCGCTCGGCGCCCCTGTGGACGACGCTCAAGCGGCGCGCTATGCCCCGCCGCCCCGACCGGCCCCGGAAGCCCCGCCCATCGCCCCGGCTCGCCCCACGCCGGCGCCGGTCAAGGCAGCCCCAGCAGTCAAGGAGCTTCCTCCCGCGCCTCCTCGCCCGCAGCAGCCGGCACCGGCCGCCCCCGAGGAGCCCGAGTCGCCGCCCAGCCGCCTCGGCGAGCTCACGGAAGCCCTGGCGCGCAGCAAGGCACATAGCGCGACCCTGCGTAAGCGCCTTCCTTCCGTGCCGGAGGACAGGAAGGAGGCCGCGCTTCAGAGCATTCGGCGTGTCGAGCATCGAGTTGACCTTCTGCAGCGCGAAATCGAGCGGCTGATGGAGGAAGAGGAGCCGGCGGCTGAAGGAGCAGCCCGCAAGGAGCCGCAGCGCTCCGACGACGCGGCGCAGCGCGGACTTGCCCTTCTGCTCGGCAGCGACCGGGAGAGCCGCGCCACCGTCGCGCCAGCGCAGATCACCCAGGACGCCGGAAAGCCTGATTCCGCCACCCGCGCTCAGCAAAACGCTCCGGCGGCCGAGAAAGCCGCCACCGAAAAGACTGCCGCCCAAAAGGCTGCAGCGGAACGCGCGGCGGCTGAGAAGGCGGCCGCGGAGAAGGCTGCGACCCAGAAGGCTGCGGCCCAGAAAGCTGCGGCGGAGCGTGCCGCAGCCGAGAAAGCCGCAGGGGACAAGGCCGCTGCTGAAAAGGCGGCCGCTCAGAAGCTAGCCGCAGAGAAAGCTGCCGCTGAAAAGGCCGCGACTGAGAAGGCGGCCGCCCAGAGGGCCGCAGCGGAACGCGCAGCCGTAGAGAAGGCCGCTGCGGAGAAGGCAGCAGCCCGGAAGGCCGCCGCCGAGCGCGCCGCCGCCGAGAAGGCCGCTGCGGAGGAAGCCGCAGCCCGGAAGGCTGCAGCTGAGCGCGCCGCCGCCGAGAAGGCTGCTGCGGAAGAAGCCGCAGCCCGGAAGGACGCAGCTGAGCGCGCCGCCGCCGAGAAGGCTGCTGCGGAAGAAGCCGCAGCCCGGAAGGACGCAGCTGAGCGCGCCGCCGCCGAGAAGGCTGCTGCGGAGGAAGCCGCAGCCCGGAAGGCCGCAGCTGAGCGCGCGGCTGCCGAGAAGGCAGCCGCCGAGCAGGAGCTGGCCGACCAGATCGCCGCGGAGATGGCGGCCGCGCTGCAGGAGCATGAGCTGGCCGCCCCCCCGGCGCCTGCTGAGGCGCCGCCGGCGCGCGCACCCCGCGCGCCTGCCGCGCGCACGGTGGGTGGCGAAAGCGCCCATCCGGCTCCTGTGGAGCCCAGGCTTCGCGAGATGGCACAGCGGCTCGATGCCGCCCTTTCGCGCCCCTCCGATGACAGCCTGCGCCTCTCCCTTTCCGACCTGCTGGAGGACATTGAGGGCACCACTGCGGAAGTCAGCGTTCCGGTCGAGCCTGAGCGGCCGCGGCTGCCGCTGTCTCCCCGCCAGCCGGTGGAGCCCGTCGTTCCGCGCGCCGATCCGAAGGCCCGCTCCCTGAAGCCGGCTGACTATGCCCGCTTCATCTCCGACGCCCCCACGGACTCGGCTCCGGCGACGGAATCGGCGGCGCGCACCCAGGCGAAGGAGCTTTTTGCCGATGGCTGGATGCGTGCCACCCGGCGCAGTGAACAACGCACCGTGGAGCCTCCGCCGGCCGCCCCCGAGGTCGCAGCGAACCGCGCGGCCCGCACTTCCGAGCCGGCCGCGCCGACCAAGCGTGAGCCGCTTCTCAGCGCCCGTCGGACCGAGGCTGCGCCTTTGGTGAACGTCCTTCCGAAGATGGAGCCCGAGGTCAAGGCGCCTCAACCCGAACCGGAAACGCCGATCAACATGGACGACTCATTTCTCGATGAGTTCGATGCGGAGATGGCGACCCTTCTGGGACGCAAGCCGTCCCGCTGAGCATGAACGGGGGGAGGCGCATCGCCGCCTTCCCCGCCGCGCAGCCGAGCGAGCAAAGAAAAAGGCCGACCCTCGAAAGGGCCGGCCTTTTTCAATTCCCGTCCGATGGACGATGCCCACCGAACCTGCCCGGAAGCATCCGGAACCCGGATAGACCGCCGGACGGCGCTTAGTCGTCGCGATAAACCCGCTCGCGGCGCTCGTGGCGCTCCTGCGCCTCGACCGAAAGGGTCGCGATGGGGCGAGCCTCCAGCCGCTTCAGCGAGATGGGATCACCCGTATCCTCGCAATAGCCGTAGCTCCCGTCCTCGATCCGCTGAAGGGCGGCATCGATTTTCGAGATCAGCTTGCGCTGACGGTCACGGGCCCGAAGCTCAATGGAGCGATCGGTCTCCGACGACGCGCGGTCGGCAAGGTCGGGATGGTTCTGATTCTCGTCTTGAAGGTGCTGCAGGGTTTCACGCGCTTCCCGCAGGATGTCGTCCTTCCACTTCAACAGCTTCAGCCGGAAATATTCCCGCTGCCTGTCATTCATGAAAGGCTCGTCCTCGCGGGGCCGATAGTCATCGTCGAGTTGGATCGACATCAGCCGTGTCCTCAAAAAAGCGTCGTTGATCCCCGCGGTGCAGGATCCGCCGCCCGGCCTCCGGCGGATGCGGCCTCGCCTGCCCCGTCGACGAACTGGAGCGGCCTCCCACCATCGAGCGCGGCGAGGCGACCTTTCCCGGCAGGAATGACGCTCCAAGGTCGCCGCGCTTATATCCACGCTCTCCGCCGTCGACAACCACCATTGGCGGTTCCGATGACGGTTCCGCGCTTCCGCGGGACTTGACGAAGGGGCTGCGGGTGTCGACCCTGCCGCGACGCAGCAGCCGCCGCAGGGCACTCGGCTTGACACGGGCTGCGCCCGAAAGCCGCAACCCATGGCTGAAGCGCGCAGGGTGCGGCAACGCACGGGAACCCTGTCGTCGGCCAAAGAAGGAAGTGAGCATCCATGCGTTTCGAGGGCACCGACAGCTATGTCGCAACCGATGATCTCAAGATCGCGGTCAACGCCGCCATCGTCCTGGAGCGCCCGCTGCTGGTGAAGGGCGAGCCGGGCACCGGCAAGACCGTGCTGGCCCAGGAGGTGGCGCAGGCCCTCGGTGCCCCGCTCATCGAATGGCATGTGAAAAGCACCACAAAGGCCCAGCAGGGCCTTTATGAATATGACGCCGTGGCCCGCCTGCGCGACAGCCAGCTGGGCGACCCGAAGGTGCACGACATCGCCAACTACATCCGCAAGGGCAAGCTGTGGACCGCCTTCTCCGCCGAACAGCGGCCGGTGCTGCTCATCGACGAAGTGGACAAGGCCGACATCGAGTTTCCCAACGACCTGCTGCAGGAACTCGACCGCATGGAGTTCCACGTCTACGAGACCGGAGAGCAGGTGAAGGCGCGCCAGCGGCC
Organism: Xanthobacter variabilis; assembly: GCF_043831965.2. NCBI lineage: Bacteria > Pseudomonadati > Pseudomonadota > Alphaproteobacteria > Hyphomicrobiales > Xanthobacteraceae > Xanthobacter > Xanthobacter variabilis. Next base: position 3,766,900 of record NZ_CM195533.1, read on the forward strand.
CGTGGTGATCATCACCTCCAACAACGAGAAGGAGTTGCCGGATGCCTTCCTGCGCCGCTGCTTCTTCCACTACATCCGCTTCCCCGATGCCGAGACCATGCGCGCCATCGTCGAGGTCCACTTTCCCGGCATCAAGCAGCGGCTGGTGAGTGAGGCGCTGCGGCTCTTCTACGACCTGCGGGACGTGCCCGGCCTGAAGAAGAAGCCGTCCACCTCGGAGCTTATCGACTGGCTCAAGCTGCTGCTGGCCGAGGACGTGGAGGCCGACACGCTGCGCGAGCAGGACCTGCGCAAGTCCATCCCGCCGCTCCACGGCGCGCTCCTGAAGAACGAGCAGGACGTGCACCTGTTCGAGCGACTGGCCTTCCTGGCACGCCGCGAGGCCCGCTGATCGTGGACGTTTCCATCATTCTGCCGCTGCTGGTCGCGCTGGTGCCCATCGCGTTGTTCTTCGCCTTGGTGCACCGTCGTCGCGCGCCGGACCGGCGCGAGGCTGTGGCTTCCGTAAGGCCGGCGATACCTCCGGCGAGTTCCGAGCCCCCTTCGGATTTCGGGCTGGCCCGAGAAACCGATTCGGGCGAGGCCCCCGCCTCCGCCGAAGCGGCCAGCAGCAGCGCGGGCGCTGCCGCGGCCGCAGGCGGCGCCATCATTCTCGGCTATGGAGCCGCCCACCGTGGTGAGCGCGACGGCGATAACGCACCAGACGGTGACGGCGCCTCGGGCCAACGGGGCAGCTAGAGCCCGCCCGCGCCACGGGGAAGCCGGCCCGCGCGGACACGGCACGTGAATTCAATGAACTGAATGGAGGGGGAGGCCCCTCGTCCTTCCGCCTCGCCTTGGCTCGCAGCCGCAATTGGCTCGCCGCGGTCTTTGGCTCGCAGACAGCTTCCAGCGGACTGTAGAGCGCTTCCTCCGCTCCATGGCGAAAGGGAAGGCATATGCTTTGCTGATTTAGCGCGGCTTCTTCGTGCGAATCGGCTTCCGATCGCTGAAAGGCCCCCACCGGTCGCGGCCGGTCTTCAGGCATCCACTGGGCCAGCGCCCTTGCCACTGGGCCTGAGCCCACCGGGGGCGGATGAGCAGCCGAATCCGGACGCGGGCGCCGATTGCGCCTTACAGCGCAAGCGTCCGCCCCATCACGCTCCATCGCCCGGCCCATTAAAAACGGCCGGCCTTGAGACAGCCGTCCGGATACCGTCCGCCGAGCGTCAAGCCCGGAGTGAAGCCTCTCCGCGCGGGAGAACGGTCACCACCAGGACTTGCCGATGTTGAAGGTGTAGCTCAGCGAAATGCCGGTGCGGAACTGGTTCTTGTCGCTGGTCAGCGGCGAGGATGCTGCATCGCCCAGCAGGTAGCCGTAGCCGCCATACACGCCGGCCTCGAAACCGTTGCGGAAGTTATAGGTGAGCTGCCCCGTCACCCCCACCAGATCGAATCCCGCGCCCGCGTCATAGACCGGCAGCGGATTGCCCAGCAGCGTCGCGTTGAGCGACTGGACCGGCGTGACGCCGAAATAGGAGCTCATGTAGCCGGAGCCGGCATAGGAAAGGCGGGGTCCCACGGCGAAGCGCCAGCGGTCCATGGTGTAGATGGCGTCCGCCGCCAGATCGCCGGTGAAGCCGGAAAAGCCGCCGACGCCATAACGCAGCTCGGCGCGCAGGCGCAGCCAGTCGAACGGATACCACTCGGCGAAGCCGCCCCCCTCAACGCCCATGCCGATGTCGCCGAGACCGGTCAGGCGATCGGAAGCGTCTTCGTCGCGCCCCCAATCCAGCTTGCCCACGGCACCGATGCGGAACGCGCCGGTATCGAAGAACGCGATGGAGGGGTTGTCGTCCACACTCCGGAAAACGTTGAGCTGGCTCGCCTTGGCGATGGAGAAGATGCCGCGCGGCCGGATGGCATAGCTGTCGGCGCCCGGATAATCCGGCTCGACCCGCCCGGAAATGCCGATGGTGACGTACCAATCCTCAGTGGTGGCGGGCTGTGCCGTTCCATTCCCGATCGTCACATCCGCCGCCATGGCCGCGCTCGCGCACCCGAGCGCGACCGACGCCAGACATACCGTGAGAAGACCCCGCCCCAACGCCGCCATGGAACACCTCGACGAGACCCTCGCACCGCGATCCACCGCCATCGCCGTCGCGCCCTCGGGGGCTGCCGTCGGCTACCGGCTCGAATGGGACCGGGACGCGCCCGAATCAACTGATCCCCACAAGAGCATGGGGGTCTATAAAATTTAGCCGCGCCGGGCCGTCCGGTGGTGGCAAAAATGCCACTCCAGCGCGGCGCCACGCGAGCTGGAGGGCGCAGCGCCTCATCACCACCGCGCGAGCGCGCGACGGCGCCCCTTGACCCCGGCACGCGATGGTCTTCCATGCTGCAGTTATCTGGAAGTACAGTTGGACGTTCAGATTCGCGAAAGCCTATCGGGAGCCTTTAAAAATCGCTGGGAAGGCGCAAATGATCGAAATTCCTACGGCAAGGCTCTTCCGGCCACCCGCCTATGCGACGGCGCTCTTCATTGTTCGGTACAATAAAACCTCCACAAGCCGGAGCAGCGGCGCGCAATACCGCAGTGCCGCATCGCGGATGCTTGACATGCCGTAAAGCGGACGTCGTGCGGATGCTCCAGGATGAACGTGCAGTGCTTTGTTTACCTTGCGTCAGAAGGATCATGTCATGACCGCAGCAGCCCCCGAGCAGCATGCCACTCTGGGCGACGAAAGCTTCATGTCGGCCGATGACTTGCGGACCTACATGCAGGAGCTGGAGCAGGCGAAGCTCAGCAAGGAGCTCGCCGCCATGGATCGCGAGGAGCAGGCGCGCGCCGCGCTGGTGAAGACGCTGTCCACGCCCCTCGACCTCAACCCCGAGGTGCTGCACGCCATCGCCGAGAGCCTCATCAGCAAGATGAAAATCGCCGCCCAGCGGGGCGAGACCGAGATCATGGTGATGCGCTTTCCCAACACCCTGTGCACCGACAAGGGGCGCGCCATCAACAATGCGGAGGAAGGCTGGCCCGACACCCTCACCGGCCGGCCGCGCCAGGCGTTCGAGCTGTGGCGGGACCATCTGCGGCCCGCGCATTACAAGCTGAAGGCGATGATCGTGGATTGGCCGAACGGCATGCCCGGCGACGTGGGCTTCTTCCTCAGCTGGGCCTGACGGCGCGCGACCACGAAGCCCCCGGCCGGCACCGCTGGCCGGGGCGTGTTTCCATCAGGCATCGGCGCGGGAGGCACCGTCATGGGCAAGAAGAACAAAAGCGGCGGCCACAAGGCCGACAGAGCGGCGGCAGACCTCGCCAGTCCCGCCCCCGAAACGCCGGAGGACGGCGCGGCGGCCCCCATGAAGCGCAAGGCCTATGAGGCCCAGCTGAAGGAGCTCCACTCGGAGCTGGTGAAGCTTCAGCTGTGGGCGAAGCAAACGGGCGCGAAGGTCTGCGTTGTCTTCGAGGGACGCGACGGCGCCGGCAAGGGCGGCGTCATCAAGGCCATCATGGAGCGTGTCAGCCCGCGCATCTTCCGCGTGATCGCCCTGCCCCCGCCCACCGAGCGGGAGAAGTCCCAGATGTTCGTCCAGCGCTACGTGCCCTACTTCCCGGCGGCGGGCGAAATCATGATCTTCGACCGTTCCTGGTACAATCGCGCCGGGGTCGAGCGGGTGATGGGCTTCTGCACCGAAGAGCAGGCGCAGAAATTCCTCATGGGCACGCCGCTCGTGGAAAAGGCCATGGTCGAATCCGGCATCATCCTGCTGAAATACTGGCTGGAGGTGTCGGAGGAGGAGCAGACCCGGCGCATGGAGAGCCGCATCGACGACCCGCGCAAGGTCTGGAAGCTCTCGCCCATGGATCTGGAATCCTATTCCCGCTGGTATGAATATTCCCGCGCCCGCGACGAGATGTTCGCCGCCACCGATACGGAATGGGCACCCTGGTACGTGGTGCAATCGGACGACAAGAAGCGGACCCGGCTGAACATCATCTCCCACCTGCTGTCGAAGATTCCCTATGAGGAACTCCCGCGGGAGACGGTGAAGCTGCCCAAGCGCGACAAGCCCCACGGCTACGCGCCCTCCGACCGCCCCATGCGCGTGGTTCCGGAGCGCTTCTGAGGCGCGGCCCACGGGCCGGCGCCGTGGTGGTGACGACGCGCGGCAGCATTGGCCTGCTTCCGCCCGGAGGCGCGTTATTCCGCTGCCGCGCGGGGCTTTGGCGGCAGGGCGCCGGCCTCGCGGGCCGCGTCCTCCGCCGCCTCCTCCTCCTGGTGGCGGCCGGAAATGGCGTAGTGCACCACCTGGTCCAGCCGGTCGAGATAGAGATAGACCACCGGCGTGATGAACAGGGTGAGCAGCTGGGACACCAGGAGGCCGCCCACCACCGCCACGCCCAAGGGCTGGCGCAGCTCCGAGCCTGCCCCTGCCCCGAGCGCGATGGGCAGCACGCCAAAGATGGCGGCCAGCGTCGTCATCATGATGGGGCGGAAGCGCAGCAGAGCCGCCGTGCGGATGGCCTCCTGGGCCGGAAGCCCCGCACGCCGGCGCTCCAGGGCCACGTCGATCATCATGATGGCATTCTTCTTCACAATGCCGACCAGCATGATAATGCCGATGATGGCGATGACCGAAAGCTCCATGCCCGCCACCATCAGGGTGATAAGCGCCCCAATGCCCGCCGACGGCAGGCCCGACAGGATGGTGAGCGGGTGCACGAAGCTCTCATAGAGCACCCCCAGCACCATGTAGATGACCAGCACCGCCGCCAGGATGAGCAGCACCTGATTGCCGACCGCGTCCTGGAACACCTGGGCCGTGCCCTGGAAGCCGGTGATGATGCTGGCGGGCAGCCCCGCCTCCTGGGTCGCCTTCTGGATTTCCGTCACCGCCTGCCCCAGCGAGGTACCGGGCGCGAGATTGAAGGAGATGGTGACGGAAGGCTGCTGCTGCTGGTGGGCCACCTGGAGCGGCCCCACCGTGCGGCGAATATCGGCTACCGTCTCCAGCGGCACCACCGTGCCGGAGGCGGTGCGCAGATAGACGCGGGACAGGTCGGCCGCGTCCTTCTGGAAGCGCGGCTGCACCTCGGCGATGATCGCGTACTGGTTGGTATCGGTGTAGAGGGTGGCCACCTGGCGGGTGCCGAACTGGGTGTAGAGGGCATCGCGCAGCATCTGCTCGGTAATCCCGAGGGCGGCGGCCTTGTCCTTGTCCAGATCGATGGTGAGCTGGGGGCTGGTGATCTGCAGATCGCTGGTCACGTCGCGCAGACCCGGCAGCTTGGCGATGGCCGCCTCCATGCGCGGCGCCACCTCGTAGAGCGTCTTGGAGTCGGAACTCTGCAAGGTGAACTGATACTGGCTCTTGGACTGCACCCCGCCCACGGAAATGTTCTGCACCGGCTGGAAAAACACCCGCACGCCGGGCACCTGCGCCACCCGCTTGCGCAGCTCCTGGATGACGCCGTTGGCGGACAGGGTGCGCTCATCACGCGGCTTCAGGGCAATGAACAGGCGGCCCGTATTGGTGGTGCGGCTTGAGCCGGTCGCGCCCGCCGTGGAGACCAGATAGACCACGTTGGGGTCCGCCCGCACCGCCTCCGCCACCCGCTTCTGCCGCTCGACCATGGCGTCGAACGAGGTGTCCGTGGCCGCCTCCACCGTGCCGGTGATGAAGCCGTTATCCTCCTGCGGAAAGAAGCCCTTGGGGATGATGACGTAGAGATAGGCGGAAAGGCCCACGGTGGCGAACGTCACCAGCAGCATCAAAAAACGGTGCCGCAGCACCGCATCCAGCGCCACCCGATAGGCCCCGAGCCAGGCGTCGAACATGCGCTCCGTCAGGCGGAAGAACAGGTTCGGCTGCCGCTCGTGATCGGGCGCCTGGAACACGCGGGCGCACAGCATGGGCGTGAGCGTGAGCGAGACGAAGCCGGAAACCAGGATGGCCACCGAGATGGTGACCGCGAATTCCCGGAAGATGCGCCCCACCACGCCGCCCATGAACAGCACCGGAATGAACACGGCCACCAGCGACAACGTCATGGAAATGATGGTGAATCCGATCTCCCGCGAGCCCAGTATGGCGGCGCGGAAGGGTGTCATGCCGCTCTCGATGTGGCGGTAGATGTTCTCCAGCACCACGATGGCGTCATCCACCACGAAGCCGACGCACAAGGTCAGCGCCAGCAGCGTCATGTTGTTGATGGAGAAGCCGAACAGCCACATGGCCGCGAAGGTGGCGATGATGGAGAGCGGCAGCGTCAACGACGGCACGATGGTGGCGCGCACATTCCGCAGGAACAGGAAGATTACGAGCACCACCAGCACGATGGCCTCGAACAGGGTCTTCTGCACATCCGCAACCGCCTCCCGGATGGAGACGGAACGGTCCATGAGCACATTGATGTCCACCGAGGCGGGCAGCTGCGCGCGGAAGGCCGGCAGGTGGGCCTTCACCTCGTCCACCACCGCGACCGTATTGGCGTCGGGCTGGCGCACCACGGCGACGATGATGGAGCGGTCGTCGTTGAACCAGCTCGCCACCCGCTCGTTCTCCACCCCGTCGGAGACGCGGGCGATCTCGTCGAGCCGCACCGGCGCGCCATTGCGCCAGGCCACCACCAGCCGGCGGAAATGGTCCGCGCTGGCGCTGGGCGTGCCCATGTCGATGGTGAAGGTCTGCTTGGGACCGGAAAGCACGCCGATGGGCGTGTTGGAGGCCGCCGCCTGCACCGCCCCCTGAATATCCGCCGCCGAAATATTGCGCGCCGCCGCGGCTGCCGGGTCCACGCGGATCCGCACGGCATATTTCTGGCTGCCATAGATCTGCACCTGCGCCACGCCCGGCAGTTGGGAGATCTGCTGGCCGATCAAGGTGTCGGCATATTCATTCACCGCCGAGAGCGGCAGCGTGGCCGAGGAGATGGCCAGCAGGATCACCGGCGCATCGGCTGGATTAACCTTACGGAAGCTCGGCGGCGTGGTCATCTCGTCCGGCAGCTGGCGCTGCGCCACCGAAAGGGCGGACTGCACGTCGAGGGCCGCATTGTCGATATCGCGATTGAGATCGAACTGGATGGTGATGGAGGTCGAGCCCTGGGTGCTCGACGAGGTGAGCGAGGAGATGCCGGCGATTGTGGCCAGCTGCCGTTCGATGGGCGTGGCCACCGCCGTCGCCATGGTTTCCGGGCTGGCGCCCGGCAGGGTCGCTGTGACGGTGATGGTGGGAAAGTCCACTCGGGGCAGCGCCGCCACGGGAAGCTGGCGATAGGCGAACAGGCCAGCCACCACCAGCGCCAGCATCATCAGCGTGGTCATCACCGGCCGGCGGATACACAGTTCGGCCAGCATCGGCTCAGCTCCCCGTGGCCGCGGTGGGCACGCTTTTGATGCTCACGGGCGTGCCATTGCGCAAGGCCAGCTGGCCATCGGTGACCACTGTCTCGCCCCCATCGAGGCCCTTGGAGATCACCGCCTCCCCATCCACCGTGCGGGCCACCGTCACCGGCCGCACATGGGCGACGCCGTCTTCCACCAGGAACACGAAGGAGCCGTCCTGCCCCATCTGAATGGCCTCGCTGGGAATGGCCACCCGGTCGGCCTCGACGCGCAGGGTCACGGTGACGGCGCCAAGCGTGCCGGGCCACAGGCGCTCGTCCGCATTCTCGAACACGGCGCGCACGGCGATGGTTCCCGTCTGCGGATCGACCGTATTGTCGATCACCGCCACCTTGCCGCCGGCAATGGTCTCGCCCGAGCCCTGAAGGGTGATGGCAACGCTGGCGTCCCTCTCCCGGCGCAGCTCGGCCAGATAGCGCTCGGGCAGGCCGAAGGTGACGTAGATGGGCTTGAGCTGGCGCACGGTGGCCAGGGTGTCGTCCACCTTGATGACCGCGCCGGCGCGCACCGCCGATACGCCGATGCGGCCGCTGACCGGCGAGCGGATCTCGTAATAGCCGCGCTGCACCTGGAGCGAATGCAGGTTCGCCTCGTCCTGGTCCACGGTCGCCTTCTGCATGTCGGCCGTGGTGCGGGCATCGTCCACCTGCACCTGGGACACCGCGTTGCGGGTGGCAAGGCCGGAATAGCGCTCCACGTCGCGCTGGACCTTCACCAGCTGGGCCTGGTCCTTCGCCAGCGTTGCCTCGGCCTGGCGGATCTGCGCATCGATGACGCGGGAATCGAGCTCGAACAGCAGGTCGCCGGCCGCCACCACCGCGCCGTCCGCGAAGCCCACCTTGTCCACCTCCGCCGCCACGCGGGAGCGGATGGGCACGGTCACCATGGCTTCCACGGTGCCGAGGGCCTCCACACGCACGGGCATGGGCTTGCGCGCGGCTTTCGCCGCCAGCACCGCGGCCGCGCGGGGCTGCGCCTGCGCCGCGGCCGCCGGGGGCTTTGCGGCCCAAGGCTTCTGCTGCCACGCCCAGACCGCCACACCGGCCGCCGCCAGGCAGGCGATGGCCACCACGACCCGCCCGCCGCGCCTTCGCCCTTCGCTCGTCATGCCATCCTCAATGTCGCCCGCCGCCGCGCCGGCCGTGAAGTCGCTGCGATGCAACGCCAGTTGCACCAGCGCGTCCAATTACGGTTTGGACAGATTTGAAGGCAAATGCGCGGCGTGGCGCCGCCGCCACACCCTATCCTACCATCCGCCGCGAAATCAGGCGCTCAGGCGCAGATGAGAGAGTCGCTCCAGGGCCTTGTCCAGGGTCGCGTCATTCTTCGCGAAGCAGAAGCGCACCACGCTTTTGACCGCATCCTGCGCGTAGAAGGCCGAAACCGGAATGGCGGCCACCTTGTGGCTCTTCACCAGATCCAGGCAGAACGCCTCATCGTCAGGCGCATTGGTGTGGGCGGAAAGATCCACGGTGAGGAAGTAGGTGCCTGCCGCCGGCAGCACCCGGAAGCCGAGCTTGCTCAGCCCTTCCGTCAGCCGGTCGCGGGAGCGCTGGAGGCCGGCCCGCATGGTGTTGAAATAGGCGTCGTCCTTACCGAGCCCGTAGGCCACTGCAGCCTGGAGGTTGGGCGGCGTGGTGAAGGTGAGGAACTGATGCGCCTTTGACACCACCTTCATGAGCGCCGGGGCAGCGAACACCAGGCCCACCTTCCACCCCGTCATGCCGAAGATCTTGCCGGCGGAGGAGATCTTCACGGTGCGATCGCGCATGCCCTCCAGCGCCATCAGCGGCTCGAAGCGCAGGCCGTCGAACACGATGTGCTCCCACACCTCGTCGCACACCGCATAGGCGCCATAGCGCAGGCAGAAATCCGCCAGCAGCTGCAGCTCCTCGCGGGAGTGCACGGTGCCGGTGGGGTTTTGCGGATTGTTGAGCAGCACCAGCTTGGTGCGGTTGGAGAAGGCGGCCTCCAGCTTCTCCTGGGTGATGGTCCAGTAAGGCGGCTCCAGGCGCACCAGCTTGGCGATGCCGCCCGCCCGCTGCACCAGCGGCAGGTAGGCATCATACAGCGGCTGGAACAGCACCACCTCGTCGCCCGGCTCGATGAGGGCGAAAAGGGCGGCCGCCAGCGCCTCGGTGGCGCCGGAGGTCACCATCACCTCGGTGTCCGGGTCGAGATCGAGGCCCTGCCAGTGCTTGAAATGGGCGGCGGCGGCCTGCCTCAACTCCGGCAGGCCCATCATGGACGGATACTGGTTCCAGCCGTTCAACACGGCATCGGCCGCCTTCTCGCGCACGTCGAGGGGGCCGGGATCGTCCGGAAAGCCCTGACCCAGATTCACCGCATCATGGGTGCGGGCGAGCTGCGACATCACCTCGAAGATGGTGGTGGGCAGCGCCGAATAGATGGCGTTGAGCGGACGCAGCGGAACAGAAGAGGTCATGGAAGCATCGTCTTCAGAGGAACGGAGCCCCGGCGGCGCCGGCCGCATGCCGTTTAGACCCTTCACCGGGGCAACGAAAGGGCCTCGGCCATCGATCCGCCGCGCGGCGCGGCTCAGCGCGCCCCTTCCGGGCCCTCCAGCGGCTTCAGCGCCGCCAGCAGCGCCTCTTCGGTCACCTGGGCCATAGGGCACAGCACCTTCGCCGCCTCGGTGCGCCGGCCGGGACGCATCACCAGCACCACCGTCTCGGCGCCGCCACAGGCGGGGTCCCCGCAGGAGATCTCGGAAACGGAAACGGTCGCGGCCTCCTCCAGCTGCAGCACCGCGCGCACCCGGTCCGCAAGGGCCCGCGCCGCGTCGCGCGTGGAATCCGCCTCGCCCCGCCGACGCATGAACAGTCGCATGGATCACCTCCCACCGTCATGGCGCCGTTCTGCCCGCGCCCCGCGGCGGCAAGATGGCCGCCACCGGCTTGCCGTTTCGCAAACGCGCCGGGCACCGCGCTCCCTCCCGCGCCGGTTGGCCAACACCTTGGCGTGAAGAGCGCCCGCAGCTTTAGTCGACGGTCGGAGCAGTCGCCTCAATCCTCCTCCGCCTCCTGCTCGGGCAGACCCAGCAGACGACGCAGCCAGCGCAGGCCACGCTTGAGCCGGCTGCTCTCCAGCCGCAGCACCGCCCAGGTGACGCGCCCGTCATCCACATCGCGCACCTCGATCACGGCCCGGCCATAGGTGATGCGCATGCCCGGCGCCACCCGGTCGCTGGCGCGATCGGCGAAGGCGTCGGCAATGGTCAGGCCCCATTCCTCCTGCGGCACCGGCAGGCCGTAGAGGCCCGCCAGGTCTCCGAGCCGCACCTCGCCGACAAAGGGGAAGGCCGCCACATCGCTCACAGCCACAGCCTCGCGGGGCCGGAACAAGCGGTCGAGCCCGTGCACGCGCTGCGGCGGCGCCAGGACATAGGCATAGTCGCCCGCGCGCATGGCACCCGCCGCCTCGGGGGTCAGCGTCTGCCCGCCGCGCACCACCATCATCAGCCGCGCCCAGGCGGGCAGCGTGCCGGGCGTGCTCACCGGCGCCCCCTCCGCCACCGGATAGGCCACCAGCTCCACGTCCATCTGCCCGGGAAGGTCGATCTCGAAACGTCGCGCCGACGGCACCGGATCGGACAGCGCCACGCCCGACCGTCGCGCGGCCACGACCATGGTCCAGCCGTGCAGCACCAGCGACACCAGCACCACGGCAAAGGCCACGTTGAAATAGACTTCCGCTTGGGGCAGGTGCGCCAGCATGGGAATGGTGGCAAGGAAGATGGACACCGCCCCCCGCAGCCCCGCCCAGGAGACGAACGCCTTCTCCTTCAGCGAAAAACGGAACGGCGTGAGGCACGCGAACACGGCCACCGGCCGGCCCACCAGGATGAGGAAGGCCGCAACCCCCAGCGCCGGCAGGGCATATTCCAGGATCTTCTGCGGCGAGACGAGCAGCCCCAGCATCACGAACATCACGATCTGGCAGACCCAGGTCACGGCATTCAGGAAGCTGGTGATGGGCGCGATGGCCCGCACCGGCCGGTTGCCCATGACGAAGCCCGCCAGGAACACGGCCAGGAAGCCCGAGCCGTGCAGCAGCGAGGTGAGCGCGAACAGCAGCACCGCAACCGCAACCGCCAACACCGGATGAAGCCCCGCCGGCAGATCCAGCCGGTTCATAAGCACCGTCAGCAACAGCCCGCCGGCCACGCCGAAGGCCGTGCCCACGGCCAGCTCGCGCCCGACCCCCAGCAGCATCATGAAGCCCGGATCGGACAGGTTGGACGACAGCAGTTCCACCAGCAGCACCGTGAGGAACACGGCCGCGGGATCATTGGTGGCCGATTCCAGCTCGATCACCGATCCCACGCGCCGGCCGAGATGCAGCCCCTGCGCATGCATGAGGAAGAACACGGCCGCGGCATCCGTTGAGGCCACGATGGCGCCCACCAGAAAGCCTTCCATGAGCGACAGGTTGAGCAGCGGAGCAGCCACCAGCCCCACCAGCGCCGCCGTCAGCACCACCCCCACCGTGGCAAGGGTCACCGCGGGCGCCACGGCGCCGCGCATCGCCCCCATGCGCATGCGCAGGCCGCCATCGAACAGGATCACGGCCAGCGCCGCCGACCCCACCATGTAGGTGGCCCAATAATCGTCGAAGTGGATGCCGCCGGGCCCGCCTTCCCCCGCCAGCACGCCCACCAGCAGGAACAGCAGCAGGATGGGCGCCCCGAAGCGTGCCGCGAGCAGGCTGGAAAGGGTGCCCGCCACGAGCAGCGCCGCCACCACCAGCAGCACCGCATTGGAAACGACTACAGCCCCCATACCGCCCCGTCGCCTCCGCCATCAGCCCATGCGATGCCCACAAGCAACAGTAGCGCCTCCGGCATTCACCGCGTAAGGTCTTTCAGGTTGCGGAAATTCTCGGGCGGTTTTGGGGGCACGCCAAACGCGTTCGCAAGGATTCTGGAAATGCCGTGGCGCGGCAAAGCCTGTGCTTACCTCGTCGTCCCCTTCGCCCTCGCTGACGATGGGATGTGGGCGAGACAGGCGGAAACCATCTGCTTCGATCACGATCTAGCCGTCGACATCGCAGAGACGGAAAGTGAGCACGCATCAGGGGTTGGCATCTATCCCCTGGGCGCTGACGGGTGCTATCTCACCTGTGCACCCATCGCTTGGTATGGTGCCATACAACCACCGATGGAGGCCGGCAATAGCACGGCCGTCGCGCTCTCCAGCACCATCAGGCTGGATTGCCTTGCCGCGTCGAGCCTCGGCGCCCTTCAGCTGCACTGACCCATGCCGCGACGACACGCCTCACACGGGGTCGGCCCCGTGGCGGCGGGGCGTGGCCGCTGGGCCGTATACCCCTACCAACCGGCAGGCCATAGGGGGCATTTCTGGCGCGCAAGGGCCGCGGCCAACCGCCGCAGTTCGCGCGCGTTTTAGTGGAAATACTCGAATATACCCGCCACGGTTCAGTAATCCCACTGTGCGCCGATACCGACTGAAGTGTTGCCATCGGCGCCCGTGGCGCCCTGCAGGCGGATATTCTTGGTCACATCCACATCCACCGTCACCTGGCTGGAATTGGGCGTCGTGCCCTGGCGCACGCCCATATAGATGTTGTTGTTGATGCGGCGGCCAAGACCCACCTGCCCGCCGGTTCCGGCCGCGTTGGTGCCCACGTCCAGGCTGTCCATGCCGAGCGAACGGCGCATCTGGTCCAGCACGCCCCCGCCGCCAGAGAACTGGGCAATGGTCTGCGCGATCTGGAGCGACTGCGCGGCCGTGAGGGAGCCGGCATTGCGACCGAACAGCAGGCGCGCCAGCACTTCGTCCTGCGGTAGGGTCGGCTCCGAGGTGAACGTGATCTCCGGCTGCGAGGCGGGGCCCGTCACCAGAATGCGGGCGGTGATGTCGTTCGCCGTGGTCTCGGCGATGAAGTCGAGATCGGGATCGGTGTTGCCGGAAAACGTGATCTTGCCCCGGGTGAAGGTAAGGCGCTTGCCCAGAATGTCGAACCGGCCGCGCCGCATGTCGAAGCCACCCTGGGTCACCGGGGCCCGGCTGGTGCCGCTCACATGCAGCTCGCCGCCCAGCTCCGCCTCCATGCCCATGCCGCGCACGAAAATGTTGTTCTGCGCCGCCACGGTGAGATCGAGGGTGATGCCGCCGCTCGCACCGCCGCGCTCGCGCCGCGCGGGCGGCGGCGCCATGCGTGCGGCATCGCGGCCGCGCCGATCGTTCACATTGCGCACCGGCATGGACTGCACGCCGCCGGGCATGCGCTCGGCAATGTTGACGTCCATGGCGCGGATGTTGATGCGTCCCGTCACGTGAGGATCGTTGGTGAACTGGCCTTCAACCGCGATGCGCCCTTCGGTCACGAGCCGGATCAGCTCGCTGTTCACGAGGCCCGCATTCTGCATCGTCACCTCGACCCGGCCGGGGAAATTGGCCGCGGGGTCAAGGCCCACCGAGCCGCGCGCCGAAAGGCTGCCGCCATTGGGGGTGCGCGCGGTGAGGGAATTCACCGTCACCGAGCGATCCGTGCCGGCGATCACCCCTTCAATGCGGTCGAGGGTGATGCCGTTCACGCCGTCATTGTAACGGGCGCCACTGATGCGCACGCTGCCGCCGGCGCGCGGTGCGGCGGCGGTGCCGCGCACGGTGGCGTCGATGGCGGCATTGCCGGTGAGCTGGCTGCCCATGGCCGCAAGGGACGCATTGGCGATGCGCAGATCCACCCCACCCCGCAACGCAAGATCGAGGTCCCCCGCCCCCAGCGGCGCCGAGCCGGTGATGGCCACATTGGACAAATGCGTCCCGGAAATGGTGGTGCGCGTCGTCACCCGCCCACCGCCGAGCGCACCGGCGGAGCGGATATCGAACGGGCCCGCGCCCGCCTTCGCGAGGTCCGGCGTGCTGAGGCGGGACACCTGGATGTCATAGGGCCCCTCGGGCCGATCGGCCGAACCGCGCACGCGGGCGGTGCCGCTCACGGTGCCGTTGAGGCCGAGCCCCGGCGCGGCCAGCTCCGCCAAAGCCAGCGGCAGGTTGCGCAGATCGACACTGAGATCGAGGCTGCTGCCTGCGCGCCCGGACACGGCCACCGAGCCGCCTCGGCTCGCCAGCGCCAGCCGGTCGATGGTCACCTCGCCGCCCTCGATGGCGATATTAGCCGGTGCGGAGGTGGCGAGCGTGGTGCCGCCGCGGGCCACGCTGAAACGATCCAGCCGGACGCGGGAGGTGGAGCCCTGATGGTTGAGCTGAGCCACCGCCGCGACATTCGCACCGTTTACCTGCGCATCCAGGGTCAGGGCGCTGCCCTGACCCGCGCGGCGGGCCTGCAGCGAGGCGCGGGGAATGGAAACGCCCGCCTCCACATTGGTGAGGTTCACCGTGCCGTCGAGAACCGGCTGGCCCGTGGGGTCGGCGACCGTGAGGTTGATCCGCGCCCCGCCCACGCTCTGGCCAGCGGCGCGCACATTGTCGGCGGTGGCGTTCACTGCCACCGTCTGGCGTCCATCGGCCGTGCCAAGGTCGAGCCGGGCATCGAGCTTGCCGGCCAGCTCCGTCAGAGCCAGGGCCGAGAGGTCCGCAAGGTTGCCCGCCGCGACCGCCAGCTGGCCGCCGAAAAGGCCGTCCGCCTGGCGCGCCACATGGCCGCGCGCCGTCACGGAGCCGATGGCGAGGTCAAGATCATCCAGCCGCGCCGCGCCCTGGTCGGCCAGCGCGAAGGCGCCGCCACCGGTCGCGGGCTTGCCGGCCACGCGTCCGTCGAGCTTGAAGCTGCCGGAAGGAAGACCGGTGAGGTTCCGGGCATCGAGACCCAGGGTCAAGCCCTCAATCTTCTGACCCATGGCCGTTCCTTCGGGCACGGCGACGCGCGCGGCCACCGCCAGCGCATCCAGGCTGCCGGAGAAGGCCGCCGAGCTTTCAAGCCGGCCCGACAGGCGCGGCTCCACCCGCTTCAGGTCGTCCAGGGTGAGCCCGGCCTTCAGATCCGCGAGCCGGGGCGAAAGGGTGCCGTCCACCTTCAGGTCGAGCCCGGTGGCGGCAAGCGTCAGGTTCTCCACCGTGAACGCCTTCTCCCCCGCCCGGCTGAGGGTACCGGCGAGCCGGCTGGTGGCGCCGAAGATGCCGTCCACGGCGGTGATTCCGGTCTTGATGCCCTCGGTGCCGCCGGAGAGCTTCAGCGTCAGCTTGCGGAAGCCGTCGGCGCCCTGCACGTCGGCATCCAGCCGCGCGGTGCCGGCGAGGGGCTGGCCCGCCAGCGGGCCAAACGCGGCAAGGTCGAGCCGCTCCAGCTGTAGAGTTCCCGCCGCAGCCGCCGCGCTGGCGGTGCCCGTGAAACGTGCGGAGAGGGCGGCAAGCTGCGCGGAAAAGCCGGTCAGGGCCGGGTCGCCGCGCGCCGGCACCACAGCCGTGGCCGTCACCTGCGCGGTATCGCCCAGAGCGCTCTTCACCTTGGGGTCCGCCGCCGTCAGCCCCTTGGCATTGGCCTGCAGCGAGACATTGAGATTGCCGCCTTCGGGCGCGGTTTTCACCTCCGCCGCCACGGTGCCGGCCCCGTAGCCGGCGCCGGACAGACCCAGCGCGTCGAGGCGCGCGGACACGGCCGGGGTGGCCAGCAGGCCCTTCAGGCTGCCTTCCAGCTTCACCGACTTCCAGGCCGCGCCAGGGGCCAGGGCGGCGAAGCGGTCAGCCTCGCCCGCCACCGCGCTGAAGGCGAGATCGGCGCTGGGGCCTTGCGGATCCACCTTACCCTTGGCCGCGAAGCCGAACCCCGCGGCGCGGACGCTGAAGGTCTCCACATCCACCGTGCCCGCCGGCTGGGCGAAGGCGATGGCCGAAAGCTCGGTGCGCTGCTCGAACATGGGCGCCACGGCCGGCGGCAGCAGCTTCGCCACGTCGGCATCGAGCGCGAGGTTGATGCGGTGGCCGCCATTGGCCGCGCGCACGCCGGCAGCACCGGTCACATGGGCCACATCGCCGGCGGACAGGGAAAGCTGGCCGTCCCAGGCGTCGATCGGCCCCTTGCCGTTCACCCGCGCGTCGAGGGGCGGCAGGCCGTCCATGCCGGCGGCGCGGGCGACCAGACCGCCGGCCGGCTCGCTGGCCGCAATGTCCACGTCGAGGAAGCGGGTGTCGGGGGTGTAGTGCACCTTGCCCTTCACCGACCCCGGGGCATCCTTGCGCTCCAGCGCGAAATCCGCAGAAAGGCCGGGCCCCGCCGCCATCAGATCCGCCGAGGCGGTGAGCGAGAGCTGCGCCGCATGGCCCAGCACCGGTTCGCCGATGACGATGTCATCCACCGCGAGCCGGCCAAGGCGCACCGGCATCATGAAGGACGAGCCGCCGCTGGTGGCGGGCGCGGGCTCCGAGGCCGGCAGATCCGGCAGTCGGTTCACCGAGATGCGGCGCGCCTCGACGGCGTCCACGTTTACAACGCCGGACAGCAGAGAGAGCGGATGCCAGGCGAGGCGCAGCGCTTCCACCTCCGCCACCGGGCCCTTGGCATCCGCCACCGCGATGCGGCCGATGCCCATGTTCCACGGCACGCCGCCGCTGATCTCGGAGATCGAGACCGAAAGCCCCGACAGGGAGGCGAGCGAGGAGGCGACACGGGCGAGCATGGTCTTGCCCGGCCCGGTCTGCAGCGCCGCGAACAGCGCCACCAGAACCACAAGGACGCCCGCCAAAGTGTAGCCGAGGCCGCGCAGGATGAGGGAGAGGATGCCGCGCCCAGCCATCAGAACGCCTGCCCCAAGCTGACATACACGCCATAGGAGCCATCGTCCGGCCCCGGATTGAGCGGAATGGCCAGATCGAGCCGCAGCGGGCCGATGGCCGTGTAGTAGCGCAGGCCCAGGCCGGCGGAATATTTCATCACGCTGAAGTCCGGATATTCGGTGGCGTAGGCGGCGCCCATGTCCAGGAACGGCACGATGCCGATGGTGTCGGTGATGCGCACCCGCATCTCGGCCGAAGCCTCGAAATAGCTAAGGCCGCCGATGATAACCCCGAAGGCGTTGCGCGGGCTCACGGACTGGTAGTCATAGCCGCGCAGCGAGCCGCCGCCGCCCACATAGAAGCGCCGCTGCGCCGGCACGGCGGTGAGATCCGCACCGATATAGCCGCCGGTGGAAACCCGCCCCGCCAGGATATAGCGCTTGTCCTCATCGAAGGCGTGGTAGGCGGACAGGGTGGCCTTGGCCATCACCGGCCCCGCCCCGTCGTCGCCCAGATAGGCGAACGGCTCTACGGTGGCCGCCAGGCGCATGCCGCGCGAGGGATCGAGCGGCGAATCCGTATTGTCGAAGTTGAAGTTCACCGGCACGCCGAAGATGAAGTAGTCGCCGGTGCCGTCCGCGTCCTGGACTGTGGAATCCTCGAGATCGACACCCAGCTGGGCGGAGAACTGGTCGTTGAACCTGCGCCGCACGCCGGCAACGAAGGTGCCGCCCTCGCGCACATAGGCGTTCGTCACCTCGCGCAGGCCGGCGACCTCCGCCACCAGATCGTCATTGGCAGTGATGATGCCCGGCTTGGTGAAGCTGGCCGCCACCTTGTAACCGAAGGGGTCGGCATCCGGCACCGCCTCCGACTTCTGGCCGAACCAGGACACGCTGGCGTCGAGGCGCAGGGTCTCGCCGCCGCCAAACAGGTTGCGATGGCCCCAATAGCCGTTCAGCGAAGAGCCGTCGGTGTTGGAATATTTGGCGGAGAACCCCACATAGCGCGGCGCCCGCGCCGTCACCTCGATGGTGATGGGCAGTTCGCCATTGGCGGTGAGATGGTCGGCCTCGCGGATGCGGATGCTGGAAATGGCCTCGATCTTGGAGAGCCGCGTGCGCAGCGCCGCCAGCCGCTGCGGCGAGAACGGCTCGCCCGGGCGGATCTCGATACGCTCCTCGATGAAGCCGGGCGGCAGGAAGTCCGCGCCCACGACGGTGAAGTCGCCGAACGTCGCCTGACGCCCGGTGGCGACATAAATGGTCACGTTCAGCTTGTTTGTGGCGTGATCGGCGACCACCTGCTTGTCGGCCACCTTGGCGAAGGGATAGCCCAGCTCCCGCAGATGGTTGGACAAGGTGGTCTCGGTCGCCACGATGGCGTCGGCACGGGCGGGCTCGCCGGACTCCATGCGCAGCGCGCGCAGGGAGGGCACGTCCGGCAACGGCTGGTGCGTGGTCGCATCGACGATGCGCACGGTGCCGAAGGTGAACTGGGGACCGGGGTTCACCACGATCTTCACCGGCACCGGGCCACGCTTCCGGCTCGCCTCCACGATGTCGAAGATGTTGGGCGTATCGACGCGGTTGCCGGAGATGGTGATCTCCATGGTGCCGCCGTAAAAGCCGTTGGAATACAGCGCGGCGATGATGCGCTCGCGGTCGGTCGTCACCCGGCGCACCAGGCCCGCGGCCCCGGCGGGCGGCCGGTTCTTCAGGCTCTCCAGCGTGGAGGCGTCGAGCACGGCGTTGCGCACGCTGCGGTCCGCATCCACCACCTCGATATCGACGGTGTAGGGCACGGCGTCGATGACCGGCCCCTCGTCCTTCTCACGATTGGGATTGAAGAAATTCAGGATCGGGTCGAGCAGGCCCCCCTCGTCCGCCTGCGCCGGCAGCACCCCGAGCGCCGTCACCGCCGCGGCGATGGCGAACGGGCGCAAACAGGACATGCAGGAAAATCTCGCCGGGTTCGCCATATCCACTCGTGTCTCAGCTCAGCGCGTGTCTAACAAACGTTCCCCGCGCTGCGAAGGCAGAAGAGTGCAGGGCCCTGCGCCGACAAGATCGCCGGCTCTTGCATCTGACGGTAGGGGCCGACCGTAAATTTCGCCTTATGACACCTCCCGCGATGCCCCCGACTCCACCTCTGGCTGTCGCCGCGGAGTTTGGCATTCTTTGCTCGTGAAGGCGAGCTAAGCTGCTCACCCGCCAGGAGGATACACGCACCCCTGCGACATTCCCGCAAATCTCCCGGCAAGAGTTTGTTTACCATGATTGGCGGGATTTTCCCCAGCGGCATGCGCGCGGACAGGCTCACGGGCCGGGCGGCTGCCCACCGGTTCCGCCGGCCAGCCGCGCCACCGCCCGCACCGCACCGCGAAACGCCGCCGCCACGGCGCCCAGGCCGCGTGGAGGCGGAGCCGCGCCAGCATCAGCCTGCGGCCCTTCGCCCGCAGGACCGGCAGGCGAAGCACCGGCCGGCAGCTCATCGGCCACATGTCGCCGCCAATAGCCCGCGATCGCGCTCAGGCGCGACACTGGCTTGGTGCCCGCCGGCTCCAGGCCGAAGGCACTGAACAGGCGGATGCTGTCATCCCGGTCCAGAATCGCACGTCCGATCAGGTCCGCGCCCAGGATGCCGTGGCCCAGCTCGTCTCCCCCAAGGGTGACACAATACCACACCCCCTTTTCGCCCTCCTGGATGAGAGGCATGCGGCGTCGGGTGGGCGCGAGGGTGACGCCGTGGCTGCTTTCGGCAAGGGCATCGCGAATGCCGGCCGCCACCGCGACTCCGTGGCGGCGCAGCACCCGCGCGGCGCCGCTGCGGCTGCGCACCCGCGTGGCCGTTTCTGCGGCGATGGCGAGGCGGTCCTTGTCCCAATGCCAGCGCAGGCCGGTGCCGCCCACTTCCTCCACCACGCCGGCATAGGCCACGTCGGCGCCGGAGACGTGGAAACGGCCGCTGACCCAGGGCGTGGGCACCAGGCTCGGCGACAGCTCGGGAGCGAGGCGGGCCAGGGCCTCCGATCCGCTGAACACCACCTGGAAGGCGCGCACCTTCAGCTGCGGCGTCGTCACATATTTCCGCAGCCCGTGAACATCCGCCGCCAACGCCGTGGGCCGGGGCATGATGGTGAGCTCCCCCTCCCCCGCCGCGGCCGCGAGCGCATCACGGAAGGCGGCGGCATCCAGCCGGTGGGCGGGCACCAGCCCCAGCCCGGAGACGAACGCCGGCGTGCCCAGCAAGGCGTGCAGGTCCTCCGCCTCCAGCAACACGCTCGAATCGGACACCAGGGTTTCGCGCGCCGCGTGTTCCGCGGCCATCCGCCCCGCCTCGTGGGCGCGCGCAACCGCCATCCGCCCCTTGGGGCCGAGGGACAGGCCGGCCTCCTGCGCGATCAGCAGCCCGCGGCGGACCGCGTTGACGGAGAGCGCGTAAATCTCGGCGGCATCGGGCTGGCCCACCCGCGCGATGAGATCGAGGGCGGAAAGGCCGAAGCCCGGCGCCAGCGCCGCATCCAGCCCCAGCACCCGCGTCTCGCCCGGGGTGGGGAAAAGCACCACCTCCTGCCCGCGTGCCGCGAGGTCGCAGGCCAGGAGCAGGCCCGCCGCATCGTCGCCGACGATGCACACATCGCAATCGCGCGTGGGCATGAGGGCGGCGGCCCGTCCCGGCTTGGATGCCGGCGACGCGGCGGCGGACTGCGGATCGGGTCCCATCATGACACCTCGCGGATTCGGACCGTCAGGGAATCTTCGCCATCGGCGGACGTGCGCCCCCACAAGCGGGATGGCGCAGACGCGGCGAGGGGCTCGAAGTCTGCCCCAATTCTCCCGCGACTGCCTTGAAAAACCCTTGCCGCCGCTGCGGAAAGGCGTGGATTGGCCGAGCGTTACCACAGTGCGGCACCGCGTGACGCTCGGGCGCGGGGGGCGTGGGTTGCGGTGCAACGGAAGGCCCGGCATAAGGGGCCCAGTCCAAAAGTCGCTGGTCGTCACATGCGCCGTCTCATCCTGCTGCGTCACGCGAAGTCCGACTGGCCCGACGGGGTCGCCGACCAGGAACGCCCGCTGGCGGCGCGCGGCCGCAGCGCCGCGCCGCGCATGGGCCTCTACATGTCGCAGCAAGGCCTGGTCGCGGACCGGGTCCTCATTTCCCCCGCCCGACGCACCCGCGAAACCTGGGAGCTGGTGAGCGCGCAGATGCCGCCCGTGCCCACGGTGGCGAGCGAGCCGCGCATCTATGATGCCAGCGCCACCCGCCTGCTGGCCCTGGTGCGCGAGCAGCCCCGGCAGATCCACACCCTCATGCTGATTGGGCACAATCCCGGCCTCGAGGATCTGGCCGCCACCCTGGTGGCCAACGGCGCTTCGCCAGACATCGAGAAGCTGCGGGAGAAATTCCCCACCGGTGCCCTGGCTGTCATCGACCTGCCAGTGGATGACTGGGACGCCACCGCCCCCGGCAGCGGCCGGCTCGACCGCTTCATCATTCCCCGCGACATGTCGGGAGGCGCCTGACCCGATGCTGGGCCTCACCCGCGCCATCGAGGACGCACGCATCGCGCTCGCGACCCTGGCCGACCGGGTGGAGGGCCTCGCGCACCCCACGCTGCGCCTGGGCGTCACCGGCCTCTCGCGCTCGGGCAAGACCATTTTCACCACCGCTTTGGTCCACGCTTTGATGCGTGGCGGGCGGCTGCCGGTATTCGAGGCGCTGCAATCAGGCCGCATCGCCCGCGCCGCGCTGGAGCCTCAGCCCGACGACGCGGTGCCGCGCTTCGCCTATGAGGCTCACCTGTCCACCCTTTCCGCCGACCGCGCATGGCCCGCCTCCACCACGCGGGTGAGCGAGCTGCGCCTTGCGCTGCGCTATGCGCCGCCGCGCGGTGGCGAGCGCACCTTGACCCTCGATCTGGTGGACTATCCCGGCGAATGGCTGCTGGACCTGCCGCTGCTCGACATGACCTATGCCGACTTCGCGCGCCAGAGCCTCGATCTGGCGCGCGCGCCCGCCCGTGCCAGCGTGGCCGGCCCCTTCCTGGCGGCGGTGGAAGCCGGCCGCGCCGATGCGGTGGCCGACGAGGCGCAGGCGCGTGAGCTGGCAGCGCGTTTCACAGCCTACCTTGCCGCCTGCCGCACTGAGAAGCTGGCCATGAGCCTTTTGCCCCCCGGCCGCTTCCTCATGCCCGGCGACCTTGAGGGCTCGCCGGCCCTCACCTTCGCGCCCGTGGACCCGCCGGCCCTCGGCACCATGGCCACCGGCTCCCTGGGCGCCATGATGGAGCGGCGCTTCGAGGCCTATAAGAACGCGGTGGTGCGGCCATTCTTCCGCAACCACTTCGCGCGGCTCGACCGGCAGATCGTGCTGGTGGACGCTCTTTCGGCGCTGAATGCCGGCCCGGCGGCGCTCGCGGACCTTGAGCGCGCGCTCGATGGAATCCTGGCGGCCTTCCGCACCGGCCGCAACAGCCTTGTCAGTGCCCTATTCCGGCCGCGCATCGAAAAGGTGCTGTTCGCCGCCACCAAGGCGGACCATCTCCACCATTCCAGCCACGACCGGCTGGAAGCCATCCTCTCGCGACTCGTGGAGCGCGCGCGGGAGCGGGCGCACGAGCACGGCGCGGCCCTCGACGTGGTGGCCCTAGCCGCCATCCGCGCCACCCGCGAAGCCCGCGTGCGGCGCGATGGCGACGAGCTGGACGCCATTGTCGGCACCCCCGAGAAGGGGCAGGAGGTGGCGGGCCACGTGTTCGATGGCGAGGAAGAGGTGGCGGTTTTCCCCGGCGACCTGCCGGAAAACCCGGACACCCTCTTTGACCCCGCCGGCACCGGCTTTCGCGGGCTCGCCTCCGCCCAAGTGGATGAGGCCGACTTCCGCTTCCTGAAGTTCCGCCCGCCGGCCGGCATTGGCGGCGGCGGCCCCATTCCCCATATTCGCCTGGACCGGGCGCTCGAATTCCTGCTGGGGGACCGACTGGCGTGACGGCCGGGGGCCGCGCCCCTTTCGCGACGCGCCGAGCCCAGAGGGAGAGGAAATGACCGACGAGAGCGCGAGCCCGCAACGTCCCCAGCGCAGGCCGCAGGTCTTCAAGCTCGACGACAATGCCACCCGCATCACCCTAGCCGCGCCCGAGCCGGAACCGGACAACGGCGCCACGGAGGGCCTGCCCGAGCCGGCGCGTGGCCCCGCCCGCCGCGCCTCCCGTTTCGGTATGAGCCTTGGCGGGCTGTTCTGGACCGCAGCCGGCGGCGTCGCGAGTCTCGCCCTCTATGCGGGCTTGAGCCGGCTGGTCAGCGATCTTTATGCGCAGTCGCCGGTGCTGGGCTATGTGGCCCTGGCGCTCGCGGTCGCGCTGGTGGCGGCGGGCACGGTCATCCTCGCGCGCGAAGGCATCGGCCTCGCGCGGCTGGCCCATCTCGACCGGGTGCGCGAGAAGGCGGCCGACGCGTTGGCCCGCGACGATCGGGCCCTGGCCGAAAGCGTCGCCCGTGACATGCTCCGCGTGACGGCCGGGCAGCCCACCCTGGCGCGCGCGCGAAACGAACTGGAAGGCCATCTCGGCGGCATCATCGATGGTGCCGACCTGGTGCGCCTCACCGAGCGCACGCTTCTGCCCGCCCTCGACGCCCGCGCCCGGCAGATGGTGTCGGAGGCAGCCAAGAACGTCTCCGTGGTCACCGCCGTTTCGCCCCGCGCGCTGGTGGATCTCGCCTTCGTGCTGTTTACCGCGGTCTCGCTCATGCGGCGGCTGGCGCAGCTCTATGGCGGGCGGCCCGGAGCGCTGGGCATGGTGCGGCTGGTGCGCCACGTGCTCGGCCATCTCGCCATCACCGGCGGCATGGCGGCCGGGGACACGCTGGTTCAGCAGATCATTGGGCAGGGCCTGGCGGCGCGGCTCTCGGCCAAGCTGGGTGAAGGCGTGGTGAATGGACTGCTCACGGCGCGGCTGGGTCTTGCCGCCATCGCCGTCACACGCCCCCTGCCCTTCACCGCCCTGCCGGCCCCCCGCCTTGCAGACGTCGCCACGGGCCTGCTGCGCAAGGCGGAAGAGGAAGAACGCAAGGCCCAAGGGTGACCGCGCGGCTTTGCCTTGCCCGCGCCCCCCTCACGGACCTTGTCACAGATCAGCCAGTCGAAGCAGCAAGAGGGAAAGACCCCGGCGAGGCCGGCGCTTGCCGGCACCGCCGTTCCACACGCCGCCGGTCGGCGCCCTGCCAACGCCACGCCTTTGCGAAAGTGACCAAAGGCCGCTGCGCTGGGCGGGAGGCGAAGACCGCAAGACCCCAGGACATGGCGAGGATGCCCCTTGCCGGCGCCGCCAGCCCGCGCCCGTTCCTTCAGCACCCTGCCTGCGGCACGCCTTGCCGATGTGACCGCCGGCCTGCGGCGCAAAGCAAAAGAGGAGGGCACCAGGGTTGAATGCGACGCGGCGGCACCCGCATTGCCAATGCACGCCCGGGTGCTTCGCCGTCCCCTATCGCGCAGAGCTGGCGACGAGCCGGATGCTTCAGGCGGAAGGCGAAGAATGCAAAGCTCAGGCACGGGCGCGAGGCCGGGGGCTTGCCATCACTGCCGTCAGCGCTCCTGCCGTCCGGCGCGCTGTCGACGCCCCGCCGCGCGAGGCAGGGGGAAGAGCATTGAGCCCAGGGGAACGGCAGGACTGAAGCTTGCCGCCATCTCCGACACGCCACGGCCCTTGGCCCACCGGACACCGCCACGAACCTCGACAGAGGCCGCAGCGCGAGACCAAAGGCAAGGCACCACGCTCAGGCATAACGACGCGGCCGGGGCCTGCCGGCAGCGCCACTCCGCCTCGCACCGGCCCTCCGTCGCCATTTGGCGTGCCCGCCCAATACACTGCCACGCCCTGCGGATGCGGAAGCGTGAGGCCCCAGGGACGCTCCCGCCGGCGCCTTCGATGGCCGCAAAGCTGCGGGCGGGTTCGGTCGCTTGGAGACCAGCGGCCACGGATGCCATGGCGTGTGAGTTGGCGTCCTCATCGCGCGCGAGCCGGTGTCGCCTTCACTCGCAGCAGCTCGGCGTCCGTGCTCAGGCCAACGACGGCTCGCGGCGCACCCATCGGGCGGGCGGGGGGCATCAGCCCGGCAGCAGATGCGCCGGCAGCGCGTCGAGGCGGTAGCGCAGGGGGCGGTTGCGCACCAGCGTCTCCAGGGTGGGCCAGGCCACCACGACGGATAGCAGGCCGATGATTCCCGCCGTGCTCCATTGCCCCTGAAAGGCCGCGAAGCCGACCACCACCAGCAGGCCGACCGCCGCCACCAGCCCCAGCCCCACCATCAGCCCCCAGCGCAGAGGGCCATATCCGCCCCGGCACTCCACCGGAACCTTCTCCGCCTCGAGCGCCCCATGGAGCGCCCGCACGAAGCGGGTGTAATCGGGCCCCTGGTCCCGCACCGCCGTCAGCGAGGTCCGCGAGGCGGAAGCCGCCACCAGCCGCGAGCCCTCGCGCCCCAGAATCTCCAGCTCGAACGTGGCGCTGGCGAATTTGGCCGGCTGGAAGCGCAGGTTCAGCCGCGCGATATCCGCGAGCCGCAGCCGCCCCTCGCGCGGGCCAACCAGCCATTGCAGAGCATCATCCGCCAGCGTCAGCTGAACCCCAGCGCCACCGAGGCGGGGATGATAGGAATAGGTGGTGGGTTCGGACGACCCGCCGCACACATCACTCATGGCTTGCTCACGCCCCTCCCTGTGCCGCCTGTTTCCGCGAATGGCGCCGTGAGCGCAAGGGCGGACCGAGGAAGATCCCGCCTGCCGCGCCGTTGCGCGACACCTCGGGCCAGGCGCTCCAGCGGGCAGCATGTCTTTCCGCGCGCCGCGCTGCCCCAGGGCGTGGCCAGGGGGACGGTTTGCGCGGTTCGCCTGCAATGGGAACCGCCCCCGTCCGCAGCCGAATACCCCAGCGCAAGCCTGCTCTTTCGCGAAGGTCCAGGGGGTCCCGGAAACAAAAGCGCCGCGCCCCCAGGGGGAGCGCGGCGCGCCGGCTCGAAAGACGACGGGCCAGAGATCAGGAGCGTTCCTTCACATAGCGGCCCGGCGCGTCCTCGATGGCGGTGAGGCGGCCACCGCCGACCTCGCGGGCGGGAACCTCATCCGGGTGCCAGGACGAGAACCAGTTCAGCCAATCCGGCCACCAGGAACCCTTATGCTCCTGCGCGCCCTCCATCCACAGGTCGAAATCGGGGCCGATGGGGCCGTCGGACCAGTATTGGTACTTGTTCTTCACCGGCGGGTTCACCACGCCGGCAATATGGCCCGAGCCCGCCAGCACATAGCGCACCGGACCGGACAGCAGGTTGGCCCCCACATAGACCGACTTCGGCGGCGCGATGTGGTCTTCGCGCGTCGCCAGCGAGTAGACCGGGATCGTCACCTTGTGCATGTCCAGCTTCACGCCCGCGAGCTCGGCCTTGCCCTTGGCGATGTTGTTGGAGAGGTAGCAGTTGCGCAGATAATAGGAATGGTTCGCCGCCGGCATGCGGGTGGAGTCCGCATTCCAGTAGAGCAGATCGAACGGAAACGGCGCCTTGCCCTTCATGTAGTTGTTCACCACATAGGGCCAGATGAGATCATTGGAGCGCAGCATGTTGAAGGCGGAGGCCATCTTGCTGCCTTCCAGGTAGCCCATCTGCTTCATCTTGCGTTCCATGACCGCAAGCTGATCCTCATCCACGAAAACCTTGAGATCGCCCGCATGGGTGAAGTCGATCTGGGTGGTCAGGAAGGTGGTGGAGGTGATGCGGTCGTCGCCCGTCTCGGCCATATAAGCGAGCGTGCAGGCCAGCAGCGTGCCGCCCACACAATAGCCCACGGTGTGCACCCGCCGCTCGCCCGAGGCAATGGCGACCGTGTCCAGCGCGGCCATGATGCCGTCGCGCATGTAATCGTCGAAGCCCTTGGCCACGAGACGGGCATCGGGATTGACCCAGGAGATGGTGAAGACCGTAACGCCGTGGTCCACCAGCCACTTGATGAGCGACTTCTCGGGATTGAGATCGAGAATGTAGAACTTGTTGATCCAGGGCGGCACGATCAGCACCGGCGTTTTCTTCACGCTGGCCGTCGTGGGCGAATACTGGATGAGCTGCATCAGCTCGTTTTCGAAGATCACCTTGCCGGGGGTGAGCGCCAGATTGCGCCCCACCTCGAAGGCGGTCATGTCGGTCTGGCGGATCTTCAAGGTGCCGCCACCCTCGTTGAGATCCTCCGCCAGGTTGCGCATGCCCTTCACCAGGTTTTCGCCGGAGGAGGACAGGGTTTCGCGGATCAGCTCGGGATTGGTCAGCACGAAGTTCGACGGCGAGACCGCGTTGGAGATCTGCTTGACCAGGAACTCGGCCTTGTGGCGCACATGGGGGTCGAGGCCCTCGGCCTCGCTCACCATGTCGTTGGCCCAGTTGGAGGTCACGAGATAGGCCTGCTTCAGGGCGTCGAAAATGGGGCTCTCGCGCCAACCCTCGTCCTTGAAGCGCGCATCCTTGGGGTCGGGAGCCGCCACCGGCTGGGGCTCCTCGCCCGCCAGCTTCTTCATGGTGTTGGCCCACACCGACAGGTAGCCGCCCATCAGGCGCGTCTGCGCCTCCACCACCCGCTGGGGATCGGCCATCCAATATTCGGCCACGTGGCCCACGGTCTTCAGTGCGTCGGCGATGTCGTCGGCGAGATCATCGGCGCGGCCGGCCTCGCGCGGAGCGAGATAGGCCGCCACCGCCTTGCCGCTCTCCTCCACCAGCTGGGCAAGGTTGTGGGCGAAGACCTCCACATTGAGGCTCTTCTCCCCCTCGCTCGCGGGGGCGGCGGGCTTCGCCGGCGGGGCCGCGGGCGCAGCCTCCACCGGCGGCGCGGACGAGGCCGCGCCGGGAGCCGGCTCAGAAGGCGGTGCGGACGGGGCGGCTGAACTGGTCATGTCACGCTCCATGGGGCTGCATCCCTGAATTGCAACCATTGCGGGAGAGACGTGGAGGCCGGAACCCGGAGGCTCCGTTACGGCAATCGAATCCGCGCGCGCGCCTGTGGAAGGCGGCTCGCGGACCGGCGATATCTTGATTCTTGGTGTTCCCTCGCCTGCGGACATTCCTCCATCCCCTTATTGCGCTCCGCTTTTTTAGCGGACTTCGGTGTCGCGTGTTTCGCGTTTTGGATTTTTGCGCATATTAGCGGACGAACGGACCCGGATCGAGCCTCGCGGGACTACGGAGGCCAGCAACAACCCCAGGGATTCGCGTGCATTCATGTCCATGATGCGTCCCCGCAAGCGGACCTGCCCATCCCTTCGCTCCCCCGTGCGGCCGGCTTTCGGCCTTCTGGCGCGGAGCGCCTTCGCGGCGTCCATGCTGGCGGCGGCCGCCGGGCTGAGCGCCTGCTCCGGCGACTCGACGCTGACACTGCCTGTTCCGCCCCATCCGGACGTACCGGAAGTTGCCCATGATTCCTACCCCACCATCGGCGCCACGCCCCACACCGGAAGACCGGCCCTGAACGAGGCCCAGAGGGCCCGCCTGCAGGGCGACCTGGAGCGTGCTTCCAAGACCAACTCGGCCAAGGCGCAGGCCGCCGCGCAGGCGTCCACGCCCGCAGCCGAGCCCCAGCCCGCCACCAACTGACCCGACCCGATTTGACCCGACACGCGCATCTTCGCCCCGAAACCATCGCAATCATTGCTTCTTGATTTCGCGAAGAGTGCTAAAACACCCGTCCGCCGCGCCGGGAGACACATGCTGCGCGGCACCCTGGAGCCAATGAGATGACCACCGATTTCCACCGCATTCGCCGGCTGCCGCCCTACGTGTTCGAGCAAGTGAACCGTGTGAAGGCCGCCGCTCGCAATGCCGGGGTGGACATCATCGACCTCGGCATGGGCAATCCGGACCTCGAAGCGCCGGCGCACGTGATCGAAAAGCTCAAGGAAACCATCGGTAAGCCGCGCACCGATCGCTATTCCGCCTCCAAGGGCATTCCCGGGCTGCGCAAGGCGCAGGCCGCCTATTACGAGCGCCGGTTCGGCGTGAAGCTCAATCCCGATACCCAGGTGGTCGCCACGCTGGGTTCGAAGGAAGGCTTCGCCAATATGGCGCAGGCCATCACCGCGCCGGGCGACGTGATTCTCACGCCGAATCCCTCCTACCCCATTCACGCCTTCGGCTTCCTGATGGCGGGCGGCGTCATCCGCTCGGTGCCGGTGGAGCCGGGGCCGGAATTTTTCCACGCCATGGAACGGGCGGTGAAGCACTCCATCCCCAAGCCCATCGCCGTGGTGCTGTGCTATCCCTCCAACCCCACGGCCTGCGTGGCGGATCTGGAATTCTACAAGGACGTGGTGGCCTTCGCGAAGAAGAACGAGCTGATCGTTCTCTCCGACCTTGCCTATGCCGAGCTGTATTATGACGGCAACCCGCCTCCCTCCGTGCTGCAGGTGCCGGGCGCCATGGACGTGACGGTGGAGTTCACCTCCATGTCCAAGACCTATTCCATGGCCGGCTGGCGCATGGGCTTCGCGGTGGGCAATGAACGGCTCATCTCCGCGCTGTCGCGGGTGAAGTCCTATCTGGACTATGGCGCGTACACGCCGATCCAGGTGGCGGCCACCGCCGCTCTCAACGGTCCGCAGGAGTGCGTGGCCGAAATGCGCGAGACCTATAAGAAGCGCCGGGATGCGCTGGTCGATGCGTTCGGCCGGGCGGGCTTCCCCGTCCCCTCGCCGAAGGCCTCCATGTTCGCGTGGGCGCCCATTCCCGAACCGTTCCGGGCAATGGGCTCGGTGGAATTCGCCAAGCTGCTGATCGAGAAGGCGGAAGTGGCGGTGGCGCCGGGCGTGGGCTTCGGTGAGCACGGCGACGACTATGTGCGCATCGCGGTGGTGGAGAATGAGCAGCGCATCCGCCAGGCGGCGCGCAACATCCGCCGCTTCTTCGACCAGGCCGGCCACACCCTGCACAATGTGGTCCCGCTGAGCGCCGCGCTCTGAAAGAGCCCCCGCAGCCACTTATCCAGACATCACGCCCGCCTCGCGCGGGCGTCCTGTTCCCAGGAAAGAACCGGTCCGATCCATGAGCGATTTGAAAGTGGGCCTCGCCGGCCTTGGCACCGTCGGGGCCGCCGTCATCCGCATGCTCGAACGGCGCGCGGGTGACCTTTTCGCGCGCACCGGCCGCGGCATCAAGGTGGTGGCCGTCGCCGCGCGCGACCGGACCAAGGATCGCGGCGTCGATCTCTCCGGCGTGCGCTGGTACGAGGACCCGGTGGAACTGGCCCGCGATCCGGACATCGACGTGTTCGTGGAGCTCATGGGCGGGTCGGACGATCCGGCCAAGGCTGCGGTGATCGCGGCGCTGGAGCGCGGCCGTCCGGTGGTGACCGCCAACAAGGCCCTGCTCGCCAAATGGGGCGCCGACCTCGCCCGCATCGCGGAAAACTCCGGCGCCAGCCTGCATTTCGAGGCGGCGGTGGCGGGCGGCATCCCGATCGTGAAAACCCTGCGCGAATCGCTCGCAGGCAATGTGGTGGAGCGGGTTTCCGGCATCCTCAACGGCACCTGCAACTACATGCTCACCCGCATGGCCGACGAGAAGATCTCGTTCCAGGACTGCCTGGCCGAGGCCCAGCGCCTAGGCTATGCGGAGGCCGACCCCACCTTCGACATTGACGGCTTCGACACCGCCCACAAGCTGGCCATCCTCACCTCGCTGGCCTTCGGCACCCAGGTGGACGCCGACGCCATCTATGTGGAGGGCATCCGCCAGCTTACGCTGGAGGACCTCGAGGCCGCCGACGACCTCGGCTACAAGGTGAAGCTGCTGGGTGTCGCCCTGCGCACAGAGACCGGCATCGAGCAGCGCGTGCATCCCACCATGGTCCCCAAGCACTGGCCCATCGCCCAGGTTTCCGGTGTCACCAACGCGGTGGCGGTGGACGCGGACGCGGTGAGCCTGACCCTGGTGGGCCCCGGCGCCGGCGGCGATGCCACCGCCTCGGCGGTGGTGGGCGATCTGGCCGATGTGGCCCGCGGCGTGGCCGGCTTCGTGTTCGGCATGCCGGTGGCGACCCTGATGAAGCCCGAGCGGGCGCCCATGCAGCGCCATGAAGGCGGCTATTACATCCGCCTCTCGGTGGTGAACAAGCCGGGCACCGCCGCCACCATCGCGCGCCGCATGGCCGACGAGGGCATTTCGCTCGAATCGATCGTGCAGCGCCGTCCTGAAGGACAACAGGGTGAGGCCGCGCAGGGGACGGCGCGCGTCATCCTGATCACCTACGCAACGTCGGAAGAAGCCGTGCGGCGCGCCATCGCCGCCATCGAGGCGGATGGGGTGGTGAACGCACTGCCGCAAGTGATCCGCATCGAGAAGGATTGAGGCCAGAAGGACAACACCATGTGCGCCGCCCCCCTGCACGAGAGAATGCCTCAAGTCCTCGATCGCCGTCTGGCCCTCGACCTTGCCCAGATCACCGAGCGCTGCGCCGTCGCCGCCGCGCGCCTGCGTGGCCGCGGTGACGAACAGGAAGCCGACCTGGCGGCCATGGCGGCCTGCTGGCGCGAGCTGCAGACCGTTCCCGTCAATGGCACCGTCGTCATCGGCGAAGGCGCGAAGGGAGAGGTCGAGCACCTGTTCGTGGGTGAGACCTTCGGTGCTGGCGGCGAGGGCGACAACGCCACCGTGGACCTCGCGGTGGATGCGCTTGAAGGCTCCACCCTGTGCGCCAAGAACATGGAGGGCTCCATCTCGGTGCTCGCCATCGCGGAGGCGGATTCGCTGCTGAAGGTGCCGCCCGTCTATATGGAGAAGCTGGCCATCGGCCCCGGCTATCCCGACGGCATCGTCTCCCTCTCCCGCCCGCCCGAGGAGAATGTGCAGGCCCTGGCCGAGGCGAAGGGCGTGCCGACCTCCGAAATCACCGCGCTCATCCTCGACCGCCCGCGCCATGCGCCCCTCATCGAGGCGGTGCGCAAGACCGGGGCGGCCATCAAGCTCATCACCGACGGTGACGTGGCCGGCATCATCCACACCACCAATCCCGAGGAAAGCGGGGTGGATATCTATCTCGGCCTCGGCGGCGCGGCGGAAGGCGTGCTGGCGGCGGCGGCGCTGCGCTGCATCGGCGGCCAGATGCAGGGCCGGCTCGTGCTGGACACCGAAAGGAAGCGCGAGCAGGCCAAGGCGCTGGGCATCCGCGACGGCTCCAAGATCTATCACCTCGAGGAAATGGTGCGGGGCGATTGCCTCGTCTCCGCCACCGGCGTCACCGACGGCGCGCTCCTCAAGGGCGTGCGCTTCGACCGCGAGGTGATCGAGACCGACACCATCGTGCTGCGGGCCGCCACCGGCACCGTGCGCCGCATCACCACCGAGCATCGCGACTTCCGCAAGTTCCGCTTCGCGGAGTAGAAGCGAGCCCCGATACCGCCGGCCGGCGGGTGTCTTTTCCCTGATACGGGATGGGTGTAGAGACCGTCGCCGCACGAAAGCCGCCCCTACCGGGGCGCGCGGCGATGTCAGGAGAGGAAGATGGCGGACGCAAAGGCAAGGATCGCGGTTCTCGGTGCCTCTGGCTACACCGGTTCCGAGCTGGTGCGCCTGCTGCTGCGCCATCCGCGTGTGGAGATCGTCGCCCTGACCGCCGACCGCAAGGCCGGCCTGTCCATGGCCGACGTGTTCCCGCAGTTCGCGCCCTTCCCGCTGCCCAAGCTGGTCACCATCGATGCGGTGGACTTCAGCGCGGTAGATCTCGTCTTCTGCGCCCTGCCCCACGGCACGACGCAGGAAGTCATCAAGAAGGTGCTCGAAAGCTCCTCCACGGTGAAGGTGGTGGACCTGTCCGCCGACTTCCGCCTGAAGGACCCGGGCGCCTACGAGCAGTGGTACGGCCACCCCCACAGCGCCCTCGACCTGCAGCAGGAGGCGGTGTTCGGCCTCGTGGAGATCTATCGCGACGACATCCGCAAGGCGCGGCTGGTGGCCAATCCGGGCTGCCACACCACCACGTCGATCCTGCCGGTGGTGCCGCTCCTGGAAGCCGGCGCCATCGACCCCGAATCCATCGTGATCGATTCCAAGACCGGCATGTCCGGCGCCGGCCGCTCGGCCAAGGAAGCCATGCTGTTCTCCGAGGTGTCGGAGGGCATCCATGCCTATTCCGTGGGCTCGCACCGGCACATGGCCGAGCTGGACCAGGAATATTCCAAGGCCGCCGGGCGGCAGGTGGTCCCCATGTTCGTGCCGGTGCTGGCACCCATGAACCGGGGCATCTACGCCACCATCTACGTGCGCACCACGGGCGCCACCGCCGAGGACCTGCACAAGCTCATCTCGGCCTATTACAAGGGCGAGACCTTCGTGCACGTGCTGCCCTTCGGAGCGGTGCCGCAGTCCCGCCACGTGCGCGGCTCCAACATGGTGTTCATCGGCGTGGTGGCCGACCGGGTGAGCGGGCGCGCTATCATCCTTTCCACCCTGGACAACCTGGTGAAGGGCGCCTCCGGCCAGGCGGTGCAGAACATGAACCTCGTTCTGGGCTTCCCCGAAGCCATGGGGCTGGAGCAGATCGCCCTCATGCCGTGAGTCTTCTCACGCATCTCTGACCTGACGACAACCGCCCGCGGCCGCGCCGGGGCGGTTGTTTCGTCTTCAGCAGGCAATCCCAAGGGGCTCTTGCCGTTGCGGAATCATTACCAAATCGTAAATATCCCGGTGGATATCCACCCAAAGCGAGTCGCTGCCCGATTTATGGCAGGGTAGCTTCCCCATGCCGGTGCATGCACTGGCATAGAGGTTCGACGTTCCCTCCATTCTTTTGCTGGATCCAACGCCGATGAGCTTCATCATCTGCCTTGCGGCGCTCTTCTTCCTGATGTTCGTGGCCTATCGCGGCTTCAGCGTCATCCTGTTTGCCCCGGTCGCCGCCATTGGCGCGGTGCTCCTGACGGACCCTGGTGCGGTTCCGGTCATCTTTTCCGGCCTGTTCATGGAAAAGATGGTGGGCTTCATCAAGCTCTACTTCCCCGTGTTCCTGCTCGGCGCCGTGTTCGGCAAGCTCATCGAGCTGTCGGGCTTCTCGCGGTCCATCGTGTCCGCCATCGTGAAGCTGCTGGGCCCCTCGCGCGCCATCCTGTCCATCGTGCTGGTGGGCGCGCTGCTCACCTATGGCGGCGTGTCGCTGTTCGTGGTGGTGTTCGCGGTCTATCCCTTCGGCGCGGAAATGTTCCGCCAGGTGGGCATTCCGAAGCGGCTCCTGCCGGCGGTGGTGGCGCTGGGCGCCTTCTCCTTCACCATGGATACGCTGCCGGGTACCCCGCAGATCCAGAACATCATCCCCACCACCTTCTTCAAGACCACCGCCTATGCGGCGCCGATCCTCGGCTTCGTGGGCACGGCCTTCATTTTGGTGGTCGGCCTCTCCTATCTGGAGTTCCGCCGCAAGCAGGCCCAGAAGAAGGGTGAGGGCTACGGCACCGGCCACATCAACGAAGTGGTGGTGGACGAAAGCGTGCCGCTGGTGTCCCCCTGGCTGGCGCTGCTGCCGCTGGTGGTGGTGGGCATCGCCAACCTGGTGTTCGCGCGCCTCATCCCAACCTGGTATGAAACTACCGCCTCCGTCACCCTTACCGAGGGTGGCCATGCGGTGAGCGTGTCGACCGCCAGCTGGGCCGCCATCTGGTCGGTGCAGGCAGCATTGCTGCTGGGCATCGTCACGGTGCTGCTGTTCGCCTTCAAGCCCATCGCCGGCAAGTTCGCGGGCGGCTCGAAGGATGCCGTGGGCGGCGCGCTGCTCGCCAGCCTGAACACCGCCACGGAGTACGGCTTCGGCGCCGTCATCGCGGCGCTGCCGGGCTTCCTCGTCATCAAGAACGCCCTCTCGGCCATCCCGAACCCGCTTGTCAACGAGGCGATCACGGTCACCACCCTGGCCGGCATCACGGGTTCGGCCTCGGGCGGCCTGTCCATCGCGCTGGCAGCCATGTCGGAGCAGTTCATCGCCCAGGCCCATGCCTACGGCATTCCGCTGGAAGTGATGAGCCGCGTGGCCTCCATGGCCTCCGGCGGCATGGACACCCTGCCCCATAACGGAGCGGTCATCACCCTTCTGGCGGTGACGGGCCTCACCCACCGCCAGTCCTATGGCGACATCTTCGCCATCACCATCATCAAGACGCTGGCGGTGTTCTTCGTCATCGGCTTCTACTGGTTCACCGGCCTCTACTGAGCCTGCCGAACCCCAAAAAAAGACCCCGCGCGCCACCCGGCCCGCGGGGTTTTTCTTTATCCGGCCGCCGCTTTCTCCCGATCCGCCGGCAGGCAAAAGATCTCCGCCACCGCCACCAAGGGCGGCACCAGCATGCACCACATGCCCACCATCAGATAAAGGAAGGCCGCGAGCCCGCACCCGCCCACGAAGCCGAGGAAATTGGCGCCGAACCGCCGCAGCCGCTCGCGGTGCACATGCCGCTCGGCGCCGGGATGGGGCCAGAGCAGATTGGAGCCGTCTACCAGCAGCTGGGTGATGGTGCCGGTGACCATGGTGGAGGGCGGCAGATCCTTCAGATGGGTGCGATGCAAAGCGTTCTGCACCGCCATGGCACTCACCAGAGTCATGCCCGTCATGAGGGCGCTCGGCGCACTGGGATCGGGAAACGGCCCGATCGCGATGGCGACCAGGGCCGCATGGGCGAGCAACACCAGCTTGCCCGCCATCAGAATGCGGAAATCGCTCTGCCCCCGCACGGCCATGGCCCGGCCCAGCAGATGCGCCGCCACCACGACGATGGCGAAGACCGGCATGGCGATGACCTTGCCCACCTCCGGCGCATGCCCCTGCGCCAGCGCCGCCGAGAAGGTGACGATATTGCCCGTGACATGGGCGGTGAACAGGCCACCCAAGGCGACGAAGCCGGCCGTATCCACGAAGCCGGCATTGAAACACAACAGGATCGGCAACCACCGGCTCACGCTGGCATCCCCCGGGAATCGCATCACGGCGCATGATGCACGGCCGGCACGGGATACAAGCGACGATCTTTGGTGCCATCCCGCCGGAGGAGCCGGCAGCCGACCTCGGCCACGTCCTTGATCCATAACGAAACGCGTGCTTCGCCCGGTCAGGCCTCCGGCTCCAGGGAACAGGCCGCATGCAGCGGCCACCAGCCTACCGCCAGCAGAGCCCACCGCCGCCCTTCAGCCCAGCTCCGGGAGGTCCGTGATGCGCAGGGAGACGCGGGTCTCGCCCTGCCAGGTCTCCGGCCCCAGGAACCGACCACATGCAGTCCCGCCCGCGTGCCGCCAGCACGGCTCGGCGCAACAGCAGATTTTGGGATCACCCCGGAGGGCGGCGGACGCCCTGTGGCCCAGCTCCGGGACGTCATAGATATGCAGGGAAACGTGCGGCTCGCCCTGCCACAGGTTGCCGGTCTTTGGAGCGAGCGACATTAAAATAGCGCCTGCCTGTCCCCCCAGCAGAGCCCGGCCCAACGGCAGCTTCCGGCGCCATCCCGGCGCGCGGTGGGCCGGCAGCCGGCCTTCAGGCCACTTCCGCCACGTCCTTGATGCGCAGGGAGACGCGAGTCTCGCCCTGCCATGTCTCCGGCTCCAGGGAACCGGCCACATGCAGCGGCCGCCCGCGGGCCGCCAGCAGGGCCCGGCCCAGCGGTTCTTCCGCCACGCGGAAGGCGATCGCCTTCAGGCTCGACCCATCGCCGGACATCAGCCGCGCCCGCACATGGCCGGCGCCGAAGCTCTCCACATAGGAGAGCTTATGGTTGGGAAAGGCGAACACCGGCTCCGGATTGCCAGCGCCGAACGGGCCGGCGCGGGCGACAGTTTCGGCCAACGCCGGCGTCGCCGCTGCGGCGGTCAGGGCACCGTCCACGGTCAGGGCCCCCTCGGCCCGCGAGCGCTCCACATCGGCACCGAGCCGCTCTTCCAGATGGGCGCGCAGATCGCCGAGCCGAGCGCGCTCCACCGTCAGGCCGGCTGCCATGGCGTGGCCGCCGCCCTTCACGAGAAGCCCCTTCTCCACCGCCTCGCGGACGGCGCGGCCGAGATCCACCCCGGGCACGGAGCGGCCCGAGCCGGTGCCGGTGGCGCCATTGAGCGCGATGGCGAAAGCGGGGCGCTGGAAACGCTCCTTCAGGCGCGAGGCGACGAGGCCCACCACGCCGGGGTGCCAGCCCTCCCCGCTCACCACCACCACGGGGCCCTCGTCGTGAAGGCCGAGGGCCGCCTGCGCTTCCGCCTCGGCGGCGGCGACGATGGCGCGCTCCACCTCCTGGCGCTCGCTATTCAGGCGGTTCAGCTCGGTGGCGATGGTCTTCGCCTCCATGGGATCCTGGGTGAGCAGCAGCCGAGCACCAAGCGCCGCATCGCCGATGCGCCCGCCCGCATTGATGCGCGGGCCAAGGATGAAGCCGAGATGATAGGGCCGCGGCGGCCCATCCAGCCGCGCCACGTCCATCAGCGCGGTGAGGCCCAGCCGGCCACGTCGGCGCAGGGCGATAAGGCCCTTGGTGACAAACGCCCGGTTGAGGCCGGTGAGGGGCACCACGTCCGCCACCGTGGCCAGGGCCACGAGGTCCAGCGCCTCCAGCAGATCCGGCGCTGGCCGGTCGGTCCCGAAATGCCCGGCCTGCCGCAGCGCCCGCACCAGCCCCACGGCGGTGATGAAGGTGAGCCCCGCAGCGCACACATGGCCGAGACCGGAAAGGTCGTCCTCCCGGTTCGGATTCACGATGGCCTGGGCGGGCGGCAGCGCCTCGCTGGCCTGGTGATGGTCGATCACCACCACGTCCATGCCCAACCGGCGGGCGGCGGCCAGCGGCTCGATGGAGGTGGTGCCGCAATCCACCGTCACCAGCAGCTTCACGCCCTCGGCGGCCAGGGCCTCGATGGCCGGCACATTGGGGCCGTAGCCTTCATAGATGCGGTCGGGAATATGAAAGAGCGGGTCGAGCCCCGCCTGCCGCAGCAGCCCCACTAGCAGCGCCGTGGAGCATGCGCCATCCACGTCATAGTCCCCGAACACCGCCACCTTCTCGCTGCGGGTGACGGCATAAGCGAGCCGTGCCACCGCAGGCGCCATGTCGGTGAGGGTATCGGGATCAGGCAGAAGGGTGCGCAAAGCGGGATCGAGATAGGTCTCGACGTCCTCCAGGGCGACGCCCCGCCCGGCGAGCACGCGGGCGAGCAGGTCGCTCACACCGTAGCGTTGGGCCATGGCGAGGGCCGTCTGTGCGCCGCGCACATCCAGCCGCTCCCGCCAGGCGCGGCCGGTGGCGGATTGGGAGACGTTGAGGAAGGGTCGATTCGTCAGGGCGATATTCACCGGCTCATGAAGCCAGAGCATCAGGGCGTCGTCGAGGCTTCAGGGCGCAAGCCCTCCATGCGCGAGCTCGGCTGCGCTTAGAACAGCCGCAGCGCCAGCAGCACCACCAGCGCGGCGAGCGCGGCGATGAGGGTGGCGACCGCGAAGCGCACCGTGAACGACCGCGTGCCCCCGGCGGCCGCGAACAGCACGCGACCCACGCCATTCATGCCCAGGGCAATGAGGA
Organism: Xanthobacter variabilis; assembly: GCF_043831965.2. Classification (NCBI taxonomy): domain Bacteria; kingdom Pseudomonadati; phylum Pseudomonadota; class Alphaproteobacteria; order Hyphomicrobiales; family Xanthobacteraceae; genus Xanthobacter; species Xanthobacter variabilis. Next base: position 3,805,581 of record NZ_CM195533.1, read on the forward strand.
TGCATAGGGCCGCCCCTTCCATGGAAAGGCCATTGCCGGCGAGCCGCGTCGCGTTCAGGGACGGCACATCCACGTCCACGAGGCCAGCCACCGCGCTCACCAGATAGAGGCTGTCCGGCCCCACCGCCTTCAGCAGGAACCCGCTCAGCAGCGACACGGTGCCGAACAGGGCCGCGAACGCCGCCAGCGGGCCAATATCAATGGGGTTGCCGAGATTGGCCTCGCCCCGCGCACCGGCGCCCCGCCGCATCATCACCGCCCCTGGAATGCCGAAGCCGGCGGCCGCCGCCAGGGCCGGCGGGCCCAGATGCAGCAGCAGTTCAGGGCGCACCACGGCGCAGATGACCAGCACACGCAGCACCGAGACCATGGCCGCCAGCGCCGCGCCTCCCGCCAGCAGACCCGAGGGCTCACCCGCCGTGGAGCGCCGCGCGAAGGCGATGGCAACCGCTGTGGATGACACCATGGCGCCGCCCACGGCGGAAAAGAGAATGCCCTTCTCGGGCCCCGCCACCTTCACCGCCACATAGCCCGCAAAGGAGATGGTGGCCGTGAGCACCATGAACAGCCAGATCTGGCGCGGGTTCAGGCTGTGGAAGGGGTCGATGGTGTGATCCGGCAGCAGCGGGAGCACGATGACGGTCATCACCAGCAGCAGCAGCGCGGAGCGCAGCTCGGGCCAGGTCAGGCGCCGCACCAGGCGGTGCAGCCCCTCCCGCTCCGCCAGCAAGGCGGTGACGGCAATGGCGCCGGCGGCGGCGACCTCCGTATCGTCCACCACCGCGAGCGCGCCCAGCGCGAATACAAGGATGGCGGCGACGATGCCCGTGATGCTGTAATCGTTATCGCGCAGCATCTCGCGATATTTGAAGACCGCGAACAGCGTGCTGGCAGCGAGACCCGCCACGATCAGCAATGCCGGGCTCTCCAGCGCCTGGGACAAGGCCGCGCTGACGCCGCCGAGCAGGCCCACAAGCGCATAGGTGCGGATGCCGGCGGTGCGGCTGCCCTCCTCCTCCTTGCGCTCGCGCCACCCACGCTCGACCCCCACCAAGAGGCCGATGGCAAGGGAGACGGCGAGATGGAAAATCAGGTGGTCCATGGTGTCCGGCCCATTCGCGCGGCGACTCCGCCCGGCGCGATCCTAGAGAGTTTTCCGGCGAAGTGGACACCGGTTCACATGAAGAAAACGCGACAGCCCAATAAGCTAGGCCACGCCCACGCCCGGGTACCGGGAAACGAGCCGGCCGTCCGCCGTGGCGCGCGAAGTCCGCCTCTGCGCCCCCATCGCCCCCTCTTCCACAGAGGTGGCGGAGGCGGACATGTTGCCATTCTGTTCCCCTTCCGCTCCAGCTCTGGCAAGATGGGGCAACCCTGGCCGCGGGCCGCGCACGATTCGCGTGCGCGCTCGCTTATGCTCTGCTATCGACCATCCATGTCCGATACCGATGATCTCTTCGGCTCCGCCGGCCGTCCGCGCTCCTCGTCCAAGGCTTCCGGCCGGACGAAGGCCACCACCGTCCCCACCATGGCTTCCGACTACACCGCCGCCCACATCGAGGTGCTGGAGGGTCTGGAACCGGTGCGCCGGCGACCGGGCATGTATATCGGCGGCACGGATTCCAAGGCGCTGCACCACCTGTTCGCGGAGGTGGTGGACAATTCCATGGACGAGGCGGTGGCCGGCCACGCCTCCTTCATCGAAGTGCAGCTCGCCACCGACGGCTACCTGACCGTGATTGACAACGGGCGCGGTATTCCGGTGGAGGACCACCCCAAGTTTCCCGGCAAGTCGGCGCTGGAGGTCATCATGACCACCCTGCATGCCGGCGGAAAGTTCGACAGCAAGGTCTACGAGACCTCCGGCGGCCTGCACGGCGTGGGCGTGTCGGTGGTGAACGCGCTCTCCGACCACCTCGAGGTGGAGGTGGCGCGCGACCAGACCCTTTATCGCCAGCGCTTCTCCAAGGGCGTGGCCGAAGGGCCGGTGGAAAAGGTCGGGCGCATCACCAACCGGCGCGGCACCAAGGTGCGCTTTCACCCTGACCCGGAAATCTTCGGCCCCGGCGCACATTTCGATCCCGGCCGGGTGTTCCGCATGGCGCGCTCCAAGGCCTATCTGTTCGGCGGCGTGGAAATCCGCTGGTCGTGCGATCCGGAGCTGCTGAAGGGCGTCGATGGCGTTCCGGAAAAGACGGTGTTCCGCTTCCCCGGCGGCCTGCGCGACTATCTCGCCTCCGACCTTGAAGGGCAGACCCTGGTGCATCCGGACATCTTCTCCGGGCGCATCCAGAAGCCCGGCGGCCACGGTTCGGTGGAATGGGCGGTGGCCTGGGTGGCGGACGGCGACGGCTCCATCGCCTCTTACTGTAATACCATTCCCACGCCGGACGGCGGCACCCATGAGAATGGCCTGCGCGCGGTGCTGCTCAAGGGCCTGAAGGACCATGCCGACCGCTCCGGCCAGGGCAAGCGCGGCTCGGTCATCACCGGCGACGATGTGAGCACGGGCTGCGTCGCCATGCTCTCCGTGTTCGTGCGCGAGCCCGAATTCCAGGGCCAGACCAAGGACCGGCTTGCCACGACGGAAGCCGCCCGCATCGTGGAAAGCGCGCTGCGCGACCCCTTCGACCACTGGCTGGCGGCCAATCCGAACCAGGCGAGCCGGCTGCTCGAGCACGTCATCGACCGGGCCGAGGAACGCCTGCGCCGCAAGCAGGAGCGGGAGATTTCCCGCAAGACCGCGGTGCGCAAGCTGCGCCTGCCCGGCAAGCTGGCCGACTGCTCCAACACCGAGGCCGCGGGTTCCGAACTGTTCATCGTGGAGGGCGATTCGGCCGGCGGCTCCGCCAAGCAGGCGCGCGACCGCAAGACGCAGGCGGTGCTGCCCCTGCGCGGCAAGATCCTGAACGTGGCCAGCGCCGGCCGGGACAAGCTGGCCCAGAACCAGCAGATTTCGGACCTCACCCAGGCGCTGGGCTGCGGCACCACATCAACTTACCGTGATACCGACCTGCGCTATGAGAAGGTCATCATCATGACCGACGCAGACGTGGACGGGGCGCATATCGCCTCCCTTCTCGTCACCTATTTCTTCCGGCAGATGCCGAAATTGATCGAAGGCGGCCATCTTTATCTTGCGGTGCCGCCGCTCTACCGCATCACCCAGGGCGCCAAGACCCTTTATGCGCGCGACGATGCCCACAAGGAAAAGCTGCTGAAGAAGGAGTTTACCGGCAAGGGCAAGGTGGAGGTGGGCCGCTTCAAGGGCCTGGGCGAAATGATGCCGGCCCAGCTCAAGGAAACCACCATGGACCCCAAGACGCGCACGCTCCAGCGCGTTAGGATCGAGGACGCCGAGCGCGCAGCCACCGTCGACATCGTGGAACGGCTGATGGGCAACAAGCCGGAGGCCCGCTTCACCTTCATTTCCGAGCACGCCGCCTTCGCCGACGAGGACCTGCTCGACATTTGAGGGCGCCGACGCGCCGCGCCACGCCCGCCGCCACGCCTCACGCAAACGTAAGGCAGACGTATACATTGACATGTCGGCGGTTTTACATATGTTGCTGATCGTCGTCCGAGTTATGTCGAATCCAAGCGCGCCGACCGACGACCACTCGTCTGAGCCCGTACGGCACGGGACGTTCGATCAGCGGCGCGCCGCCGCATCCAAAAGATGCAATGTCATTTTCCGAACTCGGCCTGAGCGAGAAGGTTCTCGCGGCTGTCGCCGACACGGGCTACACAAAGCCCACACCCATTCAGGCCCAGGCCATTCCCGAGGTTCTGGCGCGCCGAGATGTGCTCGGTATTGCGCAGACGGGCACCGGCAAGACTGCGGCCTTCACCCTTCCCATGCTGACGCTCCTCGAACAGGGCCGCGCTCGGGCACGCATGCCCCGCACCCTGATCCTCGAGCCGACGCGCGAGCTTGCCGCACAGGTCGAAGAGAACTTCACCCGCTACGGCAAGAACCACAAGCTGAACGTGGCGCTGCTCATCGGCGGCGTTTCGTTCGGCGACCAGGACTCCAAGCTCCTGCGCGGCGTTGACGTGCTCATCGCCACCCCCGGCCGCCTGCTCGACCATGTGGAGCGCGGCCGGCTCCTGCTCTCCGGCATCGAGGTGCTCGTCATCGACGAGGCCGACCGCATGCTGGACATGGGCTTCATCCCGGACATCGAGCGCATCTGCAAGCTCGTGCCCTTCACCCGCCAGACCCTGTTCTTCTCGGCCACCATGCCGCCGGAGATCCAGCGGCTGGTCGACCAGTTCCTGTCGAGCCCGGTGCGCATCGAGGTGGCCAAGCCCTCCTCCACCGCCTCCACGGTGACACAGCTCCTGGTCGCCTCCGGCAAGGAGGATTGGGAGAAGCGCGACGTGCTGCGCGGCCTCATCCGCGGCAGCGAAAACCTGCAGAACGGCATCATCTTCTGCAATCGCAAGCGCGATGTGGCGGTGCTGCATCGCTCGCTGCAGAAGCACGGCTTCAATGCCGTGGCACTGCACGGCGACATGGACCAGCACGCCCGCATCAAGGCCCTCGACTCCTTCCGCAACGGCGAAGCCACCTTGCTGGTGGCATCCGACGTGGCGGCGCGCGGCCTGGATATTCCCGCGGTGGGCCACGTCTTCAATTATGACGTGCCCCACCATGCCGAAGATTATGTCCACCGCATCGGCCGTACCGGCCGCGCCGGGCGCTCCGGCGTCGCCTATACGCTGGTGACCCACTCGGACGCCAAGTCGCTGGCCGCCATCGAGAAGCTCATCGGCAATTCCATTCCCTGGCAGGGCGAGCCCCTGGGCGAAGCCCCGCCGCGGGAAAAGCGGGAGAGCCGCGAGCGTGAGGACGGCCGCCTGCGTGGCAAGCGCAAGGTGGAAAAGGAAGGCCGCAGCTCTCCCCGTCGCGAACGCGAGAAGGAGCCGCGGCCGGACAAGGAACCGCGCGTCGAGGAGCAGCCTCGCGCCGAGCGTCCGCGCCGGCCCCAGCGTGAAGAGGCCGCCGAGGCCCGCCCGCCGCGCCGCGAACGCGCGCCGGCGAACGAACCGGCGGACATGTCCCACCTGCCCGCCTTCCTCCTGCGCCCGGTGCGCGTGAAGGCGAGCTGAACGCACTCCGCCCCGCCGTGCTCCCTCGGGCCATGGCGGGGTTTTCCATTCCGGCCCCGCCGCACCTCACGACCTGCCCCGGGCACACATCGGGGCTGGCGGCGACAGAAGGAGCGCAATGGGGCAACAGCTTTTCCGCGCCTTCGCCGTAGCGCTGCTGCTCGGCCTGTCGCTCCTCTCCCCTGCCCGCGCCGAGATGACGTTCACAGAACGCGAACTGGCCAACGGCCCATTACGCGGCACACTCACCCTGCCCTCGCAGGGCGAGGTCACGGCCGCCGCCCTGGTCCTCTCCGGGTCGGGCCCTGTCGATCGTGACGGCAACCTTCCCCACGCCCGCAATGACAGCCTGAAGGCCCTGGCCCGCGGGCTTGCGGCCCATGGCATCGCCACCTTGCGGGTCGACAAGCGCGGCATCGGCGCCAGCGGCGTGACGCGGGAAGAGGATCTGCGCTTCACAACCTATGTGACCGATGCCCAGTCCTGGCTCGCGATCCTGAAGGCGTGGCAGTGGCCGGCGGGCCATGCGCCGCCGCTCTTCCTCATCGGCCACAGCGAGGGCGCCCTGGTGGCCACCCTCGCGGCCCAGGGCACTTCGGTGACGGGTCTGGTGCTGATCGCCGGGGCCGGAGAGCCGGCCGGTGCCCTGCTCGAACGACAGCTCGCCGCAGCGGAACTGCCGCAGGCGCTCCACGCCCAGTCCCACCGCATCTTGGAAAGCCTGCTCCGCCAGTCGCCGGTGGCGGATGTGCCGCCGGAGCTGTTCGCACTCTATCGGCCCAGCGTGCAGGGCTATCTGATGTCCTGGCTGCCGCTTGACCCGGCGGCGGAGCTTGCGAAGGTCAGCGCGCCGGTGCTTGTGGTTCAAGGCACCACCGACCTCCAGGTTTCACCCGAGGACGCCGGTCGCCTCACGGCAGCCCGGCCGGGCGCGCGACAGACGCGGATCGAAGGTATGAACCATGTGCTTAAGCTTGCCCCGCCCGACCGTGGCGCGAACCTCGCCACCTATGCGATGCCCGATCTGCCGCTGGCCCCCGGCCTCATCCCCGCCATCGTGACGTTCATGGACGCATCCTAAGGCGCGCCCGGCGCCCAGTGAGCCGCCGCCGGGCCGCGCTTCCACGGCACGCTCTCCGCTCACGCCAACGCCCCGTATGCTTGCTGCCTCCAGCGGATGGCCTGTATTCGGGCCTCGGCCGGCCATCTACACGTCCGGCTCGCCAAGGCGCACGGCTCCGCCCGCTGCGCGGCCTTGTTCGCCCCCTGTTCGAAGCGGCTGCAAACGATGTCCGCGCGCGAGCGAATGCGCATCTCCTACATAAGATCGGCCAATGTCCGACGCATTGAGCTGGCGCGCGCTCTTCGCACGGCTGGAGCGCTATCCCGTCCGAAAGGGCCTCTACCGAGCGGCACGCTCCCGCGCGGCCACCCGGGCGGCGTCCAGGGCGCGGCGGGCCAGGGCCGCGAGATCATCCGCATCATCCAGAGCTGCTTCCGGCACACGCCAGAAGCTGGCCATGGTGCGCGGACCGGTCTTCGCCACATAGCGAAAGGGCTCGGAGCCGCGCGCGGCGAGGTCCGAGGCAAAGGCGGCATCGGCCTTGAGATAAAGCAGCCCGTCCGCTTCAAGCGCGAACATCACCCCATCCGCATAGACGCCGGCGCCACCGAACATGCGGCGCAGGCGTACCGGGCCAAACGCGCTGAACAGATCGGAAACGGTATCCGGATCCACTACACACCTCGGTCCTCGGCCAAGCTCCGCCCGCTCAGGTCACCCGGCAAGCTGCCGCAGCTCGTTCAGCAGGAAGTTGCCGACACGCTTGCCGCGATTGCGGAAGGCGAGCATGGGCGTGTTGTCCACGAAGTAGGTGTGCAAAATGGTATCGCGGCTCACCACTTCCGGCCCCAGCTGATCCACGGAATGCCAGGTATCCGACCCCACGGCGAAGGCATAGCCGGTGTTCGGCGCAAAGGTCATGCGCTGGGCCATGTCGAAGCCGCCATCGGCCCGCCGCCGGTCGAAGCGGGTGCCCACATGGGAGATGCTCTCATCTTCCGGCAGGTAGAACTGGATGGTGATGCCCTTCCAGCGCGTATCCGTGTGCGGGGGAATCTGGTAGCCGGCCACGTCGCGGGTGAGCATGGGCACGGGGAACATGCCCGTTTCCATGTATTGCGGCCCGAAGCGTCGGCTCAGGCCCGGCTCAAGCCGCCGCATGAACACCGCCTTCACCGCCTCATCGCACAGCGCCTGCCCGACGAGGGCCCACACATCCCGCTTCTCTGCGGGGAGATGCCGGATATATTCGGGATAAAGATCGATCTTCACCCGGGTCGCCGAGCCGTCGGCCTGGATATTGTAATTGTTGCGCCCCTTCAGCGCGCGATATTCCCGCGCCTCCGGCATCGCCACGCGCATGGCGCGGTAAAGCTCCGGCGGGAACACGCCCGCAAGCTCCAGGTGCCAGAAAGGCTCATCCACCAGCGGCGCGCGCTCGACGGCATCCACGATGTGAGCGACCACGGTGGAAAGGGGCGGAAGCGCGGATGTCATGCTGCAGATCTCCAAAGATGCGCGACGCATCGGCCTTCGGCGTCGATGCGGGGCGGCCCCGCTCTCGGTCGTCGCCATCGGGGCCTGGGGCGCCGGGCTGGCGCAGCCAGGGCCCTCATCGTCGCCGCGATTGTAAATCGAGCCCCCACATCTCCGCCACGCGGGGAGCCCGGTGACCATACAATCAATGCCAGCCTTGGCAATCCCGAATATGGCAGAAATGGGCCCCACCGCCGGGACCGTGTGGGGGAAAATGCCCATCGCCGCGGCCGGATGTGCCGGGCCCGGTTGCCAAGGCGGGTGGGCGCACGCAATCTGGCGCCCCGCCGACCACGAGGGGCTGCAGTGATTCCCGGATGACGACTGCCTCGTTCCAATTTCTCCACGCCGCCGACCTGCATCTGGACAGCCCCCTGCGCGGCCTTGCGCGGCGCGGGCCCGAGGCCGCGGCCTTCACCGATGCCTCCCGCCGGGCGCTGGAAAACCTGGTGTCGGCCGCGCTGGCGGAAAAGGTGGCCTTCCTGGTCATCGCCGGCGACATCTATGATGGCGACTGGAAGGATTTCGCCACCGGCCATTTCTTCGTGCGGCAGATGGGCCGGCTGGCGCGGGAAGCCATCCCGGTCTTCATCCTGCGCGGCAATCACGATGCCGCGTCTGTCATCACCAGCGAGCTGCCGCTACCGCAGAATGTGCGCTCCTTCTCGGTGAACGAGGTCGAGACCGTGACCTTGCCCGAATTGAAGGTGGCCCTGCACGGTCGCGGCTTCGCTCAGCGCCATGTGGCGCAGAATCTGGCCCTCACTTATCCAGCCGCCGTGCCGGGCCATTTCAATATCGGCGTGCTGCACACCTCCCTCACCGGGCGGGAGGGGCACGAGGTCTATGCGCCCTGCACCGTGGCCGACCTCGAGCGCGCCGGGTACGATTATTGGGCCCTGGGCCACATCCATCAGCGCGAGGTGGTGACGCAGAGCCCCGCCATCGTCTTCCCCGGCAACCTGCAAGGGCGCCACGCGCGGGAAACCGGCCCCAAGGGCGCGACCCTGGTGCGGGTTGAGGACGGGCGCATCACCGCGCTCGAAGCCCTGGCGCTGGATGCCGCGCGGTTCGAGGCCCTGAGCGTCGAGCTCACCGGCGCCGACAGCCGCGAAACGGTGCTTGAGCGCGCCCGCGCCGCCCTAGCGGAAGCGGTGGACCAGGCGGAAGGGCGCCCGCTTGCGGTGCGCGTCACCCTCACCGGCCGCAGCCTCATGGCGGCAGCCTTGCGAGCTGATCCGGTGCAGATCCGGGAGGACATGGTTGCCCTCGCGGCGGAGGTCAGCGAGGCCGTGCTCATCGAGAAGGTCTCGATCCAGGTGGAAGGGCCACGCCCCGCCGCCGCGCCCCTGCTGGCCGATTTCGAGCAGATCCTGGCGGACGTGGCCGACGATCCCGCGGCCCAGTCGGACCTTCGAGAAACCCTGCGCAGACTCTATGAACGCGCGCCGCGGCCGGCGCTGAAAGCCCTGGGGCAGGACGATCCCGATCTCGACGCGTTGCTCGCGGCAGCGGTTGGCGAGGCCCGGGACGCCATCCTCGCGCGGCTTGCCGACCCGGACGAGACCAACCCATGAAGTTCCTCAGCCTGGGCCTGGACCGCTACGGCCGCTTCACCGATCGCCGGCTCGATTTCGACCCCGCCGCCCGGGTGGTGGTGGTGCTGGGCGCCAACGAAGCCGGCAAGACCACTGCGCTCGCCGCCGCCTGCGATGTGCTGTTCGGCATCGAGGAGCGCTCGCGCTTCAACTTCCTGCATGACTACAAATCCATGCGGCTTTCGGCGACCATCGCCGACGGGTCCGGTCGCACCCTGTCCTTCGCCCGGCTGAAGCGGCGGCAGTCCACGCTCGTGGATGTGGACAAGGACACACCCTTGCCGGACGACGTGCTGGCCTCATTCCTGGGCGCCCACAACAAGGCGGCGTTCCGCGCCATCTTCGGGCTGGATCAGGAACGGCTGCGCGAAGGCGGCGCCAAGCTGCTGGCGGGTGGGGGCGATCTCGCTGATACGCTGATCGCGGCGGCGCCGGGCCTGAGCCGGGTGGCCGCCCTGCGGGACCAGATGAAGGCCAGCGCGGCGGAGCTGTTCAATCCCGACCGCGCCAGCTCCCGCCTTACCTTCTACGCCGCCGTGGGCCGCTACAGGGAGGCCGACAAGGCCCGCCAGGAGAGTGAGCTGCGCGCCGATGCCGTGCGCCAGGCCCGCGCGACGGTGGAAGAGACCGCCCTCGACCGCAAGGCCGCCGAGCAGGACGAAACCGAGGCCGCCCGCATCGCCGGCCGGGCCCAATCCCTGCGCGGGGCGGCCAAGGAGCTGCGCGCCATCGCCGCCGCCGAAGCCGCCCGCGCGACCCTCGGCCCCCTGCCGGAGGTCGAAGCCGGCTTCCCCGCCCTCGCGCGCGAGCGCCTGGCAGCGCGCAACCGTGCCGTGGAGGCGGCGGCCGAAGCGCAGGTGGCGGAGGATCAGGCCCGCGCCGCCCGCCAGGCGATCACCGTCGACGAGGCCCTTCTTGCGGAGGCCGACGACATCGCCCGCCGCGACGAGGAGCGGGCCCAGGTGGGCAAGGAGCTGGAGAGCCTACCCAACCGCCGCCGCGAGGCCGACGGCGCGCGGGCGGAGCTGGCGCGCATCGCCTCCGGCCTGGAGCTGGACGGGGTGGAGACGCTGCGGGCGCGCCTCCCCGGCCGCCCTCTGCTGACGCGTGCGGAAAAGCTGGTGGACCGCCTGCGCGACCACACCACCCGGCTCGATGCCCTGGCGAAGGACACGGAGGCGCTGTCGCGCCGCCGCCGCGAGACGGAGGCCAAAGCGGGCGCGGAGGTTCCGGCCGCGAACCCAGCGCCGCTGAAGCGTCAGCTCGACGCCCTTGATGGCGCTGAGACGCGCGCGACCAACGCCGCCGCCCACGCACGCAAGCTGGCCACCGCCCGCGAAGCCTTGACCGCACGCATTTCGCGCCTGCCTTACGGCCCCTGGCGGGCCGAGGATCTGGTGCAAAGGCCATTGCCGGATCGCGCGGTCGCGGAAGCGGCGTTCGCCCGCCTCAATGCCCTTGCGGATGCCCATGCGCGGCAGAGAGAGCAGCGGGACGAGCTCTCCGACAAGGTGGAACAACTCAAGGCGCGGCGCACCGTGCTCGATGCGGCGGGCACGGCGCCCACCGCCCAGGCCATCACCACGCGGCGCGAGGCGCGCGATGCCCTATGGCGCGCGCTGCGCCCGGTTCTGCTCGCCCAGCGCCCGGTGGCCCCCCAGGACGCAATGCACTCGGAGGAGTTCGAGCGCGCCCTCGCCGCCGCCGACCGGCTGGCCGATGATCGCCAGAGCGAGAGCCAGCGTGTCGCCGACCTCGCCCGCACCGATCTCGACCTGGCCGAAGGGCAAACCCGGCTGCGCCAGGCCCAGGACCGCGTGGATGCCTCCGGGGTCGAGCTGCACACCGCGCGCGCGGCATGGGAAGGGCTGTGGCGCGAGAGCCGCCTGCCCCCGGATGAAGGCTCCATCGCGGTCTTGAAGGAAGTGGAGGCGATCCGCGCCGCCGCTGACGAATTGCTGGACCAGAAAGCCGAGGCCGAGCAGCTCAAGGCCGCGGTGGACTGGGACCGCGTGCGGGCGGAAGAGCTGCGGGGCGCCCTTGGCCTGCCGCCGCTCGGAGCCGCGCCGCTCGCTATGGCCGAGCTGCGCGCCGCCGTCGATGCGCTGACCGCCACGTTTCAACGCCAGCGTGACCGGCAGCGCGACCAATCGCGGCACGATCTCGACGCGGCCGACCTCGCCAGCCGTAAGGTCGCGCTCGACAAGCAGGGCGCCGAGCTTGTCGCGGAGGTGGGGCAGGTCTTCCCCCCCTTGTGCATCCGCCTGGAGGCGGACCCGGACGAGGCGCGCGCGGCCCTCGGCCTGTGGAACGAGGCCCTGGCGGTGGTTGAGAAACTCGTCACCGCCGAACGCCGCATCGCCGGCATCGAGCAGGACGAGGCGCGCTTTGTTCAGGCGGTCGAAGGGCTTCTCGGCCGGCTGGGCCAGCAGGCATCCGGCGACCTGTTCGCCACCGTCCGCGCCTTGCGCCAGCGGGTGGAAAGCGCCCGCCAGGCCCGGGCGCGCGCCGAAGCCGCTGACGAGCAGCTGGCCGCGCGCACCGCGGCCGCCGCGGCCGCGCGCGCGGCCCAGGAACGGGCGGAGGAGAAGCTGGCGGAGGTGCTCGCCCGCGCCGGTGTCGGCAATGCGGCGCAACTGCCCCAGCAGGTGGACCGCCTGGAGCAGGCGGCACGCTGTGCCGCAGATCTTGCCGCGGCCAACCTTCGCCTTGATGATTTGCGCGGCGGCCGCGACCTGGAAGAGATCCGCGAGGAAATCGCGGATCGGGACGACGATGCTTTGGCCCACCACGCCGCCGAGGCGGCCGAGGCCCATGCGGCGGCCCGGGCCGAACGCGATGCCGCCATTGTCCGCCACACCCAGGCCGAAGCCGCCCAGGAGGCCCTAAGCCAGAAGGATGGGGCCGCCCACGCCGCCCAGGAGATGCAGGACGCCATTGCCGACATGGGCGCGGCCATGGAGCGCTTCACCCGCGAGCATGTGGCCGCCCGCCTGCTCTCCTTCGCCATCGAGCGCTATCGCGAGGCACATCAAAGCCCCATCGTCACCCGCGCCGCCAGCGCCTTCGCCACCCTGACCGGCGGACGCTGGAGCGGCATCGACATCGATTACGACCAGGACCCGCCGCGCCTTGGTGCCGTTCGGGATGGTCGGCTCCATGGTGTCGAGGCCCTGTCGGAGGGCACCGGCGACCAGCTCTTCCTGGCCCTCCGGGTGGCCGCCATCGAGGAGCATGCGCGGCGGGCGACGCCCCTGCCCTTCCTTGCCGACGACCTGTTCGTGACCTTCGATGAAGGCCGCACGGAAGCGGGCATGCGGCTTCTGGCCGAGCTTGGCGCCATCACGCAGGTGATCGTCTTCACCCACCACGCTTATGTGGCCGAATGCGCCACGCGCGCCCTGGGGCCAGCCGCCTCCATCATCACGCTGTGAGGCGGCCGGGCACGGCGATGCCGCCGGAGCGCATCGCATTCCAGGAACAGGGGTGGGAAGGGGCGCGCTTGTCCTCCCGTTTGCCGGGAAGCGAGGGGCTTGACGACCCGCTTGGCCTATCGCCATTCAGCGCGCGTGGTGCGGCTTGCACTTTGTTACCACCGCGTTCCTCATGGTGCCGCCTACCTCCCGCCTGCGTGGAGGACCGGGGTGCGGGCAAAACGCTGGCAACGTAGCGCCGGCAGCGCCGCGAAGGGCAACGCCTCGAAAACCTCAAAAAGTCTTGAATCCTAGGGCTCTGTGCCGGTGAGGTGGTCCTGCCCCAAGTGGTCCTGCCCCAAGTGGTCCTGCCCCAAGTGGTCCTGCCCCAAGTGGTCCTGCCCCAAGTGGTCCTGCCCCAAGTGGTCCTGCCCCAAGTGGTCCTGCCCCAAGTGGTCCTGCCCCAAGTGGTCCTGCCCCAAGTGGTCCTGCCCCAAGTGGTCCTGCCCCAAGTGGTCCTGCCCCAAGTGGTCCTGCCCCAAGTGGTCCTGCCCCAAGTGGTCCTGCCCCAAGTGGTCCTGCCCCAAGTGGTCCTGCCCCAAGTGGTCCTGCCCCAAGTGGTCCTGCCCCAAGTGGTCCTGCCCCAAGTGGTCCTGCCCCAAGTGGTCCTGCCCCAAGTGGTCCTGCCCCAAGTGGTCCTGCCCCAAGTGGTCCTGCCCCAAGTGGTCCTGCCCCAAGTGGTCCTGCCCCCTCCCCAGCCCTCCGCCGCAAGCGGAGGGGAACGAGCCCCCCGGCAAACCGTGCCTCTCAAACGTCGGCCGAACCTAGGGCGCGGCAGAGCGGCATTCAGGCGTCGCGACGTTCCAAGGCGTCGCCCTTCGGCTCGCGGCCGCGTCCGCCGTCCAACCTTTGGCCCCGCGCGAGCGAGGAGGCCATAGCCGGCGGAACCTCCTGCGGGCGGGCATGAACTGTTCGCGGCGCACGACATGTCGGCTGTCGCCAGACGGTTTCAGGGGTGCCAGGAAGCGCGAGGGCGGTCGATCCTCTTGTTTTTGCGCGCTTCCACACGCGAGCGGATCCCTCTGCACTTGAACGTGTTTGCGGTGACGCGGGCGCGGAAGTGGCCCCCTCTGCGGCCTGACCTGGTTCAAGCCGCGCCGGCCCCCATCGCGGGCCGGATGCAGGTCGCGGTGGGAAGGAACGGCGTCCGGGGCGGGCCAAACCGATCGCGCACGGTAGCTCTTCCCATACGCTCGCGCCTCTCGCACCTGCATCGCGCGCCGTCCACGGCTCGACGCGACTGGCGTAACGAAGGAGCCCCGCAGGCGAAGGCCCCACCTGCCAAAGGCCCCACCTGCCATCAGCAGTGGCAAGCCCGGCTCGCGCGGCCCGCGCGCATGCTGCCCGAAAGGGCCGATGGTCGAGACGGCTCAGCGCCGGCCGGGACGCCCGCCACGGGCGAGGCGGCCCCACCCTCCGCCGCGCGCGGCCGGGGACCGGGGCGCGGCCGCCGGGGTGGCCGGTTGGGTCAGGCGGATGATGTGGCGCACCTCGCCGCGGCGCTGCGTCTGCACCGCGCGCACCTCATCGCCGAGCACCTGCTGATCAAGCCGGTCCAGCAGCCGTTTGCGTTTCACGCGCCGGCTGGCGATGCGGGCGGCCGGGCGGCGCAACAGGCGGCGCAGCAGCCGGCGCCGGCGCAGTCGCTCTTGCCGATCCCAGGGATCATCGCCGGCCGAAAAGAAAATTTGCTGAAGAACCACGGCATCGAGATCCGCCGTCGCGCCCGGCGCCGGCTCCGGAACAGGACGCCCCACCTTCCCTCTCACCCTCTTCATCCGGACTCTTCCGATTTAGACTTCATCACCCCGATGATCTTTGCCCCGCACCGGGCCGAAACGGATGAGCACAGCGTCCCGCGCCTGTTCGCGCCATCCCAAAGGTGGAGCGCCAGCGCTCCGACATTGGTCGCAGATGTTATTATATTACCACCATTTCAGATGCTGCGTTTGGTGGCGCCGCCCGCGGTCGCTATAGAGGGCTGAGCGGCCCATTGCAGCGGCCAAGGAAGCGGAAGGGGTGGGATGATGTTCGGCTGGCTCTGGCGATGGGCGCGGCGGGCGGGCATCGCGCTCCTCATCGTCCTGGCGACCGTCTTCACCGTGCGGGCCGTGGATGCCTGGCGGGGGCCGCCGCTGGAGCCGTGGCACACCTTCGTGCCGAAGGAGATGAGCCGCGCCGAGCTGGCCACCGCGGATCTCGCCACCTACCAGGCGGCCGAGGATAAATTGTTCGCCTCGGTGCGCGAGAACGTGACGGACCAGCTGCCACCGCGCGACCGCGAGCGCTTCAACCGTTATTTCGCACAGAGCCCCGTCTATCCGGGCCACTTCGCGCAGGATTTCAACCGCACCTTCGTGCTGGAGCCGGAAGGCGAGGCGCTGGGCGCCGCCGTGTTCCTGCACGGCCTCACCGATTCCCCCTACAGCCTGCGCCATCTCGCCCGGCGCTATGCCGCGCGCGGCTTCGTCTCCATCGCACTGCGGCTGCCAGGGCACGGCACGGTGCCGGGAGCGCTGACGGCGGCGCATTATGAGGACTGGATTGCCGCCACCCGCCTCGCCATGCGCGAGGCGCGCCGGCGGGTGGGACCGGACAAGCCGGTGCACATCATCGGCTATTCCAATGGCGGCGCGCTCGCGCTGATGCACGCCCTCGACGCCCTTGATGACCCCAAGCTGGTGGCCCCCTCGAAGATCGTGCTGCTTTCGCCCATGGTGGGGGTGACGGAATTCGCGCGCTTTTCCGGCATTGCCGGGTGGCCGGCCATCTTCCCCGCCTTCGCGAAGGCGGCGTGGCTGTCCATCATCCCGGAATTCAACCCCTTCAAATACAATTCGTTTCCGGTGCAGGCCGCGCGCCAGTCCTTCCTTTTGACCCAGGCGCTACAGGCCAACATCCAGCGCCACCTGCGCGCCGGCCGGCTGGCGGGGCTGGCGCCGGTGCTCACCTTCCAATCGGTGCTGGACCACACCGTGAGCACCCGTGCCGTGATCGATGCCCTCCACACCCATCTGGAGGACAATGGCAGCGAGCTGGTGCTGTTCGACATCAATCGAAACACCCATTTCGAGCAATTGCTCAACGCCCGCGCAGAGACCGCCCTTTCCCGGCTGCTGCCACCGGCGCCGCGCGCGTTCCGCACCTCGGTGGTCACCAATGTGAGCGCCACGTCCGATCAGATGGAAGCGCGCGTGACCCCGGCCGGAGCCACCGAGGATGAGGTGACGCCGCTGGCCCTCGCCTATCCGCCCGACGTCTATTCCCTCTCCCACGTGGCGGTGCCGTTTCCGCTCACGGACGGGCTCTACGGCCTCACGCCGGACCCGGCGGACAATTTCGGCGTGCGCCTGGGCGACATCGCCGCGCGGGGTGAATATGGCGCGCTGATCGTGAATGTGGACATGCTGGTGCGCATGTCGTCCAACCCCTTCTTCCCCTACCTGCTGGAGCGACTGGACGCCGGCCTGCCGCAGCACCCGTGAGCACTGGCGGCAATCACGCGGCGGCGTCCTCCTGCCCGGAGGCGGGATGCAACGCCTCCACATGCGCCGGCTGGCCGGAGAGCACGTCGGCGATGGCGCGTGTCGCCGGGTGGTGCGCGCACAGGGTGAGGGCCGCGATCAGGATCGGCACGCCGATGAAGGCCCCCGGCACGCCCCACAGGAACGCCCAGAAGAACACCGCGAACAGCACCAGGAACGGCGACACCGCCGTCGCCTTGCCGGCAATGCGCGGCTCGATATAGCTGCCCGAGAGGAACTGGATCAGGTTGAGACACACGAACACGAATGCCGCCATTTCCCAGGATTCGAACTGGGCCAGGGCGAACAGGGTGGGCAGCAGGGTGGCGATGAACGGGCCGATGAAGGGAATATAATTGAACGCGAAGGCGAGCGCGCCCCAGGCCAACGCCAGCTCCAACCCCGCCGTGAGGGTAAACACCCACACCACCGCGCCGGTGGCCACGCTCATCAGCGTGCGCACGGCCATGTAGGTCTGCAGCTTGCGGGCGATATCGGCCCCGGCGGTGAGCAGGAACGCGCCCTTGCCCTTGCGCTCCAGCGCCTTCAGCTGGCTCACCAGGGCCTCGACCTCCAGCAAGCCGAGCAGCACATAGACAAAGGTGAAGACCAGGAAGCTCGCCAGCCCCTGGAGGCGGCCCGAAACATCCTGGAACAGGCGCAGCAGCCAGCGCACGTCGAAATGGTCGGCCACCACGCTGGCGAGGATGAAGCCATGGCCTTCCAGCCATTCACCAAGCTGGGCATAAAGGGCCTGGAAGCGGGCGGCATTGGCAAACACCCACTGGCCCACATGGCCGAAGCCCCACACCACCACCGAGGTGACGGCCCCCACCACCGCGAGCGTCACCACCAGGGTGAGCAGCACTGCCGCCATCTTCGGCAGGCGAGCCTCCAGCCGCCGCTGCAGCGGCCACACCACGGCGATCACGAACAGCGCGAACGCCACGGGCGCGAACAGATTTTCCGCCACATAGAGCGCGCAGCCCACGGCAACCGCCGCCACCAGAGCAATCAACACCCGCATCGTTCCCCCCTCCCGGCAAGCCCGACGCCGGCCTCAAGCCAATTTGTGATCGAAAGCGAAGTCGAGCCGCATGGACTTGATCTTCTCATACAGCCGGATGTCCTGCGCATTGGGCCACCACGCATAAAGCAGCAGCTCCAGCGGATGCCACAGCCCCACCCATCCGGCGATGATGAAGCCTTCCACCAACACTTGCCCCACCAGGCTTTCAGACCCGATCAAGGCTTCCGTTCCGGCCGAAAGCGCAAGGCAGACAAAGAGAAACAAGGCCCCCATGCGCAAGGCATGGCGCCCTTCAAGACGCAGTTCGGCAATCTTGCGGCGGTTATATTGAATCTGCTTGTCGCAATACCGTTCGATATATTTCGGCATGTTCGCCAGGCGAGAATCCCCAGCGGCGTCCGACGGCAGATGAACGATGGCGTGCAGACTTTTCCGCTTCCAGCCGGACTGGGCCTTCAGCGCATCCATCAATTGATCGATACCGGAAACATCAAGGTCATCACCCGCGAAGGGATCGATCTCTGGCACCTGAAAGAAATTCTTGACGTCGCTCAGGTGGAGATGGATCTCATTTGTCGTCCCACTCATGGAAAAGCCGCCTTCCGTGCCGCGTGACGCTGCAATAGCAGAGGCTTGGAGCCATGACGAGGCAGCAGGAAGTCTCACGCGACCGGTGGATCAGGCCCGCCCGCGACGGAACGACATGGGCCGCACACCGGGCGCTTACCTTATCATCCGCACAACCCGCCCTTCCGCCACGAGATCATTCTCATTTCGTCCGCGATACACTATGAGGAAGGCTGACCACACGCGCAGGACACCCCTCCCCACAATGGCACGCACCACCGGCAGCCTCTTCTTCCGCGCAGGACGCGTGCTGGCGCTGGCCGCCGTCTGCGCGGCGCCCGTGTCGCTTTCCGGCTGCGCGCGGCCGGAAGGGGTGCTTCTTCCGGTGGCCGTGGGCGCCGAGGTGGGCGACAAGGTAGACATGCTGGTGGCCACCACCCGCGCGCCCTCAGAAACGGAAGGCGTGGTCTTCAGCGGGGAGCGCGGCGACACCCTCTCCTTCGCGAATATCGTGGTGAGCATTCCGCCCAATCGCGAGCCGGGCTCCATCCAGTGGCCGACCCGGGTGCCGGGCGATCCCTCCCGCGAATTCGTGGTGACGCAGGTGGATCCCCTGGCACGCAAGCAGGTGCTGCCCTGGTTCCAGCACCTGCCCAACAACAAGAGGCGGGTGCTGGTGTTCGTGCACGGCTTCAACACGCCGTTCGATGCCGCCGTGTTCCGCTTCGCCCAGTTCGTGCACGACACCAATTCCAATCTGGCCCCCGTGCTGTTCTCCTGGCCCTCCCGCGGGCGGGTGACGAGCTATCTCTATGATCGCGAGAGCGCCAATTTCTCCCGCTCCGATCTGGCCTATGTCCTCGCCGAGGCAGCCCGCAGCCCCCACGTGGACGAAGTGGTGGTGCTCGCCCACTCCATGGGGGCGTGGCTGGCGGTGGAAGCGTTGCGCCAGCTCGCGCTGCAGGATGGTCGCGTGCCGGCCAAGATCAAGAATGTGATCCTGGCCTCCCCCGATCTCGACATTGACGTGTTCGAGCGGCAGGTGCGGGACATGGGGCCGAAGCGGCCCAGCATGACCATCTTCGTGTCTCGCAACGACCATGCCCTGAGCCTTTCACGCACCCTTTCGGGCGACGTGCAGCGCGTGGGCGCCGTGGACCTGTCCAACCCCGATTACGCGGCCCGCCTGGAGCGGGGCGAGGGCGTCACCGTGCTCGACCTCACCGCGCTGGAGGGGGGCGACGCGCTGAACCACACCAAGTTCGCCACCCAGCCGGAAATGGTCCGCCTCATTGGCGACCAGCTGGTGGCCGGCCAGGAGATTTCCGACGGCGTAACCGGGCCGGCGAATGCCGTGGACAAGGTGGGCGGCGCCGTGGGCGCGGTCATCACCGCCCCCATCCAGGTGTTCCGGGCCGGCATGGCGCGATAGGCCGGCCGGGGTCCTCGCTGCCAAGCGAAACTGCGCCCATAAGATCACGTTCGCAAGAGCGGCCCCTGGTACGGCCACGCTCGCACCATATTCAGAGGGAACATCCCGGCCGCTTGCTACGCGTGTGCCATGGGCGAACCATGCGAGGGTGGGCGATCCGCCTTCCCCCTTTATCATTCACGCACGCACCCGAAGATGGCCTCTTTCATCCCCCCGAAATCCTCCACCGGCACCGCGGCCCCATGGGCCGCCGCTCCGGCCGCCACGATTTCCGCGCCGGGTGCCGCCCCTCTCGCCACATCCCTGGCTACCCCGCTGGCCGCCCCCGTGGCCGCCCCCCTGGTGCTGCCTCTCCGCTTCAGCACGCACGCCCTCCCGCCGGCGGACCAGTTCGCGGCCTGGCGGGACTTCACGGCTCCGGCGGTGAATCTGGACCTGGTGCAGGCCCCCGATACCAGCTTTGCCGCTGCGCAGGAGGTGTGGGACCTGGGCAGCATGGCCCTCACCGTCGCGACCATGCCGGGCGCGGGTTATGTGCGGTCGTGGCAGCATTGGCGCCGGCCCGCATTGGACCATTGGTGCCTGGTGCTCTGCCCGCCGGGCCCCAACGGCGCGGCCGCCTTCGGCCTGCGCTCGCTCGCCACGCCGTTCCAGGGCGGAGGCTCGGACGAGCGCGTCATCAGCCTGTTCATCCCGCGCGACCTCTTCCCCCACCTCGCGCCGCAGCTGGACGGCGCGCCCACGGACCTGCCGCTTGAGGGATTGGGCGGCATTCTGGCGGACCATCTGTCGAGCCTGACCCGACAGCTCCCCCTGACTGCCGCCTGCGATGTGCCAGGCCTCGCCACCGCCACCCAGGCCCTGCTGGCCGCCACCCTCGCGCCCCGGTCCGACCTTGCGGCCGGCGCGACGGATCTCGTGGCCCAGACCCTGAGGGAGCGCGCCCGGCGCATCATCCGGCAGAACATCGCCTCGCCCACCCTCTCGCCGGACATGCTCTGCCGCGCCCTGGGCGTCTCGCGCTCCCGGCTTTACCGGCTGTTCGAGGAGCTTGGCGGCGTGTCGCGCTACATCCAGCGCCAGCGGCTGCGGGCGGCATTCACCCTGCTCAACGACCCGAATGAACGTCGCGCGGTGTCGCAGATCGCCGAAGAGCTGGGGTTCTGCGATCATTCCGGATTCAGCCGCGCATTCAAGGCTGAGTTCGGCCTCTCGCCCAGCGCCGCGCGGGCGGCCAGCGGCGTCCCACAGCCCATCCGCCTGCCCCATGCCCCACCCGCCAACCTGCCGGCCTCCACCCCGCTGCGGGACCTCGGCGACATCCTGGGCCGCCTCCAACCCTAACATGGCACCTCCGCCCTTCAGAAAGCCCGTGCTCAAGAGATCGTGAGCCCCTTTCGGTGGGAGAAAAGGCTCCCCAATTGATCCGGAGCAAGGTCCCGCTTGCCAACGGGGGCTCTCATCGCTTTCCTAAATGCCGCCCTTGCCGGCATCCGGCACAATTGAAGGAGGGAGGCTCCCATGTGGTCCCTCGTCCCGCTCGCATTCCTCGCATCTCTCGGCGCCCTGGCCCTGTATTTCAGCACCGCGCGTCAGCCGGCGCCGCAGCCTGTGCGCGTGCGGGCGCGCCGGCGGCCGTGAAGGAGCTGCCGCTCGGCGAGGTCTATCAGCTCCTGGAACCGGGGCCGGTGGTGCTGCTCACCACCAGCCGCCGGGGCCATGCGAACGTGATGACCATGTCGTGGCACATGATGGTGGAATTCACGCCCCCGCTGGTCGCCTGCGTGGTGAGCGAGGGTGATTTCAGCCATGCCGCGCTGAAGGCCACCAAGCAATGCGTGATCGCCGTTCCCGCCGTGGAATTGGCGCACAAGGTGGTGGGCATCGGCAACTGCTCGGGAGCCGATACCGACAAGTTCGAGATGTTCGAGCTCACCCCCAAGCCGGCGGAGATGGTTGAGGCGCCTTTGATCGCCGAATGCTTCGCGAACCTCGAATGCAAGGTGGTCAATACACGGCTGGTGAACAGCCTCAACCTGTTCATCCTGGAAGTGGTGAAGGCGTGGCACGACCCGTCGTACAAAGCCGCGAAGACGATCCACCACCGCGGCTTCGGCCGGTTCGCCGTGGATGGCGAGATCATCAGCATCCCCTCACGGATGCCGTAGCGCTTTGATTCGAAGCGTTTTCTTCACGCGCACCGGAATCCACTTGGCGGCAAGGCGCGCGAGCGCATCCTCAGCCGGTACGGGAGCTGATTCGCTCAGCTTTGGACGTGCCCATGAGGAGGGGAGAGGGTGAGCGCGCCCGGGGACGCCATCGAGATCCGCCTGGAGAAGATCTCCCAGCTCTTCAACATGCTGGACCCCTTTCCGTTTCGGGAGCGGGATCTCGACGCCGATGCGGAGGAATTCATTGTCGGATGGGCACGGGAACTGCCGGCTCGCCAGCCCATCCGCATCGTCATCCACCTGCCGGACGAGGAAATGCAGCGCCCGGAGGCGCGGGGCGTCGGCGAGGCGATCCACAACTTCTTCCAGGACCGCGCGGATGCGGTCTCGCGCGAGCTGCGCGAACTGTTCCGCATCGGCCAGCGCATGCTGGTCATCGGTGGCGCGGTGCTGGCTCTGTGCCTGTTCCTGGCACGGACGGCCACCCGCGCCTTCGGCAGCGGAACCTTCGGCAGCTTCGTGGTGGAGAGCCTGATCATCCTCGGCTGGGTGGCCAATTCACGACCGCTGGAAATCTTCCTCTACGAATGGTGGCCACTTGTGCGCAGGCGCAATCTGTTTCAGCGGCTGGCTCAGGCGGACGTCACAATGGTCGCCACCGCTGCGCCGCGCACGGCGGGCCCCATCGCCGATTGACCCCGCTCAACGCCGATGGACCCCCAAGGCAGCAAAATGCGTTGTAAGATTGCGAGCGGCGCATTACCGCTGACGCGAACGCTGCGAGGAGATGCACCATGGCCGAAGCGCCCGATCTGAACATTCCCGTCGAAAAAGTGTGCTTCCTCGTCCAGCTTGCGCGCGAGTTCGACGTCAAGGACGTGGTGACGGAACCCGATCCCGGCTCCAACTCCGCCGATGACGCCATGCTCTCGGTGCTGGAAGACCACCCCGACGACCCGGTGCGCGGGGAAATTGTGAGCTTCATCCGCGGCCTGAACGAGGATGAGCAGATCGACCTCGTGACCCTCGCCTGGATGGGGCGCGGCGATGGCGAGACCTCCAGCTGGGACGAGCTGCGCGCTGAAGCCTCGCGGGCGCACAATAATCGCACCGCCAGCTACCTTCTGGGCATGCCGTTGCTGTCCGATTACCTTGAGGAAGCCCTGTCTCAGCTCGGCTATTCCTGCGAGGATCTTGAATCCGAGGAGTGATGCCGCCGGCGCCGTGCAGAGCGGGGAGCCCCCATGCCCTATCGCAGCAATGCCGACCTGCCGGCATCGGTGCGGGAGCATCTGCCGGCGCATGCCTGCGACATCTACCGCGCCGCATTCAATGCCGCCTATGCCGCGCACGCGGATGACCCGCGGCGCGAGGAAGCCGCCCACCGGATCGCGTGGGCGGCGGTGAAGCGCAAGTACATCAAAGAAGAGGGCCGCTGGATTTCCGTTCCGGACTGAAATCCCCATTGCCGGACGGTCGTGAGCCTGCCATGGAATTCGGCCCACGGATCGTTGACTCGGACCTGCGGCGCGAGTGCCCTCGCAGCCACGGCCACGGAGCAAACCTATGCGCCTGTTCTCCTCGGCCTTCGCCAATGGCGAGCCCCTGCCCCGTCGCTTCACCTGCGACGGAGAAAACCTGTCGCCGCCTTTGCAGTGGGCTGGCGTGCCCGCCGCCACCCGCAGCTTCGCCCTGGTCTGCTCCGATCCGGATGCGCCGCGCGGCACCTTTCACCATTGGGCCATGTTCGATCTGCCGCCCACGCTCACGGCGCTGGCGGAGGGCCAGACGCCCCTCGGCATTCGCGGCGCGCTCAATGATTTCGGCAAGCAAGGCTATGCCGGCCCCTGCCCTCCGCGTGGCCATGGCTCCCATCACTATGTGTTCGAGCTGTTCGCCGTCACCGTCCAGCGGCTCGAATGCGGGTTGCAGCCCACCGGCGCGGACGTGGCCCGGGCGGCGCGTCGCGCCTCCTGCGACATCGCCCGCCTCACCGGCCTTTACGCGCGCTGATCAGTCTCCGGCACCGGGCAGCGGGCCAATGCAGCCTCAACCTCAGCGTCGGAAACCTGGCTGAAATCGTCGTAAAAGCAGCCGATGGCCTCGAACACCTCCGGCGTCAGCGGGCAAATGATGGCGTCCACCTGCGGCCGCAGCTCCGCGAGGGTCTGCGGCGGCGCCACGGGAACCGCAAGAACCAGCTCCTGCGGCCCGCGCGCGCGAATGGCCTGAAGCGCGGCCTTCACCGTGGCACCGGTGGCAATGCCGTCATCCACCACGATGACGACGCGGCCGGAAATGGGCGCCCGCCGCCGCGCGCCGATATAGAGCGCGCGCCGCCGCTCGATCTCCTTCAGCTCCCGCTGGCAAACGGACTGGAAGGTGGCTTCGTCCACCCGGTCGAAGGCCAGGATGTCGGCATTGCGCACCACGATGGGTTCCGCCCCGTCCACCACCGCGCCCATGGCCAGCTCGGGCTGGGCCGGCAGGCCAATCTTGCGCACGAGCACCAGATCAAGCGGGGCATGCAACGCGGTGGCGATCTCGGCCCCCACCGGAACCCCGCCGCGCGGCAGGGCCAGCACCACCGCATCGCGGCCCGCATAGCTCGAAAGCGCCGCGGCGAGCCGCCGGCCCGCCTCGATCCGATCCCGAAAGCGCTTCATGGGTCCCTCCCCTCCGGATCGCCGCACAAATGATGCCGGAACCAGGCCGAAGCGCGCAGCGCCACCTCCTCCAGCGTGCCGGGCTCCTCGAACAGATGGCTGGCGCCGGGCACCACATCCAGCGCCACCGGCCCGCCGAAACGGGCAAGAGCGCGCCGATTCAGCTCCAGCACCTCCGCATCCGCCCCGCCCACCAGCAGAAGGGTGGGCGCGCGCACCCGGCTCAGCTCCGTCATCACCAGATCAGGCCGCCCGCCACGCGCTACGATCGCCCCCACCCGATCAGGCCGCCTGCTGGCCGCCGCGAGGGCCACCGCCGCCCCGGTGCTGGAGCCGAAGAGCCCCAGCGGCCGCGCGCCGGGCGCCCCCTGAGCGGCCGCCCAATCGAACACCTGAATCAAACGGTCCGACAGGAGCCGGACATCGAAGCGCTTCCACGCCTCATCCGCCTCCCGGGGCAGCAAAAGGTCGAACAGCAGGGTGGCGAAGCCATCGGCTTGAAGATGCGCGGCCACCGCCCGGTTGCGCGGGCTGTTGCGACCCGATCCGCTGCCATGGGCGAACACCACCAGCCCCCGCGCGCCGACGGGCTCGCAGAGCTCCCCGGCAAGGCCGAGCGGAGGGAGGGCAACTTCGCGCTCGGCGACGGAAACGGACGACATGGCCTTCTCCTGAAGGAACGATGCCCACCGGGAACACGCCCGCGGCGCCGATGTTCCCTGCGGCCGATTGCCTGATTCTCGACGCCCCGGCGGGCGATATCATTGATCCGCCGCAACCTCAGGGCGCAGCATCGCCAGCGGGCCGCGCGGGTGCTCCCCGCCAGTGGGCCCCCGCCATCATCTCGCCGTCCGCTTTCCGAGCTATGCTGTAGCATCCGCAGGTTGAACGATGGCCGCCGCGATGACTGACGCCTGGTCCTCCCCGCTCCCCGACCTTCTGGCCGCCCTGGACGCAACGCCCGAGGGGCTTTCCCCGGCGCAGGCCGACCAGCGGCGGCGCGAGCATGGCCCCAACCGGCTCACCCCCAGCCGCCGCGCCGGCGCCCTGCGACTGCTGGCGCGGCAATATCGCAGCCCGCTCGTGCTGATCCTGGTGTTCGGCGCCGTCATCTCGGCCGTGGTGCGGGACTGGACCGATGCCGGAATCATCATGGCCATCGTACTCAGCTCCACGCTGATGGGTTTCTTCCAGGAGTATCGCGCCTCGCAGGCGGTCGCGGCGCTGCGGGCGAAGCTGGCGCTGCGGACCACCGCGCGGCGCGCCGGCAAGCCGGTGACCATCGCCGCCGAAGACCTCGTGCCGGGCGATGTGGTGGAGCTTTCCGCCGGCAATCTCGTGCCCGCCGACGGGCGGGTGATGGCGGCGCGCGACTTCCTCGTCTCCCAGGCCGCGCTCACGGGCGAGACCTTTCCCGTGGAAAAATCCCCGGAGCCGGTGGCCGCCGATGCCGCTTTGGCGGGACGCACCAACATGGTGTTCCTGGGCACCTCCGTGCAGAGCGGCACGGCGCGCGTCCTCATCACCCGCACCGGCGGCGATACCGAGATCGGCCAGATCGCCGGCCATGTGGCGGATGCCAACGGCGACACCGAATTCCAGCGTGGCATTCGCGGTTTCGGCTACCTGCTGACGGAGGTGATGACGGGTATCGTCATCTTCGTCTTCACGGTGAACCTGCTGCTGCACCGGCCGGTCATCGAATCGCTCCTGTTCTCGGTGGCGCTGGCGGTGGGGCTCTCGCCAGAGCTGCTGCCGGCCATCGTCTCCATCACCCTGGCGGCGGGCGCGCGGGGCATGGCGCAGCGCGGCGTCATCGTGCGGCGGCTGGAGGCCATCGAGAATCTCGGCTCGGTGGATGTGCTGTGCACGGACAAGACGGGAACTCTCACCAAGGGCGTGGTGGAGTTCAACGCCGCGCTCGATCCTTCAGGCGCGGAAAGCGCCGCGGTGTTTGGGCTGGCGGCCGTGAATGCGCGGCTCGAAAGCGGCATCGCCAATCCGCTCGACGCAGCCATCGTCAAGGCGGCGGAGCAGCGCGCATGTCCCTGCCCCGGCGGCGCCAAGGTGGATGAGATCCCCTATGATTTCGTGCGCAAGCGCCTCACCATCGTGGTGGAGGAGGAGGCCCACCACCTGATGGTGACCAAGGGCGCCTTCGAGCCGGTGCTGGCGTGCTGCGGCACCGTTGCCTCGCCCTCCGGCCCCCTCCCCCTCGATGCTGTGGCGCGCGAGCGGCTCGAAGCCTTTTTCCGTGCCCGGGGCGAAGAGGGGTTCCGCGTGCTGGGCCTTGCCAGCCGGCGCCTCGCGCCCCAGGCGCGCTATGGCCGCGCCGATGAAGCGGGCATGGTGTTCGAGGGGTTCCTGCTGTTCTTCGATCCGCTGAAGGAGGGGATCGAAGAAACCGTCAGGGAGATCGAGAAGCTGGGCATCGCGGTGAAGATCCTCACCGGCGACAACCGGCACGTGGCCGCCCATGTGGCCGCCGCGGTAGGGCTCGACACGCGGCGCATCATCACCGGCCGGCAGATGAATGAAATGCGTGATGAGGCCTTGTGGCACCTGGCCGAGCACACCGCATTGTTCGCCGAGCTGGACCCCCAGCAGAAAGAGCGCATCATCCGCGCCCTTCAGCATCGCGGGCACGCGGTGGCCTATCTGGGCGACGGGGTGAACGACGCGCCCGCGCTGCACGTGGCCGATGCCGGCGTGTCGGTCGACCAGGCGGTGGACGTTGCGCGCGAAACCGCCGACATCGTGCTTTTGCAGCAGGATCTCAATGTGCTGCGCCAGGGCGTGGTGGACGGGCGGCGCACCTTCGCCAACACGCTGAAATACATCTCCATCGCCACCAGCGGCAATTTCGGCAACATGGTCTCCATGGCGTTCGCCTCGGTGGCAGTGCCGTTTCTGCCGCTGCTGGCCAAGCAGATCCTGCTCAACAATTTCCTCTCCGACATTCCGGCCATGGCCATCTCAACGGACAATGTGGATGAGGACGCGCTGAAGGCGCCGCAGCGCTGGAACATCCGCGCCATCGGCATTTTCATGCTGGTGTTCGGGCTTTCCAGCACGCTGTTCGATTTTCTCACCTTCGCTTTGCTGCTGCTGGTGTTCCACGCCGATGAGGCGCTGTTCCAGAGCACCTGGTTCACCCTCTCCGTGGTCACAGAGCTGGCGGTGATGCTGGTGCTGCGCACCCACATGCCGTTCTGGCGCAGCCGGCCCAGCCCCTTCCTCATGGGCGCGGTGGCCCTGGTGGCCGTGGTCACCATCGCGCTGCCCTTCATCGCCCCGTTGGCGCGGGCCTTCGGCTTCGTTCCGCTGCCGGCGAGCCTGCTGGCGCTCGGCGCGGGCATCGCCGTGCTGTATGTGGCAGGCGTCGAGATCACCAAGAAGCTCTTTTATTCCGGCGCCCATGTCTGGCATCGCCAGCACCAGGCCAAGTCATTCAGGAAGCGCCAACTTTTTCGACCCCGATGAGCCCCGCTCCAGCACCGAAGATGCACGCCAGCAAGGCGCCGCAGCCGCACGCGAAGGCCAACGAGCGCGACAGGGATTGATGTACTTATTATGTATCATGAATGTTTAACGTATTTCATTTCTTCGAAAATGAATTCATAACACTTATATCAGTCTCATTTTTTGATGGGTTTGAAAATCCGCGCGAAGTTATCGGCGTCGCCACCATTCTGCCCGCAAATAGACAAGGCCACACCCACTTCCGCAGCTTGGAGATTTGACAAATATCCCATGTTGCATATATGATACATTCTGTGATCCACAGAGGAATAGGGCTTCTTCGGGAGCCTTGCCGGGCAATTCTTGCCCCGTCGCCACCCGCTTCATGCGGCGCGCGGCACGCCCTTGCAACACAGGGGGGTCCATGACCGACTTCAAAACGCTGTTCGAGCAGCCCCGCCGGCCGGCCACCGAGCCGCTGCCTTCCGTACCACGGCCCTATGGCACCCTGGCCGTTTTCGGCGGCGGCGCCTGGGGCACCGCCCTCGCCATCGTGGCCGCCCGCGCGGGATGCTCCGTGCGCCTGTGGATGCGTGACGAAGCACGGGCGCGGGAGACCGCCCGCACCCGGCGCAACATGGCGCGCCTGGGCGACATCCCCCTTCCCGAGGGGGTGACCCCCACCGCTGATTTCGCCGCCGCCCTCGACGGAGCGGAGGCCGTGCTGCTGGTGACGCCCTCCCACACCATCCGCGAGATGGCGGCGCGTATCGGCGTCCATGCCGCCCCCGAGGTGCCGCTGTTCGTCAGCGCCAAGGGCATCGAGGCGCAGACCGGCCTTATGATGTCCGCCGTGGCGGAGCAGGCGGCGCCCGGCCGCCTCATCGGCGTGGTGTCGGGACCGACCTTCGCCGATGAGACGGCCCTGGGCGACCCCACCGCCGCCACCGTCGCCTGCACCGGGGCGGCGGACGTGCCGCCCTATGCCCGTGCCGGCGCCCGCATGGCGGCGAGCCTCACCTGCGACAGCTTCCGCCCCTACGTTTCCGACGACATGGCCGGCGTCGAGGTGGGTGGCGCGGTGAAGAACGTCATCGCCATCGCCTGCGGCATGCTGGCGGGAGCCGGGTTCGGCGAGAACACCCGCGCCGCGCTCATCACCCGCGGCCTGGACGAGATGAAGGAACTGGCGGTGTGCCTGGGCGGACGGCGCGAGACGGTCACCGGCCTTTCGGGCATGGGCGACCTGATGCTCACCTGCTCCAGCCAGAAATCGCGCAACTTCCGCTATGGCTTCGCCCGGGGCGAGGGCCGCTCCGACGCCGAGGTGTTCGGCGGCGCGCCGGTGCTGGTGGAAGGCCGGCACAATGCCATCACGGTCACCGACCTCGCCCGCAAGCTGAAGCTCCATATGCCCATCTGCGAGATGGTGCGTTCCGTGGTGGCGGACGCCCGGCCCATCGGCGAGGCCTTCGCCGCCTTCTGGGCCGCGCCCATCCACGCGGAACCGCGCGCCTTGGATCTCGCTTTCCCCCATCCGGCGGAAGCGGAAGTGACGCGCCGGTTCGAGGCTCTGCTGCCATGACCGCTGCTCTCGACCATCCCGCCGCGCCTCGGGCCTCGGCGGGCACAGCTGCGAACTGGCGCTTCGTGCTCGCCACCGATCTCGACGGCACCTTCCTGGGCGGCTCGCCGGACATGCGCGCGGGCCTTTATGACTGGCTGAAACGCCACCGGGACGATGTGGGCCTCATCTTCGTCACCGGCCGCGATCCGGACTTCATCCGCGCCTTGTGCGCCGGTGAGGTGGACCATGCGCCCAACGTGCCCGTGCCTGATTATGTGGTGGCCGATGTGGGCACCACCGTGGCCCGCATGGAGATGGGCAGCGAGGGCCCGGCTTTGTCCTTCCTCAAGGACCTGGAAGGGCCGATCTCCAGCGCCTGGGGAGAGCGCTCCGCCTTCGTGCGGGAGACGCTCTGCGATGCGCCGGGCCTCGTGCCCCAGGACACGCCGTTCCGCCACCGCATGTCCTATCATTACGACCCCGCCGGCTATGACCCGGCCGTCGTCCGCCCGCTGGAAGAAGCAGGGCTGGACATCCTCATTTCCGCCGGCTGCTTCCTCGACGTGCTGCCGGGCGGGGTGAACAAGGGCTCGACCCTGCTTGCCCTCGTCGACCATCTCGGCCTCCCGCGCGACGCGGTGCTGGTGGCGGGCGACACGCTGAACGATCTGTCCATGTTCCACACCGGCCTGCACGGCGCGGTGGTGGGCGGCGCGGAAGCCGCGCTGCTGGACGCCACCCGGGAGCTTCCCCGCACCCGGCATTGCCGCGCGCCCGGCGCGGGCGGCATCGCGGAGGCCATCGCGGCCTTCGGCCTTCACCCTGAGCCTCCGGAGGGCAGCATATGAAATCCGATCTCGTGATCGTCTATCACCGGGCACCTTACGAGGAGGTGGTGGAGGATGGCGGGATTGTCCTGAAGGAACACAAGAGCCCCAACGGCATCGTTCCCACCCTGAAGGCCCTCATCGGCCGCATCGATCGCGCCGCCTGGGTGGCCTGGAAGGAGGCGGAGGACCCGGCCAATCCGCCCTTCGAGCGCGTGGTGGAGATCTCCGACAGCTTCGGCACCTACACCGTGAGCCGCCTGCCCCTGACCGCCGAGCAGGTGAAGAGCTTCTACCATGTGACCTCAAAGGAAGCCTTCTGGCCCATCCTCCACGGCTTCAAGGAGCGCTACAATTACGATCCGGTGGACTGGCCCACCTTCCGCGCCGTGAATTGGGCGTTCGCCGAAGCGGCGGCGCAGGAGGCCAGCGACGATGCCGTGGTGTGGGTGCACGACTACAATCTGTGGCTCGTGCCGGGCTATTTGCGGCAGCTGAAGCCATCGGTGAAGATCGCCTTCTTCCACCACACGCCCTTCCCCGGCTCCGACATGTTCAACGTGCTGCCCTGGCGGAAGGAGATCGTGGACAGCCTGCTGTCCTGCGACGCGGTGGGCTTCCATGTGCCGCGCTATGCCCAGAACTTCGCGGCGGTAGCCCATTCGGTGGCCGGCGCGCGGCAGATCGCGGACACCAAGACGGACCCGCTGATGGCGAGCGAGGGCACCGCGCTCAACGAGCTGTTCACCCCGCTCGCCCTCGCGATGGACGGGCGCACCGTGCGCATCGACACCAATCCGGTGGGCGTGAACTTCAGCTATATCGAGGAGCTGGCCGCCGCCCCGGCCGTGGCGGAGAAGGTGGAGGCCATCCGCGCCGAGCTCGGCGGGCGCAAGCTGGTGCTGTCCGTGTCGCGCACCGACTACACCAAGGGCAACATCCAGCAGCTGGAAGCCTTCGAGCGGCTGCTGAACCGGCGCCCGGAGCTGCACAATCAGGTGCGCCTCATGCTGGTGTCCGTGGGCGCCAACCGGGGCATGAGCGTTTATGAGGATGTGCAGCAGCGCATCGAGGAGCTCTCAGGGCGCATCAACGGCACCTTCGGCAGCTTTGAATGGCAGCC
The DNA here is from genome assembly GCF_043831965.2 of Xanthobacter variabilis. NCBI lineage: Bacteria > Pseudomonadati > Pseudomonadota > Alphaproteobacteria > Hyphomicrobiales > Xanthobacteraceae > Xanthobacter > Xanthobacter variabilis. The sequence continues at coordinate 3,836,735 of NZ_CM195533.1, forward strand.
GGTGTCGCTCATCTCCACGGCCATCCCCCTAGCCGAGCTGGTTGCGTATTACCGTGCGGCGGATGTCGCCTCCATCACCCCGCTGGCGGACGGGCTGAACCTGGTGGCGAGCGAGTTCTGCGCCGCACAGGGGGAGGATGGACGCGGCGTGCTCATCCTGTCGGAATTCGCCGGTGCCTCGGTGCTGCTGGAAGGAGCCATTCCGGTGAACCCCTTCTCCAACGCCCATATGGACAAGGCCCTCGACCAGGCGCTTGCCATGGCGGAAGCCGACGCGAAGGGCCGCATGAGCCTGCTACGCGCCTCCGCCCGCCGCTTCACCCTGGAGGACTGGGCGCAGACCACCCTGCGCGGGTTCGAGGAGCTGAAGACGCCCCTCGCGCCTCTGGCCACCGCGCCGGCGGCGTGAGGGCCGTGCCGCCGGCATCGCCCCCTCAGGCGTGGACGACGGCACATTCCGGCTGGCGCGGCGGCTGGCGCGCCGGTATATGAGGGACAGGTCCCCGTAGCTCAGCAGGATAGAGCACAGGTTTCCTAGAAAATTGGGCACCCGTGGCGGAAACGTCCGGTGTGAATCCGCTCAAAGTCGGGGAAAGCTTCGGCCCGGAATGTCGCTTCCGGCCATGCCAATCCCGAGCCAAGCCTTCCGGCCCGGCCTCGCGCCGGCTCCGCGAAGGAAGGTGTAGAGACTAGACGGGCGGCGCCTAAAGCCTTGCATGTGCGGGCCATGGCGAAGGGATAGTCCAGACCACGAACGCCGGTGCCAATGGCCCGGCGGCGGCGAAAGCCGAGGTGGGATGAAACCTGGTGTCGCGTGTTCGAGTCACGCCGGGGACACCAAACCATTCGACTCACGCACGCGGGGACTCGGGCTCCGCTCGCGTCCATGGCCCGGGCACGCCCCCCGGGGCGGGCCTTAGCCCACAACTGTGTCACCGGGGGCGGGGCAGCTTCAGTTTTCACCGAGACGCAGAGGCAGCCTCGCCTCTTGTTTTCGCGCGCGTCCCTCGCACAAGCCGGTTCCCGCTTCACGCGGAAACGCTCGGGGGCACCTGCTGGAAAGCATCTGCCGCGTCCGGCCCATGACACATGAAGGCCAATCGACGTCCCGTGTTGAGGCGCCATCCAACGGCCCAAGGCATTCGGGATGCTGCGATATTCAGGTGCCGCGAGCATGACGGCGAAACGGTGAAGCGCGCCCGCGACCAGCTGGGCCCGGCGCCCTTCCCGCGTCACTTTCCCCGCTTATCCGGCCAATCCGCGCGACCTCCTGAGGCCAAAGGGGGCATTTCGCACATGCCCAAGCCCAAAGGCGAAGCACACAGCGCCCCGGCAAACACTGTCGACGAGGTCAACGCAGGATGATGACAGATGCGCCGACCATGGACCGTCGCCCGGCGCCCTCGCGCCGCGTCATGGCGACGGGCCTGCTCGCCTTGCTTCTGGCCGGGCTATCATTGCTCGCCTCCCCCGCGCGAGCTGACGACCTTGCGGCATCGCTGAGCGCCATCGAAAAGCGCGCCGGTGGACGGCTGGGCGTCATGATCCTTGAGCCGGGCGGCAACCGCAGCTGGGCCTACCGCGCCGACGAGCGCTTCGCCATGAACAGCACCTTCAAGGCCTTCGCCTGCGCGGCCCTGCTGGCACGCGTCGATGCCGGTGCGGAAAAGCTGGAGACGCAGATCCCCATCACCTCCGCCGACCTGGTACCCCACGCGCCGGTGACACAGCAGCATGTGGGCGCGAGCATGAGCCTCGATGCCCTTTGCGCGGCGGCGACAAGGCTGAGCGATAACACCGCCGCGAACCTCATTTTGGCGCGGATCGGCGGGCCAAAGGGGCTCACCGCCTTCATGCGCACCCTCGGCGATAAGACCACGCGGCTCGACCGCCTGGAGCCGGCCCTCAACGAAGCGGCGCCCGGCGACCCGCGGGACACAACCACCCCGGCCGCCGCCGCGCGGAGCCTTGAAACCCTGGTGCTGGGTGACGCTCTTTCCGCTGGCTCGCGCCGCCGGCTCACCGATTGGCTGGAGGCGGACGCCGTGGCCGACGGGCTGCTGAGAGCCGCGCTGCCCGCTGGCTGGCGCATCGCGGATCGCACGGGCGCCGGGGACCACGGTTCGCGGGGCATCATCGCGGTCATCTGGCCGCCCGGCCGCGCCCCGGTGGTCGCCGCCATCTATCTCGGCGAAACCTCCCTCTCCCTGGCGGAACGGGATGCCGTCATCGCCCAGGTCGGGCGGGCGTTGGTCACGGCCCTACAGTAGGGGGAGCTCAGGGCTTCCGCTTGCGGAACACCAGGGAGAGATTATTGGCGGGCATCGCCACCATCTCGGCGAGGTCGAGGCCCTGCGCGGCGGCGCACGCCTCCATATCCTCCAGCATCCTCAGGCCCCAGCGCGGATCGCGGCGGCGCAGGTCGCGATCGAACGCCGCGTTGCTCTCCACCGTGGGCACCCCGGCCCGGTGGAATGCGCCATAGATATAAAGCGGCCCGCCCGGTGGCAGATGGCGCCCGGCGCCGCGCATCAGCCCCTCGGTCGCCGCCCAAGGGCTGATGTGGAGCATGTTGATGCACACCATGACGTCCACCGGTCCCACGGGCCATTCATCCGCGCTGGCATCCAGCGCCAGGGGGGCGCCCACGTTGGAAAGACCTTCCGCGGTAACCCAGGCGGCAATGGAGGCGCGCGCCTCGGGCGAGGGGTCGGAGGGCTGCCAGACCACATCCGGCCGCTTGCGCGCCATGAAAATCGCGTGCTCACCCGAGCCGCTGGCGACCTCCAGCACCCGGGCCGATGGCGCCAGCAGCGGATCCAGCACCGCGAAGATGGGCTCGCGGTTGCGCGCCACCGAGGGCGCGGACAAGCGCGCCTGAGCATCGAAACCGGACACCAACACCCTCCCCTCGCCGCAAGCGCGGCCGCCCACCCGGCGACAAGCGCGGGCACCATGTTGCCTGAGCTGCCCCGCCTCCTCAACCGGCCGGCAACGGACAGTAAGAAAGGGTGAACACGCAGGGTGGGCCCGAACCTTCAACCCCGACGCCCGATGCGGTACCTTATGCCCATGCCTCTGTCCGTCCCGAAACGCCTTGCAAGGCGCGCGCGTGCGACCGCCAGCGGCCGAAACGGCAGCCTCGCGCACACCGGCTCAAGGGTGTCGGCCAGCGCACGGATGTGCCGCCTCGGCGCCCTGTTCGGTGCTGTGCTGATTTCGGGATTATGCCCTGCGGCGAGTACCCATGCCGCATCACCAAAGGCCACCACCTGCGCCCTCGCCCCGCGCCCCGCCGCCGGGGAGACGGCCCACGTCACCGGCCTGGGCGCGGATGGCAGCCTCACCCTCGACGACGGACGGCATTTCGCACCCGACCGGATCGCATTGCCCACACGCCTGGAACCCTCCCGCAAGGTGATCGAGGCGGCCGGCGGCGCCGTCACGGCGGCCCTGGGAGGGAGGACCATCACATTCTCGCGTGCGCAAACCGATCGCCATGGGCGCCTGGTGGGCGAGGCCGTGATGACCGACGGGCCGGACGCGGGCTCGGACATCGCCACGATTCTCGTGGCGGCGGGTGCCGCCTTCACCGATGCCCAGGGCCCCTGCGCCGCCGCGCTGCTTTCGGCCGAGGCCCAGGCCCGCGAGGCCCGGCGGGGCCTGTGGGCCGAGCACGGCGCCATTGCTTCCGCAACGGACGAAGCGGAAATGTCGCGCCGCCTGGGCCTTTATACCGTTACGGAAGGTCGAATTTTGTCTGTTGGCGTCCGGCGCGAGCGTACCTATCTGAATTTCGGTGAAAGCTGGCGGCGAGATTTCACACTTATGGTGCCGACCAGGGATTTCGCCATAATCTTGGGGCAAGGCCAAGATCCCGTTATACTGCGCGGTGCACGGATACGTGCGCGCGGCGTGGTGCGGGAACAGGGCGGCCCGGCGATCATGATCCGGTCGCAAGCCGACATCGAGCGGCTGAGCGACCGAACGGGAAGCGAGGATTGAAGTTGAGCGAAAAGGCCCGAAACGCGAGCATGCTCCGGCGGGATGCGCCGCGGCGTTGGCCGCGAACGGCTCTTTTTGCCCTCGCCTTGCCCCTGGCGCTGATGCTCGCCGACTGTTCGTCCGCGGATCTCGACCAGGCGAGCCTGCCGCTCTCCAGCGCCTCCTCCGCGTCCGAATATGCCGACATGACGCCGGCCCAGCGGCGTGAGCATGAGCGGCTGGTGGCGAGCTATGGCGGCGCCTACAACGATCCCGAGCTGAAGGCGCTCATTCAGCAGGTGGTCGAGCGTCTGGTGGCCGCGTCCGAGCGGCCCGACCTGAAGTACCGCGTGACGGTGCTGAACTCGCCCGCCATCAACGCCTTCGCGCTGCCCGACGGCTCGCTCTACGTCACCCGCGGGCTGCTGGCGCTGGCCAACGACACCTCAGAGATGTCCTCGGTGCTCTCCCACGAGATGGCGCACGTCATCGCCCGCCATGCCAATATCCGCGAGGATCAGGTGAAGCAGGCGGTGCTGGTGAGCCGCGTCATCTCCGACGTCGTGAACGACCCGGACCTGGGCGCCCTCGCCATGCAGAAGAGCCAGCGCACGCTGGCCTCGTTCTCCCGCGGGCAGGAGCTGGAGGCGGACGCCATCGGCGTGGGCATCGCCTCCCGCGCGGGGTTCGACCCCTATGGCGCCTCGCGCTTCCTCACCGACATGGGCCGCTCCTCCGAGATGAAGTCCACCGGCCTCGGCGGCTCCAGCACCACGCCGGACATGGACTTCCTTTCCTCCCATCCGGCAACGCCCGAGCGCATCTCCATCGCCATCGCCAATGCCCGCCAATATGCCGCCCCGGGCAATGGCGAGCGCGACCGCGCCGCCTACCTCTCGGCCATCGACGGCATGGTCTATGGCGACGACCCCAAGGAAGGCTTCGTGCGCGGGCGCAAGTTCTTCCACCCCAAGCTGGGCTTCACCTTCACCGCGCCCGAGGGCTTCTCGCTGGAGAACACCTCCCAGGCCGTGCTGGGCGCTACCGGCTCCGGCCGCGAGGCGCTGCGGCTCGACGCGGTGCGGGTGAGCCCCGACCAGTCGCTGGCTCAGTATCTCTCCTCCGGCTGGATCGACGGGGTGGAGATCAACACGGTGGAAACCCTCACCGTGAACGGCTTTACCGCCGCCACCGCCATCGCGCGGGGCGACCAGTGGTCGTTCCGCATGTTCGCCATCCGCTTCGGATCGGATGTCTACCGCCTCATCTTCGCCGCCCGTGATTTGACGCCGGAGCTGGACCAGCGCTTCCGCGCCGCCGCCAGCACCTTCCGCCGCGTCTCATCCGGCGAGGCCGAATCGGTGAAGCCGCTGCGGGTGCGCGTGGTCACCGTCGGCTTCGGCGACACGGCCGACAAGCTCGCGGCCCGCATGCAGGTGCCCGACCAGCACATGGAACGCTTCCTGGTGCTGAACGGTCTGGATGCCGGCGCCAAGCTGAAGTATGGCGACAAGGTCAAGATCATCTCCGAATGAGCGGCGCGCCCTCGCGCCTTCGCCAGCCGGAAAACTCGTGAGCCACCTTGCGATCCACGACGCGGCGTGGATAATGCGCGCCACGGCCTGGGGTGCCGCGCGCCAACGCGGCTGAGATCATACCCATCGAACCTGTCTGGATCATGCCAGCGTAGGGAGGTGCCGATGAGCGAGAGCTCGTCGCCTGTTTCGTCATCATCCGTCTCGCGCCCGCTCAAGGCGCAAGCGCGCGTCGCCATCGTCGGTGGCGGCGTCATGGGCCTGTCGCTGGGCTGGCGGCTTGCGCAGGCCGGCTGCTCGGTCGACATTTATGAGGCCGGAACCGCCGGGCACGGCGCCAGTCATGCCGCCGCCGGCATGCTCGCCGCCTGCGCGGAGGCAGAGCCCGGCGAGGATGCCCTGCTCGCCCTCAACCGCGCCAGCCAGGCCCTTTGGCCCGCGTTCGCTGCCGAGCTGGAAGCAGAGGCCGGCATCAGCGTGGACCTGCGCACCGAAGGCACGCTCACCATCGGCCTCACGGCCGACGATGCCGCCCGCCTGCGCCACCTGTTCCAGCTGCAGACCTCCCTCGGCCTGCCGGTGGAATGGCTCACCGCCGCCGCCGTGCGCCGCCTGGAGCCGCATCTGGCCGGCCAGCTTTCCGGCGCCATCCGCAGCGCCGAGGACCATCAGGTAGACAACCGCAAGGTGGTCGCCGCCCTGCTCACCGCCACCGCCCGCGCGGGCGTTCGTCTGCATGAGAACAGCCCCGTCAGCCGGGTCGCCACCCAGGCCGGCAAGGCGCTGGGCGTGGTTGTGGGCGAGGAGCTGAAGCCGGCCGACATCGTCATCCTGGCCGCCGGGGCCTGGAGCCGGGGCGTGGACATTACCCCCGCCGCGCCGCTGCCCGTGCGCCCGGTGAAGGGGCAGATGCTGGCCCTGCGCATGGACCCGGCCGCGCCGCTGGTGAACCATGTGATATGGGCGCCCCATTCTTACATCGTGCCACGCCGCGATGGCCGCCTGATTCTGGGCGCCACCACGGAAGAGAAGGGCTTCGACACCTCCCTGACCGCCGGCGGGCAGCTCGCCTTGCTCACCTATGCCTGGCGCGCCTTGCCGGCGCTGGAGGAACTGCCCATCCACGAACAATGGGTGGGCTTCCGCCCCGGCAGCCGTGACGATGCGCCCATCCTCGGCCCCGCCGATGAGGTGGACGGGCTCATTTACGCCACCGGCCACCATCGCAACGGCATTCTGCTGCTGGCGGTCACGGCAAAGGTGATTTCCGATTTTCTCCTGGACGGCCGCATGGCCGAGGTGGCCGAGCCCTTCCGTGCGAGCCGCTTCGCGCCCCGGGTGGCAGCGGAGTGAGCCCTATGGATGCGCCCCCGCTTGAGCTGAAGGTGAACGGCGCCGACGAGGCGCTCCCCATCGCCACCGTCGCGGATCTTCTCGGCGCCAAAGGACTTGATGTGGAGCGCAAGGGCATTGCCGTAGCGCTGAACGGTGCGGTGGTGCCGCGCCGCGCGTGGGCCGGCACCCGCCTGGCCTCCGGTGACGCCGTGGAGATCATCACCGCCAAGCAGGGCGGCTGACCGGCCGGGAGAGGAGACGAGAAAAACCATGACCACCACTGCCGATCCCCTCGTCATCGCCGGGCGCAGCTTCAAGTCCCGCCTGTTTTTGGGCACCGCCGGCTACCCCAACCAGCAGGTGTTCCTCAATGCGCTGGAGGCCTCCGGCGCGGAGATGGCCACCGCCTCCATCCGCCGCATCAGCCTGGCCGGCTATGAGGAGAGCCTGACGGACCTGCTCACCGGCCGCGTGCACATTCTGCCCAACACCGCCGGCTGCCAAACCGCCAAGGACGCCGTGCTTACCGCCGAGCTGGCCCGCGAGGCGCTGGAAACGGACTGGGTGAAGCTGGAGGTGATCGGCGATCGCGAGCTGCTCTACCCCAATGTGGAAGAGCTGCTGAAGGCGACCGAAGAGCTGGTGAACCGGGGCTTTGTGGTGCTTCCCTACTGCAACGACGACCCCGTCACCTGCCAGAAGCTGGCGGACCTTGGCGCGGCCACGGTGATGCCGCTCGGCTCCATGATCGGCTCTGGTCTCGGCATCGCCAACCCGCACATGATTGAGCTCATCTGCTCGCGCTCGCCGGTGCCGGTGGTGCTGGATGCGGGGCTGGGCACCGCCTCCGACGCCGCGCTGGCCATGGAGCTCGGCTGCTCGGCGGTGCTGCTCAACACCGCGGTCTCGAAGGCCCTCGACCCGGTGCGCATGGCAGCCGCCTTCCGTTCTGCCGTCGAAGGCGGCCGACTGGCCCGCATCGCCGGGCGCATTCCAAAGAAGCTGCACGCCGAAGCGTCCAGCCCCGAATTCGGCCTCGTCGGAAGCTGACGCCATGCTTCCCGCCCCGCCCGTCCTCCTCATCACCGACCGCCGGCAGGTGCAGGGCGATGTGGTGGAGGTAGTGGGGGCCGCCTGCGCCGGCGGCTGCCGCTGGGTGAGCCTGCGGGAGAAAGACCTGCCGCCGGAAGACCAACTCGCTCTTTTCGCCCGGCTGCGGACGGCCACCAGCCCCTTCGGCGCCGTGCTGATGCTCCACGGCACGCCGGAGCTGGCCTGGGCGGCCCGCGCCGATGGCGTGCACCTGCCCGATGGCGCGGATCCGCGATGGGCACGCACGGTGCTGGGCGACTCCGCCCTCGTGGGCCTTTCCACCCACCGGCCGGCCGATCCGGCGGCGGCGCCTGCCGTGGCGGATTATATCACCGCGAGCCCCGTTTTCTCGACGCCCTCCAAGCCCGGCTACGGCCCGGCGCTGGGCATTGCGGGCCTGCGTGCCTTTGTCGAGCAATCGGCGGTGCCGGTGATCGCCCTCGGCGGCATTGAAGTCGGCAATGCCAAAAGCTGTCGCGAGGCGGGAGCGGGCGGGCTCGCCGTCATGGGTGGCGTGATGCGCGCAACAGACCCGCGGGCGCAGATGACCGCCCTGATCGACGCCTTCGCACGCCAGGGCGCTTGAGCCCCAACAGCCCCTCACGGAATTGGGAGAGACCCACGGCACCTTGCAGGCGCGCGGGACATCGTACCGCAACGCTGCGCGTGGTAGCGTGCCACTGGAGCCCATGGGCCGCCGAAGGGTCAGCCCCGGGGTTCCGCTGAACGCGGGCCAATCCGCGCACCGACACCCAACGGGGGGGATCAATGCTCAATCGCCGCACCTTGCTCGCCGCCTTCGCCCTTTGCCCCACCTGCGCCAGCCTGGCGCGTGCCGACAGCGTCCATTGGAGTTATGAGGGTTCCGGGGCGCCGGAGCATTGGGGCTCTCTGGAGAAGGGCTTCCAGGCCTGCTCCATTGGCACCCAGCAATCGCCGGTCAACCTCAAAGGCAGCGTCCGGGCAGAAACCGCCGGGCCGAAGCTTGCGTGGAAAAGCGCGCCCTTCAAGGTGGTCAATAACGGCCACACCATCCAGCTGGATGCCACCGACGACGCCGGCACCGCTGAGATGAACGGCAAGACCTACAGCCTGCGCCAGTTCCATTTCCATACACCCAGCGAACACGCCTTGGACGGCAAGCGCACCGCCATGGAGGCCCATTTCGTTCATGCGGCCGAGGATGGCGGCCTGCTGGTGGTGGGTGTGTTCATGGTTCCCGGCGGGAAAAGTGACGCCTTCTCCGCCGTGATGGCCGCCGCGCCGAAAAAGCAGGGCTTTGCTCCCCTGCCCTCGCCCATGGACCCCACCGCCTTCCTGCCGGATGCCCGGGGCCTCTACCGCTACGAAGGCTCCCTGACCACGCCGCCCTGCTCGGAGGTGGTAGACTGGAACGTCTATGCCGCCCCCATCAGCGTGGCTGAAGGGGATATCGAAGCCTTCCGCGCCATCTTCCCCATGAACTCGCGCCCGCTCCAGGCCATCAACCGCCGCTTCCTGCTCCAGCTCAATTGAGCGTGGGTGGATTTCCGCCGGGCAACTACCGGCTGGCAGCCGACGACACACCTCCTCCGCCGGACCCGGTGGCAGGATGCTTGCGCCTCCCATACCCGGGGGAGGCTGCGCGCGGGCATCACTCGGAAGGGCAGCCTTCGCATTGGGAAATGCGGCGGAGCACGGGCGGAACCGCCCTGCCCGCCTTGCTCCTTGGCGTTCCGACTTCCGGCGCGAACACGGCCAGCATCCGGCAAGCATGTGAGTGCCGCCGTTTGGGGGCAGCAACAGTTCCACTGGGCTCCGCGCAAAAGAAAAGGGCCGGCTCGCGCCGGCCCTTTCCATATACCACACCCTTGGAAGATCAGTCTTCCTTGGCTTCCTCGGCGCGCTGCTTGAGGGCGGCGCCCAGGATGTCGCCGAGCGAAGCGCCCGAATCCTGCGAACCGTACTGAGCCACGGCCTCCTTCTCCTCGGCGATTTCCATCGCCTTGACGGAGACCTGCACCTTGCGCGCCTTGCGGTCGAACAGGGTGACGCGGGCATCCAGCTTGTCGCCAACCGAGAAGCGCTCGGGGCGCTGGTCGTTGCGGTCGCGAGCGAGCTCGGAACGCTTGATGAAGGCCGACAGATCGGTGCCTGTGAGCTTCACCTCGATACCGCCATCCTTCACGTCGGTGACTTCGCAGGTCACGACAGCGCCCTTGCGGACATCGCCAGCCTCGGCGAAGGGATCGCCGGCGAGCTGCTTGATACCGAGGGAGATGCGCTCCTTCTCGACGTCCACGTCGAGCACCACGGCCTTGACCATGTCGCCCTTGCGGTACTCGTCGATGACCTGCTCGCCCGGACGGTTCCAGTCGAGGTCGGACAGATGCACCATGCCGTCCACGTCGCCGTCGAGACCCAGGAACAGACCGAACTCGGTCTTGTTCTTGACCTCGCCTTCGACCACCGCGCCGGGCGCATACTTCTCGGCGAAGGCCTCCCAGGGATTCTGGAGGGTCTGCTTGAGGCCGAGGGAGATGCGGCGCTTGGCCGAATCGACTTCCAGCACCTGCACTTCCACTTCCTGGGAGGTGGAAACGATCTTGCCGGGGTGAACGTTCTTCTTGGTCCACGACATTTCGGAGACGTGGATCAGGCCTTCGATGCCCGGCTCCAGTTCCACGAACGCGCCGTAGTCGGTGATGTTGGTGACGCGACCCTTGAAGCGGGCGTCCACCGGATACTTGGCCTCGATGCCCTCCCAGGGATCGCCCAGGAGCTGCTTCATGCCGAGCGAGATGCGGTGGGTCTCGTGATTGATCTTGATGATCTTCACCTTGACCGTCTGGCCGATGGACAGCACCTCGGTCGGGTGGTTCACGCGGCGCCAGGCGATGTCGGTGACATGCAGCAGGCCGTCAATGCCGCCGAGATCAACGAACGCACCGTAGTCGGTGATGTTCTTGACCACGCCCTCGATGGCCTGACCCTCTTCGAGGTTCTGCACCAGCTCGTGACGCTGCTCGGCGCGGGTCTCTTCCAGCACGGTGCGGCGGGAGACCACGATGTTGCCGCGACGGCGATCCATCTTGAGGATCTGGAAGGGCTGCTGATTGTGCATCAGCGGGGCCACGTCGCGAATCGGGCGGATGTCGACCTGGGAGCGCGGCAGGAACGCCACGGCGCCGTCGAGATCCACGGTGAAGCCACCCTTCACCTGGTTGAAGATCACGCCGAAGACCTTCTCGTTGGCGTTGAACGCCTTCTCGAGCTTGACCCAGCTCTCCTCGCGGCGCGCCTTGTCGCGCGAGAGGACGGCCTCGCCCATGGCGTTCTCGACGCGCTCGAGATAGACCTCGACCTCGTCGCCAACCTTGAGGGTGTTCTCACGGCCCGGACCGGCGAACTCGCGCAGGGCCACGCGGCCCTCGGTCTTCAGGCCGATGTCGATGATCGCCAGATCCTTCTCGATGGCGACCACGATGCCCTTGACGACGGCACCTTCGCTGACGTCGGCGCGGCCGAAGCTCTCGTCGAGCAGGGCGGCGAAATCTTCACGGGTGGTTTCTACGGCGGACATTCACACTCCAGAAATCTTGCGCCGGCGTCTCGCGTTGCGAGGCCCGAACCGAACGGGTGTTCCGGCATTCTCCCGCGGGATGAACGCCAAAACGGCCGCCGACGTTCCATCGGCGGGCCGGCGCTGAGGCCGAACGGCACGGACAATGATGTGATGACAGCCCATCCGGGCCCAGGACCGAAGCGCGCTCAGCGAAAGCCTGGATGGGGAGCCTCCGACGATCAGGGCGCGTATCCCGCGAACCCTGTCCCACCCTAGTAGCTCCCAGCTTTTCGGGAGCGCAGCCTCGAATTTGGCTCAGATAATCGAAAACCCGCTTCAGCGCAAGGCTCGGGCGCAAGACTTCGCGCGCAGCCAGCTGAAAAAGAACAAGCCGCCGCGCCCGGGAAGGACGCGGCGGCTCAAAACCGAAGACAGCGGAACGGCTCAGCCGCCGCAGGCTTCCAGCACGTCGTCGAAGGTGCGCAGGCCCGCGCGGGGCGCATTCACCAGCACCGCCATGTTGCCGGGGGCGTGCTTGTTCTGCCACATCTTCGTGTGCGCCTCGGGGATGCGATCCCACGGGAACACTTCCGACATGCAGGGGTCCACGCGCCGGTCGACGATGAACTCGTTGGCGGCGGAGGCCTGCTTCAGATGAGCGAAGTGCGAGCCCTGGATGCGCTTCTGGCGCATCCACACATAGCGGGCGTCGAAGGTGATGTTGAAGCCGGTGGTGCCGGCGCAGAACACGATCATGCCGCCGCGCTTGCCCACCAGGGTCGACACCGGGAAAGTGGTCTCGCCCGGATGCTCGAACACGATATCCACGTCGCGCTTGCCGGTGATATCCCAGATGGCCTTGCCGAACTTGCGGGCTTCCTTCAGCCACTCATTGTATTCCGGCGAGTTCACCTTGGGCAGCTGGCCCCAGCACTTGAACTCCTTGCGGTTGATGACGCCCTTGGCGCCGAGGCCCAGCACATAGTCGCGCTTGGACTCATCGGAAATGACGCCGATCACGTGCGCGCCGGAAGCAGCGGCCAGCTGCACGCCGAACACGCCGAGGCCGCCCGAGGCGCCCCACACCAGCACGTAGTCACCCGGCTTCACGGTGTGCGGCGGGTGGCCGAACAGCATGCGGTAGGCGGTGGCAAGGGTGAGCGTGTAGCAGGCGCTCTCCTCCCAGGTCAGGTGCTTGGGGCGGCGCATGAGCTGGCGCGCCTGCACCCGGCAGAACTGGGCGAAGGAGCCATCCGGCGTCTCATAGCCCCAGATGCGCTGGCTGGGGGAGAACATCGGGTCGCCGCCGTTGCACTCCTCGTCGTCGCCGTCGTCCTGGTTACAGTGCACGACCACTTCGTCGCCCACCTTCCAGCGCTTCACCTTGGAGCCCACCGCCCAGACGATGCCCGAGGCATCGGAGCCGGCAATATGGTAAGGCTCCTTGTGCACGTCGAACACGGAGATGGGCTCGCCGAGGCCGGCCCAGATGCCGTTATAGTTCACGCCGGCGGCCATCACGAGCACGAGCACGTCATTTTCGCCGAGCTCCCAGGTGGGCACCACCTCGAGCTGGAACGACTGTTCCGGAGGCCCGTGCCGCTCGCGGCGAATGGCCCAGGCATACATCTTCGCGGGCACGTGCCCGAGCGGGGGAATCTCACCCAGCTCGTAAAGATCTTTCAACGCCGCACCGTCCGCAGCCGTCTGGCCCATAGCGTCCCGTCCTCTCTCTAACGAACCCCTGGCGGACTCTCCGGTCGCGTCCAGCGGCACCCCTATCGCGGTGCAAACTAGCAGAGAAGGATTTCAAGTCGATAGTCCTTGCGGCTGAACATTATGCCAATCTGTTGCCATATTGTGCCACGCGGGAGGGCCCGCATTCGCCATATGCCACTGGACAAGGCCGGCGCGAGGCCCCATGCGTTGAAGCCGGAGCGGGGCCGCCCGCGAGGACCGAAGAGAGGGTGAGGGATATGGGCATCTTGTGGATGATCATCATCGGCGCCATCGCCGGCTTCCTGGCGGGCCAGGTCTTCCGCGGCTACGGCTTCGGCTTCGTGGGCAATGTGGCGGTGGGCATTGTGGGCGCGCTCATCGGCGGCTTTCTGTTCGGCAACGTGTTCCTGGTGGGCGGGCTCGTCGGGCAGATCATCAGTGCCACCATCGGCGCGGTGATCCTGCTGTTCGTCATCTCGCTGGTGAGGCGCTGAGGCGCCTCCACTGCCAATTGCATATGGAAGCATCAGGCCGGCGGCCGCTTGTGGGGAAAATTTCCCGTCGACGCGCCGGTTTTCGCGACGCACAATCGTGCGAGACATCAAGAAACGAACAACGGGGATTTCGGATGGCGGACCGCGACAGGCCTTGGCTTTTCCGCACCTATGCGGGGCATTCCACGGCGTCGGAGTCGAACAAGCTCTATCGCTCGAATCTCGCCAAGGGCCAGACGGGCTTGTCCGTGGCCTTCGACCTGCCGACCCAGACCGGCTACGACAGCGACCATCCCCTCGCCCGTGGTGAAGTGGGCAAGGTGGGCGTGCCCATCTCCCATCTGGGCGACATGCGCACTTTGTTCGAGGGCATTCCGCTCGCGAACATGAATACGTCCATGACCATCAATGCCTGCGCGGCGTGGCTGCTCTCGCTCTACATCGCCACCGCAGACGAGCAGGGCGCCGACCGCACCAAGCTGCAGGGCACCACCCAGAACGACATCATCAAGGAATATCTTTCGCGCGGAACCTATGTGTTCCCGCCCGCGCCCTCCATGCGCCTCACCAAGGACACCATCATCTTCACCACCGGCAATTTGCCCAAGTGGAACCCGATGAATGTGTGCTCCTACCATCTGCAGGAGGCCGGGGCGACGCCGGTGCAGGAGCTGGCCTTCGCGCTCGCCAATGCCATCGCCATTCTCGACACGGTGAAGAAGTCCGGCGAGGCGGAAGGCCCCGTGTTCGGCGAGGTGGTGGGCCGCATCTCCTTCTTCGTGAATGCGGGCATGCGGTTCATCACCGAGATGTGCAAGATGCGCGCATTCGTCGATCTGTGGGACGAGATCTGCGTCAACCGCTACGGCATCACCGACGCCAAGCAGAAGCTGTTCCGCTACGGCGTGCAGGTGAACTCCCTGGGGCTCACCGAGCAGCAGCCGGAAAACAACGTCTACCGCATCCTCATCGAGATGCTGGCGGTGACGCTCTCCAAGAAGGCCCGCGCCCGCGCGGTGCAGCTTCCCGCCTGGAACGAGGCGCTGGGCCTGCCGCGCTCGTTCGACCAGCAGTGGTCGCTGCGCATGCAGCAGGTGGTGGCCTATGAAACCGACCTGCTCGAATATGGCGACATCTTCGACGGCTCGGTGGAGATCGCCCGCAAGGTCGAGGAGCTGAAGGAAGAGGCGCGCGCCGAGCTCGCCCGGATCGAGGCCATGGGCGGCGCCGTCGCGGCCATCGAGAATTCCTACATGAAGCAGGCTCTCGTGGAGTCCAACACCCGCCGGCTGGAGGCCATCGAGCGTGGCGACCAGGTGGTGGTGGGCGTGAACCGCTGGACCGAAAGTGAGCCCTCTCCGCTCACCACCGGCGAAGGCGCCATCCTCACCGTGCCGGAAGGCGTGGAGGCCGAACAGGTCGCGCGTCTCCAGGCCTGGCGCGAGGCCCGCGACGGCAAGGCCGTGGTGGCCGCCCTGGCGGACCTGAAGAGTGCGGCCCAGGAAGGCCGCAACATCATGGATCCCTCCATCGCCTGCGCCAAGGCCGGCGTCACCACCGGCGAGTGGGGCACTTGCCTGCGCGAGGTGTTCGGCGAATATCGCGCGCCCACCGGTGTCGGCCGCGCCGCACGCGTGGACACGCAGGGCCTGGAAGAGGTGCGCAAGGGCGTCGATGCCGTCTCCGAGAAGCTCGGCCGCCGGCTCAAGTTCCTGGTGGGCAAGCCGGGCCTCGACGGCCACTCCAATGGCGCCGAGCAGATCGCCGTGCGCGCCCGCGATTGCGGCATGGAAGTGGTCTATGAGGGCATCCGCCTGACCCCGGCCGAGATCGTGAATGCCGCTCTGGAAGAAAGCGTGCACGTGGTCGGTCTCTCCATCCTCTCCGGTTCCCACGTGCCGCTGGTGCGTGACGTGATGGAGCGGATGCGGGCCGAGGGCCTTTCTGACATCCCGGTGGTGGTGGGTGGCATCATCCCGCCTGAGGATGAGGCCCAGCTCAAGAGCTTCGGGGTGGCGGCGGTCTATACGCCGAAGAACTTCGAGCTCAACCGCATCATGGCCGACATCGTCTCCATCGTGGACGGCGAGACCAAGAAGGCGGCCTGATCCGCCCTCCCCCGGACGATCCCAGCGCCCGCCCCTCCCGGCGGGCGCTTTTCTTTGTGTGCCGGCGACGCGCGACCTCCAGAGACGCGACCTCCTTGGGATCGGCGCGAAAGACTACGGGTCCCGGACCTCGCTCGACGGTCCATAAAAATGTCTCGTAGCGACCGCTCGCTGACGTAAACGGATAAGCGACAAAACCTGATCGGTGCCAAGCTCCGCGAATCTTTCCTTCGCGAGAACTCACATGGGCTTCCTGATCCAATTGGCCAATGCCAGCGTGCCGGCCGTCATCCTTCTTATATTTGCTGTTCAGTTGGTCGCGCGCGAGGTGGGACTGTGGGTCGGCAACCGCCAGCACCGCCTCAATCCCGCTGAGCAGGAGACTGCCGGCGTGCTCGTCGGCAGCATGCTCGCGCTCCTGGCCTTCGTCCTGGCCCTGACATTGTCCTTCGCCAATGGCCGGTTCCAGGAGCGCCGCGAACACATCGGGCGCGAAGCCAACGCCATCGGCTCATCCTGGACGGCAGCGCAGGCCATCGGCTCCCCTCAGAGCCTTGAGATTGCACGCCTGCTGGTTGACTATGGCGAGCAGCGCAAGAACTATGTGGAAGCTCCCCCGAACGCCACCGTGCTGGACGCGATCACCCGCCGCAGCGATGCGATCCAGGCCCGGATCATGGACCAGCTCTCCCTCATGGTGCGCGAGCGGCCCGATGCGATCAGCGCCTCCATGATGAACAGCCTGAATGACACCTTCAGCGCCTCCACGGGGACACGCTTCGCCTTCAGCTCCCATATGCCGGAGGAACTGTTCTGGCTGCTGATCGGCATGTCGGTGGTAAGCATGGCAGCACTAGGATACCAGATCGGCATCCGTGGCCAGAGGGCGCGCGCCCTTTCTCTGCTTCTGACCGCCATGTGGACCATGGTCATCGTGGACATTCTCGATCTCAGCTCGGCGCGCGTGGGCAACGTGCACAACGATACCAGCGTGTTCAACTGGACGCTGGATTCGCTCCGGCCCGAGGCGCCCGGCACCCCGCAGCCGCCCGCCCACTGAGCGGCAAGCTACACGCCTGCCGGGCGTCCGCTCACCACCGTGCGGATGGCGAAAGACGACTGGATGCGCGCCACCCCCGGCAGGCGTGAGAGCACTTCCTTGTGCAGGCGCTCATAATCGGCGGCGTTCTTCACCTCGATTTTCACGATGTAGTCGGCAAGGCCGGTCATCAGATAGCAGTCGGTCACTTCCGGGCAACGCCGCACCGCCGCCTCGAACCGGTTCAGGAACTCTTCGGTCTGCCGGTCGAGGGTGATCTGGGTGATGACCACCAGCTTGTCGTCGGCGCCATTGGAATTCAGCAGCGCCGTATAGCCCCGAATGACGCCCGTGCGCTCCAGATGGCGCATGCGGCGCAGGCAGGCGGAGGGCGAAAGACCCACCTCCGCCGCGAGATCCGCATTGGAGATGCGTCCATCGCGCCGCAAGACCCGGATAATGCGCTCGTCCACGTCGTCGAGGGTCGGCATGTGCAGGATCTTTCGCGGTCCGGCAGAAAATTGCAACTACCCCGCCCGCCGGTTCAGCTTGTGTCGTCGAATCGTCTGAAATGCCGCCGGTCCCGGCGTAAGCTTTTTGCCAGATCAGCAATTTGCACCGGTGAGCCATCATGCGGATTCTCGTCCTCGGCAGCGGTGTGGTGGGTGTCACATCCGCTTACTATCTCGCCCGCAAGGGCCACGAGGTGACGGTGCTCGACCGCCAGCCGGCGGCCGGCATGGAAACCTCCTTTGCCAATGCCGGCCAGGTCTCGCCCGGCTACTCGGCCCCCTGGGCCGGGCCCGGCATTCCCATCAAGGCCATGAAGTGGCTGATGATGCACCACCGGCCTTTGGTGGTATGGCCGAGCCTCGACACCAAGCTCTATTTCTGGCTGGCGAAGATGCTCGCCAACTGCACGGAAGATGCCTACCGGCGCAACAAGGCGCGCATGGTGCGCCTCGCCGAGTTCAGCCGCGACGCCCTGAAAGAGCTGCGCGCCGAAACCGGCATCACCTATGACGATCGCGCCAAGGGCACGCTCCAGCTGTTCCGCACCCAGAAGCAGCTCCACCATGTGGGCGACGACACCGTGGTGCTGGACGCCCACAACGTGCCCTATGAGGTGCTGGACGTGGCCGGCTGCGTGGCCGTGGAGCCGGCGCTGGCGCGCGTGCGCGAGAAGTTCGTGGGCGGCCTGCGCCTGCCCGGCGACGAAACCGGCGACGCCCATCTGTTCACCCAGCGTCTGGCCACCATCGCCGAAAAGCGCGGCGTGACATTCCGCTATGACAGCTCCGTCGAGCGCCTCGAAACCGATGGCGGGCGCGTGACCGCCGTGGCGCTGAAGGGCGGGGAAAGGCTGACCGCCGACCTCTACGTGGTGGCCATGGGCAGCTACAGCCCGGCTTTGCTGCGGCCGCTGGGCATCGACCTGCCCATCTATCCGGTGAAGGGCTACTCGCTCACTTTGCCCATCACCAACCCCGATGCCGCGCCCGAATCCACAGTGATGGATGAAACCTACAAGATCGCGATCACCCGCCTGGGCGACCGCATCCGTGTGGGCGGAACGGCGGAATTGGCGGGCTTCAACCTGGACCTGCGTGAGCCGCGCCGGGCCACACTAGCCTTCTCCGTCGGCGATCTCTTCCCCGATGGCGGCGATATCTCGAAGGCCACCTTCTGGACGGGCCTGCGCCCCATGACGCCGGATGGCACACCTATTGTCGGCGCAACGGCTTACGGCAATCTCTACACCAATACCGGGCATGGCACCTTGGGCTGGACCATGGCCTGCGGTTCCGGCCGGGTGTTGGCGGACCTCATCGGCGGGCAGGAGCCGGATATTGCGTCCGACGACTTCGCCATCTCCCGCTACGCGGTGGCGGCCTGAGGCCATCCCGCATCGCCCCGGCCGTTCCTCGCCCACGTGTAAGCGACGAAGGCGACCGCCGGGGCGATCACCAGATGACCGCCCCACAGGCGTCAGCGAACTTCAAGCCCGCCGGAACCCCGGCCCGGGCCCCAGCCTGGCGCCGAGGCCCCCGATTGTTCCAGCTCGATGGCGAAATCCACGGCGCGGGCGATGATCTGGTCGACCCGGTCGACACCGCTCACCTGAATAGCGGCATTGGGCACCACTTCCGCCAAGAGCGCGCCGGCCAGCATCTCGCGCGGCGGCCGCACGAGACCCCTCAGGCGTCCATCGCAGGGCGCCACCACCAAAGCGGTTCCCACAAGGCCGATCATCTCGCCCGCGCGCACCACCTCCCCGATCACCTTTTCACTGCGAAAGACACCTGATGCCGGCGCCCGCACCGCGGTGTCGAAGCGCGAAAAAGCGCGGGGACCGCCCTTTGCGCAGCCCGCCCGCAGCACGGCGCCGGGGTCCGGGCCGCCCACCTCGATGACAAGGTCGCAATCCTCGCCCGCGCTGGCGCCAGGGCCCAGGACGATCGTCAATTCCGTATCGCAGCGCTCGCCCCCGCCCTCGCGGGCGTCCACCACCACATCCCAAGGCCAGCGGGCAACCGCCGCAAGGTCCGCCTGGCACAATACGGGCACGAACATGCCGCTGGTGAGCCCGGAAAGGAGCTCCGCATCACGACCAACCCGCCGCGCTTCCACGCCGCCGAGGGTCGCCACACCATCCCACCAGGCATCGGCAAACGACATCTTTCGCCGCAGCACCGCTTCCGGCGCGCTTTGATGAAGAGCTACGGCGTGACCGGACAGGAGAAGAGTGCGGGCCACGGCGGAGGCCAGCTCGTTCACGCCCAGAACCAGGACACAGCTTTTGTCTGGCATCGCCCTCCCCTTCCGGCGCCCGGCCGCGGTGAACATGTCCGTCCTTCGCGCCAACGGCGTCAACCGCGATCTCCGCGACGGGCAATGAAGCCGGCGCTCGCGCGGCACACTGCATGCACGCGCCCACAGCCCCGCAAACGGAAACGGCCGGCCGCTGCGACCCGGCCGACCGTCCCGCCAAGGCAAGGCGTTTTCAGATCAGGCGGTGAGTTCGGACGCCGTCTTACCAACCTGCGTTTCGTCGACGGCCTTCATGATGCCGTGCTCCATGAGCAGGTCTTCGAGCTCGTCCATGGTGATCGGGGTCGGGATGATGCCATTGCCGACATTCGCATGGACCTTCGAAGCCAGGTTGCGATAGTGCTGGGCCTGCCCGCTTTCGGGGGCATATTCCACCACGGTCATGCGGCGCAGTTCTGCGTGCTGCACGATGTTGTCGCGCGGTACGAAGTAGATGAGCTGGGTGCCGAGGCGCTTGGCCAGGGATTCCGCCAGCTCATATTCCTTGTCGGTCTGGCGCTCATTGCACACCAGGCCGCCCAGGCGGACGCCGCCGGAGTTCGCATACTTCAGAATGCCCTTGGAGATATTGTTGGCCGCATACATGGCCATCATCTCACCGGACATGACGATGTAGATTTCCTGGGCCTTGTTCTCGCGGATGGGCATGGCGAAGCCGCCGCACACCACGTCGCCCAGCACGTCGTAGGACACGTAGTCGATGTCCTCATACGCGCCGTTCTCTTCCAGGAAGTTGATGGAGGTGATCACGCCGCGGCCGGCGCAGCCCACGCCCGGCTCCGGGCCGCCGGACTCCACGCAGCGGATGTCCATGAAGCCAACCTTCATCACGTCCTCGAGCTCAAGGTCTTCCACCGAGCCGGCGTTCGCGGCCAGCGACAGGATGGTGTCCTGCGCCTTAGCGTGCAGGATGAGGCGGGTGGAGTCGGCCTTAGGGTCGCAGCCAACGATGAGGATCTTGTGCCCCATCTGCGCCAGAGCGGCCAGCGTGTTCTGGGAGGTCGTGGACTTACCGATGCCGCCCTTCCCATAGAAAGCGATCTGCCTCAGGCCCATGTTCATCTCCTGATCAAGAGCATCCGCCGCTGCCGGCCAGGCTGGCCATAACAAGGGCATGACACGACGAAATGCTGGAACTAATCCCAGCAAAAGCAATGCCAATTCATTGCACCACGCCTCGAACACGCCCATCTGGGAAATGAAGCGCGACATTTATCATTTTCCTACAGCCTGTTACGCCGCACCTCTCGCCAACCGCACTCGCTATGATGTTCGATTATATGGCGCGGGCGGCACAAGGGTGCAGGAGCGACTGAGCAGCTGCATCACATGCAATTGAAATATCGCCTTCTTTTTTACGCCACACGTCCGCGCGCGGCCATTCAAGCGGGCGCCGCGCCAGAGGGGAAACCTGGAATGTGACGATGGAACAGCGGGACTGTCCGAAAGCTCACATCGCTGTCACAAAGCACACAGCGCGCGAATACGTCTGCTTTCGACACTCACCAGAGTCTTCATGCATCATATGTAATCTCATTATATCGCGACGGTGGCGCCGCTGCCGCGCGACGAGCGATGCCCCCAGCGCGCGGAATATGATAGCTTTCGCAAAGGCTGCCAGAACGGATGGGACAGGGGATGGGTTCTGCCACCAAGATCGATGCCATGCTTGCGCTGCGCTCCGAAGGGCGCTTCCTTGTAGGGCGCGACCGCATCGCCATTCTGGAGGCCGTCGCGCAGCACGGCAGCATCACCGAGGCGGCCAAAGCCCTCGGCTTCAGCTACAAGACCGCCTGGGACGCGGTGGCGGCCATCAATAACCTGATGCCGCGCCCCGTGCTCATCACCAAGGCCGGCGGCAAGCGTGGCGGCGGCGCCACGCTGACCGAGGAGGGGCACCGCCTCATCACCGCTTTCCGCCGCCTGGAAGACAAGCTGGCGCGCATATCCACCCTGATCGCGGAAGAAGGGCTGGACGGGCCCACCGATTTGTTGTTTTGGAGCGTGGCCATGAAAACCAGCGCCCGAAACGTCTTCCACTGCATCGTCACCGACGTGCGCCGCGCGCCGGTGAATGTCGAGGTCGTCCTGAAGGTCTCGGAAGCGCACTCCATCGTGGCCGTCATCACCAATGAAAGCGCCGATGACCTCGGCCTCACGGTGGGGCGGGAGGTGATGGCCCTGGTGAAGGCCTCCTTCGTCATGCTGGCCCGGCCGGAGCCCCAGTTGCGCCTTTCCACCACCAACCTCATCTGCGGCAAGGTGCTGGAGCGCATCGACGGCGGCGTGAACAGCGAGATCGTCGTCGACCTGGGAGACGGCAAGACGCTGACATCCATCATCACAAAGTCTGGCGCCGACGAGCTGGAGCTGCATCTGGGCGCGGAGGTCTGCGCTTTCTTCAATACGTCTCAAGTCATTCTGGCGGTGGACTGAGCTTTACCGCATCCACACCACGCCGAAACGCATGTACGACGGACGACGCTGCCGCCGCCCGCCGCACATCCGAGGCCAGAATCCAGCTGAGCCGCACTCCACCTGCCGCAACCACCAAGACCCGAGCTGGAGAGCAAGGATCGCCCGGACCTCCGGCAGATGCGACGGCATTGAAGTAAAGCCCGGCCTGCTCCAGCCCGGTTTCCGCCACCCCGCTCTCAAGCCAATGCAAGCCCCGACCGCGGCGGATCGTCGAAGCTTTCCGGCGCCGCGGAGGTCAGGCCGCGACGCTGGTCATCAGCTCATCGAACACAGGGCGAGGGATGCGGAAGAAGCCCCGGCCATTGGCGCGGGTCTCATAGTATTGGGTGTAGCCCATATAGAGCTTATTATACCATTCGCGCGGAGAGAGACTCTCGGGCTTGGCATCGATCGTGAAGATTTCGGCACTGGGCCAGAAGCGCACATGAATCATCACCTCTTCGGACGGATTACCGAGGGCGACGGTAGGCTCAACAATCTGCGCAAGGACGGTCATCGCACTACTCCGGAAGGATTATCATTATATGAGTACGCTATGAATTTCGTTATATAGTTTTTTTAAATAACGAGTCAAGCGACGAATTCATGCGCGTTCAAAATTCATCTACCGACTGCGGGAATGAAGACGCCGCGGCGACCACGACAGTGGAGCACTGTGAGACCTTCGATTCCGGCATTCATTGAACGAGATCAATTTTCGGCAACTTTGGTCGTCGACCGCCCGTCATTGCGGCCCGCGGCGGCAGGCGCGACGACCCGCGCGCCTCAGCCGCGATACCGAAGCGCCTCCACCAGCAGGGCGAATGCTGCGGAAGGCTGATGCCGGCTCGGATAATAAAGATAGTAGCCCGGAAAGCGCGGGCACCAGTCCTCCAGCACCCGGATAAGGCGCCCATCCGCCAGGTGATCCTGCACTTGGTCTTCGATGGCAAGGCCAATGCCGAACCCCGCAATGGCCGCCTGCACCGTCAGCTGCACCGTGTCGAAGATGAGCTGGCCCTCCACCCGCACGCGCACTTCCCGCCCCTCTTTCTCCAGCTCCCAGGCATAAAGGCCGCCGGAGGTAAGCTGCCGCAGGTTGATGCAGCGGTGCTCCGCAAGGTCCTGGGGCGTACGCGGAATGGGATGGTTGGCGAAATATGCGGGGGAGCCCACCAGAGCCATGCGCAGATCCGGGCCGATCCGCACCGCGACCATGTCCTTCGCCAGCGCCTCCCCCAGCCGCACGCCGGCATCGAACCGCTCCGCCACGATGTCGGTGAAGCGCGCGTCGATCCGCAGCTCCACGTGAATGTCCGGATAGTCCGGCAGCAGTTTTTGCAGCGCCGGCCACAGGATGGTGTGGGTGGCGTGGTCCGATGCGGTAATGCGGATGTTCCCGGCCGGCCTGTCCCGCAGGGCACTTAGTGAATCGAGCTGCGCGCCAATGCTCTCCAACGCCGGCCGCAGGGTACGCAGCAGCTGCTCCCCCGCCTCGGTGGAGGCGACGCTGCGGGTGGTGCGCGTCAGAAGGCGCACGCCGAGCTGCGCTTCCAGGCGGCGAATGGTGTGGCTCAAGGCGGATTGCGACGTGCCCAGCTTCGCCGCCGCGCGGGTGAAGCTGCGCTCTTCCGCCACCACGAGAAAGGCGTTGAGGTCCACCAGATCCTGGCGCCGCACTTATGAACTCCAGATATGACTGCATGCCATTTATATCGGCTAATCAGCCAAATGCCCAACCTTTAGGGTTCCGGCGGCGGGGGATCGGCATGATCCCACGATCGTTGGAGGTGTGAGAATGGAGATCAGGCGCCCCGGCACGCAGCCCTCTGTGCGGGGGCCGGATGCGTATTTCACCGGCAGCGTACGCATCGACGCGCCGTTCGCCGGCAGCGGCGCCCTGAGCGCCGCCACCGTGGCCTTCGAGCCCGGCGCCCGCACCGCCTGGCACACCCATCCACTGGGCCAGACGCTGCTGGTGATTGCCGGGCTCGGGCGCGTGCAGAAAGCGGGTGGGCCGGTGGAGGAGATCCGCCCCGGTGACATCGTCTGGATCGAAAGCGGCGAGAAGCATTGGCACGGCGCGGCACCGGACTGCGCGATGACCCACATCGCCATCGCCGAGATGAAGGACGGCTCCGCCGTGACCTGGATGGAAAAGGTTGCGGATGGGGACTATCTGCAAGTGCCCGATAGCCCGAAAATCACGATCGCGCCCTGAGACCCTCGCCGGTTCGCGCGAGCATCCCTGCTGAAAGGCGCCCGCCTTCCAGCCTCATCACAGCAGAGACGGATGAACATGAAGACAGTTGGATTTGCCTGCACCGCGGTGAACGAGCCCCTGGCGCGCTTCGCCTTCGACCGCCGCGCGCCGCGCCCCAACGACGTGGTGATGGAGATCCTCTATTGCGGCGTCTGCCACTCGGACCTGCATTGGTCGCGCAATGATTGGGGCTGGACCGTGTTTCCCGCCATTCCCGGCCACGAGATCGTCGGCCGCGTCGTGGATGTGGGCGCGGATGTGACACGCCACAAGGTGGGCGACCACGTGGCCGTGGGCTGCATGGTCGACAGCTGCCAGGAGTGCGACCAGTGCCGCAAGGGCGAAGAACAGCTCTGCCGCAAGGGCAATTCGGGTACCTATGGCGGCTTCGACCCGGTGACCAAGGAGCACAATCTCGGCGGCTACTCCAAGCACATCGTGGTGCGTGAGGAGTTCGTGCTGCGGGTGCCCTCCTCGTTGGATCTCGCCAAGGCTGCGCCGCTGCTGTGCGCCGGAATCACCACCTATTCGCCGCTGCGCACCTGGAATGTGGGCCCTGGCAGCCGGGTGGGCGTGATCGGCCTGGGTGGCCTTGGCCACATGGCGGTGAAGCTCGCGGCCGGCATGGGCGCGGACGTGACGGTGATGAGCCGGACCAGCGACAAGGAGGCGGATGCGCTCGCCCTCGGCGCCGATCGCCTGCTCGTGTCCTCCGACCCCGAAGCCATGGCGAACGCCGCCAGCAGCTTCGACCTCATCATCGACACCGTGCCGGTGAAGCACGATCTCAACCCCTATGTGCCGCTGCTGGATGTGGATGGCACGCTTGTCATCGTCGGCCAGATCGGCCCGGTGGTCGAGCCGTCGACGGTGCCGATGGTTCTGGGCCGCCGGCGCATCGCGGGCTCGCCCATCGGCGGCATCCGCGAGACCCAGGAGATGCTCGACTTCTGCGCCAAGAAGCACATCCTGCCCGAGGTGGAGATGATCCGCATGGACGAGATCAATGCCGCCTTCGAACGCATGGAAAAGGCCGACGTGCGCTACCGCTTCGTGATCGACATGGCGACGCTGCCGGCGGTCGCCTGACCAGCACCATCCCGTGGACTTCCCGGCTGGCGCCGGGGAGTCCACGGGACCTTCACTCGGTGAAACGCCTAGAACACCTGCAGCAGCCGCACGGTGCCCCGGAAGGCTTCCGGGAAGCCGCCCGAGGTGGACACGTCCCGCTGCACGAGGCCGAGCACCTGGAACGTGGGCGTGATGAACTTGGACAGCTCCAGGCGAACCTGCGAGCGCTCGGTCTCATTGTCCGTCGGCACCCCCGCGAGATATTCGGTGCCGCCCCAGAACTGAGAATAGCCCACCGCCGCCGACCATGTGGGCGCAAAGGCGTAGGACAGCCACGCCTGGAACTGATAGGTGGGGTCCTGGCTCAGGGTCTGGTTGCCATTGCCCGCCTTCGTGTTGTCGCCATACCAGGTCACGTCGCCGGTGAGCTGCAGGGCGAGCCCGTTCGTGAGGCCCTGGTACCACCCCGCCTGCAGGTCCAGCTTCCAGCGGTTCTCGCCAAGGTTCAGCGCCTCACCCGCGCTGTATTGGCCAAGGGGCAGGAACAGATAGGGCATGATGCCCACATAGGTCTGCGTGGCCTTATTGTTCACCACCCACACTGTGGCCGCGAGGATCGGGTCTCCGACGCCCGCAGCCGAATCCAGCCCGGCGCCGGCGACGCGCCCGTTATAGAGGGTGCCGGCAGGGATGAGCACCTGCGGTGCCACAGTGAAGCCCGCAACGTCGAAGTAATGCACGTAACGCAGAATATCGACATAGGAATCAAGGCCGGTGTCATTGGAGAATGTCTTCCCCGACGCCGTCGTATATTCGTTGCGGGTGGCATACTGGCTGTAGAACACCAAGAGATTGGTACCCGCGGGCGCGGGAAGATAATCGCTGGAATTGACGTCCGCGGCATCGGCGGCGCCTGCCGCCAGGCACGCGCAGACGGCCCCAAGGATGCTCCCCCTGAGCAAGGGTTTCATGTTTCCTCCCGGATTTTCTTGATTTCGCCGGCGGCCTTGGCGGACCGTTCCGGCCATTGGAGCGCGGGCGCCGGCGCCGCCTGGGTGGAAAGCCAGGGACGGCGTCGGCGGCGTTGGTCAGGCCCTCAGCCGCGAGAGCTGCTGGAGCACGGATTCCGGCTCCGCCCCTTCGGGAATCTCAGCGAAGTAGAATTGCCCCGCTCCCAGCTCCGCGACCGGCGCGCCGCTCCACAGCTCCTGGCTCACGTCCAGGCCCTGGGCGAGGTCGCCGCCCGCGACCGGCGCGGCACCGATGAGGCTATCCAGCTCGTCGCTGCCGGCCGCCGCCTGCCCGCGCAGCGCGAGGCCCCAGCGATAATGACGGGCCACGTTCACCAGCGGCCGGGTGGCTTCCAGGTCACCATCACTGGCGGCCTCGTCCTCCTCCAACAACAGCCCGCCGATGGGCAGCGCGCCGACCACGCGCACGAAGTCCGCCATGTACATGGCCGCGCTTTCCACGGCGTCCGTATCGACCGTCACGGCAGTCCGCCCCGCGAAGCCAGCGGCCTCGGTCAGCCAGCGCCGGGGCGCGGGCAGCGCGAGCACCAGCGGCGTCTGGCCACGAAGGCTTGCCGCCACCGCTTCCACCACCTCGGTCAGCAGCTTGCGCGGCCCCTCCTCCTCAAGCATGCGCTTGAGCGGGAAGGCGACGCGGGATTTCGCAGCCATCTCGGCCTTCAAGGCGGGATGGCGCGCGACCCAGGAGCGATAGAGGTCGCCCACATCCACCACCGCCACGTCCGGCCGCAGCAGGCCGTGGGCCTGGGTGAAGAAGGAGAGAAAGCGCGGGGCGCTTTCCCAGGGGTCGCCCGCCTCGCCCAGAAGAAGGCGCCGGGCATAGCCCGACGACTTCAACCAAACGCGCAGGCCCGGCACGCCCGAGGGGCGCGGCAGGTCGTCCACAAGGCGCGCGCTCATTGCTTCTCGCCCCCCATGGCGCCGAGAGCCGCCAGGCGCGCTTCCAGCTCAGCAATGCGCACGTCCTTGGGGTGGGTCATGTAATTCGGGCGCGGGGTCGCCGCCTCGCGGGTCTTCTGGGGCGAGCCCATGTACAGCACCGAGACGTCGTCGCCCCACGCGCCGAAATAGGGCAGATGGGCCGGCGGAGTAGGCTTGCTCCACGCCTTCACGAACTCGGAATAGGGCTTGGAGCGGGCGATGCGCGCCTTGCGCTCGGCGGCGCGGGCGGCCTCGGTCGCGGCTTCGTCGATGGCGAGGGTTTCCGGATCGAACACCACCTTATAAAGGCGCGCCGCCACCGCCGGAGACATGAGCCCTTCCTCAATGTCCTTGATGACGCCCTTGGGATCGCGCTCCAACAGGTCACCATAGCCTGCACCGGCGCCCTGGGAGATCATGAAGAGCTCGCCGCGCTTGGAGATCTCGAACCCCATGCCCATGTGATGGGTGGTGTAGCTGGCGCCCTCGAACGGCTGCTCGTTCATGATCTCCTCGATGGAGTGCTTGAACTTCTCCGGCGTGTTCATGAGCACGTCGTAGACATCCACGCCCTGCACCTTGGAGAGCGGATAGGTGCCGCAGGCATAGCCGCCGAACAGGCCCTGGAGCGGCGGGATCTTGGCACCCTGGGCGGTGGTCATGAAGCCCCACTGCTCACTATCCTTGGTGGCCACCATCATGGTGTAGCCCTGGCCGCCGCGATACTTACCGGGGGCAACGGCATCACGCGTCATCTTCTTGGACACGAGCTGGAGGAAGGGCACTTCCTCTTCGTTCAGCTCCTGCTCGCCGATATCCGCCATGGTGGCGAAGATGGGGGCGAGGGCGTGCTCGCCGTCGCGGTCCACGGTGGCGCCGGCGCCCATGCCGTTGAGGTCGGCGCACAGGTTGCCCAGCGTCTCGCCGTGCTGGGACACGCCGCCCCAGATGAAGGTGTTGATCATGTTGAAGGTGGGCGCATGCACCTTCGTGAACTTCTCCGGGCAGGAATAAAGGAACTTCGCCACCGCGTGCTGACCGGCGGTGAAGCCGGTGAAGATCGACATCAGCGACTGCGAATTGGGCGCGTCATAGGAGCAGTTGACGATGGAGTGGGGGTCGGTGATGACCTCGATGGGCGCGAATGCCGCCTGGCCGCGCGGCAGGTCCGGCCACACATAGCACAGGAACACCTGGGCCAGCATGCCCTTGAGGCCGGCGACAATGGTATTGGTGGCACGATTGGTGAATTCGGGCGCCGAGCCACGGAAATCGAAGATCAGCCGATCACCGGTCTTGGTGAGCTTGCAGTTGATCTTAACGACACAGTTTTCGCGCAGGGTCGAGTCCTGGATGATGTAGGTGCGCACGGTCATGTCCGGCCATTCGGAAATGCGGCGCTTCACCTCCGCGCGCACGTTCTCCATGGTCAGGCGCAGGGTGGAAACCAGCGCGTCTGGTCCATCGGTGTTCAGCGTCTCCTCAATGCGCTGCTTGATGCGCAGGCAGGCGAACAGCTTCACCTTCATGTCTTCATACTGAAGCTTCGGCTCGCGCACCGAATTCTGCAGGAAGGTGAGGATGTCGCGCTTGATCTGGTAGTTTTCGACCACCTTGAACGGCGACATCTTCAGCCCTTCGTCGGAAGGGCTCTCCGCCATGGAGGGCATGCCGCCGGGCTCAATGGCGCCGTTCTCGCCCTCGTGCACGGTGGAGGCCACCCAGCACACCAGCCGCCCCTTGTGGAAGATGGGCAGGATCATCGACTGGTCGGTGTTGTGCACGTTGCCGTAGCGGCTGTCATTATGGATGAAGCCGTCGCCCTCGCGCACGCCCACGGTGGGGTCATTCATCCAGTTCTTGATGATGAACTTGATGGGGTGGTGCACCAGAGCCGAGAAGATCAGCACGCCACCGGCGGAGGCGATGGCAAGATCACCCGAAGCCGAATACACGCCGGTGATGACGTCGCCCCACTTGGCGCCGGGCGCCGCCCCCATCTGCTCCACCATCTCATAGCCTTCGTCGCAACCGGACTGGATGCGATCGCGGATCTTGGCGATGGTGTGGGCGTCGGAGGCGTTGGCGATGGCGGCTTCCTCATCCGCGCTGCGCGGCATGAGGTCGTGGTTCTGCATGATCTCGGGGTCGGGGCCGAGGAACAGGGTGGTATCGTTCAGGAACTTCTTGATAAGGGCCATGTCCTCGGCGCTGGGCAGCTTGCCGCGACCGCTATTGCTCATGTCGTTCATGGGGTTTCCTCCCGGAATATCTTGATGGCTTTTCGCGCCAGGGCGCGTGTCCCCCCGCCGAGGCGGGGGGAGGAGGCGTCAGTGGGTGATTTCCGGCGTTTTGGCGCGCAGGAACCAGGAGGCGCCCTGCTTGGCGGCGACGAAGGTCCAGCCCGGATTGACCAGGAAGGTTGTCACCTCGGAAGCGACGATGGCCGGCCCCTCGATGGCGACGCCCGGGGCGATGGCGGCGCGGCTCCACACCGGCGTTTCCACCGGCCCGTCTTGGCCCACGAAGTGGCACACGCGGACGGAAGCGGGCGGCGGCGGTGCCTTGCGCTGATCCTCCGGCACCGGCTTGATGTCCTCGAATTGCACCGTCTCGTGGTGCACATAGGCGGCCACGCGGATGGTGTTGATGCGGATGCCGGCCTCCGGCGCCTGCGAGCCCTCGCCGAAGCGCTTGCCGTAATCCGCCGAGAACTGGGAGATGATGGAGAGCACGTCCGCCGGCCCCTGCACATCGTGCTTGTCGATCACCGCCGTGGTTTGCACCAGCTGGTTGCCGTAGCGCATGTCCAACTCGAGGTTGTGGCGGATGTCGGCCAGCGGCACGCCCTGGCGCAGCAGGTCCTGGGTGCCGCGCTCCTTCAGGTCGGCGACGATGGCGTTGAAGCGGTCATAGTCGTCGAACAGAGCGCGGGTGTTGGAGTCGTACAGCACCATGTAGAGCGACTGCTCATGGATGTGGAGCTGGTGCATGTTGCCGGCGCCCACCGCCGAGAAGACGGAGGAGAGCGGCGGGGCCAGGATGCGGTCGATATTGAGGTTCTGGGCGATGCCGCAGCAGTGCAGCGGGCCGTTGCCGCCATAGGCGAGCATGGTGAAGTCCTTGGGGTCGTAGCCCCGGGCGCGCAGCTCGGTGAAGAGCCCGTTGGCCATGTTGTCGTCCACCTTCTCGCGGATCAGCAGCGCAGCCTCGATCACCGAGCAGTCGAGCTCGTCGCACAGCGTGTCCTCGATGGCCGCCTTGGCCCGGCGCGGATTGAGCGGAATGGAGCCGCCCGCATAATTCTCCGCGTCGAGATAGCCGAGCAGCAAATCAGCGTCGGTCACGGTGGGGCGCATGCCGCCGCGGTCGTAGCAGGCCGGGCCGGGATCGGAGCCGGCGCTTTCGGGGCCGCACTTCACGGTCTTGTACATACGGTCATACGAGGCGATGGAGCCGCCGCCGGCGCCGAGGGTGACTAGATGCACCATGGGCACCGAGACCAGCCAGCGATCGATGACCGGGTTGAAGTCGTAATGCTTCACCCCGCCATCCACCACGATGCCGATGTCGTAGCTGGTGCCGCCCATGTCGGTGGCCACCACATTGCCGAGGCCCGTGAGCATGGCCAGATGCTCGGAGGCACCGATGCCGGAGACGGGGCCGGAATGGATGGTCTGCAGTGCATCGGTGGAATTGAGCTGCGCCATGCCGCCGGAATTGTGGATCACCAGCATGGGCTTCTCATAGCGATGGGCCCGCAGGTTCTGCTCCAGCGCCGAAAGCGCGTGATACATGGTGGAATGCAGGTAGCCGTCCACGATGGCCGAGGTCGCCCGCACATACTCGCCTTTGCGCCCCGCCACCTGGTGGGACAGGATGACCGGAATAGCGCCGAGCAGGTGGGAGGGATATTCCTCCAGCAGGATCTCCTCGATGCGCTGCTCGTGGGCGGGGTTCACCACCGCGTTCACCAGCGCCACCACGATGATCTGCGCGCCGCGATTGACCAGCTCGCGGATCTGGGCGCGCACGTCCTCTTCGTCCAGCGGCATGACGAGCTTGCCCTGGAAGTCCACCCGCTCGCGGATACCGCGGATCATGTGAGCTTCCACCAGCGGGTCCGGCCGCTGGGCATTGGGCATGTCCTGCTGGCCGAGATTGTCCAGCCCCTCGCCGTAGCCGCGGGCGCGGCTGAGCGGCACGGTGGCCTCATAGCCGGCGGTCACCAGCATGCCGATCTTGGGGCCCTTGTGCTCGATGAGCGCGTTGGTGCCCAGCGTGGTGGCGTAGCGCACGCTGTCCACCGCGCCGAGGATCTCTTCCAGCTGCAGGCCCAGCACGTTGCAGGCCTTGCCCAGGGCCTCGTTGAAGCCCATGGCCAGGTTGTGGTGGGTGGTGAGCGCCTTGGCCTCGATATACTGCTTGTCCCACACCACGAAGCAGTCGGTGAAGGTGCCACCGATGTCGACGGAAACGCGTTTCATGGATCCTCCCTGAGGAATGATGGGCGCCGGGCGCTGCTGTCTCGGTCGCCATTGTTCTGGTGCGTGCCGCGCGGCGCAGGCCCCTGCCCCCGCGGGGGGAGCGGACCGGGTGGCCGCGCGGACGGGCTCAGTGGCCGTGGCCGTCCTCGCGGACCACGGCGGGGCCGGCATAGGGAATGGCGGCTTCGCCACGGGCGGCCCACTGGGCCTTCAGCGCGTCGAGATCCACTTCCATGTCGTAGAGCGGGGGATGGCCGGGAACGGCGTATTCCGTCTCCACCTGGGTGCCGCAATGGGGGCAGCAGAATTCCAGGATGCGCACCCACTCCGGATCCGGGCTGAAAGTGAAGCGGTACTTCTCGGGGTCGATGATGGGCGGATGAATTTCGGTGGGGTCGCGGTCGTAGACCAGCAGCCCTTCCTTGTAGTTTCCGCGCGCGGATGCGATCTCATGATCACACACCCGGCACTCCCACTTCTCGTTCTCCGTATTGATGCGGAGATATTCGGTCATGGCGATTTTCATTTTTCTCAATCCTCCCGGCTCAGCAGGATGTCGCCTGCGTCGCTGATGACGAACTGCCAGCCCTCGGGGACGCGGCAGGTGAAATAGTCCTCCTCCAGAATGGCGGGGCCGGCGGCGAAATCGCCGGCTGCAAGATCGGCGAGGCGATAGACCGGCACGTCGATGCGCCCACGCTCGCGCACCAGCACGTTGCGCTTGCCGTGGGAGGGCGCCGGCGCCTTGGGGGCGAAGCTGGCCGCCTTTTCAGTGGCCGACCGCAGGCCCCGGACCGCCTTGAGCTCCAATTCGAGGGACTGCGCCGAAGCGAAGGCGGCCGGCACCACCGGCTGGTCGCCCAGCGCGAAGGTCTCGATGCGGCCATCCCCGAAGTCGGCCACGAGCCGGGCCTCGATGTCGTAGCTGCCCGCGGCGCAGCCTTCCGCGAACATGTCGCGGGCAGCCTTCACCTTCAGCGTCGCGAGGGTCTCTTCGAGGGCGGACGGGCTGGGAAGGGTCACCGCATAGCGCTGCGAGATGTCGCAGGAGCCGATGCCGTAGGCGGAGAAAACCGCCGCCATCTGCGGGATCGCCACCCGGCGGATGCCCGCTTTGTCCGCGACGCCGCAGGCATTGAGCGGGCCGGCGCCGCCAAAGGCCAGCATCACCGTGTCTTCGGAAATCCGGGTGAAACGGTGGAGCTCCGCCGCAATCTTCTCCTCATACGCGAACTCCATGCGCAGCAGCGCATCATCCAGGCTGAGGCCCAGGGGGCCGGCCACATTGGTCGTCACCGCCGCCGCCGCGCGATCGAGGTCGAGCCCCATGCCACCGCCGAAATAGGAGGTGGGGTCGAACAGGCCAATGAGCAGGCTCGCATCCGTGATGGTGGCCTCGCGCCCGCCGCGCCCGAACGATGCCGGCCCCGGCACCGCCCCCACGCTGTCCGGCCCGATGACGATGCGGCCGTCGACCACCTTGAACACCGAGGAACCGCCGGCACCCGCACTGAGGATCTCGCAGAGCGGGAACGAAACGGAGATGCCCTCCACATGCCCGCGGCGCACCTCGGCCACCGTGCCGTCGCTGTACTGGCCGATGTCGGTGGTGGTGCCACCCACGTCGATGGAGACGGAATCGGTGAAGCCGTAGCGCCGCGAGAACGCCTTCACCCCCTCCATGCCGCCGCGCGGACCCGAGGAATAGGTCTTGATGGCAATGGTCTTGGCCACGCGCGAGGCATCGCCGTCATTGCGGAAGATCAGCAGCGGATTCTTCGTGCGGTAGGCGCGAAGACGGTTTTCCGCGTTGAAGAGAAACGCCTCCATGGAGGGATGGAGGAAGGAATTGATGATGGCGGTCCAGGTGCGCCGCTCCCCGTCCGCGTCGCTGGTAAGGTCGGAGCCGTAGAGGATCGGAACGGCACCCAGCAGATGGCGCGGATACTTGCGCAGGGCGACCAGGCGGAAGCGGTTTTCCAGGGCCTCGAAATCCGCCCCACTGAAGCTCACCACCAGACGGTTGGCGCCGGCGGCGGTGAGCTTGTTGATGGCCTTCACCACCTCCACGTCCGCATCCGCGCCGCGCACCGTGGCGGCGTCGAGGAAGGCGATGCGATCACCCACCAGGGCTTCGAACACATCCTGGTCGTGCGCCGCCAGGCGGCTCGGTAGATCATGGGCGGCCGCATCCAGGATCAGGCCCAGACGCGGCCCCTTGCGCTCGCAGATGGCGTTGGTGCCCTGGGTGGTGGAGTAGCGGATAAGATCCACCTCCTCCAGCAGCCGCTTCACATCCGGCTCGCCATAAAGAACGCCCGAGGCCTTCGTCAGTCCCTCGAAGAAACACTTGCTGAGATCATAGGGCGTGGTGAGGACCTTGGTCTTCTTCACCTGATCGCCGGACAGAATACAGATGTCCGTCAGCGTGCCGCCATTGTCGATGTTGATCTGAAGGGACATTCCCTCACTCTCCTCCCATTTTCCGGCTGGCGCCGGATGCGCCCATTGCTTGGATGACCACGCGGCCGCCCCCGCCCTGATGGCGAGATGCTCTCGGCGAGGCTCGCTGCCCTGATCGCAAGGGCCATGCCAGAAGGAAGAGAGAAGAGGAAAATCGAGCTTCCCCTTTATTTGCGTCGACTCCGGGCATGACGATCTATTGCCGGATGCCAGCTACCGACTTCTTCACGAATACCCGCCCGAAAATCGAACTCTATTGTGCGACGCGATGAGGGGAGAGGGTGCGACGCAGCATCCGCGCACAGGCAAAAAAAACACCGCCGATCAGGACCGGCGGTGCGCAGGAGGCTTTCGGGAGGACGGCGAAAGCTGCTTCATTCAGGCAATCAGCGTGCCGAACCAGAGGACCGATCGGCCGATATCGGCAACGCAGAGACGCCGCCGTTTTCAGGAGAGCGGAAAATCCGGGGCACGAGGCCCGGAAATGGCTGCGTTTCAAGCAGGCGCGGCGCGGCGAAGGGGCCTCGGGTTTGGAACCCGGCTGCGGTCCGGGCTGCGGCCCGCGCCCCTCCCGGAGGGGCGTCAGACCTGGAACCGGCGCGCCTCACCCACCGCATCTTCAAGGCCGAAGCGGCGCAGCTTGGCGTACACGGTGCTTTTGGCAATACCCAGCTCGCGCGCCACCGCGGTTACATTGCCCTTATGGGTCTGCATGGCCTGCAGCAGGGCGAGCCGCTCGGCATTCTCCATGCCGGTCAGCCCGCGCAGCGGCTCAAGCGGCGCGGTCCCGGCGACCGCGGACACGTCGGCGACGTGGCCGGGCGTTCGAATCTCGTCCGGAATGTCGCGCTCGGCCAGCTCGTCGCCCTCAGCGGTGAGCAGCATGCCTTCGATGACGTTGCGCAGCTCGCGCACATTGCCCGGCCAGGCATAGGCCTGGAGCACCTCGATCGCCCGCGGCGAAAGGGGCCGGGGCACAAGCCCGCCCCGCGCCGCGAGTTCGCGGATCAGATGGGATGCCAGCAGTGGAATATCCGAAGGGCGCTCGCGCAGCGCGGGAATGGCGATGCTGGTCACCGCCACCCGATAGAACAGGTCCATGCGGAAGCGCCCGGCCTCCACCTCGCCGCGCAAATCGCGATTGGTGGCGGCAACGAGGCGGAAATTCACCTTGCGCGGGCGCGTTTCACCGATGCGATACACCTCGCCGGATTCCAAAACGCGCAGGAAATGCGGCTGCAGATCCTTCGGCATCTCGCCGATCTCGTCGAGGAACAGCGTGCCCCCATCGGCCGCCTCGATCTTGCCCACCATGCCGCCACGCCGGGCCCCTGTGAACGCGCCCTCCACATAGCCGAACAGCTCGCTGGTCAACAGCTCGCGCGAGAAGCCGCCGCAATTGAGCGCGACGAAGGCGCCCTCGCGCCCGCCGCTGGCCCCGTGGAGGGATTGCGCGAACACGTCCTTGCCCACGCCGGTCTCGCCCAGCAGCAGGACCGGCACGCGGCTGCGGGCCAATTGGCGCGCACGGCCGATCGCCTGCAGCAGCGCCGGCGCTTCGCCCACAATGGTGGAAAAGGCGCCGGTGCCCGCGCTGCGGTCCGCCGCACCTTCGGCGACGGCAGTGCGCGGCGCCGCGCTGCGACGCGCCGGCAGCCGCAGCACGATGCCCAGGCGTTCGCCCTCGCTCACCACGGGCTCAAGCCATTCCCGCCGCATCCAGGCCGGCAGCTGCTCCGGCAGGTCGGCACTCTTGCGCCAGTCGAGACGCAGGCGCGCCAGGTCAGAGCCGGGCGCTTCGCCACGCTGGGGCTGAAGATCGGCCAGAGCGGCAGTGGCCGCGCCATTGGCCTTCACGGCACGCCCACGGCGATCGAACACGATCACCCCCTCGCTGCCGGAGCCGGAAAAGCGCTCCATGCAATGGTCGAGCAGGCGCAGGCGAAAATCCATTTCCTGCTGCGCCAGGCGGTTCTCGATCCGTCCCGCCGTCGCCACCACCAGCGCCAGGCTGTGGCGGTTGAAGGTGTCCGACAGGCCGGAAACATCCACCACGCCGACCACATTGCCGTCATAGGGATCGCGAATGACGTTGGCGGAGCACGACCAGCGCTTGATGCCGGAGCAATAATGCTCCGCCGAGTGGATCTGCACCGGCTGGCCGATCTCGATGGCGGTGCCGATGGCATTGGTGCCGCAGGCCTGCTCGCTCCAGCTCGCCCCTGACAGAAGGTGAATGTTGGCCGCCGCGTCGCGCAGACGCGAGTCGCCCTCAAGGTTCAGGATGATGCCGGCGCCGTCCGTGAGCACCATCACCGTTCCGGTTTCGGCCAGAAGCTCGCGGGCGGAGGCCATCACCGGCTGGCTCGCCTCCAGCAGCTCGCTGCAGTCGTCGCGCAGGGAGTGCAGCGAATCCTCGCGCATGGGCGGCGGCGCCTGCACGCGCTGCGGATCCACGCTGTTGCTCAGGCAACGGCGCCAGGAATCATCCACCAGCCGGCGCAGCGCATCCGAGCCGAATTGATCGCCGCCGAGGAACTTCTCCCACGACGTCATGACTTTATCGTCGTTCTCGGGCACCGAGAACTTCTGTCGGGACCATCCCAAAGGCATTTCGCGTCCTCCCCCCGGCGGCCTGAAGGGCCAACCGGTGCGCCGCCCCGGGGCAAATCTATTGTCTGCGTCCTCTTGGGCGGACTTGTCGTTTATCATCCTCAGGCAGCGCGGCATGCGCCCGCTCCGGTCTCCTCTGCAGGAAGCAAATGGCCTTTGCCCTGGAAACCAGGGCCGCCGCGCCTGTGGGGTGTCACACTAGCATCCTTCATGCCAGCCCGCACTTCCCCCACGCCAGTGCCGCGCCGGTATCCAGCCCCCGCAACGACCTTAGGGAAAGCATCGGTCGGCGTTCGATTCTCAGCCAGCGGACCGTCTGACAATCGAACGCTCGGCCGTTGCGCCCGCCAGAGCGAGGCGGTTTGCCGCCACTGGCACAACCATTGCTGCGGGCCCACACCCGCTGAACCATCGGCGCAACCCTCCCGAGACAGCCATGGCCGAACGTGACACCGCCGATCCGCGCATCCCTGTGAGCGTCCTCACCGGCTTTCTCGGCGCGGGCAAGACCACCTTGCTGAACCATCTGGTGACCCATCCGGACATGGCCGGCACTGCCCTGCTCATCAACGAGTTCGGCGCGGTGGGCATCGACCACCATCTGGTGGAGCGCATTGGCGAGACCATGGTGCTGCTCGAATCCGGATGCGTGTGCTGCACCGTGCGCGGCGACCTGGTGGCGGCGCTGGAGCAGCTCCACGACAAGCTGTCCCGCCGGCAGATTCCGCAGGTGAACCGCGTGGTGATCGAGACCACGGGCCTTGCCGATCCCGTGCCCGTGGTCTGGACCTTGATGGAGCACCGCTTTGTCGCCACGCGTTTTCGTTGCGACGGGGTCATCACGCTGGTGGATGCCCGGCTCGGAGCCGGCCAGTTGGAGCGGCATGAGGAGGCCCGGCGCCAGGTGGCGATGGCGGACCGCATTCTCCTCACCAAGGCCGATCTTGCCGACCGCACGGCCCGCGAACAGCTGGAAGCGCGGCTTCAGGCCCTCAACCCCGCCGCCCCCCGCCTCACCGTGACCCACGGTGCGATCGAGCCCCGGCGCATTCTCGATGCCGGGCTTTATGCACCCGGCAGCCGCCCGGCGGAGATCGAGCGGTGGATGGCGGAAGCGGCCGCGCCCGACAGTGCGGCGCCCTCCGCCGCCCATGCCGGCGGCGCCCCGGTCACAACTTTCACCTGCTTCTTCAACCGTCAGGTCCCCTGGCGCGGGTTCGCCGTCACCATGGGGCAGATCCTCGCCGAATACGGACCCCGCCTGATGCGGGTGAAGGGGTTGATGAACGTCGCGGGCCTCACGGCGCCGGTAGTGGTGCAGTGCGTGGAGGGCGTCGCCTATCCCCCTGTGCGCCTGCCGCGTTGGCCAAGCGACGGAAAGCGCTTCGACATGCGCGGAAGGCTCGTCTTCATCGCCCGCGACCTGCCGCAGGCGGCCATGGACGACATCCGCCAGCGGTTGGATGAGCTGCCCGCCGACGGGCCAGCCCTGAAGGCCGCCGCCACCACGCCGCTTCTGCCCACGCGCTGCTGGCTGAGCGCGCGCATGCCGATGCAGGGCGCGAGCCGGCTCGAAACCGAGGGCTGGCATGTGAACTCCCTGCGCCTGGGTGCCGGCTCACACTGAGCCGCGCCCCCAGGGGCCCAGGCCCACGCTGGGGCCCCGGACTCCGCCGCCGGGATTGCACTTCAAGATGTCGGCGCAAAACGGACGGTGCCGAACCTGCGCCCGAAGGAGAGCCCGAGGTTCCGCGCGGCTGCAAGCCCATCTGGATAAGCCGTGCGCGGCCACGTCTCGCCCGGGGAACAACCTCCCATAGGGACAACCAGCCCGGCCGCCTCCGCGTGTCGCGGAAACAGTGATTCATCCTCTTACTTTGTTTCCAAACACATTTCTCGCGCGGACCGAGACCCGCTTCGCATGAAGGTGCTCCGCCGGCGCCGCCACTTCGGGGCGCACCGTGAGGTGCCGCCGAAGCGAGTGCGCGCGGGCCGCGCGAGCTTGACCGAAGGCCCGGGGGCCAAGCTCGCGCTCCCGGCGTCACTTCACCGGTTCGAGCACGCTCACATAGTTCGCCACTGCCGATCCGCCCATGTTGAACACGGCGCCCAGTGTGGCTCCGGGCAACTGCATGTCGCCGGCTGCACCGGTGAGCTGCATGGCCGACAGGGCGTGCATGGACACTCCGGTGGCGCCGATGGGATGCCCCTTCGCCTTGAGGCCGCCCGAAACATTGACGGGCAGACGGCCCCCGCGTGCCACGGTTCCGTCCTCCAGCACGCGCGCGCCCTGGCCCTCCGGCGCCAGCCCCATGGCCTCATAGGCCAGCAGCTCAGCGATGGTGAAGCAGTCGTGCACCTCCGCGAAAGACAGGTCATCGACGCCGATGCCCGCTTCCGCGAACGCAGTGGCGAAGGCCCGGCGCGGTCCCTCGAACCGCACCGGATCACGCCGCGACATGGGCAGCAGGTCATTCACCTGGGCGCGGGCGCGAATGCGCACCGCCCGCCGCGCGTCCGCGAGCAGCTCGCCCGAGGCGAGCACCAGGGCAGCCGCCCCATCGGAAACCAGCGAGCAATCCGTCTTGCGCAGGGGTCCGGCGATGATCGGGTTCTTCTCGGAGACGGTGCCGCAGAACTCCAGATCCAGCGCCTTGCGCATCTGCGCGAAGGGGTTGGAAACACCATTGGCGTGGTTCTTCACCGCGATCCGCGCCAGCGTCTGCGAATGGTCGCCATAGCGCTCGAAATAGGTGCTGGCGATCTCCCCGAAGATGGAGGGGAAGGTTTTGCCGCAGCTCGCCTCCTCCTTCACGTAGGAGGCAGACCCCAGGATGCGGGTGACCTCCTCACCGCTCACCGCCGTCATCTTCTCGGCGCCGACCACCAGCGCCAGCCGCGCGCGGCCGGACTGGATGGCGTCGCAGGCGGCGAAGATGGCGCCGGCCCCGGAGGCACAGGCGTTCTCAACCCGGGTCGCCGGCTTCCAGCGCAGCCCCGGCTCGCCATTCATGGGCAGCGAGGAACAGAAGATCTCCGGCACGAAGCCGCCATTGAGGTTACCCAGCCACACGCCGTCCATGCTTTCCGCAGGAAAACCGGAATGCGCCAGCGCCTCGTGGCAGACGCTGGCGATGAGCGCTTCAAGATCCATGTGCGCGAGGCGACCGAAGGGCGAATGGGCCCAGCCGACGATGGACACTCCGTTGTTGCGTTCCATGATGCTCCCTACCGACAGATTATGATTGTCGCGCCGGCGCTCCTGCACCGGCCATGCCACCGCCGCCCCTGCCCCGCCCGGCCCCGAAGGCCCGGCCCCGGGCTTCCGAAGCGGCCGAAATCACGACGCCACCGTCGTATTTTCACACGGCGGGGCGGCGCGGCCCGCCAGCAATAGCACGCAAACCGCCAGCCGGCCGCATCGCGCGCCGTGGCATCCCTCTTGCCGAAGGGGGAAGGCCCAAGGCGGGCGCCGGCCAGCGCACCGCCCCTCAACGACATCCAGAAAGAGAATCCCCATGAAGGGTCTTGTCTATCGCGGTCCCGGCCAGAAGGCGCTGGAGGATGTGCCTGATCCCAAGATCGAGCAGCCCACCGATGCGGTGGTGAAGGTGTCGCGCACCACCATCTGCGGCAGTGACCTTCACATCCTGAAGGGCGACGTGCCCACCGTGAAGCCGGGAACCGTGCTCGGCCATGAAGGCGTGGGCATCATCGAGGAGGTCGGACCGGCGGTTTCCACCTTCAAGAAGGGGGACCATATCCTCATCTCCTGCATCTCCGCCTGCGGACGCTGCGAATATTGCCGGCGCGGCATGTATTCCCAT
Source organism: Xanthobacter variabilis (assembly GCF_043831965.2). Lineage (NCBI taxonomy): Bacteria > Pseudomonadati > Pseudomonadota > Alphaproteobacteria > Hyphomicrobiales > Xanthobacteraceae > Xanthobacter > Xanthobacter variabilis. The sequence continues at coordinate 3,877,550 of NZ_CM195533.1, forward strand.
TGTTCCGTCGCCGGCTGGATGCTCGGCCACACCATTCACGGAACGCAGGCGGAATATGTCCGCATTCCGTTCGCGGACACCTCCCTGCATCGCATTCCCGAAGGCATGGACGAGGAAGCCCTCGTGATGCTCAGCGACATCCTGCCCACTGGCTTCGAGTGCGGGGTGCTGAATGGAAAGGTGCAGCCCGGCAGCACGGTGGCCATCGTCGGCGCCGGGCCGGTGGGCCTCGCAGTGCTGCTGACCGCGCAATTCTACTCCCCCGCCGAGATCATCATGATCGATCTCGACGACAACCGGCTGGAGCTCGCCCGCACCTTCGGCGCCACGCAGACGGTGAACAGCGGGCGTGAAAATGCGGCGGAACGCGTGATGGCCCTTACAGGCGGCATCGGCGTCGACGCCGCCATCGAGGCGGTCGGTATTCCGCCCACCTTCCTGCTGTGCCAGGACATCGTGGCGCCCGGCGGCACCATCGCCAATGTGGGCGTGCATGGCACCAAGGCCGACCTGCATCTGGAGCGCCTGTGGTCCCACAACATCACCCTCACCACTCGGCTGGTGGACACGGTGACGACGCCCATGCTGATGAAAACCGTGCAGTCCCGGAAGCTCGATCCGGCCAAGCTGATCACTCACCGCTTCCCGCTCGCCGACATCCTGAAGGCCTACGAAACCTTCGGCGGTGCCGCGCACACCAAGGCGCTGAAGGTCATCATCGAAGCCTGACGCCCCCGAACACGACGGGAGCCCAGTCCGCGGGCTCCCGGCTCCCGGCTCTCGGGCGCGGCCCGCGGTGGCCTTGAGCCGCCGGTGCCCGGCTTCCCGCAGTTCGACCTGATCGATGTCCCATACCGCGCCGCCGGCTGCCGCACGGGCAGGTCCCGCCTCTCGCCGGACGCTGCTCCCGCGGAGTGCCGTTACGATAGGATGGGGGTAGATGCCGCGCCGCTGAAGCTCCGGCATCAAATGGCCCATCACATCCGCGAACGTCTCGCGGGCGACCACATAGGACAGAAGCCGTCGAACGCCGTTCCTCCACCCAGTCCTGGAGCAGGTCCGCGGCCGTTTTCGCGGAGCCGACGAAGAGCGGCCCAATTTGGCCAGCTCCTCAATGGTCCAAGTCGATGACCCAGGCCTTCTCGCCGTCGGCCTGATGCCCGATGGTGGAGCCGGTGGCGTTGTTCTCAGCCTTTTTCACCGTGGCGGCGGAAATCGATGCCGGCGCAACTGGACATCAACGCCAGGGCCCCGTCATGGGACGCGTAGCGCACATCGTCCACATGCTTCGCGCGCGCCCCGGCACAGGTCTCGTCCACGATGACGGTCGCCATGGCATAAACCAGGATCTTCCGCGGATCGCGCCCCTGCGCGGCAGCGCGTTGCACTACTCGCTCGCCGGAGGACCTCAGGGCGTTCCGGCGGGAATGGGCTGGGCGCCGGGTGCTTCCGCAGGCGCTCCGGCAACGCGCGCCGCGACGGCTTCCGCCCAGGCGGTCACTTCGGGCACCCCCATCAGCTCGCCAACCGACCCGCGCGCCAGCGGACCTGCAACGAGCAGATTCGGCTGCTCCACCCCGTAGCGGTCGAGCACCACGCCCTGCGGCGACGTCCACAGCCCGAGCCCCAGCGGATCGGACTGCAGCAGCCCCTGCGCGGCGAGGTCCTTAAGGACCGGGTTTGCCGCGATGACCGACCCGTGGGCGGGCCCGGTGGCGATGACGATCCGCTCCACCTCGAGGACGCGCGAGGCGCCACCGCGCAGCGCGATGCGCACGGCGATGCTGGCGCCGACGCTCTGCGCCGAAACCAGCCGCCCCGCCAGCGGCTCCAGCCGGCCGGCCGCGATCTCACTTTGCAGCGCCTGATAGGTCTGCGGCGCGATGCGAAAGCGATGAATATCCCAAAGCCCCCGGAGATGGCGGACCACCCGCCGCCGCTCAGGCCAGGGCAGCGCTGCCCAGATGCGAGGCCCCTGCTCGCGGAGCCGATCAAACACGGCGTGCCATGTTCGCCCGGCTTGCGCATCGCGCTCCAGCTCGCGGCGCACCCGGCGCAGCAGCCCCACCGCGCGCGTCTCCCCCGGCTGCGTGAAGTCGGCAGACGTTGGCGACTGCGCCGGCCCGTGAGGTTGCGACCGGCGGCCGTGGCGGGACAGCATGTGAATGGACGCGCGATGGGAGCACCGCCGCAGGGTGGCCACCACATCGGCCCCCGTCAGCCCGGAACCGACAATCAGCACCCGGTCACTCGGGGCGATAGCGGAAAGCGCATCGCGGCCATAGGCATCCGCCACCAGCCTCGGATCATCCCGAAACGCTGCCAATGCGCCGGGAACCGCCGGAGCAGGATGGGCGACGGCCAGCACCACCCGATCGGCGACGACCTCGCCGCCGCCGTCCAACCGCACCGCATAACCCTGCCCCCGCTGCTGCACGCCCGTGGCCTGGGCCCGCAGATGCTCGACCCGCCCGCTCGCCAGCAGCGGCCGCAGGTGGTGCGCCACATACCGGCCGAAGATCTCGCGCGGCACGAAAGCCTCACCCTCGGCCGTCCACGCCCCGTGCGGAACCCCCGGCCCCTCGCGGGACAGCAGCCAGCGCTGGAAATGCAGCGGATCGCCGGCATCGAGGCTCATCTTCCGCTCGGGCACGTTGAGGCGATGATCCGGATCCGGCGTCGCATAGGCAAGACCCCGACCCAGCTCCGCGCGTGGCTCGACGATGATGATGCGGATCTCGCCCGGCCGGGTGCGGCGTGCGAGATGCCAGGCGACCGCAGCGCCCGAAAGGCCCCCGCCAATGATGACGACGCACGATGGGCCACGCGGCGCTGTCCGCATGCCGGCTGGCCCGCCCCCTGTGCCTTCGGATGAACTCATCAAACTTCACCTTCCCGTGGCATCGCGCACCAGATCCGGCCTTCAGCTCCGACCCGGAAGCCCCATCGCTCCCATCGGCGCGTTTTCCGCCAAAGGCCCTTGCGCCGCCCCACACCAAGAGCAGCACGCCATGCTGGCAATCCCGCTCGCGCAACGGACAGCTACTGAACGCCCGTTCCGGTAAACCGGATGCCGGCCCGCGTGAGTAACTCGCATCAGCGCCCTAGAGTTTCAGAAGGCGAGCAGCATTTCCATAAAACAGCCTCTCCAAGAGGGCCTCATGGAAGCCCACTTTCTGAAAATCCGCGATGGTCTGGGTGATAGGGCGGAACGGATAGGAGGAGCCGAACAGGAACTGGTCACCCAAAAAGCTGTTCACGGCCTCCACATAGGTCTGCGTTCCGGGCTGAAACAAATACATATCGGGAATGAGAAAGACATTCTCATGCCGAAAGGCGACGCCGACGATCTGCTGAGCATTCGGCCATGAGCCGTGATAGACGGCAATCTTCAGCCGCGGAAACAGCCGGGCCACATTGCCGATGGCGGCGGGATCGTTGAAGCGGGGGTCCGGCGTGGTGGGGCCGCTCATCAGAAACAGGGGCACATCCAGCGCCACCAGAAGTTCGTAAAGGGGAAAATACACAGGGTCGTCCGCGTGGCGGGCGGGCGTGCCGAATCCGGGCTCCAGATCGATGCCCTTCAGCCCCAGCACCTTGATGGCCCGCTCCGCCTCATCGAGCGCCGCCTGCTCGCCCTCGACCACCGGATCCACCGCGCCGATGCCCTCAAGCAGCGCAGAGCCGGCCACGATCCCATGGATGGTGTCATTCGGAAGGTGCTGGGTGGGGGTGTGGCGGCCCACAACCACGGCCTTCGCGAGGCCCGCCTGCGCCACCTCTTCCAGAAAGCCTTCCGGTGTCGCCGAACGGGTGAAATGGGTGTCGCTGCCCCGGGTCCCCACGCGCTGGTTGAGCCAGCGCGCGGTTTCGAACTCCGCCGTCCCGGGCGTTCTGCCGAAGAAATCGTGCAGATAAGCCGGCCGGCAGCGCATATCGATGATCTGCATGAGCGCCTCTCAGCTCGCCGCGACCTGCCGCACGGCTCGAATGTCGAAAGCGCCCCCGGTCTGCGCGCCGCGCTGCGTCACCGCCCCCTTGCCGAGCAGGGGGAACACCAGCTCCGCGAACCTCAAGGATTCCTCAAGATGCGGATAGCCGGAGAGCACGAAGGTATCGACGCCCAGGCCCTGATATTCGCGCAGCCGTTCCGCGATCTGTTCCGGCGCGCCCACCAGCGCCGTGCCAGCACCGCCGCGAACGAGCCCGACCCCGGCCCACAGGTTCGGCCCCAGCACGAGCCGGTCGCGCCGCCCCCCGTGCAGTGCCGCCATGCGGGCCTGCCCCACGGAATCCATCTTGGCGTAATTGGCCTGCGCCGCCGCGATATCCTCTTCGGTCAGGCGCGAAATCAGGCGATCCGCCGCCGCCCACGCCTCCTCCTCCGTCTCGCGGGCGATGACATGGAGCCGCACGCCGAAGCGCACGGTGCGCCCGTGCCGCGCGGCGCGGGCGCGAACGTCGGCGATCTTTTCCGCCACGGCCGCCAGCGGCTCGCCCCAGGTGAGGTAGGCGTCCACATGCTTGGCGGCCAGTGCATGGGCGGCGGGCGAGGAGCCCCCGAAATAGAGCGGAGGATAGGGCCGCTGCACCGGCGGATAGTAGTTTCGGGCGTTATCCACCTTCAGGTGACGGCCCTCGAAGCTGAACTTTTCTCCCGTTTCCAGAATGCGCCGCCACACGGTCAGGAACTCGTCCGCCGCCTCGTAGCGCTCGTCATGGCTCAGAAACACCCCGTCTGCCGCCAGCTCGGCGGCATCGCCGCCCGGCACCACGTTCAACAGCAGCCGGCCACCCAGGGCCTGGTCCAGCGTCGCCGCCTGGCGGGCGGATGCGGTGGGCCCCATGATGGAGGTTCGCAGCGCCACCAGCAGCTTGATGCGGCTGGTCACCGGAATGAGGCTGGCCGCCGTGATCCAGGGGTCGTGGCAGCTGGAGCCGGTGGGGATCAACAGCCCATCATAGCCGAGCCGCTCCGAAGTCACCGCGATTTCGCGCAGATAGGCGTTGGTCGGTTCCCGCCCGTAATCCGAAGTTCCAAGGTAACGGGTGTCGCCCGAAGTGGGCAGAAACCAGAAGATTTCGGGAGAGGAACCAACGGCCATCGCATTTTTCCTATCACGGGGTGCGGCGCCGTCACCCAGATCGGCGACATTCCCGCATTCATGCTTTGATAGGCCCCGACGCACGGCCGCGGCCATTCCAAAGAACGTGGTCTGTTTAGGAGAAGACCTTCGCGGCCGATGCTCAAGGGAGATCAATATTCTCCGCCGCGCAGGGGCCCTCAGTTCCAGGGGGCGGCGTGGATGCACGCCATTCAGATACCAGTTCCCCACATGGAAGAACTTCCACCGCACCGGATCGCGCAGGGGCTGGACCCGCGCATTGCACCGGTGCTGGTCGAGCCCGAACTGGGCAAGGGCCGGGCGCGAAAGGCCGGGCGCGCCGAAGTGCTTGGAGATGAAAAGGGACCAAATGTCGCTTTGGGAATAACGCTCCAGCGCCGCCTTGAGGACGGAGGCGATGGCGTGCGGCGACGTTTGGGCAGCAACATCGGGCGCAAGGCTCACGTCCTCATCGCGAAGAAAAATTCTTCTCGCTACCACCGGCTCGATGAGAAACGCCTGCTCTGTGCGCGGGAAAATATGGAAGACGTAACTCTCGCTTCCGCGCGGCTGTTCTGACTACACTTGATGCACTCGGCACTCCACTGGCCAACGGCCGCAAAAATCCGCCCCATCAGAAGATCTTTTCGCCCTCCGAACCTCCCTTCGCGGGCATGAAGGAGCCTTACCGTGACCGTGCATGAGTTCCGGGGCACGTTCCCCGACACCGGAAAGCTGAAGGCGCGCTTCAGCCCGCTCTTCGCGCGCATCGCGGAAGGCGCCATCGAGCGCGAGCGCGAACGCATTGCGCCCGTCGAGCAGATCGCGAGGCTGAGGAATCCGGGTTCACCGCCAGCCTCAACCTGCTGATCTACAAGGAGCGCAGTCTGGGCGACAACGCGGCGAACGGAACCGAGCCGGTCGATGTCTGGCAGATCGCCGCCATCGCCAGCTGATGCGCCGCCTCGCGGCGGCCCGTCGCGGCCGCGCAGCTTGTTCCCGAAAGCCAACTTCAATCCACCACGGCACCGCGGACCGGAGGATGTCGCCGTCGCGCCCTCCGGTCCGCCATCACGCGCCGCCGCATCGCCCGAGGGCAGCGGAGATGACAAGGACTTCATATGACCACGAAGAAACGCATCATTCTCAATGCCTTCGACATGACCTGCGTCGGCCATCAGGCGGCCGGCACCTGGCGACACCCCTCCAGCCAGGCCTCGCGCTATAACGACATCGAGTACTGGACCAACCTGGCGATCGAGCTGGAACGGGGCGCTTTCGACGCCCTGTTCATCGCCGATGTGGTGGGCGTGTATGATGTGTATCGCGGCTCGGCGGAAGCGGCGCTGCAGGACGCGGCGCAGGTGCCGGTGAACGACCCGTTCGGCGCCATTTCCGCCATGGCGGCGGTGACCAGGAATTTGGGCTTCGGCGTGACGGCGGCGGTGACGTTCGAGCACCCCTATCTGCTGGCGCGCCGGCTCTCGACCCTCGACCACCTCACCAAGGGGCGGGTGGCGTGGAACGTCGTGTCGTCCTACCTCGATTCAGCTGCGCGCAATATCGGCATGGATCGCCAGATCGAGCACGATGCGCGTTACGATCTCGCGGAAGAATACATGGAGGTCGTCTACAAGCTCTGGGAAGGGAGCTGGGAGGACGGGTCCGTTCTGCGCGACAAGGAGAAGGGGATTTTCACGGACGCCTCGAAGGTCCATCCCATCCAACACGATGGTGAATACTTCAAGGTGCCGGGCTTCCATTTGTGCGAGCCCTCGCCGCAGCGCACGCCGGTAATTTTCCAGGCCGGCGCCTCCGCGCGCGGGCGTCGCTTCGCCGCGCGCCATGCGGAGGCCATGTTCGTTCTGGCCACCTCGCCCGAGACGGCGCGCAAGCTGACCGACCAGATCCGCGCGGAGGTGGTGGCCGCCGGCCGCGAGCCTGACTCCCTGAAGATTTTCACGCTGCTGACCGTCATTACCGGGCCCACCGACGAAGCCGCCCGGCGCAAGTATGAGGAATACCTTTCCTATGCGAGCCCGGAAGGGGCACTCGCCCTTTACGGCGGCTGGACGGGCCTCGATTTCTCGTCGCTCGACCCGGACCTGCCGCTCACCGCCGTGGAGAATGACAGCCTGCGCACGACGCTCGAATCCCTCGCCGCCGATGGCAAGGCCTGGACGGTGCGCGAGGTGATCCGCAAAAGGTCCATCGGCGGGCTCGGCCCCGTACTGGTGGGTGGCCCGAAAACGGTGGCGGACGAGCTGGAGCGCTGGGTTGATGAAGGCGGCGTGGACGGCTTCAACCTCGCTTATGCCATCACGCCCGCCTCGACCACCGACTTCATCGACTTCGTGGTGCCCGAGCTGCGCAGGCGCGGGCGGGCGCAAAGCGGCTACGCCCCCGGCACCCTTCGCGAAAAGCTGCTGGGCGATGAAGGCGGGCGGGTGCGCGCAAGCCACCCGGCGGCCCAATGGGGCCACCATTATGTGGGACGGGAGAGCGTGGCCGACGCAAGCCGCGGCGCGCCCTTCGACGCGCCGGCGGACAGCCGCCTGAACGCAGCCGAGTAAACCCCACGCCATAGGAAAAGGGGGCCTGGCCCAGGGCCCGCCCCCGCCTTGCCGGCTCCCGCTTCGCGCGGAGCCGCTTTAGCGCTGCGCGCCGTGGAGATCCAAAGGATAGGCCGTGGTGAACTTCATCCGCTCCATCGCAAAATGAGAGGTGACATTTCGTAAGCGCAAGGCTTCCGTCAGCCGGCGATAGAACAGGTCGAAGGCGGGCATGTCGGGCATGGCGACGCGCAGCAGGTAGTCCATTTCCCCCGCCATGCGGTAGACCTCCAGCACCTCGGGCATCGCCGAAACCACGCCCATGAAGGCTTGCCGCCATTCCCCCGTGTGATCGGGCGCCTCGATGCCGATGAACACGGTGAGACCGAGGCCAAGCTTGACAGGATCCGCAATGGCGACGCGGTTCATCAGCACCCCGGAGGCCTCCAGCTTCTGGATGCGCTTCCAGCACGGCGTTTGGGACAGGCCGACCTTGTCCGCGACCTGGGCGACGGTCTGCGTTGCGTCGCGCATCAGCTCGGCGACGATCTTGCGGTCGATCTGATCGAGGCCACTCATCGATTTTCTCCGGAACCCTCGGTGGGAAAGCACCACTCCATATATATAATATAATCGATGGATTTTATCTAATATCTAATTCCCGTAGTCCAACGGGCTGTCGGCCCCCTGCGATCGAGATCAGGTGCCCGCAGCCGCCGAAGCCCTGACGAGACTGAGGCTCGCCAAGGACCCTGTTCGCTTCCAGCCTTCGATAGAGGTATCTCGATGCCTTCTCCACAGCGCTGAGCCGGACCTGGTTCAGGAGTTCAGTGACCGCTTCAGGCCGACGAGCCGAGCGCCCGACGAGCACTTCGCCGCGGCTTAGGGCCAGACATTTCGGCTTTTGATAGACACGCGATAAGCAGGCTAACGTTTTGTTTTTGCGCACGTTCTGTGCGGGAGATGGATCCCACATCGCGCACAGGACGCGCTCTCGTCTCGGCCGAGTGGCGGCCTCGGCCCAGCCGTTTCCGGTGCAGCCTGCCGGCAATGGCCCGCCCATGGTGGGGCATGTATTGCCCGCTCGCGGCTCTGTGCAGGGCCTCTCCTGCTCGGCGATCACCCTTTATTGGTCACCGCCATTGCCGCACTTGCCGGCGGGCCGGCTCTCTCCTTCGCCCGTGGAAAGCGGGTCGTGAAAACCATCGGCATGGGCGAAACCGTCGCGCCCCTCACGACAACGCTCGGCTTATGGCCACCCCGTCCGCGGCCGCCTGAAAACCGTGTTCAGCGAAGCGGGGCGGGCATCCGGGTGGTCCGGGGGCGTGAGTGCGGCTGAATGCGCAGGATATCCGCGCCTGATGGCCCGACGGCCTCAGGCGCGGCGCACGGGTGGGAACACCCGCCGATGCCCGCGCCGGCTCACGCCTCGGCGGCCTGGGCGCTGCGCCATTGGTGGGGAGTGGCGCCGGCGAACCGGCGAAACACCGTGGTGAAGTGCGCCTGGGTCTGGAAGCCCACGGCCAGAGCGATCTGCACCAGGGGATCGCGACTTTCCAGCATCAGCCTCTGCGCGCGCATGATGCGGGCCTTTAGCAGGTATTCGTGCGGCCGCAGGCCGGTGGAAAGCCGGAACTGGGCGGCGAAATGCATGCGGCTGAGCCCCGCCGCGCGCGCCATATCCGCAAGAGAGATGGCGTCGCAAAGGTTCGCCTCGATGAACGCAAGCACCCGCTTCAGCCGCCATGTCACGAGACCGGATTTCACCCGCGCCGGCGCGCTCGGCTCGACTTCGGGTGGAAGAGCGGCACGTGCATTTTCCTCCACGGCGAGCATGCGCGCCACCAGCGCCAGCTGGAGCGCATCGGCATAAACACCGCATCCGCCCTCCGCGCGCGTCGCCTCCAGCGCCTGCGACAGCTGCCGCACCACATGATCGTCCACAGCGGCGTGCCTGCGGTCGGCCTCGCGGCGCGCAGGCTGGCTGGCGCCCCCAGGCGCCCCGCCACAGCGCCTTTCGAGGCGCAGAACGATGCCTTCCGGCTCGCCGTCGGGCCGATGCCGTCTTTCCCGCTCGCTCGCGGTCATGCCGAGGACGAGGCCCATATGCGGCAGGTACACAGCAAGGGCGCCCCGGCGCGCCCCAGTGGGCTCGGTTTCCTCGAAGTCCTGGAAGGCCCGCCCTGTAGCGGCTATCGAGACATGGACGGACATGCGCGGAACCCCAATCGCTCGGAGCGGATGTTCGGCGGAGGCTCACCCCTCGCCAGTGGCTGCAGCGAGGATCGGGGATGGCGGCCGCGCGCTCCATTCTACGTGGGTTTCGCCACCCATATGATGGGAGGTGCCTGCCCATACCTTGGTATGGTCGCAGACGGGATCCAGATGCCGGGGCAGGCCTGGCCCTAAAAGCGCCAGCACGTCCGTTCACGGGCCGACGATTCGGAAATTCAGCGTCCGATCTGACAAAACGGCCGGATCCCGCAATGGTAGTGAATGTCTCGCTTGCAGTGGGCTGGCCCGCCGCCGGTCGATGGACTGATGGCGGCGCACGGTTCCGCATGAAGGTCCATCGAGGTGTCCATGTCCGGCCAGCACCACATCTTTTCGGGGACCGGGCCACCGACAGGTCGATGGCTCGGCCCCACCCTGGTCATCGCGTCATGCGGCGGCATCTTCCTCGTCGACACGCTCTCGCCGCTGGATATGGCCATCGCGGTGCTCTACGCGCTCGTGGTCCTCCTCTCGGCGCGCCTCCTCGAAAGGACGGGACTTCTGCTTGTCGCGGGCAGCTGCATCAGCCTCACGGTGCTGAGCTTCACGATCGTGCGCGCGAATGATTTCGCTCTCCCCTCCACCATGCGCGGGACGGTCAGCATCGTCGCCATCATGGTCACGACCCTGCTGTGCCTGCGCAACCAGGATGCCACGCGTTCCCTAAGGGAACAGGCGGCGCTGCTCGACCTCTCTCACGACGCCATCTTCGTGCGCGATACGTCGGATACCGTCACCTATTGGAATCGCGGCGCCGAGGCGCTCTATGGCTGGTCCCGCGAGGAAGCCGTCGGGCAGAAGGCGTCCGCTTTGCTGAAGACCGTCTTTCCATTGGCGCGCGCGGACATCGCCAGCACCCTCATCAACACCGGGCAGTGGGAGGGCGAGCTGGCGCATACCACGCGCGACGGCCGCAAGCTCACCTGCATCAGCCGCTGGTCGCTTCAGCACGACGCGCGCGGGCGGCCCATGGGCACCATGGAGACAAACCACGACATCACCGAGCGCCGGCGCGCCGAAAACCAGCTCCACGAAATGCGGGCCGACCTGGCCCTTGTCACGCGTGCGAGCACCCTCGCCGAGCTCACCACCTCCATCGCCCATGAAGTCAACCAGCCGCTCGCGGCGGTGGTCACCAATGGCGAGGCCTGCCTGCGCTGGCTGCGGCGGACGGTGCCGGACATCCGCGAGGCGGAACTCAGCGTGACGCGCGCGATCGCCAATGCGCGCCGGGCCAGCGATGTCGTCGCCCGGCTGCGAGCCGTCGCGCGGCAGGGCGAGAGCGCCCGCGCGCCCCTCGGCGTCGCGGAACTGGTCGCGGAAAGCGCCATGCTGCTGGAACGCGACCTTTCCTGCCACCGGGTGGGGCTTGATCTCAAACTCAATCACCAGCTGGCACCGGTCCTGGGCGACCCGGTGCAGCTGCAGCAGGCCCTCATCAACCTCGCGCTCAATGCCATTCAGGCCATGGACGGCGTGCCGGAGCAGGAGCGGACGCTGCGCATCAGCACGTTTCTCATGGCCGCGGACGAGGCCGCCGCGCCCCCGCGCGTCGCCATCCAGGTGGAGGATACCGGCCCCGGCGTCGCTGAGGAGACGCTGCCATTGCTGTTCACGCCCTTCTTCTCGACGAAGAAGCGGGGCATCGGCCTCGGACTGTCCATCTCCCGCTCCATCGTCGAGGCTCATGCGGGCCGGATCAACGCCGCCCTTGGCGCGGGCCGTGGCATGTGCTTCACCATGGCCCTGCCCATTGCCGAGGATGTTCCCCAGGCCATCGCCAAGGAAGCCCTGCCGTGACCAGCCGACAGCCCCCCAGCGCGACACCCCCGAGCGCCCCCGTCGTGCTCGTGGTCGATGACGATGCGGGTCTGCGGGATGCGCTCTCCAGCCTGTTCCGCTCCATCGGCCTGGAAGTCGCGCTGTTCTCCTCGGCCGCCGAGCTGCTGGCGGCAAGGCTGCCGGACGGGCCGCGCTGCCTGGTGCTCGACATCCGCATGCCGGGCCTCAGCGGGCTCGATTTCCAGAGCCAGCTGGCCCGATCGGGCATGGAGATTCCGATCATCTTCATGACGGGGCATGGCGATATTCCCATGTCGGTGCGGGCCATGAAGGCGGGGGCGGTGGATTTCCTCACCAAGCCCTTCCGCGACCAGGACATGCTCGATGCGGTGGCGGCCGCAATCGACATCGACCGCACGCGGCGGGAAGCGCGCGCCACCTCGTCCCGCCTGCGCGCCCTCTACGACACCCTGACCGAGCGCGAGCGCCAGATCATGGCACGCGTCACCGCCGGCCTGATGAACAAGCAGGTGGCCGCCGAGGTGGGGCTGAGCGAGATTACCGTGAAGATCCACCGCGGCAACGTCATGCGCAAGATGGAGGCCCATTCCCTGGCGGACCTGGTACGGATGGCCGAAGCCCTCGGCGTCAGTACCGCGAAAGGGTAGCGCGGCAAACGAGTGTATGATTCCTGCGCCGGAAGGCGGCAGCTACATTGGGTGTACATCGGTGCTGCGTGCCGCGCCGAAAAGCTCGCGTTTCGAGGTGTCCAGACGTGTCGCCTGTCCCGATGATCACGATCATCGACGATGACGAATCCGTTCGTCTCGCCACCGAAAGCCTCATCCGCTCCCTCGGGTTCGGCGCGAGCTGCTTTGCCTGCGCGGAAGACTTCCTCGGTTCCCCCGAACGCTGCCGGACGAACTGCGTCATCACCGACGTCCAGATGCCGGGCATGAGCGGGGTGGAACTGCAGAGCCGCCTGCGCGCCGAGGGCGACGCGGTGCCTCTGATCTTCATCACCGCATTTCCCGAGGAGCGCATTCGCCGCCAGGTGGATGCCGCGGGCGCCTTCGGCTTCCTCGCCAAGCCGTTCGACAGCGCCGCCATGATCGACTGCATCGGCCGTGCGCTGCAGGCCGGCGCGGCCACGCGGCAGGGCTGAACCGCCAGCGCCGGGCCACCGCCTTTCGGGCCCGGCACGATGCCGCGCCTTGGCAACGGCCGCTCCCTGGTCCCCGCATCCACCAGCGGACGCGCCCATTATCGCCATCCCGCGGCAAGTCCATGTCGGCTCGGCAAGTCCTGACCAGCGCGACCAGCGCCGCATTTGGGGATGCCATGGTCTTCGTGAAGGCCGCGGCCCCGGGCCAGGCGGGATGATCACTGGCTTGGCGCGCCCCGCCACGCCGGCCCCATGCTCGATCTCCGAGAGATCATGGGGGCAATGTGCCGGCCTCAGTGCGAACAGACAAAGCCATTCGCTTTTGCGCAAACCCGTCGCGACGACACGGGCCATGGTCGACTTGCCATTCACAGCTGGATGCAAGGGATATCCATGCCGACCGCAAGCCCCACTCCCGGAACGGCGCTCATCGCGCCCGACAACCACATGCTCGTGATGATCGACTTCCAGTCGCAGATGTCGTTCGCGACCAAGTCCATCGACGCGGTCACCCTGCGCAACAACGCCGCTCTGGTCTCGCGGGCGGCGGCCGGCTTCAAGGTGCCGACCATCCTCACGACCGTGGCCGAGAAGAGCTTCTCAGGCCCCATGTACGCTGAAATCACCGATGCCTTTCCCGGCCAGGCGCTGCTCGACCGCACCTCCATGAACACCTGGGAGGATGCCGCGGTCATCGCCGAGGTGAACCGCATCGGGAAGGGGCGCGCGGTGCTGGCCGGGCTCTGGACCAGCGTGTGCATCGTCGGCCCGGCTTTGTCCGCCATCGACCAGGGCTTCGAGGTCTATGTGATCGCCGATGCCTGCGGCGACGTTTCCGATGAGGCCCACGAGCGGGCGATGGATCGCATGATCCAGGCCGGGGCGGTGCCGATGACGGCGTTGCAATACCTGCTCGAGCTGCAGCGCGACTGGGCGCGCACCGGGACCTACGACATGACCACCGGCATCGCCAAGCAATATGGCGGCGCCTATGGGCTGGGCATCATCTACGCCAAGAGCATGTTCGGCGCCTCCGAAGGTCATTGAGGATCACCTCATGACCGAGCCGCAGCTGTCCCTGACGCGCCGAACCCTCCTGGAGCTGGGCGGCGCCGGTGCCCTGGCCACCGTCCTCAGCTCCCTCCCCGTGGCCGCCGCGGCCACCCCTCAAGCCAAAGGAGCGCCTCCCATGCCGAGCGTGACCACCAAGGACGGGGTCGAGATCTTCTACAAGGACTGGGGGCCGAAGGACGCCCAGCCCATCATGTTCCACCACGGCTGGCCGCTGTCCGCCGACGATTGGGACGCGCAGATGCTGTTCTTCATCCAGAACGGCTATCGCGTCGTTGCCCATGACCGGCGCGGCCATGGCCGCTCCACCCAGGTGGCCGACGGCCACGACATGGACCATTACGCCGCCGACGCCTTCGCGGTGGTGGAGGCGCTGGACCTGAAGAATGCCGTCCATATCGGCCATTCCACGGGCGGTGGCGAGGTGGCCCGCTACGTGGCGAAGTTCGGCCAGCCTTCCGGTCGCGTGGCCAAGGCGGTGCTGGTCTCCGCCGTGCCGCCGCTGATGGTCAAGACCGCCTCCAACCCCGAGGGCCTGCCCATCGAGGTGTTCGACGGCTTCCGCAAGGCACTGGCGGACAACCGCGCCCAGTTCTTCCTCGATGTGCCCACCGGCCCCTTCTACGGCTTCAACCGCCCGGGCGCGAAGGCGTATCCGGGGGTGATCGAGAACTGGTGGCGCCAGGGCATGATGGGCGGCGCGAAGGCCCATTATGACGGCATCAAGGCCTTCTCCGAGACCGACCAGACCGAGGACCTGAAGGCCATCACCGTGCCCACCCTCGTCATGCACGGCGAGGATGACCAGATCGTGCCGATCGCCGATTCCGCGCTGAAGTCCGTCAAGCTGCTCAAGAACGGCACGTTGAAGACCTATCCGGGCTTCTCCCACGGCATGCTCACCGTCAATGCCGAGGTGATCAATCCGGACCTGCTGGCCTTTGTGAAGAGCTGAGCCGCCAGCGCGGCCCATGACCGGCGCGGGCCATTCCGCGCCGGTCGCGACCCTGGGGGGCGGAGCGCGCCCCGGTCGCCACCCGTTCCCACCACCGTTCGGGAAGGAGGCCCCATGAAGCTTTATCTCGCCTCGCTGGGTGCCGGCCTGCTGGTCGGCGTCGTCTACAGCCTCATCAATGTGCGCTCGCCGGCGCCGCCGGTCATCGCCCTGGTGGGGCTCTTCGGCATTCTCCTGGGCGAGCAAATCGTGCCGGTCACGCGCCACCTGCTGAAGGGCGACAGCCTCAGCCGCGCCATCGGCCTTGCGGACTGCTCGGACCACGTCCTCGGCCAGCTCCCCGGCCGCCCGGACACGCCGACATCCCCCATGGCCTCGCGCGACAAGCCGCCCGCAACCTGAACCAGACCGCCCCGCCGTCGTTCCCCCCCGCAGCAGAACCCGAAAGCCCGAACCATGAACGAGATCGCCGACCTGATCCTCTTCAACGGCAAGGTGACCACCCTCGACCGCTCCAACCCGCAGGCGGAAGCTGTGGCGGTGAAGGATGGGCGCATCCTGTTCGCCGGGTTGGCGTCGGAGGCCATGCGCCTTGCCGGGCCGCAGACGCAAACCGTAGACGCGGGCGGGCGGCGGATCGTCCCCGGCCTCATCGACAGCCACATGCACATCATCCGTGGCGGGCTCAACTACAATATGGAGTTGCGGTGGGACGGGGTGCGCTCCCTGGCCCAGGCGATGGAGATGCTGAAGGCCCAGGTGGCCATCACCCCGCCGCCCCAATGGGTGCGCGTGGTGGGCGGCTTCACCGAGCACCAGTTCGCGGAAAAGAGGCTGCCCACCCTCGACGAGATCAACGCCGCCGCGCCCGACACGCCGGTCTTCATCCTGCACCTTTATGACCGCGCCCTGCTCAATGCGGCCGCCCTGCGGGTTGTCGGCTACACCCGCGACACGCCCAACCCGCCGGGCGGGGAAATCCTGCGCGATGGGGCGGGCAACCCCACCGGCCTGCTGGTGGCGAGCCCCAATGCCACCATCCTTTACGCCACCCTGGCCAAGGGTCCGAAACTGCCGCCGGAATACCAGAAGAATTCCACCCGCCATTTCATGCGGGAGGTGAACCGCCTGGGCGTCACCTCCGTCATCGACGCGGGCGGCGGATTCCAGAACTACCCGGACGACTATGCCATCATCGAGGAGCTGGCCCGAGAGGGGCAGCTCACGGTGCGCATCGCCTACAATCTCTTCACCCAGAAGCCGAAAGACGAGCTGGCGGACTTTGCCGGCTGGGCCAAGCAGGTGAAGCCGGGCCAGGGCGACGACCTCTACCGCGCCAACGGCGCCGGCGAGATGCTGGTCTATTCCGCCGCCGACTTCGAGGACTTCCAGCAGCCCCGTCCCGAAATGCCGGCGAACATGGAGGGCGACCTTGAGCCGGTCATCCGCCTTCTGGCCGAAAACCGCTGGCCGTGGCGCCTGCACGCCACCTATGACGAGACCATCTCGCGCGCCCTCGACGTGTTCGAGAAAGTGAATCGGGATGTGCCCCTTAAAGGCCTCAACTGGTTCTTCGACCACGCGGAAACCATCTCCGACCGCAACATCGAGCGGGTCGCGGCGCTCGGCGGCGGCATCGCGGTGCAGCACCGCATGGCCTATCAGGGCGAATACTTCGCCGAGCGTTACGGCGCGCGGACGACCGAGCGCACGCCCCCCATCCGCCGCATGCTCGACATGGGGGTGCCGGTGGGCGCCGGCACGGATGCGACCCGCGTCGCCTCCTATAATCCCTGGGTTTCCCTGTCCTGGCTGGTCACGGGGAAGACCTTGGGCGGCCTCTCCCTTTATCCCGCCTCCAACCTCCTGGACCGCGAGGCGGCGCTGCGCCTGTGGACCGAGGCGAACACCTGGTTTTCCACCGAGCCGGGCAAGAAGGGGCAGATCAAGCAGGGCCAGCTCGCGGACATCATCGTGCTGTCGGACGACTATTTTTCGGTGCCGGGCGAGCGCATCCAGGACATCACCTCAGTGCTGACCCTGCTCGGCGGCGTTCCGGTGCACGGGGATGGCGACTTCCGCACGCTGGCGCCCGATCTTCCCCCGCCCATGCCCGATTGGTCGCCGGTGCGCCGCTTCGGTGGCTACCAGGAACGGGCGGCGGCGGGCGAAAACCGCCTCGCCTTCGCTTCCGCGTGCGGCTGCGCGAAGTCCTGCGGCGTTCACGGCCACGCCCATTGGGGCGCCTGGGGCGCCAGCCTTCCCGTCGAGGATGCGCGCGGCTTCTTCGGCGCCCTCGGCTGCGGCTGCTGGGCCGTCTGACGCGGCACCATGGCGCAACTCCCCAAAGGCGCGACACCCAGGGCCGAGACACCCAAAGCGTGGGCGAAGCGGGCGCTCGCCTTCGCGCCTGTCCGGGTTCTCGCCTTGCTCGCGCTTACCTCTCCCTATGTCGAGGGCGGTCTGGCCAAGGTGCTGGACTTCGCAGGCGCGCAGGCCGAGATGGCCCATTTCGGCCTGGAGCCCACGGCGCCCGTCGCCATCGCCGTGATGGGCGTTGAGCTCGGTGGCTCGCTGCTGGTGCTGACCGGCTTCCAGCGCTGGCTGGGCGCCTTGGCGCTGGCAGGCTTCACGGTGATGGCGACCTTGCTCGCCAACCGGTTCTGGGCGGCGACGGGGCCGGAGCGCTTCGCCGCCATCAACGGATTTTTCGAGCATCTCGGGCTCGCGGGCGCTTTTGTCCTCGTGGCCTGGCATGATCTTGCGCACGGGCCGGGACAGGGGCCAGGAGGACATCGGGAATGAGCGAACCGCATCACGCTCCCCACATGGACGGCACAGCCACCGCGGCGCCCGCTACGCAGGGCGCCTTCGCCCCGCTGCGGCGGAAGGTGTTCGCCGTGCTGTGGGCGGCGACCGTGCTCGGCAATACGGGCACCTTCATCCGCGATGTGGCGAGCGCCTGGCTGGTCACCGACCTTTCCGCCTCTCCGGCGGCGGTGGCCACGGTGCAGGCCGCCTCCATGCTGCCCATCTTCCTGCTCGCCATGCCGGCGGGTGTACTCTCGGACATCCTGGACAGACGGCGTTTCCTCATCGCCATCCAGATCGGCCTCGCCTGCGTGAGCGCGACGTTGATGGTGCTTTCCCATACCGGCCTCATCAGCGTGTCGTCGCTGATCGGCCTTACCTTTCTCGGCGGCATCGGCGCGGCGCTGATGATGCCCACCTGGCAGTCCATCGTGCCGGAGCTGGTGCCGCGCCAGGACCTCAAGAGCGCGGTGGCTCTCAATTCGCTGGGCATCAACGTGGCCCGGGCCATCGGGCCGGCCACCGGCGGCCTGCTCTTGGCCTCCTTCGGCGCGGCGGTGACCTATAGCGCGGACGTAGCGAGCTACCTCATCGTCATCGCCGCCCTGCTGTGGTGGCGCCGTCCCCCCTCCGCCGAGGACGAGCTGGGCGAGCGCTTCGCCGGCGCCTTCCGGGCCGGTCTGCGCTATGCGCGCTCAAGCCGCGAGCTGCATGTGGTGCTGGTGCGGGCGGCCTTCTTCTTTGTGTTCGCCAGCGCCGTATGGGCGCTCCTGCCGCTGGTCGCGCGCGAGCTGCTGAAGGGCGACGCCGCCTATTACGGACTGCTGCTGGGCGCCATCGGCGTCGGCGCGATCGTGGGCGCGCTGCTGCTGCCGCGCATGCGGGCCAGGCTCGGCACTGATCGTCTGGTGCTCGCGGCTGCCCTCGTGACCGCCGCGGCCACCGTGAGCCTGGCACTGGCGCCACCGCGCTGGCTGGCGCTTCTCATCCTGCTTGGCATCGGCGGCGCCTGGATCGTGGCGCTGACAACCCTCAACGCCACCGCCCAGGCCATTCTTCCCAATTGGGTTCGCGGGCGAGCGCTGGCCGTCTACCTCACAGTGTTCAACGGCGCCATGGCGGCCGGCAGCATCACCTGGGGCTTCGTGGCCCAGGCGCTCGGGCTTCCGACGGCACTGATGCTGGCGGCGGGCGGGCTCGCGCTGGCGGGGATCATTCTCCATCGCCTGCGCCTGCCCACGGGGGAAGCGGACCTGACGCCCTCCATGCACTGGCCTGAGCCGGCCATGGCCGAACCGGTGGACAATGATCGCGGCCCGGTGCTGATCCTCATCGAATACCGCATCGACCGGAGCGACCGCCCGGCCTTCCTCAAGGTTCTCCATCACCTCTCCGCCGCCCGCCGCCGCGACGGCGCCTACAATTGGGGGGTGACGGAAGACTCGTCCGACCCGACCCTCCTCACCGAATGGTTCATGGTGGAATCCTGGGCCGAGCACCTGCGTCAGCACCGCCGGGTTTCCCACGCCGATGCCGACACGCAGAAGGCGGCACTGGCGTTCCACAGAGGGGAACAGCCGCCCGTCGTGCGGCACCTGCTGGCGCTGGATCCGCGGCAGAGGTGACCGGCCGCAGGCGCGCCCGCCCTGCACCATTTCAGGGGCCGGGCCGTTAGCGCGGAGACCGCTTGTCAGCGAAGCCCATCCAGCAGGCGCAGCCTCTGCCGGATGGGCTCATTCGACGAGGCCGAGGCTCAGAAAGAAGGTGCTGCCCCGGCCGACGACCGAGCGGACATCCAGCCTCCCTCCGTGGGCCTCGACGACAGACCGGCAGATGGCAAGGCCGATGCCCATGCCCGCGCTCTTGGTGGTGAAGAAGGGCTTGAATATATCCTCCATGACCTCCTCGCTCATGCCGCATCCGGTGTCACTGATGGCGAGATGAACCCGCCCGCCTGCGCGACGGGTCTCGACCAAAAGCCGTCTTTGCCCCATGGGGGTCTCGCCCATGGCGTGCATCGCATTGGTGATGAGGTTGAAGACCACCTGCTGGATCTGGACCGGGTCCGCCTCCACCCGTCCCGGCTGCGTCGACAGGCTGGCGCTCACGACAATTCCCTGGGCCTGCGTGTCGTCGCTCGTCAGCCGCAGCACGTCCTCGACAATGTGCTCCAGCCGGACCGGGACGAAGCTGATGGGCGTTTGCTTCGCCAGGGCGCGCAGCGACTTGATGATGCCCGCCGCCCGCAGCCCCGCCACCCGGATCTGCCCCAGCCCGCCGAGGGCCTCGCCCAGATCCGGCTGCGGGCGCTTCAGCCAGCGCATCGCGGCATCCGCATTGGCGACGATGCTGGCCAGAGGCTGGTTGATCTCGTGGGCGATGGAGACGGCATAGCCCTCGATCGCCGTCATCCGCGAGGTGCGCGCCAGCTCTGCCCGCGCCTCCCGCAGCGCGAACTCGGCATTCACGCGGCGCGTGTTCTCATCCAGCAGGTCCTTGTAAAGCCGCGCGGCATCAAGGGAAATGGCCGCCTGGGGCGCCAGGATCTCCAGCATGGCCGTGCGCTTCGGCGTGAACACCTCTGCCGCCAGGTTGTTCTCCAGATAGAGAATGCCGACCAGAACGCCGCGCTTCATCAAGGGCATGCAAAGCAGGGAGCGCACCACGCGATCCTTCGGCCCCTCCGACCGCAGGCGCGGGGCCTCCGCGAAAGCGTCGGAGAAGACGACGGCCTTATGGGTCCGCATCACCGTGTTGAGCACCGGCAGGGGCAGATCCGCCGCCGTCGGCTCGGCCGAATGGAGCGTCACCGCCACCTCTTCCCGCCACACATGGGCCGATGCCTCGATGAAGGGCTCGTTCTCACGCAGAAGCATCAGCAGTCCCGATTGGGCGCCCGCATGCACGATCATGTCGCGCATGAGGGTTCGGATAACCGCCTCCAAGCCGATCTCCTCGGCCAGGGTCTGCGCGCATTTGGTCATCACCGCGAGGTCGAGATCCTCCTGCCTCTCCTCCCCCGGCGCACCGGTGCCGGGATCCTCCGCCAGATCGAAGCTCCGCAGCAGGTGCTCCGCCTTGCCGTCCGCCCCCCATTGCCGATAGCCGCGGCAGGCGGCACGGACGTAGGCTTCCACGGGACGGGGCAAGCCCGCGTCACGGTAGCAGCGGGCGGCCAGCTCGAACGCCAGCGCCTGCTCGTGCACGAAACCCGCTGCGGCGGCCGCCGCAGCCGAGCGCTCATAAAGGGATTGGGCCACGGCCAGGTCACCGGCCATCCGCGCCGCCTCGGCCTCCACCAGCAGCTGCTTGCACCCGAACGTCGTGGGATTGAGCCGAGCCCAGTCCGCGAGCCGGGCACGCACCGCAGCCATCTGCTGCAGCCGCGCCTGGAGCTCGGTGCCGGAGGACCGCGCGACGGCAAGGGCGAAGAACAGGGAACAGGCCGCCGTGTCGATATGGGCGGGCGCCGCCCACGCCAGGTCCATCGCCTTTTCGAGATGCCGGACCGCCTCGTCGAAATCGCCGAACAGGAAAGCGGTAATGCCGGCGTAATCGTGGCTCCAGAACAGGGTCGAAACGGAGGTGATCCGCTCCTCCGGCACCGTCCTGGCGCTATCGTAATTCCCGGAAATCAGCGTGTCCGCAAGGGCATGCTGGGCATCGAGGATATGTTCGATATCCCGGTACTGGATCTGGCGCGTCCAATCGAGCCCCTCCTCGATCTCGTCGCGGGTCGCACGCAGGGGTTCGCCCAGGATGAGGAGATCGGACGCGATGTGGTTGCGGGCATAGCAGGCCATGCCCAGGTCGCCCGCCGCGCGACCGACCCGCGCCGCTTCCCGCGCCAGTTCCAGCGCGAAGCGCAGGGGCCGGGTCCAGGCAACCACCTGGTCCAGGGCGACCAGCGTGGCGGTGCGCTGAGCCTCATAGCCTTCGCGACCGACCAGGGCATGGGCCTGCATCGCATAGGCAGCGCCATCCTCATAAGCCCCATAGTGGTGGGCGCTGAACACGCCGAACCAGGCCAGGCCATAGGCGGATTCCGGGGTCGTCCCGTGCTCCAGCGTGAGCTCGACGATCTTGATGACGTGCAGGAAGCGCAGGCCACTCTCGACGAAAAACGACGAGATCAGCGTCGACAGCAGCGCCTGCGCCGAGCGCACCGCGGGATCGCTGGCCTCCGGCAGGGCCGAGAGCTGGGGCACGCCCATGTCATGAATCCTGGTCCGGCAGGCGCGATAGGCACGCTCAAGCTGGTCCCCGTCGGGAGAGCGCTCCAGCTCAACACCGAGCAGGGCCAACCCCTCGCAGGCCGCTTCGATGGCCGGTTCGTAGGCGGACTGAACAGTGTGGGCGATCGCCTTCAGGCGCAGGGTGTCGGCCCGGTCGACTGGCCGTATGGCGAGCGCCAGCAGCTCATCGAGCGCGCCCAGGGCCTCCTCGGTCCGGGCCTGCGCCAGGAGGCCGTCGCAATAGAGCCATTCGACCTCGAAGAACAGGGCGCAATGGGTCACCAGCCATTGTGGAATCAACAGCTCGCGCGCGATGCCCACATAGCCGGCGGCCTGCGCCACCGCCCCCGCATTGCGCGCGCGCCGGGCCGCCATCCGCAGCACCCGCACATAAGAAAGGCGTTCGGCCACGGACAGGGCGCTCCTGTCGCTGCGCTCGATCTGGGTGGAGATGTCGAAGGCATGATCGCGGTTTCCCTCGCCATGGAACGCGATCATCTTCAAGGCGATGTCCCGGTGCTCCCCGGGCCGGCGGGCCGGCGGGGTGAGCGCGTAGGCCGCCTCCAGAATCCGGTCGTGGGCCAGGAGATATTCCCCCTCCCGCCCCTGTAGAAGACCGCCCTTGACCAGCTTTGCGGCCACCTCCTCCACCTCCGCCGCGTCCCGCTGGAGGATGCGCGCGAAAAGGCGGGAGGGGCAGCGCCCGCCGGTGCAGGCGAGGCGGCGCAGGAACTCCCGCGGGCCGGGCGCCAGGGTATCCAGCCGGTGCAGCATGAAGTCCGCAACCGTATCGTGCTCGACAATGCGCGAACGGTCCCAACTCCAGCGCCGCTCCATGGGATCGAAGGCAATGACCTTTTCCTCGACAAGCTTCCGAAGAAGCTGGCTCACATAGAAGGCATTGCCCCGCGTCCTGCCGTGGACGCTCCGCGCCAGCTCCCCCACGTCGGCTGGCGTGCTGTTCAGCGCGCTGGAAACGAACTCGACCGCGTCGGCCTCCGACAGCGGGCCAAGCTTCATCGCGGTGACCGGCATCGGGCCGGAGTGGGCCATCTGCAGCAGCTCCGCCAACTCCGGCCGGCTGGCGACTTCTTCCACGCGATAGCTGCCGATGAACAGCAGGTTGGGCGGCGCGTCTTCCAGGAACGCGCACAATACTCCGAGGCTCGCCTCGTCCAGCCACTGGAGATCGTCGAGAAACAGGATGAAGGGCCGGCCTTCGCTGGCGATGGCGGAACAGGTTTGCAGGATGACGCGGGCAATACGCCTCGCCGCAAGGTTCGCGGGCACCTCCGGCAAAGGCGGGCTCTCACCCATCACGAACGCGGCTTCGGGCACCAGATCGGTCAACAGACGCCCATAGCCGGCAAGGCTGGCGGCAAGCCGCCGTCGCGCCTCATCCAGATCGGCGGCGGGTTCGCTCAACAGCTGCTGCACGATGGCGCGCAGGGCCTGGGTGAAGGGCGCGTAGGGCACATCCTTCTGTAAAATCGCGCTTTTTCCGGCGGCGAAGGGCACGCCCCGCGCACTTCGGCCCTGCGCCCACTGCTCCACCAGCGCCGACTTGCCGACCCCCGCTTCCCCGGCAATGAAAACGATCTCGGTCTCGCCGGAGCCGCGCACCCGCTCGAACGCGGCGCCAAGATCGGCCAGTTCCGCGGCCCGGCCGAACAGGCGTTGGGACAGCAGCCGCTTTGGCGCGAACTCTCCGCGCCCCAGCGGAAACGTCTCCGCATGCCCGGTCTGCGCGAGCGCGGTTTCGACCAGGCGCAGATCCGCGAACAGCGCCTCCGCACTTTGGTACCGCTGGTCCGCATCCTTGGCGATCAGCCGCAGCAAGAGGGCATCGAGGGCCGCAGGCACATCGGCCCGCACGGCACTGGGCCTTGCCACTTCGACCGCCACATGGGCGTGCAGCCATTCCGCGGTGCCGCGCGCAAACAAGGGAAGTCGGCCGACCAGACACTGATAAAGCGCGACGCCCAGCGTATACAGGTCGCTTCGCGCATCGGTGTAAGGGCTGTCGCGGTGCGCCTGCTCGGGAGCCGCATAGCCGATTTCGGCCGGGGAGATGGGGTGGAGCGCGCCGGCGGGCACGTCGAGCTGCGGCGCCACCGCCCGCCCGAAGCGCCGAAAACGCACGCTTCCGTCCTCCTGCACAAGGATATGGAGGGGATTGAGTCCGCCATGGGCCACGCTGAGCCCGTGGAGCCGCCCCAGCGCCCGCGCCAGCGACGCGGCGACATGAATAAAACGCCCCAGCGGCACATCCCCCGCCGGCAGATCGGCCAACGCCGTGCCCTCATTGTGGGGGTACAGGAGCAGCACACGATCACCGTGCTCCAGCCGTTTCGGCTGCTCCGCGAGCTCCGCCGGGAGCTGCCAGGCAATGAGGGCTTCGCGATCGAGAAGAGCGGCCGCCTCGCTTCCCCGTGGGGCGCCAACCACCCACCAGCGCTCGCCGCCCTCGTCACCGGACGCGAGATGAAATTCGGTGACGCCGTCAGCGCCAAGAGAAGCAAGCTGCAGCCGGTCGAAGGCAGCGGGGTCGAAGGCGCGGCCGGTAGCGAAGCCGGCCGTCCGACGCCCCATCGCGCTCTCTGCCCGCCGATCCATCATCGCTCACGCCCCATCGCGCGCATCCGCAACGCGCCGCCCGAATGAAGCGCGCCGCGCAGTGCGTCCGGAACCTGTCGGCCGCGAACCGCCCCGCCCCGCCGCCACCTCTGGAGGCGGCGGGCGTTGGAAGCAGATTGTGCGCCCGCTCTGTCTTTCCGTATCGAACGATCTGCCGTCGCCTTGAACGAAAATCGCCTCCGCGACCGGGCAGCTGCGGTCATCCCGGTTTCGATGGCCGCCGGCGCCGAGAATAGGGTTCCACGCGGCACGCACCGGCACGCGGGAGAGGTCTCAAGAGCACAATTGTCGCGGTGGCGGCCCCCGACGCGAGCGACAGGCGACGCGCCCCCGCGGCAGGCAATGGCCTCGGGGCACCCCGCCCCTTTTCCGCAGGCGCAGGAGGGAAGGCGGGCGCAGGCAACGCCCACGCCCACGCCCATGCCCATGCCCATGCCCATGGCGCCGCCTGCCATAAGCGGCCGCGCCCCGCATGGTTTCTCCCTGATCTCAAGAAGCATCGCCGACATCGCGCTCACCCCGCCCGCTCCCCCTGCCGCTACGATCCTCCACGGGACCCGGCCCGAGAGCGAATGCCCACTGACGACCAAAAGGCCCGACGATCCGCTCAGCGCCATACGCTAACCGCGATATTATTTATCGCAACAATTTTTATTGAAAATTATTTGGACGCGGGAATTTTTCAATACTCAAAATTTTTTCGTGCTAAACTCTCGCGCAACGCTGAACAATGAGCCCCCGCGAGACCGTGCCCCTCCCCCTCCAAAGACAAATCTGTTTCACGCTCTATGCGACGAGCATGGCGGTGGGGCGGACCTACAAGCCCATGCTTGACGAGCTGGGCGTCACCTATCCCCAGTACCTTGTCCTGTGCACCCTTGGGGAAGGAGGCGATATGACCATTGGCGCGATCGCCCGCCGCCTGGGGCTGGAACCGAGCACGATAACGCCTCTGGTCAAACGCCTGGAAGTCGCGGGGCTGGTCAGCCGCCACCGTGGTCAGTCGGACGAGCGGCAGGTGCATACGACCCTGACCGACCAGGGCCGCGCCACCCTGTCGCGATGCAGCTGCCTGGGAGAGAGCCTGATCGAGCGTTCCGGCATGACACTGGATCAACTGGACCATCTCAATGAGCAGATCCAGCGCCTGCGCCAGGCGCTCGACCCTTCAGCACGGTGAACGCGCTCTCCCGCCGCGCATCCGGACGGCCCCGGAATGAGATGCCCCGATCTAAAGCCGACGCCATGAGCAGGAGCCCGCCGGCCACAGCCTGAGCCCACAGCCTTCGGCACACCGGGAATGCTTCAAACGCGGCTCGCCGGCGGTGGCACTTTGGCTTCCATCCTATTAGGAAGGCATTCCAGACACCTTCCGATGGCTCCCCTTCGACGCCTGACGATAATGCGAGATAGGCGGAACCAGCCGTGCCCTTCATGACCACCAATCCGGCGCTTGCCCGTTCCCTGGCCGAACGGGACTATAACGAACCGACGCCGGTGCAGAGTGCCGTGCTGGCGCCCGAGGCCGCGGAGCGGGACCTTTTGGTGTCCGCGCAGACCGGTTCCGGCAAGACCG
The DNA here is from genome assembly GCF_043831965.2 of Xanthobacter variabilis. Classification (NCBI taxonomy): domain Bacteria; kingdom Pseudomonadati; phylum Pseudomonadota; class Alphaproteobacteria; order Hyphomicrobiales; family Xanthobacteraceae; genus Xanthobacter; species Xanthobacter variabilis. The sequence goes on from NZ_CM195533.1 coordinate 3,903,713, forward strand.
TCGCCTATGGCCTCGCCATGGCCGAAACGCTGCTGGGAACGGCGGAGCGATTTGCACCCGCAAGCGTGCCGCAGGCCCTGGTGGTGGCCCCCACGCGCGAGCTGGCGCTGCAGGTACAGCGCGAATTCACCTGGCTTTATGCCGGCACCGGCGCGCGGATCGTCTCCTGCGTCGGCGGCATGGATCCGCGACAGGAACAGCGCCAGCTGAACCAGGGCGCTCATATCGTCGTCGGCACGCCCGGCCGCCTGCGCGACCATCTGGAGCGTGGCCGCCTCGACATTTCCGAGCTGCGCGTTGCCGTGCTCGACGAGGCCGACGAGATGCTGGATCTCGGCTTCCGCGAGGATCTTGAGTTCATTCTCCTGGCCACCCCGCCGGAGCGGCGCAGCCTGCTGTTTTCCGCCACCATGCCGCGCGGCATCGTCACCCTGGCCAAGCGCTATCAGCGCGACGCGCTGCGCATCGAGGTGGCGAGCGCGGAAGGCGGGCATGCCGACATCGAGTACCGCGCCATGCGCGTTGCGCCCACCGAGGTGGAGCACGCAGTCGTAAACGTTCTGCGCTACTATGATACGCCCACCGCCATCGTCTTCTGCAACACGCGCGAGGCAGTGCGGCGCCTGCACGCCATGCTTCAGGAGCGGCAATTCTCCGCAGTCGCCCTTTCCGGCGAGCTGAGCCAGAACGAGCGTAACCACGCCTTGCAGGCGCTGCGCGATGGCCGGGCGCGGGTGTGCGTGGCCACCGACGTCGCGGCGCGCGGCATCGACCTGCCGAACCTGGGCCTCGTCATCCACGCGGAACTGCCGAACGACGCCGAAAGCCTTCAGCACCGCAGCGGCCGCACCGGCCGCGCGGGCCGCAAGGGCGTGAGCGTGATGCTGGTGCCGCCCTTCCGCCGTCGCCGGACCGAGGACCTGGTGCGGGCGCTGGGCATCAAGCCGGTCTGGTCGGGTCCGCCCACCCCCGAGGACATCCGCAAGCTCGACCACGAGCGCATGCTGGGCGACGCCCTGATCACCGATGAGCCGAACGAGGAGGATGCCGCGGCCGGCCTTGCGCTGCTCGCCGCCCACTCGCCCGAGCATCTGGCCGCCGCGCTGGTGCGCCTTTATCGCAGCGGCCTGCCCGCCCCGGAGGAGGTCACCGACCCCGGCGTGGGCCGTGCCGCCCGCGATCGTGCGGCGGACCGGGATTTCGCCGGGGCCTCGGGCGCCGGCAGCGTCTGGTTCCGGCTCAATGTGGGGCGCCGCAACAATGCGGATCCCAAATGGCTGCTGCCCCTCATCTGCCGCCGTGGGAACGTGACGAAAAAGGATATCGGCGTCATCCGCATCTCCGATGAGGAGACGGCCTTTGAAGTGGGCCTCGCCGCCGCCGACCGCTTCGGCAAGGCCGCTCGCAAGGCCGATGGCGACGACGTGATCATCGAGCCCCTGCCCGGCGGCCCGGCGGCCGGCTATTCGGAGCGGCCCGCGCGCGGGAAGCCGATGCGCGGCCGGCCCGCCCAGAGCCGACATCATGGCGACGAGCCATCCGCCGAAAAGCCCTTCCGGCCCAAGAAGTTCCGCGCCGCGCCGTCCCAGGCGCGGTCGACTGAGGGCAAGGCGGGCGACGCCAAGGCGGCAGGTGCCGGCAAAACTGAGCGTCAGCCAAAGAGCCGGCGCCCGGGGGGCTTCGAGGGCAAGCCGAAGGGCAAGCGCACGCGCCAAAGCTGACCGCCGATCTCCCGGAAGCAGGGCGGGCGCGCGCCGCGTGCCCCCCCGGATACGCACAGTCGCGGATTTCAAGATCACTGCTAGCGCAAGATGGCGGCGCCACGCGCTGGCGTGCGCCGACCATGGCCGTGGCGGGAACAGAACCGCGGAGCGCTCTCAGACCTGCCGTCGTGAGAGTGGTCGCCATGATCGCCCGATGCTGCGGGACGTCCGCCCGCGCGCCACAGCCTGCGATGGGCAGACGTGTCCCGTCCGCCGCTCCGTTCACGGGGCCGTCTGATCGCTGAGACGCGCGCCACGACAGGCGGGGCCACGCACCGCATGCGGGCATCGCCCCGCGAAACCGTCCTGCCCCACCAGCCTTGAGAGACCCCCTCGCCGTCCGGAGGCATCGGGCTCGTGCGACATGCCTTGCGCAGCATACGGGGCATGGCGGCTAATGATGCCTTTTAGGCATCATTAGCCGCAGAAAACGGCATTTGCCGGCATCGTTCCAATTTCTGAAGCTGTCGCTCGCAACAACGCTTCCGCCGGGAGCGCGCAACAAGCGCGCCAATGCGCCAGAGGGAATGATGTCGAGCAACAAATCGCTGATCACGCCAACAATAGATCTTGATGCGCCCGGCTATCAGATCGGGACCTTGAAGATCCCCCATTCACACAACCGCTCCGCGTACGGACACATCCCGGTTCCGATCGCCACTCTCGCACGGGGCAAAGGCCCCACCCTGCTCCTCACCGGGGGCGTCCATGGCGATGAATATGAAGGGCCCGTCGCCCTTATGAAGCTTCTTGGCCGCCTTCCGGAGCTGGAGATCAATGGCCGCATCATCGTCGTTCCCGCACTCAATCTACCCGCCTTCCTGGCCGGCGCGCGGAACTCGCCCATCGATTCCGGCAACCTGAACCGCCTTTTCCCCGGCAAGCGCCATGGCGGCATCACCGAGATGATCGCCCATTTCGTCGAAGCCGAGCTGCTGCCGCGCGCCGATGTGGCCTTCGATTTCCATGCCGGCGGCGCCTCGTTCAACCACCTGCCCACCATGTTGGCCTCTCCGCCCCGGGATCCGGCCCGGCGGGCGGACTATCTGAAGCTGGTGGAAGCCGTGGGCGCGCCCGTGACCATGGTGATGGACCTGTTGGGCGAGGACCGCACCTTTGCGGCGGCGGCGGACCGGCGCGGCATTCCGTTCCTGTGCGGTGAGTTCGGCGGCGGCGCCTCCTGCAATCCGGACAATCTGGCCCTGGTGGAAGCCGGCCTCCAGCGGGTCCTCGCGGTCCTGGGCATCGTCCGCGACCCGCCATTGCCACCGCCCGGCCCCACGCGCTTCATGAAGGTGGAGGGCGCGGAGCATTATCTCTACGCGCCGCGCTCGGGCATCATCGAGCCGTGCTTCCATCTGGGCGACGAGGTTGAAGCCGGCCAGCTGGCCGCGCGCCTGTTCGACCCCCACGCGCCCGCCGCCCGCCCCGTCGAGCTTATCTTCGCGGCCTCGGGCAAGGTGGTGTGCGCCCGAACCTTCGCGACGGTGGAGCCCGGCGACTGCATCGCGCTTTGCGCTGCGGACCACAAGTGGAGCTGAACCGATGCCCAACATCGCCTCCCCTCCCCCCGCCGCAATCGCCACTCCGGGCCGGGACCCGGCAGCCGAGGGCAACCGCGCCTATATCGTCGCCCTGTTCTTCCTCGCCTTCGCCTGCTCCTACGCGGATCGGCAGATCATCAGCATCCTGGTGCAGCCGCTGAAGGAAGCGCTGTCGCTGAGCGACACCCAGATTGGGCTGGTGCAGGGCTTCGCCTTCACCATCTGCTATGCCACGGCTGGCCTGTTCGTCGCCCGCCTCGTGGATGTGTCGAACCGGGTCGCCGTCAGCGCGGTGTGCATCCTCATCTGGTCCCTGGCGACCATGATGTGCGGAACCGCGACCGGCATCGCGACCCTGGTCTTCTGGCGGGCGGGCACCGCCATCGCGGAAGCGGGCCTCAGCCCCGCGGCGTCATCGGTCTTCAGCGATCTCTATCCCCCGCGCAAGGTGGCGCGGGCCACGAGCATCTTCATGCTTGGCCCGTATTTCGGCGGCGGGCTCGCGCTGCTCGGCGGCGGCACCCTGCTGGGCTGGCTGAACCAGCCCGAACCACTGGCCGCGCTCGCCACCCATGGGCTGGCGCCCTGGCAGGTGTGCTTCTTCGTTCTGGGCCTGCCCGGACTGCTGCTGGCCGGCCTGCTCTACTTCACCGTCGCCGAACCTGCCCGCCACCGCTTCGCCCCACGCCCGGCGACGATGAACGCTGCAGCGGACGACACCGTGCCCAACCTGCGGGATCTGCTGCATGCGCTATTCCGCCAAAACCGCTTCGGCCTCCCCTTCTTCGCCGCCTATATCTTTCTGATCGTCGTGTTTTATGCCCACACGGCCTGGTTCCCGACGCTGCTCATCCGCACGTTTGGGGTTCCGGCGAGCACGGTGGGCCAATTCGCCGGGCCGACCTTCATGATCGGAGGCACCTGCGGTGTGCTCGTCGCCGGCTTCCTCGCCAGCCGGGGGGATGATGCACAGACCCTGCGGCGGGTGCTGCTCATTGCCGGATGCGCGGCAACAATCCTCGTGCCGCTGGCGCTGGCGGCGCCGCTGGTAGGCCACTTCGGCCTTTCACTGGGCCTGTTCGGGCTCTGCGCCTTCGCCATGAGCATCGTGCAGGCCCTGGCGCCGGTGCCGATCCAGGTCGCGATCCCCAACCGCATGCGCGGCCGCGCCATCGCGCTCCTGGTCTTCCTCACCAATGCCATCGCCGGCAGCCTCGGCCCCCTCGCGGTGGGCGCGGGCGCGGACTGGACAGCGCGGAGCGCCCCCTCCCTCCATGGCCTGGGGCTGGGCCTCGCCGCGGTGGGAACCATCTGCGCTGCGGCGAGCGCGGCACTCTACTTCATCGCGGCACGGCGCACCGGTACCGCCGGCAAGGCTGCCGCCCCCTCCCCCCTTTGCAGTGAGACGCAACCATGACCATCGGCATCTCACCCGCCCCAATGACTGAGAGGGACCTGCGTCGGATCGGCAGCGGGCCACGGCTCAGCCGGGCCGTCGTCCACGGCACCACCGTTTATCTCTCGGGCCAGGTACCGGACCGCGCGCTGGAGGGCATCGAAGCGCAGACTCGGGACGCTCTGGCCACCATCGACCAATTGCTCGCCCAGGCGGGAACGGAACGGGCGCGCCTCATCTACGTCCAGATCTGGCTTGCCGACATCCGCGATTTTGCGACGATGAACGCGATCTGGGAACAGTGGCTGGAGGGCGCCCCGCCCCCCGCCCGCGCCTGCACGCAAGCGCCGCTTGCCGATCACGCCTATCGGGTCGAAATCCAGGCAATCGCCGCCCTCTAGGAGGATGGTCCATGGCTGCGCGGCATTGAGGGGGAACAGATGGCGATGTCGCAGATGACGACGACATACCGGGTCGGAGACGCCGAGATCACGCGCATCGTGGAGACAGTGCTGGGGGACTTCCCGCCCCCCAGCCTGTTCCCAGAATGGGGGGAGCCGGCGCTCGGAAACGCCGCTGCCCGCCAAAGCGCGCCAGCCTTGTCCGCCCCGCCCGTCACCCTCAATGTGAACATCTGGGTGGTGCGCCTCGCGGGGCGCGTCATGCTGGTGGATACGGGCGTCGGCAATCACAAGGATCGGCCCTTCAACCCCGCCTTCCACCACCTTGATACGCCCTTCCTCCAGCAGCTGGCCGCGCTCGGCGTGCGCCCGGAGGATGTGAGCCATGTGCTCCACACCCATCTGCACACCGACCATGTGGGCTGGAATACCCGGCTTGAGGACGGGGCGTGGGCTCCCACCTTCCGCTCGGCGACCTATGTCATGCCACAGGCGGAGCGCGCTTTCCTTGAGACGCCAGCGGCGGCCGGCCGGCGCATGGTTTTCGACGATTCCATCGCTCCGATCCTGGCCCATGCGCCGGTGGAGCTGATCGGACCGGCGGGCGGCGACTGGCGCGAGGGCATCACCTTCCTGCCGACACCCGGACACAGCCCGGGCCATATGTCGATCCGCCTGAGATCCGCGGGCCAGGAGGCGATCTTCACGGGCGACGTTCTGCACGCGCCGCTTCAGGTGCCACGTCCGCAGCTAAATTCCATTTTCTGCGCGCAGGCCGAAAGCGCGCGCGCCTCCCGCTTGTGGCTGCTGGATCACGCGGCGCGCCACGGCACGCTGCTGCTCACCGCCCATTTTCCCGAGACCGGAGCCGGGCGGATCGCGGCCGATGCCGGCGCGTTTGCCTGGGCCTATGCCTGAGGACCTCTTGCGCCCTTAACAGTGGAGCGCGGCGAGGAAACGCGCCAGGATCGGGTCGTCGTTTCCCGCCCGGTGGACAAAGACCAGCGGCAGGCGGATCGACAGATCCAGCAGCGGTGAGAAGCTGGCGCGTGCCACCGGGCGGCTCAAATTCGCCGCGTTGACGATCGCCCCGCCAACCCCGGAACAGACCAACGCCAGGATCGCCGTTTCCGTATTCTCCTCCTGCACCACGTTCAGGGTCACGTCGATGCGCCGGCAGGCCTCGATCATGAGGTCGTGATACGCCGGGTACATGGCGCGCGGAAACAGAATGAAGGGGCGCTCCGCAAGCGCCCGCAGCGCCACCGCGCTTCCACTCTCGATGCCCCAGGAGCGCGGCGCGGCGAGCACCACACCCTGCTCGATCAGCGGAACCGCCACCAGCTCCGCCGGCAAGGCACCGATGTGGTAAATGAAACCGCCGTCGAGCGCGCCAGAGAGAATATCCTCGATCTGGTGGGGGCTGTTCTGCGGGCGAAGCTCAAGATCAACGTCGGGCACCGCCTCCTGGAAGCGTGCAAAGGTGTCAGGCACCAGCCCATCCCAACCGGCATTCTCCACGAAGCCGATCCGCAACTGGCCGCTCAGCCCCTTGGCGAGGCGGCGGCCCGATTTGGCGGCTGCCTCCAGCCGTGCGAGCGCGAGCCGCGCCTCATCGAGGTAGCTGCGCCCGGCGGGCGTGAGAACAAGCCGATTGCGCTGCCGCTCGAACAGCAGAAAGCCAAGCTCGGTTTCAAGATCTTGAATCTGCCTGGAAATCGCCGGCTGGGTCACATGGATCCGCTGCGCCGCGAGACGAATGCTTTCGTGCTCGGCGACGGCGATGAAGTAGCGCAGATGGCGGAGCTCCATGGGAACGCCTCGGCGGAAGAAGGGGCCCAACGTCTAAGCCAAAGCCGGCATGCTGCCGTGCAGACGCCATATGGGCCGGAATCAGCGTTGGTTCATAGCCCAGTTTATCCAAAAGGCGAGCCGGGCGGCGGCTGCTCGTCATCGTCACCACCGAAGCATGCTGCTGCAGCGCATCGGAGCCCTTTCTTCGGCCCTTCCCGCGGGAACCATAGCGACGCGATAGCGGCCAACGCCCAGGAAGCACACGCCATTCCGCGCCAGTCTCGCCACGGCGCCATACCGGTAAACCACTTGGGTTCGAGCAAGACTCCGTGCGGCCTACAAGAGAACAACGCAGTCGCAATATCCGGAAATATTGCATTGCACCGTACCTGCCGCACACCAATGCCATGGCCAGATCTGCGACATAGTGCCATTTGGCACCATTGCCGCACCCATGCCCCCCGCAGTTAGAATTCAAACAATAAAGAACGAACCGAAACGAGCCGGGACGACTACATCGAAAACACGACGTTTTCGGGCGCGAATATTTTCGCGCCGCGTCTCTCCTTGCGCGTTTTCGGAAACAAATATTCGGCTGCTCCGTTCAGACAGGCCGAATGTGCACGGGGAGTGAGATGACCCACGACGATCTGACCATCAGCAAATACGATCTCCTGTTCGAGCCCATCAAGATCGGCCCGAAGGTGCTGAAGAACCGTTTCTATCAGGTTCCGCACTGCATCGGCGCGGGGTCCGACAAACCCGGCTTCCAGGCCGCCCACCGCTCCATCAAGGCCGAAGGCGGCTGGGGCGCCATCAATACCGAATATTGCTCCATCCATCCGGAAGCGGATGACACCCACCGCGTCTCAGCACGCATCTGGGATGAAGGCGACGTGCGGAATCTCTCGGCGATGACGTCGGAGATCCACAAATACGGCGCCTTGGCAGGCGTCGAGCTTTGGTACGGCGGAGCGCACGCCCCCTGCATGGAGACCCGCCAGACCGCCCGCGGTCCCAGCCAGTATGCCTCCGAGTTCGAATCCCTCACCTATTGCCATGAGATGGATTACGACGACATCCGTCGCGTGCAGGGCTTTTATGTGGAAGCGGCGCGGCGCGCCCGCGATGCCGGCTTCGACATCATCTATTGCTATGGCGCGCATTCCTATCTGCCGCTGCAGTTCCTCTCCAAATACTACAACAAGCGCACCGACAAATACGGTGGAAGCTTTGAAAACCGCGCCCGCTTCTGGATCGAGACGCTGGAGCAGATGAAAGCCGCGGTGGGCTCGGAATGTGCCATCGCCACCCGCTTCGCCGTCGACACGCTGATCGGCGAGGAAGGCATCGAGGTGGAGCGCGACGGCCTGAAGTTCGTGGAACTGGCCGACGACGTGGTGGACCTGTGGGACGTGAACGTGGGCGATATCGCCGAATGGGGCGAGGATGCCGGCCCCTCGCGCTTCTACCGCCAGGGCCATCAGCTCTCCTGGCAGAAGTTCGTGAAGCAGGCCTCGAAGAAGTGTGTGCTCGGTGTCGGTCGCTTTACTGATCCCGAGAAGATGGTGGAAGTCATCCGCAATGGCGAGCTGGACGTCATCGGCGCGGCGCGCCCCTCCATCGCCGATCCCTTCCTGCCGCAGAAGATCCGCGACGGGCGGCTGGACGACATCCGCACCTGCATCGGCTGCAACGTGTGCATCTCCCGCTGGGAGATCGGCGGCCCGCCCATGATCTGCACCCAGAACGCCACCGCCGGCGAGGAATTCCGCCGTGGCTGGCATCCGGAGCGCTTCCCCAAGAAGGGCTCGGACGATTCCATCCTGGTGGTGGGCGCCGGCCCGGCCGGCTCGGAGTGCGCCCGCGTGCTCATGGAGCGCGGCTATGTGGTGCATCTGGTGGACAGCGCCGAGAAGGTCGGCGGCTATGTGAACGATGTCGCCAGCCTGCCCGGGCTGGGCGAGTGGAGCTACCACCGCGACTATCGCGAAGTTCAGCTCACCAAGCTGTTGAAGCGCAACCGCGACAACCAGATCGCCCTGGGCGGCAAGCGCCTGTCGGTGGATGACGTGCTGAACTACGGCGCCGACAAGGTGGTGGTTGCCACTGGCGCCCATTGGGTGGCGGACGGCACCAACTGTCTGACCCACGCGCCCATTCCGGGCCTCGACGGCGCGCGCCGCGACAATGTGCTGACGCCGGAGGACGTCATTCGCGGCACCAAGCCCATCGGCAAGCGGGTCGTCATCCTCAATGCCGACCCCTATTACATGGCCCCCAGCCTGGCGCAGAAGCTGGCGGAGGCGGGACACCAGGTGACGGTGGCCACCGGCGTCGAGCTCGGCCGCTACATGCACTTCACCCTGGAAGCGCCCAACATGCACCGGATGCTGCACGAGCTGCACATCAACGTGCTGGGCAACACCTGGGCGAGCCGGGTCGAGGATGGGCGCATCGAGCTCTACAACATCTGGGGCGATGGCCATAAGCGCACCTATACCGGCCCCGGCAAGATGCCCCGCTCGGCCAACACCACCCACGCCTGGCATGAGTTCGACACGCTGGTGCTCGTCACCGCCCGCCGCTCGGACGATACCCTGTTCCGGGGCCTGAAGGCGCGCGCCAGTGAGTGGGACGCCCGCGGCATCAAGGGTGTCTACGTCATCGGCGATGCCTGGGCGCCCAAGCTCATCGCCGACGCCACCTTCGACGGTCAGCGGCTCGCCCGCGAGATCGAGGAAGCCAACCCGCAGGAGCCCAAGCCTTATCGGCGCGAGGCGGCCGTCTACGGCTCGCCCTATCAGCCGGGCGGCTCCTACGAGATCCGCTACCAGGGCTAGTTCCCCTCTCCCTGGTCGTGGCGGAGCGGGGCGCGTTCCATCCGCGCCCCGCAGGCGCCGCCCGCTCAGCCGGGCGGCGCCCCTTCCTCACTGTTCGAGACACAGGCGGTGGCCCGGCGGGACACCCTGCGCCTGAAGCTCCGAGGACGAGCAAGACATGATTCCGAGCGGCATCGCCCCCACTGAGGTCACGCGCATCCTGTTCCAGGACTTCTCCCTGTGGATGCTGTTGCTGTTCTATGCCTATGCCATCACCGCCATCGCCGTGTTCGGCTTCGGCGTCTATGTGCAGGTCCGCAAGTATCGCAGCGGACGTCCCGGCGCGGCCTTTTCCTGGCGCCAGCTTGCCACGCGCCTTGCCGACACCGCGAAAGTCATCGCCAGCCACCGCGCCCTGCGCCGGCGCGATGCCCGCACCGGCCGCCTCCACGCCTTTATTTTCTATGGCTTTACCCTGCTGTTTATCGGCACCGCCACCATCACCCTGCAGGAAGACATTCTGGGCCCGCTGCTCGGCGTGAACTTCTGGCACGGACAGTTCTACCTTATCTTCAAGCTGGTGCTGAATTTCGCGGGCGCGGGTTTCATCGCCGGGCTCACGTACATGATGTACCGGCGCGGCTGGCTGCGCCCGCCCAAGCTCGACTACACCCGCCCCGATCGCACGCCCGAGGATGCGGACTTCAGCCGCGAGCGCTACCGCATCGAGGATTGGGCCTTCCTGTGGACCCTCCTTCTCATCGGCGTCACCGGCTTTCTGCTCTCCGGCGCGCGCATGGTGTGGCTGCAGTCAGAGCCGGCGGTGTGGGAAACCCGCTGGTGGGCGCCCATCGGCGCGCTGGTCGCGGCGGGGTTGAAGGGCGTCGGCTTCACCAGCGAAGGCGCGGGGGCGCTGCGCATGGGCCTGTGGTGGTTCCACGGCGTGCTGGCGCTCACCTTCGTCGCGCTCATCCCCTACACCAAGGCCAAGCACATTGTCACCGCCGCCACCTCGTGGCTGCTGAAGGACCCCAATGCGCTCAACCACCTGCCGCTGGGCGATCTCGATGCCGACCATATCGGCTATCGCACCCTCGGCGACGTCTCCAGCCGCTATCTCGTCCAGGCCGATGCCTGCACCAAGTGCGGCCGCTGTCACGAGGCCTGCCCGGCCCGTGCCGCCGGCTACCCGCTCTCCCCGCGCGATGTCATCCTGACGCTGCGCGAACAGGCCAACGCGCTGCTGGGCGAAGTGCTACCCAAGCCACGCGCGGCGGCCTGCGCCACGCCGCTCATCGGCCTGGCCACCGGCGAATACAGGCCCGACACGCTGTGGTCGTGCCGCCAGTGCGGCGCCTGCACCGAAATCTGCCCGGTGGGGGTGGAGCATCTGCCGCTCATCAACCTGCTGCGCCGCGACATGGTGGACCAGGGCGAGATGGACAGCGCCCTGCAGCGCACCCTGGGCGCCATCGGCAAGACCGGCAACTGTTTCAACGAAAGCCGCCGCAAGCGCCCGCAATGGACCCGCGACCTGCCGTTCAAGATCAAGGACGCCCGCAAGGAGCCGGTGGAGGTGCTGTGGTTCGTGGGCGACTATGCGAGCTTCGATCCGCGCAGCCAGAAGGTCAGCCGCGCCTTCGCCCGCATCCTGCATGCCGCCGGCATCGATTTCGGCATCCTCTATGAGGGGGAGACCACCGCCGGCAACGACGTGCGCCGGGTGGGCGAGGAAGGGCTGTTCCAGCAGCTGGCGGAAGGCAATGTCGAGACTCTCGCCGGCTGCACCTTCTCGCGCATCGTCACCACCGATCCGCATTCCTTCAACACCCTGAAGAACGAGTATCCGGACCTCGGCGGCAGCTATCAGGTCAGCCATGCCAGCGCCTATCTGAAGGAGCTGCTGGACGCCGGCCGCATCGCGCCGGCGCGGCAGCTCGACTTCACCGTCACCTATCACGACCCCTGCCATCTCGGCCGGCTGAACAAGGGTTACGACGCCCCGCGCGAAGTGGTGGCCGCCACCGGCGCCAAGCTGGTGGAGCTGCCGCGCAGCCGCGACAATTCCTTCTGCTGCGGCGCCGGCGGTGGGCGCGTGTGGGTGCCGGACCCGCCCGGCACCTCCAAGGTCAGCGAGATCCGCGCCCGCGAGGCGGCCGAGATCGAAGGGCTCGACGTGCTGGTGGTCAATTGCCCCAAGTGCATGACGATGCTCGAAGATGCTGTGAAGACCACCGGCAATGAGCGCAACTTCCGGGTGATGGAGCTCACCGAGCTGCTGGCCGAGGCGCTGGAGGCCGACGAGGCCGCCCCCGCACCCGTGCCCGCCGAGGCCCACGAACCATGACCGCGTCGATGGCTCCCCCGCCGCCCCCTCCAGCAGACATGGACGCCCTGCTGTGCGCCCTGGAGCGGCGGGCCGACCCCTACCTCTGCCTGCCGGCTTATGGCGCGGCCGGCGCCGAGGGGGCGGAAGCGATGCTCGAACGCATCCTGCTGTCGCGGGAACGGCTAAAGCTCGCCTTTGCCGCTCTGCCCTTCACGCCGGTCCGCTTCCTCGAGCGGCTGGCGCGGGACGGACGACCCGCCGTGCTGCGCCGCCTCGCCCGCAACTCCGCGAGCAGCGCGACGACGCTTCTGACCCTGGCCCAGCGTGCGCCGGAGCAGGAAACGCGCATCGCCATCGCCGGCCACCGCAACGCGCCCGCACTGCTGCTTGCCGGGCTTGCGGGCGAGCCGGATGGAGCGGTGCGCGTCGCCCTGCTGCGCAATCCGGCCACCCCCATGCTGGTTCTGCACCGCCTGCTGGACCAGGCGAGCCCTGAGGAGGCCGCCTTGCTGGCCCGCCATCCGCAGGCGGATGCTGCGTTGCTGCGCGCGCTGGCCCGGCGCGAAGAGCCGGCGGCGGACGCGGAGATGCTCACCCACCCGGCCTGTCCGCCGGAGCATCTGGAACGCGCGTGGCGCGACAGCGACCCTGCCATCCGCCGTCGCTGCGCGGGCAATCCCGCATTGCCACGCGAAGCGCTGGGGTCCCTGTTGGCGGATCCCGATGCCGGGGTGCGTGCCGAGGCCGTGCGCGCGGCAGCCGGGGCGGAAGCCCTTTCCACCGAGGACGAAGCGGCCCGCGTGCGCCGCGCCCAGGCGCGCCACCTGCGCCTGCCGCCCGCCCTTGCCGCAGCGCTGGGGCGTGATCCGGATGTGTGGGTGCGCACCTGGCTCGCCCGCAATCCCCACCTGCCGGAAACCGTCCTGCGCGGCCTGTGCGGTGACGGCGAAGCGCGCGTTCGGCATGCGGCCGGGCGCCACCCCCATTGCCCTCCCGACGCGCTGGTCGGCCTTGCGACGGACACGGACGCCTGGGTACGTGCCGGCGTCGCCCCAAGGCCGGACCTGCCACCGGCGGCCCTGCGCGCGCTGGAGGCCGACACCGATATCGACGTGTGCTCCGCTGTCGCCCGCAACCCCAATGCCCGGATGGAAGCGCTGCTGGCGCGCGCCAGCCATCCCGATGTGGATGTGCGCCGGGCGGTGGCCTTGAACCCGCGCGCGCCCGCCGCGGCGCTGCGCCCGGTTCTCGCCGACCCCTATCCGCTGAACCGCGCCATCACCGTGCGCCACCCCAACCTGCCGGACGCCGAGGCCTGGCCGCTCGCAGAGGATCCGGAACCGCAGGTGCGGTTCGCGGTCGGCGCGCGCCTGGTGTCGCGCATGGCCCCACGCGCCGTGCCATCGCGTGCCATTCCGTTGCGCGCCCGCGCGCCCGAACTTTCTCCAGCCCTGTGAGGATGCCCATGAAGATACTCGTGCCGGTGAAACGCGTCGCCTCCCTGGACGACGAATTCGAGCTTCGCGACGACGGCCGTGATGTGGATCCGGACTTCTGCGAGTTCGACCTCAACGAGTTCGACGAATACGCCCTCGAAACCGCCGTGCTCATCAAGGAAAGCGCGCCCGAGGGAGCGGTGGAGGTGGTGGTCCTCACCATCGGCCCTGACGATGCCGACGATACCTTGCGCAAGGCCCTCGCCAAGGGCGCCGACCGGGCCATCCGGGTGGACGACGCGGACCTGGGCGACGCGGACCGCGTCGCCATTGCACGCGCCATCGCCAAGGTGGCGGAGCGCGAAGAGCCCGGCCTCGTGCTGTGCGGCGCCCAGTCCTCGGACTTCGGCCACGCGCAGACCGGCATGTCCGTGGCGGCCCTCCTCGGCTGGCCGCGGGTGGCCGTGGTCTCCCGCCTCGACCATGCGCCCGGCACCGCCACCGCGACCGTCGAGCGCGAGCTGGAAGGCGGGCTGGTGGAGCGTCTCGAGGTGGAAACGCCGGCGGTGCTGACCATCCAGCTCGGCATCAACACGCCGCGTTACGCCTCCCTGCGCGCCATCAAGCAGGCCAACGCCAAGGCCATCGAGAGCCTTGCGCCCGCCGATCTCGGGCTGAGTGCCGGGGAAACCGGCGGCGCCGGCGCGCTGAGCCGGGTGCGGCGCGTCTACGTGCCCGAGCGCGGCAAGAGTGAAATGATCGAGGGCACGCCCGCCCAGCAGGCCGCCCGTCTCTTGGAAATCATCGAGGAGGTGCAAGGCTGATGTCTGGAATTCTCGTTCTGGCAGAACACCGGCGCGGCGAGCTGCGCGCCGCCACGCTGGAGGCCATCGGCGCCGCCGGCCAGTTGAAGGCTGCGGTGGGCGGCGAGGTGAGCGTGGCGGTCATCGCGGCCGATCCGTCCGCCTTCGTGCCCGCGGTCAGCGTCGGCGCGGTGGACGAGGTGGTCACCATCACCGCCCCGGAGGCCGCGACCTTCGAGCCGCACCTGTACGAGCAGGCCCTCAACCGCCTGATCGCCGCGCGCAAGCCGGCCCTGGTGCTGCTGCCCCACAGCGTGGACAGCTGGGCGCTGGCCCCCGCGGTGGCCATCGCCAACGGCCTCGGCTTCGCCACCGACGTGTTCGGCCTCCAGGTGGAGGATGGCGCCATCGTCGCCACGCGCGCCGGCTACCAGGAAAAGGTGTTCGTGGAGATCGACTTCCCCGGCCGCGAGGGGGTGCTCGTCACCCTGCGCGGCGGGGCGTTCGAGCCTGCCAGTGGCCCGGCCCAGCCCCGCGTCACGCCGTTCGAGGCCGGCGACGCCCAGCGGCGCAGCCGGCACCTGGAATGGCGCGATCCGCCGGCCACCGGTGGCATCGACATTCCCGGCTCGCCCTTCATCCTCTCCATCGGCCGCGGTGTCGGCGACGAGGCGAACGTGTCCCAGTTCCTGGAACTGGCGGAGGGCCTGGGCGCGACGCTGGGATGCTCGCGGCCGATCGCCGACAACGGCTGGCTGCCCAAGGCGCGCCAGGTGGGCCAGTCGGGCCAGCTGGCGGCAAAGTGCAACCTCTATGTCGCCATGGGCATTTCCGGCTCGGTGCAGCACCAGTGGGGCATGAAGCACGTGGAGAATATCATCGCGGTCAACAAGGACCCCGAGGCCTCCATCTTCTCCATCGCCCGCTACGGCATCGTCGGCGACATGCTGGAGATCGCCGAGGAAGTGCGGAAACAAAAGGGCCTGTAAGCCCCCGCCCGGACACGAAGCCGCCCGGCATCACAAGCCGGGCGGTGCGCACGCCAAGTTCCGAGCAAGTCCACAAAAACGCCCGGGCCGGCACGCCTGCCTGACCTGACGCCGAGCACACGGGCGAGGGAGGAAATCGTGACCATCATCACCAATGTCCAAGACGGTGCCGGGACTGAGGGGCGACTGCATCGCTCCATCAGCTGGACCGGCGCCTTCTGGGTCGCGAGCGGCGTTCCCGCCCTCGTGCTGTTCTCCATCGGCGGCATCGCCGGCATGACGGGGACGCTCTCGTTCCTGATCTGGGGCATCTCCATCGGCATGGGCTTCATCCAGTCCTTCATCTATGCCGAGATCGCCGGCCTGTTTCCCAACAAGTCCGGCGGCGCCTCCATCTATGGCGCAGCGGCCTGGGTGCGCTATGTGAAGCTGGTGGCGCCGCTCTCAGTCTGGTGCAACTGGTTCGCCTGGAGCCCGGTGCTCTCTCTGGGCTGCTCCATCGCCGCGGCCTACATCCTCAACGCCCTCGCCCCGGTTCCGGCGCTGAACAGCCCGGAGGTGGCCCAGTGGCTCACCGTGCACGGCGCCAGCCTCACCGGCACCGAGGCCGAGAAGGCCGCCGCCGCTGTTGCCGCGCTGACGCCCCACATCCGTGACTGGACGCTGATGACCCATGCCATCGGCCCGGTGTCCTTCTCCCTCAATGCCGCCTTCTTCGTGGGCGCGGCGCTCATGCTGCTGGTGTTCGCCATCCAGCATCGCGGCATTCTCGGCACCGCCAATGTGCAGAAGTGGATCGGCCTGTCGGTGATCGTGCCCATGCTGGTGGTGGGCATCGTGCCCCTGCTGACGGGACAGGTGAACTGGAGCAACTTTTCGCCGCTGGTGCCGCTGGCCGCCGCCGGGGCGCCGGACGCGGGCAGCTGGAATATTCCCGGCTGGACGCTGGTGCTCGGCGGCCTGTTCATCGCCGCCTGGTCCACCTACGGCTTCGAAACCGCCGTGTGCTACACGGGCGAATTCCGCAATCCCGAGCGCGACACCTTCAAGGCCATCTTCTATTCGGGCCTTCTGTGCCTCGCTTTGTTCATCCTGGTGCCGTTCACCTTCCAGGGTGTTCTGGGCCTCGGCGGCATGCTCGATCCGGCCATCGTCGACGGCTCCGGCGTCGCCCAGGCCATGGCCCACATGGTCGGCGGCGGCAAGATCGTCGAGAGCGTGCTCGTCATGCTGATGATCCTGGCGCTGATGCTCTCCATCATGACCGCCATGGCCGGCTCCTCGCGCACCCTCTACCAGGGCGCGGTGGACGGCTGGCTGCCCCGCTACCTCGACCATGTGAACGAGCACGGCGCGCCCACCCGCGCCATGTGGACCGACCTGTGGTTCAACATCGTGCTCCTGGCCATCGCCTGCGCCGACAGCACCAGCTTCTTCTTCGTGCTGGCGGTGGCGAATGTGGGCTACATCATCTTCAACTTCCTGAACCTGAACTCCGGCTGGATCCACCGCATCGACAGCGCCCATGTGGACCGGCCCTACAAGGCGCCCACCTTCATCCTCGCCCTCGGCACCCTGTTCGCCTTTGTGAATGCGGTGTTCATGGGCGCCGGTGCCAAGGTGTGGAACCCGGTGGCCCTGTGGGCCGGGCTCATCACCGCCGCCCTCATCATCCCGGTCTTCATCTACCGGCATTACATCCAGGACGGCGGCAAGTTCCCGCATGAGACCTTCGAGGATCTGACCATCGGCGACGGCAAGCACACGCAGAAGCGTGCCGGCATGCTGCCCTACCTCGCACTCGTCGCCGGACTTGTGGTGGTGCTCGCCTCCAACTGGCTGTTCCAGCTCTGACGCCGCGCGGCCCGGTGCCCGCCGGGCCGCGAGACCTCCCCTCATTCCTCAAGAAGGATGCCCCGCATGACCGCCGGCACCCCTGCCTATTCTCGCCTGTCCGCCCTCTCCGACCGACATCGCGCCCTCGGCACCACCTTCGAGGCGGCATGGAACGACATGCCCGTGCCGCAGAACTACGCGACCGACCCCGATGACGAGGTGATTGCCGTGCGCACCGCCGCCGGCCTGTTCGACGTCTCCGCCCTGCGCATCATCGATGTCTCGGGCAGCGACGCCCTGGCCGTGCTGGAGGAGCTGTTCACCTCCGATATCGCCAGCATCGCCCCCGGGGCCGCCTCCCTCACCGGGCTGCTGGACGAAAACGGCAGCCTCATCGATGACGTGCTCGTTTATTGCGACGGGCCGAACGCCTATCGCGTGTCCCACGGCAGCGGCTGCCTGGAAGACCTGCTGCCGGCCGCGGCTGCGGGGCACGACGTCACCTTCCGCAAGGACGATGACGTGCATATGCTGTCCTTCCAGGGCCCGAAGGCGCTCGACATCCTGGCCCCGCACACCGGCTTCGACCTGAAAACCCTGCCCTATTTCGGGCACCGGCGAACCACCCTGTTCGGCCGCCCGGTTTCCATCGCGCGGGGCGGCTATTCGGGCGAGCGCGGCTACGAGGTCTCCTGCGCGTCAACCGATGCCGTCTTCATGTGGGATTCCATATTGGAAGCGGGACGCCCGCACGGGGCCATGGCGGTTTCCTGGTCCTGCCTCGACATCGTTCGGGTGGAAGGCGCGCTGCTGTTCTACCCCTATGATATGCCGGAGGGCGACACCACGCCCTGGGAGGCCGGGCTCGGCTGGACCGTCAATCCGGACAAGCCCGCCTTCCGCGGCCGCGAAGCCGTGCTGCGCCGGCGTGGGCAGGAGCGGGTGGCGCAAGCGGGCATCGAGATCGACCATCACGCAGCCATCGAGCCCGGCGCCAAGCTGTTCCGCGATGGCAAGGAGGTGGGCATCGTGAATTCCACCACCTACAGCCGCTATCTCATGCGCTCCCTGGCGCTGGTGCATGTGGCGCCCGAGCTTTCCGCCTTCGGCACCGAGCTGGAAGTGCGTGGCGCCGAGGGCAGCTTCCCCGCGCGGGTGGTGAAGACGCCGTTCTATGACCCACTGCGCCTGCGCACCCACCCGCTCGCTGAACGGACGGCCTGACCTCCCGCAGCTGCCGCGACAGGCCGAGCCGTAACCTGGGGGCTTCCTCCTGGGCAACTGCCGGAGAACGAGCGGGCCTCGCGCCCCTCGTCTCCGGCCTTTTCCCGCACCAAGCCGTACCGTGGCGCAACAAATTCCGCCGCGGAGAAATACAATCGCTTCGCGCGCGCGAGATGTGTCGCCGACGCGCGCAATGAAATCAATGCATGCAACTGGAAAACAACCAGATTGCACCGCAATATCAATCAGATGTACGGAGCATGATGACGCAAGGTCCGCATTGCCACGGGGCTGCCTCTCCGCTTTACTCCAGTCGGAAGAATTCAAATGTATTCACATGCCGGCTGGAGCGTAGGGCATGGCAGAACCGCTTCCCCTTCGGCCGCCTTCCGCACTTGGGCGATACAGCGCCGTGCCGCTGAACAGTCCGGAGTGGTTCGCGCACGTGGGGCAGGTTGCCCGTGTGATTGGCAGCGATCGCTTCCATCGCGAGCTGGTGGAGCTGTTCGGAGCGGCAATCGATCACGATGCGTGCTGGATCATCCGCTATTCCCGCGTCGCGCCGCCTGACGTGCTTTTCACCAAGAACGTGGCGAGCGATATCGTCGCTTATTATACCAACATCTACGCCTCGGTCGACCCGTTTTCCGAGTATTGGCGAAATAATGGCAACCCTGGCGTGCTGCAACTCAACGACGTGCGCTCCCCCGGTCGCGCGTGGGACATGTACCACAAGGTTTTCCAGACCGTCGCCAACATCTCGGACGAACTGGGCATCTTTTTCTCGACCGTTGGCCACTGCTGCTTCGGCCTGTTCCTGGAACGGGAGACCGGCCGCTTCTCGCCCGGCGACATCGAGCGGGCGCGGCTGATTTTTCCCATGCTGGAGGGTTTCCACCGCTCGCACCTCGGCTCGCTGTTCAACAATCTGCGCAATCTGCGCGGGCCGCAGGTGGAAGGCTTCATCACCCGCCCGACCCTCATCAAGGACCGCTTCGGAGTGGATGTCTTCTCCAATGAGGCATGGCAGAAGGCCGCCGCGAGCGAGCCCGCATTGACCCTCGTGACCGAGGAACTGCACGCCGCCGGTGCCACCGCGCCACGGGCCCTGCCGCAATTCACCGTGAAGGTGGAAGCGTTCGACCGCGACTTTCCCCTGGCCCCCGGCGGGCGCATGTATGTGCTGGACACCACCGCGGCCCGGCCCGTTGAGGACCCCGACCGGCTGCTGGAGGAAGCGCTTAAGATCTTCACCCCGCGTGAGAGGGAAATTCTGCTGCTGCTCATGAACGGTGAAACCACCGGCGGCATCGCGCAGAAGCTCAACCTCAGCAAGGGCACCATCAAGAACTGCCGCCTGCGCATGTATCGCAAGACCGGGGTGGGCTCAGAACGCGCGCTGGTGAAGCACGTGATGCAGCACCTCGACCCGCGCCACGAGGCCGGATAGGTCCCGAGCGAGTCGCAACCGGCGACGCTCAGCGCTCTCCGGCACAGCTGGCGAGGGCACGCGGAAGCACGACGGCAAGGCGCTCCGCCCATGCTCTCTGCTCTTCCGCGCGGGCGATGAGATCCTGCCGAATCTCAATACCCACGTGCAGCGCCCCGCGCTGCTCGCCGTGCACGGGGATCGTCCAGTCCGTGTCGTCTCCCACATCATAGGGCTCGTTGTCGCCCACCGGGAAATCGGCCTCGCCGCGCAGGTGCGCCAGCATCGCATGGGCCAGCCTGCTGTCGCGATTGTGGAGCAGGCCCACATGCCAGGGGCGCGCGAAACCTCCAAAAACCGGGGTGAAACTGTGCATGGCGATGAGGACCGCCGGCACCCGCTGGGCCCGCCGGCGATCGAGCTCGGCTGAGATGCGGCCGTGATAGGGCGCGAAAATCTCCTCTTCGCGCGCGCGCCGGGCCGCCATGTCCAGCGAGCGGTTGCCAGGAACCGGGGTCCCGTCGCTGATCTCCGGAATTGACTGCCTGCTGCCGGGCGGGCGGTTGCAATCAATGACGAGGCGGGAATAGTTCTGTTGTATGAGCGGCGCATCAAGCAGGTCTGACAGCAACCGGCAGACCCCGGCGATGCCAAGATCCCACGCAATGTGGCGTTCACGGTCCCCCTCGGAAAGGCCGAGCGTGCCGAGCGACCGGGGAAGGCCGTTACCCGCATGATCCGAAACAAGGACGAACTCGGACCGGCCATTGGCATTGAACACCGAAACCGGCGACATATCGCCCGCCGCCAGCACAGACAGATTTACGCTCACGTCCCGCGCCCCTTTCGGCACCGCGCCGCACCCGTGTCACGACGCCTTCGCGCCGCACCCATACACCCGATCCCCTCGGGCCGCCCACGACAGAGGTTCAGATGCTCATTCACGCCGGCTATGAGATTTCCTACACCTGTCCGCAGCCCACGCCCATGATCCTCACATTGAGCGTGCACCCCTCGCGAATCTACGATCTGGAGAGCCTCGACCGCGTGCTGTTCGACCCACCGCTCGCGGCCAACACCTATCATGACAGCTTCGGCAATTTCTGCCACGTCATCGAAGCACCGGCGGGCCGACTGACCATGCACACGGACTTCGTCATCCGCGATGGCGGGCGACCGGACGACGTGGCGCCGGACGCGCCCCAGCACCCCCTTGGCGCGCTGCCGGTAGACGTGCTCATCTTCCTTTTGGGTAGCCGCTATTGCGAAACCGACCGGCTGTCGGCAACCGCGTGGTCGCTGTTCGGCCATGTGCCCAAGGGCTGGCCCCTCGTCCAGGCCATCTGTGATTTTGTCCATTCGCATGTTGCCTTCGACTATGCCCATGCCAGCCCGCTGAAATCGGCCTTCGACGTCTACACGCAGAAGCAGGGCGTCTGCCGCGACTTCGCTCACCTCGCCATCACCTTTTGCCGGTGCATGAACATCCCCGCACGCTACTGCACCGGCTATCTCGGCGATATCGGCGTGCCGCCCGATCCCGCACCCATGGACTTCAGCGCGTGGTTCGAGGTGTATCTCGGCGGGCGGTGGTACACATTTGACGCACGGCACAACACCCCGCGCATCGGCCGCATCCTGATGGCACGCGGGCGAGACGCGACCGACGTGGCCATGGTCACGACATTTGGGCCGTCGACACTCACCGGCTTCAGGGTCACGACGGCAGAAGCTGCCTGACCAAACCCACGGATCGTCTCCACTGTCGCCTTGGAGGCGCATCCGCTCTATACCTGCGCGACCGGCTTCGGCCGGGCATTCGAGCGAACGGTCAGCAGGTGGCCGGGGATTCGGAGCCACGATCGGATTGGATATCTTTTGCAGGTTCTCGTCAGAGACAACAATATCGAGCAGGCCCTCAAAGTGCTCAAGAAGCGCATGCAGCGCGAGGGCGTCTTCCGTGAAATGAAGCAGCGCCGTGCCTTTGAGAAGCCCTCCGAGCGGCGGGTGCGCGAACATGCGGAAGCGGTCCGCCGCCACCGCAAGGCGGCTCGCAAGAAGGCCCAGCATGAGGGCTTGATTGCCGGCCCCAAGCGCCGCGCGAAGAAGCCCGCGACCTCGGCCAGCCGCTGAGACTGCCGGCCCGGACGGGGCTTGTGATGCCCCGTCCCGGTGCCCCTGGAACTCCATGGGCTGCCGGAAGGAGCACGTTCAGCACAGCCCTCACGCGGCTTAAGGTGTTCGTGCGAAGCGGGCGTGTTCGGAAACAGAAGATCCGCTGCGGCGCCTGATTCCGCGCGGGCGAAAAAGCTTTAATAAAAAGCGATGGACGCGAATTTGAGATCAACGGACGGACGAAGCGGATCTCGGGCTATCCCTCAACGCCCGGCCGCCCCCTTAAGTTCTCCGCGCTTCCCATCGCGCCTGGGCGCGGCATGCCAATTGCGCGCGTCCACCGCCAAAAGCTGCGGTTCCAATTAAATTTATTTCGGGCCTTGCTATCAACACAATCCCCGTCTACCTTCCCCCGAATTGAATTTGACGGCCGGTTTTTCGACGCACTCCAAGCGTCTGACAATGACTTCCTTCAATTTCGAAATTTCGTTCTGCCTGTTTTCGCAGGCGGACGCTCCATGCACGATTGAAAGGAAATCATCGTGAACATCGGTACGGTGAAATGGTTCAATGCCACCAAGGGCTATGGCTTCATTCAGCCTGACAATGGCGGACCGGATGTGTTCGTGCACATCTCCGCCGTCGAGCGCGCTGGAATGGCGTCCCTGGCCGAGGGGCAGAAGGTCCAGTTCGAACTCGTCCAGGACAAGAAGTCCGGCAAGAGCTCTGCGGGCAACCTGCAGGCTGCGTGATGCATCCCAATCATTGACCACGGATGTACTGGCAATGATTGTGCGTTCCATGTGAAAATCATGCCGCTGAGCCGCTCCGGGTTTACCTGAGCGGCTCACAGGCGGCGACGAAGGGGACCGACGGCGCAGTCCCGTCCAGGATAGTGACCGTCCCTGTGCGGCGCCCGGCGCGCCCTCACTATTGCCCTCCTCCCCCTGCAACGCGGGCCCGGAGGCGCCCTCCCCGCATGCGGCGGCCATCGCCTGTAAGTTTTTGACTTCATTCCCGCAGCCGTTTCGTTTTGGTGGAACCCCGCTATGATTTGCGCCGGGGGCTTGATCGTTTTCGATCATGCCAAGGGGCGGAAATCATGATGTTGCGGGCTTTCCTAGCCGTGGGATTCGGCGTTGGAATCGGTGCGTCCATGGCGCAGGCGGCCGACGCGGAGATCGGCTTCACTTACGAGCTCCTTCAGTTTGAAGGCTCGGACACGTTCTTCACCGGCATTCACGACAACATCATCACCGGCAACCACGTGATCGCGGGCACCACTTTCACGGGTGGCCTGCTTTACGACACCAAGACACAGAGCTGGTCGGCCTTCCCGACCGCCACGTCTAACGGTTCGAATTATCCCGGCGCCGACGTCTCGTCGCCCTATGGACCGGGCTTTGGCTCACAGGGCGGCATTCTCCGCGTTGTCGGCAGCTATCAGACCACAGCTTCCGCGCCTTACGACCTCGGCTATCTCTACGATGCCGCGGCCGCGCCCGGACAGACACTGACCACCCTGCAATATCCAGGCACGGGCGCCGCGGAAACGCTGTTCACCATCGCCCATTCCACCTTCGGCAACCAGGTCGTCGGCAATTACGACACTCGGCTCGCCACGGGAAATGCCTTCATCTACGACATCAAGACCGGCACCTACACCACCAACAACAAACCCGGCGCCGTGAGCACCACGGCCTACGGTATTTGGGGTGACAAGATCTCGGGCGGCTATTTTGAAGCTCTGCCCGGCGGCGGCCTGGGGCCCGAGCACGGCTACATTTACGATCAGACCACCGGCCTCTTCAAAACATATGATCACCCCGACTCCATCGGCACCCATTTTGAGGGCATCGTCGGCGCCGGCCGGTCCGATGAGTATAACCTCGTCACCAACTGGTTCTCTGCGGATGGCGCGGTGCATCCGGCCGTGATGCACGTGGCGGCGGACGGGACCGTCACCTGGTATGAGATCAACATCCCCGGCGGCACGGTTTCCTCGAACTCCGCCTATGGCGATCAGGTGGTTGGCATCTATACGCAGGATGGCGCCATCTACGCCTACATCGCCACCATTCCCGGCATCTACAACCCAATCCGCAACACCGGCACCCTGACCTCCAGCGTGGCTGATGACGTCGCCCTTTCGGGCCGCAAGGGCGATGACATCGTCAATAGCGGCACCGTTCAGATGAGCGGCCGGGGCGGCATCGGCATGCGGGGCGAAACCTATGGTGTGCTGAACAATTCCGGCGTGGTGCGCGCCACGGGCGCCGGCGGCGCGGCGGTGGACCTGCACGGCGTCTACGGTACCCTGCTGAATTCCGGCGTGCTGCAGGCGGGCGTAGAAGCGGACGCCCTGCGCACGGGGGCCGACAGCTACGGCACCGAGATCGTGAACACCGGCGTCATAGATGGACGCATCGCCGCGACGGCCGGGGCCGATAAGCGGTTCGAGAATAGCGGCTGGATCGGCGTCACCGGCATCGACACCTCCATCACCCATCTCCTCAGCGGCACGTTCGTGCAGACCGAGGCGGGCACCTTGTCGCTGCGGGTCATGGGCATCACCGGGAACGACACATTCGAAATCACCGGCGTGGCCCGGCTCTCTGGCACGCTCCAGGTTCCGTTCCTCACCTCCAGCCTTCGCAATACCTATGACCTGCTTCATGTCACAGATGGCATGACGGGCGCCTTCACCACCCTGACCACGCCCGGCCTGCCCAGTTATGTGGGCGCGTCGCTGGACTATTCCAGCACCGACGTGGCGCTGAACCTGACCTCGCGAATGGCCCTTCAGGCCGGCCTCTCGGCCAACCAGTCGGCGGTAGGCGCGGTGGTCGACCGCGCCTTCAACGCAGCGGCGGTGACAAATGCCGGCAGCTTGGCAACGGCCGCGCTCGGCCCGCTCTACAGCCTGACGGCAGCCCAGCTGCCCCAGGCGCTGAGCGCCCTTTCGGGCGAAGCCTATGCAAGCGAGCAGTCGATTCTGGTGGGCGACGGCCTCTATGTCCGCCAGGCGATGCTGAGCCGGCTGCGGCAGGATGCCTATGCGGGCGAGGGCGGGCCCGCGGCGGCCCTCAGCTATGGTGGCCCGGCTTTGGCCTATATGGGCGCTACTGCGCCCCAGCCGGGCACGGCCTCCGCCGCGCTCGCCACCGCCGCGCAGGCGCCTGCGGCCCAGCCGGCTGCTTCTGCCCCCGGCCTCGCGGTCTGGATGCAGGGCTTCGGCGTTTCCACCACGCTCGATCGCAACGGCAATGCCAGCAGCGTTGACGAAACCTTCGGTGGCATCATGGCGGGCGGCGACGTCGCGGTCGGCAGCTGGCGCGTGGGCGCGGCGCTGGGCTACACCCACTCCAACGCCACCATGTCGGCCGTCGCCAGCTCGGCCGGGGCCGATAGTGTGCTCGCCGCACTCTATGCCGGCACCAATGCCGGGCCGTGGAGCGTGCGGATTGGTGCCAGCTACGCATTCAGCCAGATCGACACCAGCCGCACCATCCTGTTCCCCGGCTTCGCGCAGCAGACCGGCGCGCAATATGACGGTGGCACGGCGCAGGTGTTCGGTGAGGTGGGCTACAAAGGCCTTGCGCTCCAGGCGCTGGCCCTTGAACCGTTCGCGGGCGTGGCCTGGGTGCATCTCGACACCAATGGCTTTACGGAAACCGGTGCCGGCACCTTCGCCACCGCCGGCCTGACCGGCTCGAATGCCGCGGCAGACATCGGCTACGGCTCCCTTGGCGTGCGGGCGGCAACGCTGCTGCCCCTCTCCGGTGAGCTTGCGCTCATGCCCCACGCGTCGGCAGCCTGGCAATATGCGTTCGGTGATCTCACGCCCAGCGCCAATCTCGCCTTCACCAGCCTGCCCGGGTCCAACTTCTCCGTGGGTGGCGTGCCGCTGGCCCAGAACACAGCATTGCTGGAGGTGGGGCTTGACCTCAAATTCAACGCCCAGGCACGGATCGGCGTCTCTTATATGGGCCAATTCGCGGACAGCGTGACCGTCAACGCCGTTCAGGGCGCCTTCATCTGGAGTTTCTGAGGGCCCATCCGGCAAAGCGGGGCAGCTCCAGCGAAAGCCGCGTCAACTCCGGAGGCCGGAGGAGCCGCCCGTTTCCTTAAAGCCCAAAGGCGCTGCCCAAATGGCGCCGAAAGCCTGCAGGGCCAGTGGGGCCGCGCCTAGGCAGTGGCCCCATAAATTTGCGGGCCTAGTTTGGTCGTGATTCAAGCTGCCAAACTGGGAGCTTGAGAGATGCACCCCAGTTGGCGGATGGGGAATTGTCAATCATCGCGCCGCTTTTGCCGAGTAAGGTGCGCGGCGTTGCGCGGGTGGATGACTGTCGGGGGATCAGCGGCATCCTCTAACGCTTCCGCAGCGGGGAGCCGGGCGGCACGTGCCCGAATGCTATGGCCCGCGCACAACCCGCTACAACCGCTTCGTGCACTGGCAGGCCGCCGGGGTCTGGCGCCGACTGCTGGAGGCGGTATCGGCGGCCCATAACGGCGATGTCGTGATGATAGACAGTTCCTGCGTTCGGGTGCACCAGCGTGGTGCCGCAACCAAAAAGGGGGCGACAGCGATCGTTGCAGAAGACGCTCCCGGGGTTCTCTGACCACCAAGATCCACGCCGGAGTGGATGGGACGGACGGCCGATCCAGCTCCCCCCCGACCGCCGGCCAGGCCGGCGACGCGCCGATGGGCGCGAGCTTCTGGAACGCCTCGCGCCGGGCGGAATTCTTCCCGCTGACAAGGCCTACGACACCGACACCATCCCGGCCGAGGCAGAGGGGCGCGGCACATTCGCCGAAGTGCCGCCGCGTGTCATCCGCAGTCTCACCTTCGCTTTCAGACTGTGGCTCCATCGCCAGCGGACCCACGTCGAGCGTTTCTTCAACCGCATCAATAGCTGCCTGGTCTTACCACGCGCGGCGACCACCGACCGGAGACTTTCCGCGCAGTTCCCAAGCTCGCAGACGCTCGTATCTGGATTAATGCGTTATGAGTCCGCGACATAAGGCGGGGGAACCGACGACATTTTTCGAAAATGCCGCCAAAGCGGAATGCTTTTCCGGACTGTGACGTCGCGGCTACAAATACCAATTACTCAGCTGAACGGGTCAATTTCATCGATTGAAAAGCACGCTTAGAACGCCGCTCCACGCTGACCTGCAGGGCGCTCCGTCGCGCACTCAGGCTACGGGCTGATCCTGCCGCGCCTCAACAGGCGCAGCGTGCGTGTGCCCCGCCCTCCAACGTGAATGGCATGAAGACATAGCGCCCATATAGCCGATCTCATGTAATAAGATAGCCGCCAACGGCAGTGGCCGACGCACCACAAAGGACGGCGCATTCGAAACCGAAGCACCTCCGCGATATCAACGCCGTTTCAACCCGCCCGCGAGCGCCTCCTCCCGATTTTCGAGAAAAGAACTCGCCTGCGATAAATTCAGCCCTCCCGGAACCACGCCGGAAAACGCGGATCGTCTGCAAGGTCCAATTCCAGGCGCGTGCTGCAGACCTCCGCGCCAACGGTAAAGGCACCGACAGCACGCACCGAAGTACTGGCCTTCCCCCGCAGGGCCTTGATCTTCTCCATGGACGGCTGGAAGGTGGGATGGAAGAAGAACGTCACCGGCTCGCTGAACGAAGCCTCCTCCTCGGCCTCCACGAGCAAGTCAAAGCTCACCCAATTTCCATCCACTTCAATCTGGCTTGCCCTCAGCGCAAATCCGTCCCGCGCGGGCATGCCACCGAATGCGCCCTTGTTTGGATCAAGGTCATAGGGGTCAACCTCGTCGCTCGTCAGGCGACCCAGCGGCACTATGCGGTCGCCACCCACCGGCGCAGTGATTACGGCACCCGAGCTTTGTGCAGCCGCTGGCGACAACGGGATATCGCCGAAGGCGCCCTCTTCCCTACCCGCATCCTGGCCGATGGAATCCAAGAGAGCCATCAGATTATCGTGCGAATAGGTCTTTCCGTCCGGCAGCGCCACGATCCGGTAGAAGACCGTCTGCAGACCGAACTTACCCTCCATGCGTCGGCGGATAAGATCCCGCTCCGCCGCGGTCCTGTAGCCGAAGACGCCGAAATGCCGCATTCCGAGCCTCCTGCCGCCATCGGCTCCTGCTGCGTTCGTACGGGGGACCGGCAGGCTGAACAGCACCTCACGCATGATCTGCGCGAGGTCCGGATCGTTCATGGAGAAGCCGATAAACACCACCGGCTGGGTCATGAAAAGCGCGATCAGCCGCCGCCGGTTTTCCTCGCGCAGGTAGGTCCTGCCATAGGCGCTCTCGGTGAGCACGACATTCTGCGGGTCGCCGGCATGGCCATGCAGATAGACCACCGAGGTCTCGGCATTCGGATCGGTAAGATCGATGAAGAAGCTCTGAACCTGATCCGGCTTGCACCAGTCCACCTGTTTGGGCATCCGCCCATGTAGCTTCTGATGCGACAGCGCCGCACAGGATTCGAAATTCGTCGTGAGGATGTGTCGGAAACCGAGCCGTGCGATCACATGATGCGGCTCCGCGACGTCCTTATCCCTGAAGGCATGGCGAATGAAATCGTAGAAGCGTTCAGGCCCAAGAGCATTGAAGAACTCCTCGGCCTGCCATGCCGGATCTTGAAGCTCCTGCACGACACTTGAATGCTTCGGAGCAATATAGTCCGGCCCAAGCTTCACCAGCTCCTGGGCCAACTGTGTCAGCAGATCGCCCCAAGATGGATAGCCCGAAGCAACACTCGTGCCCGCGCCCAGCAATGCCAGTGGCCGCACCCGCCGCATGGAGCTCACCAGCTCCAGATATTGCGCATCACGATCGAACGACGGCAGGTCTTCCGACCCGGCGCCTCCATTGCCTGTCTCCGCTCTCATGGCACGCACCTCCACTTCAGGCCACCGCAGACGCGAGGAAGGACACGACATTTTGATATATGAAATACTTCATTATAATATATTATAAAACTTATATAACGCATTATATAAATAATATATCATATTATTCATCATTGCAGCCACTCAACACGCCAAAGTCCACGCAATCCGTACAACTTTTGGATATCGCAATTTGAAAAAATATATTCTCTATAATTGCGGATTTTTTTACACTTCATTCCCGATCGGCGACATTATCTTGCGGTGAAAACAGGAACTGCACGAAGACCATGGCCGCGAAAGCCCTGCAATCGGTCGCACCCGCCAGTGGACAGCAGCACCGGCCGCCCATGGGTCAGCGCCGCCGCCTCGTCTGCACGGTTCGGATGGCAAGGGCATGTGATCTCAACCCCGGGTGCCGCCACTCCCATGAAGCTCAATCCCAGACGGCGCGCCCATATCCGCCTCAAGCAGATGCGGCCACGAGCAGCCGTCCGATCGGTGCGGTCCGTATATCATTGTGGTCTTTGATGAAATCGCAGCGCAGGCTGTGAATTCCCGCCTTCAGGTTCAAGAGTGCCTGCCCATCGTACGTAACATTGAGAACCTCGCCGCTCTTCATCTTCTGTGGGCCGTTGGCACCCATCGCGCCGAAGAGATCCTGGCTTCCACCGAAAGTGGGAGACACCTCGAACACCCCCTTGGCGATGTCCCCGGACGCACGAGACGCAACAGCATAGAGCAGGCCGACGGCGCGGTCGTTCCAGGTATGGGACACAACAATCCGCTGGCTGACTTTCCCGTCCGCCACAACGGATCGAAAGAAGCCGTCTTGGTTCCCGCTGATCTTTACTCCGAAAGCATTATGCGAGAACGCACCTTGAAGCAGCGTCAGGCTGTATGCCTTGCGCTTTTGCATGGCCGCGACAGCCGCCGTGACCAGCCGGGCACCGAAGCTGTGGCCCACGTAATGAATGCGTTTCGCGTCGACGAGGTCTGCAGTGTCAAGGATGCTTCCCAGCCCGGTGCCGACCACGCCCGCGCGGCGCTTCAATTCGAAATAGGCGAACTGGTTGAGCACCTTGGCAACCGCCGCGATCGGGCCACTGAAAATGCCGAGGGCCGCGCCAGTCGCAACATCATGATCTATCGCCTGGGCTCCCCCGTCAGTGGTCGGCTCATACTGGTCGGCGCCGCTTCCGAGAAAGGACTGCATCAGGTCCCAGCCGTCGCTGGCCTGATCCAGGATCCGGCCATGTTCACTCAAAAGGTCCGCATCGCGGCTCTGCCCGATGGCACCGCGCAGCATCTCCACCAGAACCCTCGCATCGCCGGGACTGGTATTGACCGCAGCCTCCCGGACGTGCGCCGCGAACACGTCCGGGTCCAAGCCAAACATCGCTCCAAGCTCGCGGGCCCGCCGAACAAGCTTGGACGCGTCCGCATCAGAACCGGCCGCCGCAGCCGCAGCGGCCGGATCGTTGCCGAGAGCCGCAACCACTTCGAGGGACAGGTCGTCGCGGAACTGATCGGAAGGCCAATACACCTCCACCACTGCGAAACTGCGGCCGGGACGCGCATTGCCGCCTTGCTCGGCAAAATGCTGCGCGATCTTCCGGTACATTTCCCCGGCGTCGTCAGGGTCCTGATGCCACCCGTGGGAGATGACGATCAGATCGCTTACGCCGGAACCACATAGGGGATGGGGCACGCCATCGGGAATTGCGCCGCTTTTGTCGAACTTCAACTGCACAAAAGGTAGAGCCGCAAGGTTCGCCATCGTCCTCTCCTGTTCAAACCGACTGCATGGCGCGCATCAGATCAACCAGCCCGCTGCCCTGGAATTCTCTGCGCCGCCCGAGATCCGTGGCGCTCTGCAGAAAAATTTCCTTGATGCGTTCCGGTTGACCGATGAATTCGCGACGAACGGAAAGAAAGGCAGCTATTGCGCCAGACACATGGGGCGCCGCCATGCTTGTTCCGCTTTGCTCACGATAATACACGACGTCCGAAGGCACCTTTGTCGCGTTATTGTTTCCAGTGGCCACGACCTCAGATGGCAGCTGTCCAGCAACTTGCTGATCGCCTCGCAGACTCGTGATAAATCCGGCCGAGGCGCAGGACACAATGCGCTCACCCGGCGCCACCAGGTCGGGCTTGTTGCGACCATCGGCAGTCGGCCCTCGTGATGAGAAGTAGGAGACGCCATAGGTGTGCGGCTGTTCGGGATGGGTGGAGCCGACGGTTATGGCGAATTCCGCGTTACCAGGATCACTGATCGACTGGTCGAGGCCAACCCGGCGGCTCTGGGAGGAAAGCTCCGGCTTGATCAGGGCCGACCCATCGTTCCCTGCCGCGACGACGACGACGACCCCCTGCTTGACGAGACGGTTGACCGCGACACACAGCGGGCTCTGGCCTGCAGCGAACCATTCGGCCTCGAACGGATAGCCGAGGCTGAGATTAATGCCGTGGATGCTGAGCCATCGCCCATCGTCATTGGTCCGAGCCACGAAATCCAGTGCGGACAGCAGCCAGCTCTCCCGTCCCCTCCCATTGTCTCCCAACACCTTCAAGCTCAAGAGCTTAGCCTTCGGGGCAACGCCGGTGAGCCGAGACCCGCATTCGCGCACGAACTGCCGCACGCAGGCGTCCCCGTCCCGTTCACGCGTCACCTTGAAGACGTTGGTCACCTTGCCATCTTGACCGGCCACTCGCTTGGGCGTGGCACCGGCGATGATGCCCGCCACGTGGGTCCCATGCCCGTAGACGTCCGTCAGCGGGGCATCCCCGCCCGTGAAGTCACGGTGGGTAAGCTTGCCATCCACCGATGGCCGGGGGCTCGAATAAGGTGCCGAGCCCTGAAAGGGGGGTGAAAGATTGTCGAAATCCGCAAAGTGCGGGTGCGTCCCGTCAATGCCGCTGTCAGCGACCGCCCAAACGATACCCACCCCTTCCGCCCCGAAGGAGCGCAGGCACGCATCGGCCTTAATGGTCTGAACCGAGTGGTCCAGATACGGCTCCAACTCTCGATCGGGCCAAACCTTGTAGATCGCGGGTTTACCGTTCTCAACGTCACGCTCCAGCAGGTCGCGCAGTTGCTGCAGCGTGAGCTCGGCAAAAACGTGATGCCGGCTTCCCTCCGCGTTGAGGACATTTTTATGATTTCTGCCAATGACACCGCGAAGCAGTTCGACAATCTGTTTCACCGCCGCGTGACGACCGCCGGGAAAATCGAGATTCATCTCGATAATTAGCGCCTGTAGCCGCTTCGTGTCATCACCATAGGCGGCGATCACCTTCGGCGAGACGACATAGCGTGCAGATGTATCGTTAATCTCATCAAGTGAAGAGCGTTTCTCCACGTTCGCCTCCCAAACGCTGGCTTTTCTCGATTTGCCAACCGCGAACCCGGCCCTATCAATATGTCCACCGCCCCGGCCCCGCCGGAAGCCGGGATTGGCGTGTTGCTTGTCACTTTCGCCCAGGGAGCCGCTTTTCGGGGCACGACAGCGTCAAGGCTCACACAGGCAGCCGGTCGCCTCGGTCAGCGCCGAACCCATTTTTCAGCCTTGCCGAGGGCCCCCCATGCCGCAAGACCGAGGAAGACAGGCAGAAATGCGCTGCTCGTTCCCGCAAGCGCAGGCACCGAACTCGCAATGGTGCCCAGCAGGGTGCCGGACGAGGAGCTGGCAAGTATCTGCGTGAGCACGGCGCCAATGATGCCGATCGCGCTCTTACGGCCATTCAGCAGCTTGCCGATCGTCTCGCCGAGCGCGCCATTGACCGGTCCAAGGGTCTTGCTGACCTCAGCCACCTGCGGGCCGATGCGCTCGGCGAGCAGCCGCGTCAGCATCAGGAATGCTGCAGCGGAATCGTCGGCCGCGGCGGCGGGCTGCTGCGCAATGGGTTGCGGGATTGTCGCGGGCGTGGCAGGCGCGACGGCGGCAGTGGGTGGAGGCGCGGCAGCATCCCTCAATGAAGCGACGATGCCTTCGATGCGGCCGAGATCGGCCGGCTTGCTGGCCAATGCCAGACGCAGCAGCAGCAAAAGCAGGTCCTCGGGGGCCGTGGGCGACTTGGGCGTCTCTTCGGCCATAGGTTTCTCCTGGTCGGCAAGCAGCTTGCGGATAAGATCGAAAAGGAGAAGGCTTCCGGCCCCCTCACCAGGTGCCAGCGGCGCCGCAGGCCCGGGGGTCACAACCGCCTCGCCGGTAAGGGAGATGCCGAGAGCCCCTGCCGTCTCGGGTCCAACCTCCCCGTCTGCGGTGAGGCCATTGCGACGTTGGAACTCCACCACCGCGGCCTGCGTGCCGGCCCCATACTCGCCGTCCACACCGCCCGGGTCGATGCCCTGACGAAGCAAGGCCTCTTGGATCGCCACCACGACTTTCGCGTCCATGTTCGGGGCCTCGGGCCTGTAAATGACCGCAGGCTGGACGAGGGGGTGGATCGGCCCTTGCGTGTAGCTGATGTGGGTTGGAATGAGGATGCCCGCATCCCAGTGGCGGCCCTGAACCGTGTCTCGCACCACTCCGTAACGCGCGCCTTTGGCTTCCACGGTGCCGCCGCGCCCGTCACAGAGTACGATATGGCCCATCGCATCGGGATTTGGGGGATAGCGCAACAGAATGCCGCCCACCGTCGCGGCCGCCTGCTCCACCGAAACCTGTGTCCCCAGACGCAGCATGTCGGCTTTCCACGCCCCTGTATAGGCATCGGCCTGCGCCGGCGGCACTGCATCGTCGACACAACCATAAAGTATACCCGCTTCCTGGAACACGAGCCAGGAGATGAACTCAGCGCAATCCCATGGGCCCTTCCAGTTGGCGTTGTCCTTGGGTACCCGGACGTTCTTATATTCTTCACCGACATGCTCGAGCGCGCGCTTCAGGAGCCCCTCTCCGCTGGCGACGCCTGGGGACACCACGACATTAAGCTTCGGCTCGGCGGCCAGAAATGCGTCGGCACTGCCCAGCTTGAACATGCGATGAGCCTGACGCCATTGCTCCTCGCTGAGATTGTTGCCCTTTCCGGATTCACGGTGCGCGATGGCCTTGAGGAGGGCGATGGCACCCTCAGGATCATCCAGCATGTCCCGCGTGAGGATGCGTGCCGACGGATAGCCCGGAATGCCGAAGCTGATCCCGCCGGTCCATTTTCCGCCTGCCGCGCCAATGCTCATTCCCATGTATTTCCGGAAGAGCAGGTCGAAATTGGAAGCCGCACCGTTTACTGGCGACGGGAAGCGCGCGATTTTGTTTTGCCCGTGTCCAATAATTCCGTAGCCAATCTGGCCGAAGCGCGCCGCCTCCTCCGCCGGATATTGTGCGCCTGGATTATTGTATCGAAACGAAGCGACCTCCGGGCCGGGAACATCCGACCTGATATCTGCCGTATTCGGACTTGTCGACTTGCCGATTGCGCCCGCCATCGTCCGCTCCCTCGCCCTGAGAAGGTTGCGATTTTCAGCATCTAACTCTTGCGCACTGCTTGTTCGGGCCGCCGCTCGTCGAAGGCGGCTTGCGGCCTTTCAGGCGCGGACACGAAATAATTATAGCGCGTATTTTTGTACTATACACTAATTAGATGTAGCCAAGCTGACGGCAAATCACATCCTCCATTTAGGGGATGGACAGCGACAGGGACGTCGCGGCGGGGGAAGCCGACGAAACTCGGCATTGCCCCTTCCCACAATGCGCTGCGGAAGCCGCAGGGCGGCTGGCGCGCCGGTGGGGAGATTGGATCTGTTCGCGCGCCACGGCGACGCCCGATCGGCCCGATAGGGGCCCGCAGGGCGCACGCATGGGGCGTCCGGCAGCCCGACCTTGGGATGGCCGTGCTCGCCTGCGCGGCGGAACTCGCTATTGCGCCGGCCCGGTGGGCGGCGCTCCGCAGGTGCCCGGGTCAACGGCCTTCGATTGAGGCCCCGCGATGACCCGACGCGTCCTGCCCGTCGAAACCTGCCTGCGGTTCCCAAAGGGCTACAGTGGCGTTCACAAAAGCTCGGAAATACTGATCTTCGAGCCGGAAATAAAAATGACAGGTGAGAGCGCCAAACAGGCTCGCTGCTTGACACCCTCGCCTGTCAGTCTGGCTCGCCGGGAGGTCGCGCCATTCAAGATGGAGAAGACCACACCCTAGAGGTCGGTGATCGTCCCCTCGAACACTTCGGCCGCAAGGCCAAGGGTTTCCGAGAGGGTCGGATGCGGGTGGATGGTCAAGGCAAGGTCGCCCGCCTCCGCGCCCATCTCGATCGCAAGCGCCGCCTCCGCCACCAGCTCGCCAGCGTTCGGGCCCACCATGCCAGCACCCAGAAGGCGGTGGCTGTCCGGATCGAACACCAGCTTCGTCACACCCTCGCCGCGCCCCATGGACAAAGCGCGCCCGGAGGCTGCCCAGGGAAAGGCGCCAGTCTTCACGGCGATGCCCTCCGCTTTCGCCTGGGCCTCGGTGAGGCCCACCCAAGCCACCTCGGGGTCGGTGTAGGCCACCGAAGGGATCACGCGGGCGTCGAACGCCGCTTTGTGGCCGCAGGCGGCCTCGGCCGCCACCTTGCCTTCGTGCACCGCCTTGTGGGCGAGCATGGGCTGGCCGACCACGTCGCCGATGGCGAAAATGTGCGGCTGGCTGGTGCGCATCTGCGGGTCCACCGGAATGAAGCCGCGCTCATCCACCGCGACGCCGGCCGCGGCGGCATCCACCTGCCCCCCGTTGGGGCGGCGCCCCACTGCCACCAGAACCTTGTCGAACTCCGCCTGGTGAACGCCGGCCGGCCCCTCGAAGGTGACCATCAGCCCGGAGGCCGAGGGGGTGACCGCCGTCACCCTGGTCTTGAGAAGGACCTGCTCATATTGCGCGCCGAGCCGCTTCATCAGTGGCGCCACCAGGTCGCGGTCGGCACCGGGAATGATCTGCTCCATCAGCTCGACCACGGTGATCTTCGCGCCAAAGGCATGATAGACCTGCGCCATCTCCAGCCCGATGATGCCGCCGCCGAGAACCAGCATCCGGGCCGGCACATCGGCAAGCTCCAGCGCTCCCGTGCTGTCGATGATGCGCCGATCGTCTGGCAGGAAGCCCAGCCGCACCGGCTCCGAGCCCACCGCGATCACCGCCTGATCGAACGAAATCGTCCGGCCGTCCTCGCCCGTGACCGCGACGCGGTTTGCGCCGGTGAAGCGGGCGGTGCCGCGCATCACCTCCACCTTGCGCCGTCGGGCAAGGCCGCTCAGCCCGCCGGTCAGCCGGCCCACCACGCTCCGCGTCCACTCGCGGATGCCGTCGAGCTCGACGGTGGGCGCGCCGAAGCGCACGCCATGGGCGGAGAGCCCCGCCGCCTCGTCCATCACCTTGGCCACATGGAGGAGCGCCTTGGACGGGATGCAGCCGACATTGAGGCACACCCCGCCCAGGGTCGGCCTGCTATCCACCAGCACCACCTTGCGGCCGAGATCCGCCGCCCGGAACGCTGCCGTGTAGCCGCCGGGACCACCGCCGATCACCAGAAGCTCGGCATGAAGATCGGCCCCCGCCGACGGTGGCCCATCCGCGGCCTGCGGCGCGCCGGCCGGGCGCGCGCCGGCCTCGGCTCCTGTGTCCAGCCGCAGCACCACCTGGCCCCGGCTCACCTTGTCGCCCACACCCACCAGCAGGGCGACGACCACGCCCGCCGCCGGCGAAGGCACGTCCAAGGTCGCCTTGTCGCTCTCCAGCATCAGGATCGGCTGGTCGGCGGCCACCCGCTCGCCCACCGCCACCAGGATCTCCACCACCGGCACCTGGGCAAAGTCGCCCATGTCGGGGATTTCGACATCCAGCGTCATCGCATCCCCCTTCACAACGAGATTCGCCGGAAATCGGCGAGGATCGTCTTGACGAACACAAGGAATTTCGCCGCCGCCACGCCATCCACCACCCGGTGGTCCCAGGACAGGCTCATGGGCTGAATGAGACGCGACTGAAACGCCGTGCCGTCCCACACCGGTTTGACGGCCGCGCGGACCATGCCGAGAATCGCCACCTCCGGCGCGTTGATGATGGGGGTGAAATTGGTGCCGCCGATGCCCCCCAGGGACGAGATGGTGAAGGTGGCGCCCTGGATGTCGGCCGCCTTCAGCCGCCCGGCGCGGGCGTCGGCGGCAAGGTCCGCCATTTCCGCCGCAATCTCCTGGATGCCCTTGCTGTCGGCGGCCTTCACCACGGGCACCACCAGGCCCTCGGGCGTGTCGGCGGCCACCCCGATATTGTAGTATTGCTTCAGCACCAGGGCATCGCCATCCAGCGAGGAGTTGAACGCCGGATAGGCTTTCAGCGCCGCCACGCAGGCCTTCACCACGAAGGGCAGGATGGAGAGCTTCACCCCGTCCTTAAGCTCCGCGTTCACCGTCTTGCGGAACGCCTCGAGGTCGGTGATGTCCGCATCCTCGAAATTGGTCACATGGGGAATGATGGTGGCATTGCGCGCCAGATTGGGACCCGAGATCTTCTTGATCCGCGACAGGGGCTCGCGGGTGATGGGCCCGAACTTGGCGTAGTCCACCTTCGGCCAGGGCAGCAGGTCGATCCCGATGCCCGTGCCCGCAGCTGCCGACATGGGCGCGGGCGCCCGCAGCGCGGCCTTGACCACGCTTTGGATGTCCTCCCGGGTGATGCGCCCCCGCGGCCCCGTGCCCGCGACGGCCGCCAGATCCACCCCCAGTTCCCGCGCGAACTTGCGCACGGCGGGGGAAGCGTGCGGCGGCAGGCCCTCCGACGCCCTACCCCCAGGCATTCCGACCGCAGCCGCCGTTGCCGGCGCGGCGGTCGGCGCCGGGGCCACAGCCGGAGCCGAAGCCGGGGCATCGGCCGGCGGCACCGGGGGAAGCCCTGGCGCGGCCTTCTGTTCCGCGCTGGCGACAGCCTCCAGCAGCATCAGCACGCTGCCGGTGCTCACGCGATCTCCCTCCGCCACCTTGAGCGCGATGACGCGCCCGGCTGTGGGGGCGGGAATATCGAGGGTCGCCTTGTCGGACTCGATCATCACCACGGTCTGGTCGGCGGCGACCACATCGCCCACCTGCACCGACAGCTCGACCACCGGCACGTTCTTGAAGTCCCCGATATCGGGAACGCGCAATTCAATCGTCTGGCTCATGTTCGCGCCCCCCTTCACGCGGTCCAGGGCGCCGGCGCGCCGGCGTTCTGCCCGAAATGGGCGATGGCACGGGTGTGCAACTCGGCCGGTGCGAGGCCAGCCCGCACCAAGGCATCAATGGCGGCGAGCGCGATGGAGTTGCGGTCCACCTCGAAGAAGGCCCGCAGGTCCGCGCGATTGGCACTGCGCCCGAAACCGTCAGTGCCCAGCGCCACGAAAGGCGCCCGCACATAAGGCGCGATCATGTCCGGCACGGCGCGTACATAATCGGTGGCCGCGATCACCGGCGCAGCGCCGGCTAGACAGGTCTCCACATGGGAGCGATGGGCGCTGCCGGGCCCCTCCAGCCGGTTACGGCGCTCCACGGACTGGGCATCGCGGGCGAGCTCCGAATAGCTGGTGGCGCTGAAGATGTCGGAGGCGACGCCGAATTCCCGCGCCAGGATCCCGGCCGCTGCGATCACCTCGTTGAGGATGCAGCCGGAGCCGATGAGCCGCACCCTGGGGCCCGCGCCCTCGCCTGCCGTGAGCCGATAGAGGCCCTTGAGAATGCCCTCGGCCACGCCCTCGGGCATGTTCGGCTGGGCATAATTCTCGTTCATCACCGTGACGTAGAAGAACTCGTCGGCCTCCTCCTCCAGCATGCGCCGCATGCCGTGATCGAGGATCACCGCCAATTCGTAGGCGTAAGCGGGGTCATAGGCGCGGCAGTTGGGCACGGTGGCGGCGATGAGGTGGCTGGTGCCATCCTGGTGCTGCAGCCCCTCGCCCGAGAGCGTGGTGCGCCCGGCCGTGGCGCCCAGCAGAAAGCCGCGCGAGCGCTGGTCGGCCGCGGCCCAGATCAGGTCTCCCACCCGCTGGAAGCCGAACATGGAATAATAGATGTAGACCGGCAGCGTCGGCACGCCATGGACCGAATAGGAGGTGGCCGCCGCCGTCCAGGACGAGAGCGCGCCCGCCTCCGTGATGCCCTCCTCCAGGAGCTGGCCGTTCTTGGCCTCCTTGTAGAACATCATGGATCCGGCATCCTCGGGCTCGTAGAGCTGGCCCTGCGGGGCGTAAATGCCGATCTGCCGGAACAGATTGTCCATGCCGAAGGTGCGCGCCTCATCGGCGACGATGGGCACGATACGCGGGCCGAGATCCTTGTCCTTCAACAGGCCGCCCAGCATGCGGACGGCGGCCATGGTGGTGGACATCTCCTTGTCGGCGGCCTCCAAGGCGAACTTGGCATAGGCCGCCGGCGCGGGAACCGCGATGCGGGTGCCGGCCGGCGCCTTGGGCGCACGCGCGGGCAGGAAGCCGCCGAGCGCCGCCCGCCGCTCGGCGAGGTAGCGCATCTCGCGGCTGTCGGGGTCAGGCCGGTAGAATTTGAGCTCCGCCAGATCCGCCTCCGACAGCGGCAGGCCGAACCGATCACGGAACGCCACCAGCGCGGCGAGGTCGAGCTTCTTGGCCTGATGCGCCGTCATCCGGCTCTCGCCGGCCCCGCCCATGCCATAGCCCTTCTTGGTCTTGGCCAGGATGACGGTGGGCTTGCCCTTGTTGGCCTTGGCGGCGGCGAAGGCGGCATGGAGCTTGCGGAAATCGTGGCCGCCGCGCTTCAGCGCATTGATCTCGGCGTCCGTCATGTGCGCCACCAGGGCACGGGTCGCGGGATCCACGTCGAAGAACTTCAGCCGGTTATAGTCGCCGTCCTTGGAGCCGAGGTTCTGGTATTCCCCGTCCACCGTCTCCGCGAAGCGGCGCAGGAGCACGCAATCGGTGTCGCGGGCGAACAGGGCATCCCACTGCGAGCCCCACAGCACCTTGATGACGTTCCAGCCGGCACCGATGAAGAGCGCTTCCAGCTCCTGAATGATCTGCCCGTTGCCGCGCACTGGCCCATCGAGCCGCTGCAGGTTGCAGTTGACGATGAAGGTGAGGTTGTCGAGGCCCTCGCGCGCCGCCAGCGTCAGCGCGCCGATGGCTTCCGGCTCGTCCATCTCCCCGTCGCCGAACACGCCCCACACATGGCGTCCCGCGGTGTCGGCCAGGCCGCGCCCTTCCAGGTAGCGCATGTAGCGCGCCTGATAGATGGCGCTCATCGGGCCGATGCCCATGGAGCCGGTGGGGAACTGCCAGAAGTCCGGCATCAGCCAGGGATGGGGATAGGAGCAAAGGCCGCCGCCGCCGGCCTCCTGCCGGTAGCGGGCCAGATGGTCCGCGCTCAGCCGACCTTCCAGGAATGCCCGAGCATAGACGCCGGGCGCCGAATGGGGCTGGAAATAAACGAGGTCGCCGCCGAATTCAGGTGTCCGCGCGCGGAAGAAATGGTTGAAGCCGGTCTCGAAAATCTCCGCCGCAGAAGCGTAGGAGGCGATGTGGCCGCCCAGCTCCCCATAAGCTCGGTTCGCCCGCACCACCATGGCGAGCGCATTCCAGCGGATGATGGAGGTGAGCTTCTCCTCGGTCTCCAGATCGCCCGGATAGGCGCCCTGCTGCTCAACGGGAATGGTGTTGCGATAGGCGGAAAACGGCTGACTGAGGCCGATGCCGCCACGCCGACGGGCTTCTTCCTCCAGCCTGCTCATCAGGAAGCGGGCGCGCGCGCCGCCACTGGCGTCCATGACGGCATTGAGCGCCTCCACCCATTCGCGGGTCTCGACGGGATCCGGGTCCTGGCCGGGCTCGACGATCATTGAGCATTTCCTCTGATTTGTGCTTTGGGCGCCTCTCGGAGGTCCCCTGTCTAACCCGTCAGGCGCCGCAGATGTTGCTTTATGTATTGATGATACTGTCGATTATAGGCATATAATGCTGCATCATATATTTTATGAGGCAGATTATGCCGCCCAGACCCATCGATGCGACAGACCGAAGAATTCTCCGTGAGTTGCAGCGCGAAGCGAAGCTCACCAATGCCGAACTGGCGTCACGGATTGGCTTGTCGCCATCGCCCTGCCTGGCGCGTGTGCGCGCCTTGGAGCATGACGGCGTGATCTCGCGCTACGTGGCCCTGGTACAGCCAGAAACTCTTGGGCTCGAAATCAGTGTATTCATTCAGGTGACGCTGGAGCGCCAGGCAGAGCAGGCCCTAGACACCTTCGAGTCTCGGATGGACCGCTGCCCGGAGGTGATGGAATGCTATCTAATGACAGGAGACAGCGACTATCTCCTGCGGGTCCTGGTGCGCAATATCAGCGAACTTCAGCGTTTCATCGTTCGGGATCTCTCCAAGATTCCGGGTGTCGCCAATATCAAGTCAAGCTTCGCGCTCAAGCAGGTAAAGTACAATACGGCCCTGCCGATGGAGTGATACATTGCCTTTCGGGAGCTGCACTTGTGGCCGCAACACGCCCATATCTTTATTTTCGGGTGGGATAAGCCGCCCTCGTCCTGCTCCAGGCCCCACCCGGGGGCCTGGAGCGATACCGTCGCCTCTCAGTGCCCCGGCAAGTAGAGCGCGAGGGGCGGGAAGATCCACACCAGCGCAAGGGCAATAAGTACGATGGAGACGGAGGGCACAGCTGCCCGTGCGATCTCCTCCAGCCGCTCATTCGGCAAGATCGTCTTCAGGGCGAACAGGTTCATGCCCACCGGCGGCGTGATGACCGCCAGTTCCATGTTGATGACCAGGATGATTCCGAACCAGATGGGGTCGAAACCCACCGCCATGGCCACCGGGTAGAATACCGGAACGGTGATCAGCAGGATGGAAATGACCTCCAGGAAGCAGCCCAGCGCGAACCAGATCAGGTTCATGACGAGCAGGACGATCCAGGGCGAAAGGTTCGCTTCCGTCACCGAACGGGCGAGCATCTGCGGCAGGCCGATGAGGGTGAGGGCCGAGCCCAGCACCAGCGCGCCGATGACGATGGCCAGCAGCATGGCGCTGGAGCGCGTGGCGCCGACCAGGATGGAGGGCAGGTCCTTCAGCGTCACCGTCCGCCGGGCCACCATGGTCAGCAGCACGGCATAGACCACGCCCACCGCCGCGGCTTCGGTCGGCGTGTAGACGCCGAGATAGATGCCCCCCAGCACGACCACAGGTAGCGCGAGATCCGGCAGGCTTCCCAGCGTGAGCCGTATGGCCTCGCCGAGCGACCAGCGTTCGTCTTTCGCCACCATGGACGGCGCGGCGACGACGGCCCAGACCGCCAGGAGCCCCGCCAGCAGCAGGCCGGGGATGATGCCCGCCGTGAAAAGCTGTCCCGGCGAGGCATTGCTGAGCGAGGCATAGATGATGAGCGGGATGCTCGGCGGAATGAGGATGCCCAGCGCGCCGCCCACAGCCGAGAGCCCGTAGGTCAGGCGCTTGCTGTAACCCAGCGCGCGCATCTCCGGAATGGCGATCTTGCCGATGGTGAGCACCGAGGCCATGCTCGAACCCACGATGGCGGCGAAGAAGGTGAAGGCCGCCACCGCCGCCACCCCGGTGCCCCCGCGCACCCGGCGCAGCCAGACATTGGCGACACCGAACAATTGCTGGCCCACCTTGCCGCGATAGAGGATCTCGCCCATCAGGATGTAGAGCGGAATGGCGAGAATGATGGGGTCGGAAAGAGACCGGTAGAGGGTGAGTGGAAGCTGCACCAGAAACCGCTCCCCGCTCGCCGCCAGGATGGTGACGACCCCGGCGAGCCCGAGCGAGAATGCGATGGGCACGCCGAGGGTGAGGCAACCCAGCACCACGACCAGCAGAAGGGCGATGACACCGAACGAAATCATGCCGCTTCTCCCTGGCCATGGGCCAGCCCCATATAGGCGGCCGGGTCCCTCGCAATCATCATGAT
The DNA here is from genome assembly GCF_043831965.2 of Xanthobacter variabilis. Classification (NCBI taxonomy): domain Bacteria; kingdom Pseudomonadati; phylum Pseudomonadota; class Alphaproteobacteria; order Hyphomicrobiales; family Xanthobacteraceae; genus Xanthobacter; species Xanthobacter variabilis. The sequence continues at coordinate 3,946,395 of NZ_CM195533.1, forward strand.
CTTGGTGAGCGCCCCGAGTGCGAGCAGCAGGCCCCCGGCCGGGATCAGGCCGTAGGGCAGCCACAGCGGGATCTCCAGCAAGGTGGGCGAGAGCATGCCGCGATTGAAGGCATTGCTGGCATAAAGCCCGCCGTACCACACCAGTATGCCGGCATAGGGCAGGATCAAAGCGGTGGTGACAGCCTCCGCCCACGCGCGCCGCGGCCCCGTCTGCCCCTCGATCCAAAAGGTGACGCGCACATGGCTGCCGTCCAGCACCAGCGCCCCGAGGGTGAAAAACACCAGGAACTGAAGCAGATAGAGGGAAACCTCACTGGCCCAAATGGTGGGCGCGTGGAACAGGTAGCGCATCATCACGTCGTAGAAGGTGATGAGCGGCAGCAGGCCGAGGACCAGCGACGCCAGCCACAGGCAGGCGCGCTGGATGCCCACCAGCACCCGGATCAGATTCGACATTGGCAATCCCCTGGAATTCTTCTGATGCGCGGGTCAGAACCTCAGCGGGTCGATGCCTTGGCGTTTTCGGCTGCGATAACGTCCAGGAGCTGCTTGCCCGCTGCCCCGGTCTTGCGCAGATATTCTTCCTGACGGGACTTGGCCGCCGCCACCCATTGGGCGCGCTCCTCGGTGGTGGGGGTGTAGATGGTCACGCCCTTGGCCGCGAGCTCCGCCTTCAGCCTGGCATCATCGGCCTTGGCCTGATCGCGCGCCGCTTTTGTGGCAATCGCCGAAGCCTGCTGCACCGCCTGCTGCACATCCCCCGGAAGGCCGGCCCACCATTGCGCATTGGCGGTGGCGATGAAGGGAATGTAGGACAAGCCCACATCAGTGCCGAACTTGCTGACCTCGTAAAGCTTGCGATCCATGACCGTGGAAGGGCCGGTGGAGAAGCCATCGATGGTCCCGCGCTGCATCGCCTGGTAGACCTCCTGCGAGCTCATGGTCACCGGCGCGGCACCGAGGTCGCGCAGCAGCGTGGTGGAATCAACGCCGAAGGCGCGCAATCTCAGGCCCTTCACATCGGCCGGCTTGTGGATGGGCTTGTTGGCATAGATCTCGATCGAGCCATACTGCACCCACCCCAGCATTTCCTGATCGTACTTGCGCAACTGCGTATCGAAGACCTTTCGGAAGGCAGAACTATCCTCCGCATTCCACTCCGCCTCCCAGGAGGAATAGAGGAAGGGCAACGCCCAAATGCGCAGCACGTCGGCATCCTTTCCGGCCATGAAGCCGAGATTGATCATGCCGATATCCACGGCGCCGGTGCTGACGGCATCGGGGAGCTGGGTGTCGTTATAAAGCTGCCCATCAGGGAAGGTCTGAGGGATCAGACGTACCGAGGTGTGCGCCGTGCGCGTCGCAATCTCGCGGGCCAGCACCTCGAAATAGGTACCGACAGCATGCTCCCTGGGCAGGTTGTAGGCGATCTTCACCGGCCGTTCCGTCTGCTCCGCCGCCTGGGGCTGGCCCGCGCCCGCCACCGCAACCACCGCGCCCAACAGCGCCGCGGCAGCACGGTGCCGCCACCTCTGAGACATCGCTCGAATCGTGCCCATGTTTCCTCTCCCTGCGGCTTTTCATTGCGTTGCGCGAGGCCCTTTGGGCGGCGCTTGCCGGTGTGTCCTGGAGCCGCTCCAGGCACACCGGCAGATCGTTCTCAGGTCGTTCTGCGCCCGGCCGCCCCAACGCTCCCACCAACGGGAAGCACGGGAAGGCAATGCAGGCTCACTGTCGAAAAAGGGGTTGGCGCCCCATCGGCTCAGGCCCCGGATCCGGTGCCGTTCAGATCAGGCACAGACGCCCGCGCGGGCCTCGTCCCGCACCAGCTCGGGCGCCGGAGCGGTGCGCGGAAGTCCGGCGCGGGCCAGCGCACCGCCGAACCGCTCGCCGGGCAACCAGGCCGCCACCGTGGGCATCAGCGCCAGCAGCGCCGGCAAATCGATGCCCGTGTCGAAACCCAGCCGTTCCAGCAGGAACACCGTGTCCTCCAGGGCGATGTTGCCAGTGGCACCGGGGGCGAACGGACAGCCGCCGAGGCCGCCGAGGGAGGCATCGAAGCGCCGCACCCCGGCTTCCAGGGCGGCGCACACATTGGCAAGCCCCAAGCCCCGCGTGTCGTGGAAATGGGCGGAGAGCGGCGTGCCCCCGGCCACCTTGGAGAGCGCGCGGAACAAGCTACCGACGCCCGCGGGATCGGCATAACCCACCGTATCGGCCAGCATGATCTCCTCGGCGCCGCCAGAGAGGAGGGCCTCTGCCACCGCCACCACCCGGGCTGGCGCCACGGGGCCTTGGAGCGTGCAGCCGAACGCCGTGGCGATGGCCACCGACAGGACGATTCCGGCACCGCCCGGATGGGCGTCGCGAGCCTCGCGGATGCGGACGAACTCGGCCACGGCATCGTCAGTGGAGCGGCGGGCATTGGCGCGGCTGTGGGCCTCGCTGGCCGAAACCACATAGCCCACATGCTTGAAGCCCGCCGCGAAGGCACGCTGCGCGCCCTTCAGATTCACCACGAGCGCCGACGCCTTCAGTTCCGGTAGGGCAAGCGCCCCCTGCCCCACCTCGTCCGCATCCACGAATTGCGGCATCACCCGGGGCGGCACGAAGGAGGTGACCTCCATCTCCCGCACCCCTGCCGCCAGCTCGGCACGGCACCAGGCAAGCTTGCGCTCCGCCGGCAGCACCGATGCCACCATCTGCAGGCCATCCCGCAGCCCCACCTCGCGCACGGCGACAAACTCAGCCATGGTCTTCTCCTCAGCAGCCGGCGAAGCGCGGCCGGCGCTTCTCGTTGAAGGCGAGCACCCCTTCGCGCCGGTCCTCTGTGGGGACCATGCGGTTATAGGCCTCGATCTCGAAGGCGAGCCCGTCGGCCAGGGACATCTGCAGCCCGCGATGAATGGCGCCCTTGGCCTGGCGCACCGCGATGGGGGCGTTGTCGGCAATGGTCGCCGCGGTGGCGCGCGCGGCCGCCAGCAGCTCGGCCGCCGGGAAGCAGGCATTGACGAGGCCCATGGCCTGGGCCTCGCGCGCCGAGAACGGGCGACCCGTCAGGATCAGTTCCTTGGCCCACCGTTCGCCGATGGCGCGGGGCACGGTCTGGGTGCCGCCGGCGCCGGGCATGATGCCCAGCTTCACTTCCGGCAGGGCGAAACGGGCCGTGTCAGCGGCGTAGATGAAGTCGCAGGCGCTGGCGATCTCGCAGCCACCGCCGAAGGCCGCGCCGTTCACCGCCGCGATGAGGGGCACGGGACAATCGAGGATCGCCCGCGCCATGCGCTCGAACACCAGGTGCTGGCTCGCCCAGGCGGCATCACTCATGCCGCGGCGCTCCTTGAGATCGCCGCCGGCGCAGAAGGCCTCCTCCCCGGCGCCGGTGAGCACCATGGCGCGCCAGCGGCCGGGATCGAGACGCACCGCCTCAAACAGGGTCACAAGGTCACGCCCCATCTGGGTGTTCAGCGCGTTGCGCGCCTGCGGCCGGTTCAAGGTCACCTGCACCACATGCTCGCCGAGGGCTTCAAGCTTCAGGGTCTCGTAATCGTTCGTCATGGTTCCGCTCCGCGGAAAGAGGCGCCGTGGCGCCGCCCGGATAACCTTCACGCGCCCCGGAGGCCCGTGAGCCACGGCGCGACCTGCGGCAGTTCCGCCAGGCCCTCCCCTTCGGCGAACAGTCGCTCCGCGACATCCGCGCCGAGACCGGGCAGGCCACGGGCAAGGCAATCGCGCCACTTGTCCTGCAACTGCGCGCGGGTGAGCGGGTCTTGCCGTGACCCGGGGGAGGCCACCACCTCCCGGCTGACCTCAGCGCCATTGGTGAGCAGAAGGCGCACGGAAACCGGCGCCGCGCCGATGTCTCCGCCCCGGCTCAGTTCGGGCCCCGCCTCCACCAGCTCCACGTCCTTCAGCCGCGCCTGGATGGCCGGACGCAGCACCGCCGCGTCGGTGAAGCTGGCGAGATTGATCGAGCCGTCATGAAGCGCCGCCACCACCGCGTGCGGGCCGCTGAACAGCGCGTTGAGGCCACTGCGCGGGAACGGATGGATCAGCGGCTTGGTGCCGCCCCGGGGCATGGTGACGACTGCCTTCGCGACATCGTCGAGGCCAATGCCCTCTTCCCGACGCAGGCGGAGCGTGGCCTCGATCATCTTGTGCAGCAGGTAGCAACACGGATAGCGCTTCTGCTCGAAGCCCGGCTCGTCCACGGCGAACGGGACGCCGAGACCCAGGCCATCTGGCCAATGGTCCACCTCACCGCCCGAGAAGGCATGCAGGAAGCCTTCATTCTCCAGCGGCGCGGCCGCCCCCTCGATGCCCGTCGCCGCCAGCCGCGCGGCGCGAATGCCGTCTGCCGCCGCAATGCCCACATGGAGCGACTTCACCATGGAGCCGAAGTTCTTGCGCAGGCCGCCGGCAAGGCTGGCCGCGATGGCCAAGGCATGGCCGGTGCGCACCGCGTCAAGCCGCATCAGTCGGGCAGCTGCGGCCGCCGCCCCGAGGGTGCCCAGCGTCGCCGTGGCATGGAAGCCGAGGGCATAATGGCGAAAGCCCATGGCCTGCCCAACCCGGATCAGCACCTCGGTGCCGATCGAGAAGGCGTCCACGAACGCCGCGCCCGACACCCTGTCCAGCGGCACCGCGGTGAGCGCCGCCGAGAGCACCGGTGCGCTTGGGTGGCAGACCGTGAGCATGCTCACATCGTCATAGTCCAGCACATGGCTGCAAAGGCCGAACAGAAGCGCGGCATCCTCGGCGCGGAAAGCTTCCGCATGCCACAGGGACGCAACCGCGCCTTCCCCCTGCGCCGGCGTCAGGGCTGCCCGCAGACGCCGCGCCGCCGGCTCGCCGCCGCCCGCGACCATGACGGCAAGGGTATCCAGGATGGCCGAAGCCGCATGGTGGCGCGCGGTTTCCGGAGGAGCCGCCTCGCAGACGAAGGCAGCAAGGTTCCGGTCGACGGAGGACGCAGCCGGCATGGCGCCGGACGCGGCGGGACCGCAGGCATTCATGGCGGCGTCCTCAATAAGAGCGGGGCATGCCGAGGGCGTGCTGGGCGACCTGGGCGAGGATGAGGTTGTTGGAGAGCGGCGCGGTGCGGAACAGCCGCGCCTCCTTCCACTTGCGCTCGACGTGGTATTCGCTGGCGAAACCAAAGCCGCCGAAGGTGGTCATGCAGGCTTCCGCCGCCTCCCACGAGGCTTCCGTCGCGAGATACTTGGCCATGCTGGTTTCCGAGCCGCAGGGCTCACCCTTGTCGAACAGGGTGGCGGCCCGGTTACGCATCAGCTCAGCGGCCTGCAGGTTCATATGGGCGCGGGCGATGGGGAATTGGATGCCCTGGTTGGCGCCGATGGGCCGCTCGAACACCACGCGCTCCCCGGCATAGCGCGCCGCCTGCTCCACGAACCACTTGCCGTCCCCGATGGCCTCGCTCGACACCAGCAGGCGTTCGGAATTCAGCGTGTCGAGCAGGTAATAAAAGCCCCTGCCCTCCTCGCCGATCCGGTCGGCGTCGGAAACCTCCAGATTGTCGATGAACACCTGGTTGGTGTGGTGGTTGATCATGGTGTGAATGGGCGTGGCACGCAGCGCCGCGCCGGCCTTGGCGATGTCCACCAGGAACAGTGTCAGGCCATCGGTCTTGCGGGCCACCTCCTCATAGGGCGTGGTGCGCGCGATCAGCAGGTACATGTGCGACTGCTGATAACGCGACGTCCAGATCTTCTGGCCGTTGATGATGTAACCGCCATTCGTTCGTCTTGCGAACGTCTTGATCTTCAGCGTATTGGACCCGGCATCGGGCTCTGTGACGCCGAAGGCCTGGAGCCGGAGCGCGCCAGATGCGATCCTCGGCAGATAGGCCGCCTTTTGCTCCGGCGAGCCGTGCCGCAGCACGGCGGCCATGGTGTACATCTGGGCGTGGCAGGCGGCGCCGTTGCCGCCGGAACGGTTGATCTCCTCGAGGATCAGGCAGCCATCCAGAACGCCGAGGCCGGCGCCACCAAACTCCTCCGGGATCAGCGCCGCGAGCCAGCCCGCCTCGGTCATGGCGGCAACGAACCGCTCCGGATAGGAGCCCTCTTCCTCGCTCTGACGCCAGTAGTCCGGGCCGAAGCCGGCGCAAAGCCGGGCCACGGCGGCGCGGATATCCTGCTGGGTTTCTGTATAGTCAAAGTCCATGGCCGGCTCTGCTTGCTTTTTCTGGAATGCGGGAAACAGGTCAGGCGACAATGCCGGCAGCACGCCACGCAGCCACCTCCTCGGCGCCAAAGCCGAGGTCGGATAAAACGCGCGAAGTATCCGCGCCAAGGCCGGGCGGCGGGGCGAGGCGCCCACTGCGCCGCCCGCCCGCCTTGAACGGCAGCGCCACCACCTGGTGATCGGGCGCCTGCGCCACCGGCAGGTTGGCGATGATGCCGGCGGCCCGCACCTGGGGATGCTCCAGCATGTCGGCCACGGTATTCAGCTCGCTGCACGGCGCCCCGGCTTGGCGCAGGCGGCCGACGATCTCGGCGGCGGGGCGGGTGCGTGTATGAGCGCCCAGCGCTTCGCGCAGCGCCGCCCGGTTCTCCACCCGCCTGGGATTGGTGATGAAGCGCGGGTCGCAAGCCAGATCCGGCGCGCCGAGCCCGGCGCAGACCCGCGCGAACAGGCCGTCATTTCCGGCCGCGATGAACACATGGCCATCCGCCGCTGGAAACAGCTCATAAGGAGCGGTCATCGCCATGGCCGAGCCGAGCTTGCGCGGCAGACGGCCGGTGGCGCGAAAGCTGGCGATGAACACCGCCATCCAGTTGATGCCGGTATCCATCAGGCTGGCCTCCACCAGCGTGCCGGCGCCGGTGCGGGCTCGCTGCATGAGCGCGCTCAGGATGCCCAGCGCCGCCCACATGCCGGTGCCCATGTCGATGAGGGAGACCCCCACCCGCACCGGGTCGTCACCCTCATTGCCCGTGGTGCTCATGATGCCGGTGAAGGCCTGCATCAGCGGGTCGTAGCCCGGCAGCGCGCTCAATGGGCCGTCCTGGCCGAACGCGCTGATGGCACAATAGACAAGAGCCGGGTTGAGGGCGCGCAGATCGTCATAGCCGATGCCCCGTTGCTCGGCGCTGCCGGGCTTCATGGAATGCACGACCACATCCACCCGCGCCGCCAACGCGCGGATGATCTCGACACCCTCGGCGGAGGCGATGTCGACGCAGATGCTGCTCTTGTTGCGGTTCAGCGCGAGGAAGGTGGACGACTGGCCACCAACTTCCGGCGGGCGCCACTCGCGGGTGTCGTCTCCGCGGCCCGGCCGCTCGAGCTTGATGACCTCCGCGCCGAGGTCGCCGAGAATTTGGGTACAGAACGGACCCGCGACGTTCTGGGTGATGTCCAGAACGCGCACGCCCTCCAGCGTGGTTTCGAGCATAATTGGCGATTTCTTCCCTGATGGCGCTTGCGCCTATTTGTTCGAACTTTATCCGAGCCGGAGCTGCTGTCAACCACGCAGAGGCGGCCAGAGACGTGCGCCATCACTTTTTATTCGGACTATTTTTCCATATCGCCAATGAGCGAACATATCATTCGGACAATATGACGTAGCCTTCTCGCGCCTCGCAGTTGAACCCGGCGCCAAGGTTTGCGAGAAAAGGTGGACCGGCGCGGGGTCGCTGCCCCGTGGCCTGCCGCGTCTTCATTTGTTCGGATGGTTCAGCCCCGTGCAGCAACCGCGCCACAAGACACTGAGCGAGATCCTCGCCCAGGAAATTGCCAACGGCACCTACCCTGTGGGCGGCCGCTTTCCATCCGAGCATGAATTGCAGGCCCGGTTCGATGTCGGCCGCCATACCGTGCGCGAAGCGCTGAAGACCCTGACCGAGCAGGGATTGCTGGGGCGACGGCAGAAGGCGGGCACAACCGTGCTCGCCTCCACGCCTTTCGCCCATTATGCGCACACGCTGCGCGACACCAGCGGCCTGTTCGGCTTCGTCGGGGACACGGCCCTGGACGTACGCTATCTCGGCTTCGTGCGGCGACCGTCATTCGTCATGGAGCACGTTGAGCCCAAGCCCCCGACCGAACGGTGGCTGCGGATCGCCGGCGTGCGTCATACGCGCAGCAACGGCTCCCCTCTGTGCTGGACCGAGATCTATATTCCCTCGGCCTTTCCGCTGGACCGGGAGGCAGTGCGCGGCGCCCACCAGGCCATCTACGAGCTCTGTATGGAAACGCATGGCCTGAAGCTCAATTATGTCGAGCAAGAGATCAAGGCCACCACGCTGCCCCGCGCCATTGCGGGCCTGCTTGCGGCCGAACCTGAGTCCGCCGCCCTGTTGGTCCTGCGCCGCTACGTGACCGACACCGGCGCGACTTTCGAGATCTCGGCCAACCTCTATCCAGCGAGCCGATATTCAGTGCGCACCATCATCCGCTGAGACGACGCGGCGCCCCGTGATGGCCGGCCACCCCACGGGCCTCCGGAAAACTCCAACGCCGCGCGAACGGTGCCACGACGCGCCACCCGCCGGCGCAGCGCGTGACCCCCAAAGGTGATTCTCAGAGTTGACGGCTCCCCCATGGGTCTTCCACGCGCAAAACCGTGTCGCCCGCGCGATCCAAGCCCGAATTGAGACCCGCCACATTACCGGCCCGCTGGGCGCATCGTGAAAGATGGGCGGCGATCTCGCCCGGTGCTAAACGACCCGGCAGTACGCTAGGTGTTTCGTCCCCGGATGCCAGCACATGGAGATGGCGACGTTGCGATGAGGTAAGGCCGGTACGGATCGCAGTTGCCGCGCCTGAAGAATGGCAAGCAGGCCAGCTCCGTCCGATCCATTGAACGACCTCCTGGGAGGCGACAGAAAGAGGCCGTCGCAGGCGCGGGCGCACGGCAATGCCGCCTTCGATGCGCATGTCGAATCGGTGCCCGGCGCCGCGCCGAAGAAGGATGCGGACGAAGAGCAAAGGCACCTCGTCGAGGCGCTCCGAGCCCGCGCCCCTGAGCGCGGCGAGTCGTGCATGCAGCGCCGTATCCGCTCCGGCAGAGCCAAGCTCTTCGGATTGAGCGACCCGTCAAGGAGCACGGCGGAGGTGCGGCTGCGCGTCCGTGGCCGAACGCAGGCGCCATCGGCCGATTGTACCGGATTGATGCCAGAACGGTGTCAGCTCTGCGCAGGCGCCGCGATGTTTGCTGTGCCGCTGGGCGTCTTCATCCACATTTCCAGCATCGTCCGGATGAGCTGCAGACCGTCCGGCGCGAGGCGGAAGCTGTCCTTGCCGAGCGCCCATTCCAGCACCAGACCGCTGATGGTGATGCCCAAGGCGGCAGCGGCGGTCTGCGGCGTCCAGGGGGTTCGCAGCCCGACATCACGTTCGACCACCTGAAACATCCGTTCCAGGGCCGACCTCATCTCTTCACGGAACGTGCTGCCGCCGTTGTCCTCCTGGTCCGAAAGGCCAAGATCGAGACGCATCAGCACGCGGATCAGCCCCTTCTGGCGCGGATCGCCCTCCAGAGCCGAGAACATCTCGGATATGGCTTTGTCGAAGCGCAGGAGCAGGGCTGGGCCATTTTCGTCCGCGACATGGTCGGCCAATTCGTGAAACGGGGCTTGGGCCTCTTCCTGCAGGGCCAGCAGCAGGCCCTGCTTGTTCTTGAAGTGCCAATGCACGGCGCCGCGCGTCACCCCCGCAGCCGCCGCAATCTCCTCAAGACGCACGTTGTCGTAGCCCACATCAAGGAAAAGGGCTTCGGCGGCTTTGAGAATCTGGCGCCCGGTTTCCGCCGCCTGCTCCTTGGTTCGCCTCATGACCGCGTACCGCCTCCCCCACCTGGGCGTCACCCGTGTTTGGCGCGCCGGCTTCCCTGCTGACTGCCACCTCGCTGCGGGCTCCGCAACCAACTGGGCCAGACAATGGGCCTCCGCTTCTGACCGTGCGAGCGGCAGCAATACTGTCCCCGGCGGCCGAGCGCCACCGTAGCGCCACACCCGGCCTCCCCACCAATTTACAAACAATCATCATGTATGTATATGAGCCATCGAGAAAGGTTCAAGCCATGCGCTCCTCGTTCGTCGCCATCCTCCTCGGCAGCTCCCTGCTCATCCCCGTCCCCGCCCTCGCGCAAATGCCAAGCGGCGGGCCTCCGGCGGTCGGTGTCGCCACCGTGGCGCCCGAGGACGTTCGGCCGACCACCGAGTTCAATGGCCGCATTGAGGCCATCGAGCGGCTGAACGCCGTGGCCCGCGTCACCGCCTTTCTGGAAGAGCGCCTGTTCACGGAAGGCACGGACGTCAAGAAAGGGGATCTCTTGTTCCGGCTGGAGCGTGCCCCCTTCGCCGCGGAAGTGGCTGCCAAGCAAGCTGCAGTGGCGCAGGCCCAGGCCCAGCTCGACAACGCCAACCTCACCTTCGACCGTGCCGACAAGCTGCAAAAGTCCGGCACCGGCTCCCAAAGCACCCTCGACAATGCGGTGGCCAGCCAGCGCACGGCGCAGGCCCAGCTACAATCCGCCAAGGCCGCCCTGCAGATTGCCCAGATCAACCTCGACTACACCGAGATCAGCACTCCCATTGACGGGCGCATCGGCCGCATGGCGGTGACGGTGGGCAACGTTGTGTCTCCCTCATCGGGAGCGCTGGTCAGCGTGGTGAGCCAGGATCCCATGTACGTCACCTTTCCCGTGCCCACCCGCAAGCTCATCGAGCTGCAGCAGGAGCACGCCGCGGAAGGCGGCGCCGAGGGGGGACTCCGCCTCCGCCTGCGGCTGCCCGATGGACGACTTTACGAGGAACTGGGGCAGCTCGACTTCATTGATGTGAACGTGGCGGCAGCGACCGATTCCATCACCGTGCGCGGACGCATCCCGAACCCGGTCCGGGGCAACGGGCAGCGCGAGCTCTACAATGATGAGTTCGTCCGCGTGGTCCTGGAGGCGGTGAAGCCACAGCAGGTGCTGGCGGTGCCGCGGGCGGCCGTGATGACCGACCAGCAAGGCGACTTCGTCTATGTGGTGGGTGCGGACAAGACCGCGCAGGTCCGCCGCGTGAAGCTCGGCCAGTCCACCGCGGGCAAGGCCAGTGTCATCGAAGGCCTCTCGCCCGGCGAAACGATCATCGTGGAAGGGGTGCAGCGGGTACGACCGAACACGCCTGTCGATCCGCAGGCCGCCATGGCGCAGACCGCCAAAGCGGAGTGACAGCGATGATCTCCGACATCTTCATCGACCGCCCCCGCCTCGCCATCGTTATCGCCATCGTCATTTCCATCGCCGGCGCCCTGGCCCTGATGCGTATTCCGGTGGCCCAGCTGCCGGATATCGTGCCGCCGCAGGTCTCGGTCACGGCCACCTACCCCGGCGCCTCGGCGGAGGTGCTGGAGGCGACCGTCGCCCAGCCCATCGAATCCAAGGTGATCGGCGTCGACAAGGCGCTCTACATGAAGAGCACCTCGGGCAATGACGGCAGCTATACCCTCACCGTCTCCTTCGCCCTCGGCACCGACCCGGACATCAACACCGTCAACGTCAACAACCGGGTGCAGACCGCGCTTTCCCAGCTGCCGGCCGACGTGCAGGCGCTGGGCGTGACGGTGCAGAAGAAGTCCTCCTCCATCCTCCAGTTCATCACGCTCAGCAGTCCGGACGAGCGTTACGACCCGCTGTTCATGACCAATTATGCGGTCATCAACGTGATCGACGAGCTCGCGCGCACGCCGGGCGTCGGCTCCGCGTCCCTGTTCGGGCAGATGAACTATTCCATGCGCATCTGGTTCGATGTGGAGCGCCTCGCCAGCCTCGGCATGGTGCCGTCCGACGTCATAGCCGCCATTTCCGCGCAGAACGTGCAGGCCCCGGTCGGCCGCATCGGCGCGCGCCCAGTGCCGGACAACCAGCAGTTCCAGCTCAACGTGCAGACCCAGGGGCGCCTCACCACGCCGGAGGAATTCGGCAACATCGTGCTGCGTGCGAACCGCGACGGCTCAGTGCTGAAGGTGAAGGACGTGGCGCGCGTCGAGCTCGGCGCGCAGAATGAGGATTCGGTCAACCGCCTCAACGGCAAGCCCTCGGTCGCCATCGGCATCTATCTGGCCCCCGGCGCCAACGCGCTCACCACGTCTTCGGCGGTGACCGCCAAGCTCAAGAGCCTTCAGTCCCGCATGCCCGAGGGCCTCAAGGCCCAGATCATGTATGATTCCACCGACTTCGTGTACGACACCATCGATGCGGTGATCCACACGCTGATCGAAGCGTTCATGCTGGTCGCGGCCGTGGTGTTCCTGTTCCTCGGCAACTGGCGCGCCACCCTCATCCCGATCATCGCCGTGCCCGTCTCCATCATCGGCACCTTCGCCGTGCTGCTGGCCCTCGGCTATTCGGCCAACACGGTGTCATTGCTCGCCTTGGTGCTCGCCATCGGCATCGTGGTGGATGATGCCATCGTCGTGGTGGAGAATGTCGAGCGCGTGATGGAAGAGGAACCTGAGCTTTCCCCCGCCGCGGCGAGCAAGAAGGCCATGGCGCAGGTGACGGCGCCCATCATCGCCATCACTTTGGTGCTGCTCTCGGTGTTCGTGCCCATCGGCTTCATCCCCGGCATCTCCGGCGAATTGTTCCGCCAGTTCGCGGTGACGATCTCCGCGGCCATGCTGATCTCGGCGCTCAACGCGCTGACGCTTTCGCCGGCCCTGTGCGCCGTGTTCCTGCGCCACGGTGGGGAGAAGCGCGGCATCATGGGCTTCATCTCCCGCCGCATCGACAATCTGCGCGACGGCTACGCCTTCCTGGTGCGCAAGACCCTGCGGCTGTCCATCCTCTCGCTGGCCATTGTCGCCGTGTGCGCCTTCGGGGTGCTGAGCCTTGCGAAGATCACGCCCTCCGGCTTCCTGCCCGAGGAGGACCAGGGCGCCTTCTTCATCAACGTGCAGTTGCCGGACGGCGCCTCGGTCGCGCGCACCAGCGACACCGTGCGCCAGGTGGAAAAGCTGGTGGGCGCATTGCCCCAGGTGGAGAACGTGACATCGGTCATCGGGTTTTCGCTGCTGGACAGCTTCTCCGCCAGCAACAACGCCTTCATGATCATCCAGTTGAAGCCCTTCGAGGAACGCAAAGCGGCTCTCGACAAGGTTCAGGTCATCATTGGCCAGGTGTTCGGCGGCGTGCAGCAGATCCGCTCGGCCATGATCCTGCCGTTCAACCTGCCGCCGGTCATCGGCCTGTCCACCTCCGGCGGCTTCGAGGCCATGGTGGAATCCCTGGAGGGCGCCGACCCTGCCACCATGGGTTCCATCTCCAACGCCATCGTGGGCGCCGCCAACCAGGATCCCGCACTGAATCGCGTGTTCACCACCTATGCAGCCAATGCCCCCTCGCTCTATCTCGATATCGATCGTGAGAAGGCCCAGGCGCTGGGGGTGGGCATCAACGATGTGTTCACCGCCCTGCAGGCGACATTGGGCGGCTCCTATGTGAACAATTTCAACCTGTTCGGCCGCACCTGGCAGGTCAAGGTGCAGGGTGATGTGGATAATCGGCGCGATATTCCTGCCTTGTGGGACATCTATGTGCGCGCCAAGGACGGCGCCATGGTGCCCCTGCAGTCCATCGCCGAGCTGAAGACCATCGTCGGGCCGGCCGTCATCACCCGCTACAACAACTACCGCGCGGTGACCATCAACGGGTCGCCGGCGCCGGGGGTTGCCTCGGGCACCGCCATGGCGGCGTTCCAGCAGGTCGCAACCAAGGTGCTGCCGGCCGGCTATGCGCTGGAATGGACCGGAACGTCCTACCAGGAACAGCAGGCCGGCGGGCAGACCGGCATCATCCTCGCGCTGGCGCTGCTGTTCGCTTACCTGTTCCTGGTGGCACTCTATGAGAGCTGGGTGATCCCGGTGCCGGTGTTGCTCTCCGTGATCGTCGCGGTGCTTGGCGCGTTCGCCGGCATGGTCGCGTTCGGCATCACCCTCGACCTTTATGGCCAGATCGGCCTCGTGGTGCTCATCGCGCTCGCGGCCAAGAACGGCATCCTGATCGTCGAGTTCGCCAAGGAGCAGCGCGAGCACGGGGTGGAGCTGAAGGAGGCGGCGGCCAACGCGGCCAAGCTGCGGTTCCGGGCGGTGATGATGACCTCCATCGCCTTCATCCTCGGCCTCGTGCCCCTGGTGTGGGCCAACGGCGCCTCCATGATGGCCCGCCAGAACGTTTCGACGCCCGTGTTCATGGGCATGCTCGCGGCGAGCTCGTTCGGCATCCTCGTCATCCCCATGCTCTACGTCACCTTCCAAGGCATGCGCGAGCGCATCAAGGGGCTGTTCAGATTGAACATGGCGAGATCTCGTACGTGATTGCCGGTCTGCCAGCGGGTGCGCAACGCCCAGATGTGTTTGGGCTCCACCGGAGGCTTTGCGCCGACCATGCGGCCGGCGCCTTCGGGCTGTGATCGATGGGTCCTGAGCCTGGCCTTGATCATGCCGAACACCGGGAACCCCGCCACGCTGCCGTGAAATGCCGAGGCGATCGCCGCTCTCACTGCACCGCCGCCTGAAGGCAGAGGGGCCTATATCGAGCGTCAATTGGGCCTCTGGCGGCGGATCTAGAGTCCGGGATTTCCGATGGAAAACGACCGCGCACGCCGGTTTCTCACGGCTTGCTACGATCGGACCTTGAACCCCGCCGGAATGGCGCGCCAGAACCTGGCCCTGCTCGCGACCGGCGACAGAAGACGGAAGTTCGCCACCGTCCGCGTCCCCACGCTTGTCGTCCAGGGCGCTGCGGACCCGCTGTGTCCCGTTGCGGCAGGACGGGAGGCAGCCGAGCTGATCCCCGGCGCCGCGCTGCAGGTCATTGACGGGTTGGCGCCTGATCGTCCGGTGGAGACATGGCCCCGGCTGGTTTCCGCCATCGCCGACAATGCCCGAGGATCCGTAGGGTGAGGGATCAGCACCCTTGAGCCCCGCACGCCGGATCCGCCGGGACCGGATGCCGGGTTCTTCGTGAAGACCCCACGGGCGCTCACGGGACCGCCCCGCGAGGGCATCCCGAAGCTCCGCGCCAGCCGAATGGCCGGACCTCACCCCGCGAAGATAACCCTGCGGAAACGACGCAACGCGAAAATGAAATAGAGTGCTCCGATGATTGCCGTCGGCAGGATCTGCGGCCAGACGATGGATGCCCCGGCGCCGCGATAGAGCACGTTCTGGGCGAAGATCACGAAATGGGGCGTCGGACTGATGAAGCGCATCAGGTATTGCAGCCACACGGGCATGCTTTCCAGCGGCGTGGTGCTGCCCGACAGCAGCATCATCACCAGCAGCACGGGGATCGAGAGCAGGCCGAACTGGGCCATGGTGGTCGCTACCGTGCCCAGGGCGATGCCGAGCGAGGCCACCGTGAACACATAGACGCAGGCGCCCGCCAGGAACAGCGGCAGCGAGCCCGCGATCGGCACATTCAGCCACCACTCCACCACCAGCACCAGGGACAGGCCGGTGGCCACCAGCACCACGATGCCGTTGGCCAGCACTTTCGCGAACATGATCTCGAAGGGCACCACCGGCATCACCAGCAGATGCTCCACCGTGCCCTGCTCGCGCTCGCGAATGAGGGCAGCGCCGCTGAGCATCACCGTGATCATGGTCAGGTTGCTGATGATCTGCATGACCGAAGTGAACCAGCTCGACTTGAAGTTCGGATTGAACTTCGAGCGCGTGACCACCTTGATCGGGACGCTGCCGCCCACCTCGCGGCCGGCGATGAAGCGCGCGGCCTCGTTGAGGATGATGTTCTGGATGTACGTCATGCCGTTGAAGGCCTGGGCGGCAGCCGTGGCATCGACATTGATCTGGACCGATGCCTCGCGACCGGCCAGCACATCCTGCTCGAACCGGGGCGGGATCTCGATCACATAGATGAAGCGCTGCGCATCCAGCGCGGGGTCGATCTCGCCGACGGAGATCTCCACCGCCGGCTTGAACGTGGGCGGGGTGAGGCTCGCGGCGATGCGTCGGGACAGGTCGGAATGGTCCTCGTCCACGATGCCGACGGAGAGGTTGGTCGCCTCCGTCGAGGCGCCGGTGGCGGCGGCATAGATGGCGATGGTGAAGGAGAACGCGACCAGTGCCAGCATGATGGGATCGGCGCGGATGCTGCGCAGTTCCTTGATCGTCAGCCGGTAGACGTTGGTGAGGTGCCACCACAACGCTCCGCCCCGATGATCCGCGCGGGACGGTGTTTCGGCCGCGGGCGGCGTCGGCTCATGCTTCGCCTGATCCGTGAGCGACATCTCAGCTCTCCTGCTTGCGAAGCATCAGGTGCGCGCCGACAAAATAGGCCAGCGCGAAGAGGGCGAGGACGAGCGTGTTGATCCAGATCTCGGAATAGCCCAACCCCTTGGTGAAGACGCCGACGCTGATCGGCTGGAACCAGGCCGCCGGAAACAGGAGCCCGATGAGCCGGCCGGTGCCGGTGAGCGAAGAGACGGGCACCAGCAGGCCGGAAAAGTTCACCACCGGAATGACCGCCAGCACCGTGGTGGCAAACACCGCGGCCACCTGGGTCCGGGTGAAGGTGGAGATGAACTGCCCGAAGCCGCAGGTGGCGAAGACATAGAGCAAGGCTCCGAACGCCAGCGCACCGAACGCCCCCTTCACCGGCACCCCGAACACAAGCCGCGCCATGATCACCAGGAGGAAGAACGTCAGCATCCCGACCACCACATAGGGAAACTGCTTGCCCAGCAGGAATTCCATCTTGGTAATGGGGGTGGACCGGAAATTGGCGATGGAGCCGGTCTCCACCTCACGCACGATGCCGATGGTCGCCATGATGGCGGGGATCAGCACCAGCATGATGACGATGACGCTCGGCACCATGCTGAAGACGCTCTTGAACGCCGGATTGTAGCGGAAGCGGTTCTCGATATTGATGCTGCCCAGATAGGCGTTGGAGACGGCATTGGGGCCGAGGCGCTCGACGGCGAGGTCCTTCACGTAGCGCAGCAGCAGTCCGGAGACATAGCCGCTCGCGGTCTCCCCCCGGAACGGCATGGCGCCATCCACCCAAAAGGCGACCTCGGGCGGCCGCAGACTGGTGAGGTCACGGCCGAAGCCGGCCGGGATCTCCACCACGAGGGCAAGCTCACCACTGCGCATGCGCTGTTCCAATTCCTCCTCGGAGCGGATCGGCGGCTGCTCGGAAAAATAATGGGAGCCGGAAAAGCTCTCCAGCAGCCGGCGGCTCTCCGGCGTCTGGTCCTGGTCGAAGGCGGCGTACTTCAGGTTCTCCACGTCGAAGGTGATGCCGTAGCCCATGGCCAACATCAGGACGAGAGGACCGATGAAGGCGAATGCCAGGCGGATTGGATCGCGCAGCAGCTCCATGGTCTCGCGCCGGGCGTAGGCCCACAGCCGCCGCGGATCGAACCGCCAGGAGGCATGCCGCTGCGTCCCTTCCATGGATGGCGGTGCGGCCACCGGCGCCGGCACCGAGGGCTCCTGCTGCTTCTTGTCCGCTGCTCCCCCGGCTTCCTCCAGATAGGAGATGAAGGCGTCTTCCAGGGTGGCACAGCCGCGCGCCTCGGCCAGCGCCTTGGGCGTGCCGACCGCGAGCACGCGGCCCTGATGCATCAGCGAGATGCGGTCGCAGCGCTCGGCCTCATTCATGAAGTGGGTGGAGAGGAAGATGGTGACGCCGTCGTTGCGCGACAGGTCGATAAGCGTGCGCCAGAAGGCGTCGCGCGCCACCGGATCGACCCCCGAGGTGGGCTCGTCGAGGATGAGCATGGCGGGCCGGTGCAGCACCGCCACGGCGAGTTGCAAGCGCTGCTTAATGCCGAGCGGCAGGCTTTCCGGCTTGGCGTCCGCTTCGGCCTTCAGATCGAACCGCTCCAGCAGCTCGGTGATCCGCGGCGCGATCTGGTCCTCCGGCAGGTGGTAGAGATGCGCGTGCAGCTCCAAATTCTGGCGGACCGTCAGCTCGCCATAGAGCGAGAAGGCCTGCGACATGTAGCCGACGTTTTCGCGCGCCGCCGCATCGTCCGCCAGCATGGGCTTGCCGAACAGCTTGGCCGAGCCTTCACTCACCGGCAGCAGCCCCGTCATCATCTTCATGGTGGTGGTCTTGCCGCAGCCATTGGAGCCGAGGAAGCCGAAGATCTCGCCTCGCCCGATGCGGAAGCTCACATGATCCACCGCGACGAAATCGCCGAACCGCCGCGTCAGCCCGTCGGCTTCGATCGCCGGTGTCGCGTCCGGCTCCTCCACCCGCGGCGGCACCACCACATCCTGATGCTGTCCGCGTTTCTCGGGGGGCAGCAGGGCGATGAAGGCGTCGTCGAGCGTGCTCTTGTTCGCCCGTTTCAGGATTTCAGCAGGTGTGCCCTGGGCAATGACCTTGCCATCGTCCATGGCCGCGAGCCAGTCGAAGCGGCTCGCCTCGTCCATATAGGCAGTGGCGACGATGACGCTCATGAGCGGGCGTCGGGCACGGATGGAGTCAATCAGCTCCCAGAACTGGCGGCGCGACAGCGGATCGACGCCGGTGGTGGGCTCGTCGAGGATCAATAGGTCGGGGTCGTGCATCAGCGAGCAGCACAGGCTCGCCTTCTGCTTCATGCCACCAGAAAGCTTACCGCAGGGCCGATCCGCGAACGGATCGAGGCCGGTCGCCGCCAGTAGTTCGGCAATGCGCGCGCGCCGTTCGGTCGCGCCCTGGCCGAACAGCCGGCCGAAAAAGTCGATGTTGTCGAAGACGCTGAGGGTCGGATAGAGATTTCGTCCCAGCCCCTGCGGCATGTAGGCGATGCGGGCGTAGCTCTGCCTGCGATGGTTCTCGTCCGCCATGTTGCCGTCGAGCGCCAGGACCGTGCCGGCCTGGATCTTCCGCACCCCGGCGATGAGCGCCAGCAAGGTGGACTTGCCGACGCCGTCGGGCCCGATCAATCCCGCCATACAGCCGGCGGGAATCTCGAGCGTGAGTTCATTGAGGGCGACAACCTTGCCGTAGCGGTGCGTGATGCCCTCGACCCTGGCGGCGACGGCGGAACCACTCATTGCGGGAGCCTCACCTGGAGATCCTCCGGCCAGGCGATCCTGGGATCCGTGCGCACGAAGCCCAGCCCGCGCACGCCGGTCTTCACCTGACGATAGTATTTGCTCAGCACCTCGGGGGTCGCCTGCAATTTAACGCGAAACATCAGCTTCTCCCGCTCTTCGGCGGTTTCCACGCTCTTGGGCGTGAACTGGGCTTCCGTCGCCACGAAGCTCACCGTGGTCGGGAACACGTAGTGCGGTAGCGGATCCAGGATCACCCGCGCCTCATCGCCCAAGGTGAGCCGGCCGGCCTGATCCGCCGGCAGGAAGATGGTCATGTAGACGTCGTTCAGGTCGAGGATGGTGAGGACGCGCTGTCCGGGGGCGACCACCTCGCCGGCACGCGCCAGCCGATATTGCACCCGACCGCTGCGTGGCGACACCAGCGTGAGATCAACCAGCACCGATTGCAGGCGCTCGACATTGGCCTGCGCCGCCCGGATCTCGGAATCGGCCTGGTCGCGCTGGGCGTTCGCCGCGACATATGCCGCCTCAGCCGCATCAAACTTATTGCGCCTCTGGTCGGCGACCTGCTGGGTGATGAAGCCCTTCGCGACCAGGGCCACCGCGCGATCATAGTCGGTGCGCGTGAAGTCGAGGTCGCTCTTGCGCTGGGCGATCAGCGCCTGCGCCTCGGCCAGCGCCTGCTTGGCCTTCATCAGCTGCGCCTGCGCGCCGCGCAGCTCGGCCTCCGTCTCGGGAGAGGAGATGGTGGCCACCACCTGGCCGGCGGTCACGTTGTCCCCCTCGTTCACGGTCACGGTGGCGAGACGGCCGGGATATTTAGCCGATACGTCCACCTCGGTGGCCTCAATCCGCCCGTTCGACTTCACAATCCCTTCCGGCATGTCCCTGCCGCGCAGGCGGTTGATGAGTGTCTCCACCGCCGCCTTGGCCTTGTCGACCCGATTAGGCTGGCTCTGCTGGGCTTGCGCGGGCCCGGTGAGGAGCCCGGCGCCGGATATGTCAGCCATCAACGCCAATCCGAGCAGCATGCTGCAGGACAGGTAGCGACGCGGCTGGACGGCGCGCGCGGATCCGCGGCCGGCGAAACGCCGAGCGGTGTTCACAGCCATGGTCAATCCTCCTGCGCCGGGGCCAGACCAATGGGCCGCCTGCCGGCTTATCCTGTCCAAATCGCGGCATGCATCGGAACAGCACCCCGCCGCGTGCAAGGCGCTGGCATGAGACTTTACCGTCTCGCGGGCTGGTAGCCTCATGTCCCGCTCACCGACGGATCGTCGCCGATCAACTGCTCCAGCATCTCTATGGTGAGCTTGCGGAGTTCTCCATCCCCCTTTTCACGGAGCGGCTCGATGGCGAGGACCTCTTTCAGCACACCGATTCCCACCAGGAACGCGACCATCAGCGCGGCCCGGCGCGTGGACGGCGGATCCATCATCTCGGCAAATGGCACGATCAGCTCCGTGAGCAGTCCGTCGTGCATCACGTGCAACGCCTCCCGGCTGGTCAGCGAGCGCATGAAGATGTCAAGCGGCCCCACTTCTTCATGGGCGCGCGCGGCATCCTGCTCGAAGACCTCATCGACGAGTTTGGTCACGAACCCCTGACGGGTCTCGCCGCGAAACCGCTCCGGCTGGGCCGTGGCAAGCACTGCAGCCATCAGGAGGCTCTCCTTGGAGCCGAAGGAGCGGTGCACATGCGCGACATCGACACCCACGTCCGCTGCAATCGCCCGGAGTGTGGTGTCCTCATAGGATTGCCGCGCAAACCGCAGGATTGCTGCCTGCAGGATCTGTTCTTTCTTCGCCGCCGCAGCGAGCGCCGTCGATCGAGCCATCAGCGCCTCCTGACTTTCTCTGCCCATTCAACTTCTAAAAAACATCTTGATTTGCTCAACGCGTGTTGTCAATCTTGCGTCGCGGTGGCGGACAGGGTTTCGCGCCGCCGCACCCCCTCTGAAAGGACCGAAGCTATGACCTCGGAGACGGCTGCCATGGATGCGACGCTTGCGAGCTACGCCAACCTGCCTTGGGTAAAGGCCTGGAGCGCGGCGCCTGTTCAGGAATTCGGCACGGGCTGGAGCGCCGCGCTCAATCTCTTTGCGGATCGGCTGGAAGAGCAGGCCAGCTTCGTTCGTCAGATCTCACAATGCAACGACCCCGCAGCGGCGCTCCAATTGAGCGCGACCTACACCCAGAAGACCATGAAGCATCTTTGGGATGACAATACCGCGCTGTTCGAAGGCTGGCGCTCGAAGCTTGCCTCGGCGGCTACCGACCGCTGAGCGTTCCATAGGTTTAGGCGCCTTAATGGGGCGCCGCCGGCCCCACCAAGAAGGTCAAGGACCATGAACGAGCAGCCCTTCGGGATTTTCTCCAAAATGGCGGCGGATTTTTCGTCCTTGATCACAGCGGGGCAGGCCTACGCCGTGGATGCCGCCCAACGCGCCGTTCTTTATGCCGACGTCCGGCGCCAGCGGGGTGACCAATACCGCGCGCACTTGGCTGAGGCGGTGCCGAATGTACTCAATTTCCCCTCCGAGCTTGTTCTGGACGGCCGTGAGCTTGAACGGCCGGTGAATTACGGTCTGGTGCGCATTACCCCCGCGCCGGATCACCCTGTGCAGGCCGGCAAACGGCCCTTCGTCGTCATTGATCCCCGCGCCGGCCACGGGCCGGGCATTGGCGGGTTCAAGGCCGATAGCGAGATTGGGGCCGCACTCGAAGCCGGGCATCCTTGTTACTTCGTTGGCTTCACACCCAATCCGGAACCCGGCCAAACGGTGGAAGACGTGATGCTCGCGGAGGCGGCCTTTCTCGAGAAGGTCATCGCTCTTCACCCCGATTGCGAGAAGCCTGCGGTCATTGGAAACTGCCAGGCCGGCTGGCAGGTTCTGATGACCGCAGCCATGCGCCCAGACCTGTTCGGGCCGATCATCGTGGCAGGCGCTCCGGTGTCCTATTGGGCCGGGTGGAGGGGCAAGAATCCCATGCGCTACGCTGGTGGCATGCTGGGCGGAAGCTGGCTGACGGCCCTTGCCAGTGACCTTGGTGATGGACGCTTCGATGGCGCGAGCCTCGTGCAGAACTTCGAAAACCTGGATCCCGCCAATACGTTCTGGAAGAAAAACTACAACCTATACGCGAATATCGACACAGAAGCGTCCCGCTATCTCGGGTTCGAAAAATACTGGGGTGGCCACGTTCTCTTAAACGGTGCTGAGATCCAGTATATCGTCGATAATTTGTTCATAGGCAACAAGCTTTCGACTTCTAGCCTCGTTACGTCTAACGGGATCCGGATTGACCTGCGCAATATCCGATCACCAATCGTCGTTTTCTGCTCGAATGGCGACAATATTACGCCGCCACCCCAGGCTCTCGGGTGGGTCACGGATCTTTATCAGAATGAGAGCGATGTCCTGAGCCACGATCAGACGATCATCTACGCTCTGCATGACAGCATCGGGCACCTTGGCATTTTTGTTTCTGGTGCCGTAGGCCGAAAGGAACATAAGAAATTTGCCACCAACATCGAGCTCATCAACCTGATCCCCTCCGGGCTCTATCAGGCGGTGATCCAGGACGGGGCGCAGCAAGCCGATGGTCAGTCGGATCAATTCGTCATGGCTATCGAACGGCGGACACTCGATGACGTTCGAGCAATTGTCGCACCAACCCCCGAAAGTGACCGTCGCTTTGCCGCGGTCGACCGGATCTCACAGATCAATTTGAGTCTGTATCGCGATTTCGCCCAGCGCTGGGTTCGCGGGGTGACCACGTCGCAGTCCGCCGACGCGCTTCGCCGGCTGCACCCGCTGCGGATCTCATATGAATTCTGGTCGAGTCGCAGTCCGATGGCCCAACTCGTGAAGAAAGCGGCGGCCGATATCCGAGCGCATCGCAGCCCGGTGGCGCCGGACAACCTGTTTCTCAAGATGCAGGAGAGCTTTTCGGAAGCCATCGTGACGTCGCTGAATACTTGGCGGGACATTCGGGATACCGCCTGCGAGCAGTGGTTCGAATGGGTCTATAGCTCACCGGTGACCACGGCGCTCGCCGGGCTCGATGCGCACCGGGGCGAGCCCGTTCGGCCGTTTCCCGGCGTTTCGCCGGAGCATAAAGCCTTCGTTCGCGAGCAACTGGCTGACCTGCAGACCGAAATTGAACAAGGCGGTCTTCTCGAGGCCGGCATTCGGGCGCTCGTTTATGTGGGACAGGATCACCTGCAGGTTGACGAGCGCCAGTTCAATCTCGCGATTGAACTGGCTCCTGCTGTACGCGATTACGCACCGGACGTCTTTCGTAAAGTCATTCGGCGGCAGGCAGCTCTTATGCAATTGGATTTTCAGGCTGCGGTCGAAGCCATTCCACGTCTTTTGAGGCGAGCCGCAGAAGGCGACATTCGCAACGCCGCTAACGTCATTGCGCTGATCGAGCGCCTCGGGCCCTCACCATCCGGAAAGAGCCACTCACGTCTACTCGAGATGCTGCAGGTCTTTGAGGCTGCGGCAGTGACGGCCTCTCATTGAATATTATACGTAAGATCGCCGAAAAATGACAAAACCCGCGATCGACGAAGACCGCGCGAGACATGTCCGCGCGCATCTCTGGACTCCATTTCGATAAGCTTGAAGATCGCAAATTATAATGACTGACGGTGCTCGCAGTCTGTTTCGAATCCGAGGCGAGCCGCAGCTTTGTCGCAATGATCGAACCATCAAAACCGAATGGAGCTTATGATGTCGGAAAGTGCTGATGCGCATGCGTTTGTGAGTTGGGCCAAACAACGGCTCGACGAGATGGATGCCACCTTGGTGGCGCTGGAAACCACGGCCAGCCAGATTCGGTCAGGCGCTAAGACGGGGGTTGATCAGCTGATCGCCGACCTGAAAAGTCGCCGT
This sequence comes from Xanthobacter variabilis, assembly GCF_043831965.2. NCBI lineage: Bacteria > Pseudomonadati > Pseudomonadota > Alphaproteobacteria > Hyphomicrobiales > Xanthobacteraceae > Xanthobacter > Xanthobacter variabilis. The sequence continues at coordinate 3,970,336 of NZ_CM195533.1, forward strand.
GATGAATTCCGCGAGCAGATGAAGGCGCAGGCCGAAGGCGGCCAGACGGCGCTTCAGTCCTCGCGGGAGCAGCTCGAAGCGAATTGGAGTGCCTTTGAGGCGGAAATCGAGACCTACTTCGATGCCGTGGGCAAGGAAGTCTCGCGGCAGCAGCAAGCATTTGGGAATATGGCCGAAGCCCAGGTGAAAAACTGGCGCGAGGCGGCGGATATGGTTCTTAACACTGCAGCCAAGATCGCAACCGAAAAGCGCGCCGGCGTGGACGCAGCGGTCGCTCAGATGCAGGCGGATGCCCAAGTCGCTGAGACCCGGCTGCGTGAGCTGAAGCAGGCGGGCGAAGAATCCTGGTCGATATTGGCTTCGGCGCTGGCGGACTCGCGCAAGGCCTTTGACGCAGCCAGCGAGAAGGCATGGCACGCACTGAAGCACGCTTCCTCGCCGAAAGCATAACCGCGGGTAGCGGCAGATCCCGCAGGCGTGGAGAGAAATAGGGTGGCTGATCAAGTCAACGAGTTCGGCCGCCCGCATCCTGTTCCTTGGCTGGGAGGCATGGTCCCGCTAAGGCTTCGGAAGGATCACTCCCGAATGCTCCTCAAGCCACGATCGGCTTGGCCGGAGGGCGAAAATGGGTCCGTCGGGCTTACCACCTCAACGAAACGGGGTCTTGCGACCATCAGACACGCACCGTACATCGCGCTCGAACAGGAAGACCTCAAATTCTTCAGTCAGCATCCTCACTCTGGGCCAGCGCTTTGCACGCCCACGGTGAGTGCATCTTCGGCATGGCGAACCTTCGGATGTCTGGCGCAATAAGCGCGACACCCTCGCTCTTGAAGACTATTTTTGTAACGGCTGGGTTCCACCGCCCCTTAGCACTCAAATTTTTGTATTTCTGTTGTACTCGCGCTGAAATGAAAGAGATCATCTAAATTCGCGATATCAGCGTGCGATATGATAGAAGGCGCATCTCAATTCATGATCGGCACATCCCCTCGAGTTGGGATAGTTCTGGCAACAGCGGAATCTCAGCAAGAAGCATTTCGAGCACGGCTATGACAGGACCATCGAGGATTGAGGTGGTGCCCATTCCGCAGAGAAATTGGCTGCTTTTCTAAGCTTGGTTCTGGCGTGGGTTACGCCGCCATGTTGATCTCGCGCAGGCCGTATGGACCTCCTCCGGCGTTCTACAGCCGAGAGCCGAGTGGGGCCTCGTGCGATTGCAGTGGGTGACCCACCTGCCAATCCCCACCCGCGCCTCGGAACCGGTTTCGAAGGCATTGAGGGTAATGCACTCGTATTTCAGCGACCGCCAGAGGCGTTTGATGAACACGTTGTCCATCCACCGGCTGCGGCCATCCAGGGAGATCCGCACGACGGCCTCCAGCAGTACCTTGGTGAAGCGCGGGCTGGTGAACTGGCTGCCCCGGTCGGTATTGAAGATGCCGGGCCGCCCTAACCGGGACAAAGCCTCCTCCAGCGCCTCGATGCAGAAGTCTGCCTCCATCGTGTTGGAGAGCTTCCAGGAGAGAACTCTGCGGCTGTGCCGGTCCATGATGGCGATCAGGTCAGGCACCCGCGCCGCATCGGGATGTCGGTGATGTCGGCGCACCAGGCCTGATCAGGCCTGTCGATCGCCATATTCCGAAGGCGATAGGAGAAGACGCGGTGCTGGGGGTGCCGCACCGCGCTCTTCGGCTGCCGGTATAGATGGCGGGCCAGCCCCATGCGGGCCATGAGACGCCGCACGCGCTTGCGCGCGACTGCGAGCCGTACCAGGGCGTCTCGAGGAACTGGCCGTCGATCGCCCGGAGGGCGGCAACGGTCTCGGGGCTTTCGGTCCGCGGGCCGCCGTAGAATGCCGACCGGCTGACGCCGACCAGGGCGCATTGGCGCGTGATCGGCAGTTGTGGGTGATCCGGTTCGATCATGTCGCGTCTCGCCCCCACGCTCAGCGCCCGGAGGCCCGACGCTAAAATCCCCTTCCACCACAAGCTGGCCGATCTTCTCGTGGATTTGGTCGATCTCACCCTCGCGGGTGGCCTCGTCGGCTTCCGCATGGCCAGAGAACACCGCGGTCATGCCCTCGACCGCCGGTTTCTTCCAGGCGTTGATCATGGCCTGGTGGACGCTGTGTTGCGCCGCCAGCTGAGCCACCGTCCGCTCGCCGCGGATACCCCCCAGGGCCACCTTCGCCTTGAACTCCGCTGAATATCGCTTTCCCTTCCCCCTCATCGGGTTCGTCCTTCCGTCGGGCCGAACCAAGCTCACCCCCCTGTCCAGGTTTCGGGGACCACTCCAGGGCGACGTGGACGTGCTGGCCTGGAACAAAAAGACTGGGACGGCCTGGGCCATCGAATGCAAAAGGCGGCTTCTCGATCGGACAATCAGTGAAATTGGCGAGCGTCTCGCCGAATACAAAACGATGGGCACCCATCACAAGAAATGCACCCCGATTCGGAAGCATCTGGATCGTGTCGACGTCTTCAGAGCCAACCTTTCGACCGTGGCGTCGATAACCAAAATCCCTGTCGAAGACATCAAGCTGAAAGCCGCGGTCGCGACCGACAACATCGTACCCGTACAGTTCACCAAGACGATGTCGACCCGGGTGGATCGAACCTGCACTTTCCGCGACCTCGCCAAGCCGTTTGGTTCGTCGTGAGGCGGCGGAAGCCGAGGTATGCCAACGTCGCTATGGATGGGAAGCGCCCCCTACGGCGCACCACGGATAAGGGGGCCCCTGGCCGCTTTGGGTCGACAAGGGGGCATCTTCGGCAAGAAGATCGAAGGCAGTTTAGCGCCGAGCTTTGCCAGAACCGGACGTTTCGTAGTCGACCCCAACCCGGCCTCCTTCCACACTCTGTCACCAACGTCAGCTTTGCGCCAGAGGACTAAACCGCTGCCACGGTAGCGCCCCTGCATGATGGGCGTGCGGATGTTTTCGATGTGGCACCCGGCATAGGCGGGCGGACGATCGGGGGGGTCTCAACCTTTGGAGAGCCCCATGGACGCTTCCGAGCCCCCCACCAACACGCGGCCAGCCATCAGCCCGCTGCGCCAGCGGATGATCGAGGACATGACCATCCGCCGGTTCGGCGACCACACCAAGCGTGATTACATCAGCCGGGTCGCCGAGTTCACCGCCTTCCTCGGCCGGGCGCCGGATCAGGCCGAGCCCGAGGACCTGCGGCGCTACCAACTGCATCTGGCGAGCCTCGGCGCCAGCTATGCCCGCATGAACCTCGCCTGCACGGCCCTGCGCCTCTTCTTCCACGTCACCCTCGGACGGGCAGGGTTCGGCGACCGGATGGCGCGCATCCCGACGCCCGAACGCCTGCCCGTGGTGCTCAGCACCGAGGAGGTGGCACTGCTGCTCGCCCATGCCCCGAACCTCAAGTCCCGGGCCGCCCTCAGCCTCGCCTATGGCCGCGGCCTGCGGGTCTCGGAGGTCGCCCATCTCAAGGTCGCCGATATCGACAGCGCGCGCATGCTGATCCGGGTCGAGCAGGGCAAGGGGCGCAAGGACCGCTACGTGATGCTCGCGCCCGATCTGCTCGACCTCCTGCGCCGCTGGTAGAAGGAGCGGCGACCGCAGGGCCGGACTGTTCCCGGGCCGCGATCCCGGCCAGCCGATCACCACCCGCCAGCTCGACCGGGCCTGCAGGACGGCGGCCTCCGCCGCTCGGCTCGACAAGCGTGTGTCCATGCACACCCCGCGGCACAGCTTCGCCACCCGCCTGCTGGAGCGCAACACCGATATCCGCGTCATCCAGGTGCTGCTCGGCCACAGGAAGCTCGACACCACGGCCGTCTATACCCGCGTCGCGCTGAAGACCCTACGCGAGGTGGAGAGCCCGCTCTCCCTGCTGACGCCACCACCCCTGTAGTCCGTGCCGGTCCATGGCGCGGCCTGCGCTTGAGGTCGCGGATGCCGTGAACGCCCATGGCGACGCCTATGAGAGGGCGCATGCCGGGCATCTCGGCCGCGGCCAGCTGAAGGTGATGTCGGCAATCCGCTCCTGCCGCACGGCGGTGCTCGGCGGGCATTTGCCGCGCTGTACCGACTGCGCCCATGTGGAGATCGGCTACAACTCCTGCCGCAACCGGCAGTGCCCCAAGTGCCAGGGAGCCACGGCCCGGGACTGGCTGGCCGCCCGCCAGGCCGAGCTTTTGCCGGTGCCCTATTATCATCTGGTCTTCACCCTGCCGGCCGCGATCAGTGCCGTGGCCTATCAGAACAAGGCGACGATCTACGATCTGCTATTCAAGGCTTCGGCCGAGACGATGGCCACCATCGCAGCGGATCCGAAGCATCTTGGCACCCGCATCGGCATCACCGCCGTGCTCCAGACCTGGGGATCGGCACTGACCCATCATCCCCACATCCATGCCGTGGTGCCCGGCGGGGGCCTGTCTGCCGACGGCTCCCGCTGGATCGCCGGCCGGGCCCGCTTTTTCCTGCATGTGCGGGTGCTGTCCCGCCTGTTCCGGCGGCGCTTCCTCGACGGCCTTCGGGTGCTCCACGCCACCGGCCGGCTCGCCCTCTTCGGCGATCTCACACCACTGGCGGAGACGCCTGCCTTCGAGGCGATGCTCGCGCCCCTGCGCCGCGCCGAGTGGGAGGTCTATGCCAACCGCCCCTTCGCGGGACCCGCGGCGATGCTGGCCTATCTGTCGCGCTACACCCACCGCGTGGCGATCACCAACAGCCGGCTTCTCTCCAGGCATGCCCACGGAGTCACCTTCCGCTGGAAGGATTATCGCGCCCGGGCCCAGGCCACGGGCAACGGCGGGATCAAGGCCATGACCCTGCCGGCGGATGAGTTCATCCGCCGCTTTCTGCTCCATGTCCTGCCCAACGGCTTCCACCGCATCCGGCACCACGGCCTGTTCGCCAGCGCGGTCCGCGCCGCCAACATCACTAAGATCCGCGCGCTGCTCAAAGCGAAAAGTGAGAGCGCGCACCCGGCGTCTTCTGCTGAGCAGGAGAAAGCCGACGAGCGGCCGTGGTGCCCCTGCTGCGGTGGCCTCATGACCATCATCGAGACTTTCGCTCGCGGATCACTACCGCGGACCTGGTCCGCCGCCCCCATCAGGATCGACAGCTCATGAGCGCCGCTCCCGTTCCCCGGTATCAGGCTCTCGTCGCAGGCCATGCCATCTCCGGCATCGGGGCCGTGTGCGCTCTGTCAACGGAAAGGCCGCGCCCATCGTCATCGTGGCGCCGCAAAGACGTCGCCGCCGCGCGCCCCCCGGACACGATCGGAGAGGGTCGGCACCACCATGTGCCCGGATATCCGCCCCTCGATCGGTATCTTCCCCGTCGACGCGTGCCTCAAATCCCCATAGCACCGCGAAGACCTCAACCGTCGTGCAGGTCGGACCGCGGTTTCCTCCCCTGGAGGCTTTCCGAGGCCAGCCCGCGCGCCCAGACCCACCCTCGCGATCGGGCCGGCATCCGAAACCCTTCACAGCTTCGGACGTCGGCGTCGGAGCCGGACAACAGACGTTTAACAAGCAAGGTGGCCTGGCGCGATGGCGCCGCTGCCCCGGTCCCAGAGACCGGAGTTGTTGCCTGCCCCAACCTGAAAACGGCTGGCCGATACCGGGTTAGAGGCGAGATTCTTGAGGCCGAGGTATAGCGATCTCGGTCAGGCCCCGATCGTCCGCTGCGCCGCGGAGGACCGCAAACAGGTCAAGAGATCAGGACCGAATACCCATCTCCGCCGTGAACCGTGAGGCGCGCATCGTTCGTCTCCGTGATCGACGGACCTTCCCCAAATCTGGTGGAGAATCAGCAGCTCAGGCCGAAATGAACGGTATTCACCGGCTGGGAAAACTGAGCCTGATAGTGTGTCACCACCCAGGCCTAAAAACACGACCTGAATCACATTCCGCTGACGGTCTTTCTTGATGAAGCATCACACCGCCATTCTCACTTTCGCTTTCCTCGGATGCCTGCTGATCGCCTTTGCGCCGCAGGCTCACGCCGTGTCGCCTACACCAGTGGAGGGCGAAGGCGGCATGGTGGTCAGCGAGCAGTCCCTTGCCGCTCAAGTCGGTGCCGACATTCTGCGCCAGGGTGGCAATGCGATCGATGCCGCGGTGGCCGTGGGCTATGCGCTTGCTGTGGTGCATCCCTGCTGCGGCAATCTCGGCGGAGGCGGATATATGGTCGTTCGGCAAGCCGATGGCACATCGACCTTCATCGATTTCCGCGAGGCCGCCCCGGGCTCTGCGCAGGCGGACATGTATCTGGACAAGAACAGCAATGTCATTCCCGGTGCGAGCGTAAGGGGATGGCGGGCGGTTGCCGTTCCTGGTTCCGTGCTTGGTCTCGACACCGCGCTTCAGCGCTTCGGCTCCATGACACGCGCCGAGGTGATGGCTCCCGCCATCGCATTGGCCCGAGACGGCTACGTTCTTTCCCCTGGCGATGCCGCCATTCTGCGGGCCGGCACCGCGGATTTTCGCGCGGACCCCACCCTGTCCGCGATCTTCCTGAAGGACGGCGAGCCCCTGAAAGCCGGCGACCGCCTGGTCCAGGCGGATCTTGGCCAAACCCTTGCGGCCATTTCCGCTCAAGGGGTCTCTGCCTTCTATGATGGCGAGATCCCGCGCCGCATGGCCGCCGCGAGCGCTGTCGGCGGCGGAATTCTGAGCGACAAGGACTTCCAGGATTACAAGGTCCGTGTGGGGCCGCCCGTCCGATGCACCTATCGCGGCTATGAGATCCTGACCGCCGCCCCCTCGAGCGCCGGCGGGACCGCCGTGTGCGAGATCCTCAACATTCTGGAGGGATACCCGCTTTCGGACAGCGGCTTCGGCGCCGCCGACACCGTGCACCTTATGGCCGAGGCCATGCGCCATGCCTTCATCGATCGCAATTTTGTCCTGACCGATCCCGCCTTCGGCAGCAATCCGCTGGATCGGCTCCTGTCCAAGGACTATGCGGCTGCCATCCGCCGGCGCATCGATCCCCACCATGCCGACGCCTCGAAGCTGGATGATGCCGGCGTCGTGCTCCATGAGGGCACGGAGACCACGCACTATTCAGTGGCGGACGCAGCAGGCAACACGGTCGCCGTGACCACCTCGCTGAACGCCTATTTCGGCGCGCGGGTCATGGCACCCGGCACGGGCGTGCTGCTGAACGACACCATGGACGACTTCACCACCAAGATCAGCGGCGAAAACACCTTTGGCCTCGTCCAGGGCGCGCGCAACGCCATCGCTCCGGGCAAGCGCCCACTCTCCTCCATGAGCCCAACCATCCTCGTGCGCGACGGCAAACCCGTTCTCGTGCTGGGCTCGCCCGGCGGCCCGCGCATCGTCACCTCGGTCGTTCAGACCATCCTCAACGTCATCGACCACGGCATGAACGTGCAGGAGGCGGTGGACGCCCCTCGCACCCATCATCAATGGCTGCCGGACGTGATCTATGCCGAGCCCTACGCCCTCTCTCCAGACACGGTGCGGCTGCTGGAGGCGCGCGGACACAAGGTGGCGGTCCAGCGGCCGTGGAGCGCGGTGGAGGCAATCCAGTTTCCAACAGCGGCGCCCCCGAGGTCGCAGCATCCGTCCTCCGCCGCTGACACCGCGCGACTTTGGACGCCGGAGCCCGGCGCCATCTATGGGGCTAATGACAATCGCCGGCCCGCAGGAGCTGCAATCGCCCAATAAGCCGAAAGCTCCATGCACCAATAGGGGTCACGAAACAAAGCAAGCAGCTGTCTGATGCCAGGCGAACGCGCCAATGGCCGCACATTCGTCGAGGCAGACGTCGACGGCTGCACACCAGACGTCGTGCGCCGCAGCTTAGCCGATCCCGCGCGTCACTCTTCGACGACGATCGAGCTAGTCATCGAACTGCACTTGATCAAAGCCCTTGCCGGGATCCGACGTCCGCTCCTCCGGGCCGGCGACAGCATCACAAGGTGCCTCGATCTTGACCCAATGGGCGTGGGCCTCATGGAGACATCGTGCGCTTCCAGCGCGCCTCTATGAATTCCTTCGACCGGGTGGAGTACAGGCTCTGTGCGATCCCTTCGCGGCGGCACGGCTCGGCGATGCTGTCCTCGCTGCGCAGCCGGTCCAGCACGATCCTGATCTTGTCCTCGGCCGAGAAGTGCCGCCGTGTCCATCGGCGCATGTCCTTCACTACGGTCTCCACCGACGCCTTGGCCGGCGATTTGCGCAAGGAGGGTAGGCTTCGTCGTAGTGAGCTCCACGCCGCCAATGTCCTGGTCGGAGAGGGCGATAGCCCGTCTACGGCGACGTGGGTGAAGCCTGCTCCGTCCTCGCCCCGCTGATGCTCCAACTCAGCCTCTTCAGTCATCCTCTTGGCGGAGCGTGCCGTGAGGGGTGGCTGCTGGACTTCTCGGCGCCGTGGGAAAACACCGCGGCCTATGCCGCGGCCGGTCCGATCGGCGACTTCATCATGGCAGCGCGGATGTGGACTTATGCGACTGCATTTGGCGACCACGATGTCTTCGCCAACCGTTATGGGTATTTCCTGACGCAGCTAAAATACCTCAACACAGATAAAGAGTTTTTCATCCGAGCGGCTGGCGAGATGCGTGGTTGTCTCGAACGTGAGTGATGAACCTTCCTGCCGGAACCGGACTTTCCCAAGGTCCGTTCTCAGGCGGAGCCGCCGGCCTTGAGGCCCTGCCCGGCGAAGCTCTCGAACACGATTTTCGTGAGCGCGTTCAAGTTGCCGATGATCCAGGCAAAAAAGGCCGACGGCGAGCGTCTTCCTCACCAGCCTGCGCATCACATCCTCGTCGGCGCTCGAGGCCCAGAACAGGCCGGCGAGCGTGATGTCGAGGGCGATCAGGATGGAGGAGAAGCCTGTCACCTCGCCCTTGATCAGGCCGCGGCGAGACGAAAGACGGAAGCTGTCCCGGTGCTTCTAAAGGAAGACCTGATCGCCCCAGCGAGGTGTAGGAGGTCTACCGTCCTCGTGGCACGCAATTCACCGTAGGAGCCAGGGGCGCCAAGCCGCGCGTCTCATACCCTGTCGAATTTTGGGGCAGACGGGATTCGGATGCAGCTAGGGGCCGCGTCACGACCCTTCCAAGACGGCCAATCAGCTTCCAGCGTGAGGACAAAAACGGGCGTCTGCCACTCGATTGCCAAAACAATCCTTAGTTGTGATGGCGCACCCGACACGATTCGAACGTGTGGCCTCCGCCTTCGGAGGGACTACTGGTAGCTCCGTCGAAATCACGATGGAGCGCGAGATGATGCGCCATCATACTGTTATTGAAAAAGAATTTGTGGCACACGCTAGCCCAGGCTACGCTTCTCCTCGCTACCACTTTCTTCCCGTTGCTTACGTGGTGCTTACGCGAAACGGGGCGACCGGTGCGGAGGATCTCCATGGCTAAGCTCACCAAAAGGGCCGTCGATGCCGCGGAAGCCGGCGCCAAGGACTACGTGATCTGGGACGATGAGCTCCCCGGCTTTGGCCTCCGGGTTTTCACGTCCGGAAAGCGAAGCTACGTCCTTCAGTATCGGTCGGCTGGCCGATCACGCCGGTTCACGATCGGGCTGCACGGAGTGTGGACACCGGAACGCGCGCGCCAGGAAGCCAAGGCGCAATTGGGCCGGATCGCGCAAGGCGACGACCCGGCCGAAGAACGGCTGCTCGATCGGAAAGCACTCACAGTCAAGGAACTCTGTGACCTCTACCTTGCAGATCTGCAAGCGGGTCTCATCCTCGGAAAGGGTGGCCGCTCCAAGAAGCCGGGCACGATCGCCTCCGATCTCGGCCGCATCCACCGTCATATCGTTCCCCTCCTCGGCTCGCGTCGCGTCAGGGACCTGACGAAAGCCGACATTACGAAGGCCATGAAGGACATCATGGCAGGGAAGACGCGTGTCACCGTCATGACGAAGAACCTGCGCGGCAAGTCCATCGTGAGAGGCGGGGCCGGCACAGCTACGCGGACAATCGGTCTGTTGGGCGGCATCCTCACCTATGCGGTCGAAGCCGGGATTATCGAAACGAACCCGGCACACGGCGTGCGGCGGCCGAAGGACAATGTCCGCGCCCGGCGACTGAGCGAAGCCGAATATCGCGTCCTCGGCGACCTGCTCAACACAGCTTCCAAGAACGAGAACTACCGGATGTCTGTCGAGATCATCCGCCAGATCGCCCTCACCGGCTGCCGGCGCATGGAGATGGTAACGCTGCGATGGGATGAAGCCGATACGGCTTGCAGTTGCCTGCGCCTGAAGGATAGCAAGGAGGGACGTTCCGTCCGACCCATTGGGCTACCCGTGGTGGAATATCTGGAGAGGCGTCGGAAAGAGGCGATCGGAGATTACGTCTTCCCCGGCCGGGGCGGCGAGAGCGCATTCGGCAGCTTCCCCAATCACTGGGGGAAGATCTTCGCCAACTCGCCCTTGGCTGACATCAGCCCTCACGTCCTCCGCCACAGCTTCGCCAGCATCGCGAACGATCTGGGTTTCACCGAGGTCACCATCGCCGCCTTGGTTGGCCATGCGAAGGGATCCGTCACCAGCAACTACATCCATACGCTCGACACAGCTCTGATCATGGCCGCAGACACCATCTCGGGCTACATCCAGGGGCTGCTCGACGGAATTGAGTTCAAGCAGACTGCCTATGCGCTTGATCGAGGCTCCCGGAAAGCAGCGTTGGCCCGGTTTCTCCGGAGGGTCGCCGGCGATGAGGATGCAGAGTTGGACCAAAGCGGGCATCTTGCCGCTTAAGGTCGGCGGTCTGCCACGGACCGATATGCGCCCGCGGCGGATCAAAGAGCTTTCCGACCAGGAGATTCCTCGCTCAGGAGGCGGCCTCACGTATGCCAACGACCTGCCGTACTTCGCGCAGGACTGCATCTATGGCCGGGACAGTATCGACCTTGGACGCCTGAGCACGCTTGGCGGAACAGAGCCGTTCGGCTTCCGGACCGCGTTAGGCAAACGGTCCGTGACGACCCTTCCAAGAACCGATGCCACACCGTCGGCCCCGCACCCGCAACAGCTTGGAAATGACGGAGGGATGGTGCTGTAACGCCATTCAGAATCGCCAGGGCTTTGTCTGACGATCTCCTTACCGCAGCAAAGCCGCAAGCTGGCGCGTGACCATAGCCCTGAAAGATGCCCAGGGTGCTCCCTGCCCTTCCTGGACCTCACGTGCGGCGGGCGAAGGCGCTCGGCGGAAGGCCGGTCGCCTTGCGAAAGGTCCTGCTGAAATGGCTGAGATTGGTGAAGCCGGTCGCCAACGCCACCTCGGTCACGCTCTGGCCCTCGGCCAGCATATGAGCGGCCGCTTCCATCCGGACCTTCGTGAGATAAGCATGGATGGACTGGCCCACATGGGTGCGGAAGCCCGCTTTTAGGCTCTTCTCGTTCAGGCCGACCGCGCGGGCGAGACGGGCAATGGTCCAGGGCTCGTGCAGGCGCCCTTCGATCAGCTGCTGCGCCTCGGCGATCTTGGGAAGGGAGCGTTCGGCCCGAATGGCAGACTGGCCCGCATTGAGGAACGTGCCGACCACCACCGCAAGAAGCTCGAGGGCCTTGGCCCGGAGATAGAGCCGCCGGAGGTCCGGATGGGAATAGGCGCACGAGGTGATCTGGAGCGCCACCTGAAGCAGCGCCGCAGGCGCGGGAAAGCCCACCATCACGGCGCCGCGCTCCGGCACGCTGCGGTCGGTGAGAAGCGCGCCGCCATAGCGCTGCCATAGCGGGCCGCCCAGGCCCTGCAGCACGGCCGGTGCGAAGCGGACATCCATCATGCGCAGGCGCATGCCGCCGCGGATGGTGTCGATACCGCTGACGGTCTGATCGGTGGCGCAGACGACGGCCGTGCCAGGCGTGATCATCAAGGGCTGGCCTCCGTCAATCGCCAGCGTCCCCTCGCCATCCAGGAAGATGGAGATGGAAAAGGTCGGCGGCCCCTCCACCGCGATCACGGCGTCCTCCGGCGGCACGATGTCGAGCATGGCGATGGAGACCCCTTCACCGAGGTCGTCCACGCTCATGTGCCGCTCCCAGCCGAGAATCTCCACAGCGGGGGCAGCGGCTGTCAGCCAGTCCGCATACCCGGCCTGGGGGGGAACGGTCATCGAGGTTCGTCCGTCCATCGTCAGCGCATTCTCCCGCGAAAAGTCCCGGATCTGCAAACCTCAGCCCCCGAAAGCGTTAGACAGCTCCGCGCGACAAGCATAGCGAATGAAGAAGACAAGCGCGAACGGACAGGAATAGTTTAGAGATGCTCTTAACAACGCGGCGGAACCGGATCGCTTTGTCGATTTCACTTATTCCATCGATACTTGTTCCCAGTATCGGCTTTGCTCAGGATGCAAGCTCCGGGACGGGAGCCGAGATCAATCTCGATGAGATCACCGTCACCGCCAACAAGCGCGCGCAGGAGCTGGAGGACGTGGACGGCGCCGTCTCCGTGCGCACCGCGGACCAGCTTCGCGAGGCTGGCGTCACCACGGTCGCGGACCTGGAGCAGGTGTTTCCCGGCCTCGTCATCCGCACGCGCGGCAACCGCGCCTACGCCAACATCACCGCGCGCGGCATGTCCTCGCCGGACTATTACAATCCGACGGTGCAGATCTATGTGGATGGCGTCCCGCAGCTGCCGTCCGCCTTCACCCAGCCCTTGGTGGATGTGGAGCGGGTGGAGTTCCTGCGCGGCCCGCAGGGCACGCTCTACGGCCGCAACGCCTATGGCGGCGTGATCAACATCATCACCAAGAAGTCCGATCGCGGTCGGGTGGATCTCAGCCTCACCGCCGGGACGCCCGAATCCTGGGGCGAGCTGGCGGGTACGCTGCCTGTGGTGCCCGGGAGCACCTATCTCGACGTCGCGGTGAAGGCCGAGCACGCCTTCGGCTCGGTGGACGACATCTCCACCGGCGCCAGCAATATCGACACCTCCACCGACATGATCGGCCGCGTCGCCCTGCGCTACGCCCCCACGGGCGGCAATTTCGACGGCACCCTCGCCTTCAGCCGCGAGCACACGGAAAGCCACGAGGAACTCTACCTGCTTGATAACCAAGTCGGAAATCGAGCCTATTTCAGCACGCTCCAGGGGCCTGTGCCGCTGCTGGACCGCACCGTCTCCACGGTCTCAGCGACGGGCAACTGGCGCTTCGGGGACTTCAAGCTCTCCTCCATCTCCTCCTACCAGGACGTGGACATGACCCGCGACATCGCGGCCGGCCCCGGCCTGCTCATGTCGTTCCCGGAGACCGACGCAGCCTTCTCCCAGGAGTTGCGCCTGGTCTATGACGCCGGCGGACCGCTCACCTCCGTCATGGGCCTGTTCTACCAGCACGACGCCTTCACCCGGGAAGCGGACGGCTATTCGCCTTTTTACGGGCCCTCGCGCAATGCGGTGGACACCAACAGCTATGCAGCGTTCGGAGAAGCCACCTACAAGATCACCGAGAGACTGGACATCACCGGTGGCCTGCGCCTGTCCTACGATGAAAGCTCCATCGACTTCACGCGCTGGGGTGGCAATTATTACGGCTATTATGCCGGCAGCTTCACCAACTCGGCGAACTTCACCAGCCTCCAGCCGAAACTGGCGCTCGGCTACCAATTCACCGACACCACCCGCGCCTATGCGCTGATCTCGCGCGGCTACAAGCCGGGCGGCTTCAACCACGCCGTAACCTATCCGGACGACGCGGAGGCCTACGAGCCGGAAACCGCGTGGAACTATGAAATCGGTCTGCGCACGGCGACCCCCGACCGGTCCGTCGAGCTGTCCACCGCGCTCTATTACATCGCCTCCGACAACAAGCAGATCTATGTGGGCCCGGTGGGCTTCCAGGTGATCCGCAATGTGGGCGAGGCGGAGAGCTATGGCGTCGAGCTGGAGGCGCGCTGGCGCGCCTCCGAGCGCCTGAGCTTTGCCGCCACCGCCACCTATGGACGATCGACATTCACCGATTTCTCCGATCCCACCACCGGCCAGAGCTATGACGGCAACACCGTGCCCTACGCGCCCGACGCCACGGCCAATCTGTTCGCACGCTATCTCCTCGACCAGAAGCTCATCGACGGCACCATCGCGGTGGAAGGGGCGGTGCACTATGTGAGCACCACTTATTTCAACGAGGCCAACACCCTCTCCCAGCCCGCCTACACCACGGTGGATGCCGCCGTTGAGCTGGCCTGGACCTCGGGGGTCAGCCTGAAGCTGTTCGCGGAGAACCTCTTCGACGAGACCTACCGCACCTACAGCTACGCCTCGGGCGCCAACGTCTTCTCCAACGTCGCCCAGGGCCGGCTCGTCGGATTGACGCCGCGGGGCAGCTATTGATGGCCGAGATCCCGGCGCGCCAGCCGCTTTTCAAGATCCTTGCCGCCATCGGCGGTGTCTATGTGGCGCAGAGCCTGGTGGGCGGGCTCACCTTCATGGGCATTCCCGCGGTGCTGCGCGCCGAGGGCGTGCCGCTGGAAAAGCTCGGCCTCGTCTCGCTCCTCATGCTGCCCTGGGCGCTCAAGTTCCTATGGGCGCCATGGGTGGAGCGCTACCGGATCCGCCCCGACGGCGCGCGGCGCTCGCGGCAGGTGGTGGCGCGCGGCCAGCTTGCCTGCGCCCTCGGCCTCGCGGTCCTCGCCCTTGCGGGATCGGACAACACCCAGGTGCTGTTCACGCTGCTGGCCCTGGTGGCGCTCGCCTCGGCGACGGTGGACATCGCCGTTGATGCATTCGCGGTGGAGCAGCTTTCCGCCACCGACCGGGGATGGGGCAACGCCGCGCAGGTGGGCGGCGGCTATCTGGGCATGGTGCTGGGCGGTGGCGCCTTCCTGATGCTCGTGCCCCGGGCCGGATGGACGCTCGCCATGGCCATCATGGCCGGGGCCGTCCTGCTGCTGGCCACGCCCTTCCTGCTCGGCCGGGAGCCGACGCGCGCCGCTGGGGCGCAAGCCCACCGGCCCTCGCTCGCTTACGCCTTTCGCCGGCCGGACGTGCGGCGCGGGCTTCTCGTCACGCTCCTGTTCGAGGCGGGCGTGCGGCTGGTTCAGATGCTCGCCGGTCCCCTGCTGGTGGATCGGGGGCTCGATCTGACGGTCCTGGGCATGGTCAACGGCGCTGGCGCGGTCGGGGCGGGCCTCCTCGGCACGGCGCTGGGCGGCGCGCTGGTGCGGCGCCTGGGGGCGCAGAGCGCCGTTCTCGCGGCGGCCGGCGGACAGGTCGCCGCGCTCCTCGCCCTTGCCGGCGCCGTCACGGCAGGCGCCGACGTGCGCATCCTGGCCGGCCTGGTGGTGGTCAAGACACTGGCCATGGCCACCGGCTTCGTCTGCCTCTACGCGCTGCTCATGGGCTGGTCCTCGCTCAAGCAGGCGGGCGTCGACTTCACGGTGTTCCAATGCGCCGACGCCGCCGTGGCCGGCCTCGCCGGATATGGGGCCGCGCTCGTTGCCGGCCGCCTGGGCTATGGCCCTGCGTTTCTCGCTGCGGCCGGCATCGCGGCAGTGGGCCTCATGGGCATCCGCCTGCTGCTCATCCGCCAATCGCCGGGCCTCTCCCACCCCGTCCTTGAACCGAAGGTGTAATCACCATGCCGTCCGTCGTCATCTCCGGAGCCGGCGTCGCCGGCCTCGCCGCCGCCTGGTGGCTCTCCCGTGCCGGCTGGCGCGTCACCGTGGTGGAGCGCGCCACTGACCTGAGGTCGGGCGGCTACATGATGAGCCTGTCCGGCCCCGGTCATGCCGCCGCTGCGCGGATGGGCCTTTTGCCGAAGCTTCAGCCCCTTGCCTACCACGTGAACGAGAACGTCTACCGGGACCGCAAGGGCCGGGAGGTGATGCGCCTCCACTTCCAGGAATTCATCAAGGGGCTCGACTATCTGGTGATGCGGCGCACGGACCTGATCGACGCCTTGCGCTCCGACCTGCCCGCCAGCGTGGACGTGCGCCTCGGCACCACCATCCAGGATGTGGAGGACGGCGCGGACGAGGCCCGCGTCACCCTCTCGGACGGCGCCACCTGCAATGCCGATATCGTGCTTCTCGCCGACGGCATGCGCTCCGCCTTGCGCGAGCGCCTGATCGCCCCGGCAGGGGAATGCCTGAAGCCGCTCGGCTATCGCTTCGCCGTGTACGAGCTGACGGACCGCCTCGGCCTCGGCGCCGATTTCGTCTCCTATACGGAGCCGGGTCATATTGCAGAATATTACACCCTCGCGGAAGGCCGGGTCGCGGCGCTTCATGTCTGGCATTCCCAGGCGGCGGGGCCGGTGCCCGCTTCGGAGCGCTGGGGCCTCATCGAGGCGGTCTGCGCCCGCAGCCATCCGGCCGTCCATGCCCAGCTCGCCGCCGCGCGAGCGGAAGGCGCGGCGGTGCTGGTGGACGATTTGGCCCTGGTGGAGCTGCCGCGCTGGTCGAAGGGCCGCGTGCTGCTGCTGGGCGACGCGGCCCACTGCCTCACGCTCATTTCCGGCCAGGGGGCCGGCATGGCGCTGACCTCGGCGGCGATCCTGGCCGATGCCTTGTCCGGCGCGCCCGTGGCGGACGCGCTGGCCGAGCACGAGGCGCGCCTGCGCCCCTCCATCGCGCGCCTTCAGGACCGCAGCCGGAAGATGGCCGGCATGTTCGTGCCGCGCTCGCCGGTGGCCTTCGAGCTGCGCAATTTCTTTATGCGCCATGTGCCGCGCAAATGGATCGGGCGCTACTTCATCAACGCGGTCAATGCCGAGATCCTTGCGGCGCAAGGGCCCGCGGCAGAGGCGGGCTGAAGCTCACTGAAGAAGGCTCGGCGCCACCAGCGCCCGCGCCCTCAGCTTCAGCACCGGCCGCGACATCAGCACCGGCAGGAGATGCCGGCTTAGCCACAAGCCACCACGGCTGCGCGGCACATAGCTGCGCGCGGAGGCCCGTGCATGGCGCTGCACCGACGCGATGACGGGCCGCAGATGCGCCTCCCATCCCTGGAGCACGTCCGCGAGGGTGCCTTGCCCCAGCCGCTCGGCAAGCAGGAAGGCGCCAGCCATGGCCATGGAGGCCCCCTGCCCCGAGAGGGAGGAGAGGCACCAGGCCGCGTCGCCCACCAATGCCACCCGGCCGCTCGACCAGTTGGGCATCTCGATTTGGCACAGGGTGTCGAGATAGGCCGCGTCCCAATCCACATCGCCATCGATGAGGCGACGCAGCACCGGCCATGTGCCGGCGAAGGCCGCCGCGACCGTGCGATGCCGCGCGCCGGGCTGGACCACCCCGACCTCCTCGCTGCGCCAGCACAGGAGGGTGGAGAGCTCCTGCGGCCCGGACTGATAGAGGATCGCCTGCCGCCCCACCTCCATATAGCCCTCATAGGGCGGATCGAGTCGCAGATCGGACCCCATGCGCCATGCGGCGCCGCGATAGCCCAGGGGCCGCGCGAACGCCGGCCTCGGCCCGAAGGCGAGGGTCCGCAGCCGGCTGTTCGTGCCGTCCGCCCCCACCACCAGATCGAAGCGGCCCTGCCCGCCATCGCTGAAGCGCACATCCACGCCAGCGGGATCCTGGCTGAGCGCCGTCACCTCGATGCCGAAGCGCGGCCCGCAATGCCCCTCGGCGGCAAGAGCCTCGGCGAGGAGGCCGACAAGGGTGTCCCGCGGCACGTGGAGCATCTTGCCGCCCGTGAGGTCCGAGATGACCTCCTGGCGGAACCGGAACAGCTCGCGCCCGGAGGCGCCGTCGCGATAGACCGAATCGGCGGCCGGCAAGGCCCGCCGGCGCAGCTCCGCCAGGATGCCGAGCCGCTGCGCCACGTCCCAGCCATTGGCCTGGAGGCTCACCACATAGCCGCCGGTATTGAGGCTGGGCGCCCGCTCGACGAGCGTCGCCTTGACGCCCCGGCGCGCCAGACCCAGGGCGAGCGCCAAGCCCGCCGGCCCGGCGCCGACAATGAGGATGTGCATGGTGGCCTCAGAAGCGCGCGCGGGCCTGGACGCCTATCATGCGCGGATCCCCGGGCGCGCCATAGGGGCCGTAGCCGTTGTCGGTGGCCACGGTGTAATAGTCCTGGTCGAACAGGTTGAGCGCCACGAGATAGACGCTCCAATCCTTGGCCTCGACGCCGAGCCGCGCGTTCACGATGCCGTAGGCGTCCTGCTCGATGGTGTTGTCCACGTCGAAATAGAAGGACGAGCGCCAGTTCCAGTCCACCCGCGCGACGCCGTTGAGCTGGGCGGTGAGCGGGCGGGTATATTGCGCCGACAGGGACACGGAATATTTCGAGGCGAGCGGCTGCCAGTTGCCATCCGCATTGCCGCCGCTCTGGGAGGCCGGCGCATCGATGAAGCGGGCGTCGAGGAAGCCGAGGCCCGCGAACAGCTCCAGCCCTTCCATGGGCCGCGCCTTGATCTCGATCTCCACGCCGTAATTGCGGGACTTCGGCGCATTGGCGATCCACACCGAATAGCCGTTGAACGAATAGATCTGCTGGTTCCGCCAATCGAAGTAGAACAGGGAGGCGGAGACGTCGAGCTTGCCGTCGAGGAGCGAGGCCTTCACCCCGCCCTCATAATTCCAGGCGGTTTCCGCGTCGTAGGAAAGGTCCGCCGTGGGCGCGAAGGACAGGTTGTAGCCGCCCGCCTTGTAGCCCCGCGAGACGGTGGCATAGGCCCGCACCTTGGGGGCGATCTCGTAGGCCAAGCCGATCTTGGGGGACAGGTCCGTGCTGTCCATGGACTGGGACAGCTTCTGCGCTGGGGCACCAAGAGTCACGCCGGAAACGTTGGATTGGTGGTCATAGTCGATCTCGCGATGATCGTAGCTGAGGCGGGCGCCGGCGAGGACGTCGAGCTTTTCCGTGAGGTGCCAGGTGGCATCACCATACAGTGCGGCCGACCAGCCGAACAGGTTGGAATTGGTGCCTTCCTCATAGCCGGCCGGCAAGGTCGGCTGGCCGGGATAGAAGCTGTTGGCCGGCAGCGCGAAGTTGAAGCCCGTATATTCGTAGCGCGTGTCGTCCGAGCCGAAGAAGAAGGTCCCGACGGTCCAGTCCAGCGTGGCGTTGGGCTTGGCGACAAGGCGCAGTTCCTGGGAGGCCTGCCCGTAGTCACGGGTGAAGCCGTTCTGCCGGAAGGGGGATGGCGTGAAATCGCCGCCCTCGCCCTCCCCTTCCGCGCCGCGCCAGGCGGTCACCGAGATGAGATCGACGCTGCCGGCATCGTAGGTGGCCTGAAGCGAGGTGCCGTAGCTCGAGATGCTGGAGACGTAAGGGATGGCGGCGTTGTAGCCGTCCTGCCAGACGGTGCCGAAGGGGCCGCGATTGCCCCGGCTGCCCTGGTCGGTGGCATAGTCCGCCGAGAACAGCAGCTCCAGCGCATCGCTCGGACGCCCCACCACCTGGATGCGCCCACCGCCGTCCTTGGCGCCGTCATACTCCTCGCCGTCCGCGAGGTTCGGCACCCAGCCGTCCGAATAATCGCCGAACGCCACGGCCCGCACCGCAAGGTCGGTCCCGAGAGCGGCATTGACCACGGCGCGCCCTTGTAGGGTCATGTCGGTGCCGAAAAGCACGTCGAACTTGGAATAGGTGGCGTCCAGCTCCGGCCGGGCGCTGCGCACATTCACCGCGCCGGCGATGGCGTTGCGGCCATAGAGGGTGCCCTGGGGGCCCCGCAGGATCTCGATCTGGTCGAGATCGACCATGGTGAGGTTGAAGGTTGCGTCGTTCCCCACGAACACGCCGTCCCGATAGATGGCCACCGTGGGATCGGTGCCGAAGGCGGTGTTTGAAACGCCGCGGATGGAGATGACCGAGGCGTCGTTGCCGCCGCGCTGGCTGCGCATCAGCGTGTTGACGCTGGCGTCGAACGCATCCTCCAGCCGCTCGATGGTGCGCGCCTCGATGTCCTTTTCGGTGAAGACGCGCAGGCTCGCCGGCACATCCAGGAACGGCTGGGCTCGGCGCATGGCCTCGACGGTGAGCTCGTCGAGTTCGATGGTCGCCTCCGCCTCCTGTGCGGCGGCGGTCGCCGGCAGAGCGATGGCGGCAAGAAGGACAGTCAGGCGTGAGGCGTGGGCCATTGGTCGAAATCCCCGGATGGGCGCCGGGCACGGCGCCGGATATCTCGACCCGACTTTTCGCAAACATACCCAATGGGTTGGACTTGAAAGACGTATGCCATCAGTCCAATTGCATATGCGCGCGGCTCAGCGCCTCAGCCGAGAGGGCGCAAAGCCGAAGCGGCGGCGGAAGGCCGTGGAGAAATTGGACGGATGTCCGTATCCCGCCCGGTAGGAGGCCTCGGACACCGACAGCCCCTCCCGTTCGATGAGCGCGCGCCCCAGGAGCAGGCGCCGCTCGTTCACGTAGGCGCCGGCGCAGGTGGCGAAGGCGCTGAAGAAGTCCCGCTTCAGCTTGCTCGCGCTCATGCCGAAGGCTTCCGCAAGGCCGGTGAGGCTCACGATACTCGCCGGGTGGTCATCGATGCGCGCCCGCACCGCCATGATGCGGTCGCGATCGCGGCTCCTGAGCGCATCCGCATTCCCGGTCTCGCCGTCGCCCACGGCATCGACGAGGGCCACCAGCAGGTCGAGCGCGCGGCTTTCCAGCACCAGGGCGGCAAGGCCCGGCGTCGCGGGGGCCTGGAGCACCTGCCAGGCAATGCGCCTGAGATGCCCATCGATCGGCCTGCGGGTGATACTGAGGGGCCGCTCCATGGCCGCGCGCAGCGGGTCGAAAGCCTCGGACCCGGGACGGGAGGAGGCGGCGAGCCATTCCGGCGTGACCACCAGCTCCACGGTGCGCACGGGCTGGCCGCCATGGAGCATTGTGCGGCACGGCCGGCGGTCATTGTCGGAAGCGATCCAGACCTCGTTGGGGCGAAAGCCCGCCTCCACGCCACGGGTCTGGGAGGTGGCGGCGCCGTCGAGCACCACCGAGAGCGTGCAGGCGGGAAAGCTTTCGCTCTCGAACAGGAATGGTGCATCAATGGACATCTCCCGCGCGAGCAGGAACAGCCCCGCCTCCACCTCCACGGAGTGAAAGCGCGCATCTGCCCCGTGCGCGGACGCAAACGGGCTGTCCAGAAGCGCGCGCAACTCGTTGAGCGAAATGTGGCGATGCACGAGGTCCATGAGCGTTTCGTCCGTCTCCTGACCACGGGAGGGTTGAGCCAGAAGGGACACAATAGAAGACTGCCCCCGGGGGCTGTAGATCGTCATTCGAAATAGGATTTGGAATAACTCCAGATTTAAGCTGGAGCCTGCCGCAGGATAGGCGGAGTCAAAGACCAGTTTTTACGCGCTCCATCCTGCCCTCATCTCATTGAAGCACCGCGGACTACCTCTTACCATGGGGCAAAGGAGGGCGCGGCGATGGAGGTGATCGACGCCTGCGGGATGACGGTGATGATCGACAGCGTCCCGGTCCGGCAGGACCAGCGCTGGGAGACCATCATTCCGCCTGGCATCTGGTTTGGCACCGTGCTGGAAGGCGAGCTTTCCGTGCGCACGGAGTTTGTCGGCGACACCGATTGGGGGCCGGGGGCGACGACGCGCTTCAAGACGCAGCAGGCCGTCGCGACGCTTCATCACGCGCGGAAGGATTGCGTGATCTCCGGCGTCTTCGTGCGCGTGGCGCCCGACCACATGGAGGCGGTGATCGGCGGCGACGCGCTCCATCTCCTGGAGCATTGCCCCTCTTATATGGGCCGCGTCAGCGACCTCGCCCGCACGGTGGCTTGGCAGATGCGCGGATGCACCCTTTCCGGGCCCGCCCGACGGCTCTACCTCGCCGGCAAGGCCCTGGAGATGATGGGCGAGAGCTTCCTCGGGCCGGATGCCGCCACCCCCGCCGCGCCATCCGGCACCTGGTCAGCGCGTGACATCGAGTGCTTCCACGCCGCACGCTCGATCCTGCTGGCGGAGCTGGCCGATCCGCCCACGGTGACCGCCCTCGCCCGGCGCGTCGGCACCAATGCGCGCAAGCTCAGCCAGGGCTTCGCCGACCTGTTCGGCGCGCCGGTCTACAGCTTCGTAAAGGGCCGCCGGCTAGACGAGGCCAAGCGCATGATCGAGGCAGGGGAGACCTCCGTGTCGCGGGTGGCCCAGAGCTTCGGCTACCAGCCCGCGCATTTCTCCACCGAGTTCAAGCGCCGGTTCGGCCACGCCCCGAGCGCGCTGATTGGAAGAAATAAAAGAAACGGTGACTGAATTGCGGAAGTTCGCGAACCCGAAAGACAAAGTCGCGAACCCGAAAGCCCTGCCCATTGTTCAATGGATGAGGTGCGTTCCAAAAAGACTCCAGTAGATATTTGAGATTTGGGATACGAGATGCGTCATGATCGCCACGCGCTGCCACGCGGACGCCGGGTTGCAGCCCATGCGCTGTTCTGGAGCGCCTCGCTCCTTCTGATCCCGGAAGGCGCGCTCCTTGCCCAGGAAGCCACAGGCCTTCAGGACCTGCCCACGGACGGCTCCTCCATCGCCCTCGACGAGGTGACCGTCACCGCGCGGCGCCGTGAGGAAGCGGCCCAGGACGCGCCGGTCGCGGTCACTGTGGTGCCGCGGGAGGATATCGGCCCGGGCAAGGTGGAGACGCTGGAGGACGCCGCAGTCCGCAGCCCCAACACGGCGTTCTCCGGCCAGGGCGGCCCGCTCACTATCCGCGGTGTCGGCAATCTCGGTATGTCGGGCGGCGTCGACCGACAGCCCGGCGTTGGCATGTTCCTCGACGAGGTCTATATCGCCCGCCCGTTCGGCTACCCGACCTATCTCGACGACACCGAGCGGGTGGAGGTGGTGCGCGGCTCCCAGGCGACGCTCTATGGCAAGAACACCATCGGCGGCGCGGTGAACCTCGTGTTCCGTGATCCCGCGGACCATCCCGGCGCGGAATTGGAGGCGAGCTTCGGCACCGGGCCCTCGGGCCGGCTCCGCGGCGCCTTCGACACGCCGTTCACCACCGCATTTGGCGAAGGCGACTTCGCCATGCGCGGTTTTCTTTCCTGGACGGGAGACAACGGCCACATCGACAACCTGCCCACCGGCGACACTGTGGGCAACGAGAACGCCCTTGCCACGCGCTTTACCGTAACCGGTCATCTATCGCCCGACACCAAGTTGAAGATCGCGGTGGACTATTCCCACACCGACAATGATGGCGGCCTGTGGTACGCGACCCTGCCGCTCGCCTTCAACTCCAAGTCCAGCAGCGATTATGCGCCCATCAACCGGATCGACATCGGCGGCGTGATGGGCCGGATCGATCACGAGATGGGCTGGGCGCGCCTCACCTCCATCACCGCCTATCGCGGCCATGACATGAAGTCCGTGCTTGATGGCGACTTCACGGGCGCGGACTATCTCGTCCAGGCGCAGACCGAGTTTCAGCGCCAGTTCACCCAGGACCTGCGCCTCACCTCCACCGCGGACGGGCCGCTGCGCTGGCTCGGCGGGCTGTTCTACATGAACGAGAATTTCAGGGGTTCGCAATTCTTCGATCTCACGAGCGTACCGGAAGCCCTTTGGAGCCGCTCGGTCTTCGATCAGACCACCAACACCTTCGCCGCATTCGCCGAGGTGGGCTACAAGATCATCCCCGCCCTCGAACTGGTGGGCGGACTGCGCTATACTTATGAGATCAAGGACACCAGCGCGGCCACTTCCAGCCCGAGCGGCACCTACATGTTCGGCACGCCGGGATATGCCTCCGGCGACATGGATTTCGGCAATTTCTCCCCCGAGCTATCGGCGGTCTATACCTTCTCTGAAGGAAACATCGCCTTTGCCAAGTTCGCGCAGGGCTTCAAGTCCGGCGGCATCAGCCCGTTCATCGACGTGAACAACACGGCGAACACCTACGATCCAGAGACGACCACCTCCTACGAGGTGGGCATCAAGACCACCTGGCTCGACGGACGCATCACCTTCAACGCCTCGGCCTTCTACATCGACTGGCAGGACCAGCAGGCGGTGATCTATACAAGCCCCTTCACGCGGGTGATCCGCAACGCCGCCGCGGCCACGTCCCAGGGCGTGGAGCTGGAAGCGGCCATGCGGGTCTCCGAATACCTGACCCTCTCCGCCAATTACGGCTATCTCGACACCCATTACGACGATTTCGTCGATGACGTGCTGGGCGTCGTCTATACCGGCAATCCCCTGCCCTTCGCGCCGAAGAACAGCGCCGGCCTCGGCGCGCGCTGGGAAAGTCCCCTGGCGGCGGGCCTCAATTTCGTGGCGGCCGTCGATTACACCTACCGCAGCTCCTATTCCTTCAACCCCGACAATCTCTATCGGCAGGCCGCCACCCATCTGGTGGATGCGCGCGTGGGGCTCAAGGCGGAGCAGTGGTCGGCCACCTTGTGGGCCAAGAACCTCCTCGACGACGTCTATCTGCAGCAATATTTCCTTTATTCCGGCATCGACATGGGGGTCGCCGCCCCGGGACGGACGGTGGGCCTCACCGTGAAGGCGCAGTGGTGAGCGCCATGGATATGGGCGCCATCGAAACCTCCATCTCGCCGCTCACCTTGCCGGAAACGGAGCGGGACGGCGCAACACCAACGGGCGCGCCGGGGCCCGGCCTCGTGCTCATCGGCGCCCTCTATCTCACCCAGGGCATTCCCATCGGCTTCCTGTTCGAGGCGCTGCCGGTGCTGCTGCGCCAGCAAGGCGTGCCGCTGGAGGCCATCGCCTTCCTGCCGCTGGCGGCGCTGCCCTGGATCTTCAAGTTCCTCTGGGCGCCGCTGGTGGACAACCGCTTCTCCCGCCGCCTCGGCCGCCGGCGCAGCTGGATCGTGCCCATGCAGACGGTGCTGGTGATCTCGCTGGCGGTGTGCGCCTTCCTGCCGCCCACCGCGCAGAATGTCGGTCCGCTGCTCGCCGCCTTCCTCATCGGCTCGGTGGCGGCGGCGACGCAGGACACCGCCACAGACGGCCTTGCCGCCGAAAGCCTTGCGGGGCCCCGCCTCGCCACCGCCAATGGCCTGCAGGCCGGCGGCATGATGGCGGGCTTCATGCTGGGCGGGGCCGGAGCGCTGATCCTTACCGACCATCTGGGCTATGCCACCGCCGTGCTGGTGCTGGCGGGCATCGCCGCCTTGTGCCTCGTGCCGGCCCTGGCCTGGCGGGAGCCGGACATGCCCCTTGCCGCGCCGCGGCCATCCGCGCGGGTGCGCCACACGCTTCGACGCAAGGGCGTGGGGCTGCTCCTTCTGCTCGGCCTGCTCTATGGAACGGCGCAGTCCGCCGGCACCGGCCTGTCGCGCCTCATGCTCGCCGATGCGGGCTGGAGCCTCTCCCATCTTGGCCTGCTGGCAGCGGCGGGCGGAAGCGCCATGATCGTCCTTGGCGCGCCGCTCGGCGCGCGGGCGGTGGCGCGCCTGGGCACGTGGCGCGCGCTCGGCATCGGGCTCGGTGTCGGCATCGGCGCGCTCGGGCTCTGGCTCGTGCTGGCTGTGATGCCCCAGCCGCCGCTGACCGCCATCGCCGTGCTCGCGGCGGTGGGCATCGGAACCGGCGGCGGGATGATCTCGGTCGCCGCCTCCACCCTCGCCATGCGCTTCGCCGCTGAGGGCAGTCAGGCCGGCACCGACGTGACCGTCCTCCAAAGCGCCCACGTCACCGGCGACATGGCGGCCGGGAGCCTCGCCGTGGGGCTTGCCTCCGCGGCCGGCTATGGCGGCGCCTTCGCCGGGGCGCTGGCGGTCACGGCGCTGACCCTTGGCCTTGCCGCCCTGATGGCGCGACGCCCCTCCCTCCAGGGGCTCTGACGTCGCGCCGGCAAGGCACTCCGCCCCACTCCCCCTTGTGAAGGAGATGACTCCATGACGGCGACCTGGGTCGACCGCATCACCGACCATCTGGCGCGACGGCCGTCCGGCCGCATCGGCCGGACCCTCTACCGCCATGCGACCGGTCATCAGGCCGGCTTCCAGTTCGCTCTGGAGCACGTGCCGCCGGGACCGGATGACACGGTGCTGGACGTCGGATGCGGCGGCGGCGCCTTCCTGGCGCTCGCGCTCGCCCGCGGCATCGCGTCCGCGGTGGGCGTCGATCACAGCGCCGACATGCGCGCCACCACTGCCGAGACCAATGCGCAGGCGCTCGCCTGCGGCCGGCTGCGCGTCCTGGCGGGTGATGCCGCCGCCCTGCCCCTCGCGGACGATGAATTTTCCCGCGTCTACTGCCTCAACGCCTTCTTCTTCTTTCCGGATCCGGCCGCGGCCGTCCAGGAGATGGCGCGGGTCGCCGCCCCCGGCGGGACCATCGCCATCCTCACCACGCCGCCGGACATGGAGAAATCCGCCCGCCTGTTCTTCGGCCCCCTGGCGCGGCGGATGCGCTTTGATGCGCCCGAGGCGCTGGCGCGCTGGAGCCGAGAAGCGGGCCTCGTCGATCCTGAGGCCCTCGCCGTTCCGAAGGGCGGCATCCTCCATGTGGCCCACAAGCCGGCGAAAGGTGTCACGCCATGAGCCCGAGCGCGCCGCCCGACCCGTCCGAGATCGTCATGCCGGGCTTCCGTGGCCGCGTGGTCGGGTCGTTCGCTGGCATGATGGTGGTGGAAGGCGAGATCGACGGAGAACTCGCGCCCCATAGCGCAAGCAGCGATGAGCTGGCCGTGGTGCTGTCCGGTTGCGTGGAAGTGGACCTCGCGGGCAAGCGAATGCTGCTCAAGGCCGGCGACCATCTCATCGTCCCCGCCGGCGCGGTCCACGCCGTCTGGTCCATCGGAACTGTGCGTGTCCTGCTCATCGGCGCCGCAGAATGATGCCGGACGCGGCCGCATCGCCTACACGCCATCAGAAGACGCCGGCAAAAATCGCCGGGCGGCCTGACGCCGGGCGGAACCAGCATCAGGCCGTGTCGCACAAGCGATCGGAAGCTCAGTCTGTTGATTTCCGTCGAGAAGTGCGACGGGTCGGGCGGGACCAGATACTGCCGCGAAGAAGGCGATATCGGGCTGTTCGCCGAGCGCATGGCGCCGGCCGAGAGTGCGGTGGGTCGTCAGCTCCGTAAGCAGTCGGTCGGAGATGGGGCTGATGTCGTCCTCCTCCTCGCGAGCATCAGAGACCACCACCTCTTGGCGAGGTGCGGAGGCTGTATGGGTGTCACCCTCCGTCTCGATGGAAAGGTCATGTGTTCGCGTGGCGAATAATAAATCACGCCGTCTCCAGTCGACAGCTTTCGGACTCCCGCTTCCCGGCCGTGACAGAACTGGCAAAACCCACCCGTCTCGGCAGCTTTGACATGCTCGCGGCTCGCGACACCGATTCAGTAGCGTGTCGTCATGCGGTATGAACCGTGATCGTGTAGCCAAACGGATCGCGAAACGCAAAATATCGCCCGAACGGGCCGTCCTTCGGCGGGAAGGCGATGGCTATTCCTGCCGCCTTCAACTCCTCATGCAGCGCATCGGCGTCGTCGCAGCCGAACCACAGGGCAATGCCCCAGCCCAATTTTCCTTGTGCCGCATCCAGATCCACGAGCGGCTTTCTGACCGCGAAGGGAGCGGGCTTGCTGTCGAAGACGATCGCTTCTGGGTTCTCCTGCAGCAAAGGCCGAAGCCGCGAATGCCGAAGTGATGCGGGTCGAGGAGGTTCTGGAGGCTGCGGTCCATCCGGACGCCATTCAAGATGCCCTTGATCTGATGGAGCGGCTCCACAGCGCCATGTGCAGATAGCGCCGGGAGCTGAACCAGACGATGCCTTCCCGCATCGAGTATTGTCGGTCATGCTTCAATCTCATTCGGCGCTGGGGGAGCACAACGCGAGCCCCATCGAGCCGTCCGCAAAGAGGCGCAGGCCTGGTTCCGGCCTCATCACGGAGCCCGTCACCCTGCGCCTGCCACCGTGCGCCGCCGTAAACCTGCTTCATCGTCACAGTCCCTGTCATGCGACGCCGTCGCGTCGGCTCGCGGTTGTCGAGACGACCCTCGTGACGTTGTGAGAGCCGCATGCGGATCGGCCGGCGATCACAGCAATGGGGGAGAGATCGCGCCCCTCCGCGCTCGCTCGTTCGCCATCCGCGAAAAGTGCAACGTGTGAAAGCTCTCCGGATCGCCTACCGGTCCAGAATGGAACCGAGCTCACAGCGGCCTGATGCGGCCGATCTCGGAGATAGAGGGGAGCGCAACGCGTGGTCATCACCAGAAAAGGTGATCCACCCCTCCAAATCAGCGTGATGTTGTGGGCATGATGTTGGGCGCCTGGACGTCATTGCGCCTCCCGGCTCGGCCAAGATCATCGCTGCGCCAACAGGTCAGGTCTCCGTAAGGCCGGAAGCGCCAAGCGCCGTTCGGGCGAGGTCATTGCCGAAGACAGCCACGCACCACCCACGCACGGCGCCACTGAGCTGCTCCAGCATGCGCACGTCGCTGGTCGCGCGGGCAGCCTCCATCGCGCGGTAGAACACGAAGAAATGGCAGATCAGGGCCACATGAAGGGTGCGGGCGCCGGGCACATCGTCCGCGGTCCCCACCCGGAACAAAGCTTGGGACGAGGCTTGGAACAAGGCTTGGCGCGCCTGGCGCGCAAGAGCCTGCACCGGCCCCTGGCCGGGATCACCGGCCTTGTGGACGATGGTCCAGGAGAGGGCGAGGATAGCCGCGACGACATCGGCCAGATCTTCAGCGCACAGGCCGAAGGCTTCAAGAATATCGGCGCAGACTCCATAGACATCGTGCGGCGCTCCGAGCATCGTACGAAAGTCCCGCGCCAGCGCGAGATTACGTGCTTCGAGCTGCGCGCCGAACTGTGCCATCTCTTCGATCAGGCACGAGCACTCGAAGCACGGCAGGTCGGGGCTGGGCATCTCGACGGTTCCGGATGCCTCGAGCAACAGGCTCAGGAAGCGTCCCGAAAGGCAGGTTCCCACCGGAGCAAGCTCGGGCACGATCAGCCGCGCCCAGGTGCGCTGGGCAAGAAGATTGTCCGCCGCCGGAGGCCCGAACTCCCAGGCGCCGTCGCTGGTCAGCGCCTCGACATTCGCCCTCACACCTTCTCCCTTGGCGGCCCACGCGCTGGGAGAGCAGCCGACCATGTCCTTGAACACCACGTGGAAACGCTCGTAGCTGCCGAAACCGGCGTCGAGGCAGGCGGTGAGAAGATTGGAGCCGGCCCGGTAGGTCCTGAAGAAATGCTCCAGCCGCGCCCGATTGCGCCATTCGACGAAGCTTCTGTTGGTATCGGTGATCAGCAGGCGGCTGAGATAGGACGCCGCCACGCCGACTTCCCGTGCTACATCCGACAATGAGATGCCCGCCGGCCGTTCGCGAATGACCAGCAGGGCGCGCGCGACTGCGGGATGGACCGATCGCAGTATCGCAGTCTCGCTCGCGCGGCATGCGCGAACGGCGCGCGCGATGGCATAGGCGAGGCCGGCATTGAAAGCTTGAGGATCATCGAAATCCTGTGCGATCTGACCGAGGAGACGATCAAGGTCGATCAATTGATCGCCGTCCAGAACATAAGTGGGTTGAGCTTCGACCTGTGCCGTCCATTCCGCAGGCGCGAGCTGGGCCGCCAGGCTCACCACCCACATTTCCAGATTGGGCGCCCGAACGAGGCGATGCCGGACGTCCGGGACCAGCCACACGAGGGTGCCCGGCCGCAATTCCAGCATCTGCTCGCCCACAAGGTAGCGACCGGATCCCCGCAAGATGAGATCGAACTCCATTTCGGCATGGCAATGGTCGATCTGGATGCGCCCGCCCGCGACCGTCCTGCGCACGCTCCCCAGGAAGCCCGGAGGAATCTCCGGATGTCTCTCAGGCATCCGACCTCCCTTCGCTGAATGTCAAAAAGCGACAGGCGCGATGGCTTAAGCCGGCAGGCTTCCCGGAGCCCGGAAGCGGACAATGGCCACATCGATCAGGCAGAAGCCTGGATGTTTCAGGAGACCGATCATGTCGATGGCTCATATGCCCTTCCCGCAGGCGACGACGATGCGGGATGCCGCCTCGCGCAACGCCAGGATGCTGGGTTCCGCCCTGGTCCGCTTCGTCAATGTCCTGAACGGTTGGAAGGCCTTCCACCAGATCGCCGATCTCGACGACGCGCGGCTTGCCGATCTCGGGCTGGCGCGCTCGGATGTCGAACGGGCCCGGCTCACGCCCGTCTACAGGAATCCCACCGCGGAACTGGCCCATGCCGCCCGGGAACGCCACCTCGACCGGCCGGCCGAATGAGCGGCGAGAGCAAAGATGGAACAATGCCACCCGCGCCGGGCCCCACCGGCGAGGGTGGCACCTTTGGTTCTCTTCCCGCGGCAGGATGCTCACGCTCGCGCCCCTCCCCTGCCGCTCTCATCCCTTCGGCACAGCAGCCAGCCTCCGGCTGCGATCAGAAGGATCGGCACAGTCATTCCGGCCTTCTGGCTTGCCGTCAGAGCGGTCAGAAGCGCGGCCAAGGTCGGGCCCATGAATGACGTCACGCGCCCGGACAGGGAAAACAGGCCGAAATGCGCGCCCATATGCCCGGCTGGAGCCATTTGGACCAAAAGGACGCGCGATGAGGATTGGAGGGGCCCCGCGACCACGCCCACGACGAGCCCCAGCGCCAGGAAGATCCGCTCTTGCGGTGATTTGAAGTCCCCGGCAGACGGCTCCATCTGAACGAGACCAAACAGCAGCGCATCGCGTTCAAGCGAGAGCATGCCCAGGAGCGCGCACAAAAGAGCGCCGATGGATCCGAGAATGACGCCGTGCGCGCCGATCCTGTCATTCAGCACGCCGCCAGCCAGCGCGCCGAAGATGCCGGCAACAAGAATGAGGGCGCCAAAGATCCCTGTCTGCGCCGGGCCCCATCCGAAGGTGCCGGCGGCATAGATCCCGCCGAGGGTGAAAAGGGCAGCGAGACCGTCCGCATAAAGCATGCGTGCCACCATGAAGCGCAAGAGTTCCGCGTCACGGCGTATCCGCCGGACGCTGCCCCTGAGGCGCGCGATTACAGTTCCGAGTGACTGCGGGGGCGGCAGGCGGCGGGACCGTTCGCAGGGGCACAGGAACAAGGGCGCCGCGAACAGCATAAACCATGCCGCGCAAAACGGTCCGACGATGCGGGGGCCGCTACCCGCGTGGGCATCGGAACCGAAAAACGGCTGCAGGCCGAACGCTGTCCGGCCCGTCGTGGGGTCCGCCACGAGAAACGACAGAACGATGCCGAGGGCGGTCAGCCCGCCCAGATAGCCCGCGGCCCAACCGAGACCCGAGAGGCGCCCGAGCCGATGCGGCGCGACCAGCGCTGGCATCAGCGCATTGGCGAACATCAGCGCGCACTCCGCGCCGAAAAGAGCCACCATGAATGCGATGAGGGCCAGCGGCACGGTGCCCGGCGCGCCGGGCACCGCGAGCCATAGGGCCGCGGAGCCGCCCACCAGCATCAGGCCGCAGGCCACCATCCCGGATCTGTAGCGCCCCGTGGCATCTGCGAGCGCTCCGAGAAAGGGGGAAAGCACTCCAACGAGGAGACCCGCGCCGCCGGCGGCATAGCCCCAAAGGGCCTGGCCTCGCGCGCCATCTCCCACCACCACATGCGCAAAATAGGATGCGAAGACGAAGGTGGTCACAAGGGTAAAGAATGGCTGGCATGCGGGATCGAAGAGCACCCAGCCGACGATGGTCATCCGTGAGGGCGCATCGGTGAAGCCACCCTGCAGTGCGGAGGCATTGAGAGCGTCTTGATGTCTCTCGTCCATGAATGCCTCCTTTATCGCGAGAATGCGCTTCCATGGTCTTTGGGTGGTCTTCTCAAGCAAAACAGGGTTGCCGGTCGAACCCCGTCCGCGAACATCACCGGTCCGCGGACTGCGGCGCGCGGCGATGGTCCACTTCTTCGAGGGAAGGTCGAACGTACTGCTCAGGTCCTGGCTTCTCCACCCGTTGCGGGCGTCGGGCACAAACTGAAAGCGTGACCCCAGCCGCCACCAGGAGGCCGCCGATGACCTGCGCCGGATAGGGCGATGTTCCTCGCAGCGCGACCATGATCATGGTCAGCACGGGAATGAAGTTGTAGAGCAGGTTCGGCTCGCTGACGCCGAGCACCTGCACGGCCCGGTTCCAGAATATGTAGCCCAGCACTGTGGCGCCAAGCGCCACGCCGACCAAGGCCACCACAGCATCGCGCGTGGGCGCTCCACGCGGCGGCCCACCCAGCACGCAGAAGGGCAGAAGAAGGAGCGTGCCCGTGGCAATCACCAAGGCGGTGTTGGTCATCACCGGCACGTCTGAGGGCAACAGCCGGCGCGCCGCGACAGTGTAGAACGCCATGCAGATCGCAGCGGCAAACGCGATGGGCTCGCCGAGGTCGAGCGTGAGGCCAGCAAGGCCTGCGGGACTGTCACCCAGCACCGCGAGCAAAGCCCCAGCAACAGCGATGAGCATCCCCATTCCGGCACGCCACCCAAACGCGTCACCCAGAAACCCTGCGGCCCCCGCCATGGTGAGCACGGGCGTCAGCGCCATGACCACGGCGCCGTTCACCGCAGTCATGTGGTCCAGCGCGACGAAACGCAGCAACTGGTAGAGTGAAATACCGATGCCGCCCAGCGCCAGATAACCGCGCCAATGTGCCCGGAAGGCAGCAAGGAGGCCGCCGCCGGGCGCGGCGAGGGCCAGCAGCACCACCGCGGACAGGCTGAAGCGCGCCTCAGCCGCGGCGACCGGATCGAGCCAGGCGAGAAGTTCCTTGCTCCAGATGTAGTTGGCCGCCCAAAGCACAATTGTAGCGGCCGCCATGCCCCGAGCGATCCACATACCGGAACTCCTGGAAGCGCATGATTTCAAAGAGAGGTAGGACTTGCCTCGCGGTCTCCGGGAGCAGTCCGCCACGCGACGGCCGCGATCTGCGCACACCGTCGCGGCGCGGGGCTTCACTTCATCTTGAAGCCGTTTTCCACGAACCCCTGAAGCCCGAGCATCCGGTCCCCGAGCTGAACGTCGAGCCCATCCGGATCGCGGACATGGAAGCTGTCCGAATCCTTCTGGGGATCAAGACCTTCGACCTTCAGCTGCGCCTCGATCCGCTCGGCGTCATATGCAGCGAGACCGAACATGAAGTGGGAGATCGTGCCGGGCTTTTCGCCGGTGCGGAGCACCAACATGCTCTCGCCGAACCCAAGCAGCACGCTTTCGGCGCTTTCCTGGATCACCGAAAGCCCAAACATCCTGCAATACCAGGCCTTTGACCGGGCGAGATCGGAAACCGTGATGGCGATGTGGTTGACGGTAACGGCGTTGAAATGAGGTTCGCTCGTCTCGGACATGCGATCTCCTGCTGGTCTATGGGGCGTTGGTCTGCCGCGTGTCACTCGGCGCATGGCTTGGGATAGAGCTTGCTTTTGGTCGAACTTACTTTTGGAAGAACTTACTTGGGGTAGAGCGTCGCAAGAGCATCGTGCAGCTTGCGCGCGAGCGGAGAGGCCTCATAAGGGCCTGTCACCACCTCGATATAGGCCGCTTGATTGCCCGTTTCGGCAGCGATGAGCGCCGCATCGAGCTCCCCAATGGTCGAGACGCGAGCAGTCAGCCAACCTTCGCAGCCAAGTGCCTGGGGAAGCTGCGTGTAGCGCCAGGGCGCGACGTCGTTATAGGCGGCGTCAGGGTCGCGGCAGAGAAGACGCTCGATCAGGTAGCCGGAATTGTTCAGCACGAAGACGATGGGCTTCAGCCCCAAGCGGCCGAACAGGCCGATTTCCTGTGCCGTGAGCTGATGCGAGCCATCTCCCGTCACGAGGATGGTGCGCCGCTCCCGCGCCGCGACCGCGATGCCAACGGACGCCGGCGTGGCCCAGCCGATGGAGCCCCACAGCGTCTGATTGTGGAAGCTCGCCCCCCTCGGCAGGGCCGCGAATGCGAGGCCCATGGAGATGGTCCCCGTCTCGGCCACCAGTTGATCGCCGGGGCGCAGAAAATCCGCCCAGCGGGCATAGAGGGCCTCCGCCGTGATCGGAGCATCGGCGATCGGCTTCGTCGCCTTCATCGCGGGGGAACGCTCCGGCACATCAGGACGAACCCATGAGCGGTGTGTGAGACGGCGCGTCAGCTCGACGATCAGCTCGTCCATCTCCACATTCTGGTGGAGCACGCCGCCGACCCTCGTCCGATGATGGCCGACCTGGATCATTTTTGCCGGATCGAGCCTGGCGGTGAAGGCTCCGGTGTTGAAATCGCTCATCAAGGCGCCGACCGCGAGGACGAGGTCGCACCCCTCCACAAAAGCACCGACGCTTTCATTCATGAGGACGCCGTCATACATCCCGATGAATGCAGGCTGATCCTCATCGAGCACTCCCTTGTCCATCGCCATGGATGCGAACGGCAAGCCGCTGCCGTCCACGAGCCTTTGCAGGAGGGACGAGAAGCCCGCACGGGCAACAAGGATGCCCGGCAGAAGGCAGGCCGCCGTCGACGCCTCGAGCGCCTCGATGATCGCATGTGCTGCTCGCTGGAGCGCTGCCGGGTCGCTTCGTGAGGGCGATACCGGCGACGCGGCACCGAGAACCGGCTGCTCCGCAAGGTCGGCCGGGAATGCCATGTACACGGGCCGGCGATGGTAGAGCGCCTCGTGGATCAGCCGTTCTGTTTCATAGGCAACATTCTGGGGTGTCATCACGGCGTGGGCGACCACCACCGGTTCACACATGCGCCGAAAGAGGCTGTATTCTCCATCGCCAAGGGTGTGATGCATGATGGCACGGGCCGTCTGCACCGACATGCGCGGGGTGCCGACCAGATGGAAGATGGGGAGGTGCTCGGCATAGGAGCCAGCGACTGCGTTGATCGCGCTGAGCTCTCCCACGCCGTAGGTCGTGGACAGCGCAGCCGCGCCCTTGACCCTGGCATAGCCGTCGGCCGCATAGCCCGCATTGAGCTCGTTGCAGCAGCCAATCCAGCGCAACTGCGGATCCGCGAGCACGGCATCGCAGACCGAGAATGAATAATCGCCCGGCACACCGAAGACGTCATCAATTCCAATATCTTTCAGCCGATTGAGCACATGCTGGATCACTGTGGCGGACATGGGGTGCTTCGCCTCGGAATGCTGTCTGAGGGGCTGAAGGGCACGGGGCACACTTCGGTGGGGAAGGCCCACGCCGCAAGGCATGCGGCATGGCTCGCGTCACACGGCGCTATTGAGCACCACCGCCGCCATGTTCGTCGGCATACTCGACACCAGCCTGCGTCTGTTCGATCGCTTGCTGAATGAGAGCCATGGCCTTCATGCGGTGGCCGCCCTTGTTCGATGACGCCTCGCGCAGGGCGGCCAGGGCGTCATAAAGGGATGAAAGCGCCCTCTCCATGTTGCCTTGATACGCCTCGGCGCGAGTTGCGACGCCCACTGTTCCGAGCACTGCGGCTCCGGCGGCCAGCGCCGCGAGGCGTCGACGGTTCATCCGCGCATCATCCATGATGATCTCCGTATATTTCCGCGGAATTATTTCGCTTTCCGGTCCTGGCAGAGGATCGCCGCCGCCAGGAGCGCACCGATCAGAGAAATGTGCTCCATGACCACATGAAAATGCGCGGTCCGCTCCGGCTCGGGCATCGTCCAGAACCCATGCGCGATGGGTATTGTCAGCACCGTGAAGACGATGAGGGATGCCGCGCCCAGCCAGGCCGCGCGGTTCAGAATGATCATGGCCGATCCAATGAGAAGCCACGCGGCAGTCGCAGCGCCATAGACCGGCGCCGGCTCCAGGCCGAAATGCGCCATCTCCTCTACCCAGGAAGGGAACGAGAGGAGCGCGGCGAGGCCGGCGCTCCAAAAGACGAACGTCAACAAGACGCGTGCGACAAGCCGCACAACTGCGGCACCAAGAATTGTATCGAGAATATTTTGCATCTTTAACTTGATCTGTTGCGCCGGGATGGTCTCGCCTGTCTCCTTCGCTTGAGGAAAGGCCCTCGTCATCACCAGAAGTAATGATGTGCTCTCATCCCTGCCGCCGCATGTTGGCGCCGTTCGCTGCGCGGGCGATCTTTACGGATCAGGAGGCATGTTGGTGGGTCGATGGATGATGGCGCGCATCGTCGCGCTGGTGATGATCGCGGGCATAGCGCCGCCGCCGGCTGCGTTCGCTCAAACGGTGAATGGCTTGTTCGTGGCACCGCCTGCGCAGCCCCTCAATGTCGGCGATGCCATTCGCGCCGCTGCCGCATATCACGGCAGCGCAGCCTATGAGCGCGACCTGTCAGCGGTCACGCGTGCTGCAATAGCGTGGATCAATGACGCAGCGCCCCACAGCCCCCGGCCTGCTGTAGTGCTCGATATCGACGAAACGGCTCTGTCGAATTGGGAGGTCATCCGGCGTGATGACTTTGGCCGGCCCATCGGTGGACCGTGCCTTGCAGGTGGCACCGATCCCTGCGGCTGGGCCGCCTGGGACATGCTGGCGTCCGATGTGGCCATTACGCCGGTGTTGGATCTCTTCAGACGCGCCCGGGAGCTCGGTATCGCTGTGGTATTCATCACCGGCCGTCCCGAAAGCCAACGGACCGCGACCGAGACGAACCTGCGAACCGCCGGCTTTTCTGGGTACGAGGCCATGTACATGACGCCCGATGGCGCGCGTTTCGCATCGGCGGCCGACTTCAAGACGCCCATCCGGTCGCGACTGGAAAAGGATGGCTACACCATCATCGCCAATGTGGGTGACCAACCCTCCGATCTTCTGGGTGGTCACGCCGAGAAAATCTTTCTCCTGCCCAATCCTTTCTACCGCGTGCCATGACGAGCGCCCGCGCGCGGCGGGACCAGAACGCCCACAGGGCTGCCACACACATTGCGGGCCGCACGAGCAGGAGGCGTCACCCTTGTGGCGGCCCCCTCGGAACCAAGTTCGTTCCTGCGGCAAGTAGGGAGTAGATCATGTTCGGCTCATCCTCCTCCGGGGGATCGAAAGCACGCACCATCATCGCCTCGGCCATCGGAAACGGGCTCGAATGGTTCGATTTTCTCAGCTACGGCCTGCTCGCAGGATCGATCGCGGTCGCATTTTTTCCCGATCACGCGCCGGGTTCCGGCCTCATCCTGGCCTTCGCGACCTTTGCGGTCGGCTTTGCCGTCCGGCCCATCGGAGGGGTTCTGCTGGGGCTCTATGCGGACAAGGCCGGACGCCGCGGCGCGCTCGCTGTGATGATGGGGATGATGTCCGGGGGCAGCCTGCTCCTCGCGCTGGCGCCAGCCTATGACCAGATCGGCATCGCCGCCCCCCTTCTCGTCGTTGCCGCGCGGATCGTGCAAGGGCTCTCCGTAGGCGGCGAATTCGCCGGTTCCGCGACGTTCCTGGTGGAGCACGCCCCGCCCGGCCGACGCATGTTCTACGGCAGCTTCCAGATGTGCGCGCAGGGCGTCGGCATTCTGGCCGCATCGCTGTTCATTTTTGCGCTCGAGCAGAACCTGACGCCGGACGCCTTCGGCACCTGGGGGTGGCGTATTCCCTTCGCAGCCGGCGCCATCATCGGGCCTGTCGGGCTCTACTTGCGCTGGCGCGTCGCAGAGACTCCGGAATTTTGCGCCCCTGTCTCGAAGAGCCTTGCGGCTGGCAGTGTGCTCCGCGCATTGCGCACCGAGGCGCCTGCGCTTCGGTGCGGCATCGGTCTCATCGCCGTGGGCACCGCCATCGCCTATCTTTGGCACAGCTATCTGGTGGTCTATGTGGTGCATGAGCTTCACCTGACGCGGACGGACGCATTGCTGAGCGCCTCTGCGTCCGGCGCACTGGCCGTGTGCCTCTACCCCCTGGCCGGTTGGCTCGGGGATCGGCTCGGCGCCTTTCGCCTTTTTTCATGGTCCACCGCGATCTTCGCCGCGCTGACATGGCCCCTTTACGCTTGGCTGACCGGCGCGCCCGATTTCGAGCGGCTCATGGCGGCGCAGCTTGTCGCGACCGCCTTTCTCGCCTTCATTTCCGCCTGTCACCCTGGATTGCTGGCCATGCTGTTCCCGGTCAAAGTGCGGACCACAGGCGTGGCGCTTTGCTATAATTTTTCGGTATTGGCCTTCGGAGGCCTCGCACCGCTCACAGTGTCGTGGCTGGTCGCACGGACGGGCAGCCCCATGATGCCGGCAGTCTATCAGATCGTGGTCGCCGGCCTGTCACTGCTTCTGGTGCTTTCGGCGTCTTCGGCACGTCGGCAGGCTCTGGCCCGCAACACGGCGACGAAAGATAACCCGTCGTCTATTTTCAGGTAATAAGGTAGCATCGGTGTCACCGTTGCGATCCAGAGCATATTCAGCGATGCCTACACTCAACAATTTCATTCTGCGACGAACGGACTTGCCTCCGGCAGAGCTCGACTGGCTCCTCGCCCACGCCAGGCCGCGCTTCCTGCCGCGCGGGGGCGTCTTCTGCACCATAGGGCAGGCCGAGCACGAGATCGGATTCCTCGATGAGGGCATCCTGCAGGTGTTCGCCTTATCGCCGGATGGGCGCAAGATCCTGCTGGACTTCATCTTCACAGGCGGCGTCGCCCTGGCCCTGGACAGCGCGACCAAGGGCCTCCCCTCCGAGGTGGTGTTCGAGGCCGTCCTTCCATGTCGGCTCACGGTCCTGCCCTATCACCTGCGGCACGCAGCCGTGGAGCGTCATGCGGGTTGGGAGCGCCTGGCAACGCGGACGACGGAGGAGATGTTCCAACGCAAACAACAGCGGCATATGTCGCTGCGCTCGAAGACCGCGCGGCAGCGCTACGCAGAGCTCTCCTGCGAGCTGCCGGAGGCATGGCGATCGATCCCCCAGCATCTGATCGCCGCCTATCTCGATATCACGCCGCAATATCTCTCCACCCTCAAGCAAAGGGCGGAACGGGAGATAAGGACTGAGAAAGTGTCGGCGCGGGCCAGAGCCGCGGGCCTTCTCGTCAGCCCGGGAGAGGATGTGGGCCGTTAGCGCTCCGCTCCAGCCGCGAGCGCAGCTCACGGTGCCCCGAACAAGACCTGATGCATGATGCGTCCGGGCCAGAAGGTAA
This sequence comes from Xanthobacter variabilis, assembly GCF_043831965.2. Classification (NCBI taxonomy): domain Bacteria; kingdom Pseudomonadati; phylum Pseudomonadota; class Alphaproteobacteria; order Hyphomicrobiales; family Xanthobacteraceae; genus Xanthobacter; species Xanthobacter variabilis. The sequence goes on from NZ_CM195533.1 coordinate 4,009,250, forward strand.
AGAGCCCCGCCAGCACGAGGCCCCCATAGAACAGCCCGCGCATGCCTCTGGCATGAGGGCCGATGTCGCCCCTGCGCCCATGCAGGAGCGCCAGAGGGAGGGCAAAGAGAACGTAAAGCGAGAGAAGGTGAATGGGGCCGAAGGGGCCAATCCAGCGCATCTGATGGATGAAGAAGGACGATAGCGCCACGCAGGCCATCAAAACCGCCCAGACCCAGCCCACGAGCCGATGGGGAACTGTCCCCTTGGGCGCAGCCAGCTGGATCATGCCGACAGCCAATGCGGCGACGGCGGAAAACGCGTGAATGCGGATTGCCGCCGAGGCATCAAGAAGCGGTTCAAGTGTCATGACGCCTCCCAGCTGTGCGTCGCGCAGAATTCGCGTCACGGCGCTGACCATGGATACTCAGAGCGTCTAAACTGCCGCTATTCCGCCGGCAACGCCGCCACCCGTTTCCCCGCCGACAACAGTCTTTTGCCTCATCCATCAGAGGCAACCGAACTTGGTGGAGCGCGGCTCGGGCCGCCCCCAACCGTTGGAGGGCAGGTCCTCGAAAGGGGGCCAGAAGACTTGGCGCACCAAGCTGAAGCGCGACGGCACTGTCAATGCCGGGCTGTCATAATCGAGAATCCAGAAGTAATCATAGGTGTCATCCGGCCAGGTCCCTGGCACGCGACGGGCCGCACCACTCATTTGATCGAGGTGCAGAAGTTGCCGAAGCGTGACCCTCTGGCCCGGGAAGGCCTCTTCCAGCCGCGCGCTGGCGATATGGAGATGCTCCCACACCATGACCACCGTCTGTCCGTGCCAACGCGGATTGTCCAATAGGTCCCGGGCCACCGCGGCGGTTCGCGCATTGAGCAGGACTTCGGGGTGAAACGGCGTGAGCATGAGCGGGTTCGCGGCAACACTCATGTTCCATGCCGCAGCGATGGGCTGCGCGGTTTCCAGCGTGTGCAAGGTAATGGCGAGAATGGCCGCCGGTCGAGCGCCATTGAGAAGGCTCCTGGATGCCCTCGGACCAAGATATTGCGCGGCGAGCGCCTCTGCCCGCTGCCGACCAACGCCACACAGAGACAGCAGGTTCTGTTTCTCACCGTGGCGAAGGATAATAATGCGTGCGGGCGCTGCCGCGGCCTCAGTGACGCCAAACGCAGCGGCGCCCCATGCAACCAAAAGAATCAGAACGCATAGCCTGGGCAACAGCGTGCTATCGGTACGTAGGCTTGTCATTGAGATGACTTTCGCAGGTGGTGAGCACCATTTTTCAAGCCAGCGCATGTGGGGACATCGCCCCTCCCTCGTCGGCGCAACCAGGGACCGTATCGAAGCGCTACGGCTTTCTACTGGGATGGCAAAGGCGTTCATGACATGAGTACTATGGAATGCCGTGCAATGCTGACGCGACGGTTGCAGAGGCGGGATGGGATCTGCGTCGAAGCCCTCGCCGTCGCGCTGACTTGCGCAAGCGCCCATCATCACGACATTCGGCGCGATACACGCCCTACCAGGTAGCAGACGGGATCATCCGGAGCGGGTAGGTGAAGAGAAGAAGGTGGGCCGCATTGAAGCCAAAATGAGCGAGTGTCGATGCAAGGAGGCCACCCTTACGAAAGGCATAGCCGTAAATAGCACCCGCAACCGACGCGAACACAACCATAATAGGACCTCCGGAGTAGTGCATAATTCCAAAAGTTACGGCAGAAAATCCCAACGCATTCCATTGCGACATGGAATATTTTTCAAACCAGCGCGCTAGATTTGACTGCAGGAAACCTCGGAACAAGGCCTCTTCGGTGAAGGCGACAAGCAGGAGATTATTCAGTGCCCACAGGCCGAACTCCGGCGGCAGCTTCGGCTCCCAAACCACGGCCTTGAACAAGAGAGCCGGCGGCAGGAGCACAAGGACAGTCGCGAAGGCGCCGGCGGCGGCCCAAGCCAATGATGTTTGAATGCCCTCCCCCCTGCGGAGCGGCCTATAGAACAGAAATATCGAAAGCCCCACAGCAGCCTTATCCGAGTTGATGTACATCTTGAACGGATAGGCATCTGGGCTGAACTGAACCGGACCAATGAGAATTGGATTTTGAAATCCAGGAAACACGTGAACAGACAAAGCAATGCATAATATGAAAAATGATATTTTTGCTATTTTTTCATTCGTTATCCGAATAGAACGGCTACAGATATGAGCCATCAGCATGCATAGCACAACTGCGAGAAGGCCCAGTGGCTGAACGTAACCCAGGACGGCGGCTGTGACGTAGGTGATAGCCGTCAACGCCCCGGCAAATGCAAACGCAGATGGAAGCCAGGCCAGGGCCGCGCTGAGCATCAGAAGCGCAGTTAGATATGGAAATTCGGAAATCATATGTCAGAGACCCGGAATATTTCAATATTACTTAATTTATTTATCGTAATTAAGTTTAATTAAACTTCGGCATCTCATGGATGCCGAAGCTGTTTGTGGCCAACGCGGTGATGTAAAGGCAGATCACGCCTTCGTCATCACCGCTCTTCTTCCTCGAACAGCCACAGAGATCGTGTCGCCAGTGGAGACTGAGCGTCGGCAACCATCCCAAGAAAAGCAGGCATCCGGTGCTTCTGAACATCTGAGAGCGACGCGACAAGCGGACGTGTCGCGCTGACGAAGGCTTTGAGATCCTGGCCGCGAATGACCTCGGCCTCGCCGATCCGCTCGAGCGCTTCAAGAAAGTCGGATGGCGGCTTAGCCTCCGCCCGCTTCTTGCCGCGGGCCATCGAATCCGCAGCGATCTTGCGGATCGAGGCTTCCACCGGCGCCCAAAGCTTATCCTGCGCCGGCGTCAGCTCCAGCACGGTCTTGAGTGCGGCAAGACGCGCGTTGAGGACCGCATTTGCATCAGCATCGGAGTAGATCTCGATGATCTGGGTTTCTTGCGGGGCATTTTGCGCCTGAGCGACGGAGGCGGCCAGCAGCAGACCACCGCAGAACGTCGCGCACAGGGCGGACTTGATGAGGTTCATGTTCATTCTCCGCAATGAGAGCGCGTGACCTACTGCCAGTTTCCATCGGGCAGGCGGCCGTGGAAGGGGGTGTTGCGGCAATGCCCCCAAGGGCCCCGCCAATAGCCGGGAGGGCAGCCATTCCAGGGCGCGCCACCATTATACGGGCCGAAATACCCGCCCGGATTCGGCCCGAAGCCAAAACGGTGGCAGGCGCCACCGGGGCCACGATACCAACCTCCACCACACCCATCGGCGACGGGCGTAACCTGCGCCGGCGCGTCAGTGAGCATCGGGGCAGGCAGCGGCAGCGCCGCTGCCGAAAGCCCTGAGGCGACGAGAAGTCCAGCGGCGGTAACCGCCTTCAATAAATGACCTGCCATGCGACAATCCCTTCCGTCGTCTGCATCATTCCTGCTCCGCCAACGCTCGCCGCCAACATCGCGTCGACACATCCGAGAGGTCACGGCGAACAAGGCGCCCGTCATCGCGATGCTCAAGACCGGCGTTTGCACCTGCGGCGCGTCCCGCCCAGCGCAGCGATGGACCGTGCAGCAACACGGTTCAGCAAGACCTGGAGCGAAGATCGATCACCCTGCCTTCATGCAGGGGCCAGCAAGGTGCCGTCATCACCAGAAGTGTTGATATACGACGCCGCAGGCAAGCTGCGCGGACCTTCCGACGATCCCTGCGTGCGAGCACCAAAAGGCGACGCGGCAGGTCAGCCTCTCTTTGGGCATTCAGCCCTCCTTGGGGAGCCCGGCGGAATCCGGAGGGAGCATGACCATGACGCTCCCGATCCTGTTCTCAAAAGCTCGCAGGTTCGGGGCCCCAGACTTCGACAGGATGGACCGGATCTGTGAGCGGATGGTATCGAGCCTGACGTTACGCAGCCGTGCGACCTCTTCGGCACTTATTCCCCCCACCAGATCGCTCGCCACTTCCGCTTCAGCCTGCGTGAAGCGGAACAGGGTGCGCAGGAGCATGGGAGGCGGCTTCGGGATCGCCGCGAACGGCTTGAAGATCAGGAGTGCCGCATTTCGGAAGCGTGCGCCCATCAGTGGATCGACCAACCCGCCAGCGATCGGCGAAATGAGACAGATGCTGCGTGGGCAGCATAAGGGATGGAACGGGTTGGGAGGCTCGCTGGCCTCGCTGGTCGGTCCCTCCGAGATGGCTGCGGCAACCAAACGCCGCAGCTCCAGCGTATCCGCTCGGGTTCCCAATGACAGGTAGGTCCCACCGGCACGCAGGCGCCGGGTCATGACAAAGCCGGCGTAAGGGCGAGTGGCATGGGTTCGACTGGCAGCGCTGGCATAAAGGACCCGCAGCCGCGAATCCACGACGACGATACACAGACCGAGTACGCTCACGGCGTTCCGCGTGATCGCCGTAACCACGGGGCCATGTCGGTGAAATGGGGTGTCAGGGGGCAGCACGCTGGCGTCGGCCCACAGCCAATCCTCCAGCTCAAGCACGACTTCATCGCCGTCCGCTGCATTCGGATCCAGGTCATGACGGAGGCGTCCTTCGTGCATCGCGACTCTTGTTCCGGTGATCAGGCTTGTGGGGAGCCAATCCCGGAACGCACGGCACTGTCATTCAACTACATGAAGTTTTGCGGGGCCCTTCGATACGGCCCCTCGTGGCGTGCTGCGCCTCAGCGACCACGAAGCACGCCGATGGACATCCCCTGAACCACCGAAACGACGGCATCGGCACAGATCACACCACCACCGAAGGCCTGGAGCGCCTCCCGAGACGCCTCTTGGCGTGATGGCCGGCATTTCAGCCAGATGAGGCGAAGGGCAAGGCCTGTGAGGACAGCAAGCCCGGCGCCCGGATCACCCAGCAGCAGCCCGGTGGCCAGCATGACCCCAAGCTGCCGGCGCGCACCACCGATCCACTGGACGAAGGCGCCGGGAAGAGCCCACAGAGCAAGGCTCGCCAGCGTCTGCGGGTGCGCTCCGGCGTCGATGGCAGCCGCATAGACGCGGTCGATGGGTGGAATGAGGCCCCTTCCGAACAGGCTCGGCCACGCGAGGGCCGTAATGGGAACGGCGACGGCGAAGGCGACGAGAGTGGCGAGCAACTGCTGGCGCCGCCCCTCCAGCTCGAACGCCGGCCCGCAGCCCGCCCGCAGGATTGTCCCCGCCTTCAGGTCGTAGCCCATGTCGGCGAAGCATGGCCCCGTGGCTGCGGTGAAGCCGGTGAGCAAGGCGAGCGCCAGGGGCGGAAAGCCCGCCAGGAGGCCCAGCATCAAGGTCACGAGGGCGAGCGCATAAGCGGGAAACCAGCCGCTCTGCATGGCCGCCAGCCCCACCACCAGCTCATGGGCGAGCGCAGCCACTGCGGCGAACACGACGAAGGCCGCCAGCATCCACGGATCGAGCCCAGCCGCGAGGCCCCCGGCAACAGCGATGAACGCCGCAACGGCAACGAACGCCGCCGCCCCACCCATGAGCGTTCGGCCCGGCCGGCGAGGTACCCCCGCGCCCACGGCTCCGGTGGCATCGGGGTTGAGGTGGGGGGCGATCTGCGCAAGAGCAACGAGCGCCGCGCCGATCATCATGCCATGCGGCAGCAACGTGGGATCGACGCCGAGGCGCTGGATCCAGGCGGCACCCCCACCCGCAGCGAGCCAGCCGCCGGGGATTTTCGCCAACAGCCCGGCGCAGAAGGCGGACAGGGCTGGCACGCTGCCGATGAACGCGACCCCGAAAGCGAGCATGGGCAGCCCCAAGACCCCACCCGCCAGGCCAACACCACCGCCGAGGGCCAGCGTGCGGCCTGCCGTGCGGCCAGAATCCCCCATCCGGATCACCTCGGCTGCGGCAACCCCGGGCGGCCAAGCTCCTTCGGCCGGAAAGATCGCAGTGCCATAGAGGCGATAGAGCATGATCGCGTCGATGATCATCGCCATGGCCACGCCGGCGAACAACGGCGCGATGAGGTCCGCCCGGCCGAGAAGGAAAGGAATGCCGATGGGCAGCAGCAGGCTGTTGGCTGCTCCGAAAGTGGCGCTGGACATGGCGCTCTGCACCAGGTTCTGCGCATGCGGCGAACGGTAGCCGGTAAACGCCGCCAGCGGGATGCGCCCCAACGTCATGGCGGCCATGGCGCCGATGACGGACGTGTTCGGTGTGATGCCAAGCGATGCGATCAGGTCGAGGCCGATCAGCGCGCCGGCGGCCGAAACCGCCACGATGGGGAGAAGGAGAGCGGCCGATATCGCTCGGGGATGGACCGCCTGCTGTTCGGGTTCGACGTTGACGCTGTCGTTCATGATGCGCGTTCAAAGGCCCCGGGGGCTGGGAGACGAAATCTGGCGGGCAAAGGCACCATTTGATGGGAAAAACGGCGCGAATGCTGGCGCGCACGACGCCCGAACGGCTCCACCCCACCCACGCACATTAGGCGGATGATATCCGGGTCGCATCACCACATCTGGGGATCGCCGTGAAGCTCGCGTGCTGAGGCGGAGCCCGCCATGTTTCACGTCATTACTTCTGGGGATGCCTGGCTTGCCGATCGCGGGCAGCCTTTCGCCCGACGCCTTTAGCCCATCGCGCCCTTCCCCCTCCTTTGGGCGGACGGGCGCTTGCCTGCCCTCCAGGAAGGAAGCGGCCATTGCCTCGCTTGCTGAAGACCGATGAACTGGAATTCCTCGCCACCGGCGCCTGGATCCTCGGCACGGGCGGCGGCGGATCGCCTTATGCCTCGTATCTGGGCGTGCGGCGCTTCCATGACGAGGGCGGCCGCATCACGCTCATGGACCCCGATGAGCTCGACGACAACGACCTTGTCGCCGTGGTGTCCACCATGGGGGCGCCGCTCGTCTTCCAGGAGCGCATGACCGATGCCGACTTTGCGCTCAAGCCCGTGCGCGTCATGGAGGATTATCTTCGCCAGCCGTTCCGCGCGGTGATGAGCGTGGAAGTCGGCGGGTGCAACGCCTTCCAGCCGCTGCTGGTGGCGGCCGCATGCGGCCTGCCGGTGGTGGATGCCGATGCCATGGGCCGCGCCTATCCCGAGGCGCAGATGCAGAGCTTCTCCATCGCCGGGCTGAACATGGTTCCGCACGCTGTGGCGGACGTGCGCGACAATGCGGTGCTCATCACCCGGGCCGCCGGCTGGCACGAGATGGAGCGCGTGCGCCGGAAGGTGTGCACCGAGTTCGGATCGGTCGCCACCACCTGCCAGGCGCCCCGCACGGGGGCCGAGATCAAGCGCTTCGCCGTTCTGCGCACCCTGTCGCAGGCCATCGCCCTCGGCCGCGAGGTGCACCGCGCCCGCGCCGCCCACGAGGACCCGGTCGAAGCCACGGTGCGCGCGGCCGCCGGCATCCGGCTGTTTGGAGGCAAGGTGGCGGACGTACAGCGCCAGACGACGGAAGGCTTTCTGCGCGGTGATGTGCGCCTCGACGGTCTCGATGCGGATGAAGGCGCCACGTTCGAGATCGCGTTCCAGAACGAATTCACCATCGGCCGGCGTGATGGGGCGGTGGCGGTGACCACCCCCGACCTCATCTGCGTGCTGGATGCCGTCACGGGCGAGGCCATCGGCACGGAGAGCCTGCGCTTCGGCCAGCGCGTGACGGTGATCGCTCTGCCTGCGCCGGCGATCCACCGCTCGCCGGAGGGCCTTGCCCATGTGGGGCCCCGCGCCTTCGGCTACGACGTGGATTTCCGCAGCGTGTTCGATGGCAACAAGGAGACCCGCGGATGAGCCGCATCGGCATCGACGTTGGCGGAACCAACACGGACGCCGTCCTCATCGACGGCGACAAGGTGCTGTCCGCGGTCAAGAGCCCCACCACCGCGGATGTATCGGACGGCGTGCGCCGCGCTCTTGCCGATCTGATGGCGCAGGCAGCGTCCCTCCCGACCGCGCCCCGCATCGACGCGGTGATGATCGGCACGACCCATTTCACCAATGCGGTGATTGAGCGGCGCGCGCTCGACAAGGTGGCGGCGCTGCGCATCGGCCTTCCCGCCAATGCGGGATTGCCACCCTTCATCGGCTGGCCGGCGGATCTTGCCGAGGCCATGGGCGGCTCCGTGCACATGGTGCGTGGCGGGCATGATTATGACGGGCGATCCCTGGTGCCGCTGGACCGCGCGGCCGTGCGCGCCGAGGCACGACGCATGGCCGAGGCTGGGCGCACCGCCATCGCCATCACCAGCGTCTTCTCCCCGCTCACCGATGAATGCGAGCGGGAGGCGGCCCAGATCGTGAGCGAGGAGGTGAGCGGCGCGCGCATCACCCTTTCCCACGAGATCGGCCGCATCGGCCTGCTGGAGCGGGAGAATGCGGCCCTGCTCAATGCCGGCCTCCAGAGCCTTGCGCGGCGCACCACGGCCGCCTTCACCGCAGCCATCGCCGACAGCGGCCTCGACGCGCCTTTGTTCCTCACGCAGAACGACGGCACCATCGTGCAGGGCTCGGTGGCGGAGAGCCATCCGGTCTATTGCTTCGCTTCCGGCCCCACCAATTCCATGCGGGGCGCGGCCTTTCTCTCCGGCATCGCGGACGCGCTGGTGGTGGACGTGGGCGGCACCACCAGCGACGTGGGCTGCCTGAAGGCGGGCTTTCCGCGCCAAGCCAATGCGGCGGTGGAGATCGGCGGGGTTCGCACCCTGTTCCGCATGCCCGACCTCCTCTCCATCGGCCTTGGCGGCGGCACCGAGATCTCCCCGGATGGACAGCACATCGGCCCCGGCAGCGTGGGGTTTCGGCTGCCGGAAAAGGCTCTCGTTTTCGGCGGGGAGACCCTTACCGCATCCGACGTGGCGGTGGCCGCCGGGCGGCTCGACCTTGGAGATCGCGGCAAGCTCGCCGGGCTGTCTCCACCGCTCGTGGCGCAGGGCCTCGCGCGCATGGAGCACATGATCGCCGACGCCGTGGACCGGATGCGCACCGATGCCACGCCCCTGCCGCTGCTGGCCGTGGGCGGCGGCAGCTTCCTGGTGCCGGATCAGATGCCCGGCATCTCGCAGGTCGTGCGCGTTCCCCATTATGCGGTCGCCAATGCCGTGGGCGCAGCCATCGCCCAGGTGAGCGGCGAGGTGGACCGCATCTTCACCGGCCTCACCCGCGAGGAGGCCCTCGGCCGGGCGCAGGCGGAAGCCACCCGACGGGCGATCGCCGCCGGCGCGGAGCAGGCAAGCCTCCAGACCCTGGAGATGGAGGATCTGCCCATTGCCTATCTTCCCGGCAATGCCCGTCGGGTCCGTGTTCGCGTCATCGCAGACATCGCCATGGCCGATGTTCGTGCCGAAGTTCCATCCTGATCACCGGGAAGCGGCATCCACCAAGCCAGACGACGCCCCGGATTGTCGAACGAGCCTGAGCTTGCTCCCGCGTTCCCTCCCCTATGAAAGGCGGGCATGATGCAAACTGCCGAGAACGCGTGGCGCCATGTGACACGGATCCTCCACAGCATAAGCCGAAACCTGTGCATGTGTCCGATGGTGCTGATCCTGCTCTGCGCCAGCACCGGGACATGGGCCTCATCGGCACGCGAGGGACCGGGCACCATCATCTCGGCGGAAGCGATGCCGGGCGCCCCGGACGGGGCCACCGCATATAAGATACTCTATCGCTCGGAAAGTCGGTCCGGCGAGCTGATCCCAGTGTCCGGGGTCGTCATCATTCCACCAGGCACGCCACCACCCGGCGGCCGGCCGGTCGTGGCCTGGGCCCACCCGACAACCGGAATAGAAAGCCGTTGCGCTCCGTCGCTTGCGCACGTCTTCTTCGAATCCGTGCAGGGTCTCCGCGACATGCTGGCGCGCGGCTATGTGGTTACCGCCACAGACTATCCGGGCCTCGGCACACCGGAAGTGCATCCTTATCTGGTGGGCGTCAGTGAGGGACGAGCCGTCTTGGATTCGGTTCGCGCCGCCCGGGCCCTTCCCACCGCCGGAGCCGACCGTCGCTTCGCGGTGTGGGGGCATTCGCAGGGCGGGCACGCCGCGCTTTTCGCGGGGCTCCTGGCCCGCCAATATGCTCCCGAGCTCGCCCTGGCGGGCATCGCGGTTGCGGCTCCGGCCACCGACCTCGGGGCGCTGATGCGTGATGACCAGGGGACGGGCGGCGGCAACAACATCACCGCCATGACGCTTTGGTCGTGGTCGCGATACTACGGTGCGTCCATCACATCCGTGGTGGAGCCGGCGGCGATCCCCGTCATCGACCAGCTGGCCGGTGAGTGTATCGAACGCTGGTTCGACGTGCTGATCCGGAGGGAACCAACCCGCGCGCTCATGGGGGGCTTCCTCACGGAGGGAAATCTTGCGGACACCGAACCTTGGAAGCGGCTCCTCGCGCTCAACACGCCAGGCGTATTGCCTCCCGACATCCCCGTTTTCGTCGCCCAGGGCGCGGATGACCGCCTGGTGAGGCCTTCGGTGACGGATGCCTATGTAAAGGCACTCTGCCGCAATGGAAATCGGGTGAGATACGAGACATTGCAGGGCGTCGGGCATGCGTTCATCGCGCGCGATGCAGCCAACACAGCAGTGGAATGGCTTTCTGGCCGCCTGTCGGGACGGATAATAGATGATTTCTGTTCAAAGTAGGCATTGGCCCGCACCGCTAAACTCACATCATCAACCATAGATATCTTTCAAAATTTCGGACCAAACGAGAATTGAGATTTGAATATCGAAATTCGTCATATTCAATATTTTCTAGCAGCGGCAGAGCACGGGAGCTTCCGCGGCGCAGCGATGGCGCTTGGCATTCAGGAATCTGCCATCAGTCGGCGAATTCGAGACCTGGAGGACCAGCTAGGAGCGGCTCTTTTCCAGCGACATAGCGGAGGCGTCCAACTTACTTTGGCTGGACAATGCTTTATACGACGCGCCCATAAGGGACTCCGGCAAATTGATGACGGCGCACGGGAAGTGGCTGCCGTAGGCAGAGTAGAATATGGCCACATAAAAATTGGAATTATTTCCTCAATAGCATCAGGATTTTTACTTAAACTCCTGCATGCTTATGACGAGCGACATTCTGGCGTGACCATAGAGTTCATCGATGGCGGACCGAGTGAACATATGGCGGCCATTCGCCACTTCCAACTCGACGTAGCGTTCGTTACAGGGGTTGCCGAATGGTCGGGGTGCGACACAGCTTGCCTCTGGACGGAACGAGCGTTTATCGTTTTACCTCAAGAGCACATTTTGACAAGACGAAGAGCGGTGGGCTGGCCCGAGCTCATTGGAGAAAACTTCATTGTAAGCGACCTTTCGTCCGGCCGCGATGTCCGGAATTATATTATTCGACATATTTCACAATTTAACAGAGAATCAGAAATACAATTCCAACATGTCGGGAGAGACAACCTGCTGCCTCTTGTCGCTTTGGGGCATGGCCTGACGGTGATAAGTGAGGCATCGACCGTCGTGCGGATTCCCGGCGTTTCATACCGACCGATAAGGGATGAGACCCTCCTCTTCAGCGCCGTCTGGTCACCGAAGAACGATAACCCGGCATTGCGTCGCCTTCTAAGCATGGCCAAGGCAATGTCAGGGAACGCAGCGAAAAGCTCCTGATGATTTCGCACGTCATGGCATCAGGGGACATTGTGCGTTTTACGTACCCTCATGAACCCGCTGTCCGTCGCGACAAAGCGCTCCAGCGCCAGGATATAAAGGTCGTGTGAGGGGCGGCAGCCTGAACCGAGCTACTGGGCACTCTGCCTGCGTTTCCTCCGCCGAGATTTTTCCCGCAAACTCACTCGCAGCCACGGCGGCCGGAGGCCCCTTATCCCTCGCCGGATCCGAGACCAAAGAACGGGACAGATTCAGGTCACTGTCCGCCGCTGCGCCGCCGAGCCTTCGCAAATCCTCGGTCCGTCGCAATGAAGCGTTCGAGCATGGGGGCGACGAGCCTGACGGGGTCTGCGATCGGGTTCCCCGTCTCTCCGCCCAATACCTGCGCATAGGCGACAAGATCGCGATGGAGTTTCGCCGGTAACTCCACGGTCACCTTCACCGGCTTGTCGTCGTGGAGCTCTGAGAGCTTCAGCTTCGTCATTTCAGCCTCCATAGGGTTCAAGAACGAGATCACGGGTGACGATGACCCGCACCGGGAATCCCGGCCAGATGGTCAGCGTCGGCGCAATATTGAGCTGGCGCTGGACGATCTGGCGGCCAGTCTGGCTGATGCTGTCGGAGGCGCCTTCCTTCAGTGCGCTGACGAGATCGCTGTCGCTACCGGACGAGCCCTCGCTCGCCCCAACACTCAGGATGGTGGAGAGCACCGCGGCCTTGAACAGCTCGCCCCAGTGGTAGTCGACCCCATCCTCAAGCCCGGCATAGCCTTCAGCGTCAGCTCCGGGTTGGCGCTCCAGCACGATGGAGCGGCCATTGGGGAAGATCAGCCGGTTCCAGACGAGCAGCACCCGGCGCTGTCCGAAGCCGACGCCATTGTCGTACTGCCCAATGATGCGGGTGCCTTGAGGGATCAGGAGGATCCGTCCGGTCGGGCTGTCATGGACATTCTCGGTGACCTGGGCCGTGATCTGCCCCGGCAGGTCAGAACGAATTCCGGTGATCAGCGCCGCGGGAATGACGGCGCCCGCCTGCAAGATGGCGGCAGAGGCCGGAGCCACCACACGGTCTGGCGATACCGTGCGTCGGTCCACTGCCTGGTTGAGGAAGGCGAGCTGGCGATCTTGGGCTTTTGGTGTCGCCCCCTGGGGGGCAAGACCAAGAGACGTGAGGTCCGGGGCAGGTGTCGCAGCTGGCACCGAAGTGACGCTCGCCTGTTGCGCCACAATCGGGCTCGCCGGCCGCGTATTAGTCCGGGCAAACAGCCGCCCGGTCCGCGCCGCCTCGCTTTCCTGCTGCTGGCGCTGCTCATCGGGACTGAGGGCAGGATTGGGCATACCTCCCATCGTGGGGACCGGCGGCTGGGCCGCCGTCTGTGCATTGAGGATCGGCCGGCCGAGGTCGCCCGGCAGCGGCGGCCCCAGCTTCGGGATACCTGTGTAATCCTTGGGAAGGCCAGCGAGCCCGTCGGGCGTTGCCTTGATGTCGGTGGCGTAGAGTTCCTGGCCGGGTCCGTGATCTTTCCGCGCTTGCAAGGCGTAGATCAGCGCACCGCCGATCCCGAGCCCCGCAACCAGCCCCAGCCCGGCCAGCACCTTGCGGGACAGGCGAGTCACCCGCGGCGGCTCCGGCCGCAGCCGCATGGCCGCCGCAGCCTCCCCCGTCAGCGGCTCGGCGTTATCTGCCGGGTCCGGTCCTTTCTCCTTTCCGGGATCGATACCGCTCATAGGACCGGCCTCCCGTCGGTGCGGGAGATGCGGACGCGCTTCTGGTTCTTGTCGGCGCCAAAGCGCAGCTCGGCCGCGGCGAAGAGCCGGTCCACGATCATGTAATTGCCGCGCACGCGATAGTTCACGAGCTCGGAGGTGTCGCCCTCGGGGCCCACCACGAAGAGCGGCGGCATCTCGCCCTGGCCGATGCCGCGCGGAAACTCGATGAAGACCTGCTGGCCGTCGTCGAAGGCCCGCAGCGGCCGCCAGGGTGCCCGGTCGCCCGAGACCTCGTAGCGGAAGTTCACCCGCGTGAGGTCGATGCCGGTGGCGACGGGCTGCACTGCTTGCGCTTCGGCATTCTGGCGCCGCAGGGCGATGAGCTGGCCCTGAGGATATTGCCAGGAGACCGAGGCCATGTAGGTCTTCTCGGTGGAGCGCAGCTCCATGTGATAGGTGCGCAGATTGGTGTTGATGACGAGATTGGTGGTGAGGTCCGGCCGGGTGGGCTTCACCAGGATGTGGACCTGCTTGGAAGCCCCTGTCCCGCTCTCGGTGTCGCCGATGATCCAGCGCACCGTGTCACCGGCAGCCACCGGCCCAGAGCCGACCAGTTGCTCACCAGGCTGAAGCGCGATGTCGGTGACCTGCCCAGGCGCGGCGTAGACCTGATAGAGAGCGCCCTCCACGAAGGGATAGACCTGCATGGAATTGATGAAGCCGTCGCTCACCGGCTGAACGCGCGCGGCCGCATTGGCCTGCGTGACGCGGGCCCTCGGATCGGCCAGCTCGGGCTCAGCCTTCCCATTCTTGCCCACGGGCTTCAGCTGACCTGGCAGAGGCAGTGGCTTCGGCAGTTCCACGATCCGCACCGGGCCGGCCGGCTCGGCCTTGAAGACGGCGGGCGGGGCATCGTCATAGGCGATCTCCGGCGGCTTCTGGAATGTGGCGCACCCAGCGAGCGCTGACGTGCAAAGCAGCAGAAGCGGCAAGCCAGACTTACGGAAATCCGGAATGGAGAGGACACGGAGAGCCGGCCTCCCGGAAGTGCGGACGGCAGGCGTCATTGGGCGAGTTCCTTCGACCAGTTGATGGCGTTGACGTAGATCCCGAGGGGATTGGCGCGCAGGCGCTCGGCATCGCGCGGTGCCTGCACCACGACGGTGAGGATGGCGCTCCAGCGGGCGGTGTTGGCGAGGCTGCCGTCCTGGTAGCGGCGCTCGGTCCAGGCGATGCGGAAGGAGTCCGGTGAGGCGCGGATGACGCTCGAGACCTCCACCACCACCTGCTGCTTGCCGACCCGGGCGAAGGGATCGTCGGCGCGGGCGTAATCGTTGAGGGCGACGGCGCCAGCCTGGGTCGTATAGGCGTAAGCCCTCAGCCAGTTCTGCCGCACGATGACCGGATCGGCGGAGATGCTGCGCACCTCCTCGATGAAGCGGGCAAGGTGGAAGGCGATCTGGGGATCGGACGGGCGGAAGTTCGCGGCGGCGGGCGCCACGGCCTGCGCCTGCCCGAGCTTGTCCACCTGAACGACCCAGGGGACTACCGAGCCGCCCAGGGCGTGCCATGCAAGTGCACCGGCGAGCCCCGTGGACAATGCGAGGCAGCCGAAGGCCATGAGGCGCCAGTTCTTCGCCTGGACCCGGGCGGAGCCGATGCGATTATCCCAGACTTGGGCGGCCCGCTGATAGGGCGTCTCAGGTTCGGGGGAACGGCCGTAATGGACCGCGGGTCGCTTGAAGGGGGTCATAGGCGATCACTTTCAGAGAGGGAAATGGACGATCCGCCGCCGTGGCTGTCGCCGGATCGCACCGCGTGAGTGGCGGCCTGGATCCCATGGGACATCTGCTGGGAGCGCCGCATGTGCCGCGCCCAATCGGGGACATCGCTGGTGGAGGCACTGGTCGGAGCAGGAGCGCTCGACGGCGCGGGACTCGGGCCGGCGGAGGCGGATGCCGTCTCGCCAGCGGCGTCAGCGGAGCGCCTCAGGGGAGATGTCGCTGCCGCACCGGCTGCCCTGGCCATGCCGCCAAGGCCGCTGGCGACGCCGGAAAGACCCGACTGGCCAGTAGCGCCGGCGCCGTACGCAGATGCTGCGCTTCCAGCGAGGCTCGCTCCCGCTTGCGCGGCGGCAGCGGTCCCGGAGAGCGCCGCGCCGGCCCCGCGAGCGGCGAGGCCCGCGGCACCGGCTCCTGCGAGCGCGACACCACCCGCGGCAAGCCCGGCCCCCACGGCAGCACCGGCCCCGAGCTGGGGCGCGCCCGTGATCAGGCCCGTTGCGATTCCGGGACCGAAGATGCCGAGGCCCAGAAGCGCCAGTGCGGCCAGAACGGCGGACAGCGCCTGGCTGATGGTCGGCTGGGCATCGCCATAGCTCGAGGTGAATTGGGAGAACAGCCCCGAGCCGATGCCGACGATGACGGCGAGCACCATCACTTTCACGCCCGACGCCACGATGTTGCCGAGCACCTTCTCGGCGAGGAAGGCGGTCTTGCCGAAGAAGGCGAAGGGGATGAGGATGAAGCCCGCGAGCGTCGTCAGCTTGAACTCGATGAGGGTGACGAAGAGCTGCACCGCCAGGATGAAGAAGGCGATCAGGATCAAGAGCCAGGAGATGAGCAGCACGGCGATCTGCACGGCATTGACGAAGATTGCCACCGGCCCAGTGAGCTGGCTTGCCGCATCCAGCATCGGCTGGCCGGCGGAGAGCCCCACTTCCGCAAGACGCCCCGGCCGCAGGAAGTCCGCGGTGCTGATGGCGGATCCGCCGGCCTTGAGGCCGAGCCCGGCGAAGCTCTCGAAGACGATCTGGGCCAGAGAATTGAAGTTGCCGATCATCCAGGCGAAGAAGCCGATGGCGAGGGTCTTCTTGACCAGCCGGCGCATCACGTCCTCGTCGGCGCCCCAGGCCCAGAACAGGCCGGCGAGCGTGATGTCGAAGGCGATGAGGATGGAGGAGAGGCCCGTCACCTCGCCCGTGATCAGGCCGAAGCCGGAATCGATGTAGCTGGTGAAGGTGTTGAGGAAGGTGTCGATGACCCCTACGTCGTTCATCGGGTCACTCCCTCAACAGCCTTGCCGAAGAAGCGGCGGCGGTTCTGCTCCCAGAGCGCGGCGCAGCGCGGATCGATGGGGTCGACCACCTCGATCTGGGCGCAGCTCTTGAGATCCGCAGAGGAGATGGGCGGCGTCTTTCCGCTTACGACGACCTTGGGCTCCGGTCGTCGACCTGCGGCGGCAGCGAGCGCTGCCAGCACCGCGCCCACCAGGCCGGCGACGATGAAGGTTCGAAGCGCGGTGTCCCGGTCCATGGCCACGCCTCACTTGCCGTGGAACATGGTGACGGCGGCGGGCTGATAGCTCGACTGGGTAGAGAAGCGCCGGTAGCGCTCCTGGCCTTCCGAGACGGCAGTTGCCCGCTCGGCTTCCGACAGAGCCTGTGCCCGGCCGTTGGCCGTGACCACGGCGGTGAGGTCGGAGAGTTGCTGCGCCTGGAGCGCCTGAAGCTGGTTTCCGGCCTGCATGGCCTGCAGCGCGCCGGTTGCCGCTTGGCTCTGGTCCACCAAGGTCGAGGACTGTGCCCGGTTGGTGTCGAGATTGCCGACGACACCGGCTTGGACCCGCATCGCATCCTGAAGCCCTGCGAGCGTGGTCTCCCAACGGGTCTTCGCCTGGGAGATGAGCGTGGCATCCGAGGCGCTCAGGGAGACGGAGCCGTACTGGCTCTGGAAGGCCCGGTCGATGGAGCCGACATCATAGGCGATCTTCTGCGCCTGACCGAGCAATTGCTGAGTGCGCTGGGCCGCCTGCTGGAAGGCGCTGATGGAGGAATAAGGCAGGTTCGCAAGATTGCGGGCCTGGTTGATCAGCATCTGCGCTTCGTTCTGCAGCGAGGTGATCTGGTTGGTGACCTGCTGCAGCGCCCGAGCGGCCTGAAGGACGTTCTGGGCATAGTTGGAGGGGTCATAGACCACGTACTGCGCCACGGCCGGCGCCAGCGGGCAGATGAGGAGCGGCGCGGCGACGAGCGCCGCCCGCAACGAACGGCGGATCATGAGCGTGGCTCCAGATTGTCGAGGGTGGGGATGAGATCGGCGGCCCAGCCAAGACCGCGATGCCGGAGCCAAGCGGAAAGGAAGCCGTCGTGGCCGTGCTCGGCGAGGATCTGCGCGATGGCCGTCTGGTCGGTTTTTGACGAAGCGGCACAGAGAGCGAGCGCCACCTGGGAGAGCCCAAGCTCGAACAGGCGGTTGCCGCGCCGGGACTGGCAGTAATAGTCCCGCTTGGGCGTCGCCCGTGCGAGGATCTCGATCTGCCGGTCGTTGAGACCGAAGCGGCGATAGATGGCAGTGATCTGGGGCTCGATCGCTCGCTCGTTGGGGAGCAGCAGCCTCGTCTGGCAGCTCTCGATGATGGCGGGGGCGACGGCGGAACCGTCGATGTCCGAGAGGGACTGCGTGGCGAACACCACGCTGGCGTTCTTCTTGCGCAGGGTCTTCAGCCATTCCCGAAGCTGCCCGGCAAAGCCCGGGTCATCGAGCGCCAGCCATCCCTCGTCGATGATGAGGAGGGTGGGAGACCCGTCGAGCCGATCTTCGATGCGGTGGAAGAGATAGGAGAGGACAGCCGGCGCCGCGCTGGTGCCGATCAGCCCCTCGGTCTCGAAGGCCTGGACGGAGGCTTGCCCCAGATGCTCGGCCTCGGCATCGAGCAGCCGGCCATGGGCACCGCCGAGGCAATAGGGTCGCAGCGCCTGCTTCAGTGCGTTGGACTGGAGGAGGATCGCCAGGCCGGTCAGCGTGCGCTCTTCCACTGGCGCGGAGGACAGAGAACTCAGGGCCGACCAGATGTGTTCCTTCACCTCCGGGGTGATGGAGACACCTTCGCGGGTGAGGATCGCCGAGATCCAGTCGGCGGCCCAGGTGCGCTCGGGTAGCTCATCCACGCGGGAAAGCGGCTGGAGGGCGATGCTCTCCTCGGCAAGACCTCCGCCGAGATCGTGCCAGTCCCCGCCCATGGAGAGGGCTGCGGCGCGGATGCTGCCGCCGAAGTCGAAGGCGAACACCTGGGCTCCGGCATAGCGCCGGAACTGCAAGGCCATGAGCGCCAGCAGCACCGACTTGCCGGCGCCGGTCGGCCCCACCACCAGCGTGTGCCCCACATCCCCCACATGGAGCGAGAAGCGGAACGGGGTCGCCCCTTCCGTCTTGCCGTAGAACAGCGGCGGCGCTGCAAAATGCCCGTCCTGCTCGTCTCCGGCCCAGACGGCGGAGAGCGGGATCATGTGGGCGAGGTTGAGGGTGGAGACGGGAGGCTGGCGGACATTGGCGTAGACGTGTCCCGGCAGGCTGCCCAGCCAGGCCTCCACTGCATTGAGGGTCTCCACCATGGCCGTGAAGTCCCGGCCCTGGATCACCTTCTCCACCTGCCGGAGCTTCTCGTCCGCGATGCGGGGATCGGCGTCCCAGACCGTCACTGTGGCGGTGACATAGGTGATGCCGGCATGGTCGGCGCCGAGCTCCTGCAAGGCGAGATCTGCGTCCTCCGCCTTGTTGGCGGCATCCGAATCCACCAGTACCGACGCTTCGTTGGTCATCACCTCCTTAAGGATGGCGGCGATGGACTTGCGCTTGGCGAACCACTGCCGGCGGATCTTCGTGAGGAGCCTGGTGGCGTCGGTCTTGTCGAGGAGGATGGCGCGGGTTGACCAGCGATAGGGAAAGGCCAGCCGGTTGAGATCGTCGAGGATCCCGGGCGTGGTTGCCGTGGGAAAGCCGACGATGGTGAGCACGCGCAGGTGCTGGTCCCCGAGCATGGGCTCAAGCCCGCCGGTCAGTGGCTGATCGGCGAGGAGCGCGTCCAGATACATGGGCGTTTCGGGGACACGCACCCGCTGGTGCCGGGTCGAGACACATCCGTGCAGATAGGTCAGGGTCTCCGTGTCATCGAGCCAGCGACACTCCGGCATGAAGCTCTCGACCAGCCGGAGCACGCGGTCTGTCCGATCGACGAAGCCATCCAATGCTTCATGAGGATCGACACCCTCGTCCCCACGCCCCTCATAGAGCCAGCTCTCCGCCCGCGCGGCATCCTCCGCCGGGGGGAGCCAAGCGAAGGTGAGAAAGTAGCTCGACTCGAAATGGATTCCGGCCTCGGCGAACCCGGCCTTCCGCTCGGCATCCACCAACGCGGAAGCCGGATCGGGAAACAGGCTCTCGGGATAGGCTCCCGCCTCGTGCCGCTGGGCTTCCACGAACAGTGCCCAGCCGGAGCCGAGGCGGCGGAAGGTGCTGTTGAGGCGACCCGCCACCGCCACCAGCTCAGCTAGCACCGCGGATTCGAGGTCTGGCCCACGGAAGCACGCGGTGCGCTGGAAGCTGCCATCCTTGTTGAGGACGAGGCCAGGACCGACCAGGGCCGCCCACGGCAAATAGTCCGCGAGCCGGCTCCCGTGTCGGCGATACTCGGCGAGGTTCATCATATTGCGCGCCCCTCAGACCGATAGGTGGGAGGAGATGCGCAGATGCCGACGCACCACGTCGACGAAGAGCGGATCGCGCTTGGCCGCCCAGACGGCGGTGAGATGACCAATCGCCCAGAGCGCCAGGCCCACGAGCCACAGCCTCAGGCCCAGCCCGACAGCACCGGCGAGCGTGCCGTTGAAGATGGCGAGCGCCCGCGGCGCCCCGCCGAGCAGGATCGGTTCGCTCAGAGCCCGATGGATCGGGACGGAGAAGCCCGGCACCTCGCCGGCATCGCCCGCCATCAGACCAGCGCTCCGCCGCTGAAGGAGAAGAAGGAGAGGAAGAAGCTGGAGGCGGCGAAGGCGATGGAGAGGCCGAACACGATCTGGATCAGCCGCCGGAACCCGCCCGACGTGTCGCCGAAGGCGAGCGCGAGACCGGTGGAGATGATGATGATCACCGCGATGATCTTGGCGACGGGCCCCTGGATGGACTCCAGGATGGACTGCAGCGGCGTCTCCCAGGGCATGGAGGAGCCGGAGGCGTGGGCGGCAGACACTGCGCAGGCGAAGGCGGCGATTGCAGCAGCGGTTCGCAGCAGGCGGCGATCAAAGGAAACGCGGTTCGGAGTCACGGGGAGGTTCCTTCTTCAGCAGGAGGGACAGCGGGAGAGATCCGGTAGTCGCCGTCGGGACCGAGGCCTTCGACGCGGGCGAGTTCGGTTAGCCGGCGGGCGGTGCCACGACCGGAGAGCACAGCGATCAGGTCGATGGTCTCGGCGATCAGAGCGCGTGGGACGGTGACGACGGCTTCCTGGATGAGCTGCTCCAGGCGTCGCAGGGCGCCCATGGCGCTGCCGGCGTGGATGGTGCTGATGCCGCCAGGGTGGCCCGTCCCCCACGCTTTCAGGAGGTCAAGGGCCTCCGCGCCGCGCACCTCACCGATCGGGATGCGGTCGGGCCGCAGGCGGAGCGAAGAACGTACGAGGTTTGAGAGCGACGCGATGCCATCCTTGGTGCGCAAGGCCACGAGATTGGGCGCGGCGCACTGGAGCTCGCGGGTGTCCTCGATCAGGATGACCCGCTCGGAGGTCTTAGTGATTTCGGCGAGGAGGGCATTGGTGAGGGTGGTCTTGCCGGTGGAGGTGCCGCCGGCCACCAGAATGTTGGCGCGGGAAGCGACGCCCTCGCGCAGGGCGTCGGCCTGCGCTGCCAACATGATGCCCGAGGCCACATAGTCGTCGAGCGTGAACACCGCGACGGCGGGCTTGCGGATCGCAAAGGTCGGAGCTGCGACGACGGGCGGGAGAAGGCCTTCGAAGCGCTCACCGGTCCCAGGAAGCTCGGCGGAGAGCCGCGGGGCACCGGCATGGACCTCGGCGCCGATATGGTGCGCGACGAGGCGGATGATCCGCTCGCCGTCTCCAGCCGCCAGCCGCTCGCCCGTGCTTGAGAGGCCTTCGGACAGCCGGTCGACCCAGAGGCGGCCATCGGGGTTGAGCATGACCTCGACGACGGCCGGCTCATCGAGAAGGCGGGAAATCACCGGGCCGAGCGCGGTGCGCAACATACGTACGCCGCGCGTCAGGCCCTCCGGATTGTGAACTGAACCCGCCATATCATCCTCGCCCACACCGGGAAGGATGCAGGGGCTTCCCGGACGGAGATGATTAAAGAAGGGGGAAACGGAGGAGTTTCAACAAGGAGAATGAGTTATCGCAGTGTGGCGTGCAAAGACAGGAGAACGGCGATTCGCTCAGATCTCGCGGTTACCAGAAATCGGCGCCGTTGACCCTTTGCCAACCCTCGACTGCCCTTTCAGAGACGTCCGCTTTGCGCCCCCATATCGGTCACTGGAAACTATGCCACAACTGCCTGAAAGCGGACATCAGCCGGCCGCCGTTAAAATGGCGGCGATTGGAGACGGGCCGTCCGGACTCAGGCATGCGACGCAGAAAGCCGTCCGTATTGCATCTCGACCGTCGTACGCCCCCCTTTCTGCAGCGGGGACAACGAGCGCAATGTGCTTGCCCCCACCACGCGGGTGCTTGAAACTTGACGCTGCGAGGTATCCCCTAGATGCAGTTCACTAAGAATGGCCCAGATGTGCCGGAAGCACTGCTGCAGGCGCATGAAGATGGCCGCGTGGTGTTTTTTTGCGGTGCCGGCATATCTTATCCCGCAAATTTGCCGGGCTTTCATGGGCTCGTCAGCCGCATCTACGCTGACCTCGGTGAAACGCCGAGCACCCTTGAACGGGCAGCGCTCGACGGGAGTCAGTACGAAACCACCATAAGCCTTCTCGAAAGCCGGCTGGTGGATGGCCGATCCGCGGTTCGCCATGCGCTGGCGAAGATTCTGACCCCAAATCTAGCTCTTCCCGGTGCAACAAGAACGCATGAGGCACTGCTCACGCTTGCCAGGAATAAGACCGGCCATTCGCGCCTGATCACGACGAACTTCGATCGCCTATTCGACGAGGCGGCACGTCGACGTGGCGTCACGCTGGATGGATTTGCGGCGCCGCTTCTGCCTGTCCCGAAAAAGAAGTGGGATGGCGTTGTATACCTTCATGGACGACTGCCGGAAAGCCCGACCCAGTCGGACCTCGATCGCCTGGTCATCTCCAGCGGTGATTTCGGTCTTGCCTACCTGACCGAACGCTGGGCAGCGCGCTTTGTCAGCGAACTATTTCGCAATCATACCGTGTGCTTCGTTGGTTACAGCATAAACGATCCCGTCATGCGCTACATGATGGACGCGCTTGCTGCCGACCGGCTGCTTGGCGAGGCGCCTATCGAGGTCTTTGCGTTTGGCAACCACGCGCGAGGCAAAGAGGAGCAAAGCGCCGAGGATTGGGGTGCGAAGAACGTGACCCCAATCCTCTACCGGAACCAAAATCGTCACACGTTGCTCCATCAAACCCTGCACGCATGGGCTGAGACCTATCGGGATGGTGTCCGCGGCAAAGAAGCTATTGTCTCGCGATACGCCTCATTGAAGCCGACAGGTAGCACCAGGCAGGACAACTTTGTCGGCAGGATGCTTTGGGCGCTTTGCGACGAGAGTGGCCTGCCCGCTAAAGTGCTTACGGTGCACGATCCGCTTCCATCAATCGAATGGCTTTCGGCTCTGGCCGAAGATCGGTTCGGACATCGCGATCTTATCCGCTTCGGTGTCCGCCCGGCCGAGCTCGAAGACAAGAAACTGTCCTACAGCCTGACCTCGCGTCCCGCGCCCTACATGCGCTCGCCATGGATGCGACTGGTTCACTATTCGGATCGTACATTCTCGCGCTGGGACAATGTGATGTCCTACATTGCGCGTTGGCTCGCCCGTCATGTCGACAATCCGGAATTGCTGATCTGGGTTGCCAACCAGGGCGGACGTGTCGACGATAACTTCCGCGTCTTCCTCGAGAACGAACTGAATGACCGGCCTCCTTCTCCGGCGATGGCGGCGCTTTGGCGCATCGTTCTCGGGGGCCGCCTTTCCGACCGGACGATGCACTTCGACATCTATTCGTGGGTGAAACGGCTGAAGCGCTCGGGGCTGACGGCTCTGCTACGCATGCAAATGCGTGAGATATTGTCACCGCGGGTTCGGATTCGGGCCCCCTACCGCTATTCGGATGAGAATGAAGACCGGGAAGACGGAGGTGCGCACCAGCGGGCCGATCAGTTGGTCGAATGGGAACTCGTCCTTGCAGCGAACCACGTGCACACCGCGCTCAGAGACATCGGCAAGAGCACAGAATGGCACAACGCACTGCCCAATCTGCTGAGCGACGCCACGGAATTGCTATTCGACGCAATGGACATCATGCGCGAGTTGCAGGCGGCGGATGACCGCTCGGATCACTCCTATTGGCAACAGCCCTCAATCGCTGAGCATCCGCAGAATCTCAAATATCACGACTGGACTGCCCTTATCGACTTGGCTCGCGACTCATGGCTGGCGGCGGCCGACCGCGCGCCGCCGCGGGCGCTTCGCGAAGCGCGCCGCTGGTTCGAACTTCCTTATCCGGTCTTCAAGCGGCTTGGCCTGTTCGCGCTGGCGGCGCGGTATGACCTTTTCCCGCAAGCGGAAGCACTTGAGAGACTGCTGTCCGAGGATTGCTGGTGGCTGTGGTCGATCGAAACGCGCCGCGAAGCAATGCGCCTGATCGTGGTCCTGGCGCCGGTGCTGCCACCAGGAGAATCGGAGAGGCTTCAGCATGCTATCCTGCGGGGCCCGCCGGTCGACATGTTTGCCGAAGACCGCGAGCCCGCAACGCTGGATCGCATCGTCGACCGCAATATCTGGTTTCGGCTAACCGCGTTCAGGGATGCCGGCGGCCACTTGGTGACAGACGCGGCACAGCGAGTTCAATCACTAGCCGAAACCTATCCCCAGTGGGCACCCGCCGACGAGCGTGATGAATTTCCTGTCTGGATGGGTAGTGATGGGTCATGGAGCCAATATTCGGCGACACCTGCGACCACCAAGGAGCTTGTTGCGTGGCTGCGCGAGCACAAGGATCGGGATGATTTTCGTCAGGAGGATGATTGGCGGGACCGGTGTCGCCAAGACTTTAGGAGGACGGCTACCGCGCTTTTGCACCTAGCAGCGCGCGGCGAGTGGGTACCGGTCCGCTGGCGGCAAGCGCTGCAGGCGTGGTCTGAGAAGGAGCTCGTCCCGCGCTCATGGCGTGTGATGGCTCGGCCCCTTGCAAGCGCCCCGGACGCGGTGATTGCTGAGATCGATCACGCGATCGCGTGGTGGCTCAAGGCCGTCGCCAAGTCTGTCGCCGACCAGAGCGATCAGTTCTTTGTGCTGGCGCGCCGCATCCTTGCCATTCCTCGTGACGACAGCGACCATAGGAGCGCCGACGCCATTACTGTGGCGATCAACCATCCGGTTGGCATGACAACAGAAGCTATCCTCGATCATTGGTATTCAGGCGAGCTGGAAGATGACCAGGGACTAACCACTGAATTTGCGGACATACTGACCTCGATCTGCGACCTCTCGGTCTCAGCCTACATTCATGGGCGCCTGGTTCTGTGCACCAACACCATTACCTTGTTTCGTGTTGACCGCGCGTGGAGCGCGCGGTGGCTCCTGCCACAATTTGATTGGCATCTGTTTCCGGCCGCCGCTCGAATTGCTTGGATCGGCTTCCTGTGGTCGCCGCGAATCTATCGGCCGTTGATTGAAGATATCAAGGACTATTTTCTCGAGACCTCACGCCATTACAACGAATTGGATCAGATGGCAGAGCAATATGCAGCGCTTCTGACCGTCGTGGCGCTGGACGAGGGTGAGATATTCACCAAAGCACAGCTGCGTGCCGCCATGGCAAGCTTGCCTCATGAAGGCCTGGTACGTGCTGTCCAAACCCTAGTGGATGGGCTACAAGCGGCAGCCGACCGCAGGGTTGAATATTGGCAAAACAGAGCAAGGCCGTTTCTTAACGCCATATGGCCAAAGTCCCAGGACATCAGGACGCCGCCGGTAGCCGAGAAGTTCGCGCAGTTGGTAATCGCCTCTGGAGCTGCGTTTCCCGAGGCGCTCGCTTCGCTTCGCAGCTGGCTGCTACCCTTGCCGCATCCCGACTACACGCTCTCGCTCCTGCTGGGAGCTGGCCATTGTGAAATCTTCCCGCAGCAGACGCTGGAGTTTATCGACTTTATCGTGACTGGCGAACAGCCATGGGCTGCGGGCGAGCTTCGCAACTGTCTCATCGCAGTGCGTGAATCGTGGCCAGCTGCAATCGCCGACCCGCGATTCGTCCGTCTGGAGACGATTGTTCGACAGACGGGACAGTCGCTTTAGTTGCGCTCTTTATGCCTGCCCCGAACTGCGCCGAATGGCAGCTTGTTATCAAACCCAGTCAACACCAGACGTTCCGCTCCCGGCCCCGGAGCCGTCTGTCAGCAAAGCGCCCCCATTTTGGTCGTTCGGCGAGCCTTTGCGAGGTCCCAAAAGCAGACAGCAGCGTCAAGGCAAAGCGAAAACAAGATGGGTGTAGTGTGTGCCGACATCGATTGCGCCGTCACGGTGCGGTAGCGAGCCCCTGCCCGATATCCGCCTCCGCATCGGCGCCCGCGAAGGCCTCCCGCCGAGCACTGCCTATCAGAGCCGAACGGACATTGATCGCCGTGGGTATGCGACCGCCACGGCGGGTCGCCTCCCACCAGAGCGCTGCGAGGCCGGCCACGTGCGGACAAGCCATGCTCGTGCCACTGAGCGTGTCCAGACCACCGCCGGTCTTGGCGGAGACCACATCGACACCCGGGCCGCTCAGCAGAGCCGCGCTGTTGGAGAAGTCCGATACCACCAATCTGTCGCCGCGCCGCCCCACCGCGGCGACAGCGATGACCTCGTCGTTGGCGGCGGGCAGGGAGGCAGCGATCCGCCAATTCGGATGCTGCTCGCGCTTGCTCTCGTTGCCGGATGCCGCGACCACTAGTGCGCCACCGTGGAGACCTCCCCTTGGCTTGGTCAAGCTCATCACCGAGTCGAGGACGCGCAGATTCACTCGGTAGGACTCGAGGGCGTTGGAGGCTGCCAGATCGGCAGGCCAGCCATCGTCGATCCAGCTCTCGACCATGCCCGGGAAATCGAAGCCCAGAGACATCGAGATGATATTGGCGCCTCTTCTCAGTGCCCAATTGATCCCGTTCTCCAGCATCTGGGTATCGCCGCCGCCGTCGTTGTCGAGCACCTTGCCGATCAGCGCCTTCTTGATCCCACGCGCAACGCCGATCCGAAGGCCGTCGACATCGCGACCGAAAACCGTTCCAGCGCAGTGGGTACCATGACCGACCACGTCACCGTTCCCTTGGCCAGTGAAGTCCTCCTCCTCCAGCTCCACGCCAGTGAACGCCGGGTGCGCAGCATCTATGCCGGTGTCGAGTATCGCGGGTACGACGCCTTCCCCCGAGAATCCGGATGTCGCGGCGCCGGTGGCCTGCAGCCCCCAAACGTCTCGGCTCGCAGAGCTCGAGCCCTGGAACGGTCGGATCAGCTTTATGGCCATTGCAGGGGCGATCGCCTCGACCTCAGGGAGGCCGGCGAGCTTGGCCGCGTCCTGATCCGTGAGCCTCTCGTAGAGCACGGACGGCCCTCGATGGACCGAGGTGCTCTCCATGCTCCTGGTGGTGCCAACAACGGCCTCTGTCTTCCTTATTATCACGTATTTGCGCATCGACTCCCTCCCTCAGAAGAGCTTTTTCACGGCAAGCCTGCGGTAGTGCGCGCCGATCGCAGTCAGCTTGCAGCTGCGCGATTCGATGGCGGCGTAGTACATGTGCTCCGTGCCAACGGGGACGACGAGGCCGTTCCGGTTGCACGCCTGAAGGCCTTTGAAGATGGCCACGTGGCCCTCGTCGACCGGTATGTTCATTATCTCCGGCGGAACGTTGTCGCGTGCGGGCTCGTACGAAGGATCCAGCGCGAACTCGGCAGCCTCATGAGGGAACAGCTCCGGCAATCGACGCAGGAATTCCTTCGGGATCCTTGGGGCGACCTCCCTGAGAGTTACGAAGGTCTGCACGTTCGCCTTGTAGATAGGACGCTGACCGCCCCAGGGACCGAGCGTCTGGTCTACGAGCGAGTAAAGGGCCGCCGGAGTGACGTTTCCGAGTATGTCGGATGCCGAGCCCTTGAGACCGGCGAGGAGGATGTCGGTGAACAATCCATGCTTCTCACCATCGGCAGCAACACCATCACGATGGCTGGCCGTCAAAATGGTAACACCAGTGCCGATCATGGAGACGTTTTGGCTGTCCAGCGCCGGGACCTCTCCAGCGAAACCGGAGTGGCAGCTGTCCAGTATGATGACGCTGGATTTGATTTTGGGATACGCCTTGTTGGCCAAGGAGAGTATCTCGTTTAAAGATATACCCCATCCTCCCTTCCGTCCATCCTGGGCCACGATGTAGCCGCTGTTGGTCTCGCGATTAATGATCCCGTGCCCCGCGAAGTAGAAGGCGACCGTTTCGGCATCACCCTCGAACAGTTGCTCGACCGCTTTGTTCAGGAGGGCGGAGGTGACATCGAAATCCTGGCTGACCAACCTGCGCACTGCGTAGTTGGGATCCCCGTTCCCCAAGGTCTCCAAGAGGTCGCCCATGGCCAGCGCATCGTTGACGCAGCCGGTTAGCGGATTATCGGGATAGGCATCGATGCCGACGACCAGCGCGCGTTTCATAGGAACTCCTTCACCGTCCTCAATCGTAGAGTCTGGGCGGGTCACCACGCCGTTTGTAAGCAGCCCTGACGTACCCGCCCCATTGATCCAGCAGACCGCGGCATTCCTCCCCATTGATGAAGCCGGCGCCATCGGCAAGACTGAACTCGGGCAGGTAGAGACCCGTGACTCCCTTCTCCAGGACGCCTTCTGCCAGAACTCCCCGTTCGCGCATGATCAGGATGGGCAGGCCGAGCTGGAAGGCCATCGCCGGCTCGATCTGGCAATAGGGGCTGGTGAGCCAAACGTCGGAGTCTTCGCGCGCAGTCATATCCGGGAGGTCGGCGCCAGGGTATTTTGTTACCATCGACGCCTTGGTGCGTCGAAAAGCGATCGATACCAAGCCGCAACAATGCATAAGCAACCTGCGGATGCCGACCAGCGGCGCATCGAAATCGTAGCTGCTGCCTGGCCCCATGCTGATCGGCTCGAAGCCGCGCTGCGTCAGAGCCTCGGCGAACTGGGTGATGAACGCCTCTTGAGCGGCGAGATGGGGCGTGGGTCTGCTGAGAAAAATCGGAACCTTCAAGAATACCCCCGGACCTAGTCGACCGATATCGAGTCTCGGGCCTATCGCCCACCGTTGATGAGTATCTTCAAATTCTCCCACGTCCACTCGTACATGACGTCGGTGCTAAGTGCCGCACTCGGCTTCACATTCCCGCCCGAGGAGTAGCCGGCCAACAGGAAGTACGGGACGGATTCGGCCTGCGCTATTCTCAACTCGGCGCTGACGCCAGTTGCAGTATTGGTGTGCTTGCCGCAGATCACGCACACTACGTCGATCGATCTGATGCGGGTTCGAGCATGCTTCTGCCAGTTCTCGTCGATCGCCTCCTTGATCGACCAATCCGCGAGATCGAAGGGGCTGTCGGGCAATTTGGCCTGACCGACCAGGAATGTTTTCAGCGCCTCGTCGTGGTCGTAGTCGAAGCTGATGAAGACCTTCTTCTTTGCCATTTGGATGCTTCTTCCGTTCAGTGAACCACGCGTGCCTGGGCGCAATTCCCTTGCTACAGCGCTGCCTTGAGTTGACGATGGAACTCCTGCGCATCCGATTTGCGGACCAGGACGCGGCGCTCGTCGGTATACACCTCGTCCATCTTGCGAGCCAGGCGGATCGAGGCCGACTTCGAGTATTGGCAGTATAGGTCCACATCCCTGTCGCTGTGCAGCGCGGGCCATTTCGTGAGATAGCTCGGAAGGGAGACGTTCTGCTCAGAATAGCTCGCCATCCGGAAGCTCTTCTCCGAGCCGACGCCGATCTCCCACGGCACCCACCAAGAGTCCCTGGTCTGCAACGAGACCACCGCGATGAGCTGTTGGCACGACGACATCCGGGTCAGGAGCAGGTCGGCCAGATCCGGACCATCCTTCGTCAGCGCGTCGTCGATGGTGTCAAGATAGGTGTCCATCCCGTTGGAACGAACTCGCCGAGCGACCCGATCAGCCAAGTCGCTATCGGAACCCTTGTGGGAGATAAATACTTTTATCAGCATCCGAGTCGCTCCGTTTCCAGCAAGTGTAGCGCGGCTTCATCGGCGATCTATTGGAATTATTGCTATTTCCCCGTAAATCTTGAGTGTCCGTACCGATGGACTTCAGCGGAGCGCACATGGACAAGCCAAGCATCGACCAACTCATCGGCTCCATCATGGACGAACTGGCAGCGGCCGAGCACGAGCGCTGGGCCCATTGGCAGCGTTTCGTTCACGATCAGGCGTCCCGGATGTCCGATGGTAGTCGTCTGCTGCCCGCCGAGCTTGTGGAAAGGTGGGAGAGGCAGATCGAAACCCCGTTCGGTAATCTGACCGAGAAGGAGAAGGAGAGCGATCGGGATCAGGTACGGAGATATCTGCCCATTATCAAACGAGCGCTCGCTCGGTATTGAGGCTACGAAGTAGTTGGTGCGATCCGTTGTATCGTCGATGTGCTGTCCAAATCGCTGGCCTGCGGTAGGCTGGACGTTCGTGAACTCGTTTCCCTGGAGCGTCGAATGGCTGACAAGAAGGTGGTGTTCGTAGCGTTTGCAATCGAGGATGTTCGGTGCCGCGACTACCTGAAGGGGCAGTCGCTAAATACGAGGTCGCCGTTCGAGTACATCGACATGTCGGTAAAGGAGGCTTATGATGAGGAATGGAAGGCCCGAGTGCTCACCCGCATCAGAAGGTCTGACGGCATTCTAGTCCTCGTCAGCGTGAACTCTTTAAAGTCGACGGGCCAGAAATGGGAGATCAAGTGTGCCCGGGAGGAGGGCAAACCGGTTCGTGGCATGTGGTGCTACAAGGACGATCGCACCAAATTGGACGGCGTCAACACTATGGTCTGGACCTGGAACAACATCGCCAACTGGATCGACGGCTTGTAACGGAAAGCATTCTGCAACTGCGTTCCTGGCCTCAATGCTGCGGCCGCCGGAGCGCTCGCGAATGTGCGTCTCGTCTCCGGAACCTTACAGTTTCTTAGACTGACCACGAAGCTGATTCGGATAATGCCAAGCGTAGCTTTCTAGGTCCTGTTGACGAATGCGCGGGTCCATAATCGCACGGCTGCGATGAGGACGAAGTCGAGATAGCTGTCGGCGGTTTTGTCGTAGCGGGTGGCCAGACGGCGCCAGTTCTTCAACTTGTTGAAGCAACGCTCGATCCGGTTCCGGAGCGCGTAGAAGTAGTCGTCGATGGGAGCCTGGACCTTTCGGCTCCGCCGCATCGGGATGATCGGCGTGACGCCACGAGCTTCCATCGCTGCTCGGGTTTCATCAGCATCATATCCGCGATCGGCAAGAAGAACCTTCGGCTCCGGTCCCACGGCGTCAAGGAGGGGCAAAGCGCCGGTGTAGTCGGAGGCTTGGCCGGGTGCGATGTCGACCGCTACAGGCAGACCAGCGCTGTTGGTGCGGAGATGTATTTTGGTCGAAAACCCACCTCGCGAGCGGCCAAGACGCTGTCTTGGAGTCCCCCTTTTGCGCCGGCAGCACAGTGGTGCGCCCGGATGACGGTGCTGTCGATCATCTGGACCGTCTCGCCGACACCCTCGGTGTCGTTCAAGGCATGGAGCAGGAGATCCCACAGACCAGCGAGGGTCCATCGGCGGAACTGGCGATAGACCGACGACCACTTACCGAAGAAATCCGGCAGGTCGCGCCACTGGGCACCGGTTCGGGCAATCCAGAAGGCACCGTCGAGGACCAGCCGATGATCCCGAGGTCGGCGACCGCTGTGGGGTCCTCGTGTCGTCACGAAGGGCTCGAAAAACGCCCACTCCTCGTCACTCATCAGGTCTCGAATCAACGCCGCCTGTCTCCGAAAGCGACTTTGAAACACGCCGCGCGTCCAAGGCAAAGTCTATTCGTCAACAGGACCTAGGCCGATGCGGCCGGTATAGCCATCGGCACGACCGCGCCGAATAGCTGCTTTCTGTTATGCCGTTACCAAAAGCGGACAGGCTGCTCCCGGCCCCAGACCGGCCATTCGTCGTGGTCGCAGCGAGCTTCTGCTTCTGGCGCGGCACAGCAAAGAGCCAGCCTATGCCTGGATCGCGTGAGTGACATGAGCCGAATTGGCGCTATGGCTTCGAAGCGGTTCCCGGCAGATTCAGGTGGTAGCGCGTATAGCGGCGCTCACCGGTTCGCGTCAGGGCGCCTTTCTCGACCAGATCGTGGAGGTCACGCGTAGCGGTCGGACGCGAGGTGCCGGTGATCGCGATGTAATTCTCTGCGCTCAGGCCACCCGTGAATCCGCCCGGGCCTTCACGAAATAGCCGGGTGATCACCTTCTCCTGGCGTTCGTTCATCTTGTCGCGGAAACGATCGTAGAAGTGCGTCTTAGCGATATGGAAGGCGACGCGGCCCAGCGTCGTCTGCTGGGCCGCGATGATCGTTTCGGCAAAGTAGATCAACCAGCCGGTGATCTCGAGCGTCCGCTGATAGACCTCCAGCTGTTCATAATAGGCCTTGCGGTGCTGCTCGATGGTATGGGCGAGTGCGATCAGCGTCGGTTGTCCGATGTTCTGCGCGAGGGACTTTTCCGCGACGGCGCGGCCGATCCGACCGTTACCATCCTCAAAGGGGTGGATGCTCTCGAAATAGAGATGTCCCATCCCGGCACGCGTGAGGGCCGGTAGCGGTGTGCTGCCGTTCGGTGCCGAGCCGTTGAACCAAGCGAGAAAGGCGGTCATCTCGTCGGGAACCTGAGACGAAGGCGGCGCCTCGAAATGCACTGTCGGTCGATCGTAGCGGCCGGATACGATCTGCATCGCGTCTTCATGACGGCGGTAGCCGCCGATCGTCTCCAGATGCCGGCTATCTGCCATGAGCATGCGGTGCCAGCGGAACAGGGTATCGTCGTCCAGCGGATCCGCCCAACTCCGGTACAGATCAGCCATCATCTCCGCGATGCCGCGTTCCCTCGGCTTCACGGCGCGATCGTCGGTGTCGAGGCCGAATTGCCGGCGCAGGGAAGATTGCACGCTCAGGCGATCCAGGGCCTCACCCTCTATCGCGCTGGTCTTGACCGCCTCCTCGCTGAGGAGCTCAATCCGCAATTGGTCGCGGTCATCGTCGCCCACGTGGCGGACCGCGCCGATCACCTCTCCGGAGAGCAGCAGGAAGTGCCGCTCCAGCGGTTCAAGGGCCGCCGGATCATAGGTCAAATGCGGCCAATGAGGCTGCGTCCAATTCCATGCCATGAGCGATAGAGTCTCCCCTCTATAGCTCGCATATTAGCCGATATCTGATTTATAGAAAGCCGTCCTATGGCTCACGCGACCCACGGGGCCGAAGTGCATTGTGGAACGAAGGGCGCGACTTTCTCCTCCTTGGCGCCGAAAACGCAATAGGATGGCACGGATCGGGCAGCATTTCTCGACAACGGAGATCGCTCGCGAAAGCCTTTCAAGCCATTGATCCACTGATCGATTAAGCGAATTGAGATAGTGGCCTGGTATCTGATCGGAGCATGGACGAACGTGCAGTTGCGCTCGATTAGATCGACCTACAACGTCCGGCTTTAAACACCTCGTCAATGTCTGTATCTGGCGGATGGCCCCTTTCTCACGTTTTATAAGCGCCGCTGTCCTCAGAAACCTCATGCGCCAGCCTCGGCCCCTTCGCGAGCCGGCGCCCCAGCGCCGCGACGAACGCCTCATATCGCTCCCCCGCCTTGGCTTGGGCTGCCTGGGCCGCCGGCTCCGGCAATGCTGGCGTGGTGGCCAGCCAGAACCGCACGAACACTGCCAGCGTCTCGACCGAGATGCCGAGGTCCCGCTCCAGCCGGGCCATCCGTCGGTCCAACTGATCGAGGCGCTTGGCGATTGCAGCTTCCCGCTGCTCCGCGGCGTCCGGCGACAGGAAGGACGCGATGGCCGCCTCGGCGATCAGGGACTGAGGCTGGCCGCGCCGCGCGGCATAGTCGGCCAGCAGCCCCATTGTCGCGGGATCAAGATAGACCGAGATCTGCGCCTTCTTCTTGCGCGGGGCCATCACCGTCACAGCTCCATGCCATCATTGGGATCGAGCGAGACCTGACGCGCGACGCCCTGCATGACGCCCGTCATGCGACTGGTCCGGGCCACGTCGTCTTCAGTCTCCTCGACCAGGTCGATCTCGAACTCGTTCCGCACTTGCTGCGACGTCTCCACCGTCTCGACTCGTGCAAGCTCCGGCTGGCGCCGTTGCTCCGAACCTGTGGTGTCCTCATCGTCACCGCCCTCGACCAGCAGGCTCAATTGCGACGGCACGGGCAACGGGAGCACTGTCCAATCGTCGGGCTGGCGATCGCGAGGGGCTGTGAGCTCCGGCGGGTGTAGCACCCGCTCCCTGAACCGCTCATCTTCATAGTACCGTGCCTTCTTCGCCCGGATCGGCGGTGTGCCGGCCACCATGACGATTTCATCGGTGGGCGGAAGCTGCATGACCTCGCCCGGTGTCAGAAGCGGGCGGGCCGTCTCGGAGCGCGAGACCATGAGGTGGCCGAGCCAGGGAGAGAGCCGGTGGCCGGCATAGTTCTTCATGGCCTTCATCTCGGTGGCGGTGCCGAGGGCGTCCGAGACACGCTTAGCGGTGCGCTCGTCATTGGTGGCGAAGCTCACCCGCACATGGCAGTTGTCGAGTATGGAGTTGTTCGGCCCATAGGCCTTCTCGATCTGGTTCAGGGATTGGGCGATGAGGAAGCTCTTCAGCCCGTAGCCCGCCATGAAGGCGAGCGCCGACTCGAAGAAGTCGAGCCGGCCGAGAGCCGGGAACTCGTCCAGCATGAGGAGCAGCCGGTGGCGCCCGGCCTTCGCCTGCAGGTCCTCGGTGAGGCGTCGCCCCACTTGGTTGAGGATGAGCCGGATGAGCGGCTTGGTCCGGTTGATGTCAGACGGCGGCACGACGAGGTAGAGTGTGGTCGGCCGGGCACCTGCCACAAGGTCGGTGATACGCCAGTCGCAGCATCGGGTCACCTCCGCGACCACGGGATCACGATAAAGCCCGAGGAAGGACATGGCGGTGGAGAGCACGCCGGACCGCTCGTTCTCGGACTTGTTGAGCAGCTCGCGGGCGGCGCTGGCGATCACCGGATGGGGACCCGCCTCCCCGAGGTGCGCCGTCGTCATCATGGCCGCGAGCCTCGTCTCGATGGGCCGCCGGGGATCGGAGAGGAAGGCGGCGACACCGGCCAGGGTCTTGTCCCGCTCGGCATAGAGCACATGGAGGATGGCGCCCACGAGGAGGGCGTGGCTGGTCTTCTCCCAGTGGTTGCGCTTTTCCAGGGAGCCTTCCGGGTCCACCAGGATGTCGGCAATGTTCTGGACGTCCCGCACCTCCCATTCCCCGCGGCGGACCTCCAGCAGGGGATTGTAGGCGGAGGACCGCACATTGGTGGGGTCGAACAGCAACACCCGCCCGTGCCGCGCCCGGAAGCCTGCGGTAAGCTGCCAGTTCTCGCCCTTGATGTCATGGACGATGGCCGAGCCCGGCCAGGTGAGCAGCGAGGGCACGACAAGACCCACGCCCTTGCCCGACCGGGTCGGCGCGAAGCACAGGACGTGCTCGGGTCCATCATGGCGCAGATAGTCCCTGCCATGGCGCCCCAGTACCACGCCGTCGGGGCCGAGCAGTCCGGCCGCCCGGATCTCCGCCGGCTCGGCCCAGCGGGCGGAGCCATAAGTCTCGACCCGCTTCGCTTCCCGTGCCCGCCACACCGAAAGGCCGATGGCAGCGGCGATGGACAGGAACCCGCCGGACGCAGCGATCACGGCTCCCTCGGTGAAGATGGCCGGCGCATAGGCGTCGTAGAAATACCACCACCAGAAGAAGGCCGGCGGGGGATAGACAGGCCAGGGCCCCATCAGGAACCAGGGCGGGCCGAGCTGGTCCTGGAAACCGAGCCGCCAGGCCACAAACTGCGTGGTGCCCCAGGTGGTGGCGAGCACGATGGCGAGCACGAGGAGGATCTGGCCCCAGAGGATCTTGGTCGCGGACATGCGGCGCTCCAGTGATTAGCAAGTTAGAGGCCGAGGCCGCGCTTGCGGCCGAAGGACCAGTCGATGCCGCCGTCTGAGCGGGCGACGCCGGAGATGTGCTTACCGAGCTGCTTCTCGAGGGACGGCGTCCAGGGCACGAGCTGGAAGCCGAGGCCGTCATCAATCATGGCGAAGCGGCCGGAGGCGAGCGCGAAGCGCTGACGATAGGAGCCGGCGACATAGTCTCCCGATCCTGCTCTGTTGAAGGGCTGCCCGGTCTCGGTGGAGAGCTTGTCACCCAGCATCTGCACCTCTCGCCGGCGCAAAGTCTCGATCAGGTCCCGGGCGAAGGTGACACGCCGGCCATGGCGCTCGGCCAGCCCCTCCCGGACCAGTTGGTCCGAGCGACGCTCCATGGCCTCGCGCACCTCCGCGCCGAAGCCGCCGCCCGAGAGGGATGCCGGCGCTCGGGAAAGCGCCTGCCGGTCAAGCCAGGTGGCGCCCGAGGCCGTGACCTGGCGTTCGATGTCGAGGTCGGAGCGGACGGCCAGCGCGACCCGCAGCTGGCCGCGGCCGTCTTCGAACCGCCGGAGCTCCACGACGGAGCCAGAAGGCCCCTCGCCTGCCGCATCGAGGTCGGGCAGCCGGATGTGGTGAGTGCGCCCGTCCACCCCGTCGACCACGGCATAGGCTGTGCCCTTCAGTTCGTCATCGAGACCTCGATCGACGAGACGGCCGATGACGGGAGCGTCCAAACTCTCTCCGGCGAGCACATAACTTGCGGTGCCCCGCTCGATGCCTTGGGCAGTGAGCGCCCGATGCATCCTCTTGATGAGATCGCCCCGCTCGCCGAGGGCGCGCAATGTCGCCTCGGCCTTCTCGTCGATCACCCACTGGCCAGGGCCGATCTCATCGGCGAGCCCGAGGGCCTCGAGCTTGCGCAGCCGGCCGACTTTCTGCGGCAGGAAAGCGTCCGGCCCCCCATCGGCATCGCGCGCCACGTCGATCACGCCGGCCTCACGCTGGTCCCGAAGCAGCTGACGGTCGAGCTGGGTCCAGCCCTCCGCCTCCACCTGCCGCTCGACGGCGCGGTGGATGTCGAGATCGGTGCGTGGCCCCAGTTCCTGAGTGATCAGGTCCTGCGCGCGGGCGCGCATGCCCTCCTTGATGTAGTCGCGGGAGATGACCAGATCCTGGCCGTCATCTGTCCGGCCTCGCACCAGGATATGGAGGTGGGGATTGTCGGTGTTCCAGTGGTCGACGCCAACCCAGTCCAGCTTCGTGCCGAGGTCTTTCTCCATCTGCCCGACGAGATCGCGGGCGAAGGACCTGAGGTCGGCCATGTCCGCCGCATCCTCGGGCGAGACGATGAAGCGGAAATGGTGCCTGTCGTCGGCGCATCGCTCCGCGAAGGCGCAGCCGTCTCCCTCCTCAGCGCCCGGCCCGAACAGGCGGGCCTTCTCCCCATCCCGGGTCACGCCCTCCCGGCGCAGGTAGCTGAGGTGCGCGGTCAGCGGTGCTGCCCGCGCCGTGTGCCGAACCACGCGGGTCTTGATGACGACGACGCGTGAGCGCCCAGTGAGCAGGCGATTGGCGACGATGCTCGCCGCCCTGCCCCGGCCGAATCGCGAGCGGGCACCGGAGGAGATGCGGCCGGATCGAGACACGTGCCCGCCGGCCTTCTGGGCCGCCGCGAGGGCCTGGGCGATGAAGGGGCAGGCGCGCTGGGCGCGGGTCGAGCGGATACGACCCGGTCGGACGCGGAATTCCCGGTCATCGGCCATGGCGCGCCCCTGTAGGGTGCGAAAAGGCAAACAGGACCAAGGGCTTGAGTGTTCTGCGCACATTGCCAAGCAGCGGCGCAAGGTGCGTTTGGCTGAAAATTCCCGCGCAAAAACAACCGCCCGACCGCAGCGCACCCTGCGCCCTTTTATCTCGCCATCGGTCGGTCGTTTCCCAGTCCTTCCGCCCCGTCCTTCGCTTGAACGGCAGAAAACCCGACGAGGTGCGAATGAGCACAGTCGTGGTCATTGCACGCCTCCCGAGCCACCAAGAGCCACGAACAGGCCCGCCGACTGCGGGAGGATGGCCGAGACATCGCTCACCTGGGGTGCCGGCTGCGCGCGATCGGGTGGCGCCAGATCTGCAGCCGACGTGCGGATCAGCTGCGCCGCAAAGATAGGAGCTTGAGCCCAGGACGGCGTCTCGACCGCCGGCGGAGCGGCCAACTTCAATGCGGACGGCTCGGCCTCGCCGCGCGCGATCTCTGGCACCAGCTTTTCGACATAGGCGCGCGTCTCCGGTGGGAGGGCACGCCCCTTGCGGGAGGTCTCGTAGCGGCCCGGCCCCGCATTGTAGGCGGCGAGGAAGCCGGGATTGCCGAAGCGATCGAACAGCTCCCGCAGATAGGCGGCCCCGGCCATAATGTTGTCGTGGGGATCGTAGGGATCGTCGCCAAGACCGTAATGGATGCGTAGTTCGGTCCAGGTCTGGGGCATGATCTGCATCAGCCCCATTGCGCCTTTGGACGAGGTCGAGCGCGCGTCGCCGTCGCTTTCCTTGCGCATCACGCCACGGATCCAGACGGAGGGAATGTCGAAACGCTCCGCCGCTTCCGCGATGAAATCGGCGTAGCGATCGACGGCGGGTCGAGCGTTCCGGTCCGCCTGCACTTCAGCCGCGGGGGCCGTCGTCGACCAGCCGGAGGCCACCCCGGAAAGGAAAAGGAGGACGGCTGCACGACGGCCGTTCCGCGCTCGCAGCAGTAGGTGCACGGCAGGCGAAATCAGTCTGGTCCGCTTCATGGCGGCCTCGCGAAGCTGATGATGGTTGAGGTGTGACGGTGCTCAGCGCATCGGCGCACGCCAGACGAAGTGCCCGTCACCGGCCTCGTCGGTGTAGAGCGGCACGGCGCGGCCGATCACGGTGCTGGCGGGCAGTGGCCCGAAATACCGCCCGTCCAGGCTGTCCGGCACGTCGAAGTTCATGAGGAAGAGCTCACCTTCCGCGATGCGCCGGCAGCCGCGCCAGACCGGCAGCAGTCGTCCCATGCGATCTCGCTCCAGCGCCTCGCCATAAGCCACGCCATCGACAGCGATGGTGCGGTCCCAGCGGCAGACCTCCTGTCCGGGAAGCGCTGCCACCCGTTTCATCAGCGGCACGCCGGCGCCCACATAGCCGCGCTCCACGAGGAAGCGGGCAAGCGCTGCCGGCGGCGTGATGGCGAGGAGGTCGGTGACCTCCAGCCGGCGCGCCGGCTCGATGGCATAGAGACCGATGGGCGCGCTGGCGGAAACGTTCCACACCAGCTTGAGCGGCGTCGGAACGAACGCGGAGGCTGCCACTCCCATCACAGAGAAGTACGTGACCATCACGGTGCCAAAGCGGGTCATGCCTCGCACTCCCGCCGCTTGAGCCACGCCGCGTGGCGCTCCAGCGTGTAGGCGCGCGGCGCATGGCCTACCGCAAGGCGGTTGTGAACGTGGCGCCAATGGTCTGGCGCCACATCCACACCGTGGAGGCCGATGGCCTCAACGGCATCCATGTGCTGGAGCACTTTCTCGACCTTCGGCCAGCCGTCGGCGCGCAGCAGGATCTCTCCGCCGGGACGTACGAAGGGCAGCGTCTGGTAGGCCTCGCCGGGTGCGACGGCGCGCACGATGTCGATGCGCGACACCACGGTGCCGAAGTCGTTTGCGGCCCAGCGGACGAAGGCGAAGATGGAGTTCGGCGCAAACGATACGATGCGGCGGCTACGGTCGAGAGTTTGTGCCTGCGCAGGCCGGCCGAAGCGGATCCAGTTCTCGATCCGCTTCTCGATCCAGGTCAGCTCCACATGGGTGAGCGGGTCTGGGGTCGGCGCGGCGGGTGATGGGGCGTTGGGTTTGGGAACGGAGGATGGCACCGGCGGGCTCATCATGAGGCCTCTCCTGATGTCGGGGGAAACTCACGGGCGAGGAGATCGCGGAGCAGGTCCGCGACGGTCTGGCCGCGACTGAAGGCGGCGATCTTGATGCGCCCGCGCAGGTCGGGCGTGACGTCGATGGTGAGCCGCGCGGTAAAGCCGCCGGCGACGTCATTCGACGTCTTCGCCTCCGCAGCCTTGATCCACCGCTCCGGATTGGGCGGCCGCGCGGCGAAGCCCTTGCGGGTCGGCGGCGCGCTCATGGTAGGCGTCCATAACCGGCGAGACCGACTATCTCCGCCGCCAGCGCCGTGATCTCGCGCGCAGCCGGGCCACGTTCGTCCAGCTCGCTGACTAGCCGCCCGGACTGTGCCGACATGGCGAAGGCGACGCGCTGGCCAATGGTGGTCGCGAGCAAGGGCGGATCGTGATCCGCCAGCGTCTCGGCCGTCTCACGGGCGAGCACCGTGCGGGCGCCGCATCGGTTCAGCACGAAGCGTGCGGCCAGCGCCGGTCGGTAAATGCGCGCCTCATTGAGGAGCGCGAGCATCTCCGCGGAGGCCCAGCCATCGAGCGGCGATGGCTGCACCGGGACCAGCACGAGATCGGCGGCGAGCAGCGCCGAGCGCATCAGGTTGGCGACGCGTGGCGGTCCGTCGATCACGATCATGTCGGCATCCCGCGCCAGCTCGGGGGCTTCCCGATGCAGGGTGTCACGGGCGATGCCGACGATGCCGAACAGGCGTGGCAGGCCCTCGCGGCTGCGTTGCTGCGACCAGTCCAGGGCCGAGCCCTGGGGGTCCGCATCGATGAGTGTGACGCGCTCGCCGCGGCTCGCCCACGCGCCGGCGAGGTGCAAAGCGAGCGTCGTCTTGCCGACACCACCCTTCTGATTGAGCAACGCGACGATCATCGCGGGCCTCCCGATGTGTCGGCAGGCATCGTTTCGGGTCCGGAGAGAGGATCTGGAGCCTGAAATCCGCCTTTACGGAAAGACGGAAGACCTTCATCTTTATAGGTGCGTGGATGGGCATGTTTTTGGGCCGGCTGAGCGCGGTTATCCACATCGCCCGCGCGCCTTTTAAAGTTAGACTCTATGTTAGACTCTAAGTTAGGAGCGCGATTTTCCCTTTTCGGGCTTGAAGTTAATCCCTGTTTCGGTTCCCGAAAGCACGAGGGGCCAGTTCCCGATGGCACGTGGCACCGGGTTCCCGATGGCACGAAGGGATTCACAGGTTGTCCACAGGCCGGCTCGAAGGCGAGCAGCGCGCGCGCACCCGCGTCACACTCCAGGAACAGGGTGTAGCCGGGCAGCGGCTGGCGGCGGATGATGTCCCGCAGCTCGAAGGCGAAGCGCTTGAAGGGCGAGAGGCTGCCGGACTTCAAGTAGAGGTGGCGGAAGTCGAAGCGCCAGCCGTTGTGCTGGCGGCCGCCGTGCTTGCGCACCAGCCGGTAGAGCCAGCGGTCGATCCCGCCCGTCAGCTCGAAGTACGCTCGGTCGATGGTGAGGACGAGGGCGTCCTCCACGATGGCGCAATAGAACCAGTCGGGGACGATGAGCTCGATTCCCGCGGGCCTGCCATCCCGGTCGGTGCGCTCCTTCCACTCGTTGATCCAGGAGAAGCGATGGCGCCGTCCCTCGGCAGGCTGGCGGATCGAGGTAGACACGGTGGTGGACTGCAGCCGGTCGAGCGCAGCTTTGAGGCGCTGATAGTCCCGCAGCGAGGTGCCCCGCCCCACGAACCTGAGGATCTCATAGGGGGTGGCGACCATGAAGCGCGACGTGCGCAGGCCGGCGTCTCGGGCCTCCACGATCTGGCTCGCCGCCCAGATCAGGATGTCGGCGTCCCAGATGGTCGCCATGCCGTGGTCAGGCACGGCCTCGACCCGGATGGAGACATCGCCGGCGGAAAAATCGATGGGCGCGATACGATGGGTCTTGGAGAGGGAGAAGAAGGGATAGGCCATGAGATCCTGCGCATCTCGTGGCGCGAACGCGCCGGGAAGCGCGCGGAACAGATCGAGCTGTCCGCGCTCCGGCTGGGAGCGATGCCGCGCCACCATGGAGAAGGGCTCCGATCAGCGTGCGAAACGGTGGGGCTCGGCAATGCCGGGCAGGCCCTGGCGCTTGGCCGGCAGGATCGAGCCGCGCGGATCGGAGGTGGAGGTGACGGCGCCACGGGCGACCCAGGCCTGCAGGTCCTCGATGGCATAGACGACGCGTCCGCCGAGCTTGCGATAGGCGGGACCGGTTCCGTAGGTGCGGTGCTTCTCGAGCGTCCGGGGCGATAGACTGAGGAAGACCGCGGCTTCCTTGGTGCGCAAGTAGCGTGGCGGCAGCGGGACAGCGTCGGGTCGCATGGATCGGGCCTCCGTGGGCGATCTCGGGCCGCTGGTCATCAGCGGCGGATGGCGATCACGGTGGCGAAGGGCAGCCGTCGAGGGGGATGGGGAAGTTGAGGGGGGCGAAAATCCCCACCCTCAGGATGCCGGCGATGCAGCTATGGTCTTCTGCGATGACGCAGGAGCTTGAGATATCCGCCGCCGATCATGGCGAGGCCGCCTTTGACGAGGCCGATGACCTGGTCGCGCAGCGCCGAGGTTTTCCAGGACTCGGACGCGACGCGCTTGTGGCCGTAAAGGACCATGGCGATGTCGCGGTAGCTGGCGCCGTTCGCCCGACCATCGGCCGCCAGCATCATGATGCGCAGCCGGCCACGCTGCTGCGCGGTGATGCGGGTGTCGGGGATCAATGGCCGGCGCTCGACCGCGCGCCAGAAGCGGGTCAGCGCTTCCATCCGCCCTATGGTGTCCGCGTCCAGCGGGATCAGTGCCGCCAGCGGCGCATCGGGGCGAGTCCCAGCCAGCAGCAGCACCTGCGCGGCATGGTGTGCCGGACCATGGACCAGGTATCGTCCCTCGGAGCTGTCGTGCGGCGCAACCATGTCGCCGAAGGAGACTCCGGCCGCCCCCGGAAGAAACGCGGGCTGCTGGGCGAGAAGCACGACGGCCGGATCGACAACCGGCGACCACGGGACGTTCTGTTCCACAGCGGAGAGAGATGGCCGCGCGGCGAAATCGCAGCCCCCAGCGCTGCTCCACCTCCCGGGGGAGCGGGTCGGCATCCGAGCCGGCCTTCACGAGGGACTGGTAGTGTTCCTGGTAGGTCTCGTCCCGGCGCAGGCATTCCCAGGCGAGTCCCTCCACCGACAGCGTGTCGAAATAGCCGTAGCTGGCATCTTCTCGCCAGCGCGATGTATCGGGCTTCATCACTCGCCTCCGCATCAAGGGTGCGTGTCGAGTGAGGACAATCAGGGATTGAGGGTATTGGGGGAAGCCGGCCGGGGAGCATCGCGTGATGCGGCTGCGGCATCACCCCTGCGAACGGGCAGCAACGTCAGACGGGACGGCGAAGGAGGTCCTTGTAGCCGCTGGAGGCCACCCATCGGGCCCGGGCCAGATTGCTGTCATGGACATGACGGGCACGTTCGGGCTCCCGAGCCGCGTCGATGCCGAACAGCACCGAGGCGATCTCCTCCCAGCCGGCGCCATCCGCCGTGGCATCGAGCAGGCGCGCATAGAGCTTGATGTGCGCCCGGTCGTAGTCGGTGAGCTCGGGAGCGGAGGGAACGGTGTCTTCGAACGTGTCGGTCATGTCCCCCCCTTTCCCTGCCTGACGCTACCTTCGCCCCTTCTAGACGACGGCGGATGGTGAAGCGAGCCCGCGAGCGGGGAGCATGCCCGGGGTCGCTCGATGGTCGATTGGCATCGGCATTGCCGCCGTCTAACCCGCTACGGGCATTTGATTACATATTATAGTTGATAAGCTCAAAGTGTGTAAATTGCGATCCGTCTGCGCATGGATATGCGCAAGCTGGTCGGCCGGAATTTCGCTCGCCTGCGTCAGGAGAAAGGCCTGACGCAGGAGGATGTCGAGGCGCGTTCCGGTTTCAGCCAGCAGTACATCAGCGGCCTCGAGCGTGGCCGGCGCAATCCGACGGTTATCACCCTCTACGAGCTGGCTCAGGCGCTGGGCGTCAGCCACGTCGAGCTGGTGCGGCCAGACGGCAACGACTGACCGGTGAACCCGGTGTGGGGAGGCCCCGGCTTGATCAGCCGGGGGCCTTGTGCGAGGCTCACTCGCCGCGTCGCCCGCTCGGGCGGGACCAGATGAGCGAGAAGGTGTCGGCATCCTCGTCGTCGAAGAGGTTGGCGTAGATCGGGGCGTTGAAGCTCGGGTCGTCGAGCTTGAGGCCCAGATAGTCGCGGCCTTCGCCGGAGCGCTTGGACCAGGCGGCGCCGATCTCGATCCGGCCCACCAGGACCCGGTGGCTGGGGGCGTTCTCACCGTTGGCCCGCAGGTCGGGGACGATGCGCACGCCCTTGGCCTGGACACTGAGGGTGACGATCTCGCCGGAGAACTCGTTCGCGCCGGTCTTCTTGAAGGTGCCGATGGTGGCCATGGTAAATCTCCGTCTTCCGTTTCCGAGCCCGCACCATGCGGCCTCGATGGCGATCGGAAGGCCGGAGGCGACCGACGCCGCATCGCCTCGGGGTCCCCGTCGCGCTGGCGCGATGGGGTGAGGGTTGCGACCGGAGCCAAGCGGAGGACGGCGCGAGAGGGACTTTCTTGCCTCGCGAGGAATGACGGCGCCTCGGGGTCCCCACGCGACCCGTCGCTTGGGGTGAGGTCCGGCAGGGGAAGAAAGTCATGATGCGCCGTTGCGGCAGAGGCGGTCGAGGCACAGCCGTCCTGCGGCCAGATCCGCCTATTGGAGAGGCCGTTTGGAGCGGTCGACCGACGGATACCGAACGGGGATGATGGCGGCCTCTCAACGTCACGGAAGACCGGCCTGATCCTCTTCGGCTTCACGTCCCCCGTTTCGGGCCTGCTTCGTGTGCTTCCCCCGCAACGGGTTCAACCGGGCAAGGCCACTCCCACCATGCACTGGTCCGCCACTGACCACGGGGCGCCGTGCCCGCGACCTGCATCAGCGTCGTGACGCCGATGGCAACAGCTCCGATGATCGAGAAAACGATCTGCCACGTCTCGGACGGCATGGCGAGCTTCGCGATACCATGCGTGGCGTGATAGCCGGCGAAGACGGCCGGGGCGACGAAGGCGAGCGCAACGAGGAGCCGCGCCCACATCGGACGAACGATCACGAGCAGCACTTGTCCGATGCCAAGCGTGACGCACCCGGCGATCAGGCCAACGACGATCGCACCGAGCCAGCCCGCGCCGGTTTGGTAGGCCCAAGTGCCGGCGCTGACGGAGGCGAAGAACGGCAGCGCGAAGACGGCGAGCGTAAACAGCAGCCAGCAAAATAGGACGATGGCGGCGAGACCGAGCGGGATACCGAGGAAGATCATGGTGGTGGCTCCATGAGGAAAGCTCAGACGGTTGCGCCTTCCACCACCACCGCGGCGCGATCCCCTGCATAGCAAGAGAAGATGCATGCCGGAATCCCAGTAAGGGGGATACCCGGCATTTCATGCGTACACCTCCGCTATCTGGCGAAGGGGTCAATCTCGCGGACGATCTGCGAAGCGTCGCCGTCGAACTCGTCTGCTGGCACGACCGACAGGCTGCCGTCGCCGGCGCGGAAGATCACGATGACGACCATCAGGGTC
The DNA here is from genome assembly GCF_043831965.2 of Xanthobacter variabilis. Taxonomy (NCBI): domain Bacteria; kingdom Pseudomonadati; phylum Pseudomonadota; class Alphaproteobacteria; order Hyphomicrobiales; family Xanthobacteraceae; genus Xanthobacter; species Xanthobacter variabilis. Next base: position 4,054,189 of record NZ_CM195533.1, read on the forward strand.
TTGGCGAGGCTGAGGGCGAAGGCCTGTGCATCGATGGAGGACATGGAATCCGGCTCCTGCTCGAAGCGGAGGACCATCCCCGCTGACAGGCGCCCGACGGGTCCGGCCGTGGGCCGCAATCACCGCGCAGGCGAAGCGGAGCGGCGGCACGCTATGCGTAGCCGACCCCTTGCGGGTTGATGGCGTCAGGCCCTCGGTCGGTACCTAAGGATCAGCGCAAAAAAGCGGGGGTGGATCGTCGCTCGAAGATCGGCAGGTGCGGCCGTCTCCCTGCATAAGCAGGCTCTGGAGGCTTTGTTCAGCTTCACGTCTGATGAGTACAGGCCCAGCTCGTCAGTCCGGTGAGAATCGATAATGGAGCCAGCACTTTCATGAGAAACGTTCAGGGCTCGTGAAATACGATTCCGATGGTCGAGGAAGGGGCAGCGCTCACGCGCCGCCCGACCCGAACCGATAGACTGGGATGCCGAGCTTGCGGGCCTTGTCGGCGAGATTGTCCTGGATGCCGGTGCCGGGGAATATGATGACCCCGATGGGCATGACCGAGAGCATCTGGTCGTTGCGCTTGAAGGGCGCGGCCTTGGCGTACCGCGTCCAGTCCGGCCTGAAGGCAACCTGGGGCACCCTGCGGGCATCGGCCCAGCAGGCGGCAATCCTTTCGGCGCCCTTGGGCGAACCGCCATGTAGCAGCACCATGTCGGGGTGCTTGGCGTGCACCTGGTCGAGCTTCGTCCAGATGAGCTTGTGATCGGCCGTGTCGCCGCCGGAGAAGGCGATCTTCGGACCTGCTGGCATCAGCACCTCGGTCTCCGCCCGCCTACGGGCGGCAAGGAAATCGCGGCTGTCGATGAGGGCGGCAGTCAGATTGCGGTGGTTCACCATGGATCCGGTGCGTGGGCGCCAGGCTGAGCCGGTGTGGCGCTCGAAGGCGTCGGCGGCTTCGTCGCGCATCAGCTCGAAGGCGTCGCGGCGCTCCACGAGGCTCTGCCCCTCGGCGATGAGGCGTTCCAGTTCCACCGAGCGTACCTCGCTGCCGTCCTGCTCCTGCTGGCTGCGGCGCTGGCGCTGCTCGTTGTCGTCAAGGGTGCGCGAGAGTCGGCCGGCGGCACGGTGGAAGAGATGGACGGTGGACCACAGAAGGTCGGGGAGGTCCGGCTCGAGACGGGTGTCCTGAAGCGTTGCGATGAGGGCGTCGAAGATGTCGGTGATGGCGCCGGTGATGCGGTCGGCCTCGGGCAGCGGCCGGGGATCGGGCTCATCGTCAAAGGGGCGGTAGCCGTAAAGCTGAAGTTCCTGCAGCAGGTGATCGGTGGGAGACGAGGCGTGGCGGGGGTCGTCGTGCTCTGCGCTCATGGGATGCTCCGTCGGTTGGACCGCAGCTCTGCGGCCTTCATGGCGACGAAGCCGGCGGGCGGGTCGGACCTGCACCCCGCGGGAAGCGCGGGGCCGGAGCGCAGCGGAGGATGGCGAAGGCCGGCGATTTTGTTTCGCGATGGAACGGCGCGCAGCGGCGCCGGAAAATCGTTGGCCGCAGCCATTGCCGGTCAGGCATGTCTGCTGGCCGATCGCCCTCTGGAAGGCCTGGCTGCGGACCTTTCCGATGACGGTGGGCACCAATGCGCGGAGCGAAAAAACCCACTCCCTCGTGCTGCGGATTACGGGCGTAGCACCATGAATCGGGAAACGTCCTCTGCTGCGATCTGAGCACGGATTCCGGCCCGAACGGCATCGACGCCAAAGGCGCGCAGATCCTCGTTGAAGTCGCCAAGCGCCGGCGAGAGCACGATGGCCTCGATCCCGGTGGAGTTCGCTCGTGCGATGAGGCTGTCTCGTGTCCTGTCGCCGGCAGGATCGTTGTCGCGGACGATGTAGAGCCGTCGAAGCCCTGGTGGAAAGGCGATGGCGGCGAGGTGTGCGGCCGAGAGCGCCGCCACCATTGGGAGGCTGGGCAGCGCTGTGCGCACGGAAAGGATGGTCTCGATGCCCTCGCCGGCCGCCATCGCGTCGTCAGGCCTGCCGAAGCGAACGGCATGCTCCAGCAGGTGACCCAAGGCGCGCCGGGGCGTGGCGATGACTGCCTTTCCGGCACCGTCTGGTGTGAGCCATGTCCGGTGGATGCCCATGATCCGTCCCCTGAGGTCGGTGACAGCTGCGATTATGGCCGGCAGGGGTTGAATGGGCTCCCTTGGATCCGGTCGGTAGTAGCAGCGCGGGTGAAAGCGCAGGCTCCCGGTTTCGTGCAAAGCCGTGATGCCGCGGTTCCGCAAATACGCCTCTGCTATTGTGCCCGAAATCGGCATTGCGGCGGCGAACAGCCGTCGTGCCGAGGTGACCGGATCACGTGAGGAGCTCGGCTTCCTGCGATGGAGGGCTTCCGCATCTGGGGAGGTTGGCGGAAGGCGCAGAAAAGCTTGAGCCTCGGTGACCACATCGGTGAAGTTGGACAGGCCCTGGCTTTCGCGGATCACGTCGAGCAGGTCGCCGTGCTCCCCCGTGGCTGCATCGGTCCATTTGCCGGCCGGGCCCTTCGCGCTGTCCGTCAGCCGCACGAACATGGAGCGGCCGGGCGCATTGCGGACATCGCCCACCTGCCAATAGTGCCCCTGCCGCCAGCCGGCGGAGAGATAATGGCGGCAGACTGCCTCTGCCTGCCGCCCCAGCCGCCGGGCGAGGTCGTGCGCAGCATCCGCCATGAGGACGCTCCAAGAAAAAGGCCCGCCGTCCGGACCACGCGACAGGGGGATCGCGGAGCCACAGGCGGCGGGCCAGGTTGCCCGGGAGGATTATTCGGCAGCGATCGGGGGAGAGATCGCTTCGGGCTCCTCACTATCGGCGAGGTCATCGCTGTCGCCCATGGCCGTTTCGCCGTCGATCTCCGCCCTCTCTTCGCCGGCGATGTCGCAGGGCTGGGTCCGCAGGGCTTCCGGGAGCCAAGCGCTGTCGGCGAGGAGGGTTTCGGCCTCCCGCGCCATGTCGCCCTTCTTGAGGTGGGCGATCCGCTCGGCCGCGCGTGCGCCCTTGGCCTCTGTCACCGCCTGCAGGATGCGGGCCTTGGTGACCCTGCAGAGGAAGGTGTCAACGGTGGGCTTCCACCCGGCCGCCGCCATGTCGAGCGACACCGCCTGCGCCAGCCGGTCGGCATGGGCGAAGGCGCGGGGACGGCGGTTCCAGGCCTCATGCACAGCATTGACCGAGAGACTCACCACATGGGCGAACAGGGCGGATTGGCTGTCGCGGTCCCATCCGCTCAGGGTGTCCCAGAGGGCAACGGGCTCCTTGGGCAGGGCCTTGGCCCAGCTTTCGTGCCGGACACGGATCGCCTCGGCCGAGACGCTGTCGTTGAGGCCCGGCGCCTGGGCGTTGAAGGACACGCTCTTGAGATCGAGCTCGAGGCAGCTATCCGAGCCATAGGCGTAGAAGGCCTTCAGCGTCAGGGCGTGGACCGCCGCGAGGAAGGCCACATCGGGCTGCTCGCCCAGCGTATGGCGCAGGCCGAGGGTGCGATGGGTGGTCAGCTCCGTGAGCAACCGGTCCGAGATGGGGGTGAGGCCGTCCTCCTCCTCGGGCTCAGCGCGACCATCAGAGACCACCGCCTCCTTGCGAGGTGCAGAGGCGGTATGGGTGTCACCATCTTTCTCGATGGAAGGATCATGCTCCTCTTCGAGCGGCCCTTCATCCTCCGGGCGGGCATAGCCCCGTTCCACCCGGAGCTTCCCGTCCTGCGCGATGCTGACGAAGGCGCCGGCTCGGGCGACTTCCGCTGGCTCGAAGGCGAGAGGACGCGTCTCGAAGGCTTCCAGCATCGCCTCGAGCTCGCCGAGCCGGGCATCCACCTCCTCGGGGAGTTCGTCGGCGTCGGCATGCGCCTCCGACAGGCGATCGTATTCTGCCTGGGCGGTCACCCTCGCAGCCTCCTCCTCTTCGGTCAGCGGCGTGGGCTCGCCACGCAACTGGCGCAGGCCGTAGGTGTGGCCATAGGCGAAGTCCGGTGCGACCTCGATCCACTTCCAGCCTTCGCTCCGGATCGCGTCGGCCTCGGCGGCGAGCTTCTCGGCCACCATCCGGTCGACGAGGGCCACGTCCTGCAGCCAGCCGCCGTCGTCGCCCTGGAACAGGTCGCGCAGCACTGTGCCGCCGGCCGTCTCATAGGCCTCGATGCCGATGAAGCGGGCGCGCTTGTCGCGGGCTCGGACGGCGCCCTCCGTCAGCATGCGCCGGATGACATAGGGCTGCTTGTCGTAAGCCTGGGCGAGACGCTCCAGCACCTGCTCCTGTCGCTCATGGTCGCCAGAGACGGTGAAGGCCATGAGCTGGTCAAGGGTGAGGCCATCCTCGGCATAGACGTCGAGCAGCTTCGGCGACACTGAGGCGAGCTTCAGCCGCTGCTTCACCACCGCGGCCGAGACGAAGAAGGCAGCCGCGATCTCCTCCTCGGACTGGCCCTTCTCCCGCAAGGCGAGGAAGGCGCGGAACTGGTCGAGGGGATGGAGAGGGGCGCGCTGGACATTCTCGGCCAGCGAATCCTCCTCGGCGATACCGCCCTCCCGCACGATACAGGGCACGGGCGCGGTCCGGGCGAGGCGCTTGCGCTTCACCAGCAGTTCCAGCGCCCGATAGCGCCGCCCGCCGGCCGGGATCTCATACATGCCGGTTTCGACGCCGTCCGCATCGACCACGGCGCGGACATTGAGGCCCTGGAGCAGGCCGCGCCGGGCGATGTCCTCGGCGAGCTCCTCGATGGAGACGCCGGCCTTCACCCGGCGGACGTTGGACTGGCTCAGCACCAGCTTGTTGAAGGGGATGTCGCGGGACGACGAAAGGGTGATCTTCTGAACAGCCGTGGCCATGTGATATTTCTCCGCGACGGGCGGCCGGAGAACCTCTCTCTCAACCTCAAACCCGTCACGAAGGACGGCGCCGCCCTCTTCCTCTGAGGGCAGCGCCGCAGAACCGATGATCCGGAAATCCGGGACAACACGAAGCCGGAGACACGACATTCCGCATCTCCGGCTTTGCGGATCTCAGGCAGCCCGGTCGAGCAGCTTCTTCGCCCGCGCCTCGAGGTCGAGGCGGGCGTCTTGGTGCGGCTTGTCCCGCGCCACAGCGGTGATGCCCTGCACGAAGTCGAAGATGCTCTCGGGCTTGCGGCCTTCCTCGGCGAGCACGGTGTCGATCACCTTCTGCGTCTCGGCCTTGGAAAACCCCTTGCGGCGCAGGAACTCGGCGCGGTCCTCGTCGGTGCGCGCCACGATGCGTTCCCGCGCCGCCTTGATGCCGTTGACGAACGGCATGGGCGAGGAATTGGCGAAACGCTCCAGGGCCGGCGCGGCCTGATGGGCGAAGCGGGAGGCGGCATATTTGGAGTGGCGGATGGTGATCTCCTCGAAATCCTCGACGCCCCACAGGTTCCGGTTCTGGCAGACCGCCCGGAGATAGAAGCTGGCGATGCCGAGTGTCTTGGCGCCCACCTCTGAGTTCCAGCAATAGAAGCCCCGGAAGAACAGGTCGGGCGAGCCATCCGGCAGCCGCCCGGCCTCGATGGGATTGAGGTCGTCCACCAGGAACAGGAAGACGTCCCGGTCCGAGGCGTAGAGTGTGGTGGTGTCCTTCGTGATGTCGACGCGGGGATTGTAGATGCCGGTCGACCAGTCGAGCACGCCCGGTACCTTCCAGCGGGTATCGCCCGTGCCGTTCCCGGCGATGCGTCGCACGGCGTCCACCAGCTCATGGTCATAGATGCGACCGTAGTCGGGGCCGGTCACGGCCCGAAGCTCCACGCGCCCGTCCTCCACCTCCAGCGTCTTGACCTGCTCGGCGCGGTGCGTCAGCAGGCCGTGCTGCAGGTTGATGCCGGCGAGCGGCGCGGGAAGCTGCCGCAGATAGGCGGCCGGTGCGCCGATGAGGCTCGCGAGCTGGCCAAAGCTCCAGTGGGTCGGGGCAACAGGAGCCTCCGCCCCCGGCAGCGCGAGCGTCAGCCGGTCCGGCGCCTCGCGGCTCGCTTCGACGCGGATGGCGGGGCTCTCCACAATGCGCGTCCGGCTCCGGTCGGACCGCCCGCGCACCCCACCGTAGAGCTCCGACAGCGACAGGTAGCGCTCGTCCGCCGGCCGGGAGAACCACTCGGAGGACACACGGCCGATCCGCTCGCCGCGGCTCGCATCCACCTTGTAACCGCGCGCCGCATCGCGGTGTCCTTCGAGAACCTGAACCTCGATCATGGGACCAAACTCCACGACGGGTGCCGGGAGCCTCTCTCCCGATCCTCAACCCGTCACGGAAATCCGGACCAACCTCTCACTCTCGGCGGTCCAGGTGGAGCGCCGACCGAATCTACAAGAGCGGTTCACGCGGATGGATGAAATTTGGTTGCATTGACGCGAGAGGTGGGCACGCCGCCATTCCCTCTGGAGTGCGCCATAGGCTGAAGTTCGCTGCGGCTGCAACGGACGGCTGGTTCGGGGCCGGGAACGGACTGGCAGGTTTCAGATGATCAAAATAGGAAAGCTGCCGTTCCCGACCAGTGGGCGCCTCCCGCCGCTTCCGATCAGATATTGCCATGCCGCAGCCGACGCTCGAATGTCCGCACTCGCCGAACTGGTCATTCGCATGCGATCCAATAGCTCGACTGTTACGCGTCCTAACAGCGGTCTTTCGACGCCACCTGATTACCCCCGAAAGCTGCCTTGGTGAGCGCCACGTGATATCACTGCGGGATTTGAAGATACCCGCCGTCGACGAACCACCGATTGGCGGCCAAGGTCTGAAACATGACGTGTTGCCAGCAATTGAGCCGAGTTGCGTAGCGCGCCTGCTCTTCCGCGAGATAGGCCTGTACGCCGGCCGCTCCCTTCGTCGCTGCGATCGTAGCGAGATGGTCGCGCAGCGGAATTAGATCGTCATTCGCGTTCGAGGTGTAGCTGACGCCGAGTTTGACGACGTCGAAGTGTCGCTTGGCTCGGAGCTGCGCAACCTGCGGCCATTGCGCCGGTGCGTTGACATAAAAAACAAGGACCGGCGGCCCGGCCACATCGAGCTGCGCAAAGATCCACTGCTGCTGGGTGTAGTCGTCATAGTAAGGGTGAATCGTTTGTTCTTCCGCGCACGTCGGGAAGCGCGCACGTTTGGCGTTGTTACAAAAGTCGCAAGCCGGAACGAGGTTGAAGGGGCACACCGACAGATTGGGATAGCGCGCCTTCGGAAGGTGGTGGTCGAGGACCGTGACCGTGCCGATGCCACAGAGCGGGCATTTGCCGTTGGGCGAGGCGTTGCGGAGCGCGCTGTAGATCAACCGCGCCGCGCCGTTCGCGGCGCTCATCTGCTGCGAATAGAGCGCTTCGAGTTCGGACCGTGTGACTGCGCCTACGTTCACCGTGCGCACGACCTGATGCAGGTTCTGGACGCGAGCGAGTTGATCGTAATTGACGGCCGCAGCTACAAGTTGCGGGGTGATCGCCTGCAGTCGATGCTGCAACGCCGGATCGGCAACTCCGCCTACACAGGTTGCGAGCACGTCGGCCGCCGCCTGGGGCGGCATCGGTAGCGTGCGCATCCTATTCGCCGCCGCCTTGGGGCGGGAGCTGATCGGGCAGCACGAGACTGAGCGCCCGCGCCAGCGCTCGGCCTTCAGCACCGAGCTGACCGCCAAACAGCTCCAATATCTGATCATAGGTGCGGCCCACGGCCCGATCGGCAATCAGCTTGTGAAATCCGGTCTGCGTTACCTCGAGCCCGAACACCTCACGAGTCAGCGTGCCGGCGTTCTCGCCAAAGGTCTCATGTTCTGGGCGATCGGCGCGGGCGTCGTGGCCGACGCGGCTCAGCTTCCACGCACAAGACCGCGGAACTTCCTGCAGAACGACCGGTGAATGTGTGGCAATGATCGCGACGCCATTACGATTGATCAGCAGGTCCGACAGCGCGCGCACGAACGCTGATAGCAAAGGCGGGTGGAGATGGCTCTCGGGTTCGTCAATCAAGATGAGCGATTTCTCTTCGACCAGCTCAACCAAGCGGGTCATTGAGAGCAGCACCACGGCATGGCCCGAACTCATTCGGAGGAACAAGGTGCGCGCGCGCTGTTCAAGATCCGGTCCCTGATAATCGGCAAGCGCCGAGACATTCGCTTCCGCGAAGAGGGGGTCGGCCTCCAGCGTCCGGAGGGCCTTCTCCCATCGGCGCCGCCGCACGCCTTCGCGGCAGGCAAGCATGCTCATGGCAAATTCGTGGGCGAGTTCGTACCCGTCCTTGACACGCGGGCCGCGCGGCATCGCGATTGGCGCGCCAGTCTGCAGGCCCTCGTGCGTGACAAGCCCGATATAAGCGTAGCGCTTCTCGCCACTGCTGGCGCCGCCGAGCGGGCCGGTTGAGTCAAAGGCGCTGAACGACACTGTGACGAGACCGGCAAAGCCAGGGTCTTGGTCGATATCTTCGATTCCCCATGGATTTGTAGCGCGGTTGCGTAGCTGGCCGACAGGCTGCTGCGGGTCGTCCGCCGGCATGCCGAGGAAGGCGCGGGCAAGGAAGTCGAAGCAGCGAGTCTTGCCGACCCCATTGCGGCCGATCAGCACATGGACGTTCGTCGCCGGCAGCGAGTTCGGCGTCACCGCGAAGTTGAGGACGGGCGGCGGCGTCAACGCCTGCGGATCGGGCGGAAACAGATAGTCGAAGCTGTAGGGAGAGAGGGCGACTTCACCGTGTGCGAGGCGGTTGAAGCGCTCCCGAACTCGCGACATCTCGATATCGCGGAGAAGCGAGCTTTGGAGAACGGGCTCTCTGGCGTTGGCGTCGAGGATGTCCGGCGTGAACGCACAGTCGCGTATTGCGGTCAGAAAGCCGGTGCGAATCTCGTCGCCGAGTGAGATCAGAGTCTCGTAATAATTCTCGCCCTGACCGACCGAAAAATAGGTCGCGTCCAACGCGTCGAAGACAGGCGGCAATTCGGTGCTGCCTTCGTCTTCCGTCATACCTTGGCGTGCGATTTTCGCGCTTCCGAGCTCGACGATTGATCCGTCGGGCTGGATCGCGCGGATCGCGTAGAGGGTGAACCATTTGAACCAGTCGTTCCAATTGTCTTTGATCAACTGGAAGGTCGGCATGCCTTGATAGGCAGGTTGCTGGTTTCCGACAAAGAATCGCACGTTAACCGCTCACTCCCTTGCTGACGTAGCACTTCTACCAGCGCGCGCCAAAGGCCGCCATGCCAGGCCCATCAAAGCGCCTGCTTTCGAACATTCCAAATATTGGTCGTTCATATCAGCTTGGGTAAATGTCAGGTCTTGCTAAAAAAGCTGCCGATTAGGCTGCGTGAAGCGGCGCAAATCCGTTGCACCGCATGCCCGACCGCGACCGAGGGGGTGCTGAGTGCCAGCGTGCCGAAATGTCTAATGTCGGTCATGTGAGATTGCGCTTCGCTCGGCGAACGAACGGCCGCTTTCAAGTTCGCGCAAAAGCATGCCCAACGGCCCTTATGGGGCGCAAAGCGGCCATTTGCGACGGCGTGCCGGGAGGGCCGCTTTGGGTCATCTTTTGCCTCCGCGGTGAGGACAGCCCACCAAGGCTTCCCGATCATTGGGGGCTTCCCACAACGCGTCCGTAGCGAAGAGTGTTCATATCGCCCACCAAGGAGGGAGAGGTGGTCGCGAATTGAGGGGACAGCTGCTCGACGTGACGAGAGGCGAGAGCGGACCTGGTGCTTGTGAATGACGATTTGTGAGCGGGGAGGCATCCGGCGTTTGCCGACTTCCGTGCTCTTCAGAGGCCACCGCGAAGCGGGCTCGCCCAGGCGAGCGTCTCATCGACCGTCAAATTTTGGAGAAGGCGAGATTCAGATCCAGGCGGGAGCCGCGCCCCGGTCTTGCCAAGGCGGTCAATGAGCGTCCAGCGTCAGGATGGAAAACGCGACTTCCGCGCAAATACCAAAACAATTTCTGGTTGCAATGGCGCACCCGACACGATTCGAACGTGTGGCCTCCGCCTTCGGAGGGCGGCGCTCTATCCAGCTGAGCTACGGGTGCCTGCTGCTTACGCAGTGCTTACTCGGATTTCCTGCGAAAGTTAAGCTCCACGAGCCAACCCTCACAAGCCATTGAATTCAAAAACTCTTTTCCTCGCACTTTTCGCATCGGCCGGCTTGACACGTGCCTTCGGAGGGCGGCGCTCTATCCAGCTGAGCTACGGGTGCAGCAACGCAGGGCGCTGACAGCGGCTTTCATAATCCATGCTTGAGCGTCCGGCAACTCCATGCCGGATGTTTCGCACAGATGCCTCGCACCTCGGCCCTGGTGGGCCGGCCGGGGACGCGAGGGCCCCCGGCCGATCTTCAGCCCCGGGCCGCGTCTTCCCGGATCATCTGGGCCCCCTTCTCGGCGATCATGATCGTTGGGGAGTTGGTGTTGCCGGAGGTGATCGTCGGCATCACGGAGGCATCCACCACACGCAGCCCAGCCAGCCCCATCACCCTGAGCCGGGCGTCCACCACGGCTTCCGGATCGGAGGGAAGGCCCATCCGAGCGGTGCCCACGGGGTGGAAGATGGTGGTGCCCACATCACCCGCCGCGCGCCGCAGCATTGCTTCATCGTTGCTCGCCGCCGCCGCTCCGGGCACCAGCTCGGCGGGCGCGAACGGTGCCAGCGCGGGGCGGGCCACGATGCGCCGCGCCACGCGGATGGATTGGGCAGCCACCCTCAGGTCCTCTTCCGTGGAGAGGTAATTGGGCCTGATAGCGGGCGCGTCGGCCGCTTCGGAACTCTTGAGGCGGATGCTGCCGCGCGAGGTGGGGCGCAGGTTGCACACGCTCATGGTGAAAGCCGGAAAGCGGTGCAGCGGCTCGCCGAACTTGTCCAGCGAGAGGGGCTGCACATGAAACTCCAGGTCCGCCGTCTCTTTCTGCGGAAACGATCGAGTGAACAGGCCGAGCTGAGAGGGCGCCATGGTCAGCGGCCCGCGCCGGCGGAAGGCGAAGTCGAGCGCCATGCCCAGCTTGCCGAACAGCGAATGGTAGCGCTCGTTCAGCGTGCCGATGCCCGCCACCCTGAACACCGTGCGCAGCTGCAGGTGATCCTGCAGATTTGAGCCCACCCCCGGGGCATGGTGCGCCACCGGGATGCCGAGTTCCGACAAATGGTGCCCCGGCCCGATACCGGACAGCATCAGCAATTGCGGGGAGCCGACCGCCCCTGCGGCGAGCACCACCTCGCGCCGGGCGCGCACGGTGCGCCGCTCGCCATCCTTGCCACGCATCACCACGCCGGTGGCGCGCCCCTCCTCCACGCACACGCGCTCCACATGGCCGGCGGTGACGAGATCGAGATTGGGCCGGGAGAGCACGGGCTTCAGGAAGCCGCGCGCCGAGCTCCAGCGCAGGCCGCGCTTCTGGTTCACATGGAAATAGCAGGAGCCGGCATTGTCGCCGGTGTTGAAATCATCAATGGGCGGAATGCCGTCCTCGGCGGCGGCGCGGCGCACGGCATCCAGCAGCGGCCACGTGACCCGCGGAAACTCAACATGCCACTCCCCTCCCCGCGCATGGTCGCGGTTGGGGCCCATGAAATGGTCCTCGTGGCGCCGGAAAAGGGGCAGCACATCGTCCCAGCCCCAGCCTTCCAGGCCCAGCTCGCGCCAATGGTCGTAATCCGCCGCCTGGCCGCGCATGTAGATCATGGCGTTGATGGCCGAAGAGCCGCCGATCACCTTGCCACGCGGATAGGAGAGCGCCCGCGCGTTGAGCCCCGGCTCCGGCTCGGTCTTGAAGCACCAGTCGGAACGCGGATTGCCGATGGCGAACAGATAGCCCACCGGAATGTGGAACCACACCCAGTCGTCGTTCCCACCCGCCTCGATCAGGCAGACCCGCACCGCAGGGTCCGAGGACAGGCGATTGGCCAGCACGCAGCCGGCCGAACCCGCCCCCACGATCACATAGTCATACGGCTGCGACACGTCGGCCGTGTGCGCCATGGGCTCCTCCCGCATTTCATTTTTATTGCGGGGGAGATTGGGGGGAACGTGGCGGGAAGGCAAGCCGCCGCAACGGCAGGATAGGGGCAGGATGCGGGCCCGCCGCCGGCCCCATCGCCCGGCGGCGGGGCTTTTTCAGTGCAGGGCCGCGCAGGCGATGCGCGCGCCCGCGCCGCCGATGGGCTGGGTGGTGTAGTCATCGGGATTGGCGTGGATCACCACCGCCGATCCGGAGGGGCCCAGCAGCGCCGGGCGGCCAGCCCCCGGCTGGAGCGCGACCAGCGTGGAATAGAGCTCCACCCGGGCGGTGCCATCCGCGCCCACATAGATGTTGGGCAGGTCGCCATCATCATTGGCCTGCGGGTTGAGGAAACCATGGACGACGGGCGTCGCCGCATGCACATGGGCGCCAGCCGCCGCAAAGCTCGGGGCATCGCAATCGCCCTTTTCGTGGAAATGCATGCCATGCCAGCCGGGCGGCAGGCCGGTGGCCTCCACCCGCAGCAGCACGCCCTTTGGGGCGGCAGTCACGGTTACGAGACCATGGGCGGCGCCGTCGGCACCGGTCAACGGCGCGGTGCGCACCTCCGCCCCCGCGGCGCCGAAGCTCGCCATGCCCAATCCGATGCCCGCGCAAAGCGCCATGCACATCCTCAACATGAGTTTCTCCCGTTTCCGACGGAGCCCGTCGCGCGGCGCCTTGAGCGCCACCGGGGGTACAAGGGCCCATCGCGCGCTTTGTTCCCGCAGCTCGGCTATTTCTGGTGCACGGCGTCGCGGCCCCTCCCCCATTGCGCTGGGGGATGGGGACAAAAGCCGGCCGTGCCCCCTTGCCATCGGCGCTCCGCCCTTGTCCCATGGGCGCGACCCGCCGGGGCGTGATCGGCCTCGGCGGACTCAAGGGGGATATGAGGCCATGAGTTCCAACACCTCCTTTTTCGGCGATCTTCTGGGCTCCATCGCGGAGCGGGGCCGCGCGCTGCTGGAGCGCAACGGCCGGGTCAGCGGCGCCACCAAGGCCGCGACCCTGGTGGAGCGCTGCGAGGAATTGCTGTCGGGGAAGGGCGAGGCATCGGGGGTGGCGCTCGCCACCGAGATCCTGCATCGCTATGGGCGCATGAAGACGGGCGAGCGCATCGCCTTCTTCGAGGCCCTGGCCGAAACCTTCGGCGTGGACCGCGCCCGGCTCGATGCCGCCATCGAAGCCTATGGCCGCACCGGTTCGGACGCCGCCACCTCCGAGCTGCACGCGGCCAGCGAGCCGCGCCGGCTGGAGCTGTTCCGCAGGTTCAACATGGCGCCGGGGGCCACCTTGTCCCTGGTCCGCATGCGCGAGCACCTGATGGATGCGCTGGTGCACCGGCGCGACCTTGGGGCCGTGGACCGTGATTTCGGCTATCTGTTCTCCACCTGGTTCAATCGAGGATTTCTGGTGCTGCGCCGCATCGACTGGTCCACGCCCGCCAACGTGCTGGAAAAGATCATCCGCTATGAGGCGGTGCACGAAATCCGCGACTGGAACGACCTGCGCGCCCGCGTCGACAGCCCGGACCGGCACTGCTACGCCTTCTTCCATCCGGCCCTGGTGGACGAACCCCTGATCTTCGTCGAAGTGGCGCTGGAGAAGGACATTCCCGGCGCCATCGCGCCCATTCTCGACCAGAAGCGCGAGCATCTCGATCCCGCCAAGGCCACGACCGCGGTTTTCTATTCCATCTCCAACTGCCAGCGGGGACTGTCGGGCGTGTCGTTCGGCAACTTCCTCATCAAGCAGGTGGTGGAAGAGATTTCCCGCGAGCTGCCCAACCTGACCACCTTCGTCACCCTCTCGCCCGTGCCCGCCTTCCACCGCTGGCTGGAGGGCGAGCGCACCAGCGGATCCTCCGCGGTGCTCTCGGCCACGGACATTCAGACGCTGAAGCTGCTCGACGACGCCGAATGGCCCCAGAAGGAGGAGGCGCGCGAGGCGCTCACCCCCGTGCTCAAGGCCGCGGCGGCCTATTACTTCCTGGTGGCGCGCACGCCCAAGGGGCGGCCGGTGGATCCGGTGGCGCGCTTCCACCTGGGCAATGGCGCGCGGCTGGAGCGCATCAACGCCATGGGCGACCTGTCGCCCAAGGGCGTCACCCAGGCCGCCGGGCTGATGGTGAACTATCGCTACGTGCTCACCGACATCGAGAAGAACCACGAGGCCTTCTTCGGCAAGGGCGACGTGGTGGCCAGCAGCGCCGTGAAGAAGCTGCTGCGCGCGGAGCACACCGCCCGCGCCCTGGTGCCCACCAGCTGAACGAAAACAACAGGAAACGCCCATGGACCACAACAGCCCCAACCATCTGTTCGGCGCCGTCCGCTCCGCCATGCCGGCGGCAGACAAGCCCCTGGCCCTGCATGCGGATGGCCGCGCCGAGACCTATGGCGACGCGCTCGCTCTGTCCGGCCGGCTGGCCAACCTGCTGGTGGCGCGGGGGGTGAAGCCGGGCGACCGGGTGGCGGTGCAGGTGGAAAAGTCCTGGCCCGCCCTCGTGCTCTATCTCGCCGCGGTGCGGGCGGGCGCGGTCTATCTGCCGCTCAACACCGCCTACACGCTGGCGGAGGTGGAGTATTTCCTTTCCGATGCGCAGCCCGCTTTGTTCGTCTGCCGGCCCGAGATCGTGGACGACGCGCGCACCCTCGCGGCAAAGGTGGGCGTGCCGGTGGTGGAAACACTGGGGGCCGACGGCACCGGCTCCCTGACCCAGGCGGCGGACGGCCAGACGGAAGCCTTCCAGGACGTGCCCCGCGGGCCGGACGACCTTGCCGCCATCCTCTACACCTCGGGCACCACAGGCCGCTCAAAGGGAGCGATGCTGAGCCACGACAACCTGCTCTCCAACGCCTTGACCCTGCGGAGCGCATGGCGCTTCACCGACCGCGACGTGCTGATCCACGCCCTGCCCATTTTCCACACCCACGGCCTGTTCGTGGCCTCCAACACCATTTTGATGGCCGGCGCGTCCATGATCTTCCTGCCGAAGTTCGACGCCGCCGAAGTGCTGGGCCTGATGCCCAAGGCCACCTGCCTCATGGGGGTGCCCACCTTCTATACGCGCCTCCTCGATCTGCCCGGCCTCACCCGCGCGGCGTGCGCGAGCATGCGTCTGTTCGTCTCCGGCTCCGCGCCGCTGCTGGCGGAGACCCATCGCGCCTTCCGCGAGCGCACCGGCCACGCCATCCTCGAGCGCTATGGCATGACCGAAACCAACATGAACACCTCCAACCCCTATGACGGCGCGCGCATCGCCGGCACGGTGGGGCTGCCCTTGCCCGGCGTCAGCGTGCGCGTGAGCGACCCCGAGAGCGGCCGCGAGCTCGCCCGCGACGAGATCGGCATGATCGAGGTGAAGGGCCCCAACGTGTTCAAGGGCTATTGGCGCATGCCGGAAAAGACGGCCAGCGAGTTCCGCGACGGTTTCTTCATTACCGGCGACCTCGGCAAGATCGACCCGGCCGGCTATGTGACCATCGTCGGTCGCGGCAAGGACCTGGTCATCACCGGCGGCTTCAACGTCTATCCCAAGGAGGTCGAGACGGAGATCGACGCCATTCCCGGCGTGCTGGAAAGCGCCGTCATCGGCGTGCCCCATCCCGATTTCGGAGAGGGCGTCACCGCCGTCATCGTCCTGAAGAAGGGCGCCAGCCTGACCGATGGAGACGTGCACGCGGCGCTCGCGGACCGGCTCGCCAAGTTCAAGCAGCCGAAGAAGGTGTTCTTCGTGGATGAGCTGCCGCGCAACACCATGGGCAAAGTGCAGAAGAACGTGCTGCGCGAGGCCTATCGCGACATCTATCGCGGCGCCGCCTGAGAGCGGCGGCACAGGGCGGCGGAGGGCTTGGCGGCCGGCTGGCCGGCTAGAGGCCTACCGCTCGACGGGGATCACATCCACGCCCACGGCGAGCATGTGGTCCCCCGATGAGACGATGACGCCATCCACCGGCGCCACATCCGCGTAATCGCGGCCGACGGCGAGGATGATGTGGTCGTCGCCGGCGGGAATGGCATTGGTGGGGTCGAGGCCGATCCAGCCCACCTCCGGGCCGCACCAGATCTCCGCCCACGCATGGGTCGCGTCCGCCCCCTCCAGCCGCGGCTGGCCCTCAGGCGGGACGGTGCGCAGATAGCCGGACACGTAGCGCGCCGGCAGGCCGAGCCCGCGCAGCCCGGCAATCATCACCTGGGCGAAATCCTGGCACACGCCGCGCCGCGCCACGAACGCCTCATGCGGGGGCGTCGTGACCATGGTCGAGCCCGGCTCGTAGACGAACTCGTCCTTGATGCGGTGCATGAGCTCCAGCCCCGCCTCCAGGATCGGCCGGTCGCCGGGGCAGCTCAGCGCCGTCCATTCGGTGATGGCGGCGTCGACCGGAATGGCCCGGCTTGGGAACAGGCCATGCACGGGCGAGCCGGGTCCGAGATCGAAACCGCCCGCGGCGGTCGTCCGCACATCATCCACGCTCGCCGTGGACTTTGGATCCGGCAGCGGGCCCGCACGCACGTCCACCCGGCTACGCGTGGAAATTTCCAGATAGTCATGGGGCTGATCAAGGGTCAGCCAGGTGAGGCCATTGCCGAAGAAATCCGTGCCCCGTTCCAGCTCCGCCGCCTCGGGCGAAAGGTCGAGCACATGGGCGATGACATGCTGGTGGCCGGGCCGGTCCACCGGCGTCATGCGCAGCACCTGCCGGGCCACGCGCACCGGCACGGCATAGGAATAAGAGGTGGTCTGGCGGATGTCGTAGAGCATGCCGCCTCACATGGCCAAGGTCATGGTCATTTCCTGGGAGTGACCCTGCAGGAAATAATGGGCGGCAACCTCGTCGGAAAGCCGCATGAGGGTCTTTTCCATCTCGTCGAACCAGGCCCCATCGAAGCTCTCGGCGGTGGCTGCGGCCAGCTCCGCCCGCATGCGCGCCACCAGGCGTTCCCACAGCGGCGGCGGGGCGTCGTGGTCGCGGCCGGGCAGCACCCGCAGATGGTCTGCCATCCGCTCCACCTGGAACGCCACCGAGCGCGGATTGTCCGGGTCCAGCAGCACCAGATCCAGCACCGGACCGCGCGCCTCCACCATCACATAGCGGCTGCGATAGGTGATGAGGCTGTCGGCCACCTGAAGCAGCGCGTCCAGGGACCCCGGCACGCCCTGCTCTCCGAAGGTGCGCGCGAAGCGCAGCGTGCTGATGGCCCGCTCGGTGCGGCGCCCCAGCTCCAGGAAACGCCAGCCGGTGAGGCGGTTCATGTTCTCGCTGGCAAGGCCCGAAAAGGCGGCGATGATGCGCAGCGCCGCATCCGCCCGCTCATGGGCATCAGCTTCCGAGGGCGCCGAATTGATCGGCGCGAGCACGCACGATTCGAGGTCCACCAGCGCCTTCCAGGCATCCGGCGAGAACCGGTCGCGGATGACGGAGGCCGCGGCCCGCGCCGCCAGCACCAGCTGCGGCAGCGCCCCTGGCACATCCCGCCGGGTGAGGACCGCCACCGCATAGCGCGCCGGCGTCGCCTTCGCCAGATCACGCGGCATGGCGCCCCACGCGCCCAGCAGCCCCAGCAGGCGCGACACCAGCGGGCTGGTGCCCGTTTCCCCGGTTTCCGCCAGCCGGCTCACCAGCACACGGGAAAGGCGCAGCGTCGCCTCCGCCCGCTCCACATAGCGGCCAAGCCAGAACAGATTGTCCGCCGCTCGGCTCGGCAGGGTGCCGGACGAGCGGCGCACCTTCACATTTTCCGGGTTCGGCAGCAGCGTGGTGTCCGGCACCGCCTGCTCCGCCAGCACCCACACATCGGCCGAGCGGTCGCCCTTCTGCAGGGAAATGGCGCGGGCGTCCGGTGTGGAGGAGATGCGGCAGAAGCCACCCGGCATCACCTGCCAGCCGCTGTCCGTGGCCGCCAGGAAAACGCGCAGCATGAAGGGGCGCGGCGTCAGCCTGTCGCCGGTCCAGACCGGAGTGGTGGACAGGCGCGCAATGTCCTGGCCCACCAGTTCCACACCACGCCGCGCCAGCAAAGTGGACAGGCGCCGGCGTTCCGCCGCCGAGAGGTCGGCGCCGAGCACGGAGCCGCCCGAGGGTAGCACCGGCACCGGCCGGCCGAAGGCCGATCCGATCACCAGTTCGTCCAGATGCTCCATCACCTGCGCGCGCTCGGCATCCTGTCCGCACCACCAGGTGCCCACATGGGGCAGCTTCAGCGGCGCGCCCAGAATGCGCATGGCGATGCGCGGCAGGAAGGCCAGCAGAGCCGGGGCTTCCACAAGCCCGCTCCCCAGCGCATTGGCAAAAGCGACCCCACCTTCGCGCAGCGCCTGCACCAGCCCCGGGACGCCCAGGCGCGAGCCAGCGTTCAGCTCCAGCGGATCAGCGAAATCGGCATCGAGCCGGCGCAGCAGCACATCAATGCGCTTCAGCCCCGCCACCGTGCGCACGTGCAGCCGATCACCGCGCACGGTGAGATCCTCGCCTTCCACCAGCAGGAAGCCGAGATAGCGCGCGAGCAGCGCATGCTCGAAATAGGTCTCGTTCATGGGACCGGGCGTGAGCAGGCCGATGCGCCCCTCCCCCGTGCCGTCCAACTTCATCAGCGACGTGCGCAGCGCCTGGAAGAAGCCCGCCACACGCTGCATGTGCAGCGCGCGCGACACGTCCGGCAAAGCCCGCGTCATGGCCAGACGGTTTTCCAGTGCGTATCCTGTGCCGGAAGGCGCCTGGGCGCGATCGGCCAGCACCCACCAGCGCCCATCTGGGCCACGGCCCACATCAGCCGCATAAAGGCGCAGATAGCGCCCGCCCACGGGCTTCACCCCCACCAGCGGGCGCAGGAATTCGTTGCTGCCGGCCGCCGCCGCCGCCGGCAAATCGCCGTCGCTCACCAGCCGCCCGGGGCCGTAGAGATCCTGAAGCACCGCCTCCAGCAGCTCGGCACGCTGAATGAGGCCGGCCGAGAGGGCCGCCCAGTCCGAGCGCTCGATCAGCAGCGGCACATGGCTCAGCGACCAAGGCCGCTCGCCCCCGCCCACATCGTCATAGACCCGGTAGAAGACCCCGGAATCACGCAGATAGCGGTCAGCTGAACCGAAACGGCGCCGCAGTTCGTCCGGCCCCATTTCCGCTAGAGCGGCCAGAAAGGGAATCCAATGGGCCCGCGGGCGGCCGTCCGCGTCCAGCATCTCGTCGCGGACGCCGGGCAGTGTGCGGTAGCCGCCGAGCAGGCTCTCCGCCGCAGCTCTCTCGAATGCTTCGCTGCGCTGTTCCGCCCCCGACACGAAAAACCCTTTCCCCGCGGTGGTACATTCACCGGGTTTTCCATTATGACAGACTCGCAGCGCGATGCATCATCTGCGCCACAGCCGCCCAAAGCTGTGGATAGACCCCGGTGAGCGGGGCCGATCCGGCACCTCGTTCATCACCGGGGCGACTTAAGAACAAACGCCTCGAGCCGCCCTCCGGTGCGCCACGGCGCAGCCAACCGGCAAGCCCCGGGCCTCACCGTCACCAGTCGGCTTGCCCGGCCCCTCAGGTGATGCCCTGTTCGCCGTGCGAGAGATAGCCATCCCGTTGAGGGAACGCCTAGCCTCGCGACCCGACTCCCACTTCGCCTGAAACCGCAGCGGTGCCGCCCCTCCCCACGCCGCATGCCGTCCCTCTCCCGCATCGTGCGCGGAGTTCGGAATTCAAACCTCGGCCCTTATCGCACCCCTCAGCAGAACATCTTCCGCCGGAACAGCCGCGGACACGGACCATCTCCGCTCACCATGGACCGGGGGAACGCCCTAGCGCGTTGAATTCCAGAGATTTTTCACGGTGGTCGCCAGCCACTTCACGGGGATACCCGCCAAAGCAATGTCACCGAGCGTCGCCACGGATGCAACGGCGCCGAGGATGCGAGACGAAAGCGGCCGGGCTGAGGGCCCGGCCGAATTGAGGCCGCCAGCGCGTACCAACCCTCCCGGGAGCAACAGCCGCGCCGCAGAGCAGCACAGCCATCGCCAGGAGACGGGACGGCGCGACAACCACGCGCTCACAGGCCGATGGGTCGGCGCAGGTCGAGCGTGGTGGGGAATTCGTCCGGCGCCGTCTCGGCGGGGACGTGGGTGACGCCGGGCGTGTGCCCATAATCCTGGAAGCGCGCCAAGCGCCGCGCCTCGGCCTCGTAGGAATTCACGGGGAACGTGTCGTAGTTCCGACCGCCGGGATGGGACACGTAGTAGACGCAGCCGCCGCGCGAACGCTGGCTCCACGTATCCACCACATCGAACGTCAGCGGCGAGTGCACCGGGATCGTCGGATGCAGGCCCGACCAAGGCTGCCACGCCTTATAGCGCACGCCCGCCACGAAAGTGCCGTTGCGGCCGGTGGGCGCCAGCGGCACCCGGCGCCCGTTGCAGGTGAGGATGTGGCGCGAGGGATTGAAGCCCTCCACCTTCACCTGCAGGCGCTCCACGGAGCTGTCCACATAGCGGGCGGTGCCGCCGATGACGCCTTCCTCACCCAGCACGTTCCAGCATTCCAGTGCCTGGCGCACTTCCACGTCGACACCCGCCCGCTGCACCTTGCCGAAGGCCGGGAAGCGGAACTCGTACTGCGCCTTGAACCACTCGGGATCGAAAACGTAGCCGTGGTCGCCGAGATCCTCCAGCACGTCCATGAAGTCCTGCCACACATAATGCGGCAGCATGAAGCGGTCGTTGAGGATGGTGCCCCAGCGGGCGCAGTTGCCCTGGATGGGGGCGCGCCACAGGCGGGCGACGAGGGCCCGCAGCAGCAGCTGCTGCGCCAGGCTCATGCGCCAGTCCGGCGGCATCTCAAAGCAGCGGAACTCCACCAGACCCAGCCGGCCCGTGGGGCCGTCCGGCGAATAGAACTTGTCGATGGAAATCTCGGTGCGGTGGGTGTTGCCCGTGACATCCACCAGGATGTTACGCAGCAGTCGATCCACCAGCCACGGCGGCGGGGGCAGCTCGCCGCCCGGCAGCGGGATCTTCGACAGCGCGATCTCGAACTCATACAGGCTGTCATGCCGCGCCTCATCGATGCGCGGGTGCTGCGAGGTCGGACCGATGAAGAGGCCCGAGAACATGTAGGACAGCGAGGGATGCCGCTGCCAGAACAGCAGCAGGCTCTTCAGCAGGTCCGGCCGGCGCAGGAACGGGCTGTCCGCCGGGGTGGTGCCGCCCACCACGACGTGGTTGCCGCCCCCGGTTCCCGTGTGGCGGCCGTCCACCATGAACTTCTCGGTGCCAAGCCGCGCCAGCCGCGCCTCTTCATAGAGGATGCGGGTGACATCGACACAGCCTTCCCAGGTCGAAGACGGGTGAATATTCACCTCGAGCACGCCGGGGTCAGGCGACAGGCGGATAAGGTTCAGCCGGTAGTCGAAGGGCGGGGGATAGCCCTCCAGATGGACCGGCATGTTGAGCTCGATCGCGGCCTGTTCGACAGCGGCGATGAGGTCCACATAGTCCTCAAGGGTGTCGACCGGCGGCAGGAAGATGCACAGGCGGCCGCCGCGGGGCTCGACGCACAGGGCGGTGCGGGTGTCGGTGGTGCCGACCTGCTGGTCATGCTTCAGCAGATATTCCTGCACCAGCGCCTGCGCACGCTCGCCGACACCGTAGGCCTCCGTACGGGGCGCCACCGAATAGCGCTCGCGGCCATCGGCCCCGGTTCCGCGATAACGCGCGGATAGCTCCTCCGCATCCGGCAGAGGTCCGCGCGGCTCGAAGGGGTCCATGGGCGCCGTGTGCGGGTAGCGCGTCGGCGCCAGATAAAAGAGCGAATCCAGGGGCAGACGGTAGCCCATGGGACTTTCGCCGGGGATCAGGAACAGGAACTCCCGCCGGAAGGTCCAGGCCTCGGACGCCCAGGCCGCACCTTGCGGCGTCCACACGCGGCGCAGGGGAAGCACCGAGCCGGTGGGATTGGCAAGGCCCTGGTTGAAGGTGCGCGCCAGCATGCGGCGCTCCACCTCGTCCGCCAGCCGCTCGTCGCCGGGCGCAAGATTCTCGGGAAGGCACTGCTCCTTCCACATGTAATAGATGTTGTCCTCGAACGCAGACTGCACGAACTGCGAACCGACCTTCAGCTTTTCCGCCAGGAGCTTCGCGAAACGGTCCGCATCGGCCGGGCCCACGCCATAGTCGCGGGTCTCATCGGCGATGAGGTCCTCCCGCCGCCACATGGGCTGGCCATCCTTGCGCCAGAACAAGTCGAAGGACCAACGCGGCAGCGTCTCGCCGGGGTACCACTTGCCCTGGCCGTAATGGAGCACGCCTTCCGCCGAGAAGCGGCGGCGCAGGCGGCGGATCAGGTCATCAGCGCGCACGCGCTTCTGCGGGCCCAGCGCCTCGGTGTTCCATTCGGCCGCCTGATAGTCGTCGATGGAAACGAAGGTGGGCTCGCCGCCCATCGTCAGGCGCACATCCCCGGCGGCGAGGTCAGCGTCCACCTTCTGGCCCAGCGCGTCCAGCGAGGCCCAGGTTTCATCCGAGAAGGGATAGGTCACGCGGGGCGCCTCGGCCACGCGGGTCACGCTCATGTCGAAGCCGAACTCGGCCTCCGCCTTCTCCATCAGATAGCCGCTGATCGGCGCCGCGGAGCGATAATGAGGCGTCGCCGCGAGGGGAATATGCCCCTCGCCGCACAGCAGGCCCGAGGTGGGGTCTAGGCCGATCCAGCCCGCGCCTGGCACATAGACCTCACACCAGGCATGAAGGTCCGTGAAGTCCACGTCGGTGCCTGACGGGCCGTCCAGCGACTTCACGTCCGGCTTGAGCTGGATCAGGTAGCCCGACACAAAGCGCGCGGCGAGGCCCAGGTGGCGCAGCAGCTGGACCAGTAGCCAGCCCGTGTCACGGCAGGAGCCGAGCTTGCGGCTCAAGGTCTGGTCCGGCGTCTGCACGCCGGGTTCCATGCGGATCACATAGCCGATCTCCTGCTGGAGACGCTGATTGATCTCCACGAGGAAGTCGACGATGCGGCGCTTGTCGCGCGGGACCGACGCCAGGAAGGAATCGAACAGGCCGCCCTCGTGCTCCAGCTCCAGATAGGGAGCGAGCTCAGCCTTCAGCTCAGGCGCATAAGTAAAGGGGAAATGCTCGGCATATTCCTCGACGAAGAAGTCGAAGGGATTGATCACATCAAGCTTGGCGAGGAGGTCGACCTCGACCTTGAATTCTTCCACCTTTTCAGGAAAAACGATACGCGCCAGCCAGTTGCCGAACGGATCCTGCTGCCAGTTGATGAAATGCTCGGCCGGCGAGATCTTCAGGGCGTAGGCCGGAATCTCAGTCCGGCTATGGGGCGCGGGACGCAGCCGGATCGTCTGCGGGCCGAGCGCGACAGGCCGCTCGTAGCGATAGCTCGTGACGTGATGCAAGCTCGCGAGGATGGACATTCAGAAACACCTGGTCCGGCGGGTCAATTCGACCCTGGTGTGGATGGGACAAGGTTAGACAAGGCTGCGCCGAGGCGGAAGCGCGACTTTACGGCGGTACCCGCCCTCATTTGAGGCAGATGCCGCCGTAATACGCATAATCGCGGCCCCGATCTCAGGCAGATGCGGGTTCGCTGGGCGGCGCCGGCTCTTCCGGCGGCCGCTGGGGCGCGGTCTTCTTTTTCTTCCCGCGCTCCTCGAAGCGCTGCAGCACCGTGAAGAAGGACGGAACGAACAGCACCGCGAGGCAGGTCGACGCCAGCATGCCCGAGACCACGGCGATGCCAATGGACTTGCGCGAATTGGCGCCCGCGCCGGTCGCGAACACCAGCGGCAGAACGCCGAGGATGAAGGCGAACGACGTCATCAGAATGGGGCGGAACCGCAGGCGCGCGGCTTCCACCGCAGCATCCATGATCTCCATGCCCTCGGCCCGTTTCTCGCGGGCGTACTCGACGATCAGAATGGCGTTCTTCGACGCCAGGGCGATCAGGAGCACGAGCCCGATCTGGGTGTAGAGATTGTTCGGAACCCCAAGCCCCAGCAGCGCACCCACGGTGCCGAGCAGAGCCAGAGGCACCGCCAGGATGACCGACATGGGCTGGATCCAGCTTTCATACTGGCCCGCCAGCACGAAGTAGACCAGCAGCACCGCCAGACCGAACACATAGTAGATCTGATTGCCAACCACCTTCTCCTGGTACGACATGGCCGTCCATTCGAAGCCCGTCCCCGGCGGCAGGGTCGACGCCGCGATCTGCTCCATGAGGTCCATCGCCTGGCCCGACGAGAAGCCCGCGGCATTGGAGCCCACGATCGTGGCCGACGGATAGAGGTTGTAGAGCGAGATCAGGGGCGGGCCCTGCACCGTCTTCACCTCGGCCAGGGAGCCGACAGGCACCATCTTGCCCTCGGGCGTGCGCACCTTGAGGCCGAGCAGGTCGGCGGGTGTCACCCGGAAGCGCGATTCGGCCTGCACATAGACCTGGAACACATTACCGAAGCGCGTGATCTGGTTGACGTAGGTGGAGCCGAGGTAAGACGAGATGGTCTCGAACACCTGCCCCACCGTCACCCCCAGCGTCTCCGCCATGGTGCGGTTCACGGTCACCTCAAGCTGAGGAGCGCCGGTGCGGAACGACGTTGCCACATGGGACAGCGCCGACTGCGCCTTCGCCTTCTCCACCATGGAATCGGTGATCTGCTCCAGCAGCCGGTAGTCGAAATTACCGTTGCGCAGCTGTGGCTGCATGGTGAAACCAGCGGCGTTGCCGATGCCCTGAATGGCCGGCGGCACGAGGATCAGCACCGAAGCTTCCTGGACGTCCGCCACGGCCTTGTTGAGATTCTCGTACAGCGAGAGCAGATCCTCGCCCTTCACCTTGCTGGAATAGCGCTCATCCCAGGGGGTCAGGGTCACGTAGATGACGCCGGCGTTGGCGAGGGTGGACGAGTTGTCCATCACCGAGATGCCGGAAATGGCCAGCGCCGTCTGAACGCCGGGCACCTTTCGCACGCGCTCCGACACTTCACCCATCACCTGCTTGGTGCGGTTCATGTTGGAGCCGTCGGGCAGTTGCACCGCCACCAGGAAGTAGCCCTGATCCTCGATGGGCAGGAACGAGGTTGGCACCTTCGTGATGCCGTAGCCGGCGATACCGATGAGGCCGAGCGCGATGATCACCATCAGCTTGGAATGGTGAACCATGCGCGACATGAGATTGGCGTACCAATGCTCGGCCTTGCCGTAGATCGCATTGAAGCCGCGGAAGATGAAGTTGCGCTTTTCAGGCGGCACCGGCTTGCGCAGCCACAGGGCGCACTGGGTAGGCTTCAGCGTCGCGGCGTTGATGGCCGAAATGAAGGCTGTGGCGGCGATGACGAGCGCGAATTGCTTGAACATCTGCCCCGATAGGCCCGGTATGAAGGATGCCGGCAAGAACACCGACATCAGCACCAGGGTGATACCCACCACGGGGCCGAACAGCTCATCCATGGCCTTTTCGGCCGCCGGCTGCCCCTCCATGCCCTCTTCAATATGCCGCGACACGCCTTCGACGATGACGATGGCGTCATCCACCACGATGCCGATCGCCAGGATGATGGCGAACAGCGTCGAGATGTTGATGGTGAATCCCATCGCGTCCATGGCGGCGAAGGCGCCAATGATGGTCACCGGCACCGTGGTCGCCGGCACCAGCGTGGCGCGCCAATCCTGAAGGAACAGCAGGATCACCACCAGGACCAGCAGCGCCGCCTCGTAAAGGGTCTTGTAGACCTCCGAGATGGACGCAGTGACGAACCAAGTGGTGTTGAACGGGATGGAATATTCGAGCCCTTCGGGGAAATCCTTCTTCAGCTCCTCCATCTTCGCGGCGACGAGGTTGGACACGTCGAGCGCATTGGCGGCGGGAAGCTGGAAGATGCCGATGCCGGCGGCCGGCTTGCCATCCTGCGTGAAGTCGCGGGAATAGCTCTGGGCGCCGAGCTCCACCCGCGCCACGTCGCGGATGCGGACGATGCGGCCACCGTCCTTGTTGTCCACCTTCACGATGAGGTTCTCGTAGTCGCCCACATCGTTGAGGCGACCCT
Source organism: Xanthobacter variabilis (assembly GCF_043831965.2). NCBI lineage: Bacteria > Pseudomonadati > Pseudomonadota > Alphaproteobacteria > Hyphomicrobiales > Xanthobacteraceae > Xanthobacter > Xanthobacter variabilis. The sequence continues at coordinate 4,080,198 of NZ_CM195533.1, forward strand.
TGATGTTCACCGTATACTGGAACGCGGCATTGGACGGCGCCGGCGGGATGCCCAGCTGGCCGGGCGTCACGAGCTGGCTCTGCTTCTGGATGGCGCTCGACACGTCGCCCGGCACGAGGCCGAAGGCCTGCATCTTGTCCGGATCCATCCACACCCGCAGCGCATAGGTGCCGGTGCCGAAGATGGCGACGTTGCCGACGCCGTTGAGACGGGCCAGCTCGTTCTGGATGTTGATGATGCCGTAATTGTTCAGATAGAGGCCGTCATAGCGGCCATCCGGCGAGGTGAGGGTCACGAACTCCAGGATGGAGGTGCCCTTCTGCAGGATGGTCACACCCTGGGCCTGCACCGGCTGAGGCAGCGAGGCCAGCGCGATGTTGACCCGGTTCTGCACCAGCACCTGCGCCATGTTCGGATCGGTGCCGATGGCGAAGGTGACGACCAGCGTGTAGGTGCCGTCCGAGGCCGACCACGACTGCATGTAGAGCATGCCCTCGACGCCGTTCACCTGCTGCTCGATGGGCAGGGCGACAGTGTCGATGATGGTCTTGGCAGAGGCGCCGGGATAGCTGGTGGAGACCGACACCGTGGGCGGCACGATGTTCGGATACTGGGCCACCGGCAAGCGGATGAGCGACACGAGGCCGATCAGCACGAAAACCAGGGCCAGCACGTTCGAAAGAACCGGCCTCTCGATGAAAAAGCGCGAGATCATGGGCGCCGCTTCCTGGCGTTCGAGGGGCGGATCAGTTCTTCGGTGCCGCAGGCGCGGCGGGCGCGGGCGGCGTCTTACCTTCGGCCGGCGTGGGCTGCACCGGCGCGGTAATCTTGCCCGCCTCCACCGTGACCTTGGAGCCCGGGACCGCGCGCTGGATACCATTGACGATCACGCGGTCACCCACCTTCAGGCCGCCCGAAACGGCCCGCAGCCCGTTGGGCTGGAGCTGACCGAGCTGGATCTGCGCCTGGGAAACCTCGTTGTTTGCATTCACAACCAGCACATAGGAGCCCAGCTGATTCTCGCTGATGATCGAATCAGGCACGAGAATGGTGGGCAGCGCCTGGCCAAGCGGCAGCCGCACGCGGGCGAACAGGCCCGGCAGCAGCGAGAGATTCGAATTGTCGAAGATGCCGCGCACGGTCAGCGTGCCGAGGTTCGGATCCACCTGGGGCGCGATGTAGTCGAGCTTGCCCGCATGCGGGAAGCCGGTCTCCGTCTGCAGGCCGACCTCGACCGGAACCAGACCGGGATTCTCCCGCAGGGTCATCAGCTTGTGCCCCGCCTTCTGCATCCCCTCCTTGATGTTGAGCACCTGCTGCTCGCTCAAGGAGAACCAGACATAAATGGGGTTCACCTCGACGATGGTGGCCAGCTTGGTGGGGCCGGAATAGCCCACCAGCGCGCCCACATCCTGAAGATGGGCCGTCACCACGCCATCGAACGGCGCGCGAACCTCGGTGTAGCCGAGATTGATCTGCGCCAGCTCCAACGAGGCCTGGGCGTTCTGCACGTCGGCCACCGCGGCGTCCCGCTTGGCGCGGGCCTGATCGAGCACGGCCTGGGAGGCGAAGTCCTGCTTGGCCAGCTGATTCTGGCGGTTGAACTCGGCCTCGGCCTGCACCTGCGATGCCTGCTTGGCGGCGAGCGTCGCCTTGGCCTGGTCCACATCGGCCTTGTAGACGTCCTGTTCGATCACGAACAGGAGATCGCCCTTCTTCACCAGCTGGCCGTCGGCATAGTTGATGGAGGTCAGGAAGCCCTGCACGCGGGCGTTCAGGTCCACCGAATTGATGGAGGCGGTATTACCGGTCAACTCCAGATAGGTGGTCACCGGCTGCTCGATGACGTCGGCCACCGTGACGGTCGGGGGCGGCGGGGGAACATAGGTGTTCTTTTCCTCGCACGCCGCGAGAAGGAAGGCCGCGCAGCACATCAATCCTGTGCGCCGCACCAAAGCGGCCGCCCGGAAACCTCCCACCATGCCAAATCCCCCGTTCGCAAGTGGGCGGGATACTAAGCATCCGCCGGTGGCGTGTCCATGCGAGGAATTGGTTGCTTCCGTCACCTTATCATCATGCTACTCGCATTTTTGGCAGTTGTTGCCGCACGGCAGCACAGGCCCCTCACCCAAGGGAGGGCGCGCTGGAAGGAACCGGAAGGCCTCCGCTCGCATTGACATTGCCCCGACCCGTTCATAAGTGTCCGCATGGCATGCACCCCGCCGAAAGGCGGAGGGGTCGCGGCTGCGCGCTTCGTCGCAGCACCCGCTCAACGCCCCATCCGACTTGCTGACGCCCCATTGCGGGGGTCCAAAGGCGCACCATTTCCCGGAGGGTCCGGCGGCCCGTCTCCGCCCTCCTTGAGACCCGACGGATCGGAACAGAGAACAACCCATGCTAGGTGGACTTGCCCGCAAGCTCTTCGGCTCCGCAAATGATCGCCGGGTGAAGGGGTATCGGCCCCGCGTCCAGGCCATCAACGCCATGGAGAAGGAAGTCGAAGCCCTCTCCGACGACGCCCTGCGCGCCCGCACCGAGGAGTTTCGCCAGCAGCTCGCCGCCGGCAAGTCCCTCGACGACCTCCTGGTTCCTGCCTTCGCCACCGTGCGCGAGGCGGCCAAGCGCGTTCTGGGCATGCGCCCGTTCGACGTGCAGCTGATCGGCGGCATGGTGCTGCACCAGGGCGGCATCGCCGAGATGAAGACCGGCGAGGGCAAGACCCTCATGGCCACGCTGCCGGTCTACCTCAACGCGCTCGCCGGCAAGGGCGTGCATGTGGTGACGGTGAACGACTACCTCGCCAAGCGTGACGCCGAATGGATGGCGCGGCTCTATGGCTTCCTGGGCCTCACCACGGGCATCATCGTCCACGGCCTGGACGATGCCGAGCGCCACGCCGCCTATCACAGCGACATCACCTACGCGACCAACAACGAGCTGGGCTTCGACTACCTGCGCGACAATATGAAGTATGAGCGCGCGCAGATGGTGCAGCGCCCGCACTTCTTCGCCATCGTGGACGAGGTGGACTCCATCCTCATCGACGAGGCGCGCACGCCGCTCATCATCTCCGGCCCGCTCGACGACCGCTCGGACTTCTACAACACCATCGACACCTACATGCCGCGCCTGGACAAGGACGACTACGAGGTGGACGAGAAGCAGCGCACCGTCACCATGACCGAGGCCGGCATGGAGAAGATGGAGCAGATGCTGAAGGAAGCCGGGCTGCTCAAGTCCGAGAGCCTCTACGACATCGACAACGTCTCCGTGGTCCACCACGTGAACCAGGCCCTGCGCGCGCACATGCTGTTCCAGCGCGACAAGGACTATATCGTGCGCAATGGCGAGGTCGTCATCATCGACGAGTTCACCGGCCGCATGATGCCGGGCCGGCGCTATTCGGAAGGCCTGCACCAGGCGCTGGAGGCCAAGGAGCACGTTCAGGTCCAGCCGGAAAACCAGACGCTCGCCTCCATCACCTTCCAGAACTATTTCCGGCTCTACGAGAAGCTCGCCGGCATGACCGGCACCGCCAACACCGAGGCGGCCGAGTTCGCCGACATCTACAAGCTCGACGTGGTGGAGATTCCCACCAACCTGCCCATCGCCCGCCAGGACGATGATGATGAGGTCTACCGCACCGCCGGCGAGAAATACGCGGCCATCATCGACCTCATCAAGGATTGCGGCGAGCGTGGCCAGCCGGTGCTGGTGGGCACCACCTCCATCGAGAAGTCCGAACTCATCGCCGACTTGCTCAAGAAGGCCGGCCTGAAGCAGAAGGACTATTCGGAGCCCACCGCGCTCACCAAGATCGATACCTCCGGCAAGACCTTCTCGGTGCTGAACGCCCGCTATCACGAGCAGGAGGCTTATATCGTCTCCCAGGCGGGCGTGCCGGGCGCCATCACCATCGCCACCAACATGGCGGGGCGCGGCACCGACATCAAGCTGGGCGGCTCGGCGGAGATGCGCATCGAGAATGAGCTGCGCGAGATGCCGGAAGGCCCCGAGCGGACCGCCGCCGAGCAGAAGATCAAGGCCGAGGTGGAGGAGCTGAAGAAGAAGGCCCTCGCCGCCGGCGGCCTGTTCGTGCTCGGCACCGAACGCCACGAGAGCCGGCGCATCGACAACCAGCTGCGTGGCCGCTCCGGCCGCCAGGGCGACCCCGGCCACTCCAAGTTCTTCCTTTCGCTGGAAGACGACCTGATGCGCATCTTCGGGTCGGACCGGCTGGACGGCATGCTGCAGAAGCTGGGCCTCAAGGAAGGCGAGGCCATCATCCACCCCTGGATCAACAAGGCCCTGGAAAAGGCCCAGCAGAAGGTGGAAGCCCGCAACTACGACATGCGCAAGAACGTCCTCAAGTATGACGACGTTCTCAACGACCAGCGCAAGGTGGTGTTCGAGCAGCGCCTGGAACTGATGAACGACGAGGACGTGGCCGGCACGGTGGAGGACATGCGCCATGCCCTCATCGCCGACACGGTGGCCAAGTTCATCCCCGAGAATGCCTATCCCGAGCAGTGGGACACGGCCGGGCTGCACCAGGCCCTGGTGGAGTCCCTGAACCTCGACCTGCCCGTGGAGGACTGGGCCAAGGAAGAGGGCATTGCCGGCCCCGAGGTGAGCGAGCGCATCACCCGCGCCGCCGACGAATGGATGGCCGCCAAGTCCGCCAAGTATGGCCCCGAGCTCATGCGCTATGTGGAGAAGTCCATCCTTCTCCAGACCCTCGACCATCTGTGGCGCGAGCACATCGCCATGCTCGACCACCTGCGCCAGGTGGTGGGCCTGCGTGGCTATGCCCAGCGCGATCCGCTGAACGAGTACAAGTCCGAGGCCTTCAACCTGTTCTCCGCCATGCTGAACCGGCTGCGCGAAGTGGTCACCGCCCAGCTCATGCGGGTGGAGATCGTCACCCAGCCCCCGGCGGAAGAGCTGCCGATGATGGAGGCCCACCACGAGGACCCGCTGACCGGCGAGGACGAGCTGGCGGAAGCCGCCGCCGCCATCGGCAGCCGGCCGGATCCGCAGCTGACCGGCGACATCGCGGTGGCCGAGCGCGACCCGAAGGACCCTTCCACCTGGGGCAAGGTGGGCCGCAACGAGGTCTGCCCCTGCGGATCGGGCAAGAAATACAAGCACTGCCACGGCCGCTTCGCCTGACAGCGCAACCCCTGAACACGCCTATGAACACGCCCCCTGCCGGCTACCGCCCGCAGGGGGCGTTTTCGTTTGGGGCGGCCCGGCCCGCCCAATACGCCGCTGACCCCAACGCGTGCCCGCCCGGTTCGGGTTGAGCCGCGCCCGCCGCAGACCTGAACGCCCTCGCTCGAGGGTGCCGGTCCGCCCGGCCGCGACGACGGCACGGCGGTTCGCCCATCGCGAGATCGCGCAGCCACGCCGCCCCTGAACGCGAAAAGGCCGCCAGCCCTGCCCGCGAGCATTCCCGCGAGCCGGCTGGCGGCCTCTTCCGTAGAGCCTTCGGGTGCCCCCGCATGCGAGACAGCCCGAAGGCGAAAAGCGTCCTGACCTTACTTGGTCACGGCGATGGCGACGGACTGATTGAAGGTCACCTGCACCAGGTCACCAACCTTCAGGCCCTTCACCTTCTCCTTGTGCTCCGGCTTCTTGGCCTGCACCTCATAGAGGCGGCCTTCCGGGCCCTTCAGGGTGAGAGTGGCATCATCCGGGTCCATGCGCACGATCTCGGCGGTCAGGCGGATGGTGTCCACCACGGCGCCCGACGGCTTGGTGCTCTTCGGGTCGCTGAGGACCGCCTGCGACACCTGGATGCCCGGCGCAGCACCGGCCTCGGGCTTGGTGATGTCGATGATGGCCGCGTCGGTTTCCGTGATGGTCACGGTGTCGCCGACCTTGATCTCGTCGAACTTCTTGATGGCCGGGCCGGCCTTGACGGTGAAGAGATTGCCCTCGGGACCCTTCAGCACGACCTGGCGCGTGTCGGCATCCACGGCGATCACCGAGACCTTGACCTGGCTCACATCAACTTCGCCCTCAGCCGCGATCGGCTGAGCGAAAGCCGACACCGCGCCGAGGACAGCAGCGCCGGCAACCATGGAAAGACGGGCCGCCATTTTCTTGAATGCCATAGTCTAAGTCTCCTTGTTCCCAATCCCGGCCGGCCGCGGGCGCCCCGACAAGAAATGCCGGGCTTCACCTCATCGCAGAAGCGAAGCCCCCGACCAGCCGACGTGACCTTAGCCGTAGCTTTGCGAACGAGGCGTTACACGTCAAAATTTCACACGACAAAAATGGGCCCTATCGCGCGCCCGCTTGTCGCAGCCCGCGCGTATGCTCCCCGCGCCGAGCTGACCGAGGCCATGAAACGAGGCGGCGAAGGAAAGCGGGGGGCCATAACACCACTACGCCCGGCATTTCGCCGGGCGCACGAAATCGGTGAAGCCAGCGCCCCAGAAGGCGTTGCTCAGCGTGCGAAGCTTGACGTTTCCACCACGTCGGAGGCACCGGAGAGCGTGTCCGATGGCCCCACATTGGCCGGCCGCCCCGCCACCACCAAGGAGGGCTTCGGCAGCTGCGTGGCAGACGCCTGCGGCTTGGGCGCCGGAGCGGGCACGTTGCTGGCCCCCGTTGCCGGCTGCGCAGGGATCGGCGGCGGCAGGGGCGCGGCCGTCGCCGGAGCGGCATTGGGCACCGCCGTGTCGGAAGCCTCGCTCACGGAAGCCGCAAGGCTGCTGAGGGCAACACTTTCATCCACCCGAGGCGGGCGCGTGGTTTCAGGAATGGTGCCCGGCGCCTGGGGCGCGAAGGCGAACTTGCCGTCGCCTTCCTTGCGCTTGATCTCCGCCAGGAAAACCGGATGCATGCCGCCATCGGCCCCGGTCTTCACAGGGGCGAGGGGCGAGCTCTGCGAAAGGGCCGCAATCTGCGCGTCGTCAGCGCGGCTCTTCGAAGCCACCGCATTCGCCACCGACGGCGCCACCTGATAGGGCGGGCACGCGGCATCGGCATCGAAGCGCGTGCCGGGAGCGGGCTGGGCGTCGAACACGTAGCGGCGCCCGCACACGCTCACCCTGGGCTCTTCGCGGGTCACCAGGAAGTGGTCGTTGCCTTCCTTCAGGTTCCGCCAGAAAGCCATGTTCGGGTTGTTGCGATGACGCGCCATGTTCTTCGGCGTCATGCGGAAAGGATAGGCCTGCACCTGGAACGAGCGCTGACCGCCAGCGAAGCTCTCACGTGCCAGCGAGAAAATTTCCGAAATCTGCTCGTCGGTCATGGCATAGCAGCCCGCGGACGAGCAGTCGCCATGCACCATCAGGAACTCGCCGGTGCGGCCATACGACTTGTCGAAGGCGTTCGGGAAGCCCAGGTTGAACGAGAGATAATAGCTGGAATTCGGGTTCATTTGGCCGGGCGTGATGGCATAGAAGCCCTCCGGCGCCTGCCGGTCGCCCATCTTCACCTTGGGCCCGAGCTCGCCGGACCAGCGGCAGATGGGATAGGTCTTCAGCAGCGCATAGCTGCCCGACGCATTTTCCTTCCACACCTCCAGCTCCGCTTCTTCCTTGAAGATGCGAACGAGGATGGGGGACGCCGGCGTCATGTTCTTCTCGCCGATCAGCGAGACCATCTGCGGCGAAAGGGGCTTGTTCGCCTTGCGCGCGACCTCGTCGGTCTGGTTGCAGGCGGCAAGGGCGAGCGCCGCCGTGGCGGCCAACGCCGCCATGCGGACGCGGGACGAAATCTTCGTCAGCGGACGGCTCAACGCGGAACTCCTGATACCTGTCCGGGCACCGTAGCGGCCATCCTCAGCCCCTGCCTCTTAACGAAGCCTTAACAAGAGGAGCACCGTCTTGGCGCCCATCCGCAAGGCTTCCTGCAGTTTTTACAAGAGAAGCCAATTGCGGCTAAGATGAGATTGTTCCCGCACGCAGAACGGCCGGACGGCGCGGGAACGCCGCCCGACATATCCGCATCACCCTTGAACGCGGCAGGACGCCGGCTCAGAGCCCGCGTCCGATGGCGAGGAATTTTTCCCGCCGCGCCTTGCGCAGGGCCGGCCCCTCAAGGTCCGACAGGGAGGCGAGAGCCTCGGCGATGGCGTCGCCCGCCGCCGCGATGGCGGTATCCGGATCACGATGCGCGCCGCCCACCGGTTCCTTCACGATGCTGTCGATCACCCCGAACTTGAGCAGGTCCTGGGCGGTGATCTTCATGTTGGTGGCGGCATCCTGCGCCTTGGCGGTGTCGCGCCACAGGATGGAGGCCGCGCCTTCCGGCGAGATCACGGAGTAGATGGCGTGTTCCATCATCAGAACGCGGTTGGCGGTGGCGAGCGCGATGGCCCCGCCCGAGCCGCCCTCGCCGATGATGATGGACACGTTCGGCACGCTGAGACCCAGGCAGGCGTCGGTGGACCGGGCAATGGCCTCCGCCTGTCCGCGCTCCTCGGCGCCGATGCCGGGATAGGCACCGGCGGTGTCCACCAGGGAGATCACCGGAATGCCGAAGCTGTCGGCCAGCTCCATCAGGCGCACCGCCTTGCGGTAGCCCTCCGGACGCGCCATGCCGAAATTGTGACGGATGCGGGTCTCGGTGGTGGAGCCCTTCTCGTGGCCCAGCACGCAGACGCTCTCGCCGCGGAAGCGGGCGAATCCGCCGATGATGGCCTCATCCTCACCAAACTTGCGATCGCCGGCGAGGGGGGTGAACTCCTCGAACAGCCGCTCGGCGAACGCACCGAAATGCGGCCTCAGCGGATGGCGGGCGACAAGGGTCTTCTGCCAGGGGGAAAGATTGGCGTAGAGGGCGACGAGCGCGTCATGGGCCTTGGCCTCCAGGCGCTGCACCTCGTCGCCGATAGCGACGCCATTGGACGCCGAAAGCGCCCGAAGCTCTTCCACCTTGGCCTCGAGTTCGGCGACCGGCTTCTCGAAGTCCAGATAGCTGCGCATGCTTGTCCGTGGGGTTGGAAAGGACTGATCGGTGCCCCTCCGATGGGCCGGGAAGCTGCCCGTGCGGGGCCGCCAAGTCAAGGGCGGGACTTTACGGGGGGTTGCCACAGCTTTAACGCGGGCGTGACATCCCGCACCGCGCAACGGCCTTGTTCCCGCCCCCGCGGAGAGGCTATTGCTTCTCTCGCGAACTGCCGAGGAAGCTTCACCCACATGCGCGCGCTGCTCGACGTCATCCTGGTCGTCCTGAACCTTTATGTGTGGCTGCTGATCGCCGCCGCCGTCCTGTCCTGGCTCGTCGCCTTCAACGTGGTGAACCCCTACAACAAGTTCGTCCACAATGTCGGCGAGTTCCTGTTCCGCATCACCGAGCCGGTGCTGGCCCCCATCCGCTCCGTGATCCCCGCCCTCGGCGGCATCGACCTTTCGCCGATGGTGCTGATCCTGATCATCTTCTTCCTTCAGCGGGTGATCGGCCTCTACATCTATCCGAACGTGTTCTGATCCCTTGAGCGTCTTCCGCCCCACGGGCGAGGGCATCGAGCTTCATGTGCGCGCCACCCCCAAGGGGGGGCGCGATGCGCTCGATGGCGTCGCTCAGCTCTCCGATGGGCGCAGCGTTCTGAAGGTGCGAGTGCGCGCCGCGCCGGAGGATGGCGCGGCCACTGCCGCCGTGGCAAAGGTGATCGCCGACGCCCTTGGCGTCTCGGCCTCGCGCGTCACCCTGGCATCGGGCGCCACGGCGCGGCTGAAAACCTTCCGCGTGGAGGGCGACCCCCAAGCCCTCGCCGCTGCCCTCTTGCGCAGTGTACCGGAGGCCTTACCACCCGCAGCGGCCGTTCCGGCACCACCCACCGGCCCCGCGCCTGCCACCGGCGGAAACGCGCGTAAGCGCCGCCGCTAGAGTGCCTCCGCATTTCACGGAATTGCGGAGCGGCTCCCGATCATTGCCTTAACGCGCGGTCTTCCCGCGAGCGCGTATCCGCTTCGCGCGCTCGCGGGCAAAGTCCCATCATCCATCCCACACCGCTTGCCGCCGCAGCGCGAAAATAGATCGCACGCGACACGTACGGCCCGATCCGGTCGCGAGGCCGCAGGCGGGGCGCGGACCCGCCAGGGCGGCCCGCACCCCGCCTGGGAGAGCGACAGGCACGGCCGCGGGTTCAACGCAACGGTCGCGCTCCGCCCCCGCCGCCCAAAGCCGCCGCATGGGCTCGCGCCTTATTTGCCGCCGTCGTTATTGGACGTGCCGCAGGTGTAGCCGACGAAGCATTGCGGATTGTCAGGCATGGGCAGCCAGGCCGGTTTGGCGCTCTGGCCCTCGGCGCAATAGGAATCATCCAGCACATAGCGCTGGGCATTGCCGTTGCCCGTCGGCACAAGCAGGGCGCCCTGCTGCTTCACAGCCGCGGCCAGTCCGGCGCAGGTGCTGGGCGGCACGGGAATGGCCATCATGCCGGCGGGTGGGTTGTTGTTGCCGAGGATGGCCGTGCCGTCTCCCGGCACCGGCACACCGGACGCGCCCAGATCGGGCGGCGGCGTCAGCGCATCGGTCTGGGCGACCGCCGGCAGGGTCAGAAGCGCGCCGGCCAGCGCAAGAGCCATCGCCGCGCCACGGCCCGCGCGCATCTCACGGCGCAGCCGATCCATCGTCCATCCCATTGGAAACCCTCCCCCATGCCGTCGCGAGAACCGCGACGCCCCATTTCGCTCTAGAGCATTTTGATGACGCGCGGAATGAGCAAAGGGTCGGGCCGCGAACGCGCCGGGGGAATGCGGCAACGCACAATTTCCACCTCCCGAGGGTTTGACACCGGCGGCGGTTACCTTTATCAGCCCGGCCATCGGGGAGTAGCCACCGCCACTGAGCGGGGCCGCGTCAACACACTCGCACCTGCGCCGCGGACTGGCGTCGGGCGTGGCGCGACCAGCCGAAGTCCTCGGCCCGGCAAGACCGTCGTGATCCGCGCACCCTATCGGACGAGGTGCGCCGGCACGCGGTCACACGCCGTCCGATGGGCCTTGATTCATGTCTCCTTTCGCCATTGCCGCGCTGGCCTTCAGCATGTCCGTGGACGCCTTCGTCGTTTCCGTGGGGCGCGGCGCCGCCCTTGGGCGGCCGCGTTATTCCGAAGCCCTGCGCACCGGTGCGGTGTTCGGCATGGTGGAGGCGCTGACCCCCGTCATCGGCTGGGCCGCAGGCGTGGCGGCCAGCAGCCTGGTGGAGGCGGTCGATCACTGGATCGCCTTCGGCCTGCTGGGCCTGGTGGGGCTGCACATGATGTGGGCCGCCATGCGCCGGGAGGAAGAGGCCGAGCCGCCGAAGGCTTCACTGCCCGTGCTCATCGCCACGGCCATCGGCACCAGCCTCGATGCCATGGCTGTCGGCGTCTCCCTCGCCTTCTTCGACGTGAACATCCTGGTCATCGCGCTCGCCATCGGCCTCGCAACCTTCCTCATGTCCTCCGGCGGCATGCTGATGGGGCGGCTCATTTCCGAGCGCTGGGGCCGCATCGCCGAAGTGCTGGCGGGCGTGACGCTGATCGGCATCGGCGCCTCCATCCTGCTGCGCCACCTCTACAGCTGACCTCACCGCCCCGCACGAAATGAGCCCCCGCCCTGCCCGGGCGGGCATGATGGCGCGCGCCCGTTGGCCAGCGCCATCAAGAGCCCCTGTGCACCGCGCATTCACCCCAAAGCAGTCATCCTGTTATTTTTTGATTAGACTAATTCTAATCTCTGATTTCCTCGAACATTTTCACTGCGGCACTCGATTCCGGTGACATATGTCAAAGTCTATGTTCTGTTTTCGCGACAAACGTGGCAGGACTATAGAATGGGTCGTCACGCCGGCACGCACCGGCGTGCGGCAGATCGACGGAGTCAGAGCCGATGACGCATCTGAGACTGTTCGACGCGATGCGCGCGACTGCGCTCGCCCGCTCATCGCACGGCCCAGACAGCTCCTGGAATGGCTCTAAGTCGGCCCGCCTTCGCCCGAATACGCGGAAGGTTGGCGGCATTTTCTCGATGAATGAGAAACCCCGGCGTGGGGCACGGCGGCGCCCCGCCGCGCCATCCGAAAGGCCCGGCGCCCGCGCACCCCTTGGCCAGGCGCAGCGGCGCCATGGTGCCAGCATCGGCGCAAGGCCGGAAACTCCCAATCGGGCGGGTGACGAGGACAAGACGGTTCGATGATTCCAGACCTTTCCCCTTTCCTGCACCTGCGCCGGTTCGTTTCCATCGCCCACCACGTGCCCGGCCGCATCCGGCTGAAGCTTGATCTGGCCGCCCTCATGCACCTGCCAAAGGTGGATCCGGAGCCATTCGTCGCGCTGGTGGGCCGCATCCGGGGCGTGAAGACGACCCGGCTGAACGCGGCGGCCCTGACCGTCGTGGTGGAATACGACCCCCATCTCATCCCCGCCGCGCTCTGGCCGCGCCTGCTGGTGGCGGACGCCGAGGAGGTCGAGCGGGCGCTTGCGGCCCACGTGGTTTGAAACCGACGCCCGGCGCTCCGCGCAGGAAAGCCAGGTCCCGCCATTTCACTTTTCGCATTTTGATTCGAGGACGAAGCCGATGTCGAAGAAGTACCCGCAATGGGACAACCAGCAGTCCGGCACGACCCAGGGCGGCCCGCAGGCGTCCGGACAGTGGTCTTCTTATGGCGGCTGGAATGCCGGCGCCGGCCCGCAAGGCGGCTATGGCCAGCAGTCCGGCTACGGACCCCAGCAGGGCTATGGCGCGCAGAGCGGCTTTGGCGCCCAGCCGGGCTACGGACCGCAGGGTGGGTACGGGCCGCAGGCAGGTGGCCCGCAGGGCGCGGGCGGCCCGCCGCGCATTGATGCTCTGGATGTCCTGGAGGGGGTGCTGAAGGATGGCTTCAGCCTGTCCAACCTCACCCGCATCGCGCGGGCGAGCGGCTCCAATTTCTGGATCGGGACGGCCATTGGGGCCGGTGTCGTGGTGCTGTTGAACCGGCCCGACGTGCGCTCCGTCTTCTCCTCCGTCTTCAGCAAGGCCACCGCGTCGCCGGATTCCTCGGAGGTTCCCCCCAAGGCGTGACCGCGCGCCGAACCCCCATCCGCGAACAGAAATTCAGGAGTTTCCATCATGTCCGACGACCACGGCTCCAGCCAGGGCGTGCACTACCACTATCATTTCTATGGCTACGGCCCAGGCGAGGGCTTCGCCCCTCAGGGCGGGGATAATGGGATGGGCGGAACCACGTCCGAAGCCGGTGCCCAGGACGGCGGGCAGGACGGCGCCCAGCGTCGGGGCGGCCGTGGCATGGGCGGCGCCCAGGGGGGCCAAGGTGCGGGCGGTCCAGCGGCAGGTGCTCACGGTTCGCACGGCCACAATGCCGGGGCCGGCGCGGTCCCGCCCGGCTTTCCTCCGCCCGGATTCCCGTTTGCTCCCGGCGGCGCCACGGGCACGAATGGCGCCCAGGGCGCGCAAAGCACGCAGGCTGGCACCGGTTTCAACTGGCACCAGCACCCGGCAGCCGATTCGCTCATCAAGGGCCTGGTGGTTGGCGCCGGCGCGGCCTACCTGCTCACCAATGAGACCGCCCAGCGTACGATTCTGCGCACCGCGGTGCAGGTGTGGAGTTTCCTCCAGGGCAGTGTCGAGGAGCTGAAGGAGCGCCTGCACGACGCTGAGGCGGAGGTGGCCGCCGCCACCGCGCCCGCCGCGCCCGCGGAACCCACGGACGTGGTGCCCGCCGCCCCGCCCGCCAGCGAGAGCTGAGAGCGTCGTGAGCGTCCGCATCGTTCACGAAGTCCCGGGCCGCATGCGCTTGCGGCTCGGCGGCGACGATTCCCGGCTGGCGCGGGCGGCCACTGCCGTGCGCGATGTGCGCGGCGTCAAGGCCGTGCGCATGAATGCCGGCTGCCATGGCCTGATCGTCAGCTATGACGGCAGCGCCGATGCCCGGGCGCGGATCCTCGCCCGGGCCGCCAATCCCCCCGCCAACGCCCCGCCTCTGGTGCAGGGCGAAGCCTCCGATGCCGCGCCACTGGTGCTGTCGGCGGCGACCCTGGTGGCGGCCCGGCTGCTGCCGCGGCCGGCGGCCGCCGCACTCACCTACGCGAACATCGCGCCAACCATCGTTCGTGGCATCGCCGCCGCCATTCAGCATGGCCTGAAGGTAGAGGTGCTCGACGCCATCGCCATGGGCCTTCCCACCGCGCGGGGCGAGTTCACCACCGCCAATTTCACGCGCCTTTTGGTGGAGCTGGCGGAATATATCGAGTCCACCACCATCGAGCGCTCGGACGAACTCCTGCGCTCCCTGCTCCACCGCTCGCCCGACGATGTCTGGATCGAGACCGGGCAGGGCGAAATGCTCCAGGTGCCGTTCGACAGCCTGACCGGCGGTGAGCATGTGGTGGTCGGCCTCGGCGAAACCATTCCCGTGGACGGCACGGTGGTGGCGGGCGACGCCTATGTGGACCAGTCCGCCGTCACCGGCGAGAGCCTGCCCATCCCCCGCGCGCCGGGCGGCACGGCTCTGGCGGGTGGCATCGTCACCGACGGCCGGCTCGTCATCCGCGCCGAGCGGGTGGGCCAGGCCACCACCACCGGCCGCATCGCCCGCTATATCCAGGATGCGCTGGAGCGGCCGGCGGAGATCCAGTCGGTTTCGGATGCGCTGGCGGACCGGCGGGTGGGCATCACCCTCGGCTCGGCCGCGGGTGTGTTCGCGCTGACGCGGGACTGGAAGCGCATGGAATCGGTGTTCATGGTGGACTATTCGTGCACCGTGAAGCTCGGCACCCCCATCGCGCTCAAGACCGCCATGTTCCAGGCGGCCAAGCAGGGTTGCCTCGTGAAGAGCGGCCAGGCCATTGAGCTGCTGGCCGATGTGGACACCCTGGTGTTCGACAAGACCGGCACCCTCACCCACAACACGCTGCAGGTGACGGACGTCTGCCCCCTCCACCCCCATGTGGACGAGGAAGAGGCGCTGGCCCTGGTGGCCTCTCTGGGCGAGCACACCAACCACCCCATCGCCCGCGCCGTGGTGAAGCTCGCCCGCCAGCGCAAGCTGGCCCATGTGCCCCATGAAGAGGTGAACTTCATCGTCGGCCACGGCGTGGAAGCGGAGGTGGATGGCGACATGATCCGCTTCGGCAGCCGCCATTACCTGGAGGATGACGAGAACATCTCCTTCGCCCGCCAGCGCGCGCAGGTGGCGAGCTTCCAGGAAGAGGGCAAGTCTCTGCTCTATGCGGCCCGCAACCAGAAGCCGCTGGCCATGTTCGCCCTGCGTGACCGGGTGCGCGAGGAAACCCCCGCCACTCTGGCCCGCCTGCGCGAGCTGGGCATCAAGCGCATCGTGATGATCACCGGCGACGCCAAGGCCAAGGCACTGGCGCTGGGCGAGGCGCTGGGGCTCGACGACGTGTTCTACGAGCAGCAGCCCGAGGACAAGGCCCGCATCGTCGCGGAGCTGAAGGCCTCGGGGGCCAAGGTGGCCTTCGTGGGTGACGGGGTGAATGACGGCCCGGCGCTGATGACGGCGCATGTGGGCGTGGCCATGCCCCGCGCCGCCGATATCGCCCGCGCCACGGCCGATATCGTGCTCACCGACGACCGGCTCGATTCGCTCGCGGACATGGTGGAGATTTCGCAGGCCACCATGCGGCTCATCCGCTCCAACTTCAACGTGGCGGTGGGGGCGAACTCGGCCATCCTGGCGGGCGCGGTGCTAGGCTATCTCTCGCCTATCGCCACGGCAGCCCTGCATAACGGCACCACCATCGCCGTGCTCATCCGTTCCCTGCTCGCCGGGCGCGGCACGCACGCGGCGGCCTGAGGCCGCCAGCGGCAAGGCACAGGACGAACAAAGAAAACGGCCCCGGAGCACCCGCTCCGGGGCCGTTTCGTCAAAAGCGCCCAGTGCCGCTCAGGAAACCCTCTCCCGGCGCAGCGGCCAGGCGAAGAAGCCGAAGAAGCCGGGGTTCTTGTTCCAGGCGTCGAGGGCCACCGCGAGCGAGGCCACCCCCCAGAACACCAGATATTCCACACCGTGCCCGCCCCAGAACCAGCTGAGGCCGTGAACGCGCGCGGTGGCATAGCCCGCCACCAGCATCAGGCCGGCGGAGAGGATGCCGAGATACTTGGGAAACAGGCCAAGGGTGAGACCGATGGCACAGGTGAGCTCCATGATGACCGAGAGCACCACAAAGCCCTCAGGCGGATAGAAGCCCGCCCGCGTGAAAAAGCCCACCGTGCCGGCGAAGCCGACAATCTTTGAGATCGAATGCGGAAAATAAAACAAACCGCAGATGACCCGAATAACCACCATAGGCTCTGTGAAATCAAATCTTCCAGATGCGGCGGGCATGATGACACATTCCTATTCTTGCATCCGCGTGAGATCAGGATGACCACGACGTGGCTGCCAATGTCCTCCAATTCATTGTGGCAACATTGACATGACGCAAGCTTGGGCTTGCCACAACGCACTGCGTCTTTGCATTTTTGAAAAGCAGACTTCCTTTACCGGACGCAAGCGCCCCGGCCGCTCGCGCAAGTAGAAGCCAGATGAAATACAGTCAAATACTGAGCCGCCGCGCCACGCAGGCGGAGATTCAGGACACATCCGGCGACCGCCGCCCGGGCCTGCGGAATGGGCTGACCCGGGCGGGGGACCTGATCTCGCGTCTCAGGCGGTGGCGCCTTCCTGGATCAGCTTCCAGGTGATGGAATCGAGCAGGGCCTCGAAGGACGCATCGATGATGTTGGGCGACACGCCCACGGTGGTCCAGCGCTCGCCCTTTTCGTCGGCGCACTCCACCAGAACGCGGGTGACCGCCTCGGTGCCGCCATTCAGCACGCGCACGCGGTAGTCGGTGAGGCGAAGGCCCGAGATCAGCGGCTGGTACTTGCCCAGATCCTTGCGCAGGGCGACATCCAGGGCGTTCACCGGGCCGTTGCCCTCGGCGGCGGAGATAAACACCTCGCCCCCCACGTTCACCTTCACGATGGCCTCGGCCACGGTGGTGAGCTCGCCTTTGGCGTTGTAGCGGCGCTCCACATTCACGCTGAAGCGCTCGACCGTGAAGAAGTCCGGCACCGAGCCGAGCGCGCGCCGCGCCAGCAGGGCAAAGGACGCGTCCGCCGCCTCGTAGGAATAGCCCAGCGCCTCACGGGTCTTCACCTCGTCCAAGAGGCGCGACAGGCGCGGGTCGCCCTTGTCCACCGCCACGCCCAGCCGCTCCAGCTCGGCGATGACGTTGGACTTGCCCGCCTGATCCGACACCAGAAGCTTGCGGCGATTGCCCACCGCTTCCGGCGGCACATGCTCATAGGTGGCCGGGTCCTTCAGGATGGCGGAAGCGTGGATGCCCGCCTTGGTAGCGAAGGCGCTTTCGCCCACATAAGGCGCATGGCGGTTCGGCGCCCGGTTCAGCATCTCGTCCAACGCGCGGGAGACATGGACCATGTCCGCCAGCCCTTCCGGCGACACGCCGATGTCGAAGCGCTCGGAGTAATCGGTCTTGAGCATCAAGGTGGGGATGATCGAGCACAGGTTCGCATTGCCGCAGCGCTCGCCCAGGCCATTGAGCGTGCCCTGGATCTGCCGCGCCCCGCCGCGCACGGCGGCCAGCGAATTGGCCACCGCCTGCTCGGTGTCGTTATGGGCGTGGATGCCCAGATGATCGCCCGGAACCACCTTCGCCACCGCGGCGACAATGGCCTCCACTTCCTCGGGAAGGGTGCCGCCATTGGTATCGCACAGCACCACCCAGCGCGCGCCGGCCTCAAAGGCGGTGCGGGCGCAGGAAAGGGCGAATTCAGGGTCTTCCTTGTAGCCGTCGAAGAAGTGCTCGCAATCCACCAGCGCCTCGCGGCCAGCGGCCACGGCCGCCTGAACGCTGTCACGGATGGAGACAAGGTTCTCCTCTTTGGTGGTCTCCAGCGCCACCCGCACCTGATAGGCGGAGGACTTGGCCACGAAGCAGATGGCATCGGCCTTCGCATCCAAGAGCGCGGCGATGCCGGGATCGTTGGAGGCGGAGCGGCCCGGCCGCTTGGTCATGCCGAAGGCAGTCACGCGCGCGCTGGCCGGGTGGACCTCTGAGAACAGCTGGGTGTCGGTGGGATTGGCGCCGGGATAGCCGGCTTCCACATAGTCCACCCCCAGCCGGTCCAGCAGGCCCAGGACCTTCAGCTTGTCCGCCAGGGTGAAGTCGACGCCATTGGTCTGCGCGCCATCGCGCAAGGTGGTGTCGAAGAGATAGAGGCGCTCACGGGTCATTGCAGGCGGCCTCCTTCGCCCAGGGATTTGCGCAAGGTGGTGTTGCTCAGCCACTCCCCACCCAGAGACACCGTATTGCGGCGCTCCGGCTGGTAGCCGCGCTGCTGGAAGAAGCCCAGGGCGGTGTCGCTGGCATCCACCGTCAGCGCCTTGGAGCCGCGCCCGCGCGCCAGCGTCTCGGCGGCATCGCACAAGGCGGTGCCGACGCCGCTTTCCGCCGCCTGGGGCAGCACATAGAGCAGGTCGATATGGCTGTCGTCCTTCAGCGCCACGAAGCCCACCGGTGCGCCGGCGCGCAGGGCCACCAGCGTCAGCAGGCTGGACAGGCGGGCGCCGAACGCCTCCTCGTCATCGGCGGCGGCGGCCCAGGCTTCCTGCTGGTCCTCGTCATAATCGTCGCCGGTCAGCTCCTCGATGGAGGCGCGGAACAAGGCCGCCAGCGCTGGCGTGTCGGCCGGCAGGAAAGGGCGCAGGGACACACGCTCGCTCATCGCGCCACCTCCCAGCTGGTGGTGCCGTCCTTATTGTCCATGAGCACGATGCCCTTGGCGGCCAGCTCCTCGCGGATCTGGTCGGCGCGCTTGAAGTCCTTGGACTTGCGGGCGGCCAGACGCTCGGCGATGAGCGCGCCGATGGTGGCCTCGTCCAGGGCGACCGACTCCTTCGCCCGCGCGCGCCAGGCGCTCTCGGTTTCGGTGAGCAGGCCCATGAGGTTGGCCGCGCCCTTGAAGCGGCGGCGCAAGGCGGAGGAGGCCTCCTCATGCTCCGCCACATCGGCGAGATGGTGCAGGTGGGAGATGGCGGACGGGGTGTTGAGATCGTCCGACAGCCGCTCGGCAATCTCGTGCTCGAAGGGATTGTCCGCCCCGCTCTCGGCCTCCACGTCGCCGATGACGCGATACCATTTGTCCAGCGTCTTGGCGGCGAAGCCCAGGCCCTGGCGGGTCCAGTTGATGGGCTGGCGATAATGGGTGGACAGCATGGTGAGGCGTAGCACCTCTCCCGGCCACTCCTCCAGCAGCTCGCGGATGGTGACGAAGTTGCCGAGCGACTTCGACATCTTCTCGCCTTCCAGCATCAGGAAGCCGTTATGGAGCCACATCTGCGCCATCACGCCCGTATGGAAGGCGCACCGCGACTGGGCGATCTCGTTTTCATGATGGGGGAAGATGAGGTCGATGCCGCCGCCATGGATATCGAAGGTCTCGCCCAGATGGCGCCACGACATGGCCGAGCATTCGATATGCCAGCCCGGCCGGCCGGGGGTCTTGATGCCGCAGGGCGAATCCCAGCCCGGAACGCCGATATCGGAGGGCTTCCACAGCACGAAGTCCATGGGGTCACGCTTATAGGGCGCCACATCCACCCGGGCCCCGGCAATCATCTCGTCGAGGGGCCGGCGGGAGAGCTGGCCGTAATCGGGCATGGAGGGCACGTTGAACAGCACGTGCTCCTGCTCCACATAAGCGTGCCCGGCCGCCACCAGCCGTTCGATGAGGGTGCGCATCTCGGCGATGTGCTCGGTGGCGCGCGGCTCCACGGTGGGGGGCAGGCAGCCCAGCGCCGCCGTGTCCTCCCGGAACCAGCGATAGGTCTCCTCGGTCAGCTCGCGGATGGAGATGCCGCGATCGGCCGCGCGGGCGTTGATCTTGTCGTCCACGTCCGTGATGTTGCGCACATATTTCACATGCTCGGCGCCATAGAGGCGGCGCAGCAGGCGGAACAGCACGTCGAACACGATCACCGGGCGGGCATTGCCGATGTGGGCATGGTCGTAGACCGTGGGCCCGCACACATACATGCGCACGTTCAGGGGATCGAGCGGACGCAGCGCGTCCCTCGACCGGGTCAGGGTATTGTGAAGCCGCAGCTCCATGGATCGCTCCGCTTCCCGTAAAGGCGCGACAGGCGCGCTCGCCTCGAAACGCGCGCGAACGCGCGTGCCGGTCCGCCGGCCGGGGCGTCCAGGTCCTTAAAGGGCTTTAAGGGTGCAGCAAGGGACGGCCGCGGCCAGCTTCTCGGGCTAACCGCAAATAATCGGCAGACGAATGCCGAAGATGGAAAAAGGGCCGTTCATGGCGGCGGACAATGGTCGGGCGCGGCCCATCCGTCAAGGATTTTCGCTTCACCGGAGCCTTGCGCGGCGGCCGTCGGCCCGGCCCCCGCCCTGCCCCCGGCGCGACGCTGCAGTGCGACATTCGCAGATTGACCGCCCCCGCCCGACGCAGCTATGCCGGCGGCATCAAACGAGCGGGCGGCAGGCCCAGAGGCGCACCACGCCGCAGTGGAGCCGGCCGCCGTGGCTTCAACCGGAAGCGATACCTCTGCCCATGTCCATGCTTCGCGTGCTGGCCCTTGCCAGCGCCTGCCTTCTCTCGACCGCCGCGCTGGCGGATACGCGCATCTTCATCATCGACAATTCCGACGGATATGGGGTCGACGGATGCCTGGCCTCGGGCGCGCCCTGCGGCGAGCGGGTGGCCACCGCCTGGTGCCGCACCCATGACTATTCCCGCGCCCTCGACTTCGGCCGGGTGGAGAACGAGCCCCTGGCACCGGCCGCTTCCCCGGCCACCCACGCGAGCTGCGCGGGCCCCGCGTGCGCGAGCTCGGTCGCCATCACCTGCTCACGCTGAAGACGCTGGCGCCGGGCCTCATTTCAGGTAATCGGCGCAGCGCGGCACCTCACCCGAACCGCCCCACGGCATGATGGGCACGGTGGAGGTGGAGTTTTTCGGGCTGCCATCAATGAGCTTGTCAGAATAGACGAGATAGACCAGCACGTTGCGCTTGGTGTCACAGCCGCGGACGATCTGCATCTTCTTGAAGAAGAAGGAGCGGCCTTCGCGGAACACCACATCGCCCTGGTCGAACTTGCCCTTGAAGGAGATGGGGCCCACCTGCCGGCAGGCCAGGGAGATGTCCGACAGCTCCTCCGCCACGCCGAGCATGCCGGAAACGCCGCCCTTCTCCGGCGTGGTGTAATGGCAGGCCACGCCCTCCACCAGCGGATCGTCGATGCCGTAGACCGCCAGCTTGTCGTCAGGGGTCAGGAACTTCCAGACGGTGGATTTCTTGAAGATGAGATCGGGCTCGGCGGCCAGCGCGCCACCGGCGGACAGAAGAAGGCCCGCCAGAGCGAGCATCGCGGCGCGCCGCATGAAAGTCCCGTTTGCCATCATAAAGCCCCTCGGACCACGCATGGCCCCCATATGGGATGCCGCGGGCGAAAGCGGAAGCGGCGCATTCCGATTGACGGCGGCCGCGGCCCGTGACACCCCTGCCTTCCCGCCACCGCAGGACGCCCGCGAGCCCAGCCGGTTCACCCGGCCCGAGGGCCGCCCCTCGCCCAGGCGCCGGAAGGGATAAAGACGCAACCGGAGCGCGAACCGTCGCGTGCCGGCCGAAGGAGATTGTTGATGGACATGAAGCGCCGCCAATTCATGGGCGCCACGGCAGCCGTCGCCGCCAGCACGGCGGTGGCCGCGCCGGCCGTGGCCCAGAGCGCGCCCGAAGTGAAATGGCGCCTGACCTCGTCCTTCCCGCGCTCCCTCGACACCATTTACGGCACCGCCCAGATCCTCGCCCAATATGTGTCCGAGGCCACGGACGGCAAGTTCCAGATCCAGACCTTTCCGGCCGGCGAGATCGTGCCGGGGCTCCAGGCGCTGGACGCGGTTTCCACCGGCTCCGTGGAATGCGCGCACACGGCCACCTATTTCTATACGGGCAAGAACACCGCCCTGGCATTCGGCACCGGCGTGCCGTTCGGCTTCAATTCGCGCCAGCAGCACTCCTGGTGGCACTTCGGCGGCGGCGCGGAGCTGACCAATCGCATTCTTGCCGATTACAACGTCACCGCCTTTGCCGCCGGCAATTCAGGCTGCCAGATGGGCGGCTTCTTCCGCAAGGAACTCACCTCCCTCGACGACCTGAAGGGCCTCAAGTTCCGCATCGGCGGCCTTGGGGGGCAGGTGTTGGCCAAGCTGGGCGTGGTGCCCCAGCAGATCGCGCCCGGCGACGTCTATCCGGCCCTGGAGCGCGGCTCCATCGACGCCACCGAGTTCGTCGGCCCCTATGACGACGAGAAGCTCGGTCTCGTGAAGGTGGCGAAATACTACTATTATCCCGGTTGGTGGGAAGGCGGGGCCATGCTCCACCTGATCGTCAACAATGAGCGCTGGGCGGCGCTGCCCAAACACTACCAGTCCATCGTGAAGCTCGCCTGCGAGGCGGCCAATTCGTGGATGCTGGCCAAGTACGATTCGGTGAACCCGCCCGCCTTGCGCCGCCTGGTGCAGCAGGGCGCGGAGCTGCGCCCCTTCCCGCCCGCCATCATGGATGCCGGGCACAAGGCGGCGCTGGAACTCTACAAGGAGCTGGCGGCTTCCAACCCCGCCTTCAAGGAGGCGCTCGACTCCATGAACGCCATCCGCACCGACCAGCTGGTGTGGTGGCAGATCGCGGAATATGCCTTCGACAGCTTCAACATCCGCAACCGAGGCAAGAGCTGACGCGGCGCTCAAACCGGCGTGAAGGCCGCCTCGCCTGCGAGCCCCCGACCCAGGGGCGCCAGGGCGTTGCACGAAGCGCGCGCGGATGCGTGGCGGGGGCGGATTCCACAGTTTGGTCACCATTTGAAACGCGCGGCGGGCTATAGACGAGCCATCAGGCGGCTTACGCCCGCGGCATCGACTGACCTTGAGAAGGCTGAGGATGGGATTTTCGCGACGCTTGGGCGCCATCGCCCGTGGGCTTCTGGTGGCTGCCGCCCTGCCAGCCGGCGCGGCGGGCGCGTGGGCGCAGCAAAGCTCCACCTGCGCCCAGCTCGAGGCCTCCCTTTCCTCCCTTGACCGGGGTGCCGATTCCTGGGCCTCCCGGCAGGCCCAGGCGTCCAAGCTCCGCAGCGACCTGGAGCGCTACACCGCCCAGGCCCGCAACATGGGATGCGACGCCCCCCGCGGCTTCCTCATCTTCCAGAATCCCGGCCGTCCGCCCCAGTGCGACCAGATCGACGACCAGATCTCGCGGCTGCGGTCCTCCATCGCCGGGCTCGAGCGCGGCGGCAGCTCCGATCAGGCCGGCCAGCGCCGCGCGCTCATTCTCGCGCTCGCCCAGAACAATTGCGGCTCGCAATACACCGCCGCCGTGCGCTCGGCGTCGCCGTCCCAGCAGCCCCAACGCCCCCGCAACTTCCTCGAGGCCATTTTCGGCGCGCCGGTGCAGAGCGATTCCGACGAGGGCGCGCCGGATGTGGACCTGAACGCGGTGGCCCCGGCCAGCAAGTCCACTGGCGGCGGCTCGCGCACCGTGTGCGTGCGCATGTGCGACGGCTATTATTTCCCGTTGTCGCGCTCCTCCAACTCCAACCGCTATGCGTCCGAGGACGCGCTCTGCAAGCGGCTGTGCCCCAACGCGGATGCCCAGCTCTTCACCCTTTCGGGTGACGACATCCGCAATGCATACAGCGTTTCCGGCCAGTCCTACATGTCCACGCCGAACGCCCTGCGCTACCGCAAGGAGCTGGTTTCCTCCTGCACCTGCCGGGCGCCGGGTCAGTCCTGGGCGCAGGCGCTCGCGGGCATCGAGGACGAGACCACCCTTCAGAAGGGCGACATCCTGGTGACCGAAGAGCAGGCCCGCGAGATGTCGCAGCCCAAGCCAGTGGACTCAGCTCCCGGCGCGAAGGGCAAGAGCGCCAGCACCGCGCCGGCCACAGCCACCGATGCCGGCCCCGCCGGCAGCGCGGCGGCCAACGTCTCGGCGCCCATGGCCCCCGCCTCCGAGCAGCCCGGCCAGCGGCCCGTCCGCATCATTCCCCTGCCCCGCTCGCAGAACGCGCAGCAGCAGTAGGCGGCTGGCCCCTCCGGCCCGCATGATTCTCGCAGCGGGGCCAGGGATGCGGAGCGCTCTGGAGGCCGACGGCTTCCGGCACCCTGGATCCAGCGCGACCCGCGCGCGCACTGGCTCTCGGCGGGGTGGCGATGGGGCGTCGGGCCCTCAACAGTGCCGGCCCACGACACGACCTGCTTCCGCGCGGTGTCCCCCTCAGGCCGCAGATGCGCGCGCCACGGCATCGGCGACGCGCGCCATGCCCCCGATGCTCTCAAGGTCGCGCGAGCCCTCTTTCCCGCCTCTCTTCCCCGCCCACGGGGTGGCCGTCTTGCGCGCCGCGATCAGCCATTCAGGCACGCGGCCACGCACTCACACCCCTTGAGCGGCAGCAGGCTCGCCAGCTCGTGGCCGGTGTCAGGGTGCGATGGATCGCAAGGGCCCAGTTTCACCCCGTCCGACGCGCGCCGTGCGGCCGATGCTCTCAAGGTCGCGCGAGCCCTCGCCCCTCTCCCCGCCACGGAGCGGCCGTCTTCCGCGCCGCGGTCAGCCGGCCTGCCCATTCAGGCGCGCGGCCACGCGCTCACGCCCCATGAGCGGCAGCAGGCTCGCCAGCTCGGGGCCGGTGTCGCGGCCCGTCAGGGCGCGGCGGATGGGGTGGAACAGCGCCTTCCCGGCACGCCCGCTCTGCGCCTTCACCGATTTGATCCACGCGCCATAGGTGGCACCATCCCAAGGCTCCGGCGGCAGCAGGGCGGCCGCAGCGTCTAGGAATGTCTGATCGTCAGGCTCGACGACGGCCTCCTGCGGCAGCGAACACACCGCCCACCAAGCCGCCGCATCGGCAAAAGTGGAGAGGTTTCCGCGCACCGCCAGCCAGAACGCCTCGCCGCCCTCGATGCCTGCCGCAGCGAGCCGCGACGCGACGGCCTCATAAGGCAAACCATGAAGAGTGCGGGCGGTGAGGCTGGTCACGTCATGGGGGTCGAACCGCGCCGGCGCGCGGGAAATGTGAGCGAGATCCACCATGCCCGCCAGCTCGTCCAGGCTCCCCACCGGCTGCAGCGCGTGGGAGGTGCCCACCAGCACCGCCGCGGCGGCCACAGCCAGGGCCTCCTCCCCCGCCTCGCGCAAGGCCCGCAGCGAGAGGTGGCCGAGCCGCTTCGACAGCCCCTCCCCGCTGGGCAGGGTCAGGAGATTGTGGTGGGCGAAACAGGGCGCGCGGCCGCCCAGGGCTTCCATGATCTCGATCTGCACCGCGGTGTTGGTCACATGGTCCTCGCCGCGCACCACCATCGTGACACCCATGGCGAGGTCGTCCACCACCGAAGGCAGGGTGTAAAGGAAGCTGCCATCTGCTCGCACCAGGACGGGATCCGAAAGGCTCTCCGTGTCCACCTGCTGGGGCCCGCGCACGGCATCGTCCCACGACACGGTGCGGTGATCGAGACGGAAGCGCCAATGGGGCCTGCGCCCCTGCGCCTCCAGCTCGGCGCGCTGGACCTCAGTCAGCGCAAGGGCCGCGCGGTCATAGACGGGTGGCAGGCCGCGCGCACGCTGCAGGCGGCGTTTCAGCTCCAGCTCGTCCTCGGTTTCATAGGCCGGGTAGAGCCGGCCGGCGGCCCTTAGGCGCGCGGCCGCGTCCTCATACAGAGCGAGGCGCTCGGACTGGCGATAGAGCGCATCCGGCTCGATGCCCAGCCACGTGAGATCCTCGCCGATGGCATCCGCGAACTCGACGCGCGAGCGCGCGCTATCGGTGTCGTCCAGGCGAAGGATGAACGTGCCGTGGCCGCGACGGGCCAGCAGGGCATTGAGCAGCGCGGTGCGGGCATTGCCCACATGCAGCAGCCCGGTGGGGGAAGGCGCGAAGCGCAACACGGGCTGAGCCGGCTCTGCAGCCGAGGGGGAAGCGGCAGGTACCGCGATGTCGGAAGGGGCGCGATCGGACATGGGCAGGGGCATAGACCGATGCGCACGCTCCGTCGATGCCCGCGATTACGCTTTTCAACGCGGCGCCGATCAATGGCGCGAAAAGAGGAGGAACCGGGCGGCCGAAGCCGCCCGGTTCCCTTAGCAATCACGGACGCTGCGGCGGGCAATTGGGCCCGTTGCACTGAGGCTTGTTGCCCCGCTGCTGCTGCGGCTGTTGCTGGCGTTGCTGCTGACGCTGTTGCTGCTGCATCTGCTGTTGCTGGCGCTGCTGTTGCTGCATCTGCTGCTGCTGACGCTGTTGCTGCTGCATCTGCTGTTGCTGACGTTGCTGCTGCTGCATCTGCTGCTGCTGGCGCTGCTGTTGCTGCATCTGCTGCTGCTGACGTTGCTGCTGCTGCATCTGCTGTTGCTGGCGCTGCTGTTGCTGCATCTGCGGCTGCTGACGTTGCTGCTGCTGCATCTGCTGTTGCTGGCGCTGCTGCTGTTGCATCTGCTGCTGGCGCTGCTGTTGCTGCATCTGCGGCTGCTGACGTTGCTGCTGCATCTGCTGTTGCGGCGGACGTTGAGCGCCAGGCTGCGTGCCAGGAGCACCCGGTGCCGGACGCCCGGGAGCACCAGGCTGAGCACCCGGAGCGCCGGGAGCCGGACGCCCAGGAGCGCCAGGCTGAACGCCCGGAGCGCCGGGAGCCGGACGCACGGGAGCGCCAGGCTGAACGCCAGGAGCGCCGGGAGCCGGACGCCCAGGAGCACCAGGCTGAACGCCAGGGGCCCCGGGAGCCGGACGCACGGGAGCACCAGGCTGAACGCCAGGAGCGCCGGGAGCCGGACGCACGGGCGCGCCAGGCTGAACGCCAGGAGCGCCGGGAGCCGGACGCCCAGGAGCACCAGGCTGAACGCCAGGAGCGCCGGGAGCCGGACGCCCAGGAGCACCAGGCTGAACGCCCGGAGCGCCGGGAGCCGGACGCCCAGGAGCACCAGGCTGAACGCCCGGAGCGCCGGGAGCCGGACGCCCAGGAGCACCAGGCTGAACGCCCGGAGCGCCGGGAGCCGGACGCACGGGAGCACCAGGCTGAACGCCCGGGGCACCGGGGACCACCGGCTGCACACCGGGAGCGCCCGGCACAGGCCGCACGGGTGCCCCAGGGGCAACGATAGGCCCACCGGGAGGCGGCGGCACGGCCGGCACCTTGATCGGTCCACTCGGAGCCACGGGCGTGATCGAATTCAGCGGCGCACCCGGCACCGGCGGAACCACCTTCACCGGCGCCACTCCGGGCGGAGGCGTGATGACCTTGACCGGAGCCACTCCCGGCGGGGGCGTGATCACCTTCACCGGCGCACCGGGGACGACGCCAGGCATCGGCGCAGGGCCCGGCATCACGCCCGGACCAGGCATCACACCGGGACCCGGCATCGGACGGGGCATGGGGCCCGGTCCCGGCGGCGGGAGCGGAGGCGGCGGGGGACGGTGCCACCCACCGGGAGGCGGCGGCGGCGGCATGTTCGGCGGCGGCACGTAATTGCTGCGCCACCAGCCCGGCGGACGCGGCCCGGGCGGCGGCGGACGCCAGCCCGGACGGGGCGGCGGAGCATAGGCCTCCCAGCGATAGCGATCATTGTACCAGGGCTGGTTCACATAATACGGCCGATTGACGTAGTTGCGATTCCAGTAATCGGCAGCGGCGAACGCCACGATTGGAATGCCGATGGCGGCCAATCCCAGGTCCGGCACCACCTCGACCCGGCGCTCGGCCACGGGCACGCCCACTGCGGCGGGCGCCTCATAACCGAGATATTCGCTGTAAACCCAGCCGCGATAGCCATTCCAATCCACATCGCACCAGGATTCATCCTGCAGGCAGCCCTCGATCTCGACGGGCGAACCTTCGGGGATGACACCCAGGGACGGAAACTGCGTGTCAGGGCCGGTGCGGATATTCACATTCGCCGTGGAGAATCCCGGCGCGGCCGCCTTTGCCACCCCCCCGATGCCCGCCACTGCCAAGCCGGCGACCATGCCGGCAAGTCTCAGCATCTTCATGGAGCACTCCCTTGAGCGCCTTCGAGTACGGCAAGGCCGGACGGAGGGCGCCAGACTCAATCATTTGGAGCAGCCCGCGTGATCCCGCGTGAAGGCGGTGCCACCGGCGACTCGGTCCAGTCGACGCACGCACTGTAAACGCCCCGTCATGGCGTTTCATGTGCGAAGGCGAGGCCTTTCACGAGCGAGAGCGCGGCCGAATTGCGTCACGAGATGGTGAACGGAATGATATCGCGCACATTCTCATCAATGCGGATGTCCCGGTCGAGGGGCGGAAACGCGCGCAGCTCGCAATCCGGCCGCGGGCAGATGCGGCACGAAACGCCCAGCGGCGCCACCGGTGCCGCCTTCAGGTCCAGACCGTCCGCATACACCATGTCATGGGCAAAAGAGACCTCGCAGCCGAGCCCCAGGGCAAAGGCGCGCACCGGCCCGCCATGGCGCAGCGGCGGCGCATTCACCGCCCGGGCCAGACAGATGTAGCGCACGCCATCCGGCATTTCCCCCAGCTGAACGAGGGTGCGGCCCGGCATCTCGAAGGCCTCATGCACGTTCCAGGCGGCGCAGGCCCCGCCATGGCGCGCGAACTGGAAGCGGGTCGCGGAATGCCGCTTGGTGATGTTGCCCGCCCGATCCACCTTGGCGAAATAGAAGGGCACGCCCTTCGCGCCCGGCCGCTGCAGGGTGGACAGGCGGTGGCACACCTGCTCCAGGCTCGCGCCCGTCTCCAGCACCAGCCGGTCGAGATCATGCCGCAGCGAGCGAGCGAGATCGAGGAAGCGGCGATAGGGCAGCATCATCGCCCCGGCGAAATAATTGAACAGCGCGAGACGGCAGATTTCGGCCGCCGTCTGGCTGCGAAAACGGGCGGAAGCCACTGTTTCCGCCACCAGATCGGCATGTTCAAGCTGGGCGATGGTGGCGGCCATGCGGAACGCGCGCGCGGGCATGGACAGCACGCCCGAAAGGGTCAGCCGGCGCAGGCGCGGGTCATATTGGGAGATCGGAGCGGCCGGGTCCGCGTGGCCCAGCTCCACCGTCACCCCATGGCGATGGGCCAGGTGGCCGGCAAAGGCGCCCGCCGGGTCGGCCCGATCGAGCACGCCCAGGGCCAGCGCCGTCACCTCCGCCGCGCGGTCCAGGCTGTCCACGTAATTGTCGATGTAATGGAAAAAGTCGCGCACTTCCTCATAGGGAATGAGCTTCGCCTCGTCGGCCCGAGGGGGAACGCCGGCGGTCAGCATATCGTCCAGCGAGGCCCGCCACTCAGCCGTGCGCCGCAGCGCCACATGCATGCGCAGGAAGGCGTGGGCGAAGGCCGGGGAAAGATTGGCCACCGCCTTCACATCCTGAAGGCCCAGGCCCAGGTCACTGAACAAGGGGTCGGCCGTCACCTCGCGCAGGTCCGCCACCAGCCGGTCCAGGTCCTCGGCCCCGAAAGTGGTGATGTCCACCGCGAAAGTGCGCGAAATGGCGATGAGCACGGAGGCCGTGAGCGGGCGCTGGTTGCTCTCGATCTGATTCACATAAGAGGGGGAAACCCCCAGCCGCTGGGCGAGCTCGCTCTGCTTGAGCCCAAGCTTTTCGCGCAGGCGGCGAACCGCATGGCCGGCATAAACCTTCTGACGCAACCGACCCCTCCCCCGCGCGGCGTTCGACACATCGCATTTGTGAAGCCTTCACAAATCACAACACAAAACTTTTACACATTCAAATCCCTTGAGAGTGCTGTTAGCCACCTGAGCGGCACACGCCGGTCAGGGCATCGAAGGAAGGCGCGGAAACCGTGCTTTTCTTCGCGCCGGCCGCCGTTACACTTCAGTCCTATACAAACCCGCTAAAGGGGGGCGTCGCATGAAGGAAATCCTTGAAGAGCTGGAAAGCCGGCGTGAAATCGCCCGCCTGGGTGGCGGCGAGCGTCGCATCAAGGCCCAGCACGCCCGCGGCAAGCTCACCGCCCGCGAGCGCATCGAGCTCTTGCTCGATCGTGGCACGTTCGAGGAATACGACACCTTCGTTCAGCATCGCTGCGTCGATTTCGGCATGGAGGACCAGAAGGTCCCCGGCGACGGCGTGGTGACCGGCTGGGGCACCGTGAACGGCCGCAAGGTTTTCGTGTTCGCCAAGGACTTCACGGTGTTCGGCGGCTCGCTCTCCGAGGAGCACGCCCGCAAGATCACCAAGATCCAGGACATGGCGCTGAAGACCCGCGCCCCCATCATCGGCCTGTTCGATGCCGGCGGCGCCCGCATCCAGGAAGGCGTGGCGGCGCTGGGCGGCTATGGCGAGGTGTTCAAGCGCAACGTGCTTGCCTCGGGCGTCATCCCGCAGATCTCCCTCATCATGGGCCCGTGCGCGGGCGGCGACGTCTATTCGCCGGCCATGACCGACTTCATCTTCATGGTCCGCGACACCTCCTACATGTTCGTGACCGGCCCGGACGTGGTGAAGACTGTCACCAACGAGACCGTCACCTCCGAGGAGCTGGGTGGCGCCAAGGTGCACACCTCCAAGTCCTCGGTGGCGGACGGCTCGTTCGAGAACGATGTCGAGATGCTGCTGGAGTGCCGCCGGCTCATCGACTTCCTGCCCTCCAACAACCAGGAAGGCGTGCCGCAGTGGCCCTCCTTCGACGATCCCGGCCGCTATGACGAGAGCCTGGACACCCTGGTTCCGGACAATCCCAACAAGCCCTACGACATCAAGGAACTGATCCTGAAGGTCGTGGACGAGGGCGATTTCTTCGAGATCCAGGCCGCCTACGCCAAGAACATCGTCACCGGCTTCGGCCGCATCGAGGGGCGCACGGTGGGCTTTGTGGCCAACCAGCCCATGGTGCTGGCGGGCGTGCTTGATTCGGATGCCTCCCGCAAGGCGGCCCGCTTCGTGCGCTTTTGCGACGCGTTCGAGATCCCGATCGTCACCTTCGTGGACGTGCCCGGCTTCCTGCCCGGCACCGCGCAGGAATATGGCGGCCTCATCAAGCACGGCGCCAAGCTGCTGTTCGCCTATTCCCAGGCCACCGTGCCGCTGGTCACCGTCATCACCCGCAAGGCCTTCGGCGGCGCTTACGACGTGATGGCCTCCAAGCATGTGGGCGCCGACGTCAACTACGCCTGGCCTACCGCTCAGATCGCGGTGATGGGCGCCAAGGGCGCGGTGGAGATCATCTTCCGGGCCGACATGGACGATCCGGAGAAGATCGCCGCCCAGACCAAGAATTACGAGCAGCGCTTCCTGTCGCCCTTCGTGGCGGCGGAGCGGGGCTTCGTGGACGAGGTCATCATGCCCCATTCGACCCGGCGCCGCCTTGCCCGCGCGCTCGCCATGCTGCGCACCAAGAAGCTGGAGCAGCCCCACCGCAAGCACGACAACGTGCCGCTCTGAGCGGCTGGGACTGATTTAAAGGCCCTTCCCACCAAGCTCGCCCTCCCCTCCCAAGCCCTCCCCTGAAAGCAGGAGAGGGACTTGGCATGGGGGTCAGGCGAAAGCCCTCTCCCGCCTGCGGGGGAGGGTTGGGAGGGGGAACCGCTCCTTAAGATTTTCAGCGCCCATGCCACCGGCGCTTCAAGGAACCGCACGCTATGTTCTCGAAAATCCTGATCGCGAACCGAGGCGAGATCGCCTGCCGCGTCATCAAGACGGCGCGCAAGATGGGCATCAAGACCGTGGCCGTCTATTCCGAGGCGGACAAGGATGCCCTGCATGTGGAGATGGCGGACGAGGCCGTCTTCATCGGCCCGCCGCCGGCCGCCCAGTCCTACCTCATCGCCGAAAAGATCGTGGAAGCCTGCATGCTGACCCACGCCGAGGCGGTGCATCCCGGCTACGGCTTCCTCTCCGAGCGCGCCGCCTTCCCCAAGCTGCTCGCCGAGCACGGCATCGTCTTCATCGGCCCGAACCCCCATGCCATCGAGGCCATGGGCGACAAGATCGAGTCCAAGAAGGCGGCCGCCGCGGCCAAGGTCTCCACCGTTCCCGGCTATCTGGGCGTCATCGAGAGCGGTGAGCAGGCGGCCAAGATCGCCGATGAGATCGGTTATCCGGTGATGATCAAGGCCTCCGCCGGCGGCGGCGGCAAGGGCATGCGCATCGCCCATTCCCGCTCGGAAGTGCAGGACGGCTTCGACCGCGCCCGCTCGGAGGCCAAGTCGTCCTTCGGCGATGATCGCGTGTTCGTGGAAAAGTTCATCGTCGATCCCCGCCACATCGAGATCCAGGTGCTGGGCGACAAGCACGGCAACGTGATCTATCTGGGTGAACGCGAATGCTCCATCCAGCGTCGTAACCAGAAGGTGGTCGAGGAAGCCCCCTCCCCGCTGCTGGACGAGGCCACCCGCAAGAAGATGGGCGAGCAGGCCGTGGCCCTCGCCAAGGCGGTGGGCTATGACAGCGCCGGCACGGTGGAGTTCGTCGCCGGCCAGGACAAGAGCTTCTACTTCCTGGAGATGAACACCCGCCTGCAGGTGGAACATCCGGTGACCGAGCTCATCACCGGCATCGACCTCGTGGAGCAGATGATCCGCGTCGCCGCCGGCGAGCCCCTCTCCGTCACCCAGGACGACGTGAAGCTGACCGGCTGGGCGGTGGAAAGCCGCATCTATGCGGAAGACCCCTACCGCAACTTCCTGCCCTCCACTGGCCGCCTCGTGCGCTACCGGCCCCCGGCGGAAGGCAAGACCGGCCCCATCACCGTGCGCAACGACACGGGCGTCTATGAGGGCGGCGAAATCTCGCTCTTCTACGATCCCATGATCGCCAAGCTCGTGACCCACGCGCCCACCCGCGCCATGGCCATCGAGGCCCAGGCGGATGCGCTCGACGCCTTCGCCATCGACGGCATCGGCCACAACATTCCCTTCCTCTCGGCCCTGATGGCGCACCAGCGCTGGCAGGATGGCCGCCTCTCCACCGGCTTCATCGCCGAAGAGTATCCGGACGGCTTCCATCCCCGCGTGCCGGAAGGCGAGATCGTCCACACCCTGTCTTCGGTGGCGGCGGTGATCGACCACATCCAGAATGCCCGCAAGCGGCAGATCTCGGGCCAGACCTCCGGCGTGCCGGTGAGCTTCGCCAAGCGCCGCATCGTCACCCTCGCCACCGGTGAGCACGTCGTCTCCACCGCCTGCGAAGTGGAAGACGTGGACGGCGGCTACAAGGTCCAGATCTTCGACGCGGAGGGCAATCCCGGCCACGCGCACGTGCTGCGCTCCGGCTGGAAGCCCGGTGATCCGGTGTGGACCGGCACCATCGATGCCGACCAGGCCACCATGCAGGTGCGCCCCATCTCCAACGGCGTGGCGCTGGCCCATCGCGGCGTCGCCACCAAGGCGCGGGTCTATACGGAGTTCTCCGCCTCCCTCGCGGCCCTGATGCCGAAGAAGGAAGCCGCGGGCGGCGGCAAGGAGCTCTTGTGCCCCATGCCGGGCCTCGTGGTGTCCATCGCCGTCACCCCCGGCCAGGAGGTGAAGAACGGCGAGATTCTCGCCATCGTCGAAGCCATGAAGATGGAAAACGTGCTGCGCGCCGAGCGCGACGGCATGATCAAGGCGGTTCACGCCAAGCCCGGCGACAGCCTCGCCGTGGATGCGGTGATCCTGGAATTCGCCTGATGATCGCGGCGCGCGGGGCCATTCCTTCCATGCGCCTGCGCGCCGTCATGCCCGGGCTCGTCCCGGGCCCCCACGCCCCGAGGCCCGGCCTGCGCCGGTCCTTGGGCATCCTGTCTTTCTGCGCCCACGACCGGGACAAGACCGGATCGGCGCGCTACCTTCGGTCGGCCCTCCCGCGGAAGGACGTCTGACCTATGCGCCTGCTCTCCCATCTCCTGAAGCGGTTCGTGGACAAGGGCCGCCTCACGGTCATCACTGCTGACGGCACGCGCCACGTGTTCGGCTCGGGCGAAGGTGGTCCCTCCGTCACGGTGCGCATGCATGACCGGAAAGTGGAGAAGGAACTTTTCTTCAACCCCGAGCTCGCCGCCGCCGAGGCCTTCATGGATGGCCGCCTCACCTTTGAGGACGGGGCGGGCGTGTTCGACCTGCTCTACCTGTTCTCCGTCAACCGAAAGGGGCTCGGCAGCCATCCGGTGCAGCAGGCCCTGCGGCAGGCGTGGCGCTCGGTGCGCCGCTTCCAGCAGGCCAACCCCATCGGCAAGGCGAAGGAAAACGTCTCCAGCCATTACGACCATCCGGCCGCCTTCTACCGGCTGTGGCTGGATGAGACCATGACCTATTCCTGCGCCTATTTCCGCGAGCCGGAAGAGCCGCTCGCCGATGCCCAGCGCAACAAGTTCCGCCACATCGCCGCCAAGTTGAAGATCACGCCCGGGATGCGGGTGGCGGAGATCGGCTCGGGCTGGGGCGCGCTCGCCATCTACATGGCCAAGGAATGCGGTGCGAAAGTCACCGCCATTAATGTCTCGCCCGAGCAGCTGGCGGAAAGCCGCCGGCTGGCCGAAGCCGCGGGCGTCGCCGCCAGCATCGATTTTCGCGAGGTGGATTATCGCCAGTTGAAGGGCAAGTTCGACCGTGTGGTCTCCATCGGCATGATGGAGCATGTGGGCGTCGCCCATTATGACGAATACTTCACCACTATCCGCAATCTTCTGAACGAGGGCGGCTTTGCTCTGGTGCACGCCATCGGCCGCATGTCGCCGCCCGGCACCACGGCGCCCTTCATCCGCAAATATATCTTCCCTGGTGGCTATGTGCCTGCCTTGTCGGAAGTGTTCGCCTCAACCGAGCGCACCCACCTGTGGGTGGACGATTGCGAGGTGCTGCGGCTGCATTATTACTGGACCATCCGCGCGTGGCGGCGAAACTTCATGGCCAAGCGCGCGGAGGTGGATGCCATGATGGGCGAGCGCTTCGGCCGCATGTGGGAATTCTACCTCGCGGCCGTGGAACTGGGCTTCCTGCACGGCTCCAACATGGTGTTCCAGCTCCTGCTCTCGGAAAAGCGGGACGATGTACCGGTGCTGCGCGATTACATGATCGACGCGGAACGCGCCCTCGCCACCCAGGAGGCGCGCTGATGGGCGCCCTCCCGCTCCCCTCTTGCCCGATGCGGCCCGCGACAGCGGAGCGGCACGGGGGCCAATCTTCCTGGCGCGCACCGCGCGGCGCTTTTCGCCGACCCGCGAGCCGCCACACCTCAAACTTCTTGCCTTCGGAGGCTCAGCCATGACCACCCTGCCCTTCGCCACCGACCTGCCGACCGTGACCCGCGAGGACTGGCTGAAGCTGCTGGAGGGCGTGCTCAAGGGCGTGCCCTACGACAAGAAGATGGTGACCCCCACCTACGAGGGTCTCGCGCTGGACGCCCTGCCGCCGCGCAAGCCGGCCGCCCCCATCCTGGCGGGCCGCGCCGCCGCCGCACCGTGGACCATCTCCATGCGGGTGGACCAGCCTGACCTGACGGCGTCCAACGCCCAGGCGCTGGAGGATCTGGACGGCGGGGCTTCTGGCCTCTCGCTGGTGTTCGCCATCTCGCCCCAGTCCTACGGCTTCGGCCTGCCCAACGGCGCCGATCTCGATGCCGTCCTGAAGGGCGTGATGCTCGACCTTATCGAGACCCGCCTGGAGCTGGGCGGCTTCACGGGCCGCGAAAATGCCCTCGCCTTCGCCGCTCTGGCGGAAACGCGCGGGCTCGACCCCAAGGCGGTGAAGGTTTCGTTCGGCCTCAATCCCATGGGCAGCTTCGCCCTCATGGGTCATCTGCCCATGAGCTGGTCGGACCTGGCCAAGCGATTCTGCGAGACCTCCGCGACCCTGGCGGACAAAGGCTTTGCCGGCACCATCGCCCGCGCGGAAGGCTCCATCTTCCACGAGGCGGGCGCCTCGGACGCCCAGGAGCTGGCGGCGGTGCTGGCCACCGCCGTGGCCTACCTGAAGATCTACACCAATGCCGGCGTGCCGCTGGAGGAAGCCGCGCGCCGCATCGAGGTGTCGCTGGTGGCGGACGTGAACCAGACCGCGACCATCGCCAAGTTCCGCGCCATCCGCCTGCTGTGGGGCGCCGTGCTGCGCGAGTGCGGCCTGCCCGCCAAGCCGCTCACCGTGCATGGCACCACCGCGTGGCGCTCCATGACCCGGCGCGACCCCTATGTGAACCTGCTGCGCGCCACCGTGGCGGCGTTCGCGGCCGGCGTCGGCGGGGCGGACAGCGTCACCGTGCTGCCCTTCACCCAGACGCTGGGCCTGCCGGATGCCTTCGCCCGCCGCCTCGCCCGCAACACCCAGGTGATGCTGCTCGAGGAATCCAATGTGCACCGCGTGGCCGACCCTGCCGCCGGCGCTGGCGCGGTGGAAGCCCACACCGACGGGCTGGCTGAAAAGGCCTGGGACCTGTTCCGCACCATCGAGCATCGTGGCGGCCTCATCGACGTTCTGACCGATCGCTGGCTCCAGGGCGAGATTGCCGAAGTGAAGGCCCGCCGCGACAAGGATGTGGCCACCCGCAAGGCGCCCATCACCGGCACTTCGGAATTCCCCATCCTCGTGCAGGAGATGCCGGAAGTGCTCGCGCCCCTGCCGGCGGCGGCCCCTGTCGCCGATGGCGCCCTGGGCTCCTACCGCACCGCCGAGCCCTTCGAGGACCTGCGTGACAAGGCTGAGGCCGCCGCCCCCAAGGTGTTCCTCGCAACTCTTGGCCCGGTCGCAGCCTTCACCGCCCGTGCCACCTTCGCCAAGAACTTCTTCGAGGCTGGCGGCATCAGCGCCGCGGTGCCGGACGGCTTCGCCGATCTCGACGCCCTGGTGGCCGCCTTCAAGGCCGCCGGCACGCCCTTCGCCTGCCTTGCCTCCTCCGACGAGGTCTATGGCACCGACGCCGCTGCGGCGGCCAAGGCCCTCAAGGCGGCCGGTGCCGGCGCGGTCTGGCTGGCGGGCAAGCCCACCGC
This sequence comes from Xanthobacter variabilis, assembly GCF_043831965.2. Taxonomy (NCBI): domain Bacteria; kingdom Pseudomonadati; phylum Pseudomonadota; class Alphaproteobacteria; order Hyphomicrobiales; family Xanthobacteraceae; genus Xanthobacter; species Xanthobacter variabilis. The sequence continues at coordinate 4,117,118 of NZ_CM195533.1, forward strand.
CATCGAGGCGGAGCTGAAGGCAGCGGGCGTGGATGGCTTCATCTTCGTCGGCTGCAACGTGCTGGAAACGCTGGCCGCCGCCCAGGCGGCCGCCGGCCTGAAGTGAGGGTGGCGAACGTGGCGCCGGCGCTTGCTGCCGCCTCACGATACCGGAGGGCTCACGGTCCCCGGCGCTTCGGAGGCACGACATCCCTCCTGCCGGCCCTTGCCGCGAGCTTTGTGCTCACGGTTCCCGCCGCCGCGGCCTCCCGCCACGACGGAACCTGGGATGTGCGTACCGCCCCCGAAGGTGGCGCTTGCGACAGCACTTTCGACTTCAAGCTGAAAGTGAAGGGTGGCAAAGTCACTTCTGCGGGCTTTTGGCCGGTGAAGGCCACTGGAGGCATCAACAAGCTCGGCGTGGTGAACATGACTCTCGCCCACGGCCACCAGCGCGTCGTCGCGAAGGGGCTGGTGGAAGGTGACGCCGCCTCCGGGGATTGGACCTCGCCGAAGCCGAAATGCTCCGGCTTCTCGTTCGCCAAGCGCGCTTAGGCGCGCCACGGTTCGCCAAATGCGCGATCGCGCGCATCACGATTTCAAGGCCGGCTCGCGGCCCATCTCGCGAGCTGAAAGACAAGCCGACGCATTCAAGGGGATAGAACCATGAGCCAGATCCCGAACTTCGCCGCCATCGACTGGCGCGCCCCCGACGTGGCGCAGCCTTCGAGCGACGCCCCCGCCTGGACCACGCCCGAGGGCATCGACGTCAAGCCTCTGTACGGCCCCGCCGACATTGCGGACTTGAGCTATATCGACACCTATCCCGGCATCGCACCGTTCCTGCGCGGGCCCTATGCGGGCATGTATGCCACCCAGCCCTGGACCATCCGCCAATATGCGGGCTTCTCCACGGCCGAGGATTCCAACGCCTTCTACCGGCGCAACCTCGCCGCCGGCCAGAAGGGCCTTTCCGTCGCCTTCGACCTCGCCACCCACCGTGGCTATGACTCCGACCATCCGCGCGTCGCCGGCGACGTGGGCATGGCGGGCGTGGCCATCGACTCCATCTACGACATGCGCACCCTGTTCTCGGGCATTCCGCTGGACCAGATGAGCGTGTCCATGACCATGAACGGCGCGGTTCTGCCCGTCCTCGCGCTCTATGTGGTGGCGGCAGAAGAACAGGGGGTGCACCACGACCAGCTTTCCGGCACCATTCAGAATGATATTCTGAAAGAATTCATGGTGCGGAACACCTACATCTATCCGCCCGCACCCTCCATGCGCATCATCTCGGACATTTTCGCCTATACGTCGAAGGAGATGCCGCGCTTCAACTCCATCTCCATTTCCGGCTACCACATGCAGGAGGCCGGCGCGACCCAGGACCTGGAGCTGGCCTACACCCTGGCGGACGGCGTGGAATATGGCCGCGCCGGCATCGCCGCCGGTCTCGGCATCGACAAGTTTGCGCCGCGCCTGTCGTTCTTCTGGGCCATCGGCATGAACTTTTTCATGGAAGTGGCCAAGCTGCGCGCTGCGCGCCTGCTGTGGACCCGCCTGATGAGCGACCTCGGGGCCAAGAACCCGAAGTCGCTGCCTTTGCGCACCCATTCGCAGACCTCCGGCTGGTCGCTCACCGCCCAGGACGTGTTCAATAATGTGATGCGCACGGCCATCGAGGCGATGGCGGCGACCCAGGGCCAGACCCAGTCCCTGCACACCAATGCCCTGGACGAGGCGCTGGCCCTGCCCACCGACTTCTCCGCCCGCATCGCCCGCAACACCCAGATCATGCTGCAGCAGGAGAGCGGCACCACCCGGCAGATCGACCTGTGGGGCGGCTCCTTCTATGTTGAGAAGCTGACCTATGACCTCGCCGCCAAGGCCTGGGCCCACATTCAGGAGGTAGAGGCGCTGGGCGGCATGGCCAAGGCCATCGAGGCGGGCATTCCCAAGCTGCGCATCGAGGAGGCCGCGGCCACCACCCAGGCCCGCATCGACGGCGGTGCGCAGACCGTGGTGGGCGTGAACAAGTTCAAGCCCGAGAAAGACAAGATCATCGACGTGCTGAAGGTGGAAAACGCCGCCGTGCGCGCCGCCCAGATCGAAAAGCTCCAGCGCCTGCGCGCCGAGCGCAATCCGGCCGAAGTGGAATCCGCCCTGACCGCCCTCACCAATGGCGCGGCCGCCAACGGCAACCTTCTGGAGCTCGCCATCAATGCGGCCCGGGTGAAGGCCACCGTGGGCGAAATTTCCGACGCGCTGGAGAAGGTGTTCGGCCGCCATCGCGCCGAGATCCGCGCCATTTCCGGCGTCTACAAGCGGGAGGCATCCGCCATGACGGACAAGGTCGGCAAGGTGCAGAAGCTGGTGGAAGCGTTCGAAACCGCAGAAGGCCGGCGCCCACGCATTCTGGTGGCCAAGGTGGGCCAGGACGGCCATGACCGCGGCCAGAAGGTGATCGCCTCCGCCTTCGCCGATCTCGGCTTCGACGTGGATATCGGCCCGCTCTTCGCCACCCCCGAGGAAGCCGCCCGCCAGGCGGTGGAGAATGACGTGCACGTGGTGGGCATCTCCTCCCTCGCCGCCGGCCATCTCACCCTGGTGCCGGCGCTGAAGAAGGCGCTGGAGGCGGAAGGGCGCGGCGACATCATGGTGGTGGTGGGCGGCGTGGTGCCCCCGCAGGACTATCAGGCCCTCAAGGACTTCGGCGCGGAGGCCATCTTCCCGCCCGGCACCGTGATCGCCGATGCCGCCACCGAGCTGCTGCAGACCCTCTCCCACCGCCTGGGCCACAATTTGGAAGCGGCGGAGTGAGCACCCCTTCGTCCGGTGGCGGAAGCATCGCCGCCACCGGAGCACCTGTATTCGCTCGGCCCGGGTCCACCCTGCGCATTCTGGAACCGGCCCCGCATGTGCTGGCCTTCTATGACGGCCGCATCGCGGGCACGCGCCTGCACAGCGCTGCGGAGAACTGGCTCGACGATGGCGCCTATACGCTCGGCATCGCCTCCTATGCGGTCATCGATGGGGAAGAGGCGCTGGTCTACGACCCGCACATCTCGCTCATCCACGCCCGCCTCATCCGTGAGTCCCTGGAGGCCCGGGGGGTGCGACGGCTACGGCTGGTGCTGAGCCACTGGCACGACGACCATGTGGCGGGCAATGCGGTGTTCGCCGATGGCGAGATCATCGCCAGCGCTGAAACCGCCGAGCTGCTGACAGCCCACCGGGCGCGGCTGGAACGCGGCGACCCGCCCATCAAACCTCTGGTCATGCCCAACCACATCTTCCACGGGCGCCTGGACATTCAGGTCGGCCGCATTCCGGTGCAGCTCCATCACCTGGACATCCACAGCCGCGACGGCGTGGTGGCCCTGCTGCCCGACGGCGTGCTTCTGGCCGGAGACACGCTGGAAGACCCCATCACCTATGTGGACGAGGCCGACCGGCTTGCGATCCACCTTCGCAATCTTGATGCCCTCGCGGCCCTGGGCGCGACGCGCATCCTGCCCAATCACGGCGCACCGGAGGTGATCGCGGCCAGCGGCTATGGGCCGGAGCTGATCGAGGCCACCCGCCTTTATGTGGAACAGCTGCTGCGCGTGAAGACCGAGCCCGAGCTGGCGACGCAGGACCTGCGCACCTTCGCCGCCGCAGCATTCGCCACCGGCGCCATCACTTATTTCGAGCCCTATGAGGCAGTGCACCGGCGCAATGTTGCCGCCGTTCTGGAGCGCGGGTAAGGGACAGCGAAGAGGAAGCTCTTGCTGGCCTCAAGCCTCAGGGGGAATGCCCGTGCCGGATTAAACCGCGGCATCTCTTCGAGCGCTCGCGAGCCGGGCGGCCACCGCTCGGCGTGCAGAAAATGCGTCAACTCAATGACTTGGACTTCTCTTTGCTTCGCTGAAGCAAAGACAGCGCTGGCGCCCCATTCCACAGCTGCGCTGGACAGCGGCGCCAGCTCCGAGCCACCCGATTGCGCCGCGCACGCAACCGCCTCTTCCCTCAATGCGAGCTGCCTGTCGTGCGTTGGCACGGCCGAGCCGCCGTCGGCACTCAGCCGGCCCGCGACAGGCCCCGGCCAGTGCGGCCGGCGCCCAGAACGGCTTCGGCCTTGGAAACAATGGCATCCGCATCAAGGCCCGCCTCGGCGAGCTGGCGCGCCTGGCTGTCCTGGTCGATATAGATATCGGGCAGCGCCATGGAGCGCACCTTCAGATCGCCATGGTCGAGCATGCCCTCGTCGGTCAGCAGCTGGAGCACGTGGCTGCCGAAGCCGCCAACCGCCCCCTCTTCCACAGTGAGCAGCACCTTGTGGCCGGCAGCCAAACGCAGCAGCAGATCACGATCTAGCGGCTTGGCGAAGCGGGCATCGGCCACGCTCACCTTGAAGCCCTGCGCCTCCAACCGTTCGGCCGCCTTCAGGCACTCGCCAAGGCGCGTGCCCAGCGACAGAAGGGCAATGTCGCCCTCGCCTGAGCCTGAAACCAGCCGTCCCTTGCCGATGGGCAGCACTTCCCCACGATCCGGCCGCTCCACGCCCACGCCTTCCCCACGCGGGAAGCGTATGGCACAGGGGCCTTCATCATAGGCCACGGCGGTGGCGACCATATGGGTCAGCTCCGCCTCGTCCGCCGGCGCCATCAGCACCATGCCCGGCAGACAGGCCAGGAAAGCAACATCGAAGGCGCCCGCATGGGTGGCCCCGTCCGCCCCCACGAGGCCCGCGCGATCGATAATGAAGCGCACCGGCAGGCCCTGCAGGGCGACGTCATGCACCACCTGGTCGTAGCCGCGCTGGAGGAAGGTGGAGTAGATGGCGCAGAACGGCTTGAAGCCCTCGGTCGCAAGCCCGGCCGCAAACGTTACCGCATGCTGCTCGGCGATGCCGACATCGAAGGTGCGGGCGGGATGTGTCTGTCCGAACAGGTCCAGCCCCGTTCCCGAGGGCATGGCGGCGGTAATGGCCACCACTTTCTCGTCACGCCCGGCCTCCGCGATCAGGCTTTCGGCGAACACGCGGGTGTAGGAAGGCGCGTTGGACTTCGCCTTCTGCTGCGTGCCGGTGAGGACGTCGAACTTGACGACACCGTGATACTTGTCGGCGCTGGCCTCGGCCGGGGCGTAGCCCTTGCCTTTCTGGGTCACCACGTGGACCAGGATCGGTCCGCGCTTGGCGTCGCGCACATTCCGCAGCACCGGCAGCAGGTGGTCGAGATTGTGCCCGTCGATGGGGCCCACATAATAGAAGCCCAGCTCCTCGAACAGGGTGCCACCGGTCCAAAAGCCGCGCGCGAACTCCTCCGCACGCTGGGCGCCGCGCTCCACGAACTTGGGCAGGCGGCCGGCGAGCTGCTTGCCGATCTCCCGCAGCGACAGATAGGTCTGCCCGGAAATGAGCCGCGCCAGATAGGCCGACATGGCCCCCGTTGGAGGCGCGATGGACATGTCGTTGTCGTTGAGGATGACGATGAGGCGCGAATCCATGGCGCCCGCATTGTTCATGGCCTCATAGGCCATGCCGGCGGACATGGCGCCGTCGCCGATCACGCACACCACATTGCGGTCCCCGCCCGAAAGGTCCCGCGCCACCGCCATGCCGAGCCCGGCCGAGATGGAGGTGGAGGAATGGGCCGCGCCGAACGGGTCGTAGACGCTCTCCGAGCGCTTGGTGAAGCCGGAAAGGCCACCGCCCTGGCGCAGGGTGCGGATGCGGTCGCGCCGGCCGGTGAGAATCTTGTGGGGATAGCACTGGTGCCCCACGTCCCAGATGAGCCGGTCGTGGGGGGTGTTGAAGACGTGATGCAGCGCAACCGTCAGCTCCACCACGCCAAGGCCCGCGCCCAAATGCCCGCCAGTGACGGACACCGCATCGATGGTCTCCGCGCGCAGTTCGGCCGCAAGCTGGGAGAGCTTCTCCTGGGGCAGGCGCCGCACGTCGGCGGCATCCTTGATGGTATCGAGCAACGGGGTCTTCAAAGACGTCACGGAACCACTCCGCGCCGGACCCGCCGGCGACAAGCGAGGCTTACACAGGGAAATGATACGGCGCAACGCGCGGCATTAACCATTAGACCTGTGGCCTGCGCAACTTCTCGTGCCCCCATGAGGCGGCTTCAAGGCGCGCGAGCCCCGGCCACACCGGCGCTCGCCAGCTTCGCGCCGCGGTTCAGAAGGCCAGCAGGGCAGCCGCCCGCAGGCCCAGCGACCCCAGATGCAGCTGCACCTCATCGGGCTCGAAGCCATATTGGGCCAGATGCCCGCGCCAGTCCTTCAGGTCGACGCCCGAGGGATTGTCGCGCAGCAGCTGGACCTTCACGAAGGGCAAGCCCGCGGCATTGAGGCGGCGCCAGTCCTTCATGGTGGGGTTGTCCTTATTGCGAGGGGCATAGAAGACATCCACACGATTGCCGGCGGCTTCCAGCGCGCTTTCCAGCTTCACCTCGTAGGAGCGGATCACCTCGTCCTTGTCGACCAGGGCCCGGACGGAGTCGAAAAAGGCGCGGGTCTGCCGGCGGGCCAGGGCTCCGGACTTCAGGACGAAGAAATAGCTTTGGAAATGAGGCTCGATCTGGTTGGAGCCGGTCGCCGCGACCACGTCGGCGGTGCTGGCCTTCACATAGTCCGCGAACGCCGGGAACAGGCCCGGAGAGTGATAGACGCTGTCGTTCGCGAACCAGAGGGCGGAGGTCTCCCACAGCCACGGCCACAGCCGCAGCACGGCGGTCCAGGCGGCGAAGTCGAGGCCATGATTTTCCCGCACCACCACCGCATCGACGACATCCGGCCCGGGGTCCTCGCAGCACAGGTCCGTGCGCTCGGTGGTGGCGATCAGCACCACGCGACAACCGGTGGCCCGCAGGCTTCGGGCGTAGCTGACCAGATGCGGCCACAGCCGGCCGTCGGGGCTGTAGGTCACCAGCAGGCACACCGGCCCCGGCCCCTCCGAAAGGGGGCGCCGCACCACGCAGCGCTGGGCCTCTACCTCGGTATCCTCGGTGTAGAGCGGGGCCGAGGCTGAACGGGGCATCATCCCAAGCAGGGTGAGAACCTTGCGAAGGTTTCGCTGCGGATTGCGATGCACCAGGATCTTGCCGGCGGCGGTCAAAAGATGACGGGCCACACGACGGCGATCGATAACGAGCTCTTGCCCGGATGTGCGATCAAGGGTCATTTCGAATCACTTCAAGGTTGGCACGGGGATCTGGTCGAATAAGCCGCGCAACTTGCCGGCCCGTACCGCGACCCGATGGGGATTGATGAGCAATCCAGCCAGAAGGCAGCCCCCGAGGAGCTTCAGCGCCATGCCGGCGATACCGCGTCCGCGCCCGTATTTCGTGCGGACATAGCGCTCGGATTGCTGCTTGAACCGGTTGATGGCGAAGGTCTGGGCGAAACTCGGCGTGGATGAGCCGCCGCCGCTGTGAACCGCCTGCGCAGCAGCAACGACGGTGATCGGCATGCGCCGCGCGCGGGCGCGCAGGGAAAGATCATCGTCTTCATGATAAAGAAAGATGGCCTCGTCGAACCCGCCCAGGGAGAGGAAGGAGGCCCGCGCCATCATGAAGGCGGCGCCGTGGAGGAAGCCGGTGCAGTAGTCGCCGGCAATCTCCCCCGCCTTTAGCCGGGCGCGGCGCGGCACCTGGTCTAGAATGGTACCCTGCTTGCGCATCAGCCGACCATTGTCGCCGATGATGACGGGCATGAGGATGGCCTCGTCGCCATAAATGCGCGCGGCCGCGAACAGCTGATCCACCGCATCGGGAGCAAGCGCCGCGTCGGGATTGAGGAACATCACATAGGGCGTGGCCGCCCGTTGCGCACCGGCATTGCAGGCGGCGCCAAAGCCGGCATTGCGCCCCATGTCCACCACCTCGGCCGGACGGGGAAGGCTCGCGCGCCACGGCGTGCCCTCAGGGCTCGCATTGTCAACAATGATCACGTCGCAGCCATCGGGCACGCTCGCGACCGCGCGTGCAATGACGGCGCCGCTGTTATAGGTCACGAACACCACTGTAAGCCGCGGCGTGCCGACGTTAGGTGTGGCGGACAATGGACGGCCTCGGTTCTGAGCCGGCGACATTCCACAAGGCGAGACCACCGGCCGGGCATTTCCTTGCCCTTTCCCCGCCTTGAACACAAGCCTTCGCTGCCCGCCGGCGTCCCGCGCCCCAACCGGGCCGAGCTGGTTTACCGCTTAACAAAACGTAAAAATCCTCTAGAAGGCGCCCGCATGCGGGACGGTTCCAGCAGGCGCGAAATGCGCCGGCACTTCTTTTTCGCGGCGGGGTACCACCCCATGACCGTCGACGACCATTTCCGGGTGTTTGGCCGCGAGCTCAAGCGGTTCGGCTCCGTGTGGTCGGTCGAGACGCGCTGCCTCGACGCGGCCCCGCAGGCGACCCCCACGGGCGCCCTCTGGCGGGCGCGGGCCGCCGGCCCCGGCTGGGAAACACAGGCCAATTTCGAGATCCTGGCCTGGGATGATCTCGCCCGCGCCGACATGGAGCGCTCGGCATGGTCCCACCTCAAGGGCCAGATCAAAACGATCGCCGACATGATCACGAGCGGCACGCTGGCCCGCTATTTCCGCTCCAGCCGGCGCTACGGCATCTTCTTTCTCCTCACCTATTTGATGCTGGCCGCGCTGTGGGGCACCGCGCTCGCGCTCGGGCTGGAGGTGGGGCGAGCGCTGGTGCCGCTCATGGGGACCATGGGGGCCACGGTTGCGGGTGGAGCGCTGGCCCTCGCCTGCGGGCTGCTGCTGATGCGCTGGCCCGGTCGGCGGCTGCACCTGAAGCAATCCCTCGACCTCGCTGAATTCTCGGTGGATTTCGCCCATGGCCGCCATCCGGAGGTGGATGCGCGGGTGGCCGCCTTCGCCCGGCGCATCGCCGATGTGGCGGCGCAGGACGATGTGGATGAGGTGGTTGTCGCCGGCCACAGCCTGGGCGCCATGCATGCCATCTGCGCCCTGGCGGCGGCGGTGGAGGCGGACCCGGCCTTCGGCCAAAAGGTGCCGGTGCGGCTGCTGACCCTTGGCAGCACCACCGCCAAGTTCGCGCTGCATCCGGCTGGGGAAAGGCTGCGCCGGGCGGCGGCTCGGCTGGCGGCGGCGCCCGCCATCGGCTGGCTCGAAATCCAGTCCCGCGACGATATCGTGAGCTTCTACAAGGTGAACCCCGTCACGCTGGAACGGGCAACGATGGTGGCCCACAACCTGCGGCCGGGGGATTTCTCCACCCGTCCCCTGCTGCGCCATGTGCCCATCCGCGACATGATCACCCCCGCCACCTACCGCCGTTTCCAGCTGGACGTGATGCGGCTGCACTGCCAGTGCTTCCTGGCCGGCGACAAGCGGGCACCGCACGATTTCTATGCTTATGTGTGCGCGCCGGTGCGCTTCGATGCCCTGGCGGCGGACACCGGCGGCCTTCTGGCCTATCTGAACGAGGGCGGCCAGCTGCGGCCCTCCGCTCAGGGCCCGGCCCCGCGAGCTTCCTCGAACCCCTGAGAGCGTGATGACCCTTCTCGCCTTTTCCAAGATCGCATGGGCGATCGGCGTGGTGTGCTGGTACGTGCTGCGCATCCCGTTCGAGCGCAAGGCGCGCCGCATGAAGGTGACCAACGCCCGCCACCGCAACGCGCGGGATATGACGCTGCTCACCATCTCCACCCTGGGGCTCGGCATCACGCCCGGCATCTACGCCCTCACCGGCTGGCCGCGCTTCGCCTCCTATCCCATCACCATCGTGCAGGTGGTGGCGGGCGTCCTGGTGTTCCTGGCGGCCCTTTGGCTGTTCTGGGCCACCCACAAGGCCATCGGCCGCTATTGGTCGGTGACACTGGAAATCAAGGAAAAGCACGAGCTGGTCACCACCGGCGTCTATGGCCAGGTGCGGCACCCCATGTATTCCGCCTTTTTCATGTGGGCGTTGGCGCAGGCGCTGCTGCTGCCGAACTGGATCGCGGGCCCCGCCGGACTGGTGGGCTTCGGCATCCTGTTCTTCTTCCGGGTGGGACGGGAAGAGCAGATGATGCGCGAGGCCTTCGGCGCGGAATATGACGCCTATGTCCGCCGCACCAAGCGCGTCATCCCCGGCATTTATTGAGCTTCGGCACCGGGCGGGAACAAACGGTGATGCGGACGGTGTCAGCGATTCGGTCCCGCTGCGTTCCCGCTTTCCACTCAGCCGCGTCCCATATGGGGACACCGATCCCTTGAGCCGGGCACGAAGCGCGAACCGGCAATAAAAAGTGATTCGTCCCGCCTTCGTTCGCGATCCGGACCCACGGCGTGAAAACGGTGTCCCATTCCGGCACGGGCCCGAAAACCGGGAACAGGACCGGAACTGGGAGCGGACAGCGATTCGGTCACGGCCCGTTCCCCCTTTCCTCCCGCCCCTGGTTCAAAACGGGACGCGATCAGGCCTCCGGATCGAGAGGCGCCAGACCGGCGGGGCGCCCCTCGGCGTCGCGGGTAATGGTTTCGACCCGAGCTTCCGCCTGCTTGAGCAAGGCCTCGCAGCGCTTTTTCAGCGCCTCGCCGCGCTCATAGATGGCGATCGATTCTTCCAGCGGCACGTTGCCCTTTTCCAGGCTCGCGACGATTGCCTCCAGCTCCGCCAGGGCCTGCTCGAAGGAGAGGCTGGCCACATCCGCTGCCTTCCCCGTCTTCGCACCCTTGGGCGCGCCGCCCGTTCCTGCCTCGGCCATGGCCGTCTCCCTCCAATTTCCCGCGCCGCCACCATAGCCGAAGCCAGCCTCCACCTTGAAGCGGCCGCGACGGGGTGGCCCTGCCGCGCCCCCTTTGCTAGAAGCCCAGCATTCAGATGGAAAGTGGAACCATGTCCGCCGCGGCGCCCGCGTCCCTCCCTGTGCACGACCCCCGCATCCTCGAAGAGGCCCTCATCGCCCGCTTCGATGCGGCCGGCTATGTGCGCCTTGATCCGCCCATCCTCCAGCCGGCCGACGTGTTCCTGGACCTGTCGGGCGAGAGCATCCGCCGGCGCATGTTCCTGACCGCGGACGCGGAAGGCCGCGAGCTGTGCCTGCGGCCGGACCTCACCATTCCCGTGGCCCGCGCCGTGCTCGAACATCAGATACCGCTGCCCGCGGCGGTGAGCTATCTGGGGTCCGTCTTCCGCTTTCGCGGCGAAGGCTCCGGGGAATTTCGCCAGGCCGGCGTGGAATCCTTCGGCCGGACGGATATCGAGGCAGCGGACGCGGAAATCCTCGCCCTCGGGCTTGACGTGTGCACGCTCTACGGCGTCGAGCAACCGGAGATCCGGCTCGGCGATGTGGGCCTGTTCAGCGCCCTGCTGGAAGCCCTGCCCCTGGCCCCGGCCCTGCGCCGGCGCCTGCTGAAGGATTTCGGCCAGGGCCGGCTCGGCGCGGACTTCACCCGCCCCGCCGCCGGTGACACGACCACCGCCCATTCCGGCGTGCTCAACGCCTTGGCGGGGGCCGACCCGGAAGCCGCCCGCGCCCTCATCACCGATCTCCTCTCCATTGCCGGCATTTCCACCGTCGGCGGGCGCACCGTTTCGGAAATCGCCGAGCGCTTTCTGGAGAAGGCCTCGCTGGAGGCGGACGGGCTGCCCCAGGAGACGGCGACCGTCCTCACCCGCTACCTCTCCATCACCGGCCAGCCGGATGCGGCATCGGCGCAGATGCGCGCGCTTGTGGAGGATGCGGGCATCCACCTTGATCCTGTGCTCGACCTGTTCGACCGGCGCACGGGCTTCCTGACCGCGCACGACGTGAACCTCGCGGACGTGCGCTTCTCCACGGCTTTCGGGCGGCCACTCGATTATTACAGCGGCATGGTGTTCGAGCTGCACGACCCCGCCGGCCGCGCTGGCGGCGCCCTGGTTGCCGGCGGGCGCTATGATCGCCTGCTGCCGCGCCTGGGCTCCTCGTCGGAGGTGACCGGGGTTGGCCTTGCCGCCTGGGTGGAACGCCTCGACGCCCTCACTTCCCGCGGGACACTGTCATGACCGCTTCCAGCCCGCTCATCCTCGCCGTGCCGTCCAAGGGGCGCCTGCAGGAGAACGTTCACGCCTTTTTCGCCCGCGCCGGCATGCCGCTGACCCAGGCGCGCGGCGCCCGCGAATATCGCGGCGCGCTCGGCGGTGTGGACAATGTGGAGGTGGCCTATCTCTCCGCCTCGGAGATCGCCGCCGCGCTGGCGTCCGGCACCGCCCACCTGGGCGTCACCGGCGAGGATCTGGTGCGGGAGAACATCCTGGACCCGGATACCCGCGTCGCGCTGCTGGAGAAGCTGGGCTTCGGCTATGCCAATGTGGTGGTCGCGGTGCCGCAAGCCTGGATCGACGTGCGCACCATGGCGGATCTGGACGACGTGGCCACCCACTTCCACGGCCGCACCGGGCGGCGGATCCGCGTGGCGACCAAGTATGTGAACCTCACCCGCGGCTTCTTCGCCCGCTCCGGCATTGTCGACTACCGCATTGTGGAGAGCGCCGGCGCCACCGAGGGCACCCCCGCCTCGGGCTCGGCCGAGCTGATCGTGGACATCACCACCACCGGCAGCACGCTGGCGGCCAACGGCCTCAAGGTGGTGGATGACGGCATCATCCTGAAGTCCGAAGCCAATCTCGTCGCCTCGCTCACCGCGCCGTGGAGCCCACAGGCCCTGGCCGCCGCGCGCGCCATGTTCGACCGGCTGGGCGCGGAAAAGCGCGCCCGCACCAAGCGCGAGGTGCGCACCCGCTTTTCGAGCTGCGACGCCTCGCTGGTGGACGAAGCCGTGGCGCAGTTCCGCTGCGTGGCGCCCTTCGGCGGGCCGACCTCGTCGGGCATGCTCACGCTGCATTGCCCGCCGGACACGCTGCACGGCCTCGCCACCTTCCTGAGGGAGCGGGGCGCCAGCATGGTGACGGTTGCGCCGATCGAATATGTGTTCGCCTCCGACAATCCCCTCTACGGGGCCCTGGAAGCGCGGCTTGGCGCGAAGCAGGCTCTCGGCTGAACCCAATGTGCGACGACTGGGCGCCCCCGAGGCGCCCGGCCTGCACCCGATGGCCGATGCGTGCAGCCGGCTTCGATGTCATGCTGGAGCTTAGCGTGTCATCGGGAAGAGCCCAGCCATGAATGCCCGCCTTGCGGCCCCTCAGCGCGCCTGGCCCCGCCTCCTGGGCGCGTTTGCCGGCGGCGGAAGCATTGGGGCGCTGGGCGGGCTCATTGGCCTTGGCGGCGCGGAATTCCGGCTGCCACTGCTCATTGGCGCGTTCGGCTTCGGCGCCCTGGAAGCCGTTATCCTCAACAAGGCCATGAGCCTCGTGGTGGTGGCCTTCGCCCTGCCCTTCCGCATGTCCACCGTGCCTTTGTCCGCGCTGGTGGAGCACTGGGACATCATCCTCAACCTGCTGGCGGGCAGCCTCATCGGCGCGTGGCTTGGGGCCGGCTGGGCGACGAAGCTGGCCTCCCGCACCTTGTTCCGGGTGATCGCGGTGATGCTTGGCATCATCGCCGTGGTACTGGTGTTGCTCCATGATCCGGACGGCGCGCAGGTGCCTTTCCACGGCGGCGCGCTCATGATGCTGGGCACGATTGCCGGCTTCGTCATCGGTATTTTCGCATCGCTGCTGGGCGTCGCGGGCGGCGAATTGCTGATCCCCACGCTGGTTCTGCTGTTCGGCGCCGACATCAAGCTGGCGGGCAGCCTGTCCCTCGCCATTTCGCTGCCAACCATGCTGGTGGGCTTCGCCCGCTACAGCCAGGATCGCAGCTTCGCGGTGCTGGGGCGGAACAAGGCATTCGTCGGCGTCATGGCGATCGGCTCCATCGCGGGAGCGTTCATGGGCGGCCACCTGCTTGGGCTCGTGCCCTCCTCTTTGCTGCTGCCCGCTTTGGGCGTGATCCTGCTTCTGTCCGCCATCAAGGTCTGGCGCCACGGCTGAGGGGCGCGGCGCGGCTGAGGGGCGCGGCGCGGCTTTCCTCCGCCACGATCGCGCACTACTCTTGCCGGCCGAAGCGCACCGCGGGTTGCGCCCTTGCGCAATCCCCCCATGCCCCGGTGCCGACAGGAGCCCAGTTCCATGCGTGATGCCGAGCCGCAGCCGATCCGCCTTGCTGATTACCGACCGCCGGAGTGGCTGGTGGATAAGGTGGATCTCGATTTCGCGCTGCATCCCACCCAGACCCGCGTCACCGCCCGCCTCGCCCTGCGCCGCAACCCGAAGGGCACGGCCGGCGCCCCGGTGGTGCTTGAGGGCGACGGCCTGACCCTGGTGCGGCTCGCGATCAATGGCGAGCCGCTCGCCGGCACCAGTTTCGAGGCGACGCCGGAGCAGCTCACGCTCGCCCACCCACCGGCTGACAGCTTCACGCTGGAAATCGAAACCCTGGTGGACCCCACCGCCAACACCCAGCTCATGGGGCTTTACCGCTCGTCCGGAAACTACTGCACCCAGTGCGAGCCGGAAGGCTTCCGCCGCATCACCTATTTCCCCGACCGGCCGGACGTGCTCGCCGTCTACACCACCCGCATCGAGGCGGAGAAGGAAGAGGCGCCGATCCTGCTCTCCAACGGGAATCTGGAGAAGAGCGGGCCCATTCCCGGCACCACCCGGCATTACGCCGTGTGGCACGACCCGTGGCCGAAGCCCTCCTATCTGTTCGCTCTGGTGGGCGGCAAGCTCGCCAAGGTGGCTGATCATTTCGTCACCGCCTCCGGCCGGCCGGTGGAGCTCGGCATCTATGTGGAGGAAGGCAAGCAGGATCGCGCCGGCTACGCCATGGACGCGCTGAAGCGCTCCATGCGCTGGGATGAGGAGGCGTTCGGCCGCGAATATGATCTCGACGTGTTCAACATCGTCGCCGTCTCCGACTTCAACATGGGCGCGATGGAGAATAAGGGACTCAATGTCTTTAACGACAAGTATGTCCTCGCCAGCCCACAGACCGCTACCGACGCCGATTATTCCGGCATCGAAGGGGTCATCGCCCATGAATACTTCCACAATTGGAGCGGCAATCGCATTACCTGCCGCGACTGGTTCCAGCTGTGCCTGAAGGAGGGCCTCACCGTCTTCCGCGACCAGGAATTCTCATCCGACCAGCGCTCGCGCCCGGTGAAGCGCATCGCTGACGTGCGGGCGCTGAAGGCTGCGCAGTTCACGGAGGATTCCGGCCCGCTCTCCCATCCGGTGCGTCCGCAGACCTATCGCGAGATCAACAACTTCTACACCGCGACAGTCTATGAAAAAGGCGCCGAGGTGGTGCGCATGCTGAAGACCTTGCTGGGCGAGGATGGGTTCCGCGCCGGCATGGATCTTTACTTCAAGACCCATGACGGGGAAGCGGCCACCATTGAAGACTTCCTGGCGGCGTTCGCCGAGGCCACCGGCCGCGACCTCTCCCAGTTTGCCCTTTGGTATGAGCAATCCGGCACGCCGGTCCTGACGGTGAAGGGCACCTACGACGAAGCCGCCCGCACCTATCGCCTCGACGTCGCGCAATCGGTTCCGCCGACCCCAGGCCAGCCCACCAAGCAGCCCATGGTCATTCCGCTGGCGCTGGGCCTTGTGGGACCGGATGGCAAGGACATGCCGCTGACCCTCGGCAACAGGGTGGTCGAACGCGGCGTGCTGGAGCTGAAGGCGGCCGAGCAGAGCTTCGTCTTCACCGGCATCGACGCCCGCCCCGTGCCCTCCCTCAACCGCGGCTTTTCCGCCCCGGTGAATGTGGTGAGCGATCTTTCCGCCGATGATCGCGTCTTCCTCGCGGCCCATGACGCGGACCCCTTCAACCGTTTTGATGCGTTGCAGGGCCTTGCGCTGGGCCTGCTGAAGGAGGCGGCCCGCTCGCATGCCGCGGCCGAGCCCGCAGCCCTCACCGGCGCGGCGCGCGGCCTGCTCGCGGACAAGGCGCTCGATCCCGCCTTCAAGGCCCAGGCGCTGGCACTGCCGGGGGAAGGCGAGGTCGCGCGCGAGCTCGCAACCGACGTCGACCCGGACGCCATCTACGCCGCCCGCAAGACGCTCAAGATCGCGTTGGGCACCGCGCTCGCCGACGGATTCGCGCAGACCTATGGCGCGCTTTCAAGCGCCGGCACCTTCACCCCGGATGCCGCCTCCGCCGGCCGGCGCGCGCTGCGCAATCTCGCCCTCGACTATCTGGCGGTTGCCGGATCAGCGGAAGGCATCGCGCGGGCGGCGGCTCAGTTCGAGCAGGCCGACAACATGACCGACCGTCTCGCCGCCCTGGCCGTGCTGGCGCAGCATGACGTACCCGAGCGTGAGCGGGCGTTGGCCGCCTTCTACGAGCGCTTCAAGGCGGATGCCCTGGTCATCGACAAGTGGTTCATCCTGCAGGCGCAGATCGCGGCGCCCGACACGCTGGAGCGGGTGAAGGGGCTGATGGAGCACCCGGCGTTCTCGCTGGGCAACCCCAACCGGGTGCGCTCGCTCATCGGCGCGTTCGCCGCCGGAAATCCCACCCAGTTCAATCGCCCCGACGGCGCCGGCCATGGGTTTGTGGCTGACGTGGTGCTGACGCTGGATCCGAAGAACCCGCAGGTCGCCTCCCGCCTGCTGTCGTCCTTCAAGACCTGGCGCCAGCTGGAGCCCGTGCGCCGCGCCAGTGCCGAGGCGGCGTTGCGCCGTGTGGCGGAGACGCCCGGCCTGTCCGCCGACGTTTCCGACATCGCGACCCGCGCCCTCAGCTGAAGGCACACAGGTAGCTGAGAAACCAGGGACGGCCCCTTTCAAGGGGGCCGTCCGTACAGACGCGAGGCGGCCCGTATTGCTGCCGAAAACGGCATAAAGTCATTCGAACGTCACGCATTATCCCGCCGGCGTTCGAGGTCTAAATCTCCCTCATCGAAAGCGGCTCAAGCGAACCGCAGCAGAAAAAGGGAGAAGACCCATGCGTACCCTCACCATCGCGACCCTGACCCTCGCCGCATCTCTGTCGTTCGCCGGCATTGCCAGTGCGGATGAAGGCATCTCGCGCGAGAATGCCGAGTCTGCGGCCGTCGCCGCCCAGTCCTGGCAGGAAGCACACGAGCCCCGCTCGGCCGCGTCCGACACTGCGCTTGGCTACAGCACCCAGGCCTCGCACCGCGCCCAGCAGATCGACGCCATCTTCAGCCAGCCGGCGCACCCGAGCAACGATGCGCTCTTCCTCGACCAGGGTGACCGTGGCCTGGGCACCAACTGATCTGGCGCTGCACGAGCGCGTGCTTATCTGTTGAACAAGATGCGCCCGGCACCTGCCGGGCGCCTCAAGCGGGGCCAACATGGGGGGAGGCCCTTCAAGGAACGCGACCCATGGCCAGGTTCGATGATGTCGAGGTGTTCGTGCGGGTGGTGGAGCGCGGCAGCTTTCACGGCGCCGCCCAGCAACTGGGTCTGCCTGCCACGTCCGTGAGCCGCAAGATCAAGGCTCTGGAAGAGCGCCTCGGCGTTCAGCTGCTCCACCGCACCACGCGCCGGGTCTGGCCCTCAGACGCGGGGCAGGCCTATTACCAGCGCTGCGTCAGCGCCGTGGCCCTTCTCGATCAGGCCGACGCCCAGGTGCGCGCCCTGGCCCAGGAGCCGGAGGGGCCGCTGAAGGTGCTGATGCCCCACTCCACGGGCATCCTCTTTCTGGAGCCGGAGCTTGGAGCGTTTCGCGCCCGCTATCCAAAGGTCCAGCTCCACATCACCCTGGACAACCACGCCCTCGATCTGGTGGAGCACGGCTTTGACCTCGCGGTGCGGCACGGGCCGGTGCGCGATTCCAGCTATCACGTCCGCGCCCTCGGCCTCTCCCCCCTGCATCTGATGGCAAGTCCGGCCTATCTGACGGAGCACGGGCGCCCCACACATCCGCGGGAGCTCGCACAACACGAGCTCATCGGCATCCGCTCCACGCCTGGGCCGCTCATGTGGGCCCTGGAGGGGCCCGGCGGCGGCGTCGAGCTGAAGATCGAGCCGCACCTTGTGACCAACGACCCCGTTCTCGCCATGCGCCAGGCCCTCTCCGGCGGCGGCATCGCGCTGCTCTCCCATTGCCTGAGCGAACGCCGCATCGAGGCCGGCGAGCTGGAAATCATCATGCCGGACTGGGAACGCCGCGAGCCGCTGGAAACGGTCGCCTTGTTTCCCGCCCGTGCCACCTTGGACCTGAAGGTCCGGGTGTTCCTCGATTTTCTTGCGGAGATCTTCGGCCGCCGGTTCCTCGCGGGCGCGGCCCGACCGTTGGGCGGCGCTCTGCCAGGCCATGCCCCCTCAGGGGGCGCGAGCTGAGCCAAATCTGCACCGCGCCGGCGGCCCGTAGGCGCCGGCGCGGCCGCGGCTCAGTATTCCACGATGCCGTCGAGCGCGTAGTGCTTCACGCTCTTGCGGTTGGCGATCAGCTCATCCGCCGTCGGCTTGCCGGTCATGGCACGGGAAATGGCAAGCTTCGTGGCCTCGTAATTGGTGCGATAGAGATCCGCCTTGTCGAGGTTCGGATCCTCCGGGCACCGGGGGTCGAGCCACACCATGATGATCATGCAGAGTTCGTCGGCCTGATCCTTCGGCAGGATACCCTCGCTCAGGCAATCGACGATGGCGTCGCCCATGGCGCCCTGCACCACGCCGCCGAGCAGCTCAACATATTCAGCGGACGGGATGGTGACCTTGCAGGTCATCATGGTCGCCGGACGCACCATCTGATTGAGGTCACGCACCACAAACATGCGCGTGTGCCCGGCCGACTGCCCCATCATGGAGGCGAACGCCTGCCCAACGGGCCCGCGCACGGAGCCGATCAGCACCTCCGGCATGGCGTCCGTGGCCTGCCCTTCCTTCGCCAGCACCGTGGCCTCGCCGGTCTTGAACCAAATGTCCGTCATGTCGTCTCCTCGCTTGCGGGTTCCGAGAACCACCGCTTCTAAAATTCTTTTCGCTTGAGGAAAATCTTCTTTCCTCACCCCCTTCCTGCCGCACAGGCGGGTTGACGCCCTATTACCTCCCTGGCGCTGCCCATCACTTGTCCCCGTTTTCCCCAACTGCATACCAGGGCTCCTCCAAGCCCCGAGAACGACTCTCCGCACGCGATTTTCGCCCCCGAAGAGCCCTATTTTTTAACTCTTGACACACCTCCGACCCTGGACAAATCACCCGCGATTCGATTCCAATGGTCACGATTCGGAGAGATGCGGCACGTCCCTCCAGATCGAGGACGTGGAAGGCTTGAGCTTAGGCCGCTCAAGGCTTCCGAATGACCCGAAGGAGACCGGCGATGGCACGCGCCAACGCTGCGAGCGTCGGCGCGCGCGACCAAGCCATTCGAGGTCTGGCAAGGTCGATCGCGCGCCCTGCCTACCAGCGCCTGCTCGACGCAGAGCCGGTCCTTCGCAGGATCGTCCCTGCATTGATCGTGACATTTCTGGTGGTGATCGGAGCTGGGGCCCTGGTGCAGGTCCACAGCCACCGCCTCACCGTGCTTGAGAACGCCAAGGACGACTTGGCGCTGCTCGCGCTCGCCACCGCCGAGGGGCTTACCCGCCAGCCCGGCAATCCGCTCGACCGCGCCGCCCAGGCGCTCGCGGACGCGCTGCCCCCGCGCGCCACCGATTCCGGCCGCCGCGTTTATGTGACGGACCAGAGCGGCCGCATCATCGCCAGCGCACCCCGCTTGGAGCGCATGCCGGCAAGCCTCGCCGACATCATGGATCCGGCCCAACCGCTGGTCATCTTTGCCGAGCGCGCCGGAGTGCTGGAAGTGCCCATGGCACCTGCCGCGGGTGGCCAGACCATGCTCGCCACGGTGCGCAACCTAAAGGCACCCCTCGGCCAGATCGTCTATGTGCAGCCCATGGCCGACGCGCTCGCCGCCTGGTCGGACAGCACCACGCTCACCATCACCCTGTTCACCACCACCGGCGCGGTGCTCCTCATCCTCGGCTTCTCCTTCCACTGGCAGGCAAGCCGCGCGCGTGAGGCGGACCACATCTATGACACCGTGCGCCGGCGCATCGACACCGCCCTCAATCGCGGCCGCTGCGGCATGTGGGATTGGGACATGGCACGAGGGCGCATGTACTGGTCCGACACCATGTTCGAGATCCTGGGCCTGGAGCGGAAGGACGAGCTGATTTCCTTCGGCGACATCGCCAAGCTGGTGCACCCCGACGACGTCGACCTCTACGAGCTGGCCAAAGACCTGGCGGACCGCCCCGGCGCCGCCGTGGACCGGGTGTTCCGCATGCGCACCGCGCGCGGCGACTATGTGTGGCTGCGCATGCGCGCCGAAGTGGTGCAGCAGCAGGGCGAGGACGGCCCCCATCTGATCGGCATCGCCATGGACGTCACTGAAGCCCAGCACATGGCTGAGCGCACGGTGACCGCGGATATGCGCCTGCGCGACGCCATCGAGAGCATTTCCGAGGCGTTCGTGCTCTGGGACAGCCAGAACCGGCTGGTGCTCTGCAATTCCAAGTTCCAATCCCTGCACGAGCTGCCCGACGAGGCCATCCAGGCGGGCACCCCGTTCGAGACCATCGCTTCCGTCGGCCGTCACCCCGTCACCCGCACCCCGCTGAAGCCCGAGGACAAGCCGGAAGAGGGCTCGCGCGCCTTCGAAGCCCAGCTTTCCAACGGCCGCTGGCTGAAGATCGCCGAGCGCCGCACCAAGGATGGCGGCTACGTCTCGGTGGGTACCGACATCACCACCATGAAGCGCCATGAAGAGCGCCTCATGGACAATGAGAAGCGCCTGATGGCGCTGGTGGCGGACCTGCGCAAATCCCAGCAGACCCTGGAGCACCAAGCCCAGCAGCTCGCCGAACTCGCCGAGAAGTACTCGGAGGAGCGCAACAAGGCCGAGGACGCCAACCGCGCCAAGAGCGAGTTCCTGGCCAACATGTCCCACGAGCTGCGCACGCCGCTCAACGCCATCATCGGCTTCTCGGAGATCATGGAAAGCGGCATGTTCGGCCCGCTGGGCTCGCCCAAATACGCCGAATACTGCACGGACATCAAAGGCTCCGGCACCTATCTGCTGGACGTGATCAACGACATCCTCGACATGTCGAAGATCGAGGCCGGCCGCATGCAGCTCGAAGTGGAGGATGTGGCTCTCGACGAGATCATCGCGGACGCCATGCGCGTCACCGCCGTGAACGCCGACGAGAAGAATATCGCCATGACGGTTGCCGAGAGCGAGAAGCTGAGCATCAAGGGCGACCGGCGGGCGCTGAAGCAGATCCTTCTGAACCTGCTCTCCAATGCGGTGAAGTTCACGCCGGAGGGCGGCAAGATTTCCGTTCGTGCACGCATCAACGGCTCGGCGGCCGTGGTCGCCATCGAGGACAGCGGCATTGGCATAGCGCGCGACGCGCTGGCCCGCATCGGCCGGCCGTTTGAACAGGTGGAAAGCCAGTTCACGAAAACCCACAAGGGCTCTGGCCTCGGCCTTGCCATCGCCAAGTCACTGGTGGAGCTGCATGGTGGCGCCATGCGCATCCGCTCCAGCGAAGGTAAGGGCACCGCCGTCATCGTCCGCCTGCCGGTGAGCGGGCGCGCTGCGAATTCCAACGAGACACCGAAGCTCGCCGCGGTGATGTGATCGGGACACCCGCGGAGCACCATAGGGTCACCACATGAACCTGTTGCCGTTTCTTCGCCTGCCCCGCACCTTCCTTTCGCCCTGCCGCACCGCGCTGTTCGCAGGCGTTTGCATGACCGCCATCGCGTCGTCGCAGCTGGCGGCGCGGGCAGAAATGAATCTGGCCATCGACTCAAAGCTGCCGCCATCCGAATCCGTCGCGCTCGGCATTCCCAAGGGCCAGGTCGAGACCGCGATCGGAAAGCTCGACGACTTCGCCACCGCCCTGATGAAGCGCTCCGGCGTGCCCGGCATGGCCGTGGTGGTCGTGCGCGACGGCAAAACCGTCTATCTGAAGGGCTTCGGCGTCCGCAAAGCGGGCGAGAAAGACGCCGTCGACGGCGACACGGTGTTTCAACTCGCCTCGCTCTCCAAGGCCATCGGCGCGAGCGTCGTGGCGCAGCAGATCGGCACAGGGGCCGTGACCTGGGACACCCCGGTAAAGAAGCTGCTGCCCTGGTTCGCCCTGAAAGATCCGTGGGTCAGCGAGCATGTGACCCTGGCTGACCTCTACACCCACCGGTCGGGACTGCCCGACCATGCCGGCGACGAGCTGGAGGATATGGGCTTCGACCGCAGGCAGATCCTGGAACGGCTGAAGCTGCTGCCCCTCGCCCCCTTCCGGATCTCCTACGCCTATACGAATTACGGCGTCACCGCCGCGGGCGAGGCCGTCGCCACCGCCGCCCACAAGGATTGGGCCGTGCTTTCCGACGAGGTGCTCTACAAGGCCCTGGGAATGAGCGCGACCTCCTCAAGGTTTTCGGACTTCATGGCACGCGCGAACCGCGCCATCCCCCATGTTCGCGAGAATGGCGCCTTCGTCGCCAAGTACCAGCGCGACCCGGACGCACAGTCGCCCGCTGGCGGGGTGAGTTCTTCCGCGCGCGACATGGGCCGCTGGCTGTCATTCGTGCTCGGCAACGGCACGTTCGAAGGCAAGGAAATCGCGCCCGCATCGGCCTTGCTGCCCGCCATGACGGCGCAGATCATCTCCACGCCGTCGGATACAACCACAGCGCGCCCCGCCTTCTACGGCCACGGCTTCGGTCTCAACATCGCGCCCTCGGGACGCATCGTCATCTCACACTCGGGCGCATTCATGCTGGGCGCGGGCACCACCTTCGCGCTGCTGCCCTCGGAAAAGCTCGGCATCGCCGTGCTGACCAATGCGCAGCCCGTGGGCGCGGCCGAGGCGCTGGCCATGCAGTTCATGGACTATGTGCAGTTCGGCTCCATCACGCGGGATTGGTTCGCCGCCTATACGAGCCTGATGGCGCCGCTCTACCATCCACTGGGCGTGCTCAGCGGCCTTCCGGCGCCAACCAAGCCGGAGCCGGCCCAGAAGCTCGAAACCTATGCCGGCAGCTACACCAACCCCTATTTCGGCCCCGCTACCGTGTCCGTTGAGGGCGAACGGCTGGTGCTCAGCGTCGGCCCCAAGCCTGAAACCGCCAGCCTGGGACACTGGAACGGCGACGTCTTTACCTTTGTGCCCTCCGGGGAAAGCGCGCCTCCCGGCACCGTGTCCGAGGTGACGTTCGCCGTGAAGGGCAAGAGCGCCTCCACCATGACCATCGAGTTCTTCAACGAGAATGGCCTCGGGACTTTCACGCGCCAGTCGGCGCCCCGCAAGAGCGGCAAGTCGAAGGCGGGTTACCAGAAATAGGCCCGTTTGCGCATCAGGTCGCGTCGGGCCGCGTGGCGCCCGGCGCGACCAGCCTCCTGCATGGAGCCCCGCTATTCCTCGGAATCGGCCGCGGCCGGAACCACCAGGGCATCGCAGCTCAAACCATCAAGAACAGACTTGGCCGTGGAGCCCACCAGCAATTCCAGCAGCGCCCCCTTGCCCTCGGTGCCCAGCACAACGAGATCGGCCCGGAACGCCGTCACATATTGCTGAATGAGCCGGGCCGGGTCGCCTCGCTCCACCAGAACGTCCACCACCTGGCGGGGCGGAATTCCCACCTGGGACAGGAAGGCTTCCAGGTCGCGCGCCGCCAGCTCACCGAAAGCAGTGCGATAGCCCTGCGGGTCGCTCAGCAGCCCATCGAGCGGCGGGTCGAACGCGTGGAACACGTGAAAGGGCGTGTCTGGAAAAAAGCCGGCGGTCGTGCGCAGGGCGGCCCGCGACGCGGGGGAGACATCGGCAGCCACCACGATGCCCCCATAGGGATGCCGCGGCCTCTGGCGCACCACCAGCACAGGCACCCGCGCCCGGCGCAAAACCTTGTCGACGGTCGCCCCCAGCAGGAACCGCCCCAGGACCTCATCGCGCGCCACGGCGGTAACGATAAGCCCGCAGCCGTGTTCCTCCGCCGCCTTCAGGATCAGCTCAACAGGATCGCCCGGCTCGACAATCGAGATGACCGGCACCGGTGAACCATCCAGATCATGCTGGAGCGCCTCCGCGACGATGCGGGCGGGTTCCGGGCCACGTTGCCATGACGGCAGATCCGCCAGATCGTTCACGCCTGCGGATGCGGGCACATCCTGGGCATCCAGGGCATGAACGACCACCAGTTCCGCCCTCCAGGCCCTGGCCAAGGCGACGGCGCGATCCAGCGCGCGGTCGCACCGGGCGCTGAGGTCGGTCGCGAGCAGGATGCGGCGCGGCGTGCCGATGGTGTCCGGCTGTTGCGTCATCTCGATTTCCCCCAAATCGCGGCCATGTGATGTAAAACCGCCCCATGTCGCGCCCGCACCCATGGCGTGACCCGCGCGAGGCCACCACCGCATCGCCTTCAATCGGCCAACCCGAACCGGCGCATGACCACCTTCTCGCCCTCGAGAATGGCCATGAAGATCACCCCCGCAGCGATGATGATCAATCCATCGGACAGCGTTACCGGAGTGGTGCCGAACAATTCATGCATAACCGGCAGATAGGTCAGCGCGAATTGCGCGGCAATGACGCCCGCCAGCGCCAGCAGCACCGCCGGCGTTCCCAGCGCACCCCGCCAGGTCAGCGAGGTCATGTGCATGAAGCGCACGTTGAACAGGTAGAAGATTTCAAGCACCACGATGGCATTCACCACCAGCGTGCGCGCGGTGGCCAGATCCCGACCTTCGCCCAGTGCGTAAAAGAAAATGGAAAGCGTGCCGGCGGCGAACAGGACCGAAACGAAGAACACACGCCACAACAGGAACCGCGTCAGCAGTGGAGCATCCGCACGGCGGGGCGGGCGGCGCATCACATCCGGCTCGGCGGGCTCGAACGCCAGCACCAGACCCAGCGTGATGGTGGTGATGAGGTTGATCCAGAGGATCTGCGCCGCCGACATGGGCATGACGAAGCCGAATACGATCGCCGTGACGACGGCCAGAACCTCGCCGCCATTGGTGGGCAGCGTCCAGGCGATCACCTTGCGCACATTGTCGTACACGGTGCGCCCCTCATGCACGGCGGAGACGATGGACACGAAATTGTCGTCCAGCAGCACCATCTCCGAGGCCTCCTTCGCGGCCTCCGTGCCCTTGACGCCCATGGCCACGCCCACGTCCGCCTGCTTGAGCGCGGGGGCGTCATTGACCCCGTCGCCAGTCATCGCCACCACGGCGCCGGTGGATTGCAGGGCCCGAACGATGCGCAGCTTATGTTCCGGGCTTGTGCGCGCGAACACGCTGGCCCGGGTTGCCAGTAAGGCGA
The DNA here is from genome assembly GCF_043831965.2 of Xanthobacter variabilis. NCBI lineage: Bacteria > Pseudomonadati > Pseudomonadota > Alphaproteobacteria > Hyphomicrobiales > Xanthobacteraceae > Xanthobacter > Xanthobacter variabilis. The sequence goes on from NZ_CM195533.1 coordinate 4,142,358, forward strand.
GCTCCGCGTCCGAGGCCGCATCCACCTCGGCGCCCGTGGCCACCTCCAGGTGATCAGAAAGGCCGAGCTGGCCGGCGATGGCGGCGGCAGTGGCCGCATGGTCGCCGGTGATCATCTTCACCGAGATGCCCGCCGAGCGGCATTCGGCGATGGCATCGATGACTTCCGGCCGGGGCGGATCGATGAAGCCGACCAGGCCCAGAAAGCACAGGCCGTCCACATCGGCAAAGCCGAGCCGCCCTTCCGCGACACCCTGGGGCTGGGCCTTCATAGCGAAGCCGAGCACACGCTCGCCCTTGCCCGCGGCCCGGGCGATGGCCTCGCTCCAATGGGCAGCGTCCAGCGCCTCGACGCCCGCCGCGCCGGCCTGCGTGCGGCAGCGGCCCAGCAGCGCTTCCGGCGCACCCTTCACGAACAGCACCGCGCCGCCGCCCGGATGACGATGCCGGCTGGCCATGAACCGATGCTGGGCATCAAAGGGGATCTCGTCCTGCCGCTGCCATTCGGAGCGCAGATGATCGGGATCGAGCCCAGCCTTCACGGCAAGGGTCACAAGCGCCCCCTCCATGGGGTCCCCGCTCACGCGCCAGTGCCCGTCGGCATGGGCGAGGGCCGCGTCATTGCAGAGCAGACCGCAACGGATGAGCTCTTCCGCAGCCTCCAGAGCGGCCACATCATCGTCGGACCCGATCGCCTTGAAGGCGCCCTGCGGCGCGTAGCCAGAGCCATCGACCTCCAGCTGGTGGGTCGCGGTAACCAGACGGCGGGCCGTCATCTCGTTGCGGGTGAGCGTGCCGGTCTTGTCGGAGCAGATGATTGAGGTGGCGCCCAGCGTCTCCACCGCAGGCAGGCGGCGGATGACCGCCCGGCGCGAGGCCATGCGCTGCACGCCGATCGCGAGCGTGATGGTGATGACCGCCGGCAGCCCCTCGGGAATGGCGCCGACCGCGAGGGCCACCACGGCAATCAGGGCCTCCACCCAGTCATAGCCCCGCAACAGCACCGCAAAGGCAAACAGCGCAATGGAGGCCAGGAAGGCGACGATGGTGAAGCCGCGGCCAAAGCTGTTGATCTGCTTCAGCAGCGGGGTCGTCAGCGGCTCGACCTTGGCGATGAGGGTGCTGATATGGCCAATCTGCGTGTCGCGGCCCGTCGCCACGGCGATGCCCGCCCCCTGCCCGGCCGCCACCAGCGTGCCTGAAAACGCCATGGAGGCGCGATCCCCCAGCGGCGCATCGACAGCGACGGAACCCTCGTGCTTCTCCGCCGCAACCGACTCCCCGGTCAGCATCGCCTCGTCGACCAGCAGGTTGCGGGCATGCACGAGGCGCAGATCCGCCGGCACACGGTCGCCGGCTTCCAGCAGCACCAGATCACCCGGCACCAGCTCGCGCACCGGAATCGAGGTGCGCACGCCGTCCCGCATCACGGCCGCATGGGGCGCGATAAGGTCGCGAATGGCACTCAACGCCTGTTCGGCCTTGCCCTCCTGAATGAAGCCCACCACCGCATTGACGCTCACCACCGCGACGATGACCACCGCGTCGATGGTGTGGCCGAGTGCCAGCGCCGCGACGGCGGACGCCAGCAGGAAATAGATGAGTGCGTTATTGAACTGCGCCAGAAAACGAAAGATCGGGTTGCGCGCCGGCGCCTCCGGCAGGGCATTGGGGCCATGGCGCTCAAGACGATGGCGCGCCTCTTCGCTCGAAATTCCCGATGCGCCCGTGTCCAGCGCAATGAAAACTTGCGATGGCACCAGAGCGTGCCAGTCGGCGGTGCTGTTCTGCGAGGAAGAGGAAGCGGCCGAACGGTGGTCCTGATCTGCCAAGGTCAATGCACCTGCCCCTGATGACGGCATCACAAAGCGCGTGTGACGCCCCCATGGCGCGCCATTACTTGATCGAAATCAAGTTTACGCTGCGGAATATCATAGGGGAGGACGAGCCGGCCGGGCAAGCCATCCGGCACGGCTCAATGCCGCAGCCCCTGCATCCTGCCCCGGTCAGGCGGCGCCGGCCTGAAGGATTCGCTCGAAGATGGCCCGCACCTTCTGCTGGGTCTCGGTGAGATAGGCTTCCAGGGTGGCGAAGTCCGGCATCTCGCCAGCGCGGGCGAGCAGGGCCCTCAGCGCCGGGCTGGCATCGGCCGGCACCACATGGGCATCCACCGACAGACGCAGCACCTGCGTCAGGTCCTGGTAGAGCCGGCAGGCACGGATGAGGACATGGGCATCCTCCGCCTCCAGCAGATCGAGCCGCTCGGCATGGGCCAGGATGCGGGCCGTCGCAGTGTCGACGATCTCCGGATGCCGCTCAGCATGGGCCAGAACGAGGTATTGGGCCAGGAACTCCACGTCCACCTGCCCGCCGGCGGCGTGCTTGAGGTTCCATTTGTCGTCCTCGCCCTTCTCAGCGGCGATGGCGTGGCGCATGTCGAGGATGTCGCGGGCCAGGGTGCGCCGGTCCCGCGGCTGGCGCATCACCGAGCAGATGACTTCCTCAACGCGGATCCGGAAGTCGTCATCAGACGCGATGACGCGGGCCCGGGTGAGCGCCATGTGCTCCCAGGTCCAGGCCTCCTCCTGCTGATAGGCGGCAAAGGAGGTGAGGCGCGTCGCCAAAGGCCCGGAGCGGCCGGAGGGGCGCAGCCTCAGGTCCACATCATAGAGCTTGCCGGCATTGGTGAGGGAGGTGAGCGCCGTCACCAGGCGCTGGGTGAACCGCGCGAAATACTGGGCGCCCTGCAGCGGCCGCTCGCCATCGGAGGTGGGATCGGCGTCGGCGGCATAGTCGTAGAGCACGATCAGGTCGAGGTCCGAGCCGGCGGTCATCTCGCGACCGCCCAGCTTGCCCATGGCCAGCACCGCCGTGCGCGCGCCCACAATGCTGCCGTGCGCCTCCACGAAGCGCGCCCACACGCGCCGGTGCAACGCGCGGATGATGACTTCCGCAAGGCGCGCATAAGCCTCGCCCGCCCGCGCCGCCGCCAGGGTGCCCGAGGCGATGCGCACGCCGATGAGCACGTGCTGTTCCTGCCGGAACCGCCGCGCCCGGTCGAACTGCTCCTCCTCGGTGTCGGCGCCGTCCAGCAGAAACTCAAGATGGGTTTCAAGGCTGCGTTCGTCGGGCAGAACATCGAAAAAGGCGGGATCGAGCAGCGCATCCGCCAATGACGGCCGCCGGGCGAGGGTTTCGCCCAGGCGCGGCGCCGCCGTGAGAATGGTCGCCAGAAGCCGCACCAGATCAGGGTGGCGATCCAGCGCCGCCAGCAGGTGTGGCCCGGAAAGGTCCGTGAGGAAACGGTCCGCCGCGATCAGCGCCCCGTCGGGATCGCCACCGCGGGCCAGGGATTCCAGCAGCAGCGGCACGATGCGCGCAAGGTGCATGCGCGCGCTCTCGGTCTTGAGCGCGCGGGGTTGCCCGGCCAGCCACCCGCGCACGATGCCGCTCGCCGCCGCCGGCTCGCGAAAGCCCAGGCGGGCCAGCGCGGCCATGGTGGGGCGGTCATTCTCATCCGGCGGAAACAGGAGGTCGGCATCGAGCACGGCCGGCGGCGGCGCATCCTCGAACAGCTGGGCATAGTGCCCCTGCACCCGCTGCAGGCGCTCCACCAGCGCGGCGGCGAAGGCGTCGCGGTCGGCATAGCCCATGAAACGCGCGAAGCCCTCCATGGTCTCGCGGCTCTCAGGCAGCTCATGGGTCTGGGCATCCGCCACCATCTGGATGCGGTGCTCCACCCGGCGCAGGAACAGGTAGGCCTCGGTCAGCTCGTCGCGCACATTGGGGGCGATCCAGCGATGGGCGGTCAGCGCCTCCAGCGCCTCCAGCGTACGCGAGGTGCGCAGCAGGGGGTCGCGCCCGCCGGCGATGAGCTGCTGGGTCTGCACGAAGAACTCGATCTCGCGGATACCACCGCGCCCGAGCTTCACATTGTGGCCCTCCACCGCCACCACGTCATGACCGCGGAAGGCGTGGATCTCCCGCTTCATGGCGTGGACATCGGCAATGGCCTGGAAATCCAGCACGCGCCGCCACACGAACGGCGACAGCTCGGTGAGGTAGCGCCGACCCAGATCGAGGTCGCCGGCCACAGGGCGGGCCTTGATATAGGCGGCGCGTTCCCAGGTGGCGCCCTCGCGCTCGTAATAATCGAGGGCGGCGTTGGTGGAGAGGGCGACCTGGGTGGAGCCGGGATCGGGCCGCAGGCGCAAATCCACACGCAGCACATAGCCGTCGCCGGTGCGTTCCTGGAGCATGCGCACCAGCCCCTTCGTGACCTTCACAAAGAAGGGGGAAGCGACGACGTCTTCCGCCAACGGCGCGCGGTCGCGGTCGTAGACCACGATCAGGTCGATGTCGCTGGAATAGTTGAGCTCGCGGGCGCCATGCTTGCCCATGGCGATGACCGCGAAGCCGCAGCCGAGCGCCGGCTGCGCCGGGTCGGCGGGTGAAAGGCGACCCGCACGGGCGGCATCCGTCAGCAGGAAGTCCAGCGCCCCGCGCACGGCCGCATCGGCCACATCGCTCAGGGCGGCCGTCACATCCACCAGGTCGAAGGCCCCGCCGATGTCCGCGAGGGCGATAAGAAGGGCCGCCTCGCTGCGCATGCGCCGCAGGGCCCGCATCGCCTCTGCTTCCTCGGTGGCAGCGAGGCAGGCGGCGGCGCAGGTGGCGATCAGCCGTTCAAGGTGGACTGCGGGATCACTCCCCAGGATGCGCAGCAGGCGCTGCGGTTCGGAGCGGATCAGCTCCATGAGAAAGGGCGAGCCCTCCGCGACACCGCGCACCACATCCCGCGACGCGGGGCCGGCGGCGAAAAGCGCGTCCAGTCGTTCCCGCTCCGCCGGCTCCAGCCGCTCGACCGCATGGGAGAGCCGCAGATCGGCGGCGGCAGCGTCATGAACAACGGGCGCTTCCCGCATCATGACGGCGAGGACGGTTCCTTCGGACGAATCCGACACGTGGTCCGGAGCATGGGGCGCGCGCATGGACTGACCTAAAGGCACGGGAGCGCACAATGTGCAACCCCTCAGATGACAGTGAGACCGATTCTGAGGCGTGCCCGCCGATTCGGTCGCCTCGCCCCGCCTTTGTGCCTCACCGGGGTTAACGTCGGCTGGCCAGATCCGCGGTTGCACTCGGGCCATCCCGCACCGCCTTGACCGGAAGACGCAGGCTGGCGACAAGGCCGGGCGCATTGTCGGCAAAGGAAAGTTCGCCTCCATGCAGCCGCGCCACCGCGGCCACCAGCGACAGGCCAAGCCCGGAACCCGGCCGGGTGCGGCTTGCTTCCAGCCGAACGAAGCGCTCCACCACCCGCTCGCGGTCCGCAGCCGAGATGCCTGGGCCGGAATCGGCGACGGTCAGCACCGCATGCCCCCCATCGCGCTTGAGGCTGACCTCGATGCGCCCGCGCTCCCCTTCGGGCGGGCGGCCGTATTTGATGGCATTGTCGAGGAGATTGGAAAGCGCCTGCGCCAGCAGCTCGCGCACGCCATGCACGAAAACCGGCTCCAGCGTCACCGTCAGGTCGAGCCCCTGCTCGTCCGCCAGGGGGTCATAGAGTTCGGAGACGTTCTCGGCGATATCCGCCAGGTCCACGTCGGTCATGTTGTCGCGCGCCTGCCCGGCCTCCGCGCGAGCGATCATCAGCAGCGCGTTGAAAGTTCGGATGAGGCCGTCACTCTCCTCAATGGTGGTCTCCAGCGCGGCCCGCCATTCCTCCTCGCCGCGCGCGGTGCGCAGGGCCTCCTCCGCGCGGTTACGCAGGCGGGTCAGCGGCGTCTTCAGATCGTGGGCGATATTGTCGGAGACCTCCTTCAGACCCTGCATGAGGGCCTCTATGCGCTCCAGCATGACATTGAGGGAATGGGCCAGCCGGTCGAACTCGTCGCCGGTTCCGGTCAGGGCCAGCCGGCCGGAAAGGTCGCCGGCCATGATGGTCTCGGTGGTGGCGGTCATGGCATCGATGCGCTTCAGCACGCGCCGCGTCACGAACACGCCGCCGGCCAGCCCCAGCACCACGATGAGCACCACAGCCCATTGCGCCGGCCGGGCCACGAGATCGCGCAGCGTGTCACGCTCTTCGATGTCACGCCCCACCAGCAGGCGATAGCCGCCCGGCAATATGAACACCTGCACGAACGCCACATGGCTGCGGCTGGCGCCGCCGTCATCCTGCCGATTATAGGTTGTGAAGCGCGTGCCCGCCGCATCCAGCAGGCCCAGCGACAGGTCCGACACGTTGGCGGCGAGCACCTCGCCCTGGAAATTCGCCAGCATGTAAATGGACGAGCCGGGTCGGCGGGAACGCCGGTCGATCACATAGACCAGCCGCTGGATACCACCGACGCGGTACTGGTCCGCCAGATAGCGGACCTCGCGGTCGAGATCGTCGGCCACCTGGTTCTGGATGAGCTCGCGGGTGTGCCACGCCGTGTAGCCGATGACCGAGACCGCGAACACGGCGAACACGGCGAGATAGGCCGCCAGCAGCTTGAAGGCGGTGGTGCGCACCAGGCGCGAAAGCTGCCCGAAGACGCGCACGGCCGCCCCCGCGATCTCCCGCCCCAGGGGCACGCGTGGCGCGCTTGTCACGCCAGCCCCGCCCGCACCATGTAGCCGGCTCCGCGCACGGTGTGGATCAGCGGCACCTCGAAGCCCTTATCCACCTTGGAGCGCAGCCGCGACACATGCACGTCGATGACGTTGGTCTGCGGGTCGAAATGATAGTCCCACACATTTTCCAACAGCATGGTGCGGGTCACCACCTGTCCGGCATGGCGCATGAGATATTCCAGCAGGCGGAACTCCCGCGGCTGCAGGGGAATTTCCTTGCCGCCCCGCGTCACCCGGTGGGCCAGGCGGTCCAGCTCCAGGTCCGCCACCTTGTAGAGGGTGTCGGTGGCCTGCGGCCCGCCGCGCCGGGCGAGCGCCTCCACCCGCGCCAGCAGCTCGGTGAAGGCATAGGGCTTGGGGAGATAATCGTCGCCACCGGCCCTGAGGCCCTGCACCCGGTCATCCACCTGCCCGAGTGCGGACAGGATGAGCACAGGGGTGGCATGGCCGCGCCCACGCAACTCCGCGACCAGCGACAGGCCATCGCGCAGCGGCAGCATGCGGTCCACCACAAGCACGTCGTATTTGTCGGCGAGGGCAAGGGCGAGCCCCTCTTCCCCGTCGGCGGCATGGTCCACCACGTGGCCGGCCTCGCGGAAGGCCTTGCGGAGATATTCGGCGGCGTCGCGGTCGTCCTCGACAAGGAGGAGGCGCATGGCGGTAAGGGTATCCGGATCGAGATTCGCGTTCATGCCACTCTAAAGCGATTTCGAGCGAAAGGGGACCGGCCAAAGGCGGGCCGCGAGAGGCGCAGGGCACGTGCGCAAAAAGAAAAGCGCGGGAAGCCCTCTGGAGCTTCCCGCGCTTGCGGTTCCGGCCGACGGTGGGGGCGACGGGGATCGTCGGGCACGGCACCGGAAACGGTCCGATCGGCGGGGCGAGGGGTAGGGGGCGAACCCCGCCGATCGGCACTGGCCGGGCTGTTTGGGATCAGCCCGGGAACTTCCTGATGTTGATCAACCCCAGGCCTTTCCTCAGCCCTTGGCCTTGCTGTCGAGGGTGATGGCGACGAAGCGCACGCCCTGCTCGTTCTTCACCTGCATGAGCACCGCCTTGCGGTTCTCAGCCTTGGCGGCGGCGAGCCCGTCGCGCACATCCTTGGGGCTGGAAACAGCCTTGTCACCCACCTTCAGGATCACGTCGCCGGTGCGGAAGCCGCGGGCGGCGGCGGGGCCGTTGGGGTCCACGCCGGTGACGACCACTCCTTCGCTGCCGGCACCGTCCACACCCTTGGCCGGGGCGAGCTGCAGGCCGAGGCGCGGCAAGCCCTTGGCGCCCGCATCCTCATCCGCCTGCTCGGCGCGGGCCACCTGGTCGTTGGGCAGCTGGTCCAGCTTCACCGCCACGGTGATGGGCTTGGCATCGCGGATCACCGCGAGCTGCACCTCGGTGCCCGGCTTCAGCATGCCCACCTTGCGGGTGAGCTCACGGGCATCCTTGATCGGCTCGTTGTTGAGCTTGACGATCACGTCGCCCGCCTTCAGCCCCGCCTTGGCGCCGGGGGTGTTGGGCTGAACCTGGGCCACCAGAGCGCCCTCGGTCTCCTTGATGCCGAGACCGGAGGCGAGATCCTCGGTCACCGGCTGGATCTGCACGCCGATATAGCCGCGCGCCACCGAGCCGTTCTCGCGGAGCTGGTTCACCACCGTCTTCACGGTCTCGGAGGGAATGGCGAAGGCGATGCCCACATTGCCGCCCGAGGGGGAGACGATGGCTGTATTCATGCCGATCACCTCACCGTTCAGCGAGAAGGTCGGGCCGCCGGAATTGCCCCGGTTGATGGGGGCGTCGATCTGAATGAAGTCGTCATAGGGACCCGAGCCGATGTCGCGGCCGCGAGCCGAGACGATGCCCGCCGTCACCGTGCCGCCGAGGCCGAACGGATTGCCGACCGCGATCACCCAGTCACCCACGCGCGGGGCGCTGTCGGCCAGCTTCACCCAGGGCAGGTCCTTGGCATCCTGGATCTTCAGGAGGGCTACGTCGGTGCGCGGATCGGTGCCGATCACCTTGGCCACGTGCTCCTTACCGTCGGTGGTGGTCACATCCACCTCGTCGGCGCCGTCCACCACGTGATTGTTGGTCACCACATAGCCGTCGGCGGAGATGATGAAGCCGGAGCCCTGGCCCACCACCGGGCGCTCACCGCCCGGGCCGCGATGGCCGCGCGGACCCATCGGGCCGTTGGGACCCATGGGACCCATCGGGCCACGACCCTCACCGAAGCCAAAGCGCTTCATGAACTGCTCGATCTGGGGCGGAATGTTGCCGCCGCCAAGGCCCTCGCCGTCATTGGAAGCGACCTGGTCGCCCGCATCCTTCTTCACCTTCACGGACACGACCGCGGGCGACACCTTCTCGACGATGTCGGCGAAGGAGAAGGTCCCGGCAGGCTGGCTGGTGGTGATCTGCGCGTAAGCGGGAGTCGCAGTGCCCGGCAGGAACTCACCAGCCACCATGCCGGCGACCGCGAGGCCGAACACGCCAGCGAGCAGAGCCTGGCGACGGCGCTTCGTCACGGAGGGGGTCTTGTCAGAGCGGGTCATGCGATCGGATCTCACTTTTTAGCGTCGGGTGTCCTGCGTCATCGGCAGGTTCGAGGGTGAAAGTAGATGTCCGAGCCTTACGGTTCCCTGGCGATGGCATTACGGTTCGGTAATGTCGCTCACACGGCCGTGATGGCCGGTTTCGACGGAACGCGGCGCGCCCGCGAGCGTTCACCGGCCGGATGCGCCCTCTCTAAGCGACGGCTTGGTGCGCAAGGATTTCCCGAGAGCGGCCGCCGCGATTGTGTCAGGAGGTCGACCATGGGCCGATCGCTTCTTGCCCCTGCTACCGCCGTGTGCCTGGGTCTTCTCGCCATTGGCCCCGCCCTGGCGGCCGAACCTGCAATGATCATGGAAACCCCGAAGGGCAATGCCCTGGTGGATGCCTCGGGCATGACCCTTTACGTCTTCGCCAAGGATGCGCCGGGCAAATCCGCCTGCGCCGCGGCCTGCGCCAAGAATTGGCCGCCGCTGAAGGCCGGCATGGATGCCAAGGCCATGGGCGCCTGGACCCTCGTCACCCGCGACGACGGCACCATGCAATGGGCCTATAAGGGTAAGCCCCTGTATCATTTCGCCAAGGACCAGAAGCCCGGCGAGGCTATGGGAGACGGATTGCTCGACGGCGCGTGGAGCGTCGCCCGGCCTTAATCCGTCGGTGCGGGCGACCTGCGGCGCCGGTTGGGCCGGAAACGCCCCTGTGTCGTGCACAGGGGCCAATGCATCGGAATCGGCGCCGGTTGTCCCGTGCGCTCAGCCCACGGCCCGGGAAGCGTTGTCCTGGTAGTCGTCTGCGGCATCCTCGAGCTGGGCGGGATCGAGACTGGCTTGCTGCCCTTCGCCTTCGGCGCCCGCGGCGGCGGTGGAAGCCGCCGCCTCCTCCGCCTGCTGTTGGCGATGCCAGAGATCGGCATAGAGCCCGCCGCGCGCCAACAAAGCCGCATGGCTACCGCGCTCGGCCACCTGCCCGTCGGCCATCACCAGGATCTCGTCCGCCCCAACGATGGTGGACAGGCGGTGGGCGATGACGAGCGTGGTGCGCCCTTCCGACACCTTGTCGAGGGCTTCCTGGATATCGCGCTCAGTGTGGCTGTCGAGGGCGGAGGTCGCCTCGTCCAGCACGAGGATAGGCGGCGCCTTCAGCAAGGTGCGGGCGATGGCCACACGCTGCTTCTCGCCGCCGGAGAGCTTCAGGCCGCGCTCACCCACCTCGGTCTTGTAGCCCTTGGGAGTGGAGCGGATGAAGCCGTCGATGCGGGCCAGCCGCGCCGCCTCCTCCACCTCGTCCTCGGACGCATCCTGGCGGCCATAGCGGATGTTGTAGGCGATGGTGTCGTTGAACAGCACCGTATCCTGCGGGACCATGCCGATGGCCGCCCGCAACGACGATTGGGTCACGTCGCGGATATCCTGCCCATCGATGAGGATGCGGCCGGAGGAAATGTCGTAAAAGCGGAACAGCAGGCGCGACAGCGTGCTTTTGCCCGCGCCCGAGGAACCCACGATGGCGAGCGTGCGGCCCGCCGGCACCTCGAACGAGACGCCCTTGAGGATCTCGCGATTGCCTTCATAGGAAAAGCGCACGTCCTCAAACCGCACAGTGCCGCCGCGCACCACCAGATCGGCCGCGCCCGCCTTGTCCTTGATCTCCGGATCGCGCGCCAGAACGGCGAACATCGCCTCGATATCGAGCAGGGCCTGCTTGATCTCGCGATAGATGAAGCCGAGGAAATTCAGCGGCACGTAAAGCTGTAGCATCATGACATTGATCATGACGAAGGAGCCCACCGTCTGCCGTCCGGCACGGATGTCGAACACGCACATCACCATGATGACGGCAAGGCCGACCGAGTAAATGACAGCCTGCCCGGCATTAAGCCACGCCAGAGACGTGTAAGTGTGGATCGTCGCCTTCTCATAGCGCGCCATGGAGCGATCGTAGCGGGCATTTTCCCACCGCTCGGCACCAAAATACTTGACCGTTTCGTAGTTCAGCAGGCTATCCACGGCCTTGGTGTTGGCCTCGGTGTCGCTGTCATTCATTTCCTTGCGAATGGCCAGACGCCATTCGCTGGCGCGATAGGTGAAGATGCCATAAGCGGCGATGGTGAGCGCCACCACCACGACGTAACGCCAGTCGAACGCGAACAGCAGCACGCCCAGCACCATCACCAGCTCGACGATGGTGGGCGCAAGCTGGAGCACCGCCATGCGCACGATGGTTTCGATGCCATTGCGGGCCCGTTCCAGAACACGCGTCAAGCCGCCCGTCTTGCGCTCCAGATGGAAGCGCAGCGACAGATCATGCATATGCTGGAAGGTCTCGATGGCCAGCTTTCGAACCGCATTCAGCGCCACCTTGGCGAAGATGCCGTCGCGCAGCTGGGTGATGGCCGCCATGACGATGCGCGCCAGTCCGTAGGCCAGGGTCAAGGCGACGGGCGCCGCAAGCACATAGGCCCAGCCGGAGGGGGTGGGCTCGCCATTCACCTCCGACGTCAAAGCGTCGGTCGCCCATTTGAACACGAAGGGCACCACCATGGTGGCGCCCTTCGAGCCGAACAGCAGCACCATGGTGATGATGACCCTGGTGCGCAGGTCGGCCCGATCCCGTGGCCACAGATAAGGCCACAGGCGCGATAGGGTGCCGAACATGCGCTCGCCCGCCGCGCCGGAAGCGCGCGGGGCGGGCGCGGCGACGCCCGCCCCGCCAGCCTTGGAACCGTCAGACATGAAAACCTAACTTTCCGCCGTGGGCTCGTCCGCTCCCTCACGGAGCAGGAGATCGAACACGGCTTGCAACTCGGCGCGAAGCGCCATGATGGCCTCACGGTCGAGGCAATAGCTGATGCGCGCACCTTCCGCGCGGCTGCGGATAAGGCCCGCTTCCGCCAGAACCTTCAGATGCTGCGATACGGTGGACTGGGCCAGCGGCAGCCCGCGCACGATCTCCCCACACACGCAGCGGTTCTCCCGCGCCAGCCGCAGAAGCACCGTGAGGCGCGCTGGATGGGCCAGCGCCCGCAAGCCCTCGGCCAGCCCATCGAGGGCCTCGGGATCGGGATCCGCGCAGGCGGCGACAAGGGGAGGAGGATTCATCGTTCATCGTCGATAAACGATGATAATGACCCTTTCAAGACCCGCTGTCACGCCGGCGTCGCGGCCTGCCGCGAAGCTGGGGTACGCCGCGCAAAACAGTGCTAAAGTGGGGCCATGGCTAAAATTGAAAGTGTCTGTGTCTATTGCGGATCGTCCCGCGGCCGCTCCCCGGTCTTCTCGGAGGGGGCGCAACAGTTTGGAAGAATCCTTGCCGAGAACGGCATCCGACTCGTCTATGGCGGCGGCGGCGTGGGGCTGATGGGTGATGTGGCGGGCGCGGCCGCGCTGGCCGGCGGCGCCGTCACGGGCATCATCCCGACCTTCCTCAAGAAGGCGGAGCGCGCCTTCCGCCACGAGGCGGAAATGATCGAGGTCGGTGGCATGCATGAGCGCAAACGGCTCATGTTCGAGCGCGCCGACGCGTTCGTGGCTCTGCCAGGCGGCGTCGGCACGCTGGAGGAGCTGGTCGAGCAGATCACCTGGGCCCAGCTCGGCCGGCACCGCAAGCCGATCCTGCTGGCCAATCTTGAGGGCTTCTGGAATCCGTTCCTCGACCTGCTGAGTCACATGCAGGAGATGGGGTTTCTGTGGGCCCAGCAGCCGCTACGCATTCTCACCGCCGAACGCATCGAGGATATTCTGCCCGCGCTCCAGGCGGCCGCGGCAGCGGTGCCCGAAGCGGAGTTCCACGGCCTCGACGCGGACCTGGCCAAGCAGATGTGAGGCCCTGCGCCTCACATCTCGTCCAGGTGAAGCCCCCAGGTGGAGCCCCAAGTGAAGCCCCAGGTCAGGCGCCCGCATATTCGGCGTAAGACAGCGGCGTCTCGAAAACGCGGACGCTCGCCAGCTGCGGCAATGCGGGCTTCACGCGCGTCCAGATCCAGACGCTGATATTCTCCGCGGTGGGGTTTTCGAGCCCCTCCACCTCGTTCAGGCAATAGTGATCGAGCCGCGCCAGCAGGGGCGCGAAAGCGGCCTCCACGTCGAAGAAGTCGGCTACGAAGCCAGTAACCGGATCAACCTCGCCCTCCAGGGTCAGCTCCACCTTATAGGAGTGGCCGTGCATCCGCCGGCAGCGGTGAGTTTCGGGCACGTGGGGCAGGAAATGGGCCGCCTCGAAATGGAAGCCCTGGGTAATGCGCATGGCGCGCGCCGCTCCGCTCATGGAATACCGATCATCTTGTGGGTCTGGAGGGACAGGCGCCAGCGCGGATGGGCGAGGCAATAGGCCACCGCCTCCTCGGTATGGCGCAACCGGTCCGGTCCATCCATCGGTTGCAGGAAGAAATTGGCGAAATCGAGCCCGGCCACCGCTTCGGGATCAAGGCCCGGCTGCGGGAACACGAGCTTCAGCTCCTGCCCCTGGCGCTGCACCAGCGGCGCGCCGGCCTTCGGGCTCACGCAGATCCAGTCGATGCCCGTCGGGGCTTCAACGGTGCCATTGGTCTCGACCGCGATCTCGAAGCCCTCGGCGTGCGCTGCCACGATCAGCGCGCGGTCCAGCTGCAACAAAGGCTCGCCGCCGGTGAACACCACGAAGCGGCCGGCCCTCTCCGGCCCCCAGACAGCCGCGAGGGTGGACGCCAAATCGGTCGCTGAGACGAAGCGGCCGCCGCCCTCCCCGTTCACGCCCACGAAGTCGGTATCGCAGAATTGGCAGATGGCCGCCTCGCGGTCAGTCTCGCGACCCGACCACAGGTTGCATCCGGCAAAGCGGCAGAACACGGCGGCGCGGCCGCTCTGCGCCCCCTCCCCCTGGAGGGTCTTGAACATTTCCTTGACAGCGTAAGCCATGGCCATCGCTTTAGACCCATCCCGCCCCGGGGGGAAGCGGCGCGGGCCTCATCCATTGGCGGGGCGCCCGGCGCTGGGATAAAGGGACTGGACCGGATGTTTCACGCCACAGCGAGCAACCCAGAATGACCGCTCTCGACCTCGACGCCCGCCTCGACCCGCGCGAGCTGCGCAACGCCCTCGGCCGTTTCGCCACCGGCATTGCGGTGGTGATGGCCGGTGACGACGAGGGACTGATGGGCGTGACGGTGAATTCCTTCTCCGCCGTCTCCCTTGATCCGCCGCTGATCCTGTTCTGCATGGCCCGCTCGCTCCGCTCACTGCCGCGGCTGGAAAAGGTGAGCGCCTATTCGGTCAATATCCTGCTGGAAAACCAGGAGGATGTTTCCAACCGCTTCGCCACCGCCGGCGAGGACAAGTTCGCCGCGACGGACTGGGAGCACGGCCCCAGCGGCGCCCCGCGCCTGGTGCCCGCCCACGCCGTGTTCGAGTGCCTGCCCTACGCCCATTACGACGGCGGCGACCATGTGATCTTCGTCGGCCGGGTCGTGCACATGCATGCCGAGGGGGAAGAGGCGCCCCTGCTCTATTATCGCGGGCGCTATCGCACCCTCGGCTCCCCGGAGAAGTGAGCCCATTGGAAGATGGGAATGCCGGCTTCAAGCGCCACGCGGAAGGGTCTAAACAAGCGTTGACCTGACGCAACGTTGGCGCGGCGGAAGATCGCTGACGCCCGGTATCGGCGCCCTCTCCACGCGGATCTCGCAGGCGGGCCCGTGCATTTTTCGAGGAATGGCCATGCTCCAGAACCTAAGAAGCATCCTCATCGGCCTCACTGAGGAAGGCGTCGACAAGCCGTCCGCGGCGCTGGGCTACGGTCTCTCGCTGGCCCGGCAGGCGGGCGCCCATGCCACCATCCAGGCCGCATCGCTGAAGGTGGTGCTGGGCACCGCCTTCGTGAGCAGCATGGCCGCCGGGTATGTGAGTGACCATAACCGCCGCCTGCGACAGTTGGCTGCCAATCTCGCTGAACGCGCGCGCGGCGACGCAGCGGCCCAGGGGGTTTCCTGCTCGGTGGAAACGCCCCAGCTTCCCTATGACGAGCTGGCGGAAACCTTTGTCACCCAGGCCCGCGTGCACGACCTGTGCGTGCTCGATGCCGAAACCGCGACCGTGAATGCGGAGCGCGGCCTCATCGATGCGCTGCTGTTCGAGAGCGGGCGACCGGTCATCGTCGTGCCGGCGGCTTGGGAGGAGTTCAAGCACCAGCGTGTGGTCGTCGCCTGGGATGCGAGCGCCCGCGCGGCGCGCGCGGTGGCCGACGCGATGCCGATCCTGCAATCCGCGGCCGCCGTCGAGGTGGTCGCCATCGGCACCGAGAAGGAGCTCGGCCAGAGCGTTCCGGGGGCGGAGCTCGGCCCGCACCTCGCGCGCCACGGCGTGAACGTGAGCGTCAAGGACCTGGTGGTTCAGCCCGACGGCATCGCCGGTACGCTGCGCGAGCAGGCGAGCCTGTTCGACGCCGATCTCCTGGTGATGGGCGCGTTCAACCACTCCATGGTGCGCGAATGGGTGCTCGGCGGCGTCACCGAGTCCCTGCTTCAGGACTGCGCCGTGCCCCTGTTCATGTCCTACTGAGTAGCGGGCGCGCTCAGCTTACCGCCTGCCACTTGCCATCGGTATTGCGGCAGGCGGCGCCGCGCGCGATCTGCGGGCGGTTGTCGATATAGATGGTGTGGGAATAATCCCGGCAGGTCTGGAAACCGGCGCGGTGATACGGCGGGCCGGCAATGACGGTGCCGTGGGCGCCGCTATCGCTCTTCCAGCCCGTGGGGTAGCCGGGGCCGCCGGTCTCGAGGGCGGAGATTTCCGCGTCATAGGCCTTCTGGCGATCGGTATCGTCGAGGCCATTGCCAATGGCGCCACTGATGAGGCCGCCGGAAACCGCGCCGCGCATGACCGGCGCGGCCGGCAGCGCGATGTTGCCGGTGCCCTTCAAGCTGGAATTGGCATCGCTGGCGCAGCCCGACAGGAGCATACCAAGAGCAAGTGCACTGAGAGCGGCGGGCAACTGACGAACGAGCATCGCACGGGATCTTTCAACGCCAAGGCCTTGCGGCGCGGAAACGGATCGCAGCCGGAACAGGCTGCCGCACAGTCTTAGTTGGACTTTGCCGGGAGGAAAAGCGCGCGCGGTGCCGCCCGTCCGCGCAGGTGCGATAAACCGCATCAACACGCAGCTCCAGGCTGAGAGGGAGCCATCACCGCTGGCAGCACCAGCTCGGTTCTCAACCCGCCGCCGGGCGCCGAGCCAAGCTCAAGGCTTCCGCCATAAAGCAGGGCGAGCTCGTGGACGATGGACAGGCCAAGCCCTGAACCGGGCATCGATTCGTCCAACCGGCGCCCGCGCTGGCCCACCTCGGCACGACGGGCGGGGTCCAGGCCCGGGCCGTCATCGTCGATCACCACGCGAAAAAACGGAGCGCCGCCAGCCGGGCGGGGGGCATCCAGGCGCACCTCCAGGTCGACCCGAGAACGGGCCCACTTGCAGGCATTGTCCACAAGATTGCCCACCATCTCCTCAAGGTCCTGCTGCTCGCCGCGAAAACGCACGCCGTCGAGAATGCGCACATCGATGGCGAGCCCCTTCGCGCGGTGGATCTTCTCCATGGTGCGGGCGAGGGCGGTGACGGTGTAGGCGACGTCGCATGCCCCGACGACGATGGACGGGCGCGCCGCCATCCGCGCCCGCTCCAGATGATGGGCGACCTGGTCGCGCATGACGCTCACCTGGTCCCGCACCCGTGCCGCAAGGGGATCGCCCCGCGTGCCGGCCTCGTTCAGCAGCACTGAAAGCGGGGTTTTCAACGCATGGGCGAGATTGCCGACATGGGTCCTGGCGCGCTGCACCACTTCCCGATTGGCGTCGATGAGCGCATTCACCTCGCGCACCAGCGGCACGATCTCCACCGGATAGGCCCCCACCAGGCGTTCCGCCTCGCCTGAACGCACATCGGACAGGGCCTGGGAGATACGTGACAGGGGCTTCAACCCGAACCGCACCTGGAACAGAACCACCAGCAGGAAGGCAAGACCGAGCACAATCAGCGTTCCGACCAGCACCATGTTGAAGCCGGCGACATCGCTATCGAGCTCTGTGGAAACCGCCGCCACTGAAACCACATAGCTGCCGTCCGCCCCGAAATCGAGCTCCCGCTCCACCACCCGCAAGGTTTCGCCGCGCGGCCCCGGGCCATAGCCCTGACGGACGGCGCCGGTGCCGTCCGCCCCGCTGGCAGGGGCCGCGCGAGGCAGGCGCGCATCCCGCAGCGAGCGCGAGGTCTTCACGGCCGAGCCGCCCTCCGCCTTATGGGCGATCTGCCAGTACCAGCCGGAATTGGGGAAGATGAACAGGGGGTCAGAAAGGGCTTGCGGCTCCGGCACGTCGGCGCCGCTGGCATTGGCCACCTCAGCAACGATCATCTTCAGATAGACGCCAAGCCGCCGGTCGAAGGCGCGTTCCGCCGCCCGGGCATACAGGGTGGAGAGCACCAGCCCCACCACCAGCAACACCGCCAGCATGATGGCGAGGGCAGACAGCACGAGGCGCAGGGCAAGCGAGCCCGATGGAGGCGTGGGGCCCATGCTTCACGCCCTCCCCGGCACAGGCGCGCCGCGGCTCATTGCGCGTCTTCCGGCGGCCCGAGAAGGTAGCCAAGGCCACGCACCGTTTGGATAAGCTCACAATCGAGCTTCCGCCGCAGACGCCCGACGAACACCTCGATGGTATTGGAATCCCGGTCCGAATCCTGCTCGTAAAGGTGCTCCACCAGCTCGGCGCGGGACACGACCCTCCCGGCATGGTGCATCAGATAGGACAGCAGGCGATATTCGTGAGAGGTGAGCTTCACCGGCAAGCCCCGCACGGACACCCGGCCCGAGCGCGTGTCCAACCGCAGCGGGCCGCAGGTCAGCTCGCTGGAGGCATGGCCGGCGGCACGGCGCAGCAGGGCCCGCAGCCGCGCCAGCACCTCCTCCATGTGGAAGGGCTTCGGCACATAGTCATCGGCCCCGGCGTCGAAACCCTGCACCTTGTCGCTCCAGCGATCGCGGGCGGTCAGGATCAGCACCGGGACGGTCTTGCCCGCGCGGCGCCAGCGCTCGAGAACGGAGATGCCGTCGAGCTTGGGCAGGCCGATATCCAGCACGATGGCGTCATAAGGCTCGGTGTCGCCGAGGAAATGCCCCTCCTCCCCGTCGAAGGCGCGGTCGACCGCATAGCCGGCCTCGCCCAGCGCCGCCGAGAGCTGGCGGTTGAGATCGGGATCATCCTCCACCACCAGCAGACGCAACGCCACCTCCCCCAGCCGTTCTTTAGAATAATAACATTCTTACCTCGGCCAGGGCAGGACCTGTCCCCATCAACCGGGGCCCGCATCGCGCCCAGAGCGCACAGCGTCAACTTCCGCGGCCTCGGTCCGATGCGCCAGCACATAGAGACCGGCGGCCAACACCGCCACTGCCGTCGGCCACATCCAGCTGGGCAGCCCACTCAAGGCGTCGCGCAGCGCGCTGAGCTTGCCGACCGCCTCGGGCACCTGCTCCAGCACGCCGAGCAACGTCGCGGGCGCCGCCAACAGCAGGGCCCCGCGCTTGCTCCAGCCGGCGGCGAGTGCGACCGCATCCCCTTCCGCCGCGAGGCTGCCGCCGGTGACGCGCGCGCGGGCGCCGCTCACCGGGCGCGGCCCTGCCGTCGCGAGAGCCGCGGCCGTCGCCGTGTCGAGCCGGCCAGTCACCGGCAGAGCGGTGGTCGCCTGGAACGCCGCGACACCAGCCGTGGTGCGCGGCCCCCAAAGGCCATCGGCGCGCCCCGTTTCCGCATACCCCAGGTCCCGCAGGCGCTGTTGCAAGGCCCGCACCTCGCCGGGGTCGAGCCCGTCTGACGCCGCTTTCCCCGCCGGCTGCGGCGGCCGGACGGGACGCGAAGCCTCGCGCGCGCCGAAGCCCACCTCGGAATCCAGCTCCATGAGGCGTGCCATCAGGGGCGCAATGCCGATCTGCTTGTCGACGGCATTACCGCTCCACACGCCATCGGCGACATATTTTCCGCGCGCATACCGGTCCGACCCGCTCCAGAGATAGGCGCTGGGCACGCCGCGCATGCGGTAGCCGAAGCCGTTGAAGCGCTCGCCCTCGAACAGGCAGCGCGGCAGGCTCCACGGGAATCCCGGCTTGTAGCCCTTCAGCGACAGCGCATCTTCCGCCGCTTCCTCCCAGGTCTCGAAAGGTCCCCGGCCAGCGGGCACCAGCCGCGTCGTGCGGCCCGTCCCGAGGATCTTCTCGCCGTTATGGAGCACGCCGCGAAAGTCGCAGCCGGACTCGCGAGCATGAAGCACCCCAATAAAGGCCCACGGCACGCCCGTGAGCGCCTCGACAGCCTGATAGCGCGCCTTGCCGGCGATGATCTTGCGCGCCGTGGAATCGATCGCGGGCAGACGCTCCGGCGCCAGCCGCATGTCGGCCCAGCGCTGGGCATATTCGGCCTCCAGCACCACAAAAGAATAGTTCGCGGACATCGCCTGTCCTTTCCCTGCGAATGAACAAAAAAGGCCGCCGAGAGGGCGGCCCGCAAATGCGCGGTGGGATGAAGGAGGCGAGAGGCGTCGTGTCCCGCTGACGCGGAGGCCGCCACAATTGCCGCAAGGGAATATCAGGCTTATAGTCCTGCCCTTGGGGGAACTGCCATGGAAAACCTTCGCCTGCCTCTCCTCACCTTTGCCTTTATGCTCTGGTTTGCGCTGTACTGGTTTCACTGAGGGAAACCGGCCCACGCCGGCCTTCAGAGGGCGAAACAGCAGCGCGGCGTCTGCGGCGCAATGAGAGAGGCACCGAAATCGGGCGCGCTCGCCTGCGTGCCCCACCACAGAAAATTCACGTGTTCCCCGCTGGTACTGGTCGGCACGCCATGGTCTGACAGGAAACACAGATCATAGCGCGTGCCCGCGAACCAACCGGACGTGGTCATTTCCCGCCCGTCTTCCTGACCCGCGGAACCGACATGCCCAAGCACGGCGGCAAGTGTCGCGAGCGCTTCGGCTCGATCAGAAAATCTCAGATAGATGGTGACCATCGCGCCCTCCTCAGGCCCACACGCGTGCTTGGGACTGGATCGCCGATGCGCTGCCCTTGACGGGCCAGATCAGCAGTTCGTCGATCTCGAACCGAGTGCCGCTATCCATGCCTCCGGAGCGGCCAAAGAAAATACTGTCCATGCCGTAGGTTGGAGCCGTCGCGTCGGTCCCCGCATCGGCCCCGTTCATGGACCCGATACGGCCGGCGCCGTTCCACCCCACGCAGGCACCCACATCCGAGGCGCCGCCGAGCGTGATGGGGCCGAGCGAAAGGTGAATGGAGGCGCCGTAAAGGCGGAGGGTGCCATCCGCGTGCGCGTACAGCAGGTGCCCGCCGGTGGTGTAGATCACGCCCTTGCTCCCGGCCGCGAAGAAAAGGGTTCCTCGCAGCGCGATGGTGCACGGCCCGGCCGTGGTCGGGAGAGCGGCCGCCTCGCCTGACCACGCGCTGACATCCGTGGTGCGCGTGGCCGCCGCCGCGGTCGTGGCGATGTAGCTCGACGCCACGGCCCCGATCTCAAGCTGGACTTTGGTGACGGTGCCGGACGGCGTTAAGGTCAGCGTTCCGGCGGCAGGAGTGAAAGCGTAGCTGGTGCGCATGGTGGCGCCGCCACCGGTCACCGTGGCGCTGTGGGCTCCGGAAAGAGCCAGTGAGCCCGCGCCCCAGAAGGAAACGGTATAGCTCTGCGCCGTCACCGCGATGGACTGCGTCGTGGCGGCTGCGGAATTGAGGAAGAGATTGGTGGCCGCCCCCTCCAGCAGCAGACGCCGCCGGCCGGAGGAATAGTCAAAGGCCACCGTGTCCGCCGGGGCCGCCATCAAGGCCCCCGAGGCGGTCGTCACCATTTTCGTTCCACCGGCCCTTTGCAGGATGCTCGGGGACGACGCCTGGCCGCCACCAAGGGCGTATCGCTCTCGCGAGAAATCCGCGGCCAGCGCGGGCTCCGCCTCATCGAGCAGATAGCCCTCCTTCGCCCACCAGCGGGCTTCCAGTGCCGGAAAAGCCGACGCCGGACAGGTCAGCACATGGATGGAAACCCGCACGCGCCCACCGGTGAAGGCGCCGTCCTTGGCGGTCAGCCGCACCGCGGTCGGCGCATAAAATGCGGTGGGCCCGATGACACCGGAATTGGACGAGCCCTGCGCGATGCCGAGCGTTCCACCGAACTTCGAGCTTTCGCCCGCAATCCCACAATCATACGACGTCGGGCCGGTCAGTGCCGACAGGACGAGCGTGGACACGCCGAGCACAATGCCCCGCGCCGGAATGCGGATGGTGGTGTCCATGCTGGTGCCGGACAGCACCAGATCCTCTTCCAGCACCTGCGCCTCGATGGCCGAGCGCGTGGGCCGAACGGCCAGGGGCGAGACCCAGTCCCCGCCGTCATAGAGCGCAAGCCGCCACTCGTCGCGGATGAAGGCGAGAGCTCCCGCCGTCAGCGCCGCGAAGGAGAACACACCCCCCTCATGGGTCGCAATGGTCCCCTCGTGGCCGGTAAACGCACCACCGGCACCGGTGGGCACGAACCAGTTCGCTCCATCATCGGGGCTGGCAGGCGGAGCGAGGGTGCTGATGCTTTCCAGCACGAGCTGGCCGGCGCCCCCGCTCGCCGCGCCCCCGGAGAGCAGCGGCACCCAAGTGGTGCCGTCGAACCGCGCGAAGCTTTCCGCATCGCGGACATAGGCCAGGGTGTCCCGGGGCACGGTGAGGAAATCGAAGGCTCCGGCCTCATAGGCGGCCAGCTTGCCGGCCTGTCCGGCGAAGGCGCCGCTCGCCCCCTGTGGCACGAACCAGCGGGCGCCTTCGGTTGGAGTGCCCGGTGGCTCGGTCGCGCTCACGCTTTCCAAGGCGAGCTGAACATAGGCGTCGAGACGCCGTACGGCCTCGTTGTGGGTCACATGCTTCTGCGCCTGCGCCGCCGCCAGATACGGCAAAGCAAGGTTGGCGGACTGTTCGGTCGCCATGGACGTGCTCCGGGTTGAGGATTCGATCGGGGCGCGCGGCCCGTGAAAATGAGGAGGAACACCGCGACAGGGCGTCCCTCCATCCGGTCAGAGGACCAGCGTGCGCACGGCTGCGGCGCCCGCCCCGACGGTGGCGGAGAGCTGGCGCACCCGCACCGTGAGACTGCTCTGCGCGGCGCCGAAATCCGCCAGCTCAGCAGCGTTGGAGTAGGTGACCTCGGTGCTGGCGGCCGCAAGGGTGCGCACCACGGTGGTGCCTGCGAGGATCTCCACCCGATAGGCTTCACTGGCCTCGCCCAGAGGCACCTCCACCACGTCCCAGCCGTCACCGTCCACACGGGTGCGGCGCGTGAAGTTGATGACGATGCCCGCCGGAGTGCGCCAGGCCTTCAGATGCACCGGAGAGAGGGGCAGCAAGGCACTGCCGGTGACGGTGGCGCTCACCTCGGTCACGTCGTCCCCGCCATAGTCGCCGCTGGCGGGGCCGACCCGGTAGATGGAGCTGCGCCCCACGGCCGAGAGGCCGCCGGCCACGGTCACCACCGTCCCGTCCAGCAACAGCGCCCGCGTGCCCTCGGGCCAGGTTTCGGCCCCCGCCGCCTCGGTGCCCGCGCGACCGCGCAACAGGCCGGAGAGGCGGTAGGCGTTAGTATCCACCAGTTCGGCCTCGGTGAACTGGACGAGCTCCGGCGTCCGCCCATCCGCGAATAGCGCCAGCACATTGGCACCTGCCAGCACCTGACTTTCGCTGGCCGAAACCAATTGCGAGCTGTCCAGCTGCACCAGCAGGGTGTTGAAGCGGTCGAACCGCCAGGCCGGCCCCGGCGGCAGGGCCGCAAGTAAGGAGCCAAGGGCGGACGAGGCGCTGACCGCACCCAGCGTCTCGAAACTCTCGCCATCACCGGAGCGCCAAACCGCGAGCGTGCCCGGCCAGGGCGAGGCGGCAGCGGCAAGATATTGCAGCGGCAGCGGATCGGCGGCCACCGTCGTTGGCAGGTCCAGCACCACCACCGCCGGCGGTCCTGAAACGGTGGGCACCGCGACACTGCCCGCCGGCAGGGTGTCGAGCGCAGTGTCGAACACCTCGGGCTCGATGGAACGGGCGGTGATCGCCCGCGCCTCCGCCTCCTCGACCCGGGTGATTTCCAGCAGCCGCTCGCGCCCGTCGAGGGTGAGCCGGACCACGTCTCCCGGCATCAGGCCCACATGGGACGGCGGCAGGCTGAAGCTCACCGTCTCGCGGGAGGCCCAAAGGTCCTGGAGCCACATGTCGGCGGCCCGCACCATCACATTGGGCGCCGCCACGAGAGCAAGGTCCGCCTCCGTCACATGGCGGCTGCGGCCCGCCAGGCGTCGGGAAGAGACGGTGGCCTTGCGGAAATCGTGCAGCGGATCGATGAACCCGACGGTGACCTCCAGCGGCAGCTCGCTTTCCTGCGCGCGGGTCAGGGAGATGAGGGCGCCTTCATCATCGGGCTGCACCAGGTCGTTCACGCCGAGGTCCGATACCGTGCCATCGCCGCGCTGGTGGAAGACGATGCCGCCACCCTGCTCCGCCGCCTCGAAGGAGAAGGCGCGCGCGAGCGGCTCCAGCGCCGTGCGGGCGGACATGGGGTCGGCCACCACATAGCCTTCCACCACGCCCGACAGGCGCGCCGTATCCACCTCGACGCCGAAATCCGCGCACAGGGCCCGCACCAGCCCGTCGAGGGGCGCCGAGCCCAGGCGGCCGGTGAGCCAGTGGCCGGTGTTCCAGTTGTCGCCGTCGCCCCACACGTTCGAGAGCAGGGGGAATTGGGGATAGGGCCGCGCGTCCCAGGTCCACAGGAACACGCAGCCCGCCTCCACCATCCGCCCGCCATAGAGCGGCGCGGCCGGGTTGTCGGCGAGGCCCGCCCCGGCGGCCGGATCGAAGGTGGCGAGGATCGCTTCCAGCGTCCGCCGCTGCACCATGTCGTCGCGATTGCCGGTGGAATAGGGCGGCAGCGCATTTTCCGACGACTTGGCATCGGGAAAGGCGCTGGGCCGGTTCGGCCCCTTATCCACCGCGGCGCAGCCGGCCTCCATCAGGCGAATGGGCTTGCCCGCGGGCACATAAGCCGTCGGGCTCCCGGCCCGCACGCCCGCGATGCGCTCGTGATGGACATTGGCCCACCACGACCACAAATCCTTCTGGCGATAGACCCAGGGCTCGCCATAGGCGCCGTCGGTGATGGGGGTGCGCCTTTGGGCGTCGCGGTCCGCATCGCTCGCATAGAACCAGTCGAAAGCCTCACCCGCCCGCAGCCGACCCTTGAGATAGACGGGGTCGGTGATGGCGCGCGCCAGCCCCGCGTCCAGATGGGCGGAGCCATCGCGCCAGTCGGTGATGGGCGGGTAATAGTCGATGCCCACGAAATCGACCGCCGGCGAGGCCCACACCGCATCCAGCGGAAACCGCACATCCCCATCATCAAAGGCCTGGGCGCCATACTCGGTCCAGTTGGCGCCGTAGGACACCTGCGTGCCCTCCCCCACCACCGCCTTCACATCCTCGGCGAGGGCCGCGAGGGCCGCGGCGGCGGGGAAGCCGCCGTCGCCGCCACGCAGCCGCGTCAGGGCCTCCATCTCGGAGCCAACGAGGATCGCCTCCACACCGCCAGCCGCGACCGCCAGGTGGGCATAATGCAGCACCATGCGGCGCAGGCTCCACTCCGCCGCGCCCAGATAGAGCACGAGGTCGCCCAGGCGCAGGAAATCCGTCGCCCGCGCGGCGCCGAACAGGGCCTCCACCTGGTCCGCGCACGCGCTGGTGCCCTCCACCGATCCGGCGCGCCCCGGCGCGGGATCGCACACGATGCGGCCCCGCCAGGGATGGGGCGGCTGGCTGCTCACGCCGCTCCAGGGGTCCGGCAGCGTGTTGGTGGACGGAATATCCATCATCACGAACGGGTTGAGCGTCACTTTCACCCCCGCCGCATTGAGCCGGCGGATGGCGCGGATAACGGTGAGGTCAGAGGGCGTGCCGCCATAGGCCGCGCGGCCATCATAGCGGGACACGGCTGGCAGCAGCAGGCGCGTGAAGCCGCCCACCGACCACTCACCGGGAAAGGTGGACTTCAAGGCGCGCTCGCATTTGGGACGCACGCGGCAGTGGCCCGCCCTGAGATCGTCACCGAACCACGCCACCACCAGCGACACCCGCTCCAGGTTCGGGCAGGCCGCCAGAAGCTGCTCGACGGCCGCGTTGAAATCGCTGGCGGCGGTGGAGACATGGCGGGCCTCCGGACCATAGCTGCCGCTGCCATAGACCTGGATGGTGGCCATGGTGTCGTAGCCGAACTCGGTGGCGCCGGGGATGAGGGTGACCGCCCGCACCTGCTGTTCCAGGTCGCCCACCGCCCGTTCCACCTCCACGGTGATCTGCGGCAGGCGATTGCCGAAATCGGTCAGCTCGAGATTTTCGAACACCAGATAGGCGATGCCGCGATAGGCGGGGGTTCCGGCGCCGCCCTGCTTCGCCGAAATCCACGTATCGGCCGCCTGCGTCTCTCCACCCAGGTGCCGGCGGATGGACAGGCCGGCCAGCTCCAGGAGCTTGCCATCGGCCCAGATGCGGCCGATGCGGGAGATGGGCCCCTCGCACAAGGCAACCGCGAAATTGGCGTAATAGGTGTAGGTGACGGCGCTGGACTTGGCCGAGAGGCTGCCGCCCTTGCCGCCCACGGACTGGCTGCTGGTGCTCTTGATCTCGGTGAGGCTGGTGGCCCAGATAACCTGCCCGGACAGGCGCGCGCGGCCATAGAGCCGGGGGATGGACGCCCCGGGCGTCGAGGCCATCACCTCCAGGTCGCTGAGGCGCGTGCCCTCGCTCGACGCGGTGCGATTGCCGCCCAGGAGGGTCTGGTCGAGCACCGCGCCGCCGAGCGCGCCCAGTGCCCGCCCGGCCACCGCACCCAGGGGGCCGAACAGCGCGCCGCCCACCAGCCCTCCGGCCGCGCCGAGAAGCAGGGTCGCCATGACAGATCCTCGCAATGATGGAGAAAAGGAGAGCAGCCGTCGCCCGGTCACGCCTCGGGATCGGCAAGGCCGGGAAAGCGGAACGCAAAGGCCAGGCGCCGGCGCCACCACGGGGTCAGCGCGGTCTCGCACACGTTTGCGCCGTCATAGGCGTGGATCATCTGGCCGCCGCCACTCAAAATGGCCGCGTGCTTGGCCGGCAGATGAGCGCGGAAGCGGAACAGGACCACATCGCCGGGCGCGGCCTGCGACACATCGAGCGGCACCAGATGGCGCCGCGCCGTGTCCGCCAGGGTTTCGCGCCGGCTGGCTTCCGCCCAGTCGGGCGCATAGGGCGGAAGCGGCTCCGGCTCCGGGCCCACGCACGCACGCCACACGCCGCGCACGAGGCCCAGGCAATCGGCCCCCCGCCCCTTCAGCGAGGCGCGATGGCGGTAGGGAGTGCCGACCCAGTCGCGCGCTTCCGCCACCAGCACGTCACGGGTGAGATGGCGGCTCATTCCAGCAGGCTCCCATCATATCCCCCTTCCCCGGACAGCGCGACGGAGATGACGAAATCGTTGCCCGGCATATGGGGAAAGCCGCGGAAGTTCAGGGCATTGGCGAAGCGGTCACGGCAGGTGGCGAACTGCTTGTCGCAACCCGCGCTCACACGCACGCGGTCCCCCGCCGCCACCGCGAACGGCGGGCGCTGCCACAGGCGCAGCACGGCGAAAGCGCCATTCCGCGTGTGGCCCTTGATCTCGGTGGCGAAGCCGGAATTGGCGCCGTCCGTGAACTCCAGCCGCCCGCGCGCCAGCGTCTCCGCAGCGAAGGCGGAAACACCGGCCACGGTCAGGCGCAGCGCCCCTTCCACCGCGCTCACGGTGCCGACGCCCGTGTGGGCGACAAGGTCCAGCCCGCACCGCGCATCTCCGAAATCCGCGTCGCAGCGGGTGCCGAACACGCGCCCGCGCTTCTGGTTCAGCGCGTCGGTCAAGGCGCGGATTTCCGCCGTGAAGCGGCCATCCTCCCGCTTCACCTCGCCGATGGTGCCCCGGCGCAGGAGAAGGCGCATGGCCGGATCCGACCAGTTGAGCAAATAGAGCTCGATATCCGCGCCGTCATAGAGCCCCGCCGCGAGATCATCTTCGCTCAGCGCATCAGCCGTGAGGGCGCCGGAGAGCTCGCTGCCAGTCACCGCCAGCCCCTCCGCGGCGGCGCTTTCCGAGGAGGCGATGCCGGAGGCGGCCTTCAGCACCAGGCCGTCGAACAGAAGATCGCGATCATGATCGGTGAAGCCGAGCACGGTGCCGTCGCGCCGCGTGAGCCGCCAGCCGTGGCACAAAGTGGTGGCGCCGCCCGCCAGATGGGTGGCGAGCGCCGGGTCCAGGGTGCGCATGGCATCCTCCAACGTCTTGGGAAAATTCAGATCCGGATCTCGATGACCGGAATGCGCGGGATTTCGCCGGCCGCGAAGGCGGAAAGGTTCACCTCCAGGAAATCGGTGTCGAAGCGCACCGGCACATCGAACAGGAAGCCCGCCGTCACCACCGCTCCGGCCGACGGAACATGGCCGTCGAGGAAAAGGATGCGCCCGCTGCCGGCATCCAGCGAAAAGGCCGCGCCGGACGCCTGTTCGACCCCGTCCACCGCCACGCGCACCGTGCCGGCGACCGGCTTGGAAATGGGGCGCGCATAGGGCGCATGCAGAGCGCCATAGGTCTTCGTGAGGGCGAAGCTGGCGGTGGCGCCATCGCCAACCGCCAGCGGCTGGTCGAGGGGGCTCGGCGCCGCGCCCGGCGGGGCCGAGCTGTGGTCCAGCCGGTCGCGCCAGCGGAAGCCATAGAGGCGCCCCCGCCGCTCCTCGAAAAACGCCACCACCTCGGCCAGGGCGGCAAGGGTTTTCACCCCATAGCCGGCATCCCAGCGGCGGCGCGAATCAGCGAGCCGTGTGTTGCGTTCCTCGCGCCCGGTGGCCGTGGTGATCACCTGCGTGACCCGCTCGGGACCGCCGGAGGCCCCAAGCGCCACATCCATGGGAAACAGAACGTCATGGAAGGCGGCCATTTGATCCCTCCCATCCCCAATTCTTCACCCCAACCAATAGAAACAGCCTTGACATAGTTTTATCCCGCGCCTTGACTTTCATCGCCTCGATGAGGATGGAGCAGATGCATGGCTACGAAGCCCGCGAAGAAGCCTGCGGCTGCTGCTGAAGAACCGGCCGCGACGAAGGCGGATCCGGTCAAGGCAGCCCCGGCAGCCAAGACCTCAGTGAAGACCGCCTCAGTGAAGACCGCCGCCACGGCCGCCGTTAAGAAAACCGCGACCGAGAAAGCCGCGATCGAGAAAGCCGCGATCGAGAAGCCCGCGATCGAGAAGCCCGCGACGAAGCCCGTCGCCAAAACGATTGCCAAGCCGACCGCGACGAAGGCTGCGGCCTCCAAGGTCAAGGTCGCGGAAGCCGGCCCGGTGGAAGCCGGCGCCCCCGCCGCAATCAAGCCGGCAGCCGTGAAGGCCGCCAAGGCCCCCACCAGCAAGGAAGCCGCCCCGAAAGCGGCAACCACCAAGACCCTCGCCAAGACCGCGGAGCCTGCCAAGGCTGCTGCTGCCAAGGCCGCCCCCGCCAAGGCGACTGCTGCGAAGGCAACCGCAGCCAAGCCCAGCGCGACCAAGGGCGCTAAGAACGGGATGACCGCCAAGGCCGCCGCGGCGAAGACTGCCGCCACCAAGGCCCCGGCCTCCAAGGCAGCTCTGGCGAAGGAAGCTCCTGCGGAGCCCGCCACCGCCCTGACAAAGGCCAAGGTCGCCCCCAAGGCGAAAAGTGAGCTCGCCAAAGCCGAGCCTGCGAAGGCTGGGGGGGCCAAGTCGGCGGCCTCGAAGCCGGCTGCGACCAAGGCCGCGACGACCAAGCCCGCTGCCGCGAAGGCACCGGCTGCCAAGTCGTCAGCAGCCAAGTCTTCAGCGGCCAAGTCCCCAGCCTCCAAGGCAACTGGCGCAAAGCCTGCCGCGGCCAAGTCGGCACCTGCCGAGACATCCCCTGCGAAGTCGGCATCCGCAAAGTCGGAAGCCGCCAAGCCTGTGGCGACCAAGCCGGCGGAGCCCAAAGGCGAGGCGACGAAGAAGGCCGCGTCGGTGAAAAAGCCTGTCGAAGCGAAGGCTGAGCCGTCCCCCGCGAAGAAGGCCGCGCCCAAAACCAAGGCGAAGGCCGCCGCCAAGGCGTGACACACCGGCCGCGCAAGGCCGGCGGAAGCAGAACACGTAATGACGCCTCGGGATTATTCCCCGAGGCGAGAAGTCGCTCGTGACAGCTTTGCATTCGTGCGGTGGAGGGCGCAGCTTTCAGCCCCTCCCCTCCCGCAAAGGCAGCATTGGTGAGGGCGCAGGCCTGTGCCATAGTCGCTCGGCAGGATAGAGGCATTCCCAATGCGCGCCCGCCGGGGCCGATTGAAGGGCCTGTCGCTAATCCAAGCTTCAAGCGATGGGGCGGGAGCGACGGGGCGCCACCGGCTCCGCAAGGGCCGTGCCCCCGCGGCGCACTTTGAAGGCTGTGGTCCACCATGTTGTCATCCGCCTCACCCGCGTCTTCCATCGCCGCCGGCCAACTGGGGAAGCGCACAGCGGCTTGGCGCACAGCGGCTTGGCGCACTGGAACCTTCGCCGCAGGCCGGCCATGCCTGTTCACGACCGCGTATGCGGTTGCGATCACGGCCACCCTCATTGCCACATCCGGCGGGGCCTCCGCGCAGAAGGCTCCCACCAAGAGCACGGATTGCGCAGCGCTGGGCGAGGGCTTCATGAAGATGCCCGGCTCGGATACCTGCGTGCGCATGCAGGGCGCGGTGCGGATGGATGCGGGCAGCGGGCGCAGCGTGTCCAACACGGGAAGCTTCGGCAACAGCGCCACTGAGCTCGGCAGCAGCTCGTCCAACAGCTCCCAAGGGTCGACATCCGATCCCTGGAAGCAGGCGCGCTAGGGCCCTTCCCCCTGTCCTGGAACAAGGGAAACGCCGGATCTTATTGAGCGAACGCGCTTTCTTGATGCGAGCCGCGCCCCCATAACTCGAAACCGCGCTCAGGGCACCGTCAGGCTCCCCGCTGCGCGCGCCCTACGGCCCGCGCCACCAGGCCGGAAAGATAGGCGTCGGAGCGGCGAAAGGCCGAGAGATCCGGCGTCGCCACATTCACCGTCACCTGCGCCCGCGCGCCTCCCTCCACCTGTCGCACACCCAGGCTGCCATCGGCGCCACGGGTCAGGGGCATGATGGCTTCCGCGCCCTTCTCACCCATCAGGCCGAACGACGCCCCGCTGAGCGGAAAATAGGTGGGCGCCGCCACCACGCCGCCACGGGCGAAGGGGCGAACGCGCGCCTCGGAAAGCGGCGCCGCCCCCTGCCCCACCCCACCCGAGAACACGCCGCCCGAGAACACGCCGCCTTTGGCAAAGGGCAGCACCGCTCCCCCCTCAAACACGCCACCCTTGGCGAAGCCCAGCCCGCTCGTGGCGCCGGACAGCAACGCGGTAAGCCCGCTCTCCAGGGGTTTCAGCGCGGCGGTCAGCGCCATGTTGGAGAGCCGCACCCCGAGCTGCTCGATGACCGTGCTCAGGTCCTTGCCCTTCACCACCAGGCCGGTGAAGGCGGAGCCGAGGGCGCTGGCCAGCCCCTTGGCTGAAACCTCCATCTCCCCCAAGGCGGCCTTGGCCTCCCGCGTATCGACGGATACGGCGATATCGACGGTCTCGCTCATCCTCATGTCCTTTCACGGTGGTAGCCCCCGGAGCACGCATCGGGGCCTCGATTTCAGAGCGGGCCCGACGGCGCATCGGGATAGCGGGCCATCAGCGCCGCGAGATCCGCGCGGCGCAGCACGGCCGGCGGGCGTGGGGCGAGCCCGCCGGCCGCCGCCGCCAGCTCTCGCGGTGTCATGCGCCAGAAGTCTTCCGGGGGCAGCCGCAAGATGCCCAGTCCCAGCCCCATAGCCTCGTCCCACGGAAAGGCGCGGGGCTCGGTAGGGGGCCGGGTCAGGCCTCCTGCGGCGGCGGAGGGGGGAGAGCGGCCTCCGCCGCGCCGAACGTGGCTGCGAGCAAGGCGGCGACGATGCGCACGAAGCCAGCGGCGCCATCCTCCACCCGCATGCGTTCCACATCGGCCAGCGTCACGTCCTCTCCCGCGCCGCGCAGGCCGGCGCACAGAATGCGCGCGGCGTCGCGGGCGCCGAGGCGGCCGCGCTCGAAACGCTCGGCCAGCGCCATGAGATCGGCCACGCCGAAGGCGGCCTCAAGCTCCGCCAGCGCGCCGAGGGTCAGCACCAGAACGCGCGGCCGGCCGTCCATGACGGCCTCGATCTCGCCGCGTCGGATATTGGCCATGGTCATGTCCTCCGAACGGGATCTCACAGGGCGGCGAAGGCAATCTCGCCAGCGCTCTCCAAGGTCAGGTCGAAGGTGACCTCACGGTCATGCTCGGCCGCGATCTCCAGGGCGGTGACCTGGAAGCTGCCGGTGATGGTGCCGAAGTCGGGCACCAGGATCTGGCAGCTCGCCAGCGCGCCGTTGAAGAACATCTGCCGCACCAGAGCATCGGACGCGGCATCCTTGAACACGCCCGATCCCGAGACGCTCGCGCGCTTGACGCCCGCGCCATCCAGCAGCTCGCGCCAGCGGCCGGCGGATTCCGAATGGGTCACGTCCACACTCTGCGCGTTGAAGGCGAGCGTGCGCGAGCGCAGCCCCGCCACCGTCACGAAGGCCGTGCCGTCGTGGATCTTCAACAACAGGTCCTTGCCCTTCTGCGCACTCATGGCGATCTCCGATGGGTAGCCGGCCCCCTTCCGCCCGACCGGCTTCGGATCGCGGCGGAAAGATGCGTGGCTTCAAGTGGTTGGAAGTGTGGGGCGTATAGCCGCCCGAGCTTCACGCAGGCTCGGTGACGGCGCGGAACCGCACCAGGGCGTGAAACGTGCGCCCATCCTTCTCGCGCACCACCTCGCTGGTGGTGGCGCGCAGATTGGCCAGCCGATGGCCCTGGAGGGAGAGAGGCGCATCGTGCAGCGCCTCCTGCACGGCGGCGGCAAGGGCGAAGGCCTCGCCCCGCCCACCACCGCGGGAGAAAGCGTGCAGGGTCAGCGCATGCTCGGTACCGGCCTCCGTGGCCGTGGACCAGTCGCTCACCACAGCCTCGCCGAGGGCGACGAAAGGAAAGGGCGCATCCTTCGGCGGCACGTCATGGATGCGCGCGCCGCCAAGCAGCGCCACCAGCGGAGCGTCGGCGCACAGGGCCGCATGGATGGCCTTGCGCAGGCTCAAGGCGGGGCTCGTCAGCGGTACGCTCATGGCGTCGTCCCCTCCGGGGTCGGGGCGGGCTGCGCTGGCCGGCGCGTGAAGGCGAGGCGCACGCGATCGAGCACCGGGTCGCCCGCATGCGCCGCATCACCCCGCACGCGATCGAGCACGGCGGGGTCGGTGACCCGCACCAGAGGGCGCGATGGGGTGCCGGCCTGCTGCGGGGCGGCGCCGGTCGCCGTGGCGATCTCCCGTGCAAGCGCATCGGAGGCCTGGGCCGCGACCTTTTCCACCACCGGGGGAAAGATCCGCGCGGCAAGGCGCGTGGCCAAGCCCTCGACGCCGCGACTGGAAATGCTCACCTTCATGGTTGCTCCTCCCGGCAGCGGCAGAGGGAGAAGCGCCCGCGCCCATCCGCATCCCGCACCGCCTCCACATGGAACGTCCGGGTACCCAGCAGCAGCCGATCCCCGGGCGCGATGGTGTTGGGCGAGCGCACCGTGATGCGCACGACATGGGACGCGCGGGCGCGCTCCTCGCCGATGCCGAACTCGGTAGACGCCGTCTCCACCGCCCCCCACAGCCGATCCACGGACAGGAAGGTGCGGGAGATGCCGCCGGCGCCGTCGGCGGTGTCCACATAGGTCTGGTGCGTCAGGCGCTGACGCAGGGCCGCCACCGCGCTCACAACCGCACCAGGCGGTAGGGCGCCAGCAGCGCGCCGACGGTGTCGGGCAGTGACAAGGCGTCGCCCGAGCCGTCGCGGAACTCGTAGAAATGCGCCATCACCAGCCGCACCGCCTGCATCAGGTCGGCCGGCACGGCGGCGGCGGTCGCGCCATAGCCCGCGGTGATGGTGATGGCGATGCCGCCCGCTCCAGGCTGCGGCGCGCGGGCGAGATCCACATGGATGAGCGCAGGCGCGCGATCCGCTTTCAGGCTGAGTACCCCTTCGGGCACCTCCACCGTGTGTCCATCGGCCAGGGACACGATTGCGGAGACGATCGTCCGCACCGGGGCCACGGGCGCCGGAATGACGCCGCTGAGCGGCCACGCCTCGCGCGTGAAGCGCCAGGTCTGCTCCAGCAGCACGCGGCCCGTGGCCGCCTCCACCATGCGCCGGGCGGCGGCGATGAGCGCATCGACCAGCGCATCCTCGTCGTCATGGTCGATGCGCAGGAAGGATTTTGCCTCGGCGCGGGTCAGCGGCTCGGCGGCGGGGCCGGCGAGAAGTTCTGCCATGCTCGGTCTCCATTGGGATTGAACCTGCGCGGCGCCATTGACGGTGGGGAGCCGGAGCGGCAGAACGCGCCCATGATCGGCTTTTCTCCCCTGCGCGCGTCCTGCGCCGTCGTCCTCCTCGCGGCCGCCATCGGCGCCACGCTTCCCGCGCGGGCCATGGTGGGCGGCGCGCCGGCCGACCCCACCCTGGAGGCGCACGCGGCCATGGTGGTTTCCACCCGCGGCGCGGTCTGCACCGGCACCGTCCTGGCGCCGGACCTGCTGCTGACCGCCGCTCACTGCGTGGAGCCCCAGGCGGACTATGCGGTGGCCATCGTGGGTGAGGGTCCGCCCCGGCTGATCCCGGCGGCGCGGGTCGAGGTGCATCCGCGCTTCAACGCGGACCAGTTCCGCACCCGCAGGCCCACACCCGACCTCGCCCTCGTCAAGCTGGCATCGCCGCTGCCATCGCGCTTCCGCCCGGTGGCGCTCACCGCCGCCACGGGGCTGCCGGCCAAGGGCACGCCCTTCACCCTCGCCGGGTTCGGCGTAACGGCGGACGGCGCCACCAAGACCGCCGGCACCCTGCGCACGGTGAACCTGCCTTCCATTGGCACCACCGGGGGCATCATGGTGCGCCTTTCAGCGGGCCAGGGCGCGGCCGGCGCCTGCACCGGCGATTCCGGCGGCCCGGCCTTCCAAGACGGGACGGTGGCCGGCGTTATCGGCTGGGCCACGGGACCCGGCGGCACACGCGGCTGCGGCGGCGTCACCGGCGTAACGCTGGTGTCCATCCACCGCGATTGGATCACCTCCACCGCCGCTGCCCTCGGCAGCCCCATCGGCCGCTGACCATGGCCGCGGCGTCGCCCCTTCCCATGCGGACGGCGCGCCGCGGCATCGCCGCCGGCCTCCTGCTGCTCGGCGCGCTGGCGGGCACTCCCGCGCCGGCCGAGGCGCAAGCGGTCGACGGCCACGCGAATGATGCTCCCCAGCCGCCCATGACAGCGCCCCCGCCCTCCGGATCTCCCGGCAGCGGCGACACGGCCAA
Source organism: Xanthobacter variabilis (assembly GCF_043831965.2). Lineage (NCBI taxonomy): Bacteria > Pseudomonadati > Pseudomonadota > Alphaproteobacteria > Hyphomicrobiales > Xanthobacteraceae > Xanthobacter > Xanthobacter variabilis. Next base: position 4,177,049 of record NZ_CM195533.1, read on the forward strand.
AGGCGAAACCATCGATGGCGCGCTGTGCCGCCTGATCGACGGCGCGGCGGCGCGGAGCGGCCTCCCGGCCGCCTTCCTCACGCGGCTGATCTGGCGTGAAAGCTCGTTTCGCCCCCATGTGGTGAGCCGCGCGGGCGCCCAGGGCATCGCCCAGTTCATGCCGGGCACGGCGCGGGAGCGCGGCCTCTCCAACCCGTTCGACCCGGAAGAGGCCATTCCCGCCTCGGCGGCGCTGCTGGCCGATCTGCGGCGGCAGTTCGGCAATCTCGGCCTTGCGGCGGCGGCCTATAATGGGGGGCCGGGCCGCGTGTCAGCCTTCCTGGCCGGCGGCGGCCTGCCCCGCGAGACCCGTGCGTATGTGCGCCTCATCACCGGCCGCACCGCTGACGACTGGGCCGCCCTGAAACGGAGCGGGGATGTCCCGCCCGAAGAAGCGGACGCGACCTGCCTCGTCACCCTCGCCAGCCTGCGCCAGGGGACGCCCGCGCCCGATGCCGGGCCCAATGCCCTCTTCGCACCCTGGGGCGTGCAGATCTCCGGAAACTTCTCCAAGGATCTGGCGCTGGCATCGTTCCAGCGCGCGGCGGGCAAATATCAATCGGTTTTCGGCGATGCGGTGCCGGTGATCGTCGCCACCCGCATGGCGGGTCGCGGTGCGCGCACCTTCTATCGCGTGCGCCTCCCGGCCCAGACGCGGTCGGAAGCCAACGCCCTATGCACCCGCCTGCGCAAGGCCGGCGGCCCCTGCATCGTGCTGCCGAACTGAACCTCGAGCCGGATGGCGAAGCGGGAGCCGCCTCTGCGTTCATCAAGGAGTGGCGCGAAACGAACGCCGGGCGCCAGCGGGGCGGCAATGCCGCAGCGGCGGCCACGCCTGCCCCGCCTGAGGAGGAACCTGGAGCGAAGAGCGAACATGCCTCCAGCTTTGCCGGGGGCTCGCCCGTCAAGTGAACGGCGCAAAACACGCGCCTGGGCCACGACAAGAGCGGGCGCCGCGGACGTCGTCAGCGCGCCCCGCCAGCGGCCATGCTCTCCCACCTTTCGCGCCGGCTGACGCGCCGGAGTACGATCCGGAGAAACGCGCCGAGCGGCCGTGGCTTTCCCCGCGCGCTCCGCGCTCGGCGGGGACGTCTCCCGCGCCCGGTGTCCCCGTTTCCAGCGCGATGCCCGTCGGCCGCAGCCCATGATCGGAGCCGAGCGGTTCGCAGGGGCTGCAATCGCGGGCGGGCCGGGCGGCGGTGAGGCCCTGTCCCGTCCCCGCGAAGAAGGCGGCGCGCGGAGCGCGCCGCCTTCTTTTCTCAACTCGCGGCGAACTTCAGCAGCTTGGCCGCGTCGAAGTCCATGATGCCGCCGCCAACCCGCTTGGTGGTGTAGAACAGCACGTAGGGCTTGGCGGAGTACGGGTCGCGCAGCACCCGCATCCCCGCCCGGTCCACCACCAGGTAGAACCGCTGGAAGTCGCCGAAGGCGATGGGGAAGGCATCGGCGGCGATGTCGGGCATGTCCTCGCTTTCCACCACGGGAAAGCCCATGAGGCTGGCGCCCTGGCCCGCCACCGGCGGCGGGGCCCACAGATAATTGCCGTTCTCGTCCTTCAGCTTGCGCACGGCCGACTGGGTGCGCCGGTTCATGACGAAGCAGGCATTCTGGCGATAGCCGCCCTTCAGCGCATAGACGAGGTCGATAAGCCGATCCCCCGCATCCGCGCCGGGAAAGGCGCCGGCGGCGCCGGTGGCCACATAGCCCACCTTGTCCCAGGCCCAGGCGCCTTCCGCCACCTTGTCATAGGCCAGGAAACCCTTGGGCTTGGCCACGCCATCGCCATTGATGAAGGCCGCGCCCTCCTGCTCGGCGAAGACGGTGTCCACCTCCTCGGCCAGCCAGTCGTCCACATTCACCTGGACATCGTCCAGCAGCGCCTGGGTGGCGGCGGGCATGGCATAAAGCTCCATGGCCGGATAATCGAGGGCGGCCAGCACCGGGCTGTCGGTCTGCGGGCGCGCTGCCGTCTCCGCCGCCCAGCCGCACACCGGGCCGGAGGTCATGAACGGCTTGCGATAGGTGCCCGCCCCAATGGTCCGCACCGAGGCGATGGCGCGAATGGGCGACAGCGTCGAAAGGCGCCGACCGACCTCACTCTCGACCTCGACCGGCACCAGATAGCCGCCATCGACCCCGGAGCCGGAGGAGAGCGCCTTCGCTTCCAGCGCCTTCAGGCCGCCGGCCTCGCCGTGGCGCACATAGGTGTCGAAGGCCGAGGCATGGGCGCTCACGGCCACCGAGCGCTCAGGCGCGCCGCCCAGGGCCGGGCGTCGCGCCTTGGTGGCCAGGGCATCGAGCCGCGCCTGGTGGGCATCGAGCGCGGCGTCGATGCGGCCGAGCTGGTCGAGGGTGAGGGCATCCGCCCCGCGCCGCTCCATCTGCGAGAGGCGGGCATCATTGGTGGCCTTGTAGTCCTCGAAGGCGGACAGGAAATCGGCCAGGGCGGAACGCGCCTCGGCACCGGCGAAATCGGGCGCGGCCACTTTGGTCTCGGGGGCGCTGACGGCATTAGGCATGGGACATCCTCAAGAGTTGCAACGAAAAGGGCAGTTCAGCGGGCCGCAAGGCTGGCGCGCAGGCGGCGGGTGGCGCCGGCCAGCGCCAGAGCGGGCGGCAGGCTCGGCGCGAAACTGGGAGCGAGAGCCGGCTCGACCGGCGCGAGACGGGCGCCGGGTTGCATGGGGAAGGTGACGATGGAGACCTCCCACAGATCGATGCGGGAGAGCCGGCGCACCCGCGTCTTGGGATCGGTGCGGGCCTCCACGGCCTTGAAGCCGATGGAGAGGCCATCGAGCGCGCCTTCGCGCACCAGGGCCGCGCATTCGCGGGCGCGGGCCACTGCGGGGGAGAGCCGGCCGCGCACATAAAGGCCGCGCGCATCCTCGCGGATGTCGGTCCACACGCCGATGGGCTCGGCCGGGTCGTGCTGGTAGAGCATGCGCACGGCGGCGCCCCGGGCCAGGCTTTCGGCGAAGGCGCCGGGCAAGACCATGTCGCGGCCGAGATCCACCACCCCGAACAGGCAGGCGTGCCCCTCAATGACCAGCCCCTCGGCGGATGGGGGCAGAAAGATCGTCTCATCCATGCCTCAGCCCTCCCCGCCCGTGGCGCCGGGCTTCTTGCGGCGGCGGCTCTTGTCGAGCTTCTCCAGGGTGGCGACGAATTCGCGGAACACCTTGCCGGCCGAGGGCGCGTTCTGGGCCGGGCCCGGCGCCTTGGCGCGCGAAGGGGCGCCGCCGAGCGCGCGGATGCGCGGCGCCGGCGCCTTCTGGAAGGGGGCACGCATGGAAATTCTCCGGATGTCAGGCGTGAAGACGGCGCCGCGCGGCAGGCAACGGCGCGGAAAACCTCAGGCGACGGAGCCTTTGCGCGGCTCAGCCTTTGCCGTTGTGGCGGGCATTGAAACGGGCCAGCTCACGCACGAAATCATCGAACCGGCGCGTGGCGCGGGCGAGCTCGGAGAGCACCCGCCAGAAGGCGAGCGAGGCCGACAACGCCCACACCAGCAGCGCCAGATGGGCGAGATCGCCCCGCTCGGCGAAGGTGCGGATGACGGTATCCATGGGGCCTCAAGCCTTCAGCACGGCGGTTGGTCGCGTCCCGCCCCTCGGGGCGAGAGCGGCGGCGTTGGATCTGGCGCGCAATATGCCTGACGCCGTCTGGACCCGCGGTTTCGTCGGGTTTGGAACGTCGAATCCGACAAGGAGCTCATCTTGCCCGCATTGCAGGAAACCCGCGCCACGGTGACACTGGCCCCCGCGAAGCCCACCGGATTGGCCGATCTGGGCGTGCCCATGGTCGAGACCACGGCGGTTACGAAGGGGCGCGTGCACGAGCATGACCAGCTTCTGGCTGACGGCAAGATCGGCCGGCGCTACCAGGATCTTCGCGTCATCGCCATCAAGACGGTGGAAGGCGGCGCTCCCTCCGCCAAGGTGTTCGTCCAGTTCGAGGTGTTCGGCGACAATACGACGATGCTCGCCGGCGGCGGCAGCTTTGAAATCGTGCTGTTCGCGGGCGAGCGGCAAGTGGCCAGCCGCACTTCAAGCGGCATGTTCATGCCCTATGCCAATTTCTGGTACGCGAACCGCTTCGTGTTCGACCTGACCATTGAGGAACTCGACCAGGCCGACCGCGTGGAATTCATCGCGAAGGCCGAAGACGTCGGCGCGATCTAGACCGGATTGAGCTGCAAAGTCAGGCATGGCCGGGCGCATCCCCTCTCCCGCTCGCGGGGGAGGGTTCGGGAGCGGGGCGAAATGTGCCCTCTTCTTCAGAACACAGGCCTTGAGGAGGCTACGGCCACCCGAGGTCTGCGCCCCACGCCCGCCGTGCCTTCATCCCCCGGCGCGCCCGCCCCTCCCCCCGCAAGCGGGAGAGGAACAGGCGGCGGGAGAGCCGTTCGCCTCGCGGCCCAGGCCATCCCTTTGCGCTGAAGGTCAGTCGATGCCCTCCGGGGCGCCCGCGTAAAAATCCCCTCCGCGAGCCTGCGCGGAGCCAGCATGAGCGAAGAGCATGACCTATCCCCTCGTCAAACGCGTGCCCCATCGAATGCTGGGCGAGATGCTGCGCATGATGCTGAGCGACGATGTCTATTTCGACCTGACCCTGGAAGAGGGCCGAACCCTGTCCCGCGCCTTCACCGCCGTCGCCTTTGACTGGCGCCGCACGGACTTCATCTATCTCAGCCCCATCGGCACCGACACCGAATTCTCCGCCGCCGTAACGCAAACCGGCGTCACCGTAGAAACCCCCAAGGGGCCCCATCACCTGAGCTGGGACGATGTGAGCGAACTGGCGGAGCGGCTGGCTGTGGTGTGAGGGGGAGAGTAGGTGTTAGTGGGCGCGAAGAGCGGGGCCTTTTGCTCCATAGCGGACCTTCGGAAAATCCACTGTCCGAATGAGACCAACACGGCGAATTGGATCAAGGGAGTTGAGCTTCTGTTTCCAGGTCCACACCCGTCGCAAGATCAGTGATGAACTCGATTACACGGACCGCATCTGCACGTTCGACTAAATTCGGTCCCTCGGCCCCAGGAAGGGTATCGACCGAGTGGGCAATTAAATCGCGCCGATCTCCAATCAAGGTCAGCTCGTCCCTTATGTCCTCTTCGGTACGCCCTGCATATCGGCCAGTCGCCTTCAAGCGGTCTAATATTTTCGCCCACTTTTCCTTCGGAGCACAGGTCCAGATATAACCCAAAGCCTCTGATACCTTATCCGGCTTATAGAATGATTTGTATCGGACTGCGGTGTAGATGCGATCCTTGAAGAAAAGCAGTCGCTCTGTCGGCGACAAAGCATTGATGCTGATGACGCTATCAAGGGGAAACTGGACCTGCCGGAGGCTGGCCGTTAGAAGCGGCGGGTCGCGATCGATTAGACGCAAGCCGATTTCACACACCAGTTCGGTCATGTAGAGATCGAATGCGGACACACAGACGATCCAAATGTGCCGGAGTGCAAATGCATTTCCGACAGCATCGAAGGTAGAGAGGCATAGATGCGCATCGCACACATGCCGATCAAAGCGCGCCTTAGCGTCGGTCATATCCGGAGAGGATCTCAATTTTCTCGCACACAGCCGAGAAGATATCATTAAAGGTCGCGATGTTATCCTGCGCACTTGTTTTGACGTTGCCTCGCAAGTCCGCCTCTCGGAGGTCGTCATCGTCGAGACTGAAGACAGGCTTCCCAAACTGCGCAGCGATGTGGCTCACCTGAGCAAAGTCGGGAATTCGCGCCAATGCATAGAGACGCCGCTTATCAGGGTCAGTTGCATCCTCTGGCAGAACGACGTTCGCAGCAGCTTCGTAGGCCTCCAAGGGAAACAGGCATCCTGACATACGGAGCGAAGGCACGAGTTCGCCCTCTATGCGGTCGTCAATTTGGCTAATTCGCTTATGGTAGCGACCGGCAGCCTTACTTTTGTGGCGGTTGAAACGGGAATGAAGCGCTCCGAGGAACTTCGTCACGCCTGCTGGCAAAGGATAGGTCGCGTCTTTGAAGGCCGAGCCAAATGTTTCTTTCCAACTGATCCAGCGCTCAATTTCAAGACCCAACGTCTTGAGCGACATGAGCGAAAATGGATCGGGATTAGTTGGGACGATGAAAGCGTCACTAATCATGAAGAAGTTCTGGTTGAGAGCACCAAGTCCAGGATTGATATCAATGATACTGAAATCAATCTCGTGGCGCTCTTCTTCAAGAGCAATCAATCTGTGCATTACCCCTGGCAGGTTCTTCGTCACGGATAGCGTACCGCGCGTCTCCTGTGCGAGGCTGATTTGCCCTTCTAACGACGACAGATCAGGATGGCCCGGAAGGACAAATAGGTTAATCCCATTTTCGGCTACCGGGCAGTCGAAAGCTTCAATCGGCGTCGGTCGACCTTCGAAGACCGGCCTCACGGCATCGTAGATATTTCTGAGCCGAGTAGGGCTTTCTTCATCATAATATTCTTCAAATCGCTCGCCCAGCGAGAGCGCCGTGAGATTGACCTGCGAGTCTCCATCGACCAAGAGCACACGGTGCCCGCGCTGGGTTAGCTTCCAGCCGATATTGTAGGCAGATGTCGTTTTGCCGACCCCGCCCTTGTGGTTGAAAAGGATGATCCGCATCGACATCAACTTCTCACTCTTGGGCAGACAGGCATGGGCGTGACCGCATCAGCTTAGGGCCTAACTATGAAGCGCGCTATGGGTCGAAGAGAGAAGTTCGGCTGAGACGCGAACACTGCGTTTCCGGAGCCGTACCAGTATCAGCCCCGTCCCCGCCCCTCACCCATACCCCACCGCCGCCCGCTTCTCCTCGTCGGTCAGGAAATCCGCGGCGCCCACGCGGGTCCACAGGTCGGCGCGTTCGCTGGCGAGGGCTTCGATCTGGTCGAGGTCGGGGACGAGGCGCAGGGCGCCTTCATAAGCGGGGGTGAGCCAGGTGGAGAGGCTTTCGGCGGTGCGCTTCACCAGCGGCACCACGCTCTGGCGCCAAAGGGCGCGGTTGGCTTCGGCGTAGTTGGCGTAGGTATTGTCGCCGGGAATGCCCAGCAGCATGGGCGGCACGCCCACCGCCAGCGCGATTTCCCGCGCGGCGGCGTTGCGCGCGGCCTCGAAATCCATGTCCTTGGGCGAGAGGGAGAGCGGGCGCCAGTCGAGCCCGCCTTCCAGCAGCAGCGGGCGGCCGGCATTGGTGGCGCCCTGGAAGGAGGCTTCCAGCTCGCCCTTCAGGCGCTCGAACTGCTCATCGCTCAGCGCCCCCGTGCCGCCATAGACCAGCGCGCCGGAAGGCCGGGCCGCATTATCGATCAGCGCCTTGTTCCAATTGCTGGCGGAATTGTGCAGGTCGAGGGCCTGCGAGGCCGCCTCCAGAGGCGGAAAGCCGTAATGGTCGTCCAGCGGATTGAAGGCGGTGAGGTGGAGGATGGCCGGCACATCGCCCCCTTCCACCACGCTCGCCTGGGAAATGCGCAGGGTGCGCCCGCACAAGGTGTAGTCATAGGCCTCCGGCCAGCCATCCGGACCCGGCACCACGCGCATGCGATCGGGCCGCAGCACATGCAGCTCGCGCACGCGGCCTTCCACCGCCACCGCCTCCACATAAGCATTGCCTGCCACCATGAGATGACTGATCAGCGCCTCCATGAAGCTGGAGCCGGTAAGGCGCGGATTGGGCCGGGCGAGAAGGTCCAGCATCGGGTGGGTGTCCAGCTCGCGCGGGCCGTCCATCAGCACCAGCGGCACGGAGGCCGCCGCCTCCCCGATCATCCGCACCGCCCGGTAGGCGATGGCGTTGCGGGCGAAACCGTCGCGGGCGAGGGAGGCGTAATCGTGCCGGCTCCAGGTGGGCCGGCCGGTGGTGAGCAGCGCCACAAGGGCCGCCGTGCGGCTCGCCTTCGCCTCGGGCGGCGCGGATTTCGGGCGGAAGGGGGCGAGAAGCGAACCAAGCATGAGAGGCTCCAGCAGAAAAGAAGCTCTGAACGCCGCGGACAGCCGGTTTCCGGCCTCCGGGAAAAAGCGTAGGATCATCGCGTAGCGGCATCTGGAGGGCGCATGCTCTACGCACTGATCCTCGTCATCTCCACGACCACCCGCATCGAGCAGTTCACGCCGGCTCCCGATTGGCCGGTGCAGGTGGGCGCAAGCTATTTGGCCACCATCGATACGCAGAAGTTGGTGGCCTATTACGACACCGAGCGCGCCTGCCTGCGCGCCAGCACGCGGCCCAACGGCGCATGGCCGGCGCCGGCCCCCGGCCAGCGCGTGCGCGCCATGTGCATGCCCGTGCCCGCGCAGCAGCCCGCGCCCTCTCCCTTCGGTGGTTTCGGGAACTGAGCCCGCTCAGCTGTCCGAGGAAGCGTCCTACAGCCCCCGCACCCGCGGCGGCGCCCCCTGGCGCCCCAGCGCCAAGGCGGTGATGGCCCACACCAGCGCATCCAGCCGGTCCGGCGAGCGGCCGGAGCTGAGGCCATCCGGGCCGAAATCGCAAAGCTCGTCCTCGAGGGCCGGAAAGGGGCCCACATGGCGCACCCGCCCCTGCTCGTAGAGGGCCGCCACCGGCTCGGCGCGCAGATATTTGCCGCGCGTGGCGCGCACAGCCTGCACCGGCACGGCGGCATCCACTTCCGCCAGCACGGCGCGCACCATCTCGCCCCCCTGGTTCACCTCGGCCACCACGCCGTCGGCCGCGAAGCGGTGATACAGGGCCACCGCCCGCGCCGCCCACTGGGCCGGGGGCAGCCCCGCCGCGCTCTCATCGGCGAGCACATAGACCATGCCCGCGCTGTCGATGCCGGCGCAGACGATGCCGCACGCATCCGCCCCCGCGCGGGACGAAGCCGGCGGGTCCACCGCCACCATGATGCGGGCGAGCGCCGGCGCGGAGCCGGTTCGCGCCGCATCGAGCGCCGCGCGGGTCCATAGGGCATCGGGCCGGTCCTCGATGATCTCGCCATCCAGCTCCTGCCGCCCCAGCCGCGTGCCACCATAGCGGGCCAGCACCTGAGACAGGAAAGTGGGGGCGAGGTGGAAGGCGTTGTCCGCCGTCTTGGCCCGCGTCACCGCCGTGGCCGGATCATCCAGTAGCCGGCGCAGCAAATGGGTGGGGCGCGGCGTGGTGGTGACCATCTGGCGGGGATGGTCGCCCAGCCGCAGGCCGAACTGCAGCATGTCGAAGGCGGCCTCGCCACGCCGCCACTTGGCCAGCTCGTCGCACCAGGCGGCTCCGAACTGGGGGCCGCGCAGGCTTTCCGGATCCTCCGCCGAGAAGCCCTGCGCCACCGCGCCATTGGGCCATTCCAGCCGGCGACGGGAAGGCTCCCAGCGCGGCCGCTCTTCCCGCGTGTGCACGGAAAGGAGGCCGGAAACGCCCTCCACCATCACATCGCGCACATCGGCCAGGGTCTCGGCCACCAAGGCGATGCGGCCAACGGGGCGGCTGGCGAAGGGCGCGCGCCCCAGCGCCAGGCCCCGTACCCATTCGGCGCCCGCGCGGGTCTTGCCCGCGCCGCGCCCGCCCAGCACCAGCCACGTGGTCCAAGGCCCGCCCCCAGGGGCCTCGGCGGGGGGCAGCTGATCGGCCCGTGCCCAGAACGTCCAATCCGCGAGAAGGGCGCGCAGCTCGCTGTGGCTGAGGTCAAGCAGGAAGCGGCTTGTCTGGTGCGGCCTCGTCTTCACGCAGTCGCTCAAGGCGGCGCGCAAGCTCGCGACGGAACTCGTCGAGGTCGCGAACGGTGTCATCGGCATCCTTCTCCGGTTTCACGGTCGCATCCTCCTCGGCGGCCACCAGCTCACGCAGGGTGCGGGCCAGGAGAGCGAGGGCGCGGGCATCCTTCTCCGCATCTGCAGCGGCGCGCGGCGGCGCCTCGCCCTCGGCCGGATCGAAGCGCTTCGCGCGCGCCTCGATATCGGCCACCTGCCGCTCGGCCGCCCGCCACAGCCGTTTGAGAAGGCGGACGCGGGGCGACTCCCCCGGCTGCGCCGCATCGCGGCCCGCCGTGTAGGCCTTGCCGGCGCGGCGGCCGATGGGGGCGAGGCGGACCGAGCCGTCCTCCCCCACCTCGCGGTCAATCCAGTGATAGGCGGCGCCGGTGCTGAGGCCGGTGCGCGCGCAGATCTCGGCGATGGGCACGCCCTCGGCATAGAGCCGACGCGCGAGCCCCGCCGTCGCGGGCGTCTGCCGACGCGGCGGTGTGGGTGCCATGAGATGTCCAAGCTGAAGGTGCGAGAGGCCCGGCCCCGCCAGGCGCAACTCTCGAACATGGCAAAACCCTAGCCCCGCAGCGTATCGCTGTCAAGGACTAAATTCCTTATTTCATAAAAATAGGATCAAATGCCTTCAGCCGGAGGAAGCGCCACGGGCTCCTCTCCGCGCACGTGGTTCCGGCCCGCCATCTTGGCCGCGTAGAGCGCCTTGTCGGCACGGCCATAGATGGAGGTGAAATCGTCACCCGGGCGCACCGCCGCCACGCCACAGGAGAAGGTGTAGGAGAAGTCCGGCATATCGGGCAGCGGGCGGGAGCCGCGCACCGCCGCCAGCATGCGCTCGACGATGCGGATGCCCTCATCGAGCTCCGTGTCCGGCAGCACGAGCACGAACTCCTCGCCGCCGATGCGCCCGAAGCAATCGGACCGGCGCACCTGGCCGCTGATGCAGCGGGCGAAATCACGCAGGATCGCGTCGCCGGCCTGATGGCCATAGCTGTCGTTGATGTACTTGAAATTATCGAGATCGAGCACGCACAGGGATCCGGGCACCCGCGGCCCGTGCACCAGGGCGGAATGCGCGAGCATGGTCTCGATGCGGGCGATGACGAAGCGGCGATTCGCAACGCCGGTCAGGTCGTCGGTGTGGGCGGCGCGCAACGCCTCGTCGCGGTCGCGGCGCACCGCGCGCACGTCCGCGCGCAGCTTGGTGATGTCGCAGCCCACGCACAGGCGCCAGCCATCGGGACCCACGCTTTCCTGCAGCAGCAGCCAGCGGCCGTCTGGGAGCTTTACCTCCACCTTGCGAGGCGCGGCGGTGCAGGTCGCAACCGCTTCGGCCACCCAGGACTCGATGTCGGCCCCCTCCAGCACCACCCCGGTGTTCAAGGCCAGGTTGCGGCGCATCAGGTCGGCCCAGCCGAGCAGCTCGCCGGCGGCGATGCCATAGGCCGCGCGGTAAGCGGCATTGGCATGTCGCAGGAATCCGCCACCATCGAACGCGGCGAAGAGAGCCGGGCTCTCCTCCTGGAGCTGAAGCAGTTGGGCCGCCAAATCAGTCATAATCGTACCGAACATAACCGAGAATTACCTGCGGCGGGAGATACGACGATGACGGTGACGCCCGCATCCACCAGATGGCATACGAACCTTGCATGCAGCCATCGCATGGCGGTCGCCTCCGCGGAAGCCTTGAAAAGAGCCCGCAACTCTGGTCTGACACGCCCCTTCCGGAGACTGACATGAGCGCCTGCGGCCTGGATTTCGGCACATCGAACACCACACTCGGCATTCTGACGGAAGGCCGGGCCCGCCTGTGCGCGCTCGAGGGCGCCCACCTCACGGTGCCAAGCGCCGTGTTTTTCGGCACGGACGGCACCTATCGCATCGGCCGCGCGGCCATCGAGGCCTATGTGGAGGGCGTGGAAGGCCGGCTCATGCGCGGGCTCAAATCCGTGCTCGGCAGCGCGCTGATCGACGAGGCGACGCGAATCGGCCGCGAGCGCGCGCCCTTCCGCACCGTCATCACCCGCTTTTTGGCGGAAGTGAAGCACCGGGCCGAGGCCACCGCCGGCCGCCCCCTCGACGCGGTGGTGCATGGGCGCCCGGTACACTTCGTGGACGGCGACCCGGAGGGCGACCGCAAGGCCGAGGATACCCTGCGCCTCATTGCCGGCGAGATCGGCTTTCGGGATGTGCTGTTCCAGTACGAGCCCATCGCCGCGGCCCTCGACTACGAACAGCAGATCGACGCCGAGGAACTGGCGCTGATCGCGGACATCGGCGGCGGCACCTCCGACTTCTCCATCGTCCGCATCAGCCCGGAGCGGCGCGCGCAGGCCGAGCGCGGCGACGACATCCTGGCCAATGACGGCGTGCGCATCGGCGGCACCGATTTCGACCGGGTGCTGAGCCTCAGCACGCTGATGCCGCTTCTGGGCTATGGCAGCCCCATGCGTGGCAAGAATATCGACGTGCCGTCGAGCTATTTCCACGACCTTGCCAGCTGGCACTCCATCAATCGCGTCTATGAGCCCAAGGTGGCGCGGGAAATCCGCGAGGTGAAGCGCGATGCCATGGAACCCGAGCGCCTGGAACGCCTGGAACAGGTGATCGAGGAGCGCCGCGGCCACGCTTTGGCCGGTGCGGTGGAGGGCGCCAAGATCGGCCTTGCCGAGGCGCCGGACACGCATATTCCGCTGGAGTGGCTGAAGGCGGGCTTCACCCTGGGCATCAGCCGCCAGGAGCTGAAGGAAAACACCGCCGAGCTGGCCGCCCGAATCTCCCGCCGCATCGATACGGTGCTGAAGCAGGCCGGGGTGGGCGCGGAGCGCATCGATGCGCTCTTCCTCACCGGCGGGTCCACGCGCCTTGCCCATGTGCGCGCCGCCATCACCGCGGCCCTGCCCACCGCCAAGGTGGTGGAGGGCGACACCTTCGGCTCGGTGGGGGTCGGCCTCACCATCGCGGCGGGGCGCCGCTTCCCGCAGTGAAAGCGGGGCCCCTGCCCCGCCCCTGAGCGCCCGGGCGAATCCCTGCCAGACGCAAAAAAGGCATCCCGGCGTGGTCGCCAGGATGCCCTGAAAATGCTGGCGCCTCTCAATGGGCGCCTGGCAAGGCTCAGCTTTTGAAATGCAGCTCGCCTTGTGTGACGGCGGACGCCCGATAGCCCGCGCCGCCGCCAGCACACCGCAAGGCGATCACCCCCACCACGGAAGCGGCGGTGATCAGCCCCATCACCTTCTCACTTGGCGGAGAGGCCGGCGAAGGTGGCGGACGGGATGCGGAAGAAGCCGCGGCCGTTGGACAGGGTCTGGTAATAGGAAGAGGCACCGGCCAGCAGGCGCTCATACCAAGCCTTGGGGCTCACGCCCTCAGGGCAGCTGTCGATGGTCCACACCTCGGCATTGGGGTGGAAGCGGACGTGAATGAGGACTTCATCGGCGGTCTGGGCAACGGCGGACATGGAATGCTCCGTGATGAATGCAGGGCTCGCCAAAAAGGCGACTGGAACCGAAGAGGCCCCGCATGTGGCTCTCTCACCTGCGGAAAACCCCTCGCTGGCAAGGTAAACACAGGCGCCGTGAGCAAACCTTGATCACGATCAAAAACCGCGCATTCAGGGCGCCGGCCTTGTCGCCGCCGGCCTCAGGCCCAGCCCCGCCGGCCGGCGGCAGCGCGGTGTCTTGCACACGGGATTGGCTTGCCTCGATCCGCATCAGGCCGTCTACACTAACGCCCACCTGGAATCGCGACGGCCCCCATGCGCCCCTTTCCCAAGCCCCGTGTCGATGCCCTGACCGATGGCATTTTTGCCTTCGCCATGACCCTGCTGGTGGTGGATATCCGCGTGCCGGAAGCGGTGGAGGTCACCTCGACGGAGGCTCTCTGGCAGCAGCTGAGCGCGCTCTCGCCGCAGGTGGTGGCCTATGTCATTTCGTTCTTCGTGCTCGCCGCCATGTGGCGCAACGTGATTTCCGTGCGTCACGACACGGACGAGGTGGCGGCCGGCCCCATGCATCTATGGTTGTGGTACCTGCTGTTCGTCACCATGGTGCCCTTCTCATCGGCCCTGGTGGGCCGCTATGGGCAGTTCCCGCCGGCGGTCTGGATCTATGGGGCCAACATGGCGGCCCTCGGCATCCTCTCCATCCCCCTGCACCGGCTGGAAATTCCAGAACCCATGCAGGCCGAGGCGCGGCGTGGAGAACGGCGCATGATGCTGTTCATCGTTTCCGCGCTGGCCTCCGTGCTGGTCAGCCTCAGGGCGCCGCACTACGCCATGTATGCCTACCTGCTCAACGTGCTGGGCCGCCTGCCGCCATTCCGCTGAGCGCCCTTGCCGGCAGCCTAACCCTTGCGCTTCTTCTTGCCCTTATCCTTGTCCTTGCCCTTCGGCTTGGCACTCTGCGGCCCCTTGGCACCCTTAGGCCCCTTGGCACCCTTAGGCCCCTTGGCACCCTTAGGCCAACGGACGGGCCAGGTGACCAGCCGGTCGATCAGCTCGAACACGCCGTAATCATCCTCCAGCCCCGCCACCCGGCCGGCCACGGAGATGCCCGCCGCGCGCACGCTGTCGCGGTCCCCGGAAACCAGCGGGTGCCAGAATGGCAGGTCCTGGCCCTCCTGGAGCAGGCGATAGGCGCAGGTGGGCGGCAGCCAGGAGAGGGTGGCAACCGCCTCGGGCGTGAGGCGAACGCAATCCTCCACCTTTTGCGAGCGGTTTGCATAATCGGAGCAGCGGCAGGTGCCGGTGTCGAACAGCTGGCAGGCGACGTCGGTATAGACCACGACGCCGGTTTCCTCGTCCTCCATCTTCACGAGGCAGCAGCGCCCGCAGCCGTCGCACAGGCTCTCCCACTGCTCGGCGTTCATGGCCGCGAGCGGCGTGGTGCGCCAGAAGGGCTGTTCGGGCTCGGTCCCGGCAGCGGGCGTGGAGGGGGCGGCGGGCGGCGTTTCAACGGGCGGCGTTTCAGCGGGCGGCTTCATGGGGCATCTTTAGAACATTTCCGCGATCCGCGGAAACGGGGAAATGCTCTAGCTTATTGAGCTGACGCACATTCTTCATACCCTCCGCGCTCGCCGGACGCCTCGCTCCCGGCTGGCGCCCGCCTCTCAATCCCACATCAGCACCATCTCGGACACCACCGGCCGCACTGCGCGCATGGCCGCATCGTCGGACCGAAACTCGCGATCGCCGCTCACCTTGGTGATGCGCTTGGGATCGGCCTCGGGCCCGGGCGCGAAGCGCAGCAGGATGCGGCAGCCGGACCGAGCCAGCTTGCCGCCGGACCACTCACCGGCCATGCCGCCATAATCCCACTCGAAGCCGGAAAGGACGAAGGGCCTGCCATTGGCAGCCTGCACCGCTTCCAGCGTGGAGCCGACGCCAATGCCCGCCGGCGTGCGCCAGCCCACCGCCCCTTCGCGCACCGTCAGCGATGCCGGCTCCTGGCGCCGGGCATCGTCCTGCCAGAGGATTTCCGCCCGCCGCACCGGATCATCGGGGAACAGGAGGGTGCCCTCCTCCTCCGCGCCCTCGGCGCCGGGGACTTTCGCGCGCTTCACCGCGGGCCCGCCGAAGACCTTCGCCAGGGTCGACTGGCTGGCCGATGCGACCAGGGGGCCGGAGCAATCGAAGCTCAGCTCCTGCGCCCGCGCCGGTATCGCCAGCAAGGCCGCCGTGGCAACGGCGACAACGGCTACGGCACGCGCTGCGATCCGGATCCCCATGACGGCCCCCTCACAGGACGTGGCCGAGAGAGGGTAGCCCAATATGACATCGCATCAAATCACAAGGCGCGGCGCTAATCGCGATCACAGGGCGCCGGAGGGGCTCAGCTCAGATAGCCGCGGGCCTTCAGATGCTGCACGATCTGGTCGGCCATTTCCTGCGGCGCGTGCACCCCGCCTTCCAGGCGGATCTCGGGGGATTCCGGCGGCTCGTAGGGGCTGTCGATGCCGGTGAAGTTCTTGATCTGGCCGGCGCGCGCCTTCTTGTAGAGCCCTTTCACATCGCGGCTTTCGGCCACCGCCAACGGGGTATCCACGAAGATCTCGACAAACTCGCCCGCGCCCATCAGCTCGCGCGCCATCTGCCGCTCGGCGCGGAAGGGCGAGATGAAGGACACCAGTGTGATGAGGCCGGCATCCACGAACAGCCGCGCCACCTCGGCCACGCGGCGGATGTTCTCCACCCGGTCCGCCTCGGTGAAGCCGAGATCGCGGTTGAGACCGTGGCGCACATTGTCGCCGTCGAGCATGTAGGTGTGGCGCCCCTCGGCGTTGAGCTTCTTCTCCACCAGGTTCGCCACCGTGGACTTGCCGGCGCCGGAGAGGCCGGTGAACCACAGCACCACCGGCTTCTGCCCCTTCATGGCGGCGCGGCTGTCCTTGGAGACGTTGAGCGCCTGCCAATGCACGTTGGTGGCGCGCCTCAAGCCGAAATCCACCATGCCGGCGCCGACCGTGAGGTTGCTCATGCGGTCGATGACGATGAAGGCCCCGGTCTCCGGCACGTCGGCGAACGGATCGAAAGCGATGGGCTCATGGGTGGCGAGGTTCACCACCGCCACCTCGTTGAGCTGGAGCGTCTTGGCGGCGAGATGCTGGAACGTGTTCACGTCCAGCTTGTGCTTGATCTCGGTGACCTGCGCCCCCACCGTGCGGGTGCCCATCTTGATGAGATAGGGCCGGCCCGGCAGCAGCGGCTCCTCATTCATCCAGATGAGATGGGCGGCGAACTGGTCGGACACTTCCGGCCGATCGGCGGCCGCCGCCAGCACATCGCCACGGGAGACGTCGACCTCGTCGGTAAGGGTGAGCGTCACCGCCTCACCGGCGCCGGCCTCCTCCAGGTCGCCATCCTTGGTGACGATGGACTTGACGCGGCTGGTGGCGCCGGAGCCGGCCACCACCACGGCGTCCCCCGGCCGCACGAAGCCCGACACGATGGTGCCGGAGAAGCCGCGGAAATCCAGATTCGGCCGGTTCACCCACTGCACCGGCATGCGGAACGGGCGGGCCAGAGCGTGGCTCTCCACCTCCACCGTCTCCAGGTGCTCCAGAAGGCTCGGGCCGGTATACCAGGGTGTGTTGGCGCTGCGCTCGATCACATTGTCGCCGAAGCGGGCGGACAGGGGGATGGGCACCAGGGTCTCGAAGCCGAAATCAGCCGCGAAATCAGCATAAGTGCGCACGATCTCGTCGAACCGCTCCTGGGAGAAATCCACGAGGTCGATCTTGTTCACCGCCAGCACCACATGGCGCAGGCCCAGCAGCTTCACGATGTAGGAATGCCGGCGGGTCTGGGTGAGGATGCCCTGGCGGGCGTCCACCAGGATCACCGCCAGGTCCGAATTGGACGCGCCGGTGGCCATGTTGCGGGTGTACTGCTCGTGGCCGGGCGTGTCGGCGACGATGAACTTGCGCTTGTCGGTGGCGAAGAAGCGATAGGCCACATCGATCGTGATGCCCTGCTCACGCTCAGCGGCAAGGCCATCCACCAGCAGCGCGAAATCCAGGTCCGCCCCGGCCGTCCCGTGCTTGCGGCTGTCGGCGGAAAGGGTGGCGAGCTGGTCCTCGAACAACAGCTTGGTGTCGTAGAGCAGGCGGCCGATGAGGGTGCTCTTGCCGTCGTCCACGCTGCCGCAGGTGAGGAAGCGCAGCAGGCTCTTGCCTTCCTGGGCGGCCAGATAATCGCTGAAGCTGGAAAATTCGGGCTGGGCGGACATCAGAAATAGCCCTCGCGCTTCTTCTTTTCCATGGAGGCGGCTTCGTCATGGTCGATGAGGCGGCCGGCGCGCTCGGAGGTGCGGGCCGTGAGCATCTCGCCCACGATGGCCTCCAGCGTATCGGCATCGCTCTCCACCGCGGCGGTGAGCGGGTAGCAGCCCAGGGTGCGGAAGCGGATGCGCTTCATCTGCGGCACCTCGCCGGGGTTCAGCGGCAGGCGCGCGTCATCCACCATGATGAGCTGCCCGCCCCGCTCCACCACCGGCCGCTCGGCCGCGAAATACAGCGGCACGATGGGGATGCGCTCGGCCAGGATGTATTGCCAGATATCGAGCTCGGTCCAGTTGGAGAGCGGGAACACGCGGATGCTCTCCCCCGCCTTCACCCGGGTGTTGTAGAGGTTCCACAGCTCCGGGCGCTGGGTCTTGGGGTCCCAGCCGTGATTGGCGGTGCGGAAGGAGAAGATGCGCTCCTTGGCGCGGCTCTTCTCCTCGTCCCGGCGGGCGCCGCCAAAGGCCGCGTCGAAGCCATGCTTGGTCAGCGCCTGCTTCAGCGCCTCGGTCTTCATCACATGGGTATAGAGGCTGGAGCCGTGGTCGAACGGATTGATGTTCTGCGCCAGCCCCTCGGGATTGGTATAGGTGATGAGCTCGAAGCCCAGCTCCTTGGCCATGCGGTCCCGGAAGGCGATCATCTCGCGGAACTTCCAGGTGGTGTCGATGTGCATCAGGGGAAAAGGCGGCTTGGACGGGTAGAACGCCTTCACCGCCAGATGCAGCATCACGGCCGAATCCTTGCCGATGGAATAGAGCATCACCGGATTGCGGAACTCGGACGCCACCTCCCGCATGATGAAGATGGATTCGGCCTCCAGACGCTTCAAATGCGTCATGCGCTCAGACGACATCGACCCGCACTCTCCTGCCTGCCCTGCCGGCCCCGGCATGGGCGCCCCTTGTGGGCACCTATTTCACCAGACATAGATGTCTTAAGAGATATAATCCATACAATTTTGATATGTAATTTATTTCACATCAAAATACAGTCGTTTTGGCATCACCGGCTGAAGGTGGCCACCAGCTCCACATGGGGGGAGTAGCGGAACTGGTCCACCGGCGTCACGCCGCCGAGCCGCCAGCCGCCATCCACCAGCAGCCGCGCGTCACGGGCGAAGGTGGTGGCGTTGCAGGAGACGTAGACGAGCCGCTCCACCTTGGCGGCGGCCAGCTCGCGGGCCTGGGCCTCGGCGCCCTGGCGGGGCGGGTCGATCACCACCGCGTCGAAGGCGGCCAGCTCCTGGGCCATCAGCGGGCGGCGGAACAGGTCTCGCGCCTCGCCCTTCACCGCCTTGAGGCCCGGCGCGTGGGCGGCCTTCAGGAGGGCGACGAGGGCCGGCGCGTGGCTTTCGGCAGCAAAGACGCGCCCACGGGCAGCCAGGCGCAGGGCGAACGTGCCCACCCCGGCGAACAGGTCCGCCACATGCTTCGCGCCCTCGGTGGCCGCGAGCACCGCCTGCGACAGCAATTCCTCGCCGGCGCGGGTGGCCTGCAGGAAGGCGGCCGGCGGCAGCTCCACCCGCGCGGCGCCCATGGCCAGCACCGGCGCGACCCGCTGCAGCACCAGCTCCCCATGGCGGGTGAGGCGCGCGAGATTGAAGCGGTCCGCCAGGGCGGCCACGTCCATCAGCAGCGCCGGCGGCAGCGGGCCGGAGCCGCGCACATCCATGTCGAGCCCGGTATCGGTGGCGATCACCTGGAGGTCGAGCGGCTTTTTCAGCGGCGCCAACACCTCCGCCACCGCGCGGGCGGCGGGCAGCGCCCGGTCCAGGCCCGGCGCCAGCACCGGGCAGGATTCCAGCGCCACCATGGCGTGCGACTTGCGCTCGGCAAAGCCCACCACCGTGCGCGGGCCATATTGTCGGGCATGGAAGATGACGCGCCGGCGCCCGTCGCCATGGGCGTCGATCAGCGGCGCCACCTCGGCGTCCAGGCCCTCGCGCCGCAGCGCCTCCACCACCAGGGTGCGCTTCCACTCGAAATAGGGCTCAAGGCTCCAGTGCTGGAGCAGGCAGCCGCCGCAGCGGCCGAAATGGGCGCAGGCCGGCGCCACGCGATCCGCGCTCGGCTCCAGGATCTCGGCCACGACGAGCCGCTCGCCCTCCAGGGCGCCGCGCACCGTCTCGCCGGGCAGCACATAAGGCATGAAAACGGGGCCGGCCGGCCCTTCGGCCACGCCGTCACCCTGCGCGCCCAGGCGGCGCACCTGAAGATCCACCATCGTCGCCGTCACGGGCGCTCCGCTCCCAGAAGATATTCCACATTGCCGTCGCCGCCGGTGATGGGCGACGGCACGAGCCCTGAAACCCGCCAGCCCAGGCTCGTCACGAAGTCCTCGCTGGCGGTGCAGACCTCCTGCCGCGCCGCCGGATCACGGACGATGCCCTTCTTCAGCGCATCCCGGCCAGCCTCGAACTGGGGCTTCACCAGCGCCACCAGCCGCGCGCGCGGGGCGGCGAAGGCCAGCGCCGCCGGCAGCACCTGCCGCAGCGAGATGAAGCTGACATCCACCACCACCAGGTCCACCGCTCCCGGTACCGCCGCGCGGTCCAGGCTCCGGATGTCGGTTTCCTCCATCAGGGTAATGTCCGGCCGGCCCCTCAGGCTGGCGTGGAACTGCTCGCGCCCCACATCCACGGCGAACACATGGGCGGCGCCCCGGCGCAGCAGCACATCCGTGAAGCCGCCGGTGGAGGCGCCCACATCCAGCGCGCGCAGCCCGATGGGATTGATTCCAAAGGCCTTCAGGCCCGCTTCCAGCTTCATGCCCCCGCGCGAGACGAAATCATGGACATCGCGCGCCTCGATGCGGGCATCTTCCGCCACCTCCGCCGCCGGCTTGGTGACGACGGCGCCATCCACCTTCACCAGCCCCGCGGCCAGCGCGGCCTGGGCCCGGGCCCGGCTTTCGAACAGGCCCCGCTCCACCAACAATCGATCAATGCGCATGCCCGGCGCCCTGCTCCAGCCCCGCCCCGACGTGCGGCTTTTCCACCTGCGGCCGAGCCTTGCGGCTGCCCCGCGACGCAAAGCCGTAGCTTGCGCCGTCGCGAGCGGATAAAGGCCGTGATATGCCAAGCCCGTTGGGGAAGCAAATTGACCATTGAGTGGCAAGGAAGCGCGATCCGGGACGGTCACGACCGCCGCCGGGGGCGTCGGCGCGCGACGGAACCGGGAACCATGCAGCAGACCAAGCCGAAGCGTGCACCAGCCGAAATCGCCCTGAGCCTCGTTTTTTCCAGCCTCCTGGCCCTCTGGCCGGGCGCGACGGGGGCCTGGGCGGCCACCTCCCACGGGGAAAGGGCCAAGCCCGCCAAGCACAGCGACGCCCCGAAGGACAATCGCGTGTGGCTGATCGCGCGGGCCGATGAAACCATCGTGCTGCGCTTCGGCGCGCCGGGAGCGGCGGACCCGGTCTTCGCCGTGGGGTGCCAGCCCAGTGCTGGCCTGCTGCAGTTCACCGTCGAGGTGAAGTCCGCCAAGATCCATTCGGGCGAAGGGGTGGCGCTTTCCCTGTCCGCCGGCAAGCGCCGGCTGGAGCTCGCCGCCTCCACCTTTCGCGGCGCCAGCGACGGGCTGGTGGTGGCGGAAGCGGCCGTGAGCTTTGACGAGCGCGTGCTCGACCTGCTCGCCGACGGGGACACCCTGACGGTGCGCGCGCCGGGCGCCACCGCCAGCTTTCCGCTAACCGGCGCCAAGATGAAGCTGGCCGATTTCCGCCGCGCCTGCCAGCCCCGGCGGTAGCCCGCAGCGCCTGGAGACGGGGCGTTAAGGCTCGCGCACGGACAGCGCGCGCGAGCCCCTTCAACTTCCCGTGACAGGCAGTATGATCCGCGCCGGATCAACTGGAACACGACCATGCTCCGCCCGCTCGTCCTCCTGCCCCTCATGTCCGTTGCCGCCACGGCGGCGCTCACGCTGCCGGCCACGGCTCAGCAGAAGATGTCGTGGCACCTCCAGCAGACCGAGGAGAGCGCCGCGCTCGTCTTCGGCGTGCCGGAGACCGACGAGGTGATGCTGTTCTTCCTCTGCAAGCCCGGCTCGGACAGCGTGACCGCGCAAAGCCAGATCGGCTCCAAGGGCCTGGAGCGGGAGGCCGCCGCACGGCTCATCCTGTCCACCGGCAGCGTCAAGAAGACGCTCAACGGCAAGGCCGTGGGCAATGAGGAGAACAATGCCGTGGACGTGGAAGCGCTCACCAAGCTCGCCGACGTCAAGGCGCTCCTGAAGGGCGGCTCCTCCCTCACCGTCGAGGTGAAGGGGATGAAGCAGAAGATCAGCCTTTCCGGCGCCGGCGAGGCCCTCACCGCCTTCGAGGCCGCCTGCAAGCCCAAGAATTGAAGCCGGACATGACCGAGGGCGGACAAAACTGACGCCCCGAGCGGCCAGTCACCGCCCCCTCTCGGGAGCGCCATGGCGGTGCCCGCGGCGCCGCCGCTTCCGTGCGGCACCACATCGCCCGCGCGGATCCGAGCCCCGCGGCTATGGCGCGCGGGACTGGGCACTCCTCCGCTCACGGAAGCGGAGAAATCCTTTAGCGTCTTGACTTAAAGCACTTTCCTCACGCGAACCGGGAGCCTCTTCGCTTGAAGACGCTCCCGCCCCGCGCGCAGCCCCCGGCCTCAGGCCGCGGCCACCTGTTTCAGGAAGCCGTCAATCTCGGTGTCGAGGCGCGTTGTCGCCGCTCCCACCGAGTGCGAGGCATCCTGCACGCGGGTCGCCGAGGCACTGGTGCCGGCCACCGCGATGTTCAGGCCGCCGATATCCGCCGCCACCTGGCTGGTACCGGCCGCAGCGCTCTCGATATTCGAGCTGATCTCCGTGGTGGCTACGGTCTGTTCCTCGATGGCGCCGGCGATGGCGGTGGCATAGTGCTCCACCTCTTCCATCAGGCTCACGATGGCCCGGATGGCGTCCACCGCCTCCGCCGTCTCGGTCTGGACCGAGGAGATGTGCTGCGCGATGTCATGGGTGGCCCGCGCGGTCTGCTCCGCAAGGTCCTTCACTTCCGCCGCCACCACGGCGAACCCGCGCCCCGCCTCGCCGGCGCGCGCGGCCTCTATGGTGGCGTTCAAGGCCAGCAGGTTGGTCTGCTGCGCGATGGCCTCGATCAGCCCCACCACCTCACCGATGCGGGAGACGGCCTCCGCCAGGCCGGCAATCTTGGTATTGGCAACGCCCGCCCCTTCGGTGGCCTTACCCACCATCTGCTCGGTGCGCGCGATCTGCTGGGCGATCTCGGAGATGGAGGCGCTCAGCTCTTCCGCCGCGCCAGCCACGGCCTGCACATTGCCCGATGCGCTCTGCGAGGTCTGAAGCGCCGACGCGGAGTCGCGCTGGCTCGTCTCGGCCGCTCCGATCAGCGCGCCGGACACGGTATCGAGCTCACGCATGGCGCCGTTGACATCATTGATCACGGTGTTTGCCGTCTGGCGGAAGCCCTGGATCAACGCGTCGATCCGGGCCTGGCGGGCCATGCGGGCCTCGTTCGCCTGCTGGGCGGCGGCCTCGTGTTCCCTGCGCGCGATGGCATTGAGGCGGAACACGTCCACCGCCCGCGCCATCTCGCCGATCTCGTCCTTGCGGTCCATGTCGTCCACCGCGATCGAGGTGTCGTCGCTGGCCAGAAGACGCATCTTCTCGGTCATGCGGTGGATCGGGCGCGCCAGGGCGCCGGCACCGAAGAACACCAGCACCAGGATAAGGGCCAGCGTCACCACCGCCGTCAGCAGCAGCTTGTTCCGCGTGTCCGTAACGGTGGCGAACAAGGTGGCCTCCGGCACGCTCATCACCAGCACCCAGCGCTCATTGACCCCTGACAGCGTGACCGGCGCCGCCATCAGCGACCATGTGCCCGTCGCGTCCTCCCGCTGCCCGGTCGCGGTCTCGCCCCGCTTGGCGGCATCGAGCAGCGCCCTGAGCGACGGGTCCGTGACCGGCTTGCCGAGGAGCTTGGGATCGCTGTTGGCGATCCACAGATCATTCGTGCCCACCAGCGCCACCCGGCCATCGCCAAAGGGCCGCAGCGTCTGCACGAAACGGGTGATGCCGGTCAGCGGCAGATCGGTGGTGACGATGCCGATGGGCTTGCCGTTGCGGCGCACCACCACGCTGCTGGTGGTCATCAGCAGGTTCTCGCCGTTCACGGGATATTCGTAAGGCGGGGTGACCAGGGCCCGGTTCTCGCGCACCGGCCGATCATACCAGTTCTCGGTGCCGGCCTCCTTGGTCATGACGAGCTTTTCGACATCCACGGAGCCGTCGGGCTTATGGAAGAAATAGGGCACGAAGCGCCCGGCCGCGTCAGAGTAGGGGTGGGAGACGAAATCGGCGTCCCGGCCTTCCAGCCCATTGGGTTCGAAGGCCAGCGTCATGCCCACCAATTGGGGATTTTCGCGCACCATGCGCAGCATCAGGCCGCCGAGCGCGTCCCGATCCACCATGTTCGCCTCAAGCAGCCCCTCCACCGCCAGCGCGCCCGATTGCGCGATGGTGATGGAACGGGACATCTGCGCGGCAATGGTCTGCTCATATTGGCCAAGCAGCGCCTCGGCGCGTGCCTCCGCGTCCCGCGTGGCGGCCCGGGCAGACACCCACAGGCTGACGCCCGCCACAACCAGCATGGACAGGATGCTCAACGCACCCGCAGCAAGGACGAGTTTCGTCCGGATGCCCAGATCGGCCAAACGCATGATACACTCCCCGCCCGCCATAGTCACTTACGGGATACTTCTAGCTGTACCCAATGACCACGGATTGACAGCGAGTCGCAATCCTATCCGGAATAAAATACCTTCGGCAATCCGGAGACTTAGGCCGGATCGCCGAGCCCGCCCGCCGTTTCGATAAAGCGCGCCACGGCCTCCACCCCGCTGCCATTGCGGATGGCGGAGAAGACGTAAGGTCGCCCGGCGCGCATGCGGATGGTGTCGTCTTCCATCACCTTGAGGTCGGCTCCCACCAGCGGCGCGAGGTCGGTCTTGTTCACCACCAGCAGGTCCGAGCGGGTGATGCCGGGCCCGCCCTTGCGCGGGATCTTCTCGCCACCCGCCACGTCGATCACATAGATGGTGATATCGGCCAGCTCCGGGGAAAAAGTGGCGGCCAGGTTGTCCCCGCCGGATTCGATCAGCACCACGTCGAGCGCCGGAAACTTCGCCTGCATGTCGGCCACCGCCCGCAGGTTGATGGAGGCATCCTCGCGAATGGCCGTGTGCGGGCAGCCGCCGGTTTCCACCCCCAGGATGCGCTCGGGCGGCAGGGCGCCGGCCACCGTGAGCAGGCGCGCATCCTCCTTGGTGTAGATGTCGTTGGTGATGGCGCAGACGTCGTAGCGATCGCGGAAGGCCTTGCACAGGGCCTCCATGAGCGCCGTCTTGCCCGAGCCGACGGGCCCGCCAATGCCGACGCGCAGGGGGGATTTGCTGGAGCTCATGAGCGGAACAGCCTCGTATATTGGGTTTCGTGGCGAAAGCTGCCGAGATCGGCGCGAAAGGTGGCGCTGCCGATCTCATCCAGCGTGAGCGCGGGCGCCTCCGCCGCGAGCGCGCGGGCGTGGGGCGCCAGGGCCGCCACCACCTTCGTGCCCGCCGTCTGGCCAATGGGGGCAAGGCGCACGGCGGCCGAGACGAGATTTTGCGCCAGGCCGAGAAGGAAGGCTTCCAGCACCGGCGCGAGCGCGATGCCATGGGCCGCGCCCGCCAGCCCCAGCGCCACCGCATAGGCGGCCTCCGGCACCAGCAGCGGGGCGAATTCGGCCAAGCGCGGCGCGGGCCACGCGGCGCTCACCGCATCAAGGAAGGAGCGGCCCTGCTGGCAGGTCTCCAGCCGCAGCTCGGCGGAGGGCGCGAGCGCCACGGCCAGGTCATTCACATCCCGCAGCGTGTGCCCGTTGCCCGCGTGAGCGGCAGCATAAGAGTGGGCGAGAAGGATGGCATCGGTGCGCGCGAAGCCGTGGGCGAACACGTCTTCCAGCCACGACAGCAGCTGCGCGGGGGTCTCGACGTCGCCGGCCTCCACCGCCCATTCGAGGGCGTGGGAATAGGCATAGGCCCCCACCGGAAAGGCCGGCGAGAGCCATGCGAACAGCGGCAGCAGGCCAAGCGTCACGCCCCCGCCGGGTGGGGGCTCGCCGGCCGCATCCCCCACCGCGCCGCCACGCGATACGGAATGCGCAAGGGGGGCCGGCTCATTGGGCGGCTCCACCGCCGTCGCAACGCTGAGGCCGGCGGCCGATGGCCCGTTCGTGACCGCGATATCAGCCATGCCGTTGGCTGTGGCCCGCGCCGTGATCATAGGCATGCGCGTGCGCCCCCTCATGGGCGTGCTCACCAGCCTGGGGCTGCGAGCTTTCATGCCCGTGGCCGTGGTGCTCGTGGCCGTGGCTCTCGTGGCCATGGTGCCCGTGGGCATCCTCA
Organism: Xanthobacter variabilis; assembly: GCF_043831965.2. Lineage (NCBI taxonomy): Bacteria > Pseudomonadati > Pseudomonadota > Alphaproteobacteria > Hyphomicrobiales > Xanthobacteraceae > Xanthobacter > Xanthobacter variabilis. Next base: position 4,202,996 of record NZ_CM195533.1, read on the forward strand.
TGGGGGTGATCATCGGCATGCTCATGGGCATGGTCGTGCCCACAGCCCGGGCCATGGACATGGCCTTCGTGCCCGTGCTCGTGGGCGTGGTGTTCATGGTCATGCCCGCAGCCGGGGCCATGAACGTGCTCTTCATGCCCACAGCCGGGCCCGTGCACATGCTCTTCCCCATGCGCGTGAGCGTGCTCGTGGTGGGCATGGCCATCATGATCGTGGTCGTGATGGCCGCCATGGGCGGCGGCAGCCTCGTAGGCGCCCTTTTCGGGGCGGAAGGGGCGCTCCACGACGGCGGTGGCGGCGCCCAGGCCGCGCACCATCTCCATCAGCACATGGTCGTCCGCGAAATAAATGGCGTCCTCGGTGAGCTCGGCGGGAACGTGCCGGTTGCCCAGGTGCCACGCCACCTTCATGAGCCGCAGGGGGCTTGCGGTGCGCACCTCGATCAGCCGCTCGGGCGCCGCCTTGATGCGCACAAGGCGGCCGTCCTCCAGCTTCACCGCATCGCCATCGTCGAGCACGGCCGCTTTGTCGAGGTCGAGCAGGAAGGCGAGGCCCCCATCGGCGGTGAAGGCGAAGCGGCGGCGGTGGCGGGCCTGGTGATCGAGGGTCAGCTCATCGGCAACCCGCTCGGTGCGGACGGCGGGGCGGCGGACAATGGTGGTGGCGCGGATCATTTCATCCTCCGGGATCATCTCCCGATCTCAATCTACAGCATTCCCGCCGGAAGCCCGGCGTGGACGGCGTCAGAACAAGAAGTAACGCTGGGCCATGGGCAGGCTTTCCGCCGGCTCGCACACCAGCAATTCGCCATCAGCGCGCACGTCGTAGGTTTCCGGGTCCACCTCGATGACCGGGGTGGCGTCGTTGTTGACCATGCTCTTCTTGGAGATGCCGGAGCGCGTATTTTCCACCGCCACCAGCTCCTTGGAAACCGCAAGGCGCGCCGCCAGCCCATCTTCCAGCGCCGCCTTGGACACGAAGGTGAGGGAGGTGTGGGCCAGCGCCCGGCCAAAGGCGCCGAACATGGGCCGGTAGTGCACCGGCTGCGGCGTGGGGATGGAGGCGTTGGGATCGCCCATCTGCGCCATGGCGATGGCTCCGCCCTTGATGACCAGATCCGGCTTCACGCCGAAAAAGGCCGGGGTCCACAGCACCAGATCCGCCAGCTTGCCCTGCTCCACCGAGCCGATCTGGCGCGACATGCCATGGGCGATGGCGGGATTGATGGTGTATTTGGCGATGTAGCGGCGGGCGCGCAGATTATCGCTGGTCGTTTCGCCGGGCAGGTGGCCGCGCTGGCGCTTCATCTTATCCGCCGTCTGCCAGGTGCGGATGATGACCTCGCCCACCCGGCCCATGGCCTGGCTGTCCGAGCTCATCATGGAAAGCGCGCCGAGATCGTGCAGGATGTCCTCCGCCGCAATGGTCTCCTTGCGGATGCGGCTTTCGGCGAAGGCCAGATCCTCCGCGATCTCCGGGTCGAGATGATGGCACACCATGAGCATGTCGAGATGCTCGTCGATGGTGTTGCGGGTGTAGGGCCGGGTCGGATTGGTGGACGAGGGCAGCACGTTCGGCAGGCCCGCCACCTTGATGATGTCCGGCGCATGGCCGCCGCCCGCCCCTTCCGTGTGGAAGGCGTGGATGGTGCGGCCCTTGAAGGCGGCGATGGTGTCTTCCACGAAGCCCGATTCGTTCAGCGTGTCGGTGTGGATCATCACCTGCACGTCGAGGGCATCGGCCACCGAGAGGCAGCAGTCGATGGCCGCCGGGGTCGTGCCCCAATCCTCATGCAGCTTCAGCGCCGCCGCGCCCGCAAGCACCATCTCTTCCAGCGCGGCGGGGCGGGATGCGTTGCCCTTGCCGGCGAAGGCGAGGTTCATGGGAAAGGCGTCGGCCGCCTCGATCATACGGGCGATGTGCCAGGGCCCCGGCGTGCAGGTGGTGGCGTACGTGCCCGTTGCAGGGCCGGTGCCTCCGCCCAGCATGGTGGTGACGCCGGAGGACAGTGCCTCCTCGATCTGCTGCGGGCAGATGAAGTGAATGTGGCTGTCGAAGCCGCCGGCGGTGAGGATCTTGCCCTCGCCCGCGATGATCTCCGTGCCGGGGCCGATGATGATGTCGACGCCATCCTGAGTATCGGGATTGCCGGCCTTGCCGATCTTGGCGATGCGCCCGTTCTTCAGGCCCACATCGGCCTTCACCACCCCCCAATGGTCGAGGATGACGGCATTGGTGATGACCGTATCCATGGCGCCATCGGCATTGGGCACCTGGGATTGGCCCATGCCGTCGCGGATCACCTTGCCGCCGCCGAACTTCACCTCCTCCCCATACCGGGTGAAGTCCTTCTCCACCTCGATGAAAAGGGAGGTGTCGGCGAGCCGCACCTTGTCGCCCACCGTGGGGCCGAACATGTGGGCATAAGCGGAGCGGGGCATTCTTGCGGACATATCCGGCTCCTCAGTGGCTCGCGCCGTCGTGCTCGACAGGGGTCAGGCTCTTTACGTCCACGCCGTCGAGGCAGCGGGCATTGATGGCCACCATGGCGGTGCCGTCCGGCGCCGCGCCCCGCGAAAAGGACTGGATGCCGCAGGTGGAGCAGAACAGGTGATGGATCTTGCGGGTATTGAACAAGTATTCGGTGGTCGCCCCCTCACCGGACACGAGCTTGAACGCGCTTTCGGGCGCGAAGGTCAGGATGGCGCCCAGCTTGCGGCAGCGCGAGCAATTGCAGGTCACGGTGTGGTCGAGGTCCGCATCCACCTCATAGCGCACGGCGCCGCACTGGCAGCCGCCGAAATAATGCTGAACCGCCATCTCAAAGATCCCCCATCACCTGACCCCGGAAGCCCTGCACCTTGCGCCCGCCGCCAAAGGGCACCAGCCGCACCTCCCGCGTGGCGCCGGGCTCGAAGCGCACCGCCGTGCCGGGGGCGATGTCGAGCCGCATGCCGCGCGCCTTCTCCCGCTCGAACGACAAGGCCGGGTTGGTCTCATAAAAATGGTAGTGGCTGCCCACCTGGATAGGCCGGTCGCCCGTATTGGCGACCGTGAGCGTCACCGTCTCGGCGCCCTCGTTGAAGACGATATCGCCCGGCCGCGCCGCGATCTCCCCCGGCACCAGCTCAGAGGGCGCCCCGCGGATGGGGTGGTGGACGGTGACGAGCTTGGTGCCGTCGGGAAAGGTCGCCTCCACCTGGATGTCGTGGATCATGTCGGCGATGCCATCCATCACCTGGTCGGTGGTGAGCACGCGGGCGCCTTCATCCATCAGCTCGGCCACGGTCCGGCCGTCGCGCGCGCCCTCCACCACGAAGTCGGTGATGAGCGCCACCGCCTCCGGATGGTTCAGCTTCACCCCGCGGGCGAGGCGCTTGCGGGCCACTTCGGCGGCCATGGCGATGAACAGCTTGTCCTTTTCGCGCGGCGTCAGCAGCACGGCTCTTCTCCCTGTCCTGGCGATTCCACCCGCTCCCCCCGGTCTTCGACCGGTACCGAATGGGCCCGCTCAAACGCCGCGCGGGCTCGGCCAATGGCCCGTGCGTCACACTCACGCGCCTTTGGCATCACGTGGCCCACACCCGGGGCAGCGGCCGGCCCCGGAAGCCTATCAGAAACGAGCCGGCCGCACGGCGCAATGTGGCGCTGTCGGCGGCCAGCCAGCGCACGGCCAGAAGGCCGTTCCAGGCGCTCGCCCCGAATTCGCAAGGTCCGCCCGGCTCGGCGGCGGCCAGCAGGGCGCGCGCATCCTCAAGGCGCCCCTCGGCATCGGGAGCGACGTAAAGCAGGGTGCCGAACGCCCGGTGGCCCGCCGCCACCGCCGGCCGCGCCAGCAGCGCGCCGAGCGGGCCAGTCAGGCGCAGCGCATCAGCAAAGGCAAGGCGCCCATCTCGGCGCACCCGCCAATGGTCCTCCAGATGCCCCTCCCCCATCTCGTCCCCATGGGCAAGGCGGCCCAGCACCAGCGCCTCGAAGGACAGGAAGCGCGCATCGGCGGCAAGGTCCACTTCATAGCGCCGCCGCAGCCGGGCGCGGTCGAACAGGATGGTTTCCTGGGGCAGCCATTCCAGATGCGCCCCCGTCTCCGCCCTCAGCGCCACGTCGATCTCGGCCAGCGGGCCATCGGAGCGGTAGACCTTCTCGGCGGCGGGCGTGGTGAGGGTGAGATGGGCCCCGGCCTCCGCCCGCGCGGAAATGCGGAAGAGGTCGCCACAGGCGACGCCGCCGGCGGTGTTCACCACCACCGCTTCCACCCCCTCGCTGCCGCGCGGCAGGCGGGCGCGCAGGTTGCCCGCCTCAGCCAGATCCTTCAGGCGCGAGACGCCGCCGAACAGCGCCGCCGCCACATGCACCCGCCCCTCGCTGCGCTGGCGGCGCGGCGCCGGCGTCTGCGCAGGCAAGGTCACCCCAGATGGCCGGGTCACCTCAGATCGCCATGAGGCGGCGCACGTCGTCCCCATCCAGTCCGCTCCTGTCGCCGGAAGCCAGCACCTCGCCGCGATCCATCAGAATGAAGCTGTCGGCCAGCTCCTGGGCGAACTCGAAATACTGCTCCACCAGCACGATAGCCATATCCCCCTTGTCGCGCAGATAGGAGATGGCCCGGCCGATATCCTTGATGATGGACGGCTGGATGCCTTCGGTGGGCTCGTCCAGCAAGAGCAGGCGCGGGCGGGTGACCAGGGCGCGGCCAATGGCGAGCTGCTGCTGCTGTCCACCGGAAAGGTCGCCGCCGCGCCGCTTCAGCATGGAATTCAGCACCGGGAACAGCTCGAACACCTCATCGGGCACGAACTTGTCGCGGGAGGCGAGGCGCGCATAGCCCGTCTCCAGATTCTCCTTCACGGAGAGCAGCGGAAACACCTCACGCCCCTGGGGTACGAAGCCGATGCCGCGCGCGGCGCGATCGGGCGTGGAGAGCTTGGAGATCTCCTCGCCCTCCAGCGTGATGGAGCCGCCGGCAATGGGCCGCTGCCCCATGATGGCGCGCAGGAGCGAGGTCTTGCCCACCCCGTTGCGCCCCAGCACGCAGGTGACCTTGCCGGCCTCCGCCGTGAGCGAAACCTTCTTCAGCGTGTAGGCGGCGCCGTAATAGAGGTCGAGGTTATCCACCTTCAGCATGGCCCCTCACCTCCCCAGATAGACTTCGATGACGCGCTCGTCGGCGCTCACCTGGTCGAGCGGCCCCTCGGCAAGGACGGAGCCTTCGTGCAGCACCGTCACCTTCACGTCGAGGTCGCGCACGAACTGCATGTCGTGCTCCACCACCACCACCGAGCGGGTCTTGGCGATCTCCCGCAGCAGCACCGCCGTGTCGGCGGTCTCCTGGTCGGTCATGCCGGCGGCGGGCTCGTCCACCAGCAGCAAACGCGGCTCCTGGGCGAGCAGCATGCCGATTTCCAGCCACTGCTTCTGCCCGTGGGAGAGATCCCCCGCGCGGCGGAAGCGATGGTCCTGAAGCCGCACCCGCTCCAGAAGCTCGTCCACCCGCGCCTTCTCATATGCGGTGCGATGCCAGCGGATGTTGGCGAAAGCGCGCCGGTCCGCCTTCACGGCGAGCAGGATATTGTCCTCCACCGTGTGCATGTCGAACACGGTGGGGGTCTGGAACTTGCGGCCGATGCCGAGCTCGGCGATGGCAGCTTCGTCCAGGGTGGTGAGATCATGCACGCCGGCGAACAGGGCCGTGCCCGTATTGGGCCGGGTCTTGCCGGTGATGACATCCATCATGGTGGTCTTGCCGGCGCCATTGGGGCCGATGATGGCGCGCATTTCCTTGTCGCCGATCACCAGCGACAGGGCATTGAGCGCCCGGAAGCCGTCGAAGGACACGGTGATGGCGTCGAGATAGAGCAGCGCCGAGGTCACGGCCAAAGGGTCGCGCATGGGCCGCTCGGCCGCGAACAGCGCGTCGTCCGCCTCCAGCGAGAGCGCGCCGGGAGATTTCACCACCTCCGGCGGCGGGCCGGCCAGGGTGCCGGGCAAGGGCGCGCCAGCCAGGGTCTTGGCGGCGAGGGGGCGGGCATTGAGAGGGGTGAGGCTCATGATGCTCACTCCGCCGGGGCGGCCGCGGGGGCCGCCGGTTTCTTGAGCCGCTCGGAGATCTGGGACCACAGGCCCAGCACCCCCTTGGGCAGGAACAGGGTAACCACCACGAACAGGGCGCCGAGGGCAAACAGCCACGCCTCCGGCAGCACGCCGGTGAACCAGGTCTTGCCCGCATTCACGATGAGCGCGCCAAGCGCCGCGCCCACCAGGGTGCCGCGTCCGCCCACCGCCACCCAGATCACCATCTCGATGGACTGGGAGGGCGCGAACTCGCTGGGATTGATGATGCCCACCTGCGGCACGTAAAGCGCCCCCGCCACCCCGGCCAGCATGGCCGAAAGGGTCCAGGCGAGCAGCTTGTAGTTCTCCACCCGGTAGCCGAGGAACCGTGTGCGGCTTTCCGCGTCGCGCACCGCCACCAGCACCTTGCCGTATTTGGAGGTGACGAGCGCCCGGCAGATGAGATAGCCCGCCGCCAGCGCCAGGGCGGAGGCCACGAACAGCGCCAGCCGGGTCTCACTCGCCTGCACGGAAAAGCCCAGGATATCCTTGAAGTCCGTGAGCCCGTTGTTTCCGCCGAAGCCCATGTCATTTCGGAAGAAGGCGAGCATCAGCGCGAACGTCATGGCCTGGGTGATGATGGAGAGATAGACCCCCGTCACCCGCGAGCGGAACGCGAACCAGCCGAACACGAAGGCCAGCACCCCCGGCACCACCAGCACCATGAGCGCGGCGAAGGGGAACCAGTCGAAACCGTGCCAGAACCAGGGCAGTTCCTTATAGTTCAGGAACACCATGAAGTCCGGCAACACCGGGTTTCCATAGACCCCGCGCGGGCCGATCTGGCGCATGAGATACATGCCCATGGCATAGCCGCCCAAGGCGAAGAAGGCGCCATGGCCCAGCGAGAGCACGCCGCAATAGCCCCACACCAGGTCCACCGCGACGGCCAGCAGCGCGTAGCAGAGATACTTACCGATGAGCGGGATCATGTAATCGGGCACATGCAGCGGATTGGAGGGCGGCAGCAGCAGGTTCGAGGCCGGCACCAGCACCGCCGCCGCCAGAACGAGGAAGAGGAAGATGCCGCCGGTGCGGTCGATGATGGCCCTCATGATTCCACCGCCCGGCCCTTGAGCGCGAACAGGCCGCGCGGGCGCTTCTGGATGAACAGGATGATGGCGACCAGCAGCAGGATCTTGCCCAGCACCGCGCCGGCGAACGGCTCCAGCAGCTTGTTGGCCACCCCCAGGGTGAAGGCGCCCACCAGGGTGCCCCAGAGGTTCCCGACCCCGCCGAACACCACCACCATGAAGCTGTCGATGATGTAGCCCTGCCCCAGGTTCGGGCTCACATTGTCGATCTGCGAGAGCGCCACCCCGGCAATGCCGGCAATGCCGGAGCCCAGCCCGAAGGTGAGCGCGTCGATGCGCCCGGTGCGGATGCCCATGGCCGCCGCCATGCGCCGGTTCTGCGTCACCGCCCGCACATAAAGGCCGAGGGACGTGCGCTTCAGCACCAGCAGCAGAGCGAAGAAGACGAGCAGCGAAAAGACGATGATCCACAGCCGGTTATAGGTGATGGACATCTGCCCCACCTGGAACGCCCCGGACATCCAGGAGGGCGCGCCCACCTCCTGGTTGGTGGGCCCGAAGAGCGAGCGCACCGCCTGCTGCAGGATCAGCGACACGCCCCAGGTGGCCAGCAGCGTTTCCAGAGGCCGGCCATAGAGGAAGCGGATCACCGTGCGCTCGATGAGGATGCCCACCAGCCCCGTGAACACGAAGGCCAGCGGCAGCGCGATGGTGAGCGACCAGTCGAACAGCCACGGCGCCGAGGTGCGGATGACCTCCTGCACGAGAAAGGTGGTGTAGGCGCCAAGCATCACCATCTCACCATGGGCCATGTTGATGACCCCCATCACGCCGAAGGTGATGGCAAGGCCGATGGCCGCCAGCAGCAGCACCGAGCCCAGAGAGAGGCCATACCAGACGTTCTGCGCCACCTCCCAGAATTTGAGATCACGTTCGATGGACGCGATGCCTTCCGCCGCCGCTGCCTTCACCGCGGGCGGCGCGCTCGCCGGCACGGTGCGCAGCAGGCCCAGCGCCTCCTGATCGCCACGGGCGGCGATGAGCTTCACGGCGGCCATCTGCTCCGCCTCCGGCGCATCCGCCTTGCCGATGAGGATGGCCGCGCGCGCCTCAGCCAGCGCCGCTTTCACATCCGCCACCTTCTCCTGCGCCAGGGCGGCATCGAGGGTGGGAAGGGCCGCCGCATCGCGCGACTTGAACACCGCCGCCGCCGCATCGCGCCTCTTGGCCGGATCGGCATCGAGCAAAGAGAGCGCGCCCGCCGCCGCCTCAATGGCGCGGCGCACCCGGTTATTGGCCCGCACGGCGAACAGATCGGCCGACGCCCCGCTTGCCTTGGCGCCGGTCGCGGCCTCCTGAAGGCTGCCATCGGCTGCGCGGATATAGACCGCCTTGGTGGCGGGATCGTAGAGCAACCGGCCATCGGCCAAGGCGCTCACGATGGCGGCGGCCTGTGGACTACCGGTGGTGGACAGCTCCGCCAGGGCTTCGGCCGTCTGGGCATAGCTGTCATTGGCGAATTTCGCGACGGTTGGGGCAAGCTCCGTGGGGGCAAGGTCCGGCGCCGTCTGCGCCTGGGCTGGCGCCAAGGTCGGCGTGAGGGCCGCCAAGCCCAACAGCAGGAGCCCGGCCAGGGCCAGCGCACGCCCTGCGGCCACGGCCTTCTTCATACAAACGCGGAAGCTCACGAAGGAGGCGCGCGCCGCCGCCCCCGCGAGGCGGGACGCAGCGATGCCCCCTTGCGCCCACCCATCCCCGGCGCCGCGCCTCCTGCGCCGCCGATGCCGAAAGGCGAGGCAGCTCCGGGAAAGGGGGATTGGTCTGCGCATGGGCGTCTCATCCAGAGCTGAAGGCGTGTGGCGGAACCGGAGCCGACCCCGGCGGCAAGGCCCGGACCGCGCGGTGCCCCAGGGCTGCGGACTTCGGCCCCTTCATCCCGACCCCACCCCGCGCGACGGGCCGTGGCGTCGCTGCGGGGCGGAGGGATGCGGCCCGATGGCCGGCAAGCGCCCTCTCCCCGGGCTGGGGGGAGAGGGCCGGGTGTGAGGCCCTTCCGCGCGGCCGAGAGCTTTGCTTTGCAGAAGAACCCCTCGCCTCCACCATGCCCGCCCCCACCGGGAGGCGGACCGGGATCACCCGAGGCGAACTCGGCGGGCGGGAAACCCCGCCCGACGCACCGACGTGATGGCCGCCCTTACTTGGCGGGCGCCGCGGAACCCAGGCACACGTTTTTCACGGTGTCGTAGTTACCGCAATTATACTTCACCCAGTCGGCCACCAGATTCTTGGACCCCTCAAGATAGCGCGACCACGCCTCGCCAGGGATCAGATCCTTGGTCTTCCACACCACGTCGAACTGGCCATCGCCCTCGATCTCGCCGATGAAGACGGGCTTGGTGATGTGGTGGTTGGGCAGCATCTCCGCGATGCCGCCGGTGAGGTTGGCCTGCTTGATGCCGGGAAGGGCGGCAATCACCTTGTCCGGATCGGTCGTGCCGGCCTTCTCCACCGCCTTCACCCACATGTTGAAGCCGATATAGCTCGCCTCCATGGGATCATTGGTCACGCGCTTGGGATCCTTGGTGAAGGCGTGCCACTTGGTGATGAAGTCCTTGTTCTCCGGCGTGTCGATGGACATGAAGTAGTTCCAGGCCGCCAGGTGACCCACCAGCGGCTTGGTGTCGATGCCCGCCAGCTCTTCCTCGCCCACCGAGAAGGCCACCACCGGAATGTCGGTCGCCTTCACGCCCTGGTTCGCAAGCTCCTTGTAGAAGGGCACATTGGCGTCGCCATTGATGGTGGAGACCACCGCCGTCTTCTTACCCTGCGAGCCAAACTTCTTGATATCCGCCACGATGGTCTGCCAATCGGCATGGCCGAACGGCGTGTAATTGATCATGATGTCCTCGTCCTTCACCCCACGGGACTTGAGGTAGGCTTCGAGGATCTTGTTGGTGGTGCGGGGATAGACATAATCGGTACCGGCCAGCACCCAGCGCTTCACGCCTTCTTCCTCGGCCAGGTAGTCCACCGCCGGAATGGCCTGCTGGTTGGGCGCGGCACCGGTATAGAACACATTGCGCTCACTCTCCTCGCCCTCATACTGCACGGGGTAGAAGAGGATGTTGTTCAATTCCTTGAACACCGGCAGCACCGACTTGCGCGAAACCGAGGTCCAGCAGCCGAACACGGCCGAAACCTTGTCCTTGGTGATGAGCTCGCGCGCCTTTTCGGCGAACAGCGGCCAGTTGGAGGCGGGGTCCACCACCACCGGCTCGAGCTTCTTGCCGAGCACGCCGCCCTTCTTGTTCTGCTCCTCGATGAGCATGAGCATCACGTCCTTCAGCGTGGTCTCGCTGATGGCCATGGTGCCGGAGAGGGAATGCAGGATGCCCACCTTGATGGTGTCCTCGGCGCGCGCTGCGTCCATGGAGCCGGCCAGCGCGCCAGCGGTGGCCCCCGCGAGCGCCGTGGCGGCGGCGAGCCGCTTCAATCCCGTCGTCGCTCTCTTGAACAAACGGAGCATTGCCCTCTCCCTTTCGCTGATGCCGCGCCCGCCGGAGCACCCCGGCCGCGCAAACGGGCCGCTCAGGGACAGCAAAGCCTATGCCAAAGGCATGGGAGACCTGCGAAGACTTGGGAACGCGGAGGGTTTTCGGCCCGCCCCCTCACCCTGCCGCCCGCAGGATCATAATGCTACCTATTTGCTGCCCACAGATAAGGCATAAGCACAGTTATTATGCAGATCATATGAGCCCCCGCTGGCGAATGCCGCGCCGAAAGGCAGGGCCGCGCAGCTTCCTCGACATTTCAAAGGCAAAGAGCCCTCAGCGCCGCTGCGGAACCGGTGACAAGGGCACTTGACGCGCGCCGCGCGCCGGCTTTCCGTGCCCCCGCACAGCTGAGAAGGAGAGAAGCGGTGGACGATCTGATCGCGGGCTACAAGCGCTTCCGTGAAATCGCCTGGCCAGAGCGCAAGCAGGTGTTCGAGCAGCTCGCGGCCAAGGGCCAGAAGCCGGAGACCCTGGTCATCGCCTGTTCCGACAGCCGCGTCGACCCGCAGATGATCTTCAATGCCGGCCCCGGCGAGATGTTCATCGTCCGCAACGTCGCGAATCTGGTGCCGCCCTACCAGCCCGACGCGAACTATCACGGCACCTCGGCCGCCATCGAGTTCGCGGTGCGCGTGCTGAAGGTGAAGCATGTGGTGGTGATGGGCCACGCCCAGTGCGGCGGCGTCCACGCTCTGCTGGAGGGCGCCCCGCCCGAGGCCCAGGACTTCGTGACCGAGTGGATGAAGATCGCCGAGCCGGCCCGCCTCATGGCGGTGGATGCCAACCTGCCCGCGACCGAGCGCGCGCGCTTCTGCGAACAGTGCTGCGTCAAGCTCTCGCTCTCGAACCTCGGCTCATTCCCGTGGGTGAAGGATCGCGTCGCGGCCGGGGACCTGCAACTGCACGGCGCCTATTTCGGCGTCGCCACCGGCCGCCTGGAAGTGCTCGACAAGGAAGGAAGCTTCCAGGCCGTGTGACGCTTCGGGAGCGGTGATTTGATACTGTCATGAACGGCAGTTTAGACATCGACAGGCGCCTCCCGTCGCGACTGTGACGCTGCGGGAGGCTTTCGGTTCACAGGCGGGCTCCCGAACCCGCAGCGTCCGGCGTTCCGGTGGGAGATTTGGGGATGAACGTGGGCAAGATCAACGCCGATGCCATGGCGGGAACCGCCTCGAACGCTCTGGTGGGGCGGCTCGGCCACGAGCACGTCGCCGACATTGTGGAATACCTGAACGCCAAGACGGCGCAGGAAGCCACCGACGTCGTTTCCGCCATGCCCCTGCCGTGGGCGGTGGAAGTGCTGGACCAGCCGGAATTCCACGATGCCTGCGAGGTTATCGAGGCGCTGCCCCAGGACAAGGCGGTGGCGATCCTGGAAGGCATGGCCGCCGACCGCGCGGCCGACGTGCTGCGCTGGGTGGAGGACGAGGCCCGCGCCCGCCTGCGCAACGCCCTCAACACCGAATCCCGCACCGCCATCGACCACCTTCTGACCTATCCGGAAGGAACCGCCGGATCGCTGATGACCACCGAGTTCGTCTCGGTGCCGGCCGACTGGACGGTGCAGCAGACCCTCGACCATGTGCGCGCGGTGGAAGGCAGCCGCGAGACCATCTACGCCATCTATGTGCTGGACCCGGCCACCCGCCGGCTGATGAACACGGTGACCCTGCGCCGCCTGATCTCGGGCGTGCCGGATGCGAACATCACCACCGTGGCCCAGCCCTACGCGCCCATCACCGTGTCCCCCACCCTGCCCCGTGAGGACGTGGCGCGCACCATTTCCAAGTATAATTTCCTGGCCCTGCCGGTGGTGGACAGCACCGGCCACGTCATCGGCATCGTCACCGTGGACGACGTCATCGACGCCATGATCGAGGAACAGACAGAGGACGTCCAGCGCATGGGCGGCATGGAGGCCATCGACGAGCCCTACCTCGACATCTCCTTCATGCAGATGATCAAGAAGCGCGCCGGCTGGCTGTGCGTGCTGTTCCTTTCGGAAATGCTCACCACCTCGGCCATGCAGGTGTTCTCCGACGAACTGGAGAAGGCCATCGTGCTGGCGCTGTTCATCCCGCTGGTCATGAGCTCGGGCGGCAATTCCGGCTCGCAGGCCACCTCGCTCATCATCCGCGCGCTGGCCCTGCGCGATGTGACACTGAGGGACTGGTGGCGCGTGGCCCTGCGCGAGCTGCCCACCGGCATCGTGCTGGGCGCCATCCTGGGCGTCATCGGCATCATCCGCATCGCCGTCTGGCAGGAAGCCGGCATCTTCGATTACGGCGAATACTGGAAGCTGCTGGCCGTCACCATCGGCGCCGCCCTCATCGGCATCGTCACCTTCGGCTCGATGGCGGGCTCGCTGCTGCCGTTCGCGCTGAAGCGGCTGGGCTTCGACCCGGCCACCGCATCGGCGCCGTTCATCGCGACCCTGGTCGACGTCACCGGCATCGTCATCTACTTCTCGGTGGCCTGGCTGTTCCTGCACGGCACCATCCTGTGATGCCCGCGGCCCTGGCCTGAGACCGGCCCGGGGCACCTTCAGAAACCGCCGGCACGGTGGCGCCCGCCACGGTGCCGGCGGCGCGTTTTTCTCCATTGCGTCCGGCCCGGGCCTCAGGGCATCTTCCGGCGCCTCGTTCGAGGTGTCATCTTCCGGAAGCAGCCCATGGTGCAGCTCGCGTTCATTCTCGTCGGCGCACAGGCGCTGCGCCGACGGTGGTGGGGTCTTCTCATCGTCGCCCTGGCGCTGTTCGCCCTGGCCCTCGTCATCCTCGCCGATCTGGTGGACGGCACCGTTTCACTGGCCACCAACCTCTTCGGCTACGTGTTCCTGTTCGAGGGGCTGCTCGGCCTGTTGATCGGCATTGCGAGCCCCAGCCCCACCGGCCGGCTGTTCACCATCCTCCGTTCGCTGGTGCTGATGGTGCTGGGCGGCCTCATCATCGATCTTCCGCTCCACAACGAGATGGCGGTGGCGATCCTGTTCGGCCTCGCCTTCGCGGTGGATGGCGTAGCCCGCATCGTCTCCTCGGTGATGGTGCGTTTCCCGCGTTGGCGCACCATGGCCGCCATCGGCGCGGCGGAGATCGTGCTGGCAGGCCTGGTGGTCACCGATTGGCCGCTTCCGCACCGGCTCAACGTGCCGGTCTGCGTCAGCCTGCTGCTGCTGGTGAGCGGCGGCGTGATCCTGCGCACCGCCCTGATGCTGCGCAACCATCTCGACGAAGTGGCAATTCTGGCGCTGCCCCTGTTCGGGGTCCGCAACTGGTATGACAATGCCCCGGTCCTGGTGAGCGACGAGGGCGCCCCGCCCTCGCGCCCCCAGCACCACGACCAGCCCATGACGGTGCGGGTCTGGACCCCGGTGGGCTCCGCCGACGTGCGCGGGCGCCGGCTGCTGATCGACCGCTACATCGCCGCCGTGGATACGGACGGCCACATCTCCACCGGCCATTCGGCCCTTGAGCTGACGCCGGATCTCTATATCAGCCACTATCCGGCGCAGGAGATCGAGAGCGGCTCCGCCGATTTCGCCCGCCGCCTGCGGGCGTCCGCCGAGAATGATGTGCGCGGCCGCTTCCAGCCCTCATACGCTCAGGAAGCCGCCAATTGGTGCGAGGCCGACCAGCGGGTGGACTTCTTCACCTATGATGCCCGCCGCCTGCGCGCCTACTGGGCCGGCTACCGGCAGGACGACACCTACAACCTCACCAACCGCAACTGCTCCGTCGCGGTGGCCGCCGCGCTCGATTCGGCGCTGGAAGGGGCTCTGTCGGCGCGCCTGCCCTGGATGCGCCTGGGCCTGCTGCTGCTGAACCCGGACCTGTGGGCTGCCGCCTACATCCGCTCCCGTGCCGGGGCCATGAGCTGGACCCCCGGTTTGGTGCTCGATTATGCCCGCACGCTGAAGCGCATCGTCGAGCCCAACGCCCCCTCCTTCGTCATCCGTCTCGGCGACTTCCTCCGCCGCCTGCGCGCTGCGCGCGCCTCCGTGACCCAGGAAAGCATGCCATGACGGGCCCCGACGCCGCCGAACTCTCCCCGCCGCAAGCCAGCGGTGATGCCGCTGGCGGCCATATCCTGGCCCGGGCCGCGGTCATCGCCACCGCCGCGGTGTTCGGCCTCACCTATTCGCTGAGCGCGCCGCTGGTGGCGCTGGGGCTTGCCCAGCATGGCGTGTCACAGACCGTCATCGGCGCCAATGCCGCCATGCATGCCGTGGGCGTGCTCGTCACCGCCCTGCTGCTGCCCCGCATGGTGGCGCGGTTCGGGGCCAGGCGCATCATCATCGGCTCGCTTGGCCTGTCGACGCTCACCCTCATGGCGTTTCCGGCGGTGCCCTCCATCTGGCTGTGGTTCCCCCTGCGGCTGCTGCTGGGCATGGCGGCGGAGGCGCTGTTCGTGACCTCCGAAACCTGGATCAACGCCCTTTCGACGGAGAGCACCCGCGCCCGCGCCATGGCCGCTTATACGGCCGCGCTCTCGGTCGGGCTGGCGCTGGGGCCCTTCATCCTGTCGCTGGTGGGCTCCGGCGGGCTGCTGCCCTATGGGCTGGGGGCGGCCATCTGCCTGGCGGCGGTGGTGTTCATCGCCTCGCCGCGCGTGCCGGCGCCCCATTTCGACGAGCCGAGCGTGGATTCGCCGGTGCACTATCTGCGCCTGGCCCCGCTGGCCCTGGGCGCCACCGCGCTCAATGCGGCCATCGAGACGGCCGGCCTCTCCTTCCTGGCCCTCTACGCCATCGGCCTGGGCTGGGGCGAGCAGGATGCCACGCGGCTGATGTCGGTGATGATGGTCGGCGCCATCCTGCTGCAACTGCCCATCGGCTGGCTTGGCGACACGGTGGACCGCCGGCGGCTGGTGATCGCGCTCGCGGTGTTCGCCGCCCTGGGCGCCGCCGTGTGGCCGCTGGCGCTGGGCCATGCGGTCGCGACATACGGCCTGCTGTTCGTGTGGGGCGGCGCGTTCGTGGGCATCTACACCATCATGATCACCATCGTCGGGGCTCGCTTCAAGGGGGGCGACCTTGTGGGCATCTATGCGGTCAGTGGCCTGTTCTGGGGCTTTGGCGCGCTGCTGGGCCCGCTTCTGGCGGGCGTGTCCATGCAGGCGCATGTGCACGGCCTCGCCATATTCGCGGCCATATCCTGCACGCTCTTCGCCCTGGCCGCCTGGAGGCTGCGCGACGCCTCCTGACGCGGACCGGTCCGCAGGAAAGGAAGAGCCATGACCCAGCCGGACATGCGTGAAGCCGACCTCCCCGCCATCGCCGTGGAAGCCCTCCGCGCCCGCCTCGAAAGCGCGGTTTCGGACCTGCCGGACAGTCCCGCGGCACTGGTCAGCTCGCCCTGGCGCGCGCCCGAATACGGCCTGTTCGTGCATCTGCACGGCCTGGCGCCAGCCGCCTCTCCCCTTGCCCCCCGCCCGCTGGCGGCGGGGCAAGGCACCCGCGGCGCCGGCCAATGGCAGCTGCGGCTGCTGATCGGCGCCTTCGCGCCCGAGGACACGGCGATCCATCGCCTGATGGCGCGCGCGGCCATGACTCTCTCCGCAGAGCCCCTGTTCGACGCACAAAGCCTCGCGAAGGCCGCGCATCGGCTGGGCTGCGACGAAGGCATCACCGCCGGTCGTATCTGCGAGGCCCATCGCGAGGACCTCTCGCTCGACGACATGACGCGGCTTTGGCGCCGCTTCGCGCCCATGCGCTACAGCCTTTCGGCTGCATGGCGGCTGGATCTCGCCTGAGGGCGGATCCATCCCCCTTTCGGCGGACCAGCCGCGCGCATTGGGGGGTAAGATGACGCAGCCGGCCATTTTGCAATTGATAGGTTGCGCAACTTCCTGCAACCTTTCCCGAGCTCGCCGGCGTATTTGGCGGAATGGTGTTTTCTGGACCGTTGGAGCGACCTCCCAGCTGCGCTCCGGACATCAGGATGGAACCCATGACGACCGCGATTCTCGCCATCGTGACGGTGGCCGCGCTTATTTGGATGCTGCGCGTCGAAGCCCGCCTGCGGGAGATCTTCAACCGGCTCGATCGCCAGCAGGCCCCCGGCCTGAGCGATACGGTGCGGGACGGGCTGGAGATTTTCTAGGAGCTCGCCCGCGCACCACGCCCGCGGGCGTTGCTTGGCCGCGCCCGGATTGGGGAAAGCCAGCGCAGGCGACGATCAGCCAGCCCGCTGAAGGGCCGAGCGTTTCGCGCTTGGGTCAGCATTTGCGCTTGGGTCAGCACTTGCGCTTGGGTCAGCACTTGCGCTTGGGGACGATTTCGCCGGACGGCAGGCCCGTGCTCTCCCCCCGCCCGGCGCGCGGCGAGGCCCATCCAACCGACCGACGCAGCCCCTCCACAAAAGCGGCCGTTCGTTTGGCGACCCCGTTCCAGCTGGCGACCGGCCGCACGACTCCATGATCGCAGCGCATGATGTGGAGCCTTATCGCGCTGGACCGCATGTAGCGAGACGCGACGCCCGCACCGCCAGCCAGATCTGATTCGCCCCGAAAGATCAGGGTGGGTACGGCGCGATCCGCCAGGCGATCGGTGCGACAGGGATCAGGCTCATCACCAGGCGCGTGAATGGAGAACCGATACCGGGGCCCCCTGCAGATGCGGAACCCAGCGAGGCAGCCTTCCTGGCCGCACGCAAACCCGATGAACGCCGCCGGATGATGACGCCGCGCGAGCCCGCTCGCAAACAAACACCCCAACAGACGACTCCGCAGATCCATATTCCTGAAATCGGAGAGAGACCGATGACCGTCGCCGGCGTGTTTTTCAGCAAACGCTGCATGACGGATGAATTCATAATTCAGCCGCGCGCGATTTTTTCTTACCGCCGCCGGTCAGAGGGATAACCATCGCCCAACTGAGAGATGATGATGATGGGACCAGGCACAGACGGTCTCCACCACATTTTCCAATCGGCTTGCGCACATGCAGCCCACCGGAATCGCGTGCAGCGCGAGGCACGCAGCGATTCTCCACCGGCAAGACCGCGAATCACACGCCGATGCCGCGCACGATTCGCAGGCTGGCAGCTTCAAGCTCCAGGGAATCTAGGCGCCGCGCCCCTGAGCGCGACATGAGATTTCTGGATTTTGGAAAAGAAACAAGGCCGACTGGCTGTTTGCGGCATTTCCGCAGTCAATCTCGAAGCGCCGTTGTGTGCAGAGGGGAACTTTGTCCCTTCCTTCTGCCGGCGCGGCTTCCATCTGGTCATGGAAACCTCTGAAGCCACTGGTCGGAGTGGCAGGATTTGAACCTGCGACCCCCACGTCCCGAACGTGGTGCGCTACCAGACTGCGCTACACTCCGTGGCCAGGGCGATGCCTCTAACATGCCCTTTCCTCCCGATGCAAGTGCCAAGTTGAGCCATGCTCGCTTGAACGGTGGATGGCCCCATGTCATAGGAAGCCGGCCGAAGGGGCGTTCCTTTGCCAGAAGGTGCGACCGTGCGGCATCAACGGCTTGATCATGTGGAGTATGGGCAAATGGCGACGGACGGTTTCGCGAGCGGTCTTCTGAAGGGCAAGCGCGGGCTGATTCTCGGTGTCGCCAACAATCGATCCATCGCCTACGGAATCGCCAAGGCCGCGCGTGCAGCGGGCGCCGAGATCGCCCTCACCTATCAGGGTGAGCCGCTGAAGAAGCGCGTGGAGCCGCTGGCCGCCGAGCTGGGCGGGCACCTTGTCGGCCATTGCGACGTGACCGAGCCCGACACCCTGGACGCGGTGTTCGCGGAAACCGAAAAGCTGTTCGGCAAGCTCGATTTCGTGGTGCACGCCATCGCCTTTTCCAACAAGGACGAGCTCGACGGCCGCTATGTGGACACCACGGCGGACAATTTCACCAAGACCATGTTCATCTCCTGCTATTCCTTCACCGCCATCGCGAAGCGGGCGGAAAAGCTGATGAACGATGGCGGCTCGCTTCTGACCCTCACCTATTACGGCGCCGAGAAGTGGATGCCGCATTACAACGTGATGGGCGTGGCAAAGGCGGCCCTGGAAGCCTCGGTGCGGTATCTTGCCGCCGACCTGGGCCCCAAGGCGATTCGCGTGAATGCCGTTTCCGCTGGCCCCATCAAGACGCTGGCCGCCTCGGGAATCGGTGATTTCCGCTACATCCTGAAGTGGAACGAGCTGAACTCTCCGCTGCGCCGCACCGTCACCACCGACGAGGTGGGCGACACCAGCGTGTACCTCCTTTCGGATTTGTCGCGAGGTGTGACCGGTGAGATCCACCATGTGGACGCCGGATATCATATCGTTGGCATGAAGCATCCCGAGGCGCCGGATCTCGCTCTGGTCAAGGAGTGAGACGTCCCTCGCGGCGCGCCAACAGGAGACAGATCATGCGGACAGCCCTGCGCCTCGTCCTTGCCGCGCTCGCCACCCCGCTCGCCCTGGGCGCGGCGGCGACCTGCGCCGGCGCGCAGAGCCTGCCCACCCTGGAGCAATACCCGCTCCGGGATCGCGTCTTCGGTCCCGGCGGCGCTTTCTTCCCGAACTATGTGACACCCAGCCAGCCGGGCATTTCCTACATGATCGGCATGGGCCCCGCGGCGCAGCTCCCCAAGGGCAGCATCTTCGCGGCGGGAACGTCCGACTACAATTGCCAGCAGAGCCAGGTGCCCACCATCAAGGTGCTGTCGGCCCCGCCTGGCGCGAAGGTGAGCGTGGGCTATGGCCGCTTCGTCGCCACCGGCATTGATGGCGGCGCCACCAATCTGTGCGTCGGCCATCCGGCCAAGGGCGCCGTGGTGCAGTACAAGGGCCGCCGCGCCCCGGGCCAGACCGTGACCTTGCGCGTGACCTACCCCTCCCTCGGCGCGTGGTACGACCACGTCGTCGCGGTGCCCGCGCGCTGATGACCTGGGCAAAAGCGGCCCCCGCGCCGCGTGTGCAGATGATTCGCCCACTCCGTGGTTCCGCGCGCCCCTGCGAGCAAGCGGCGTCTTCACCGATGGGGCAGCGGCCATGATCTCTTCGACCCACCCGAGGGGCTCCGTCGGGGCGGCCCCGGCTTCCGCCGGCATGAGTCCCGCCTCCGATGAGAGGCACCGCTTTTTTCTGGTCCGCCATGGAGAGACGGACTGGAATGTGGCCGGTCGCCTGCAGGGGCGCCGGGATGTGCCGCTCAACGCGCTCGGCCGCATCCAGGCCGGAAGCGTCGGGCGCGTGCTGCATCAGCTCGCCGGACCGCCGGAGGAGTTGGCCTTCATTTCGAGCCCCCTGGTGCGGGCCACCGAGACCATGCGCATTCTGCGCACCAGCCTCGACCTGCCGGCGCATGATTTTTCCACCGACATCCGCTTCGCCGAACTCTCCTTCGGACGCTGGGAGGGCCAGACCTGGCCGGAGCTGCGCCGGCGGGATTTCGACGCCGTGCGCAAGCGTGATCGCGACCCGTGGCGCTTCGTGCCGCCCGAGGGCGAGAGCTATGTGGATCTCTCCCGCCGCGTGACATCCGCGATTTCCGAGCTGCCGGGCGATGCCGTGATCGTCACCCATGGCGGCGTCATTCGCGCGGCGCTGCACGTGCTCGCCGGCATGCCCGCGGAAGAAGCCGCGGTACTGCCGGTGCGCCAGGGCGCCGTCTATGTGGTGTCCGGCGGCCGCTTCGACGTGGCCGACTGAGCGCGAAGCGCACCCCGTCGAGTGGCGCGCGCGGCGTGGCTCCCGCACGGCTTTGAGCGAAGGCCCAGCCTGCCGGCGGGCGAGCACCCACAGCAATGGGTGGGTCAGGTGGAGTGCGGCGCGCGGCGCCGCCCTGGCTTCCGACACCTGCGATTCGCATGGAGGCCATCTCCCACACGAGGCCGGGGCGAACCGGCAGCACCTTGGCATTTTTCTTGCTGCGACAACTTGTTCGCGCGTGCGGTGTCGCGAAGGCGACGCTTCCGCTCGGGCCGGGCCCTCGCCCCGCGTTTCCCGCCTGCGTTCTTTCTGCCCTACGCTCTCACATTTCAGGGGATTTCCATGACAGACATGGCCGAGCTGCAAAAGCGCAAGATGCCCCTCAATCTGGCCATCGTGCACGTGGACCCGGATGCCTTCATTGCCAATTACATGCCGTGGCTGGAGATCACGTCCTACATCATGGCCCAGCGCGCCGGCGAGCCGGTGGCCCCGGTGGACGGCAAGACGCCTGCCCTCACGCCCCAGCAGCTTGCGACTGGCGGCGTCCATAATGTGGGAAACGACACGCTGTTCGCCTTCTGCATGACCGCCGCGCTGAAGGGCGACAAAGCCGCCGTGGACAAGGTGGAAGCCGCCCTGATCGAGGCCATGGGCAAGGAATATCCGGGCAATTTCGCCCTGTGGCACTTCCGCTCCCAGATCGACGCGCCGGTGACGCTGGATGATTTCGTGGGCCAGGCGGGCAAAAAAATGCTGCTCGGCGACATCCCGCCCCCGCCGCTGCGCGCCAAGGAGAATTGGAGCGCGGGCCTGCGCTTCTTCGAGAAGGCGCGCAAATCCAATTTCGTGAGCGAAATCATGTATCCGCTGGCCCTGTGGCACCGCGCCAAGTGGAACGAAACCCTGGAAAAGGGCATCGCCTTCCTCAAGCACATCGAGGACACCGTGCCGGTGCTGCGTGACACCCTGGCCGATCCGAAGAACGACCAGGCCTTCATCGCCAACATCCTCCTGAAGAATGCGTTCGCCGTGGATATGGAGCTGACCGAGGAATACGAGGGCTTCCTGCGCTCACTCGCGCGACGGGATTGAGACGGCCGGCCAGCGCGATGGAGCCGATTTTAGGGGCGGATTGCGGCGTCACCGCCCCGCCGCTCCCCGCAAACGGGGAAGGGGATGGCCCCTTCAAGCCATCCGCCGGGCGGTGGCGCCCCAAGCGTGCGGCAGCCGTGACAGCGCTTGGCGCGAGGTGGACGCCGGCGCGTGTTGGAAAAGCGCAGAAATGCAAAGGGCTAGCGCATTTTCCCGATTTCGCGAAAACAGAAAATGCCCTTGCCGAAGCCTTCCAATCGGTCCGTTCAACTCACCGCAAAAGCCCTCGCCCGCGTTCCCGGCGGTGAGGGGTGCAAGGCGGGCACAAGCTGGGAAGACCAACGGAGGCCGAGGACGAACCCGGCAGGACAGCCATCGAACCGGCGCCGCCAAGCGCGCGGGCGCTGACCGCGGGCCGCGGAACACCGCAACCGCCCGCGGCGGCCTTCCTCACTCCGACCCGGCCACCTTCTGGCGATGCAGCACGTGGGGGCGCGAGACCAGGAGCTTGTCGATGCGCCGGCCGTCCATGTCCACGATTTCGAAGCGCCAGCCATGGGCGTGGAACACCGCGCCCTCCTCGGGCAGCTCCTTGATGCGCGACAGGGCGAAGCCCGCCACCGTGTGGAAGCCCTCGTCCACCGGGAGTTCGACGTCGATCAGCTCCATCAGCTCGTCGATGGGCGTGTCGCCGTCCACCAGGTAGGAGCCGTCCTGCCGCTCCACGATGTGGCGCTCAGTCTGGGTGTCCACGGGCACGGTGGAGGTGATGGCGTCGAGCAAATCGTAGCCGGTCACCACGCCGGCCATGTCGCCATATTCGTCCACGACGATGCCCATGGGCACTTCCGAGCCGCGCAGGATGCGCATGGCCTCCAGCGCGCCCACCGTCTCCACCAGGAAGGGGGCCGGCTGCACGAAATCGCGCGGATCGGGATTCTCGCCCTTCAGATAGGCATCAAGCACGCGCTTGGCCTGGATGACGCCGATGGTCTCCTGCGGCGAGCCCTCGCAGGCGGGCAGGCGCGAATGGGGCGTTTCGAGAAGCTCGGCACGCACTTCGTCCGGGCTCTTGGAAATGTCCACCCACTCCACATCGGTGCGGGGCGTCATGATGGCGGTCACCGGCCGGTCCGCCAGCCGCATCACGCCGGAAATCATGCGACGCTCTGCGGGCTCAATGACGCCAGCCGTCTCCGCCTCGGTGATGATGGCGCGAATCTCCTCGTCGGTCACCGCATTGTCGCGGTCGCCCCCCTCGCCCATCAGTCGCAGCACCAGGCGGGTGGAGGCGTCCAGCAGCCACACCGCCGGCGCGGACACCTTGGAAAGGCCGACCATCAGCGGCGCCACCATGCAGGCCAGCCGTTCGGGGTTCTGCAGAGCGAGGCGCTTGGGAATCAGCTCGCCAATCACCAGCGAGACGTAGGTGATGGCCGCCACCACGGCGGTGTAGCCAACTGGCCCGGCAACGCTCGCAGGCATGCCCGCATCACGCAGCGCATCGCCCAGCTGTGAGCCCAGGGCCGCGCCGGAGAAAGCGCCGGCCACGATGCCGATAAGGGTGATGCCGATCTGCACCGTGGAAAGGAATCGGCCCGGCTCGGCGCCAAGGGCCAAGGCTGCGTGGGCGCCGGAGCGCCCGCGCTCCGCCATGGTCTTCAGCCGCGCGGGCCGGGACGAGACAATGGAAAGCTCCGCCGCCGCAAGCACCGCATTCAACAGCACCAGGGCGACAACGATGAGGATTTCAAGGAAAGGCATGGCGGGAAATGAGGCTCCGTCCCCCTCCTCTTATCACTTCTTGCGTGCCATGGCACCTTCAGAGTGACATTAACGCACTATAATACCGTACCTGCGGCGGAATGGTTTCCAATCGGCGTGATGTCGTCTATGGGGCGGGCGCAGCAGAATAGGTCGGGCCATGTCGTTCAATACCTTCGGGCAGCTTTTTCGCGTCACCACTTTCGGCGAAAGCCACGGGCCGGCCATCGGCTGCGTGGTGGACGGCTGCCCGCCCAATCTGCGCTTCACGGTGGAGGAGGTTCAGGCCGCCCTCGACCGGCGCCGGCCGGGCACCTCGCGCTTCACCACCCAGCGCCGCGAGCCGGATGCGGTGAAGGTGCTCTCCGGCACCCTGGAGCATCCGGAAGGTGGCCTCGTCACCACCGGCACGCCCATCGCCCTTCTGATCGAGAATGTGGACCAGCGCTCCAAGGATTATGCCGACATCGCCGGCGCCTACCGGCCGGGCCATGCCGATTTCACCTATGACATCAAATACGGCATCCGCGACCATCGCGGCGGCGGGCGCTCCTCCGCGCGCGAGACGGCGACGCGGGTGGCGGCCGGCGCCATCGCGGCCAAGGTGCTGCCGGGCGTCACGGTGCGCGGGGCGCTGACCCAGATCGGCGATATCGCCATCGACCGCAGCCGCTGGAACTGGGACGAGGTGGGCAACAACCCCTTCTTCTGCCCGGATGCGGAAACCGTGCCTGCCTGGACCGACTACCTCGACTCGGTCCGCAAGGCCGGCTCCTCCGTGGGGGCCGTGGTGGAAGTGGTGGCGGAAGGGGTGCCGGCGGGCCTCGGCGCGCCGCTCTATGGCAAGCTCGACGCGGACCTCGCCGCCGCCCTCATGGGCATCAATGCGGTGAAGGCGGTGGAGATCGGCGAGGGCTTCAACGCCGCCCGCCTCACCGGCGAGGAGAATGCCGACGAGATGCGGCGCGGCAATGAGGGCCACCCGCAATTCCTGGCCAACCATGCAGGCGGCATCCTGGGCGGCATTTCCACCGGGGCGCCCGTGGTGGCGCGGTTCGCGGTGAAGCCCACCTCCTCCATCCTCACACCCCGGCGCACGGTGGACAAGTTCGGCGAGGAGACGGAGCTGTTCACCAAGGGCCGCCACGACCCCTGCGTGGGCATCCGCGCCGTGCCGGTGGGTGAGGCCATGGTGTGGTGCGTGCTCGCCGACCATCTGTTGCGCCATCGCGGACAGGTGGGCGAAGGCGCCCACTGGCCCTTCACGCGCTGAGGGCGGCGGCGCGGCCCCGCGCGGCGTTGCGCTTCACGGCCACCATGATGGCCGCGTGCACCAGCACCGCCACCGCGAGGCCGAAGAGGTTCTGGGCCAGCGTGCCCGGCACCGCCGCGATGCCATAGAGACCGAACGGGATGAACAGCACCACGGCGGTGCCGAGGCCGGGATTGTAGCCCTTCAACCCCACCGCCATGCCCACATGGGCGATGCCGTTCAGCAGGATGAGATAGAGCGCCGCCAGCCCCCAGCCGGGCGCCAGCCAATGGGCCGCATAGAGCGCCAGCAGGTTGATTCCCCACACGCCGGGCAGGTTGATCCACAGCACGTCCGCCACGGTGAGCGCCTCGACCCCGCCGAACACGCGCGCATTGACGAAGGCACGGAAGCGATCGCCCAGATGCTCTTCGACCTGGTGGAGCATATAGACGGGCCCGGCGAGATAGATGATGCGCTCCGCCCCGCCACCGGTGAAGGGCAGCACCAGCAGCAGCGCCCCACACATGAAGGCCGCACCGGCGACCCAATGGGCCGCGAGCCACTTTTGCATGACGCCCCTCCGCTTCAGCTTGAGAGTGACGTCGCCGCTCACGGATCGCAAGCCGGGATCGCAAGTGGAGGTCGCAAGCCTTGACGCGAGCCGCCGCGCGGGGCTCTCTCAGGCTCTGGGAGCCGGCTGCATCCCCTGCAGCGCCGGCCGGATTTCAGTATGGCTGAATTTCAAGAAATTTTATTGTCACTGAAATTCACCCTGCTATGCTGAGCCCATGAAGCTCGCGGAATGGCTTTCGAGCAACGGCACAAAGCGCAGCGCGTTCGCGCGCAAGGTGGGGCTATCTCCCGCCAGCGTCACCGCTTTGTGCAATGACGAGAGGGCCTGGATCTCCCGCGAGACGGCCGAGAGGATCGCAGAGGCCACCGGCCACGAGGTGACGCCCAACGATTTCCTCGGTCTTCCTCCGCTCAGTCTGCGAGGTTCCGCCGTGACCGACAGTACCCAGGCCCGCGTCCAGGCCGCCATCGAAGCTTTCGCCCGTGGTGAAATCATCGTCGTCACCGACGACGACGACCGTGAGAATGAAGGCGACCTCATCCTCGCCGCCTCGCTGGCGACGCCGGAGAAGATGGCTTTTGTCATCCGCAACACGTCCGGCATCGTGTGCGCGCCGCTGCCGCCCTCCGAGGCCAAGCGCCTGCGGCTCGACCCCATGGTGTCGAACAATGACGCGCCGCTGGGCACCGCCTTCACCATCTCCATCGACGTGAAGCACGGCACCACCACCGGCATTTCGGCGGAAGAGCGCACCAACACCGTGCGCGCGCTCGCCAATCCCAACATGGGTGCGGCGGATTTCGTGCGGCCGGGCCATGTATTCCCGCTTATCGCCAAGGAGGGCGGCGTGCTCATGCGCTCCGGCCATACCGAGGCGGCGGTGGACCTGTGCCGCCTCGCCGGCCTGCCGCCCGTGGGCGTCATCTCCGAGCTGGTGAATGACGACGGCACGGTGAAGCGCGGCCCCCAGGTGGCCGAGTTCGCCGAAACCCACAAGCTCACCAGCATTTCGGTGGCCGACCTCATCGCCTACCGCCAATCGCGCGAGAAGCTGGTGACCCGGGCGGCCGAGTTCCCCGTGCCCACCTGCGTGGGTGAGCTGCAGGGCTATTCCTTCACCACCCCCTTTGATTCGGTGAACCATCTGGCCCTGGTGAAGGGCCGCATCGGCGATGGCGAGAAGGTGCTGGTGCGCCTGCATCGGGCGGACCCCATCGCCGACGCTTTCGCTGGCGGCAAGTCCATCCAGAAGGCGCTGGAGCGCATCGAGGCTGAAGGCCGCGGCGTGCTGGTCTATCTGCGTGACGGCACCGCCGGCGTGCCCCCCTCCGCCTTGGGCGCGGGGGAGAAGACCTCCAGCGAGGTCGAGCGCGATCGCCACTGGCGCGAGGTGGGCCTGGGCGCCCAGATCCTGCGGGATCTCGGCATCGTCTCCATCCGCCTGCTCGCCTCCAAGGCCCGCACTTATGTGGGCCTGGGCGGCTTCGGCATCGAGATCATCGAGACCGAAACCCTCGATCAGTGAGGCCGAAAGACGAAGCCCCTGCACAAATGGCGTGCAGGGGCCTTGTCTTCAACTGATTGTGACGACGGCACGACACTCCCTCTTCGGGCCGCAATCCTTCATTCATGCCCCTTTGCGCCGCACCAGCGCAACCAAGGGAGACGGCTAAGCTCTTTTGCACCCGCTCCGATGATGTCAGCATCATCGCGACGACATGTCGCGGATGCCCGACGCAGGGGAGCATGGGTGATGATGACGCGCAGGCTGTGGTACGGATCGTGGCTGCTGGGCCTGGCCCTTGCGGCCCAGGAGGCGCGGCCCGCGGCGGCGGATGACGGGCGCCTGCCGGTGGATGTGGAGCTGGTCCTGGCGGTGGACATCTCCTACTCCATGGACACCGAGGAGCAGGCCCTCCAGCGCGACGGCTATGCCGCTGCCATCACCTCCCCCGAATTCCTGGAAGCCCTGCGACTGGGCCCCAATGGCCGCATCGCGGTCGTCTATGTGGAATGGGCCGGCGAGAGCGAGCAGGACGTGGCGGTGAAGTGGCAGCTCATCGACGGCCCGCAATCCGCCCAGACCTTCGCGGACGCCATCCGCGCCGCGCCGCTGCACCGGGTCTACCGCACCTCCATCTCGGGCGCCCTGCTCTACAGCGCCGACCAGTTCGACCTCAACGGCTTTCGGGGCCTGCGCCGGGTGATCGACATTTCCGGAGACGGCGTGAACAACCAGGGTCCGCCGGTCGTGGTGGCGCGTGACTCGGTGGTGGAGCGCGGCATCACCGTGAACGGCCTGCCGCTGGTCATGAAGCGCGGCTCCGCCGCCGCCGTGGATGCCCCCGAGCTTGATCTCTATTACGAGGATTGCGTCATCGGCGGCCCTGGCGCCTTCGTGATTCCGGTGGAGCATATTTCCGAGTTCGCCCGCGCGGTGAAAACCAAGCTGGTGATGGAGGTGGCCGGCGTGGTGCCGCCGCCGGCGCCCAGCCTCGTGGTGCCCGCCAGCTCGGCCCAGCCGCGGGTGTCCTGCACCATCGGCGAGAAGATGTGGCTCGATCACTGGGCCAATTGAGGCCCGCGACGCCGCCCCCCACGGGCTCAGGCACCTGCGCCGTCCTCCCAGCAAAAAGGGCGCGCTCACGGGCAAGGCTCGTGAACAAGTCTCAGGGGGCGAACTCCCGTCCCATCGCCTCCCGCGGTGTTACCGGCAACGCACGGGCCGCATCGTGCGCGATGGCATAGTCTCCTGCGCTTCTGGGGCGAGGAAAGCTACCCGGCGCAGTCAGCTAACGCCTTTCGCCCACCCCGCAAACGGGGAAATGCCCTAGTAGCGGTTCAGCGAGAATGATCTAAAGTCGGCCCGGACGAGCTGTCGACGGCGCGTTCGCGGGCATCGGGCGAAGGTCGTGAAGAGCAGGCGGTCATGAGGCACAAGGCAAGCCAGGGCAGCGCCCCGCGGGAGGAAGCCTCTCCCCTCGCGGCCGAGTGTGCTCCGCCTGGGCTCCATGACGCGGATCCCTCTTATCTGCACGCGATAATTGAGCGTCGGCTCGGCCAGCTGGTGCCGCCGACGGCCCTCCACCCGGGGGCGCTGCATGCCGCCATGCGCGACATTCTGCTCAGCCCGGGCAAGAGGCTGGCGCCCCTGCTCGCCATCGCCGCCGCCCTTCAGCTCGACATGTCGGAGCACGCGGTGCTCGACTTGGGCTGTGCGCTGGAGATGGTCGACGCGGCCTCCCGCCTCATGGACACCCTGCCCGGCACCAACCACGCCGCGAGACTCCAGTCGCAGCCTGCTGGCGTTGGGCGCTGTGGGGATGATGTGGCCCTTCTGGCCGCCATCTCCCTGCTCTCGCGCGCCTTTGGCGTGGTGGCGGATGCGCCCGGCGTGGAGGAATGCGTGCGGCTCCAGGCGGGGACCTCCCTGTCCCTGGCGGTTGGCACCCTCGGCCTGTGCGGCGTGCGCTTTGACGATCTGCGCCCGACCGGCCACCCGGCACCAACCGGGGATGAGGTCAGCCGGCGCACGAGCAGCCTTCTGTTCCCCCTCGCCGCCGAGTTCGCCGGCCGGGTGGCGCGGCTGGACGAGGAGCGGCTGGCCCACCTCATCTCTTTCGCCAGCCATGTTGGGCACGCGTATCACCTGCTCGACGCCACGCGCGATGCTTCCGCTCCCAGCGCCCCTCTGCGCGCGGCGCGCGCCCGCGAGCTGCTGGCCGAGCACGTGATGGGCGCCGGCGACGCCTCGCGGCGCCTCGGCCCCAATGACGAAGGCCACGAGCCCCTGCGCCTGTTCCTGCGCTCTGCCTTCGGCGACGCGGTGGAGGCCAGCCCATGCTGAGCCGGCCGTGAGCGCGCCCATGCCCCCCTCGCACCTGCGCCTCGTGCAGCCACCGGAGCCCCCGCCGGCCGGTCCGCCGCCTGCGGCGGGCGAAGAACCCGCGCTCGCGGTGACCGGGCTCGACGCCGGTTACGGGCGACTTCGGGTGCTGCACAACGTGGACCTGACCGTGCCGGCAGGCTGCATAACGGTGCTGATGGGCCCCGGCGGAGCGGGCAAGTCCACCCTGGTACGTGCCATCTGCGGCCGCCTGCCGGCGCGCGCCGGGCAGGTGCGGATCTGCGGTGTTCCCGTCACCCGCGCCGAGGCGCGGGGGAAAATCGGCCTCGTGCCGCAGGACATCGCCCTCTACCCCACGCTCACGATCGCCGAAAACCTCTCCATCTTCGCCGAACTCTCGGGCCTGGGCCTGAGAGAGGTCCGCGAGAGCGTGACCCAGGCCCTGGACCGCACCGGAACCGCCGCGCGGCAGGACCAGCGCATTGATCGCCTTTCCGAAGAGTGGCAACGGCGCGCCAATCTCGCAGCGGCTTTGGTGGGGCGCCCGCGCCTGTTGCTGCTCGACGAGCCCACCGCCGGCATGGATGCCCTCGGGCGCGAGGATCTGGTGAGCCTGCTGCGAACCCTCGCGGGCGAAGGGCTGGGCGTTCTGCTGATCACCCAGGATTTCGAGCTCGCCGAGCGGGTGGCGGAACGCGTCGCCATTCTCAAGGCCGGACGACTGGCCCTGGAAGGCGCCGTGCGCACCCTCGCCGCCCAGGATTTCGCCCACCGGCGGCTGGTGGAGCTCGCCTTCAGCACCCCGCCCTCGCAGCTTCAGGCGGGGTTCCTTTCGGCCTTGGGCTTCACGGTTGAAGGGGCGCATGCGCACGGCCTCATTTCCGATTCCCCACGGGCGGTGAGCGAGCTGCTGTCGCGCCTGGATTCCCTGGGCCTGCCGCCGCGCGCGCTCACCTTGAGAACCGCAGGGCTTGCCGCCATCTACGGCGCCATCACCGGTCGGGACGCGTGATGGGCGCGGTGATGGGCGCCATGGCGCTGTCTTTCTTTCGTGATCGCGGCGCGCTGATCACGACATTCATTCTGCCGCCGCTGCTGTTCCTGCTGTTCGCCGCCATCTTTGCGGAGAGCGCCGGCGGTGCCGGTTCCCTCTCGGTGGCCGCCGCCCGCCTCTCCGACGCACCCACCGCTGCTGCCGTCCTCGACGCACTGGCGGCCACCCCCGGCACCCGCCTGACCCTCCTCACGGGCCCTGACGCCGCCGCGCAGGTCGAGGCCCAGGTGCAGGCGGGCGGCGTGGATGTGGGCCTGGTGGTGCGGGATGACCCCGCCGTGGCCACGCCTGAGCCGCCCTTTCTGGTCATCACCGATCCCGGACGCGCGCTGGCGGGCGCCGTGCTGATGGGGCGCATCCACGCCGTGTTCGACGCCGCGTTTCCTGCCGCCACACTGTCGCGCGCGGCCATGCAGATTGAGGAGCTGACGGGCCCCTTCAGCAGTGAGCAGACACGGCGCCTGAAGGAGGCCATGGCCCGCGCGCCCGAACGGGCCGCCAACGGCGGCGGCGCGCTGATCGCCAACCAGGCGGTGTCACGCGCGCAGGCGCAGCCCGGCGTCATCTATTATGCCGCCGCCATCACCCTGCTCTTCCTGCTGGTCGCGGCCCTGCGGGGGGCCGCGAGCCTGGTGGAGGAGCGCCGCTGCGGGGTGTTCGACCGTGTGCTCATGACACCAGGCGGCCTCGGCGCGCTGGTGTTGGGCAAGTTCGCATTTCTGGTGCTCCAGGGGCTCGCCCTGGCGGTCGTGCTGTTCACGGTGGCGCAGCTGGTCCACGGGGTGGGCGTCACCGCCCACCTGTCGGCCTTTCTGCTGGTGTCCCTCGCCTGTGCGGCAGCGGCGGCCGGGGTGGCGCTCGCGCTGGCGGCGGCCTGCCGCACCCGGCAACAAGTGCGGGCCCTTTCGATGATCCTGGTGCTGCTCTTCTCCGTGGCCGGCGGCGCCATCGCTCCGCGCGTCCTCATGCCCGACTGGCTGCAGCGCCTGGGAGAGCTGACCCCGACAGCCTGGGGCATCGAGGCCTATCAGGATGCCCTGTGGCGTGGCGCAACGGCCGAAGTGCTCGTCTTGCCGCTTTCGGTGCTGCTGGCGTTCGCGCTGGCGGGTGGTCTTGCCGCGGTTTGGCTGACCCACCGCGCAGCACGAATGTTTTAAGGCAGGCCCAGCCCGCCGGTTGCCATCCGTGAACCCGCGAATTGCCTCGCGCGGCCGTCCCCACGCCCTTCGCGACAGCATCCCTTTCGAGGGCTCGCCTCGGCAGTGGCCCGAGCGCAGGCCCGGCCAAGCCCCGCCCATGGTGACACGAGGGCCCCGCCCGGCACCACCCCCAGCCCATGACATGGATGCCGGGGTGCGTCGTGATGCGCGCAGCGAAAGGGCCGGCCCGACAGAGCACCTCTCCCGCGACTGCAAACACAGCCGTTCAGGCAGGCACCCGCTCGGGCAGCGGCTCAGAGCCAAGGATGAGGTGACGGGGTGACCAGCCGATCCGCGGCCCGCTTGTCTGCGTCGGGACCTCGAGGCATTGCGGCGTGGTTGACCACAGCAACCAGCCGGTAGCCCCCCCCCGCGCGACTGAACGCGGGGGAAATTCGGCGCACTCACCAACGCGCCGCGCCAGCATCGGGCGAACCAGTAGCCACCGTTCCAGAATACGCGCCAACGGCGGGCCCTGCCCCCGCCTAGCTCAGCCCCGCGTCGGCCCAAAACAAAACCGCCGGTGGCGCGAGCCACCGGCGGGAAAACGACGGTCAGCCGCCGAACAATTTACGCTGCCACCAGCCCGAGCGCGGTTTTGCCGAAGGCGTATCCGCGGGAGGGGCAGCCGGCGTTTCAGTGGAAGGC
The DNA here is from genome assembly GCF_043831965.2 of Xanthobacter variabilis. NCBI lineage: Bacteria > Pseudomonadati > Pseudomonadota > Alphaproteobacteria > Hyphomicrobiales > Xanthobacteraceae > Xanthobacter > Xanthobacter variabilis. Next base: position 4,234,779 of record NZ_CM195533.1, read on the forward strand.
TCGCCGGCCGAGGGCTCCGCAGCCGGAGCCACCTCTTCCGTCCTGCCTGCGTCCGCGGGCTCACCCGGTTCAGCCTTGGCCTCCACGGCCGGCTCGGACGCGATGGCCGGCGCCTCGGAGGCGGGCGCAGCCTCGCCCTCCCCGGCAATCGGCTCGGCATCCTCAGTCTTCGCCACCGCAGGAGCCTTCTCGCGCACCGTCGAGCGACGGCGACGGCGGCCGGTTTCGGGCTCCGCAGGCTCGCTGGCAGCCGGTGCGGCCTCAGCGGCAACGACTTCAGGAGCCTCCACGACCGGCGCGGTCACGGGCTCGGCCTCAGCCGCTGTTGCCACCGGCTCGGCGACCGGAGCGGGCTGCTCCTCTTCCCCTTCGCCGGCAGTCTCATCAGCGGTGAGTTCACCCTCACCCGCTTCACCCTCCGCGGCACCGTCCTCACCATCCCGCTCGCGGCGATTGCGGCGGCCGCCCCGGCGGCCGCGGCGACGGCGGCGCCGATCATTGGCGTCATCCTCGCCCGACTCGTCCTCGGACACCGGCTCCTCTTCGCCCTCGGCCTCCTCAGCCTCGGCGGAGACTTCCTCTTCGTCCTCGCCATCGGCGTCCGACTCGCGGGTCTCGTCCCGCTCACCCGGGCGCCGCCGGCGGCGGCGGCGGCGGCGACGACGATTGTTCTCGTCGGCCTTGTCGGCAGCATCGCCCTCGGCTTCGGCCTCCAAGGTCTCATCGACCTCGTCTTCCTCCTCCTCGACGAATGCCTCATCGGGAGCGATGGAATCGGGGTGCACCACCGGAGCCGCGCGCGGCGCGGGCGCAGGGGGAGCGGCAAGGTCGCCCTTGTCGATGATGAACGGCTGGTGGCCGGTCACCGTCTCGTCCGCCTCGATGGTCAAGGTGACGTTGAAGCGCTCTTCCAGGTCGCGCAGGTGAGCGCGCTTGTGGTTGAGCACATAGAGCGCGACCTCAGCCCGGGTGCGGGCGATGAGATTATTGGAAGCCGAGCGCAACAGCTGCTCTTCCAGCGCGCGCAGGAGCTGGAGCGACACCGAGGCCGCCGAGCGCACATGGCCGGTGCCACCGCAATGGGGGCACACCTCGATGGAGCTTTCCAGCACGCCGGTGCGGATGCGCTGGCGCGACATTTCGAGCAGGCCGAAATGGGAGATGCGGCCGATCTGGATGCGCGCCCGATCGTTCTTCAGGCAATCCTTGAGCTTGCGCTCGACCGCCCGGTTATTGCGCTTCTCCTCCATGTCGATGAAGTCGATGACGATCAGGCCCGCGAGGTCGCGCAGCCGCAGCTGGCGCGCGATTTCCTCGGCGGCTTCCACGTTCGTCTTGAGCGCGGTGTCCTCGATATGGTGCTCGCGGGTGGCGCGGCCGGAGTTCACGTCGATGGAGACCAGCGCCTCCGTCGGGTTGATGACGATGTAGCCGCCGCTCTTGAGCTGCACCACGGGAGAGAACATGGCGTCGAGCTGCTGCTCCACCCCGTAACGGGCGAAGATGGGCTGCGGCTCACGATAGGGCAGGACCGCCTTGGCATGGCTCGGCATGAGCATGCGCATGAAGTCCTTGGCCTCCTTGTAGCCGTCCTCGCCGGCCACCTGCACCTCGTCGATGTCCTTGTTGTAGAGGTCGCGGATGGCCCGCTTGATGAGCGATCCCTCCTCATAGACAAGGCTCGGCGCGGCGGACGACAACGTGAGCTCGCGCACCGTCTCCCACAGGCGCAGGAGATATTCGAAGTCGCGCTTGATCTCGGTCTTGGTGCGGTTGGCACCGGCGGTGCGCAGGATGATGCCCATCCCCTCCGGCACCTCCAGGTCCTGCACCACTTCCTTCAGGCGCTTGCGGTCCACGGCATTGGTGATCTTGCGGGAGATGCCGCCACCCCGGGCGGTGTTGGGCATCAGCACCGAATAGCGGCCGGCGAGGGACAGATAGGTGGTGAGAGCCGCGCCCTTATTGCCGCGCTCTTCCTTCACCACCTGCACCAGCATCACCTGGCGACGGCGGATGACCTCCTGGATCTTATAGGTACGGGCGCGACGCTGGGGTGCGCGCTCGGGCACCTCCTCGAGGGCGTCCTCGTCGGAGCCCAGGTGCTCGATTTCCTCTTCCTCGTCGATCTGGTCGACGTCGCCGTCGTCCTCGTCCTCTTCCTCGTCGTCCTGGGGCTGGCGGGCCTCGGCGGGAGCGTCCTCGTCCTCAGGCAGGATGGGAGCGGGCTGGACCTCACCCTCCTCGGCCTCATGACGGCGCTCGGCCTCCTCGGCGTGAGCCTCAAGGGCGACCACCTGCTGGGCGGGGGCCGGCAGCGCGGTGCCCAGCGCAGCCTCGGCCGCCTCTTCCTCGCGCTCCTCTTCCGCCTCTGCGGCTTCCGCCGTGGCGAGCAGGGCGGTCACGGTATCCACGTGCGCGTGCACGGGAGCGGCCTCCGCGGGCTCTTCAGCGGACTTCGCCTCGGGCGCGTTTTCGGCTTCGGCGGCGACGGGGGCATCAGCCGACGCCTCATCTACAGGCGCGTTCTCGACCGGCTCGACCGCAGTCGCGGGCTCGGCCTCAACGGCGGAATCGGGCTCGGCAGCGGAAACGGCAGCCGCCGGCTCGGCGGTCGCGGCTTCCGGAGCGGCGGCGTCCTCGGCCTCCTCCACCTCTTCGCTGACGGCGGCATCGGCGCGGCTCTTGCGCGACCGGCCGCGCTCGCGGCGCTTCTCGCGCATGTCGGCCTCATCCTCGGCGAGGCGCGCGGCGCGCTCCTCCTCCTCGATCAGCGCCAGGCGGTCGGCGACCGGGATCTGGTAGTAATCGGGGTGGATCTCGCTGAAGGCGAGGAAGCCGTGGCGGTTGCCGCCATATTCGATGAACGCCGCCTGGAGCGAGGGCTCCACGCGCGTGACCTTGGCCAGATAGATGTTGCCCCGCAGCTGCTTGCGGGTGGCGGACTCATAGTCGAATTCTTCGACCCTGTTCCCGCGCACGACCACGACCCGGGTTTCCTCCGGGTGGGTCGCATCGATGAGCATCTTGTTCGCCATTGAATTCTCTCTTCACGGCGCCGGAGCCACAGCTCCGCCACAGGCGCCGGGAGGTGTCGCAGACCCCCGCCGGAACGCCGTTCGAACGCCGGATGTGATGACGGAAAGAGTCAGAGGATCGGTCGCGCCGGGGCGTGTCGTTCACACCCTCGACGTCGGGGCACACTCTGGCGCGGCGAACGCGCCGGTCGTGCGGATAAAAGTCCATGCCCTCGGCTACCCGGTCCTCGATGAAAGGTCCAACCGGCCCCGGAGCCAAGGCCCCGATCCGGCTACGGCACACGCCCGCCCGATTCTCCAGAACGTTCCTCGAAGGCATGTTTCGGAAGGGTCGCCGGGACCGCCGCTCGAAATGCCGCCGGCTCTCCTTGCTGGCGCGCTGCGCCGAAAGAGAGCGACCGACGACGTGGAGTGGGCCACTGAGGCCGGAAAGCGCGCTGCACCAGGGCCACGCGTACTTCCGGGCCTGAAGAGGAACACCCGCGGCAGCCGCGGCAGCCGGTGGCCGAAGAGCCTGGTCCGGAACGCGAACTGTGTACGCGCCTTTTGTAGACGCCCTCATTCCCGCTTGGCAAGGTTTATGCGTGTGCCGACGGCCCCTCGCAGCGGGACGCCAGGGCGCGACGGCTTGCCGACACAGCACTTCACCGTGTCGCGACCACGACGCCGCAGGCGCTATCCCCAGCCGGCGGCGAGGTGTCAACCAAAGGTTAACGCACCTGCCCCTATCCGTTAAGGACGTGCGGCGCGGGCCCCATTGGCCATCGCCGCCGCCCGGTCACCGGCACGACGGGATGCGCATGGTCCAAACCGCCTGGCACACCAGACTTTTCCGAGCGGCGGCCCGGTCCTGCAGGGGCGGCCCGATTCGCCGCGCGCTGCTCATTGCGGTGTGCGGCACCGTTCTCTGCACGCCTGCGGCCGCCGCCGGCCGCAATGCCGAAGCCCCCGCGCCGGAGGCGACCGGAAGCATCACGCGGCCGGCCGCGCCCGCGGCGGCCCGCCTGCCCACCCTTGCCCGTGAAGCCCGCCTCGCCGGCGACGGCCAGCGCACCCGCATGGTGCTCGACCTGGACCGGGCGGTGGATATCCGCACCTTCACCCTCGCCAATCCCTACCGGGTGGTGGTGGACCTCGACGACGTGGTGTTCTCCATGGCGCCGCAGCCGATGCAGCGCGGGCTGGTGAGCGCCCTGCGCTATGGCGTGTTCGCGCCCGGCAAGGCCCGCATGGTGCTGGAGGTGGGCGGCCCCGTTTCCATCGACAAGAGCTTCATTCTCGACGCCGTGGACGACCAGCCAGCGCGGCTGGTGCTGGACCTGGTGCCGACCGACGCCGCCACCTTCGCCCGCACCCTGGCCACCGCCACCCGCCCCCAGGCGGCCACGCCCGAACCCATCGTTCCGCCAGCTGGAGACACCCGCCCCGTGATCGTGATCGATCCCGGCCATGGCGGCATCGATACCGGCACCACCGGCTACAGCTCGTACGCGGAAAAGAATATCGTGCTGGAAACCGGGCTGGTGCTGCGCGACAAGCTGGAGAAGCTGGGCATCTACCGGGTGGTGATGACCCGCAGCACCGACACCTTCATTCCCCTCGGCGAGCGCGTGCGCATCGCCCGCGCGCATCAGGCGGCCCTGTTCATCTCGCTCCACGCGGACGCCCTCGCCCGCAATGATGGCAAGGCCCGCGGCGCCAGCGTCTACACCCTCTCCGAGACCGCCAGCGACGCCGATGCCGCCCGCCTCGCCGACCAGGAGAACAAGGCCGACCTCATCGCCGGCGTGGACCTGAGCGATGAATCGGATGCCGTCGCGGGCATTCTGGTGGATCTCGCCCAGCGCGAGACCCGCAGCTTTTCCGCCCATTTCGCCCGCCAGCTGGTGCACCAGATGAAAAGCGTGGCGCGCACCCATCACGGCGCGCTCAAGTCCGCCGGCTTCCGCGTGCTGCGGGCCCATGACGTCCCCTCGGTGCTGGTGGAGCTCGGCTACATGTCCAGCCGCGAGGATCTGAAGCTGCTCACCTCCGACACCTGGCGCAACGAGGTTGCGGACGCCATGGTGGAGGCGGTCAACGACTTTTTCGGCCCGCGCGTGGCCCACGCCACCCCCGCCGACGGGCAGACGGCCCGCGCCGAGAATGCCAAGGGCCAGCGCGCCGAGCCGGGCAAGGCCGGCCGCTGAGCGCCCACGCAACCCGCCCCTCATCCAACTCCCCATCCGCGTGGTCGCGAAGCGGCCATGTTTGCCCGCCATAGGGGCAAGGGCCGGTTGTCGCCAGCCGCTACCGCCCGCCGGTACCGCCTGATATTGGCCCGTCGCGAGCCGTCGCCATCTTCGGATGGTCCGCGCGCGTGTCGCGGCCTTGTGATGGCGAAGCGGTGCGGGAACGGCTACGCACCGGCATCTGCCGCTTCGCAGCGAAGCCGAGTCGCGGTAATGCGATGTCGCCGCGCGTGCGGTGCGGCGCAGGTAGATGGCCGGCATGCCGTTGGGGCATGCGTTCAACGATGTGGAGGGGCCCTGCGAGATGAGGCTGCTGCTGAGGTTTCTGGGCTTCCTGTTCGCTCTGTTCACCCTGGTGCTGCTGGTGGGCGCGGCGGGCGCGACCTATTTCGTCTGGAAGTACTCCAAGGACCTGCCGGACTATACCCAGCTCCAGAATTACGAACCGCCGGTGATGACGCGGGTGCACGCGGCCGACGGATCGCTGGTGGCTGAGTACGCCAAGGAGCGGCGGCTCTACATCCCCATCCAGTCCGTGCCCAAGCTGGTCATCGAGGCCTTCCTCTCGGCCGAGGACAAGAATTTCTACGAGCACGGCGGCGTCGACCCCACGGGCATTTTCCGCGCCGCCAGCTTCTATCTGCAGAATTACGGCAAGAACGTCCGGCCCCAGGGCGCCTCCACCATCACCCAGCAGGTGGCCAAGAACTTCCTTTTGACCAACGAGGTCTCCATCGACCGCAAGATCAAGGAAGCGCTCCTGGCGCTGCGCATCGAGCGCGCCTATTCCAAGGACCGCATCCTGGAACTGTACCTCAACGAGATCTATCTCGGCATGGGCGCCTACGGCATCGCCGCCGCCGCGCTGGTCTATTTCGACAAGTCCGTGGAAGAGCTGAACGTGCAGGAGGTGGCCTACCTCGCCGCCTTGCCGAAGGCGCCTTCCACCTACAACCCCTTCCGCGAGCGCGCCCGCGCCACCGATCGCCGCAACTGGGTGATCGACCGCATGGTGGAGAACGGCTTCGTGTCCCCCGAGGACGGCGAGGCCGCCAAGAAGTCGCCGCTTGACGTGACGCCCCGCCCCTCCGGCGCGCAGATCTTCGCCGCTGAATATTACGCTGAGGAAGTGCGCCGCCAGATTTTCGAGCGCTATGGCGAGAACAAGCTCTATACGGGCGGCCTCTCCGTGCGCACGCCGCTGGATCCCAAGCTGCAGGTGCTGGCCAAGAAGACCCTTTCGGAAGGCCTGGTGCGGTTCGACGAGGAGCGCGGCTGGCGCAAGCCCGTCACCCACATCGACATTACGGGCGCCGACTGGGGCGCCAAGCTGGGCGAGGTAAAGGAGTTCAACGACATCCCCTGGCGCCTCGCCGTGGTGCTGGACGTGAACAAGGACAACGCCCGCATCGGCCTGCAGCCGCCGCGCACCAAGTCCGGCGCGCGCTCCACCGAGCGCGAGGTGGGCCTCATCACCGCCGACGGCGCCAAATGGACCCGCCGCCCGCTGAACTCCATCCTGAAGACCGGCGACGTGGTCTATGTGGAGCCCATGGCCGGCCGCCAGGGCCAGTTCCGCCTCCACCAGATCCCCGCCATCGAGGGCGCGATGGTGGTGATGGAGCCGACCACCGGCCGCGTGATCGCCCTTTCCGGCGGCTTCTCCTATGACGAGAGCCAGTTCAACCGCGCGACCCAGGCCATGCGGCAGCCGGGCTCTTCGTTCAAGCCGTTCGTCTATTCGGCGGCGCTGGACAATGGCTATACGCCGTCCTCCATCGTGGTTGACGCGCCCTTCGAGCTGGAGCAGGCGGGCCAGGCCACGTGGCGGCCCACCAACTATTCCAACAAGTTCTACGGCCCGCAGACGCTGCGCTTCGGCCTCGAGCAGTCGCGCAACGTGATGACGGTGCGCCTCGCCAACGACATCGGCATGCCGATCATCGCTGAATACGCCAAGCGCTTCGGCATCTATGACAACATGCCGCCCATGCTCTCCATGGCGCTGGGCGCCGGCGAAACCACGCTGATGCGCATGGTGGGTGCCTACGCCATGATCGCCAATGGCGGGCGCAAAGTAACGCCCTCGCTCATCGACCGGATCCAGGACCGTTACGGCCACACCATCTACCGCCACGACGAGCGCGAGTGCCGCGGCTGCGATGCCGACCACTGGGCCAACCAGCCCGAGCCGACGCTCATCGATCGCCGGCCCCAGGTGCTGGACCCCATGACGGCCTACCAGATCACCTCCATGATGGAAGGCGTGGTGCAGCACGGCACCGGCACCGCCCTGAAGGAGCTGGGCAAGCCCATCGCCGGCAAGACCGGCACCACCAATGACGAGAAGGACGCCTGGTTCGTCGGCTTCACTCCCGAAGTGGTGGTGGGTGTCTATCTCGGCTATGACCGCCCCCGCCCCATGGGCAAGGGCGCCACCGGCGGCCACCTCTCGGCGCCGGTCGTGCGCGACTTCATGAAAGTGGCGCTGGCCGACCGCCCCGCCATTCCCTTCAAGGTGCCCGCCGGCATCAAGCTGGTGCGGATCGACCGCAAGAGCGGGCAGCGCACGGGCGCGGGCGATAGCAACGCCATCCTCGAAGGCTTCAAGCCCGGCACGGCTCCGCCCGACAGCTACTCGGTCTCTGATTCCTCTGGGGCATCCGATGGCGGCATTGGGTCCGGCTCCAGCGCGGGAACGGGCGGCCTCTACTGAAAACCGGGCGGCGGTTCCAACGGGCCGCCGCCCTCATCTTTTCGCCCACTCTCGTCCCCACAGAGCCCGCCGCGGCGAACCCACGGCTTTCGTCACTCTTGGTTAACCCTTTGTTGGCACGGCCAAAGCGGCCCTGCACACAGCCTTGGGGCGAAATTGTGTTACGGCCAAGCTATGGATGAGCTTGACGGTATCGATTGGTACCGCGCAATGTAACCTCGCCCAATGGCATCGGTAGCGCGCTCGCGTGACCTTGCAGGGGATCAAGCAGCGCGGGGGCGACGCGATGGATGAGGAGGTCCAGGATCTCAACCAGCTGGCACTTAGCCAGTGCCTGGACGCCGTTGTTTTCATAGACGACAAAAACAACGTCATCTTTTTCAACGACGCCGCCGAAAGGCTCTGGTGCCGCCCGCGCGCCGATGTGCTGGGCCGCAACGTCGCCGAGCTCGTGCCCCTGCGTTGGCGCGGCCAACACGACGAATTCGTCAACACCCAGCGCCGCACCGGCGTCACCAAGATCGTCGGCACCACACGCGATGTTCCCATTGAGCGGGAAGATGGCAGCGTGGCCTGGGGCCAGCTAGCCTTGTCCCGCGCTGAGTTGGGCGACAAGACCTATTATGCAGCCTTTGTCCGCGAGATCACCGCGGACGTGCGCCAGCGCGAGCAGATGCGCATTCTCTCCCTGGTTGCGGAAACCACGGGGCGCATCGTCCTGGTTCTGAACAGCCGGTCGGAGGCGGTCTACATCAACCGCGCATTCACAGACCGGTTCGGCTACACGGTTGACGACGTTCTCGGACAAGAGCCTTTCGCCCTTCTCGCGACCGATTCCGGCACAAGAGCGTTAACAAATCAGCTTACCGATCGCCTAAAACAGTTGCCGGAATTCACTGAAGAGGTACTGTTGTCCGATAGCTCAGGAAGGGGCGTCTGGGTGTCTGCGACTTTTAACCGTGTGATCGACAACTCGACCGGCGAGATCGCGAACATCGTCGCCGTTCTGGCTGACATCACCCAAATCAAGCAGATCGAAGAGCTGCGGCGGGATGTTCTCGCCGCCGTGGTTTCGGACGAGCCGCTCGACGCCGTCGCGGATCTCGTCTGCCGGAAAGTGGAAGCTATCGCCCCCGGCGTTGTCACCTCCATTATTTCGGTGACCGATGACGGCCTTCTGCAGCCGGTCGCCGGGCCCAGCCTTCCCCAGAGTTTCGTCGCTGCCGTGGAAGGTGTTGCCATCGGGCCGGACGTCGGGTCGTGCGGCAGCTGCGCGTTTCTCGGCGAGCCGGTGCTGGTGGAGGACATCGCCACCGATCCGCGTTGGGACGATTTCCGCTGGCTGCCTTTGCCGGCCAATCTGCTCGCCTGCTGGTCGGTCCCGGTGAAGCTGCGCTCCGGCAAGGTGGCCGGCACCTTCGCGTTCTATTTCACGGACCGTCGCGCCCCCACCGCCTGGGATGAGCAGATCGTCAACGCCTGCATCCATCTGTGCGCGCTGGCCATGGAGCGGCAGGAATCCAAGCGCCATATCGCGCGCCTCGCCTCAATGGATCCCCTCACGGGCCTGCCGAATCGTGGTGAGATTCTGCACCTGATGAGCGACGAGCTGCTGCGCGCGGAAGCGCTAAAGCTGCCACTGGCGCTGCTGTTTCTTGATCTGGATCACTTCAAGGACGTCAACGACACTCTGGGCCACACCACCGGCGACCGCCTGCTGGTGGAAATTTCCCGGCGCCTGAAGGCTCAGTTGCGCACCGGCGACGTGGTGGGCCGCATCGGCGGGGATGAGTTCGTCATCCTCATCCACAATTGCCGCGGTGACGAAGCCGCCCGCATCTCCGGCCGGCTGCTCGAATATCTGGCCGCGCCCGTCAATATCGAGGGGCTCAACCTCGCGATGACGGTGAGCATCGGCATCACCCTGTTCCCCGAGCATGGGCGCGACGCCGAAACGCTGCTGAAGCACGCCGACACCGCCATGTACGAGGCGAAGCGTGAAGGCCGGGGCAAGTTCCGCTTTTTCACCGAGGACCTCAACCAGCGCGTTCAGAACCGGCTGGTGCTGTCGGTGGCCTTGCGCAAGGCCATCCAGAACAAGGCCTTAAAGCAATACTACCAGCCGCAGGTGTGCATCACCGACGGCTCGCTCCACGGGGTGGAAGCTCTCAGCCGGTGGCATGACCCCATCCATGGCGACGTGCCTGCGCCCCGCTTTATCGCCCTGGCCGAGGAATACGGCCTGGTGGACGGGATCGATCAATGGGGCGTGGAAACCGCCTGCGCCCAGATCGCGAAGTGGCGGGCCGAGGGCCTGCCGGTGCCCCACATTTCCGTGAACCTCTCGCCGCTGAGCTTCCGTAGCGGCACCATCGTCGATGTCATCGCCGACGGCCTGAAGCGATACAACATCCAGCCGAGTGATATCCGTGTCGAGATCACCGAGCGGGTGATGATGGACCAGCACCCCAATTCGCTCGCCACCGCACGCGCCATCGAGGCGCTCGGGGTGCACATCGCCATGGACGATTTCGGCACCGGCTATTCCAGCCTTTCCGCCCTGGCGCGCCTGCCCATCGCGGAGCTGAAGATCGACCGCTCCTTCATGATGAGCCTGGAGCAGGACCAGAACTCCCAGGCCCTTGCCACCGCCGTGATCCGCATCGGTCAGAGCCTGGGCATGTCCGTGGTGGCCGAAGGGGTGGAAACCGAGGCCCAGATGGCGCTGCTGCGCGAGCTCAAGTGCCACGCCGCGCAGGGCTACCTGTTCGCTCGCCCGCTCGCCACCGAGGATTTCGAGGCCTGGTTCGTCACCCGGCTTCAGCACAACACCCGCCCCACCGCCAGCCGCGCCTGACCGTCGCGACCCGCGCTCCACTTCGGGGCCGCTGGCGGCTCGACAGTGGCAAAAAGTGCGCCAGAAGCGCGACGGTGGGACTTTCCCTGCTTCCATTCACAGCTGCGCCGTTTACACCTGCGCGCGCGGCCGCTATTTTCCGCGGCCCCATCCGGAGACCATGAAGCCATGCGCGCGGAACTCGCCGCGAAAGTCGACGAGATCAATCAATCGTTGGACCTGCTGCGGTCCCACCTGGACGTGGACCGCTCTCGCCGACGCCTGGCCGAGCTGAACGCCATGGTGGAGGATCCCACTTTGTGGGACGAGCCGGACCGGGCCCAGAAGATCATGCAGGAGCGCACGACGCTGGAAGATGGCCTCACCGCCATCGACCGGATCGCGCGCGACCTCGCGGACAATGTGGAGCTGATCGAGCTTGGCGAGGCCGAGGGTGATGAAGGCGTCATTGCCGAAGCTGCCGGCGCGCTCCAGGCTCTGAAGGCCGAGCTCGCCCGGCGCGAGCTCGAATCCCTGCTTTCCGGCGAGGCCGATTCCAACGACACCTATCTCGAGGTCCATGCGGGCGCCGGCGGCACCGACAGTCAGGACTGGGCCGAGATGCTGCTGCGGATGTACACCCGCTGGGCGGAACGACACGGCTTCAAGGTGGAGCTGGTGGATGAAAGCGCGGGCGAGCAGGCCGGCTTGAAGTCCGCCACCATTATGGTGAAGGGCCACAACGCCTATGGCTGGCTGAAGACCGAGGCGGGCGTGCACCGGCTGGTGCGCATCTCGCCGTTCGATTCGAATGCCCGGCGCCAGACCTCCTTCTCCTCCGTCGACGTCTACCCGGTGATCGACGACCGCATCGTGGTGGAGATCAACGAGGCCGACGTGCGGGTGGATACCATGCGCTCCGGCGGCGCGGGCGGCCAGCACGTGAACAAGACCGAATCGGCGGTTCGCCTCACCCACATTCCCACCGGCATCGCGGTGGTGAGCCAGGGTGACCGCTCCCAGCACAAGAATCGCGCCACCGCCTGGAACATGCTGCGCGCGAAATTGTACGAGATGGAGCTGAAGAAGCGCGAGGCGGAAGCCGCCGCGGAGCAGGCCGCCAAGACCGATATTGGCTGGGGCCACCAGATTCGCTCCTATGTGCTCCAGCCCTATCAGCTGGTGAAGGACCTGCGCACCGGCGTCTCGTCCGGCACCCCGCAGGAAGTGCTCGACGGCGACCTGGACACCTTCATGCAGGCCGCCCTCGCCCAGCGCGCCTATGGCGGCGGCCCCGAGAGCGTCGACGACGTGGACTGATCGCGGCGGAGGGCGCCCCCCTCCGCCCCCGGCGGGTCCTGTGCGCGCCGCAGGCCTTCGCGCCCCATTCTCAGCGATCGCTGCCGCAGGCCCAGGCCCAAGCGCCGGCCTCACCGGCCGGGGCGGGCTGGCGCGCCGCCGTGTCGCGTTCCAGTGCACGCCCGGCGATGGCGCCCCTTGCCTTCGCGCGTGGATTGTCGCTTACTGCGGGTAATGGGAAACGGTTGGGGGCGGAGGTTTGAGGCGGAGCCGCGCGATGCGACCGCTGGTCCATCGATCCATATCCGTGCTTTCGGTGGCGGCTCTTGCAACGCCGCGCACGCATCCAAGACCCGCTCCGGGCGCCATCGATGGAGCGTCAGCCTGTCCGTGTATTCGACGCGAACGCACCTCGTCCGCCGCGCGCCGCCGCCCCTGCCCACAGGTCGGAAGCGATTTACCGCGCTGGCGATGGTTCGCCCGGCCCTTGGCGTCGGCATCGAGCCCCCGCGACGTCTCCCCTCTCGCCATCTTCACCCGTAACGATACCGCTGGCCGAGCTGGCGGAGCTGCTCCCCACCCTCAAGCGCACCTCGCACAGAGCTGCATTCCCGCACACGCCGCGCGCACACCCAAGCCGCCGGCATGGTGACATCCGACCCTGAGGAGGCCGCCTTTGACTTCTGATCTCTCCAAGGCCCCCGCCGCCGGCGCGCTGCGGGACGAGCTTCTCGACGACGTCTACTCGTCGAGCGACCTGCACGGCCAGCTTCCCAAGTTCAATTTCCCGACCAAGGAACACGACCCTCGCCACGTGTTCACCGCCGTGCGCGACGAGCTGATGCTGGACGGCAACTCCCGCCAGAACCTCGCCACCTTCTGCCAGACCTGGGTGGATCAGGAGATCCAGGACCTCATGGCCTTGTCCATCGACAAGAACATGATCGACAAGGACGAGTATCCGCAAACCGCCGCCATTGAAGAGCGCTGCGTGCGCATGCTGGCGGACCTGTGGAACTCCCCCTCCCCACGCGAGACCATCGGCTGTTCCACGGTCGGCTCTTCGGAAGCCGCCATGCTGGGCGGCCTCGCGCTCAAGTGGCAGTGGCGCAAGAAGCGCGCGGCGGCAGGCAAGCCCACCGACAAGCCCAACATGATCACCGGGCCGGTGCAGATCTGCTGGCACAAGTTCGCCCGCTATTTCGATGTTGAGCTCCGCGAGATCCCGCTCGAGGGCGACCGGCTCATCATGAGCCCGGAAGAAGTGCTGAAGCGGGTGGATGAGAACACCATCGGCGTGGTGCCCACCCTGGGCGTCACCTTCACCTGCCAATACGAGCCGGTGAAGGCGGTCAGCGACGCCCTCGACCAGCTTCAGAAAGACACCGGGCTCGACATCCCGATCCATGTGGACGGCGCCTCCGGAGGCTTCCTCGCCCCCTTCTGCGCGCCCGAGCTGGAATGGGATTTCCGCCTGCCGCGGGTGAAGTCTATCAACTCCTCGGGCCACAAGTTCGGCCTCGCGCCCCTGGGCGTGGGCTGGGTGGTGTGGCGCGAAGCCGCCGACCTGCCGGAAGACCTGGTGTTCAACGTGAACTATCTGGGCGGCAACATGCCCACCTTCGCGCTGAACTTCTCGCGCCCCGGCGGGCAGGTGATTACTCAATACTATAATTTCATGCGCCTCGGCCGCGAAGGCTATTCCAAGATCCAGAACGCCTGCTACGACACGGCCGAATACCTTGCGCAGGAAATCGCCGCCCTGGGCCCGTTCGAGGTGCTCTTCAATGGCGATCGCAAGGCCGGCATTCCCGCCTTGTGCTGGAAGCTGAAGGACAATGCGAGCATTGGCGGCTCCACCCTTTATGACGTGGCCGACCGGCTGCGCAGCCGCGGCTGGCAGGTGCCCGCTTATTCCATGCCCGCCCATCGCGAGGATCTGGTGATCCAGCGTATCCTGGTGCGGCACGGGGTGAGCCGCGATCTCGCGAGCCTGCTGGTGGACGACATCAAGCGCACGCTCGATTATTTCGAGAAGCATCCGGTGACGGCGCCGCTCACCTCGGCGGAAGCGAGCGGCTTCAACCATAACTGACGGGGCGGGCCCCTGCATGGGGCCCGCCAAAGGTCAAGGCCGGCGAAGACTTGGGACGTCCCGTCGCCCGTCGGCGGCGACGGGGATGGCTCAAGGAGGACTTGAGCGAAGTAGACCGCAGTTCAAGCGAAGATAACGCCACCACTCAACAGGCGAGAGCATTTCCCGGATTCCGTGAAACCGGAAAATGCTCTAGCCTGCTGCAAATCCTACCGGCGGGTTCAGGCGGACCCGCCCTCATCCGAGGTTGTCATTCCATGGCCGGAGCCGAGATGTTCGCCACCAAGACCCGTGTCGCAAAGATCTTCGCAAGCCGGTTCCGCCCGTCCGCTCTAACACTGGCTCTGTTCGCAGCGTTCGCCCTGCTGGCCCTGCTCACGCCCCATACGGGGGTGGACGCCGTGGTGGCCTGCACCGCCCTGCTCTATCGGGACAATAAAGGCGGCGTTTATGCCGGGCGCACCCTGGAACTGCCCATGGAGCTGCCCTACCTGCTCACCTATCTGCCCGCCGGGCGGAAGGTCAGCTCCGCCGTGCCGGAGCGCGATCCGCTGGTATTCGAGACGCGCCACGCCATTGTCGGCATCACCGTGCCCAACGGGACGGTGGCGGACCTCAAGCTGGTGGAAGGCGTGAATGAAAAGGGCCTCACCTTCAGCCTGCTGGCCTTCGCCGACGCGGAAGGGCCCGCCATCAGCTTCCAGAAGACCAAGGCGGCTCTGGCGGCCATCGACCTCGGCGTGTGGACCCTCGGGCAGTTCGAGACCACGGACCAGGTGAAGACCGCCCTTGCCGCACAGCCTGTCCTGCTCTCCGCGCTCGAGGCCCTGCACGGTGCGCGCACGCCGTTCCATTTCATCGTCCATGACCAGGCCGGCGGCTCGCTGGTCATCGAGTTCGCGGACGGCAAGCAGAATGTCTATGACAATCCCATCGGCGTGATGACCAACGGGCCGGATTTCCCGTGGCATCTCACCAACATGAACAATTACTCGTATTTGACGAACCTCGACCGGTCCTCCGGCACGTTCGGCAAGCTGAATGTGCGCCAGCCGGATTCCGGCATTGCCACCGCCGGCCTGCCGGCCTCCAACACGGCCGTCGGCCGGTTCGTGCGCGCGGCCTATTATGCCCAGTATGCGGAGCGCGCTGCGCCCGAGGCGGCGCTCTCGGCCCTGGCCCATGTGATGAACAATTTCGACCGGCCGAAGGGCATCACCGTGGACCCGCGCGGCGCCGGCGGCCTGGAGGTGGAGGGCGCGGAGCCCGATGGCGAGGCCGACACCACCACCGAATATACCTCCTGGACCTCCCTCACCGACCTTGCCGGGGGACGCTTCCTGGTGCGCACCTATGCCGGGATGAACTATGTGAGCCTCGATTTCGCGGCCCTGAAGGGCGCGGATGAAGTGAAGGCGTTGCCGCTCAACGCCGTTGGCGCGCTGCCCGTGGCGAACGTCGCGGCCGAGCTCCTGGTCGCCAAGCTGGGCTGAGGCGCGGTCATGGAGGGCGTCGAACGCGTGCGCCAGGCCCTTCTCGCGGCCGGGCACGAGGACAGCATCATGGCCTTTTCGGAAGGCACCCACAGCGCGGCGGACGCCGCCGCGGCCGTGGGTTGCGCGCTGGCGCAGATCGCGAAATCCATCGTGTTCCGTGCTGGCGACGAGGCCGTGCTGGTGATCGCTTCCGGTGCCAACCGCATTGACCGCAAGAAGGTCTCGGCCATCACCGGCCTTGCGGTGAAGCCGGCCGATCCCGACTGGGTCGCGCGGAAGACGGGCTTCGCCGTGGGTGGCGTCTCGCCGGTGGGGCATGCAGCGCCGCTCATCGTTGTCATCGATGAGGACTTGATGGCGCTCGACCCCATCTGGGCCGCGGCGGGCTCGCCACTCCACGTCTTCCGCACCCGCGCGGCGCTGCTGGCCGAAATGACCGGCGCGGCGCCGGCGAATGTTCGCCAGGAGTGAATGGCGGCAAGAGTGAATGGCGACACGAGTGAATGGGCGGCAAGAGTGAACGCCCCCGCGTGAGCGTCCAAGCCGAGCAAACGACACGCGCCCGCAAGCTCCGCGGGCGCCCGGACCTCACACGCCGAGGTCGACGCCGAACGTCTGCAACAGCAGCACCGCGTTCAGCCCCAGCACCAGCACACTGCCGATAACCGCGAAAGCCGTGGTGAGCGGGCCATTGGCGAACTCGCCCATGAGATCACGCCGGCGGGTGAACATCACGAGGGCAATCATGGGCACCGGCAGGGCGATGGACAGCACCACCTGGCTCAGCACCAGGGCGTAGGTGGTGTTCACGCCCATGGCCACCACCACGAAGGCCGGCACCATGGTGACGAGCCGGCGCACCAGCAGCGGAATGCGGAACCCCACGAAGCCCTGCATGATCATCTGCCCCGCCATGGTGCCCACCACCGAGCTGGAGACGCCGGAGGCGATGAGCGAAACGAGGAAGATGCCCGCCGCGCCCGCGCCCAGCAGGGGCGTGAGCGTATGGTAGGCGGTCTCGATCTCCGCCACGTCCGAGTGGCCGAGATGGAACGCGCTTGCGGCCATGATGACCATGGCCATGTTGACGAGCCCGGCGACCGAAAGCGCCAGCATCACTTCCCGGTTGGAGAAGCGCACCAGCAGCCGACGCTGGGCGATGTTTTCCGGCGTGGTGCGGTTCTGGGTCAGGCCCGAATGCAGGTAAAGGGCGTGCGGCATGACGGTGGCACCGATAATGCCCACGGCGATCATCAGCGCCTGCCCGTCGGGAATCTGCGGCGTCACCGCGCCGGTGAACGCCGCACCCCAATCCACCGGCGCAATGAACAGCTCGGCCAGATAGCACAGGCCGATAAGCCCCACGAGGCCGCCGATGATGAGCTCCATGGGCCGGAAGCCATAGCGCTCGAACATCAGGATGCCGTAGGTGACGATGGCGGTGATGCCCATGCCCACCAGCAGCGGCAGGCCGAACAGCAGCGACAGGCCGATAGCGCCGCCAAGGAATTCGGCGAGGTCTGTAGCCATCGCCGCCACCTCGCTCACCACCCACATCGCCCACACCATGGGCCTGGGCAGCTCGGAACGGCACATCTCCGCCAGATTGCGCCCGGTGGCGATGCCGAGCTTGGCGGACAGCGCCTGGAACAGCATGGCCACCAGATTGGCCGCCACCACCACCCAGAGCAGCGCATAGCCATAATGCGCGCCAGCCTGGATGTTCGTCGCGAAATTGCCCGGGTCCATGTAGGCGATGGAGGCCACCACCGCCGGGCCCATGAACAGCAGCGTGCCGCCCCGCCGGCGGCCGGACAGCACCTCGGCGATGGCGGCATTGGTGCGCTGTGTGACCGAGCCGCCCCCGGCCGATGCCAGGCTGGGGGTCAGGGATGTCGGCGCCTCGGGCACCGGTCCGGTCGAAAAAGGCGAAGAGGGCATGGGGCGGGCCCGCGTTGCAGTTGCTCTATAATGTAGCCATGGCTACACCTCATGCAATAGCCTCATTTCGGCGACACCGTGCTGACAGGATCCGGGCAGCGCCGGGCTGTCCCGAAAGCGCCTTGCGGCCGGGGCTCGACGCCATTCGGCATGTCCCCGGCGGCAAATGCGGGCCGGCGCCGGTGGATGGCGGGGCGAGGCGAGTTGCAAAGCCCCACCCCGACCAGATAATGGGAGCGTCTTCCTGTTCGCGATCGGCCGCGCGCCCACCCCGGTGCCCCATGGCTGATCTCCCTGCGGGCCTGTCACGGGGGAGCGATTGACGTCCGAGCACAAGGGTGCCAGCGGCGGCGAGCCCGCCCCCATCGACCTGCGCGCCGCGGAAGCCGCCGAGGTGCGCCGCTTCAACCGCGCCCGAACCGCCCGCTCGGCGGAGATCCCCGAGGATTACACCGAGCTTATCGCCGACCTGCTGAACGCCCATGGCGAGGCACGGGTGACCGACATTGCCCGCCGGCTGGGCGTGACCCACCCCACCGCCACCAAAGCCATCGCCCGCCTGAAGCGCGAGGGGCTTGTGACCTCCCGGCCCTATCGCGGCGTGTTCCTCACCGAGGCGGGCGCCGCCATGGCGGAGCGGGTGCGGGCCCGCCATCGCCTGGTGGTGGACTTCCTGCTGGCTGTCGGCGTGCCGCGCGAGGCGGCGGAGACCGACGCCGAGGGGATGGAGCACTACGTTTCGGAAAAGACACTCAGCGCCTTCCGCCGCTTCCTTGACAGCCAGGGCTGAGAGAGGCGCTCAGCCTCCTGCCCCGATGGCGCGCAGGGGCTTGCCGGCCAGCACGTCATCCTCGATGCGCTCCAGGGGCACCGCGCGCGTTTCGGGCGTCACCGTCAGCGCCACCAGCAGCGAGACCACGCACACCGCCAGGAAGATGCCGATGGTCGCCGCAAGGCCCATCACCCCCACCACCGAGAGGAAAGTGGCGGCGACGATGCCGTTGAACAGCCAGCTGGTGGCGGACGCCAGGGCGATGCCGCGCTCGCGAATGGCAGCCGGGAACAGCTCCGACATCAGCACATAAGGCAGCGGCCCCAGGCTCAAGGCGAACGCAACGATGTAGAGGCTGAGGCCGCCCAGCGCCACGAACGGCCAATCGAAGGTGGCGGCGGCCACCACCGCCGCCAAGGCGCACACCATCACAGCCGAGCCGCCGATCAGCAGCGGCCGCCGGCCGAGCCGGTCCACCAGCACCATGGCCGCCACCGTCGCCAGCACATTGACAAGGCCAAGCCCGAACGTCGCCGCCAGGGACGCGAGGCCGGCGGAGAAGCCGAGCTCCGTGAAAATGTGCGGCGCGTAATAGAGAATGCCGTCGATGCCCGAGAAGTTCTGCAGCACGAACAACGCGCTGCACAGGCCGAGCACCGCCAGGGTGCTGCCCTGGCGAAGCACCGCGCGCAAGGGCAGCGCCGCCGCGCCCGGCGCGGCCTCCCCCATCTCATCGGCAATGCCGAACACGCGCGCGGCCGCCTGCGCCTCGCCCGTGCGGCCCTGGCCCTGCAGCCAGCGCGGACTTTCCGGCAGCGTCCCGGCCACGAGACCGCACGCCACGACGATCACCAGCCCAAGCGCCAGCATCACCGGCCACGACGCGACATTCATCAGCGCGAGAGGTACAGAATAGCCGCCAAGTATTCCAACCGTGATCGCGAGTTGGTACATGGACACAACTGCCCCACGGTAGCGCGCGGCGGTCACCTCGGCCGCGTACATTGGCACAACCATGGAAGAAAGGCCGACACCAAGGCCAATCAGAACGCGCGCGCCCGCCAACAGTTGCGGGCCGAACGGCACCTGCCCCACCAGCAGGATCAGCCCATAGCCAACTAAAGCAAAGACCACCGCGAGAAACAGCGATGGCTTGCGCCCAATGCGCGAAGACACCGGTGCCGCGCTTGCCGCCCCCACGAAGCAGCCCACCAGCAGCGCTGTCACGATCATCTCGACCGCGTGCGTGGAAAGACTGAAATCCGCCGTGATATCAGCCAGGACGCCGGCAATGGATGCGGTGCTGAAGCCAAACAGGGCGCCGAAACACAGCACCAGCGCGGAGGTAAGAACGACGACTTTCACCAGCAAACCTCGCCTGTCAAGCAAAGATATGTTGTCCGAATGGGCAAGATTTTCCCGCGCTCTCGCTTGCGGCTCAGGGCCGAGCTGAAGCATAGGTATATGCTGACCAGCGCGAAAGGCGTTCGCCCAAAAATCCTGGGTGCGGGCGCAAGCGTTGGGTGCAGGAGCAAGGCATGTCCCCCACGACCGTCGCTCGCGAACACGCCAACCGTCTGGCCATCGATGGAGGGGAGCCGGTGCGAACCGCGCCCCTGCCGTGGGAGCTGCCGGGCGCCCATTGGATCGGCGCCGAGGAGCTGGAGCTGGTGGAACGTGTGGTGCGCGCCCGCAGCCCGTTCCGCTTTTATGGCCCGGACCTGCAGCACATGGTGGACACGCTGGAAAGCGAATGGTGCTCCACCTTCGGCCACCGCCACGCGCTGGGCGTCTCCTGCGGCACGGCGGCCCTGTCCATCGCGGTGTCGGCGCTGGGCCTCGGCCCGGGCGACGAGGTGCTGGTGCCCGGCTATCTGTGGGTGTCGTGCGTGAGCGCGGTGGTGCGCGCCGGTGCCATTCCGCGCCTGGTGGACATCGACGACACCTTCACCCTCGACCCCGAGGACCTCGTCCGCAAGATCGGCCCCCACACCCGCGCGGTGCTGATGGTGCACATGAGCGGCGCGCCCGGCCACGTGCAGGAGGTGGCGCGCATCTGCCGCGAGAAGGGCCTGCGCCTCATCGAGGATTGCGCCCAGACCGCCGGCGCCAGCTCCCACGGCCAGCCGGTGGGCACGTTCGGCGACATCGCCATCTTCTCGTTCCAGCTCAACAAGAACATGACCTCCGGCGACGGCGGCCTGATCACGAGCAATGACGACGAGCTCTTCCGCCGCATCGTGGCGCTGCACGATCTCGGCTACCCGCGCAACGCTCAGGGTCGGCTCGACACCTCGGACGAGGATTGCCAGCTGTGGGGCGTGGGCGCGCGCATGTCGGAGCTGGCCGGCGCGATGGCCCTCGCCCAGCTGCGCAAGCTTCCGAAGATCACGGGGGCCATGCGCGATTCCAAATGGCGCATCCGCAACGCCCTTTCGGACATTCCCGGCCTCTCCTTCCGCACCATTCCGGACCCGGCGGGGGACAGCGGCCCCTTCCTCATCATGATGCTGCCCGACGAAGCCACCGCGAAGCGCTTCATCGAATGCGTGCGGGCGGAGGGCATTTCCGGGCCGCCCGGGAGCCTGGCCTGCGTGACCATGCGTGAATGGGGCATGCATTGGTACTCGAACATCCCGAGCCTGGTGCACAAGCGCTCCAACAGCCGCGACGGCTTCCCCTGGACCCATCCGGCCAACGCCTTCGGCGCCGATTATGATTACAGCGCCGGCGCCCTGCCCCATTGCGATGCGCTGCATGCCCGCAGCGCCCTCATCGCCATCGCCTCGACCCTGACCGACGCGGATGTGGAAGACATCATCCTCGCCGTGCGCAAAGTGGCGCGGGTCGTCCTCGGCTGAGGCGGCATCCCGGCCCCGGGAGCCGTCCGCGCGCTTGGAGAAGCGTTCATGATCTATTTCATCGCCGCCATTGCCGGCCTCGCGGGTGCCCTGTTCGGCTTCGACGAAGGCGTGATCGCCGGTGCGCTCGGCCCGCTGAGGACCGACTTCGGCATTGATCCCCTGGCGGAAGGGGTCATGACGGCGGCGGTGCCCTTCGGCGCCCTCGCCGGCGCGCTGATCGGCGGGCGCATCGCCCCCGCCTCGGGGCGGCGGCGCATGCTGCTGGGCGCGGCGCTCCTGTTCATCTGCGGCGCGCTCGGCAGCGCGCTCGCCTGGGATTTGTGGTCGCTCACGGCGGCGCGGCTCGTCATCGGCGTGGCGGTGGGCATGGCGGCCATGATGGCGCCGCTCTACATTTCCGAAAGCGCGCCCACGGCGCAGCGTGGCATGCTGGTGTCCATTTACCAGCTCGCGGTCACGCTGGGCATTCTGGGCGCCTATGTGGTGGGCTACCTGCTCTCGGATTCCTGGCGGTGGATGTTCGCCATGGGCGCCCTGCCCGCGCTGGTGCTGTTCTTCGGCATCTTCTCCCAGACCGACACGCCGCGCTGGCTGATGGCGCGCGGCCGCCAGACCGAGGCGCGCCGCGCCCTCGCCCACCTGCGCAACGT
The DNA here is from genome assembly GCF_043831965.2 of Xanthobacter variabilis. NCBI lineage: Bacteria > Pseudomonadati > Pseudomonadota > Alphaproteobacteria > Hyphomicrobiales > Xanthobacteraceae > Xanthobacter > Xanthobacter variabilis. Next base: position 4,256,717 of record NZ_CM195533.1, read on the forward strand.
GCCGGAAACGCACCCGGACGTGGAAAAGGAGCTGAGCGAGATCCGCTCCGCCTCCGTGGCGGATCTCAAGCCCGGCCGGTTGTCCGACCTTTTCACCCCGCAACTGCGCCCGGCCCTTTATGTGAGCATGGGCCTGTTCCTGCTGCAGCAGCTCTCGGGCATCAATGCGGTGATCTATTACGCCCCCACGGTGTTCCAGATTTCCGGCTTCGATTCCACCTCCACCCAGATCCTGGCCACCGCAGGCGTGGGCGCGGTCAATGTGCTCATGACCATCGTCGGCATGCTGCTGATTGATCGCCTGGGCCGCCGGCTGCTCCTGCTGCTGGGCTTCGCGGGCACGGCCGTCGCGCTCGGCGCCATCGCCATCAGCTCGGCCACCGGCAGCCCCTCCCTGGGTGTGGTCGCCCTCGGCGGGCTGCTTCTCTACATCTCCGCCTTCGCCATCAGCATCGGGCCGCTGCCCTGGGTGATGATGGCGGAAGTGTTTCCGCTCAACGTGCGCTCGCTGGGCATGAGCCTGGCTTCGCTGGTGAACTGGGGCTTCAACTTCCTGGTGGTGTTCTCCTTCCCCGTGCTGGTGGCGGAGCTGGGCCTGGCCGGGGTGTTCGCCATCTATGCCCTGGTGTGCATCGCCGGGCTCGCCTTCACCCTGCGTGCGGTGCCGGAGACCAGCGGCGTCAGCCTGGAAGACATCGAGCGCCACCTGAAGAGCGGGCGCCCGTTCCGTGAGCTGGGCACCGCCCCGCTGGCATCCCGCGCCCTGTGAGGAGACAGGCCATGTCGATCACCCCCGACGATGCCCGGCGCCTCATGGCCGCCCTGGTGGAGCTGAGCCCCTATCGGCGCCCCCTGCGCCCGCTGCTCGGCGACCTGACCCGGATCGCCCTTGCCAACCACCAGCTTCACGCCGCGCTGGAGGGGCTGAGCACCCGCTTGCCCGCCGGCGGCGCCAAGCTCACGCGGGCCGACCTCGGCGCTGACGCGCCGCTGTTCGCCGATTTCCTGGAATACATGCGCTTTGCCTCGCCCGCCTTCCTGGCCAGCGTGGGCGAGTGGCCCATAGGAGGCGCCCGTGGCTGAGGCTGCCCATTGCGATGTGTGCGTTGTCGGCACGGGCGCCGGCGGAGGCATCCTGGCCTATGAGCTCGCGAAGGCGGGCCTGAAGGTGGTATCGCTGGAGCAGGGCGGGCGCCTTGCCGACGACCATTTCGAGAAGGTGGACCCGCCCGGCGCGCGGCTGGATTTCGGCGTGCGCCCCAAGTCCACCTGGCCCGTCGACCCGCTCGAAAACCTGTTCATCCACCCTTTGTACGCCAAGGGGCCGGAGGGCTCCACCGGATGGCCCGAGGGGAGCTTCCGGCACTATCAGATCCTGGCCGTCAACGGCCTGCAGAATCTGTGGAACGGCGTCAGCGTCCGGTTCGCGGAGAAGGACTTTTCCACCTGGCCGTTCGGCTATTCCGCCCTCGCGCCCCATTATGAGGCGGTGGAGAGCCGCATCGTGGTGTGCGGCACCAAGGAGGCCATTCCCGAGCTGCCCGATGGCGTGTTCGTGCCGCCCAAGCCCCTGCGGCCGGCGGATGAGATGATCGTGGCGGCGGTCAAGTCCCTGGGCGAGCCGCACTCCCACGCCATTCCCAACCGCAAGGCCATCGACACGCGCGCGGGTGGGCCGCATTCCTGCGTCTCAACGGGCATCTGCACGTCCGGCTGCCCGGTGGGCTCGGTCTACAAGTTCACCGCGCGCCTGCTGCCGGAGATCCAGGGGCGCGACAATTACGAGCTGCGCACCGGTGCCAAGGTGGTGCGGGTGCTGCGCGAACCCGGCACCGCCCGCGTGAGCGGGGTGGAATATCGCGACATGGCGAGCGGCGAGCTGCGCGTGCTCACGGCCGACGTGGTGGTGCTGGCCACCGGCGCCGTGGAGACGCCGCGCATCCTCTTCAACTCCGCCGACGAGGCGGCGCCCCAGGGCCTGGGCAACCCCCATGGCCAGCTGGGCCTGCGCCTTCAGGACAATCCGAAGGCGGTGCTTTCCACCTCGCTGTGGCGCCTGTGGGGCAAGCATCGCGACTATGATGTGGGCTATGGCGACCATCTCATCCTGCTGTCGCGGGGCAAGACGCGGGATGGCGCCGAATTTCCCTTCATCGGCCACGCCATCCACGGCCTGCCGGACGTGCCCTATTATCTCTCCGAGATGCAGCGCTTCCCGCCCTTCATGAAAGAGTGGCTGGCGCGAATGATGTTCCACAGCTACGTGACGCTGGGCCTGTTCTGCGCCGGCGACCCCACCCCCCGCAACCGCGTGCGCCCCGGCACCACCACGGACGCCTTCGGCGTGCCGCATGTGACCGTGGACTTTTCCGTCTCGGCCGAAACCGAGGCCATGATGGGAGCCATGCTGAAATGGGGCCGGCGCGTGCTGCGGCACACCTCGTCCACCCTCATCAGCACCGGCACCGACAATACGGGAACGGGCATCCACTATGCCGGCACCACCGCCATTTCGGGGGATCCGGCGCGGGGCGTGGTGGACGCGAACCTGAAGTGCCACGACCTCGACAATCTCTATGTCTGCGACGGCGGCGTGGTGCCGGTGTTGCCGGACAAGCACCTCACGCTCACCATCATGGCGCTGGCGCATCGGTTGGCGGGCCATCTGGTGGAGAAGGCCAAGGTCGCCACGGCGGCGGCCTGATCCGGCGTGGCAGGGAGAAGCACAATGGGCCGCTCGCGCTTCCACGCTCTCATGCTCGGGGTGATCACCGCGCTGGCGCTGGCGCCGGCGGCGCGGGCCATGGACAATCTCGACACCTATCTGGAAGGGGTGCGGGCGAAATATCAGCTCCCGGCGCTGGCGGCGGCGGTCACCTCCAAGGGCGAGATCGTGGCGGCAGGCGCGGTGGGCAAAAGGGCCATCGGCCTGGATGTTCCCGTCACCATCAATGACCGCTTCCACCTCGGTTCCGACACCAAGGCCCTGACGGCCACCGTCGCCGGCACCCTGGTGGATGAGGGGCGGCTCAGCTGGAAGAGCACGGTGGGCGAGGTGCTGGGCAAGGCGGTTCCGGACATGAATCCGAAGCTCGCCGCCGTCACCCTCGAGCAGCTGTTGAGCCATTCCAGCGGCATCCCCACCGACACCCCGGAGATGCTCGACATCTATATGAGCCCCGCCGCGTTCGAGAAGAATCCGCGCGACCAGCGCATCGATGCCGTCAACCGCTGGAAGCACCACGCGCCCAAGGTGCCCAAGGGCTCGCCCTTTCAATATGCCAATTTCGGCTATCTCATCGCGGGCGCCATGCTGGAGCAGGTGTCGGGCCAACCGTGGGAACGGCTGGTGGAGGAGCGCATCTACAAGCCCCTCGGCCTCACCACCGCCGGCTTCGGCCCCCAGGCCACCACTGGGCGCTATGATGCGGCCATCGGCCATTCGCTGGGCGATGAGGGCCGCGCCAAGCCCATGCCCTGGGGCCCGGCGGCGGATGTACCGCCGGTGATGGGACCGGCCGGCAGCGCCCACATGTCGGTGCTCGATTTCGCGCGCTGGGCGGATTGGAACGCCGGCGGCGCCCGGCGCGGGCCCCCCATCGTCAAGCCGGAGACCCTGGCTGAGATTCAGCTCCCCCACGTGCGCACGCCCCCGAGGCCCCATCCCGCGCCCGGCACGCCGGCGCAGGGGGAATATGGCTTCGGCTGGGGCATCGTGAAGTTCGACTGGGCGAAGACCCCGCTCCTCGCCCATAACGGCTCCAACTCCATGAACCTCGCCAAGATCCTGGTGGACCCGAAGGCCGATCGCGCGGTGGTGGTGGTGACCAACTTCCCCGGCCCCTATGCGGAAACCGCCGCCGCCGAGGTGCAGCAGCACCTTTACGAGGCCTATGCGCCGAAGCCCTGATACCAAAGGCCCGTGAGCTGGGCTCATGGGCCCTTTGGTTAAACCCGGGCGGCGCTTGAGCGTGGCCCATGAGCATGGCCCATGAGCGCGGCCCATTCGGCACCGGTCGAAGACCGGGGCGGATGGGATGGGGCGCCTTACGCGCCGAACAGCCGCCGGTCCCAGAACACCGGCTCGTGCAGCCCTGCCGTGATCATCGCGAAGTCGGGATGGGCGGGATTGATGAGCACGTTACGGTCAAGGCGAGCGGCCGCGCTCGGCACCAGCAGAATGGCGCTGCGCCGCTCCCGGCACCAGCTCTCCCCAAAGGCCTTGCTCACCGTCGCCGGCATCGCGTCCCACCCCGGCAAAGCGGGCGGCGAGAACACCTCGTAAGTGAGGCCCCGCGGCAGGGTGATCTCCACATAATGCTGGTTCGGCGGCAGGCGCCCGCTGCCATGCACCAGCTTTTCCAGCAAAGCGGTGGAATAATGCTCGCTCGAATAGATCAGCGGGCTCCCCGGCGTGTTCCACCGCCCCGGTGCGAGGGTGGAGCCGGTGGCATCGAAGATGGGAAAGGCGCCGTTGGGATCGCCAATCCGGTAGCTGAACAAGGTGCGGTCGAGGACCTGCGCCGTCACGCGGCGGTGCCGTATTTCAGCCGGCCGAGAATGTCGAGCACCAGCTCGGCCCCGATCTCGCTCTGCAGAACCAAATCGATGGGGCGCCGGTCCTCCAGCATGGCGTGGGGGCGGAACAGGAAGTCGCGGGCCTCGTCCGCATCCTGCCACACCTCCAGCGCGAAGGCCCAAGCCCGCGCCAGGCGCGCCAGCCGCGTGCCCTCTTCGGCGGAAAGGCGGTGCGTGCCCTTGCGCCGCTCGTAGGTGGCCTTGGGCACCAGGCGGTATTTGAATTGCGTGTCATCGGGCGCCACCAGTCGCGCCACATGCTCCAGCGTGCCAAGGGGCAAGCCGCTCTCGATCCGCGACATCAGCCCCAAGGGCGAGCGGGCGGCAATTTCCTTCACCGGCAGGCCGAGCACATCGGCAACGGTCGAGAATGCAAGCATCGTCGTCGCCTCCATTTCAGCTGGGCCTAAGATTAGGCTCAACTGAGGCCATCCGCAAGCAGGACCACCGGCGCCTCGGGCTTGCCCGCCCACAAGAGCAGGAACCACCTCCCCTCTTTCGAAGGGGGTGGCTCCTTGCGGGGCGGCCCTCGACGTCGCTGGCGACGCCGCTACACGTCCTGCGGCACCTCGGCGGGCCCGCGGGCCCCGCGGCGGCGCACCACCATGGCGCCCATGAGCAGCGCCAGCAGGCCCGCGCCCAGAAGCTCGCTCTCCCGGTTCGGCACCATCACCAGCAGAGCGGCGGCCAGCAGCGCCACCCGCTCCACCCGGCCGATGGGCCCCACCCGGTAGAGATAGCCTTCCACCGCGCAGGCCAGCAGCACCGTGGCGATAATAGCCGTGGTGACGGAAACCACGATGTTCACCACATCACCCTGCAGCAGCAGGCCGGGATTGTAGACGAACATGAAGGGCAGGATGAACAGCACCAGCCCGAGGCGCATGGCGGCGAAACCCGTCTCCAGCCCCTTGCCCCCGGCGATCTGCGCGGCGGCGATGGCGGCCAGCGCCACCGGCGGAGTGATGTAGGAGAGCATGCCCCAATAGAGCACGAACAGGTGCGCCCCCAGTGGGTTCAGCCCCAGCCCCACCAGCGCCGGCGCCAGCACCGTCGCCAGGAAGATGTAGCAGGCGGAAACCGTCATCCCCATGCCCAGCACGAATGAGGTGAGCGCGCCCAGGATCAGCAGCAGCAGCACATTGTTGCCGCCATAGAGGATCAACTCGCGGGAGAAGGCGCTGCCCACGCCCGTCATGGCCAGCGAGCCGACGATGAGGCCGATGCCGCACAAGGTGGCCACCAGATAGGCGATGTTGCTCGTCACATCGAGCAGCAGAGCGCGCACGGTGGAAAGCGGCAGCATCCGCCGCGTCGCCACCACGCCCAGCACCAGCATGATGGCGGTGGCGTAATAGGCCGCATGGCCGGGGCTGGCGATGAACAGCAGCAGCACCAGCGCCACCAATGAGACGAGGTGATGCCACCCACCCCGCACGGTGGCGAGAAGGTTCGGCAGCTGGTCGCGCCCCACCCCGCGAATGCCGGTGCGGGCGGCGAAGGCATCGGCCTGGATGAACAGCGCCAGGTAATAGAGCAGAGAGGGCACCACCGCCGCGATGATGATGGTGGTGTAGGAGGTGTCGAGGAACGAGGCCATGATGAAGGCCACAGCGCCCATCACCGGCGGCATCAGCGTTCCGCCGGTGGAGGCGCAGGCTTCGATGGCGCCGGCATAGGTGGCCGGATAGCCCGCCCGCTGCATGGCGGGAATGGTGAGGCGCCCGGTGGTGAGCACGTTCGAGACCACGCTGCCCGAGAGCGAGCCGAACAGGGCGCTGGAGAGCACCGCCACCTTGGCCGGCCCGCCGCGGCTGCGGCCCATGAGGGCCATGGACAGGTCCATGAAGAACTGCCCTCCCCCCATCACGCTCAGCACCGAGCCGAAGATGATGAAGCCCACCAGCGTGTCCGCCACCACCCGCACCGGCATTCCGATGACGCTTTCCGCGCCCATCACATGGGCCGCCAGGGTTTCGGACAAGGTGAGCTCGGTGCCCCACAGGAAGCCCGGCATGTAGCCCGCGAACAGGGGATAGGACGCGAACACCACGCAGATGGCGAGCAGAGCCAGGCCGCCCGTGCGGCGCACCGCTTCCAGCGCCAGCGCCACCACCACCGCGCACACGGCCACGGCCGAAAACGGCGCCACCACTTCCCAGCCGCTGGTGATGATGGTTTCCGCCTCCACCGCCAGATAGCCGCAGGAGGCGAGCGCGAGCGCGGCGCAGGTCCAGTCGAACACCGTCACCTGCCGGTGGCGGGGGCTGGCCGGCTGCAGCAGGAAGGCAGCCGCCAGGAACAGGCCGATCAGCACATAGTAATAGCGATTGGCCAGCAGCGGCAGCACGCCGCCAATCTCCACATTGAAGCTCTGCGCCAGGATGATGGCGAGGCCGGCGCCGCCGAGCGCCAGCAGGGCAGCAAGGGCGGGCCCGCGCACGCGCGGCGGCGGCAGAGGCAGCGCCTCGACGGTGGCGGCGGCCGGCTCCCCGCAGGAGCGCGGCGCGGGGGACTTTGCCGAAGACATGGCAGACTCCTTCTGGGCGAGCCCGTGCCGGTGGACGCGGGCCATCGGCCGGCGCGCGGGCTCATTCCCGCGCGGGCCTTGCGCGAACCCGTTCGCCGCCGGCACGGGGCCGGCGGCACTCAGGTCAGTTGAGGTTCTGCTTGCGATAAGCGTCCCAGAAGGTCGGCCAATCGGCATCGGCCACCTTCTTCTCGGCGGCGAGCGCGCGGGCGGTCGTCCAGGCGGCCTGCACCGACTTCAGCCGGGCCATGCGGCGCACGTTCCAGGCTTCGTCCTTGTCGGTCCACACGCCGATTTCCTTGAGATAGCGGACCGCGCCGGGGTGGAAGGGAGCATCCGAGGGCGCCGTGCCCGCCTCGGACATCCGCCAGGCCGGCATGGCGCTGGTGGCGCCCTGGTAGAGGCCATAGGTCTGGTCCAGCGCCTTCAGGAACTGATACACATCATCGTCCGTCGCATTGGCATAGACGGAGATCATGGGATAGCGCACGGCGAACAGCTCCGCCGGCTTCTGCGGCGAGAGGCCAGCGCCGGCGGTGGCAGTAACGGGCGCGAAGAAGTCAGCCACCGAGGTGATTGCCTTCCAGCCCGCCGCATTGTCCTTGGGCAGGGGCACCCAGGCGATGCCGCGCTGGGATTCCAGCTCGTAGAGCGCAGCGGCCGTGGGCGTGGTGCCGGCCACATCCACCTGCCCGTCCACCAGCGCCTGGAGAGCGGCGCCATAGGAGGGCACTTCCACCACCTTCACATCGTCCCAGCTGAGGCCGCCAAAGGCCAACATGGCCTCCACCTTGATATTGATGGAGGGGTTAGCCTTGATGCGCGGCACCCTTTTGCCCTTCACCTCCGCCACCGTGGCGATGCCGCTATTGGCGGCAGTGGCGAGGCCGAAAGTGGAGGGCCGCCCGGCCAGCACACGCAGATCCTGCGGGCCCCAATCGGCGGCCGCGAAATCATAGGTGCCCTCAGTCGCGAAATAGAGCTCGTCTGCGAGCCAGCCATATTGGGCGCGGCCGGTCTTCAGCGGCAGCAGGCGGGCGATGGAGGTGCCCGACGGCATCAGCCGCACCCGCGTGCCATAGGTCTTGCCGAAGGCGTCCGCGATGGCGGAGGCCTCCACGAAGCCGCTGGAGCCCACATCGTAAGTGGCCCAGACCATGCTGGACGGCAGCTTGGGGGCGCTGGGCTTCTCATCGGCCGCCAGGGCGGGCATGGCGGCCACGGCGAGCCCGGCGGCCAGTAATGCCGCCCGCACATTGAACATCCTCATCATTTCCTCCCGAACTCTGATCTTTATTGGCGTTGATCAGTTGTGATGGGCGCGTTGGCGTGGCACGACACCATCACTCAAGAATTGATCCGTCTCCTCTGGGCCATATCCCGCTTCCGCGAGAATCTCGGCCGTGTGCTGGCCGAAGGCCGGCGGCGGGCGGCGATAGCTGGGCGCCGCCTCGCTCAACCGCACCGGCGCGCCGAGCCCGCGATAGGCCCCCATCTCCACCACCATGCCGCGATGGCGGGCATGGGGCTGGGCGAGAGCCTCCGACACGTCCAGGATGGCACCCGCCGGCACCCCGGCGGCGATCAGCCGGGCCGCCAGCTCCACCCCGTCAAACGCCTTCAGCTGCTCTTCCAGGGCGATGCGCAGCGCCTCCCGGTTTTCCACCCGTACCCCATTGGTGAGGAAACGCGGATCGCCGCCCAGTTCGGGCGCTCCGATGACCGCGCACAGCTTGCGGAACTGCCGGTCATTGCCCACCGCCAGATAAATGGGGCGGGTGGCGGTGGCATAAGTGGAATACGGCGCGATATTGGGATGATTATTGCCCGAGCGCTGGGGAAGCTTGCCGGACAGGAAGTAGTTCGCCGCATGGGGATGCAAAAGCGACAGCGCGGAATCGAACAAGGTCGCTTCCACGAACTGCCCGCGCCCGGTCTCAACCCGATTGTGCAATGCCAGCAGGATGCCGAGGGTGGCGTTGAGGCCGGTCACCATGTCCACCACCGGCAGGCCGACGCGGGTGGGCTCGCCGCCCTCCGCGCCGTTCACGCTCATCAGGCCGCCCATGGCCTGCAGCACCGCATCATAGCCCGGCAGGCCGCCCAGGGGCCCATCGGCTCCGAAGCCGCTCACCCGGCAATGGATAAGGCGCGGAAAGCGCTTGGCCAGCACCTCCTCATAGCCCAGCCCCCATTTTTCCAGGGTGCCGGTCTTGAAATTCTCCACCAGCACGTCCGCATCTTCCAGCAGGCGCAGCAGAACCTCGCGGCCGGTGGGGTGGGTGAGGTCCAGGGCCATGGAGCGCTTGTTGCGGTTCACGCCGAGGAAATAAGAGGCGGTGCCGTCCAGAAAGGGCGGCCCCCATTCGCGGGTTTCGTCGCCCTGGGGCGGCTCGATCTTGATGATGTCGGCGCCGTGGTCGCCCAGCACCTGGGTGGCGAACGGCCCGCCCAGCACGCGGCTGAGATCCACCACCTTCAGGCCGGCAAGCGCGCCGGTGGCTTCAGCGGCGCTCATTCCGCCGCCTCACGGGTCGCGGGAGTGTCCTCGCCGAGCAGGGTCGCGAGTTCCGCCGCATCATCGCCACCGCGCAGGGGATCGCGGGGCAGAAGCTTGTGCCGCAGCACCGCACCGGCGAGCGCGAGACGCGCGCCCGAGCGGGCGTTGGTGCGCTCCTCGATGCGCGCATTCTCCCAGCTCAGCACGGTGGCGGAGGCGGCGTTGTAGACGGCCGAGGCTGCCTGGCGCACATCCGCCTCGCGGGCGCGGTCCTGCGCCACTTCATCCATGAAGCCGAGCGCCGATTTCAGCGTTTCGGCAAGGCCCGCCGGCATGCGCGCGGCACCCGTTTCCCGTTGCAGGTCATCGAGATAATCGGCGAGCGCCGCGAGCGCCCCCTCGCGCCGCGCGGCGCGGGCCACGTCCAGGGCCACGATGTTGCTGGTGCCTTCCCAGATGGAGCCCAGATGGGCGTCGCGCAGCACGCGGGCATCCGACCATTCCTCGATATAGCCGCAGCCGCCGCGCACCTCCATGGCGTCGCCCGCCACCTTGCGGGCATCACGGCAGGTGCGGAACTTGATGAGCGGGGTGAGGATGCGCAACACCTTGGCGCTGCGCGCATCGCCCGCATCCGCCGCCTCCAGCACCTTGGCGGTGTGGAACACCATGGAGCGGCCCTGCTCGGCCGTCACCTGCATCTTGGCGAGCTGCCGGCGCATCAGCGGCAAGTCCGCCAGCCGGGAGCCGAACGCCGTGCGGTTGCGGGCCACGAACAGCGCCTCGTTCACCGAGCGGCGCATCAGCCCGGCGGAGCGCACGCCATTGGCAAGGCGCGACATGTTGATCATGTCCGTCATCTGCTTGAAGCCCGAATTGGGCTCGCCCACCAGATAGGCTTCAGCCCCCTCCAGCATGATCTCGCCCGAGGCCATGGAGCGGGTGCCCATCTTCTCCTTCAGCCGCAGGATGCGATAGGCGTTGCGCCGTCCGTCCGGCAGGTGGCGCGGCAACAGGAACAAGGAGAGCCCCTTGGTGCCCGGCCCCGCCCCTTCCGGACGCGCCAGAACCATGCCCAAAGCGGCGTCGGGGTTGGAGCAGAACCACTTGTCGCCATAGAGCTTCCACACGCCATCCTCGAGGCGCGCGGTGCACTCGATGGCGCCCACATCCGAGCCCGCTACCTGCTCCGTCATGAACATGGAGCCCTGGGCCAGCGTCTCTAGATCCTGGCTGGTGAGATCGTCGAAATAGCGCGCGACGAGGTCCGGAGCGCCGAATTTCACCAGCGTGCGTGTGAGGGAATCCGTCATGCTCAGCGGGCAGCACAGGCCGAATTCCGCCTGCACGAACAGATAGACCAGAGCGTATTTCACCATCGGCGGCAGCTTGTCCGGCGCGCCGAACACACCGGGGCGGTGGGACATGGCGGCCAGGCCGAAATCCCCGAACGCCACCTGCTCCAGCGCCACATAGGCCGGGTGCTTGGTCACCTTTTCGTCAGGCGCGCCGTTGCGCGCGCGGATGGTGAGAGTGGGCGGGTTCTTGTCGGCGGTGAGGGCCAGCTCGTCGAGCCGGCCACCCACCAGCTCACCCATGCGCTCCAGATGGGGCAGCACCCGCTCCAGCATGTCGTCGGTCAGATAGACCCGCAGCAGGTCCAAAAACCCCGGGTCCGCATGGAACACGTTCCAGCCGGCACTGTCCGGAATATTGCGATGCACCGCCACGGGCAAACCCTCCTCCCACTCGGCCGATTGTCTCGGCATTGATCCGTTGGGAAGAGGATGGTTGAGTTATGATCTCTAATCCAATATCGATTTTGTATTCCGTGATAGCGAAATGGATATCATCTGAGCCATGGCCATCACCTTCCGGCAGTTGCAGCACTTCCTGGTTCTGTCCGAGCAGCTCCATTTCGGCCGGGCGGCGCGCCTGCTCAACATCTCCCAGCCCCCGCTCAGCGCGAGCCTGAAGCAGCTGGAGGAGCATCTGGGTTTCCAGCTCATCGACCGCTCGAGCAAGACGGTGCGCCTCACCCCCGCCGGTGTGGTGTTCGCGGAGCATGCGGCGCGCATTCTCGGCCAGCTGCGCTCGGCGCAGGAGATCGCGGGGCAGACGGCGCGCGGCACGGTGGGCAAGCTCACCGTGGCCTTCGTGCCCTCCATGCTCTATCGCCGCCTGCCGGCTTTGCTGAAGGATTTTCAGGAGCGTTTCCCGCAGGTGGAGCTGCATTTGCAGGAGATGAACTCCACCCGGCAGATCGAGCAGCTCATCAGCCACAAGATCGATGTGGGCTTCGTGCACGCGACGCCCTTTCCGGACGCCATCGCCACCCTGCCCTTGGAAGTGGAGCGCCTCATGTGCTGCGTGCCGCGCCAGCACCGTCTGGCGGGGCGCAGCCAGGTGTCACTGCGGGAGCTGGCGGGTGAGCGCATCCTGGTGTTCGCGCGCGATTTCGCCGCCCATTATCACGATCGCATCGTGGGGCTGCTCCGCTCCGCCCATGTGGAGCCGCACCTCAATTATCGGATCCAGAGCTGGTTTACGGTCATCGCCTTGGTGAGCCAGGGCATGGGGGTGTCCATCGTCCCGCGCTCGCTCATCCGCAGCCATGTGGCGGACGTGACCTACATCGAGCTCGCCGAGCCCACGGCCGAGCACCATGTGGCCCTGGCCTGGCGGATGGAGGCCAATTCCGACGCATGCAGCGCCTTCGTCGCCAGCATCCGCGAGCACTATCATCCGCTGACGGTTTCCTGACGCCAAAGGCCCGCGGGGGAGCCCCACGGGCCTTTGGCCGCCCGGCCAGCCGCGCCGGCCCCTGCACCAGCGCGGCGTCGCGGCTCACTCGGCCGCGTCGCGGGCCTTCAGCATGTCGAGGGCGACATCGACGATCATGTCTTCCTGGCCGCCGACCATGCGGCGCTTGCCGAGCTCCACCAGGATCTCGCGTGTGTCCACGCCGTAGAGCTTGGAGGCATTTTCCGCATGGCGCAGGAAGCTGGAATAGACGCCGGCATAGCCCAGGGCCAGGCTCTCCCGGTCCACGCGCACCGGGCGGTCCTGCAGGGGGCGCACCAGGTCGTCCGCAGCGTCCATCAGGCCGTAGAGGTCGCAGCCGGTGGCGATGCCCTTGCGCTCCAGAACGGCGATGAGGGCTTCCAGCGGCGCATTGCCCGCGCCCGCGCCCATGCCCGCCAGCGAGGCATCCAACCGCACGGCGCCCGCCTCGATGCCCGCCACCGCATTGGCGACGCCCAGCGTCAGGTTGTGATGGGTGTGCACGCCGATCTCGGTCTCGGGCTTCAAGGCCTCGCGCATGGCCTTCACGCGGACGAAATAATCCTCCGGCAGCAGCGCGCCGGCCGAATCCGTCACATAGACGCATTCGGCGCCGTAGCTCTCCATGAGCCTGCCCTGCTCCACCAGCTTTTCCGGCTCCAGCATGTGGGCCATCATCAGGAAGCCCACCGTGTCCATGCCCATCTCGCGCGCCACCTCGATGTGCTGGCGCGAGACGTCGGCCTCGGTGCAGTGGGTGGCGATGCGCACCGAGCGGGCGCCGGCCTTGTAGGCCTCCTTCAAGTCATGCACCGTGCCGATGCCTGGCAGCAGCAGCACGGTGGGAACCGCATGGGTGCACACCTCCGCCACGGCGGCAATCCACTCCACGTCGTCATGAGCGCCGAAGCCGTAATTGAAGGTGGAGCCGGTGAGCCCGTCGCCATGGGTGATCTCGATGGCGTCCACCTTCGCCGCATCCAAGGCGCGGGCGATTTCGCGGGCGGTGTCGAGGCTGTATTGATGGCGCACGGCATGCATGCCGTCGCGCAGGGTCACGTCCTGGATATAGATCTTGTTCGGGTTGGGACGGGCCATCACGCGGCCTCCTTCGCAAGCGCCTTGGCGGCCCAGTGATCGGCGGTGATGAGGGCGGCCGAGGTCATGATGTCGAGATTGCCGGCATAAGCGGGCAGGTAGTGCGCCGCCCCTTCCACTTCCAGCAGAATGGTGGTCTTCAGCCCCGACTGATAGCCGAGGCCCGGAATGCGCACCGGCGCGTTGCTCGGAATGTCCTCGAACTGCACCTTCTGCTTCAGCCGGTAGCCGGGCACGTATTTCTGCACGGCCGCGGCCATCTGCTGGATGGATGCCTCGATCGCCTCGCGCGAGCCGCCCTGGCTGAGGGTGAAGACCGTGTCGCGCATGATGGGCGGCGGCTCGGCCGGGTTGAGGATGATGACCGCCTTGCCGCGCTCCGCCCCGCCCAGCACCTCGATGGCCTTGGACGTGGTTTCGGTGAATTCGTCGATGTTCGCCCGCGTGCCCGGGCCCGCCGAACGGGAGGAGATGGAAGCGACGATCTCGCCCCAAATCACCCGGCCGGTGGCGCGCTTCACGGCATGCACCATGGGAATGGTGGCCTGCCCGCCGCAGGTGACCATGTTGACGTTGGGCTCGTCGATATTGGCGTCGCCATTGATGGCGGGGATGGTGAAGGGACCGATGGCCGCCGGCGTCAGGTCGATGACCTTCTTGCCGTCCTTCTGGAGCAACTCGTTGTTGCGGATGTGGGCCCCGGCGGAGGTGGCGTCGAACACCACGCCGATCTCGCCGTAATGGGGCATGGCGCGCAGCCCCTCGATGCCCTCATGGGTCACCGGAACGCCCAGCCGGGCGGCGCGGGCGAGGCCATCCGACTTGGGATCGATGCCCACCATGGCACCCATCTCCAAATTCTTCGACGTGCGCATGATCTTGATCATCAGGTCGGTGCCGATGTTCCCCGAACCGATGATTGCTGCTTTCATCTTGGCCATATGGAGAAACTCCCCGGAGCCACGGGCCGCAATGGCCTGGCTCCATTGTTCAATTCTAAAAAAAACGCGACCACGTGCGCGCGACGCAAGGACAAGGACCCATAGCCGCGCGCGAATACAGGAATGACTCAGAGCCGGCCGTCAGCGACCTTGCGCAGGTCCGTCCTGGGGTTGGCGAGAAGGGCGCGGTCGCCCACCCGGTAGCCGGCGGCGATCATCGCCCGCGCCGGGCGCATCTCGCGGCCATTGTCGATGGTGAAGGCGCCCACCACCACGCCGTCCTTGAGGCCGAACACGGTGGATTTCAGCGCCCCCTCATCGCCGCGCCGCAGCCACTCGTCGGCCTCCTGCGCACCGGCGACCTGGAAATTGTGGCCGTATTGGTCGGTCCAATACCAAGGCACCTCGAAGCCGCAGGGCTCCCCCGTCACCATGGACCGGCCGACGCCGGTGCCCTGGTTCTGCGCATTGGCCCAGGTTTCGAACCGCAGGTGGGAGCCGAAGGCGGGGTTCCATTGGCGGGCCACGTCGCCGGCGGCGTAGACGGCCGGATGGCTGGTGCGGCCGCACTCGTCCACCACAATGCCGTCCTCAACCCTGAGGCCGGCGGAAATGGCGAGGTCCGCATTCAGCTCCACACCGATGCCGTACACCACCAGATCGCCAGTGAAGACACGGCCATCCGCCGCCTTCAGCGTGATCTCGCGAGTATTGGCGCGGGTCGCCTCCACCAGCTCGGCGCCCAGCTCGAAGACGACGCCGTGCTCGCGGTGAAGAGCAGTCAGCGCCTCCACCATGGGCGCCGGGGCCCCGCGCGCCATCAGGCGCTCACCACGCTCGATCACCGTCACCGCGGCGCCCATGGCCACCGCGCTCGCAGCCACCTCCAGCCCAATGACGCCGCCGCCCACCACGAGAACGCGGCGGCCCGGCCAGATATGGCCGCGCAGGGCCTCCGCATCGTCCAGGGTGCGCAGGGTGTAGACGCCGCTGCCGAGCTGGTCGAGCAGAGGATAGGCCCGCGCCCGCGCGCCGGTGGCCAACAGCAACTTGTCGAAGGTGAGCGTCTCGCCGGAGGCCAGCTCCAGGCGCTTTTCATCCAGGTCGAAGTGCACGGCGGCATCGCCGAACCGGCACTCGATTCCCTTTTCCGCATAATAGCTTTCGGGATGGATGGCGAAATGGGCCGTCTCCGGCTTCACCAGCACATCCTTGGAGAGCGGCGGGCGCTCGTAGGGCAGATGGGGCTCGGCGCCGACCAGCACGATGCGGCCGGCAAAGCCCGCCTCGCGCATGGCGCTGGCCGCGGCGGCGCCCGCCTGGCCGCCGCCCACCACCACATGCACGGGCCCCTCGCTGACGGGGCGGGTCATCACATTCATGGCCGCCCCCTCACGATGCGAGGCTGTCGGCACTGACCATGCCCATGCCGGCGATCCACTCGTCGATGGGATGGTAGTAGCGCGTGGCGGCCCGGTAGGCGCCGGCCGCCTTCAGGCAGCCGAACGCGGCGATCCAGGCGCGGATTTCCTGCCCGCCGCGCCCGCCTTTGGCGCGGATTTCCTCATCGGTCATGGTCAGGAAGCGATCGAGGTCGCCGGTGACGAAATTGTCGATGAGGCCGAGGTCCCATTCCGGATCGAGCGGCTGGGAGCTGCCCTGGCCCTGGGCCAGCGCGCGCCCGTTCGCCACCACCCGTTCCTGCCGCGTCTGGCGGGCCTGCGGCGTGGGATTGCGGCCGGCGATGAGGAATTCCTCCACGTCCGGCGGTACAGTGCCGAACTGGGGCGTCGGCGGATCATGGGACAGGCCGCCCGAACCGACGATGAGGATGCGCTCTGGCCGCCCGGCCAGGAACCGGCCCACCGCCTCGCCCAGCTTCAGCGCGCGGCGGCACGGCGGAAAGGGCTTCGCCGCCCCGTTGATGAAGATCGGAATGGTGGGATAGCGCGCCACCGAGCCGGCCAGCAGCTCCAGCGGCTGGGTGAAGCCGTGGTCCGCCTGCATGCGGTAGGAATAGGCGATGTCCACGTCTTCCGCCTGCACCGCCCGCACCAGATCGAGGGCCAGCGCCTCCGGCACATTGAGCGGCCCCTCGCCAATGTCCCAATCGCCTGCGCACTTGGCGCGCAGCCCGATGCAGAAGGGGGGCATCAGATCATAGAAGAAGCCGTTGAAGTGGTCGGGCGCGAACACCACGATCAGCTCAGGATCGTAGGCCGCCACCTCCCGCGCCAGCTCGGCGAAAGTGCCGCGCGCGGCCTCTTCCACCTCCGGCGCCGGATGGATGAAATCCATCATCGGGCTGTGCGAGACGCACATGAGCTTGATGGCCATGGCGCAACTTTCCTCCCTTTGTGTCGGCGCCGTCACGGGCTGCCATTCTTGTTGGCGCGGGGCCGGAGCATCCCGCGTGCGAGGCCTCCGGCCTCCCCTAAGGCTCAAGGCCGCCGGCCCGGTCTTTAGAGTTCGAGGCCTCCGGCCAGGTCTTCGAGTTCAAGGCCTCCGGCCACCCTTAGAGCTCAAGGCCTCCGGCCACGTGGCGAATGCCGCGGATTCCAAGCCCGCAATCCGCATTGATCATCACCCCCGAAAGGGTCCGGTTGTCCGCCCGCGAGGCCAGCAGCACGTAAGGGCCGGTGAAGTCCTTCGGCTCCGGGAAGAACTGCAGGGGCAGGATGGCGCGGATGGCTTCCGGCGAGCGCGAATCCATGATGCGCTGGTCCTGCTGGCCGAGGGCCTCGGGCCCGCGCAGGTCGCTCGCCATGCCGCTCGGCGCCACCGCATTCACCCGCACCTTCGGCGCGAGCTCATAGGCGAGCTGGCGCACCAGCCCGACCCCCGCATGCTTGGAGGCGGTGTAGAGTGGCCCGCCGCCACCCGGATAGAATGCCGAATTCGACAGGGTGAAGATGATGGAGCCCTGCGACTTCACCAGCGCCGGCGCCGCCGCCTTCGCCCCCAGCAGATAGCCCTTCACATTGATGGCGAAGAGTTCGTCGAAGGCATCCGGCAGGCGCTCCGGCGCCATGTCCATGAGGCTCGCCCCATGGTCCCACACCGCCGCATTGCCGATGAAGCAGTCGAGCTGGCCGAAGCGGGCGACGGTCTCAGCCACCGCCTTGTCATTGTCGGCCATGGAGCGCACGTCACCGGCAACCGCCACCACATCGACGCCGAAGTCGGCCGTGAGCGCAGCCACCTTCTCCGCCGAGCGCTCCAGCACGCCCACGCGGGCGCCTTCGCCAAGAAAGCGCTCCACCAGGGCCCGGCCGAGGCCCGAGCCGCCGCCGGTGATGAGGGCCACCTGCCCGTCGAGCGCGCCCATCAGGCGCCCCCTTGGGGCACGAGCACATAGATTTCATCGCCCTCCACCTGCACCTCGAAGGTGGCGAGATCGACAGTGGCAGGCTGTGTGAGCGCCTTGCCGGTCTTCAGGCAGAAACGGGCGGTGTGAACCGGGCATTCCACCGTGCAATCATCTTCCAGATAGCCTTCCGCCATGGAAGCGTTGCCGTGGGTGCACAGATCCGCGAGGGCATAGAATTCACCGTCCAGATTGAAGACGGCGACGGCCGGGGACGTGTCCACCCGGCGCGCTTCGCCGGGTGGCAGGTCCGCCGTGGAGCAGACGTGAATTTTTTCCATGATCACAACAGGATGCTGATATTGGCCGACATCAGGGTGAACTCGTCGAGTTCAAGATCGCGGCCGAACAATTCCCATCCGCCGGCCGTTTCCGCACGCCGCAGGCGATCGCGACGGGTGCCGATGAAGGTGTGATGGTCGCGCGCCTTGGCCGCACGGTGGACCATGTAGTTGCAGGCGAGCTCCAGCTCGTCCCCGGCTACCGAGAGGATGCGCACGTTGGACACAAAATGCCGCGTGCGCGAGGCCGGTTCCTCCGACCAGGCCATGCCCGTTTCGAGGCGGGCAATGCGCCGCTCCAGCTGGTACTTGTCCTCGTTGAAGATGTAGGTGGTGGGCGGCTGCAGGCCGCGCCGGCGGTCCCGCACCTGCGCCAGGGTGTTGGTGCCGAGCACGTAGGAGATGTCTTCGGCCAGAAGGTCCAGCCACTCCCGGAACCGGCGCTCGTCGAGCAGAGCGGCTTCGAGATACAGGAACTGCTCCACCTCGTGCTGAAGCTGCGGGGTGACGGCGCCGGCGGGCTCCGCCAGCGGCGCGATGCGGGCGACGGCCTCAAGCATTGACGACCTCCTTCACGAACGAGGTGTTGAGAGCGTCGATCTCGTCCCAGCTTTCAGCGGTCATCATGTCCGCCCAACGCTGGTAGAAGCCGCGCGCGGCGGTTTCCGCGAAGGTGTAGTTGGTCACGCCCGGAATGCCGTCGGTGCGGCGCTCCTCCAGGCCCAGGCCCATCTGGACGCAGAATTCAGTCTTTTGCGCCATGTGGCCGCGCAACACCTTCTGCACCTCCACCCAATTCTCGGAATCGTCCTGCTCCAGGAAGCCGGCAGGGCCGAAGGCGCGGGCGTGGCTCTTCTTCAAAGCCTCCTTCACCTCTTCAGGCGCGGCCTTGTCGGCGATGCAGAAGGCCCACACCTCGATCTGGTTCGGCCCGCGCGGATGCCACACGCGCAGCGTCTGTGTGCCATTGAGCCAGGAGAGGGTCGGGAACATGGTGTTGTGGCCCGCGAGGCGCAAAGCCCGCACGCGGCCGAGGCGACGTTCCGACTCCGGATAGGTTTCGCGGAAGTAATTGGAGACCGCGCCACCCACCCAAACATTGGCATCGGCGCTTTCGGTAAAGAAGAATGCGCTGCCATGGCCGTTTCCGGCGAACTGCACGCCACCCAAGCCATTGGCCCAGGCGGGCTTTGCGGTCTGCCCCTCACCCAGGGGCGAGCCGTCGGGCTTGTTGGTGGGCACCGGCTGAAGCACCTGCACGGCCGAGCCGTGTGTATAGGGCGCATGATACTGATCGGAGCAGAACTGTTCGGCCGCGAACTTCCAATTACACTCGATCACCCACTTGTGGATACCGCCGACAATCTCGGTTCCACCTTCGCGACGATCGAGGAAGCCATCGAGATACCAGGCCATGTCGCCCAGATAATCCTCAAGGCTCGGCGCGCTCTCGTCCCAATTGCCGAAGATCAGGCCCTTATAGGTGGCAAGGCGCGGAACCTTGCGCATGCCCCACTTCGACTTGTCGAGCTTGTTGCGATAGGCCTCTTCCTCCAGCGGCACCGAGGTCAGCGCGCCGTCCAGGCCATAGGCCCAGCCGTGATAGGGGCAGGTGAGAGAGCGGGTATTGCCCTCATCCGCATGGCACAGCTTCATGCCGCGATGGCGGCACTGGTTGAGGAAGGCGGCGACCGAGCCATCCTTCTGGCGCACCACGATCACCGGATCCTCACCCATGAAGGTAGTGAAGAAGTCACCCGCCTTCGGAATCATGCATTCGTGAGCCAGAAACAGCCAGGAGCGCGCGAAGATCCGCTCCAGCTCAAGCTCATAGATCGCCTGATCGG
Source organism: Xanthobacter variabilis (assembly GCF_043831965.2). NCBI lineage: Bacteria > Pseudomonadati > Pseudomonadota > Alphaproteobacteria > Hyphomicrobiales > Xanthobacteraceae > Xanthobacter > Xanthobacter variabilis. Next base: position 4,276,643 of record NZ_CM195533.1, read on the forward strand.
TATAGATGGCTGGTTTGATCGTACCGCGCTGCACGTCGATGAGACTACGGACGCCGAGCTTGTCGTCCATACGCCGATCCTCCCTTTGTGGCTGCTTGGTTCGTTGGTTGTGGACCAAGCCTTGAGATGGGCGACACTAAACATCGACTTAGAACAACCAGAAATATTTTCTTCCTTGCTGTATGAGACATTTTGCGTCTAACTGCGCCCATGGAGCTGAGACACCTTCGCTATTTCGTCGCCGTCGCCGAGGAGCTGAACTTCACCCGTGCGGCGGCGCGCCTGCGTACCGCGCAGCCCTCCTTCAGCCAGCAGATCCGTGACCTGGAGGAGGAGATCGGCACGCCTTTGCTCACCCGGACCAAGAGGCGGGTGGCCCTCACCGAAGCCGGGCGGGTCTTCCTCGATGAGGCCCGCCTGGTGCTCGCCCAGGCCCATCGGGCGGTGGAAATGGCGCGGCGCGCGGCTCAGCTGGATGAGCGCCGTCTCGTCATCGGCTTCCTGCCATCAGCGGAGGTAAAGATCTTTCCCTCCATGCTGACGGTGATGCGGGCGCGCTTTCCCGAGCTCAACCTCGTCTTCCGCAGCCTCACCACCATGGAACAGGAAGAGGCGCTATCGCGCCGGGATATCGATGTGGGCTTTCTGCGCCTGCCGGTGAAGGACCCCGCCCTCCGGCACGTCTCCGTCCTGCGCGAGCGGCTGATGGCGGTGATCCCCGCCGACCACCCCCTCGCCCGAGTTGAGGAAGTCGACATCACGGAGCTCGCCAAGATCCCGTTTCTAAGAATTTCACCCGGCCATGCCGGCGGCCTGCACGATATCGTTGAAGGCTTTCTCAAGGCCAACAAGGCGGAGGTGACGCCAGTCCAGGACGTCGACAACGTGATGACGATGATGACCCTGGTCGGGCTGCGAACCGGATTTTCCATTCTGCCTGACTATGTGGAGCATCTGCTGTTCCGAAATGTCACCACCCGCCCGTTCCGCGGCCGCCAGACTTTCGTTGATCTTGCCATGGTCTGGCACTGCGAAAACGACATGCCCGAGCTGGCCGCCTTTCGGGAACTTGTGCTCGAAGCCCTCGCGCAGAGCACCGACTGAGACGCACTGCGTCTTAATATGCGATGGATTATGTATTGGCGCGGTCCCGGTGCTGTTCTCCATCTTGCCCCGGCTTTCAAAACACAGCCGAGGAACACGCCATGTCGGAAGCGGCCCGGACCACGGTCCCAGCATCCCCTCACCCCACCTCCACCACCCAGCCCGAGCTGCGCTCTCTGTGGTCCGCCATCGCGGGTGGGGACGTGCACCTGCACTATATTGACGCCAAGGGCGTGCGCACGCGCGTGCTGGAGGCCGGCTCGGGCCCGGTGCTGATCCTGCTTCACGGCGTCTCCGGCCATCTCGAGGCCTATCACCGCAACATCCTGCCCCACGCCGAGCATTTCCGGGTGCTGGCGGTGGACATGCTGGGCCACGGCTTCACCGACAAGCCGTCTCGCAATTACGAGATCTCCGATTATGTGGAGCATCTGCGCGATCTCATCGACGCGCTGGGCGTGGAGAAGGTGCACCTTTCGGGCGAATCCCTGGGCGGCTGGGTGGCGGCGCGCTTTGCCGCCACCTATCCCGAGCGCGTGGACCGGCTGGTGCTGAACACCGCCGGCGGCATGATCGCCGACCCCAAGGTGATGGAGCGCCTCAAGACGCTGAGCCTTGCCGCCGTGCGCTCCCCCGACCGGGAGGCCACCCGCAAGCGCCTGGAATTCCTGATGCTCGACCCCACCATCGTCACCGAGGACCTGGTGGAGGCGCGCTTCGCCTGCTTCCGCCGCCCGGGCATGGTGGAGGCCATGGAGCGCATCATGTGCCTCCAGGACATGGATGTGCGCATGCGCAACATGTTGACCCCCGAGGAGCTCGGCCGCATCACCGCCGACACCCTGGTGCTGTGGACCACCCACGATCCGACCGCCTCGGTTGAGGTGGGCCAGCGCATGGCCAGCCAGGTGAAGGGCAGCCGCTTCGTGGTGATGGAAAATTGCGGGCATTGGCCGCAATATGAGGACCCCGACACCTTCAACCGCATCCACATCGACTTCCTGCTGGATCGCTGAGACACGCCATGACTGATCCGCAGACGGCGGCCGTCGCCGCCGACACCGCCATTGCCGCAGTTGCCGAACAGCTGCGGCAGGCGGCCGAGAGTCGCACGCCCTGCGCGCCCATCGCCTCCCTGCTGCCGGCGGGCGACCTTGATGCCGCCTATCGCGTTCAGGAAATCGGTACCCTGCGGGCGCTGGCGGAGGGCCGCGCGCTGGTGGGGCGCAAGATCGGCCTCACCTCCAAGGCGGTGCAGAAGCAGCTCAGCGTGGACCAGCCCGATTACGGCATGCTGTTCGACGACATGGCCGTGCCCGATGGCTGGGAAATTCCCGCCGGCCGCCTGATCCAGCCCAAGGTGGAGGCGGAGATCGCCTTCGTCATGGGCCGCGATCTGGACAGCGAGCGCATCACCCTCGCCGAGGTGATCGGGGCGGTGGACTATGCCGTGCCGGCCATCGAGGTGGTGGATTCGCGCATCGCTGACTGGAAGATCGGCATCGTCGACACCATCGCCGACAATGCCTCCTCGGGCCTCTACGTGCTGGGCAATACCCCCTGCCTGCTGGAGGGGCTCGACCTGCGCCTCGCCGGCATGGCCATGACCTGCCGGGGCGATCTGGTGTCGGTGGGCGTGGGCGCGGCGTGCCTCGGCCATCCGCTGAACGCGGTGTGGTGGCTGGCACGCACCATGGCCCGCGCGGGCCGGCCGCTGCAGGCGGGGGATACGGTGCTCTCCGGCGCACTCGGCCCCATGGTCGCGGTCAAGCCCGGCGAGAGCTATGAGGCGCAGGTGATGGGCCTCGGCTCCGTGCGCGCGACATTCGGGGCCTGACGCTCACGCCCCGCGCGAAGACGAGCGCTGACGATGAAGGCCCGCCACGAGAGATCGTGGCGGGCCTTTTGACGCCATGGGCGGCGAATACCTATGCGAACGATTCCCGGCCATCAATGACTGATCATCCAGGGCCGCGCGGTCGGGAAGCTTTTGGCGCCGGTGGGCGAGACGCGGGTGCGGCTCTTCATCTTGGGCGCGCAGCAGGCGCAGCCAGCCTTGTGCTTGGCGCGCGCGCTCTTCTCCGCATATTCACCCACGCTCATGGGGGCGTTGGCACTGCGCTCATTGGCTGCGAAGGCATTGCGGCGGCCCGCATCCATGCCCGCCACATGGGGTGCGGTGAGGAAAGCGCGCGGGGAGAAGGCCCGGCACTCGGGGCAGGGCTGCGCCTCGTCGCACTGGCTCATCGGGTGCATCTGGGTGAACGGCCCGCAGTCCTCGCACATATAATCATAGACCGGCATGGGCATCCTCCGCGTCATTCGATTGGAAGGAAAAGGCCGCCGGAGCGCGAGCGCCCCGGCGGAGAGGGGTTCAGTCTTCCAGCGCGACGGGCATGTCGATGGAGCCATCAAGGAACTTCTGCGGGCCGGCCGCCGAAGGCTTGATGTCAAAGTCGAAGATCTCGGTGGGCAGCCACAAGGTGGCGCAGGAATTGGGAATATCCACCACGCCCGACAAGTGCCCCTGCACCGGCGCGACGCCGAGCAGCGAATAGGCCTGGGCACCAGAATATCCGAACTTCTTCAGGTATTCGATGGCATTCAGGCAGGCCTGACGGTAGGCCACATTGGCATCGAGATAATGCTGGGTGCCGGTCTCATCCACCGAGATGCCCTCGAAGATGAGATAATCCTTGTAGTTGGGGGTGATGGGCGACGGCTTGAAGATGGGATTCTTGATGCCGTACTTGGTCATCCCTTCCTTGATGAGGTCCACCTTGATGTGGAGCCACGCGCCAAACATCTCGATGGCGCCGCAGAAGGTGATTTCGCCATCGCCCTGGGAGAAGTGCATGTCGCCCATGGAAAGGCCGGCACCGGGCACATAGACCGGGAAGTAAATACGCGAGCCGCGCGACAGATCCTTGATATCGCAATTGCCGCCATGCTCGCGCGGCGGCACCGTGCGCGCGCCTTCCGCCGCCACCCGCGCCTTGTCGTCACCGGTGAGGCGGCCGAGATGGGCGGTCTTGGCGAAGGGTGGGTTGGCCAGCGGCGGGCTGCGGGTGGGGTTGGTGTCAATCAGCGCCTGCTCGCGGGCGTTCCAGGTATCGAGCAGCGACTTCGACGGCAGGGTGCCGATGAGGCCGGGATGGATAAGGCCGGCAAAGCCCACGCCCGGCACATGCCGCGAGCGGGTGAACATGCCCTCGTAATGCCACACGGACTTCTGCGCGAGCGGGAAGTGGTCGGTCAGGAAGCCGCCGCCATTCTTCTTGGAGAAGAAGCCGTTGAAGCCCCATTCATGGCCTTCCAGCGTGCCGGCGTCCAGAATATCCACCACCAGCAGGTCGCCGGGCTCGGCGCCCTTCACGCCGATGGGGCCAGACAGGTAATGCACGGTGGTGAGGTCCACGTCGCGAATGTCGTCCGCGCTGTCATCGTTCTTGATGGCGCCACCGGTCCAGTCCACCGTCTCCACCCGGAAATCGGCACCGGGCTCCACCCACACGGCGATCGGGATATCCGGATGCCAGCGGTTGTGGAGGTTCTCATTCTCCGTGGCCGGCCGCGACAGGTCGACCGAGATCAAGGTCTCAGGCATGGCTCTTCCTCAGGGTTGAAGGCGAAAAAGGTTCATACGGACAGGAACTTGGCGACCTTGGCTTCGTCGATGTCGGCGCGCAGGTCCTCATGGACGATCTCGCCGTTCTCGATCACCAGGACGCGGTCGGCGATGTCGAGGGCGAAGGAGAGCACCTGTTCCGACACCACGATGGACAGGCCCCGCTCATCGCGGATGCGCTTCAGGGTGCGGGCCATCTCGCGGATGATGGAGGGCTGGATGCCCTCGGTGGGCTCGTCCAGCAGCAGCACCTTGGGCCGGGTGGCGAGCGCCCGGGCGATGGCCAATTGCTGTTGCTGGCCGCCGGAAAGGTTGCCACCGCGCCGGTGCTTCATGTCCAGCAACACCGGGAACAGCTCATAGATGTCCGGCGGCACTTTGCTGTCATTGTGGACGATGAGGCCGGTTTCGATGTTCTCCTGAACCGTCATGGAAGAAAAAATCATCCGCCCCTGCGGCACATAGGCGATGCCGCGCGCCACCCGCTGGCAGCTCTTGAGATCGGTGATCGTGTCGGTGCCCAAGGCCACCGTGCCGGAGCGCGTGGGCACCACGCCCATCAGCGATTTCATGAGCGTGGTCTTGCCCATGCCGTTGCGGCCCATGATGGCGACGATCTCCCCCGGCGCCACGCCGAAGGACAAGCCGTGCAGCACCTCGCTCTGGCCATAGGAGACGACGAGGTTGTCGACGTTGAGCATGGTCGGTTCCCCTCAGTGGCCGAGATAGACTTCGATGACTTTGGGATCGGCCTGCACCTTGGCCATGGGCCCCTCGGCGAGGATCTTGCCCTGGTGCAGCACCGTGACCTTGTGGGCGATGTCCTCCACGAACTTCATGTCGTGCTCGATCACGATCACCGAGCGATCCTTGATGATGGTGTTGAGCAATTCCGCCGTCTTCTTACGCTCAGCGACGCTCATTCCGGCCACCGGCTCGTCCAGCATCAAAAGTTCAGGGTCCTGGATCAGCAGCATGCCGATTTCCAGCCACTGCTTCTGGCCGTGGCTTAAGTATTCGGCCCGCTGGTGAAGCTGGTCGGCCAGGAAGATGGTCTTGGCCACCTCCTCCACCCGCCCGATCACTTCCGCATCCCGCTTGAAGGCGAGCGCACCGAACACGCCGCGTCCGCGCGGAAAAGAGATCTCCAGGTTTTCGAACACCGTGAGATCTTCATAGATGGACGGGTTCTGGAACTTGCGCCCCACCCCGGCGCGGACGATCTCGTATTCCTTGAGGCGGGTCAGCTCCGTATTCTTGAACTTCACGGAACCTGATGTGGCTTTGGTGCGGCCGCAGATGAGATCAAGCACCGTGGTCTTGCCGGCACCGTTGGGGCCAATGATGACCCGGATCTCATTCTCATCCACATAGAAGGACAGGTCGTCGACCGCCTTGAAGCCGTCGAAGGAGACGGTCAGCCCCTCCACCGCCAGCAGGAAATCGGGGCCCATCTGGTCGGTGATGACGTTGGTGGCAGCTTGCGCGTTCATGGCTCACCTCCTCATTCAGCCGGAGCGGGCGCGGGGGTGGAGCCGGAGCGCCCCTTGCGACCGAGGAAGGCATCGATGCGCGGCTCCACATGGCTGCGGTAGAGGCCCGCAAGGCCGTTGGGGAACAGCAGCACCACCGCGATGAACAGGGCGCCGAGACCGAACAGCCACAGCTCCGGAAAGCTTTCGGAGAAGGAGGTCTTCGCCCAGTTCACCAGCAGCGTGCCGTAGACCGCGCCGAACAGAGAGAGCCGTCCGCCCACCGCCGTGTAGATAACCATTTCGATGGACGGCACGATGCCGACGAAGGACGGCGACATGAAGCCCACCTGCAGGGTGAACATGGCCCCGCCCACGCCCGCCAGCGCCGCCGCCAGGCAGAACACGAACACCTTGAAGCTCGCCACGTCGTAGCCGGAGAACCGCACCCGGTCTTCCTTGTCGCGCATGGCGACGAGGATGCGCCCGAGCTTGGAGCCGCGCACCAGCAGGCACAACCCGATGGCCCCGAGCAGCAGCGCCACGTTCACGAAATAAAGGATGGTCTTGGCGCTGTCGGTGCGGATGTCCCAACCCGCCAGGGTCCGCAGGTCGGTGATGCCGTTGATGCCGCCCGTATAGCCCTGCTGGCCGACGATGAGGATCGTCATGATGGCCGCCAGCGCCTGGGTGATGATGGCGAAGTAGACGCCGCCCACCCGCCGCTTGAACATGGGAAAGGACACGATGAAGGCGAACGCCATGGGCACCAGAACCACCGCCAGCAAGGAGAGCGGAAGCGACTTGAAGGGCACCCAAAAGAAGGGCAGCTCGGTAATCTGGTTCCAGTCCATGAAATCGGGAATACCGGGGGTAGACTGGATCTTGGTGGCCTCTAGCGTGGAGGACTGAAGCTTCAGATACATGGCCATGGCATAGCCGCCGAGGCCGAAGAACACCCCCTGGCCGAGGGAGAGGATGCCCGCATTGCCCCAGCACAGCACCAGGCCCACTGCCACGAAGGCATAGGTGAGATACTTGCCCACCATGTTGAGGCGGAAGGGCTCCAGCACCAGCGGCAGCACCACCGCCAGAAGCACGGCAAGGAGAAGAAGGCCAATGAGGTTCTTGAAACGGGGGGAGAGCGCTTGCGTCATGTCAGGCCTCCTCAGCGCCGGACCTTGAGGACGAACAGGCCTTCCGGGCGCACCATGAGGATGCAGACCACCACCAGCAGCGTGAGCACCTTGGCCATGGAACCGGACATGAAGAATTCCATGGTCGATTGCGCCTGGGAGATGGTGAAGGCCGAAGCGATGGTGCCCGCGAGGGAGGCCGCGCCGCCGAACACCACCACCAGGAAGGTGTCGACGATGTAGAGCTGGCCCGCCGTGGGACCCGTGGACCCGATCATGGTGAAGGCGCTGCCAGCGATGCCGGCGATGCCGCAGCCGAGGCCGAAGGTGAAGCGGTCCACCCGCTCGCTGTCGATGCCCACCGCGCCCGCCATGGGCCGGTTCAGCACCACGGCCCGCACCTGCAGGCCCCAGCGCGAGCGGAACATGAGCAGATAGACGGCGATGGCAATGAGGGTGGTGAGGCCCATCACGAACAGGCCGTTGATCTGCACCTCAATGGTGTCGGTGATGGCGAGCGAGCCCATCATCCATTCGGGCAGCTCCACCCCCACCTCGCGGGCGCCGAAGATGGAGCGGAACGCCTGCTGCATGATGAGGGAGAGGCCCCAGGTGGCCAGCAGCGTGTCGAGCGGGCGCTTGTAGAGGAAGCGGATCATGCTCCACTCCACCAGCATTCCCAGCGCGCCGGAGGCACAGAAGGCCACCACCATGGCGACGAAGAAGTAGATTCCGTAGAGCCCCGGCGCAAACGCCTGGAACGCCTGCGAGGTGAGGTAGGTCATGTAGGCGCCGAGGATCATGAACTCGCCGTGCGCCATGTTGATCACGCCCATCTGGCCAAAGATGATGGCGAGACCCAGCGACATGAGCACGAAGACGGAGAACAGGATCAGGCCGGCGAAGGCCTGCATGGCGAAGATGGAGCCGAGCTCCCCCAGCGAATATCCCATGAACATCGAAGCACTCCGCAGCGGCTCCGGCCGCATGACCCCGGGCCCCTCCTCGGGCCGGATGGAGCCCGCCCGCGCCGCGCGCGGACGGGTGGCGCGCCGCTTTTCAGGCGAAAGCGGCGCGGCGTGCGAGCGCTCGGCTCACTGGTAGCCCTTGGGGAAGGGGTTCGGCTCCACCAGCTCGGCGGTCTCGTAGAGCACGTCGAACTGTCCATCCGGGCGCGCCTTGCCGACGCGGGTCTTGCTCCACAGATGGTGGTTCTCGTGGATGCGCACATAGCCTTCCGGCGCCTTGTCGAAGGCGACGCCCGGGGAGGCCGCGGCCACCTTGTCGATGTCGAAGGAGCCGGCCTTCTCCACCGTGAGCTTCCACAGCCAGGGGCCGAGATAGGCGGCCTGGGTCACGTCGCCGATGACCATGTTGGGGCCATAGGCCTTCTTGAACGCCTCGACGAACGCCTTGTTGTTGGGATTGTCGAGGGATTGGAAATACTTCATGCAGGCGAGCGCGCCCGCGATATTCTCTCCGCCGATGCCCAGGATCTCGTCTTCCGTCACCGAAATGGTGAGCAGGGTCTGCTTGGACAGGTCGATGCCGGCCGCCTTGAGCTGCTTGTAGAAGGCGACGTTGGAACCGCCGACGATGATGGCGTAGATGACATCCGGCTTCTTCAGCTTGATCTTGTTGATGGCCGAATTGAACTGGGTGTGACCGAGCGGGAAATATTCCTCACCCACCACCTTCAGGTTGAGGAAGTTCTCGATGTGCTTGCGGGCGATCTTGTTGGAGGTGCGCGGCCAGATATAGTCCGATCCCAGGAGATAGAAGGTCTGCGCGCCGCGATTCTGCACCACCCAGTTGAGGCCGGCAATGATCTGCTGCGTCGCCTCCTGGCCCGTATAGATGACGTTCTTGGACTGCTCCAGGCCTTCATAGAAGGTCGGATAATAGAGCATGCCGTTATACTGCTCGAACACCGGCAGAACCGCCTTGCGCGAGGCGGAGGTCCAGCAACCGAACACCGAGGCGCACTTGTCCTGCACCAGGAGCTTCTTGGCCTTCTCCGCGAAGGTCGGCCAATCGGAGGCGCCGTCTTCCTGAACGTACTTGATCTTGCGACCCAGCACGCCGCCGGAGGCGTTGATCTGGTCGATGGCGAGCTTTTCCGCCTGTACCGATCCGGTTTCGGAAATGGCCATGGTCCCGGTGACCGAGTGCAGGATGCCCACCGTCACTTCCGTGTCCGTCACGGCAAGCCCGGTCGTATTCACGGCGGACGTCGCCGGCGCCTGGGCGAAGGCCGACGACGAGAAGAAGGCGGACGCCCCGAAAGCCGAAGCAACGGGCATGGCCGCGAGGCCCTTCAGGATTTGGCGCCGCCCCAGGTTCATCTGGGACAGACCTCGACCGGACCGCTGATCATCAGAAGACATACTTCCCCCTCCATCGCGATGACAGGATGGTTTCAAAGTGTCTGGAAGCTTTTTGGTGGGGTGATGCTTCCCGGGTTCGGGCCGGATCAGCAATACGTCAATTGACGTATATGGCCCGCGACAGGTCCGTTTATCTTGGCCCTGGACGCTCGGCGGGACTGGGCGGCGCGGCGGGAGGTGACAAATCCGCGGCGAAGCACGACACTGCCCCGCCGAACGAAACCGGCACCGGGTTTCACCCGGGCCACAGCCGGCGGCGACCGGCAGGAGGCGGCCACAGCGCAGCCCCTTGCCGGGCGCCGAAACCATAATGGCGGCAAGCCGAACAGAGACTGTCGGGAGCGATGCAAGAGGAGGTCCTTTCGAACCAGCCGGCGATGGGACCTGAAGCCATGGGGGCGGAACAGAGGATTGTCCGCGTCAGACGCCAGTACAATCAATGGGTGCGTAACGAGACACTGGAAGACTTCGCGCTGCGCTTCACCGCGAAGAGCGCCCGGCGCTGGTCCGCATTCCGGGTGGCGAACACGGCGCTTGGCGCCATCTCCTTCCTGGCGCTGGAGGCCATCGGCGGGGCGGTGACGCTCAGCTATGGATTCACCAATGCGGTGGCGGCCATCCTGGCGGTCAGCGCCATCATCTTCGCCACCGGCCTGCCCATCAGCTATTACGCCGCCCGTTTCGGGGTGGATATCGACCTGCTCACCCGCGGGGCGGGCTTCGGCTATCTCGGCTCCACGGTCACCTCGCTGATCTACGCCTCCTTCACCTTCATCTTCTTCGCCATCGAGGCGGTGATCCTGGCGCTGGCGCTGGAGATGAGCTTCGGCATCCCGCTCGCCATCGGCTATGTGATGGGGGCAGTGGCGGTGATCCCCCTCGTCACCCACGGCATCACCTTCATCAGCCGGTTCCAGACCTGGACCCAGCCCTTGTGGCTGGGGCTTCATCTGGTGCCGCTCGGCCTTCTGCTGGTTCACCGCGAAAGCCAGCTTCCCGAATGGATGGCGTTTGCCGGCCAGTGGGGCCCGCCGGACGGGCGCTTCGACCTTCTCGCCTTCGGCTCCGCCTCCACCGTGGTGTTCGCGCTGGTGGCGCAGATCGGCGAGCAGGTGGACTTCCTGCGCTTCCTGCCGCAGCGCAAGGGCGTGGGCGACCTGCGCTGGTGGGGCAGCCTGCTGGCGGCCGGCCCGGGCTGGATCGTGCCCGGCGCGCTGAAGATGCTGGCGGGTTCCTTCCTCGCCTATCTGGTGTTTGAAAGCGGGGTGCCCCTGGCCGCCGCGGCCGAGCCGACGCGCATGTATCTGCTGGCGTTCCAGGATGTGGTGCCGTCGCACCAGGCGGCCTTGGTGCTCACCGGCCTGTTCGTCATCGTCTCCCAGCTGAAGATCAACGTCACCAATTCCTATGCGGGCTCCATCGCCTGGTCGAACTTCTTCTCCCGCCTCACCCACTCACATCCGGGGCGGGTGGTGTGGCTGGTGTTCAACGTCACCATCGCGCTGCTGCTCATGGAGCTGGGCATCTACAAGGCGCTGGACCAGATCCTCGGCATCTATGCCATCATCGCGGTGGCCTGGGTGGCGGCGCTGGTGGGGGACCTGGTGGTGAACAAGCCGCTCGGCCTCTCCCCGCCCACCATCGAGTTCAAGCGCGCCCATCTCTATGACATCAACCCGGTGGGCGTGGGCGCGGTGCTCATCGGCACCAGCCTCGCCCTCACCGCCTATGCCGGCCTTCTGGGCGTGACCGCACAGGCGCTGTGCGTGTTCATCGCCCTCATCGCTTCCTTCCTCGCCGCTCCCGCCATCGCCTTCGCCACCGGCGGACGCTATTACATGGCCCGCGAGCCCAAGACCGATTGGGCGCCCGCCGCCCAACGCCACAACGGCCTGGTGCGCTGCTGTATCTGCGAGCATCGGTTCGAAGCGGAGGACATGGCCCAGTGCCCGGTCTATGCTGGCCCCATCTGCTCCCTGTGCTGCTCGCTGGATGCGCGCTGCAACGACCGCTGTAAGAGCAAGGCCCGCGCCTCCGACCAGCTCATGGGCGTGCTGGCCGCGACCCTGCCCCAGGCCGTGGTGGGCCGGCTCTATACCCGCGTGGGGCATTATCTCGCCATCCTCGCTTTGCTGGCCGGCGTCATCGGCGGCATCCTGGCGCTCATCTATTCCCACGCCCGCCTGGAATCGCCCCTGCATGGCGATGCCATCCGCACCACCCTGTGGACGCTTTATTTCGTGCTGATGATCATCGTCGGCGTGGTGGCGTGGCTGTTCGTGCTGGCCCAGGAGAGCCGGCGCGTGGCGCAGGAGGAAAGCCAGCGCCAGACCGCCCTCCTCATGCGCGAGATCGAGGCCCACAAGCGCACCGACGCCAAGCTGCAAAAGGCCAAGGAGGCGGCCGAGGCGGCCAATCTGGCCAAGAGCCGCTATGTGGTGGGCATCAGCCACGAGCTGCGCACGCCACTCAACGCCATTCTCGGCTATGCCCAGCTCCTGGAGCGCGACAGCTCCATTCCCGCCCACCGGCGCGACGCTATCCGGGTGGTGCGCCGCTCGTCCGAGCACCTGTCGGGCCTCATTGACGGCCTGCTGGACATCTCCAAGATCGAAGCCGGTCGGCTGCACCTCTATCGCGACGAGGTGCGTATCCACGAGCTCCTGGACCAGATCGTGGACATGTTCCGCCTCCAGGCCCAGGCGCGGGGAATCGAGTTCCGCCACGCCCGCTCGCCGCGCCTGCCACAGGTGGTGCACACCGACGAGAAGCGGCTGCGACAGATCCTCATCAACCTGCTCTCCAACGCCATCAAGTTCACGGCCCGCGGGCATGTGACCTTCTCGGTGGCCTATCGCAACCAAGTGGCGGAGTTCGAGATCACCGACAGCGGCATTGGCATTCCGGCCGAGGAACGTGAGCGCATCTTCGAGCCGTTCGAGCGGGGCAGCCGGGCGGGCACTTTCAACACCATCGGCATCGGGCTCGGCCTCACCATCACCAAGCTGCTCACGGAGATCATGGGCGGCGACATCTCGCTGCAGAGCGAGGTGGACACCGGCACCACGTTCAGGGTTCGCCTGCTGCTCTCCGAGGCCGCGCCGCGCCCCGACACCGCGCCCGCGGAACGGCGTATCGAGGGCTATGAGGGGCCGCCGCGCACCGTGCTCGTGGCTGATGACGATGCCGCCCATCGCGATCTCATGTGCGAGCTGCTGCGTCCGCTCGGCTTCATCGTCTTCACCGCGGATGACGGGCCGAGCTCGGTCGCCATGGCGGCTGAGGTCAAGCCTGATCTGGTGCTGCTCGACATCTCCATGCCCCACCTCACCGGCTGGGATGTGGCCGAGGCGCTGCGCACCAAGGTTGCGCCCAGCTCCCACATCATCATGATTTCCGCCAATGCCGGCGACATCACCCGCACGGACGAAGCCTCCTTCCATGACGACCAGTGCGTGAAGCCGGTCGACATGCGCACGCTGCTGGAGAAGATCCGCACCCTGCTGGGTCTCGAATGGACTTTCGAGGCCGACAGCCCCGCTTTGCCGGCCGCCGCGCCCGACACCGTGGCCCCGCCCGCGGCCGCCCATATCGAGGAGCTGCTGAAGCTCGGCCGCATCGGCTATGTGCGCGGCATCCGCGCCAAGCTGGAGGCGCTGGCGGAGGAATCCCCCGCCCATGGGCCATTCGTGGCCCAGATGAACGACATCGTCCGCAATTTCGACCTCAACCGCTACATGGCCGTTCTGGAGGCCTTCCGCAGCGATGATCCATAGCGCGACACGGCGTGACATCGTCCTGGTGGTGGACGATTCGCCCGAAACCCTGAGCCTGCTCACCGACGCCCTCGAAGATGCGGGCGTCACCGTGCTGGTGGCCACGGAGGGCGCCAACGCCCTCACTCTGGTCCAGCAGATCACCCCGGACGTGATCCTCATGGACGCGGTCATGCCCGGGCTCGACGGCTTCGAAACCTGCCGGCGGCTGAAGGCCGACAAGGCGCTGGCCCATGTGCCCGTCATCTTCATGACGGGCCTTTCGGAAACCGAGCACATCGTGCGCGGGCTCGATGCCGGCGGGGTGGATTACGTGGCCAAGCCCGTGGTGCCGGATGAGATCATTGCCCGCATGCGCGTGCATCTGGCCAATGCCCGCCAGACCCAGAGCGCCCAGGTGGCGCTCGACGCCGCCGGCCGCTTCCTCATGTCGGCGTCGCTGGACGGGCGCGTGCTGTGGAGTACGCCGCAAGCGAACCGGCTCATCGGCACGCACCTGCAGACCGTGGCTGGCGAGGGCTATCTGCTGCCGGAGGCGGTGCGCACCTGGCTCGCGGCCATGCGCGCGGGCCCGGCGGCTGGCGGCGCCGACACCATCAACCTCACCGATGCCGAGGGGACCGCGCGCCTGAGCTTCTCCTATGTGGGGCAGGTCGGCCCCCAGGAACTGCTGCTGCGCGTGGCCGAGGTGGAGCGTGTGAGCAGCGAGGACGTACTGCGCCGCGCCTTCGGCCTGACCTCGCGCGAAGCCGAGGTGCTGGGCTGGATCGCCCACGGCAAGCCCAACCGCGACATCGCCGAGATCCTCGGCCTTTCGCCACGCACGGTGAACAAGCACCTGGAGCAGATCTACGCCAAGATCGGGGTGGAAAATCGCGCCTCCGCGGCGGCCGCCGCCGTGCGCGCCCTGTCCGCCCGCTGACGCCCCGCCGGGACCCTCGGCCCCGGTCTTCTCCCGGTGCCAATCCGGTCCGCTGCAACGCTACGCGGGGTTGACCCCGGGGCCCATGGGGACCGCTCATCGGCCATGGGCGTCCCATGAAAAAAGGGGGCCGAAGCCCCCTCCTTCACAGGTGTTGAACCCGCCTCAGAAGTTCACTGAGAAGCGCAGCGTGCCCATGTTACGCGAGGTGTGCTCGGAGAAGGCGCCCTCATATTCCGCCCGCAGGTTCATGCCGTGCTTGACCGCCGCGAGGTCCAGCCCCGCGCCGACCCGCCCGTAGACCGTGTCCAGCGGCAACACCACGTCGAGGCCGCCCAGCCCCAAAGGCGCGCTCACCAAAGCGGTGTTGGAGGTCCAGGAATCGGTGGTGGAGAAGGTGCCCCCGAACCGGGCATAGCCCCGCAGCACGAAATCCGGATCGAGGTTGATGCGCGCGCCCACCTCGACACCGGGGGTGGCAAGGCCGGTCCACTGGTCGCTGCCCGCCACCACGCGATCGAGCACGCCGGCGCCCATTTCCGTGTAGCCGGACATGCTGTTGTAGAGCACGTCCAGGTCCACGAAGGGACGGGCATAGAAGCTCTCCGCGCCCACCGTATAGGCGATGCGCCCACGCCCGCCGAAGCCCCACAGATCGTTGGTGCCCTTGGCGATGCCGCCGATGGTGCCGAGATAGATGGAACGCTCGCCATCGAAGCTGCCATAGGAGCCGGTGAGCGCGGCGGCGAACAGCCACGGCCCGGTCTCGTACTTCACCGTCACGCCACCCCAGCCGCTGCTGCCGTCGATAGACATGTTGGCGGAGCTGATGCGGCTGTCGTCATAGCCGCCGGCGAGGCCCAGGAACCAGCCGGACGCCACCTCCTTCTGCATGCCCATGGCGAAGCTGTAGGTGGTGCTGCCATAGCCGCCAGCCCCGTCGAAGGCGCTCTGGTCGAAGCTCTGCCCCGCGCCCACGGCCCACATGCAGCTGGTCTGGGTGACGATGGCGGTTTCGCCCTGGAACACCGGGCAGCTCATCAGCCGATCGAGATGCTGCTGGGCCAGCGCGATGTTCTCGCCCGCCGGCGCATTGGCCGTGCCCTCCCCGAGCTGGGACAGCGCATTGGCATAAAGGCCGCTGTCGAGGGTGGACAGGTGGCCGAACACCGAGCCATAGCCGCTGCCACCGCTGTTCCAGATGCCCTGCAGATAGTTCGCCACCCGCTGCTCGATAGTGTTGAGGCTGCCGCCCGAATTGGAGAAATCGGCGGTGGCGATCACCGAATAGGCGCTGCCGGACTTGTCGACCACATAGTCGAACACGTTGCTGGTGGAGCCATCCAGCGTGCCCACCGCCACACCGTCCACCTCGAGGAAGGTGAGCTTGCGGTTCGGCAGCAGGGAGGAGGCCACCACCTCCACCCGCCCCTTCAGCTCCGCATCGCCCCCCACCGACAACAGGTCGATGGTGCCGCCGGCGAAGTCAGCATTGGCGATGATGACGCCGCTTTCGCCCTGGGTGAGCGATCCGGAAAGGCGGGTGGTGCGATCGCTTTCCAATGCGCCCAGCACCAGGGTGCCGTCATTCACCAGATGGCCCGCCATGGCACTGCCGGCGACCAGCGTGCCGTCGCTGGCATTGGTGAAGGTGCCGTAGCTCGTCACGCTCTTGCTCTTCGCCGACGTGGCCACGAGAGCGTCGCCGTTGGAGAAGGTGCTGCCCGCGGTGAGATCCCAATTGCCCGCCACCGCGCCGTGATTGGTCACGTTGGTGATGCCCTCGCCGGTGGAGCGGATGGCGAGGTTGGAGGTGGCGCTGAGGAAGCCGGTGGACGAGATCAGGATGGAGTTGGTGGTGCTGTCGGAGTCCACCCAGATGGCGGTACCATCTTCGCCATAGCCGCCGATCACCTTGCCATTCACGTTGATGGAGACCCCGCCGCTCGACGAGGTGCTATAGCCATTCTGGCCGACGCTCTGGGCGAAAATGCCCACCGCGTTTTCGCCGGTGGTATAGATGAGCCCGCCCGCGCCTTCGGTGATGGTCACCTTGCCGCCGCTGCCCAGGGAGCCGGTTCCGCCGGTCGAGCCCGCGATCACGGACAGCCCGTCATTGCTAGACCTCACGCCGCCGCCGGCGCCCACGCTCTGGGCGAAGATGCCGTAGGCGCTCGCGCCCGTGGTGGTGATGGAGCTGTTGCCGGTGTTGACGGTGACATCGCCGCCATTGCCGGAAGTCGCGAAATTGGTCCCATCCTGCGATGTCGCCATGCTCATGGTGGTGGTTCCGCCGGCGAAGCCGACGATGCCGCCGCCGCCGCCCACCGACTGGGCGAAGATGGCGTGCGCGCCATCGCCCGATGTGGCGATTGAACTGTCATCATGCAGCGCCACGCTGACCGTGCCGCCATTGGAATAACCGGTGGAGCCACCGAGCTCGTAAGCGCCGGTTTTGGTGCTGCTGCCCGCCTGGCGGAACACCAGGCCGCCACCGCCGCCGATGCTCTGCGCCAGGATGCCATAGGCATTCGCCCCGCTGGTCACGATGGTGAGATACGGCAGGTTCGTGGCATCGAACGTCACCGCCCCGCCATCGCCGATCACCCCGGAGCCACCCGCAGACAGGGAGACGTCGCCGCCGAATTGCAGGATGCCGGGCGTCAGGGTGAAGCCGTCGCCCGCCACGCCGCCACCGCCGCCGATGGACTGGAGGAACACGGCCATAGCGGCGTCGCCCTGGGTGGTGACGCTGGTGGGCCCGCTGCCGCTCGCCGAGGCCAGGGTGACGCTGCCGCCATTGCCCATATCGGCGGAGGTAAGGCCGCGGCTGGCGCCGAGGGAGAAATAGCCGCTGGAATTGGTCTGTGCCGATCCCGCCGTGCCGCCGCCACCGCCCACGCTCTGCCCCAGGATGCCATAGGAGGCGTAACCGGCCGTGGAGATCACCGAATCCGCCAGGGTCACGCTCACCGTGCCACCGTCGCCCGCGGCGCCGCCCGTGGAGCCGAGGGCGATGTTCGCGTTGAGCTTCATGATGCTGCCAATGCCGGACGAGCCGCCCGCCACCGCCGCCCCGCCATCGCCACCGCCGCCGCCGACGGACTGCGCCGACACCCCATAGGCATAATCATCCAGGGTCGCAACGGTGCTGTCGGTCAGGGAGACCTTCACCGTGCCGCCATTGCCGCCGGTTCCCCCATCGCCGCCCAGGGAGAGGGAGATATTGAGGGAGGGCAGGAAATTGCTGAGGGAATCCCGCATGGCCTGCGACCAGCCAGCCCCATCCTGAACCTTCTTCAGGATATCGGTCATGTAGTTCGCGATGCCGCTCACGAACTTCTTGTCCGCCTTCAGGTCATCGATGACGTTGGGATCGTCGGAGGAGCCCGAGGAGCCGGCCGAGCCGCCCTTGCCGCCGCCGCCGCCCACGCTCATGGCGGAAATGCCGGTGGCGCCCTCGGCGCTGGTGGTCACCGTGGTGCCGGTGAGGGCCACATTCACCGTGCCGCCATCGCCGCCGCTGCCGCCCGTATTGCCGTTCTTGATGGTGACGGAGGAGGTGAGCTTGCCCACTGTCCAACCGGTGGTGGACCCGCTAATGACCTTGCCCACCTCATCCAGGCTCGGCAGGCCGAGCTGGAACGAGCCGCCGCCGGAATTGCCGCCGCCGCCGCCCGTGCTTTCCGCGAGGATGCCGATGGCGCCATCGCCATAGGTCTGGATGGAGGTGCCGGTGAAGGCGGTCACGTTCACCTCGCCGCCGGTGCCGCCGCCCGTGCCCTGCCCGCCGAGGGTCAGCCCGAACTTCAGCGCCGTGCTGCCGCTGGTACCGTTCTGGGTGGAGCCCGAGCCGCTGCCCGCATTGCCGCCGCCCCCGCCCTGCGACTGGGCGAGCAGGCCATAGGCAGCGTCCCCGAGGGTAACGATCTGCACAGGATCGGTCGCCGCGTCCGCGTCGGCCACGCCATCGGTTCCGCCCAGGGTGACGTTCACCGTCCCGCCATTTCCGCTGGTGCCGCCATTGGAACCCACATTGAGCGTGAGATCCACGTTGTAATTGGCCTGCCCCGTCACCTTCGACAGGGTCTTGAAGCCGAAGGTGGTGGAATTGGACGATGAATCGCCACCCGTGCCGCCGCCCCCGCCAATGGACTGCACCATGAGCGCATGGGCCCCATTGCCATAGGTCAGGATGCTGACATCGCTCGCGAGATTGAGGGTCGCGGTGCCGCCATTGCCGCCTCCGCCGCCATCGCCGCCCGCCGAATAAGTGAGGGAAACCGCGAAGCCTGAAAGCCCCTCGCTCCCCGGAATGGTCACATCCTGCACGAAGGCCTTCGCGGCCGAGGCGCCGCCCAGGCCGCCGCCGCCGCCGATGGACTGCACGAGCACGCCATAGGAATCCACGGCCAGCGGATCGAGCACCGTGCCATAGGCGGCGTCTTCCGGATTGGTGGCGTCCTGCACGCTCGCGGCGGTCACGATGGTGGTCTTCGTGAGGTTCACGGTTGCCGCGCCCGCGTTGCCGCCGTCCCCGCCCTGTCCACCCGCGGCCACAGCGGCGCCGAAGCCCGCGCTGGCCGTCATGTCGAACGCCGAGCCGCCGACACCACCGCCGCCGCCCACCGATTGCGCCACCAGGCCCACCGACTGCGAGCCCAGCGTCTTGATAACGAGGCCATTGCCGCTGACGCTCACGGCGCCGCCCGCCCCGCCGGCGCCACCCGCCCCGCCAATGGCGAGGCTCACGCCCACCGAGGTGGCGGTGACATTGCCGCCATCGCCGCCGCCGCCGCCCACCGACTGGGCGATGATGGCTGCGGCCAGATCCCCCTCGGTGGAGATGGTGCCGCCCGCATTCACGTTCACCGCGCCGCCGCCGCCACCGCCGCCCCCCTGGCCGCCGATGGAGGCGAGATTGTCCGCCGAGCCACCGGCCCCGCCGCCGCCGCCGATGCTCTGGGCGAGGATGCCGATGCCGTTGAAGCCCGTGGTGAGGATGGAGCCCAGGTTCGTCACCTGGACAGTGCCGCCATTGGTGGCAAAGCCGGCGGAGCCGCCCAGGCCCGTATTGGCCATGTCCAGATTGCCGCCATCGCCGCCATCGCCCGAAATGGACTGGGCCAGGATGCCGACGGCGGCCATGCCGCTGGTGCTGAGGGAGCCGGTCGCGGAATTGGTGGCGATCACCTCGCCCACCACGCCGGCCGACGCGCCCGTACCGGCCGAGACGAAGAAGATGCCGCCGGTCTGGCCGCCGCCGCCGCCGCCGCCGGTGGCGGCCACGGCCTGGATGGCGGCGGAATCGTCGCCCAGGGTGGTGATGACGCCGTTGTTCACGGCCTCCACCGCCGTCAGCACGCCATTGACGGTGGAGCCGGCCTGGCCGCCCGTGCCGCCATCCCCGCCATGACTCGATCCGACGTTCGAGACGGTGTTGCCGTTGCCGCCAAAGCCGCTGATGCTGATGGCCACGAGGCCCCCGGAGGCATCGCCCTGGGTGGTGATGGTGGCGCCGGCATCCACCGTTGCACTGACCAAGCCGCTACTGCCGCCATTGCCACCATTGCGCGGGCTGCCGGTCATGTTGACCTCGCCAATGCCGCCATTGCCACCGGACCCGCCCGCGGAATAGGCGATCACGCCGGCGGACGAATAGCCGTTGGTGGTGACGCTGGAACCCGCCCCGAGCTCCACCGTGACGGAGCCGCCCGATCCCGCATTGCCGCCGCCGCCGGCATCGCCGGAATTGCCCGACTTGCGGTCGCCGCCATTGCCGCCATTGCCGCCGATGGAGAGGGCGACGATGCCCGCCGAATAATCACCATTGGTGGCCACGGACGTATTGGTCAGGCTCACGGTCACCGCGTCGGCGCTACCGCCCGCAGAGCCGTTGCCGGCGTCGGAGTTCCAGCCATAATAGCTCGCGCCATCGCCACCCACCCCGCCGATGGCCGCCGCCACCACGCCCGGCGCCAGGGTGCCGGATGCGGTGATCACCGTCCCATTGGAGAGGCTGACCGACAGGGCCCCCGCCGAGCCACCCACGCCGCCATCCGTCTTGCTGCCGCCGTAGGGCTCGCCATCATTGTCCTTAGAATTGCCGGTGCCGCCGGCGCCGCCCGCATTGCGCGCCTCCACGCCGGCCATGGCATTGCCCGAAACGGACACCTGTGCGCCGGTGATGCTCACGCTGGTGAGGGTGTCGCCGATGCCCGCGTCGCCACCAGCGCCGGCGGCCGCATCATTGCCATAGGTCAGGCCGCCGTTCCGGCCCTGGGAGAGGGCGGCCACCGCCGCGCCGGTCAGCGCGGTGCTGGCCAGCTTGCCCGTGTCGTCATAGGCGATGGCCCCTGCGGTGTTCTGCGCCACCACGGTCACGTCAGCATCGGCGGTGAGGGTCACAACCGCGCCATAGGCGCTGCCACCCGCCCCGCCATTAAAGCCCTTCTGGGCCTTGTTTGGGCTCACCCCGCCTTCGGACCCGGCGACCACGCCATAGAGCTGGGATTCGCCAACGCCCGGTCCGGCGCCCTGCCAGGTCCAATAGACGCTCACCGGCGCGGTGCTATAAACGCTCGCGAGGCCGCCGGAGCCACCAAAACGCGCGTCGCTCGCCGTGCTTTCGCCCGCAGATCCGCCGAACGAGGACGCCTGCAAGGCGCTGATAGCGCTGCCCATACTGCCGCCCGTGGACCCCACGACGAACGAGGTGGCGCTGCCAATATTGACCGCCGCATAATTCTCCAGCTGCACGGTGCCGCCAAAGCCGCCCGAGCCGCCGCTTGCGCCCTTGCCGCCATCCCCGCCTGTGGCGGTCGCGAGCACCAGGGCAAGGCCGCCCGGGAACTCCCCGAGGGCGGTGATGGCCTGGGAGTTGTTGACATAGACACCGCCCAGCGCGCTGCCGCCATTGCCGCCGCCATAGGCATTGTCATCGCCGGAATACTGGCCGCCATTGCCGCCCACGGCCTGGCCCAGCAGGGCGGAGATCGGGACGTATGACGAGGCCTGCCCGGTGACGGTGATGGCACCGGAATCATGGGCGATCAGACTGAGATAGCCCGCCGCACTGCCATCCTTCGCGCGGCTGGAGCTGGAGTCCGCGCCCGCGACCCCCAGCGCGCTGGCGGAGACGCCAACGGCCGTGCTGCCCCCGATGGAGAGGGTGAAGGTGCCGTAATCGTCGACCGAAAGCGCGCCCGCGCTCGCCGCCGCCGGGGCGGTGTAGGTTCCCGCCGAGATGGTGCAGGCCACGCCACCGGAGACATCGGCGCAACTCGGCACGGCCGTCTGCGCCACCGCCGCACCGCTGGAGATGGCCATGAAGAGCGGCGCGAGGGAGAGCACACCAAGGGGCAGATCGCGGACCAGCGCGCGGCGCGCGCGGGGGGTCTGGGGAAGGTTGAGGGGGCGCGGATCGGCAGCGGAAAGGGACACGGGGAGATCTCCGGAAGCGATAAATGGCGCGGACGCTGCCTTGGCGAGAAGATCGCGGTGCGTCTTCCGCTTTCTTCAGCGTCAACGGCCACGCACAGAGGCGCGGGCTTGGAATTGCTGCGGGGCAGATCTTCAATTGCGGGCCTGCGGGCGACTCAGATGCCCGGCGCGCGAATTAATTCGAGTAAAATGCGAATTTATACATCGGCTCAGCACCTCGCGAGGCCATCTGCGCGGTTCTGCACTTGATATTCAGAGCAGATGACCGCATCACATTTGCGCCGGGGCAGACCTTTCCCCTGTGACATCCAGGTTTTGCAGCGCCCCCCGCAGCTCACAAGCGCCATTCGACGGAGGTGCCGAATTCCTCGATGAATCGGCGACCGACGCGCGGGTGGAAGCAAAGGCCCAGCCATGGCGCCGCCGCAACGCCACCCGGCATTCCTGTGCACGGGCGCGGATGCGCGTTATGCGGGTCGCGCATTCCATGAATTGTCAGGATGCAGTCGCGAAGAAGGTCCGCCCCATGGCTCCAGGAGCACCAGGGCCCGAAGAGCGAGGTCGGCGGATGGGCGATGCCAACTCGCTTCCGAACGGGGCGCGGTTCAGCCCGGAACGCGGCGCTGCCCCGTCTGTCGTCATGGGGGAATAAAGGCCGTCCCGGAGGGCGGGCCGCCGGATCGGAAAGCGTCAGCGCAGTTGGCTCTGTGAACGCCCTCGGCGCACAGAAGGACGCGCAGGGCCGACACGAGGGATATGAGCGAGACGCCCCCGCGCGACACGCCCCACCGCCGGCGCGAGAAGGCACTTCAGGGCGCGCGGACGCTCACCTGAGGCAGAACGGAAAGCCCCCGTGAAACGCTCAGCGCGCACGGAGGCTTAGGGGACGAAAGGCACTCCCTTGAAACGGGGAGTGGCGATCAATGCTCCTCGTCGATCTCGTCGTGCAGCAGGCCCAGGATGCGCCGCTTCAGGGCGATGAAGTCCGGCTCAAGAACGAGGTCCATGGAGCGCGGCCGGGGAAAGTCCACCTTGATCTCGGCCTTGATGCGCCCGGGACGCGCGGTCATCACCACCACGCGGTCACCCAGCAGGATGGCCTCGTCAATGTCGTGAGTCACGAACAGCACGGTCTTCTGGGTGTGTTCCCACACCCGCAGCAGCAGCTTCTGCATGGTGCCGCGGGTCTGGCTGTCGAGCGCGCCGAAAGGCTCATCCATGAACAGCACGCTGGGGTCGTTCGCCAGCGCGCGGGCCAGCGCCACGCGCTGCTTCATGCCGCCGGAGAGCTGCGCGGGGAAGGCATCGGCGAACTGGCCCAAACCCACCTCGCCGAGGAAGCGCTCGGCCACCGCGCGCCGCTCGGCCTTGCCGAGCCCCTTGCGCTTGGGGCCATATTCCACGTTCTGCCGGACCGTGAGCCAGGGGAACAGGGTGTAGCCCTGGAACACCATGCCGCGATCCGGCCCCGGCTCGGTCACGATGTGCCCATCCACGCGGATGTCGCCGGCGGTCAGCTCGGTGAGGCCGGCGGCAAGGTAGAGCAGGCTCGACTTGCCGCAGCCGGAGGGACCGACGATGACGCAGAACTCGTTCTGCTCCACATCGATGGACACATCGTCCACCGCCAGGGTGCCAGCCGGCCCGCCATAGCGCAGCGTGACATTCTCGATGGCGAGCCGCGCCGGCGAGCCCAGCGCCCGCCGCTTCTTGGGGAACAGCTCCACCGCTGTCGTTTCCATGGGGGAGGAAGGGGAAAGCTCGGTCATCGATGTGCCCATGGCGCGACCCTCGCGCGAAGGAAGCGGAAGAAGAGATCGGAGAGCAGGCCCAGCACGCCGATGGTGGCGATGGCCATGAAGATCACGTCCACCTGAAAGCCGCGCATGGCCTTGATGGTGATGTAGCCAAGGCCGGAAGACGCGGCCACGAGCTCGGCCACCACCAGATAGGACCAGGCCCAGCCGAGCGTGACGCGCAGCGTATCGAGGATATCCGGCAGCGCGGCGGGGAAGATCACGTGCCACACCACCTCGGACCGCTTGGTGCCCAGGGTGTAGGAGGCGTTCACCAGATCGCGCGGCACCGCCCGGGCGCTGTCGGCGATCATCACCACCTGCTGGAAGAAGGTGCCAAGGATGATGACGCTGACCCGCTGCTGGATGCCGATGCCGATCCACAGGATGAGCAGCGGGACGAAGGCCGTCACCGGCAGGTAGCGCACGAAGTTCACCAGCGGCTCGAGCACCGCCTGCACGGCGCGGTAGCTGCCCATCCATAGCCCGATGGGAATGGCGAGGATGGAGGAGATGGCGAAGCCGAGCATCACCACCTCAAGGCTCGCCAGGGTGTGGACGAACAGGCTGCCATCGGACATCAGCCGCACGCCCGCGGCCCACACCTTCTCCGGCGAGGGCAGGAACATGGGGGGCACCAGGTTCGTGTGGGAGAGGATCCACCACCCCGCCACCACCATGACCCACACGATGATCCCGGTGGTGATCACCGCCCGGCGGGAAATGTCCCGGAACGGCGTGGTCATCAAGGTCCAGGGTGCGCGTCGGGAACTCATGTCTTGTCTCCTGCCGGCATGCCGCCGGTTCCGCATGGGAACCGGCGGCGGCGGGCCTTGGCCGGTAAGGTCACTGGGCAGTGGCGAAGGAGGGGTCGACGAGGGTGTCGTAATCCACCTTCATCTTCATCATCCCCTTGCTGCCCCAGATCTTGTTCGCAAGCTGGATGAGCTCGGCCGCCTCGCCCTTCTGTGGATTGCCGAAGAACTCGATGTTGCGGGCCTTGTCATAGAAGTTCACGCCCTTGGCGGCGTCGGCGAACTCCTTCGGGTCGGCGAGATAGCCGCCCACACCCTTGGCCATGATCTCGTAGGACTTCTCGGGATTGGCCTTCATGTAGTCGAGGGCCTTGTAATAGGCCTTCACGAAGGCGGCGATGTCGGCCTTGTTGGCGGCGATGAAGTCGCACTTGAGGCCGACCGTATCGACGATGGCGCCGGGGGTGGCGGTGGAATCGATCAGCACCTGACCCTTGCCGGACTTGCGCACCTCGGTGAGGTGAGGCTCCCAGGTGACGGCGGCGGGAACGCGGCCAGCGATGAAGGCGGCGGCGGCGTCATCGGAGGTCATGTTGGTGACCTGCACGTCCTTTTCCGCCATGCCCGCCTTGTCGAGCAGGATGTTGAACCAGAACTCGGACACCGAGCCCTCGTTCAGCGCCACTTCCTTGCCCTTGAGATCCTTCAGCGACTTGACGTCCTTCCCGGCGAGCACGCCATCGCCGCCATGGCTGTCATCGAGGGCCAGCACCGACTTGAAGCAGAAGTCCGGCGAACGCCACTTCATCACCTCGTCCACGGTGGAGGCCATGCCGTCGAGGTCGCCGGACGCCACGGCCGCCATGTAGATGGCCGCATCCTCAATGGTCTTCAGCTCCACGTCGAGGCCGGCTTCCTTGAAGTAACCAAGGTCGCGGGCGAGATAGAGCGGGCCGTAGCCGACCCAGGTGGTCATGCCCAGGCGGATCTGGCCGGCCTCGGCGGGGGAACCGAACGCGAGACCGGCGGCAAGGCCGGCGAGAAGGGTGGCGGTCTGGAAGGTCTTTTTGATCATGGATTCGGGTTCCGTCGCGGGTCGCGGCCGGCTCGCGCATGCGGTCCTGGCCGGGTGGAACGCGCTGACATCCAGACTTTATCCCGCGGCCGGAAAGGGCTTGGACACCCTCGCGACCTCAGTAAAACCCCGGAGATCAGCTCCGGAGACGAGCTAAACATGCACCCTTCTTCGGCAAAAATAGTCTTTTCGGGGGTTTTGCCTCGCCTTGGCCTAAGTAGGAGGCCCCCTGCTCCCAAGCCTCGCCCCGCGCCCCGCGCCATCCCTTGAAAACAGGCACGTGTGCCCGCCTGGCCGTCACGGCTTGCGCACCCGGCGGTCGAGGGCCGGCGGCACCATGCCGGGGATGTAGGCATCGGAGATGAAGGACCGGCAATGGGCCTCGAACGCCTGGAGCAGGCGGGATTTCTTGAACTGCGAGACGGTGGCGGTGCCCACCACCATGGGCCGGTGCTCGCCGGACAGCCGCACCCGCACCACGCGCCGCCCGTCGAGCGCGAAATCGGAGCGCGGGCGCACATTGAAGAGGGTGTAGCCATAGCCGTTGGCGACCATGGTGCGCACCACCTCCTGATAGGCGGAGCGGGAATGGATCTTCGGCTGCAACCCCTCCTTGAGGAACAGCGCCAGGAAGTATTCGCGACTGATGGGCAGATCGAGCAGAATCAAGGGCTCGTCCGCCAGATCCTGCAGGCTCACCGCCGAAAGCCGCGCGAACGGATGGCCTTCGCTCACCACCACATGGGGCGGCAGGCTGGCCAGGGGGGTGAAGGTGATGCCGTCGGGAATCTGCAGGTCGTAGGTCAGTGCAATGTCGATCTCGGCGCGCCGCAGCCCTTCCAGCAGCCATTCCTGGTTGGCCTCCACATGGCGCACCTGGGTGGCCGGGAATGCGGACATGAAGCCGTGGGACAGCTCCGGCAGGATCATGGGGGCGAGCGTGACCATGCAGCCCACGGAGAGTTGCCCACGCACCTGGTCCGTTGCCTCGGAGGCGACGGCGTAGAGGCCCTCGGCCTGCTCGATCAGGTGCTTGGCCTCGGCCAGCAGCTTACGGCCGGCGGGGGTCAGCGAAAGGCCCTGGGCGTGGTGGCGCACGAACAGCTGCACCCCCAGCTCCTGCTCCAGGTGGCTGATGGCGGTGGAGATGGAGGGCTGGGAAATGTTGATGCGCTCGGACGCGAGCGTGATCGAGCCGGTCTCCCCGGCCGCGATGAAATATTCCAGTTGCCTCAGCGTGTAGCGCATGGGCGTCCCCTACCCCTTTTCCGGGGGCCCGCGCGAGCAATCCCCGAGCGCACTCCTGGCGGAGCGCAACCCGATGCCTGATCGTGGCCTTCAGCGGAAATGTCAATGCGCCTGGGGCATGGCGGCCCCGCCGGTGCCACCTTACTCCGCCGCGCGCGGCTTCATAGCCGGGTCGAACCAGCGCGATACAGCGCTGTCGGCCGCGGCACGCGTGGCCTTGCCCATCACATTGTCGGACAAGCCCGCGGACCGTTTCACGAAGTCCAGCGGCCCGTCCCAGTCGAAGTTCCGGTACACCGCCGCAAGGTGGGCATAAGGCGGCGACTGGGCGAAGAGCTGGAAGCTCAGGCGGTGGCCCGCATAATCGGAGTTCAGCATATCGCGCGCGAAGGCGAGAAGCCTGCGGCGGTCCTCCGCCCCCCACTCCTCATTGAGAGTATAGAACTTGTCCAGCCACGGCTTGGTATCGGGATGGGCGAAGGCGGCAGCGTCCGGCGTAATGCAGATCTGCCCGCCACACAGTTCGCGGGCGACGTGCATGACGTGATGGAGCTGGGAACAGGCCAGCACGCGGCCTGCATAGAGCAGCGACTGGTTCGGCATGGAAAGTCCACTGGGCGAGCGCTCGGCCAGGGTCACCGACGCCGTGAGGTGGGCGTTGATGCCCTCCCTATAGACCGCCAGCTCCGCCAATTTTTCCTGCACCGCCTGCAGCTTGTCGAGCCCGGTCTGGCGCGCGTTGAACAAGGCCGCGCCAATGAGCATGTCCGCGAAGGTGAGGCTGCGCTGCACGAAGGCGAAGGCCGAGTAGCGGTGCAGGGTCGCGCGCATGAAGATGGCGGCCCGGGTGTGGCGGTAGAACAGCACGTTCTCCCAGGGGATCAGCACGTCATCGAAGATGACGAGCGCCTCCACCTCGTCGAAGCGGCTGGAAAGGGGGTAGTCTTCCACCGGCCGGCGGCCGGCGAACCCGGTGCGGCAGATGAACTTGATGCCCGGCGACCCCAGATCGCAGATGAACCCCACCGCATAGTCGGAATAGGCGCTGTCCCCCCAATTGGCGATGGTGGGCTTGGTGAAGGCCTGGTTGGCATAGGGCGCCGCCGTCTCATACTTGGCTCCGCGCACGATGAGGCCGGCATCGGTCTCCTTCACCACATGCAGGAGCATGTCCGGGTCCTGCTCCTGCGGCAGGCGGGAGCGGTCGCCCTTGGGATCGGTGTTGGCGGAGACGTGGAAGGGGTCGTGGTGCAACACCCGGTCGATGTGGTCACGGATGTTCGCGGAAAAGCGGGGGTCCACCTCGTTGAGCACATCCTGCCCGTCGAACAGCGACCACATCTCGCCCACGGTCTCGTCCCCCACCCGGGTGACGATGCCGCCAACCTCGCGCATCACGCAATCGGTGGCGCGGCGCTTGTCCCACCAATCCTCCTGGGTGATGGGCAGCTTGTTGCCGATGCCGTTGACCTCGCCATCCTGGGTGAAGGTCATCACATCGCGGGTGCGGGCCTCCCACTGCATGTCATAGATGCGCGCGCGAATGTCCACGAGCGGCTTGAACATGGGGTGGGAGGGCACATCGCGCACGCGCTCGCCATTGATGTAGACCTCGCGCCCGTCGCGGATGGAGTCGAGATATTGCGCGCCGGTGCGGATCATGGCGAAACCTCTGCCGGGAAAACGAAATGGCGGGCGTGCGCCGCCCCGCCGTCTGCGGCGCCGATCCTGTCGTCACGGCAGGGGAGATGAAAATATTGCTTTCCTCTCCAATGGTTCGGAAAGCCCGAACCAGCGCCCTCAGGCAGCCAGCCGCGCCAGAAGCGCATCCATGAAGCTGTCGCAGGCGGCGATCTGGTCTTTGGAAACCCATTCGTCCGGCTTGTGGCCCTGGTCCATGGAGCCGGGGCCGCACACTACGGTGGGGATGGACAAGCGGGTGCGGAACAGCCCGCCCTCGGTGCCGAACGCTAGCTTGATGCGCGCATTGGCGCCGGTGAGCGACTGGGCGAAGGCCACCACCGGCTCGTCATCTCCCGTGGCGAGGCCCGGATAGCTGTTGGTCGCCTCCAGCCCCACCGCCGCTTCGGGAAATTCCGCTTTCCACGGCCGGGCGACCGCCTCGGCGTCGGCCTCCAGCTCCGCGAGCAGGGTGGCGGGATCGTCCTGCGCGAGGTTGCGGAATTCCAGCTCCAGCGTGCAGGCATTGGGCACGATGTTGAGCGCGGTTCCGCCCTGGATGCGCCCCACATGGAAGGTGGTGTAGGGCACGTCATAGGCCGTGTCGCGCGCGCCCCGGTCCGCGTAGAGCGCCTGCCGGGCGCGGATCTTTTCCACGTAATCGGCCGCGAGGTGAATGGCGTTGAGCGCCGTGGGCGCGAGGGCGGAATGGGCCTCGCGGCCGCAGCACAGGGCCCGCAGCGCCGTCTTGCCCTTGTGGCCGGTGGCGATGCGCATGGAGGTGGGCTCCCCGATGATCGCCATTTCCGGCCGGAACGGCGCCGTTGCCAGCGCATCCAGCAGCCCGCGCACCCCCACGCAGCCGATTTCCTCGTCATAGGAGAAGGCGAGGTGCAGAGGCACCGCCAGCTCCATGCGCGCGGCACGGTCGGCCGCAGCGAGGGCGCAGGCCAGGAAGCCCTTCATGTCCGTGGTGCCGCGCCCCAGCAGGCGCCCGCCTTCCTCCCGCAGCCGGAACGGGTCGCCGGTCCAGGCCTGGCCCTCCACGGGAACCACGTCCGTGTGGCCCGAGAGCATGACGCCGCCTTTGTCCCGGGGACCGATGGTGGCGAACAGATTGGCCTTGGTGCCATCGGCATTGGGTACCAGCATCGCCTCGACGCCCCGCTCCGCAAGAAACGCCACGACATAGGAGACCAGCTCCCGGTTGGAGGCGGACGACACGGTGGGAAAGGCGATCAGCCGTTCGAGAAGATCGAGGGATCGGGCGGACATGGAACGTCTCCGGGGCGGTGGGCCGCCTTGAGCTTTAGCAGCCATGCCGCCGGCATCGATCTCGGAACTCCCGAACCAGAGCTTAGAAAAAAGCGAATTTCGATGGCGCCGGCCCACGGTTAGCTTTTGCCAGACCTTCCAGAACGCTCCGGAGGAGCCGCCGCGTGCCCCGCGATCCCCGTTACGACATCCTGTTCGAGCCGGTGAAGATCGGTCCCGTCACCACCCGCAACCGCTTCTACCAGGTGCCCCACTGCAACGGCATGGGCTATCGCGACCCCACCGCGCTCGCCACCATGCGCGCCATCAAGGCGGAAGGCGGCTGGGGCGTGGTGTGCACGGAACAGGTGGAAATTCACCCCACCGGCGACATCGCCCCCTTCATCGAGCTGCGCAACTGGTCCGATCAGGACGTGCCGGCCCTCGCCCGCATGGCCGATGCGGTGCACGCCCATGGCGCGCTCGCCGGCCTCCAGCTCGCGCACAACGGCATGAACGCGCCGAACCTCTATTCGCGCGAAATCCCCTTTGGCCCGGCCGACCTGCCGGTGTTCTCCATCTATGACGATCCGGTCCAGGCCCGGGCCATGGACAAGACCGACATCCGCAACCTGCGCCACTGGCACCGCGCCGCCGCGCTCAGGGCGAAAAAGGCCGGCTACGACATCACTTACATCTATGCCGGCAAGCTGTTCGGCGGCGCCATGTTCTTCCTCTCCCGGCGCTACAACAACCGCACCGACGAATATGGCGGCAGCCTCGAGAACCGCTGCCGGCTCTTGAAGGAGCTGATCGAGGACACCAAGGACGCCGTGGGCGACACCATGGGCGTGGCCTGCCGTATCTCGGTCGACGAACTGATCGGGCCGGAGGGCCTGCATGCGGCCGAGGCGCGGGACATCATCTCCCATCTGGCCGAGGTGCCGGACCTGTGGGACCTCACTCTCTCCAGCTGGGACAATGACAGCCAGACCTCCCGCTTCGCCGACGAGGGCTATCAGGAGCCGTTCGTCACCGGTGTGAAGAAGCTCACCACCAAGCCGGTGGTGGGCGTGGGGCGCTTCACCTCGCCCGACACCATGGTGCGCATGATCCGCCAGGGCATCCTGGACCTCGTGGGCGCCGCGCGCCCCTCCATCGCCGACCCCTTCCTGCCGAAGAAGGTGGAGGAAGGGCGCATGGAGGACATCCGCGAATGCATCGGCTGCAACATGTGCGTTTCCGGCGACCACACGACCACGCCCATCCGCTGCACCCAGAACCCCTCCATGGGTGAGGAATGGCGGCGCGGCTGGCATCCCGAGCGCATCCGCGCCAAGGAGAGCGAGGCCAAGGTGCTGGTGGTGGGCGCCGGCCCCGCCGGTCTTGAAGCGAGCATGATGCTGGGGCGACGCGGCTATGAGGTGGCGCTTGCCGAGGCCACCCGCGACCTCGGTGGCCGCCTGGTGGCGGAGCGCCGCCTGCCCGGCCTTTCCGCCTGGGGCCGGGTGGTGGACTACCGCGTGGGCCAGATCGACCCCATGACCAATGTGGAGGTTTATCGCGAAAGCCGGCTGACGGCGGAAGACGTCTTGGGCTTCGGCTTCGCCCATGTGGCGGTGGCCACCGGCTCGAAATGGCGGGCCGACGGCATCGGCCGCCGCCTCTTGAAGCCCCTGCCCCTGGCCGAGGGCGTGGAGGTGCTGACGCCCGACGACCTGATGGCCGGCCGCCGCCCCGGTGCCGGACCCGTGATCGTCTTCGACGACGACCATTATTACATGGGCGGCGTGCTGGCCGAGCTGCTGGCGCGCGAGGGCCATGAGGTGGCACTGGTCACTGCCAATGGCGAGGCCTCCACCTGGATGAAGATGACCATGGAGCAGCACTTCGTGCAGGCGCGGCTCATGGAGGTAGGGGTCACCATCGTGCCCCATCGCCTGCCCACGCGGGTGGAAAAGGGCGAGATCGAACTCGCCTGCGTCTATTCGGGCCGCACGGAGCGGCGCGCCTGCGCCTCCATCGTGCTCGTCACCGCCCGCCTGCCGCAGAAGGGGCTAGCGGAGGAGCTGGAAGCACGCCGGGGGGAATGGGCCGATGCCGGCCTTCAATCGGTGACCCGCGTGGGCGACGCGCTGGCGCCGGGCACCATCGCCGCCGCCGTTTGGGCGGGCCGTCGCTTCGCCGAGGAGCTGGACGCCCCGCCGCGCGGCCTCGACGACCTGCCCTTCCGCCGCGAGGTGGCGGGCCTCGACGCCGGCCCCCTGCCCTGGGCCGCCGCCCATTGATGCCGAAGGCGCCGGGCGTTGCCCCGGCGCCCGTTGCCCCGTTCCCATGCCGCGCTGGAGCCCCCTGGCCCCGGCGCGATGATGCGTGCCTGGCGCATGGCAAGCAACGCCAAGGAACGGTGATACGTGTTTAGGGATATCCGAAGCACTACAGCAGAAAATCATATTTTTTATGATCCAGCGCGGCCGCTAGGTTGTCGATCAAACCTCGGGATTTCATCCGGAATTCTTCGAGGGCGAACGAGGGTTGAGAGATGTCGGTTGAGAAGACGGACACGCTGGTCATCGGCGCGGGCCAGGCCGGACTGGCCATGAGCGAGCATTTGCGGAGAAATGGCGTGCCGCATCTCGTGCTGGAGCGTTCGCGCATTGCCGAGCGCTGGCGCTCGGAGCGGTGGGATTCGCTGGTGGCCAACGGCCCGGCCTGGCACGACCGCTTCCCCGACCTGGACTTCTCCGAGATCGACCCCGCCATGGGGCCGGACGTGTTCGTGCCCAAGGAAACGGTGGCCGATTATTTCGTGGCCTACGCCAAGAAGATCGAGGCCCCCGTGCGGTGCGGCGTCGAGGTGCTGAAGGTGGAGCGGAACGAAGGGCGCCCCGGCTTCCGCGTGGAGACCTCGGCCGGGGTAATCGAGGCCCAGCGGGTGGTGGCAGCCACCGGCCCCTTCCAACGGCCCATCATCCCCGCCGTCGTGCCCACCGCCGCCGGCCTGACGCAGATGCATTCGGTCTCCTACCGCAACCCCGGCCAGCTCCCCGAAGGGGCTGTGCTGGTGGTGGGCGCGGGCTCCTCTGGCGTGCAGATCGCCGAGGAACTGCTGGCCGCCGGCAAGCGCGTCTATCTCTCTGTCGGCCCCCACGACCGGCCGCCGCGCAGCTATCGCGGCCGTGACTTCGTGTGGTGGCTGGGCGTGCTCGGCAAGTGGGACGCCGCCGCCCAGGAGCCCGGCAAGGAGCATGTGACCATCGCCGTCAGCGGCGCCCATGGCGGCCACACCATCGACTTCCGCCGCCTTGCCGCGCAGGGCATGACCCTGGTGGGCCGCACCCTGGCCTATCAGGACAGCTCCATGACGTTTGCCCCCGACCTCGCCCAGAATCTGGCGATGGGCGACGCCGACAACCGCTCCCTGCTGGACGAGGCTGACGCCTATATCGCCCGCAACGGCCTCGATCTGCCGGAGGAGCCGGAAGCGCGCATGAGCGTTCCCGATTCCGAGTGCGTGACGAACCCCATTTTGTCCCTCGACCTCGCCAAGGCCGGCATCACCACCATCATCTGGGCCACCGGCTTCGCGGTGGACTATAGCTGGATGAAGGTGAACGCCTTCGACGCCAATGGAAGGCCGAAGCACCAGCGCGGCGTTTCCACCGAAGCGGGCATCTATTTCCTCGGCCTGCCGTGGCAGTCGCGGCGCGGTTCCAGCTTCATCTGGGGCGCGTGGCACGATGCCAAGTATCTGGCGGACCAGATCGTGATCCAGCGCAAGTACATGGAGTATCACAGCTCCGCCCGGCGCGAGATGGAACCCGCCTGAGCGCGAGGGGCCGATCCCGCCAAAGATACCATCCCGCCGAAACCCTGGGCGCAGCGCCCGTGGGCTTCGGCGCATCCATCAGCATCGGAGAGCGAAATGGCGCACACCCGCATTCGCAAGTTCAACACCAAGGACACCTATCCCGAGCAGAAGCTGGACAACGACCTCGCCCAGGCGGTCGTGACCCAGGGCGGCAAGATCGTGTGGCTGCGCGGCCAGTGCCCGCAGAATCTCGACGACGCCGTGAACATCAACAGCCACGACCCGGTGGAGCAGACCCACAAGGTCATGCAGAACATGAAGCAGCTCATCGAAGAGGCGGGCGGCACCATGGAGCATCTGGTCAAGGTGGTGGTCTACATTACAGATGTGCGCCATCGCGAGGCCGTCTACCGGACCATGGGCGAATACATCAAGGGCGTTCACCCCGTCTCCACCGGGCTGGTGGTGAGCGCCCTCGCCCGGCCCGACTGGTTGGTGGAAATCGACGGAACCGCCGTCATTCCGGAGTGACACGATGACCTTCTCCCTGGTCGCCCGGTGCGCCGAAACCGGCATGTTCGGCCTCGCCATCTCCTCGTCGTCGCCGGCGGTGGCCGCGCGCTGCTCGTTCGCCCGCGCGGGCGTCGGCGCGGTGGCCTCGCAGAACGTGACGGACCCTTCCCTGGGCCCGCTCACGCTCGATCTGCTGGAGTCCGGCATGAGCGCCCGCGAGGCCATCGCCGAGGTGCGCCGGCGCAGCCAGTTCCTGGACTATCGCCAGGTTCTGGCAGTGGACCGCGACGGCGGCGCGGCCATCCACTCCGGGGCCAAGGCCCTCGGCCTGTGGGCGGAGGCCTGGGGGGAGAACGTCGCGGCCGGCGGCAACCTGCTGGCTGACAGCGAGGTTCCGCAAGCCATGGTGGACGCGTTCCAGGCGGCCACGGGCCATCTGGGAGACCGGCTGCTGGCCGCCCTCAAGGCCGGCCTGGCTGCCGGCGGCGAGGCCGGACCGGTGCACTCGGCCGGCCTCAAGGTCGTCGACAAGGTGTCCTGGCCGATCGCGGACCTGCGCTGCGACTGGACCGAGGATTGCCCCATCGAGGCCCTCGCCACCGCGTGGACCATCTACAAGCCGCAGATGGGCGCCTATATCCAGCGCGCCCTCGACCCGCGGGAAGCCCCGTCCTACGGCGTTCCCGGCGACGAGTGACAGAGGAAGGCAGCCATGGCGAACCACACCCGTGAGGACTGGAAGGCGCGCGCCGCGCAGATCACCTTCCGCCGACAGGCTTTCATCGACGGCAAGTTCGTCGACGCCCTCTCGGGCGAGACCTTCGACAGCATCAACCCCGCCACCGGCGAGGTGCTGGCGAAGGTCGCCGCCTGTGGCGCCGCCGATATCGACCGCGCGGTGGCGGCCGGCCGGCGCGCGTTCGAGGACGGGCGCTGGTCGCGCATGGCGCCGGGAGACCGCAAGGCGGTGCTGCTGCGCCTGGCCGAGCTGATCCGCGCCAATCTCGAGGAAATGGCCCTGCTCGACAGCCTCGACATGGGCAAGCTGGTGACCGACGCCGCCACCATCGACGCCCCCGGCTCGGCCCACTTCTTCCAGTGGTATGCCGAGGCCATCGACAAGGTCTATGACAAAGTCGCGCCCACCGCCCGTGGCGATCTCGCGCTGGTGCGCCGGGTGCCGCTGGGCGTGGTGGGCGCCGTGGTGCCGTGGAACTTCCCCCTCGACATGGCCACCTGGAAAAGCTCCGCGGCGCTGGCGGCGGGCAATTCCGTGGTGCTGAAGCCGGCCGAGCAATCGCCCCTTTCCGCCCTCCGGCTGGCCGAGCTGGCGGCGGAGGCCGGCATTCCCGACGGCGTGTTCAACGTGGTTCCGGGCTATGGCGCCACGGCAGGCAAGGCCCTGGGCCTGCACATGGACGTGGACTGTCTCGCCTTCACCGGTTCCACCGAAGTCGGCAAGATGTTCATGCAGTATTCGGGGCAGTCGAACCTGAAGCAGGTGTGGCCCGAGACCGGCGGCAAGAGCCCCAACATCATCTTCGCCGATTGCGGGGATCTGGATGCCGCCGCCGACATGGCCGCCTTCGGCATCTTCTTCAACCAGGGCGAGGTGTGTTCCGCCAATTCCCGGCTTTATGTGGAGCGCTCCATCAAGGACGCGCTGGTGGAAAAGCTGATCGCCCGCGCCAAGGCAGCCCAGCCGGGCGACCCCCTCGACCCCGCCTCGCGCATGGGCGCGATCGTGGATGAGAAGCAGACCCAGGGCATCCTGCGCTTCATCGAGGCCGGCAAGGCCAGCGCCAATCTCGTCACCGGCGGTGAGCGCGTGCGCGTTGAGGGCAAGGGCTGCTTCGTGGCACCCACCATCTTCGAGGACGTGCGCCCCGACGACCCGCTGGCGCGGGACGAAATCTTCGGCCCGGTTCTGTCCGTCATCCCCTTCGACACGGAAGAAGAGGCCATCCGCATGGCCAACGATTCCATCTACGGCCTTGCCGCCTCGGTGTGGACCGACAATCTCAGCCGCGCGCTGCGCGTGTCCGAGCAGCTCCACGTGGGCACCGTCTCCGTCAACACGGTGGATGCGCTCTCGGCCCAGACGCCCTTCGGCGGCATGAAGCAATCCGGGTTCGGCCGCGATCTCTCCTTGCATTCTCTGGAGAAATACACGGCGCTCAAGACCACCTGGATCAAATACAAGATCTGAACGGCCTCTCCCTGCCCTTCTTCCCAACTCCTGTTCGGCCGGCGGCCGCCGCCGGCCCCTCTTTCCACCCAGCGCCGCTCGACCGAGGGTGCCAGGAACATCTGCAATGCGCGACGCGCGATACGATATCCTCTTCGAGCCCTGCCGGATCGGCCCGCTGACGGCGAAGAACCGCTTCTATCAGGTGCCGCACTGCAATGGCGGCGGCTATCGCGACCCGTCGGCCGCGGCAGCCATGCGCGGCATCAAGTCCGAGGGCGGGTGGGGCGTCATCTTCACCGAGCAGACGGAGATGCACCACACCTCCGAGATCACCCCCTTCATCGAGCTGCGGCTATGGGAGGATAAGGATATTCCCAGCCTGCGGCGGATGTCGGAGGCGATGAAGACCCACGGGGCCCTGGCGGGCATCCAGCTCGCTTATTCCGGCATTAACGGGCCGAACTTCTACACCAAGGAGGTGCCGCTGGCGCCTTCCGCCTTGCCCATCCGCACCTTTACCAACGATCCCGTCCAGGCCCGCGCGCTCGACCGCGCGGACATCCGCAACCTGCGGCGCTGGTTCGTGAACGCAGCCCGGCGCTCGAAGGGCGCCGGCTTCGACCTGATCTGCCTCTACGGCGCCCACGGCTTC
This sequence comes from Xanthobacter variabilis, assembly GCF_043831965.2. Lineage (NCBI taxonomy): Bacteria > Pseudomonadati > Pseudomonadota > Alphaproteobacteria > Hyphomicrobiales > Xanthobacteraceae > Xanthobacter > Xanthobacter variabilis. Next base: position 4,313,486 of record NZ_CM195533.1, read on the forward strand.
GGCATCTTCCAGCACTTCCTGTCCCGCGCCACCAACCAGCGCACCGACGAATACGGCGGCAGCCTGGAGAACCGCTCGCGCTTCGCGCAGGAAGTGGTCGCCGACATTCGCGATGCGGTGGGCGACACCATGGCCATCACCATGCGCGTGAGCCTTGACGAGAGCATCGGCGATCTCGGCTTCTCCAATGCCGAGGTGCGCGAATATGTGGAGATGAATGCCGATCTGCCGGACCTGTGGGACCTCGCCCACGGCACCTGGGAAGACTGCTCCGGCCCCTCCCGCTTCAAGGAGGAAGGCGCCCAGGAACTGCTGGTGAAGGGCATCCGCGAGCTGTCCTCGCGCCCCGTGGTGGGCGTCGGCCGCTTCACCTCGCCCGATGTGATGGCGCGCATGATCCGCCAGGGCGTGCTCGATTTCATCGGCTGCGCGCGCCCCTCCATTGCTGATCCTTTCTTGCCGAAGAAAGTCGAGGAAGGGCGGATCGAAGATATTCGCGAGTGTATCGGCTGCAACATCTGCATCACCGGCGACATGACCATGTCCATCAGCCGCTGCACGCAGAACCCCACCTTCATGGAAGAATGGCGCAAGGGCTGGCATCCCGAGCGGATGAACCCCAAGGGCGACAGCGCGAACGTGCTGGTGGTGGGGGCCGGCCCCGCCGGGCTGGAGGCGACGCGCGCCCTCGCCTTGCGCGGCTATGATGTCGCCCTCGCCGAGGCCGGCACGGCGCTGGGTGGCCGTGTCGCCCGCGAACGGCTGCTGCCCGGCCTTTCCGCCTGGGGCCGCGTGGTCGACTACCGCCAGTATCAGATTTCCCAGCGCTCCAATGTCGAAACCTATTTCGACAGCCACCTTTCCGCCGACGACATCATGGCGTTCGGCTTCGAGCACGTGGCCATCGCCACCGGCTCGCGCTGGCGGCGCGACGGGGTGGCGCGCCAGCATGTGGTGCCGATGCCGATGGATGCCGCCATGCCGGTCTGGACGCCCGACGACATCATGGCCGGCGCCTATCCGGAAAATCTGAGCGGCAAGACCATCGTGGTCTATGACGACGACCATTATTACATGGGCGGCGTGCTGGCCGAAGTCATGGCCAAGGCTGGCGCGCACGTCATCCTCATCACCCCCGCCGCCTACGTGTCCGACTGGACGCGCAACACGCTGGAGCAGGGCGCCATCCATGTGCGCCTGGCCGGCCTGGGGGTCGAGATCCGCCTCAACACCGGTGTCACGGCCATCGCGGCCGGTGCGGTGGAGACCAACTGCACCTATACGGACGCGCGCCGGCCCCTGCCCTGCGACGGCGTGGTGATGGTCGCCTCGCGCATCGGCGAAGATCAGCTCTATCAGGATCTGTTGTCGAGGCGCGATGACTGGGCCGATGCGGGAATCAAATCGGTGAAGATCATCGGCGACGCGGCCGCACCCGCGCCCATCGCCTGGGCGACGTATGCCGGTCACCGCTATGCCCGCGAGCTCGACATGCCCGATCTCGGAGACGACCTGCCGTTCCAGCGCGAGGTGACGGAGCTCGGGCCGCTGCATCATCCGTCCGTCTCAGGACACTGAGAGAAAACGCGGATAGTCACGCCACGCATATTCTTCGGGCGAGGCGAACTCCACTTCGCCTGAAGACACCGCTGCCTGTCCCTGAGCAAGACAACCTTGCCATCTGCCCCGCACCGTCTCGCGCATCTCCGAAGACCGGCGCCGCCGGCGCTGGGAGGATCGCGCGCCGCATGATAGCCGGCCTGCAATGCCGCGCCGCAACGCACGCAGAAGGCCGCTTCACTCCATATCTGAAGCTTCCCGCGTTGCCGCTCCCGGCAAAGAGTGCTCCCCTGGCATCGGCTCGCGTTGTGCCGGCGTTCAAGGCTCACGGCATCGAGGCACGGCATTGGGTGGCGGCCTCGATCCCTGGAGCGGCGGACCGCTCGCCGGCACAGCGCCGAGCCACGGTTGAAGGGCGGCGCGCCGGCCACCCTCTCCCGCAAATGATGCGCCGGCAAAGGACGCATCTGAGCTCGGACAGGGGGAAGCGCGCCGCTCGGTCCCCATTGTCCGCGCATGACAGCCGGAGGGCGCGTCTCGCCCCGCAGCGCGTATTCGACGAAAGTCGGCAACGCCTGTGCGCGCTTGAAACCGGTGGCGGGAGATGGGTAGGCTGCGCGCTGAAATGCCCCCATGGCGCCCGCAAAGAGGCGCCAGCGGGCGAGGGAATGGGTGCGTGCGCAGCGGACCGACCCGCTCGCCGGCGCCCCATTCACTGAGGAGGGGGAACACTCTGATGTGGGGATTTCCGGCCAGGAATACGGCCAGGGTCGACATTGCCGCGGCACAGCCGACGAGCAAACCGGCGCCCGAAGAACCGGCGCCAGCGGAAGCGGCGCCGGCGCACGCCGCCCGCAGGGACGATAATCTCATCATCCTGCTGGAAGCCGACATCCGGCGCGCGGAGAGCAAGCTTGCGAGTGCGGGCGCCGAGATGCGCGCGAGCGCCGCCGCCGGCGTGCGCGACATGGAGCGCATCCGCGGCGACAGCGAGGAGATGACCGCGGAAACCGCCTCCGCCAAGGAGGATGCGGCCGGCCTTGCCCGGGCCATCGGGGCCTTTGCGGAAACCACCTTCGAGATCGGCCGCCAGGCCCAGGAATCGGGGCGCCTCGCCGGCGAGGCCGAGGCGGCCAGCCGTGACGTGGTCACCGCGACCCAGGAACTGCACGGCGCGATCACCCAGATCCAGGCCATCGTGGCGCTCATCGCGGACATTGCGCGCCAGACCAACCTTCTGGCCCTCAACGCCTCCATCGAGGCGGCGCGGGCGGGATCGGCGGGCGCCGGCTTCGCCGTGGTCGCGAACGAGGTGAAGTCGCTGGCCGGCCAGACCCAGAAGGCGACCGCCGACATCTCCCAGAAGATCGACCGCCTGGACGCCGCCGCCAAGTCCAGCGACCAGGCCATTGGGCGGGTCAGCAGCACCATCGCGGAGATCAGCCCGGTGGCGGCGCGGGTTGCCGACGCGGTCGCCGGACAGGTGGCGACCATGGACGAGATCCGCCAGAGCGCGGAGGCCGTGGAGCGGTTCGCGGAGACGGTGGCGACCCGCGCCGAATCCATCCGCGCCGCCACCGGCGCCGCGGCGGAAACCGGCGCCGAGATCGAGCGAAGCACCGGCAAGGTGGCCGATGGGGTGCGTGAGATGTCGCGCCACCTGCTCAGCGTGCTGCGGCAGACCGCCATGGGCGATCGCCGCCGCTTCGAGCGCTGGCCGGTGGAAATCCCCGGCCAAATCAGCTTCGCAGGCTCCAGCCAGAGCGTGAGGACGCTGGACCTCTCCCAGGGCGGCGTGCTGCTTGCCGCCCTGTCGCCGGCGCCCGTGGTTGGCAACACGGTGCGGCTGGAACTGGCCGGCATGGGCCCCCTCTCCGGGCGGGTGGTGGGGCTCAGCGAGCTGGGCTGCCACATCGCCTTCGACGATCAGGCAGCACCCGCGGTCATCGCGCGCATCGCCGCCCTCGCCCATGATGCGGCCCCCGCCATCGCCCGCGCCACGGCCGCCGCCGAGAAGATCCAGCTGGCCCTGGAAGAGGCCCTGAGGAAAAGGCTGATCTCACAGGAAGAATTGTTCGATACCCACTACCAGCCGGTGCCCGGCACCGACCCCCAGCAGATGGTGACGCCATCCCTGCCGCTGCTGGAGCGGCTGCTGCCTTCGCTGATTGAGGCGATTGTGGAGGAAGACCGCAGCCTCGCATTCTGCGTCGCGGTGGACATCAACGGCTACCTGCCGGTGCACAATGCCCGCTATTCCAAGCCCCAGCGGGCAGGCGACCCGGTGTGGAACAACGCCAACTGCCGCAACCGTCGCATCTTCGACGACCGTGCGGGCCTGCTAGCGGCGCGCAACACCAAGCCCTACCTCGTGCAGGTCTATGCCCGGCAGATGGGAAACGAGGTGGTGATGATGCGCGAGGTGGATGCCCCCATCTTCATCGCCGGCCGCCACTGGGGCGCCTTCCGCAGCTCCTACAAGCTGTAGCGGCGGATCAGCCCTTCCGGCGGGGCCGGCAAGCATCTCCCTCCCTCTCCCATCTGCGGGGGATGCGGGAGGGAGCCGGGATGCTCCCGATTATTCAGAAAGCCGGCGTTGAACGCGCGGCAGCTCGTCGGGGCGGAAGGCGTTCACTGGGGCGCGGCGTTCATCTGCCACCACGCCTGCCCCTGCCCCTGCCCCTGCCCGACAAGCGGGAGAGGGAGGGGCGCGTCAAGGCAACACGCCGCCGGGTACCGCCTGTTCCGCGAAGCGGGGAATGTTCTGAGGTCACCTGGGCCCGGCGCCCCCAACGCGCGCGGGCGTGGACCCGTGCTTCGGGCTTGTCTGGATCTGGAGAATTCCGACGAACGGGCTTGGACTGGGCACAATGGCGGGCTACCCCGGCCCATCACAGATCCCATCCGAACGACGAGCCATCCCACATGACTGCATTTCATGAATTGGGCGCCGCGCCTCTCAGCCGCCTGGTTCACGGCCGGCAGGCTTCCAGCCGCGAGATCGTCGCCGCCTTTCTCGACCGCATCGAGGCCCTCAACCCCACCTACAACGCCGTGGTCTCGCTGCGTCCGCGCGAGGAGCTGCTGCGCGAGGCGGAAGCCGCCGATGCCCAGACGGCGGCGGGCGCGCCCCTCGGTCCGCTCCACGGCCTGCCGCTGGCGGTGAAGGATCTGAGCCCCACGCGCGGCCTTCGCACCACATTCGGCTCGCCCATTTACGCGGACTTCGTCCCGCAGACGGATTCGCTGCTGGTGGAGCGCCTGAGGGCCGCTGGCGCGTTGATTATCGGCAAGACCAACACGCCGGAATTCGGCCTCGGCTCGCAGACCTACAATCCCGTCTTCGGCGCCACGCGCAACGCCTTCGACCCTACCCGCACCTCGGGCGGATCGAGCGGCGGCGCGGCGGTGGCGCTGGCGCTGGGGATGGTTCCGGCGGCTGATGGCAGCGACTTTGGCGGCTCGCTGCGCAATCCGGCGGCGTTCAACAACATCTTCGGCTTTCGCCCGTCGCAGGGTCGGGTTCCGTCCTGGCCGGCCGCCGACCCCTATTTCGGCCAGCTCAGCACCGATGGCCCCATGGCCCGCACGGTCGAGGACCTCGCTTTGCTGCTGGAGGTGATGGCCGGCTATGATCGGCGCGCGCCCCTCTCCCTCGACCCGGCCCATCCCCTCTTCGGCGATCTCGTGGCGCCCACGGCCCCACGGGTGGGCTGGCTCGGCGATCTTGGCGGCCACCTGCCGTTCGAGAGCGGCATCATCGAGCTGTGCGAGAGCGCCCTCAAGTCCATGGATGCCATGGGCGCGAAGGTGGAGGCCATCACCCCGCGCTTCGACTTCGAGGAGCTGTGGCGCACCTTCGTGGTGCTGAGGCAGTTCAACCAGCTCGCCCGCCTCCAGCCCCTCTATGAGGATCCGCAAAAGCGGCCCCTGCTCAAGCCGGAAGCCATCTGGGAAGTGGAAGGCGGGCTGGCCCTCAGCGCCGCGGACGTGTCGGCCGCGATCCAGGCGCGCGGGCGCTGGTATGGGGAGGTCTGCCGCCTTTTCGATACGTTCGACGTGCTGGCCATCCCCTCGGCGCAGGTCTTCCCGTTCGCGGCTGAAACCACCTGGCCGCGCGCCATCGGCACCCGCGCCATGGACAGCTATCATCGCTGGATGGAAGTGATCGTGCCCGCCACCCTCTCGGGGTGCCCGGTCATCAGCGTGCCGGTGGGCTTCCAGGAGGGGTTGCCCATGGGCATGCAGATCATCGGCCGCCCGCGCGACGACCACGCTCTGCTCGCCTTCGCCAAGGCCTACGAGGCCATCCTGCCGTTCAAGACCGGCGCGCTCTGAAGACGGCCGAGCCGCCTTCGCATCCTCTCCAGAAACAGAGGGCCGGGATCGCCGATGACGATCCCGGCCCGTTGTATTTTCGACCCGAGGAGCGGCCGGGGCAGTGCCGCGGCGCTGTTCAGAACACGCGGGACAGGGCCCCGTCGATGGCCTCCACGATCCGGTCGATGTCGTCGGCCGTGGCGATCAAGGCGGGGCTGAGGCACAGGGTGTTGTTATAGCCGGGCAGCGAGCGGTTGGTGGCGCCGATGATGACGCCATGGGCCATGCAGTCGGCGACCACCGCCTGGACAAGCTTCTCGTCGGCGGGCTCGCGGGTGGCCCGGTCCGCCACCAGTTCGGCGCCGCAGAACAGGCCCTTGCCGCGCACCTCGCCAATGGCGGCGTGGCGCTCCGAAAGGGCGTTCAGGCCATCCATCAGGCGCGCGCCCATGTTGCGGGCGTTCTCCAGCAGGTTCTCGTCCTCGATGATGCGCATGTTCTCCAGCGCCGCCGCCGGCCCCGCCACGCAGCCGCCGAAGGTGGAGATGTCGCGGAAAAACGACATGGGATCGGCCGGATCATCCTTGAAGAGGTTGAACACCTCCTCCGTGGTGGTGGTGCAGGAAATGGCCGCGTAGCCCGAGGCCACCCCCTTCGCCATGGTCACGAAGTCCGGCTTAACGCCGTAATTCTGATAGCCGAACCACGCGCCCGTGCGCCCCACGCCGCACACCACCTCGTCGATGTGCAGCAGCACGGAGTGGCGCCGGCAGATGTCCTGCACCTTCTCCCAATATCCGGCCGGCGGGGTGATGACGCCACCGCCGGCGGTGATGGGCTCCAGGCAGAGGGCGCCGACCGTGTCCGGCCCCTCGCGCAAAATCACCTGCTCGATGGCATCGGCGGCCATCTCGCCGTAATTGTCCACTTTGCCGAACTGGCTGCGATATTCGAGGCAGTGCGGCACTTCCACGAAGCCGGCCGGGAACGGGCCATACTGCTCGGCGCGCTGGGGCTGGCCGCAGGCGGCCAGGGTGCCGAGCGTCGTGCCATGATAATCCCGCTCGCGGAACAGGATCTTGGACTTGCGCCCGCCATGGTGCCGGTGCGCGATCTGGCGCACCATCTTGAACACCTTCTCGTTCGCCTCGGAGCCGGAGTTCGAATAATAGACGCGGGTCATGCCCGGCATCTTCTCGATGAGCCGCTGGGAGAACAGGGCCGCCGGAATGGAGCCCGCCGAACCAGCGAAATAGTTCAGCTTCACCAGCTGGTCGCGCACCGCATCGGCGATGCTGGCGCGGCCATAGCCCACATTCACCGTCCACACACCGCCAGAGACGGCATCCAGGAATTCGCGGCCGGTGGCGTCCCACAGCCGCATGCCCTTGCCTTCCACGAACACGCGCGGGTCGGTGGTCTCGAACGCCTTGTGCTGGAACAAATGATGCCAGACATGGGCCCGGTCGGCCTCGATCACCTCGTGCATGTCATTCGACCGGAGGCTTCCGTTCATCGATCTTCTCCTTGCATGGGGACAGCCCGCAGCGATGCGCGGGCTGAATTTGAAAGCGGGGCGCGGCTCAGCTCGCCGGCGCCCGATGCACCGCGAAGGGCGCCCAGGACTGGCTCACCGGCATGATTTCCAGGCTGTTGACGTTCACATGGGCGGGCAGCGAAACCACCCAGCGCACCGCCTCCGCAATGTCCCGGGGCTGGAGCGCGTTGGCGCCGGCATAAAGGGCGTCATAGGCGGCCTGGTCGCCGCCCGTGCGCACCAAAGTGAACTCGCTCTCCGAGAGGCCCGGCTCCAGCGAGGTCACCCGCACCCCGTGCCGCGACAGGTCGCAGCGTAGGCCCAGGGAGAACTGGCGCACGAACGCCTTGGTGCCGCCATAGACGTTGCTGCCGGGATAGGGCCAGTTGGACGCGATGGAGGCGAGATTGACGATGACGCCCCGGGTGGCGATGAGCTGATCCAGCACCAGCCGGGTGACGGTGACGAGGCCCGTCACATTGGTGTCGATCATCATCTTCCACTGGTCGAGGTCGCTGTCCTGCGCGCCTGCAGTCCCCAGCGCGAGGCCGGCATTGTTCACCAGCGCGGAAATGGGCCGGAAGTCCTCGGGCAACCCGGCGAGGGCCGCCTTGGTGGCGGCTTCGTCGCGGATATCGAAGGCGAGCGCGTGCACCACCCGCGGCCCGCCCAGCTCGGCCACCAGCGCGTCCAGCCGCTCGCGGCGCCGGCCGGTGGCGATGATGCGCCAGCCATCGCCCACCAGGCGGTGCGCGATGGCGTCGCCGAAGCCGGCGGTGGCGCCCGTCACAAGTGCGATCTTCGACATTCTGTCGCCCTTCATTTTCATGGGAGGAGGTCCCGGCTGAGCGCGAGGACGGTCTGAATGAGGCCGGCGGCGGCAATGGCGAGAAGGCCCCCGGTCGAAATGCGGCGCCAGGTCTCGAAGCCCATGCGGCTACTCAAAGCCCGGCCGAGCGCGAAGCCCGCGAAGGTGGGCAGCGCATAGATGGCGATGTGGCCGGGAAGGTCCGGGCCCAGCGCGCCGACGATCCCGCGCGCCAGAAGGCTCAGCGCATCCACCGCGCCGAAGAAGACGGCCAACGTGCCCTTCACCAGGCGCCGGTCGGAACTGCGCGCCAGCAGCCAGGCGGCGATCAGCGGCCCCCCGACCGCGAAGGCGGCGAGCAGCCCGCCCACCAGGAAGGCGATGCCCGCGCCGAAGGCGGTGTGCCGCAGCCACACGGGCGGCCGGCGGATCATGGCCACACACGCCGCGAGGAAGATGGCGAGGGCGACCACCTGCTTGGACGTCTGGTCGTCGAGATGGACCGCCAGCAGGCTGCCGCACAGCGCCCCGGCGGCCCCCATGACCAGCAGCAGCCGCGTCACCGGCCAATCCACCCGGCCATGGTCCCGATCCAGCAGGAGGAGAACCGTCAGCACCAGGTCGATGAAGAGGATGAAGGCGACGCCATCGGCCGGCGACGGAAAGATGAACAGGCCCAGCGCCGCGATGAGCGCATAGCCGAAGCCGGTCAGTCCACGAAAGGCCGCGGCCAGGAAGGAGATGCCGCCGAAAAGGAGCATGGACATGGAATTCGGCACCTGGTCCCGGAACATCGCGCGGCGGCGATCAGAAGACATGCGAAGGGGTGCGGGGGAACGCGGCCGGCGCAGTGGCCGGACGCCGCGGGGCGGAGCGCGCAACGGCGGCGGCCTTCAGGCCGAACGCTTTCGAGCGGAGGGAAGGCTGCGGCGCATAACAAATCGTTTCGAATCAATGCGCTATGGCTATCCCGCCCATGGAAGGGGCATGCGCCTTAGCCGCTGGCGCGGACGTTCGTTCCGGATCGTCCCATGGCGGGCGCCCTTTCTTCCGGCGCGCGTTGCGCCTGTTGGATCGTGGCTCCCATTTGTGGTGCGATCGGCCATGGGCATAAGGTCCAGTCGGCGGTCAATGACGGGGCCACCGGCCCACATGCCAGGGTTCAGGCCCAAGCGGCGACGCGGCCGAGCAGGAACAGCGCGAGGCAAACGCAAACGAAAAACCCCGCGAACGCGCGGGCGCTCGCGGGGCTGGTCGGGCACTCATGGAAGGTGGGCGCACCTTGAATCTCGGCCCGCGTGACGAACGCCACACGGGCATTTCGCGGCAGGCATTTCAGGCGGCGTAGCGGCCCAGATCCAGGCCCTCGGTGGAGATGTCGGGCTTGCGCCCGGACATGATGTCGGCCAGCAGCCGGGCCGAGCCGCAGGCCATGGTCCAGCCGAGCGTGCCGTGGCCGGTGTTCAGGAACAGGCCCTTGCAGGAAGTGGCGCCGATCACCGGCGTGCCGTCCGGCGTCATGGGCCGAAGGCCGCACCAGAATTCCGCCTTGGCAAGATCGCCGCCCTTGGGGAACAGGTCCGACACCACATGGGCCACCGTGGCGCGGCGCTGCTCGCGCAGCTTCAGGTCAAAGCCGCAGATCTCCGCCATGCCCGCCACGCGGATGCGGTCGCCGAGCCGGGTGATGGCCACCTTGTGGGCCTCGTCCATCACCGTGGACACGGGCGCCGCGTCGGCATCCACGATAGGCAGGGTGAGGGAATAGCCCTTCACCGGATAGACCGGCAAAGAAAGGCCCAGCGGCCGCACGAGATCGGGCGACCAGCTCCCCAGCGCCACCACCACCGCGTCTGCCCGCAGGGTGCCGGCGGAGGTGACGACGCCGCTCACCCGCCCGCCCGACGACACGATGCGCTCGATGCCGGTGCCGAAGCGATAGGTCACGCCCAGGCCCTTGGAGATCTCCGCCAGGCGCTGGGTGAAGAGGAAGCAATCGCCGGTCTCGTCACCGGGCAGGCGCAGGCCGCCGAGGATCTTCTCACCCACCAGGCCGAGCGCCGGCTCGGCGGCGATGCAGCCGGCCCGGTCCAGCACCTCATAGGGCACGCCGAAGGAATCGAGCACCTTGAGATCGCCGGCGATGGAATCGATCTGCTTCTGATTGCGGAACACCTCCAGCGTGCCCTGGCTGCGCTCGTCATAATGAATGCCGGTCTGCGCCCGCAGCTCCCGCAGCACGTCCCGGCTATATTCGGCAATGCGCACCATCCGCCCCTTGTTCACGGCGTAGGCGGCAGCGTTGCAATTGGCGAGCATCTTCAGCATCCAGCTCCACATCCCCGGATCGAGGGTGGGGCGGATGACCAGGGGCGCGTGGCGGGCGAACATCCACTTCACCGCCTTCCAGGGAATGCCGGGAGCCGCCCACGGCGAGGAATAGCCGGGCGAGACCTCGCCCGCATTGGCGAAGCTGGTTTCCAGGGCCGGCCCCTCCTTGCGCTCGATCACCTCCACCTCGTGGCCGGCGCGGGCAAGGAAATATGCGGTGGTGGTGCCCACCACGCCGCTACCCAGAACAATGACCTTCATGGCGTGCTTCCCGGTTCCGGAATCCAAAATCAGCAAAATCAGAGGGTGTGCCCGGCGCCGTGCCAGCGGCGCTCATAGCGGGCACCCAGCGAGGTGAGCAGCTCGTAACCGATCGTTCCGGCGGCCGTGGCCAGGGTGTCCACGCCATCCGCATCGCCGCCGATCACGTCGATAAAGGCGCCCTCGCGCAGGGCATCGGGCGGCAGGGCGCTCACATCCACGGTGATCATGTCCATGGAGACGGCCCCGACCACGGGCAGCTTCACACCCGCGAACCCCGCATGGGCCTTGCCGGCGAGCGCCCGGAAGAAGCCATCCGCATAGCCGACCGAGACGGTGGCGACGCGCCGGGGCGCGGGGGTCACATAACGCCCGCCATAGCCCACCGCCGTGCCCTCCGGCAGCTCGGCCACGCGCAGCACCCGGCCGGAAACGCGCACCACCGGCGCCATGGGATTGGGCGCGCCGGGGCGCGGCGCGATGCCGTAGAGGGCCGCGCCCGGCCGCAGCAGGTCGAAATGATAGGGCGCGCCCAGGAACACGCCGGAAGAGTTCGCGAACGAGGCTTTCGCCGCCGGCAGACGGGCGCGCAGCCGCTCGAAGGTGACGCGCTGGCGCTCGTTAGAGGGATTATCAGGCTCTTCCGCCGAGGCCAGATGGCTGATGACCAGCCGCAGGTCGAGCCCCTTCAGCCGCTCGGGCTCGGCGGCGAGGCGCTCCACCTCCGCTTCCGACAGGCCGAGCCGGGCCATTCCCGTATCCACATGCAGCGCCGCCGGCAGGGCCCGGCCGCAGGCGCGGGCCTCCGCCGACCAAGCCGCGATCTGGCCCAGGGTGGACAGGACCGGCGTGAGCCCATGGGCGCGCATGTCCGCCTGCAGACCCGGCACCAGACCGTGCAGCACGAGGATATCGGCCCCCGGGACCGCCGCGCGCAAAGCGAGCCCTTCTTCCGGGTGCGCGACGAAGAAGGTCCGGCAGCCGGCCCGCGCCAGGGCCGATGCGACAGGACCAGAGCCGAGCCCATAGGCATCCGCCTTCACCACCGCGGCGGCGGGCACGCCTGCGGCCACCGCCATGAGGTGCCGCCAGTTGCCGACGATGGCCTCGAGATCCACATGGACCACGGCGCCGGCTCGCGTCGGCACGGCAAGGCTTTCACCCCCGCCGGCGACGATGCGGGGGGTGGGTTCGGCAGAGGTTTTCGGAAGCGGCCTGGACATTGCGGGGCACCTGCTGGACGGGCTTCCCCTTCCTCCGCATCATCCGTGCCAAGACGCTTTTCCTGCAAAATCAAGGCATTGATACCAGGACCACAGCCCTGCACGTCCGGAAATCCGTACACCCACGCTCAAGGATGTAGAGTTTCCGCTTATTTCTCAATGGCCTGCCGCAACTGTCCGGAAACCCGTCCGACGTACGGATTTCCTTACGATCGCGTCAGCCCATAGCGCCGCAGACGATCGGCGATGGTGGTGTGCGAGGTGGCGAGGCGCGCCGCCAGTTTGCGGCTGGATGGGAATTGCGGATAAAGGCGCGCCAGCAGGGCCTTCTCAAAGCGCTCTATGGCACTGTCCCAGCTCATGATTTCCTCTTCCGCCAGGACCCGGACCGTGGCTGCGTCGCGGTCGGCGAGGATCAGGTCGGCGGGCTCCAGCACCGGCTGATCAGACATGGTGACCGCCCGGAAGATCACGTTCTCGAGCTGGCGGACATTGCCCGGCCAGGGCTGGCGCTGCAGTGCCGCTTCCGCCTCGGGCGAGAGCTGCGGTGCCGCCCGGCGCGACTGCACTGCGGCGCGGGCCACGAAATGGCGGGCAAGGCGCACCACATCCTCGCCCCGCTCCCGCAAAGGCGGGACATCGAGCGTGAGCACGTTCAGCCGGTAATAGAGATCCTCGCGGAAGGTGCCGGCCGCGACCATGGCGGCCAGGTCGCGGTGGGTGGCGGAGATGATGCGCACATCCACCCGGCTCTCGCGTTCCGCGCCCACCCGCCGGAACGAGCCGTCATTGAGAAAACGCAGCAGCTTGGATTGCAGATAGGGGGACATCTCCCCCACCTCGTCCAGGAACACGGTGCCCGTGTCCGCCAGCTCCATGAGCCCCGGCTTGCCGCCCCTCTCGGCACCGGAAAAGGCGCCGGAGGCGTAGCCGAACAGCTCGCTTTCGGCGAGATTTTCCGGCACCGCCGCGCAGTTGAGCGCCAGGAAGGGCGCCTCGCGCCGGCGGCTGGCCCGGTGGCAGGCCTGGGCCACCAGCTCCTTGCCGGTGCCCGTCTCCCCAAGAATGAGGATGGGGGCATCCACCTCCGCCACCCGCGCCGCCCGCTTCCTCAGCGACTGGATGGCGGATGAGCTGCCCAAAATGGCGTCGAAGCCCCGCTCCGGCTGGGTCTGGAGCCCGCGCATGCGGGCCCCCAGCCGGTGGGGCGAAAGCAGGGTCACCACGCCACCCGCCAAAAGCCCCCCATCGAAGACCGGCACCACGTCGAGCTGAAACGGCACCCCGCCGAACGACACCTCCCGCGGGGCGGCGCGAAAGCCCGAGCGCACCAGATCCGCGAGCAACCGGCCGTCGGCCAGGAGATCCCCCAGGCCCTGCCCGCAGATCTCCTCCACCCGTCGGCGCGAAACCGCAGCCGTGGCCGCGTTGGCGATGAGCACCGTGCCCTGCGCATCCACCAGCAGCACCGGATCCGGCATGCCGGCCAGCAGCGCTTCCAGATGCAGCCGATCCCGCGTGACGGGCAGGATGTCCACGCGACGCGCGGCGGTCACCCCATCCACGCACAGCAAGGCGTCGCACAGATCGACCCAGGCAGCTTCCGAGAGATCCGGCGCATCAATGAAGACGTGGGGCGGGGCTACCTCCACCGCCGTCACATTGAGGCGGCGGGTGGCGAGCGCCGCGAGGATTTCGTGTGCGATGCCGACCCGATCGCAAAAGGCCACGTCAATGCGCATGACAATCCGAGTTCGGCCGAGAATTTGACGGCGGGTGGCGCGGCCAGCCGGGGGCGCCGGTCCCCCAGGGTTAGCCGTCCCCAGAGCGCGCGGCAAGCCGGGGCGGTACGGCCACCAAGGGCCCACCGCGCTGGCCGGAGACGCCGCGCCGCCGGAGCACCGCATACGTCTGCGGCACATGCCGCGAACCGCCCCGCGAGCCGAGCCTCCGTCAGCCCTTCTGGCGCAGCCGCGCCAGGGGCGCATGGGCGGGCATGATGGCGGCGAGGCGCCGGAGCCCCGGCTCGATCCGGTTCGTGGCGATGGAGGTGAAGCCCAGCCGGAAGAAGCGCCGCGCCTCCTCCGGGCGGTCGAAGAAAATGTCGCCGGGCTCGATGAGCACCCCATGGGCCTCGCGCGCGGTCTCGGCCAGGGCCCTCATGTCGGTGCCCTGCGGCGCCTCGATCCAGAAACTGGTGGCGCTGGCGTCGCGGCGCCATCGGCACTGGGGAAACAGCTCCGGCAAAAGTGAGCTGATGAGGTCCGCCCGCTCCTTCAGCACCTCCCCGCTCCGCCGCAGATGGTGGCGGTAGTGCCCAAGGGCGATGAACATGGCGAGGCTGCGCTGATTGTTGGAGGGCGGATGGCGCAGCATCAGGCGCCGCAGCACCCGCAATTCCGCCACCACCGGCGCCGGCGCGACGATGTAGCCGACCCGCAGCCCCGGCGCGAGCACCTTGGAGAAGCTGCCCACATAGATGACCCGCCCGGCCGTATCGAGGCTCTTCAGGCAGGGAATGGCCTGTCCGCCGTCAAAGGCCACGTCGGCCTCGTAATCGTCCTCCACCAGGACGACATCGTGGCGCTCGGCCATGGCCAGCAGCTCCCGCCGCCGGGAAAGCGGCATCACCGCCGTGGTGGGGCATTGATGGCCCACGGTGACGAAGGCCACCTTGCGGCTCGCCAGCCGCGCATCCGGCACCACGCCGTGCATGTCCACGTCCAGGTTCACCACATCGTCGGTGGCGAGCCGGGCCATGTTGCGGATGTCCGTATAGCCGGGATTTTCCACCCCCACCGGGGTGTCGCGGCCCACCAGAAGCTGCACCAGCATGGACAGGGCCTGCTGCGAGCCGATGGTGACGATGATTTCGTCGGGACTGGCGATGATGCCCCGCCGGGAAAGGATCTGCAGCCGCAATTGCTCGACGAGATCAGCGTCGTCCTCGTCGATGAGGTCGCCGGCCCAGCCGTTGATCTGCCGCACATGGGAGGCGGCCCGCACGCTCTCGCGCCAATTGTTGCTGGGAAACAGGGCCGGGTCGAACTGGCCGAACAGGAAGGGATAGGGATAGGAGAGCCAGTCCCGCGGCTTGGCGATCTGGGGCTGGGCCGAGGGCCGCACCGCGAAGCGCGCCGACCAGTCATCGCCGTCGGCCTTCGGCACCAGACGGGGCGTCCGGCTCGGCGCCGACAAGGCCACGAAAATGCCGCAGCGCTCGCGCGCCACCAGCACGCCTTCGTCCACCAGCTGCTGATAGGCGGCGTTCACCGTGTTGCGCGCGATACCCAGCAGGCTCGCGAGCTGCCGCGAGGACGGCAGGCGCACATCAGCGCCCAGAGTGTTGGTCTCCACCGCGTGCACGATGGAGCGCCGAAGCTGCACATGCAAAGGCACGCCGCTGCGGTCCGGCTCTCCAAAAATGCGCTTCCAGCGGAGTTCGTCTTCCACGTCGACCCCTGCTCTTCCAAGACGTTGACCATCTTGAAAAGCAAGTTCGATGCCACGAGCCACCTTAATACCTTCGCGTGGTATTCCAGGGGAGCGAGCCGCTGCACAGGGGGCGAGCAAGGCCGACCCGAAATCCGGCATTGCCTGCCTATTGTGCAGATCGCTGGAGCCGTGCCCCGCGACGGGCGAAGGGTCGTTCATGCCGACAGGGCCATTTCCCCGCTGGAGAAATCCGGGGCCTCGATCTCCCCGGCACGGTGGCAGGCAACGAAATGGCGGGGCGCCACGGGGCGGGGCAGCGGCGTCTCCGCGCAGCAGCGGTCCACCGCGAAGGCGCAGCGGCCGGCGAAGCGGCAGCCGGCGGGCGGATCGATGGGGCTCGGCGGCTCACCCTTCACCAGATACCGCGCCTTCAAGCGCTCGCGCAGGGGGCCGGCCGGCACCGCGGCGGAGATCAGCGACCAGCTATAGGGATGTCGGGGCGCCGAAAAGAAGCTGGCGGTGGGGCCCTGCTCGATGATCTGGCCGAGATACATCACCGCGATCTCGTCGCACAGATGCTGCACCACGCCGAGATCGTGGGAGATGAAGATATAGGCAATGCCCCGCTCCTGCTGCAGCCGCCGCAGCAGATTGAGGATCTGCGCCTGGATGGCCACGTCGAGGGCCGACACCGCCTCGTCGCATACGATCAGCTCGGGTGCCGTAGCGAGCGCGCGGGCGATGCACAGGCGCTGGCGCTGACCGCCGGAGAACTGGTGAGGATAAAGGAAGGCCGCCTCCGGCGGCAGGCCCACCGTGGGCAGAAGCTCGGCCACCCGATCGGCAGCGGCCCGGCGCGAAAGGCCCTCCAGCAGGCGCAGCGGCTCGGCCACCAGTTCCCCGGCCTGACGGCGCGGGTCCAGCGAGGCGAACGGATCCTGGAACACCATCTGGATGCGCCGACGCGCCTCCCGCAGGCGGCCGCCGCGCATGGCGAGGAAGTCCTCGTCCCGCAGCACCACCTGCCCGGAGGTGGCCGGCACCAGCCGCATCACCCCCTGCGCCGTGGTGGACTTGCCCGAGCCGGATTCCCCCACGATGCCAAGGCTGCGCCCCTCATGCACCACGAAGCTCACGCCATCCACGGCATGGACCACCTTGCCGCCCGCAGCGGGGAAATGCACCGTCAGGTCATTGACCTGGAGGATGGGGCGCGGGCGCACATTCTCAACCGCCGTCATGCCACGGCCCTTTCTTCCGGATGCCAGCAGGAGACCTCATGGTCGGGCGAGATCGCCGCCAAAGGCGGCTGGTCCTGCGCCGAACATTTGTCGGTGGCCCGCGCGCAGCGGGGCGCGAAGGCGCAGGAGGGGGGCCGCTGGCCCAGAGGCGGCACCAGCCCGGGGATTTCCTGGAGCGGCTCGGGCACGCCGGCCGCCGCCGCGCCCAGCCGCAGGTGGGGCGAGCAGGCCATCAGGCCGCGCGTATAGGGATGGCGCGGTGCCTCCATCACCTCCAGGGTCGGGCCATGTTCCACGCAGCGCCCCGCATAGAGCACCGCCACCGTATCGGTGATGTCCGCCACCGCGCCGAGGTCGTGGGTGATGAGGACGATGGCCGTTCCCATCTCCTCCTGCAACTCCTTCAGGAGATCGAACACCTGGGCCTGGACGGTCACGTCGAGGGCGGTGGTTGGCTCGTCGGCGATCAGCAGCTTGGGCCGGCACGCCAGCGCCATGGCGATCATCACCCGCTGGCGCATGCCACCGGACAGAGCGTGGGGATAGGCCTGCAGGCGCTGCTCGGCGGCGGGGATCTGCACCGCCTTCAGCATGGCCAGCGCCCGCTCCATGGCGGCGTGCCGCCCGAGCCCCTGATGCAGCCGCAGCGCCTCGCAGATCTGGTCGCCCACCGTGAACACCGGATTGAGCGCCGTCATGGGCTCCTGGAAGATCATGGACATGGCATTGCCCCGCAGCGCCCGGAGGCGGGCGGGAGGAACCTTTGTGACGTCCTCCCCATCCAGGAGGATGGAGCCTTTCTCCAGGGCGAAGCCATCGGGCAGCAGGCCCATGATGGCGAGAGCCGTCATGCTCTTGCCGCAGCCGGATTCGCCCACCAAAGCGATGGTGCGGCCGCGATCGAGCTCGAACGAGAGGTGTTCGAGCACGGGCACCGTGCCGGAGGGGCGCTTCAGCGAGACGGTGAGGTCGCGAACGGACAGAATCGGGCTCATGCTCAGCGCTTCCTCAGGCGGGGGTTGATGGCGTCGTTGAAGGCATCGCCCACCAGGCTGGTCCCGAGCACCGCGAGGAAGATGGCAGCGCCGGGGAACATCACCGTCCACCACGCATCGAGGGCATAGGCGCGGTTCTGGCCCAGCATGAGGCCCCAGCTCATGACATTGGGATCGCCCAGGCCCAGGAAGCTCAGCGCCCCCTCGAACAGGATCGCGGTGCCCACCGCCAGGGTGGCGGAAACCACGATGGGCGGCGCCGCATTGGGCAGGATCACCCGCCAGATGAGATAAGCGGGCGCCGCGCCCGAGGCCCGGGCCGCCTTCACGAATTCCAGCCCCCTGAGGCGCAGGAACTCGGCCCGAGCCAGCCGCGCCGTCGGCGGCCAGGAGACGATGCCGATGGCAATGGTGGTGACCACGAGATGCTGGCCGAAAAGCGTCACCAGAACCATGGCGAACAGCAGTGTCGGCAGGGTCTGGAAGAATTCGGTGACCTTCATGAGCAGCGTATCCGCGGCGCCGCCGAAGAAGCCCGCGAGGGAGCCGAAGGCAACGCCGATCACCACCGTGATCAGGGCCGAGGTGAAGCCCACCGCCAGGCTCGCCCGCCCGCCCTGGAGCAGGCCCGCCAGGATGTCGCGCCCGAGATAATCGGTGCCCAGGAGGGGATCCTCACCCGGCGGCTGAAACGGCATGCCCACGATGTCGAGGGAATCCACCCCATAGAGCTGCGGCCCCGCCAGCGCGGCGAACACCAGCACCACCAGGATGATGAGCCCCCCAAGGCCGATGGGATTGGACAGGAACAGGCGCAGCGCCGTGCCCGCCGGAGAGGCGACGCCTTGCGGCGCACCGGTCTGTGTGGTCGGCAGCGAGGCGCTCATGCGGCCCTCCCGGTGCGAATGCGGGGATCGATCAGGCGGTAGACCAGGTCGGTCACGAGGTTCACCAGGATCACGAGCAGCGCCGAGAAGAACAGGATGCCGAGCAGGGTCGGATAATCGCGCCGCAGGATGGAATCGAACACCAGGCGGCCCAGGCCCGGCCATGAAAACACCGTCTCCACCAGCACCGCGCCGGCGAACATCTGGCCGAACTGCATGCCCACCATGGTGACGAGGGGAATGAGCGCGTTGCGCAGCGCGTGCTTGCCCACCACCACGCGCTCGGACAGGCCCTTGGCGCGCGCCGTGCGCACATAGTCCGCGTGGAGGGCGTCGATCATGCTGGCGCGCATCAGGCGGCTGTATTGGGCGATATAGACGATGGCGAGCGTCACCGTGGGCAGCACCATGTGGCGGGCCACGTCCAGCGCATGATCGAGGCCCGAATACTGGGCGGCGGGGTCCACCATGCCGGCCACCGGCAGGATGGGCCACATGGAGGAGAACAGCACCAGCAGCATCAGGCCGGTCCAGAACACCGGCGCCGCATGGGCCGCGGTCGACACCACCGAAACGAAGCGGCTCAGCGCCCCATCCGGCTTGCGCGCCGCCAGCACCCCCATGCCGCCGCCGACCACCACCGCCAGGACCAGCGCCGCGACCACCAGGAGCATGGTCGCCGGCAGGCGGTCCAGGATCAGCGTGGTGACCGGCTGGTTGAAGTAGAAGGAATAGCCGAGATCCCCATGGGCCACCTTCCCGAGATAGGTGAAAAGCTGCTCGGGAAGGCTCCGGTCAAGGCCGTATTGCGCGCGGATCTGGGCCAGGACTTCCGGCGAGGCGCCGCCCATCTCCCCGCCGATCACCTGCGCCGGATCACCCGGCGCAGTCTGGATCAGCAGGAAGTTGAGGACGACGACCGCCAGCAGCAGACCGACGATGTTGACGATTTGCCGGGCGGCACGCGCCCACAAGGCGGCGCCTCCCTTCATTTGGCGGCCCCGGACGACCAGGTGAGCTCGTCGAGCGGAGACAGCACGCCCCAGATGGAATCCGGAAGGCCGGTGAGGCGCGTGTCGTAGGCGGTCTCGTAGGGGGTCACGTTGATGAAGGTGATCGGCACCTCATCCACCACGATCTTCTGGAACTCGCTGTAGAGCGCCTTGCGCTTGGCAGGGTCGGTCTCGATGGCCGCCGCCTCCAGCAGTTCGTCCACGCGGGGGTTGCTGTATTGCTGGGTGTTGGACCAGATCACGCCCTTGCGGATATTGCTGCCGAGATAGGTGCGCGCCACACCGATCACCGGGTCACCCCAGTTGAACACGGAATCCATGGTCAGGTCGAAGTCGAAATTCGACACACGCTGTGCCCAGGTCGCGAAGTCGGGCGCCGCGCGCACCTCCAGGGTCACGCCGATGCGCTTGAAGGCGGAGCGCAGGTATTCGGCGATGTTGCGCTGGTATTCATTCTGATTGGGAATGTAGTCGATGGTCAGCGTCATGCGGCTTCCGTCGGCGCCCTTCTTCAGGCCCGCCTCGTCCAGCAGCTGCTCGGCCTTCTTCAGGTCCAGCTTGTAC
Source organism: Xanthobacter variabilis (assembly GCF_043831965.2). NCBI lineage: Bacteria > Pseudomonadati > Pseudomonadota > Alphaproteobacteria > Hyphomicrobiales > Xanthobacteraceae > Xanthobacter > Xanthobacter variabilis. The sequence goes on from NZ_CM195533.1 coordinate 4,333,661, forward strand.
TGCTCCACATTGGGCTCGAACAGCGGGGAGCCGGACACAATGGGGCCGGTGGAGGGCTTTGCCGTGCCGCCCAGCAGCTTCTGGGTAATGAAATCGCGGTTCACGGCATAGGCCAGCGCCTTGCGCACGCGCACATCGTCCAGGGGCTTCTTCTTGGTGTTGAAGGCCAGCCAGTTGAGCGGGCCGATGCCCTCATAGCCCTTGGCGGTCACCTCCACGCCGGGCGCCTTCTGAAGGCGCTTCACGTCCAGAACGCCGGTCAGGAACGGCAGCATGTTCACCTCGTGCCGCTCCGTGGCGATCACCAGGCTGTTCTTGTCCGGCAGGATGCGGAAGATGACGCGGTCGAGCTTCGGGCGGCCCGGCAGGAAGAACTTGTCGAACCGCTCCAGCTCGATGGTCTCGCCCTGCTTGTACGACACCAGCTTGAAGGGGCCCGAGCCCACCACGGCGAGGTTGGCCGGATGGGTGCGGATGTCCTGGCCGTCGCCATAGATGTGCTTCGGCAGGATCGGCATCAGCGCCGGCGACATGGCCAGCAGCAGGGCCGGATGCGGCCGCGACAGGTGGATCACCACCGTATAGGCGTCCGGCGTGTCCACGCTCTCCACCGGCGCCAGCATGGTCTTGAACGGGTGGTTGTTCTTGATGATGTCGATGGAGAAGGCGACATCCGCGGAGGTCAACGGCTGGCCGTCGTGGAACACCGCGTTCTTCACCAGGTGCAGCGTCACCGTGCGCCCGTCCGGGGAAACATCCCACGTTTCAGCCAGATAGGGCTTGGGGGTCCACTTGTCGTCGAAGCGCAGCGGGCTGGCGAAGAGCTGGGTGGAGACCATGCCGGTGGCGAGGCCCGATTGCACGGCGCCGTTGAAGTGGCGCGGCACCTGGGTGGTGCCGATCACGAGGGGAGCGATGGTCTCGGCCCTGGCGGGCGCCCCGAGCGCGAGCAGGCACGAAAAGCCCGCGGCGATGAATGCGCGTTTGGTCAGTTGCATCGGGGATCGTCTCCGTAGGGGTTGCGGGACATGGCAGAAGAAAAGTCGGGCCCACCAGCGGCGGCGGGCACCAGGGCATGGTCAAGAAGATCGGCCAAAGCCTCGCCCGCATGGGCGTCACCGGCCGCGATGCCCACCAGCTCAATTCCCCGCGCGGGGGATGAGGCGGGTGCGAGGGTCCACCGGCGCCCCACCATTTGGAGCACGCGGGTTTCGGCAGGCGCGCCCAGGCGCACCCAGCCCTTCAGCCGCAGCACGGACGAAGGCGCGCGCTCCAGCACGCCGCGCAGGGCGCCGGCCTCGAAGGCGCCGGGGCGGCGATAGATGAAGCGATCGAATGCCGCCTCGTGATCGGCGGCGGACGTGGCGCGAAAGCGCGGGCGCTCTTCGCCCATAAGGCCGGGGGCAACGATGTCCGCCGGCATGCGGCCGCCCACCGTCTCCACCACCGGCCGCCCCGGCGCCAGCTCCGCGAGGAGAGCGCGCGCACGCGCCTTGGCTTCATCCCCCGCGAGGTCGCACTTGTTCAGAAGCAGGATATCCGCCGCGCGCACCTGCCGCGCCAAGGTATCGCCCAGGCGGGCATCCGCGATCTGGGCGGGGAAGGCTTCCGCGTCCACCACCACCACGATGGCACTCAGGCGCAGGTCCGGCTCGATGATGGCGATCTCGGCGATGGCCTCGGGGTCGCCGACGCCGCTCGCCTCGATGATGATGTGATCGAACGGCACCGGCTCCGCCAGCACCCGCGCCAGGGTGCCCAGGAAGCCGTCGCCGAGGCTGCAGCAGATGCAACCATTGGTCAGGCGCAGGGTTTCCCCATCGTGGCTGGCGATCAAATCGCTGTCCACGTTGACCGCCCCGAAATCGTTGACCAGGACCGCATAGCGACCCGCGCCACCGGCCAGCAGGCGGTTGACCAACGTGGTCTTGCCCGCCCCCAGGAAGCCGCCGATGACGGTGAGCGGCTGGCGCGGCCGCCCCAAGCGGGTGGCGCCCTGCATCATGGCCGCGCCGCCGGGAAGACCTTGCCGCCCACCACGGTGGCGACAACGGAAATATCCCGCAGCTTTTCCGGAGCCACCGCGAAGGGATCCTCCGCCAGCACCGCGAAATCGGCATGCTTGCCGGGGGTGATGGAGCCCACCTCGCTGTCCATATGCAGCGTATGGGCGGCCCCGAGGGTGATCGCGTGCAGCGCCTCGCCCACGCTCAGCCGCTCATCGGGACCGAGCACCGCACCGGACGACGAGATGCGGTTGACCGCGCACCAGGCCGCGAACAGGGGACCAAGCGGCGTCACCGGCGCATCCGAATGGATGGAGAATGGGATACCCAACCGGCCTGCGCTTTTGGCCGCATTCATGCGCGCCACCCGCTCGGGTCCCACGGTGAGGTCGCGGTGAATGTCGCCCCAATAATAAACGTGGTTGGCGAACAGGTTGAGGCACACGCCCAGCGCCTTGGCGCGCTCCAGCTGGGCGGGGCGGGCGAGCTGGCAATGCTGCAGCGTGTGCCGGTGATCCGCGCGCGGCTCGGCCTTCAGGGCCAGCTCGATGGCGTCGAGGGCGGCTTCCGTCGCCTCATCGCCATTGGTGTGAATGTGAAGCTGCACGCCGGCCGCGTGATAGATGCCGACGATGCGCTTCAAATCATCGGGCGCCACATACCACATGCCGTTGGGCGCGCCATTGTGATAGCCGGGCGCGCCGAGGCGGGCGGTGAAGCCCTGGATCGACCCATCCACGATGATCTTCACGAGGCCGAAGCGCAGCCGCTCCGTATTGTGGGCGCGCAAGGCGGCGATGCGCGCCACCCCGTCCTCTGGCGCGCAGGAGGCGGAGGCGAGCGCCGGCACGATCCGCACCGGCAGATCCTCCGTGCAGGCGGCCCGATAGATCTCAATGGTGCTGTCGGGCAGGTCATTATGCAGGTCGGCAATGGTGGTGATGCCCTGCACCCGGGCCGCCGCGCCGAAGCGGGCAACGTCCGCTGCCTCCAGCTCGCCCGCCCAGGAGGTCCAGCCCAAGGCGCGCAGCAGGCGCAGGCGGGCGGCGATGCCCTGGAGCTCGCCCGAGGGCTGGCCGTCGGCGCCCTTCACCACACCGGCGATGGGCGTGTCGGCATCGAAGCCCGCCATTTCCAGCACACGGCTATTGGCCACGATGATGTGCAGGCTGGCATGAAACACCACCATCGGCCGCTCGGCGGACACCTGGTCGAGGTCCTGCCGCGTGAGGCGCGCACCCTTGATGTGCAGCGGATCGAAGCCCCAGCCCACCAGGGTCTCGTCCGTGGGCGACGCCGCATGCGCCTGCGCGAGGCGCTCCACCACGCCGTCGATGGAGGAGAGGCCGGGAACCAGCTCTCCGGCGGGGTTGCGGCGATCGCCCGCGCCCACATAAGTGTGCTTCCAGAGGGTGCCTTCCATCACATGGGCGTGGCCTTCCACGAAGCCGGGCAGGATCACGCAGTCGGCGAAGCGGCAATCCACCGGCTGGCCCGCGAAATCCTCCGCCGCGCCGATGGCAAGGATGCGCCCGTCGCGCACCGCCACATGAGTCGCGTCCGGCCGGTCCGAGTCCATGGTGATGACGCGCCGGGCCTCGAAAACGGTCATTTCACTCACGTTGCGATCCCCTCATTCTTGGAAGGAGTATGAGGGCGGGCCCGTGAAACGACAGGGACCAGCCAGCCAGGAGCAATGGATCCAGAGCCGCGCCCGCGCAGCCGCGTCGACGGGTCCAGGATGATGGATGCTGTCGGGTGCTCCGCGCGGTGCCGCGCACAGCCTTCGGCCGCCGCCGGAGCCAGGGCGCCATTGCCCCGCCCCTCCACCGATCGGCCTCGCGCGTGGAACCCGCAAGGGGCATGTGCCCCGCGCCCGTCCATGCGTGCCGGCAATCATATCAGGTCTTCCGGCTTGTCCAATGTCCCGCCACGGAAGCCCCCCCGCGCCGCTCATCTCTCGGCAATCGCACCGGCGCGGGGTAGAAGAAAGGCGCGGCACCGGCCGGCGGTGCCGCAGCCGGTTCAGGAGTGTGCTGCCCGTGTCGCCCGAAGGTCACATCCTCATCGTGGATGACGATGCGGACATCCGCCGCCTCGCCGGCAAGTTCCTGCGCGAGAACGGGCTGAAGGTGTCCTCCGCCCAGGACGCCCGCGAGATGCGGGAGGTGATGGCGGCGGGCCCGGTGGATCTCATCATCCTGGATGTGATGCTGCCCGGCGTGAGCGGCCTGGACCTGTGCCGCGATATCCGGCGCAGCTCGCAGGTCCCCATCATCATGCTCACCGCCCGTGGCGGCGATGTGGACCGCATCGTGGGGCTGGAGCTCGGCGCCGACGACTATCTGGCGAAACCCTTCAACCCCCGGGAGCTGCTCGCCCGCATTCACGCAGTGTTACGGCGGGCGCGGCCGGCGGGCGGAGCGGCGACATCCGGCGGCGCCCGCCTCACCTTCCGCGGCTGGACGCTGGATACGCGCCGCCGGGAGCTGACCAATCCGGGTGGGGCGGTGGTGGACCTTTCCACCGGTGAATACGACCTGCTCGTCACCTTCCTGGAACACCCCCAGCGGGTGCTGAACCGCGACCAGCTCATGGACGCCGCCAAGAACCGCACCGCCACGGGCTTCGACCGGGCCATCGACATCCAGGTGAGCCGGCTGCGCAAGAAGCTCGGGGCCCAGCTCGATGTCCATGGCGGCCCGGAAATGGTGAAGACCGTGCGCGGCGCCGGCTACCTGTTCGTGCCCGAGGTCGAGCGCAGCTGACGCGCGCCGTGGTGCCCTGGAGGGCGAAGCTCCGGAGGGGCGCGTTCACCATGGCGGAGAAGCGCCAGCGACCGCCCGGCTTTGGCTAGGGCCATGCGTCCCGCTCACGGATGGGCGCGCGGGCCCTTGCCCTCCTGGTCCTTGAGAGCCGGCAACACTCCCCGCCGCAGGCCCCTTCGCCATCGGCCGAGGCGACACGCCGCCCGCGCCGCCAACCGTCGCGCGCCCGGTCAAATGGTTGCCCGCGAACCGCAGCCCGTATCATATGGCGCCCGGGTGATGACGATGGTGGAGCCAGGTGACGCCGCGCGAACAGACGACACAGCCGCAGGCCGGCCCGCAGCGCGCCGGTGCGCGCCCCGCCATTCCGCGCACCGTATGGGCGCTCGGCCTGGTGAGCATGTTCATGGACATCTCTTCGGAGATGATCCACGCGCTGCTGCCCCTGTTCCTCACGGGCACGCTGGGCGCGAGCATCGCCATGGTCGGGCTGATCGAGGGTGTCGGGGAATCCACGGCACAAATCGCAAAGGTATTCTCCGGCTATCTCTCGGACCGGTTCGGGCGGCGCAAACCACTCATCCTGCTGGGTTACGGGCTCGGCGCGGCCTCCAAGCCCTTCTTCGCCCTGGCCGGCGCGCCGGGCATGGTCCTGGCGGCGCGGTTCGCCGATCGCGTTGGCAAGGGCATGAGGGGCGCACCGCGAGACGCCCTGGTGGCCGATGTCACGCCCGACGAAATCCGTGGTCGCGCCTATGGCCTGCGCCAGGCCCTCGACACGGTGGGCGCCTTCGCCGGGCCCCTTCTCGCCATCGCCCTCATGGCGCTGTTCTCGGATGATATGCGCGCGGTGTTCTGGGTCGCCCTCATCCCCGGCGCGCTGGCGGTGCTCTGCGTGGTGCTGGGCGTGGAGGACCGGGCCGTGGCGGCCGAGGCCGGCGCCCGCCCGCCTCCGGTGAGGATGGCCGATCTCAAGCGCCTCGGCCGGCCGTTCTGGAGCGTGGTGGCCATTGGCGTGGTGTTCACCCTGGCCCGCTTCAGCGAGGCCTTCCTGGTGCTGAAGGCCCATGACGAGGGGCTGCCGCTGGCGCTCGCGCCCTTCGTCCTGGTGGCAATGAATGTGGTCTATTCCCTCGGCGCCTATCCGGCCGGTGCCTGGGCGGACCAGGCCCCGGCACAGCGCCTGCTGTTCAGCGGCCTTGCCGTGCTGGTGGCGGCGGATCTGGCTCTGGCCTTCGCGCCGGGCCTGCCGGGGGCATTCCTGGGCATCGTGCTATGGGGCGCCCATATGGCACTCACCCAAGGGCTGCTCGCCAAGCTCGTGGCTCAGCATGCCCCGGCGGAGCTGCGCGGCTCGGCCTTCGGCCTGTTCAACCTCGCCACCGGCGGCGCCACGCTGCTCGCCAGCCTTGCGGCCGGCCTGCTGTGGGAAAACCTGGGCGCCCAGGCGACATTCATCGGCGGCGCGCTCCTCGCGGTGCTCGCCGCCCTGCTCCTCATCGCGCCCGGCATGGTGCGCCGAAAGGAAGGGGTGAAAGCGCGCTAGCGGCCGAGATACTTGATGAGGGCGGCGATGCCCAGCACCACCAGCATCAGGACCAGCAGGCCGAAAAGCCAAAACCCCCACATGCCGAAGCCCATCATGCCGTCGCCATACATCATCGCATGATCCTCCTCCGGCCGCCGCGTCCGATCGAAGCAAATCGGCATGGACATGAGCCCACGGCGCCGGGTTCCGCCTGGGGCTCGCCCTCCCCGCTCAATCTAAACCCGGATCGACGCCTCCGGGCTGACAATCTCGCGCGCGGCCTCTCAGGCCCGGTTGTTCAGGCCTTGTCGCGTGGGTCGTCGGCGATGAGGGAGGGTTCGGCGGCTTCTTCCTGGGCCAGGGCTTCCAGCACCTCGCCCTTGGCCGCGCGGCCGCCGGCGATGAAGCCGATCACCACCAGCTGCAGGAAGTGGTAGATCATGATCGGCGTGATGATCAGCGACAGCTGCGGCGAGGTGCCGAACATCACCTTGGCAATGGGAAGCCCCGTCGCCAAAGACTTCTTCGAGCCGCAGAACAGCACCGCCGTCGTGTCCGCGTGGTTGAACCCCGCAAACCGGCAGAACAGCCCCAGCAGCCAGTACACCACCGCGAACAGCAGCCCCACACCCGCCACCATGCCGATCAGCAGCAGCGCGCTGTGCCCGCTCCACACCCCTTCCGCGACACTGTCGCAGAACGCGTTGTAGACGATCGCCAGGATCACCGCCCGGTCCGCGATCTTCACGATCAGCTTGTGCTTCTCCACGAACGACAGCAGCAGCGGGCGCACCAGCTGGCCCACCACCAGCGGCAGAATGACGATCATGATGAGCTTCACGATCACATCGCCCAGCGCCATGGAGCCGCCGGTTGCGTGCAGGTACCACGCCATCAGCAGCGGCGTGACGAACACGCCGATCAGCGAGGAGATCGAGGCGTTGAAGATGGCCACCGGCACATTGCCCTTGGCCAGCGACGTCATGGCCACCGACGACGACACCGTGGACGGCAGCGCCGCCAGGAAGAAGAAGCCGATGCCCACTTCCTCCGGCATCAGCCGGTTGATGAGCGGCATGGCCAGCACCACCACCAGCGGGAACAGCGCGAAGGTGGCGAGCTGCACCACCAGGTGCAGCTGCCAGCGGGTCGCGCTCTCCAGCAGCCGCCGGGTGGCAAGCGACACGCCATAGAGGAAGAAGATGACACCGATGCCCCAGGTGGCCGCGCGGTCCGCGTGGAGAAAGCCCCCGGTCACCCCCGGCTGCGGCCAGACCAGGGCAAGCACAACTACCGCCACAAGGGCAGGAAGAAACGGGTCAATCTTGATGCGCACGAACGTTGACCTTGGCAAATGGGAACGGGAACGGCCCCGGCGAGGAGAATAAATCCGATCCGGGGCGGGAAATCATGCGATGGCGTGCGCCGGTCACCCCTTGCGGTGCGGCTCGCCCAGGGTGTGCATCAGCCGGTTGGCCCAGCCGAAGATGGCGACCGCATGAATGAGATCCACGATCTCCAGATCGCTCAGCCCCATGTTGCGCAGATGATGGAGGTGATAGCTCGTCACTGACATGGGATCGGTGGTGATGTCCACCGCGAAGTCGAACAGCGCCTGTTCCTCAAGGGGCAGGTCGGCCTTGGCGCCGTTCTCGAAGATTTCGGCGACGATCTCGGGTTTGCGCGCCTGCTGGATATAGCGCGCCGCATGCACAGACGCACAGAAGACGCAATGATTGACCACCGAGGCCCCCAGCGCCCCAAGCTCACGACCGGCGCGGGAAAGACCGCCCTCGCCATACATGATCTCGTTGAACAAGGGCGTGCGCTCGCGCAGCATGTCCGGCTCGTGGGCCAGCACCAGGACATAGGGCGAAACGCCCTTGTTCGAGGGCGTCACCTTCATGGCGTCGAGCTGCTCGGGGGTCGCGCCGGCCAGGTCGACGGGGGTGATATGGGGGCGCCAGTCCAGCGGATCGGTGGTGAAATCAAGAACCGGATCTTGCATCTCAGTGGCCCTGCATCTCAATGGTCCCGCAGCAGTCGAAGGCCCGCGACGAGCACGATCTGATAGTTCACGAACGCGATGAGGCCCGAGAGCGCGACGATGTCGCGCTCATCCAGCCCACTCGCTTTCAGGGCCTCGATATCGGCCCGCGTCGCGCTTTTCGGCTTCAGGGTCACGAGGTCGGCGTGGCGCAGCACGGCAGCCAGCCGCCCGGCGGGCGCGGGCGGGGACCATGCAGGGTTCGCCATGGCCGCTTCCGCCTCCCCGCCCCCTTCGGCCACCATCCGGGCACGATAATGGGTGGCGAGCTCCTCGCAACGCCACGCGGCGGCCATGCGCGCGGCCAGGGCCGCCCGCTCGGCGCGAGAGAAGTTGCACGGCTCCTCGGCCTCGAGAGCGGCGGCGTAGCTGGTCTGCGACAGATGCTTCAGCATCGGCCGCAGCCCGCGCAGTTCCGGGATCGGCGAGGAGGGCGTGAGACCGAGAACGCTCTCGATCACATCGCCATTCTGACGGGCGGACATGGGATCTCCCTTCGCGGTGCCGGCCGCCATCACTGGGGCGCGGCCTCGGCGTGGCCCGGCGGTGTCCAGTTGCGGCCGGGAACCGCCCCGATCAGCATCTGGGTATAAGGGTGGCGCGGGTTTTCGAGGATGTCGCTCGCCCGGCCAGCTTCCACCATCTCGCCGTTCTTCATCACGATCAGCTCATCCGTCACCTGCGCCGCCACGCGCAGATCATGGGTGATGAACAGCACTGAAAGGCCGAGCCGCTGGCGCAGGCTTTCCAGAAGATCCAGCACCTGCGCCTGCACCGACACGTCCAGCGCCGAGACCGCCTCGTCGGCAATCAGCACCTGCGGTTCGGGCGCGAGCGCCCGAGCGAGGCCGATGCGCTGGCGCTGGCCACCGGAGAATTCGTGCGGATAACGGCTCACCGCCTCGGGATCGAGGCCCACCATCTCGAACAGCAGCCGGGTGCGGTCCATGGCCTTGCCGCGATCGACGCCGCGGGCCACCAGCCCCTGCGCCACCAGCTCGCCCACCCGACGGCGCGGATTGAGCGAGGCGAAGGGATCCTGGAACACCATCTGCACCTTCTGGCTCTCCCGCCGCCACTGGCGCGCGGACAAGGCCAGAAGGTCTTCCGAACCCAGCGTCACGCTGCCGGTATCGGCCGCGATGAGGCGGGCGACGCAGCGGGCGGTGGTAGACTTGCCGGACCCGCTCTCACCGACGATGCCCAAGGTGGCGCCACGCCGCAGCTCGAACGACACGTCGCGCACCGCATGGGTCACGCGGCCCTTACCGAACAGGGTCTTGCGCCCATAGGTCTTGGACAGGCCACTCACCCGCAACAGCACCTCGTTGTCGCACGGCGGGCGCGCGGTGGGCTTCAGCGGCGGCACGGCGGCGATGAGGCTCTGGGTATAGGGATGCTGCGGATTGTTGAGGATCTCGCTGGCGGGGCCCTGCTCCACCACCTTACCCCACTGCATCACCGCGACCCGGTCGGCGATCTCCGCCACCACGCCGAAATCGTGGGTGATGAAGAGCACCCCGGTGCCCTTGCGCTTCTGCAGGTCGCGGATCAGCTTCAGGATCTGCGCCTGGGTGGTCACGTCGAGGGCGGTGGTGGGCTCGTCGGCGATCAGCACCGCCGGTTCAAGCGCCAGCGCCATGGCAATCATGGCCCGCTGGCGCTGGCCGCCCGACAGCTCATGGGGAAACGCCTTGGCGGCCGCCACGGGATCGGGGATCAGCACCTCGCTGAGCAGCTCCTGCACCCGCTTGGCGGTCTCCGTCCGCGTCAGCTTGGTGTGGACGCGGAACACTTCGCCGATCTGGTCGCCGATGGTGCGCAGCGGGTTCAGGGCCGTCATCGGCTCCTGAAAGATCATGCCAATCCGGGAGCCCCGGATTTCGCGCATGGCGGGCTCCGGGAGGGAGAACAGCTCCTGGCCGTCCAGCCGGGCCTGCCCGGCCTGGATACGCACCGAGGGGGGCAGCAGGCGCATGATGGCGCGACCGGTGGTGGATTTACCGGAACCGCTTTCGCCCACCAGGCACAGGATCTCGTTCGAGCCCAGGGTCAGCGAGACGTTGTCCAGAGCGAGCGGCCGGTCGGCGCCCTTGGGCAGGGCGACGGAGAGGCCTTCGACGGCGAGACGATGGCTCATTGTTCATCCAGTCGAGGATTGAGGGCGTCGTTCAGTCCCTGTCCGACCAGAGACACGGCGAGAACGGTCAGCAGGATGGCGAAGCCGGGAATGGCGCTCACATACCATTCCGAGCGGAGCACGGAGCGGCCCAGGCCCACCAGATTGCCCCAGGAGGGCACGTTGGGGTCGGAGAGGTTGAGGAAGGCCAGGGAGCTTTCCAGCAGGATCGAGGTGGCCATCACCACGCTGGCATAGACGATCACCGGCGGCAGGGCGTTGGGCAGGATCTCGCCAAAGATCAGGCGGGTGTCGCTGAGCCCCGAGAGGCGGGCGGCCTCCACGAACTCGCGATTTCGCAGGGTCATGAACTCCGCCCGTGTCAATCGCGCGGGTGCTGGCCAGGAGACGACGCCGATGGCGATCACCACCATCTCGATGCGCGAGCCGAACACCGCGATGAGCAGCAGCAGCAGCAGGAAGTTGGGCAGGGTCTGGAAGGCATCGGTGATGCGCATCAGCACCTCATCCACCAGCCCGCCATAATAGCCGGCCACCGCGCCCACCAGGATGCCGACCGCAATGGCCAGCGAGGTGGCCACCACGCCGATGAGCAGCGAAATGCGGGCGCCGTAGAAGATCTGGGCGGCGATGTCGCGGCCCATATTGTCGGTGCCCAGCCAGAAACGCGGGTTGGCCATGGGCCATTGCAGGGGCCGGCCCGCCAGGGACAGCGGGTTGCGGGGAAAGAGGAAATCCGCGCTGAGCGCCAGCAGCACCACGGCCACCAGCAACACCAGCCCCATCACCGCCGACGAATTGCGGAAGTAACGCTTGAAGGCGGGCATGGATCAGTTTCCTTTCCCGCGGATACGCGGATCGAGGCGGGCATAAATCAGGTCCACCGCGAAGTTGACCAGGATCACCAGCAAAGCCGAAATAAAGACGATGCCGAGCAAGGTATTCAGGTCGCGCTGCACCACGGATTCGTAGGCGAGGCGCCCCAGGCCCGGCAGGGTGAACACGCTTTCCACCACCACAGCGCCACCGAGCATGGTGCCGGCATGCAGGCCGATCAGCGTGACCAGCGGCAGCAGCGCGTTGCGCAGGATGTGTCGGGTCACGATGGAAGTTTCGTCCACGCCCTTGGCCCGCGCCGTGCGCACGAAATCGAGCGTCGACACCTCCAGCATGGAAGCACGCATGATCCTGAGATAGGTGGCGAGGAAGATGAGGCTCAAGGTGATGGTGGGCAGCACCATGTGGTAGGCGATGTCCGCCGCCCGCCCCCAAGCCGAATATTCGACGCCGATCTCCTCGAAGCCGCCGGCCGGCAACCAGCCGAGCTTGATGGAGAAGATCACCACCGCCATCAGACCCAGCCAGAAGGCGGGCGTGGCGTAAAACAGCATGCCGAGGGTGGAAATGAGCGTGTCCTGCCAGCGATGCACATAACGCGAGGCGATGACGCCCAGAACAACGCCACCCAAGGACGCGAGGGTGAGGGACGAGGCCATGAGCAGCAGGGTGACGGGCAGCCGCTCGAAGATGACATCGGCAACCGGCTTGCCATAGATGGCCGAATAACCGAGATCCAGATGCACCAGCCGCACGAGATAGTCGGCAAGCTGGATCCAGGCCGGCGTATCGACACCGTAATGCTGGCGCAGGGTCTCGATCATCTTGGCGTCGCCGCCGCCCATCTGGGCGAGAAGCGCGTCCACCGTGTCGCCGGGGGCGAGTTGCAGCAGGCCAAAGACGCCCACCAGGATAATCAGAAGGCTCGGCAGGCTGATGGCCAGACGCCGCAGCGCGAAACTCAACAGTTGCATGGGGGGCGTCCCAAGGCTGGTCCGGGCGCCGCCGAAGCGGCGCCCGGATCGTTTCACAGATAGAGATCGTGCCAGGAGCTGGAGGGCCAGCGCGGCGTATTATTGTCGTTCTGCAGCTTGACGCTGGCGGCGGTGGTGAACAGGCGCTCGGTGGCGAACCACACCGGCAGCTCCTCATTCACCATCTGCACGAACTTGGCGTACAGTGCCTTGCGCTTGACGGGATCGATCTCGGACGCCGCCTCGTCGATCAGCTTGTCGAGGGCCTCGGACTTGTAGCCGAACTGGTTGGTCCAGGGCGCACCCTTCGGGCTACCGGAGCGGAACCACACCGTGGTGGAAACCGCCGGATCGCCGCGATACTGGTGCCAGCCGGTGGCCAGATCGAAGTTCCATTCCTTGTAGATGGTCGCCAGCGCGCCCGCATTGTCGAGCTGCACCACGTCCACCTTGATGCCCACTTCCGCCAGCGACTGCTGGATGTAGGTGCCGAACAGCGGAACATCTTCCGCGTTCTGCACCGGCACCAGGCGCAGGGTGAAGCGATTGCCGTCGGCGCCGCGCTTGTAGCCGGCCTCGTCCAGCAGCGCCTCGGCCTTCTTGCGATCGAACGGATAAGGGAAGGTGCCGCCGGGATAGAAGGCCTTCGACACCGAGGGGATCGGGCCGGTGGCCACCTTGCCGTTGCCATAGAGGAAGTTCTCGATGAAGAACTCGACGTCGATGGCATGGGCAATGGCGCGGCGCACCCGCACGTCCGCCAGCTCCTTGCGGCGGTGGTTGAACTCGACCGTGTTGTTGAACGGGTTCGCCTCGTTGCCGCGGGTGCCGACGGAGAAGCGCGGATCCTTCTTCAGGCGATCGAGATCAGCGAGCGAGAGCTGATTATAAGCGGAAAGCTGGACCGCACCCGTTTCCATCGCCGCGGCGGCCGCCGACTTGTCGGTGATGAAGCGCCAGGCGATGCGGTCCACATAGGGCTGGTCCTTGCGCCAGTAGTTCGGGTTGCGCTCGGCGATGATGTACTGGCCGCGCTGGTATTCCACGAACTTGAACGGGCCGGTGCCGATGGGCGCGGTATTGGCGGGATTGTCGAGCGGGTTCGTGCCCTCATACAGGTGGCGCGGCACCAGATAGCCCAGGTCCACCATGGCGCGCAGCAGCAGATCCAGCGGCATGGGGCGAGAATAGCGGAAGATGGCCGTACGGTCGTCCGGCGTATCCACCGCATCCAGGTAAAGCTGAAGCTGGGTGCCGTAGTTCTGGTACTTCTTCCAGAGCTGCATGGCATTGTACTGCACGTCGGCGGACGTCAGCGGCTTGCCGTCGTGCCAGGTCACGCCTTCGCGCAGCTTGAAGGTCACGCTCTTGCCGTCGGGCGCGGCCTCCCAGGATTCGGCCAGCACCGGGACGATGGAGCCGTCTTCCCCGAGATCCACCAGCGCTTCCACGATCTTGCCGGTGACGATGAACACCGAGGTCGAGGCACGGATGGCCGGATTCAGGATGCGCTGCTCGGCGCCGAGCTGAACTGTCAGCACCCCTCCCTTCGTAGGCGTGCTTTCGGCCGCGAAGACGCCCTTCGGGAGCACGCCCGCAAGGGCCGCCGCCGAAACGGAGGCAAGAAGGGTACGGCGAGACAAGTTCATGGCTTCCACCTCATTTGGTGCCGGACGCGACCGGCGCGCGGAGAACTCTGACCCCGACTTCCAGGATGCTTGAGGCGGCCCAGGGCCCGCCCCGATCACGCGCCGCAACCCCAATCCGGGACAGCGGCGCTTGGTGTTCACGGTCACCCCGACCTGCGCCGGCTGCGGAAGCAGCCGAGGCGGAAGAGCCCGCAACGCTGTCGATTATTCTGAATTCAGGATCGAATTCAATACCGTATTTTACAGCTTCGACGCTTTTTTACGCTTCCGCAGATATGCACATATCTTGTCCAACCTGCCCATAAAGTACGCTTTTTGCAGTGCAGTCATGATGAGCCTTGCAGCACATTGAGCAAACCTCACGCGCATTTTCCCGCCCAGTGGGCCTATGAATGGAAGATGCAGCCCTCGCCGGGCCCTGCGCGCGCAAGCGAATCCGCGCCAAAGGTCGGCACAGGTGGGGGAGAGAAGGCGTCGTCACGGGAGCGGGAAGCAGTCGCCCCGGCCGCCGCGCGACTGCACTGCAGCATGAAATGACGGAATGAGGGGTGAAGCCGCCCAGGTGACGCCGCAGCGCGCTTTCAGCCGCGTGGAGCGGGAGGGGCAGGCGGTCAACAGACGCGCGGGGATCGGACCCGGGCGCCGGTGACAATCTCGCGTGGTGCGTCAGCGGAAACGGCTGGGGTCGAATCCGTCCAGCGGGATCTCGGTCTTGCGGCCCTCGATGAGGTCCGGCATCAGGCGGCCGGTCCGGGCCGAGGTGACCAGCCCCACATGGCCATGGCCGAAGGCATAGATCACGTCAGCGGAACGGCGCGAGCGGCCGATACAGGCGCGCCCGTCCGCCATCGCGGGGCGGTGGCCCAGCCAGAACTTCGCACCGGACAGATCGAGGCGAGGATAAAGCCGGGCCAGATGGGCCTTGAGGATCTCGGCGCGTCGCCAGTCGGGCGCGGCGTCCACGCTGGCAATCTCCACCTGCCCGGCCACGCGCAGGCCGCGCTCCATCTCATGCACGACAATCTTGCCGTCGGACGCCATGAAGCTGGAGGTGAGCCCCACCGAGGCTCCCTCGACCATGACATGGTAGCCACGCTCGCTTTCTAGCGGCATGGGATCCCCGAGCCGGACCGTCAACGGCTTGGAGCGCGCGCCGGCGGCGATCACCACGCGATCGCACGGCACCTCACCCCGGTCGGTGATCACCGCGCGCAGGCGATCGGCCTCAAAGCGAAAATCGCGTGCGGCGGCTTCCAGCACCTGCGCACCGCGCGCCCGCGCCAGCCCGGCGAGCGCGGCCACATAGGCGCCCGGATCGCGGCAGCGCCCTGCCCCTTCCACCATGCGGGCCACGGTGTAGCGCTCCGGCAGGGCGGGAACCTCGCGATGCAGCGCCTCGCCCGACAGCTCCCGCCACCGGATGCCGACGCTGGAGCGAATGGCCCAGCCCCGGTTTTCCGCCGCGAAGGCCGCCTGGTCCGGATAAGCGTGCAGCACGCCGCCGGGGGCGATGAGGTGGGACACCCCGGCCTCGGAGGCCAGAGCGGTGTGCAGCGCCAGCGTATCCTGGAGCAGCGGCTGGAGAATGCCCGCCGTCCTGGTGATGCGCTCGAAGGTGGAGCCCGCCAGCAGCGAGCGCAGCAGCCAGGGCGCCACGCGCGGCAGATAGGGCCAGCGGATGGCCAGGGGACCCAGCGGGTCCAGCAGGAACCCGGGCACCTTCTTCCACATGCCCGGCGTGGAGGTCGGGATCACCGACTGGCAGGAGAGCCAGCCGGCATTGCCGTAGCTCGCCGCCTGCTCACCCCCCGGCCGGCCGGGCTCAATGAGCGTGACCCGATACCCCGCCCTGAGCAGCTCGATGGCGCTGATGACGCCCACCGCGCCCGCGCCGATCACGGCGACATGAAGAGACATGATGGCACCCCGGAACAGGAATCAGCCGACCTCGGCCACGACCTCGATTTCCACCAGCACGTCACGCGGCAGGCGGGCGACCTCCACGCACGAGCGGGCCGGCGCGTGGCTGCCGAAGGCCTCGGCGTAAACCGCGTTGAACTTGGCGAAATCGGCCATGTTCTTGATGAAGACGGTGGACTTCACCACCTTGTCCAGCGCGCTGCCCGCCCCCGCCAGCACGGCACGCAGGTTGGCGAAGACCTGCCGGGTCTGTTCCTCGATCTCAGTGCCCACCACCTCGCCAGCGAGGTTCAGCGGGATCTGCCCGGACGAATAGAAATAGCCGCCGCTGACGATGCCCTGGGAATAGGGGCCAATGGCGGCGGGAGCGCTCTCAGTATTCACGATCTTCATGGTGGTCTTCCTCTTGGAAGCCGGGCCACGACCCGGCGAAACGATAATCGTCAGGCCCCTTCAGGGCCGGCACCGGTGACCACGTGGTGGGCGCAGACATAGCCCCAGCTCATGAAGGGGCCGAGCGTGGTGCCCGCCCCCACGCCGCGGGTGCCGATGGGATTGGCCATGGACGCCCCCGCGCAATAAAGCCCCTCCACCACCGAGCCGTCCGCCCGCAGCGCCTGCCCGAAGGCATTGGTGCGCGGGCCGCCCTTGGTGGTCATGATGGAGCGGTCGAACCGCAGGGCGATGAAGGGGGCCTTCACGATGGGCGAGAGGCCGAGCCGCTTGCGCTTGTCGGCCTTCTGGTGGGCGCGGGTCTGGCCGCGTCCGAAATCGAGATCCACCCCGCCCGCGCACAGAGCGTTGTAGCGCTCCACGGTCGCCTTCAGCGTCGCGGGGTCAAGGCCGATCTTGCCGGCCAGTTCCTCGATGGTGCGCGCCTTCACCATCCAGCCGGGAACCAGCCGCGCGAAATGGCGCACCAAAGGCGCGATGGAGAGATAGGTCGCATCGGTGATGACATGGGCCGGCAGGTGCCGGGGGCGGCCGTCCGCGTCATATTCGTTCAGGCACTCGCCGATATTCATGGCGAGCTCGTCCACGAAGCGGCGCCCCTCGCGGTTCACCACGATGGCGTTGGGCTCGGCATGGTAGGGCACGGGCATGCCGTGCACGGCGCCATGATAGCGCTTGGGAATGGCGGCGGTGACATTGGCCTCGCCCATGCGGGCCAGCTCCACGCCGATGGCTTCCGCCATCCGGTGCCCGTCGCCGGCATTGCCGCGCGGCGGGCCGAAGAATTGCAGCGGCCCCGGCAAATGGCGGGCCATCATGTCGGCGTTCCACTCGAAGCCGCCGGTGGCGATCAGCGTCGCCCGCGCCGCGCGCACGGGGCGCCGGCCGGCGGGCCCGTCGATGATGGCGCCGGTGACGCGCCCGCCTTCCTCTATCAGCTCCACGCCGCGCGCGTTCAGCTCGAACCGACAGCCATGGTCCAGGCAGCCGCGCACCAGCCCGATCATCAGCGCCGTGCCCTTGCCGGCCGACAGGGTGAGCAGGCGGGGCAGAAGGCGGGGCAGCAGCTTCATCGTGGTGGAGACGGGCTTGTGATAAAGGTCCGTCTCCAGCACCTCATGATAGGTGAACACCTCCGGCAGCGTGGACCCGCGCACCCTGAAGGCGAGATGGCGCGCCGCGAGCCGGCTGATGGGCCGCGGCGACACCATGCGCCCCACGGCCCGCGCGCCGGGATGGGCGGCATAAGGGTCCGGCTCCCCGGTCAGGCGGAAGCGCAGGGGCGTGCGCTCCTCGATCATGCGCAGCATGGGGGGGCCGGCCAGCACCATGTTGCGCCACTGCTCCGGCTCGCGGATGTGGTCGGGCGACACCGAGGCGATGTAGCCGATGGCGTCCTCCACATCGTCGGCAATGCCGGCGGCGCGGGCGAGGTGGTTGGCGGGAACCCAGATCCCCCCCGCCGACATGGCGCTGGCGCCGCCCAGAAGGGCGGTCTTCTCACACACCAGAACCTTGAGCCCCGATGCGGCCGCATGGAGCGCCGCCGTCAGGGCGGCGCAGCCCGAGCCGAGCACGAGCACGTCGCAATCGGCATCGGTTTTCGAGGTTCCCACGTTCGCCCCCTGTCCGCTCGCGCCGCTCGCGTTCAACCCACCACGGCCTGGCCGTCCCGGCGCGGATCGCTGGCGGCGGCGTAGCCCTCCACCGACGGGTCGCCCATGCGCCAGATGAACTGGCCGGCGCCGAAGTCCTGGTAGGAATCGTCCAGGATCGCCGCCTCATGCCCCAAAGCGGTGAGGCCGGCGAGAAGGGCCGGATCGGTGCCCTGCTCGATATTGATGGCCATGCCCCGGTCGAAGCGCCAGCGCGGCGCATCGCAGGCCGCCTGCGGGTTCTGGCCGAAGTCCAGCATGCGCACGAGGGTCTGCACATGGCCCTGGGGCTGCATGTTGCCGCCCATCACGCCGAAGCTCATCACCGGCTGGCCATCCTTGGTGACGAAGCCGGGAATGATGGTGTGGAACGGCCGCTTGTGCGGCGCCACCACATTGGGATGGCCCTCATTCAAGCTGAATCCGAAGCCCCTGTTCTGGAGCGAGAGGCCCCATTCCGGCAGCACCACGCCGGAGCCGAAGCCCATGTAATTGCTCTGGATGAAGCTGACCATCATGCCCGAGGCGTCGGCCGCCGCGAGATAGATGGTGCCGCCCTTCACCGGATTGCCCGGCGCGAACGGCTGGGCGCGGCGCGGGTCGATGAGACGGGCGCGGGAGGCGAGATAATCGGCATCCAGCATGTCCTTCGTCGGGATCGCGGCGGCGGCGGGGTCGGCCACGTAGCGATAGACGTCGGCGAAAGCCAGCTTGATGGCCTCGATCTGGAGGTGCTGCGCCTCCACCCCGTCCACGGCCATGGACGGCAAATCGAAATTGGAGAGGATGCCCAACGCCATCAAGGCGGTGATGCCCTGCCCGTTGGGCGGGATCTCATGCACCGTATAGCCGCGATAGGGCATGGAGATGGGCTCGACCCATTCCGGCGCATAGGCGGCCATGTCGGCGGCCTTCAGCGCCCCGCCATGGGCACGGGCGTTCATTTCCAGCGCTTCCGCGATCTCACCGCCATAGAGCGCCTTGCCCTTGGTTTCAGCAATGCGGCGCAGAGCACGCGCGGCGCCCGGCAGGCGGAAGTGCTCGCCCACGCGCGGCGCGCGCCCGGCGGGCAGGAACGCCTCACTGAAGCCCGGCTGGCCGACCAGGTCCGGCAGGGTCGCGGCCGCCGCCCACTTGTGCTGCACATTGGTGGAAACGAGCCAGCCCGCCTCCGCGATCTCGATGGCGGGGGCAAGGAGGTCGGCAAAGGGCAGCCGCCCGAAGCGCTCCGACAGCGCCACCCAGGAGGCCACCGCACCCGGCACGGTCACCGAATCCCAGCCCCTCTTGGGGGGCGTGGCGGTGTCCTCACCGTACTTGCCGCGGAAATAATCGGGCGTCCACGCGGCCGGGGCGAAGCCGGAAGCGTTGAGGCCATGCAGGCGCTTGCCGTCCCACAGGATACAGAAGGCGTCCGAGCCCAGGCCGTTGCTGCAGGGCTCCACCAGCGTCATGACGGCAGCCGCCGCAATGGCGGCATCCACCGCATTGCCGCCGCGCCACAGCATCTGCAATCCCGCCTGCGCCGCGCGCGGATGGGAGGTGGACACCACATTGTTGCCGAACACGGGCAGGCGCCGTGAGGGATAGCCGGCCGTCCAGTCGAATGTTCCGTGCATGATCATGTTCCGAGGCAGGGCGGCCTAGGGCCTGGTTCCGAAAACGGCGTCGAGACGGGCCGCGTAGGGGGAGACGTCGAGCCCGCTTTCGGCAAGCCAACGGTCGTCATAAAGGGTGGAGCGATAGCGCTCGCCGGAATCGCAAAGCAGCGTCACGATGGAGCCGCCCTCGCCGCGCGCCTCCATTTCACCGATCAGATCGAGGCAGGCGGAAATATTGGTGCCCGTCGATCCGCCGCAGGACCGGCCCGTGATGCTGGAAATCTTGCGCGCGGCCGCGATGCTCGCCGCATCCGGCACCGCGATCATGCGATCCACCAGGTTGGGGTTGAAGGAGGGCTCCACCTCAGTGCGGCCGATGCCTTCGATCACGCTTTTGCAGGCGTCGACCCGCCGCACCGAGCGATCCGCATAATAGCGATGGAACACCGAGGCGGCCGGATCGGCCACGCACAGGCGCGTGGACAGCTTGCGATAGCGGATGTAGCGGCCGATGGTGGTGGCCGTGCCGCCGGTGCCCGCGCCGCACACGATCCAGGTGGGCACCGGATAGACCTCGCGGGTCATCTGGCTGAAGATGGAATCCGCGATGTTGTTGTTGCCGCGCCAGTCGGTGGCGCGCTCGGCGAAGGTGAACTGGTCCATGTAATGGCCGTTCAGGTCGCGCGCGAGATCGCGTGCCGCCTGCGAGGTGTTCCAGCCGTCGATCAGATGGGGCTCGCCGCCCTGGAACGAGATCGCGGCCACCTTCTCGGGCGAGGTCGAGCGCGGCATGACCGCCAGAAAGCGCAGGCCCAGCAGCCGGGCGAAATAGGCCTCCGAAATGGCGGTGGAGCCCGACGACGACTCGATGATTGTCGTATCCGGCCCGATCCAGCCATTGCACAAGGCGTACAGGAACAGGGAGCGCGCCAGCCGGTGCTTGAGGCTGCCCGTGGGGTGGCTCGATTCATCCTTGAGGTACAAGGTGATGGCCGGATTGTTCGGCAGCGGAACGCGAATGAGATGCGTGTCGGCCGAGCGATTGATGTCGCCCTCGATGCGGCTCACCGCCTCGGCCACCCACTCCCGGTTCCGCGCGCCCGGGCGGCTTTCGCAAGCGCCCTGGCCCGGCTGCGGCTCCGGCGCGCGCTGGGGGACGGACTGATTCATGACGGGCTCCGTGCAGAATTGGCGATGCAAAGAAATTCGAGGTGAAAAGCCGGCAGGGCCAGGGTGGCCACATCCGGGCCATGGCGGTGCCAGACGGCCGCGGGAAGCCCCTGCGCCCGCCGCTCGATCTCATCGAGCGCTGCGAAGATGAGCTCGGCTGTGACGAAGCGGGCCTTTTCGCCCTTGCGAACCACCAGATCCGCATTGGGCAGCGGCACCCGCCAGCCGGCGGCGCCGGGCGCCACCTGGCTTCCCGCCACGGCGGCATAGCGCTCGGCCATCCGGTCCGCATCGGGGCTTTCAATGATGACGCGGCCGATGCCGCAATAGCCGTTGGCATGGACCAGCCATTCAGGCCGCCACACCAGATCTGGCGTCATATGCTGGCAGAAATAGGTGCGCCCCGCCGGCAGGAATCCCGGCGCCATGCGCACGGTGCGGAAGGCCACATCGCGTTCAACGCCATCCACCACCAGCGGCCGCGAGAAGGCCAAAGGCTCCAGCGCCGGCAGGTCCGCACCCGAGAGGCGCGCGAAGGTTTCCTCCGCCGTGTCGCTGGCGAAGACGAGGCCGCTGATGCCCAGCGGACTGTCCAGCACCTCCTGGCGCTGCAAGCCCGTCTCCGGCACGCCGACCAGTTCAAGATAGGAATCGCGCGACACCATCAGGTGGTTGATGGAGCCCAGGGAATGATGCCCCCGCGGCGTCAGCGTGAAGCCGAGCGCCGCAAACGCCGCCTCCGCCGCATCCATGTCCTTCAGCACATTGATGACAAGGTGATCAAGCGCGCTCGCCCCGGCCTGCTGCCCGCGTCCCAGATCCGGACTTTGAATGGACATTCGGCCTTCTCCTTGATGGTCGAGGGGAACTTTGCGACAGCTTCGCCGGGCGGGACAGGGCGACGCAACAGGTATCGGCCGCGCTGTCGATTATTCTGAATTCAGGTCGAAATGCAATACCGTATATCGACATTGCCATGCGCTCCACACCGCCCGAGAGGCGTCTGGAGGAAGCGCTCCGAGGGGCGGACTTTGCGGCACCCTGCTGTGGCAAAGGGGCGAACGGTTGCTGTTTCCTGATTTGCGCGGTACTCTGTATGCTAAGCAGCATACAAAGCGACAGGGAAAGCGACAGCCGATGAGCGTAGACGCGGACGGCTCGGAAAGCATTGTCGACAGGGTCTACGCCGAGCTCCGCTCGCGTGCGATCAGCTTCGACTTCAAGCCCGGTGAACGCCTGAACGAGGGCGATCTCGCCAAGGGGCTCGGCGTGTCGCGCACGCCCCTGCGCGAGGCGTTGAACCGCCTGAACACCGAGGGGTTCCTGCGATTCTCGCCGGGGCGCGGCTTCTTCTGCCGCGAGCTGGACGCGCAGGAGATCTTCGATCTTTATGAGCTGCGCAAGTCGCTGGAGGTGGCCGCCGTGCGCATCTCCGCCGAGCGGGCTTCTGATGGGCAGATCGACTCGCTCTTGTCCTGGCTCAATTCCGCTTTGCCCTCGACCGACCTGGACACGCCCAAGCTGCTGGAGCTCGACGAGGAGTTTCACGAGCGGCTGATGGCCCTGTGCGGCAATGCCGAGATGCTGCGGGTGCTGCGCAACGTGAATGCCCGCATCCATTTCGTTCGCCAGACGGACATGACCAGCGCCAACCGCTCCTCCACCCAGCAGGAGCACCGCGTTGTGGTGGAGCATCTCAAGAGGCGCGACGGCCAAAGCGCCGCCCTGGTGCTCTCGCAGCACATCGACCGCCGGATCGACCGCATCAATGCCGCGATCAAGGAAGGCTACGCGCAGATCTACATGGCCAGCAACGCCCGGCGCAGCTGAACACACCGCGCGCTTGCGCCCTGCCCCATGACGGGGCCGCCATTTGGAAGCGCATCGCAGCCAGAAGCTCGCGCCCTCAAGCCCTCCGCGGACGGGGGCATGGGCCCGCGAAACAGCATGCCCTGAACCTCTCGGCGAGGCAGCAAGGCGCGCTGACGGATCGCCATGTCGCTTGATCGAGTCCAGGTTGAAGGAATAGGATCACGTTACCAACGGTGATCCTTTCCACTGCCGGCAGCGCCTTGAAAAGGCGCGTCATCCAGCGGGAACGGGCCGCCACGGCGTTCCCCTGTTGCACGGAATCCGGGACATGGCTTCGCGACTTGAGCTGACGCGCTTTCGGGGCGCGCCCTCCCCGCCCTTCCGCCTGCAAAAGCTTTAAAATCGGGAGCATTCAGCATCGTCCGGAAGACGACCGGCGAGTTTTACTGTTCCGATCCCATCTTAGATGATCAGTGGCGGCGGCACATGGCGTCCAGGACGAGTGAAACCCTCTACCCGCTGCTTTTCGGGACGCCGAACCGGGTGCTGACCCGCTCCATACTGCAGATGCAGGATCAGATGCAGCGGGCCATGGGGTGGGCAGCCGAATACGACGCCATCGGCGAGCGGGCCGCTTTTGCCACGCAACAATCGTCCCTCGTCGTCAATGGGTTGAGGATCAGTGCCCTTGCCCACACGCCCATTCGCACCCGAGTGGACTCCGACGAATTCTCCTTCTTCATGCCAGTGGATGGCGGCCCTATTCAATCGCAGGTGAATGGGGAAAGCATCCGCTGCGAGCCCGCGAAGGCCGCGCTGCTGGCACCGGAGGGCGAGCGGATCGGCATCGGCGGCTCGCGCTCCATCGTCGTCGCGACCCTCGACAAGCTGCGTCTGGTGGCCACGGCCCGCACCATGCTTGGCGGCGACGACGTGCGGCTGGATCTGCAGCGGCCCACGGTGATTCCGCTGAGCGCCGGCAAGATGAATTTCAATCTTCTGCTGCGCAGCAGCTGCAGCGCCCTCGATGCCTGCCGGATGAACGGACAGGCGGCCGCGGCCATGGCCCTCGACGACGTGTTCTATCGCACGCTCTGCGCCATGCTGCTCCACGAGCGCTTGTTTCCGGAAGAGGCCCGGTCGCCCGGCGCCAGCGTGGATGGGGGCCTGGACCTGGCGTGCCAATACATCGTGGTCCATCTCGCCGAACGCCTCAGCATGACCGACCTGGAGCAGATCAGCGGCCTTTCGGCCCGGGCCCTGCAATATGCCTTTCAGCGACGCTTCGGCTGCACCCCAGTAACCTGGATCCGCAACGAGCGCCTGAACGCCGCGCGTGAGCGCCTGCTTGCGGCCGGCGAGCAGGCGACCGTCACCGACGTCGCGCTTGCCTTCGGCTTCTCCAATTTGGGGAATTTCTCGAAATATTACTCGGATAAGTTCGGCGAATACCCCTCGCAGACCTTGAGTTCAGCCCGCGGCAAGCCGTGATATCGCGAACAGACGCAAGGGACCGGTGAAGCGGCAGCTCCGCCGGCCCCTGTCTTGTCGTCAGCCCGTGCTCAGTTCAGAGCGGAGGCAGGCGCGCCATCGCCGGCCGTGGCGCGTTCCATCAGCGTGAGCCAGCTCCCCTGCGAAGCAAAGTGCAGGACGATGAGGTCCAGCCAACCCTTGGCATGAAACTCCGCCACCACATCCGCGGGCAGGGCCCGGAAGGTGGGCTCGTCGATGAGGCGGAAACCCTGCACCACCTGCTCCGTGCCGTTGGGGTGCTTGATCCGCGCGGAACGCTCCGCCAGCAGGCCATGGGCCACCAGCGCGGCGGCAAAGGCGCGGGTGCGCTCATATTCCACCGCGTATGCGTCGCAGAAGGCCATGGCGGCACTGCCCACCTGGGTGGGCTTGCCGTCAGCCGTAAACAGCCGGTCCGCCCCGTCGCGGGCCGCATCCGCGCTCACGCGCGAGGAGGTGGCGTCGAGCCCGAGCATGGTGGCGCCGCCCGCTTCCGGCGCCATGCTGATGAAGGGATAGCGCCGCACATAGCCGGGCACATAGGTGCCCGCGGTCCAGTTCCCCTGCGGATCGACGAACAGGTTCCGCCCCACAGTAAGGCCCGTCACCGCCAGCGGCATGGCGCCTTCATTGCTGGCGAAAACGATGGGGTAATGCCGCTGCGCCTGCGCGAACTCAGTAGCGACCAGCGGAATCGCAGTGGCTTCCGCCGCAAACCCGAAGGTGACCTCGGGCCGCAGCCCGAACTGCCCATGCTCCTTGAAATTCAAGAGCACGGGAGACTGGTAGAACAGGGGGCTCGACGTCGGCGTGGCGCTGGAAGGGGTTGCGGCCATCGGATTGCCTTTTGCTTCAGCGGAAGGTGAAAAACGGCATCTCAAGACTTCAGGCTGGCGTCAAGTGCCGCTCCAAAACCTTTGAACGAGATCGGCAACGTCAACGTGCGCCGCGCACCATTCTCAAAAGTGAAGTTGCCCGGCTCGCTGGCGGCGCGCAATTGCTGAAGGGCGGCCGCATCCAGGGTCGCCTCGGCGAAGCAGCTTTGCAGGCACTTCTTGAATTCAAGCTGGATCGGCTTCGCCTTGTCGTCGACCTGCACCTTCACGCCCGCCGGCAGCCACACGCCCGGCGGCAGTTGAATGACGAGGCTGACGGGCCCCTTCGGATCGGCGCGGCCGACGGCGATGCTCGCCACTGTGCCCTGGCCTTGCATCTGCAGGTTCTGGGCGATCTCGCAAACGCGCCCGCCACCCTGCCCGCCGCCCTCCTGGGTCACGCAGCGCAACACCCAGTCCTGATAGGTGGCCGTGGTGGCGCCCGGCTGGGAGGGCTGGGCGCCGGCGGCGGGCGCGGGCGGTGCTGCCGGCTTCTGCTGCGCCATGGCGGATCCGGCGGAAAGAAGGGACAGGCCCAGCACGCCGGCCACCCGGAAAAGCGAACATCTCATCTTGAAATTTCCATCCTTGCCAAGGCATTGCCCGAAGCCACCGCGATGGCGTGCAGCGGGCGAATGCGTCAGACCCCAAAGCGTTTCCGAGCATCGCGGGAACCAGCTCGTGTGAAGGACCCGCGCAAGGGCATCGACGGCCTCGCTCCTTCCATCAACGAACCTGAAGCGGCCTAAAGCCGAGGCCGGCCGCTGGCATCATGTGTCCAGCGGCCGGCCTTTTCTTCTCGCTGACGCTCGGGTCGCAGCTCCCGTCAGAACTTCAGGGAGAACTGAGCAGTGAAGGCATTCTGCGAGGCCGAGGTCGCGAACTGGCCGCTATAGGTCACGGCCAGGGTCGCCGCATCCGACACGCCGTACGCAAGGCCCGCATTCAGCAGCAACGCATCCTGCGCGATCGGCACGCCCTCCACCTCAAACGGGGTGGTCCCGCTCAGGAAGCGCATGGCGGCGGTGGGCGCGATGTCGCCGAAGGCGTGCTGCCAGCCCAGCGTCATGCTCGGCGTCAGGGCCCGCCCGAACAGCTCCACGGAGGTCGCGGCGCGCACGCCCAGGGTGCTGTAGAGCGTGTCCATGGCGCCAGTGTCCACCGCCAGCGCGGCGGCGCGATAGCTTTCGGAGAACGAGGCGCCACCGACATTCACATAGGCAAGGCCGGCGAACGGCTCGAAGGCATAGCCGCCGAGGGAGACATCGTAGCCCACCTCGCCGAAGAGCTGGGAAGTGCCCAGGCTGTAGCCGCCGCTGGTGGTCTCGCTGAAGCCAGAGAAGGCGATGGACCGGCTCACCGACACATCGTGCCACCCATAGGCGAAACCGCCCCGCAGCGCCCAGGCTCCGAATTGCCCGCCGGCATAGAAGCCCACGTCGTAATTGTCGCTGTTGCCGCTGGAGGCGCGGGCATCCACCTCGAAGCTGGAGCGGCTGTAGCCGCCGAACACGCCGGCCCATACATTGGGCTGAACCACCACATCGGCGCCGATGAGGAAGCCACCCAGGCTGTTGGAAATGCTGGCGGCATTGCCGTTGCCGAAGCTGTTGCCCCAGCCGCCATAGCCATGGGCCCACAAGGTCACATCCAGCTCCTGGCTCAGGCGCGCTGTGGAGGGACCGGCCCCCTGGGCGGCGCGGGCCAGGGCATCGGGGCCGCTGGCCGCCTGCCGCAGGCGCGCGCCCACAGCCTCGCGGACATAGATGGACTCTTGCAGCAGCACCGTATCCACCGAGGCATAGACCTCGCCGGAAAGGGCGTTGAAGGCCGCGGCCACGGCCCCTTCCGGCAGGCCGAGGATGGCGTCATACACCCCGTTGCCGGCGCCGAGCGCCTGCGCCGCCACGGCCACGCCCGCCTCATTGGGCGTGCGGGCATAGGTGATGAAGTCGACCCCACTGTAGATCAGGCTCAGATAGACGTTCTGCGCGTCATAGGTGAGCGTCGGATCAAGGAAGGCGAAGTCCGATGTCACCGTGCCGAAAGTGCCAGTCAGCGCTCCGGACGTGGACAGGATGGTGATGCTGCTGGACGCCGGATAACGGCCACTCTCCGCCAACACCTGCACCGCGGCACCGTCGGAAATGGTGACGGCACCGGTGGCGGTGATCAAATCGTGCTCGCCCGCCGGCGTCACGTCCACCCGATAAACGGCGCCCGAGTTGAAGGTGACGGCCCCGTTCACCGTCAGGGTTCCCGGCGAGTAGCCGGGCGCGGCGATGCCGCCCGCATTCACCGTCAGCCCGCCAATGGTGGCGGTGCCGCCGAGCACGCCGCCGTCATTCACGGTGAACGGCGAGGGGGTGACCGTGCCCTTGGTCAGCACCACCGCCGCGTTGTCCACCGCCACCGGGCCCTCATAGGGCGCGGAGAAGGTCACCTCGCCGCCGCCGGTGAAGGTCACGAGACCGGTTCCGGAAATGGAGCCGTTGAAGGCGTAGCTGTCCGAACGGTTGAACACCAGGCTGGCATTGTTCACCACATCGCCGACGATGGACCCCGTGGTGCCGCCATTGCCGAGCTGCAACGTGCCCTCGGCGATGGTGGTTCCGCCCGCATAGGTGTTGGTTCCGGCCAGGATCAGCGTGCCGCCGCCGGCCTTGGTGAGGGCGCCATCGCCCGACACCACGCCCGACAGCGTCAGCGTCTGCGCGGCGTCGACGGCGAAGGTGCCGCCGCCGCTGCCGTCCATGGCCGTGAGCGTCACGCCGCCACCATAGGCAAAGGTGCCGCCCGCGCTGAGGGCGCCCGCCCCGCTGAGGGCCAGCGCCCCGTTTCCGAGCGCCTGTGCCGCCGCGACCCGCACGGTGCCGGAGGCGATGGAGAGCCCGCCGGAGAAGGTGTTCGCGCCGCTGAGCGTCAGCGTGCCCGTGCCCTTCTGCACCACCGCGCCGGTGCCGGAGATGGCCCCCGCGAAGGTGCTTTCGCCGGAAAGGTCGAAGGCGAGGGTGGCGTTGTTCAGCACATCGCCCAGGATCGAGCCCGCGGCACCGCCATCCCCGAGCTGGAGCGTTCCGCCCGAGATGGTGGTGCCGCCCGTATAGGTGTTGGCGCCGGTGAGGATGAGGGTGCCGAAATCGCTCTTCTCGATGCCAGTGGAGCCCTTCAGCACGCTGGCGATGGTGGCCACCGTGCTCGCGCCGGCCTCGGTGCCGTCACCCACGCGGATGGGCGCGGGCGAGACGCCGGAGAGCAGGATATCCCCGCCGGTCACCACATAGCCCGTGTCCAGGAACTGCATGCCGAGCGCGGTCACCTGGCCGTGGCTGTTGTCCACGCTCACCGTTCCAGCATTCGCCTGGAACACGGCGAAGCCACTGTTCCACGCCTTGGAGATGGTGCCACTGGCGTTGATCCAGTTGGTCTGGGCATCCGCCGACCACGTCCCGGTGCCTCCCAGCACCGTCTGCGTCGGCGTGGTGTTCGCACCGTTCCAGAACAGGATCGGGCTGCCGGGCTCGTCCACCACCAGGTTCACCTGGCCGGCGACGGAGGTTTGCACGCCGCCTTCATAGCCGCCGGGCATGGCGCCCACCTCAAGGCCATTGTCGGTGAGCGCGCCGGTGTAGCTGACGATCCGGTAGACACCGAGGCCGAAGCCGGCGGCGGAGGTCACGTTCAGTGTGCCGTCCAGCGTCACGTCGCCATTAACGTTGAACACCGCGCTGTCGCTCACCGCGCCCAGGGTCACCGCCAGGGTCGCGCCGGAGGACAGGTCGAGCCCGCCCATGGTGAGGCCGCTGGACTGGGTGCCGGCCAGGGTGCCGCCATCAAGCACGTGCACCGTCCGCGCGATGGTGCCTCCGCCCGAAAGGGTCGCCTGATCATAGACATAGACATCCCCGGCAACGCTGCCGTCCACCTTGAGGGCGCCGCCGTTCACCGCCGTGTCGCCCGCATAGGTGTTCGCGCCCGAAAGGGTCAGCACTCCCGTGCCGGTCTTGGTGAGGCCGCCGGTGCCGGTGATGGAACCGGAGAAGCTCGTGCTGGCATTGTTGCCGCCGGTGACGAGACTCGCCCCCGCCAGCTCCACGCCGCCCCTGCCGCCGATCGAGCCCACCGTCTCGTCCGAGCGGAGGATGAAGCGGGCGCCGGAGGCCACATTCACGCCGCTGGTGTCGCCGATGGCCTGGCCACCGGTGGCGATGAGGGTTCCGGCATCCACATTCGTGTCGCCGCCATAGCTGTTGGCACCGCCGATCACCAGCGTGCCGGCGCCGGTCTTGGCGAGGTTGCCGAGGCCCGCAATGGTCCCTGTCAGCGTGAGGGTCTTGGTGTCGTCCACCTCAAAGGTGCCTCCCCCCGCGCCGCCGGTGGGCGTCAGGGAGATGGCCTTGGCGAACGTGAAAGTGTCGCTGGCGCGCAGGGTGCCGCTGCCGGAAAGGGCGAGCGGGCCGCTGCCAAGCGCGCTTTCGCCATAAACCTGCACCGTGCCTTCGGAAACACTGGTGCCGCCGTCATAGGTGTTGGTGCCGGTGAGGGTCAGCGTGCCCGCCCCGCTCTTGGCCAGGCAGCCCGAACCGGTGATGGAGCCGGAGAAGGTGGAGCTGGTGCCGTCGCCGCCCGTGCTGAGGCAATGGCCGTTGAGCGCCACGCCGCCGGCGCCCGCCAGCGAACCCACCGCCTCGTCCGCATCGGTGAGCGAGAGGCTGGCGCCGCCCGCCACCGACAGGCGCGCCGTATCGGAGAGCGAGGAGCCGCCGGCGATGAACAGCCGGCCGGCGCTGACAGTGGTGGCGCCGCTAAAGGTGTTGGCGCCCGTCAGCCACAGGTCGCCCGTGCCGCTCTTGGTGAGGTTGCCCGCGCCGGAGACGATGCCGGACACGGTCAGCACCTGCGCGTCATCCACCCTGAGGGTGCCGCCGCCGCTGGTGCCGGACGGGGTCAGGGACACACCCTTGGCAAAGGTGAAGCTGCTGCTGGCGCGCAGCGTGCCCGGCCCCTGAAGGGCCAGAGCGCCGCTGCCCAGCGCCTCGCCCCCCCACACCTGGACGGTGCCTTGGGAAACCGTGGTTCCGCCGGCATAGGTGTTGGCGCCGGTGAGCTTGAGGGTGCCCGCCCCCTGCTTCACCAGGGCGCCGGTGCCCGAGATGGCGCCGCCATAGGTCACGGTGTCGGCGCGGTTGAAGGCGAGCGTCGCATTGTTGACCACATCGCCCAGGATCGAGCCGGAGGTGCCGCCATCACCGATCTGCAAGGTGCCCTGGCTGACGGTGGTGCCGCCCGTATAGGTGTTGGCGCCGGTCAGGATCAGGGTGCCGAGATCGGTCTTCATGAGGCCGGTCGCGCCCTGCAGCTCGGAACCGATGGTGGCCACGTAGCTCGCGCCCGAAGGGGTGCCGTCACCCACGCGGATCTGGGTCTGGCCCGAGGGCGCGGCCAGCATGATCCGCCCGCTGTTCACCACATAGCCATCCACCATGAACTGGATGCCGGTAACGGAAGCCGCGCTGTCGGAACTGTCCACCGTCACCGTCCCCGGCGCGCCGGCGAACACCGCATAGGTGCTGTTCCACGCCCGCGACTGGTTGAGGGAGGAGGTCAGCCAATTGGTCTGAGACGCGCTGGGGCTCCAGGTGCCGCTTCCGCCATGAACCGTCCCGTCGGGCGAGGTGGTGGTGCCGTTCCAGTAGAGCATGTCGCCATTGAGCACGGCGAGGTTCACCTGGCCCGGCGCCTGCTGGATCTCATAGGCATAATCGGTGGGGGTTGTGCCCAGGGTCAGCCCGTTGTCGGCGGTCAGCGTGGTGTAGTCGAGGATGCGATAGACACCGAGGGACATGCCGCCCGCGTCGGTGACATTGAGCACGCCGTCCAGGCTCAGCGCCCCCGTGGAAACCACCGCATTGCCAGTGTTGGAGCCCAGCACCACATTGACGTTGGAGCCGCCGGACAGCACCAGGCCGCTCATGGAAAGCCCATAGGTTCCGGCCGCGCCGGTGGGGGCGGCGAGCAGCGTGCCACCATCCCGTACCGTGACCGTCCCGTCCACGCTGGCGCCCGCGATGCCGCTGGTTTCACCCTTCAGCGTGGCGCCGGAGCGCACGATGATGTCGCTCGCGAGGCTCACCCCGCCCAGCAGCTCCAGCGTGCCGGCCGCCACCGTGGTGCCCGCCCCGGCGCTGTTGGCGCCCGTCAGGGTCAGCGTGCCCGCCCCCTGCTTCACCAGGGCGCCGGAACCGGTGATGGTGCCCGCCGCCGTCACGGCATCCGAGCGATCGAAGATCACGGTTGCGGAATTGACGATATCACCCAGGATCGAGCCCGAAGTGCCACCGTTGCCGATCTTGAGCGTGCCGCCCGCCACCGTGGTGCCGCCCAGATAGGTATTGGTGCCCGTGAGGGTGAAGGTGCCGGAGCCCACCTTGGTCAGGGACAGGGTGGCGTCCGTGTCCTCGAACATGGTGCCCGAGAAGGTGGTGCTGGCATTATTGGCGCCCGTCACCAGTCCCGCCGCGCCCTGGCCCACGACGAGGCCGGAGCCCGCCAGCGAACCGATGGTCTCCGACGCATCGGAAACGGCGAGGATGCCATCCGCGCCGATGGTGACGGCGACGGTGTCGGCAACCGCCGAACCGTTGAACAGAAGCAGCGCGCCTTCCTCGATCTGCAGCGGTCCGGTGAACGTGTTGGCGCCCGACAGTTTCAAGTTGCCGGAGCCCGTCTTGGTCAGCCCACCGGTGCCCGACATGCTGCCGGAAAAGCCATTTCCGCCGGAGGCGACAACCGTCAGAGTGTTGCCGCCGAGCTGAACCTGCCCGCCCCCGCCCAGGCCACCAATGGTTTCGTTGGCGTTGGTCAACACCAAGGTCGCGCCCGTGTCGACCGCCACTTTCGAGACATCGCTCACGGCGCTGCCACCCGCGAGCAGCAGCCGGCCCGCGCTCACGGTGGTGGCGCCCGAATAGGTGTTGGCGCCGCTCAGCGTCAGGTCGCCGGTGCCCACCTTCCGCAGGCTGAGGGTGCCATTGTAATTGGCCATGGTGCCGGAGAAGGTGGTGCTGCCATTGTTCGCGCCCACGATCAGCGTCGCATCGGCGGAGCCGCTTTGCGCGCCGCCGAGCACCGTGCCGCTGCCGGCCAGCGAACCGATGGTCTCGGTGCTGCTCAGCACAGCAAAGGCCGCACCGGAGCCCACATTCACCGCCACCGTATCGGCAAGCGCCGAGCCGCCGGTCACCGCCAGGATGCCGCCGGAGACCTGAACCGGGCCCGTGAACGTGTTGGTGCCGGCCAGAAGCTGGGCGGCGCTTCCCGTCTTGGTCAGCCCTCCGGTGCCGATGATGGCGCCGCTGAAGCTGGCATCCACATTGGCGCCGCCAAGAGTGAGGGTGTGGCTGCCGAGGCTGACGGTGCCGCCCACCGAAATCGTGTTGGCCAGTGCACCGATCGTCTCGTCAGCATTGCCCAGGGTCAGGGTCGTGCCAGTCTGGACGTAAACGCGAGCCGTATCCGAAACCGCGGCCCCACCTTCCAGTCGCAGAACGCCGGCATTCACCAGAAGGTTACCGAAACTGTTGGTGCCGCTCAAAGTCAACGCGCCGCTACCGTTTTTCACCAGGTCTCCGCCGCCCTGAATGGAACCCGAGAATGTGGTCGAGTTGTTATTTCCGCCAGCCGTGAGCTGAGTACCGGTCGCCAGGTTTAGGCTGCCGCTACCCGCCAACGAGCCGATGATGCGTGTGCTGTCCACCGCGAGGATGGCTCCGGCTTCCACGGTATAGGCGCTCTCGTTGTTCACCAATGCGGACGGGCCGCCAGCCAGCCGGAGTGTTCCGCCCGTGACGTTCGTTGCGCCGCTGTACGTGCTCGCGCCCGTCAGCACCAATTCACCCGAACCGGCTTTCTCCAATGAGCCGCTGCCGGAGATGCCCCCCGCATAGGTGAGCAGGTCCGAACGGTTGAACACCAGCGCGCCGTCATTGATGATAAAGGCGCTGACGGACCCGGTGGTGCCGCCAGCTCCAATCTGCAGTGTGCCTTCCGCGATGATGGTGACATTCGCGTAGGTGTTGTCGGCGGCCAGAACGAGGGTGCCGGCACCCGTCTTCCTCAGGCCGGAGGCGCCGCTCAGGACCGAGCCGATGGTGGCGGTCGCGTCCCCCTCCACCGCCACCTGGACCGAGCTGCTCCCCGAAACCGGGGTGAGAACGATGCCGCCGCCCTGGATCGCGTATCCATCCACCAAAAATTCCATGCCGGCGACCTGCGGCGCCGTGGCGCCACTGACGGTCACGGCGCCGCCGCTCCCCGCGAAGATCGCAAGGCTCCCCTGGGTCCAGGCGGAGACGGCACTGCCGGTCTCGGTGGTCCAATTGGTCGTGGCGGCGGCGACGTTCCAGGTGCCTGAGCCGCCCGTCACCGACCCTGCCGCGCTGGTGACGGAGCCATTCCACCACTGCCCCGCCACCACCACCAGGTCGACCTGGCCGGCGGCGGACGTATCGACGGCGTAGAGGGAGTGCGCGGGCGCCGAGCCAATCTCCAGCCCCTCATCCGTCAACGTGCCGGTATAGTTGATCAGGCGGTAGGTTCCCGTGGCAAAACCGGTGGCCGCAGTGAGATCCAGCGTGCCGTCGAGATGCAGGCTCCCGGCGGACAGGACGGCCGTCGTCGTGGGGGCCGCAAGCGCTACCGCAAGCGTGGATGTCTCGCCGAACGAAAGTGCGCCGAAGGTCGAGAGCGTGGAGCCGGTGCTTCCGGCGAAGGTCGCCCCGTTCTTCAGCGTAATGTCGCCAACCACCCAGCCCGCGCCGGTGAGCCGCGCGCCGTCCTCCACCTCCACGTCGCCACCAAGAGTGGCGGTCCCGCCGAAAGCAAGCGTACCGGACGACACCTTGGTGTGACCCGAGAAGACGAGGCTCGGCCCGGTCAGGGTCAGCGTACCGGTACCGGCCTGTTCCAGGGTGCCCTGGCCGGTGATAACGCCAGTATAGGTCAGATCGTCGGAACGGTTGAAGGCCACCGTCCCCACATTGGCGCCGACACCCGTATAGATCCCCGCGAAGACGGAACCCGTCGTCCCGCCATCGCCGATCTGGAGCGTGCCGCCGGAAACCGTCGTTTGGCTGGTGATGGTGATGTCGCCGGTCACGACCAGGGTGCCGGCGCCCATCTTTTCCATGGAGCCGGTGCCGGAGATATCGCCCGCGAAGGTGCTGTTGTCGGAACGGTTGAAGACCAGGGCGCCGTTGTTCACCACATCGCCCGTGATGGACCCGCTGGTGCCGCCATCACCGATATTCAGCGTGCCGGACGAGATGGTGGTGCCGCCGGTGTAAGTGTTCGCGCCGGTGAGGGTCCAGGTGCCGCGGGTGGTGAGACTGCCCGTGCCGGTCGCGATCGCCCCGGACACACTGCCGACCGTGCCGCTGTCGGCCGTGAGGGTGAGGTTCTTGCCTGCCCCACTGATGCCGCCGCTAAGGGCGAGGCTGCCCGCCGCCACCCCGATCTCGGCGTCGCCGGTGAGGGTGATGGCGCCCGCATAGCTGCTGTCGCCCCCCATGTTCGTCAGCGCGCCGAGGGTGCCGCCAAGGCCGCTTCCGGAAAGGCTCAATGCCTCACCGCCGATGGAAAGGCCGGCTGCGCTCCCAAGTGCCAGCGTCGCGCCGTCGGCGACCACTGTGCCCCCGCTTGTGGAGCCCAGCGCTTCGTCGTCGCCAATCACCAGCGCGCCAGCAAGAACGTTTGTCGTTCCGGCATAGCTGCTTGCGGTGGCAAGGGACACCATAGCCCCGCCATCGACTGTGAGGCCGCCGGAGCCGAGGTTCAATGGCCCAGTGAAGTTTGTCAGGCCGGAACCGTTGACCGTGAGCGTCGTGCCCGATCCGCTGACGGTACCGCGGATATTGAGTGTCACTCCGTCATTCTGCACGCGCGTATCCGCGAGCAGGGTGATCGGGCCGTCCAAATAAATGGAACTGTCAGTATTCGTCGCCGCGGCGCGCAGCGCGCCGTTCCCCCCCGCGCCCGTCCCCGAGAGTGTCAGGGGCTCGGCCGCGAAGGTGAGCATGGCGGGCGTGGCCGAGGTGTTCAACAGAAGCAGCGTCGCCCCCGACGCCACCGTGGTGCCACTGGTGATCGCCCCCAGCCCCTGGGCCGCAGTGACCTTCAAGGTTCCCGCGCTCACCGTGGTGGCGCCGGAATAGCTGTTGGCGCTGGACAGGGTCAGCGTGCCGGCGCCCTTCTTCTCCAGCGTGCCCGTGCCGGAGATCACGCCCGCAACGCTCACATCGTCGGAGCGGTTGAAGACCAGGGCGGCATTGTCCGCGATATTCCCCGCGATCGATCCGGACGTGCCGCCATCGCCGATCTGGAGCGTGCCGGCGGTGATGGTGGTGCCGCCGGTGGCCTGCATGTCGCCGGTGAGGGTCAGCGTGCCCGCGCCCTGCTTCTCCAGCGTGCCGGTGCCCGTGACAATGCCGGAATAAGTCACCGCATTGGAGCGGTTGAAGATCAGCGCCCCGTCATTGGCGATGTCGCCGGACACGGACCCCGAGGCGCCCCCGGCACCCAGCTGGAGGGTGCCGGCCGAAATGGTGGTGCCGCCCGTATAGGTGTTGTCCGCGGTGAGGATCAGCCTGCCGTCGCCGCTCTTCTCAAGACCATCCGAGCCAACGATCCCCGCCGAGATGGTGGCGATGGCGGACGCATCGACCACATTCACCACCGGCTGCGCCGAAGCATTGGCCAAGGTGAGAACATAGCTCGAGGAATCGGCCGCGATCTCATAACCCGAGGTGACGAACTTGAGGCCCTTGGCGATGACCGCGCCCGAGGTGGTATCCACCCACACGGTGCCGGCCGCGCCCGCGAACACGGCGTTCTTGCCGTCGGTCCACGCGACGTGGCTGGTGCCGCCGGAATTGGTCCAGTTGGTGGAGCCGTTGGCGCTCCAGGTCCCGGTGCCACCGTCAACCGAGGAGGTGCTGCCCCCCGTCGTGGTGCCGTTCCAATAGAGGCCGCCATCGGCCACCAGAAGCTGCACCTCGCCCGCAATACTGGTGTTGATGGTATATTCGAAGTCCGTCGGCGCGGTGCCGATGGTCAGGCCGGAACCCGCCAGCGTGCCGTCGTACTGAATCAGCAGATAGGTGCCGAGCCCCATCGCACCATTGTCGGTGATGTTCAGCGTGCCGTTCAGCGTGAGGTTCGTCGACGCGTAATAGACGGCGTTTCCGCTATCCGGCGCGCCAAGGGTGGCGTCGAGGATCGCGCCGGAATGGAGGATGATCGCGCCCGCCCCGGACGAAATGGCCGATTGGTTCGCCACCACCGTGGCGGCGAGGTGGCCCCCGGCCTCAACCGTGATGTCGCCGAAGATGTATCCCGTGTGCGTCCCAGCGGGATCATTGGACAGGGTCGCGCCGCTCGCCACCGTCGCCGACACCATGAGGCCGCCATTGACGCTCGAATCGCCGAGCTGCAGCGTGCCCGATTGCACCGCCAAAGCCGGGGCCGTCACAAAGGTTCCCCAGTTCACGGATGAGAAGTTCTTCACCACCCAGGTGCCGGCGGTGGCCACCTCGATGGCCGCGAAATTCTTGAACTGCCCGCCATTTCCCGCATCGATGACGGCCGCGTCGAAAACACCGCCGGCACCAGAAAGCTTCAAGGTGTCGGTGCCGCCGGACACAGCCACCACGTCGCCTGTGATCGTGGCATAGGCAGAACCGTCGCCGGCGAGTTCGAGAATATTGGTTCCACCGGTGAACGCGATGGCATTGGCGCGGGTCACCCCATCCCCACCCAGGCCACCCGACACCGCCGCGCCCGCGTCGAGGTGGAGGGCGAGGCCGGAACCGGCGATGCCGA
The DNA here is from genome assembly GCF_043831965.2 of Xanthobacter variabilis. Lineage (NCBI taxonomy): Bacteria > Pseudomonadati > Pseudomonadota > Alphaproteobacteria > Hyphomicrobiales > Xanthobacteraceae > Xanthobacter > Xanthobacter variabilis. The sequence continues at coordinate 4,370,485 of NZ_CM195533.1, forward strand.
CGCCGCCGGCGCCCGCCGTGGCCGCGACCAGCCCGCCACCGGCGCCGCCCTGCACCACCGCGCCATTGGCCAGGTTCACAGTGACGATGTCGGAGCTGCTGCCATTCACCACATACAGGCCGCTGCCGCCGGCACCGCCGTGATAGGAGCTGCCACCGACGCCACCGGTGACAATGGAGCTGATGGTGGCGGACGCCGCGGCGCTACTGGAGATGAAGAGACCACCGCCGCCGGCGCCGCTGTATGAATCCCCACCGCCGCCGCCCGGAACGCCGCCCGCGCCGCCGGCGCCGCCGGTCACGGCCGTGGTCAGCACACCCAGGTCGCCGGAACCTTCGACGATGGCGCCAAAGCCACCGCCGCCACCGCCGCCGCCGCCACCTCCACCGCTCATGCTCGGCGAATTGCCGTTGCCGCCGTCACCGCCCTTGCCGCCGGAGACCGCCGCCGTGGGCAAGGCACCGCCCACATAGCCGTGGGCGCCACCACCACCGCCGCCCCCAGCCCCCGTATCGCCCGCGGCAACGCTGCCGCCATCCACGCCATCGCCGCCCAAGGGCGCTCCGCCCGCGCCACCGCTGCCGTTGACAGCGAATCCGGCGCCGCCCGCGCCAGACGTGCTGCCGCCATCGCCACCATTCCCCGGCTGCGCGATGGTCGCGAGGCCGCCATCCCCCGCTGTGCCGCCATACGCGCCATAGCCGCCGGCACCGGCGGGAGCGAGCGAGTTCGCGCCACCGCCACCACCGCCGCCGCCCGCGCCACCACCGCCGCCACCGCCGGCCGTTCCGCCCGCGCCGCCCGCGCCACCTGCGGCCGAGGGAATGTAGGTCTGCCCCCCGCCGGCGAAGGCGGGGCCTGCGACCGTCAGGGAGAGCGCCAGCACCGGCACCAGCGCGGACGTTACCAGGAGCCGCCGGCGGATGGAGACCACGCCGCCCGCGGCGCGCGCCTGAAGGGCCATGCCCGCCTCGCCATCACGCGCCAACCGGCCGCCAACGTTCTTCCGCACCATGACCACTCCCCCGGAATGCCGCCGAGCGCAGACACAGCGACAGGGGGTGCCTGCCGGATCCGCGCGTTCCTTGGGGATTTCTCTGAGGAAGCCGTTAGGCCGCTACCACGATTGCGCAGCGGCTCGTCGAGATTACGCAACCGGAGAAAATAAATCTGCGGCGGGTATTTACGCCACAGACGCCGGCCTTGTTCGAACCGGCCCCCCGCATTCGCGCATCGACCAATGGGCGAGAGCCACGCGAGGCGTTCGCGCCTAACGTGTGAGGCGGAAGCGAATTCCGCTTTCACCACGGGGGATATAGTGCACTCATACCTCCGCCCGCACGGGTGAGAGGATCGAGGATTGCCCTGCTCGGCGCAGAACGCCAAGCGCGCTGGACTGGACAAAGTGGGACGCCATGACCATGCCAACGCCCGAGCGGCTCGACGATGTCATCTATGCGATCTACGGCGCCGCGCTGGACCCGGAGCTGTGGCCGCAGGTGCTGTCCAAGATCGGCGCCGTGGTCGATGGCGAAGGGGCCATCGTGCTCTTCTACAAGGAAAACGCGCCTTCCGAATTCATCCACGCGCCGGAGCTGCACGCCGCGGTGCGCACCTACCTGAACGGCGAGTGGTGGACGCGCGACCTCCACGCGCTGCGCGCCATTGAGCATCACCTGCGCGACGGCGACGTGATGAGTGATTTCACCATCGCCACCAAGGAGGAGATGGAGACCCACCCCATCTATACGGAATTCTTCCGCAGCGTGGGATTCGGCTGGCTCATGTCCGCGGTCATGCTACCGGATTTCGGATATCTGGTGGCGCTCTCGGTGCCCCGCGCCAAGGACAAGCCGCCATTCAGCCAACAGGACATGGAAACCCTGCGCCTGCTGGGCCGGCATGTGGAACAGGCGCTGCGGGTGTCCATGCGCATCGCCAATCTCGACACCTCGCAGGTGGCCATGATCGCCGCCCTGGACGCCGTTTCGGCGGGCATCTACGCCCTCGACGCGAGCGGGCGGCGGGTGATGGCCAACAAAAGCGCGCTTGCCCAGTTCGCCTCGTTCTTCTGCGAGCCCGCCGGCCGGATGATGCCGCGTCAGCCCGCCGAGCGACCGCGCTTCCAGGCGATGGTGAAGGCTGCGATGGAGGCCAGCGCATCGAGCGAGCCGCCCCATGCGTGCGTCCTGAGTGACGAGGATGGCCAGCGGCTCGCGGCATGGGCCCTGCCGGTGAGGGCGGAGGCGCAGGCGCGCTTCGGTGGGCAGGATGGCGAAGCGCGCACCCTCATCGTCGCCGTGCCCCTGGAACAACACCAGATGGTGGCGCCGGCGGTGATCCGCGACATGTTCGGGCTGTCGCTGGGCGAAGCGCGACTCGCCGCGCTCATCGGCAGCGGCGTGGCCCTGCAGCAGGCCGCCGGGCAGCTTGGCATCACCCAGGGCACCGCCCGTGTGGTGCTCAAGCGCGTATTCTCCAAGCTGGGCATCAACCGCCAGACGGAACTCGTACTCCAGCTCTCCAAGCTCACGGGCTGGTAACGTTCCACGCCCCCTTCGAGCAAAGGTGGGCTAGGCCGGCGGGGAGCAAGCCCGTCTTTGCCATGTGCGACCGGCGCGGGCGGGCATAACGGGGCCCGCGCCGGTCGCACCGGCTTTCGCCTTTTTATCGGGAGTGAGGGGCGCCCCTCACTCCATCCCCATCTTCGCGAGATAGCCTTCGATCAGCGGCACGTCGGAGGGATTGTTCAGCTCCCAGAAGGCAGCGCCTCGCGCTTCCACCTCGACGGCGGCAATGGGCGTGCCGTGCTCCAGGAAGCGCAGCTGCTCCAGCCCCTCGAGGGTCTCGAGAACTCCCTGCTCCATCCGCCCATAGGCATCAAGCGCGCTGCGGCGGTAGGCATAAAGGCCCACATGGTGGAACACCGGCACCACGCCATCCACCTTCGCCTTGCCATTGGTGAAGGGAATGACTTCCTTGGAAAAATAAAGGGCGTTGCCGGCCCGGTCGAACACCACCGTGGTCGCCCCGACCCGCCCGGCCCGACGGTCGGCCAGAAAATGCTCCAGCGATTCCTCGTCGCAGCGCAGGACCGGCGTCGCAACCTCGCGCGCAGGCTCGTCACGCATGGCCTTCACCAGGGCCGTCACGAAGTGCGGCGGCGTCAGCGGCGCGTCACCCTGAAGATTGACGATGATTTCCGCCGTGATGGCGGCCCGCTCCACTGCCTGCGCCACGCGCTCGGTGCCATTGCGGCAAGCGGCATCGGTCATGATGACGGGCGTCGACAGGCGCCGGGCCTCGTCCGCGATTCGCTCGTCGTCCGTCGCCACATAGACCGCCGCGCCATCGGCCCCGGCGCGGGCCGCCAGAATGGAGCGCTCCACCAGGGTGCGCTCGATGCCGCTCGCGCCCTTCAGCTTCGCCAGCGGCTTGCCGGGATAGCGGCTCGACGCATATCGCGCCGGAATGATGATGGCGACGTCACTCATGCTGCACCTTTCGGCAGAAGATGGGAAAAGCCCGAGCGCCGGCCTCCGCGGGGGTGGGGCGACGCGCAGGCCGGAGCCGCGCCTCAGAAGGCGGCAGTGAGGGACTTGTTCTTGGCGATGGCGTCGAGGGCGGTGAGATCCCTCAGCAGCGGACCAATCCACTCCAGCGGCAGCATGTTCGGCCCATCGGAAGGCGCGTGGTCCGGGTCATCATGCGCTTCCGCGAAGATGGCGGCCGCCCCCACCGCCAGCGCCGCGCGCGCGAGCGCCGGCGCGAAATCGCGCTTGCCACCGGAAGAGCCGCCCCGCCCGCCCGGCTCCTGCACCGAATGGGTGGCGTCGAAAACGATGGGGTAGCCGGTCTGCGCCATGATGGGCAGGCCACGGAAGTCGCTCACCAGCGTGTTGTAGCCGAAGGAGGTGCCGCGATCGCACAGCAGGATGCGCTCATTGCCGGTGGACGCGATCTTGTCGGCCACATTGGCCATGTCCCACGGCGCCAGGAACTGCCCCTTCTTCACATTCACCACGGCGCCCGTCTCGCCTGCCGCGATCAACAGATCGGTCTGCCGGCAGAGGAAGGCGGGAATCTGGATGATGTCCACCACCTTGCCCGCGGTCCGCGCCTGCTCGATGTCATGGATATCGGTGAGCACCGGACAGCCGAACTCGGCGCGCACAGCCTCCAGGATCTTCAGCCCCTCGTCGAGGCCGATGCCGCGCCGGCCCTTGAGGGACGTGCGATTCGCCTTGTCGTAGGACGATTTGAAGATGAAGGGCACGCCGGCCTTCTCCGCTTCCGCCTTGAGAAAGGCCGCCAGGCGGAAGGTGTGATCCCGGCTTTCGATCTGGCACGGACCCGAAATGAAGGCGAACGGCAGATCATTGCCGAACGTCACGTTGCCGACGGTCACATGCTTTACAGCGTCGCTCATCCTGCACCCATTCGGCGCCGGCATCGGCGGCACCCTGTTCCAGAGCCAGTGCGCCGCTGGCCGCGGCGCGCGAAACATGCGCCAGGAGCGCCAGCCGCTCAAGTGCTACCCTCGCGCATCGCGGGCGACACCGCTCACGGAGGCGACAGAGTTAGACTGAATTGAGCAGACTTTCTGAAAAACTCCGCCAAGAGCTAAAAGCTCAATTGGCTATTCCCCTGGAAGGAGACTGGTGGAGCCAGGCGGAATCGAACCGCCGACCTCTTGAATGCCATTCAAGCGCTCTCCCAACTGAGCTATGGCCCCCAGGGGAGGCGCGTAAATGCCATAGGGAATCGCACCTGACAAGCCCGCCGCTGAGGCCGTCCATTCAAATACGGTGGACAACTTTCCGAAACCCAGAAGCCGCAGAGGTTCGCGCGCCACATGCGAGCCCGCAATCCAAGTGCCGCCATGGTCAAAGCGGGCCATGACCCGAGTGGGGCAGCGGCCCAGATGGGGTCACGACCCGCGTCAGGCCTCAGGCCGTGACACCAGGGGAGCCGCGTGCCGTGCGCCGCCGCGCGCGCAAGCTCCGCTAATGCGGTGCCGGTCGGGCCCCTGAAGTGGGTGACAAAGCGGATCAGGAAAAGTGATCTCAGACCCGCGCGCAAGCCAGCGACGCCGCCCTTGTTCAAGGGCACGGTCGCCAACGCGGCATGTTCAGGATCTGATGGGATTAGAAATTTGGTGGAGCCAGGCGGAATCGAACCGCCGACCTCTTGAATGCCATTCAAGCGCTCTCCCAACTGAGCTATGGCCCCACCGGGCCGCGGGTGCGCGCAGCGATCTTGCGAACCTAATGGTTCCTCGACCTTTAGCGCGCCGGGAAGCCCCGCGGCGGGAGCCCGGCGGTTCATGTCCGCCGAGCGAGAGCGGCCTTAAAGCACAGACCGCGTTTGACTGCAAGCCCTTTTTTTTCAGGCTTCCTCGTCGTCCTCGCGACCTTCGCCGATCAGGCCGGTCACGTCGTTGCCGTCGTCCTCGTCTTCCTCCAGGAAGGCGTCTTCGTCACCGGCCTCGATGTCTTCATCCATATCCACGTCGGGGGAAGCCGCACCCGCCTTGGTGGTGCCGGCGGCCTCCTCGTCAGCCTCTTCCAGGCTGATGACATCGGCGGCGGGTTCCTCGCCGTCGTGGTCGTCTTTGGTCACTTCTTCGGTGCGGCTGGCACCGCGGGCCGCAGGCTCGAAATAGGACCTGGGATAGGATTCGCCCGTGAAAGGAGAAACCACCGGGTCCTTGTTCAGGTCATAGAATTTGCGCCCCGTAACAGGACAGATGCGCTTGGTGCCGAGTTCAGGCTTCGCCACGGCAAAGTTCCTCGGTAGGGCTGTAACAGAGCGTGCTCCATTGGCGCCTCGCACGATTGGTGTCAAGGCACAATCTTGCTGATGCGGCCGCCATCCCGCCCGGAGCAGGCGCGTGGCACCGGCGAAAGGGCTGTGCTAAACGGCGCCGCACCCCATAAAAAGAACGTGGCGCGGCAGGGTTCGCCAGCCGCGTGCCGACGCCCGAGGCCCGATCGACCATGAGCAGCGCTTCCGCAAGCCCCTCTCCCGCCACGGCCCGCCGTTCGCCGCCGCTTCACGGCTCGGTCCGGGTTCCCGGCGACAAATCGGTGTCCCACCGCGCGCTCATTTTCGGCCTGTTCGCGGAAGGGCGCACCCACATCACCGGCCTCCTGGAAGGCGAGGACGTGCTCAACACCGCCGCCGCCTGCCGCGCCTTGGGCGCCACGGTGGAGCGGCTCGGGCCGGGCGAATGGATCGTCGACGGCGTGGGCAACCGGGGCCTTGTGTCTCCGGCCGCCCCGCTCGATTTCGGCAATTCCGGCACCGGCGTCCGTCTCATGATGGGCGCGGTGGCCGGCCAGGACATCACCGCCACCTTCGACGGTGACGCCAGCCTGCGCCGTCGTCCCATGAAGCGCGTGCTGGACCCGCTGACCATGATGGGTGCCCAGGTCGTGTCCATGGCCGAGGGCGGCCGCCTGCCGCTCGCGCTCAAAGGCAGCGACCGTCTCGCCACCGTCACCTACGAAACCCCGGTGCCTTCGGCCCAGGTGAAGTCCGCCGTGCTGCTGGCCGGCCTCGGCGCCGACGGCGAGACGGTGGTGGTGGAGCGCGAGGCCACCCGCGACCACACCGAGCGCATGCTCGCCCATTTCGGCGCTGATGTGCGCGTTGAGCCGTTCGGCCATGCCGGCCGCCGCATCACCCTGCAGGGCCACCCGCGCCTGAAGGCCGCGCCGGTGGACGTGCCCGCTGACCCCTCCTCCGCCGCCTTCCCGCTGGTGGCGGCGCTGCTGGTGCCCGGCTCCGAGGTCGTGCTTACCGACCTCATGCTGAATCCGCTGCGCACCGGCCTCGTCACCACCCTGCAGGAAATGGGGGCCGACATCGCCATTCTCGACGCCCGCGAGGAGGGCGGAGAGACGGTGGCCAGCCTGCGGGTGCGGCACTCCCGCCTCATGGGTGTCGAGGTGCCGCCGGAGCGCGCCCCGGCCATGATCGACGAATATCCGATCCTCGCCGTCGCGGCCGCCTTCGCGGAGGGAGAGACCGTGATGCGCGGCCTCTCCGAGCTGCGGGTGAAGGAGAGCGACCGCCTTGCGGCTGTGGCCGACGGGCTCGCCGCCTGTGGCGTCGCCCACCGGGTGGAGGGCGACGACCTCATCGTGTCCGGCCGTTCAGCGGTTGTGGGTGGCGGGCCGGTGAAGACCCACATGGATCACCGCATCGCCATGTCCTTCCTGGTGCTGGGGCTGGCCAGCGACGCGGGCGTCACGGTGGATGACGTGTCCTTCATCGCCACCTCCTTCCCCACCTTTCTCCCCATGATGCGTGCGCTCGGCGCCCAGATCGATTGAGACAAGCATGATCATCGCCATCGACGGGCCGGCGGCATCGGGCAAGGGTACCCTGGCGCGGCGCCTCGCGGCCCATTACGGCCTGCCGCATCTGGATACGGGCCTGCTCTACCGCGCGGTGGGCGCGCGCTGCCTGGCGGCGGGCGTGCTCGGCGATGCCGCGGCGGCGACGGCCGTCGCGCGCGCACTCGACGCCGCCGATCTGGATCCGGATGCGCTGCGCTCGGCCGAGGCGGGTGAGGCCGCATCCGTGGTTGCCGCCAACCCCGATGTCCGAGCCGCCCTGCTCGATCTGCAGCGCCGCTTCGCGGCCCAGCCCGGGGGCGCGGTGCTCGACGGGCGGGACATCGGCACCGTGATCTGCCCCGATGCGCCGGCCAAGCTGTTCGTCACCGCCTCCCCCGCGGTCCGCGCCGAGCGGCGCCACAAGGAGCTGGTGGGGCGCGGCGACGCGGTGAGCTACGACGAGGTGCTCGCGGACATCCGCAGGCGCGATGAGCGTGATTCGAACCGCGCCGCCGCCCCTCTGACCCAGGCGAGCGACGCCGCTTTTCTGGACACCAGCAGTCTCGGCATCGCGGAGGCCTTCGCCGCGGCCCTCGCACTGGTCGAAAGCCGCCGCTGAAGGCATGCACGCTGCGGCAGCATGACTTCCGTCCAAGCTGGACGCATGGCGGCGAGAGAGCGCTTCAAGCGCGGCGAACAGCCGATACTGTGAAGGGGCCGCGGCGACCTATTGCGCGCGGCGCAAAAGGCCGGCAGCCGCCACCGCTTTTCTAGACCGCGCCGATGCCCCCACCTCAATCGGCCGGCGCCGAATCATCCGCCGGCGGGGAGGCGGTGCGGCGGCGGGTGCGCCAGGGCAGCGCGATGAAGGCCAGATCGTCCATCATCTCCAGAAGCTTGCCGCCCCGCGCCAATTCCTGATCGAGAGTCGCCATGGTGCGGGAGAGGCCGGGGTCGTCATCCTCAAGCCACACCTCCAGCACCCGAGCGAAGAGCACCGCCAGCCCCTTGGCACGCACCGCGCCCGCAAGGCCCGCGCAATCAATGCCGGCAGCCGCTAGCATCCAGCGCTGGGAGCGGGCGGACAGGCGCAGCAGCTTGAGGGCCAGCAGCGGATCCCGCCGCGCCCCGCGCACCAGCGCCCGCACCGCTTCGCGGTGGGGCTCCAGCGCATCAAGCCGCCGCATGAGCACCTCGAACAGCCGCTCCTTCGGCCCCTCGCCGGCGAAATCCTCCGCATCGGGGCCCCCCTCCGCCAGCACATGCCGATCGGTGGCGCGAAAGAAAGCCGCCAGCAGATCGTCCACAGTGGCATAGGCCGCCCGCATCTCGGAAAGGGCCACCCCGCTCTCGGCGGCCACCGCCGCAAGATCGATCCGCCACAGGGGGCGTGTGGCCAGCAGATCCAGGAAGCTGCGCAGACAGGCCTCGCGTGCAGTCTCCGATGTCATGGCTCGACCCTCCGTTGACTCGCCCGGGCCCCGCACAGGGGCTCACAACACGCGCCCCAGCTCCCCAAGCGGCTACATTTCCCACCTGGATGGGCCAGCGTGCCTTAGGAGATCCGAGGTTACGCCAACACTTCCGCCGAGCTTGCGGCGAACAACCGGGATCCGGCCGCGCGCTTGGCATCCTGGTGAGGGCCTGGGATCACGCTGGAGATCCTGGCGGACCGCCACGTCCCGGGTCAAGCGCCCCCATCTCTGGCCCGCTGCCTTCAGACGCACCAGGATGCGCGCGGCTGCCCCTTGGACGGAGGGGCCGCCCGTAGAGGCAAGGGGCGCGGACGAGCCCCGCCAGCGCCCCGGAAGGAACCGTTCGACAGTCAGCGCAGGTGGCAACGCAGACGCTCCTCCCACCAGCCTGTCCCTCGCGCGCGGCTTCTTCCCCCACTAGAGGGCGAGGGAAAGGCCCCATGGACAAACCTTGGTGCCGAATATCGATCGATCGCCACTCAGCGGGCGCGGCTCGCCTCAGCCCGCAAGTTCCTTCCCGCGCCGCGTCGCGGCGGCGACAGCCGCTTCCATCAGGGGACCGAAACCGCGCGTTTCGTGCATGAGAACCGCGAGAGCCGCAGCCGTGGTGCCGCCAGGTGAGGTGACATTCTGCCTCAGGGTCGCCGCCGGAAGATCGGAAGCCTCAAGCAGCGCCCCGGAACCCGAGACGGTGGCGCGGGCAATGCGCGCGGCAAGATCGGCGGGAAGACCCGCAACCCGCCCCGCTTCGGCCAGCACCTCGGCCAACAGGAACACATAAGCCGGCCCGGAGCCGGAAACGGCCGTGGCTGCGTCCATCAGGCCTTCCTCATCCACCCACTCCACGATGCCGATGGCGCCGAGCAGCGCGCTGGCCAGGGCGCGGTCGGCGGCCGAAACCGTCTCGCTGGGCACCGCGACGCTGACGCCGCGTCCGATGGCCGCCGGCGTGTTCGGGATGGCGCGCACCAGGGGCGTGCCCTCAGGGAAATAGTCCGCAAGGAAGGAGAGGGTGCGCCCCGCCATGATGGAGACCACCAGAGTGCCCGCGCGCGCCAGCGGCGCCACCTGGGGCACGGCCTCCGGCGCCACCTGGGGCTTCACCGCGAGCAGCAGCACGGCGGGTGACGCAACGAGGTGCGCCGGCGGGTTCACCGACACGCCCCGCGCCCTGAGGTCGGCGGCCATGGCTTCGGGCAAATGGGGATCGATGACCACGGCCAGATTGGCCGGCAGGCCGAGCTTCAGCCAGCCTTCCAGCATGGCCCCGCCCATCTTGCCCGCGCCCAGCAGCACCACCGGGCCGGACAGGTTCTTCAACACCACGTCGCTCATGATCGCCTCGCATCGCGGCCGGCGAGCGCCTGGGCCGTCGCCGACTGTTCGAGGCTCTGCTTTAAGCCAGCCGCGCGCGGGGGGAAACCCGCGCGGGCTCAAATCGGGAACGGCTCACGCTTCGCCCACGGTGTCGAACAAGGCGGTGTCCATGGCCTCGCGCGCGGTCTTGCCGGCCCACACCACGAACTGAAAGGCGGGATAATAGCGCTCGACCGCGTCAAGCGCGGCATCCACGATGGCCTCGCACTGCCGGTCGGAAGCAGTGGCCCCGCCCGCCAGCACCAAGGCATGGCGGAACATGACGACGCCTTCCTGGGACCAGATGTCGAAATGGCCGAGCCACATCTGCTCGTTGACCAGGGCGAGCAGCTTCAACACCTCACCGCGGCGCCCCTCGGGCACCTTGAAATCGAACGCGCAGGCGACGTGCAGCGCCTCCAGCTCGTCCATCCACTGAAAGGAGACATGGCAGTCGGTCCAGCGGCTGGCGAGCGAGAGGGTGATCTCGTCTTCGTCGGAGCGCTCGAAGGACCAATCGTGGATAGCGGCGAGCTGCTCCACGAGATCCACGGGATTGGCCGGCGCTTCGGCTTCAATGTCGATGAGAGACATGCCTCGACCTCGCGGTGGGAGGAACGCGGAGACGGCCGGACACGGCAGGGGCAGAACGACGCCCGGGCAACGAGGCCAAAGGCATGCGCAGTGCACCGCGCGCCATGAAACGACCCCCTTCAAGACGAACCACTTCAAACCGAGCACACGCCGGTGCCGCGCCGCCTGGTACGGGGTGAGGACCCGGAGAATCCCGAAGCCTGCGCCCCATGGCGGCGTGCCAGACACGATTGCGCCCGACACCCGCACCGGACCCGTGCACGTCAGGCGAGCCTACGCCCCGTCGTATACCCGCGACACGACGAACCGGCTTCGAATCGCCACGAAAATCAGTATATCGCGGGTAAAGATGGCGCGGCTACGACGGATTGTGTACACCGCTTGCGCATGCACACAAAAGGTGCGCTCCGAACGCGCGGAGCGCCCGCGCCGCCTCAGGCCTGGGAGCCGTGGCCGAAGCTCTCGTCATAGGGCTGGGCTGGGGTCTCGCTCCCGTGCGCTCCGGCCGGAGCATCCGGGCTCACGCCGAGCTTGGCCTCCAGGGCGGCGAGGCGCTCAGCCAGGCGCTCATTCTCCTCGCGGGCGGCGGCGGCCATGTCCTTCACGGCCTCGAACTCCTCGCGCTTCACGAGATCCATGTCGCGCAGGAAGCGCTCCACCTGGGTGCGCATCACGGTCTCGGCCTCCCGCCGCACACCCTGCGCCACGCCCGCCGCATCGTTCACAAGGCGGGCCATCTCATCGAAAATGCGGCCGGTGGTCTGGGTCATGGCGGTGGTCTCCTGCGGCGGCGCGGCGGAACTCAGTGTGCGGCGGCGCGCGTCGATTTGCCGTGAACATGGCGAGAGCGCGCCTCCGGCGCAAGGCCCGCGCCGCTGCGGCACACCGGCACCGGGCCTGTGCGGTGCGGCATGCTTCCCGCCCGGCATCCTTGACGACGGCGGCCCGCCCGCGCCAGATGCGCCCCGGTCATCCGGCCCCGGCGCGCTCCAGTCCAGGATTTTCGCAGCATGCTCGCCCTGCCCTTCCCCGCCATCGACCCCGTTCTGGTGCAGATCGGCCCGCTTTCCATCCGCTGGTATGCCCTCGCTTACATTGCGGGGCTCGTGCTCGGCTGGCTGCTCGGGCGACGGCTGGTCGCCATGCCGAAGCTCTGGGGCGGCACCTCGCCCATGAAGCCGCAGGACCTGGACGATGCCCTGTTCTGGGCCACGCTGGGCGTCATCCTCGGCGGGCGCATCGGCTATGTGCTGTTCTACAACCTGCCCCATTTCATGGCCTATCCGGCGGACATCATCGCCGTGTGGAAAGGCGGCATGTCGTTCCACGGCGGGCTTACGGGCACCATCGTCGCGCTCATCCTGTTCGCCCGCTCGCGCGGCATCCGCATCCTCTCGCTGCTCGATGTGGCGGGCGTGGTGGCGCCGCTCGGCCTGCTGTTCGGGCGAATCGCCAACTTCATTAATTCCGAGCTCTGGGGCCGCCCGGCCGATGTGCCCTGGGCGGTGATCTTCCCCAATGGCGGCGGCGTGCCGCGCCATCCCAGCCAGCTTTACGAGGCGGGGCTGGAAGGAATCCTGCTGTTCGCCGTCATGCTGGTCGCGGTGCGCATGGGCGCCCTGAAGCGGCCCGGCCTTGCCGCCGGCATTTTCGGCATGGGCTACGGCTTTGGGCGCATCGTCGGTGAGTTCTTCCGCGAGCCGGATGTGCAGCTTGGCTATCTCGCCTTCGGCACCACCATGGGCATGTGGCTTTCGCTGCCCGTGGTCCTGGCCGGCGCCGCCCTGGCCGCCTATGCGCTGAAGACGAAGGCCGCCGCGTGAGCGGTCCTCTCGCGCAGGAGATCCGCGCCCTTATCGCCGCCGACGGGCCCATGCCGGTGAGCCGCTACATGGGGCTGTGCCTCGGCCATCCCCGATACGGCTATTACATCACCCGCGATCCGCTGGGTGCGGGCGGCGATTTCACCACCGCGCCCGAGATCAGCCAGATGTTTGGCGAGCTGCTGGGCCTTTGGGCGGTGGCCACCTGGCAGCAGATGGGCGCGCCCGCCTCCTTCGTGCTGGCGGAGCTCGGCCCCGGCCGGGGCACCCTCATGGCCGATGCCCTGCGGGCGGCGCGCATCCTGCCCGCCTTCGGCGCTGCGGCGCGCGTGCATCTGGTGGAAACGAGCCCGGTGCTGCGCGACGCCCAAAGGCGCACCCTGGCGGATATTGACGTGCAGTGGCACGCGCGTATCGAGGAGCTGCCGCCGGGCCCAGCCATCGTGCTCGCCAACGAATTTTTCGATGCCCTGCCCATCGACCAGTATGTGGCCGCCGCCGATGGCTGGCACGAGCGGCGCGTGGGGCTCGACGGGGACGGGCAGCTGGTCTTCGGCCTCGATCCGCGCCCCTCGCCTCTGGCCGCGGCCTTCGCGCCGCGGGGCCCGGCTCCCGAGGGTGCGGTGCTGGAGCGCATGGAAAGCGGCCCCGCCCTTGCCCTCGCGCGCCGCCTCGTCGCCGAGGGGGGCGCAGCCCTGATCGTGGACTATGGCCACGCCGGCGGTTTCGGCGATACGCTGCAGGCCCTTGCCCGCCACGCCTTCGCCGATCCGCTGGCGGAGCCCGGCGAGGCCGACCTGACCGCCCATGTGGATTTCGCCGCCCTCGCCCGCATGGCCCGTGGGCAGGGCGCGGCCGCATTCGGCCCCCTGCCCCAGGGCGAGTTTCTGCTGCGGCTGGGGCTCGCCCAGCGGGCCGAACGGCTGATGGCGGAAGCTGGCCCGGCAGGTGAAGCGGCCGTTGCCGCAGCCGCCCTGCGGCTGGCCGGAACTGGGGAAGGGCAAATGGGCGAACTGTTCAAAGTGCTGGCCCTCGCGGGCCCATCCCTTGGTGCACCGCCGGCCTTCGATGCGGCGGAGGCCTTCCACGGCTGAGGGGCAGCCGGACGTTTGAGGCCCGCCGCGCCGTCCTCAAACGGACGATGGGCAACGACCCGGCGCCGACATCACAGATGCCCATTGTGCCGCCGCCGCGTGGCGTGCCCGAAGGTCGCCGCCAGCGGGTGGGCTCCCTCGCCAGGCATTGTCGATGCCTCCGCCCTCCCCGCGACGCGGGCAACTTAGGCTTCCGCCTGCGAAGGGGGCCCTCGGGCGGACAGGGCCTTTGCACCCAGCAAGATGACCCAGGGCGAATACGCCCTGCGCGTCCCGCCCACGCAGCACCGCCAGTTCACGGCGCCGGCGCGAGCCCTCTCACGCGAACGGGATCCGGGATCGCGTGAAAAAACGCCCACCCAATGGCTTCCGCCTTTCCTCGTCTTCGCAGGCGCGGAAAAGCTCAGGCGGCCTTGCGCTTGAGGCCCAGAAGGCCGGCCACCTCGGGGCTCGCCGGGTGCGCCATGAGGGCGTCCGGTGCGCCCTGCTGCACCACACGCCCCTGGGAGAGAATCACCAGATGGTCCGCCGCCAGGGCCATCTGCCGGTCGTGGGTGGAAGCGAGCACGGCGGGCCGCCCGTCGCGGCTGATGGCGATCAGCTCCGCCACTACCTCGTCCCGGGTGACGGGATCAAGCGCGGAGGTGGGCTCGTCCAGCAGCAGCAGCTCGGGCTCACGGGCGAGGGCCCGGGCCAGGGCCACGCGCTGCTGCTGGCCGCCGGACAATTGCCGGGGCCGACGCTCCGCGAATGCGGCGAGGCCGAACCGCTCCAGCAGGGCCAGCGCCTTGGGCCGACGCTCGGCGCCGTCGAGGGAGAAGGCCACGTTCTGCCACACGCTCAGATGGGGAAACAGGCACAGGCTCTGCGGCACATAGCCGATGGGCCGGGCCTGGGGCGGCAAACCGTCGAACGGCGTGCATTCGGAAGGCAGGAGACCGGCGAGCGCCTTCAGGATGGTGGTCTTGCCCTCCCCCGAGCGACCGAGCAGCACGGTGAGTCCGCGCACCTCGAACGCCACATCGAGCGGTACCGGGTGCTCCAGGTGACAGGTGATTTTCATGCGGGGCCGTCCCATCTGCGGGTGAAGGCGCGCATGAGCAGCGGCACCGGCATGGCCAGGAGAAAGAAGGCCCAGAGCAGCGGATAGACCGCCTGAAGGCCGAGATCCTGAAGATTGACCCACAGCTTCACGGGCATGCCCTGTGGGAAATAGGCGACCACCAGCACGATGCCGAATTCGCCCACCGCCCGCACCCAGGCCACGGCCAGTGCCATCAGCAGACCCGGCGCCGCCAGCGGCAGCGTGACCAAGGCCACCAGCTCCACCGGCCCGCGGCCGAGGGTAAGCCCCACCTCCTCCAGTTCCAGCGGCACCCCTTCAAAGGCCGAGCGGGCGGCGATCACGAAATAGGGCCCGGCGCCGTAGCAGGTGGCGAGAATGAAGGCCGGCGGATTGTTGCTGAGCACCAGCCCGGCCTGGGAAAGCAGCGCGCCCGCCGGCCCATAGGGGCCATAGAAGGAGGCCAGCAGAATGCCCAGCGCGAGCGGCGGCGAGAGCAGCGGCAGCAGCAACAGCACATCCGCGATCCACTTGCCCCGCGCGCGGCTGCGCGCCAGCCACCAGGCGAGCGGCGTGCCGAGCAGGATGATGATGACCATCGCCAGGCCGCCATAGCCCAGAGAGACCCAGATGGCGTCCCAGTCTCCATCGGCAAGCTGAAAGCTCGACCAGTCGGTGGCCGTGGCCAGGGTGACGAAGGGCGCCACCAGCACGGCGAGAACTAGCGCCGCGACCACAGCCGCGACACCGAGCAGGCGGGAGCCGGAACGGCCCGTTGTGAGAGACAAGGGGCGCCTCGCAGCTCAGATCTTGCCGCCCTTGGGCGGGCCATAGCCCGCCTCCTGGAACATCTTCTGTCCCTCGGGGGTGGTCATGAACTTCAGGAATGCGGCGCCAGCCTGCGGATTGGGTGCGTTCTTCAGCACTGCCGCGTAGAACACCATGGGCTGGGGCTTCACCACCTCCGGCTTGCCGTCCTTGCCGGGCAGCTCGAAACTCACCTTGTCGTACCATTCGGCGGACAAGGCGGGGTTGGAGAGGTTGATCTCGTCGGGAAGGGTGATGAAAGGCAGCTTGGCGGAAGCCGCCGCGCTCTGATAGCCGGAGCTTGCGTCCACCTGCCCGGCTTCCAGCCGCGTCAGGGCCGAGCCCTCGGCGAAGATCTGCTGGTCGTTGAAGACGCCGCCCAGCACCTTCTGCATCAAATCCGGCTGGTTGTAGTAACGCTGCGCCAGCAGGAAGGTAAAGATGATGTTGCGTCCCTGGGGATCGGTGGCGGGATCGGTGCGGCCGAACTTCACGCCCGGCTTCTCCAGCACCTTCCACCAGGGGGTCTTGCCCTCCCTGGCCGCCTGGAAATCGGCCGCGAATGCACTTTTCTCGTTGTAGACGATAACCATGGCCGTGCTCGCCACCGGCACGGCGCCATCCACGAGGCCCGCTTTCCTCAGGATCTCCACCGGCCCCGGGGTGATGGACACGAAGACGTCGGCCTGGATCTGCCCGCCGGCGATGAGCCGCGCCAGCCCATAGGCGCCCTGGCCAATGCCCTGGAAGGGGGCGCCGCTCTGCGCGGTGAAGGCGGGCCCCAGCGCCCGGTCCATCACAACCCCCATGGAGCCCGCATAGGCCACACGCACCGGATCTGCGGCACGGGCCGTAGTGATACTCAGGGCCATCACACCCAGCAGGAACGCCGGTATTCGCATCTCGGTCCTCCGGAACGGAAAGGCACGCGCCATGCGTCCGAACGCGGAAGCGGCGAAGGCGCGGCATGCTTCGGCCGTCGGTGTCCGGGTGCGGTGTTATATTCTCATGAATATAGCTTGAATCAAGCCTCCAAAAGCCCCGCCCCTTGGCCGGCAACCTCCGCCGCTCCCTGCAACGCCCTGAAGACGCAGCGTGAACCCGGCGGCGTCCGCGCCTGCCGCGGCGATGCGGCGCAGCATCCGCCCCGACCGGCGACAGGTGCCCCAAGAGGCACCCCAGGAAGTGCCCCAAGAAGAACCCTTTGCCCTTCCCGTTAAGAAGAAAGCGCTACAGACTTTCCCCAAGGCCCTGCCCCGCGCGGGTGGGGCGCGAGCCAGCGGAACGCGTGCAACGAGGACGCAACCCATGAAGATCGAGGCCCCCTCCCTCGCGGCCCTGCCCGGCATCCGCCACGCGTTTTTCACCCGTTCGGGCGGCGTCTCCACCGGCCTTTATGCGAGCCTGAATGGCGGCATGGGCTCCAGCGACGACCCGGAGGCGGTGCAGGAGAATCGGGCCCGCATGGCGGCCGCCCTCGGCCTTGCGCCGCAGAATCTGCTGGCCTGCTGGCAGGTGCATTCCCCCGACGCCGTTCTCGCCACCACCCCCTGGACCCGTGAGGACGCGCCCAAGGCCGATGCCATCGTGACCCGCACGCCGGGGCTGGGCGCCGCCATTTCCATCGCCGATTGCGGGCCGGTGCTGTTCGCCGACCCCGAAGCGCGGGTGGTGGCCGCGGCCCATTCCGGCTGGAAGGGCGCCATCGGCGGCGTCATCGGCGCCACCATCGCGCTGATGGAGGCGCAGGGCGCGCGACGCGGCGCCATCCGCGCCGTCATCGGCCCCCTCATCCGCCAGTCGAGCTATGAGGTGGGAGAGGATTTCGTGGCGCGCTTCCTGGCGGTCGACAAGACTTACGCCCGGTTCTTCGCCCCCGCCGACCGGCCCCACCATGCCTTGTTCGACCTGCCGGGCTTCATCCGCCGCCGGCTGGAGGAAGCGGGGATCGAGCAGATCGAAGACCTGATGCTCGACACCTATACGGACGAGGTGCGCTTCTATTCCTTCCGCCGCTCCACCCATCGCAAGGAGGCCGACTATGGCCGGCTCATCGCAGCCATCGCCCTGGTGCCCGATGCCGATTGAGGCCGGAACGCCACAGGCTCCGGCCCGCCCCTTTCACGGGCGGCCGCATCTCGTGCCCGCCCTGAGCCTTGTTTTCGCCTTGGGCGCCACGCTGCCCGCCACCGCGTCCGACTTTGCGGACGGGCTCATGGGCGGCCCGGATGTGTGGGAGGTCCGCGGCCTGGAGCCGGGGCACGAGCTGGAGCTGCACGCCGGCCCCTCGTCCCGCGACAGTGTCCTTGCGCGCTTCGCCAACGGGGCGCGGCTGACCAACATGGGTTGCGCCATGAAGGACGATGAGCGCTGGTGCCAGGTTGCCCCGCGCGAAGGCGGCAAGCCCACGGGCTGGGTGCAGGGCCGCTTCCTGCGCGAAGGCGCGCCCTAGGGCCGCCTCGTCCTATTGTGGACGCACCTTAGCCTATTGAATTCACGTTCTTTCTTCGCGCAACACGGCTCAAGGCACCGCATAGAGCACCGCGCCTGCCGTCAGGCCGGCGCCCACCGCCGTCATCAGCACCTTCTCGCCCGAAACAAGGGGCCGCTCGTCGGCGCTTGCTGCGAGGGAAAAGGGGATGGTGGCGGCCGAGGAATTGCCGAATTCAGCGATGGTGGAAACAACCGTTTCCGGTCCCAGCCCCACCGCCTTGCGCACCGCCTCGAAGATACGAACATTGGCCTGATGGGGCACGAAGCGGGTGACCGCGCTGGCCGCCACCCCCGCCTCATCCAAAGCGCGCCGCGCGCCCTGCGTCATCATCTCCACCGCCTGGGTGAAAACCGCGCGGCCATCCGGCATGCTCATCAACAAATCCTCGGCCGGCACGTCCGGCCCATAGGGTCTGCGGCTGCCGCCGGCCGGAATGCGGATGAGATCGTAATGGGCGCCGTCGCCCGCCAGATGCACGCCCAGAAGGCCGGCATCCGCCCGCTCGGAGGGCACCAGCAGCGCCGCGCCCGCGGCATCGGCGAACAGCACGGCGCTCGAACGATCCGCCGGATTGATGCGCCGGCTCAGGATGTTGGCGGCCACCACCAGGGCCGGCCGCCCCTGGGTGCGCACGAAGCCGTCGGCCAAGCCCAGGGCGTACAGGAAGCCCGAGCACGCGCCGGCGAGATCGACGCCCCCGGCCCCGGTCAGCCCCAGCCGGTGCGCCAGCAGCGGCGCCGAGGGCGGCAGCAGATGATCCGGCGTGGAGGTGGCGAGCAGCAGCAGGCCGACGTCCGCGCGATCGATGCCCGCGGAGGCCAGCGCCTGCTCGCCGGCCGGCCGGGCAATATCCGTCAGCGCCTCGTCTGGTGCCGCATAGCGCCGGGCGCGGATGCCGGTGCGCCGGGCAATCCAGCCTGCTTCCAGCCCGAGAGCCGCCTCCAGCTCGGCATTCTCCACGCGCCGCGCGGGCGCGTGGCGGCCGAAGCCGGCGATGCGGCTCGCCGGCGCGCCCCTCATGCGAGCACCCCCGGCAGCATGTCGATGGCGGCGTAGATCTCGCCCAACTCGTCGCGGGTCACGCAATATGGCGGCATCACGTAGATGGTGTTGCCCAGCGGGCGCAGCAGCAGGCCGCGTTCCAGGAAATAGGCCATCAGGCGGGGCGCCACCTGGGCCAGGTAGCCCGCATCGCCCACCTTGAGGTCCAGCGCGGTGATGGTGCCGCAGCGGCGCACATTCTCGAACCGCACATCGTGGCGGAAGGGCTCGATGAACGCGCCCTGCCAGGTGGCGAGGGTAGCGACCCGCTTCGCCACCGGCTCATTGCGCCATACCCCCACATTGGCCAGCGCCGCCGCGCAGGCGATGGGATTGGCCGTGTAGGAGGAGGAATGGAAGAAGGTGCGCGAGCGGTCCATGGAGTAATGTGCCGTGAAGATATCCTCACGGCACAAAGTGGCTGCCAGCGGCACCAGGCCCCCGGTGATGCCCTTGGACAGGCACATGATGTCCGGGCTGATGCCGGCCTGGGTGCAGGCGAACAGCGTGCCGGTGCGGCCCCATCCGGTCATCACCTCATCGGCGATGAAAAGCACGCCATGGGCCTCGCAGATGTCCTTCATGGCCGCCAGCACTTCGGGCGGATAGATCAGCATGCCCCCCGCTCCGAGCACCAGCGGTTCCACGATAAAGGCCGCCGGGCCTTCCGCGCACAAGGCGGAGAGGGCCTTCAGCGTTTCTTCCTCGCGCCCGGCATGGGGGAAGGGAACGCGCTTCACATCGAACAGCAGCGGCTCGTAGGCGGAGTTAAACACCCCGCGCTCGCCCACCGACATGGTGCCAATGGTGTCGCCGTGGTAGCCGCCCTCCATCACCACGATGGAGCTGCGGTCGATGCCCATGTTGCGCCAGTAGCCGAGCGCCATCTTCAGCGCCACTTCCACGGCGGTGGAGCCGCTGTCGGAATAGAACACCCGCGACAGCCCCTCGGGCGCCAGCGCCACCAGCTCCCGCGCCAGCCCTTCGGCCGGCGCATGGGTGAAGCCGGCGAAGATGATCTGGTCGAGGGTATCCACCTGCGCCTTCACCGCCTCAACGATGGCCGGGTGGCGATGGCCGTGGGTGACCACCCACCAGGAGGAGATGGCGTCGAGGATGCGCGAGCCCTCGGGCGTATAGAGATAAGCCCCCTCGCTGCGGGCGATGGGCGTCATGACGGGCTGGAGCGCGTGCTGGGTAAACGGATGCCAGATGGGCGAGCCGCAGGGAATGGCGCCATTCATGAAAGCGTCTGTCCTTCTCGTCCTTCGAGAAAATCCTCCCGCCGGAAGCCGGCGGCGAAGGCCGCGGCGAGGCTGGCGGGCGTCAGCGGATCGAGCGGCACCAGGGTGCCGAGCACGCGCACCGCGCCAAGGCGGGCGATCATGCGCGCATTCTCCCCATGGGGCGGGCCGATGAGCACCACGCCCAGCACCGGCACCGCGCGGGCGCGCAGCGCCTCCAGCGACAGCAAGGTGTGGTTGAGGGTGCCGAGGCCAGAGCGCGCGCAGAGCACCACCGGCAGCCGCCAGCGAGCGAACATGTCGATGAAAAGCAGATCATCGGTGAGCGGCACCATCAGCCCGCCCGCGCCCTCGATCACCAGCGGCTTCGCCGGATCATCGGCGGGCGGGTCGAGCCGGGCGGGGTCGATGGTCACGCCGTCGATGGCGGCGGCCAGATGGGGCGAGGCCGGCGTCTTCAGGCGGTAGGCCTCCGGCAGGACATCGCCCGCCGGCAGCGCGCCAAGCCGGGCGGCGGCCTCCGAATCAGTCTCTTCCTCCAGGCCCGATTGCACCGGCTTCCAGTAGCGGGCCTTCAGGAAGCCGGCGAGGCCGGAGCTGAAAACCGTCTTGCCGATGCCGGTATCGGTCCCGGTCACCACGAGACGGGTCATGCCGCGCGGCTCCCCATGTCCTCGGCCAGGGCATCCACCAGGGCGGTCACGTCCGCTTCCTCCACATTGAGCGTGAAGGACACGCGCAGGCGCGCCGTGCCCTCGGGCACGGTCGGCGGGCGCACGCCGCGCACGTCGAAGCCCCGCGCCTGCAGGGCGCTCGCGAGCGCCATGGCCCGGCCGTTGTCGCCGATGATGATGGGCTGGATCTGCGATCCGGAAACAGGCACGCCGATACGCGCGAGCTGGCGCCCCGCATGGGCCACCAGTGCCGCGAGCCGCGCCCGCCGCTCCGGCTCCGCCTTCAGCAGCCGCAGCGCCTCCTCGGCCGCCACCGCGGTCAGCGGCGAAGGGGCCGTGGCATAGATGAAGGGCCGGGCCCGGTTCACCAGGAAGTCGCACAGCACCCGGGCGCCCGCCAGGAGCGCGCCGGACCCGCCCAGCGCCTTGCCGCAGGTGTGCAGAACCAGCACATTCTCGCGCCCCTCGAAGGACGCGGCCAGCCCGCGGCCGTCCTCCCCATAGACGCCGGTGGCGTGGGCCTCGTCGATGAAGAAGAAGGCGTCGTTGGCGTCGGCCAAGGCCATCAGCTCATGGAGCGGCGCCCGGTCGCCATCCATGCTGTAGAGGCTTTCCACCGCGATCCAGACCCGCCCGGTGCCGCCGCCGGCACGGAAGCGGCGGATCTCCTCGGCGAACGCCTCCACATCATTATGGCGCGCGGTGGCGGCGAGCGCGCGGCCGGCCCGCACCCCCTCATGGGCGCTGGCGTGCACCAGCTCGTCCATCACCACCAGGTCGCCCTTCTGGGGCAAGGTGGTGAGGGCCGTGTAATTGGCCACGAAGCCGCCGCCGAAGAACAGCGCCCGCTCGGCATGGAAGAACCGGGCGGCCGCCGCCTCCAGGCTTTCATGCTCCTCGGTATTGCCGCGCAGCAGGCGCGAGCCGCCGGCGCCCACGGGGGTGCCGGCATCCAGCGCGCGCCGCACCGCCTCGCCCAGGCGCCCCGAGGCGGCAAGGCCGAGATAGTCGTTGGAGGCGAAATCACGCCCGGCGCGGGGAGCCAGGGTGCGCAGGCGATCCTTGCGCTCCAGCCCCCTGAGGGTGGCGGCATAGCGCTCCAGCAGGCCGGAGCGGCCGGGTTCGGTCATTCCGCCGCTGCCGCCGCCATGGAGGCGCAGGGGGCCTCGACCTCCACGGTCTCGATCTCCACCTTCATTTCCATGGGGTGGAGCCCCAGCCGCTGGAACAGCTGCGTGTCCTTGTCCTCTTCGGGATTGCCGGCGGTGAGCAGGGTCTCGCCCACGAAGATGGAATTGGCGCCGGCGAAGAAGCACAAGGCCTGCATCTCGTCGCTCATCTCGGTGCGGCCGGCGGAGAGGCGCACGTGGGAGGTGGGCATCATGATGCGGGCGAGCGCGATGGTGCGCACGAAATCGATGGGGTCCACCTTCGGCGCGTTTTCCATGGGCGTGCCGGGGATGGCGATGAGCATGTTGATGGGCACGCTGTCCGGCGGCTCGGGCAGGTTGGCGAGGGTCACCAGCATGTCGACCCGGTCCTCCGCCTTCTCGCCGAGGCCGAGAATGCCGCCCGAGCACACCTTGATGCCCGCCTCGCGCACATTATCCAGCGTCTCCAGCCGGTCGGCGAAGGTGCGGGTGGTGATGACGTTGGCGTAATGGGCTTCGGAGGTATCGATATTGTGGTTGTAATAATCGAGCCCCGCCGCCTTCAGCCGCCCCGCCTGATCGGGGGAGAGCATGCCGAGCGTCATGCAGGTTTCCATGCCGAGGGCTTTGACCCCCTCCACCATGGCCACCACGAAACCCATGTCGCGTTCCTTGGGGCTGCGCCAGGCGGCGCCCATGCAATAGCGCGTGGCGCCGGCGTCGCGCGCCTTCTTCGCCTCGGCCAGCACACGCTCCACTTCCATGAGCTTGGAGGCGTCGAGATCGGCATCATTGCGGGCGGACTGGCTGCAATAGCCGCAATCCTCCGGGCAACCGCCGGTCTTGATGGACAAGAGGCGGCTCAGCTGCACCGCATTGGGGTCGAAGTTGGCGCGGTGGACGGTCTGGGCCTGGAACAAAAGATCGTTGAACGGCGCGCCGTAAAGCGCCAGCGCCTCGTCCCGGGTCCAAGCCCGACGGGACGCTCCGCCCTGCGAAGCCAACCCGTCTTCCATGTTCACGGCGACCGACATGTCCACTCCCGACCGTTTCTTGAAGTCCGCTTCCGGCGCGGACCCGGGAGCGGGCCCGGAAGCGGGCCCCGGGTGTCCGGCGCGGAAAGGGCGGACCTTAGCCAATGACGCCCCCGCAGGGAATAGCCGACAGCACGGCCAAGGTTCCCTCTTTGTCCACGCGCCCCTATGGGTTACCAATAAGGCGACGCTGGATGCTCCCCATGAACGCCATCACCTCGCTCAAGTCGTTCTTCATCGGCCGCGTCGCCGGCCTGCGTGCACCCCTTTATGCCCATGCCGGGCAGATCACCGTGCCCGCCGACGATCCCCATGACGAGATCGCGGACCACCGTCACGACCACGACCCGGCCGAGGGCCAGTCCTTCGTCATCGATTATGTGGACCATGCCGGCAATCGCAGCCATCGGCGCATTTCGGTCTGGGCCGTGCAGCGCAATGTGGAGGGCGTGCCCATCCTGGTGGCTAAGTGCCACGAGCGCCAGGCCACCCGCGCCTTCCGGGTGGACCGCATCAAGGCCGTCACCGATTTCGACGGTACCCGGCGCGAGCCGCTTTCTCGCTTCTTCTTCGAAACCTTCGGCTTCACCTGGCCCAAGGACGCCATCATCGTGCCGAGCGCGGAACCCGCCGATGTGCGCTGGGACCGCATCCGCACCCTCATAGGCCAGTCCGGCGTGGTACTGCTGCTCGCCCTTGCCCTCGCCGACGGCGACCTTGGCGCGGCGGAGATTGAGGAAATCCAGTTCTTCTGCGAGCGGACCTGCACCGCCGCCGGGCTCGACCTTTCCGGCGCCGAGCGGGAGCGGCTGGCGGCCCATCTCGGTCGCCTGCGGCCGACACCGGAGAGCGTGGACCGGGCGCTCGACACCCTGCTGGACGCGGAACAGCCCGCCATCGCGCGCTTGCTGAAGGCCGGCCTTCAGGTGATCGCCGCCGACGGCACGCTGATGGAGGAGGAAGCGCGAATGCTGGACAGCTTCTGCGTGACCCTCACCGGACAGAGCCTGCTTTAGGGCGTTTCCGAGCGAAGCGGAAACAGGCTCGCCTCAAGAACATGCGTACAGGCGAACGGATCGACCGCTCAGCCTTTCCATGGAAAGCTGAAGCAGTCGAGCCGGCCGGGAATGCCCGGCCCCCGCCGCCTGCGATCAGCCCGGCGGGGTGTCGTTGGAATCCCGGAATTCGAAGATCTTGCGCAGGAAGCCCGGCGCCACGGCGGAGATGGGGTTCACCCGCAGCGTCGGCCCGCTCATGGGACCGACAACCTCGAACGTCACGCCCAACAGCCCTTCATTGGGGCCACCGCCGAGGAACATGCCCAGCACCGGCAGCTTGGAGAACATGTTGTTGAGGGCGTAAGCGGGCACGAAGGTGCCCCGCATGGACAGCCGGTTGGCGGCAAAATCCAGCGTGCCGTCGAAGGTCACGCCCGCAGAGGTGCCCCAGATGGCGCCATCCTTAAAGGTGATCTTGCCCGGCGTGCGCACGAACTGAGCCTGAGCTTTCTCGAACGCCGCCGATCCATCAACGATGTTGCCGGAGGAGTCGCGCACCGCGCTGGACAGCTGGGTGAGTCCCGGCTCCCCCTTCACGAAGAAGTTGCGCAGATGCAGCAGGCCCTGCTGCGGGGTGTCGTCGCTGCGTGGCGGGTCCACAACCAACCAGGCATCGCCCCCCTGCATCTTGGGATAGATGTCGAGAAAGCGCAGCAGCGCGCCGGCATCGGTGGTGGCCACCTGCAGCGCCGGCCCCTTGCCGCGCCAGTCGCGGATCTCATTCTTCCAGTCCCGGATCTTACCGGAAAGGGAGCCCTCGCGGCCCACCTTGGCCGAAAGGTCCAGCTCCGTGATCTCCACCCCGCGCCGCGCGACGCGCAGGTCGAACTGGCGCATCACCTCGCCATTGTTGCCGGTCAGGGCCCCCACCTTCGCGTCGAGATCCACATCCGGCATCTTGGGCTGGCGGCGGTTGGCCGAACCGGTGGGTGTGGTCATGATGCTCTTCATGATCCCGCGCGCGTCCATCACCTCGCCGGTGAGGCGGACCTTCAGCACCTCGCCCGCTTTGTCCGCCTTGAGCGCGGCCTTGTCGCCATCGGAAAGCTGGAACACCGGGAACTGGGCGGACAGCAGATCCCCCGAATCCGAAAGCTCCAGCGCGCCCTTCAGCAGGGTGCCCGACCCTTCCATGGTCAGGTCGTTGAGCCGCACCGTGCGGCCCTCGTCATTCATGCTGAAGCGCGCCTTGAGGGGCTTGCCGCTGGGCTTGCTGAGGCCGGGAATAAGATCGGAAATGCGGGCCGCGGTCAGGTCCACCTCGATGGTCGCGCGGGTGTCCACATTGTTGGTGGTGCCGACGAACTGCACCGCCAGCGGTCCCGTTATGCCCGGCACGTCCAGCCCGAGCTTCACCCGCGCCGCATCGTCCACCGTGGCGCTGATGCGGATGTCGGCGTCGGCCACATCCTTCTTCTTCTCATACTCGAAGGCGATGGGCGCGCCGCCGAGCTTGCCGTTGCCACGCAGCAGAATGCCGGTGGGCGAGGCAAACGCCTGCACCGTCGCGCCCTCGAGCCGCAGCGCCTTGAACACCTTGTCCACGCCGAAATCGGTGAGGGTGGCATCCACCGAGTAATCAAGGTCTTCCGGCAGCGGCACCTTGCGGAAGATGATGTTGAGCTGGAGCAACGCGGAGAACTTGCCGCGCGTGGTGGAAGGGTCGAAGGCGGTTCCAGCCGGCCCCTTCAGAGGCTCCATGCCCAGCACCTCAACGGCGGCATCCGCCGGCCCGGCGAAGCGCACCGAAATCTTCGCCGTGGGCTCGCGCGGGAAATAATCCGGCATGAACATCACGCCGTTATTCACCGCGATCTTCCGGTTTTGCGGCGTCACCATGGTTCCATCGGGCATGTCGATGCGCACGGTGCGGCCCGTCACCACGATGGCGAGGCTGGCATTCTCCACCGGTGGCAGCCCCTTCACCGGCAGCAAGGTCACGCCCTTGCCGTTGATGGTGAAATGCACGCTGTCCTCGGGCAGCGGCACCTGCTTCTGACCGATGAGGTCGAGCGGGATGTTGACCAGGAGATTGATGTCACTGGCCGTGCCGCCGGAAACGTTCTCGATGGCGAACTGGCGCGCCGGGGGCGCGATGCTCACCGGCCAGAAGCGCTTGACGGTGGCCACCGGCATGGGCGAGGCAGCGCCCTGCATGCGCAGGCTCGGCACCTGCGCGCCGAAATCGAAGGCGGCGGTGAAGGTGAAGCTGCCGACCTTGCTGCCGAGCAGGCCGCGCTCAACCCGCAGCTGGCGGCTCGCGGTGTCATAGGCGCCAGCCACCTCCACCTGGTCGATGACGAGCGCCGGCTCGCTCATCTCCGGGCCCTTGAGCACCACAGAATCCTGCGAGATGGCGAAGGACCAAGGGTCGCGGGCCTGCGCCGGCACGTGGATCTCACCCTTCAGCGCCACCTTGTTCTCGTTCTTGGCGGCGACGATGGGGTCGAGCACGATCACCCGGCGGGTGGCATCAAGCCGGGCCCCCAGATGGGCATAGTCGATGATGAAGCGCTCGGTCGGCTCCTCGCCATTGCCGATGGCGCCGGCTCCCAGCTCGATATCGGCATCGGCGGCCTTCAGGTCGCCATTCAGGCCCAGGCGCGCCGTCAGCGTCGCGTTCAGGGGCGTGTCCATATAGAAGCGGCGGTGATCCTGGCTGAAGGCCTGGACCAGATCGCGCGTGGACAGGTCGTTGATGACCACTTCCACCGCCCGCTCGTCATTGCGGGCGGGCGCGATGCGCGCCACCGCCGTGGAGACGCCTTGCGGCCCCTGGGAGGTGAAGCTCAGCTCCGCGCCGCCCGCCGGCATCCGCGCCAGCCGCACGGTGATGTGGCGAAACACGATGCGCCGGCCGGAACTCTCATTCTCAACGATGAGGGTACCATCCTTCAGGCCCACGTCCGCCAGGGCGCCTCCATCGAAGCCCACCGCATCGAGATCCTTCAGCCATTGCGCCAGGAAGCGCAGCCGCAGGGGATCGATTTCATCGGAGGCGGCGGCCGGCATTGCGGCGTGGGCCGCCGGATCAGCCGCGCCGGGGACACCCACGGCCGCGACCGGCTGCGCGGAGGGCGCGACGCCGGCCACCGGCGGAACCGGCTGCGACTTGAGGGATGGCTTCACCGGCTGGGCATCGTCGCCCGAGGCGACGGCCACGGCGAGCTGGCCGGAGGCGCTGATGTGAACCGTCATCTGCGCGCCGATGAGGTCCACACGGCGCGCCTTGGGCATGAGCGAGAGCAGGGAGCCTTCCAGCTCCACCTCGGCGCTGGGCGCGCTGGCCATCAGCTCGCCATCGGCCGCGAAAACCTTGATGTCGTGAACCACGACAGCGGTTGCGCCATCGCTCGCCCGCTCCACGGTGGTGGAACCGATGGACACCTTCCGGCCATCGCCGATTCGGTCCTCCAGGGCCTGCTCGATATAGGGCGTCGCCACATTGGCGGTCACCACGCCCGTGGCGATGAGGGCGTAAAGGGTGAGCGCCGCGAGGCTGGCGAGGGCGATGAAGCCGAGCACGATGCTCGCGGCCACGCGCGCGATGCGCCCCCGCGGCACCAGCGCACCCATGAGGCTGCGGATGTGCGCGTGGCGTGGTCTGCGCCGCTGCGAAGCGGGGCTCGGCCCGAAATCCTCCATGCCCGCGTCGTCCTCCCGCAACCGTCTCACTCACCGGACGCTCTGGCGGGTGCCGCCGCGAACCGCCGCGCACCCATTACACGCCCCAACATTTCAACCTAATGTCCATCTTCGGCGTAAAGATGAGGTGGATCGATGCGCGCACAGCATACCGCCCGCCCACGGAACGGGACTATGCTCGCCTCAGGTCCAGCGATTTGCCGTATGGCGCGGAACACGTCGAAAGGAAGGCGAATGGGTAAAATTCCCGAAGTCGGCTCCAAAGCACCCCCGTTTCGCCTCAAACGGGACGGCGGCGGCGAGGTGAGCCTCGACGATTTCAAGGGCCGCAAGCTGGCGCTTTATTTCTACCCCAAGGCCAACACCTCCGGCTGCACCAAGGAGGCGATCGCCTTCAACGGCCTCAGGGCCGCCTTTGCCGCAGCGGACACCGACATCGTCGGCGTTTCCGCCGATCCGGTGAAGGCCCAGGACAGCTTCAAGGCCAAGCACGAGCTCGACTTCCCCCTCGGCTCTGACGAGACCCACGAGATGCTGGAAGCCTACGGCGTGTGGGGCGAAAAGAGCATGTACGGCCGCAAGTTCATGGGCATCACCCGCGCCACCGTGCTGATCGGCCGCGACGGCAAGATCGCCAGGGTCTGGCCCAAGGTGAAGGTGGACGGCCATGCCGAGGATGTTCTGAAGGCGGCCCAGGAGCTGGCGTGAGGCCGCGCTCCGGCGGTGGAGCGCGGCCATCCCGGTGGCGAAAGAGACGCCGCGACCGCTGACTTGTCCACAGATCCCCGCCCCGATGGGCGGGTTCCACCGCCGCGCCGGCCCATCTGACCTTCCGTCAGATAAAGCAGAGAATCAGGCCACGGCGACGTTCTGCGGCAGCACGAACGGACCGGGCGGGGCCACCCCCACCCGCACCTTCACCCCGAAAGCCCGCTCCAGCACCTCGTCCGTGAGCACCTCGGCCACCGGGCCCTCGGCCACCAGGCCACCATGGGCGAGCACCACCAGGCGGTCCGCCACCATGGCTGCGAGGTTGAGGTCGTGCAGCACGGCCAGCACGCCGCCGCCGGCATCCGCATGGGCCCGGGCGAGGCGCAGGACCGTGAGCTGGTGGGCGAGATCGAGGCTGGCCGTGGGCTCGTCCAGGAACAGGTAGGAGGGCTTGCCCGCCTGCGCGCATTCCAGCTGGGCCAGGATGCGCGCGAGCTGCACGCGCTGGCGCTCGCCGCCCGAAAGGCTCTCATAGCGGCGCTCCGAAAAGCCCGGTAGGTCCACCTGCCGCAACAGCCGCGCGACGCGCGACGCGCCCTCCCCGGCCGCCGCCGGACCAACGCCCATGAGGCCCACCGAGATCACCTCCGCCACCGAGAAGGCGAACGCCACGTCCGCCGCCTGGGGCAGCACCGCGCGGCGCCGCGCCAGCTCGGTCGCCGGCATGGCGTGAATGTCCGCTCCATCGAGCCGCACCGTGCCGCCCGCCAGCCGGTGCTCGCCCGACAAGGCTTTCAACAGCGTGGACTTGCCTGCACCATTGGGGCCCACCAGCACCGTCACCTCGCCCGGCCGCAGGGCCAGGGCCACGCCATCGAGCAGCACCCGGCCGCCGGCCACGACCCGCACATCCTTCGCTTCATACATCGTCTCACCCCACGAAGGCGCGGCGCCGCAGCAGCAGCCACAGGAAGAAGGGCGCACCCACCAGGGCCGTGACCACGCCCAAGGGCAGTTCCGCCGGCGCGGCGAGCATGCGCGAGAGAATGTCGGCCGCCAGTAGCACCGCGGCCCCCAGCAGGGCCGAGGCCGGCAGCAGCACCCGATGGGAGGGGCCCAGCGCCAGCCGTGCCAGATGGGGCACCACGAGGCCGATGAAGCCCACCACCCCGGCGGCCGCCACCGATGCGCCCACGCCCGCAGCGACACCGATGATGGCAATGCGCTTCAGCCGTTCCACCGCGATGCCCACATGGAAGGCCTCCGCCTCACCGAGCGCCAGGGCGTCGAGCCCGCGCGCCAGCAGTGGAGAGGCCAGCACCAGAGCGATGATGAACGGCGCGGCAAGCCCCACCTTCACCCAGGTGGCGCCGCCGAGGCTGCCCATGGTCCAGAACAGGAACTCGCGGGTCTGCTGCTCGGAGGCCATGAACACCATGACACCGGTGCCCGCGCTCGCCAGCGCGCCCAGCGCCAGCCCCGCGAACAGCAAGGTGGCGACCGAGGTGCGGCCGTCGCTGGTGGCGAGCCGGCCGATGAGCAGCGTGGTGGCAAGCCCGCCCAGGAACGCCGCCAACGGCAGGCCGAGCAGCTGCACCGAAGAGGGCAGCACTGCCCCGAGCGCGCCGCCGAACACCACCCAGGCCACGGCCGCCAGCGCCGCCCCGGGCGCCACGCCCACAAGTCCCGGATCGGCCAGGGCATTTCGGAACACCCCCTGCATCATGGCCCCGGCCACCGCCGTGCCGGCCCCCACCAGGGCGCCGAGGACGGCGCGCGGCAGGCGCACATCCATGATGACGATGCGTTCGCGCAAAAGCCCCTCGGCCGCCGGAACGCCACTCACCGCATCCCACAGCACCGCCAGCACACGGGCCGGCGGAATGGCGAACGGCCCGATGGCGAGCGCGCCCAGGAAGGACAGCACCGCCAGCACCGCGAACAGGCCCAGGCCCGCCGTCACCGGCCGGCGCGCGGGGCGCGCGGCGGCGGAAAGGGGCATGTGTTCCGCGCTCATTCGTCGGGCTCCGCCGCCCAGGGCCGCGCCGGCAGCTCGGGCATGTTCGAGTCATGGAGCGCGGCTGCCAGGTCACGCGCCGCCTGCGGCGCCCGCGGGCCGAAGCCGAGCAGATAGGAGCCGGGCAGGCTGACGAATCGCCTCTGCGTCGCCGCCGGCGTGCCGGCGAAGGCGGGCAGGCCGAGCACGGTTTCGGCGTCCAGCACCTGCCCGCCGCCGCGCATCACCACCACCGCGTCCGGATCGGCGGCCATGGCCGCCTCGTCCACCGCCGGCTTGTAGCCCTTGATGGCGGCCATGGCGTTCCGCACCCCCGCCAGCTGGAACATGGCATCCGCGCTGGTGTCCACGCCGCCCACCACCGCCGTGCCATTGCCGATGGAGAGCACGAACACCGCACGCGGATGCGCCTTCAGCTCCGCCACGGCCTTGCCGAGCGCGGTGAAATCGGCGCGCACGGCCTCGGCAAGGGCCCTTCCCTTTTCCTTTTCGCCCACCGCGGCCGCCACCGCCTCGATCTTGCGCACCACGCCGTCCGCGTCATGAGCATCGGGAATGATGACGACCGGCACCGAGGCGCTCTCCAGCACATCGAGGGTGGAGCGCGGCCCCGCGCCCTCCACGGCCAGGATGACGCTGGGCCCCACCGACAACACGCCTTCGGGCGCCAGCGTCCGCGAATAGCCCACGTCCGGCAGCTTGCGCGCGGCGGCGGGATAACGGCTGGTCTGGTCCACCGCGATCACCCGATCCCCCAGGCCAAGGGCGAACAGGATCTCCGTGACCGAGCCGCCGATGGACACGATGCGGGAGGCATCCTTCACGGACACCACCCGCCCGCGCGCGTCCGTCACCTCCAGCGCCTGGGCTGAGGCAAGAGCCGGCAGGATCGCGAAAAGCATTGCAGCCACAACGATATTGAGCGACATCAATATGCGCAATTTTGAATCACTCCAATCTCGTATTCCAGAGTCGATCTGATTCACTTGACTCGCCATATTCGATTTATTCAAAATTAAAAACCTCTAGAGATGGCGACAATCGTGCATCAATAGATGGATTTATTTTCATATTTTGACAAGCGCGCGTTGACTCAGCTTGACGCATCATTGGTAGCGCGATAACCCGGACCTCGCAGGCGAGACGGTCCTGCAGCGCGCGAAGTTCTGCCCCACGAACGGTAGCCAGCCACGACATGACGCGGAGACGATCATCGTGCGTGGGCCATCACACCCCCATCGAGCCCCTTTCATTCGTTCATTTCTTTTGAGCGGCGCCGCAGCCGGCGCGCTGTTTCTGAACGGCGCCGCCGCGCTGGCGCAGAGCCTGCCGCCGGCTTCCGCCAGCGAAGACGAAATCGCCCTCGACACCCTGACGGTCGCGGCCACGCGCGGCATCGAGACCACGGCGGTGGACGCGCTCGCCGGCGTCAGCGTCATCACGCCCGATGAGCTGCAGCAGCTCATGGCCTCGACCACGCAGCAGGTGTTTTTCGGCATTCCGGGCACCACGGTGCTTCAGAACGGCAATTCCACCCAGGCGTCCATCAATATTCGCGGCATGCAGGACTTCGGCCGCGTCGCGGTTATCCTCGATGGCGCGCGCCAGAACTTCACCCAGCTCGGCCACAATGACGGCGCCGGCTCCTTCTTCCTGGAGCCCGCTCTGCTCAGCACGGTGGACGTGGTGCGCGGCCCGGTGGCCAACATCTACGGTTCCGGCGCCATCGGCGGCGTGGTCAGCTTCCGCACCAAGGATGTGAGCGACATCCTGAAGCCCGGCCAGAAATGGGGGGTGGAAACCAGCGGCGAGTTCGGTTCCAACGGCCCCATGGGCTTCGGCTCCGCCTTCGCGGCCACCCGCATCAACGACAATATGGACCTGTTCTTCGGCGGCACCCTGCGGGACCAGTCGCCCTACACCGACGGCGACGGCAATGAGGTGATCGGCACCGGCTACCAGACCTGGACCGGCCTCGCCAAGCTCACCGTGCGGCCAGCGGATTTCCACGAGGTGAAGCTCACCGCCCTCAACCTCGACAGCAGCTACACCACCGCCAACAGCTATCCGCCCACCGGCACCACCCAATATGGCACCGACGTGACCAACCGCACGTTGACCGCCAGCTACAATTACTCGAACCCGGACGACACCTGGTTCGACTGGCGCTCCACCGCCTACTGGAACCAGGTGAACCAGGACCAGACCAAGGTGGACGGCACCTGCTCCACCTCCACCGGCTGCGTCGGCGATCCGCGCAGCTTTGGCATCGACACCTGGGGCTTTGATGTGAACAACACATCGCGGCTCAATGTCGGTTCCGTGAAGAATGCCCTCACCATCGGCGGCGATTACTTCCACGACGACGTGAGCAACGAGGACAATTACGGCTTCGGCGCCGGATACAATCCCTCGGGCGAGCGCTCCGTGGGCGGCGCCTTCGCCCAATGGCAGGCCGACTGGACCTCCTGGCTCCAGACCATCGCCGCCGTGCGCTACGATTCCTACGAGCTCTCCAGCGACACCACTCCGGGTACCAGCGGCGACCGCTTCTCCCCCAAGATCACCGTGGGCGTCACGCCGTTCGAGTGGATCACCTTCTACGCCACCTATGCGGAAGGCTACCGCGCCCCGGCCGTGACCGAGGCCCTGGTGAATGGCGAACACCCCTCGGTGAGCCCGTATTTCAGCTTCGGCTTCCTGCCCAACCCCAACCTGAAGGCCGAGGTGGGCAAGAACAAGGAAATCGGCGTCAACCTGCGGTTCAACGACATCTTCGCCAAGGGCGACAAGTTCCGCGCCAAGGCCAATCTCTACCGCAACGACGTCTCGGACTATATTGAGATCGACTACATGACCGCCGCCGTGCCGGCATGCGCCGCCGCGGGCTGGATGCTCTGCTACCAGTACCAGAACGTGGCCGAGGCGCAGCTCCAGGGCTTCGAGTTCGAGAGCATGTATGATGCGGGCTATTGGTTCCTGGGCTTCAACGCCACCGTCTCGTCCGGCGACAACCAGACCGACAACCAGCCGCTCGTTTCCGTGATGCCCAACAACGTGGCCACGACCCTGGGCACGCGCCTGTTCGACAAGCGCCTACAGGCATCGGTGCGCTGGCAGTGGGTGGCGGCCAAGACGGCGGAAGACCTGCCTTCCACCTACACCGCCTCGCAGCTCGAGGAGCTGGTGACGCCCAGCTTCAACCTGGTGAACGCCTATCTTTCCTACCAGGCCACCGAGTGGGTCACCGCCCAGTTCGCCCTGGAGAACCTGCTCAATGAGCAATACACTGTCTATCAGCAGTTCGTGCCCAGCGCCGGCATCACCTTCAAGGCCGGGCTGAAGGTCACGATCGGCGGCGACGTTATCGCCGCCGCGACCCCTGCCCCCATCGTCAAGTAGCCGGGCCGCCGCGCCCCATTTTCAGACGGAGCCATAGCATGTTCATTGCCACCAACCGCTTCAAGGTCAAGCACGGTTCGGAAGCCGCCTTCGAGACCGTCTGGCGCGAGCGCGACACCTACATCGCCGCAGTGCCGGGCTTCGTCGCCTTCGATCTGTGCCGGGGCCCGGAGAAGGAGGAATACACCCTCTACATCTCCCACACCGTGTGGGCCACCAAGGCCGATTTCGAGGCCTGGACCAAGTCGGATGCCTTCCGCCTCGCCCACCGCAAGGCCGGCGAGAGCACCAACACGGTGAACTATATCGGCGGCCCGGAATTCGAGGGCTTCGAATCCGTGCTCTCCCTCACGCCCGGCGAAAAGGCGGCCTGACGCCGCCCTTCCCCCATCCTGTCATTGCCTCCACCCGGCCCCGGTTCTCCGGCGCCGGTTTTTTTTCGCTCCGCCGACGGCCTTTCGCGCAAAGCCACGGCGCATTACCTTCTCCCCATTGCCTTGCCCGCCCTTTCGGCCGCCGCGGCGGCTCAGCGTTCGGAAATCGTGAGACATGACCGCCTACACCGATCTTTCCGCCCATTTCGGCCGCGCTTCCGCACTGTCCAACGCCATCGGCATCCTGCAATGGGACAGCGATGTGATGATGCCCAAGGGCTCCATGGATACGCGATCCGAGAGCCTCGCTCTGCTGCGGGTGCTGCACCATGGCCTCGTCACCGACCCGCGGGTGGGCGAATGGCTGCCCGATGCGGAAGCGGACAACGGCCTCAGCGCGTGGGAGCGCGCCAATCTCCGCGAAATCCACCGCTTGTGGACGGTGCAGACCGCCCTGCCCTCCGACCTGGTGGAGGCCTCCTCCAAGGCCGTTTCCCGATGCGAGATGGCATGGCGCAAGGCCCGCGCGGAGGCGGATTTCGCCAGCCTGCTGCCACTGCTGGAAGAGGTGCTGCGCCTGCAGCGGGAGATCGGCACCGCCAAGGGCGAGAAGCTGGGCCTTTCCCCCTATGACGCGCTCCTCAACGATTACGAGCCCGGCGGCCACTCCGAGCGCATCGACACCCTGTTCGACGACCTTGCCGCCTTCCTGCCCGCCTTCACCGAGAAGGTGCTGGAGATCCAGGCCCGGCGGCCCAACACCCCCCTGCCGGCGGGCCCCTTCTCCGTCGAGGCGCAGCGGGCGCTCGGGATGGAGATGATGAAGGTGGTGGGCTTCGATTTCGATCGCGGCCGGCTCGATGTCTCCACCCATCCGTTCTGCGGCGGCGCGGACGACGACGTGCGCATCACCACCCGCTATGACGAGGGCGATTTCTCATCCGCCCTCATGGGGGTGCTGCACGAGACCGGCCACGCCCTCTATGAGCAGGGCCGCCCGGCCGCGTATCTGAGCCAGCCGGTGGGCCAGGCACGCTCCATGAGCGTGCATGAAAGCCAATCCCTGCTGATGGAGATGCAGGCCTGCCGCAGCCGCGAATTCCTCGCCTTCGCCGCGCCCCGCATGCGCGCGACCTTCGGCGGCTCCGGCCCGGCCTGGGAGGCGGATGCCCTGTGGCGCCACTACACCACCGTGAAGCGCGGCTTCATCCGCGTGGACGCCGACGAGGTGACCTACCCGGCCCACGTGATCCTGCGCTATCGCCTGGAAAAGGCGCTGATCGCCGGCGACATGGCGCTGAAGGATCTGCCCGGCGCCTGGGCAGAGGGCATGCGGGCGCTGCTCGGCGTGGTGCCGCCCGATGACCGGCTGGGCTGCCTTCAGGACATCCACTGGCCCAGCGGCGGCTGGGGCTATTTCCCCACCTACACCCTGGGCGCCATGACCGCCGCCCAGCTCTTCGACGCCGCCTGCACGGCCGATGGCGATATTCTGCCCGGCATCGCGCGGGGCGATTTCGGCCCGCTGCTGTCGTGGCTGCGCACGAATGTGCATTCCCAGGGCTCCCTGCTGGAAACCGACGCGCTCCTCACCCATGCCACCGGCCGCCCGCTCGACGCCCGCGTCTTCAAGGCCCACCTGGAACGGCGCTACGGCGGCAGCCAGGAATGAAGCGCCGAGTGGGGGGTCTTCCTTCAGCCGCGCCATCCGCTCATGACCGGATGGCGCGACTGCGGCCCCGCGACAGAGCCACCTGATGCAGCCTTCCCGTTCAGGCGCCCCCGCACGCCGCAAGGTGGCGCCGACCGAGCGCACCAGGATCGCGGCGGCCGAAAGGTGGTACCGCCGGAGGGCGCCAGCCCGGCCTCCCACGGACCATGAAGCGGGACGCAATCCCCCCACAGCCCGTCGACCATGAGGCCTCAGGCCTTGGACGGCGGCGCCAATCGCAGAGAAGGCGCTTCCGCTTGGCCTTAGTCTCCGCGCTCAGGTCGGCATCGAGGGAGGCGGCAACAGGCCGCCCACGCGCCGCAACGCCAGGCCGGCCGCATTAGGATCGCGCGCGCGATCTCAAGGGCGCCACGCCCCCGAAAGCGCCCGCGCAGCTTCCCGCACAGCAGGAACGCGCTCCATCCGCGCACAGCCAGCCGACCACGAGGCCTCACCCCTTGGCGGGCGGTGCCCCGTCGGAAAGGAGGCGTTTCAGCTTAGCTTCCTCCTCCGCCGTTAGATGCGCATCGGCGGAGGTTGCGGCGGCCCGGCGGCGGCGGAGCGCCACCACGGAAGCGAAGGCGCCGAGGGCAAGCACCAGCGCCGGCGTCGCCCACAGAAGGGCATTGCGCCAGGAGAAGCGCGGCCGCAGCAGCACGAACTCCCCATAGCGCGCCACCATGAAGTCGAGCACCTGGCTGTCGCTGTCGCCCGCTTTCAGCCGCTCCCGCACGATGAGGCGCAGGTCCCGCGCCAGCGGAGCGTCGGAATCGTCGATGGACTGGTTTTGGCAGACCATGCAGCGCAGCTCGGCGGAAAGGGTGCGCGCGCGGCTCTCCAGGTTCGGATCGCTCAGCACCTCGTCCGGCTGGACGGCGCGCACCGGCGCCACCAGGAGCAGACCCGCCAGGAGGGCCAGGGCCAGTCGGGTGAAAAAGGGTGCCATCAGCCTCACTCCGCCGGAACTGCCGCCTCGCGCCGCCGCGCGGGCTTGGGCACGCCGATGCGCAGGCGCCGATCCATCAGCGAGAGCAGCCCACCGCACGCCATCACCACCGCGCCGAGCCAGATCAGCGTCACATTGGGCTTGAAGGTGGCACGCACGGACACATGCCCGTCCGTCGTCTCCTCCGCCATGCTCACATAGAGCTGGCTGAAGCCGAAGGTGCGGATACCGGCCTCGGTGGTGGCCATCTGCCGCGAGGAGAAGATGCGCCGCGACGCCTCGATGGTGCCCTCCGAGACCCCGTCATGGCGGATGGAGAACACCGCGGTGCGCGAGCGATAGTTCGGGCCCGTCCGGTTCTCCATGCGCTCCAGGGTGAGGTCGCGGGTGCCGATCACGATCTGGTCCCCCACCTTCACGGCGGCGATCTTCTCATGGCTCCAGGAGGCTTCGCACACGATGCCCAGCAGGCACACACCCACGCCGAAATGGGCGATGGCGGTGCCATAGGCCGAGCGCGGCACCCCGGCGAGACGCGCCACGGCCACCTTCGCCCGCACCCGGCCGAGGCCAGCGCGCTCGGCGATGTCAGTCAGGGCGCCGAGCATGATGAACACGGCAAGGCCCACCGCCAGCGGCGCCAGCACCGGGCCGCCGGTCACCGCCGCCGCCGTCACCACGGCCGCCACCACCGCAAGCCCTGCCGCCAGCATCAGCCGCTGGGCGACGCCCAAAAGGTCGCCGCGCTTCCAGGCCAGCAGGGGGCCGAAGGGAATGGCGAAGATCAGGGGCAGCATCAGCCCACCGAAGGCGAGGTTGAAGTAAGGCGGCCCCACCGTGATCTTCGCGCCCGTCAACGCCTCCAGCGCCAGGGGATAGAGCGTGCCCACCAGCACCGCGGCCGTGGCGGCCGTGAGGAACAGGTTGTTCAGCACCAGCGCCCCTTCCCGCGACACGGGCGCAAACAGCCCGCCCTGCTTCAGCTCCGAGGCGCGGAAGGCGAACAGGGTGAGCCCACCGGCGATGAAGAAGGTGAGGATGCCCAGGATGAAAACGCCACGCGCCGGATCGGTGGCGAAGGCGTGCACCGAGGTGAGCACGCCCGAGCGCACCAGGAAGGTGCCCACCAGCGACAGGGAAAAGGCCAGGATGGCGAGCAGGATGGTCCACACCTTCAGCGCGTCCCGCTTCTCCATCACCACGGCCGAGTGCAGGAGCGCGGTGGCGGCGAGCCACGGCATGAGGGAGGCGTTTTCCACCGGATCCCAGAACCACCAGCCGCCCCAGCCGAGCTCGTAATAGGCCCAGTAGGAGCCCATGGCGATGCCGAGCGTCAGGAACACCCAGGCCGCCAGCGTCCAGGGCCGCACCCAGCGCGCCCAGGCGGCGTCGATGCGCCCCTCGATCAGGGCCGCGATGGCGAAGGCGAACGAGACCGAAAGCCCCACATAGCCGAGATAGAGCAGCGGCGGATGGATGGCGAGGCCCGGGTCCTGGAGGATGGGATTGAGATCGCGCCCCTCCGCCGGCGGCGGGGCGAGGCGCAGAAAGGGATTGGAGGTGAACAGGATGAAGGAGAGGAAGGCGAGGCCAATCAGCCCCTGCACCGCCAGCACATGGGCCTTCAGCCGATCCGGCAGGTTGCCACCGAAGGCCGCCACCAGCGCGCCGAACAGCGCCAGCACGAACACCCACAGGAGCATGGAGCCCTCATGGTTCCCCCAGGTGGAGGTGATCTTGTAGATCAGCGGCATCTGGGAGTGGGAGTTCTCCACCACGTTCAGGACCGTGAAGTCCGACGTGACATAAAGCTGGATGAGAGCCGCGAACGCGAAGCTCACGAAGCCCATGAGGCCGAAGGCGATGGGCGTGGCGGTACCCATCAGCACCGCATCGCCCTTGGCCGCGCCCCAGCTGGGCAGCACCACCTGGAGAATGGAGAGGGCGAACGCCAGGGCAAGGGCGTATTGGCCGAGTTCAGCGATCACGACAGCTCAGCTCCCCGTATTGGCGGCGCCGGTGGCGCGGGCGGGCACGGGCGCGCCATTCTCGCCCTCCTTCCACACGCCCTGCTTCTTGAGGGCGTCGGCCACCTCGCGCGGCATGTATTTCTCGTCGTGCTTGGCGAGCACGCTGTCGGCGCGGAAGGTGCCGTCGGGCAGAAGAGCGCCCTCGGCCACCACCCCCTGCCCCTCGCGGAACAGGTCCGGCAGGATGCCGGAATAGGCCACCTTCACGGCGGCATTGCCATCGGTCACGGAAAAGGTGGTGAGCGTGCCGGCCTTGGTCACGGAGCCCGTCTCCACCAGACCGCCCAGCCGCAGCCGCGAGCCGGGCGCCACCTGCTGCTGCGCCACCTCGGTGGGCGTGCGGAAGAACACGATGGTATCGTTGAGCGCCGACAGGATCAGGCCGGCGGCGAGCGCCAGCACGCCCAGTCCGGCGGCAATCAGCACGAGGCGACGGCCCTTGCGCGTCATTGTGTGTCCTCCCGGTGTCCCACGTTTTCCGACACCCAAGCCTCAACTCGATTGGTCGGGCACCCCGGCGTTTCCCGATAAAACCCGGGAAAGCAAGGAGCGGCACCCGCCCGCTTTCTTCTTATGGAGCCCTTGAGGCGAGGGGCAGCCCTCACCCAAAGGCAGGCGCCTCAGCTGCCCTGCCCCAGGTCCTTCGCCGCGGCATCGATGCGCGCCAGCGCGTCGGCATTGCCTGCGAACGCGGTCCGCGCGGAGGCCAGAGCTTCCTTCACCTTTTCGCCATCCCCCAGCACCTTGTAGGCGCGGGCGAGGCGCAGCCACCCCTCGAGGTCGTTGGGCGAGGCGATCAGGCGGTCCTGCAGCCTCTGCACCATACCGCGAATCATGGTGCTTCTGTCATCCGCCGACATGGAGGCGGCGTTGGCCACATCCGAGGCGCTCGGCCCCGGCGCGGCCGCTGCGGCCGGCGGCCGCATGGCCGGGGCGCCGTTCACCCCACCTTCCACGCGGGCGAGCGCCTTCTTCAAGAGAGGCAGATAGGGCGCATCGGCCGGCGTACGCTCCAGCATAGCCTTCCAGATGGCCGCTGCGTCAGCGTCGCGCCCATCCTGCTCGGCGGCAAGGCCCAGGAAATAGCTGGCGCGCGGCTCGGTGGGGTCGAGCTTCACCGACTCTTGGAACGCCTTGAGGGCCTCGGCGGTCACGATACCATTGGCCTGCATGGTCAGCACTTCGCCAAGGGCGGAATAGCGCAGCGCCGTGGGCCCCAGCACCCGGATGGCCTGGGCGTAGGCGCGGGCCGCGTCATCCAGCCGGCCGAGCCGCAGATAGATCGGTGCCAGCACCTCATAGCCGGCGCCGTCATTGGGGTTCTGCGCCAGGTGCTCTTCCACCTTGCGCACCAGAATCGCCACGTCGCCCCGGTCCGCCGGCCCCTCCATGCGCTCGGCGAGGGGCGCGCCGGGCAGATCGGGCGTGCCGAGATAGATATAGAGCCCGGCGCCGAACAGCGGCACCAGCACCAGCGCCATCACAGCGGCGGTGCGGCGACGGCCGGCATTGCCCTGGGCGGCGGAACTCTCCGCGGCGCGGGCGGCGTCCGCGGCGATCATCCGGCGCGCGACTTCCGTGCGGGCGGCCTCGGCCTGCTCGGGCGGCAGGCGGCCGCTCTCCCGGTCGCGATCGATCTCCGCGAGCTGGTCTCGATAAACGGCAAGATCCGCCTCCCGCTCACCCTTCAGGGTGCGGGAGCGGCTCAGCGGCCACAGCACCGCCAGGGCGGCCAGGGCGGTCATGATCGCGAACAGGGTGAACAGGGGGGCAGACATCATCCTTTAGGCGTTAGCCGTACTCCCGCCGAAAGCAAAGGCCACATCCCGCCCCAGCGTCGCCGAGCCGCAGGGGCGCCGCGACTTGTGATCGACTCCGGGGCCGTCTTCCATTAGATGGGCAGGAGAGATACCGGGCGTTGCACGCCCTGCGCGTGCACCGCCGTAAACCGCGACAGAGGGGCAAGGCCATGGGACTGTTTGATCAGATGTTGGGCGGCGTTCTCAACAACGTTCTCTCCCAGGCGGGCAGCTCCGGCGGCCTTGGCAGCCTTTTGAATTCCGCGCTGAGCGGGCCCATGGCCCAGGCGCTGCCGGGCATGCTCAACGGCGCCCTGGCCAAGACCCCCTATGGCAGCCTCGACGGCCTTCTGGCCCAGCTCCAGGAATCCGGCCTGGGTGAGCAGGTTGCGAGCTGGCTGTCCAGCGGCGACAACCTGCCGGTGAGCGCGAGCGACATCGTCTCTGCCCTGGGTGACACGCAGCTCGCGCAGATGGCCGCGGGAATCGGCCTCACCCCCGACAAGCTCACCGAAATGCTTTCCCAATACCTCCCTGCTCTGGTGGACAAGCTGAGCCCCAACGGCGTGCTGGAACTGCCCAAGTCCTGAGCCGGCCTGCCGGGCGCGCGCCGTGCCGTGCCACGACACCGGGGCAGGACATCAGGCATGACACGGGAGCATCGCGCTACGGACGTGTTGCGCCATGGTCGCGAAATCGCCACCTTCGAGGCGTGGCAAATGAGGTGGCGGGCATGGCCTGCCGCTTCCGTTGCATCCGCTCCAACCGGTGAGCCTGCCCCGTGTCCGAGCCCGAGCGTCATTCTTTCCTGACCTGGCTGCGCAATGCGGCGCTGGATTTCGACGCCTTTCTCGATTCGTCGCTGTTCGGCCTCGGCAGCCGTACCCGGCGTGCCCTGTCCGCCTATGCGGCCTTCACTGAAAACTTCAATATCAGCGGTATCCCGCGCTTCTTCATCGGCCTCGCCTCGGAAGCGCTCACCCTGGGCACCATCGGCTTCGTGGCGGTGCTGGCCCTCGCCATCCCCGCTTTCCACGAAACCTCGGACGACTGGCTGAAGCGCACCGAACTCGCCGTCACCTTCCTGGATCGCTACGGCAACATCATCGGCGAGCGCGGCGTCAGGCAGAACGACACCGTGCCGCTGGAGGATTTCCCCGACCACCTCATCAAAGCGGTGCTCGCCACCGAGGACCGGCGCTTCTACGAGCATTGGGGCATCGACGTTTCGGGCACGCTGCGCGCCGTGGTCACCAATGCGCGGGCCGGCGGCGTGCGGCAGGGCGGCTCATCCCTGTCCCAGCAGCTCGCCAAGAACCTGTTTTTGAGCAACGAGCGCACCATCGAGCGCAAGATCAAGGAAGCCTTTCTCGCCGTCTGGCTGGAAACCCGGCTCACCAAGGGTCAGATCCTGAAGCTCTATCTGGATCGCGCCTATCTGGGTGGCGGCGCCTATGGCGTGGATGCGGCGGCGCGCTACTATTTCGGCAAGTCGGTGCGGGAAGTGAACCTCGCCGAGGCCGCGATGCTCGCCGGCCTGTTTAAGGCGCCCTCCAAATATGCGCCCCATGTGAACCTGCCCGCCGCCCGCGCCCGCGCCTCCACCGTGCTCGACAATCTGGTGGATGCCGGCTTCATGACCGAAGGCCAGGTGTTCGGCGCCCGCCGCAACCCTGCCACCCCCGTGGACCGCAGCGACGAAGCGGTGCCGGATTACTATCTGGATTACGCCTTC
The DNA here is from genome assembly GCF_043831965.2 of Xanthobacter variabilis. Lineage (NCBI taxonomy): Bacteria > Pseudomonadati > Pseudomonadota > Alphaproteobacteria > Hyphomicrobiales > Xanthobacteraceae > Xanthobacter > Xanthobacter variabilis. Next base: position 4,413,109 of record NZ_CM195533.1, read on the forward strand.
GCCGAGGTGAAGAAGCTGGTGGACCAGCTGCCCGCCTCGGTCACGGAGCGCATCTTCGTGGTGCGCACCGGCCTTGATCCCAATATCCAGAAGGTGTCAGAAGCCGCCCTCGACCAGTCGATCCGCGAGTTCGGGCGCGATTACAAAGTGACCCAGGGCGGTATTGTGGTGATGGAGCCCAATGGCACGCTGCGCGCCATGGTGGGCGGGCGCGACTATGGGGAGAGCCAGTTCAACCGCGCCACCGACGCGCTGCGCCAGCCCGGCTCCTCCTTCAAGCCCTTCGTCTACACCGTGGCGCTGATGAATGGGTACAAGCCCACCACCATCGTGCAGGATGCGCCCATCTGCCTGGGCAATTGGTGCCCGCAGAACTATGGCCGCTCTTATATGGGCTCCATCACCCTCGCCACCGCACTCCAGCACTCGCTGAACACGGTGGCGGTGCGCCTGGCGGAGAAGTTCGGGCGCAAGAAGATCGTGGATCTTGCCCACCAGATGGGCATCCGCACGCCCCTGCCCATCAGCGCGCCACTGCCCCTGGGCGCGGCTGAGGTGACGCTCATCGACATGACCACCGCCTATTCGGTGTTCGCCAATGGCGGGCGCAGCGTCTATCCCCACGCGGTGGTGGAAATGCGCATCGGCAATGGCGAGGTGGTGTGGCGCTTCGACCGCGACGCGCCCTCCCCGGTGCAGATCATCCCGACGCCGCAGCTCAACGACATCAACAACATGCTCAACAACGTGGTGGAAAACGGCACCGGCCGCCGCGCGCGCCTCGTGAATTCCAAGGTCGCCGGCAAGACCGGCACCACCAATGCCTATCGCGATGCCTGGTTCATGGGCTTCACCGGCAACTACGTGGCCGGCGTGTGGTTTGGCAATGACGACTACGCTTCCATGAACAAGATGACGGGCGGCTCCCTGCCCGCCATGACCTGGCAGAAGGTGATGGCCTATGCCCACCAGGGCATTGAGATCAAACCCATTCCCGGCGTCAGCTCGCCCATTCCCAAGCTCGATCCGCCGCCGCCGCCCATCGAGGTGCCGGGCCTGGCCGATTCGCTGCGGCCGGTGACGCTGTCGCCCAAGTCGGCGGAGCGGCTCGCCGCGCTGGAACGCCTGCTGAAGGAGGCGGAGGGCGTGGCCGGCGCCCAGCCCGCGCCGCAGCCCCGGGCGGCCCCGGCGGGCGCAGTGTCACCAGCCGCGCCCCTCCCCGTCGCTCCCCTGCCTCCAACCAAGCCTCTGCGCACCGGCTCCACAGCGCCCGCCCCAAGAGGCTAGTGCCCTCAACCCCTTGAGCTTTTCCGCGTTTCACGGAGTCGAAAAGCGGATTTGCGCACAGATGCTTTTGACCGCGGCGTGCGTCACACGCTTCACGCCGCCGGCACAGCGTCAGCGCGTGGCAGAACAGGCGGCGCGGGGCCTCCGCAAGGGGAGACGGGCGCCGAACCCACGCGGATCGCCCCGCCACCACGAAATGCCGCAAGGCCCAAGGCCGCCGCGCGCCCCGGCGACAGGATCGCTTGTCCGCGCCGCCATGTGAGCAACCAGTTGGCGCCAGTCAGGGGCACCACCTGCGGCAAAGCTTGGCCTTCAAGCGTTTGGCCACCTGGACACCACCGACCGCCAGCTGGCGTCCCGTATCCGGCACCCCCTCCGAAGCGCCCGGCTTCAGTTCGGCTGGATGCTCACGGTCACGGTCCGCCCCGCCACCACCTTCACGGCGTCTGGCACCTCGTCGATGCTCACGCGCACGGGCACGCGCTGGGCCAGCCGCACCCAGCTGAAGGTCGGGTTGATGTTGGCGAGCAGGTTGGACGAATCAGAGCGATCCCGATCCTCGATGGCCGCCGCGATACTCACCACGTGCCCGTGGAGATTGCCGCCGGTACCCATCAACCGCATCACGGCCCGATCGCCCACATGGATCCGCTCGAGCTTGGTTTCCTCGAAATAGCCCTGCACGTGGAAGGAATCATCATCCACCAGCGCCGTCACCGGCTGGCCGGCGCTCACATAATTTCCGGGCTGGAGGGTGAAATTCGTGATGACGCCGTTGACCGGCGCGCGCACCTGCGACCGCTCCAGATTGAGCTGGGCGAGCTCGCGATCAGCCTTCGCCTTCTGCACGGCGGCCTCGGCCTCGGCGGCGGCGGTCGACACCTCCTCCAGCTTCTGCCGGCTGACGGTGGTCTCGCTCAGCTGGCTGTAGCGCGCCAGATCGCGATGCGCCTGCTGCAGCGTGGCCTCGGAACTGGCGAGGGCGGCATCCGCCTGCTCGAGGGCGATGCGGAAGCGGGTGCCGTCAATGGCGAACAGGACCTCGCCTTTCTTCACATGGGCATTGTCCGCAACGCTCACGCTCTCCACCAGCCCGGACACATCGGGTGCCACGCGCACCACGTCGGCGCGGATGCGGCCGTCGCGGGTCCAGGGTTCGTCCATGTAATAGATCCACAGGCCGCGCCCCACGACGGCTGCGGCGCAGACGAGGCCGAGGGTGAGAGCCACCCGGCCGAGACGGGGCAGAACGGTGCTCATCGTCAAATTCCATGCAACAGAAAGGAGATGCCGCCAAGGCAGATCACGAACAGCGCGAAATCCGCGAGCGGGGGGTGCCACAGGGCGCGGTAGAGGCCCGCCCGCGCCATCAGCCGACCGAGCAGCGCGCGCGCCACGAGGGCCAGCACCGCGCACAGCAGAAGTTCCGGCACAAACAGGCCGTAAATGTCGATGTCGCCTCTCATGCGGCGGGACTCCAGCAGGCTTCGTCCAGCGGCACCGGCGCGGGCTCAGCCGCATCGGGCGCGAGCGCGCAGCGCAGGCCCACCAGCGCGCCGAGCGCCACCGCGCCTGCGGGGGTGGTGTCGCGCCGGTCGGTGAAGGTGGAAAGGACCAGGTCAATGTCCTCAAGCGGCGGCCGCGTGGCCGACGCCGCGCCACGGCTCCGGAAATAGGCGGCCAGGCGGGATAGCAGGCGCGCCACCGCCTGCCGCCGCAGCGGCGGCAATTGCGGCTCCACGCGCGCCAGATCCGCGATGTTGAGGCCAACCCGCAGATCAAGCAGCGCATTCTCCGGCTTGGGGGCGCCGGCCGGAGGGATGAGAACGTGGCGCTGCACCAGCAGCGCGAACCGGTCCACCAGCCGGCGCACCAGCGCCATCCGGTCGCCACCGCCACGCCCCTCGGCAATGGCCGCAAGATCGGCGCTGTTGGCGCGCAGCAGGCGGGCGATGCCGCGTTCCGCGCCCACCGCCGTCAGCATGCCGGCGGTGGAGGCCGCCGCCATCATGCCGATCAGCCCCGCGACATTGCCGTTGACATAGGCCGCCAGGTCCACGCTCAAGCGGCTGTCGAGCATGGTGGCCAGGGGCACGTTCACGCACATCAGAAAGCCGAGCGGCCCCCATTTCGGGGTCGCCATCAGGGCGCCGAACACGAGCAGGAAGGGGGCGCAGAGCGCCACCAGCTCCACGAAGCTGTCGGCATAAGGCAGCGCCAGGAACTGCAGCAGCCCCACCGCGACGACCGCATAAAGGCTGTAGCGCGCAAACAGCCGCATCACGGGCACCGGATTGTCCATGACCGCGAACAGGGACAGGAAAATGGCCGCCATCTGGGCTGCGCCCGAGCCCTCATGCCATCCGGTGATGATCCAGAAGGCACAGCACACCAGGATGCCGGCGCCCGCCGCGACCCCCGCCAGCGCGGCGCTGCGCACATCCACATGTAGCCGCGGATCACCGGAATAGCGCGCCACCATGCCGCGAAAACGCGTCCGCCGGGTGCGGCCATTGGCGATGTCCGCGCGCAGGGACAAGCAATTGTCCCACACGGCGATGAGCTCGGTGAGCCGCGCCAGCAGCGAACCCACCAGCAGGTCCCGCCAGGCCCACCGCTCCGGCCCCTCGCCGCGCAGCGTGGCCGTCAATTCGGTGATGCGGGCCCTGAGCGACACCGCATCGGCGGCGCTCTCGGCCCCGCCTGCGATCCAGGCGGCCACGTCGTCCAGCAGCGTGGTCACCCGCTGATCCAGCGGCCCGTCCCGGCGTAGCACGGACAGGCGATCACCGAGGCTTGAGAGGATGGGTAGCAGCGCGGTCATCTGCTGCTGCAGCTCCCGCGCCTGGCCGGCCACATGGCGCAGCTCCGAAGTGTCGTAGGGCAGATGGGTGGTGAGGGCGAGCAGATCCACCGTATCGGTGGCAAGCTTGCGCCGGTCGCGCTCCGAGGTCCTCGGGTCCGGCCGGCCGGACAGCACGTCGCCCGCCCAGCGGCCGGCATCGCTTACCCATGCATCGAGGCGCGCGGTCATCAGCGGGCCGAGATGGCGGGGCATGATGAGGCGCGCCACTACCGCGGTGCACAATATGCCCACCGTGATCTCTTCCGTGCGCGACAGGGCGGTTTGGAAAACGGCCTCCGGATTGCTGACACTCATGAAGGCGATGATGGCGCAGGTATAGCCGGCGAGCATCGCCACATAGCTGCGCGGGGTCCGATCGAGCAGGCTGATGAACAGGCACAGCCCCACCCAGGAGGCGAGCGCGAGGCACAAAAGCTCCGGCACCGCCACCAGATTGGGCACCATCACCACCGCGGCGGCGGCGCCCAGAAAGGTGCCCATCACTCGGAACATGGCCTTGGACGTCACCGCCGCGGCCAGCGGCTGCATCACGATATAGGCCGTGGCCATGGCCCAATAGGGCTTTTCCAGATTGAGCTGGAGCGCGATCCAAAGGGCCACCACGGCGGCCCCGAAGGCCTTCAGGGAAAACAGAATTTCGTTGCGGCCGATGCCGAAGGGAAGCCGGATCACGAGGTGAGCTCCTGCAGCAGCGCCGCCTCCAGCTTGGACAGGCCGCGCACCATGACCGCGAGTTCCTCGTCGGTGAGGCCGGCAAAGAAGCGGTCGCGCAGCGCGGCGACCGTAGCCTCGATCTGCTCCACCTGCGCCGCCCCGCGCGGGGTGAGGCTGAGGAGCTTGGCCCGCCGGTCAGCGGGATCCTCGCGCCGCGACACCAGCCCTTCGGCCAGCAACGTGTCTACGATGCGCACCAGCGAGGGGCCTTCCAGCCCCAGCTCTTCGGCAATGGCGCCCTGGCGCAGCTCTCCACCCAGGCGGGCCAGCACCAGCAGCGGCAGCGCGGTGGCCTGGGACATGCCCCTTTCCCCCAACGCCTGGTCGATGGCGCGACGCCAATAGCGCGCCACCCGCGCCACCAGCTGACCAAGGATGTGACGTTCAAAGGAAGTAGGCATGCCTTATGTCTAACATCACAATAGATAACATGCAATATATTAAGCCGCAAACCATTACACGGAGCGCTCCGGCCCCGCAGCCTTGGCCGGCCGAGGGCCGAAAAGGCCAGCCGCGCGGGCAACGCCCGCCGTTGGCACTCCATGATCGCTCATGGCGCGACGCCCGCGCCTCAGCCGCCGCGCCGGCCCTTTTCCCGCCAGGCTTTGGGGGAAACACCAAAGGCGCGCTTGAAGGCGGTGGAGAAATTGGCCGCCGAACCATAGCCCGCCACGAAAGCGGCCTGGGCCACTGTGAGCCCCTCAGCGGCGAGGCCGTCGCGGGCCATCTCCAGCTTGCGGCGGCGGACATATTCGAACACCGTGCTGCCGAACGCGCCGCGAAAGGCCCGCTGGAGCGAATTGATGCTCATGCCCGCCTCGCGGGCGATCTCCTCCAGGCTCATCTCGCGCTGAAGGTGGGCTTCGATGAAGTCGTGTACCGCCCACATGCGCTCACGCTCGCGCGGACGCAGCGCGGCCGGCGCCTCGCCCTCACGACCCGCATCGAGCAGGCCCAAAGCGCCGACCGCGAGCTCCATGGCCCGGCTTTCCGCATAAAGGCCGGCCAGCAGCGGGCCATAGGGAGGTGGCGCCAGGATCTGTTCGGCCAGAGCGATCATGTGGGCGGAGGGGCGCCAGCGGGCATTGGCCCGGTGGTCGCGGGAGAACGCCATCACCGCTTGGTGGCGCCGGTCATCATGTTCCTCGCGCTCCAGCCAGCCGGCGGGCAGGAAGACATTCACCTTGCGCACGCGCGCCCCGCGCCGGCCCTGGCGCACGAACAAATCGGGCTCGGCCCGGGCCATCAGCACCCCTTCGGCCCCCTCCGGCGTGCCCAGATGCAGCGGGCGGCCGCCCAGGAAGATGTCCGCCTCCCCCGCCAGAAACACGGAAATGGTGAGCCCCGCCCCATGCACGACGCGGGTGGTGGCGTCGTGCAGGTCGGTGGCGTCGGTAGCGTGCAGCACCAGCCCGCTGCGCAGCGAACTGAGCACATAGCGCCCGCGCAGCAATGCGCCATCGGCCCCGAGGCGCGGCGTGACGAGGTGAAACCCCTGCTGCCCCGCGCCGCGCGCCAAGGCGGCGATGTCGCGGGAGCGCACCAGGGCGCCACGCGGCGCGCCCTCGGCCGCGTCCGTCGATGGCGGAAGCGCATCGGAATGGGTCATGGATCATGAACAGAGCGCAAGCGTCACGCTGTCAAGCACCAGAAGGCCGATTTAAATTTAGTATTATTCCAGATTAGGACAATTCTTTGCGCAACCCATACCAAAGACGATGCTCAAACCGTTCCAGGTTTAAACAGATGGGGATTTTGCAAACGAATTATACGATCCCACAAAGGCATTCGTACTGGAGAAGACGCGGAGCCGTCCGTTAAAAAAGAAGCACCAGCCGGGGCCAGCCACACGCAAGTCAGCGCCACGCCCGGCGCAACTTGAACGATATTCGCCACCTGCGGGGATTTCATGATTGTATTGAAGCGCCTGCCCGTGCTGCGGCTTCGCACGGGCCATTTCATGTCGGGCACCCTTTTGTCGGGCACCGCGGCGGCTTTTCTCGCCGCCACCCCGGCCGCTCGCGCCCAGGACGCGGCGGCGCGCGACATCCAGCTGGAGACCGTGCAGGTCCAGCAGGAAAAGAAGCTGCAGGAAGAGGTCTTTACCGAAGGGCTCGACACCTATACGGCGGCCATCACCACCATCGGCGTCGGCACCCCCACCAATGTGCGCGAAATCCCCCAGTCCATCTCTACGGTGACCAGCCAGCGCATCGCCGACGAGAATTTCAGCGAACTCGAAGATGCCATGCGCCGCACCACTGGCATGGTGGTGCTCGCCAACGACCAGGGCCGCTCCTCCATCTTCTCCCGCGGCTTTGAGATCGACACCATGCTGGTGAACAACCTGCCGGCGCCGCTCTCCTCCATCCTGGGCACCCAGCCGGACCTGTTCATCTTCGACCGGCTGGACGTGCTGAAGGGCCCCGCCGGCCTCTTTTACGGCGGCTCGGCCGGCAATAATGCGGGCCCGGGCGGCATCGTCAATGGCACGCTGAAGCCGGCGCTCGCCAAGCCCTTCATCAATTCCAACCTCAGCTACGGCTCGTGGGACTTCGTGCGCGCCGAGGTGGATGCGGGCGGCAAGCTGAACGAGGCGGGCACCGTGCGGGCGCGCATCGGCGGCGCCTTCCAGGACCGCGACTCGTTCGTCGATATCAACGACAACCAAGTGTGGGTGGGCTATGGCGCCCTCGATTTCGACATCACCGAAAACACCACCCTATCGGTCTATGCCTGGCACCAGGAACGAGACATCACGCCCTTCAACGGCCTGCCCGCCATCAATCTGGGCAACGGCACCGGCCAGCTCCTGAACGTGCCCCGCTCCACTTTCGTGGGCGCCACCTGGAACCGCTTCAACAATGAAAGCACCGACTATCTGGTGGAGCTGAAGCACGATCTGGACAATGGCGGCGAGGCCAAGGCCTCCCTGCGCTATTCGGATCGCGACATCGACTACAAGTACGCCTATGGCAAGACCGCCGTGAGCACCGCCGCCGCCACCTGGGGCAATATCGGCATGCAATATACGGCGGCGCAGGTCTCCCAGACCACGCTCTCCGGCGACGCCCATATCGCCACGCCCTTCACTTTGTTCGGGCAAGAGCACCAGCTCACCGTCGGCGCGGACTTCCAGCTTCTGGACCAGGACCAGTGGGCGCCCACCTCCACCGGCCTGTCCGACATCTACAATGTCTATCTGCCGAACCCCTATGCGGTGGCCGAGCCGCTCACGATCTATAATCGCGAGAGCACCACCGACCCCGATCAATATGGCCTCTACGCGCAGACGCGCATCAACCCGCTCGATCAGGTGCATGTGCTGCTGGGCGGGCGCTTCTCCTGGTATGACGCCAATTCCACGGTGAACACCTTCACCACCTCGGGCCTGACCACCACCAGCTCGGACGTGGATATCGACGGCAAGTTCCTGCCCTATGCGGGCCTCGTCATCGACATGACGAAGGAAATTTCCGTCTATGCCAGCTACAGCGCCACCTTCACCCCACAGACCGAGCTGAACGCCGCCGGCGACGTGATCGACCCGCGCCAGGGCTACCAGTATGAGGGCGGCGTGAAGGGCTCCTTCTTCGATGGCGCGCTCAATGCCTCCGCCGCCATGTTCCTGATCCGCGACGACAATCGCGCCCTCGCCACCAACGTTGCCAATGTCTATGTGGCCTCGGGTGAAGTCGAGGTTTCGGGCTGGGAAGCGGAAGTCAGCGGACGCCTCGCGCCCGGCTGGGACATTTATGCCGGCTATACCTACACCAACACCGAATACCTCACCGCCACCGCCGCCCAGCTCCAGGCCGGCTTCAGCACCTACACCCCGCGGCACAATTACAATCTGTGGACCAAGTATGAGTTCCAGGAGGGCGCACTGCGCGGCTTCCATGTGGCCGGCGGCCTGAAGATCCTCTCCAGCTTCTACACCCAGTCCGGCAATGTGAAGCTCACGGCAGACGGCTATACCCTGGTGGACCTGCAGGCGGGCTACAAGTTCAACGATAATTGGAAGGCCACCTTCACCGTCACCAACCTGCTCGACGAGGTCTATTACACCCGCGTCGGCTCGGTCTCGGTGTTCAACTTCTATGGCGAGCCGCGCGGCTATTGGCTCAAGGTGAGCGCGACCTATTGATGATGCGCCCCCCTCCCCCCCTCGCGCGCGCCTGCGCCCTTCTTCTCACCCTCGCCGGGCTTCTCGGCGGGGGGCGGGCGGCGGCCGCCGGCCCCGTCACCCTGCCCGGCACCGAAGAGCGGCTGGTGATCGCGAAGAGCGGCCTTGCCTACCGCATCTTCATCGCTTTGCCCCAGGAGCCGCCGCCGCCCGAGGGCTATCCGGTGCTCTATGTGCTGGACGGAAATGCGGTGGCGGGAACGCTGTCCGACTACGCGCGAACCCAGGCCCGCAGCCAGGGCGGGCTGATCCAGCCGGCCGTTCTGGTGGCCGTGGGCTACCCCGGCGACGCGCCCCACAACATGCGCCGGCGCGCACCGGACCTTACCCCGGCCCCCGCCCCTGCCGGCGACCGCTCCACCTATCTGAAGCCCGAGGACACCGGCGCGGCCGACGCCTTCCTGTCCTTCCTGCTGGACGAGCTCAGGCCGTCCATCAACAAGGACTTCGCCGTCAATCCGGCGCGCCAGGGGCTGATGGGGCATTCCTTCGGCGGCCTGTTCACGCTCCATGTGCTGTTCACGCGGCCCGATGCCTTTTCCACCTACATCGCCGCCAGCCCTTCAATCTGGTGGGCCGACAACGCCATCCTGAAAGAGGAGGCGGCCTTCGCCGCGCACCCGCCCGCCGGCAAGCGCCGGCTGCTGCTCACGGTGGGCGGCCAGGAGCAGCAGCTGCATCCGGGCCTGGCCGACCTGCCCCAGGCGGAATCGATCGCCAGGCGCCTGGCGGCCCGCCGCATGGTGGATGCTGCGCGCGAGCTCTCCAGCCGGCTCGCAGCCTTGCCCGGGCAGCCGGTGGACGTCACTTTCGAGGTCTTCCCCGGCCAGACCCACGCCTCCGCCGCCCCCCACGCGCTGCTGGCGGGCCTGGAATTCTTTCTCGGGCCTCAGGCCAAGGACGGCGCGCCATGACCGCCCCCCTTCACACGACATCGGTCGCCCCCGCCCGCTATCGGGGCATGCGGGTGCTTGAAGTGCTGCGGGTGGAGGCGGTCACCGCGCACATGCGGCGGGTGGTGCTCGGCGGGCCCGAGATCGCAGGCTTCGGCACCGGTCCCACCATCAAGCTGCTCATCCCGCCGGAGGGACTCGCTGAGCCGGAATGGCCGATCGAGGGTCCTGATGGCCGCGCCATCTGGCCACCGGAGCCGCGCCGGCCTATTCCGCGCACCTATTCAGTGCGCCGGTTCGAGCCGCAGCGGGGCGAGCTCTGGGTGGATTTCGCGCTGCATGGCCATGACGGCCCGGCCGCGCGCTTCGTGCGGCGGGCGCAGCCCGGGGAGCGGATCGGCGTGGGGGGACCCGGTGGGCGTGTTCTGCCTGCGACGGAAACGGTGCTGCTGGCAGGTGACCTCAGCGGGCTGCCCTCCATCGCCGCGATCCTGGAACGCCTGCCGCCCACCACCCGCGGCTTCGCCTTCCTGGAGGTGCCTGACGCGAGGGATGAACAGCAAATCGCCGCCCCGCCGGGCGTGAGCGTGCGCTACCTCCACCGCAACGGCGCGGAGCCCGGAACGACGCGTCTGCTGGAAGATGCCGTCCGCGCCACGGATCTGCCCCCGGCCGGCGCCATGGCCGCCTGGGTGGCCGCGGAATCCGGCGCAGCGCGCGCGCTGCGCGCATATTTGCGGGACGAAAGGGGATTGCCGCCCCGCGACCTGGTGGCGGTGGGCTATTGGAAGCGCGGCATGAGCGAGCCCGCCTACCACGCCGCGCACGACCATGACCGCGATGCGGACTACCACGAGGCGGCCCGCGAGGCCGGCGCCGCCTGACGCCATGTGGGCAGGAGGCCCCGGCCGGAGCCTGCGCCCTCAATTGTCGTCGGCGTGGGGAACATCGTCCATGGAGACGTTGGAGCAGCTATAGGCCCCCTCGGGCTCATCGAAGCCGGCATGGGTGAGGAAGTCGCAGCGCGAATTCTCCGCCGCCGCCAGCCACGACACCAGCCTGTGGTCGATGCCAGTGGCCATCGCCTCGTCGTCCACGGGCTTGAAGGCGTTGTCGGCGGGCATCTGGGCGCCGGCCTTCTTCGCCGTCTTCAGGTCCGTCACGGCGGGGATCAGGGAGATGGTGTCGGCCGCGTCGGTCGCGGTGATGACCGGTCGCACCGACAGGGTGAACTGGTCCCACCCGCCCCGCGCAAGGCGCGAGGCCTCCGATTCCGCCGTCACACGGGTGGAGAAGACCGGGCCGCCATCGGCGCCCCTGGCCACGCTCACGTCCGCCAGCTTGAACTTGCGGCCGCCGACGGCGCCGCCTTCCGCGCTGCCGCCGGAGTACAGACGATTGAGCATGCCTTCAAGGTAGCTCTTCAACTTGGCATCGGAGAGCGTGCCGCCATCGCTGATCCTGGCGCGCGGCACCACGGCCAGGGCCATTTCGGTGCAGGCATTGGGCAAGGTCACCGCGGCCACCGCCGGCTCGGCCCGCAGTGCCTTCGCCGTGCTGGCCTCGGCCCCCACGGGCACGGCCACGTCGATGGCGATGTCGTCGCCGTCATAGGCCGCGAGGCGCAGCCGGCTCCACACATCCTTCAGCTTCGCCCTCACCGCCCCATGGGACAGGCTGGTGGCCGACACGTCGAGATCGGCCAGGGCCGCGGGCGGCGTGGCCATGGACTTCAGCGACTGCGAGCGTAGCACCACGGAAAGGCCGCCATAGACCTGCCCGCACCAGTCATCCCCCATGTGCTGCACCGCCAGAGCCGCGCTGGAGAATCCGGCGGCGGGGCGGAAGAACGAGACCCGGTCCAGATCGCCCACTGCCAGCGTCTCGTCCCACACCTGCTGGATGCCGCGCTCATCCTCGCTGAAGCTCAACGTGTAGGCGTCCGCGCCGCTCCCCACGGTCAGCTTCAGCGTGCCGTCGGCCAGGGTGCCGGTGATGGGCAGAGCGGGGCGCGGATCGCCCGCGGGCGCGGCCAGCGTTCCGGTAACCTTGCCGCCATTGATGTCGAGGGTGGCGATGGCGGCGCGATACGGCTCGAAGAAGGGCAGCCCCAGCGTCATGTACTGTTCCGCGGCACTGGCGCCGGAGCCCGGGGCCGCGATTCCGAGGGCGAGCATGAACGCTCCAAGGCCCAGGCCGTGGGCGCGTGGCGGAAAACGATGGGGCTTGAAGCATCCCGACATGATGAGATTCCTTCCCGGACTCGGGACAGCCGCAGAGCGACCGGGCGCAAGCCGTGGGTCCGCCCGCAGGGCGCGAGTTCCTTCTTCCTGCTGGAAATGGGTTGCGGATGCTTTAATGCACCCCCCTCGCGGGGCTGCCCGCAGGCGCTGTCCGCAGGCGAATTTGCGGCTCATGCCATCCCGCCATTTTCCACCGGCGCCCAGCGTGCGCGCCCGCGCCGAGGTGGCCGGAGCGCGGTACCAGGGGGCAACTCCGCCGCCTTTGGTATAAGCTGCCCATCCTTCCGAGATGCCGCGAGCCTTCCCTATGACCGCCTCCGTGAACGCCACCCCGGACACCGCGCCGGGCCTTGTGCCCCGCCCGGCCCACGCCTTTCGCGTCACCACGCCCGACGGGCTTTCCATCCAGGTTCAGGAATGGGGCACGCGTGAGGGGTCGGAGCTGCTGTTCATCCACGGATTCTCTCATTGCGGCATGGTCTGGATGAACCAGCTGAACGCGCCGGAGCTGGCCCATTGCCGGCTCGTGGCCTATGACTTTCGCGGCCACGGCGCCTCCGACAAACCGTTGGAGCCGGACTATTACAAGGACCAGCAGCGCTGGGCCGGCGAGTTGGCCGCCGTGATCGCCCAGAGCGGGCTCAAGCGCCCCATCCTCGTGGGATGGTCCTATGCCGGGCGGATCATCGGCGACTATCTGGCCGCGCACGGCAGTTCCGCCCTCGGCGGCATCGTGTTCGTGGATGCGGCCACCGCCAATGCCCGGGAATTCTACGGCACCTGCAATCGCCTGATGCGGCGCATGTGCTCACCCGATCTCGCCGAGAATATCGCCGCCACCCGCACCTTCGTGCGCCGCTGCTTCGCCGGCGCGCAAGCCCAGGACCTGGTCGAAACCCTCATCGGCTTCAACATGGTGGTGCCCGCCGAAGTGCGCGCCGCGCTGTTCGACCGGGCCGCGGAATATGAGGATGTACTGCGCGGCCTCTCGCTGCCGGTCCTGGTGGCCCAGGGCGAGCGGGACGAGGTGGTGGCCCCCGCCATGGCCCGCCATATCGCCGCGACTGTGCCCGGCGCCCGCCTTGCCCTTTATCCGGAAGCAGGCCATGCCCCCTTCCTGGAAGCGAGCGCGGCCTTCAATGCCGACCTCGCCTCCTTCGTTCACGTCGTCGGGCGCTGAGCGCCACCTGAGGCTGAACCCCGCTGCGGCGCAACGAAAGCGTGGCTTTGGGAACGCACGACCGAAAAAAGCATGCCGCACCCCGCTGCAGCGGGAACCCAAGGGCCACAAAGCGGTTGCGGTCATGTCCGTTTGTGGCGAAAAAATGGATGCCGCTGGTGCGGGGCGGCGCGTATCGCATGCGTTGTTATCCACGGGTCCAGTAGGTCCCCGACTGAGACCGACGACACGAGACCGAGCGCCATGATGCACTTCAAAGCCCTCGCCGCCGCAGCGATCGCGGCCGCACTGGTATCGGCGGGCCCGGCACGGGCCAATGATCGCATTGAACTTTTCCCGTTCGCGAAGCTGTTCCTCGCCACGCCGTCGGACGTGGGCGTGGTGAGCAGCTCCTCGCCCATTCCGCGCCAGATGGTGGCCTTCGACTCCAAGTACAGGCCGGGCACCATCGTCATCCGGACCTCGGAGCGGCGGCTTTATTATGTGACCTCGCCTGGACACGCCATCCGCTATGGCGTGGGCGTGGGCCGCGACGGCTTCCAGTGGTCGGGCGTGAAGACGGTGAGCGCAAAGCGCGAGTGGCCCGGCTGGACCCCGCCCGCGCAGATGCTGAAGCGCCGCCCGGACCTTCCGCGCTACATGCCCGGCGGCATCGACAATCCGCTCGGCGCGCGCGCCATGTATCTGGGATCGAGCCTCTACCGCATCCACGGCTCCAACGAGCCGGAAACCATCGGTCAGGCGGTGTCATCAGGCTGCATCCGCATGACCAATGACGATGTCGTGGACCTTTATAACCGCGTGCGCGTGGGCACCACCGTCTACGTGCAGCGCTGAGGCGTGGGCTTCGGCCCGGCCCCGTTGCCGCGCAGGCCAATGGAGCAACCCCTCAGAACACACAAAAGCCCGGGCTGAGCCCGGGCTTTTTGATGTGGGGATGACCGAGATCGGCCTCTTCCCCAACAAGGTCGTCCCTCCGCGCATCAAAGACATGCGGCGGAGGAACGAAGTCCTCGTTACCCTGAAAGCGGAGTACATCCGTCCGTCTTCCACGGCGCCGCCCATCACATTCGTGATCCGGCGGCTTTCAACCAGGACAAACCCAAGATGGGCACGGCATGAGGGATTTTCAAGGGGCGGGAGACAGGCACCCACCCCGAGAACACGCCCGGTCAGTTCGCCCCGGACGCCTTCTTCACAAAGGTCCCGTCGAACGTCTTGCCGAGATCGATGTTCGCGGCCTTCAGCTCCGGGTCGAACTCCACCAGCATGCCCAGCGCCGTCTTGCGCGCGCTCTCGGGAATGAGGCCGGTGATGGAATACATGGGCATGGAGTTCTTCACGGCCGCCTCATACAGCGCCGTGTCGCCCAGCAGGTATTCCTGCGGCACCACGGCGGCCACATCGGCCGGGGTCGCGGTGTGCAGCCACTTCAGGGCCTTGTAAAAGGCATTCACCAGCTTCTGCGTGGTGACCGGATTCTGGGCAGTGAAGTCCCGCTTCAGGTAGAGCACGGCCGCCGGGTTGGGCCCGCCGAAAATCTTGTCACTTCCTTCCTCGGTCCGGCTGTCGGCCAGGATGATGACGTCGCCGTCGCTCTCCAGCTTGGTGATGACGGGGTCGAGGTTGGACATGGCCTCGATACCGCCATGCTTCATCTGCGCAACCGAGGAGGCTCCGCCGCCGACCCCCACGAAGGACACGTCCTCCGGCTTCAGCCCGTCCTTCGCCAGCAGGAAATTGACGAAGAAGTTGGTGGAGGAACCGGGGGCGGTGACGCCCACCTTCTTGCCCTTCAGATCCTTCACGCTCTTGATACCGGTGTCCTTGCCTGCCACCAGCACGATGCCGGGGAAGCGGCCGAGTTCGATCACCGAAACGATGTCCTGGCCCTTGGCCTGCATGCGGATGGTGTGCTCATAGGCACCCGTCACCGCGTCCACCGAGCCGCCGATGAGGGCCTGAAGCGACTTCGCGCCGCCACCGAAATCATTGATGGTGACGTCGAGCCCCTCGTCCTTGAAGAAGCCCTTCCGCTCCGCGATTGTCAGCGGCAAATAATACAGCAGCGGCTTGCCACCAACGCCGATGGTGACCTGCGGCTTCTCCGCCTGCTGGGCGGCCGCCGGCCCGGTCACCACCGCGGCAAGGCCGGCCAGCGCGAGCGCGCCTGCGGCGAGGGTCTTCAACATTCCCATTGTTTTCCTCCCTGTCATTGCGCCGTGGCCGGCGCCGGGCGCCAGACCAGAAGCCGCTTTTCAATGGCACTCACCAGCATGTCGATGATGATGACGAAGATGGAGAGCACCATCATGCCCGAAAACACGCCGGTGACGTCGAACACACCCTCGGCCTGATGGATGCGGTAGCCGAGCCCGGCCGCCGCGCCCAGATATTCACCCACCACCGCGCCCACCAGCGCGAAGCCCACGGCCGTGTGCAGCGAGGAGAACATCCAGGTGAGGGCGGACGGCCAGAACACGTTGCGCATGAGCTGGCGCTCATTCATGCCCAGCATGCGCGCATTGGCGAGCAAGGTGGGGCTTACCTCCTTCACGCCCTGATAGACGTTGAAGAAGACGATGAAGAACACCAGCGTGACGCCCAGCGCCACCTTGGACCAGATACCCAGCCCCAGCCACAGCGCGAAAATGGGCGCCAGCACCACGCGGGGCAGCGCGTTCGCCATCTTCACATAAGGGTCGAACACCGCCGCCAGCACCGCCTTGCGGGCGAACCAGAAGCCGATGAGCACCCCGCCCGCGGCGCCGATGGCGAAGGCCAGCAGCGTTTCCAGCAGCGTGATGCCAAGGTGATACCAGATGGCCCCCGAGTAGAAGTCGAGGAAGGTGCGCTGGAACACCGCCACCGGGGTAGAGAAGAAGAACGGATCCAGCACATAGAAGGGCTTGGCCGAGATGGCGGGAATGTTCAGCTTCACCGTGGAGCCGAGATGCCAGATGGCCAGCAGCACCACGGCCACCAGCAGTTGAAGCCCCAGCAAAGTTGAGCGGCTGCGCATCATTGCCCTTGCTCCACCGTTTCCGATTGTCTGTAGCCCTTCACCACCTCATCCTTCAGCGCCGCCCAGATCTCCTTGTGCAGGCGGTGGAATTCGGGATCGAGCCGCACGTCGATGTCGCGCGGGCGGGCGATGGGCACCTTCCATTCGCCAATGATGCGCGCCGCCGGCCCCGCGCCCATGATGACCACCCGATCCGCCAGCGCGATGGCCTCTTCCAGATCGTGCGTCACGAACATCACCGCCTTGCGGTCGGCGCTCCACAGATCCAGCAGCAGGTTGCCCATGATCTGGCGCGTCTGCGCGTCGAGGGGACCGAAAGGCTCGTCCATCAGCAGGATCTTGGGGTGGCGGATCAGCACCTGGGCGAGGCCCACGCGCTTCCTCTGCCCGCCCGAGAGCATGTGCGGATAGCGATCCGCGAAGGCGGCCAGGCCCACGCGCGCCAGCCATTCGCGTGCCTCGGCCCGCGCCTCGGCCTTGGGGGTGCCGACGATGTCGAGGCCGATGGCCACATTCTCGACCGCCGTCTTCCAGGGAAACAGCGCTTCCGCCTGGAACAGGTAGCCGGCCTTCCGGTTCAGGCCGGACAAGGGCTCGCCGAAGATGGAGACGCTGCCGGAGGCGGGCTTCAGCAGGCCGGCGGTGGCATTGAGAAGGGTGGACTTGCCGCAGCCCGTGGGCCCCACGATGGCCACGAACTCACCATCCGCGACCGCAAGGTTCGCGTCATCCACGGCGACGAAGGAGGCCCCGCCGCGCTTGGCATTGGGAAAGGCGATCCGCACCTTCTCCAGAACCACGGCGCTCGTCTGCACCTGTGGAGCCGGCTGGACCACACTGAGAACTGGCGACACCCTTCCCTCCCTGGGTCGCTGAAATTGTACCCGCCGCGTGTTCTTACCGCCGCGGACGGGCGCGCAACGTAGCGGGGCCTCGGTCACGGAAGCAACCCACCGCGTGCAGGAAAGGGAGGAAATGAAAGACTTTTCAGCGCTTGAGCGGTGTGCGGTGCAGCAGACGAACGCCGCCAGCGGAGGTCGTCACGCCGGATCGCGCTCCGGTAATGCAACCAGGATCAGCACGCCGAGCACGGCCATATAGATGCGGAAAGCGGCCTCCTGGCCATTCCACTCCCGCGATTGCCACATGGCGAAATATTCGCCCGCGACCACCATGAAGCCGAAGAACCAGACCAGGAAGGCGAGCGCGGCGCCCATATAAACGAGCCCCTTCGCGCATTCGAAGACGGCGGCGGGCGCGCGCAGGCGGGCCAGCATGGCCAGGGCACCAGCGGCGAGAAGCAGGCCGCTCAGCCCCTCCGCGGCGATGATGGCGGCGTAGGCCGCCCGCCAGATCCGCTCATCGGTAATGGCCCGCCCCATCAGGGCGTTGCCGGGAAAGGTCGTGTCCATGCTCAGAACATGGCCCACGAACGCATAGTTCGAGCCGTAGTCGACCAGGTTCCCGTAGGCGACGATCAGCGCATAGGCGGCGAGCGACGCCACCAGTACGACCTTTGTGAGGCGCAATCCCATCTCTGGCTCCCGCATCGCGGCGCAAGGCTCCAAGCGGCGCGAGGAGCATCATCTCCCCGCCGCCGGCAGGCCGGCTTGAACCAGAGGATATATCAGCGCCGGCGGAAATTCTGCTGGCGGCGCGCGCCGGGAGGCGGGGCGGAACCCTCGACCTTGTGCCGGAAGTTGATGCGGCCGCGATCGAGATCATACGGCGACATCTCAACCACCACCCGGTCACCCTCAATGGTGCGGATGCGGTTCTTCTTCATCTTGCCGGCGGCATAGGCCAGGATCTGGTGATCATTGTCCAGTCGCACGCGGAAATTGCCGTCGGGCAGGACTTCCGTGACGGTGCCCTCGAACTCCAGCAGCTCTTCTTTCGCCATATAGCCTTCTCCAGTGACCCCAATCGGGGCGGAATTGGCGGGCCTTATCTCACGTTTCCGCGTTCCGGCCCATAGGTGTCATGCATGCGGGAAGCGCTTTTCGGCGCCCCCGCACCTGGTTTGAACCTTCGCGAACCTCAGCGGCCGGGGCGCTTGGCGCCCTTGCCCTGGGTCTCGCCGCGCGGCGCGGAACGAGTCGGCACCGCCTTCATGAAACCGATACCACCCAGTTCGCCACCGGCAGGCCGGCTGCCGGAACGCTCCCCGCGGGCGGCACGGCCTTCGGGACGCTCGGAGCGGCTGGGGGCGCGGCCATCCTCATGACGGGGCTGGCCACCACGGGACTGCCCGCCACGCGGCGGCTGGCCGCCACGCCCTTCGCGACCCTCGCCGCCCCGCGCCTCGCGCGGCTGGCCATCGCGGCCCTCCGCACGAGCAGGGGCCGGGCGCTTCTCGCGACGGGGCGCCTCGTCCCGTCCGCCCTCACGCCGGCCACCTTCGGCCCGCGCATTCTCGCGGCGATCACCATCCTGGCGCTGCCCGCCATTGCGACCGCCCTCGGGACGGCGCGGACGACGCGGCGGACGACCGCCACGCACTTCCTCACGCGCCTCCACGGGGGACACCTCCAGCGGCGTGCCTTCCGGCACCTCGAAGGCGGCGCCCGAGCCACGACGGTCGCTCGAGGGGATCTGCATCTTGATCAGCCGCTCGATGGAGCGCAGGTAAGCGCGCTCCTCGTGGTCGCAGAAGGAAATGGCGATGCCCTCGCGGCCGGCGCGCGCGGTGCGGCCGATGCGGTGGACATAGCTCTCGGGCACGTTCGGCAGATCGAAATTGATGACGTGGCTCACACCCGTCACGTCGATGCCGCGGGCGGCGATATCGGTGGCCACCAGGGTGCGCACGGTGCCCTCGCGGAAGGCGGCGAGCACGCGGTCGCGCTGGTTCTGGGACTTGTTGCCATGGATCGCCTCGGCAGCGATGCCCACCTTGGCCAACACGCGCACCACCTTGTCGGCTCCGTGCTTGGTGCGGGTGAACACCAGGGCCCGGTCGATCTCCTCCTTGGCGAGGACCTCGGCCAGCAGCTGGCCCTTGTTGGGCTTGTCCACCAGCACCACGCGCTGGTCCACGCGATCGGCGGTCTTGGAGACGGGGGTCACCGCCACCTGTGCCGGATCATGCAGCATGGAACCCGCCAGCTCGGCGATGGCCGAGGGCATGGTGGCGGAGAAGAACAGCGAGTGCCGCTTGTGGGGCAGCCGGCGCACGATGGCGCGGATGGCGTGGACGAAGCCCATGTCCAGCATCTGGTCCGCCTCGTCGAGGACGAACACTTCCACCTGGTCGAGCCGCACCGCATTGTTCTCGGCAAGGTCGATGAGGCGGCCGGGGGTGGCCACCAGCACGTCGACGCCGCGCGAAAGGGAGCGGATCTGGCGGCCCATGGGCACGCCACCGATGGCGAGCGCCACCGAGATGCGCGCATGGCGGCCGAACTTCTGGAAATTGTCGACGATCTGGCCCGACAGCTCGCGGGTGGGCGAGAGCACCAGAGCGCGCACCGCACGCGGCTCAGGCCGGCGCGGATGGCGCAGCAGGCGGTCAAGAATGGGAAGGGCGAAAGCGGCGGTCTTGCCGGTGCCGGTCTGGGCGATACCGATCAGGTCGCGGCCGGCGAGAATTTCAGGAATGGCCTGGGCTTGAATGGGGGTCGGCGTGACGTGCCGCTCTTCATCAAGGGCACGAACGATGGGCTCGGCGAGGCCGAGGGCAGAAAAAGAGGTCAAGCTCTGTCTTTCATGGGCGAACGGCGCCGGAGCGCGCACGCGTGGCGCTCACGCGGCGGCACAGCTCGCGAGGATCTTCGACATCCCGCGTGGCCAGGGGTGTCCAAAAGAAACATGGAATTCGGGCTAAGCCGCCTGAGACGCTTCCAGGATAATGAAGCTCCGAGCGGTCTCCGCTACGCGGCCCGACAGCGCCGTCACGCGCAGGTGTCACTCGCGATCCTCTCTGGATCTCGGGAACGCCGCCTGCCGACGGATCACTATGGCAGTGCATATGACGCATCCCCATGACGATTTCAAGGCGGCGGCGCTGACACCAACCGTTTTTCAGCGACGAAACGTCGGGGGCGCGTACTCTTTTCTGCCGCACTGCATCTCCATATAGAGCGCGAGAATCCCGTGCCATGGCGGCGCGGGCCATATCCCGCCATCTCCCCAGCGCAACCACCGGGGCATATGACGGGCGGAGGCGCCATGTTCGACCCCCAGGCTTTGATCGACGCCACGACCACCTTCGTGCAGGAGCATCAGGCCCTGGCCCCGGCCATCGTGTTCGCCCTTGCGTTCGGCGAGTCGCTGGCGCTCGTGTCCTTCCTTGTGCCCGCGACCGTGCTGCTGCTGGCCATCGGCGCGCTGGTCGAGGCATCCGGCCTCCACTTCTTCCCCATCTGGCTTGCGGCGGTCGTGGGCGCGTCCCTGGGCGATGCCGTCTCCTATTGGTTCGGCTTCTACTACAAAGAGCGCGCGAAGACCTTCTGGCCGCTGTCCCGGCGCCCCGATCTGGTGGCGCGCGCCGAGGACTTCTTCACCCGGTTTGGAATCTGGGGCGTGGCAGTGGGCCGCTTTTTCGGGCCTGTGCGAGCCGTGGTCCCGCTCATCGCCGGCATTCTCGCCATGCGCCAAAGCCATTTCCAGGTCGCGAACGTGGCCAGCGCGGCGGTCTGGGCCTTCGCCATGCTCGCGCCCGGCGCACTGGCGCTGAAGCTGATCGGCGGCTGAGGCCGCACGGCTCCGGCGCCCGCCATACCCGAGCGCCCACCGCACCGGACGCGCTTACCGTGTCCATGCGGCAATGCCGAAGCTTGTCTCCCCCGGGTATCCTATATATGAATGGATATACCAACCGGGGGAGATAATTTCCATGATCGATTTTGCCATCCGGCGGCGCGGCCTTGTGCTGGGCCTTGTCCTTGCCACCACAGCATTTTTCGGCCCCGCGCGCGCCGAAGAGGCGGCCCGCGCGACCGCAGCTTCCGCCGACACCACGGTCACCACCTTCGCCGCGGCGAGCCTCACCAATGCCTTCCAGGATATCGGCAAGGCTTATGAAGCCAAGAACAAAGCCTCGCTGAAATTCTCCTTCGCCGCCTCTTCCGCCCTTGCCAAGCAGATGGAAGCGGGTGCGCCGGCCAACATCTTCGCCTCCGCCGACCTGAAATGGATGGACTTCGCCGAGCAGAAGGGCCTCATCGTGCCGTCCTCGCGCGTGGTTCCCATCGGCAATGAGCTGGTGCTGGTTGCCCCGGCGGACAGCGCCAAGCCCGTCACCATTTCCAAGGGCATGGACATCGAGGCCCTGCTGGGCCCCAAGGGCCGCATCGCCACGGGCCTGACCGACAGCGTGCCGGTGGGCATCTACACCAAGACCGCCTTCACCAATCTCGGCGTGTGGGACAAGGTCGCTCCCCGCATCGTCGGCGCCGAAAGCGTGCGCGCCGCCCTTGCCCTGGTGGAGCGTGGCGAGGTGCCTTACGGCGTGGTCTACGCCACTGATGCCGCCATCGCCAAGAATGTGAAGGTGGTCGCGGTGTTCCCGGCCGGCAGCCATCCCCCGGTGGAGTACCCCTTCGCCCTCGTGAAGGAGCACGACACGCCGGAGGCCAAGGCCTTCTTCACCTTCCTCACCGGCCCCGAGGCCAAGGAAATCTACAAGAAGTACGGCTTCTCGGTGAAGTGAGGCACCGCGGCGGTCGCCCCGCGGCGGCCGTGGGCGTGCCTTGCATCAGAAAAAGGCTGCAGGTGCGAAGATACGCTTCGCACCTGCAGCACTTCGGTTTACAGTTTTTGTGACATTGCTTTTCGGAATTTTCACATGCTGCTGACACCAGAAGAATGGACAGCGGTGGCCCTGAGCCTGAAGGTTGCCTTCTGGTCCACCATCTGGAGCATGCCGCCGGCCATCGTGGTGGGCTGGATCCTGTCCCGCACCGAATTTCCCGGCAAAGGTCTGTTCGACGGTTTCGTGCATCTGCCGCTGGTTTTGCCCAAGGTCGTGGTCGGCTACATCCTCCTGCTCACCCTCGGCACGCGCGGCTATCTCGGGCAATTTCTATATGAGTGGTTCGGCATCAGCCTGATGTTCACCACCGCGGGCGCCACCGTGGCAGCCGCAGTGGTGAGCTTCCCGCTGATGGTCAATGCCATCCGCCTCGCCCTCGATGGCGTCGACAGGGGCATCGAGACCGCCGCCCGCACCCTTGGCGCCAGCCGGCTCGACGCCTTCTTCACCGTGACCCTGCCGTTGATGACGCCCGGCATCCTCTCCGGCGCCCTCATCTCGCTGGCCTCGGCGCTGGGCGAATTCGGCGCGACCATCACCTTCGTGTCCAATGTCGAGGGCCAGACGCGCACCATTCCCCTCGCCATCTACAGCGCCACCCACATGCCGGACGGCGACGCCATGGCGCTGCGCCTCACCGCAGTCTCGGTGGTGCTGGCGCTGAGCGCGCTCGTGCTCGCGGAGATGGCAGACCGTCGCATCAAGATCGCGCTGGGCCGGATATGATCGATATTAACGTCACCCTTGACCGCGGCACCGGCTTCAAGCTCAGCGCGCAGTTCACTGCCCCGGATTCCGGTGTCACCGCTCTGTTCGGCCGTTCCGGCTCGGGCAAGACCACCATCATCCAGATCGTCGCCGGGTCCGTGCAGCCCAATAAGGGCCGCGTCCAGGTGGGCGACGAGGTGTTCGTGGACGTGGAGAAGGGCATCAACCTGCCCATCGAGAAGCGGCGCGTGGGCTATGTGTTCCAGGATGCGCGGCTGTTCCCCCACCTCTGCGTGGACAGCAACCTGCGCTATGGCCAGCGCCGCGCCAAGCACGACCACTCCATCAGCTTCGACGCGGTGGTGGACATGCTCGGCATCGGCCACCTGCTGAAGCGCCGGCCGCACACCCTTTCCGGCGGCGAACGCCAGCGCGTGGCCATCGGCCGCGCCCTGCTGGCCCAGCCCCGCCTGCTGCTGATGGACGAGCCGCTCGCCTCCCTGGACGAGCAGCGCAAGCAGGAGATCCTGCCTTATCTTGAGCGCCTGAGAGACGATCTGCGCCTTCCCATCCTGTATGTGAGCCACTCCATCGAGGAAGTCCTGCGCCTCGCCGACACGGTGACCGCCCTGAAGGACGGAACCATGATCGCCAGCGGCCCACTGGCGGATGTGCTCTCGCGCACGGATCTGGCCCCCGTTCTCGGCCGGTTTGATCTCGGGACCATCCTCGATTGCACCGTGAAGGCGCACGACACAAACCTCTCCCTCTCCACCCTCTCCTTCGCGGACGGGGAACTGCGCGTGCCACTGGTGGACCGGCGCGTCGGCTCTCCGGTGCGCGCGCGCATCCGCTCACGCGACGTGTCGCTGTGCCTCTCACGGCCCATTGATGTTTCGGTGACCAACCGATTGGCGGGCACCATCGGCTCCATCCGCAAGGAAGGCGGGCCTTATGCGAATGTGGAGGTGGTGCTGCCCCACGGCAAGCTCCAGTCGCTCGTCACGCTGGAAAGCGTGGAACGACTGGCGTTCGAGGAAGGCATGCCGGTGTGGGCCATGATCAAGGCTGTCGCGGTGGACAGCCGCTCGCCGAACTTCCCGCTGCAGGACGAGCCCTTCACCCCGCCTGCGCATTCAGCGGCGCCGGCTCTTCGCCTGGTTGCCGGGCGGTCTCATCCGCCAGAGCCTGAGTAAGCTCATCCAAGGTGGAGCGGGTGGCCTTGGCAGCCTGCCGCTCCATGGCGCGATAGAGCGCGATGAGCCTCTCGCCGAAAGCGGTCACCTCCGTCCCTGCCCCGCGCCGGCCGGGATAGGTCACGATCACCTTCTGCTCGAACATGCGATCGAGCTCATCCACCAGCAGCCACGCGCGGCGATAGCTCATGCCAATCGCCTTAGCCGCGGACAGGATGGAACGGTGCTCTCGAATAGCTTCGAGCAGCATGATCTTTCCCGGGCCCAGGCGGCGTCCATCGGGAAAATCGACCCGCAGGAACAGGCGGGATGACAAGTCTTGGCTCACGGCGCCTCCTCAACGTCTCAGGGCCACATGCTTTGTGCCCTGGGGCGGGCGGACGGCACCCCCCAGTATCGCCCGACAAGCTTTCCTTTTACCGCAGATCCGGTGCCCACGCCACAGATCAACTTTTGCTGAGCACGCTCGCCACCGGCGGCCGCATCCAGCGCCGCTTTAAACCCGCGAAAAGTGAGCAGCCGCAGGCTTGGAAACCACGGGGAGAACGTCGCGGGTGCCTCGCGGCCCGGCGGAAAAGCCAGGACCAGCGCTCAGCCTGCGCAACACGCCGCAGTGCAGGCCCCAAGGGAGGTTCAGGCCCGCGCGGGCCGTCCGATCTGCTTGGCCTTGGCAATGCGGTTGTTGACGAGGCTGGAGAGGATGACGATCACCGCCACTGTGGTCACATAAGCGATGACCTGCATGCCCGTGGGCTCCGCGCGGTAACCCACGAGGGTGCGTAGCACCCGCCCGAGGGCGCCCTCGTCCGACAGCAGCCAGCTGCTGTTCCACACCGGATCCGCGAGCGACTGGATGAAGCCGGAATCCTGCAAGATCCCAACGACCTGCGCAGAGAGCCCCGCCGCCAGCAGCGTGATGACGAAAGCCGTCACCTTGAACAGATATTTCAAGGGCACCGCGACCAGCCCGCGATAGAGAATGAAGGCCACCACCGCGCCGGCCAGCAGCCCGAGCAGGCCCCCGCTGACCACGTTCGGCACGCTCTCCATGCCCGTGGACATGATGCCGTAGACGAACAGGACGATCTCGACGCCCTCCCGCAACACCGCCATGCCTACCACCACGGCGAGGGCTGTGAGGGGCTTGCGCCCTTCCTTCACATCCTTGCCCACCGCCTGCATCTGAATGACCATTTCGCGGCCGTGGCTCGCCATCCACACGACGGTCCACACCAGCATGACCACCGCCACCGCAAGAATGGAGGCGTTCAGCAGCTCCTGGCCCGACCCGTCGAAGAGGTTGGAGATGCGTTCGGCAAACACCGCGAGAACCGCCGAGCCGAGCATGCCGCCGAGCACGCCGGCGCTGATCCAGAGCCCGCGCCCACGGATGCCCTCGGACGCCGCGAGCACCACACCAATGACGATGCCCGCCTCGAGCACCTCACGAAATACGACGAGGAGGGCCGCCAGCATGTCACATCTCCTTTCAGGCCACACCGGAACCAAAGGCCAGACACCCGCCGCGACCCCGCAGGGTCACAGCCGCGCCACGGCCCGGTGCACCAGGAACTGAGTTGAAGCGCGAAGAACCGCTTCTGGAAGATTTCGCGAACAATTTAGAATGACTCAAAAATTCAGAGCTCAGCCCCATATTCATGGGCCGGATAGATGCCACTTATTTCTAACACTGCCGCCAGCTCCATGTCAGCCGGGCGCCATTAGATTGGAATGAGTTTAAATTGGCCTGACAGGCAGAGGCGCGGTGGAGGACAACCAAAGAGCGGCCGTTGGCAGGCGCTGCGCGCAATTCAACAGGAGCCGCACCCACGACCGGCACTTTGCAGCTGCCGCGAGCAGCATCATCCGCGTGAACGTGACTTTCGTCGAAAATGGAATACCAGGACCTGCAGCGAAGATGCTTGCACGCTGATACCTGTAATGTAATTTGACCTAGGGTCATCGCGACATAGAACAATTCCATTATTTGGCCACGACCTTGCGAGGCCGGCGACCCCTCCCTAAGCTGCCCGCGCTGGGGAGGCGGAGCCTTTGCGGTCGCCCCTGTCGTTTGAATGTTATTGGCCCGAACCAGGAGACAGGTTGATGCGCGCGCATTTCATTGCCGGCGCGATCGCCGCCGTGGTGAGCTTCGCGGCGCCGGCTTTTGCCGAAGCGCCCAAGCCCCGCGATGTGATCACCCACTATGCCGACCTTGCACAGACCATGTATGGCGCGTCCTACGAGACCGCCAAGCAGATGCAACAGGTCATCGACGCCTTCATTGCAGCCCCCAGCGCCGAGACCCAGCAAAAGGCGAAGGATGCGTGGAAAAGCGCCCGCACCTTCTACCAGCAGACGGAGGCCTTTCGTTTCGGCAACAAGATTGTCGATGACTGGGAGGGCAATGTGAACGCCTGGCCGCTGGACGAGGGCCTCATCGATTACGTGGACAAGTCCAAGTATGGTGAAACCTCGGACGAAAATCCGCTCTACACGGCCAATGTCATCGCTTCCAAGACGATCCGCATCGGCAAGAAGACCATCGACGTCACCAAGATCACTCCGGACCTGCTGCACGACCTGAACACGGCCGGCGGGGTGGAGGCCAATGTCGGCTCGGGCTGGCACGCCATCGAATTCCTGCTGTGGGGTCAGGACCTCAACGGCACCGGGCCGGGCGCCGGCGCCCGTTCCTGGACCGATTATGACCTGAAGGCCTGCACCAACGGCAATTGCGACCGTCGCGGCCAGTATCTGAAGGTAGCCACCCAGACCCTGGTGGACGACCTGAAGGAAATGACCGACTCGTGGGCCCCCAAGGGCGCCGCGCGCAAGGCGCTTTTGAAGAAGAAGGACAATGCGGGCCTGGCAGTCATCTTCACCGGCCTCGGCTCCCTCTCCTATGGCGAGCTGGCGGGCGAGCGCATGAAGCTGGGCCTGATCCTGCACGACCCGGAAGAGGAGCATGACTGCTTCTCCGACAACACCCACAACTCGCATTATTACGACGAAGTGGGCATCCGCGACGTGTATTACGGCCGCTTCACCAAGCCCGACGGCACCACCGTCACCGGCCCGTCCGTCGCCGATCTGGTGCGCGCCAAGGATCCGAAGGTCGCCGACGAGATCGACCAGAAGTCGGACGCCGCCCTCGCCGCGCTGAAGGCCATCAAGGACACCGCCGATTCCGGCGAGATGGCCTATGACCAGATGCTGGGCGAAGGCAATGAGAAGGGCGCCAAGCTCGTGCAGGCCGGTGTGGACGCCCTGGTGGCCCAGGCCCACGCCATCGAGCGCGGCGTGGCCGTCCTCAAGCTGCAGATCAAGGTTGAAGGCTCCCAGAGCCTCGACGAGCCCGCGGCCATCGGCAAGAAGTGAGGCTTTGGCGGTGATCTCACGCCGTGCATTGATGCTGGGAGGGGCCGCGGCGGGAGCCGCGGCCTTCGTGCCGTCCGCCCTCGTGGGCGAGGAGCTTCCCAAGGCCATCGACACCCTGCCCCCCGATGCCCCCCAGCGGCGCCTGTCGCTGGCGGCGGAGGAGATCAAGGTGCCCCTGCTCGGCGCGGACAAGCCGCCCACGCCCCGCTTCTGCTCCTATAATGGAAAGCCGTTCTTCACCCTGCGCGCCCCGCAAGGCACGCGCCTGATGGTGGAGTTCGACAACAGGCTTCCCGACCCGACCACGGTGCACTGGCACGGCATTCGCGGGCCCTACATCTTCGATGGCGTCGCGCCCATCACGCAGCCCGTCGTGCCCGCCGGGGGCCGCTTCTTCTACAATGTGCCGCTGCCCGATCCCGGCTTCTATTTCTTCCACCCCCATTGCGACGAGACCGGCCAGGTGGGGCGCGGGCTGGTGGGCCTTCTGTTCGTGGAGCACCCGCGCGAGAAGGAGGTGCATTTCGACCTGGAGCACATCATCGTCGTGAAGGACTGGCGCCTGGATGAAGCGGACGGCCGCTGGCTCCAGATGTTCACCGATGAAGGCGCCTCCACGGCCGGTTCCTTCGGCAATGTGCGCGCGGTCAACGGCTCCGTCGTTCCGCCGCGGGTGGAGGCCCCCGCTTATGGCGATGTGCGCGTGCGCGCCATCGTCGCCGACGCCACCCGCGTCATTGATTTCGGCTGCGACGTCGAAGAGGCGGCGGTCATTGCCATTGATGGCCAGGCCACAAAGCCCTTCACCCTCGATGATGCCCCTGATGGCATCTGGCGCATGGGCCCGGCCATGCGGCTCGATGTGCATGTGCGCATGCCGGCGCCGGGGCAGGAGGTGAAGATCTATGATTACCGCACCGCCGAGCCGTATCTGCTGACAACCCTGGTGGCCGTGGACAAGGGGCGTAGGAAGGTCCCTTTCAAGCCCAAGGCGCTGCCCACGCCCTCCGAGCTGCCCCTGCCGGATGTGGCGAAGGCTTCCCACCTCGATTTCCTGGTGCAGACCGCAGCCGGGGCCACCGCCATCGCCCCGCCCTTGCCGCCGGACGATCCGCTGGCGAAGGCGCTCATCGATTCCCTGTGCGTGGGCGACAAGACCTTCTGGGCCATCAACCGCAATTCCTGGGGCGCGGGGGCGGACCTGCGCCTGCCGCCGCCGCTGAACGTGCTGCAGAACGGCGAGAGCTACGTGCTCACCATCACCAACGTGACCAAGCACGTTCACCCGATGCATCTGCACGGGCACGTCTTCAAGGTCCTCTCCTCCTCCAAGAAGAAGAACCTGCCGCAATTCCTGGCGGATACGGTGATCGTCGAGCCCAATGAGAGCGTCGAGATCGCCTTCAAGGCCGCCAGCGGCAACTGGGTGTTCCATTGCCACATCCTCGAGCACATGGATTCCGGCCTCATGGGCTGGTTCCGGGTGGCGTGATGGCCCGCACCAAGATTCATGCGGCGCTTCTCGCCACCGCCCTCGCCTGCGCCCTGCCGCTGGTGGCGACGCCAGCGCGCGCCCTTGACGATCTGGACGTGCACATGGGCAAGGCCCTGTTCAAGCGCCCCTGGACGCCCGCCCCCACCACAACCCAGGCCGATGATGGCCTTGGCCCCCTGTTCGATGCGCGCTCCTGCGCCTCCTGCCACCCGGCCAGCGGGCGGGCGGCGGCGGCCTTCGACGCAAAGGGCCAGGTGGAAGGGCGCGGCATGGTTCTGATGATCGGCCAGCCGGATGGCGCGGCCGATCCCGTTTATGGCCGGCGCCTGCAGATCGACGCGGTGCCGGGCCTCACGGCGGAAGGCATCATCGCGGCGGACGACACCGCCTTGCCGGATGGCCGGCGGGCGCGCAAGCCCCGCATCGACGCGCCGGCTTACGGCCCGCTCAGCGCCAGGAGCGGCCTCTCCCTGCGCGTTGCGCCGGACCTCCACGGTCGCGGCGCCATGGCGGCGGTCTCCGATGCCACGCTGTTGGCCTTGGAGCAGGAGCAGGCGGCGGGGCACGACGGCATTTCCGGCAAGGCGCGCCGCGTTCCGCAGGCGGACGGCAGCGTGCGCATCGGCCGGTTCGGCTGGAAAGCGAGCCACCCCACCATCGAGAGCCAGAGCGCGGAAGCCTTCTTCCTCGATCTCGGCCTGTCGAACCCGCTCCATCCCGAGCCCTGGGGGGATTGCACGGCGGCCCAGCCCGCCTGCCGCGGCGCGCCTCATGGCGCCCCTTATGGCGCCCCCGCCGCGGCGCCGGATGGCGCGCCGGACTTCGAGATCGGCGCGGCGGTGCTGGACCGCGTGGTGGCCTATGTGGCCTCGCTTCCGGTGCCCCACGGCGCGACGCCGAGCGGCGGCGAAGGCGCGCGCTTGTTCGCCTCCGTGGGCTGCGCCGCCTGCCACCGCCCCGAATTGCCGACAGCGGACGGCGGCAAGGCACGCCTGTATTCGGATCTGCTGCTCCACGACATGGGACCCGATCTGGGTGACACCATGCCGGAGCCCGGCGCCGGCGCGTCCGACTGGCGCACCGCGCCGCTCATGGGTATCTCGCAGGCCATCGGCCGTGATACCGGTCTGCTGCACGATGGCCGTGCCCGCTCCGTTTCGGAGGCGGTGGGATGGCATGGGGGCGAGGCCGCCCCGGCGGCGGCCCGCTTCCGCGCCTTGCCCGACCGCGAGCGCGCCGCATTGCTCGACTATGTTTCATCCCTCTAGGTTCTGGAAGTCGTAACGGATGCTTGAGAACATTGCCCGCCCAGCCTTCGCCACGGCGCGCAAGGCACTCGCCGGCCTCGCCTGCGCCGCGACGCTCGCCACGGCTCCTGCCCTCGCGGCGAACCCCACCTTCGACGCGCCCGCCGTCATCGAGAGCTGGCTTCTGCCACGCTATGACGCCTTGGCCGGCGCCGCCGAGGCCCAGAAGACCGCCTGGAGCAGCTTCTGCGCCAAGCCCGATGCCGACGGCATTGCGGGCCTGAAGGAGGCCTATGGCAAGACCGCCGACGCCTGGAACGCGGTGGAATTCATCACCTTCGGCCCCATCAGCAAGGAGCTGCGGGCCGACCGCTTCAGCTTCTTCCCCGACCGGCGCAACGGCATCGCCCGCGGCATGGCCGAAATCATCTCCGACAGCGATCCCGCGCGCCTCTCGCCCGAGCGTTTCCCGCAGGCGAGCGCCGCCGTGCAGGGCCTGCCGGCGCTGGAGCGGCTGCTTTATGAGCAGAGCGCCGCGGAGGCGCTGGCGACGGGGCCGGAATCGGCGCGCCGCTGCGCCTTTGGCGTCGCTGTCGCCATCAATCTCGCCACGATCTCCCACGACATTCGCAGCCAGTGGGGCGACCGCACCAGCGGGCTTCTGGGCGAGCTTGTCGCCGGCAAGGGCGACCCTGCCCTGTTCCCCGACGCGGCAGCGGTGCCCGGCATGATCCTCACTGACCTTTCCGGCGCCTTCCAGCGCGTGACCGACACCAAGATCCTGCCCGTGCTGGGCGCCGGCCCCTCGGAGGCCAAGCCCCTTTCCGCCGACAGCTGGCGTTCCGGCCGTTCCGGCCGCGTGGCCGCGAACATGGTGAAGAGCGCGGACGAGCTGCTGCGCACCATCGCGACCCAGATGCCGAGCCGGCCGCAATGGGTGGTGAACAAGGCCGCAAAGGAAGCGGACGCCGCCGCCGACAAGCTGCCCGCCGACCTCGGCGCCGCCGCGCAGACCGCCAGCGGCGCCGCGGCTCTGCAGGCGGACATCAAGACCTTCAAGGCCGCCCAGCTCGTGGTTTACCGGCCGATGGCCTCCTATTTCGGCATTTCCCTGGGCTTCAACGCCCTCGACGGCGACTGAGGAGTCCTTCGATGGGATCCGACGAAGAGCGCTCCACGTTTCTGCTCTCGCGCCGCGCATTTGTGGCCGGCGGGCTGCTGGCGGTTCCGGCCTTCTCGCGCCTCAAGGCGGCAACGGCGGACGCCGGCTGGCTCTCCACCGCCGGGCTCGCGGAGGGGTTTGCCGCCGTCTGCGTCGATGGCGCGGGTGACGCTGATGTGGATGCCCCGTCGGCTGCCCGCCTGCACGGGGTGGAGGCAAGCCCCACCGGTCCGCTGGCGGTGGCGGTCGGGCGGCGTCCCGGCAAGCTGGCGGTGGTGTTCCGGCGCGACCGGCCGGGCGTGCTCAGCACCCTGCAGCCGGGGGAAGGCCGCGTGTTCTCCGGCCATGGCCGGTTCTCTGCGGACGGCCGCTTCTTCTTCATGGCGGAGATCGAGCACAGCCAGCTGGAGAATGGCCGGCGGACCATGGGGCGCGGCGTGCTGACATGCCGCGACGTGGCCGGCGGCTTCGCCATCCGCGACCAGTGGTCCACCGGCGGCGACGGCCCCCATGACCTGATGCTCTCCGGCAACGTGCTGGTGATCGCCAATGGCGGCATTGAGCCCAACACGCCAGAGGCGCTCGACGCCGAGGTGACCGGCTCCACCATCGCGCTGCTGGACCCCTCTTCCGGCGGACAGAGGGGCGAGGGGCGGCTTAGCGCTGATCTCGCCAGCCTGTCGCTGCGCCATCTTTCCCGCGATGGAAACGGCAATACGGTGGTGGCCGCCCAGGACCTGCTGAAGGACGGGGTCGCCCGCCCGCTGCTATTCTCCATCGTCGCCGACGGCGCGCTGCGCCCGTTCGATGCGCCGGAAAACGCCTGGCGCGAGCTGCGCGGCTATGTGGGCTCGGTGGCCCATGATGCGTCGGGCCGCTTCGTGGCCTGCTCTTCCCCCCGCGGCGGACGAGTGGCCGTGTGGAAGGCCGACGGGCGCTATATCGGCGCCGTTCCATTGGTGGACGGCTGCGGCCTGGCCATGACTTATGAGCCGGGCAGCTTCATTGCCGCCAGCGGCTATGGCGAGGTGGTGCGCATCGCGGTGAAGGATGATGGCGTCGCCATCGTCGCCCGGCACACGGGCGGCCCCCGCTTCGACAACCACATGGTGCGCATCGGCTGAGCCCGGCCCGCAGCTTCCCCGGGACAGCTTAGCTAAAGGTATGACACCGGCGCGCAATTGTGCTGATCTTCAGGGCCGGCAATCGGCCGGCGCCTGAAGATGAGGTCTCGCCATGAAGTGGGTCGTTCTGGTGGGCAGCGTGCGCAAGGGTTCCTACAATGCCGCCATCGCCCGTGCGCTTTCGGGGCTCGCGCCGGAGGGCGTGAGCGTCGAGATCCTGCCGTCCATCGCCCTCTTGCCCATCTATGACGGCGACATCGAAGCAGCCGGCATTCCCGAATCCGTCACCGCTTTGTCGAACGCCATCACCGGTGCCGACGCGCTCGTGATCGTGACGCCGGAATACAACTATTCGGTCCCCGGCGGGCTCAAGAATGCCATCGACTGGCTCTCCCGGCTCAAGGAAAAGCCGCTGAAGGGCAAGCCCACCGTCCTCCAGTCCGCCTCCATGGGCGGGTTCGGCGGCGCGCGGGCGCAGTATCATCTCCGCCAGGTGCTGGTGTGCCTCGACGTGCCGGTGATGAATGTACCGGAAGTGATGGTGGGACAGGTCCATACCAAGGTTACCGACGGCACCCTGACCGACCAGGGCACCTTGAGCTTCATCGAGGGGCAGCTCGCCGCCTTCCACGATTTCGTGCGGCGCCAGAAGGCCGGCGCCGGCGCCTGAGCTGCCGCCGCGCGGCGTCCAGGCGATGCCGCGCGGCCGCACGGGCGTTGCAATCACAGGGAAGGTCCGCCAGCATGGCGGCCTGTTCAAGGGGCCCGGAAACAAGGGCCCGACAGCACCGCAGCCAAGACAGCATCGCGAACAAGACGGTGCCGGGAGGAAAGAGCTGATGCAGGGACTTGACCGCCACGGCGGCCGGAGTGTGCCTATTCGCGCCCCAGAGCAGGGAGACGGCAGCGCCGCCGCGACCCTGGCCCGAGCGCCCCAGCCCCCATCCCCTCACGGCCACGCGCATCATCCCCCGGCCGGCGCCGTCTTCTCCGGCCCGCCAAACGCGTTCACGCGCGCCGCGGCCGCGATCGAGAGCGTTCTGGCCGCGCTGGTGGAGTGGCCCGCCGGGCTGCTGGTGGCGGCGGAAATCGTCATTCTGTTCGCCGGCGTCATCTCCCGCTATGTCTTCCACGCGCCGCTCATCTGGTCCGACGAGCTCGCCTCCATCCTGTTCCTGTGGCTCGCCATGCTGGGGGCCGCCGTGGCGTTCCGGCGGGGCGAGCACATGCGCATGAACATCATTGCCGGAATGGTGGGGCCGGAGGCCCGCGCCTTCCTGGAGGTGATCGCGGTGGTGGCCGGCCTCGCCTTCTGCGCGCTGCTGCTGCCCCATGCGCTGGAATATGCCGAGGAGGAAGCCTTCATCCGCACACCGGCGCTGGACCTGCAGAATTCCTGGCGAGCGGGCGCCCTGTTCACCGGGCTCGGCCTGATGGTGGCCTTCGCGGTGCTGAAGCTGGCGCGGCTGGGCCGCCCGCTGCTGGTGCTGAAAGCCCTGGTGGTGGCCGGCCTCGTCATCGCCGGGTTCTGGATGGTGGGCCCGGCCCTGAAGGGGCTCGGCAACATCAACCTGCTCATCTTCTTCGTGGGCGTCGTGGCCTTCTGCGTGCTGGCGGGGGTGCCCATCGCGTTCGCCTTCGGGCTCGCCACCTTCGGTTATCTGGCGCTCACCACTCGCACGCCCATGCTCACCATGGTGGGCCGCCTGGACGAGGGTATGAGCCACCTCATCCTGCTGGCGGTGCCGCTGTTCGTGTTCCTCGGTCAGCTCATCGAGATGACGGGGATGGCGCGGGCCATGGTGAGCTTCCTCGCCAGCCTGCTCGGCCATGTGCGCGGCGGCCTGCATTATGTGCTGGTAGGCGCCATGTATCTCGTCTCCGGCATTTCCGGCGCCAAGGCGGCGGACATGGCGGCCGTGGCTCCCGTGCTGTTTCCCGAGATGAAGCAGCGCGGCGCCGACGAAGGCGACCTCGTGGCCCTGCTCTCCGCCACCGGTGCGCAGACGGAAACGATTCCGCCCTCCATCGTGCTCATCACCATCGGCTCGGTCACCGGTGTGTCCATCGCCGCCCTGTTCACCGGCGGGCTGCTGCCGGCGGTGGTGCTGGGGGCCATGCTGTGTTTCGTGGTGTGGCGCCGCCATCGCGGCGAAGACCTCTCCCATGTGAGGCGCGCCTCGGGGGGCGAGATCGGGCGCGCCCTGCTCATCTCGCTGCCGGCCATCGCCCTGCCCTTCGTCATCCGCGCGGCGGTCATCGAAGGGGTGGCCACCGCGACGGAGGTTTCCACCATCGGCATCGCCTATTCCGTGGTGGTGGGCCTTCTCATCTATCGTCGCTTCGAGTGGCGGAAGCTGAAGCCCATGCTGGTGGACACGGCCAGCCTGTCCGGCGCCATCCTACTCATCATCGGCACCGCCACGGCCATGGCGTGGGGGCTTACCCAGTCCGGCTTCTCGCGCGCGCTAGCGGAAACCATGACGCACCTGCCCGGCGGCGCCATCACCTTCATGGCGGTGTCGGTGGTGGCGTTCATCATGCTCGGCTCGCTGCTGGAAGGCATTCCCGCCATCGTGCTGTTCGGGCCGCTGCTGTTCCCCATCGCGCGGGCGGTGGGCATTCACGAGGTGCACTATGCCATGGTGGTCATTCTGGCCATGGGCATCGGCCTGTTCGCGCCGCCGTTCGGCGTTGGCTATTACGCCGCCTGCGCCATCAGCCGTGTCGACCCCGTCGCCGGCATGCGCCCCATCCTGGCCTATCTGGCGGCCCTGTTCCTGGGGCTCGTGATCGTCGCCGCCGTGCCGTGGATCTCCACGGGCTTCCTGTAATCGCGAAGGCTGGCGCCCGGGCTAGCCGGCGGCAGACATGAAAAGGCCCGCCGCATGCCTGCGGCGGGCCTTCTTTTTTGCGCGCGAAGTGGTCAGGCCGCGGCGACGAGACCGCCCTCGCCGGCCACCCGGCGCTGGTGATAGGGCGTGTCGCCGAACATCAGCTCGATCATGGCGAGGCGCCGGAAGTGGTGGGCGCCGATATATTCCATGGTCATGCCGATACCGCCGTGCAGTTGCACCGCCGTCTGCCCCACGAAGCGGGCCGAACGGTTGATCTGCACTTTGGCGGCGGAAAGGGCCACGCGGCGCTCGGCCGGGTCTTCCGCCTCCACCATCATGGCGGCGTAGAGGGCCATGGAGCGGGCCTGCTCCAGGGCCACGAACATGTCCACCGCCTTGTGCTGGAGCGCCTGGAACGAGCCGATGGCGACGCCGAACTGCTTGCGGGTCTTCAGATAGTCCACCGTCAGCGCGTTGAGGGCCTCCATCAGGCCCACCGCCTCGGCGCACAGGGCCCCGATGGCGCCTTCGACCACCCGCTCCACCACCGGCAGGCCCGCGCCCACGGTGCCGAGCACGGCGTCGGTGGGCACGAACACCTCGGTGAGGATGACGTCCGCCGCCCGGCCGCCGTCCTGGGTCGCATAGGCTTCAAGGGTGAGGCCAGCCGCATCCACAGGCACCACAAACAGGGTGATGCCCGCGTCGTCGCGCCGGTCGCCGGACGTGCGCGCGCTCACCACCAGGGTCTTCGCCGCGTCCGCGTTCAGCACCACGCTCTTGCGCCCATCGAGGCGGAAGCCGCCCTCCACCGCGCGGGCGGAGGTGGCGACATCGTTCAGGTCATAGCGGGCCTGGAGCTCTGAATGGGCGAAGGCCAGCCGGGCCGTGCCGTCGATGAGGCCCGGCAGCAAAGCCGCCTTCTGCGCCTCGCTGCCGGCAAGGCGCACCGCCCCACCGCCCAGGATCACGCTGGCGAGATAGGGCTCGGGCGCCAGAGCGCGGCCGAGAGCCTCCATCACCACCTGCGTTTCCACCGGGCCGCCGCCGAAGCCGCCATCCGCTTCCGCAAACGGCAGGCCCAGGAGGCCGAGTTCCGCCAGCTCCGCCCACTTGGTCTCGGCAAAGCCCAGATGTTCCGCGCGGGCAGCAGCCAGCTGCTCGATGCCGGGATACGTGTCGCTGGCCCAGCGCTGGGCCGTGTCCTTCAGGAGCGACTGTTCGTCGGTGAGATCGAAATCCATGCGCTCCTCCTCACAGGCCCAGGATCGCCTTGGCGATCACATTGTGCTGGATCTCGTTGGACCCGCCGTAAATGGACACCTTGCGGTGGTTGAAATAGACGGGCGCCGCCGCGTCCGCCCAGGCAAACAGGGCCTCGGCATCATTGTGCCCGGCATCGGGCCGCGAGGCGGGAAGCGCCTGGGGTCCGGCCAGTTCCACCAGGAGCTCGGTGGTCGCCTGCTGAAGCTCGGAGCCCTTGATCTTCAGGATCGAAGAGGCCGGATCGGGCTTGGTGGGATCGCGCGTCGCCTGCGCCGCCACCACGCGCATCTGCGTGATCTCCAGCGCCTTCAGCTCGATTTCCACCGCCGCGAGGCGCGAGCGGAAGTCGAGGTCGTCCCACATGGTGCCGGCACCGGCCGGGGTCACCTTGGCGAGACGCTTGATGCGGGCGATGCGCTCCTTCGACATGCCGATGCGGGCAATGCCGGTGCGCTCATTGGCCAGCAGGAACTTGGCATAGTCCCAGCCCTTGTTCTCCTCGCCCACCAGGTTCTCGACCGGAACCTTCACGCTGTCGAGGAAGACCTCGTTCACCTCATGCCGGCCATCGATGGTGATGATGGGCCGCACGGTGACACCGGGCGTCTTCATGTCGATGAGGATGAAGGAGATGCCCTTCTGCTTCTTCGCCTCGAAATCGGTGCGGGCAAGGCAGAACATCCAGTCGGCATACTGGCCGAGGGTGGTCCAGGTCTTCTGCCCGTCGATGATATAGTGGTCGCCCTCGCGCACCGCGCGGGTCTTGAGGGAGGCGAGGTCGGAGCCGGCGCCGGGCTCGGAGAAGCCCTGGCACCACCAGTCCTCCAGGCTCTTGATGCGCGGCAAAAAGCGCTCTTTCTGCGCCTCGTTGCCAAAGGTGGCGATCACCGGCCCCACCATGAAGCAGTTGAACTGCAAAGGCAGCGGCACCGCCGCCTGCATCAGCTCCTCCATGAAGATATAACGCTGCACGGCGCTCCAGGACTGGCCGCCATAGGCCACCGGCCAGTTGGGCACGGCCCAGCCCTTGTCGTTCAGGATGCGCTGGGAGGTCACGTAGTCCTCCCGCGCCAGCTTGCGGCCCTCGGAGACCTTGGCGCGGATCTCGGCCGGGATCTTCGTCTGGAAGAAGGTGCGCACTTCCTCGCGGAAGGCGATCTCTTCGGGTGTGAAGCGCAGATCCATGGCTCAGGCTCCCGGATTGATTTCGATGAGGCCCGCAGCCCCCATGCCGCCGGCGATGCACATGGTGACCACCGCATAGCGCACGCCGCGCCGGCGCCCTTCCAGCACAGCGTGGCCCACCAGCCGGGCCCCGCTCATGCCGAAGGGATGGCCCACCGAAATGGCGCCGCCATTCACGTTGCAGAGCTCGGGGTCGATGCCGAGGGTGTCGCGGCAATAGACGGACTGGGAGGCGAACGCCTCGTTGAGCTCCCAAAGGCCGATGTCGGACACCTTGAGCCCCTGGCGCTCCAAGAGGCGCGGCACCGCGTGGATGGGGCCGATGCCCATCTCGTCCGGCTCGCAGCCGGCGGTGGCATAGCCGCGGAAGATGCCGAGCACCTCCGCGCCCCGCCGCGCCGCCTCGGTGGAGGACATGAGCACGCTGGCGGAAGCGCCGTCCGAGAGCTGGCTGGCATTGCCCGCGGTCACGAAATAGTCGTCGCCGCGCACGGGCTTCAGCTTGGAAAGGCCCTCAAGCGTCGTCTCGGGGCGATTGCCCTCGTCCTTGGCGAGGGTGATGGTCTGGCGGGTGGTCTCGCCGGTGTCCTTGTTGGTCACCGCCTTCTCGACGGTGATCGGCACGATCTCATTGTCGAACAGGCCCGCCGCCTGGGCCGCCGCCGTGCGCTGCTGGCTCGCGAAGGAGAACGCATCCTGCGCCTCGCGGGTGACGCCATAGCGCTTGGCCACGGTGTCGCCGGTCTCGATCATGGTCACGTAGATGTCCGGCTTGTTGGCCATCAGCCAGTCATTGCGGAACAGCTCGCGATTGATGGGCTGCACCAAAGAGATGGATTCCACCCCGCCGGCCACCGCCACCGGCACGCCATCCATGACGATGCGCTTGGCGGCATGGGCAATGGCCTCCAGGCCCGAGGCGCAGAAGCGGCTCACGGTGACGCCCGTGGCGGTCACCGGGATGCCGGCCACCAGGGCGCCATGGCGGGCCACATTGCCGCCCGTCGCGCCTTCCGGATAGCCGCAGCCCATGACGACTTCCTCGACCTCCGCCGGGTCCACCTTGCCGCGCGAGAGGGCGTGGCGGATGGCGTGGGCGGCCATGTCCGCCCCCTTGGTGATGTTGAGCGCACCGCGCTGCGCCTTGCCGATGGGCGTGCGCGCGGTGGAAACGATGACGGCTTCGACCATGAACGCTTCCTCTTTTGATCTTCAGTGTGTTGTGTTGGCTTCCGCAGCCTTGATGGCCGCTTGTGCCGCGGCCTCGACCTCGGCTGCGGCTTCCGCCATGAGCACCTTGGGCAGGAGCTTGCCGACCGGGCTGCGGGGCAGTTGATCGCGAAATTCAAGGGCGCGGGGCATTTCGTGTCGCCCCAGCCGGTCGGCGAGGAACCCTGTCAGCTCCTCGAGGGTGAAGGGCGCGGCGCCGGCCTTGAGCTTCACATAGGCCTTGGCGGATTGGCCGCGATACGCATCGGGAACGCCGATGACGATCACCTCTTCCACCGCGGGATGCTCGTAAATGGCGTTCTCCACCGCCGCCGGATAGACGTTGAAGCCTGACGAGATGATCATGTTCTTGCGGCGATCCACGATCTCGAACAGGCCGCGCCCATCCATCCGCCCCATGTCGCCGGTGAGGAACCAGCCGTCATGGAAGGCGGACGCCGTTCCCGCCTCGTCATTCAGGTAGCCCTTGAACACATTGGGCCCGCGAATGGCGATCTCGCCCACCTCGCCCACGGGCAGCGCCCGCCCCGGCTCGTCCATGGCGACGATGCGCAGCACGAGCCCAGGGAGCGGAATGCCGATGAGCCCGGGCCGCCGCTCCACGCCGAACGGCACGCGCGAGCCGGCGGGCGCCGTCTCCGTCATGCCCCAGCCATTGTTGAGCTGGTTGCCGACCAGCGCCTCGATCTTCGATTGCACCTCGAACGGCAGCGGCGCCCCGCCCGAGACGCAGGATTTCAGAGTGGAGAAATCCACCGCCTCCACGCCCGGCCGATTCAGAAGCGCCACCCACATGGTGGGCACGCCGGAAAAGGCGCTGGCCTTCAGTTCGCTAATGTCGCGGATCAACGTTTCCACATCGAACCGCTGGCGCAGCAGCACCTCGTTGCCATCGCGCAGATGGCGCAGCAGCACGGTGGTGAGCGCGTAAATGTGGAACAGCGGCAGCACCGCCACCACCTTCTCGCTGCCCGGCACCAGCGGCCGGCCCATATCCCGCCACAGCCGATACATGCTCACCGCCGAGGTGAGATTGCCGTGGCTCAGCATGGCCGCCTTGGGCAGGCCCGTGGTGCCGCCGGTGAACTGCAGCACCGCAATGTCGTCCACCCCGGGCGGCGGTGCCATCAGGGGCGCATCGCTGAAGAGCTCGGAGAGGAGCCGCACGCCCGCGCACTCGGGAATCGGCAGCGGGGCCACCTCGCCCGCGCCCCAGCGGGCATCATCCCCCACCAGCACCTCATCCACCACGCCTTCCTCGAGCATTTCCAGGGCGCTGGGCAGGAAGCCGGGCAGATTGGTGGTGACGAGCCGGCGCGCGCCGGTCGCCTTCAGCTTGTGGACGATCTCGCGCCGGGCATCGAGGGCGCTGATGTGCACCACCCGCGCGCCCAGCCGCGTGAGGGCGAAAAAGCAGAGCGGGTGATAGGGCGTGTTGGGCAGGAGCAGCGCGACATTGTCGCCCCGCTTCACACCGGCCCCGGCCAGCCCGCTGGCAAGGCGCGCCACCTCGCGCGCCAGCTCGCCATAGCTGATCTTGGCACCGCGAAAATCGAGCGCCGGCTTGCCGCTGCCGGCCGCCACGCCAGCGGCGAGCAGATCCGGCAGAGTCGTGATTTCCAGCCCCGCCGCCCAGTCGCAGACCTCCGGGAAGGCGGCCTGCCAGGGGAGCGCCGATGGGTGCGGCGCCGAAGCGCCAGAAGCCGCCATCACGCCGCTTCCTTCGCCGAGAAGGTACCGGCGCCTTCCGCCAGACGCTTCAGAAGCGGCGCGGGCTTGAGGCTGTCGTCCCCCGTCTCGGCGGCAAGCTCTTCCAGGCCGGCGACGATCTTGGCGAGACCCACATCCTCGGCCCAGTGCATGGGACCGCCGGTGAAGGACGGCCAATTGTAGCCGTTCGCCCAGATGATATCGATGTCGCCCGCCCGCGCGGCGATGCCCTCTTCCAGGATCTTCGCGCCCTCATTCACCATCGGGTAGAACAAGCGAGCCTGGATCTCCTCCTTGGAGAAGCTGCGGCGGGTGATTCCCCGCGCCTGCGACAGCGCCACGATGAGCGCCTCCGTCTCCGGATCGCGCGCACCGGCGCGGGCGCCGGCGGGATAAAGATAGAAGCCGCGCCCCGTCTTCTGGCCGAAGCGACCCTGCTCAGCCAAAGCGTCCGCCACCGGGGCCTTCACCGCCTTGTCACCGGCCGCCTTGCGCGCGCGCCAGCCAATGTCGATGCCGGCCAGGTCCGCCATGGCGAAGGGGCCCATGCGGAAGCCGAAATCGGTCACCGCCGCATCCACCTCATGGGGCAGCGCGCCGGCCAGCAGCAGCCGCTCGGCGGCCTCGGTGCGCTTGGCCAGCATGCGATTGCCCACGAAGCCGTAGCACACGCCCACCGCCACCGGCAGCTTGCCCAGCTTGCGGCCAAGATCGAGGCTCGTCACCAGCACGTCGGGCGCGGTCTTCGCCCCGCGCACCACTTCCAGCAGGCGCATCACGTTGGCGGGGCTGAAGAAATGCAGGCCCACCACATCCTGCGGGCGCGACGTGGTAGCGGCGATGGCGTCCACATCCAGATAGGACGTGTTGGTGGCGAGAATGGTGCCGGGCTTCGTCACCTTGTCCAGGGTGCCGAAGATGTCCGCCTTCACGCCCATATCCTCGAACGCCGCTTCCACCACGATGTCGGCATCCGCCGCCGCCTCAAGCCCGACAGCCGGCAGAATGCGCAGCAGCCGCTCCTCCATGGCCTCCCGGGAGAGCGAGCCGCGCTTCACCGAGGTCTCGTAATTGGCGCGGATGCGAGCGACGCCGGCTTCCAGCGCCTCCGGCTTCACCTCGATGAGGGTCACGGGAATGCCGGCCTGCGCGAAGCACATGGCGATGCCGCCGCCCATGGTGCCGGCGCCGATGACCGCCGCCTTGGCGATGGGCCGCGCCTTCACCTCCTTGCCGATGCCGGGAATGCGGGCGGCCTCGCGCTCGGCGAAAAAGATGTGGCGGAGCGCCTTGGAGGAGGGATCCGCCACCAGCGTCTTGAAATGCTCCCGCTCCGCCGCAAGGGCGGCATCGAACGGCTTGTCCAGGCAGCCGCGCACCGAATCGACCAAGGCCGGCACGTTGGGAATGCGCGCGGAGCGCTTGAGCGCCTCCTCCGCCGCCGCTTCAAAGGCCGCGCGGTCCTCCACCGTGAGCTTTTCGGCGCGCTCACGCGCCTTGGTCCAGGCTCCCGCGTCCGCCAGCCGCAGCGCGGCGGCGCAGGCGGCGTCGACGAGATCGCCCGTCGCCACCTCGTCTGCCAGCCCGGACGCGAGAGCCTTTTCCGCCGGCACCGGATCACCGGACAGCATCATGGCAAAGGCGGGCGCGGCGCCGATGAGGCGTGGCAGGCGCTGGGTGCCGCCGGCGCCGGGAATGAGGCCGAGCTTGATCTCCGGAAGGCCCAACTTCGCGGCCGGCGCAACCACCCGGGCATGGCAGGCAAGCGCCACTTCCAGCCCGCCGCCGAGCGCCATTCCGTTGATGGCCGCCACCACCGGCTTCGCGCTGTCCTCAATGGCCGCAACCACATCGGGAAGGGAGGGAGGCGCCGGCGGCTTGCCGAATTCGGAGATATCGGCGCCC
This sequence comes from Xanthobacter variabilis, assembly GCF_043831965.2. Taxonomy (NCBI): domain Bacteria; kingdom Pseudomonadati; phylum Pseudomonadota; class Alphaproteobacteria; order Hyphomicrobiales; family Xanthobacteraceae; genus Xanthobacter; species Xanthobacter variabilis. The sequence goes on from NZ_CM195533.1 coordinate 4,455,704, forward strand.
GCCACGAACACCTTGCCCTGCGCGGCGAGCACGATGGCCTTCACCGCCGGATCGGCCACCGCCTGCGCCACACCGGCGGCAAGGGCGGCGCGCACCGCCGCGCCCAGCGCATTGACCGGCGGATTGTCGATGGTGAGCACGGCGACGCCATTCAGGGTCGCGCTGTGGACCGGTGCCATGGATCCTCCCTATGGTTCTGCAATGCAGAATATCAATCTGCATTTTTGAAAGAGGTGCCGCGCAATTTCCGGATTGTCAATCCGCATCCGATGCCAGATATGGCTATTAGATACCGTCACAACATTTTTCGTTCTGACCTGCGGAATTCTTGTCTGCATAAATTGACACCGGCCCGGCCACCGTGCCATTCATCGATGGCCCTGGAGCGAACCGCCGCTCGAAGGGCTCAGAACGCGGAAAAACCGCGCAGCGGGGAGGAAGACGCAGCATGTTCCAGCGCCTGTGGCGCGGGAGCTTCAGGGCCCTTTGAACCGAAGGCCCACGCTGCTGGCGACGCCATGAATCAGCGCCACCTCCCCTTGCCGGATCACCCGCAGGAGCCGGAAGAGACGCCCGGGCCGCCCCCGGACGCAGCCTTCGTCTCCACCTGATCTTGGAAGCTTATCCGAACGAGCGCTCGTTCGGAATTGCTTTCCGGCGCTGGATACGCTCTGGGAGGAAAAACATGGTCCGCAAGATGATCGCGTCAGCCACGCTCGCCATCGCCCTCACGGCGGGCGCGACCGGCGCGAAGGCACAGGATGCCGGAAAGCCGGAGGCGCAGACCTTCACCATCGGCGCCCACATGCCGCTCACGGGCACGCTCGCCCGCTCGGGGCAGGCCTTCAACGAAGGCATGCAGGTGGCGGTGAAGATGTGCAACGCCACCTCGCCCAAGTATCAGGTGAAGATCGACCTGATCGACGACGAAAGCACCCCCGCCAAGGCCGTTTCCGCCGTGGAGAAGCTGGCGGCGGACGGCTCGGTGGCCATCATCGGCGGCTATGGCTCCAACATCATCGGCCCGGCGTCGGATGCTTCCGACAAGCTGGGCAAGGTCTACATCACCGCCGGCGCGGTCTCCGACGAATTGACCAAGCGCGGCCTGAAGACCTTCTTCCGCATCAACAACAATGCCGGCTACGAGCGCGGCATCGCAACCCTTATCGGTGATCTGAAGCCGCAGAAGGTTTCCATCATCGCATCCACCAAGGAAGCCCCGGCGCTGCTGGCGGAAGGCCTGGTGAAGGACCTTGAGGCCAAGGGCATCAAGGTGACCGTGCACAAGTTCGACCCCGCCATCACCGATTTCAAGCCGATCATCAACAAGATCAAGCTGCAGGACAAGCCGGACATCATCATGATGTCGGCCTACGAGAATGACTATGTGGGCATCATCCGCGCCGCCAAGGTGCTGAAGCCCAATGTGAAGCTCATGGTGGGCACCTGGTCGCTGGCCACCCCGAAGATGTACACCGAGTTTCCCGACCTCATGAACAACGTGGTCGGCACCTCCTTCCTGCCCTTCCCGGTGGAAGTGAAGAGCGAGGAAGGCAAGAAGTTCGCCGAGGTCTACAAGCAGATCTACAACAAGGACATCGAGTATCTCTCCACCCTCAGCTTCGTCGAAACGATGGTGCTGTGCGAGGCCATCTTCCGCGCCGCCGAGGACGGCTCGCTGGAGAAGGGCGGCCTTGCGGAGCAGATGCGCAAGACCGATCGCGACAGCCTGCTCGGCCGCATCCAGTTCGACGCCACCGGCGACAACCCCAACTTCTCGCTCTCCATGGGCCAGCATCGCGACGGCAAGATCGTGCTCGTCTCCCCGAAGTCGGCCGCCAATGGCGAGGTCGTCTATCCGGGCCTGCCCTGGTGATCCTTTCCTGAGAGCCCCTCTCCCGCGGAGGCATCGCCTCCGCGGGTTCCTTCAGGACACGATGTTCCCCGTCGAGGTGACATGACCGATCTCATTTTGCAGGCGCTGTTTTCCGGCGTGCTCATCGGCGGCGTCTATGCGCTGGTGGCGCTCGGCCTGGCGCTCGCTTTCGGCGCCATGCGCATCATCAATCTGGCCCACGGCGAGCTGGTTCTGCTCGCCGCCTACATGGCCTATCTGGTGGAATCGCGCACCGGGCTCGACCCCTATTGGGCCATCCCCCTCGCTTTGGTGGTGGTGATGGCGGTGAGCTGGGCGCTGTTCGTGCTGGTGGACAAGATCAAGGACCACCGCGAGCTCAACTCGCTGATCCTCACCTTCGCCATCGGCATCATCCTCACCAACGCCATTCTGCTCATCTTCGCCAGCGACATGCGCAGCACCTCCTCCGCCTTCCTGCAGGATGCGGTGTCGTTCGGAGATCTGTTCGCCATGCGCGGCGAGATCATCGCCTTCGTGCTGTCCGTGGTGCTCATGGGCGTGCTGTGGTGGTGGCTCAAGTCGAGCTGGTACGGCCGCGCCGTGCGCGCCGTCTCCTCCAACCGCAATGCCGCACGCCTCATGGGCATCAACCCCGCGCGCATCGAAACGGTCTCATTCCTGGTGGCGGGGGCGCTGGCCTCGTTCGCGGGCGTCGCGCTCTACACCATGAGCGTGGTGCAGCCGGCCACCGGCCATGCGCTCACCGTGAAGGCCTTCATCATCACCGTGCTGGCGGGCGTGGGCTCCATTCCCGGCGTGTTCCTGGGCGCGGTGCTGCTGGGCGTCACCGAGGCGCTCACCGTCACCCTCGCCTCTTCCGCCCTTCAGGAGCTCGCCGGCATGGTGCTGTTCCTCCTGGTCCTCTTCCTCCTGCCGAACGGCCTGTTCGGCGCGCGCGCCCGGCGCGGCTGAAAGGCAAGCCATGAACATGACTTCGCCCGCAACTTCCGCCCCCGTGGCCGCCTCCCGCTTCCAGGGCCGCGGCGCCCTGCTCGGCGCCGGCCTCGTCATCCTCGCCCTTCTGCCGCTGCTGGCCGGCGCCAGCCCCTATATGCTGGGCCTTCTCATCTCGGCCCTCATCCTGTCCGGCCTGGCCCTGTCCTGGGCGCTCCTGGGCAATCTCGGGGGCATGGTGTCGTTCGGCCATGCCGCCTTCTTCGGCGTCGGCTCCTATGCCTCGGCGCTGCTGGCGGCGAAGCTCGGCGTGCCGGTGCTGCTGGCCATTCCGCTGGGCGGAGTGGTGGCCACCCTGTCCTCCATCGCCATGCTGCCGGCGCTGCGCCTGTCGGGCCCCTATTTCGCTTTGGCGATCCTGGCCTATGCGCAGATCTTCCGCATCCTCGCCACCGAGCTCGACTGGCTTACGGGCGGGGCGGCCGGATTGCAGCGCTTTCCGGGCCTGCCCACCATTTTCGGCATTGATCTGGCCGACCGCGCGGGCAGCTATGTGGTGGTGCTCGCCTGCGTGGTGCTGTTCGCGGTGGTCTATGTGCTGCTGCGCAAGAGCCATGTGGGCACCGCCTTGCGCGCCATCGCCGAGAGCGAGGACGCCACCCGCGTGGTGGGCGTGAACGCCACCCTGCTGAAGTCGTGGATGCTTTTCCTCTCCGCCTTCATGGCCGGCGTGTTCGGGGCGCTCAACGCGCACATCATCGGCTTTCTGGAACCGGACTACGCCTTCTCCGGCATCTGGAGCGTCATGCCCATCATCGCCGCGGTGTTCGGCGGATACCGCTCGGTGCTCGGGCCCATCTTCGGTGCGGTGGTGATCTACCTGTTCGACCAGGTGATCGCCAAGAGCCTGATCCCGGTGGGCCACCAGATCCTGCTCGGCATCGTGCTCGCCATCATGGTGCTGGTGGCGCCCAACGGGCTGGCCGGCCTGGTCACCCGCTTCTTCACCAAGGGCCAGTTCCCCAAGAGCCAGGAGAAGAGCCATGCTGGAGCTTGACGCCGTCACCGTCCGCTTCGGCGGGCTCACCGCGCTGTCCAACATCTCGTTCCACATCAAGCAAGGCGAGATCCTGGGGCTGGTGGGGCCCAACGGAGCGGGCAAGACCACCCTGTTCAACTCCATCTCGGGCCTCGTAAAGGCGCGCGGGCGCATCACCTTCAACGGCACCGACGTCACCGGCCTGCCGCTGCACAAGCGGGCGCGGGCGGGCATCGGCCGCACCTTCCAGATCCCCCAGCCCATGCACCACCTCTCGGTGCGGGAGAATCTGGCGGTGGCCCAGGTGTTCGGCGCCGGACGGCATGACGAGGCGCGGATCGACGAGATCCTCGCCGTGATGGAGCTCTCCCACAAGGCGGACGCAGACGCGGCCACCGCCCTCGCGCTGCAGGAACTGAAGCGGCTGGAGATCGCCAAGGCGCTCGCCACCGAGCCCAAGCTGCTGCTGCTCGACGAGGTGCTGGCGGGCCTGGAGAGCAACGCCAAGCGCTCCTTCATGATGAAGCTGAAGGAGCTGCACAAATTGTTCGGCCTCACCATCGTGATCGTCGAGCACGACATCGAGACCATCTCGGGGCTCTGCACCCGAGCGGTGGTGCTGAATTTCGGCCAGCTCATCGCCGACGGCACGCCCACCGAGGTGTTCAACAATCCGGCCGTGGTGGAAAGCTATACGGGGACCGCCCATGCTTGAGACGCGCAACCTTTCCTCCGGCTACGGCGCCATCACCGTCCTGTGGGACGTGAACCTCACCTTCCGCGAGGGCGCGCTCACCGCCATCGTGGGACCGAACGGGGCCGGCAAGACCACCTTGCTGCGCACCCTCACCGGCCTTCTGCCCTATCAGGGCGAGATCCTCATGGGCGGCCAGCCGCTCAAGGGCAAGACCTGGGACCTCGCGGCCCAGGGCCTCGTCATGGTGCCCGAGGGCCGGCTCGTGTTCCGCGACATGACGGTGGAGGAAAACCTGTGCCTGGGCGCCTATCCCGAGCGCTGCCGGGCCGATCTCAATGCCAATATCGAGCGCATGTACGCCTTCTTCCCGCGCCTGAAGGAGCGCCGGCACCAGCTCGCCGGCTCCCTCTCCGGCGGCGAGGCGCAGATGGTGGCCATGGGGCGCGGGCTGATGGCAAAGCCGCGCATCCTGCTCATCGACGAGCCCTCCCTCGGCCTTGCCCCGGTGATCGTGAACGAGGTGTTCGACATCATCCGCAAGCTGAAGGAAGAGGGCACCACCATCGTTCTCATCGAGCAGAACACCCGCATTGCCCTGTCGGTGGCGGATGACCTGCATCTGATGCGCTCTGGCAAGGTGATCTTGTCCGAGAAGGCGGCCGGCATCGATCTCGATCGGCTGCACGACCTCTATTTCGCCCGCGAGGGCGCCAAGGAGGAGGCCGCCCAATGAGCGCCAGCCGCCTGCCGGAAGCCTTCCGAAACGGCCTCACTTTGCCGGTGATCGCCTCGCCCATGTTCATCGTCTCCGGGCCGGAACTGGTGATCGCCGAGTGCCTCTCGGGCATCGTGGGTTCGTTCCCGGCCCTCAATGCCCGCGCGCCCGACACGCTGGACGGCTGGCTTACCCGCATCAAGGCGGAGCTCGCCGCCGCCAAGGCCGCCGACCCCACCCGCCGCATCGCGCCGTTTGCCGTGAACCAGATCGTCCACGCCTCCAACGACCGGCTGGAGCGGGACATGGAGGCGTGCGTCGCCCATGAGGTGCCGCTCATCATCACTTCGCTGCGCGCGCCGGGGGATGTGGTGCGCCAGGCCCATTCCTATGGTGGCGTCGTGTTCCACGACGTCACCACCGTGCGCCACGCGGAAAAGGCGCTGGAAGCGGGCGTCGATGGCCTCATCCTGGTGTGCGCCGGCGCCGGCGGCCATGCGGGCACGCTGAGCCCGTTCGCGTTGCTGGGTGAGGTGCGGCGCTTCTTCGACGGGCCCATCGCGCTCGCGGGCGCCATCAGCACGGGCGAAGCCATCCTCGCCGCCCAGGCGCTGGGGGCGGATTTCGCCTATATGGGCACGCGCTTCCTGGCCACGGCGGAATCCCGCGCCGTGGAGCCCTACAAGGAGATGATCGCCTCCTCTTCGGCGGCGGATATCCTCTATTCGCCCTTCTTCACGGGCGTGCCGGGCAATTACCTGAAGCCGTCCGTCGTCGCCGCCGGGCTCGATCCGGATGCCCTGCCCCACCAGGACAAGAGCGCCATGAATTTCGGTTCCACCCGCGTGAAAGCTTGGCGCGACGTGTGGGGCGCGGGCCAGGGCGTCGGCACCATCGCCGATGTGCCGCCTGTGGCGGAGGTGGTGGCACGCCTCTCCAGCGAATATCAGGACGCCCGCGCCCGCCTTGCGGCCAGCGCGGCAAGCTTCGCCGCCTGAGCGGCCACCGAACACGAGGCGGCGCAAGCCCCCGCCACCCACAGGAGACGCCGCCATGAGCCCCAGCCTCATCATCACCGATCCGCACGAGGGCGTGCGCCAGCTCACCATTTCCCGCCCGGAGCGCCGCAACGCCCTCGACCGCGCCACCTATGGCGCCCTGGCCGAGGCGCTGAAGGCGGCCGCGCCCGATGACAGCGTGCGTGCCGTGGTGCTCACCGGCGCGGCCGGCTGCTTCACCGCCGGCAACGACCTCGCCGATTTCCAGGACACCTCCAATGCCGGCGAGCCCAGCGCGGGGCTCACCTATCTCGGCGTGCTCTCCACCTTCCCGAAGCCCGTGGTGGCGGCGGTGGAAGGCTTCGCGGTGGGCATCGGCACCACCATGCTGCTGCATTGCGATCTCGCCTATGCCGGGGCCGGCGCGCGCTTCCGCCTGCCCTTCGTCAATCTCGGCCTGTGCCCGGAGGGCGCTTCCAGCTACCTGCTGCCCCGCATCGCCGGCACCAAGCGCGCCGCGGAGCTGCTGCTTTTGGGCGAGCTGTTCGGCGCGGCTGAGGCGGCTGAGGCCGGCATCGTGAACGCGGTGACCGAGGAGGGCGCCGCCCTTTCCCACGCGCTGGAAAAGGCAAAAGCCCTCGCGGCGCTGCCGCCCGCGTCGCTCGCCGCCACCAAGAGCCTGCTGCGCCATGCCACCGCAGAGCCCGTCGCCCGCGCCCTGGCGCTGGAAGCGGAACACTTCCATGCGCTGCGGCTCCAGCCCGCCGCCCAGGCGGCGTTCGCGGCCTTCTTCAAGAGGTAAGGGATGAGCGATGCGCCCCGCCCCGAATCCCCGATAATGGGGGCACCGACGGCACCCCGCCGCGGCGCCCGCGCCCAGGCGCGGCGTGGCCCTGAAAGCCCGACCATGAGCGCGAACGACACGCCCCCGACCGAGATCGACACTGACGGCGAAGGCAAGGACGACCGCCACTTCGTCACCGCTCTGGCGCGGGGGCTGGAGGTGCTCGCCTGCTTCAAGCGGGGCGAGACGTTCCTTGCCAATCACGAGATCGCCGAGCGCTGCAAGCTGCCGCGCTCCACCGTCTCGCGCCTCACCTACACGCTGACGAAGCTCGGCTACCTGCATTTCGTGGAGGAAGTGGGCAAATATCGCCTGGGCACCCAGCTGGTGGCCCTCAGCACCGTGGCCCTGGGCGGGCTCGACGTGCGCCAGATCGCCCGGCCCGCCATGCGCGAATTGGCCAACTTCTCCAACGCCACGGTGGGCCTTGCCGTGCGCGACCGGCTCTCCATGCGCTATGTGGAATGCCTCAGGGGACCGGCCGCCATCTCGCTCAACATCGATGTGGGCGTGCGCATGTCGATGGTGCGCTCCTCCATCGGCCGCGCCTTTATCTCCGTCCTCACCGAGGCGGAGCGCGCGCCGCTGTTCGAGGAGATCAAGATGCTGGATTCCCTCGCCTGGCCCCAGGTGCGCGCGGACATCGAGAAGGCCATGGAGGACCACGCCACCCTCGGCTGCTGCTGCTCCTTCGGCGACTGGCAGCCGAGCGTGAGCGCCATCGCGGTGGGCTTCCGCCCCGGCGGCGGGCTGCCGCCCATGGCCATCAATTGCGGGGCCCCCACCGTCATTTCCGAACCCAAATTCCTGCTCGATGAGGTGCGCCCGCGCCTGATCGAGATGGTGCGCCGCCTGGACGGCGTGATGGGCGCCTGACGCCCCGTTCCCCGGAGTCCGTGTCGATGAGTGAAGCCGTGTCCCCGCAAGATGCCGCCGACCTGCCCCTGTCGGGCGTGAAGGTTCTGGATCTGTCGCGCATCCTGGCAGGCCCGTGGTGCGCGCAGGTGCTGGGTGATCTGGGGGCCGACGTCGTCAAGGTCGAGCATCCGGTGCGTGGTGACGACACCCGGGATTGGGGCCTGCGCACAGGCAAGACCAACACCTCCTATTTCGACAGCGTGAACCGCAACAAGCGCTCCATCGGCGCCGATCTCACCACCCCTGAAGGCCTCGCCCTGGTGAAGTCCCTGGCGCGGGAAGCGGACATCGTGGTGCAGAACTTCAAGACCGGCGGCGCCGACAGGCTGGGCCTGGGCTATGGGGACCTTTCCGCCGAAAATCCCCGCCTCATCTATTGCTCCATCGCCGGCTACGGCTCCGATGGCCCGGAAGCCACCCGCCCCGGCTATGATCTCGTTGTGCAGGGCGAGGCGGGCCTGATGGCGCTGAATGGCGAAGCCGACCAGCCGCCGCTGAAGTTCGGCGTGGCGGCGGTGGACCTGTTCACCGGCCAGTACGCGGCGCAGGCCGTGCTCGCCGCCCTCTACCAGCGCGAGCGCACCGGGCGCGGGCGCAAGTTGGAGTTGGCTCTGTACGACTGCGGCCTCACCCTCACCTGCTATTATGGCCTGGAAGCCCTGGCCCAGCAGAAGGACCCGCCGCGCTACGGCAATGCGCACCCCTCCATCGTGCCCTATGGCGTGTTCCCCGCCGCTGACGGGCCGCTGGTGCTCACCGTGGGCAACAATGCCCAGTTCAAGCGCTTCTGCGATGTCATCATCGAGCGGCCCGATCTGCCCGAGGATCCGCGCTTCGCCACCAATCTGGAGCGCTCGCGCAATCGGGCGGAGCTGCTGCCAATCCTGAAAGCCGAGCTGCTGAAGCATCGCCGCGCTGATCTGCTGGCGGCGCTCAAGGCGGCGGATATCCCGGCCGGCGAGGTTCTCGGCCTGCTGGAAGCCCTCACCTCCCCCCGCGCGGCCCAGACCGGAATGGTGGTGCGCCGCACCTCCCTGGACGGTGTCGACCAGAACGTGCTCGCCCCGCCCTATCGCTTCGATGGCGAGCGCCTGCCGGTACGCCGCATGCCCCCCCGCCTCGCCGAGCACACCGCCGACATCATCGCCGCGGGCACTCCCCTCGCGGACTGAGCGGTCCCGGGGGCGCTGCCGGCGATGGGAACCGGGGGGGCCGACCTAAGACCTATCGCCGCGCTCCCGCCCAATGCCATGGTGGTGACATCGAAGGGGGTGATATCCAGTCTCAACGCCGCGACTCGCGCCGCCGGCCGGAGGAAGCTCCGGCGGTGACGTGATCCGGAGACGGCTGGACAAGATCCATCGGCCTCCCGGCCCTGGTCCGGGCAGCCGATGACGTGTAGCGGTCGCCGGCGCGGACCCCTTTTCCCTCCGCGGGCTTCCCGCAAACGCGCCCAGATCCTGCGCCATGGCCACCATCACCGCGACCCTGCTGCTGCTTGTCGGCGTCGTTCTCAGCGGCTCCATCACCCGCGCTTTGCCCATACCGGTGCCCCTGCCGCTGGTGCAGATCGCCCTCGGCTTCTCCATCGCCGCCGTAGCGGACCTGGGCGTGGAGCTTCAGCCGGACATCTTCTTTCTCCTGTTCCTGCCGCCGCTGCTGTTCCTCGACGGCTGGCGCATTCCCAAGGAAGGGCTGCTGACGGACCGGGGCGCCATCCTGGAGCTGGCGTTCGGGCTGGTGGTGTTCACGGTTCTGGGGCTGGGTCTGTTCATCAACTGGATGATCCCGGCCATTCCGCTGGCCGTCGCCTTCGCCATCGCCGCCATTCTCTCGCCCACCGACCCCATCGCGGTGTCCGCCATCGCCGCCCGCGTGCCCATTCCCAAGCGGCTGATGCACATTCTGGAAGGCGAATCGCTGCTGAACGATGCCTCCGGCCTCGTGTGCATGCGCTTTGCGGTGGCGGCGGCGCTCACCGGCAGCTTCTCGCTGGTGGAGGCCGCCGGCACCTTCGTGTGGCTGGCTGCCGGCGGTATCGGAATCGGCATCGCCGTGACCCTGGGCGTGACCCAGGCGAAGAATTGGATTTCCCACCGGCTGGGCGAGGAAACCGGATCGCAGGTGCTCATCAGCCTGCTCATTCCCTTTGCCGCCTACCTGCTGGCCGAGCACCTCCACTGCTCGGGCATCCTCGCGGCCGTGGCGGCGGGCATCACCATGAGCTATGCCGAGCAGACTGGCCAGGCGCTCGCCATCACCCGCATGCAGCGCACCGCCGTATGGGACATGGTGCAGTTCGCCGCCAATGGCGTCATCTTCGTGCTCCTGGGCGAGCAGCTGCCCTCCATCATCTCCGGTGCCGCGCGGGTGGTGCGCGAGGCCGGGCATCACGAGCCCATCTGGCTGATCGTCTATGTGCTCGCCATCAATGTGGCGCTGGCGGCGCTGCGGTTCGTGTGGGCGTGGTTCTCGCTCAATTTCACCCTCTACCGCGCCGCGCGTCGCGGCCACCGCATGGAGCGGCCAAGCTGGCGCCTGGTGGCGGTGACCTCGCTGGCGGGCGTGCGCGGCGCCATCACCCTGGCCGGCGTGCTCAGCCTGCCCATCTTCATGAATGACGGCTCCTTCTTCCCCGGCCGCGACCTCGCCATCTTCCTGGCAGCGGGCGTCATCATCGTCTCGCTGGTGGCTGCCAGCATCGGGCTGCCGGTGCTGCTGAAGGGCCTGAAGCTACCGGCCGAGCCCACCCACCAGAAGGAGGAAGACCGCGCCCGCGCCGCCGCCGCCGAGGCCGCCATCAAGGCCATCGAGCAAGCCCAGCACAGCCTCTCCAGGGGGCGCCACGATGCGGACATCTACACGGAAATGAGCGCCCGCCTGATGGAGCTCTATCGCCAGCGCATCGACGGCCACGGCCGCGGCGGCGCCGATGGCGAGCGTTATCGCCAGGCCGAGAGCATCGAGCAGGAGCTGCGCCTTGCGGCGCTGCGCGCGGAGCGCCAGGAATTCTACCGCCGCGGTCGCGCCAACGAGCTTTCCGACGAAATGGTGCGCAAGCTGGTGCGCGAGATCGATCTTCAGGAGGCCCGCCTGCTCCCAAGCTGAGGGCGCCGGGCGGCCGCGACCCGGCGAGCCCCCTCACCGCGCGTCCTGGCTTTTCCCCCGCGGAGAGGCGCGGGAGACGGCGGCGAGATGGTCCGCCATCCACCGGGTAGCGGGGCCCAAGGCGTCGCGGGTGCGATGCACCACGCACATGGGCAGGGAAAGGCCGCTTGCGCGCCCGTCCCAATCCTCCGGCACGATGCGCACCAGATCACCGGAGGCAAGGTCCGCCTCCACCATCGGGCGCGGCATGGAGCCATAGCCCAGGCCCGCCCGCAGCATGGCGTGCTTGGCCCCAAGATCGCCGATGCGCCAGGTCTGGGTGGCATGCACCCCGCGATCAGGCTCGCCGGGCCCGGACCGCTCGGTGAGCACAAGCTGCACATAATCGCGCAGGTCCTCTGACGGCACCGGCCCGGTGCGCCCCGCCAGCGGATGGGAGGGCGCAGCCACCAGCACCAGTTCCACTTCCAGCAGCGGCACCCGCGTGAGCACCGACGTGTCGGTGGCCGAAGCCACCACCACGCCCAGCGCGCAGCCTCCGTCGGTGACGAGCTGGGCTGCGCCGCACAGGCTCTCCACATAAAGCCGGGTCTGGACCGTGGGAAAGTGCGCGCGAAAGCCCTTCAGTGCTTCCAGCAGCACCGGCATGGGAAACATGGAGTCCACCACGAGCGACAGCTCCGGCTCCAGCCCCCCGGCGATGCCGCGCGCCTCCATGCGCAGCGCGCCCACCGCCTCGGCGATGCGCCGGGCGCGCGGCAGCAGGGCGCGGCCGGCCTCGTTCAGCGTCGGGCGATAGGCATCGCGATCAAACAGCGGCACGCCGCACTGCTCCTCCAGCCGCTGCACCGCATAAGTGACCGCGGACTGGGTGCGGTTCATGGCTCGGGCCGCCGCCGAGAAGCTGCCCGTTTCCACCACGGTGAGAAACACCTGGATCTGATCGAGGGTCAGGCTGTCCATATCATCATCGTATTTTTCGATATTGAATGCCGAAAGTTTCCCAGTTTTTTTCGATGATGGGAAGTCCCACATTCCCCTCACGCAAACGGCGCCTGACGCCGGACCGCGAGAAAGGGACACCCTCATGTCCAGCACCGAAACCGCCGCCACCAAGAGGTGGCCCACCTTGTTCATCGCCCATGGCGGTGGCCCCTGGCCCTTCATGGCGCCCTCGGACGACCCCTCCGCGCGGTGGGACGGGCTCGCGCACTATCTCACCGGGCTCGATGCCAGCCTGGGTGCCCGGCCGAAGGCGGTGCTGGTCATCTCCGGCCATTGGGAGGAGAGCCGCGTCACAGTCAACAGCGGCACCCGGCCGGGCATGCTGTTCGACTATTACGGATTTCCGGCGGACACCTACCGGCTGAGCTACCCCGCCCCGGGCTCGCCTGAGCTGGCGGCGCGCGTGCGCGGCCTGCTGGAGGGTGCCGGCATCGCCACTGGCGAGGATGGCGCGCGCGGCTATGACCACGGCGTGTTCATCCCCTTCATGCTCATCTATCCCCACGCCGACGTGCCGGTGGTGCAGCTTTCGCTGCAGCGTGAGCTTGATCCCAGGGCCCATCTGGCCCTCGGCCACGCTTTGGCGCCGTTGCGGGACGAGGGCGTGCTCATCGTCGGCAGCGGCATGAGCTTCCACAATCTGCGGGCCTTCTTCAGCCCGGATCCGCGCGTCGCCCTCGCCTCCGAGGCGTTCGACGCGTGGCTCACCCAGGCTGTGGAGGACAAGGACCCGGCGGAGCGGGAAGCCCGGCTCGCGGCCTGGGCCTCTGCCCCCGCTGCCCTGGCAGCCCACCCGCGCAGCGAGCACCTGGTGCCGCTGTTCGTGGCGGCTGGTGCTGCGGGAACAGATCCCGGCCGCCGCGTCTTCCACGATCACATCTTCGGCAAGGCGTATTCCGGCTTCCAGTTCGGCTGAGCGCCCGGCCCATCACACGTTCCGCGTCCTGTCGGCGAGCAGGGCGCTGACTGCCCCCGCCCTCGCCGGCATCTTTCAAGGTAACATCATGCTCTCGAACGACTTCTTCGACGCCTGGCGCCCGCGCATCCTGTCCGTGCTGCGCATCATGGCCGCGCTCATGTTCCTGGCCCACGGCACGGCCAAGCTGTTCGGCTTCCCGCAGGTGCCCATGTTCGCGAACCTGCAAATTCTGTCGCTGTTCGGCGTCGCCGGGATCATCGAGCTGGTGGGTGGCGTGCTGCTGGCGCTGGGCCTGTTCACGCGACCGGTGGCCTTCCTCCTCTCCGGCCAGATGGCAGTGGCCTATTTCATGGTGCACGCCCCGCAGAATTTCTTCCCCATCCTGAATGGCGGTGAGCTGGCGGCGCTCTATTCTTTCGTGTTCCTCTATCTTGCCGTCGCCGGCGGCGGCGCCTGGAGCCTGGACAAGCTGCGCTCCGCCGACGCCTGAGCACCGGACTGAAGCCTTCCCCGCATCGCGACCATGGGGAAGACTCTCACCGACTGACCCGACACGTCTCCAGCGCCGCCGCGGCTCGTCCACGGCGGCGTTCATGTTTCCGCGTCAGGGCAGCGGCAGCATCATGGCGCAGCGGCGCCGACGCGGCAGGCCCGCCGCCGCCTCGCGATCGAGAATGCGCATCAAGGCGGGCGAGAGAGCGTCATCCTTCAGGGCCGCGAAGCCCAGCCGCGCATAAAAGGGCCCGTTCCACGGCACATCGCGAAAGGTCGTCAGCGTCAATGCCGTGAAGCCCCGGCCCGTGGCCCAGCCGCGCGCCGCCGCCAGCAAGGCGCGGCCGATGCCCTCCCCCTGCCGCTCGGGAACAACGCTGAGCTCATGGATGAGGAAAGCCGTATCCAGCGCGGCGCCATTCAGAAAGCCGATCGGCCTTCCGCCCGCATCCTCCGCCACCCAGGCGCCGCCGCTCGCGATAAGCTCGCGGTGGCACTGCTCCGACTGCACCGCGTCGTCCGCAATCCAGGAGAGATCGGGCAGCGCGCGGAACACCTCCCCCGCGGCACGTTCCACGGCCGGGAGGGCGGGAGCATCGGCAGCCACGGCGGGACGGACGCGGAAACGGCCCCCCTCAGAGCGTTCCATGCCGATATTGCTCCTCACAAAATCCGCCGTCTCCGCCCTTTGCGCGAAGGGCGGACGGAGGGAGCACCTTCAGGCGCACCGAATGGAGAGGCCGCCTCAGGCGGTGCGGAACATCATGTCGATGCGCGTTTCGCTGGCGCGGTGGATGTGGGAACGCGCGGCTTCCTCGGCCAATTCCGGTTTGCGGGCGGTAATGGCGTCCAGGATGGCGCGATGCTCCACCAAGGCCGAAGGCGAACGCCCCGCAGCCTCGAAGGTCGTGCCCGGCAGCAGCGTCAGCGCATCGGACAATTGCGCCAGCGCCTGCGACAGGTAGCGATTACGGGCCGCCTCATAAATCGCCTGATGGAACAGGCGGTTGAAGCGGGCCGTCTCGCTCGGGTCGTCGAGCACGTCCGCGCTCTGGTCCAGCAGGTCGGCCATGGCCTTCACCTCGGACGGCGAGGCATATTGGGCGGCGAGGGCCGCGGCGGCCCCCTCCAGCACCGCGCGCAGGAAATAGATTTCCCGCACCTGCTGCATGGAGAATTGCGCCACCGCGAGGCCACGGCCGGGCACCAGCTCCAACAGGCCATCTGCGGTGATGCGCCGTATGGCTTCCCGGATGGGGGTCCGGCTAACCTTGAAGTGCTCGGCGAGGTCGGCCTCTCGCAGCCGCTGGCCCGGCTGGAACTCTCCCGACCGGATCGCATCGCGAATCCGCTGGTAGGCGTATTCCGCACGGGAAAGATTGGTGTCCGAAGGCTCGTCCATGGTCCTCTGTCATCATCTGCGAGCCGGCCGGTGACAATCGCCCCACCCCGCCGGCGCATGCCGTATCCACTCGTATACTTCGATCCGGGGCCGACTGCATCATAAGCGTGCTGTCCGCGGCCGGCCGCGCGCACATGTCGCGGCGGCCGGGCGGTGTTGCCCGCGTGGTGCCACGGGGCACCCCATCCCGGGATACCCCGTCGCAAGGCATGCCCTCAGCGGCGCACGGCCACGACGGTCCGCCCGCGCACATGGCCCGCGAGGATCTCGCCGGCGAGGTCGAAGAGCTCATCCAGCCCAACCTCACGCGTCACCAGGGCAAAATCCGCCTCGGTGAGAAGGACCGCGAGCCGGTCCCACGCCGCGACCCGCCGCGCCACCGGACAATTCACCGAATCGACCCCGAGCAGCGCGACGTTGCGCAGGATGAACGGAAACACGGTGGTGACAAGCTCGGAACTGCCCGCAAGGCCGCAGGCCGCCACGGCGCCGCCATACGCGGTGGATGCCAGCACATTGGCCAGCACCGGCCCGCCCACCGTGTCCACGGCGCCGGCCCAGCGCTCGCCCGCCAGCGGCTTGCCGGGCGCGGCATAATCGGCCCGATCCACGATGGCGCTGGCGCCGAGGCTCTTCAGGAAGTCCTCCTCGCTGCGCCGGCCGGTGAGCGCGCTCACCTTGTAGCCGAGGCGCGACAGCAGGCGCACCGCCACCGAGCCGACACCGCCCACCGCGCCCGTCACCAGCACCTCGCCGCCGGCCGCGATGCCGTGGCGTTCCAGCGCATCCACGCAGAGCATGGCGGTGAGGCCGGCGGTGCCGATGGCCATGGCCTGCCGGGGGGAAAGGCCGGCCGGCAGCTTCACCAGCCACTCGCCCTTCACCTTCGCGCGCTCGGAGAAGCCGCCGGACCAGTTCTCGCCCACGCCCCAGCCGGTGAGCACCACCTTGTCGCCGGGCTTGAAATCCACGTGTCCGCTCGCGCGCACTGTCCCGGCGAAATCGATGCCGGGCACCATGGGAAAGGTGCGCAGGATGCGCCCGAGCCCCTTCAGGGCCAGCCCGTCCTTATAATTGAAGGAGGAGTATTCGACGTCCACCGTGACGTCGCCCTCCGGAAGGTCCGCCTCGGTGATCTGCTCCAGGGCGACAGCCTGTCCCCCCTCGGCCTTGCGCGCGACCAGCGCCCGGAACGTTTCCTGCGTCATGGGCCATTCTCCCTGGCATCTTGCGGGCTTGCCGCGCTCGCGGTGCCCTTGTGCGTGCCTATTGCGACCCGCTTTCGGAAACAAGCCCCGCCGCGGTGCGCAACCGACGGCGGCGGCCCGAGGGCGCTTCATCCCCCCGCCTTCGAGGGCTATAGGTGCGCGGTGGCGCGCGCCGGCGCGACCGCGGAACACAGTGAGGATCCGCCCATGCTTCAGGACCAGACCTACCCGAACGTCCAGCTCCATATTGACGGGATCTGGCGGGATGCCGAGGGTGGACGCCGCATCGCGGTCCTCAACCCGGCCACTGAGGAGGAGATCGGCAGCGTCGCCCACGCCTCCCGCGGCGACCTGGACGCGGCCCTGGAGGCCAGCGCCCGTGGCTTCGCCGTCTGGCGGAAGGTGTCGGCCTATGATCGCTCCAAGCTCATGCGCCGCGCCGCCGACCTCCTGCGCGAGCGGGCGGAGGGCATTGCCCGCCTCATGACCCAGGAGCAGGGCAAGCCGCTGGCGGAAGCGCGCGGCGAAACCCTCGCCGCCGCCGACATCATCGACTGGTTCGCCGAAGAAGGCCGGCGCGCCTATGGCCGCGTCATCCCCGCCCGCGCGCCGGGCGTCTACCAGCTCGTCGTCAAGGAGCCGGTTGGCCCCGTCGCGGCCTTCACGCCCTGGAATTTTCCCATCAACCAGGTGGTGCGCAAGCTGTGCGGAGCCCTTGCCGCCGGCTGCTCCATCATCGTGAAGGCGCCGGAAGAAACCCCGGCCTCCCCGGCTGAGCTCATCCGCGCCTTCGTGGATGCGGGCGTGCCCAAGGGCGTCATCGGCCTCGTCTATGGCGTGCCGGCGGAGATCAGCGAATATCTCATTCCCCATCCCACCATCCGCAAGATCACCTTCACGGGCTCCACCCCGGTGGGCAAGCACCTGGCGGCGCTGGCCGGCGCGCACATGAAGCGTGCCACCATGGAGCTGGGCGGCCACTCGCCGGTGATCGTATTCGAGGATGCCGACGTGAAGGCCGCCGCCCGGCAGATCGCTACTGCCAAGTTCCGCAATGCCGGCCAGGTCTGCGTCTCCCCCACCCGCTACCTGGTGCAGGAAAAGGTGTACCAGGAATTCGTGGACACCTTCGTTGCGGTGGCCAAGACGGTGAAGGTGGGCAACGGGCTCGACCCCGACACCACCATGGGCCCGCTCGCCAATGAGCGGCGCATCCCGGCCATGGAGGCGCTGATCGCCGATGCCCGCCAGCGCGGAGCGGAAGTGGCGACGGGCGGTGCCCGCATCGGCAACAAGGGCTATTTCTTCGAGCCCACGGTTGTAACCGGCGTGACCCACGAGATGCGCATGATGAACGAGGAGCCCTTCGGCCCGCTGGCCATGATGGTGCCCTTCTCGGATTTCGATGAAGCCATCACCGAGGCCAACCGGCTGCCCTTCGGCCTTGCCTCCTACGCCTATACCCGCTCCGCCAAGACCGCGACAGCGGTGGCGAACGAGGTGGAAGCCGGCATGATGACCATCAACCACCTGGGCCTGGCCCTGCCGGAAGTGCCGTTCGGCGGCGTGAAGGATTCCGGCTATGGCTCGGAGGGCGGCTCGGAAGCCATCGAAGCCTATCTCAACCCGAAATTCGTCTCCCAGGCCGGCGTTTGAGCGGCCTCGCCAGCGCCTGACATGAAAAACGGCGGCTCCCGAGGAGCCGCCGTTCTTTGTTTCAGGGCCGTGGAACGCAAGGCGCCGGGCGTCAGCCCTCCAGCTTGTCGATCTCCGGGGCGATGCCCTTGGAGGTGGGGGCGCCGTCGTCCAGGGCGGCAAGATAGTCCACCGCCGTCTGCCGATAGCGGGTCATGCCCTTGTATTCGGCCAGCTCCGGCCGCAGGCCGCGCAGCACGCGATGCAGGCGACGGCGCCACTTGGGCACCTTCACCAGATCGTTCAGCGGCGCCAGATAGCAGCGGATGCCGAACAGGATGGCATTGGAACGCGGCAGGCGGAACAGGGTCTGCAGTTCCACCCGCAGATGCACCTTGTCGCCCACATTCTCCGGCGTCACCGTGGTGCGGTCCGGCCCCCACACCGGATAATTCTCCGGCGAGGTGTCGAGGCGCGGATTGATGGTCATGGTCCAGTTGAGCCGGCGCACCGGCTGGCCATATTGCAGGCGCATCAGATATTTGAGCGCGCGTTCAAACACCCCGGCCTCGTGCGCCACCGGCACCGGCCCGTGCCACTCCATGAAGCTCATGCCGATATTGAACTCGAACGACCAGTCGGCCTGGGTGGTCACCATGCCGCCGTCCACATAGAGCATGTCGTCCCGCTGGTCCTGCAGGGTAAAGTCGCCCTGCACCTGGCGGGTGATGTACTCGAACGGCCCATAGGGCAGCGTCTCGGCCTTGCCGAAGGTGAAGGTCTGGTGGATGCCCAGCGGGCGGTTCACCCAGGTCCACACGTCACCGGCCTTCGACAGAGAGAAGTGCTCGGGATAGTCGGACGCCAGGCTCTCCATGATGAGCTCCAGCGTGTCCCATTCGGCGGTGGCCATATGGGGCAGCACCTGGCAGCGCTTGGGGTCTTCCTTCAGCACCCGCTCACGCTCGCGGCACTCGGCGATATAGTGCTCGTCAATGTCGAACGCCGCCTGGAAGGCAGCGGTGGGGCCACCCTTTACATGGGGCTCGATGTTCACCGAGTACATGTACTCGTCCTCGGGGAACGGGAACGGGAAACGCAGGATATCTTCCGGCGACTTCTTGAAGTTGAACGTGTCGCGGAAGGTTTCTGCGGGCTTGAACTGCACGGTCATCGTGGTCCCTCCACGGCTCAAAGATCAAGGACGAGGCGCGGGCCCCGGGCGCGCGACACGCACAGCATGACGAGCTTGCCCGCGGCCTTTTCCTCGTCGGACAGGAAGTCGTCGCGATGGTCCAGCTCGCCGTCCACCACGGCCGTGGCGCACTCGCCGCACGCACCGCCCCGGCATAGGCAGGACGCGGCCACGCCCGCCGCCTCGATGGCCTCGAGCAGGGTCTCGTTCTCCTTGACCTCCACCTCGATTCCCGAGCGCTTCAGGATGGCCTTGAACGGCAGGCCGCCGGCGGCGGCGCCGAAGCTTTCCTTGTGCACCTTGCCTTTCGGCCAGCCCAAGGCGGCGGCGGTGGACACCACCGCATCCATCAGGCTGTGCGGGCCGCACACATAAACGTGGGTGCCCAGCGGCTGGCGCGCGAGCAGGCCGGCGAGGTCGAAGGCCGCGCGCCCGCCGGTGTGAATGGCAATCTCGGCGTCGTCCGAGAACGGGGCCAGCAGGCGCTCGAACACCGGCGCCTCGTCCAGGGACGAGAGCTGGTGCATCTCGCAGCGTCCGCCCCGGCTCTTCAGCTCCGCCAGGAAGGAAAGCATGGGCGTGATGCCGATGCCGCCGCCAATGAGCAGGTGCTTCTTCGCGGTGGAGGCCAGCGAGAACAGGCTGCCGGGCATGGCCATGTCCAGCACGTCGCCGGGCGCGACCTTGCTGTGCAGGAAGGCCGAGCCGCCGCGCGACTGGGACACCTTGCGCACGATGATCTCGTAGCGCGCGCGCTGCCCGGGGGCGGAAACCAGCGAATAGGCGTTCTTCATCACCTTGTCGCCGTCGCGCAGGGTGAGCATCACGTGGCCGCCCGCGGGGGCGGTGGGGAACTCGCCGCCATGGGCGGGCTCGAAGGAGAAGCGCTTGAGGGTGGGCGCGAGCTCGGTGATCTCACGCACGCGCACGCTGAGGGTTCCGGCGTTCATTTGTAGAGCTCCTCGGCTGCGGGCACCTCGCCAGGGGCCTCGGCGTCCACCTGCACGCCCATGTAGGAGGCGAGGCGCTTGGAGAAATGGTCGCGGACGAACAGGGGCGCGCCGCAGCCGGTGCAGGTGACGATGGACGTGGTGACGCCCTCCATCAGCGTGCGGCAATGGACGCAATAGATGCGCCGCGCCTTCGGCCCCACATGGGCAAACTGCATCTCCTGCTGCGACAGCCCGGCGGCGGAGGCGATGTTGAACGCGTCCCACAGGAACGGCTCGGCGCCCACGGCGTAGAAACGCAGGCCCATGGTTTCACGGTCCAAACGCTCCTCCAGGGCCGAGAACATGTGGGAGGCGGAGCGGAACGGGCGCACCGTGCCCGGGGCCTGGTCCATCATGGGCGCGGCCGGCAGGGCGCTGGCATGGGCCACCGTCCAGGTCTCGAAGGCGGAGGGGTCAACCCCCTCCGCCAGCACTTCGGCCGGAATCTCAGCCCCCTCGACCAACAGGAGCTGATAGCGGGCGGCTTTGTCGCCCGCGATCTTGCCATAGGTCGGTTTACTCTTGATCCCTTGGTCGCTCATCTCGTTTCCGTTCAGTACACCGCGATGGAATGGGCGACGATGACGACCACCGCGCCCAGGAGGAGCGCCAGGTAGGGCAGCAGCCCGGCGCGGGTTCCGGCACCTTCCTCAGCCTTCAGGTGCATGTCTTCCAGCATGGCCGCCGGGAACTGGCCCTTGTCCGTCACATAGTGGCGGAAGGCGAACACCGGCAGGATGAGCGCGGCGCACACAAGACCCGTCACCAGCGTGCCGGCGCCCCAGATGTCCGCGCCCATGCCGAGCAGGGCCATATTCACGAAGGACAGCACCACGCCGGTGCCCAGAAGCCAGTTGGGCGCCTTGAAGGGACGCTCCCAGTTCGGGCGGTCGATGCGGTGAATCCAGGCCGCGTTGAGGTTGAGGAAGTTGAACAGAATGTAGCAAGAGTTCGAGATGGCGAGCACGAACACATAGTCCGACATCATCAGCAGGATGAGGTTGAAGCCGAGGTCCGTCCACATGGCGCGGGTGGGCGCGCCATTCTCGTTCACATGCGACAGGTACTTGGGCAGCCAGCCATCCACCGACGCCTGATAGAGCGTGCGCGAAGAGCCGGCCATGGACGTGATGATGGCCAGCATCAGGGCGAAGATCAGCATCACCACGATGATGTTGTGCACCACCGGGCCACCCTTGATCATGCCCGCCATGGCGGTCGCCACCCCCATTCCGGAATAGATGTCGGCGGAGAGGATGCCGTCATAGACGGCGGGCGTCACCACATTGCCCTGGGCGTCCAGCACCGCCGGCGTCACCATCTGGCCGAGGCCGAGCACGCCCTGGAAGGCGATGGGAACCACGGTGAAGACGAAGATGCACAGAAGGCCGGAATAAAGAATGGCCTTGAAGGTGTCGCGCGCCGGGTCCTTGAACTCGCGCGTGTAGCACACGGCCGTCTCGAACGCATAAGTGGACCACGCGGCGATGAAGAGGCCGCCGGCCATCAGCGTGATGCCCGCCATGTTCCACTGGCCGGCGATCACATGGCCCGCCTCATCCTTCGCCAGCGGCGCGAACGGCCCGAGATTGGCGGCCAGCACGTCTCCCGTAAAAAGCGGCACAAGGCCGATGAGGATCAAGGGCAGCAGCGCCGCGACACCGAGGATGACCTGCACCCGCGCCGTCTGGCTAATGCCCCGGTGCTGGATGGCGAAGGCGACGAGCAGCAGCGCCGCGCCCAGGAAGAAGGTGGCGTTGACGCGCAGCTCAAGGCCGCTCTTCAGCCAGTTGAGGTCCAGCAGCGTCAGCGACCAGGTGTTGATGGCGGAATCGGCCGGGAACAGAATGGAAAGCACATAGCCCGCCGCGAGGCCGGAGCCGATGGAGAGCACCGGAGACCAGGCGAGCCAGTTGCACCACACAGAAAACGGCGCCAGCAGCTTGGAATAGCGCACCCACGCGATGGCGCCATAAACCGAGGCACCGCCCGACTTGTGCGGGAACAGGCCGGCAATTTCGGCATACGTGAAGGCCTGAAGGAAACCGAAGGAGATGGACACGATCCAGATCACCCATGCGGGTGCGCCGACGGTGGCCGCAATGGCTCCAATGGAAAACAGGACGAGGGCCGGAACGCCGCTGGCGATCCAGAATGCCCCCGTCCAACTGATCTTTCGCTGAAGCTCGCCCGCCTCTGGGGCAGACGCCGCTTCCTTAAGCGCTGCAATGCTCATGGTTTGACCCCTCTTTCTGGAGGGAGTTTCTCCATACGAAAATTTATTGTCAATGAGGATATACAACTGACCCTAAGTAAGATCGAGCCGATTTTTTATCCATAGCGCTGCCCATTTTGCACGCACGAAGTCTATTTGGTGCGCAGCAGCATGGGACAGTGAAGCTGACGTAGATGTCTGGTGCATCAATACTTCCCATCGGCCGCAGAAACGCAACCAACCCGCGCAGCGTTTGCCGCGCGGGTTGAAATGGATTGCAGTGACACACCAGGGCGCCGGCGTTGGTCTTGTCCCCGCCGCCCCTGAGCTTAAGCTCAAGGGCCGAGCGCGGGACGCCCTCAGGCGCGAACGCGGGTCTTTTGCGGGTCGAAATGGGGGAAGGGCACGATGCGGGCGGGAATGCGCTTCTGCAACCCGTCCAGCTTGCCGATTTCCAGCGCCCTGCCGGTCTCGGCCTCGGCCACATCCACCCGCGCCAGCGCGATATTCGCCTTCAGGATCGGCGACTTGGTGGCGCTGGTAATGACCCCCACCTGGGCGCGGCCCACATAAAGCGGGTCGCCATGGCCCACATCCTCATTGGACTCGACGATCAGGCCGACCATCTTGCGGGCCGGACTGGCCTTGCGGCGCAACAGGGCCTCGCGGCCGACGAAATCCTCGTCCTTGTTCGCAACCGCAAAACCGATTCCGGCCTCGAAGGGGTCCGTCTGGTCGCAGAAGTCATAGCCGGCGAAGACGAGGCCCGCTTCCACCCGCAGCATGTCGAGCGCCGTCAGGCCCAGCGGCTTCATGCCCTTGGGCTCGCCCGCCGCCCACACCGCGTCCCACACGGCGGTGGCATCCTTGGGATGACACCAGATCTCGAAGCCCAGCTCACCCGTATAGCCTGTGCGCGACACCACCACCGGCGCGCCCAGCGACCCGCCGATGCGCGCCACGGCGAAGCGGAACCATTTCAGCTCGGTGATGGACGCCTGCGTGGGGGCGGTCCACATCACCTCAGAGAGGATCTCCCGGGAGAGAGGACCTTGCACCGCGATGTTATGGAGCTGGTCGGTGGAGGACTTCACCCAGGCCTTGAGGCCCCATTCGGCAGCCTTGTCGCGCAGCCACTTTCCGGTGAACTCCTCGCCGCACACCACACGGAAATTGGCCGGGCCGAGGCGGAACACGGTGGCATCGTCGATCATGCCGCCATGCTCGTAGCACAGGGCCGTATAGACCACCTGGCCCACGGTGAGCTTGCGGATGTCGCGGGTGACGGTGCGCTGAAGCAGCACTTCCGCATCCGGCCCCGTCACCTCGAACTTGCGCAGGGGCGTCAGGTCCATGATGGCGGCCTTCTCGCGGCACGCCCAATATTCGGCGATGGGGCCTTCGCCCGTGAAGCACGTGGGCAGCCAGAAGCCGCGATATTCCACAAAATTACGGGTCTTCTCCGCGATGCGCGGATGGAAGGCGCTTTCGCGCGTCAGGCGCGGCTCGGCTTCGGCATTCATGCGGAACGCTGTTCCCTTGGAGAAGTTCTCGGCGCCATCATAGACGCGCACGTGGATGTCGGTGGGCTCCCAGCCATTGGCGGAATCGATGTCGTCGGCGCAGGAGGAGGTGGCGCACACCAGATCCGTGAGCGCACGCAACAGCACATAATCCCCCGGCCGCGACCACGGCTCATCCATGGTGAGGGCGTTGGTGTGGTCGATGCCCGTATTGAAGAAGAAGTTGATGGCCGGCCAGCCGCGCTTGGGCTTGATGCCCAGGGGCTCCAGGACCGCATTGAAGTTGTCCGAGCAATTGGCGTGGCCCGGATACCCCATGTCGTCATAATATTTGGCCGAGCAGGCCAGCGCGAACGTGTCGTGCCGCCCCACCGTGTCTCGGATGGTTTCCACCAGCGCCACCTGGCGCTCGTCATAATACTTGGAGTGGAGCCCGGGTCCGGGATAGGCCGAGCCCATGAGCGTGCGCGTGGTGGTGGCATCCAGGCCATATTCCTGGCCCCGCTCCAGCGCCGCCGCGTCAAAGGCCAGGAAGTCCGAGCACTGGCGGCCCGAAACATCGATGATCTGGATATAGTCGCCCGCCTTCACCGTATAGACCCGCGCCTCGGCGGCCGGCACGCGAAGGTCCAGCTTCACCGTGCCCAAAGGCGGTGGCAGAGGCACCTCGGCGCCGGGAATGCGGGTGATGGAGACGAGCAGCTCGGTGGGCGGCGTCTGCTCGTCCGGCGCCATGGCGACGCCGGGGGCGCTGATCACCACCATGAGGTCGGTGGCGCTGGTCAGCGTGACGCTGCGGCCCGGCTCCTCCTGCGCGGCAAGCACCGGAACGGCCTTCTGCGCGGCCGGATCCACGCCGCGCGCCGCGAGCAGGCGGGCGATGTCCGTCGCCCCCTCGCCACCGGCCGCGAGCACCACGGAGAGGCTTTCACCCTCCGCGCCATCCAGACCCAGCCCGGCCCCGGCGGGGCGGCCCGTCACGTCAATGGCGAAAAGGTGCGCGGCTTGCAGCCCCTCGGGATCGACAATGGTGATCGCGTCACCGGCATGGAGCTGCGCCATGCCGCAGCCGCCCCCGCGCACCACGAAACGCTCGCCCGCGCGCGGGCCCACCGGCTCGCGGACACCGGCCACGGGCAGAAGAGACGCGTCCATCACACCCCCATCTCACCTGCGGGCGCCCGATGCGCCCGCCACTCCCATCAGTCTTCCGAGACGGCCAGAAGACGCCTACTCGACGGTGGCCAGCACACGATAGCGGCCCCGGTAATAAAGCAGCGGGGCCTCTTCCCCTTCCGCGTGCATGTGCACGACGCGGCCGACGAAGATCACATGGTCTCCGCCATCGTAATGGGCATAGGGCACGCACTCGAACACGGCATGGGCCGGCATCAGGCGCGGCGCGCCGCTCGGGCCATGCTCCCAGCTGGTGCCCGCGAACTTGTCCTCGCCGGCGGTGGCGAAGCGGTTGGAGACATCCTGTTGATCTTCCAGCAGGATGTTGACCGAATAGGCATCGACCTTCTCGAAACGCGACAGCGACAGCAGCTTGCGGGCCATGCAGAACAGGATCAGCGGTGGATCAAGGGAGACGGCCGAAAAGGAATTCACCGTCACGCCCATGAGCCCCTCATCATCACCCGCCATCACAACGGCGATGCCGGTGGCGAAGCGGCCGAGCGCGTTGCGCAGCTCGCGCGGGTCGAGGCGGGCGTCGAGATCAATGCTGGTCATGGGGCAATCCCTGGGAAAATCTCACGGATGAAACAGCGGCCGGCGCGCGCGGCGCCCGGCAGGGAACGCCCGCCCCGGCGGGGGCGGGCGGTGGCCTCTTCCGCCAACGGGTGCGGAAGAGGCCAGCACCCTACGATGATACGGAAGGTTTTCATCGCAGGGCACATGGGGCGCAAGATCAGGCCACCTTGGCGGTCTTGATCTCGGAGAGCAGCTTCTCGGCGAAGGCGCGCTTCTCCTCGTCGTCCATCTTCTTGACCTCGTTGTTCAGCACACGAGTATTGATGGACTTGTTCCAGTAGTCGAGCACTTCGAAGCCCAGCAGCGAGGCCTTGCCGACGAACTGCCGCAGCACTTCGTTGGTGGGGCCCATCACCCAGCCGGCCTTGCCGTCGCGCAGATAACGCTCGATCTCCAGGGCCGGCCGATAGCCGGTGCCGCCGGTGGCGTGCATCATCTTGTCAACCACATGGGTCACGTTCTTGGAGGCGGTGAACTTGAGCTGCCACAGCCAGTGCAGCAGCGGCGAGCGCGGCAGCACGTCCACGTCCTTGTGGATCGACCAGTCGCAATTGTTGGTCGCCTGGTCGAGCGCCGCCGCCATCTGGAAGTCGAAGGCGCGCACCGTGTTGGTGTCCATGATCGCCTCGCCCACATAATCCTGAATGGTGGGATAGTCGGCGACGCGCATGCCCACGTCATTGTGGGTCTTGCGGGTGGTGTGGCGCTTGGCGATGTCGATCACCGCCATCGAGATGCCATTCCAGCACGCGGAAGACATGGTGAGGAAGAACGGGTCCACCACCTCGTCATTGGACTTGGCGCCATCGCCGATCGGCCCAACCAGAGCGTGCTTCTCAATCACCACATTGTCGATGACGATGGGGCCGGACTGGTTGCCGTGGAGGCCGAGGCCGTCCCACTCCGCCGGGTTGGACTGCACCTGGTCCTTGGTGACGAGGAAGCAGGAAAGGTCCGAATAGTCGCCCGAGAAGCCGGGGCTGGTGGTCTGGATGATGTACCAGTCGGCAAAGCCGCCGGAGGTGGTCCAGGACGCCTTCTTGGTCACCTTCCAGCCATCGCCATGGGCTTCGGCCTTGGAGGAGATGGGGTACCAGAAGTGGGAGCCCGTCTCCGGATCCGAGTAGGACAGGGTGCCGATGAGCACGTCCTTGTCCAGCCGTTTCAGGATGTCGGTGAGCACCGGGTTGCCGTGGTGGCGCAGCAGCGCGGCCGCCGTGGCGCCCAGATGCATGGTGTAGCACATGGCCGTGGAGGGGCAGCCGTAGCGGGCGATGGTTTCCACCACCATCGCGGCGCACACATGGTTTTCACCCAGGCCGCCGAGCTCCTTCGGCACATTCAGGCTGAGAAGTCCGAGGGTGGCCAGGGCCTCGAAATTCTTGCGCGGATAGATATACTTCTGATCGCTCTCAATGGCGTTCGCGCGCAGGGTGGTCTCGCACAGAGCAATGAGCTTCTTCTGCAGCTCTTTCTGAGCCGGCGTCAGCAGCCATTGCGGGTCCCACTCGAAACCGAGGCCCCAATACTGCTCCGCACCCCACATCTTGACATCGGACATGACATAAGCTCCGCCAGGGCCGGTCCCTGACCTCGGGCCGGCCTGCAGTTGCGCCTTTCGGCGATCTGTTCCCCTCAGTGAACTTTTTTGACGCCGCAGAAACACACTGCCATCGATTGCGCGCTGTGCAAGCCCATTGATTGAGCATGAAACGGTCATTTCATGTGCAAGCGCAGCAAAGCTCCGGAAAGACAGGATGAGACGGGATCAATTCTTGGGCGGCGAGAACAATGAATTTCTTCACAAGAAAAGTAATTGACACCTAATGGGTGCCCTTTCAGGATGCGCGCCACAGGCGGAAGCCGCTCGCACGAATGCGGCGGCATCCTCCGCCAGTGTCCACAAGCGAAGGCCGTCCGGCCGGCAAGTGCGTTCAAAGAGGGGATGAGGATGACTGAAACCGTTTGGCGCCAATCGATTCTCAACGGGCGTCACCGCGAGCTCGGCTCGAAGCTCGAGGAATCGTGGAACAACATGGCCATACCCCAGCACTATGCCACCTGCCCCTATGAGGAGACCGGGGCGGTGCGCTACAAGGCCGGCCTCATCGACGTCTCGGCGCTGAAGATCATCAATGTCAGCGGCAAGGACGCGCTCGCCTTCATCAACCAGCTGGTCACCGCTGACATCGCCAAGGTGCCCGCCGGCCGCTCCATGATCGCCTCTTTGGTGGACGACAATGGCGGCCTCATCGATGACGTGCTGATCTATGTGGACGGGCCAGAGAATTTCCGCCTTTCCCATGGCGGCGGCGCGCTGGAAGAAGCGCTGCCCGTGGTCGCCAAGGGCTTCGACGTCACCTATGAGCGTGATGACGACATCCACATCCTCTCGCTCCAGGGCCCCAAGGCGCTCGACATCCTTGCGCCGCACACGCCCATGGACCTGAAGGCCCTGCCCTATTTCGGGCATGGCAAGACCACCCTGTTCGGCGTGCCGGTGTCGCTGGCCCGCGGCGGCTATTCCGCCGAGCGTGGCTATGAAGTGTTCTGCGCGGCCAAGGACGCCGTGGACCTGTGGGACAAGATCCTGG
The DNA here is from genome assembly GCF_043831965.2 of Xanthobacter variabilis. Classification (NCBI taxonomy): domain Bacteria; kingdom Pseudomonadati; phylum Pseudomonadota; class Alphaproteobacteria; order Hyphomicrobiales; family Xanthobacteraceae; genus Xanthobacter; species Xanthobacter variabilis. The sequence continues at coordinate 4,483,770 of NZ_CM195533.1, forward strand.
AGGCGGGCAAGCCGTTCGGTGCCATGGCCGTGTCGTGGGACTGCCTGGACATCGTGCGCGTGGAAGGCGCCCTGCTCTTCTTCCCGTTCGACATGCCCCACAAGGACACCACCCCCTGGGAAGTGCTGATGGACTGGTCGGTGGACCTCACCAAGCCGTCCTTCCGCGGCAAGGAGGCCCTCATCAAGCGCAAGGGCACCGAGCGCACCCACCAGGCCGGCATGGAGGTGCTCTCCGCCGCAGCGGTCACCCCCGGCTCGAAGATCTTCAAGGACGGCGCCGAGGTGGGCGTGGTGAACTCGGTCACCTACAGCCAGCACCTCATGAAGTCGCTGGCCCTCGTCTCGCTGAAGCCGGACGTGACCGCGCTCGGCACCGCGCTCACCGTGAAGGACGGCGACGCCACCTTCGAGGCCAATGTGGTGCGCACGCCCTTCTACGACCCCATGCGCCTGCGCACCCACCCGCTGGACGAGCGCGCCTGAGGCGACGACTTCTTCTTCCGGGGCGGCCCCAGAGCCGCTCCGGAGGGAGCAATTGATCTTTATGCAGGCAAATCGGTGTGCAAAATTTCGGCAGAATGCCCGAAGAACGCCGTTGCCTTCAGGGTATCACCTGCGTTTTATAAACGTATTGAGTTGGCGGCTAGGGTTCCGGCCTCATTGAGGCGCTGGTCCGAGAGCTGCTACCCGGGCGGGAGAAATCCGCACGGGCACGGCGGGGCAAAATCCCGGGAGACCTCAGTGGCCAGGAATTGGCATCACTAAAGGTCTCGCCAATTCCAGGTCTCGATAGGATCTCGCGTCAAAGCAAGACGCGCATCGAACCACGAGGGGAATTGGCGATGTCAGGCAAATACCACATCAAGAACATCCTCAAGGCCGGCGCGTTGGCGCTGGGTGTGCTCGCGGCCAGCGTGCCCCTGACGGCGCACGACGCATTCGCCGCGCCGAAGAAGGACTTCAAGCTCGCCTGGACCATCTATGTGGGCTGGATGCCCTGGGGCTGGGCGAAGGATGCCGGCATCGTCAAGAAGTGGGCCGACAAGTACGGCATCAATATCGATGTCGTTCAGGTGAACGACTATGCCGAATCGATCAATCAATACACGGTGGGCGGCTTCGACGCGCTGACCGTCACCAACATGGACGCGCTCTCCACCCCGGCGGTGGGTGGCGTGGACACCAGCGCCGTCATTATCGGCGACTTCTCCAACGGCAATGACGCCGTGATCCTGAAGGACAAGGACAAGCTGGCCGACATCAAGGGCCAGAAGGTCAATCTCGTCGAATTCTCCGTTTCCCACTACCTGCTGGCCCGCGCCCTCGCCTCCATCAATCTGGCGGAAAAGGACGTGAAGGTGGTTTCCACCTCCGACGCCGACATGGCCGCCGCCTGGAAGACCCCCGACGTGACCTCGGTGGTCACCTGGAACCCCATCGTCTCCGAGATCCTGGCCGACCCGAAGGCCCACAAGGTGTTCGATTCGTCGCAGATCCCCGGCGAGATCATGGACCTCACCGTGGTCAACACCCAGACGCTGAAGGACAACCCCGCCTTCGCCAAGGCCCTGGCCGGCATCTGGTATGAGACGCTCGCCATCATGACCTCGGACACGCCGGAGGGTAAGGCCGCCCGCGAGGCCATGGGCAAGGCCTCCGGCACCGATCTCGCCGGCTTCGAATCGCAGATGGCCGCCACCAAGCTGTTCGCCAAGCCGGCCGAGGCCGCCGCCTTCGCGCGCTCTCCCGAAGTGGGCGCCACCATGGACAAGGTGCGCCACTTCCTGTTCGACCATGGCCTGCTCGGCAATGGCGCCCCCTCCGTGGACGTGGTCGGCATCGAGCTCGCCGACGGCAACGTGCTGGGCGACAAGGCGAATGTGAAGTTCCGCTTCAACGACACCTACATGTCGGACGCCGCCGCCGGAAAGCTCTGAGCCCCAAGCTCCGCCGCGGCGCCTGCGCGAAAGCGGCTCGGCGCCGCCTGGGGGCGGGGTCCCTCAGCCCCGCCCCTCCTTCCCCGAACGCCCCCGCAGCACCGGCGCGCCCGGCGCGGCCCCAGCCGAATCCCGCCGAGAGAGGACCGTCGATGCGTCTCGTCAATCGATCGCCCGCCAAAGGATGGGCCCGTGTCCTGGCGCTGCTGCCCTTCGTCGCCGTGCTGGTGCTCTATCTGATCGCTTCCGCCGTGCGGCTTTCGGAGAACCCGGCCGACAAGCTCCTCCCGTCGCTGGCGACCATCGGCGACGCCATCGTGCGCATGGCCTTCACGGTGGATGTGCGCACCGGCACCATCCCCCTGTGGAACGACACGGCGGCGAGCCTCGGCCGCCTATTCGCGGGACTGGGCATCGCCACCCTCATCGGCGCGGTGCTCGGCATCGCCATCGGGGTGCTGCCTTATCTTCGGGCACTGCTCGGCCAGTTCGTGGCGGTGGTGTCCATGGTGCCGCCGCTCGCCATCCTGCCCATCCTGTTCATCACCATGGGGCTGGGCGAGGCCTCGAAGATCGCGCTGATCGCAATCGGCATCGCCCCGCTGCTCGTCCGCGATATCGCCTTGCGGGTGATGGACATGCCCCACCAGCAATTCATCAAGGCGCAGACGCTGGGCGCCTCGTCCTGGACGCTGGTGCTGCGGGTGGTGCTGCCGCAGATTTTGCCCCGCCTCATCGATTCGGTGCGCCTCCAGATCGGCCCCGCGTGGCTGTTCCTGATCTCGGCGGAGGCCATCGCCTCGGAGAGCGGGCTCGGCTACCGCATCTTCCTGGTGCGCCGCTATCTCGCCATGGACGTGATCCTGCCTTATGTCGCCTGGATCACGTTCCTCGCCTTCCTCATGGAAATCGCGTTGGTGCTGCTGCAGCGCCGCGCCTTCCCCTGGTTCGCCGCCGCGAGGACCGCCCAATGAGCCTCATCAGCGTCCGCCACCTGTGGAAGGAGTACGACGACCGCGTCGTGCTCGAGGACATCAACCTGGAGATCGAGGAGCGGGCCTTCGTGGCGCTGGTCGGCCCCTCCGGCTGCGGCAAGACCACCTTCCTCAAGATGCTGCTCTCGGAAGAGGTGCCCACCCGCGGGGTCATCGAGCTGGACGGCAAGCCCATTCCGGCCGAGCCGGGCCCCGAGCGGGGGGTGGTCTACCAGCGCTATTCCGTGTTTCCGCATCTGACCGTGCTGGGCAACATCGTATTGGCGAAGGATCTGGGGGCGCGCAACATCGGCGGCCGGCTGCTCGGGCGCGTGTTTGGCGCCGAGCTGCACGCCGCCAAGGCGAAGGCCCGCGAGCTGTTGGACGCGGTGGGCCTCTCCCACGCGGCGGACAAGTATCCAAGCCAGCTTTCCGGCGGCATGCAGCAGCGCCTCGCGCTCGCCCAGGCGCTGATGGCCGAGCCCCGGGTGCTGCTGCTGGACGAGCCCTTCGGCGCGCTCGATCCCGGCATTCGCGCCGACATCCATGTGCTGATGCGCAAGCTGTGGCACGAGCGGTCCCTCACGGCCGTGATGGTGACCCACGATCTGCCGGAAGCGTTCGGCCTTGCCACCCGCGTCATCGCCTTCGAACGGCGGCGCGACGAGCCCTCCGACGGCGGACGCTATGGCGCCCGCATCGCCAAGGATATCGGCATCTGGCCGCCCCGCGTCGCGGGCGCACCGACCGCCCATCCCTGAGCAACCTCTTTCCTCCCGGCCGGGACGACCCGGCGCCAACGGGCATCAGGCGGGACGACCCGCTCGTTCAAGGCGTTGAGACATGACACCATCGATCGACACCCGAGATGCCGAAAAGGCAGCCCTGATCGCCGCCCGCCGCCAGCGCTATGAGGAACTCAAGACCGCCGGCGACGCGGTGACCCCGCGCGTGCTGCCCGCCCCCACCGCCCGCGACGGCGCGCCCATCGCTCCCGAGGCGGTGCGCCACACCGAAACCATTCCCGGCGGCTGGTACTGGACCAAGGTGATCCGCCGGGGCGAGGGCCTGCGGCTTCTCAACACCGCCGGCAATCCGGGCGTCTCGGTGTTCGCCTGGAGCCTTGCTGACCCGTCCGAGCGCTATAACAGCGCCGACACGGTGAAGGTCCAGTGGACCGCCGACATCCGCAAGGGCCGGGTGCTGCTCTCGGACATGGGCCGCGTGCTGTTCTCCATCGTCGAGGACACCTGCTGCGCTCACGACCCCATCATGGGCGGCTCCACCCCCGCCTCGAACCTTGCGAAATATGGCGACGCGGCCCTTCGCAACACGCGCGAGAACATGTGGCTCGCCGCCGCCAAGCATGGCCTGGGCCCGCGGGATGTGGCTCCCGTCATCACCTTCTTCGCACCGGTCTCGTTCGTGGACCACAAGCCCGTGTGGCGCGACGGCATCGTTCAGAAGGGCGATTTCGTGGACCTGCGGGCCGAGCTCGACCTCATCGTGGCGGTCTCCAACTGCCCCCACCCGCTCGCGCCCGACACCGCCTTCGCCCCCGAGCCCATCGAGGCGATCGTCTTCCAGCTCCCCGAGCCCGCGGCCGACGATTTGTGCCGTACCGCCACCGCCGAAGCCCAGCGCGGCTTCGAGAACAACGCCACCTGGCTCCAGGCCTGACGGAGGGGATGATGACGACCGCTCAAACCATGACCACCACCCCCTTCTTCGCCGCCCCGGTGCTGGACGCGGCCAAGGCCGTTTACGACGTCACCGTGCCCGCCAACCGGCCGTGGTCCAAGGTGATCCAGAAGGGCCAGATCCTGCGCATCGTGGACCTCAAGGGCTGCCAGGCGGTGGACACCCTCGTCTATGACGCTCACGACACCTCCGAGCGCTATTCGGCCCAGGACACCATCCTCACCCAGGGCGCGCCCTATGTGACCACCGGCACGAAGCTCATGTCGAACTTCGGCAATGTGCTGGCCGTGGTGGTGGGCGATAGCTGCGGGCGGCACGACACCTCGGCCGGGGCCTGCTCGTGCGAGGCGAACACCGTGCGCTTCGGCCACCACACCCGCTACATGCACGCCTGCCGCGAGAACTTCGTGATGGCCGCCGCCCAACACGGCATGACGAAGCGGGACATCGTGCCCAACATCAACTTCTTCATGAACGTGCCCATTGAGAGCGACGGCAAGCTTGCCATCGTGGATGGCGTCTCCGCGCCCGGCGACCATGTGGACCTGCTCGCCGCCCGCGACATGCTGGTGCTCATCTCCAACTGCCCGCAGGTGAACAATCCCTGCAACGATTTCGACCCGACGCCCATCCGCGTCCTGGTGTTCGATCCGACCGTGGCCTGACGGATAAAGGTGAGCGCCATGTTCAAGAAGGTTCTCATCGCCAATCGGGGCGAGATCGCCGGGCGTGTCATCCGCACGCTCCGCAAGATGAACATCCAATCGGTGGCGGTCTATTCCGACGCCGATCGCTTCACCGCGCCTGTTCTTGCCGCCGACGAGGCCATTCACGTGGGCCCCGACGCGGCCAAGGACAGTTATCTGAAGGCCGACGCCATCCTCGCCGCCTGCAAGGCGACGGGGGCTGAGGCGGTGCATCCCGGCTACGGCTTTCTTTCGGAAAACGCAGCCTTCGCCGAGCGGCTGAAGGCGGAAGGCATCGCCTTCATCGGCCCGCGCCCGGAGCATTTGCGGGACTTCGGGCTGAAGCACACCGCGCGCGACATCGCGCGGGCCGCCGGGGTGCCGCTACTGCCCGGCTCGGGCCTTCTCGACGACGCGGATGCGGCGGTCGCGGCCGCCCATGAGGTGGGCTATCCGGTGATGCTGAAGAGCACCGCCGGCGGCGGCGGCATCGGCATGCAGCTCTGCGCCAATGAGGAGGAGCTGCGCACCAGGTTCGCCAATGTCCAGCGCATGGGCAAGGCCAGCTTCGGCGATGCCCGCGTTTATCTGGAACGCTTCGTCGCCACCGCCCGCCATGTGGAAGTGCAGATCTTCGGCCTGGGCGATGGCCGCGTGCTGACGCTCGGCGAGCGCGATTGCTCGCTCCAGCGCCGCAACCAGAAGGTCCTGGAGGAAACCCCGCCTCCCGGCCTCACCCTGGAGCAGCGCGCGCGCCTCGCGGATGCCGCCCGCAAGCTGGGCGAAGCCGTCTCCTATGAAAGCGCCGGCACGGTGGAATTCATCTGGGACGTGGCGCGCCAGGACTTCTATTTTCTTGAGGTGAACACCCGCCTGCAAGTCGAGCACCCGGTGACGGAAGAAGTGTTCGGCGTGGATCTCGTGGAATGGATGATCCGCCAGGCGGCGGGCGAATTCACCCCGCCTGCGAGCCTTGCCCCCAAGGGAGCGGCCATCGAGGCGCGCATCTATGCGGAGAACCCGCAGGCGGACTTCCGTCCCTCCACCGGCCGCGTGACGTCGCTCACCTTCCCTGAAGGCGCGCGGGTGGATGGCTGGATCGAGCGCGGCAGCGAGGTCACCGCCCATTACGACCCCATGCTCGCCAAGCTCATCGTCCACGGCGCCGACCGGGCCGATGCGGTGGCGAAGCTCCAGGACGCGCTGAAGGCGGCGCGCATCTACGGCCTTGAGACCAATCTCGATTATCTCGGCGCCGTCACCGCCGGCGAGGCCTTCGTTTCGGGCGAGGTGGCGACCAGCGTGCTGAAGGATTTCACCTTCCAGCCCCGCGCCATCGAGGTGCTGAACCCCGGCGCCCAAACCAGCGTGCAGGACGTGCCCGGCCGCATCGGCCTGTGGGACGTGGGCATTCCCCCGTCCGGCCCCATGGATGCGCGTTCCCACCGCCTCGCCAACGTGCTGGTGGGCAATCCCGAAGGCGCGGCGGCGCTGGAATGCACCGTCACCGGCCCCACTCTGCGCTTCCATCGCGATGCGGTGATCGCCCTCACCGGCGCCGACATGGGCGCGAAGGTGGAGGGCAAGAGCGTGCCGCGCTTCGAGCCGGTGGAGATCAAGGCGGGCGAAACCCTGTCCCTGAAGGCCGTCAGCGGTCCCGGCCAGCGGGCTTATCTGGCGGTGGCGGGCGGGCTCGACGTGCCGGATTTCATGGGCTCGAAGGCGACGTTCGGCCTCGGCGGCTTCGGCGGCCATGCCACGGGGACGCTGCGCGCCGGCGATGTGCTGAAGCTGGGCGATGCCCCCACCACGCCCGCCCGCAAAGCGGCAGCCGAAGAGATCCCCGCTCTCACCAATGAGTGGGCACTCACCGTGCGGTCCGGCCCCCATGGCGCGCCGGACTTCTTCCAGGTGGAGGACATTTCCGACCTCTTCACCCACCGCTACGAGGTGCATTTCAACAGCGCCCGCACCGGTGTGCGGCTCATGGGCCCGCAGCCCCGCTGGGCCCGCGCCGATGGCGGCGAGGCGGGCCTGCACCCCTCCAACATCCACGACAACGCCTATGCGGTGGGCGCCCTCGACTTCACCGGCGACATGCCCATCATCCTGGGGCCCGATGGCCCGAGCCTGGGCGGCTTCGTGTGCCCCGTGGTGGTGGCCAACGAGGACCTGTGGAAGGTGGGCCAGCTCAAGCCCGGCGACGGCGTGCGTTTCGTCTGCGCCGACGGCTATGTGGCGGAAAGCCCGCGCATCACCGCACCCACCGTGTTGCCGGCCGCCGAGGGGCTGACCCAAAGCCCGATCCTCGGCTCCATTCCCGATGGCGAGGTGCCGGTGGTCTATCGCCGCGCGGGCGATGCCTATCTGCTGGTGGAATACGGCCCCATGGTGCTCGACATCGCCTTGCGCCTGCGCGTGGGGCTGCTGGCGAAGGCCATCCGCGCCGCCAACCTGCCGGGCATCGTGGACCTGACGCCGGGCATCCGCTCGCTCCAGATCCATTTCGATCCCGACCGCATCTCCGGCGCAAAGCTCACGGCGGCGCTGGCGGAGCTGGAAGCGAGCCTGCCCCATGGCGAGGATGTCACCGTGCCCTCGCGCATCGTGCATCTGCCCTTGTCCTGGAACGACCCGTCCGTCCAGCTCGCCATGCGCAAGTATCAGGAGCTGGTGCGGCCGGATGCGCCCTGGTGCCCCTCCAACATCGAGTTCATCCGCCGCATCAATGGCCTGAATTCCATCGAGGACGTGCATCGCATCGTGTTCGAGGCGGATTACCTGGTGCTGGGCCTGGGCGACGTCTATCTGGGCGCGCCGGTGGCGACCCCGCTCGACCCACGCCACCGCCTCGTCACCACCAAGTACAATCCGGCCCGCACCTGGACCCCGGAAAACGCGGTGGGCATCGGCGGCGCCTATCTGTGCGTCTACGGCATGGAGGGGCCGGGTGGCTACCAGCTCTTCGGCCGCACGGTGCAGATGTGGAATTCCTGGCGCACCACGCGGGAATTCCCGGAAGGCCACCCCCACCTGCTGCGCTTCTTCGACCGCATCAAGTTCTATCCGGTCGATGAAAAGGAGCTGGCCGAGGCGCGCGCGGCCTTCCCCCATGGCCGCTATCCGCTGAAAATCGAGGAGACCCACTTCTCGTGGCGCGAGCACGCGCAATTCCTCAGCGAAAACAAAGCGGAGATCGACACCTTCCAGGCCCACCGCCAGGCCGCCTTCGAGGCGGAACGGGCGGACTGGAAGGCTCGCGGGCTCGACAGCTTCGTGGCCGAGGATGCGCTGGTGCTGGCGGCCGGCGAGGAAGAGCCCCTGCCGTCCGGTGCCACGGCGGTTGCCGCCCACATGACCGGCACGGTCTGGAAGGTGGTGGTGGAGGAAGGTGCGGTGGTAAAGGCGGGAGAGCCCATCGCCATCCTCGAATCCATGAAGATGGAGATGGAAGTTCTCGCCCCGGCTTCCGGTCGCCTTGTGGAAGTGCGCTGCAAGCCGGGCCGCACCGTGCGCGCCGGCGACGTGATCGCCGTCATGGAGGAGAGTGCCTGATGCTGCCGGACATGCTCGATATCTCGACCCTGAAGGCAGGCTATGGGGCCGGCACCTTCACCCCCCTCGACGTGATCGAGGAGGTGATCCGCCGTCTCCATCAGGCCACCGACCCCGCCATCTGGATCTCGCGCTTCTCCGATGACGAGTTGCGCGCCGCCGCGCGGGCGCTCATGGCCGAGGGTGGGCGCGAGGCGCGTCCCCTGTGGGGCATGCCCTTCGCGGTGAAGGACAATATCGACGTGAAGGGGCTGGCCACCACCGCCGCCTGCCCCGCCTTCGCCTATGAGCCGGCGCGGGACGCCGTGGTGGTCGAGCGCCTGAAGGCGGCGGGCGCGCTGGTCATCGGCAAGACCAATCTCGACCAGTTCGCCACCGGCCTCAACGGCACCCGCTCGCCCTATGGCGCGCCGCGCAGCGTGTTCAATGCCGACTATATCTCCGGCGGTTCCTCCTCCGGCTCGGCGGTGGCGGTGGCCTCGGGGCTGGTGGCCTTCTCGCTGGGCACCGACACGGCGGGCTCGGGCCGCGTGCCGGCGGCGTTCAACAACCTGGTGGGCGTGAAGCCCACCAAGGGCCTGGTGCCGAACACCGGGCTCGTGCCCGCATGCCGCAGCCTCGACTGCATCTCCGTCTTCGGCGTCACCACCGGGGATGCGACGCTGGTGCGCCAGGTGATGGAAGGCGTGGACGAAGGCGACGCCTATTCCCGCGCCGCCGCCGCCCGCCCCCTGCCGCTCACGGGCTTCCGTTTCGGCGTGCTCGCGGGCAAGGAGCGCTTCTTCGACGGCGACAAGGAGGCCGAGGCCCTCTACGACACCTCCATTGCGCGCCTCACGGCGCTGGGCGGCACCGCCGTTCCCATCAATTACGCGCCGTTCCGCGACTGCGCGAACCTGCTCTATGGCGGTCCCTGGGTGGCCGAGCGCCTCGCGGCCATCGAGAACTTCTTCGATGGCCACGCGCAGGAGATGGACCCCACCGTGCGCACCATCGTCGGCGGCGGGCGCAAGTTCTCGGCCGTCGATGCCTTCTGCGGCGCCTATGCGCTGGAGGCCTATCGCAAGGCCACCGACGGCGAATGGGCGAAGATGGACGTGCTGCTGCTGCCCACCGCGCCGCGCATCACCACGGTCGCCGACATGCAGGCCGAGCCCATCGCCCGCAATTCCATGCTCGGGCGCTACACCAATTTCGTGAACCTGCTGGACTGCTGCGGCGTCGCCGTGCCCGCCGGCTTCCGCGCCGATGGGCTGCCGGTGGGCGTGACGCTCATCGCCCCCGCTTTCTGCGATGATGCCCTGGCGGTGCTGGCGGACCGGCTGCACCGCGCCGCCGCCAAGGACACCCCTTGCGGCCTTGGGCGCGATCGCGGCGCCGCGCTGCCGGAGGCCGCCCGGCTTGCCCCCTCCACCGATGGGCTGGTGCCCCTGGTGGTGGTGGGTGCCCACCTCTCCGGCATGCCGCTCAATCCCGAGCTGACGCGGGCCGGCGGCGTGCTGCTGAGGGCCTGCCGCACCACGCCGGACTATCGCCTGCACGAACTGCCGGGCACGGTGCCGCCCAAGCCTGGACTGGTGCGCGAGCCGGGCTTTGCCGGCCCCGGCATCGAGGTGGAGGTGTGGGGGCTGCCGGCCGCCGCCTTCGGTGCGTTCGTGGCCGCCATTCCCGCCCCCTTGGGCATCGGCAAGATCTCGCTGGATGACGGCAGCGCCGCCAGCGGCTTCCTGTGCGAGGCCCACGCCATCGCCCAGGCCCGCGACATCACCAGCTTCGGCGGCTGGCGCGCCTGGCGCGCCCAAGGCAGCGCGGCATAGGTCGGATCAAGCTTCAGGGGGCATGCCCGCCACATGGCTCACCCCTTAGGCCACCAACTGGCCCGCCTCTCGGCCCACGGCATGGGAGCGCGGCTTGGGAGCGCGGCTTGGGAGCGCGGCTTGGGCGCGGCTTGGGTGAGGTTTGGGCGCGCCTCCCACCGCAACCCCTCTCCCGCGTGCGGGGCGGGGGCGTGAACGCAGGGAAGAACGGCGCGGCAAGAAGGGGAAAGCTGGGCCTCTCAAAGGCCATGCGCTTTCAACGCCCATGGTCGGCATGAGAGGCCGGATCTTGGTCGCGCTCCCTCCCCGCAGGCCGGGGAGGGAGCGCGACACGGACCAAGCCTTGCTTCTCGCTTCTCAATCCCGCCTTGCACACCGCACCAGGATCGCATCCGCCTGAGCGAGCCGAGCCGGATGGGCCCGAGCCACAAAAGCAAAGGGGCCGCCCCCGCGACGGCCCCTTGCCCGCTCGATGCGCGTCAGAAGAAGCGATCGAAGCGCACGCGGTCTGCGGGCAGCCCGCCTTCGCGCACAAGCATCGTCTCCAGCGCCTGCATCATCGGAGGCGGGCCGGCGCAATAATAGTCGAAGCGATCCATGGTCCCCTCAAGCCAGGCCTGCGCCGCCTCGTGCACCATGCCGTGCGCGAGCCCGCGCACCATCTCCCCCGACACCACCGGCACATAAGTCAGGCGCGGCCCGAGACCGGTCAGCGCATCAAGACACGCCACATCCAGCACATCGGCGCCGGTGCGCCCGCCATGGAAGAAGATCACGCGCCGGGGCGCGCCCTCCGCCGCCACGGCACGGGCAATGGAGACCATCGGCGCCAGGCCCGAGCCCCCCGCCAGGCACACCACGTCCCTTTCCCCCGGCCGCAGATGGGCCAGGCCGAACGGCCCGTCGAGCGTGACCTCGTCGACCGCCCCCTCGAACAGGCGCGTGGTCATGCGCCCGCCGGGCACACGGCGCACCATCACCTCGAACACCCCCGCCTCATTGGGCAGGTTGGCGAGGGAATAGGCGCGCTCCAGGCCATCGGGCAAAGACAGCATCACATATTGCCCAGGCAGGAAACGCGCCGGCCCCTCGGCCCGGAAGCGGAAGCTGCGGATGTCGTGGGTGATGTCGTCGCTGCCGTCCAGCACCGCCTTGCACCGCACGGGAGAGATCAACGGCACGCAGGCCGGGTCCAGCCGCACCTTCACCGTGCAATCCCCACGCGCGCGGCATTGGCAGGCCAGAACGCGCCCCTTGCGCCGGTCGCGATCGGAGAGGCCCGGCGCGTCGGGCCAAAGGTTCTCCACCTCGCCGGAGGTGACTTCCACCTTGCAGGTGCCACAGCCGCCGGCATTGCATTCGTAAGGCAGGCCGAGGCCCGCGCGCAGGCCGGCCCGCAACAGGGTGTCGCCGTCCGCGCAGTCGAAGGTGTCGCCGGTGTCGCCGGTGTCGAGGGTGATGCGCGCCATGGCTCAGGGCACCAGCACGATGTCGTTGCCGCGCAGCTCGAAGCGATGGACCTTCAGGGGAATGGTGCACGGCGCCCCGCACGGCTTGCCGGTGGCGAGCTCGAACGCCCCCGAATGCCAGGGGCATTCCACCACCATGTCCTCTTCATCCACCTCCCCTTCGGAGAGGGAGGCATCCCCATGGGTGCAGGTGTCGTCGGTGACGAAAAAATGCCCGCCGACGCGGAACACGGCCAGCGGCGCGCGGCCGTCCAATTCCACCTTCAGCGCCCCGCCTTCCGGCACGTCGGAAGCGCGGCAGAGCACGATGTCGTCCGTCAGGGTCTCGCTCATGCTTCGATCTCCGCCAGGGAAAGGCCCCGCCGCTCGGGCCCCAGGGCCAGATAGCCGCCATCCACCGACAGGGTGGTGCCGGTGATGAGGGAGGCGCGCGGCGACAACAGAAACAGCACCGCCTCGGCCACCTCGTCCGGATCGCCAACCCGGCCGGTGATGTGCATGGGCGCGGCGATGCGATCCGCCTTCGCCCGGTCACCGCCGACCATGGCGGAGATGGGCGCGGACCAGGTCCAGCCCAACGACACCGCGTTCACACGGATGCCGTCGCCGGCAAGATCAAGGGCCTGCGAGCGCGTGACCTGCTCGATGGTGGCCTTGGTGGCGGGATAGACCCAGCGTCCCGCCTGGGCGATATGCCCCGACACGCTGGTGAAGTTCACCACCGCGCCGCCGCCCTGGGCCGCCATGTGCGGTCGGCAGGCCTGAAGGAAGGCGATGCCCCCGAACACGTTCACATTGAACGCCGCCGCCCAGTCCGCCCGCGAGGAGGACGGCCCCTGGTCGATGTAGCAGGCGGCCGCATTCACCAAGGCGTCGATACGTCCGAAGCGCTCCACGCAGGTGGCGACCGTGGCCGCGATGGCGCCATCATCCCCCACGTCGGTGCGGACGAAGAGCCCGGCGGCGCCGAGCTCCGCCGCCACCCGCGCGCCACCCTCCGCGTCGATATCGGCGATGACGACGCGGGCGCCCGCCTCCACCAGCTTGCGCGCCACAGCGGCGCCGATGAGGGTGGCGCCGCCGGTGACGATGGCCACCTTGCCCGACAAATCAGCCATGGCTCGCCTCCTGAAGGCTCGGCCAGCTTCGGAGCGCCCCGTTGCAGAACACAAGGGGCTGGGCTCCGGCGCCGCGCCGGTGCGCAACCACCCGGCCGATGAGAATGATGTGGTCGCCGCCCTCCACCACCTCGTGCCGCGCGCATTCGAACGTGGCGAGGCAGCCCGGCAGCAGCGGCGCGCCGCCCGCGCCCGCATCGAGATCGAGCCCCGCGAACCGATCCGCGCCCGGGCGGGCGAAGCGGTTGCACAGGTCTTCCTGGGCGGCGGAAAGCACATTGATCGCGAAATGCGTCGCGCCCCGGAACAGGGACAGGCGCGGTGAAGTCTTGGCCAGGCTCCACAGCACCAAGGGCGGGTCCAGGGAGACCGAGGCGAAGGAGTTCACCGTCAGCCCCACCTTCTCACCCTCCGGCGCCAGCGTGGTCACCACGCACACGCCGGTGGCGTAGAGGGAGAGGGAACGGCGCAAGGCGCGCCGCTCCGCTTCCGCAGTCTCGGCCGCAGCGTCGAGCGACACCATCTCACGCGACATGGGCCACCTTCGACGCCACATAACGCTTGGCCGCGTCGAGATCGGCGATGGCCGGCCAGAAGCGGGTGGGATCGTTGAAGTTACCGCAGAACTCGTCGGCAATGGCCGGCACCTTGGAGGCGGCGCCGAGGATTTCCATCACCGCCGGCGTGGGCGGCACCAGCAGGCCATTGGTGAACCCGCAGGTATATTGCCCGGAGGTTTCCCAGAAGCCGTTGAACAGGCTTTCCATCCAGTCGCGGTCGAACGGCTTGTCGCCCCGCTCCAGAATGGCGGCGAGATAGGCCTTCACCATACGATTGGCATTGTTGGCGCCCTGCCCGGCGATGGGATCGTTGAGCACCACCGCATCCCCGATGCCGAACACGATATTGCCCGAGGGCAGCACGCCCACCGGCTTTCGGGTGACGGGCGTGAACGAGCCCTTCAGCCACGCATTAGCGTCGGTCAGCTCCATGTCGTCGGGCACGTGCTCGGCCTGGTCGGGGGTGAGGCGCTTCACCACCTCACGCACGGTGGCCAGCATCTCCGCGCCGTCCTTCACGTCCTGGAACACATCCATGGGGCCGCCGGGCACGGCCTCGAAGAGGAAGGAGCGGCACTCGCCCTTGGTGTGCGTATAGAAGGGCAGCGAGAAGTATTCGCCAGCACCCGCAATGAAGTTGAAGCGCAGCGGACGGAAGGGGATCTCGCGCCATGGCCGGTCACCGGTGAGGTTCGACCCCGTCACCAGCACGGCGGCGAGATTGCGCGGCGGCACCTTGTGGGGCGAGCGGGCCTCGTCGCGCTCAAACAGGGCCGTGATTGCGCCCTTGCCGGCGGCGACGATGGTGAGGTCGTTCTCGGCCGAGATGCGCTCCAGGTCGGCGATGGTGATGGCCTGGATGACGAGCCGCCCGCCACGCCGGGAGAATTCGTTCATCCAGCGGTGGAACTTGGTGCGCACGTCCAGCGCCTGGCCATGATTGACGCCGAGCCGCCCCTGCACGGACAGGCCCACGGTGCCGTCCGGCCCGCGGAAGTCCACATGGATGCCCTCGCCATAGGGGCCGACGTCTTCCCAGAAATTCAAGCACAGATCGCGCTCGATCTTCAGCGAGCTTTCGAACAGGAAGGCCGTGGTGGCGAGGCGCGAATGCAGCACCTGCTCTGCCGTGCGGTCCGAATAGATGGTGACGTCGTAGCCTTTGTCGATCAGGCCGAAGCCGAGCAGCAGGCCGGCCTGCCCGCCGCCGATGATGGCGATCTTGCGCATGGGATGTTCCTTGAAATCTGGAAGGTCACGGCCGGGTCTTGAAGCCCGGCTCGTGGGGGCTGATGAGGGGCAGATCTAGGGTGACGTGGCAGAAGCGCCAGCCGTTGGGCGCGCGCTTGAGGCGCGTGTCGTAGGTGCCGCCCAGGAAGTGGGCCACCGGCTCGTCGCCGGGCTGGTCCTTGATCTTGGAGAGCTCCCACAGCCACCAGCGGCAGCGGGCGCCCTCCCCGTCCTCGTCGATGTCAATCACCGGCGAGGTCATGTAATGCAGCGTCCAGACGATGGTTTCGCGGCCGATGCGGGCGAGCTCGCTCACGATCAGCTCGCGGCCCTGGAAGCGGCCAAAGCCGGCCGCCTCCCACACAGCATCCTCGGTGTACAATCCGGCGAAGATCTCCGGATCGTTCCGCCGGTCGGCGCCGAGGGCATAGAGCCCGACGAGCCTGCGGATCTCCTCCAGGCTTTCGAGCCGCGCCAGGCGGCGCTCCAGCCCATCGGTGCCGCCCATCGCGGTGCTCATGCCGGGATCTGGCCGTGCTCGGCGACGAAGCGGGCCTCGTCGAACGAGTGCGGCACCTTCGGATCGCCGCGATAGAGCTCCACGTGGGGTGCCACCTCGGCCATGGACAGGGCCATCCAGAACACCGGCTTGGCCTCGGGCGCGATCTGGCCCAGAGGGAATTGATCCACATATTCCAGGATCTTGGGCAGCGCGGGCAGCATCGCCTCGTAGAATTCCTTCAGCTCCGCCTTGGTGGAGCTGATGCGCTTGTGCTGCCGCTCATCCTGGGTGGACAGCGCCCAGGCGGCGAAGGGGGCGAGGCCCTGGAAATCCGCGGGAAGGGTCGTGGTCATCGCGTCATCCTCACTCGGCGGCGGTCATGAAGTGTTCAAGGGCGTGGTAGCCGTGGCGGATGAGCACCTCGTCGTCCTGCAGGTGCATCACGCTCTTGGCGCCGGACTCCAGGGCGTCCTGAGTGTCCTCCATGGTGGCGGTGTCCTCCAGCCACGCATTGCGCTGGAGAACCTGGGAGAACTCCTGCGCCCACACTTCAGAGTTGGTCTTCGGCATGGGCAGGTAATACTTTCCTTCCCAGCGTGTCTTGTTATGGGCGAGCGGCCAGAACTGGTGGGTGAACCAGATGCCTTCCGAGACATGCAGCAGCAGGTTCGGGAATAGCACCGACAGCTCGAAGGAGAAATCGGGCCGGCGATCCGGGTTCACGCTCGGCGGCAGCATGGAGGCGCCGCGATTGGTGACCAGCGAGGCGCCGGTGATGGAATTGGCGAGCTTGGCCACGGGCTTGGGCTCGGCATCCATGGACAGGCACACCGCCGTGGTGCGGTGGGGGCCGAACAGCTGCACGTTCTGAAGGCCCGAGGAGAACACGTTCGGGAACGAACCGGCGTGGATGGTGGCCACGTGATAGGCTTCCGCGAAGGCGTCGTGGGCGACCTTCCAGTTGCAGTTCAGAACCGTGTTGTAGGCATAGCACTTGCCCATCTTCTCATAGGGGAAGTCGCCGAGATGCCGGCCGATGCCGCCCAGAAAATCGGTGAGGCTTTCCTTGCCCTCCGCGTCTAGATTGACGAACACGAAGCCGGCCCACACCTCGGTGCGCACGGGGGTCAGGCCATTCTCGCCGCGATGGAAGCAGGAGTGGAACTTCTCCTCCTCCGGCACCGAGACCAGTTCGCCCTTGGCGTCATAGACCCAGCCGTGGAAGCGGCAGGTGACCACCGCCGCCTTGCTGGAGCCAAAGGTTTCGTCGCCGGTCTCCACCACCACCTTGTTGCCCCGGTGGGAGCACACATTGTGGAAGCCGCGAATGGTTCCGTCCTTGCCGCGGATGAGGATGATGGAGGTGTGGGCGAAGGCCAGCTTCTTCACCTTGAAGTCGCCGGCCTTGGGCATTTCCTCCACCCGCGCCACCTTCAGCCAGGCCTTTTTGAACACCTTCTCCATTTCGGCGTCGAAGAAAGCGGGGGAAACGCAGGGCTCCACCGGGATGGGGCCGGTGCCGAGCTCGGGAAAGGCCGAAGCCCACTTCTGCTGGGTGTCAGACATGGATGTGCTCCTCAAAGTCCGTATTGGGCGCGCACGAGATGGGCGATGCCGAGCCGTTCCAGGATCGGCATGGGGCAGAGGAAGGTGACGCGCACCACGCCCGGCAGACGGCTGATCTCGATGGAGCCGGTGATGGTGGCCCGGTTCAAAATCTCGTCGTAGGGCAGGCCCGTGACGGCGGCGGCGCGCTCCAGGCCGTTCTTGGTGGCATCATTGAGGTTGGCGGCGGAGCCGATGAAGGTGATGGGGCCGTTCTCCTCCACCTCCATCTGGCCATAGCGGGCGCCGAGCGCCTTCACCGCCGCCTTCTGGGCGCCGGTCATGGGGCGCGCCATGGGCGGCAGGTCGTCGGGGCGCTGGAGCAGGATCGGGCCATCGATGCCAAGGCCCTTGATGACCTCCACCTCGACCTCGGTCTCGCCCGAGACGTCGGTGGCGTGGCCGGCGATCTCGCCATTGCCCTGCTGGGCGTGCATGTCGCCCATATAGATGCCGGCGCCCTTCACCTTCACCGGGCAGATGAGGATGGCCCCTTCACGCACCGAATTGGTGTCCATGTGGCCGTCGGTCTTGGCGGCGGCCAGCGCCTCGGCGGTCAGCGCGTATTTGTGCGGCGCGCCCACGAGGAAGGAGCCGAAATCGCCCGCATTGTGGGAGTCCGGAATGTCGGCGGAGGGGGTCGAGCCGATATTGCCGAGGAAGGGCTGCATGTGGGCCGCAAGACCCGCAATGTCCGCATGGGCAAGGCTGAGGATGGAGTGCTGCTCGGCCGCCGCCGGCAGGGCCGAGAATTCGCTCGCCTCGCCAGCCAGCTTCTGCGCCACTTCCTTGCTGACGGTGAGGCTGACGCCCGCCTCGCGGTCCAGCACGATCACATAGCCGTTCGCCACGCGGAACGCGTTCACCTCGGAGCCGCAGACGTCGCAGTGAATGGCCTCGTCGCCGATGCCTTCCACGTGGCTCGGCGGGCTCATGGTGCCGCACACCGGGCAGAGCTTGGCCACGAAGGGGTCGCCCTGATAGCGCCCTTCCACAAACTCCATCACGCCCGAGGCGGTGGCGAGCGAGGTGACCTGCATCTTGCGGATCTTGATGGCCACCGCGTCGCCCACCTCGGCGCCCTCCACGGCCACCGGCTGGGTCACCTCATGGCCGCCCTGGAACTTGGGCGTGATCATGGGCCCCCAGCAGCCCGGAGGCGTGCCGGTGCGGATGGTGCCGCCATCGGCCACCGGGCCGAGCATGGGAACCGACGGACCGACGATGCCGCCGGAATAGGAAAACACATCGATGACGGGCACAGCCGGCATGATCTTGAACTCCGAAAAATGTGCAGAAATTCAGAAAGCAGCGATGATGTTGACCCACACCCGGTCGCCCTGCGGCTTATTTTCCACCGCGAACTCGCTCATATACTTGGCGACAGCCGTGAGTTTTCCGGAGGTGTACATGATCTGCGGACCGAGACCGACCGCCTGCCCTTCAAAGCCGCCGAACACGGCGCCAAGGCCACTGTCAGGTGTGGTCTGCTTATAAGCATAGCCGCCGACGCCGATGGCGAACGGGCCAAAATGCTTGGCCGCCACGAAGTCCGTGTGCAACTCCTGGCCGGACTGGTAGTTTGTATCCTGGTTCTCCGTGTTGAAGTCGTACATGACCTTCGCGGAGAACTCCCAACCCTCCTTATTCAGGTAGGTGAAGGCGAAGACGGGCGTGAAAGTGAAGTAGTTCCGCCCGGTATTGGCGAGCGAGTTCGCATCATAGCGCCCGGTCGGCAAGGTGATATCGAAGCCGGTGATGAAGTTCCAGTCGCCGAAGTGCCAGCCCAGAATAAAGGGATCGATGGTGATGTCGCTGATGCCGGTGGAATGCCCCGACATGCCGCCGAAGGACGCGTCCACGCTGGCGATGGGCAGGAAGGCGTGCATGGCCCAGTTGGCGCCCAGGATCTGCACATCGGTGACATAGATGGCGCGGAATACGGTGGCCGCGGCCGTGGCACTGAAGTCGTTGAAGAGCGGACTGCTGTTCTTGAAGGTGCTGGCCGTATAATATTCGTTGTAGCTGACCAGGTAGAAACCGGGCGGCGGCAGATAGCCGGTCATGAAGCTTTCGGCGCCGTTCTGGTAGGAGCCGCCACCACCTTCGGTGGCGTGCGCCGCCCCCGCGCCGCAGAACAGCAGCGAAGTGGCAACAAGAATACGCTGTGCTGTGTGAGACATCGTGACCCCAGTGTCAGGTTTCGCCGCCAGATTTGACTTCCGGCTGGCTCCCGCGTTCCCGCAGGTTCTGGAGTCACTTTAGAAAGGCGCACGGACCGCCCTCAATTGGGGACGATCGCAGACCTATTAGGGTTTTCCCTAATGGAAATCGGGGGTCTCCCCAGATGCCGGCTTCACGCCGCACACCATCTGCACGATCTTGGCAAGGCTGTCGGTGCCCAACTTCTGTCGAATATTGGCGCGATGCACCTCGACGGTCTTGGGACTGATGCCCAATTCATGGGCGATCTGCTTATTTTGATGCCCTTCGATCATCAGGTCAAGCACCGACCGCTCGCGGGGGGAGAGAGAATGGAGGCGCTGGGCCCTTCGCGTATTGTGCTGGGCCTCCGCAAAAAGGCGCACGCCTTCCGCCACCGCGGCCTGGATGGTGTCGATCATCACCTGATAATTGAACGGCTTCTGGATGAAATCGAAGGCCCCGCTTTTGAGCGCCCGCACCGACATGGGCACGTCGCCATGGCCCGTGATGAAGACGATGGGCAGCGGCGCGCCCCGGCGCGAAAGCTCTTTCTGGAGGTCAAAACCACCCATCATCGGCATGCGCACGTCGAGCACAACGCAGCCGGGCCTGCCCGTGTCATAGGCATCAAGGAACTCGGCCGCCCCCGCGCACACGCGCAGGTCGCACCCGACGGATTCCAAAAGGAAGCGCAGGGAGGTGCGCACCGCGTCGTCGTCATCCACGATATAGACGACAGGCACGGGGGCCCCGGCCTCCGGTCGCGGCGGTGTGCTCATGCGTGGCCTCCCTTTTCTTCCTCGATAGGCAAGGCGACGTGGAACACCGTGCCCCTCGCCCCGGATGTTGCCCACATGTGCCCGGCATGGGAATCGACGATGGTGCGGCACAGAGCCAGGCCGATGCCCAGCCCCTCCTTCTTGGTGGTGTAGAAGGCGTCGAAAATCTGGTCCGGATTCATGCGCGGCAGGCCGTGGCCATTGTCCTCCACCGAGATGCGCACGGCGCGCGGCAGCCGATCGGTGGTGATCCGCAGCACCCGCCGCTCGGGCGCCGTGCCGGCCATCGCCTCGATGCCATTGAAAGCAATGTTGAGGATGACCTGCTCGATGAGGATGGGGTCCGCCACCGCGCTGACCGGCTGCTCGCACAGCCCATATTCCACCCGCGCCTCGGATCGCTCCGCCTTCAGGTCGATGAAGGAGGCCACGTCCCGCACCATCTCGTTCACATCCACCTGCTGGCGCTGGGGTTCATTTCGGCGCGTGAAATTGAGGATGGACCCCATGATGCGCCCTGCCCGCTCAGCCTGGGCATTCACCTCGCGCAGCGCCGTCAGCGTCTCGTCCGGATCGAAGCGGCCGCTCTCCAGGCGATGGATGCAGCCGCCGATATAATTGCCGATGGCCGCGAACGGCTGGTTCAACTCGTGGGCCAGGGCCGAGGCCAATTCGCCCATGGAGCGGCAGCGCGCCACATGCTCCAGCTCACGCTCACGCTCGCGCGCCTTGCGCTCGGCCTCCACGCGCTCGGTCACGTCACGGTAGTTGACCAGGATGCCCTCCATCTCGGAGGTCCGCAGCAGGTTCTTCACCGTCGCCTCGTGATGGCGCCAGCCGCCGTCGCGGTGGAGGATGCGATAGGTGACGTGCTGGGCCCCATCCGCGTCGGCCGGGCTCTGCCCCTCGGGACGCAGCAGCAGGCGGACCCGTTCGATGTCCGCGGGATGGATATAGTCCAGCACGTTGCGGCCGGTGGCGCGACGTTCGTCATAGCCCAACACCGTGGAGATGGAGGGTGACACATAGCGCAGCCGGCCGTTGGGCTGCACGATGGCAATGCCATCGGAGGAATGCTGGATCAGGCGCCGGAAATGGGCCTCGCGCGCAATCAGCCGCTCCTCATAAAGCTTGCGCTCGCGAATGTCGCGGAACAGCGCCAGCACCAGCCGGCGCCCTTCCACGGTGATGACCTTGAGGTTCACCTCCACCGGCAGCTCATCGCCCCCGCGCGGCAGTATGGTCCACTCAAAGGTCGAGCCGCCCTGCTCGCTGGCGCGGCGGATGAGCCGCAGCGCCTGCTCCGGGCAGAAGGGCTTGCGCGGCGGGCTGATGCCCGCAACCGTCATGGTCAGCAATTCATCGCGCGAGTACCCGGTCAGCAGTTCCGATGTCTCGTTGGCCTCCAGGATCTGCCCGTCGTCAGGATCATGGATGAAGATCGCGTCGCTCGCGTTCTCGAATGCGGTTCGGTAATGGCTGTCGGAAAGCTGGCTCATGGCAAGCTGGCTCGCAAGGGCAAAGGGCGCAATCGAGGGCACATGCGACAGTCATGTGTCGTTTCCCCGCCCATTTTCAAGTCGCGATCCTACCGTGCACATTTTTTCAGCATCGGCGCCGAGGCTTCGCGGAGGTGAGATGCCCTGCAGCGAACCACAACCGGAAAGTTCAGTCCACTTTGAAGCAAACCGACACCAAGAGGCCCCGGCGCGCGCCCCGCAAGCCGAGGCACGTTCGCGCTAAGGTTTCATTTCGCACCAAAAGCTAAATCCACGACTCACACAACCGACTCAAGCCATCGCCTGCGGCAGAAGATAGCATGGCCTCCATATAACCCTACGGAAGACTTGCTAAAAGCTATATTCCGTCATACACGCATTGCATGATGGGAGATGGTGGTATCCATCTGATAAAACTACGATTTATGCAGAAAATTCCGGAGTGGAACAAAACCGTCCCCTCACTCCAAAAGGCCGACCAATACCAATTCAACAGAAGATTTATTTCTTTTCGCGCGCTCTGAAACTTGATAAGACGAATTACTCGCGATGCGAGCACACTTGATTTCAGGTTGCTGTGCACCGCGAACATGCGAGCTGGAGGCTCCCCCCGAGGGCCCGAGTTCGCGGTGAAATTTGAGCTACCCATGCCAAGCCCTGACCGGCATGGGCTAGCGGGCCGGATGGTGAGCCCCCATTTCACCGTCCGGCCCGTCAAACTGCCCCCCCCCCGGAGCACGACAGGAGAGCCCGCAGGAAACGGCGTGGACCACGGCTGGCGGCCCTGGCCGGGAAGGGCACAAGGGCGATCGCTGCGTGTTAAGCGCGGTCACACCAGGGCCCGCCACGACGGGGCAACCTATGTCATCGGGATAAGGGCCCGTCCGCGCGCTCTACGCACGGGGCGGGAATGAGGAGCCCGCCCGCACGGCCGCACGCGGCGTGCGCCATCCCCTTCAATGGAAGCCTTGAAATGCCTCAGGCGTGCCCCAGCGCGCGCTTCGCCTCGGCATAACCGTCGGCAATATTGGCCTGCACCGCGAGATCGGAGAAATCATAGTCGCGCGAAGCATGTTCCGCGCCCTGGCCGCTGCGGACGATGCGGGTCATGGAGCTCATGGCGCCATCGCCCATGAGCTGGATAAAGGCGGGCAGACGCTTCACCTTGGCTGCCTCCACATCATCGAGGCGGCTGACGATGTGGTCGACCAACTTGCGATAATATTCGATCTTCTCGCGATAATGCAGATCACTCTGCACCCGTTCGGAATAGACGATCTCCTCGCGCCGCGCGAACACTTCGATCATGTTTGAGGGCAGCGGCCGGCGGCCGGAGAACAGGTCGACAATGAAGACCCGCTTGCCGTCCGGCCCGCAGCGCTCCAGCAGCAGATCCAGCGGCGAATTGTTGACGATCCCGCCATCCCAATAAGGCTTGCCGTCGATGATGGTCCAAGGGAAGCTCGGCGGCAGGCTGCCGCTGGCCAGAACGTGGTCGGCGGTCAGCTCGTCCACATAGCTGTCGAACACCTCCAGGCTGGCGGTGGTGACGTTCACCGCGCTCATCAGCAGCCGGACCGGGCTGTCCTTCAAGGTGGAGAAGTCCACATATTTGGCCAGCAGCGCCTTCATGGGCGAGGTGTCGTAATAGCTGGTCCAGTTGGCCGGCCAGTCCTCCGGCCCACGCGGGGGGATGACCCAGCGCGGTGTGAAGAAGTTCGGCACGCCCATGGTGAGAATGGTGGAGGCCGCCGCCGCCCGCCGCATCTCCAGAAAGGGGAGCTGCGGGGTGGCTACGGACAGGTCGGCCCAGAAGGATTCCAGCGCCTCTGTGGCATGGCGCGGATTGGCCGCCACCACCGCGCCGTTCAGCGCGCCGATCGAGACGCCGGCGACGATGTCGGGGAAAATGCCCTCTTCCTCCAGCGCCTTCACCACCCCGCACTCGAACGCGCCGAGCGCGCCGCCGCCCTGGAGAATCAGCGCCGTCTGGGTGGGGATGTGATCAAGCACGAAGCTCGGCTCGCGCAGGCGATGCTTCACCGCGCCGAGAGACACCCGATAGCGGATCAACCCTTCCGCCACCCGGATTTCATCGGGCGGCCGCCCCACGGTGAACAGTGCGCGCGGCACATCTCCCTTCAGGTAGAAGAACCCGAACGAGCCGTTCTCCAGAGAACCGCGCGCAATCCAGTTGTCCGCCTCCTCGGTGGCGCCGAGCACGTTGAAGCCGATGTCGCCCACCTCGCAGAAGAAATAGGAGACTTCGTCATAGCGCAGCCGGCGCCCCAGCATGTTGCGGGCGGCCAGCCGGCCCTGCTTCAGCGCATTGTCCCAATGCTGCAGGTGACGGCGTCGGGCGAACACGGGATCATGGAAATTGGTGATGTCGCCGGCGGCGAACACATTGGCGACGCCCGTGCGCAACTGTTCGTCCACCAGCACATAGCCCTCGTCGTCGAGGGGAATGCCGCTCCCCGCGAGAAAGCTGGTGGCCGGGGTCACGCCGATGGAAACGACAACGAGCTCGCACGGCACCCGGCGGCCGCCCGCGGTTTCCACCCCCTCCACCTTGTTCTTGCCGCGCACGGCGCTGACCGCGTCGCCCAGCAGCAGGGTGGCGCCCCGCTCGCGGGCATAATCCTCGAAATATTGGGAGAGGCTGGGGGCTTCCAAATGGGGCAGAAGGCGCGGCCCCTTCTCGATGATGGTGACCTTGAGCCCCTTCTCCAGCAGCGACATGGCGATCTCCATGCCGAGATAGCTGCCACCCAGCACCACCGCCCGCTTGGCCCCGACCATGGCGGCGCGAATGGCATCGGCATCGGTCTTGTGGCGCAGGCTGAAGACGCCGGGCAGCTTGGCGCCCGGCACGTCCAGCGGACGCGGCTTGGCGCCGGTGGCGATCAGCAGTTGGCCGTAGCCGATGTGCTCGCCAGCGGCGGTGACGATCTGCTGCTTGACCGTGTCGATCCGCACCACCTTGGTGCCCAGCACCAGTGAGATGGCATTCTCTTCATAGAAACTCTGGGGATGGATGTAGATGTGCCCATCCGGGTCGTCGCCCAGCAGCAGGCCCTTGGACAGGGCCGTGTGATGATAGGGCGGCACATCCTCGGCCGAAACCATCATCACGGAGCCGGTGGCCCCCTCCGACCGCAGGGTTGCGGCCGCCGAAGCACTGGCGATGCCGCCCCCGAGCAGCAGGCAGTCCGCATAGCGCGTGATGCCGCCATGAAGCTGCTCTTGCGCTGGTCCGACCGCGTTCATCGCTTCCCCTCGCCAATCCGGCACCAGGAGCCAGCACCGCATGGCGCCTGCTCCTGGTGACCTGTCGCGACAGAGGATAGCCTAGCGACATGACACGCAATCAAAAAGATCGCGGTCGCGCCGCGCGGGTGCCGGTTCAGCCGGCCTTCCGGCTTCCGTAATACTTGGCGATGGCGAGCACCTCACCCACGATGCCCCTGCGGAACAGCGACACCGCGGCCACGAAAATGACGCCCTGGATCACCAGCACCCACTCGCCGAGGCCGGCAAGATAGTTCTGCATGGTGACGATCACCGCGGCGCCCACCACCGGGCCGAGAATGGTGCCCATGCCGCCCACCAGCGTCATCAGGATCACCTCGCCAGACATCTGCCAGGCGACGTCCGTGAGCGAGGCCAGCTGGAACACCAGCACCTTGGTGGAGCCCGCAAGCCCCGCCAGGCCCGCCGACAGCACGAACGCGAGCAGCTTGTACTGGTTCGCCCGATAGCCCAGCGAGATGGCGCGCGGCTCATTCTCGCGGATGGCCTTGAGCACCTGCCCGAACGGCGAGTGGATGGTGCGGTAGATGACCAGGAAGCCGATCACGAAGATGGCCAGCACCACATAATACAGATGCACGTCGTTGGTGATGTCGATGAAGCCGAACAGCGGCCGGCGCGGCACCGACTGCAGACCATCCTCGCCGCCGGTGAAGGGGGCCTGGAGGCAGAAGAAGAAGAACATCTGCGCCAGGGCCAGCGTGACCATTGCGAAATAGATGCCCTGCCGGCGGATGGCGATGATGCCCACGACAAAGCCCAGCGCCGCCGCGAACGCGACGCCCGCCAGAATACCCAGCTCCGGCGAGAAGCCCATCACCTTGATGGTGTGGGCGGTGATGTAGGCCGAGCCGCCGAAGAACATGGCATGGCCGAACGAGAGCAGGCCCGTATAGCCCAGCATCAGGTTGAAGGCGCACGCGAACAGCGCGAAGCACATCACCTTCATCAGGAACACGGGATAGACGCCGAACGGCGCCACCAGCAGCACCGCGATGGCTGCAAGGCCCATCACGGTGAGCACGGACGAGCCGCCGGAGGCGGTGCCGGCCGGGGCGCGGGAAGAAGAACTGGTCGATGCGCTCATGGCAGCCGCCTCACTTCGCCGTGCCGAACAGGCCGGCGGGCTTCACCATGAGCACGATGGCCATGATGACGAAAATCACGGTGGACGAGGCCTCCGGGTAGAACACCTTTGTGAGACCCTCCACCACGCCCAGGCCGAAGCCGGTGAGGATGGCGCCCATGATGGAGCCCATGCCGCCGATCACCACTACCGCGAACACCACGATGATGAGGTTTGAGCCCATGGTAGGGCTCACTTGGTAGGCGGGCGCCGCGAGCACGCCGGCGAGCGCCGCCAGGCCCACGCCGAAGCCGTAGGTGAGCGTGATCATGCGCGGCACGTCGATGCCAAAGGCCTGCACCAGGTCCGGCCGCTCGGTGGCCGCGCGCAGGTAGGAGCCGAGCTTCGTGCGCTCAATGACGAACCAGGTGGCGAAGCACACCACCAGCGAGGCCACCACCACGAAGGCGCGGTAATTGGGCAGGAACATGAAGCCCAGATTGGTGCCGCCCGGCAGCGGATTGTTGTAGGGCAGGCCCGACGACCCGTATTGCCGCCGGAACAGCCCCTCGAAGATGAGCGCGAGGCCGAAGGTGAGCAGCAGGCCGTAGAGATGATCGAGATTATAGAGGCGCCGCAGGAGCGTACGCTCGATCACCATGCCGATGATGGCAACGATCACCGGCGCGATGATGAGCGCGCCCCAGAACGGCACGCCCAGATAGTTGAGCAGCATCCACGCCGCGAACGCGCCCATCATGTATTGCGCGCCGTGGGTGAAGTTGATGACGTTCAACAGGCCGAAGATCACCGCGAGCCCGAGGCTCAGCATGGCGTAGAACGCGCCGTTGATAAGGCCCAGCAGCAGCTGGCCAAACAGCGCCTGGGGAGGAATGCCGAGAAGCTCGAACATGGGACATCCGTCTCGTCAGGAGAAAGCGGGCCGGCCCGCGGGGGAAGGTCGGCCCGTCTCGAGTTGGCCTCAGCCCTTCTTCACCAGGGGGCAGTCGCTCTCGCTCAGCGGGCGGAACGCTTCATTGGCGGGAATGGTCGCCTTCAGGATGTAATAATCCCACGGCCCCTTGGATTCGGACGGCTTCTTCACCTCATAGAGGTACATGGGGTGGATGTGGCGCCCGTCCGCGCGCACCTCGCCCTTGCCGAACAGCGGGTCGTCGGTGGGGATCTTCTTCATCTCGGCCACCACGGCCGCGCCATCCTTGGCGGACTTCAGGGCCTCGACCGCCTTCAGATAGTGCAGCACGCCCGAATACACGCCGGCCTGCACCATGGTGGGGCGCCGGCCGCCATTGGCCTTGGCGAATTCGTCTGCGAACTTGCGGTTGGCGTCGGTCTGGTCCCAGTACCAGGCGGAGGTGAGGTTCAGCCCCTGCGCGGTCTTCAGGCCCAGCGAATGCACGTCGGTGAGGAAGATCAGCAGGCCGGCAAGCTTCTGCCCACCCTCGACGATGCCGTATTCCGACGCCTGCTTGATGGAATTGATGGTGTCACCACCGGCATTGGCCAGGCCGATGATCTTGGCCTTGGAGCTTTGCGCCTGCAGCAGGAAGGAGGAGAAGTCCGCATTGTTGAGCGGCACCTTCACGGAACCCACCACCTTGCCGCCATTGTCCACCACCACCTTGGAGGTGTCGCGCTCCAGCGCGTGGCCAAAGGCATAATCGGCGGTGAGGAAGAACCAGGTGTCGCCACCGGTCTTCACGATCGCCTTGCCGGTGCCGTTCGCGAGCGCCCAGGTGTCATAGGTCCAATGCACGGTATTGGGCGTGCAGGCCTTGCCGGTGAGGTCGGAGGTGGCGGCGCCGGAATTGATGAAGACCTTGTTCTTCTCCTGCGTCACGCCGGAAGCCGCGAGGGCCACGCCGGAATTGGGCGTGTCGAGGATCACGTCCACGCCTTCCGTATCGTACCACTTGCGGGCGATGGAGGTGCCCACGTCGGCCTTGTTCTGGTGGTCGGCGGCGATCACCTCCACCTTCAGGCCCTTGGCGGCGGCACCGAAGTCTTCCACCGCCTTCTTGGCGGCCCAAACCGAGCCGGGCCCGCCGAGATCGGCATAAAGGCCGGACTGATCGTTGAGCACGCCGATCTTCACGGGAACGGGGTCTGCAGCCTGGGCCACGCCGATGCCGACGAGGCTCGTGGCCGCCAGCAGAATGGCAGCAAATCGCATGATGTCTCCTCCGTGCCGGACTTTCGCCGGCTTTATATTTGTCAGGAACACAAGTGCACCGGGCGCAGTGATCGAATCACACGCCCAGGAATGCTTCGAGACGCGCCGCGTTTTCCGCGATCTTGTCATTCTCCACCATGTCCACCACGCGACCATGCTCGACCACATAGTGGCGGTCGGCGACGGTGGAGGCGAAGTGGAAGTTCTGCTCCACCAGCAGCACCGTGAAGCCCTTTTTCTTCAGGTCGCGGATGATCTGGCCGATATGCTGCACGATGACGGGGGCCAGGCCCTCGCTCGGCTCATCCAGCAGCAGCAGCTTGGCGCCCGTGCGCAGGATGCGGGCGATGGCCAGCATCTGCTGCTCGCCGCCGGAAAGCTTGGTGCCCTGGCTGTTGCGGCGCTCCTCGAGGCGCGGGAACAGTTCGTGGATCTCGTCCACTGTGAGCCCGCCCGGCAGCACCACCGGCGGCAGCAGGAGGTTCTCGCGCACCGAGAGGGACGCGAAGATGCCGCGCTCCTCCGGGCAGATGGCAATGCCGAGGCGGGCGATCTTGTTGGGCGCGAGGCCCACCGTCTCCGTGCCTTCATAGCGGATGGAGCCGGCACGCTTGCGCAAGAGGCCCATGATGGCCCGCATGGTGGTGGTCTTGCCGGCGCCATTGCGGCCGAGCAGGGTCACCACCTCGCCGGGATGCACGTCGAAGGTCATGCCGTGCAGCACATGGCTCTCGCCATAATGGCCGTGCAGGTCCTTCACCTGAAGCAGGGGCGCGTTGGTCTCGGCCATGTCAGTGCGCTCCATGCCCGGTGCCCATATAGGCCTCGACGACCTGCGGGTTCTTGGAAACCTCGGCATAGGGCCCCTCGGTGAGGATCTCGCCGCGCGCCAGCACGGTGATCATGTCCGAGAGGTCCGCCACCACCGAGAGATTGTGCTCCACCATGAGGATGGTGCGGTTGGCCGAGACCCGCTTGATGAGCTCGGCCGTGCGGGCGATATCCTCCCGGCCCATGCCGGAAGTGGGCTCGTCCAGCAGCAGCATCTCAGGGTCCAGCGCGAGCGTGGTGGCGATTTCCAGGGCGCGCTTGCGGCCATAGGGCAGCTCCACCGCGAGATGGTCGCGATAGGAGGTCAGGTCCACGTCCTCCAGCAGCTCCAGCGCACGATCGTTCAACTCGTTGAGCGTCGCGTCGGACTGCCAGAAGCGGAACGAATTGCCCAAGGGCCGCTGCAGCGCGATGCGCACATTCTCCAACACCGTGAGATGCGGGAAAGTGGCTGAGATCTGGAACGAACGCACCATGCCCTGCCGCGCCACGTCGGCCGGCGGCGTACGCGTGATATCGCGGCCGTTGAGGCGGATGGTTCCGCGGGTCGGCTCCAGAAACTTGGTGATGAGATTGAAGCAGGTGGTCTTGCCCGCTCCATTCGGCCCGATGAGGGCGTGAATGGTGTGGCGGCGGATCTTGAGGTTCACGTTCTTGACGGCCGCGAACCCCTTGAACTCCTTCGTGAGACCTGATGCTTCAACGATGTAGGGCACGTCTGCGACGGTGTCCATGATCGGTGGGCGCCCTCGTGTTGAGGCCATGGGGGCGCATGCGCGCACGCTGTGCGCACCCTTCTGGCGGTTTCCTCCGGATCGGCACCTTGAGCGGTGCGCTTTATCGTGCGGCGCACCCTAGCACGCGATGCGCCGGATGCGTCAACCGGTCCTCCCAGCGAACATTCGTCCGCCGAGAGGCCAAGTCCTTCATACCACAATGCGGAATAGAACGAGCGTACGCTCGGAAAAATTTTTGTGATGCCCACATGGTTGAGGGCATCCACGCCGTGCACCGATGCCCTGGCGGGCCCGTTGCACCGGCGTGCGAGCCGTTATTGCGCCAGGGCGCGCGCGTCCCCGTGATAGGATTCGTTCGGCCTCATGTCGGTGGCGGAGGCCAGGCGATTCGTCATGTTGAAGAAACCGGTGACGGCGCCGATATCCCAGATGTCCCGCTCCGTGAAACCGATGTTCCGCAGAGTGGCACGATCAGCCTCTTCCACCTCATGGGGCCGCTCGGTGAGCTTCACGGCGAAATCGAGCATGGCGCGCTGGCGCGGATCGAGCCGGGCGGCGCGATAGTTCATCACCAATTGCTCGCCCAGCACCGGATCGCCCGACAGCTGGCGCACCGCTGCGCCGTGGGCGGTGAGGCAGTAATAGCAGCGATTCACGCTGGAAACGGCAACGGCGATCATCTCCCGCTCCAGCTTGGACAGACCGGAGGGAGCCAGCATCAGATCGTTGTACATGGCGGAAAAAGCGGAAAGCTTCGCCAGGTCGAAGGCATAGGCCTGCAAGACATTGGGCACGAAGCCGATCTTGGTCCGGCACTTCTCGAAATACGCCTCATTCGCCGCGTCCAGCTCCGCCATGGGCAGGTCGAGCGCGATGGCGGGCGTGTCGTCCCGCTTGCGCGTCACCACCGCGGCAGCCTTGGCCGGGGCGGAAGCCGCGTTCGGCGTGGCGGGCGCCCGCTTCGCAGGCGTGCTGGTTTTTT
Organism: Xanthobacter variabilis; assembly: GCF_043831965.2. Taxonomy (NCBI): domain Bacteria; kingdom Pseudomonadati; phylum Pseudomonadota; class Alphaproteobacteria; order Hyphomicrobiales; family Xanthobacteraceae; genus Xanthobacter; species Xanthobacter variabilis. Next base: position 4,514,531 of record NZ_CM195533.1, read on the forward strand.
CGGCGGCGGCGCTTTTCGCTCTTGAACGGGCGGCCGCGGTCTTCACTGTGGGGGGCATTGGCGTTTCCTCGTCATCTTGGCGTCGTGGCTCGGGCCGAACGTTCCCTACCGGGAACCGACGGTTCCAGGCGGAACCGGGCCGGTGCGGGCGAGGGCGTCCATTCGGGGGAGTGGCCATGACTGTTCAAGGCGTTCAGACTGCCGAAACCGATCATGACGTGCAAGGACGCATCGACGCGATCCGCGCCATCCTCTCGGCAACCGCGCCCGAGGTGCCGGAGTTGTTCGCCCGCACCTTCCTCGGCGCCATCGCGCCGGAAGACCTCGCGCCCCTCGATCCGGCCCTGGCCGCCGGGCTGATCCGCGACGCCTGGACCCACCTCATCACCCGCCCGCGCGGCGTTGCCGACGTGCGCGTGTTCGATGCCGGCACGGGCGCCGCGGCCGTGACCGTGATCGAGGCCATCAATGACGACATGGCCTTCCTGTTCGATTCCGTCGCCGGCGAGCTCGCTGATCGGAAGCTTCAACTGAAGCTTGCAGCCCACCCGATCTTCCATGTGGTGCGCGACCGCGACGGCAAGGCCTCGGGCCTCGCCGAGCATTCGGACCGGGAGGCGGAGGACAATCGCGAAAGCCTCATCCACCTGCACGTGGCCACCATCGACGCCGCCGAACAGGCGCGCCTCAAGGCCGGCATCGAGGCGACGCTGGGCGATGTCCACGCCATCAATGCCGATTTCCAGGCCATGCGCAGGCAGGCGAAAAGCCTGGCCAAGAGCCTGCGCAAGGACAAGACGCCGTATTCCGAAAAGGACAGGCTGGAGGCCGCCGACGTCATCTCCTGGCTCACCGAGGACAATTTCACCTTCCTCGGGGTGCGCACCTACACGCTGGATGGCAAAGGCGGACTGGAGATGGACCCTGGCTCCGGCCTCGGCGTGCTGCGCGACCCCACGGTGCGCGCGCTGCGCCTGGGCGACACGCCGGTGGTGACCTCGCCGGAGATCCGCTCCTTCCTGGAAGGGCCGCTGCCTCTGGTCTTCTCCAAGGCCAGCCTGCGCTCGCGCGTGCACCGGCGCAATGTCATGGACTATGTGGGCATCAAGACCCACGACGAGAAAGGCCGGCTCACCGGCGTCGTCCATCTCGTGGGGCTCTTGACCTCGGCCGCCTACACCCATTCGGTACGGGAAATCCCCTATCTGCGGCTGAAGGCCGATGCGGTCGTGCGCGGCTCCGGCCTGGAGCCGGAGAGCCACTCCGCCCGTGCGCTGGAAACGGTGCTCGAGACCTACCCGCGCGACGACTTCTTCCAGATCGAGATCGCCACCCTCGCCACCCACGCCCGCGAGATCCTCTCCCTTTATGACCGGCCGCGCGTGCGGGTGCTGCCGCGCCTGGATCGCTTCGGCCGCTTCGCCTCGGTGCTGGTCTACGTGCCGCGCGAGCGCTTCGATGCGGAGGTGCGCGAGCAGGTGGGCACGATCCTGGAAGGCGCCTTCGGCGGCGCCATCTCCGCTTTCACCGAAAGCTTCCTGGCCGCCGTGCCGCTCACCCGCGTGCATTACACGGTGGACCGCTCGGGCGGCCCGACGCCACAGCTGGAGCTGCCGGCGCTGGAGCGCGCCGTTTCGGCCGCCACCCAGTCCTGGGCCGATCGCCTGTGCGCCGCCATTACGGCTGACCCCGTCCTGGCTGGCACCAATGGCGCCCTGCTGCGACACCGCTACGGCCCGGCCTTCGATGCCGGCTACCAGGCCGCCTATGACGTGACCACCGCCCTCGCCGACATCGAGCGCGTCGAGCGCCTGTCGCCGGAGCGCCCGGTCGCCATCGACTTCTACCGGCGCCCCAATGATGCGGCCACGCGCATCTCCCTGCGCCTGCTCTCATACGGGGCGCCGCTGCCGCTGTCGCTGCGCGTGCCCATGCTGGAAAACATGGGCCTCAAGGCCATCAACGAGCGCACCTACCGCATCGAGCCCCAGGACGGCGACAGCATCGCCAGCGAGGAGGAAGCCGAGGGCACGCCCAGCATGGAACGCTGCTGGCTCCACGACATGTCGCTGGAGCGGGCCGATGGCGGCGCCATCTCCATCACCGGGGCGGACGAACGCCTCGAGGACTGCCTCAACGCGGTGCTGCGCGGAGCCGCCGAGAATGACGGCTTCAACGCCTTGGTGCTCGATGCCGGTCTCTCCTGGCGCGAGGCCGCTTTGGTGCGCACGCTGGCACGCTACCTGCGCCAGGCCGGCCTTCCCTTCAGCCTTGATTATCTGTGGCGCACGCTGGCCAAGCATGAGGCCATCGCCCGTGACATCGTGGCCCTGTTCCGCACCCGCTTCGATCCCGCCCCGGCGCTGACGCCCGAGGCCCGCGCCGGCCGCGAGGGCTCCCTGCGCGAGGCGCTGGCCGGCGCGCTGACCCAGGTATCGAGCCTGGACGAGGATCGCATCATCCGGCGCATCATCAATCTGGTCGATGCGACCGTGCGCACGACCTATTACCAGGCCGACGAGGAGGGCCGCCCGCGCGAGGCGATCGCCCTCAAACTGGAGAGCGCGAAGGTGGAGGGGCTTCCCCTGCCCCGGCCGCTCTACGAGGTCTTCGTCTGCGCGCCGCGCGTGGAGGGCGTGCATCTGCGCTTCGGCAAGGTGGCGCGCGGCGGCCTGCGCTGGTCCGACCGGCCGCAGGACTTCCGCACCGAGATCCTCGGCCTGGTGAAGGCGCAGCAGGTGAAGAATGCGGTGATCGTGCCAGTGGGGGCGAAAGGCGGCTTCGTGCCCCGGCGCCTGCCCGCCGGCGGCAGCCGCGAGGCCATTTTCGCGGAAGGCACCGCCGCCTACGAGCTGTTCGTCTCCAGCCTGCTCGACCTCACCGACAACCTGAAGGGCGGCGTGGTGATCCACCCCGCCGACACCGTGCGCCTCGACGGCGACGACCCCTATCTCGTGGTGGCCGCGGACAAGGGCACCGCCACCTTCTCCGACACCGCCAACGCCATTTCCGCCCGCCACGGCTTCTGGCTGGACGACGCGTTCGCCTCCGGCGGCTCGGTGGGCTACGACCACAAGGCCATGGGCATCACCGCGCGCGGCGCCTGGGAGGCGGTGAAGCGGCATTTCCGCGAGATGGACATCGACATTCAGACCACGCCGGTGACGGTGGCGGGCGTGGGTGACATGTCCGGCGACGTGTTCGGCAATGGCATGCTCTTGTCATCCGCCATCAAGCTGGTGGCCGCCTTCGACCATCGCCACATTTTCCTCGACCCCGACCCCGACCCGGAACGCGCCCATGCCGAGCGCCGGCGCCTGTTCGACCTGCCGCGCTCCTCCTGGGCCGACTATGACGCGCGCCTCATCTCCCCCGGCGGCGGCGTGTTTCCGCGCTCGGCCAAGAGCATCGAGCTTTCGGACGAAGTGCAGGCGCTGCTGCGGTTCCCCAAGACCCACGCCACCCCGGCGGAGCTCATCAACGCCATTCTGAAGTCGTCCGTGGACCTTCTGTTTTTCGGCGGCATCGGCACCTATGTGCGCGCCTCCGCCGAGACCGACGCCGATGCCGGCGACCGCGCCAATGATGCCGTGCGCGTCACCGGCGCCGAGCTCAACGCCAAGGTCATCGGCGAGGGCGCGAACCTGGGCATGACCCAGCGCTCCCGCATCGAGGCGGCACGGCGCGGCATTCGCCTCAACACCGATGCCATCGACAATTCGGCGGGCGTGAACACCTCCGACGTGGAGGTGAACATCAAGATCGCCCTGGCCCACCCGCTGGAGGCCCGGGCGCTCACCCGCGACAGCCGCGCCAGCCTGCTGAAGGAGATGACCGACGAAGTGGCGCGCCTGGTTCTGCGCAACAATTATGCCCAGACCCTGGCCCTTTCCCTGGCCCAGCGCAGCGGCGCCGACAACCTCGCCTTCCAGCAGCGGCTCATGCAGATGCTCGAGGCGCGCGGCGAGCTGGACCGGGCGGTGGAATTCCTGCCCTCCGACGCAGAGATCGCCGACCGGCGCTCGCGCGGGGACGTGCTCACCCGGCCTGAGCTGGCGGTGCTGCTGGCCTATGCCAAGCTCACCCTCAATGCCGACCTTGTCGCCTCCAGCGTGCCGGACGACCCCTATCTTGCCCGCGAGCTGGTCACCTACTTCCCGCCGGAGGTGGAGGCGCGCTTCCCCGAGGCCATTGCCGCTCATCCGCTGAAGCGGGAGATCATCGCCACCGGACTTTCCAACGCCATCGTGAACCTATGCGGCCCGTCCGCCCTCGCCCGCATCGCGGACCAGACCGGGGCCGATGCCGCCGCCATTACCCGCGCCTTCGCCGTGGTGCGCGACAGCTATGGGCTACCCGAGCTCATGGCGGAGATCGATGCGCTCGACACCAAGGTGAAGGGAATGACCCAGCTCGGCCTCTATGCCGCGCTTGAAGAGCTGGCGCTCAGCCGCATCATCTGGTTCCTCGGCAATGTCTCGTTCGCCGAGGGCATTGCGGCGGTGGTGGAGCGATATCGCGCCGGCATCGCGGCGGTGGCCGCGGCGCTGGATGAGAGCCTGCCCGAGGCGTGGCGGATCGCCCGCCAGGCGCGCATCGACGAACTCGCCGCGGACGAGGTCCCGCCGGATCTGGCGCGGCGGCTCGCCTCCACCCAAGCGCTCGCGGCGGCGGCCGACATCGCGCTCCTGGCCCAGACCACGGGGCGCCCCATCCCCGATGTCGCCAGCACCTTCTTCGCCACCGGGCGCTACTTCGCGGTGGATGACCTGGTGATGCAGGCGCGCAGCATCGTGGCGCCCGATTACTATGACCGCCTGGCCCTCGACCGCGCCTTGATGCAGCTCGAAACCTTCCTGCGGCGCATCACCGGGCTGGTCCTGACCGAGGGTGGCGCCGGGGAGGCAGGGCTTGATGCCTATGTGGCCGCCCACCGCGACGAGGTGGAGCGCATGCGCGGCACCGTGCGCGACATCGCCGCCTCCGGCCTCAGCCTTTCCAAGCTGACGCTCGCGGCCAGCCTGCTTGGGGATCTGGTGCGCGGCTGAGACACGGCGACGGCACCGCCGGGGCCAATGATGGGCCCGGCGGTCCAACCCCAAAGGCCGGATTTTCAATAGCCGACGGTCATCCGCATGCGGATGTGGGCCGGCTTCTCGATCTCGTCGAGGAGAGCCACGGCATAGTCCTCGGCCGAGATCGCGCTGCGCCCGTCCGCCCCCACGAGAAGCTGGTCGCCACCCAGCCGGAACACGCCGGTGCGCGCGCCCGGTTCAAAGAAGGCGGACGGCGAGATGAACGTCCAGTCGAGCTCGCTTTCGGCCCGCAACTGCTGGAGAAAATCGACCCCCGGACGGGCGAAGGGTTTCCACTCCGCGGGAAACTCGGGGGTATCGACGAGCAGAACGCCCGGCGCCACCTCCAGGCTCCCCGCTCCGCCGACGATCAACACACGGCGCACGCCGGCCGCCTTCAGGGCGCTGGCCAGCGCGGGTTCCCCAAGGGTCTGGAAATGAAGCGCGCTCACGACCGCGTCGTGCCCCCGCAGCAATTCTGCAAGACCAGGAGCTGCGACATCGGCGGCCACCCGGGTCAGCGCGGCATGATTGGCGAGCCCCTCGGGCTTGCGCGCGATGGCGGTCACCTCGTGACCACGGGCGAGGGCCTCAGCCACGATGCGAGACCCCGCCATGCCAGTGGCCCCGAGAACGGCAATCTTCATGACATGCTCCCTATCTCCACGCTCCCGCGCATCAATCCCGCAAAGCGGCGGGACGCGACGGATCGCGCGGAGCCGATATGGTTCCCATTGAGAACCATATCCCTATCAGGAACCTGGTATAAAGAAGGCACCTTCCGAACACGAGGTAACGCCGGAGGAACCGATGGCCCCGCGCAAGGCACCCGTCCATGAGAGGGCTCAAGGCCAAATGGCGCCGCTCCAGCCGCCTGAAGCCGCCACGACCACGAGCCGCGCGCCGGTGACAATCGACACGCAGACCGCAGGAGGCTGCCCGACCCGTGATGTGCTCGACCGCATCGGGGATACCTGGAGCGTGCTGGTTGTCCTGAATCTGATTGCCGGCCCCTGCCGCTTCAATGCGCTGCGCCGGCAGGTCGGCTCGGTCTCGCAACGCATGCTCACGGTCACGTTGCGCGGCCTGGAGCGGGACGGGATGGTGGCACGCACCGTGTTCCCGACCACTCCGCCCCAGGTCCAATATGAGCTCACCCCCCTGGGACGATCCCTCGCCGGGGTCCTGGAGAGCCTGAATGGATGGGCCCATGAGCATTCGGGTGAAGTGGCGGCAGCCCGCCGCCACTTCGATGCCAGGACGGCGTGAAGCGGCGAGCCGCCCCACCGCGTGCGCCCGAAAAGCGCAGGCGCTTCAGGCGTGCGCCTTGGCGCCGCGCCAGCCTTCCACCACGCGCAGCTCGCCCTCCAGGCGGTCGACAGTGATCCGCCCCCGGCCGAGATAGACGGCCCCGGCCACCCCATCCACGGAAAGCCAGTCGCCTTCGCTGATCCGGGTGTCGCCCACACGGGCCTCGCCCGCCTCCGGTTCCACCGCGAGTTCGACACAGCCGGCGACGCAGGGCTTGCCCATCTGGCGCGCCACCAGCGCCGCATGGGCCGTACGCCCGCCCACGGCCGTGACGATGCCGGCGGAAACCGAGAAGCCGGCCACGTCCGAGGTCGATGTGTCGGGCCGCACCAGGATTACCGGCTCGCCGCCATCGGCCAGGCGCTGGGCGCTCCGGGAAGAAAAGGCCGCGCGCCCCACCGCCACGCCGGCGGAAGCGCCGGTGCCGAGCACCAGCGGCTCGCCCACATCGGTCAGGCGCGCTTCCACCAGCATCTCAGGATCCAGCGCACCGACACGCTTGAGGCCTTCCTCGGGCGTGATGACGCCCTCCCGGACGAGATCGATGGCGATGCGCAGGGCCGCCCGCGGCGTGCGCTTGGCGGAGCGGGTCTGCAGCATCCAAAGCCGCCCGTCCTCGATGGTGAATTCCACGTCCTGCACGTCGCGGAAGGCCCGCTCGAGGGTCACCAGGGTCTCGCGCAGGTTCCTGGCGGCCACCGGCACCACGCGCCCCAGGGCCGCCTCGGTCTGCGGCGAGCGGGAGCCGGACACCACATCCTCGCCCTGCGCCTCGAACAGCACGTCGATGACCGGCTCCGGCGCCCCGCTGGAGGGATCGCGCGAGAAGGCGACGCCCGAGCCGGAGGTCAGGCTGCGATTGCCAAACACCATGGCCTGCACCGTCACCGCCGTGCCCTCGAGATATTCCAGGCGCTCCAGCGCGCGATAGGTCCGCGCCCGCTCGCCCATCCAGGAGCGGTAGACCGCCTGGGCGGCGGCCTCCAGCTGCGCCATCGGGTCGGCGGGGGCGGCGTCCCCATCATCGTCCAGGGCCTCGGAATAGGCGCGGGCCAGGCGTTCCAGGGCCTCGCCGTCGAGCTGCTCCACCCGCCGCACGCCTTCTTCCGCCAGCAAAGCGGCGCGGGGCGCCGAGAGAATCGCCTGATCGATGCCGAGCACGACGGAGGCGAAGCTCTCCAGGAACCGCCGGCGGCAGTCCCAGGCGAAGCGCGGATTGCCGGTGCTGCGGATCAGGCCATGCACCGCCTCAGGCGTGGCGCCCACATCCAGCACCGTGTCGAGCATGCCGGGCATGGAGCGCGCGGCGCCCGAGCGCACCGAAACCAGCAGCGGCTTGCGACGATCCCCCAGCGTGCGGCCGGTGGCCTCCTGCAGAAAGCCGATGCCCTCGGCAAGGCCGGCCCGCAGCTTCTCGCGGGCATCCCCATCGCCCCGCACGATGGCGGCGCACAGGCTCACCGGGAGCACGAAGGCGGGCGGAACGGGCAACCCCAGGGCCGCCATCTGCGCCAGATTGGCCGCCTTCGCCCCCACCGTGTCGGCCGATGGCAGGGTGCCGGGCTCAGCTGGCGCGCGCGTCGCGCCGATGCGCACGATCTTCATGGATGAGCCCTTCCTATTTGGTGAGGTCGGCGAGAACATGGGCATGCAGCAGATGGCCGAAACCGGCGAGCTGGTCGGTGGCCCGCTCCAGCGAGCGGGCCAGCTCCAAGGCGGAGAGGGCCACCTTCATGTCGTAGTCGCCGCGCAGCACCCGCGTGGTCACGGCCCGCTCGGCGGTGTCGCCCTCATGCTCGATCTCGACCAGACGCGCGAAGGCGGCAAGGGCGTCCTCGCTATCCACCCGGTTACCGTCGGGGATCTCGGAGGCCGCGGCCACCCCCATGGCGGCCGCCTCGCTGCCCTCGACCGCGATCCGCGCCAGATGCACCAGCACCTCGGCAAGGTCGGCATCGAACCCCGAGGGCACCAGGGAGGCAATGAAGGCGGCCTGTTCCAGCTCGTCGATGGCCTCCTCGATGCTGTTGGCCAGCCGCTCCACGCCACGGTCGGCATCAAGCCGGGCAATCTCGCCGCGCACTTCGAGGGCGATGCGGTCCGCTTTCTGCTCGATATTGCGGGCCCGCTCAGCCAGGGCATCGCCATCGGTCTCGCGGCCATTGGCGATGGCGTCCACGTGCTGGGCGATGTCCACCGCCACCTCGCGCGCAAGGCCCGCCTGCCGGATCACCACCGCCAGCAGCGCCGTATCCACCCGCTGCAGACGCCACACCAGATCCGCTTCGATGCGGTCGCGGGCCAGCCGCAGCGAGCTGCCGTCGAGCAGCGCCTCTGCGGAGATGCGCAGGACGGATTGAAGGAAGCTCACCGCCGCCTCGCGGCCCAGCACCGCATCGAGCCGCTCGCCGAAGCCGATGCGGGTGGGCGCGGCATGATGCACCGCCGTCGCCACCAGCTCGCTGCCGCCGAGCTCCAGGAAGGCGCGATGGCCCACGCGGTTGCGGGCGCCCCATTGCAGAATGCGCAGCGCGTCCGCCTTCGGCACCCAGGTGCGCAGCACCTTGCGCGCCTTGTTCCAATCGATGAGGAACACCAGCGCCGCCCCAAGCGCTTCCAGGAAGGCGAAGCGCTTGGCCTCGTCCGCATCGGTCAGGCGGCCGGACACGAGATAGAAGACGCCGCCTTCTGCGAGCCCTTCCGCATGGTGCGCGTCCAAGTCGCTCCAGCGCGCCGGAAAGTCGTCGAAGCAGGCGACGAAAAATTTCGCGCGCGGGCGATGCACGTCTGAATACGTCACGCTGACCGTGTCGTTCTCCACCACGATCACCACCACATGAGCGTCGGTTTCGCCGATGTCGTTCTGGATGGTGAGCCGCGTGCCGGAACGGGTGGCGATGGTGGCGAGGCCCGGATGGTCGAACTTCAGCCGCCGGGTCGCCTCCACCCCGCGCATGAACGCCTCCACCGCCGGCCGGTCCTCTGGCTGAAGGCCATAGACATGGGCCCCCGCCACCACCTCCTCGGCGTGGGTCGCGGCGAGCTGGTTCAGCTCCTTGTGCAGATCCATGATGAGGCGATGCAGGCTGTCTCCGCCATTGGCGGACAGGCTGGAAAGCGTCAGGATCTCGGCTTCCGACAGGGTGTCGCTGTGGCCAAGGGCGGTGTTGGCGCGCAAGGCCGCGAGGCGTTGCTGGGCGGCCTCGCCCGCAGCGGCATCACCCGCCGCCACGGCCCGCGCCATGGTCGCCACATCCTCCCACACGCCGACGCCCAGCGCCCCGATGCCCGGCGCGCTGACATCGCTGGCCGCCGCGCGGCCCGCCCGTGTCACCAGCGCATCCATGGCCACCGGGTCGAGGCCCACCTGCCGGCATTCGTCGCCCAGGTCGAAGCGCTGCACGGCAGGGGCCCGGGCGTGGCGGCTGGCGTCCTGCAGCACGCTGAGCCGCACCTTCACGCGATCATTGGCCTTGAGGCCCTCCGCGATGAGGGACGGCAGGAGAATCTCGCCCTGGCCGAGCTCCTCGACGATCTGGGATTTCATCATCATCTCCCACCTTTGGCGGCGGCTTTTTGCCGGCCAAGACCGGCGCTACGCACAGGGACGCAGCCATGAACCGCATCCCGGCACATGCGACAGAGACATATCCGCATATGTAGCAATGGCATATGAAATCATAGACGAGATGCGATAAATTTTTTGCGGTATCCCGATCTAGCCTGTCATGAAAACGTCATTGAATGACGTTTTCATAAACATGACTTCATCATTACCTTAGCGGATGTAGTGAATGCCGCCGAGGATCCGCTCCATTTATGCATAGGCCGCTTCCGCTGGGAGAATGCCTTCCGCCAAAATGCGCGAAGGCCGCCCCGGCCCCACGGGCTCAGCCCAGGCGACCAAGGATGTCCCAAGCCACCTTAAGTGGCGCAGCCGCCCCGGCAGGCGGAGGACACTCCCGCCTCAGGCGAAAATGCGGGAACGAAGGACGCGGCAGGCGGATGCCCCTGTCATGGCCGCTCCAGGCGTGCCGTGAGACCCGCCGCCATCGCCCGACACAAACAACACCATGTCCAGGGGGTTACGCCCGCCGGGGGCGCGGATGGGCCTTCGCGTCGTCCGCGCCACGCTGGTGCGCGGCGCCCTTCACCGCATACATGGCGGAATCCGCCCGCGCGAACAGGTCCGTCACGGACGCGCTGCCGCCTTCTCCGCCGCCCGCTCGCGCGATGCCGACGGACGCACCGACGCTGAAGACCTGGCCGAGCGCGCAGATGGGCTTTGCAATTTCCTCCACCGCCGCGCGCGCCCGCCCCTCCAGCCTGGAGACCGCATGTCCGCCGCGCACCAGCACGGCGAATTCGTCCCCGCCGATGCGGGCGATCACCTCCGCCCCGCGGAAAATGCGGCGCAGTCGGGCCGCAACCTCCACAAGGCAGGCATCGCCGACCGCATGACCGTAGGTGTCGTTGACCGCCTTGAAGCCATCGAGATCGACCAGCAGCAGCGCGCACACGGGCCCGCCCGCAGGATCCGCGGCGGACTGGGCAGCAAGCGCCTGCTCGAACATGGCGCGGTTGGCGAGGCCGGTGAGGGCGTCGTGCTCGGCATACTGGCGCAGGCGCTCCATCTGCCGATGATCGGCGGTGATGTCCTGCTTGAGGCCGAAGATGCGCACCGGGGTGCCATTCTCCATCTCCACCTCGGCGGTCACGCGCATCCATTTGAGGGTGCCGCGCACATCCCGAATGCGCACGTCGAGGGTGAAGCCGGTGCCGGTTTCGATGGCCTGCTCGCGCCGGCGTTCCAGCTCCCGGCGCGAGGCATGGTCATAAAGCGGCAGCACGATCTCGCGGGTAATGCGGCTGCCGCGCGGCAGGCCGAAAATGTCATAAACGCCATCGGTCCAGGTGAGCCGGCCGGTGACGAGATCGCACTCCCATACGCCGATCTTGGCCAGCGCGGCGGCCCGCTCATACATCTTCCGGTATCGCTGCTCACCCGCCACATGGGCCCGCGATGCGCGCTCCGCCTGCGCGAGATCGAAGCCGAGCTGGGCCAGGGTGGCGCCATCCAGCCGCGGCGCCAGCAGCGAGGCCGCCACGCGCGCCGCGTCCTCCATGCGGGCGGCGAGTTCGGCCATCCCGATGTCATGGGGCTGCGTGTCCACCGCGCACAAAGCCCCAAGGCCCGCGCCGGACGGCGCGATCAGGGGCACGCTCGCGAAGAAGCGCAGCGGCTCGTCGACCCCGGGAAGCCGCGTGTCGCTATAGGCTGCGCACTCTTGAAGATCGTCGATGGCGAGGCGCTGCCGGAGCGCCGCAGCCACCTCGAACAGATGCGCGGGCATCGCCGTGTCGTCGCCCCCGACCCGCCCTTCGGCATCCACGACCACCTCCCCCTTGCCGGGGCAGGCCAGCACCATGAACCCAACCCCAAGCGCACTGCGCAACAGCCGCAGGAAGGACACGACCTCCTCGCCAATGACAATGTCACGCTCGGGAACGAACAGCCGCATGGCTCAAGACCTTCGCTTGGCGCCGGGCAGCGCCAGGGACATCACGGACGACGCCCATCGCTTACGCCCGCGAACCTCCGGCCACGACCACGGGCGCAGGGGAAAGGCCACCTCGCCGGGGTTCGTCGCTCATGAAGGGTCACGGTCGGGAGTGTACGGAACACGCCGCGTCGTTCAAGGCAAAATAGCTTGTATAATAAACGAAATTCTTGCATCCCGTTGCCGGCGAACGGATTGTGATTAGGTCAAAAATCCGCATTGGCATCCCCATTCCACCAACGCGATAATTCTTCTCCATGCCCCCGATCGACACGAACCGGGAAAGACGGCGGGCGGCCTTTGGCTGGATCCTTTTCGATCCCGCCTGCCAGCCTTATTTCACACTGATCACCACCTTCATCTTCGCGCCCTACTTCGCTTCGGCGGTGGCGCCCACGCCGGCGGACGGGCAGGCCCTCTGGGGCTTCGCCACCGGAGCGGCCGGCCTCATCATCGCCGTGCTGTCGCCGGTGCTGGGTGCGGTCGCGGATGCCTCCGGACGGCGCAAGCCCTGGATCGCCCTCTTCGGCGCCATGCTGATGCTGGGGTCGGGCCTGCTGTGGTTCTCGCCGCCCGGGGACGAAAGCCGCATTCCCTTGATTTTGATCGCGTTCGCGGTGGGCACCATCGGCGTCGAATTCGCCACGGTGTTCAACAATGCCATGATGCCCCGGCTCGCCCCGCCGGAGCAGCTCGGCCGGCTTTCGGGCATCGGCTGGGCGGCGGGCTATTTCGGCGGCCTGATCTCGCTGGCGCTGATGCTCGCATTCTTCTCCACCCAGCCGGACACGGGCCTCACCCTGCTGGGCCATCCCCCCGCCTTCGGGCTGAACGCGGCCGAGCGGCAGGGCGACCGGCTGGCAGGGCCGTTCACCGCCGTCTGGTTCGCCGTGCTGGTGACGCCCCTGTTTCTGCTGGTGCGCGATCCGCCATCGGCCATGCCCATGGCGCTGGCGGCGCGGACCGGGCTCGCGCGCATCCGCGCCCTGCTGCCACGCCTGAAGGCCCGGCCGATGCTCACGCGCTTCCTCATCGGCAACATGATCTATGCGGACGGGCTGGTGGCCCTGTTCGCCTTCGGCGGCATTTATGCGGCCGGGGTGTTCGGCTGGAGTTCGGTGCAAATCGGCATCTTCGGGATCCTGATCACCATTACCGGCACGTTCGGGGCGCTGGCGGGCGGGTGGCTGGACGACCGGCTGGGCTCGCGCACGGTGATCCTCGTCTCGCTCATCAGCCTGATCGCCGCCTGCATCGGTCTGCTCTCGCTGGCGCGGGACTCGGTCCTGTTCGGCCTTCTGCCCACGGCGCCCGCCAGCGGACTGTTCGCCACCGTGCCGGAGCAGGCCTATCTCGGCCTTGGCCTTCTCATCGGCCTGGTGGCGGGCCCGCTGCAGGCCGCCTCGCGCACCCTGCTGGTGCGGCTGGCCCCGACCGAGCATCTCACCGAATGCTTCGGCCTGTTCGCGCTGTCGGGGCGCATCACCTCCTTCGCCGCGCCGACCACGGTGGCGCTGGTGACCGCCATCACCGCCAGCCAAAGGGCCGGCGTCGCGGTGCTGCTGGCTTTCTTTGGCCTAGGCGCGCTGCTGATCGCCGGGCTGAAGAGCTCACCGCAGGAGCCTGCGCGGTGAGCGGCCTCCTTGCCGCCGCCGGAATCGTCCGCCAAGGATGGCGCACCGCCGGACCCTGTCCGCAAGCGCCGAGGCTGCCATGACGCTCCGTTCCATCCGCTTCAATCCCGTGCCCCATGTGGACCCGGCTTCCGCCACCACCGTCCACGAATGGTACCAGGACAAGACCGGGGCTTTTTCCGCCGGCTTCTGGGCCTCGGAGAGCTCCACCCTCTCCGTCCATTATGACGAGGACGAATTCTGCGTGCTCATCGAGGGCACGGTGGAACTGACCGACGCCTCCGGCCACCTGGAAACTTATACCGCCGGGGAATCCTTCCTGATCCCCGCGGGCTTCAAGGGCATCTGGCGCTCGGTCACGCCCGTGCGCAAATTCTATGTGGTGCACCTGCCCAAGGACACCGCCGAGGCGCAGGCCGCCGCTCCCGAGGCGACCGCCCGCACCACCGACTGAGGGCGGCCCGAAGGCCGCCAGCCCCATCCGCGCTCTGCCTCTCGCTTTCCGGGGGCACGAGTGCCATTTTGTTCTCCTGCGAGAATCGCGGAGCGACACGAGATATCCGTTTTGAGCACGCCTTCCGATCCCATCCACCGCGCCGACACCCCCGCTCCCGCCGCGACGCCCCGCCCTGGCGGCATTGCGGCGCGGGCCCGCGCGGCGATGATGGCTTCCGCCCCCGGCCCCTCCTATCTCGACGGGCTCAATCCCGAACAGCGCGCGGCGGTGGAGACCCTTGAGGGCCCGCTGCTGGTGCTGGCCGGCGCGGGCACCGGCAAGACGCGCGTGCTCACCACCCGCATCGCCCACATCCTCGCCACCGGGCGCGCCTTTCCCTCCCAGATCCTGGCCGTGACCTTCACCAACAAGGCCGCGCGCGAGATGAAGGACCGCATCGGCACCATGGTGGGGGACCAGGTGGAGGGGATGCCCTGGCTCGGCACCTTCCACGCCATCGGCGTGCGCATCCTGCGGCGCCATCACGAGCTGGTGGGGCTGAAGAGCGGCTTCACCATCCTCGACACTGACGACCAGATCCGCCTTCTCAAGCAACTGCTGGCCGCAGACAACATCGATGAGAAGCGCTGGCCGGCGCGCCTGCTGGCCGCCACCATCGACAGCTGGAAGAATCGCGGCCTCTCCCCCAAGGACGTGCCCGCCGGCGAGGGCGCGGCCTTCGCCAATGGCAAGGGCGGCGCGCTTTATGCCGCCTACCAGGCGCGGCTGAAGGCCCTCAATGCGGTGGATTTCGGCGACCTCCTGCTGGAAGGCATCCGCCTGTTCCGCGAAAACCCCGATGTGCTCGCCGAATACCATCGCAGGTTCAAATATCTGCTGGTGGATGAGTACCAGGATACGAACGTCGCCCAGTATCTGTGGCTGCGGCTTCTGGCCCAGGGTTCGAAAAACGTGTGCTGCGTGGGCGACGACGACCAGTCCATCTATGGCTGGCGCGGCGCCGAGGTGGACAACATCCTGCGCTTCGAGAGCGATTTTCCCGGCGCCACCGTCATCCGCCTGGAGCGCAATTATCGCTCCACCGGGCACATCCTGGCCGCCGCTTCCCACCTCATCGCCCATAATGAGGGCCGGCTCGGCAAGACCCTGTTCTCCGAAGGCGAAGAGGGCGAGCACGTCACCGTCACCGGCGCCTGGGACAGTGGCGAGGAAGCCCGCGCCATCGGCGAGGAGATCGAGGCGCTCCAGCGCGCCGGCCATCCGCTTTCGCAGATCGCCATATTGGTGCGCGCCTCGTTCCAGATGCGGGAGTTCGAAGACCGCTTCGTCACGCTGGGCCTCAATTATCGCGTCATCGGCGGCCCGCGCTTCTATGAGCGGACGGAAATCCGCGATGCGCTGGCCTATCTGCGCTGCGTGAACTCCGCCTCGGACGATCTCGCCTTCGAGCGCATCGTGAACGTGCCCAAGCGCGGCATCGGCGATGCCACCATGAAGCAGATCCACGACGTTGCCCGCGCCGCAGGCGTGCCGCTCCAGGACGCAGCGCGGGTGCTGACGGAGAGTGAGGAGCTGAAGCCCAAGGTGCGCTCCACACTGCGCGGCCTCATGGAATCCTTCGAGCGCTGGCGCGAGCAGGCCCGCGTGCTGCCCCACACCGAACTGGCCGAGCTCGTCCTCGACGACAGCGGCTATACCGAAATGTGGCAGAAGGACCGCTCCGCCGAGGCGGCCGGGCGCCTCGAAAACCTGAAGGAGCTGGTGCGCTCCATGGAGCCGTTCGAGAATCTCGGCGGCTTCCTGGAGCACATCTCCCTGGTGATGGACACCGACAACGGCGCCGGCGAGGACGCGGTGCAGGTGATGACCCTGCATTCCGCCAAGGGGCTGGAGTTCGATACCGTCTTCCTGCCCGGCTGGGAGGAGGGCCTCTTCCCCCACCAGCGCGCACTGGACGAGCAGGGCAAAGCGGGGCTCGAAGAAGAGCGGCGCCTGGCCTATGTGGGCATCACCCGCGCGCGGGCATCGGCACGCATCTATTTCGCCTCCAACCGGCGCATTCACGGCCTGTGGAATTCCACCGTGCCGAGCCGTTTCCTGGACGAGCTGCCGGACGCCCATGTGCGGGTGGAGGAAAGCCGCGGCGGCGCCGGCTGGGGCGGATCAGGCTACGGCCATTCCGGTTATGGCAATTCCGGCTATGGCGAGAGCCGCTTCGACCGCATGGGCGGCTCGTTCGGCAACTCGTCCTATTCCACGCCCGGCTGGCAGCGCGCGCAAAGCCAGCGCAGCGACAGCGCCAACGACCGCAGCGGCTACAATGCCGGACGCGGCAACGCCCGCAGCCCGCAGCGCAGCGCGCCGGTCATCGAGGGCACGCTGGTGGCGTCCTCTACCGCATCGTCCTCCGCCTTCAGCTGCGGCGAGCGGGTGTTCCACATCAAGTTCGGCTACGGCGACATCATCGGCATCGACGGCAACAAGCTCACCGTCCAGTTCGACAAAGCGGGCGAGAAGCGGGTGCTTGAAACCTTTGTGGAGAAGGCCTGAGACCGCGCGCGGCTCGTGCCGGCCGCGCGCGGTGCACTCCCGGCCACCAAAGCATCCTCATGCCACAGCCCCTCACCCGCTCGCGGGGGCGAGGGAAAAGGGCAACGCAGCGGAAGACCGACAGGGCCACCACGCCCAGAAGCCCCTTCTCCCGCGCTGCCGATACGTCATCGGCCCGTCGGTGAGCGGCAATGAATGCTTGGCCGACCCTTTGTTTGCAGATGCGAGTGGCGCAGCCGGTGCGTCCGGCAGATCAAAAGATGCATTAAAGAAAAATTGCACGCCTAAACTACGGTCCTGGTCCTTGTCAGAAGCCGTCATCATGCTTTAATTTTCCTTGTCGCGCGGTGGGAGGTGCCTTCCCAAGCGGCATCCGGTAGCCAACGCATTCTCTCCTCCCTGCGAACGGCGCCGCCGCCGGGTCGCTCGGTGTCGCATCCGACCCATGGCCCTGCTGACATTGACCCCGCTCCTGCTCGCGCTGCTCCTCTATATCGGAGCCATGCTGGCGCTGTTCCGGCTGCGCGCCACCCTGGGCATCGGCACCTTCTTCTGCGCGCTGGGCAGTCTCCATTTCATGGAGACTTATCTTGCGGCCACATTCTACCTCTCATTGCCTTTTGGCGTGTCCCTTTCACCGGGCTCGGTGGTCATGTTCTCCGGCAAGCTGGCGCTGCTGCTCCTGGTCTACATCCGGGAGGATGCGGAGATGGCACGCCAACCGATCTACGGGCTGCTTCTGGGCAACGCCATCCTCATCGCCCTGGTCTCGATCCTGCGGCTGGAGTTCGCGCACGGGACGGGCCCGGCGACGAGCGAGCTCTCGTTCATGGACCAGATCGGCGGCCTCATGCTGTGGGGCACCGCGCTGCTGTTCGTGGACTGCATCGCGATGATCCTGCTTTACGAACGCATTTCGCGGCCACTGCGGCGCATGCCGGTGCTCGCCATCTGGCTGACGCTGGCGCTGGTGCTCACCTTCGATCAGGCGGGCTTCTTCACGGTGCTGCACCTCAGCGTCGGGGTTCCCCTGTCCGCCGGCCTTGGCGGCTGGATCGGCAAGCTGGTGGCCGCGGGCATCTATGCGGTCATCCTTGTCTTCTACCTCCAGCGCTATGAGCTGCACACCGCCAGCACCCCGCGCCGCCTGCGCGATGTGTTCGACGCCCTCACCTACCGGCAGCGCTATGAGGCGCTGAGCCTGGCTGCGCGCCGCGACCCGCTGACCCAGGTTCTGCACCGCGGCCAGTTCGAGCCGCTGGGGCGCGAGCTGCTCAAGCTGGCGCAGGCCACCCGCCGGCCCACAAGCCTGCTGCTCATCGACATCGACAACTTCAAGGACGTGAACGATCAGCACGGCCACCCCATGGGGGATCAGGTGCTGCGACAGGTGGCGGACGCCTTGGCCGACGCCCTGCGCCAATCGGACTATGTGGTGCGTTACGGTGGCGACGAGTTCGCCGCCTTCGCCCCGGGTGTGGACCATACCGGCGCCTTGCGGCTGGCCTCCGTTCTGCGGGCGCGCGTCGCCGCCCTGACGTTGCCGGACGGCGTGCCCACGCTCACCCTGTCGATCGGCGTCGCCACCGCACCCCATGATGGGGAGAGCTTGACGGACCTGCTCGGGGTGGCCGACAAGCGCCTTTATGCGGCCAAGGCCGGCGGACGCGACAATTTCGTCGGAGCGTTCGAAGCCTGAGGCGCCCCTGAAGTCCGGATACCGTTCCCGATGCTCGAAGGCCTTCCCCCGAACGATGCCACCCATGTGATGCGCGTGGCCGCCCCTCGCCTCGCGGCCATGCACATCTCCGACCTCATCTCCGAGAGCTTCGACCCCGCCGATGTGGCTGTGACGGACTTTGAGCGGACGGAGGACGAATGGGTGGTGGAGGTGTTCGCCGGCGAGGCGTTCGATGCCGACCGCCTGCGCGCCCTGGTGGCCGCCGCCGCGGGGGAGGAAATCGCTGCCACCGCCGTCTTTTCCGCCATCGAGGAGAAGGACTGGGTGGCCGCGAGCCTGGAAGGCCTCGCCCCGGTGAAGGTGGGTTCGTTCATGGTGCATGGTGCACATGATCGCGGGCGGGTGCCGGCCAGCGTCATCGGCATTGAGATCGAAGCCGCCCTCGCCTTCGGCACCGGGCATCATGGCACCACCCAGGGGTGCCTGGCCGCGATCGCCGACATCGCGCGCATCGGGCGGCCGCAGCGGATTCTGGATGTGGGCACCGGCACCGGCGTGCTCGCCATCGCCGCCGCTCGCCGCTTTCACACCCAGGTGGTGGCCAGCGATATCGACATCGTTGCCGTGCGGACAGCCAAGGCCAATGCGCGCGCCAACAAGGCCGGGCCCGGTGTCACCCTGCTGCATGCGGCGGGCGCCGACGCCCAGAGCATCCGGGCGGCCGGCCCCTATGATCTGATCCTCGCGAATATCCTGCTGCCGCCGCTGAAGCGCCTCGCCAAGCCGCTGCGGGCGCTGCTGGCGCCGGGTGGGCGGATCGTGCTCTCGGGCCTGCTGGTGGCGCAGGAGCCGGCTGCCCTCGCCGCCTATCGCAGCCAGGGTCTCCATCTGGTTTCCCGACGTCATATCGAGGGCTGGGCCACTCTGATGCTCGCCGCCTACGACTGAACGCCCGCCCAAGGAGCGGTGATGGCGGACGCCCTTCCGCCGTCACCTTGCTGCGCGCGTCAATGCGGTTACCGCCGTCATGCGCAATCAAGCAGAGGCGCAGCCGCCTGACACCAGCGGCGTCAGCAGGGCGAGCAAAGACAAGAAAAAGGCCGCAAGAGCTTCATGCTGCGCGGCCGGTCCGCCCCCACCAAGCCTCCACCACACAGACCTGAGCCGGCGAGGGCTAAGGGCCTTTCCGCGCGAGGTGCGAACCGGTTTGCGTAGAGGAAACGCATCAAGACAAAAAGACAGACGCCTCTGTGCTTCCTGAAAAACGGAAGCCACCGAGGTCGCACGGGACCCTGTGCGGTGCGATCAGGCACACGCCATGCGCGGCCAGTTGTATTTCAGTGCATGAGGCCCGGCCCGGAGGCCGGGCCTCATCATCCGCACCCACCCTCCGGGTGCGGAGCAAACTTCAAAAGCAGGGCTCACGCGCGTCGCGAGAGGCTCACAGGCTGAGATCGCGAAAATCCTGGCCGCGGTGAGCAAGATAGCGCGCCACTTCACGCTCGGCCTGAGCGGTCCGCGCGGCGATGAGGGCATCGAACATCCGCCCCCAGAAGCCCCGTTCAGGCTTCACGGCGGAAGCGGCAGCCACATCGCGCGGGAGGGAGAACGACTTCGCGGGATAGGTCACGGCACTCATGGAGGCCTCCTGTTCCGGGTCACGTCATCCGGCATCGGTTCCGGGCACATCGCCCGTCATGACCAACAGGATATGCTGCACTGCACAGAATACGAAGAGATAGGTCAGCATAGCTGCCCTGCATTGCGTGCAATGAAGGCACGCCCCATCCGGCCCGCACCTTGCAGGCAATCCATCTCATTGATTTTGCGAAGAGTGCCGCGCTTCCGCTCAAAATTCAGGCATCGCCGACGGGTGGGGAAATACCCCCGAGGGGCGGCCATGTCAACCGCTCTCCCTGCAGCAAAGAGCACGAGCGCAGGGAGCAAAAGAAATGGCCGGCGCCCACCCTGCTGCGCGCCGGCCATCCCGTGGCGGAAGCTGAACAGAAAACCGCCTCAGCAGCGGGCAGTCATGCACACCCGGCGCCCCAGGCCATCGGGGGCCGGCAGCGCGGCATGGGTGGCGCGCATCATGGCGATACGCTCCAGAACGTCATCGGGAAAAGCGGTCACGCCCCGTGTCCTGAGGTCCACATGGAGCGCCACCTGCTCACAGGTGGCCGATACCCACCCTTCGGCGGCATGATGGAGCACCTGATAGAGGTGGATCCGCTTTTCGTCGTAGTCCATGAGGCGCAGAGTGACGCGCACGGGGCATTCCGGCGTGATCTCCCGAAGGAAGCGCACATGCGCTTCCGCAGTAAAGAAGGAGGCCCCTCTCTCCCGCGCATATTCAGGACCAAGGCCCAGCAGAGTTAAAGCCTCTTCCACTGCCTGGTCGAACACCAGATTATAGTAAGCCATCTTCAGGTGGCCGTTATAATCGATCCACGCCCGTTCCACCTTCCTGGCGGAGGAGACAAACGGGGCGAAGAATACAGGCTCGAAGTCGATCCGATCCAGCATGGCAGTCGCACCCTGTCTTGGAGTTGCTTTATGGGCACTCACTTTGCCCGCAGATTGGGCTATCGTCACCTCGGAAATGGAGCAAAATCTGGCGGACCGGCCGAATCAGAAATATCACTGTCAAATCGAAAACACCTCCCGATGGCCATCACCTACCACTTCCGTTCAAATGCGAATCAGCCCGCCATCGGCGGTCGCCGTCAAAGTTAAGGAAACGTAAATGCTTGCTGCAGCAGCGAACCCCGCCCCCCGCGATGGCGAGCAGGTGGCCCTTGCCATCGCCGACCTCCGCGCGGCGCTGGATCACAAGGTCGTGACGAATGCGGCCATCCGCGAGCAGCACGCCAATGTGACCACCTACCTGCCCAATGAGCCGGCCGACGCCGTGGTGATGGCAGAATGCACCCAGGATGTGCAGACGGCGGTGCGCATCTGCGCGGCCCACGGGGTGCCGGTCGTCGCCTGGGGCGCGGGCACCTCCCTGGAAGGGCAGGTGAATGCGCCGCACGGCGGGGTGTGCATCGACCTCTCGCGCATGAACCGCATCCTGGCGGTCAACAGCGCCGACCTCGACTGCGTCATCGAGCCCGGCGTCACCCGCAAGCGGCTGAACGAGGAGCTGCGCGACCAGGGCCTGTTCTTCCCCATCGACCCCGGCGCCGATGCCTCCCTGGGCGGCATGGTTTCCACCCGCGCATCCGGCACCAATGCGGTGCGCTACGGCACCATGAAGGACAATGTGCTGTCGCTGAAGGTGGTGACCGCCGACGGCAACCTCATCACGACCGCCACGCGCGCGCGCAAATCCTCGGCGGGCTACGACCTCACCCGCCTGTTCGTGGGCGCGGAGGGCACGCTCGGCATCGTCACCGAGATCACCCTGAAGCTCTACGGCATTCCGGAGGCGATCTCCTCCGCGGTGTGCCCCTTCCCCAGCATCACGGCGGCCTGCGATGCCGTCATCGCCACCATCCAGAGCGGCATTCCGGTGGCGCGCATCGAGCTTCTGGACGAGGTGCAGGTCAAGGCCTGCAACGCCTACGCCAAGCTCTCTCTCGCCGAGAGCCCGACCCTGTTCCTGGAGTTCCACGGCACCGACGCGGGTGTGGAGGAACAGGCGCAGCGCTTCGGCGCCATCGCGGAAGAGTTTGGCGGCGGCCCTTCCGTCTTTTCCACCCGGCCGGAGGAACGCTCCAAGCTGTGGCAGGCCCGGCACGATGCCTATTGGGCCGCGCTGCTGCTGCGCCCGGGCGCGAAGGCCGTGGCCACCGACGTTTGCGTGCCGATCTCGCGCCTTGCCGACTGCGTGGAGGAGACCAAGGCGGACATTGACGCCATGGGCCTGGTGGCGCCCATCGTCGGCCATGTGGGTGACGGCAATTTCCACACCGTGCTGATGGTGGACATGGCGGATGCCACCGACCTTGCCAAGGCCAAGCAGTTCATGGGCCGGCTGGTGGAACGGGCGCTCGCCATGGGCGGCACCTGCACCGGCGAGCATGGCATCGGCCAGGGCAAGATGAAATACATGGCGGCCGAACATGGCGAAGAGGCGCTCGACGTGATGCGGACCATCAAGCGGGCCCTGGATCCGGGCAACATCATGAATCCCGGCAAGGTCGTCACCCTCTGACCACCTACGGGCGCCGGTTGCGGGGCAAGCGGAAAAGCCGCCCCTGCTCGCGGCATCCACACACCTTCTTCCTGCGAACCGGAATGCGCGGCGCAAGAAATTTCCGTAAGGACGGCAGGAGCGGCTTTCGCGCTGCAACAATGACGCGAAGATGCGCCACAATGGAGCCGAAACGGCCCGCCGGCGGCGGGCGATCGAGGAGACGGGCGTGCAAGGGATCCTCATCAGCCTCGCGACGGCGGTGACACTCGCCATTCTCGGCGCCTTCGCGGCGCCGCTGGTGGTGGACTGGAACGCCTGGCGCGGCACGTTCGAGCGTGAGATCGGCCAGACCCTGGGCATTCCGGTGGTCATTCGCGGCCCCATCGAGGCGGAGATCCTGCCGGCCCCGCGCGTCACCCTCTCGGACGTGACGCTGGGCGATGTGGTTTCCACCGGCGGCACGGTGCGGCAATTCAAGGCGGAACTGTCCCTCGGCGCCCTCATGCGCGGGCAGGTGGAGGCCACCGGCGTCACGCTGGTGCAGCCTCGCATGCGCATCATCATCGACAGCAATGGCCGCGTCGCCCTGCCCACCGGCGCCGGCCGCGCCGCTGATATCGGCATCGCCCGCCTGGACGTGCGGGACGGTACCCTGGACGTGCTCGACCGCGCCTCCGACCACACCCTCACCCTCAGCGACCTCGACCTGAATGGGGAGGCGCGCTCGCTCAGCGGCCCGTTCAAGCTCGACGGCGAAGTGGAGTCGGGCGGCGCGCGGTTCGCGCTGCGCTCCACCCTGGGCAAGCTCGATGAGGCCGGCACGGGCAAGCTGCGGCTGGTTCTGGACGGGCGCAACCGGCCCTACAGCATGGATCTCGACGGGGCCTTTTCCGCCACCGGCGGCGCCCTCGCCTTCGACGGGCGTGCGAGCCTCGCGCGCAAGGGTGCTGGTGGGCTCGATTCCTGGCAGTTCGCGGGCCACCTGAAGGCCTCTCCCTCACAGATCCTTGCCGACAATCTGGAACTGGCATTGGGCGGCGAGGCGACCCCCGCCCAGCTCGCCGGGGCCGCCCGCCTCAGCCTGGGCCGCGCCATCGGCCTGGATGTGGTGCTGAACGCCCGCAGCCTCGACCTCGACGCCCTCGGCGCGAGCGGCGCTGCAAGCGCCCCCTCCGCCAGCCCCGCCATCCGCCCGGCGGAAGCCCTGGCGCGCGGCCTGTGGACCCTCGCCGACCTGCCCTCGCCCGACATCGCCTCCAAGATCGGCGTTTCGGCGGAACAGCTGGTGCTCGGCGGCACCCTGGTTCGGGATGTGCGGCTCGACATCACCGGAGGCCCCACCGGCTGGCGCGTCGATACCGCGGAGGCAAAGCTTCCCGGCAAGGCCGCGCTGAAAGCCTCCGGCGCGCCGGAGGGCCAGGGCTTCGCCGGCGCCCTCAACTTCAGCGCAGAGGACCCCGCCGCCTTCCTGCGCTGGGCCGCGCCCGACGCCGCCCGCGACATCGCCGGGGTGGTAAAGGCGCCCGCGCGCATGGCCACGCGGCTGAAGGTCTCGCCCGGCGCGCTCACCCTCGACAATCTCAACGCCGCCTTCGGCGATGGCCGGCTCACCGGCACCATCGCCGCCGCCCTGCCCACCAGCGGCGGACCGAAGCTGGACATGACCCTGGCGATGGACGGCTTCGACCTCGACCCCCTGGTGGCGGCGATGCAGCGGACCGCGACCGCCGTGGGTGGTGGCGCCGATGCGGCGCTGAAGCTCGACGGGCACGACCTCACCGTCGCCGGCCAGCCCCTGGGCAGCCTCGCCCTGGAGGCCAGCGCCACCGGTGGAAGCTGGCGCGTGAAGCGCATGGTGATGGACGACCTGGGGGGCATCCATCTGGAAGGGGCAGGCTGGATGGAGAATTTCTCCACCACGCCCCGCGGCGAATTCAACCTCACCATGGCGGGCGCCAAGGCCGATGGCCTGGTGCCGGTGGCGCGCCTGATGGCCGGCCCGGAAACGGCAGACGTGCTCGCCCGCCTGGCGCCCGTTGCGGCCCCGGTGAAGCTTTCCACCGCCGTGGTGTGGAGCGAAGCCGGCGGGCGCGCCATCACCAGCGCCGGGCGCCTGGGCAGCCTCTCGGGCGATGTGGCCTTCACCCGCAGCGCGGCCGGCGTGCCCATGGCGGTGAAGCTCAATGCCGATGCGGCCGACGGCGCCGCCGTCCTTGGCGCGCTGGGCATTGAGGGGCTCAATCCGCGCCTCGGTTCCGTACATGGCGAATTCAGCCTTGCCCCTCTCACCCAGGGCGAAGGCGATGTGCGGGCCCGCCTCACGGCCACCGGCGTCACCCTCCAGGCCGAGGGCCGCGCGCGCATGGTCAAGGACGCCATCGAGCCTCGCCTTTCCGTACGGGCCGATGGCGCTGACCTCGGGCGCCTGCTGCCCCAGCTCGCCGCCGCCACTGACAATGGCCCGGTGCCGGCGGCGCTGGCCTTTGAGCTTTCCCGCACCGATGGCGTGTGGCGTGCGGAGAAGATCGAAGGCTCACTCGCCGGCGCGCCCGTGACCGGAAACGTCGACCTGGAACCCGGCACCGTGCCGCGCTTCACCGGCCGGCTCGCCTTCGACACCCTGTCCGTGCCGACCCTCGTCGGCCTGTTTGGCGCCCGCTCGGGGGTGGAGCCCGCCAGCTCCGCCGTCACGCCCTGGAGCACCGCGCTCTTCCGGCCCCATCCGGTGAACGGCGTGGCACTGGGCGTGGACCTGGTGGCGAGCCGCCTCGCCCTGATTGGCCCCTACGCCCTCACCACCGCCAAGCTGCGGCTAGCCAGCGACGGCGTCGACCTTGACCTCCGGGACATCACCGGCAGCTTCGGAGGCGGGCGGGTCGGCGCCCATCTGGAAGTGCGCCACCGAGGCGACGGCGTGGAGACGGAGGGCCGCCTGCTGCTCGACAAGGTGGACATTGCCGCCCTCGCCGCCCCGGCCGGCGCCAGCGCGCCCCCCACCGGTCGCGTGAGCCTCTCCCTCGACCTTGGCGGCAGCGGCCGCACCCCGCTGCAGCTGGTGCAGGGCCTGTCCGGCCAGGGCACCATCGCGGTTCAAAACCTGGAGGTGGGTGAAGCCGACCCGACGGCGCTTGCCGCCGTGCTTCAGGAGACCGCGAGCCTCGCCACGCCGCCCGACGAACGCCGCACCGCGCTCTTGTTCGATCGCGCGCTGATGCGCGGACCGCTGAAGGTCCCGGCGGCGGAATCGACGCTGAGCGCGGTTAATGGTGTGGTGCGCCTTTCTCCTGCACGGGCGCAGGTGGGCGACACCCGCCTCGCCTTTACCGGCGGCATCGACCTCGCCCGGCTGCTCATGGAGAGCGGTATTGAATATGAAGGCGCCGCCCTTTCCGGCACCAGCCCCACGGGCATACTCGCCTGGCGCGGCGTCCTCACCGATCCGGACCGCAGGGTGAGCGCCACCGGTCTCACCAGCGTCATCGCCATGCGCGCCATCGAGCGCGAGACGCGCCGGCTGGAAGAGCAGCATGGCAGCCCGGCCGGCGCTCAGCCCGCCGCCCCGGCGGCGCCTCCGCCCCCGGCTCCGTCAGCACCTCAGGTTCCCATTGCGAGCCCCGCCGCGCCCCGGCCCGTGACCCCGCAGCTACCGGCCCCGCAACCTGCGACCGCGCCGGCGAAACCGGCGGTGGCCGCCCCCGCCCGACCGGCGGCACCACAGGCCACACGTCCGGTGAGCCGCGGCAATGATGTCATCGAGCGTCGCGAATTGCCCGCGCCGCCGGCTCCGGCCACATCCCCCTTCGGCGTCTCCACCAGCGCGCCAGCGGCAGGAGCCAGCACGTCGCCGGCTCCGTTGCCTGCGCCCGCAGCATCGCATGCGCCGGCTCCTGCCGCCGCGCCGCCTGCCCCCCGTCCGCCGAACGAGGCGAACCGCTCGGCGGCGCCCCAGCCGACCGTCGCGCCCAGCGCCGCGCCACCCGCCAACGGAGCGACCACGGTGCGCCGTCCGCCGCGCCCGGCGACGCCCCCGGCCACAGCCGCGGAGCAGGCCGCGCAGCGCCCGCACGTCGCGCCGCCACGGCCACGCCAGCCAGCCACCGTAGAGCCACCGCCCCTGCCGCTGGAACCGACCCTGCCGCCCACGCGCGGATTCGGCGACCTGCCGCGTCCACCAGGCTTGGTGGGGGACTAACGCGTTCGCGCGGGAAAGGGGCACCGGTTCGCGCGGGAAAAGCGCGCACCAGCAATAGGATAGGTTGCCTCAGCGGTTCCCTGAGACACGGAGACAGTCGCGGCGCATTTCTGCGTTCTGCGACATCCGGAACATGCACTCGTGTCTGGAGTAATGGTTTTTTCCGGTCGTCGAGCGAGGCGCATTGCGTCGCGGACGTTGATCGGTCATCGCCCCGCTCGCATGCAAGCGCGGGCAGATCGCGCACAGCCACTGCAGGCCGTCAGGCGCGCTCCAGGGTCACATAGGTGAACGGCGCGTCGTCGCGCGGGCCCTGCAGTGGCCCCTCACGACGGATCTCCCGCCACAGGGAACGGTCAAATGGCGGGAAGCGGACGTCGCCTTCGGGCGACAGGTCCACTTCCGTCAGCTCCAGGGTCCGTGCCAGCGGCAGCGTGTCCGCAAACACGCGATAGCCACCGATCACCATGGCCTCATCGGCCCCGAGCGATGCCGCAGCGGCGGTGGCGGCCTCCAGGGCCGACGGCAGGTCCGCGGCCTTGATGACGCCTTCGGGAACAGTGAAGGCCGGATCGGCGCTCAGAACCACAGAAATGCGCCCCGGCAAAGGCTTGCCGATGGATTCGAACGTTCGCCGGCCCATGATCAGCGGCTTGCCCCAGGTGAGGGCACGAAACCGCTTCAAATCCGACGAGAGATGCCACGGCAAGGCGCCCTCCCGGCCGATGACGCCGTTCCGGCCCACCGCCACGACCAGCGAAAGCGGAAGGGACGCGCTCATGCAGGGCCCGCCTTTCCGAGCTGGGCCAACGCCTTGTCCGCAGCCGCGAGGCCAGACAGATGGGCTCCGTGAGCCGTTGAAAACGCAGAGCCTCCCAAGGCCTCTCCGGCAAAGAAGATGCGCTCGTCGATGCCCTCGGACAAAGTCTGGCGCAGGTCGCCCGCGCCGGGCAGCGCACAGGAATAGCCCCCGCCAATATAGGGCCGGGCGGACCACCGCGTGACCCGCGCCCGCCGGATGTGCCGTTTCAGGCCGGAAGAGAAGGCCTTTTCCAGGGCCGACGCAGCGAAATCCACCATCGCCCCCTCGCCCGCGCGCACCAGGGCCCCGGCATCGGGGCCCGCTATGTGCACCACTGCGGCGGGAGCGCCACCGGGATTGAGGATGGCGGACACCGCCAGCGCCTCCGCGCGGCTTTCGTCAAAGGCATCAAGACCCATGCGCGGCGCGACGCCGAACATGTCCTGGTCGAACAGCAGAGCCACCTTTTCCGCCACACCGAGGGGCAGGGCCGAGAAGGCCTCCCCCAGCTTCGGCGGCAAGGCCGGGGAAAATGCGAGCAGCCCCTGCGCCACCACCGCGGTGGACACGGCGACGATGGCGATGCGGCACCGCAGCCGCCCCAGCTTGGTCTCCAGCTCGATATGCGCGCCGCCGTGATCGATGCGGGAGACCGGACAATCCAGGGTGACCGGAACATCCCGCCCATGGGCGAGAATGAGATCGCCGTACCCGTCCACAACCGGCCAATTGTCGTTGCTGTCTTGATAGAGGCTGAAATCGAGCGTGGAAATCCGCTCCGGCGGGGCGGCGGACATCAGGCTCAGCCAATGGCGCGCCAACGGCTCCCAGCGGCCGAGCTCCGGCAGCACCTCGCTCGCAGCCACGTCGCGGCCGGTGCGGCCGATGGCATAGACGGCGGCAAAGGCGGCCTCCACGGCGGCCTCGGCCTCCTCGATCTCATCGGGCTTCGCGAACCGCGTGCCGAGATGGAGCATCCGTTCACCACGGCGCCCGCCCGAATCATCAAAGGCAAAGCCCAGCTTCCGCGCGATGGGCACGAAGGGATTGCGGCGCGCGTCGTGCAGCCAGTGGCATCCGAGATCGAACGGCACGCCCAGCGTCTCGCGGTCCGTTGCCGCACGGCCGCCGGGCACGCAGGCCGCTTCCAGCACCCGGAAGTCCACCCCAGCCGCAGCAAGGCGCACACCGGCCGCAAGACCAGCGGCCCCGGCCCCAATGACAGCCACCTCGGTTTCAAAGGTCACTGAAGCAACCCTTCAGCCGGCACGAAACGGCTGCTCACTTCTTGTTTCGGAAAACGTCGAGCTGCACCACCTGGGCGCCGCCCGCAGGGCGCTCGGCGGCCTCGTCCTCCACCGGAGCGTCGACGACGTCCCCGTTGGCGCTGGACACCACAGGTTCCGAAGCGGCCCCACGTGAGGGCTGCTTGAGCGCGGTGGGCACGACCGCTGGCTTCACGGCGGGGTGCTCCTCGCCCTCATCCTCGCCATCGCTTTCGGTCTCATCCTCGGGCGCGGCCAGCTCGAACTGGAGGCCGAACTTCACGGACGGATCGAAGAAGCCCTTCAGGGCCGAGAACGGAATGAGCAGCTTCTCCGGAATGCCGCCAAACGACAGCCCCACCTCGAAGGAGACGTCGGTGACGTTGAGATCCCAGAACTGGTGCTGAAGAACGATGGTCATCTCCTCCGGATACTTCTCGCGCATGCGCTGCGAGAGCCGCACGCCGGGGGCGCGGGTGTCGAAGGAGATGTAGAAATGATGGTCGCCCGGCAGGCCGTCCTTGGCCACGTCCAACAGCACGCGCCGCACGACGGAGCGCAGCGCTTCCTGGGCGAGAAGATCGTAGCGGATGTGATCGACCGACATGAGTCCGCTTGAGCCTTGTTCCCCAGCCGGACCCCCAATTCCACCGCCGCCTTCCCCAAAGGCGCCAGATCTCGCGCGGGAGCGGGGTGCGACCTTCCCGCCGATCCGGCTGCGCCGGAGGGAAGTGGAGGCTTCTGTTGCCAGGTGCCTCCGAACCCCGCCTATCCAGAGCTACCCGGTAGGACTTTGATTTGGTCTTTCAAACCGCTCACGCGGCCTGAGCAACCGGAGCATAGTTGTCGTTGGCAACTATAAGTTTAGCCCGATAACGGTGGTACAATGCCGAGCGAAAGAAAGCCCTTTACACCCTCGTCGATCCTATTTCGCCCCCGCCGGAGCCCAGCCGCCGAATAGCGGCTTGGGCTCTGGTGGAGGCGCCGGGTACCGCCCCCGGGTCCGAATGGCTTATTACGACACCCATTTATCGCTATAGCCGGCTTGCGCCGGCACGGGGAATATAGGCGCGCCCCGCCCCCCTGGAAAGGGGCGCCGGCGGACAAAGTCGTCTCTGCCCTCATCCTTCCGATAGAGGATGCAGGTCGCGCACCATGCCTTTCAGGCGTTCGTCCAGCACATGGGTGTAGATTTGCGTTGTGGATACGTCCGCATGGCCGAGCAGGGTCTGCACCACGCGCAGGTCGGCGCCGTGGGCCAGAAGGTGGCTGGCGAAGGCGTGCCGCAGCACGTGGGGCGAGAGCTTGGCCGGGTCGAGCCCCGCCGCCAGCGCCAGCTCCTTCAGGTCGCGCGCCGCCTGCTGGCGGGTCACGTGGCCGCTCTCGCCGAACGAGGGGAACAGCCAGCGCGAGGCCTCCAGCCCGGCGGCGGCGCGGGCGTCGAGCCAGGCCGCCATGGCGGCCTTGGCCGGGGCGGAGAGCGGCACCAGGCGTTCCTTCTGCCCCTTGCCCATCACCATGATGGCATCCGAGCGACTGCGGCCAGCGGATGCGGGAAGGCCCACCAGCTCCGACACGCGCAGCCCGCTCGCATAAAGCAGCTCGACGATGCACACCGTCCGCCGCCGCTTGAGCGCCTCGGCGCGGGCGGCGCGCGCGCCTGCCCCCTCGGCGGGGGCCAGATCCTCCGCGGCGCGGGCGTGGGCGGCCTCGATCAGGCGCGAAACCTCCGCCACCGTGAGCACCTTGGGCAGCGGGCGGCCGCGCTTGGGCCCTTCGAGCACGGCGGCGGGATCATCGCCCCGGTGCCCCTCGGCGAACAGGAAGCGGTAGAACTGGCGCAGCGCCGAAAGACGCCGCGCGATGGTGGTGCCCTTGAAGCCGCGCTTGTCGAGATCGGCCAGATAGGCGCGGATGGCATCGGTGCCGGCGCTGGCCAGCTTTTCATCGGCCGGGGCCTGCGGGCGCTCCGCGAGGAACGTGGAGAAGTCCTCCAGGTCGCGGCGATAGGCCTCCAGCGTGTTGGCGCTCGCCCCGCGTTCCACCGCCTGCATGTCGAGGAACAAGGCGAGGGGCCCGGACCTGCTCATTTGCCGATCCGGTCAGGGGGGACCGTGAAGGTGATCTCCCGCTCCTTTGGCTGCACCTGATTGGCCAGCACCCACAAGGCGCCGTAGCCGAGCCCGGCCAGAATGCCCAGCACCACGAGCAGACGGATGAGAGTAGGCACCGGCAGCTTCTCCCACGCCGGGCGAATCGCGACATCCCGGCCATGCGCGAAGAGGTGCCACGCTCCACCGTCGTGTTCAACCGCATTGCCCGCCTCGCTCGCCAATGGTAGAGCCCGAAGGTGTCGGCTGGAAAGCATGACTTCCACCTGTCGCGATGGCCGCGCCGTGCCCAAGGTCGAACCCGCGGGCAAACCAATCGGCGATGCGACCGGCGGGCCGGAGCCAAGGACATTTCGGGTGCAGACACAGAAGATCGAGCCGCCAGCAGAGGACACCCGGACCATGACCACGGGGCGCCCCCATGGCCAGCCCGCCACCGATGAGCTTCTGGCGCGGCTGGGCGCGCGCGCGGTGGTGCTGGTGGGCATGCCGGGCGCCGGCAAGTCGTCCGTGGGCCGTCGGCTCGCCAAGCGGCTCGGCCTGCCCTTCGTCGATGCTGACGAAGAGATCGAGCGCGCCGCCTGCATGAGCATTCCGGAGATCTTCGCCCGCCGCGGCGAGGCCGAGTTCCGCGAGGGCGAGAAGCGCGTGGTGGCCCGGCTGCTGCAATCCGGCCCCATGGTGCTCGCCACCGGCGGCGGCGCCTTCATGAGCGCGGAGACCCGCGCGGCGGTTGCCGAATACGGCATCTCGGTCTGGCTCCGGGCCGATCTGCACACCCTCCTGCGCCGGGTGAAGAAGCGCAACGACCGCCCGCTGCTGGCCCAGGGCGACCCCGGCGCCAAGCTCGCCGCCCTGCTGCGCCAGCGCGGCCCCACCTATGCCGAAGCCGACGTGGTGGTGGATTCCCGCGACGTCGCCCATGACGTGGTGGTGGACGAAGTGGTGGCATCGCTCGCCCGGCACCTGACCCTTCCTGATCGAGGACACAGCACCATGGCCGTTTCGCCTGCCCCCACCTCCCCTGCCGGCGCCCCGCGCAGCGCCGTGCGCGTGGACCTGGCGGGCCGGCCCTATGACATCCTCATCGGCCCCGGACTGCTGGCGGAAACGGGCATCCACATCACCGCCTTGCGCAAGGGCGCGCGGGTGGCCATCGTCACCGACCGCAACGTGGCGGCGGCCGGCCATCTCGCCACCGTCGAAGCCTCGCTGCGCGAGGCCGGCATCGAGCACACCGCCATCGTGGTGGAGCCGGGCGAGAAGACCAAGTGCTGGGCGGGCCTGCAGCAGGTGGTGGAAGGCCTGATCTCGGCCCGCATCGAGCGGCGCGACCTGGTGCTGGCCCTGGGCGGCGGCGTGGTCGGCGACCTCGCCGGCTTCTCCGCCTCGGTGCTGCGGCGCGGCGTGGACGTGGTGCAGGCGCCCACGACCCTGCTTTCCCAGGTGGATTCGTCCGTCGGCGGCAAGACCGGCATCAATTCGCCCCAGGGCAAGAACCTGGTGGGCACCTTCCACCAGCCGGTTCTGGTGCTGGCGGACACCGCCGCGCTCGACACCCTGCCCGTGCGCGAGGTGCGCGCCGGCTATGCGGAAGTCGCGAAATACGGCCTGCTTGGCGACCGCACCTTCTTCGAGTGGCTGGAAGCGCACCACGCCGGCGTGATCAGCGGCGGCCCCGAGCGCATCGAGGCGGTGGCGACAAGCTGCCTTGCCAAGGCCGCCGTGGTCGCACGCGACGAGAAGGAAACCGGCGACCGCGCTTTGCTCAATCTCGGCCACACCTTCGGCCATGCGCTCGAGGCCGGCGCCGGCTTCTCCGATCGCCTGTTGCATGGCGAGGGCGTGGCCATCGGCATGGCCCTGGCCTTCGCCTTCTCCGCCAAGCTTGGCCTTTGCAGCGGGCAGGACGTGACGCGGGTGGTGCGCCACCTTCAGGCGGCCGGCCTGCCCACCCGCATCGCCGACGTGCCGGGGGAGCTGCCCGATACGGACGGCCTGATGGCCCTCATCGCCCAGGACAAGAAGGTCAGCCGCGGCGCGCTCACCTTCATTCTGGCCCGCGGCATCGGCGAGGCCTTCGTGGCCAAGGACGTGGACCCCGCCCAGGTGCGCGCCTTCCTCGCCGAGGTGCGCTGAGCGCCGGCCGGCTGACTCAAGGGGCGCGCGAAGCATGTCGCTGCTATGGCGACATGCTCTAGCCCATTGAATCGACGCGCTTTCTTCGTGCGGCCCACGCTCGACTTCGCGCGACTGCGCTCTGGGACGGAGCGCCATTCCGCGACCGGGCCAACCCTTCGCCCGCGTTTGGCGGCTCTTCACGCCGTGGCTCCCTCTCCCGCTCATGGGGGAAGGCTACGGCGGGGCGGGGCATGAGTAGCGGAGGCATGGGCGGCGGGACATAGGCGGCGCCGTGCGCCGAGAATTCAGCGGCTGCGAAGGCCTGCTGCGCACTCAAAGCCACCGGTCCGACGAATTGGGCGCGCCATCCGAGAGCATTTTCCGCCCCTCCCCTCTAAGCGGAGGGCGGGGAGGCGCTTTACGCCAATCCTCGCATCCTGAAGGTCGACCAGCCCTAAACCTGGACCGCGCCCAGCAGTTCGTCCACCGCCCCGCGCACGGACGCCATGTGGGTGAACACGCCCATATGGGTGGCGTGAGGAAGGGCCAGAAGGCGGGCGCCCGGCACCGTGCGCGCCACCTCCTGCCCGTGCGCGAAGGGCACGATGCCATCATCAGTGCCATGCACCGCCAGCACCGGAACGCTTACGCCCTGCCCGCACCGCACGGGCAGCTTCGAGAATTCCTCCACGTCGTTGAGCGTGCCCGGCATGCGCTCGTCGGTGCGCAGGCACGAGCTGAGCAACAGGGCCGTCAGGAGCGGGCCGGCTTGGGGATCGGCGAACACCTGCGCCCGCTGCCCGTCATCGGGCACGAAGCCGCGCGCGGCCGCCTGCGGCCAATGGCGAACCAGCCAGGCGGGAACATGGTGGATGCCCGGGAGGCGCGCCAGGAAGTCCGCCTGGGCAAGGCCCGCGCGCGCCGCGGGCTTCGCCTCCAGCTTGCCCGTGCAGGCGCTGACGAGCACCAGGCCTCGGCACTGCGCGGCATGGTTTCGCGCAAAAGCCAAAGCGGAAGGCCCGCCGCCGGAGAAGGCCGCCACGTAAGCAGACTCTACCCCCAGAGTGGCCAGCAGGCTGGCATAAGCCTCGGCCTGCTCCTCGGCGGTGCGGCCGGTGTCGAGCGGCGTGCCCGGATAGCCCGGGCGCGCCACCGCGATGATCCGCCACCCCTCCCATCGCGCCAGCAGCGCGCGGGCGAGCAGCCAGGACTGGTCGAGCCCCCCCATGACGCCGTGCAGAGCCAGCAGCGTCGGCCCCTGCCCCCCGATGGCGCAGGCCAGCGGCCCACGCGGGGTTTCGATGATCCGAGGCTTGGGGATCTGCTCCAGCAATCTTTCCGCCGCGTACGCCACAGGGTGCATCCCCTCGCTCCGTGGAGTGCGGCCCGCGCGGGCCGCGACTCATGAGTGTCGAACATTCCCCGGATTGCGGGAAATGTGAACCTGAACCGCCGCGCCCGGCGGCTGCGACGTGCGCTGCGCCACCCGGCGAATGAGCGCGAGCGCCTCCACGGGAGGCCTCTGCTCGATCCGGCGATAAGCGCGCCCGTCAGCCGTGCGCCACACCATCGCACGATCCACCATCTCCCGCCGCAGCAAGGCGTGGTCCTCGAACAGATGGCGGGCATTCATGAGTGCGTTGATCTCGGCTTCCGAGAGCGTCTCGCCGGCGGGCAGGTGGGACCACAGCTGCCACAGGCACAGCACGCGCCAGCTTTCCTTGCCGGGCCAGCGGGTGAGCCGCCCCTCGGCATCGAACAGGCGCGCCACCCGCTCCAGCCGCTTCTCGTCGACCGGCTCTGCGGGCGGCGACGGGGGCAGGCTCCGCGCCTGTGTCACGGTTCGAAAATGCTGGAAGTTGCGGTGCCCGCCGGCGCGCGCCAGCATGTTGAGCAGCTCGAGATGGCTCGGCAGGTGATTGCATTGGGCGAGCTGCCCCCGCAGGGCGCGCGCGAAAGCGGAAATGTCGTCCGCCGCAAGGGCAAAGACCGATCTGGACATGACTTATCCTCGACACTGCGCCGATGGTCCGGGAAACGGATGTCGTTGGTCACCGGCTTGCGACGCGGCGCGGGATAAGCTGTCGGTCGAACGTGAACGAGGCAGGTTTAGCTCCCCTTTCGGGGCGGTGACGCCTGGGTGAACTGCGGACCCTGCGTTTCAACTAGCCCACAGGGGCCGCGAATTCAAGCCGATGCCCCTGCGGCATCAGAAATGCTTTTCGGGCCAGCGGCACAGATCGACGATAAGGCAGCGGCCGCATTCGGGCTGGCGGGCCTTACAGATGTAGCGGCCATGCAGGATCAGCCAATGGTGGGCGTGGAGCTTGAAGCGGTCCGGAATGCGGGCCTCCAGCGCCTCTTCCACCGCCAGCGGCGTCGCGCCAGGGGCAAGGCCGGTGCGGTTGGCCACCCGGAACAGGTGCGTATCCACCGCAATGGTGGGTTCGCCAAAGGCGATGTTGAGCACCACATTGGCGGTCTTGCGGCCGACGCCCGGCAGCGCCTCCAGCGCCTCGCGGTCGCGCGGCACCTCGCCATGGTGGCGCTCCAGCAGCAGGCGCGAAAGCTCCACCACGTTCTTCGCCTTGTTCTTGAACAGGCCCAGGGTGCGAATGTAATGGGCCACCTGCTCCTCCCCCAGCGCCACCATGGCCGCGGGCGTGGGGGCGGCGGCGAACAGGCCCTTGGTCGCCTTGTTCACGCCCGTGTCGGTGGCCTGGGCGGAAAGCACCACGGCCACCAACAGGGTGTAGGGGTCGGTGTGGTCCAGTTCGCCCTTGGGCTCGGGATCCTGCTTCTCAAAGCGGGAGAAGGCCTCGACGATCTCAGCCTCGCTCCAGGATGTCACGGTCTTGCCGTAGGCCGCCGCCGCCGCATTGGCCACCGCCTTGCTGCGGCGGGGCGCGGCAACGGGCTCGGCCGCCTTCGCCGCCCCTTTGCGCTTGGGCGCCATCGCGCCTTTCGTGCTGGCTGAAGGCTTGCCCTTCGCTGCGCCTTTGCCGGCGCCCTTGGGGGCTGCTTCGCCCGAGGTCGCCGCCTTGGCCAAGGCCGTGCGCCCCTTGCCGTTTCCCCCCTTGGCCGTCGCGGCAACGGCGGCGTCGGAAGCGGCGGCCTTGCGGCGCTTCGGCCGGGCCGGGGGCGGAGAGATCAGGTCGGCCAGGGGATCAATGCTGTCCTCGGCGACGGGCGGCTGCGGAGCGGGCGGCTTTCGTGGCATTTTTCCCGTATACTGCCGCCCCATGAGCGACGCTACCGATCCGAGCCTGAGCCGAAAGGACGCGCGCGGGAACCTCGCCGCAGCGGCGAGCGATCCGGTCGTCTATGCCGTCACGCTCGCGCCCCATCGCTCGCTCTCGCCAACGGGCTTCCGGCTCCTGATGGGGGCCGTGGGGCTGGTGAGCTTCGGCTCAGGCTGCCTGTTCCTGGCCATGGGTGCCTGGCCGGTGTTCGGCTTCTTCGGGCTGGACGTGCTGCTGCTGTACCTCGCCTTCCGCGCCAGCTACGGCGCGGCGCGGGCGCGGGAGCACATCACGGTCACCACCACCCTGATCGAAGTGAAAAAGGAGCCCGCGCGCGGGCACCCCACCACCGAGCGCCTCAACCCCTTCTGGACCCGCCTTTTCCGCCGCGACGACGAAGACTTCGGTACCCAGGAAGTGGCCCTGGTGAGCGGCCCGCGACGGGTGGCCGTGGGCGGCTTCCTGGGACCGGAGGAAAAGGGACGGCTTGCAGGGGAGCTGGGGGAGGCGATTAAGGCCGTGAGGCGAGGAGGCGCGATTGCTTAGCCTTGCAAAAATCACAACGAAGCGCCGGGACGAATTCGAATTCCTGCTACTTCTTAAATTTGGCCAAAAGCAACACCTAGAGGCATTGCGTGAACTTGGCTCTATACGCCTAAATCATATAAATTATTTTTCTTCTTTAGAAGACAATAAAGTTCGAGGCGACAGCCTGGAGGGAGCATCGCACATAATACAGCCGCACGACATAAGCGATATCCTATTTTACTTCGAACACGGACCCGTCCGATCTGTAACGGTGAAAACAGAGGATCTAGGCGGCCCCGTCATCACAAGATATGCAGAAAATAATTATACACATATATTCTGCAGCTATGCCGTCCGACGACCGACAGATCTATTTCCAATAGATAAGCGAGTAGCGGAGTTTGGCGAGCATTTTATAATCATAAGCCCAATTGAGTTCGTCGACATTTTAAAAAATAATTTGAAACAACAAAAAATTGGCATCGGCGGCGAACACGTGGAATATTTTTCAGAAGATATGTATAGCGGGCACCTTACGGAATTTAGCAAAAGCGACATCTATAAGTGGCAAAGCGAATTTAGAGTTGCGATTCGCGCCCCCACTCGGGACCCAGTCACGCTGACGGTTGGCAATCTGTCGCACATCACGTCACCTGTGTTGCCAATAGACGCTTTAGACACGCTCAACTTCACCGCAGCGGAGGCCCGCCAAAGGGGGTTCATCTGGGAACCGTAGACGCCCCTTCAACACCCCGCCAACTTCCCACAGAAGGCATCGTGGAGCGCCTCCACCACCTGGGTCACTTCGGGGCGGGCGATGCGGTAGAAGACGCTGGTGCCTTCGCGGCGGGCGGAGACGAGGCCGTCCGCCCGCAGGCGCATGAGCTGCTGCGACATGGGCACCTGCTCGATGCCCAGCTCCTCGCGCAGCTGCGCGACGGATTTTTCCTCACCCCCCAGCGCACACAGCACCAGGAGCCGTTGCGGATGGGACAGAGAGCGCATCAGCTCCGCCGCCTTCTCCGAAGCCGGGATCATATCAACTACATTCATGATCTTGAATTTATAACTTTTGAATGTTATCTGCAACCCAGAGAACGCGGAGCGCTTCCCGCCCCGCCCGCAATCGGGAGAGAGAATAATGTCGGTCGATCGCGCCGTCATGATGTTTGCCGGGTTCATGGTGCTTTTGTCCCTGGCCCTGGGCGTTTTTGTGTCGCCCTACTGGTTCTGGCTCACCGCCTTCGTGGGCGTGAACCTGATGCAGGCCTCCGTCACCGGTTTCTGCCCGGCGGCCATGATCTTCAAGAAGCTCGGCCTCAAGACCGGCTGCGCTTTCTCCTGAGCACTCGGCGGCACAGCCGCCCGGAACGGAACATCATGTCCCCTGCCCTTCTCCGCGCGCCCTCGCTCGCTGCGGCCCTTTGCGGCGCCGCGATTGTCGCCCTTTCCGCCAACCTTCCCGGCGCGCCAGCCCTGGCGCAGGCACTTCCGCCTGCGCCGCAGCTCGCCACCGGGCCTTCGGAAAAGGCCCCCTTCCTGGTACAGCGCCTGGACGTTCCCGAGATGAAAGGCGTGTTCGGCGAGGTGGAAAGCCGCACCGTCGTGCCGGCCCGCGCCCGAATCGGCGGCACCGTGCGCGAGGTGAAGGTCACCGAGGGCAGCGAGGTGAAGAAGGGGGATGAGATCGCCCTGGTGGTGGACGACAAGCTCACCCTCACCCTCAACGCGGCAGAGGCCAAGATCAAGGAGCTGAAGTCCCAGCTCGAGAATGCCACCACCGAGCTGGACCGCGCCCAGCAGCTGCAGGCCAAGGGCTTCGCCAGCCAGAGCCGGGTGGACACTGCCAAGACCCAGTTCGACGTGGCCGCCAATCAGGTGGCCGCGGCGGAAGCCGACCGCGCCGTGGTGGTGCAGCGCGAGCGCGAGGGCGCCGTGCTCGCCCCCGCCGACGGGCGCGTGCTGACCGTTCCGGTCACCCCCGGCTCCGTGGTGCTGGCGGGCGACGAGATCGCCCGCATCGCCTCGGGCCAATATTATCTGCGCCTGTCCTTGCCCGAGCGCCATGCGGCCAACATCCATGAAGGCGGGCTCGTGCGCATCGGCCAGCGGGGCATTTCGGTGCAGACCGCCGGCGACATCGCCACGGCGCGGGAAGGCCGCATCGTGAAGGTCTATCCGGAGATCACCGGCGGCCGCGTGATGGCCGACGTGGATGTGGCGGGCCTGGGCGACTATTTCGTCAATGAACGCACCCTCGTGTGGATCGAGATCGGCCGCCGCCCGGTGCTGGCGGTGCCGCCTGAGGCCGTCACCACCCGCCATGGCGTGGATTATGTGCGCCTGATGACGCCGCAGGGCCCCATGGACGTGGCGGTGGTGCTGGGCGAGCGCTTCGCCCAGAACGGCAAGCCGCGCGTGGAGGTCCTCACCGGCCTTGCCGACGGCGACAAGGTGGTGATGCCGTGAGCAACACTCCCGAGCCCCATCACGTGAAGCTCGGCATTGCCGGCACACTCACGCGCACCTTCATCAATTCGCCCCTCACGCCGCTGCTGCTGATGGCGGCCTTCGCGTTCGGCCTCATCGCTTTGGTCACCCTGCCGCGCGAGGAAGAGCCGCAGATTTCCGTGCCCATGGTGGACATTCATGTCACCGCCAATGGGCTGAAGGCGGAAGATGCGGTGAAGCTCGTCACCGAGCCGCTGGAGACCATCGTCAAGGGCATAGACGGGGTCGAGCACGTCTATTCCAACACGGCGGATGATGGCGTGCTCGTCACCGCCCGCTTCCTGGTGGGCACCAATCCCGATGCCGCCATCCTGCGCGTGCACGAGAAGCTCCGGGCCAATTTCGACCGGCTGCCGGTGGGCATTCCCGAGCCGCTGATCGTCGGGCGCTCCATCGACGACGTGGCGATCCTGGTGGTGACCCTCACCCCCAAGCCCGACGCCGCCGACCGCTGGACCGCCAACGGCCTCACCCGCATCGCCCGCGAGCTGCAGGTGGAGATCGCCAAGCTGCCGGACATCGGCCTCACTTATATCGTGGGTGAGCAGCCGGAGGAGATCCGCGTCGAGCCCGATCCGGAAAAGCTCTCCCTTTATGGCATCACGCTGGCCCAGCTCTCCGGCAAGATCGAGGGGGCGAACCGCTCCTTCCAGGCGGGCACGGTGCGCGAGAAGGGTCAGCAGCGCACCCTCGTCGCCGGCCAGACCCTCCAGACCCCGGCCGAGATCGGCAACCTTCTGCTCACCGCGCGCGACGGGCGGCCCATCTATGTGCGCGACGTCGCCAAGGTGACGCTCGCCACCGAGCCCGAGGAAACCCGCGTCTATGACGTGCGGCGCGGCGCCGGCGACCAGATGGTGCGGGTGCCGGCGGTCTCGCTCGCCATCGCCAAGCGGCCGGGCACCAATGCGGTGGTCATCGCCGAGGAGGTGCTCAAGCGCGTCCACGAGCTGAGCGGCCAGATGGTCCCCTCCGACGTGGAGATGACCATCACCCGCAACTATGGCGAAAGCGCCAATGAGAAGGCCAACGAGCTGCTGCTGCATCTCGGCCTTGCCACGGTGTCCATCGTCATCCTGGTGGGGGTCGCCATCGGCTGGCGCGAGGCGTTCGTGGTGGCGGTGGTCATTCCCTCCACCATCCTGCTCACGTTGTTCGCGTCGCGCCTCATGGGCTACACGCTGAACCGGGTGAGCCTGTTCGCGCTCATCTTCTCCATCGGCATCCTGGTGGACGACGCCATCGTCGTCATCGAGAACATCGCCCGCCACTGGGCCATGAAGAACGGCCTCAAGCGCGACGAAGCCGCCATCGAGGCGGTGGCGGAGGTGGGCAACCCCACCATCGTCGCCACCCTGACCGTGGTGGCGGCGCTGCTGCCCATGCTGTTCGTCTCGGGCATGATGGGCCCCTATATGAGCCCCATCCCGGCCAATGCCTCGGCGGCCATGGTGTTCTCCTTCTTTGTCGCGGTGGTGCTCACCCCGTGGCTGATGCTGAAGGCGGCGAGCTCCAAGCCGGCGGTGGCCCACGCCCATGAGGCGGGCAATGGCGGCAAGCTGGGGCAGCTCTATGTGCGGGTGGCCGAGCCCATCCTGCGCACCAAGGCGCGGGCCTGGACCTTCCTGCTCGTGGTCGGCGGCATCACGCTCGCCTCCCTCTCCAGCTTCTACACCGAGCATGTCACGGTGAAGCTGCTGCCGTTCGACAACAAGACCGAGCTCAACGTGGTGCTCGATCTGCCCCAGGGCGCGTCGGTGGAGGACACCAACCGCGTGCTGCAGCAGATGGTGGACCTGCTCTCCCCGGTGCCCGAGGTGGTCTCGTTCCAGACCTATGCGGGCACGGCCTCGCCCTTCAACTTCAACGGCCTGGTGCGCCACTACAATCTGCGCAACGCGCCGCGCCAGGGCGACATCCAGGTGAACCTCACCGCCAAGGGTGATCGCCATCGCACCAGCCACCAGATCGCGTTGGAGCTCAGGGAACGACTGAAGGCCATTCCCCTGCCCAAGGGCAGCGCCCTGAAGGTGGTGGAGCCGCCGCCCGGCCCGCCGGTGCTGGCGACCCTGCTGGCGGAGATCTACGGGCCCAACCCGGAAACCCGCCGCGCGGTGGCGCGCAAGGTGCGCCAGGCATTCGAGAGCGTGCCCTTCATCGTGGACGTGGACGACAGCTTCGGCACCACCGCCGAGCGCGTGCGCCTCGCCATCGACCAGGACAATCTCGAATTCTACAAGGTGGAGCAGGCGGACGTTTACGACGCCATCCGCGCCTTCTATGGCGGCGCCACGGTCGGCTATTCCCATCGCGGCCAAGGACGCCCGGCGATCCCGATCCGCCTTGCTTTGTCCAAGGCGGACAAGCAGGTGGACGCCCGCACCCTCTCCACCCCCGTGCCCGCCAATGCGGTGCCCGGCGGGCGCGGCGTACTGGAGCTGGGCGATGTGGTGAGCGTGAGCCGCGAGCCCTCCTCCTACCCCATCTTCCGCCACAACGGCCGCGCGGCCGAGATGGTGACGGCGGATTTGGCCGGTGCGTATGAGGCGCCCGTCTACGGCATGATCGCCGTGGGCAAGGCCCTCGACGCCATGGACTGGGGCAACCTGCCCAAGCCCGTCGTCTCCCTGCACGGCCAACCCTCGGACGAGAGCAAGCCCACCGTGCTGTGGGACGGCGAATGGGAAGTGACCTGGGTCACCTTCCGCGACATGGGCGCCGCCTTCGGCGTGGCGATCCTGGGCATCTATATCCTGGTGGTGGCGCAGTTCGGCTCGTTCAAGCTGCCGCTGGTGATCCTGACGCCCATTCCGCTCACGCTGATCGGCATCGTGTTCGGCCACTGGCTGTTCGGCGCGCCGTTCTCGGCGCCGTCCATGATCGGCTTCATCGCGCTCGCCGGCATCATCGTGCGCAACTCGATCCTGCTGGTAGACTTCATCCGCCACGCCCGTGCCCCGGGCCGGCCGCTGAAGGAGGTGCTGCTGGAAGCCGGCGCCATCCGCTTCAAGCCAATCCTGCTGACGGCGGTGGCGGCCATGATCGGCGCGGCGGTGATCCTGACCGATCCGATCTTCCAGGGCCTCGCCATCTCGCTGTTCTTCGGGCTCCTGTCCTCGACGGCGCTGACCGTGCTGGTGATCCCCGCCATCTACGTGGCGCTGCGCGGGGACCGCGAGGTGCCGCTAGGGGATGTGGACAAGACCAGCAGCCATCCACAGGGCGTTTGAAAATCCGCCCGGGTGCGCTTGACACTGAAGGGAGGCGCCGCGTAAATGGCGCCTCCCATGGATCGGGGCCGTAGCTCAGATGGGAGAGCGCTGCAATCGCACTGCAGAGGTCAGGGGTTCGATTCCCCTCGGCTCCACCAACCCGATCCGCCACCAAAGCTTCCCTGCAAATCCCCGGATTGGACGACGCCGCAGCGGTGGCGCGAAGCTGCCTTCGGCGCGATTCCCCTCCCGTGAGCGGTGACATCGGCGTGTCGCTTCAGCGAAGCACGTGCCCTTGATCGGCGGCAAAATGAGCAGCCCTGCCCGTCGCCCCTCGCGTTCCGGGCGGCGCGTTCGCGGGTGGCGGCCAAGGGTGGTGAACGGTGCCGGTCACAAGGCTGCGCGCCAAGGCCGAAAAACATCCATCTCCTGAGGCTTCCAGTCCATTCCCGAAGCGAAACTCGCCTGCCTACAACCAGTACGATTGCGATGCATGACAGCTTGCCGGATAGTTTTCCCGTCATGCTGAATCGCGTCGGGACCGCCATGGCTTTCGTCATTCATTATCTCTACAGCTTCGGCATCATGGCGCTGCTGTCCGTGCTCTACGGGCTCTCTTTCCGCGCGCAGCTGCCGCAGAGCGTGATGCGCTTTGGCTTGGGGCTTCTTTTCGGTGGCGCCGCGGCTCTCGCGATGTCTCAGACCATCACCCTGGCCCCGGGCGTCATTGTCGATCCGCGCAATCTTTTCGTCGGCCTTTCGGGCGCCTTCCTGGGGATTTGGGGGGCTGTGGCGGCCCTCGTCGGGGCTTTTGCCATGCGCATTTCCATCGGCGGCGCGGGCATGGAAACAGGGCTCGTCTCAATGAGCATCGCGTCGGCAGCGGGCCTGTTCTGGGGCCACTTCATGCACGGCCGGATCTGCCAGCACGCCCGCTGCCTGGCCCTGCTTGGCGCCATGATCTCCCTCTCCCTGGCCGCAACAATCCTTCTGCCTGCGGACGCCATGTGGAGGGTGCTCACGGGGGCTGGCCCCTTCGTGGTCTTCTTCAATGTGCTCGGTGTCATCCTCTTCGGCAGCCTGATGGAGCGCGAGCGCAGCAATGCGGTTCGGATGATGCAGCCGAGGAGCGAGGCGACGACGGACCCGCTGACCGGCCTGCTCAACCGGCGCCGCTTCGACAAATATATCGAAGCCCTGCCCAGCGCGGTCCGAATGGCCCCATCCGCCGTCCTTGTGCTGGATCTCGATCACTTCAAATCCGTCAACGACACCTTCGGCCACGACGTCGGCGACATGGTGCTGTCAGCCGTTGGCAGACAGCTGAAGGAGAAGGTGCGCAAACAGGACCTGGTGGGGCGCTTCGGCGGCGAGGAGTTCATCATCCTCCTGACCGACACGAACGAGCGGGATGCCGAGCTGATTGCCGAACGGCTGAGGGCCTCCATCGGCGATCTCGGCCCACTGGCCGATGGCCGGCTTCTGCCCGTCACGGCGAGCCTGGGCGGCTATTGGGACCACGACGGGATCAATCTCATGCTCACAGTTCCGCTGGCTGATCGCGCTCTCTATCGCGCCAAGATGCACGGGCGCAACCGAATGGAGTTTGCCCCCGCCGCCGACGCCCGGCTGGAAGCCGCGCGGGTGCCGGCCTGATCCCTGCCATGACCTGAGCCGCCCCGAACGCCCAACGGCGGGGCATTCCGGCCCCGTCGCCCTTCGGCTCAGCGCGCGCCCCTTGGATGGGGCGCCCAGCTCGCCGTCCCGTGAAAAGGCCACCCGCCGGGCCAGCGTTTCTGCCGGACGGCGGGTGGCCCTCTTGTTTCACGTGTGGAGCGAAGCCGGAGGGCCGCGGCTACTTGAAACCGAGCAGCAGGGCCGACTGGTAGAAGACAAACGCCACCAGCCACGCATAGACCAGCGAGATGGCCAGCGAGAAGAACATGAAGCCCCACGACCGGCTCTCCGCCTTCGCGGTCGCCACCGTGGTCAGGCACGGCGTGTACAGCAGGCAGAACAGGCAAAAGCTATAGGCGGCCGCCGGCGAGACAGTGGTGGCGATGTGCTGCGCCACCAGCCCGGCCGACATGGCATAGATGGTCGCCAGGGAGCCGATGACCACCTCTTTCGCGATGAAGCCGAAGATCAGCGCCAGCGTG
Source organism: Xanthobacter variabilis (assembly GCF_043831965.2). NCBI lineage: Bacteria > Pseudomonadati > Pseudomonadota > Alphaproteobacteria > Hyphomicrobiales > Xanthobacteraceae > Xanthobacter > Xanthobacter variabilis. Next base: position 4,559,084 of record NZ_CM195533.1, read on the forward strand.
AGGTAGGGATCGATGCCGATGGGCGCCATGACCGGTTGGAGGAAGCGGCCGATCTGCCCGCCCCAGGTGTCCAGCCCTTCCGCATCCACCGGGAAGTTGGTCAGGAACCACACGCCCATGGTGCCCAGGATGATGAAGCTGGTGGCGCGGTGCAGGAACTCGCGCAGCTCGCCGAAGCCGCGCAGCCACACCTGCCGCAGGGTCGGCACGCGATAGGGCGGCAGCTCCAGAACGAACGGCTCGGTGCTCTTGAACTGCTTCGACCGGCTGAAGATGGCCGCCGCCAGGAAAGCCGCGACAAAGCTGATGACATAGAGCGAGAACAGGACCAGCGGCCCCTGCACCGGCGAGAACACCGCCGAGATGATGAACACGAACACCGCCAGCCGCGCCGAGCACAGCGAGAACGGAATGATGAGCATGGATAGCAGCCGCAGCGGCCGCGAGCGCATCACGCGCGTGCCCATCAGCGCCGGCACGTTGCAGCCGAAGCCCATCATCTGCATGACGAAGGCGCGCCCATCGAGGCCCAGCCGGCGCATCCAGGTGTCCATGAGATAAGCGGCCCGCGAGAGGTAGCCGCTATCCTCCACCACCGCCATGCAGAAGAAGAACAGCATGATGAGCGGCACGAAGGACGCCACCGTGGCCACGCCCAGCCAGATGCCGTTGATGACGAAGTTCTGCAGCCAGCTCGGCCCCAGGCTCAACACCGGCTCCAGGATCGAGGACTGGATCCAGTCGGTGACCGCCCCCACCCAGTCCTGCGACGGCAGGCCGATGCTCCAGACGATGTAGAACACGCCGAGCATGACCGCGAAGAAGATGGGCAGTCCGAGGATGGGGTGCAGCAGCCAGCGGTCGAGACGGTCCGTGATGGTCTTGGGCGGCTCGTGCGGATAGGCAACGGCGCCGTGCAGCGTCTCCGCGAGGGTCTCCTCGGTCATGAGGGTCCCGCGCAGGCTCTCATAGTTGGCGAACACCGGCTTCGTGCCCGCCCGCCCATCCAGCGCGGCCGACACGGAGACCATGGCATCTGCGAAGCCGTGGCCGTATTTGGCGCTGATGAGGTGCACGGGCACACCCAGCCGCGCCGACAGCGCCGCGGGGTCGATCTCGATGCCCGCCTTGCGCGCCTCGTCCGCCATGTTCAGCATCACCACCGCCGGCAGGCCGAGAAGCCTCACCTGCAGGGGCATCAGAATCTGCCGATCGATCTGGCTCGCATTCACCACCACGATGACGAGATCCACCGGATAGGCCTTGAGGAAGTTGGCCACCACCGTCTCGTCGTCCGAAAAGCCCTCGAGGTCGTAAATACCCGGCAGGTCGACGAACTCGACCTCGCGGCCCCCCAGCTTCACGCGGGCGTTGGAGAGGCTGACCGTGATGCCCGGCCAGTTCCCGACATAGGCGCTGGCACCCGTGATCCGATTGTACAGCATCGACTTGCCCGTATTGGGCTGGCCGATGAGCGCGACGCGCGGAATTTTATTATCCGTCGGGGCGAGCTTTACTTCGGGTGCACAGCAATCCATCGTGTTTCCCAGCTGGAAGCCGTCCGGAGCCGCTCTCGGGGGCAGACCGGACGCGGTTGCTCGAACGGTCCTCAATGAACCCGCCGGCGCAGCCTGCCGGCGCTGTCCGAGGGCGGCATGGGCTGCCACCCACCATGATGCGGACCGGCGGACCTGCCGGACACACATCGCCTTCCGCTGGCTTCGGCTCGCGGTTATCGCTCAGGACGATATCGCGTCCCGTCTTCCTCGTCTGCGGCCGCCGTTCGGCTCACACCCGGCGCACCTTGACCTGAGCAGCCTCCGCCCGGCGGATCGCGATGTCGGTCGCCTTGCCGGCGCGCACCACGAGCGGACCGCCGAACCATCCGCGTCGCATCATGGAAACCTCGCGGCTGGCGCTCACGCCCATGGCGCGCAGGCGCACGGACAATCCATGCTCGAAAACGCCCGCTTCCACGGATTCCACAACGCCGCTTTCGCCCGGCTGAAGGTTGGCAAGGGTCGTGATCTGGCCGGCATGGGCAAATTTCGGAGAAGAATCGTGCATCTCAAACCTCGAAATCACGAACGTTGCGGACCATGAAAAACGCGGACTGAAAGGTCATGGCTCGGTGTCGCTTCCCCGCCCGAGAGCACCGACGGCCGCCGGAGAAAGCGCTTCCGGAACTTGGCATACACATTCCGGGCCAGCGGGAAGGTCGGGCGCAGTCAGCGGAGGAAACTCCGCAACCCTGAAGGGAAATCCCCCCACTCATCCCCATGATGGCATCCACCAACGCTGAAACGAGACCCGGGCACCACCGCGCTCAGGTCGGTGAGACAAGGTGTAACACCTCACCGCAACTTGCGTAAGTAGCTGAGAATTATTGGAATTATAATCGTTCTAAGGTGCTCGGCCTTCTGGGTCTCCGCTGCCGGCCAGATCGTCAGCATTGTTGCCGCAAACGGCTGAACTCCAACGAAAACGCCCCGCAGCCACCGCGCAGGCGCGGGCGCAATTCCCGAAGGAAATGCGCGAATGGGTCGCAGTCTTAGATCGTCCCACCATCGCCACCGAACCCGCCGTGACATGGCGAGGAAGGGGAATCGCCGGGCCCGGGACCGACACGAAGGTTCGAAAGCCCCCAAACGCGCGGCCCGTCCGCGACAGGCGAGGACCGTGGCCGCCCGCCTCCCCCCGAAGGCGGCCATGGAGACGCGAGCGCGCCCGGGCGATCCGGGCGCACCGAAGGGCTGGCCGGGACTGCTTCTGCCTTCCATCGTGCCGTGGAAAAAAATCTAGCCGCCCGTTCTTATGTCCGCCGCTCATGCGACCCGGATCCGCCGTCGCGCGAACGTGCCCTGGGATCGAAAAAGAAGGCCGACACAGCGCGCCGGCCTTCGTCTTCAGATCAGAACTTCAGCGAGAATTGCGCGGTGAAGGCATTCTGGCTGGCGGAAGTGGCGAACTGACCGGTATAGGCCACCGAAAGGCTGGCTGTGTCGGAGAGGCCATAGGCCAGTCCGGCATCCACCAGCAGCGCGTCCTCCGCGATCGGAACACCCGAGACGGAGAAGGGTATCGTGCCGCCAAGGAAGCGCATGGCGGCCACCGGGTCGGTGTCGCCGAAGGCGTGCTGCCAGCCCAGCGTCACGCTCGGCGTCAGGTTGCGGCCGAACAGCTCGGTCGAGAACGCCGCGCGCAGCCCCAGCGTGCTGTAGAGCGTGTCCATGGACCCCGTGTCCACCGCCAGCGCGGCGCTGCGCAGGGTTTCGGAGAAGGACGCACTGCCGACATTCACGTAAGCGAGGCCGGCGAACGGCTCAAACATGGCCGCGCCAACCGGCACGCCATAGCTTGCCTCGCCGAAGAGCTGAGTGGTGCCCACGGTGTAGCTGCCGTTCGTGCTTTCGGCGAAGCCCGGGAAGGCGATGGACCGGCTCGCTGACACATCGTGCACGCCATAGGCGAAGCCGGCGCGCAGGGAGAAAGCGTCAAGCTTCACCCCGGCATAGGCGCCCATGTCGTAATTGTCGCTGTTGCCGCTGGAGGCGCGGGCCGCAACGTCGAAGCTCGACCGGCTGTAGCCGCCGAACACGCCCGCCCACGCATTCGGCGCAACCGCCACGTCGGCGCCGATGAGGAAGCCGCCGAGGCTGTTGGAGATGCTGGCGGCATTGCCATTGCCGAAGCTGTTGCCCCAGCCGCCATAACCGTGCGCCCACAGGGTCACGTCCAGGTCCTTGCTCAGGCGCCCGGTGGTGGGCCCGGCGGCCTGGGCCGACTGGGCCAGGGCGTCAGCACCCGCCGCCGCCTGCCGCAGACGCGCGCCCACCGCCTGGCGAACATAGATGGACTCCTGCTGGAGCACCGTGTTCACCGACGGATAGATCTCGCCGGACAGGGCATTGAACGCCGGAGCAATGGCGCCTTCCGGCAGAGCGACGATAGCGTCATAGACCGCGTTGCCGCCGCCGAGGGCCTGCGCCGCCACCGCCACCCCCGCCTCATTGGGCGTGCGCGCATAGGTGACGAAGTCCACACCGTTATAGACGAGCGACAGATACACATTCTGCGCGTCATAGGTCAGCGTGGGGTCGAGGAAGACGTAATCGGAGGTCACGCTGCCAAAGGTGCCCGTGAGCGTGCCGGAGGTGGTCAGGATCTGGAGCGAGCTGGAGCCGGGATAGCGCCCCGCCACCGCCTTCACCTCAACCGAGGCGTCGCTCGAAATGGTCACGTCGCCAGACGCGACGATGAGATCGTGCGCGCCGGACGGGGTGACATCCACCTGATAGACCGAGCCCGCATTGAAGGTCACGGTGCCGCTGACGGTCAGGGTACCCGGCGAATAGCCCGGCCCGACCACGCCTCCGGAATTGACCACGAGGCCGCCAATGGTGGCCGTGCCGCCCAGGTGGCCGCCGCCATTCACCGTGAAGGGCGAACCGCTCACCGTGCCCGCGACCAGCGTCACCGTGGTCTCGTCCACCGTCACCGGCCCCTGATAGGGCGAGGAGAAGGACACCGTGCCGCCACCCGTGAACGCCACGTCGCCGCTGCCGGTGATGGCGCCGGTGAAGGTGTAGGCGTCCGAGCGGTTGAACACCAGGGTGCCGTTGTTCACCAGGTCGCCGGTGATGGTGCCCGCAGTGCCGCCATCTCCGATCTGAAGGGTGCCGGCGGCGATAACCGTGCCGCCCGCGAAAGTATTCGCGCCCGTCACCACCAGCGTGCCGGAACCGGACTTGGTGAGCTGGCCGTTGCCGGAGATGACCCCCGCCAGCGTCAGCGTTTCGGCGCCATCGACGACGAGGGTGCCGCCGCCCGAGCCGCCCACCGCCGTCAGCGTGACGTTGCCGCCATAGGCGAAGGTTCCGCTGGCCTGCAGCGCGCCCGCCCCCTGGAGGGCCAGCCCGCCCGTGCCGAGGGCGCCGGCGGTCGCAACCTGGACCGTGCCCGACTGGATGGAGAGGCCGCCCGAGAAGCTGTTCGCCCCGGTCAGCGCCAGCGTGCCCGCGCCCTGCTGAACCACGATGCCGGTGCCGGAGATGGCCCCCGCGAAGGTGGTGTCATCGGAACGGTCGAAGGCCAGGGTCGCGTTGTTTTCCACGTCGCCCAGGATCGAACCGGCGCTGCCGCCATTGCCGATCCGCAGCGTGCCGGCCGTAACCACCGTACCGCCCGAATAGGTGCTCTCGCCCGTCAGAACCAGGGTGCCGACGTCGGTCTTTTCAAGACCCGTGGTGCCCTGGAGCTCGGACGCGATAATGGCCGTGTAGCCGGCACCGGCGCTCGTCCCGTCACCCACGCGGATCTGCGTACGGCCGGAGGGGGCCGCCAGAACCAGCGCGCCGCCGGTGACCTCATAGCCGTCCACCATGAACTGGAGACCGCTCGCGGAAACCGCACCCGACGATGTGTCGATGGTGACCGTTCCGGGCGTTCCGGCGAACACGGCAAAGCTGCTGTTCCAGGCCTTGGACTGGTTGAGCGTGCTGGTGAGCCAATTGGTGTTGGAGGCATTGGCGCTCCAGGTGCCGGTGCCGCCATGCAGGGTGCCATCCGGGCTGGTGGTGCTGCCGTTCCAATACAGCATGTCGCTGTTCAGCACCGCCAGGTCCACCTGGCCCGGCGTCTGCAGGATCTCGTAGACGTATTGGCCGGGCGTCGTGCCCAGCTCGAGCCCGTTGTCCGCCGTCAGGGTGGTGTAGCTGATGAGCCTGTAGACGCCGAGCGACATGCCGCCCGTGTCGGTGACATCGAGAATGCCATCGAGCGTCAGGGTATCCGTCGCGAAGACGGCGCTGGCGCCGGTGGTGCCCAGCCCCACATCCAGATGCGCGGTGTTCGAGAGCACCAGGCCGGTCATGGTGAGGCCGTGGGCCCCCGCCGCGCTGGCGCGCAGCGTGCCGCCATCGGCCACACTCACCGTGCCCGCGACCGTACCGCCCGACATCCCGCCAATGCTGCCTTCCAGGACGGCACCGCCCTGCACCGTCACGTCGCTCGCAAGGCTCGCGCCACCCGTCAGAACCAGGGTGCCGGCGGCCACCGTGGTTCCCGCGCCGGCGCTGTTGGCGCCGGCCAGGGTCAGCCGGCCCGTGCCCTGCTGCACCAGCGCGCCCGAACCGGTGATGGTGCCGGAGGTCGTCACATCGTCGGAGCGGTCGAACACCAGCGTGCCGGAATTGGCCACATCGCCGACGATGGAACCGGAGGTGCCGCCATTGCCGAGCTGAAGGGTGCCGGCGGTGATGGTGGTGCCGCCCGTATGGGTGTGGTCACCGGTCAGAACGAGGGTGCCCGCGCCCTTCTTCTCCAGGGTGCCGGTGCCGGAAATATCACCCGCATAGGTCGCATCATCGGCGCGGTTGAACACCAGAGCCGCATTGTTGGTGATGTCGCCGACGAGCGAACCAGCGGAGCCCCCATCGCCGATGGACAGGGTGCCGGCGGTGATGGTGGTGCCGCCGGTATAGGTGTTCGCACCGGTCAGAACGAGGGCGCCCGCGCCCTTCTTCTCCATGCCGTCGGTGCCGGCGAGCGCCGAGGAAATGGTGGCCGTGCCACCGTCCACGAGGATAAAGGGAGCCGTTCCCGCCGAGAACGAGGCGAGGGTGATCGCGCCCCCGCTCACCGTATAGCCGTCGGTCATGAACTCCATGCCGGCGACCTGAGGCGCCACCGCCCCGCTCACCGTCACCGTGCCGGCCGCTCCGGAGAAGATGGCAAGCCCGCTCTGGGTCCAGGACGCGGCGGTGCTGCCGGCCGCATTGGTCCAGTTGCTGGTGGCCGCGCTCACGTCCCAGGTGCCGCTGCCGCCCGCCACCGACGATCCGCCGGGCGTGGTCACCGCGCCATTCCACCACTGGCCGGCCGCGACCACGAGATTCACTTCGCCGCCGGTCGCCGTATCGATGCGATAGAGCGAATGCGTCGGCACCGTGCCCAGTGCCAGGCCATTGTCGGTCAGCGTGCCTGCATAATCGATCAGCCGGTAGGTTCCGTCGACGAAGCCCGTGCCGGCGGTGAGGTTCAGCGTGCCGTCGAGAGTCAGGTTGCCGCCGACATCGAGCACCGCGGTCGCGCTCGGGGCATTGAGGGTGAGCGCGAGGGCGGAGGTGGCCTCCTGCGTCAGCGCACCACCCACCGTGAAGGTCACCCCGCTGGTGCCGGAGAAGGTGCCCCCGGCCTTCACGGCCAGAGCCCCGCCCACGGAGCCGGTGCCGGCGAGGATGGCCCCGCTTTCCACGGCGAGGCCGCCCGCGAGGCTGCCATCCAGCTGCAAGGTGCCGGCAGACACGGTCGCCTGCCCGCTCAACGTGTTCGCCCCCGCCAGCGTCAGCGTTCCCGCGCCCCGCTTCTCAAGGGTGCCGGAGCCGGAGATCACGCCCGCATAGGAAACATCGTCCGAACGATCGAACACCAGCGCGGCATTATCGGTGATGTTCCCGCTGATGGAGCCGCTGGCGCCGCCATTGCCGATCTGAAGCGTTCCACCAGAAATGGTGGTGGCCCCCGTATAGGTGCTGGCACCGGTAAGAATGGTAGTGCCGCTGCCCATCTGCGTGACGCTGCCGTCGCCGCTGATGGCCGCCGAGAACACATAGGCCGCGTCGGTATGGTTGAAGACCACCGAACCGGCGCCCGTGCCGAACACCACCTTCGCCGCATCGACGCGGCCCGCGGCGGCGGCCGCCGAGCCGCTATCCGCGCCGATGGCCAGCTCGCCCGAGCCCGCCGTGTCGTAGCCGACGCGCACCTCGTTATCGGCCTTCAGCGTGGCGCCATCGGCCACCACCACCATGGCGTTGCCGGCATAGCCCACATAGAAATTGCCCAGGGTGGCGAACGTGGAATTCGCCTTGGCCCAGACCTGAGACCCGGCCCCCGTGATCAGGAGCGCGCCTGCCGAGCGAGGATCCATGCCCACGCCCACGGTGGCGGTGGTGACGGTGGCACCGGCGGAGACCGTGGCGCGGCCGTTGCCGTTCACGGGATAGACGTCATAGGAGCCGTTCTGCCCGCCGATATAGAGGCGCTGATCGGCCACGAGGCTGGTGCCCGCGCCGGTCACCGTCATTGTGGCCAGATCACCACCATCGCCGCCCACATAGGTGCCGCTGGTATAGACGCTGGCCCGATCGGCAATGGTGATGGTGCCGCCGTAGGAATAAAGCCAGAGCGGCGAAGCGGGAGTGGTGGGATCGCCGATCTGCACATGACTGCCGGCGCCGGTGACCGTGAAGGCGCCTCCGGCCGCCATGTAGAGACCGCCACTGCCCAGCGACTTGAACGTGCCACCATCACTGATGGTGATGGAGCCGGTCTGCCCCACCCCCCGGGAAAGGTCGACGCTGTTCACAGCGTTCACCCAGGTGGAGCCGGTGCCAGTGACGGTCACCGCGCTGGCGCCGGTGGTGGCGCCGATGGCGGTGCTACGGGTCGTCAGCTGCCCGCCCCCGCTCACCTCGAGCGCGCCGCCCGCCACCGTCAGGTCCAGGGCAGAGTTGCCGCTGAGGGGCTGGATGGCGCCGGTCACCACCAGCTTGCCGCCGGTGACGTTCAGCGCACCCGCGAACGTGCTCTCGCCGGAGAAGGTGGAGGTACCGTTCTCCACATCCACTTCTCCGGTGCCGGAAATGGCCGCGGAGAGGCTGAAGTCGGTGCTCGTGTGGTTGAGGACGATCTTGCCGGTTCCGTCCAGGAACCAGATTTCATCGACCGAGACGGCGCCGGCGGCCACCGCCGTCTGGCCCGAGGCAGCGCCAATGTTCAAGGTGCCGTTCACACCGCTGAAATAGGCGATCTTGATGATCTCCGCGCTGACCTGCGCGCCATCGGAAACGGTCAGCGTGCCATCGCCGCCAGTGCCGATATAAAGGTTGCTCGTCGTCGTGATCGACGACCCCGCCCCGCTCACGGACGCGATGCCCGTGGAGCCCGTGTCATTGCCGATATAGACGCGCGTGGCGGAGACGGCGCCGCCATCGGTCACGGTGAGCTCGCCGTGACCATAGAGGCCGATATTGATGTAACCGGAATAGGCGGAACCGTCCTCCACCGCGGCCCAGGACGACCCCGCCCCGGTCACGGTCATGGTGCCCGACGACCCCGTCAGATTGCCCAGCGTGCCGGTGACAGCGTCGAGCCGCCCCCCGTCGCTCACGGTCACCGTGGCGGTGGTGCCGTTCTCATGACCCGCGATGAAGGCGCCGCTGAGGGTCAGAATGGAGTTGGCGCCAGTGACAGTCACCGTGCCCTGCGAGCCGTTCACCGTGCCGACATAGGTGTCGGTGGCGCCGACCCAGCCGCCATTTTCGACAGACAGGCTGCCGGTACCTTCATTGCCCACATAGAGAGCGGCGGTGTTGGTCCAGCGGCTGCCACTGTCCTTGATGGTCACCGTGCCGTTGCCGTCCGCGTACCAGCCGATCACGCCGCCCGGCGAACTGAGGGTCGCACCATCACTGATGGTCAAGGTGCCCGTGCCATGCACGCCGACACCAACGCGATCGGCACCCACGGTCCAGGACGTGCTGGCTCCCTCAGCGGAGGCGTTCGCCGTGGTCCCCGCCTCGCCGCCGATGACGACGCCAAGGGAGCTCAGCTGCGCCCCCGTGCCCAGCGCCAGCGTACCGCCTTCCACATCGACGGTCCCGGTGAGGCTGGCGCCCGTGCCGGTCAGCGTCCACTGGCCGGTGCCGGACTTGGTGAGATCGCCGAAGCCCCGATAGGTGCCGCTCGCGCCCACCGAGCCGAGGGCGAGCGTGGCCGTGCCCGTGCCGGTCAGCTCCAGCGTGTTGCCCGAGCTGGCATTGGTGACGATGCCGGTGATGGAGGAGGTGTCGTACAGAACCAGGCGGTTGCTGCCCGACCCCATGCTGATGGCCGTGCCCGACGCCGAACCGGCGGAGATCGTACCGCGGTTCACGACGGTGCTGTCACCGTTTCCAGTCTCGACCGCGGTCGTGAAGGTGGTGCTGATGCCGCCGCTGTTTGCGAGATAATTGGTGGTGCCGTCGAGGGAAACGGCAAGATCGGTGGCGCTCACCGTGCCGGAATTGGTGACGGAGATGTCGCCATTCGTGGTGGGTCCAGTCGCCACCGTGCTGCCGGTGGCGAAGCCGCTGTTCGCCACGATGCCGGTCTTGCTCGTGATCGAGCCGGCATTGATGATGGTGACATCCCCCAGGGGCGTTTCCGCCAGGATGCCGCTGTCGCGAGTGGCGGAAACCACGCCGGCAATGGTGTTCGTGATTTCGATGTCGCCCGCCACATCGACCGACGCGCGCAGGCCGTTATAGCCGTCAGGGGTCGTGATGGCGGCATGCGCCGCATCAAGAGCAGGATCCCCCTGGGCCGTGACCGTGCCGCTGTTCGTGACGGTGGCCTTGCCATTCTCGGTGGCGGCATGAATGGCGTTGTCGTTGCCGGAAATGACAGTCCCGGAATTGACGATGGTGGCATCACCATCAGCCGACCAGGCGATCAGGCCCTGGCGGAGCGTGGCATTGACGCTTCCCGCATTGTCGATGGAGGCAAGCCCCAGATAGTCGATGACGCGGATGCCGGCCGTATAGGCGAAAACCTGCCCCGCCGCGGTGTTCGTCACCGACACGGTTTCGGCGACGGCCCCGTTATGATTGCCGTCGGCATAGATGCCGCGATTATTGGTGGAGGTGACGATTCCGCTGTTGGTGATGCTCACCGCGCCCAGATTGGTCACGCCGCTTAGCGTGGGGGCATCGTCCGTCGTGCTCGGCGCCGTGCCCATCAGGGTGCCGGCATTGTCGATGACGACATTGCCCCCCTTGTCGTTGCGAACCCAGATGGTGCCAAAGCCGCCGCCACCGCCCATCGTCGCATTCACATCAGGGCCGATATGAACGGTGGCGTTCACGATGACATCGATGACGCTGGCGTCCGGCAGGGTACCGAACTGCATCACCAGAGCGCTGTAAGTGGGGTTGTTGATCGTCGTGGCGCCGGTCAGCGTGACCGTCTGGTCATAGGTTCCCGGCGTGGTCGGGGAACCGTAGGCCACCACACCGGTGGTCAGGCCATCCACCGTCAGCGTTCCCGCGCCCGTGGTCATGCTCACATTGACCGAGGTCGCGTCGCAGCTCAACAAGGTGGTGGTGCCGGTGACCGCGCAATTGGACGGCAACGGAGTCGCGCCGGCCACGTGAGCGCCCAAAATGCTGGCGGCAGCCAGGGACAGCGCGCTGCCGGAGCCGAGCACGAGTGGACGCAGAACCCTGCCGCGGCGACGCTGGAGCCGCGAGCTGCCGCGCGCGGAAGCCGCACGCCCCTTAGTGGAGTCCCAGGGGGAGCTCCACTGGGCCCATTCCATCAGCGGCACCAGGGCCGATGTCAGCAGCAGGCGCCAGCGGTCCAGCAGCCGGCGCGTGCCCTTCACGCCACCAAGAACCTCGACCCGAACCGCACCCCCACCCTTGACTTCCGCCCGCGTCATCAGCCTTGCCCCGCCCCGAAAGCCCGGCATGCGACCGATGCAGCCCGACGAGAACAAGCCCGCGTTCCGCCCCCCAAGGTCGCCCGACCGGATAGTTTCCTTGGCTAAAAGCCGTAGAGGCCCAGCGGAGAGCGCGCAATGGAGCGGCGAGCGCCGAACCCGGTTTCATCACCGCATTTGTGTATCCAGAGTCAACTTTGTTTCACATTGTGGCATTCCGGTATCACTTTGCCGTGGAGGTAAGAGTCAACCTCACGGACTTCTTGCACAGAAAATGGTCATCTGAAGACGAACAGCTTTAGATCGGCAGCCGCCATAAAGTATAATACGCGGTTGCATTCGGAAAATCCGCGCGCGCTTTGGTGGATACCCACGCATATCTGTCTTCCCCCTTCAACGGATCCCGGCACGCAGGAAGGCCTGGATGAACTGGCGCTGAAAGATGAGGAAGGCGATCAGCAACGGCGCCACCACCATGATGGTGGCCGCGCTGATAACGGAGATGTCCACCCCGCTCTCGGGCGCACCGAACAAAGAGAGGCCGACTGTCAGTGGCCGCCTGCCCGGCGTGTTGGTCACGATCAGCGGCCACAGGAAGTTGTTCCAGTGGGTGGCGACGGAAACCAGGGCGTAAGCAAGATAAACCGGCCGCGCGGCTGGCACATAGACCCGCCAGAGCACGCCGAGCCAGGAGCAGCCCTCCACCCGCGCCGCCTCCTCCAGTTCCACCGGCACTGACTTGAAGGCCTGCCGCAGCAGGAAGATGCCGAACGCGCTCGCCACATAAGGCAGCCCCATGCCGGCAATGGTGTCGAGCAAAGCAAGGCGCGAGATCATCGCGTAGTTCTCGACGATCAGCACCTCGGGCAGCACGAACAGCTGCAGCAGCACCAGCACGAACAGCGCCTCGCGCCCCGGAAAGCGGAAGCGGGCGAAGGCATAGCCCGCCAGGGTGCACAGCACGAGCTGCCCCACCAGGGTGAACGACACCAGCGCCAGCGTGTTCAGGGCATAGACGGGCCACGGCGCCGCCGCCCAGGCCGCGCGATAATTCTCGAAGGTGAAGGGCGCGGCCAGGGAGAAATCCAGCGCCTGCCCCGGCGCCCGCAGGGAGGCCCACAGGGCGAACAGAAGCGGGGCGATCCACACCAGCGCCAGCAGCCAGGCGCCGGCCGCCTCCAGCGCCGCGCTCCAGCGGATCGGTCGAGCGGGGGATGAAGCCATCATCGGTAGTGGATCCGCTTGTCGAGAACCGCGAACTGGAAGACGGCGACGGCGCCCAGCACCAGCAGCACCAGCACCGTCATCGCGGCGGCGTGGGGCCGGTCGAAATACGAGAAGGCCATCTCCCAGATCCAATAGAGGACGAGCTTGGTCGCGTTGTTCGGCCCGCCCTTGGTGAGGATGAAAAGGTGATCGATCAACTTCACCGAATTGATGAGGGCGTTGATGAAGATGAACGCGGTCGTGGGCATCAGCAGCGGCAGCAGGACGCGCCGCAGATAGGTGAGGCGCGAAGCCCCCTCCACCAAAGCCGCCTCCTTGAGGTCCGGCGGAATGGTCTGGAGCGCCGCCAGATAGAAGATCATGAAGAAGCCCGCCTCCTTCCACACCGTCACCACCATCACCGCGCCCAGGGCGGTCTGCGGCTGGCCGAGCCAGTTCACGGCGGGAAGGCCGAACAGGGAGGTGAAGCTGTCGATGACGCCGAGGCCCGGCGTGTAGAAGAACAGCCACAGGTTCGCCGCCGCGACCATGGGCAGCACGGTCGGTGTGAAATAGGCGCTGCGCACGAAGCCCCGCAGGGGAATGCGCGAATCCGCCCACAGCGCCATGGCGAGCGCCAGCGCGATGGAAACGGGAATGGTCACCGCCGCATAGACGAGATTGTTGCCCAGCACCGTCCAGAAGGTCGGGTCGGCGGCGAGGTCGGCATAGTTCTCAAGGCCGTTGAACACCGCCGGCCGGCGCGCGGTGCCGCGCGAATAAAGGCTGCCCCACACCGTGGCGAAGGCGGGCAGGAAGGCGAACACCGTCAGGAGGATCAGCGCGGGCGAGAGCAGCATCCAGCCATAAAGGGCCTGGAGGCGGCGCTGCTGGCGCGCGATGGGGTCCGGGGCGAGAGCGTCGGGCATGGGGGCTTCTTCGCAGCACGGGGACGGGCGATGACCCGCCCCCGCAGTGTTCCTAAAGGGCGTGTCAGTGCTTGAAGGGCTTGAGGAGCCCGTTGGCGGTGGCCTGGGCGCCCTTCAGCGCCTCGGCCGGAGTCTTGGTGCCGGTCAGGGCGGCCTGAATGGCGTTGTTCAGGGCCTCGCGCACGCGGGCGGTGTCCCAGGTGGAGAATTCGGCGATGGCGACCTTCAGCTGGTCACGGGCCACCAAAGCCTGGGGGAACTGCTCGCCATAGGCCTTCAGCGCCGGCGTCTCATAGGCCGCGGGGCTGACGCCCACATAGCCGGTGGCAATGGACCACTCAGCCGCCCGCTCGGGCGCGGTCATGTAGCGGATCAGCTTCAAGGCGGCGGCGCGCTCGTCCGGCTTGGCGTTCTTGAAGAGGTAGAAGTTGCCGCCGCCGGTGGGCGAGCCCGGGCGCTTGTGGGCCGGCAGCTCGGCCACGCCGAAGTCGAACTTCGCTTCCTTCTTCACGGCGGTGAGGTTGCCGGTGGTGTGCCACATCATGGCCGTCTGGCCCTGCACGAAGGCCTGGCGCAGGGTGCCCCATTCCACGAGGCCGGCAGGTGAGATCTTCGCGTCGGTGGACAAGGACTTCCAGAAGTCGAGCGCCTCGATGACGGCCGGGTCATCGAAATAGACGCTGGCGCCATCCTTGCTCATCAGCTCCTTGCCGTTCTGGATGGCGAAGCACTGGAACATCCAATAGGGATAGCCGGTGGACGGCACCATGAGGCCGTAACGGCCGTCCTTGGTGAGCTTCTTGCCCATGGCCACCATTTCGTCCCAGGTCTTGGGCGGGGCGTTGGGGTCAAGGCCGGCTTCCTTGAACATCTCCTTGTTGTAGTACATGACGATGGTGGAGCGCTGGAAGGGGATGCCCCAGGTCTTGCCCTCCACCTGGCCATTGGCCATCAGCGCGGGATAAAAGCTGCTGAGCCAGGCCTTTTCATCATCGCTCTTCACCACATCATCGAACGGCACGATGAGGTCCTGCTCGATGAGATCATAAACGTCGATGGAGAACAGCACCGAGAGCTGGGCCGGCTGGCCGCTCTTCAGCGCCGAAAGCACGCGCACGCGGGTGTCGTCGTAATTGCCGGCATAAACGGCCTTCACGTCCACATCGGGGTTCTCCCTCTCGAACCCCTCGATCATGCCGTCGATGACCTTCGTCAGCGGGCCGCCGACGGAGATCGGGTAATACATGGTGAGCTCGGTCTTCGCGAAAGCTGAGACCGTGGTGCCGGCGAACAGTCCCGCGGCCATGGCGGCGGCGGTGAAGAAGCGTCTCATGGTCGTGTCCTCTGCCTTTTGGGAACGCGTACACGGGTGAAAAGAAAAGGGTCAGCCCACGGCGCCGTCGGGCCCTTGGGCGGAGGGGAGACGCCGGCCGCTCTCGCGGTCGAACCAGTGGATGGCGCCTTCGCCCCACGCCACCGAGACGGCGCTCCCGGCTGCGGGCTCCACGCGGCCGGGCACGCGGGCGATCAGCTCCGCCCCGCCTTCCAGCCGCAGATAGACGAAGGTTTCCGCGCCCAGGAACTCGCTCGCGGCAACAGTGGCGGGGAGCGACCCGGCGCCCGGCGCCAGAAGGCTCAGCTCCTCCGCGCGAATGCCCGCCAGCACCCCCTCGCGCGCTCGCCCCGCGGGCACCGGCACCCCCGGCAGGGCTGCGGCGGGGATCAGCGTCATCGGCGGGGAGCCGATGAAGCCGGCGGCGAAGGCTGTGGCCGGCTGCTGATAGAGTTCGGCCGGTGCGCCCTGCTGCTCCACCCGGCCCTGGCGCATGAGAATGACCTGATCGGCCATGCCCATGGCCTCGGTCTGGTCGTGGGTGACATAGACCACCGTCATGCCCAGGCGGCGCTGCAGGGCGCGGATCTCCTGGCGCACGCTGTGGCGCAGCTTGGCGTCCAGATTGGAAAGGGGCTCGTCCATCAGGCACAGGGGGTGGTCGGCCACGATGGCGCGGGCGAGGGCCACGCGCTGGCGCTGGCCGCCGGAGAGCTGTGCGGGCTTGCGATCCCCCAGCCCCTCCAGCCCCGTGAGCGCCAGGGCCTCCTCAAGCTTGCGCTCCCGCTCCGCCCGGCCAACGCGGCGCACCTTGAGCCCGAACACGATATTTTCCGCCACCGAGAGATGGGGAAACAGCGCGTAGGACTGGAACACGACGGACAGGCCCCGCGCCGACGGCGCCAGTCCCGTCACGTCGCGCCCGCCAATCTCCACGCGCCCGCGGTCGGGCGTCTCCAGCCCCGCGATCAGCCGCAGCGTGGTGGACTTGCCGCAGCCCGAGGGGCCGAGCAGCACCGTGAAGGAGCCGCGGGGAACCGAGATGGAGAGATCCTCCACGCCGCCGCCACCAGGAAAGGTGCGCGTGACCCGATCCAGCCGCACGAAATCGGAAGCCGTTCCGTCCATGTTCAGGCTCCCCCGCCAAAGGCCGCGACCTGCAGCCGCGCCGCCACATCAGGCGCGTCGAACAGCGGCGCGCAGGCGGAAGGGGGCGGGGCATCGAGCACCACCATGTGGACATCGGCAATGTGCCCGCCGCGCGCGGGGGCCGGCCGGCCGAACTTGCTGATGTCCGCCACCAGCACAGAGCGGCGGCAGCTTTCCAGGATGGCGGTGCGGGCCAGCACCTCGTCCCGGTCGAAATCCACCAGCGTGCCGTCCGGCTCGATGCCGGCGACGCCGAAAATGCCGAAATCCACCCGGTAATTGCGGTACATCTCCTCCACATGGGGGCCGAGCATGTCGCGGTCGGGCAGGCGCACAGGGCCGCCGGGCAGGATGATGCGGTTCGAGGCCGTCACGCTCAGCGCCATCGCCACGCTCAGATTGTTGGTGAGGACGGTCAGGTCCTCGTGGCCCTGCATGGCCAGCGCCACGAATTCGGGCGTGGTGCCAATGCCGAACGACACCGAGGCGCCATTGGGAATGAGGCCGGCCACCAGGTCGCCAATGGCTTCCTTGGCGCGCGGATGCAT